>NZ_CP068393.1:0-2400000 GCF_018128945.1 Aristaeella hokkaidonensis | reverse complement strand
CAAGCCATGGAACCATGACAATTACTAAGAGCATAATAAAAGACAATTCAGTTTCATCTTGTGGTGGTGCTATATTTCATGGAAACAATAGTAAGCAAGGGGTATATGCATTGCTGACCATGACAGATGTAACTATACAAGGCAATAAGGCAAATCGAAGAGGCGGAGGTCTATATATAGATACTGGACGCATTAGTTTTTCTCAGAACAATAAGATACAAAACAATCAAGCTTCTAATGCGGGGGGCGGAATATATAACTATGATGGCATGATGGCTATAGAAGGCTATCTGGCTATAGATGACAATACTTCAAAAAGCGGGAATGATTTGTTCTCTAGAAAGAAGAAAACGATCCAAGTGATGGGGAAACTGGAAAAGAATACACATATTGGGATTGTTCTTAATAACAACGATACGGGGCAAATTACTGAGGGATATTCTAAATATAATACTATTGATCCAAGCTTATTGTTTTATGAGAACTCGGGAAAAACAATCACTATTCAAAACCAGGAAGTATTTATCGAACGAAAACCATAATTTCCGGAAATGATGCGTACCCTCTTTACTGGATAACTAGTAAGGAGGGTATTGTATATATAAGCGCTCTATAAATGCATGAAACTGACAGAAAGATACAGATGCTTCTGTTATGTATCCGACAGATGTATATTTAGTATTATTGTAATGTTGATACACTAGAAGATATCCATCCCCAACTTTCGTTAACAAGGATCTTATACCATGTTTTGCCATTTGTGCCATTCGCCACATCATAGCATGGATATTGTTCTCCATCGTACACTCTGGCAACCAGATCACTGTCCGGATTAGGAAGCGTTCGGACTAATCGGGCATCACTGTTTGCCATAACTCCTTGGACAGTTACAATTCCTATTTGTGTCGTTGCTTGTGATACTTCAGAAGCAGGTTGCCAATTATCAATTGGAGACAATGGCTTGTACCCTAGTTGCCGTTCAATAGCAGCCATTCTATCCGAGCTATCATTATATCGTTCAATTTCCTTAAAGGCATAATACGCTCCTGCTAAATCTCCCGATCTCATTAGCTCTAGCGCATTTTCATATGTTTGTTTATCAGTCAAACTTACAAGAGCATAATAACGAGACGAAGAATCATAAAAATCCAAACAATTCCTATAGTATTCCTTGGCTTGTTCTGTCTGTCCCTTGTATTCTGCTTCTCGTGCATGTGCATATGCTTCTATTTCATCGATTGTTCCAATAGATGAATCATTACGCATATCTACAAGGTAATTCTTGAATCCTTCATTATTTTGTAGCATGGAAAGAAGGTTGTCCAGTTCCAGATCATATTCTCCTTGTGAGATTTTTATCAATATCTGAACATAGTAACCAAATTGTAAGCTCTTTGAGTAACCGCCAAGTTCATTGAATGTAGATAAAGCTCCCTCAAGATCAACAGTATTACTACTGATGGATTCAAGATAATTTTCCAACTGCATGACGGCTGCATTATAAGTATTTTCTTTCTCGGAACTGGTTGTGGCATGCGATGAGGTAAATGAGAATAGAAAAACTAACACGACAGCAAAAGCAACAATCCGTTTATTCTTCATAGCCCGCAACTTCCTTTCATATGTCACAGAACGCTCATCCATCCAATCAATCAAATCCTATTAAAATATGATGTCACTTATTGGCAACCATATATGAACTGTACTTTGCGCACAGGGAAACTCCGTAAAAACATAATCGTTTTCCCTAAAGAATACTGTGATTGTCGTGTTTACATTTATTGTACAATCCTTATTACCCCCAATATTATAATTTGTTATAGTACAAACCGACAGAAAAAGCATTTTTGATTCTAAATAATGTACCTATTTTAAGTTTCATTATAGTTATAACAATGGAATACAACATAGTTTCCTAATTGATTGAATAATATCATAGTAAAATGATTACGTCTATGTTTTTTATATAATATCTAATTATGTCATTAATGAGATTATCTGCTGTTTTTCCAACTTCTCCTTGTTAAAATGGTTTTTTTCGGACACTTTCATATAAGATTCATGCAGTGCATTTATCGCTGGATCTTTTATGGTTTATCTTATTGCTTTTGTTGATCACTTCGTGGTGTGCTTTTCGGGTGTTGTATTGACCTTTGTTGTATTCAAAGATTTCCCTGATTACACATGCGACTGCTTCGATTTTTTACCACGTCTACTTTTGAGACTTTGTAATTGTACGTGGAACCGGAAAGACACATTGCTTTATGAAGATATTTCAGTTGGTATCTTTCTTCTTTGAGTTCTTGGATGACCATTTTTTTGTTCTTCGCCCTGCTTCTTATCACTGGTTTTTCGGATGGCCCTATGGATCAGGTACAGCAGGCCGAAGGCAGCACCTGTGACTAACCCGGCGAACGGTAAAAAGAGCCACGGACTCTGGATCATATAATCATGGAAGAGATATATACTCAGGAAGATGCAGACAAGCACAAGGAAGGCATGGGGTGCATACATCAGTTTGTTTGTCAGGTGCTTTTTGGAAAGCATTTGGCTTTCCCCCCTTATCCTGTATATTATTCTTCTTCCAGTTCTCCGCAAAGACGGGATGCCTTACGGGACAGGCGGGATACCTTCAGGTACAGTATCAACCTGCGGATCCAGCCTGGAAGAGAAAAGACAACGCGCGTGAATATGCCGGTGACTAAACACCAGAGAATCATGCTTTGGGCGCCAAGATCACGGAAGAGCAGGTAACACAGCGTCACGGATACAAACAGCAGGAGACTGCGGCGTCCGAACCGTTCTGTCTCCCGCAGGTACAGGATTCCGGCGGGGCGTACAGCGTATCCCTGCTCGGGTTTGTTCTCTGGTTGAGGATGTACAAGGAACATCTGACTGCACCTCCGCATCTTGTCACACAGTACTGATCCTCTTCGTCATAATGAATATAGCACGGGGCAGATTAACGAGTCATCACGGCGGTGTAACAATGGTGTAAATCCTGCGCCGGATGCCTGTCACGGCCGTTTCTGTTCTGATATAATTCCTTTTGCAATTTTCTTCAGATGCCAAAACAATTTTTGTTCGGCAGTGCGTCTGTATATGTGGAAGGGGGATAAAGAATGTCCTATGCACCCGCATCGGATGAACAGGCAATTGTTCATCTGATGACCACATACGGTACAGACATAAGGCGCCTGTGCCTGTGCCTGCTGAATGACTCTTTCCTGGCTGAGGATGCGGCCCAGGAAACATTTTTCAAAGCCTGGAAGCATTACGCCGGTTTCCGGAAGGAATGCTCGGAGAAGACCTGGCTCAGCCGGATCGCCGTGAATACCTGCCGGAGCATGCAGCGCGGCTCCTGGTTCAGATCCGTTTTCGCGCACGCGGCGGAAGAAACCACGACCCGGGAAGCGGAGCTGCCGCCGGATTATGATCCCACGGTCTGGAACGCGGTACAGGCACTGCCCGACCAGCTGAAGAGCGCGCTGGTGCTCCGCTACTGGGAAGGGCTGTCACTGCAGGAAGCGGCGATGACGCTGGGTACGAACGTCAATACGCTGAATACGCGTATCCGCAAGGCCAAGGCAATCCTGCAGGCGAATCTGAAGGGATGGTATTTCGATGAAGAAGATTGATATGAAAAAGACCCTGGATGAACGGGTCCGGAATACAGAATGGACGGACGCAAACACCCGGAATGTGCTGCGGAAAATCCGGAACGCCGAAGCCGCCCGCAGGGAATACAGCCCGCGCAGGCTGATGCCTGCCGCCGTGGCCCTGCTGCTGGTCTTTGGCATTGGCATCGCGGCCCTGACCGGAAAACCCGGCGGCCCGGATCCGATCCGTGATAAGGACAAATATACCGCACAGCCCATCGTGACCGCATTATCCGTCGGCCAGGGAGAAGGCACCGGCGATCTGTTGGTGGGGAATACCAGCGATGAAGACTCGTTACAGCCTGTGAATCTGAGCTGTGAAAAGCAGGGAATCTGTGTGAATGTTGTTGCCGGTCTGGCAACGGGCAATGAATCCTCTGTACAATATACCATTCAGGATCTGGACAACAAATATCCCGGCCTTGAGATGGAGCCGGACAGGATAATCAATACGATCTGTCCGGAAGATGGTGCGGCGGATGGGTCCAGGAACGTGAATGAAATAACAACCTGTGATGTGAACGCGGATGAAGCGTATAGGAATAAGTATATTATCGGGGATCATCATTCCCGGAAGATTCAGGGCGAGGATCGGGAGATCACCCTGGGTATCAGGGATATGCGCATTGTGCAGCGTGCTGCAATAGATCTGCATCCGTATATTCAGGAATACGCAAAGCCGCAGGAAGGCAAAATCACCAAGGTTTACGGCGGAGAGCAAAAAATCCTGGACACGGATGAAAAGCTGAGCGTTCCCCTGGGCCGGGATGACATGCTGCTGACCGGCATCGGCTGGATTGACAACCAGCTGCATGTGCGGATTGAGTATACGGGCGAAGGCCTCAGTAAAAACGGAAAATGGTATGACCAGGCCTGCGACGTATGGATCAGCGGTGATTATATCGATCCCGCGAAAGCGGAATACGGTGTGGATTACACGATGCTGACAGGGTCTGGCAAAGCCGGCGTTGCCACGAATCAGTATGAGGAAATCCTGGCCTGCGGACCGGATAATTACGATGAAGTTTCGCTGATCCTGAATTATTCTGTGCTGGTAGACGTTGTGCAGGATGACTGGACCGTCAATCTCCCGCTGAGCACGATCTGCCCGGAAATTGAACCGGCAGAAAAAACAGCCGCAGAAACCGATGACGAATGGCAAAACGCGATCAAGGGCCGCGTACACGACTTCCTTACCTGCTGGCAGCAGAAAGAGCTGGACGGCATGCTGGCCATGTGCACCGAGCCCTGGAGAAGTGAACAGTCGCTGCTGAGACAGATCCTGGATAACCGTATTCCGGAAAGCTGGCAGGTCACCGATATAAAGGGTGAAGGATGGCCGGTTGTGACGGTGGGATGTGAAATCCGTATGCAGTCGGAGGCCGACGTCGGTTTCTATCTCGTTAAAATGAAAAAGGAAGCGGATGGCCTCTGGTATTTTGAACCGGCCGGACTGGGAGAAGGTAATTCGGTTTACAGCGTCTGGTTCAACATGAAGGATGAGGATGTCATCCTGTCATCCAATGAGACGGGCAGTACCGTCAAAGCAGGGGAGATCCCGGCCTTTGTCAGCAGGATCAACGAATTTTATACCTGCTGGAGTAAAGGCGATAAGGAAGGTATGCTGGCGCTTTGCCCGCCGGATATGAGAGACACGGGTTATGAGAACTTCATGATCTATCTGCAGAGCCTGCCCGGAACACCGCTGGAATGGAAAATCGGCCAGCTTTACGGAAAGCCGGAAGATGACGTCCGGGGCGCGGCCTGCGAGGGAATTCACTGGTCGCCGAATGGCAGCAAGGTTATGAACCTTGCGGATATCGTGGTAAAGAAAGAGTCAGACGGACAGTGGTACATCATTCCCGCGAGCATTGATGAAATTGCAAACAGCTATGCCAAAACGGCGGACGGTATAGCTCCCTTACCGGAAGATGAATGGCACACTACCCTGTCCGGCCGCCTGGATGAGTTCCTGACCTGCTGGCAGAAGAAGGATAAAGACGGTCTGCTGGCACTGTGTACTACTCCGTGGAGGAGTGAATGGGACAAGCTGAACCAGCTGTTGGAAAACCGGACGCCGAAGAACTGGGAGATCAAGTGGGTAAAGGAAAGCGGACTGCCGGTTGTGACAGTGGGATGCAGCATCTCCATGCAGTCGGAAGACGAGGACGGTTTCTTCCGCTTCACAGCGAAAAAGGAAACCGACGGCCTCTGGTATTTTGAACCACATAAAATGTGGGATACCAAAATCACCGTGGACCCGCCGTACAGCATTACGGACAAGGATCTCATCCTGACCGGAAATGAAAAAGGCAGCCAGGCGAAAGCGGAAGAGATCCCGCCTTTTGTGAACAGGATCACGGACTTCCTGACCCTTTGGAATAAGGGAAATACAAAAGGCATGCTGGCACTGTGCCAGCCCTCCATGAGGAATGATGAACGCCACGTGGCGACTGTGGAGTTTATGGTCAAAGACGGGTACAAACCGATCGAATGGAAAATCGGCCGGCTCTATGGCGCACCGGAAGAAGATGCCCGGGGAGCTGCCTGTGAATTGACAATCCGGCACAGGGACGGCCAGGAGATCCTGTATCCTGTCGATATCACAGAGACGAAAGAAGCAGACGGACAGTGGTATATCAGCTGCATGAGCATTGAGCAAATCATGTCTGATATGCTCCAGGCGGAGCAGAAGGCTGCCGAGGAAGAGGAACTCCGGAGAAACGACTCTGTCAGCGAGGAAGTCTTCGACCGTGCGAATCTGTTCTATAACTGCTGGATGGACAGGGACAAAGAAGGCATGCTGGCCCTGTGTATGCCCGTGAAAGAAGGCAGCGCTTTCGGGAGTTTGGCAGATAACGTGCTGGAATTTGGTACACCGAAAGCTCTTTTGTCCGAAGAGATCCTTGGGACAGGGAATACGAACACGCGAAAAGTGCATATGGAAGTGGAAATCCGGACACCCGGAGGAAATATTATCCCGTATGATGTCCATTTCACAATGAAAAAAGCCGGGGACGGGCTGTGGTATGTCGGTGTGGATGAGACTGATTTCAATATCATGAGTATTACCAGGACAGAATCTGTGCCGGACACTGTTGAGGAAGTCCGGGAATCCAGGGAGGAACCGGATATCGACAGTATCCTGAAGGAACTGCGTCCGGTGGGAAGCGCTTCGGAACAGCCGGACTGGGTCATCCTGCAAGTTGTTGCCGGCCTGGTAAAGGATGGCGAATGCTGGCTGGAGTATTCTTTACAGGCTGCGGAAGGCAAACAGGCAGGATTTGATTACAGCACGAAATGGTTTGCATACCTGTATACAGGTGATTTTCAGAAACAGTTCATGCTTGAATCCATACAGGACCCCATTTGCCTGGAAATGGATGCGGGGACTGGCGCGGCTACCTATCTCGGAAGGTATAAGTGTTACTATCCATATGAGGATGTGAAGCTGGAGGATCTGTATCTCTCCACCGGATTATCGGACCTGAAGATTTCGAAGACATATCATACAGACCTGAAGCCGATCCTGCAGGAATACGGAAAAACCGAAGAAGGGATGATCTCCCGCGATCATGCTGTGCATGTGGGTGTGCCGGAAGAGATCAAGGTGCTGGATACCGGCAGTCCCCTGAATATCCACCTGGGAACGAAAGACGCCGTACTGACCGGCATCGGCTGGATAGACGGCCAGCTGCATATCCAGATCAAGGATGAGGGCAGCAAAAAGGCGCGCGATGAGAACGATGCTTTCCACAGTCCGTCCTTTGACCTGCAGATAATTGCCAGGGACATGGATACCGGAAAGATCGTAAACGTCGAAACGGAATACAGCCCGGTGGTCTGGCTTGACAGCGATTACTGCAAAGACCGGTATGAAGTGATCCTGAACTGCGGACCGGAAGAACTGGACAGGCTCAGCCTGGAAGCCTGTATCTCTTCACCGTTTCAAAACACGCATGGTGATTATGGACATATTTACCTGTCAGCGACAATACCGATGAGCATGATCAGCAACCATGAGATCCCTGTTTATTATGGCGATTTCTATGATGATATGATGGCAAATTCTGTCAAAGTCTCAATGGAGCTGGGAAAGAACAAACTCAGCGGACCGGAAGCCATCGACGTAAAAATCGGGGTGACCAACGTTTCCGGGCGGAAGCTGGAGGAGTCCGTGACCCTGTACGATCCGGACGGAAAGATCATTGAGGAATTCGGCAGGAACGGCCTGGACGTCGGTGAAACCAGGGAATGGTCCGGACAGTGGACAGTGACCGAAGAGCAGCTGAAGGATGAAACAATTACTTTCTATGTGGAATACTCTGACTACATAGATCGCGAAGAGAGTTTAACAAAGTTTAAACTCAGTGTCTCCAAGTTCATCACCAAGGAAGAAGCTCCCGCGCAGGAGGCCGTTCCTTCTCCGGCTCCCGCCGCGCGGAGCGGAAGACCCGTAAGGGTCGATATGGAGCTGGGAAAGGATAAGCTCAGCGGGCCGGAAACCATTGACGTGACCATTAAGCTGACCAACGTCAGCGGGGATACATTGGCCGGACCGGTGATCCTGTATGATCCTGACGGAAATCAGGTTGCGGAATACAGCGAAGCGGATTTCGCCGCTGGGGAAACGAAGGAATGGACTGGAAAATGGACCGTGACCGAGGCGCAGCTGGCGGAGGGAAAGGTTGGCTTCTCCGTGAAGTACTCTGATTACAGGGAAGGCACAACGGAACTCATGGCACACAAACTGACATTCTCCCAATCCGTTACCAGGGAATAACACCAAAGATAAAACAAAGAGGACGGCAGCAGCTGTCCTCTTCTTTCTGTTCACCCGCATGAAGCCGGCGATGTGACTGCCGGGACTGATACTCTGTCACTGTTTTTGGAGAAAATGTGACTGAGTGTCTGTCCCGCTGTCATGTCGTCGTCCCTTTGTCAGTTAATCAGCCGGATAACTTCCCGCAGGTCTTTGATTTCATAATCCTGCCCGTAGTCTTTTGCTTCGCCGGTGCGGTTGATGAGCACGGAAACCACGCCGGCGCCTTTCGCGCACATCACGTCCTTGATCTCATCCCCGACGAAGGCGGTTTCCCGTACCGGGACGCCCGTCTTTTCCGCCAGGATTTCCAGCGCCTTTCCGCAGGGCTTCCGCCAGCCGGTGTCATTGGATGTATAGGGATATTGGATATATTTCAGCAGCGGCCGGATATCATCCAGGGCGTACTGGTTGTCCATGCCGTAGGCCACGTCGGACAGGGTCGCGGTGACGATGCCCTGCCCGGCCAGCTCCGCCAGGGTTTCCTCCGCTTCCGGATAAACGTGGGCTTTACAGCGGAAATAGTCATAGAACTCTTTTTTGACGGTTTCCTTCAGTGTTTCAGGAATGGTGGTACCCTCCAGGATCTCGGAGAAGATGAGATCGGAGGAGACTTCCTTTTCCCGGGGATTGATCCGGGCGTTGTACTTTGCCAGGGTTTTTCCGATATGCTCATAGGCTTCTTCGGAAAGGCTCAGCCCCAGCTTCTGCTCGATGTGTTCAAAGGCGGGACGGTACAGGGCGGACCAGTTCAGCGGGATGGGATAATGGACAAGGGTCTGGCCGATATCAAAAACCACAGCTTTGATCCGCATAACACATACCTCCCGGGGTTATGGATGAACGCATTATACAAGGGAAACGACGGGCAATCAAGTTGTCAGCAGATATGTTCCCGAGACACTCAATTTACATGGTTGTTACATCCGTGTGAATACTCTGAAACAGCGGACCGGTATGATGAATATGTAAAGTGAAGCATTGCCCTTCTGTTACCGGGGAATGCTCATCCGCTTAAAAAGCCGGAACCGTAAGGAAGAAAGGATTTGGGGAAATGGAACGGAAAGCCTGGAATAAACTCGTTGCTCTGCTGATCAGCATCGTACTGGTAACCGGACTTTGTTTTACCGCGTTCGCGGAGGACGCTGCTGAAAGCGAATTTACGATCGAAGGAAAGACCCTTGTGAAATACAACGGCAGGGGCGGCGAAGTGACGGTGCCGGAAGGCATTGAAGTGCTGGGAGGTGAAGCGTTCCAGAGCAGCGACGTTACAAAGGTGTACCTGCCTGAAACCGTGAGGGAGATCGGCCATCACTGCTTTTACAGCTGCAGCTTGCTGACGGAGATTACCCTGCCGGCTTCCCTGGAAGGCCTGGAGAATTCAACCCAGGCCTTTGGCGCCAACTATGCGCTTGAGGCGTTCAGCGTGGCGGAGGGAGGCAATTACATTACGGTGGACGGCGTCCTGTTTACGGCGGACGGTAAAACCCTGGTGTTTTATCCGGAAGGAAAACGTGATACCGAGTATTCCATTCCGGAAGGAACAGAAAAACTGGGAGAATCATCCGTAAAAAGCTCCAGGCTGGAAACGCTTAATATTCCTTCCACCCTGAAAAGCGTGGGCCGGGATTACGTCGCCTTTGTGGGACTTCCGAACCTGCGGGAAATCAACGTGTCTCCTGACAATAAAACGTTCCGTTCGATTGACGGCGTCCTGTACACCTCCGATACCCTGATGTGCTACCCGAACGCAAAACAGGGAAAGGAACTGAAAGCGGGAGATTTCCCCGCCGGCCTGAAACGGATTGCCCATAACTCCTTCTGGGGGAACGAGTACCTGGAGAACGTGGAATTTCCGGAGGGGCTTGAATACCTGGGCGGAAAAGTCTTCCTCGGTGCCCGCTCCCTGAAGACCGTAGTGATCCCCGCCTCCATCAAAACCATCAGCTATTATACCTTCGCTGTCTGTATGGAACTGGAGCGGGTGACCATCCTGAACCCGGATATTCAGCCGGAAGATATCACAGTCGACAATCCGAAAAAATACAACATTTTCTGGGATGCCGACAAAAACGCGGTCCTGTGCGGATACGCGGGCGGCGGGCTGCAGAGGTATGCCGAAAAGTGCGGCCTGAACTTTGAAGCGCTGGGAACAGAACTGGAAATCGTGGATGAAATTGAGGCGGAATCCGCGATGGAAACGGTGCAGGATATTCCCGAGACCGGAACGAAACCCGCGGAAACCAGTGAAGATGATTTTGTTATCGAGGGAAAGACCCTGGTGCAATACGTCGGCGCGGGCGGCGAAGTGACTGTGCCGGAAGGCATAGAGAAGCTGGCTTCGGAAGCTTTCCAGGATACCGCTGTTACCAAGGTGAACCTGCCGGAAACCCTGAAGACAGTCGGCCATCACTGCTTTTACGAATGCCGCAAGCTGAAGGAGATTACCATCCCGGCCTCCCTGGAAGGACTGGAGAATACAACCCAGGCCTTTGGCGACAACTACGCGCTCGAGGCATTCAACGTGGCGGAAGGCGGGAATTACATCACGGTGGACGGCGTCCTGTTTACGGCGTCCGGTAAAACCCTGGTATATTATCCGACAGGAAAACAGGATGCAGAGTATTCCATTCCGGAAGGAACAGAAAAACTGGGAGAATCCTGTATAGACGCCTCCTGGCTGGAGACGCTCAATATTCCTTCCACACTGAAAAGCGCGGGCCGGGATTACGTTGCCTTTGTGGGACTTCCGAACCTGCGGGAAATCAACGTGTCTCCTGACAATAAGGTGTTCCGCTCAGTGGACGGCGTCCTGTACAACTCCGATACCCTCCTGTGCTATCCGAACGAAAAAAGAGAAAAGGAACTGAAAGCGGAAGATTTCCCTGCCGGCCTGAAGCACATTGCCCATGACTCCTTCTGGGGGAACAGGCACCTGGAAACACTGGAACTGCCGGAAGGGCTTGAATACCTGGGGAGCAAGGTTTTCTTCGGCGCCCAGTCCCTGAAGACGGTTGTGATTCCCGCTTCCGTGAAGTACATCAGCAGTCATGCCTTTGCCTTTTGTCCGGCGCTGGAACGGGTGACCATCCTGAATCCGGATATTCAGCCGCAAGACATGTATGACGATGAACCGGAAACATACAACATTTTCTGGAAAGCTGCAAAAGGCGCTGTCCTGTGCGGCTACGCGGGCGGCGGGCTGCAGGCCTATGCCGAAAGGTGCGGCCTGAACTTTGAAGCCCTGGGAACAGCGCCGGAAACCGCGGCGGAATCCGTAAAGGAAACGGTGCAGGATATTCCTGAGGCTGGGACGGCACCCGCGGAAAGCAATGAGGATGATTTTATCATCGAGGGAAAAACCCTGGTGGAATACGTCGGCAAGGGAGGGGAAGTGACCGTTCCCGAAGGCGTTGAAGTACTGGCTGAGTGGGCTTTCAGGAATGCCAGGGTGACTAAGGTGAACCTGCCCGAAACCCTGAAAGAAATTGAATGCTACTGCTTCTATCAGTGCCGGCAGCTGAAAGAAATTACCCTGCCGGCTTCCCTGGAAAAAATCGGAACATCCCAGTCCTTTGCCTACAACGGCAAGCTGGAGGAAATCAAAGTAGCGGAAGGCAATGAGCATTTTGTCTCTGTGGACGGCGTGCTGTTCACCAGTGACAGGACGAAGCTGCTTTACTACCCGACCGGTAAAAACTGGGGCGGAGAGTATGCAATCCCGGAGGGAACCAGGACGATCGGCGGTTCCGCGGTAGCGGGCACCGGCCTGACCGCGATTGAGCTTCCTTCCACGTTTGTGAGGATGTACAACGGCAACGACTTTGCGGATAATCCTGAGCTGAAGGAGATCCGGGTTGCCGAAAACAATCCTGTCTTCCGTTCCGTCGACGGTATGCTCTTTGACAACAGCGGTACGCTGATCAGCTATCCGGCAGGCCGGGAACAGGAAACCCTGGAAGCCAATGACTTCCCGGCGGAAATGAAGGCTATCGGCCCCTATGCCTTCCAGTTTGTCCAGCACCTGAAGAACGTTGAAATCCCGGAAGGAATCAAAACGATCGAATGGATGTGCTTCACCTTCTCTCCCTCCCTGGAGAGCGTGACGCTGCCGGCTTCCGTGAACAATATTGCCGGATACGCGTTTTCGCTGTGCCCTAACCTGAAAAAGGTAACGATCCTGAACCCGGACGCAATGATCGGCGGGTTCTCCAATGGTTACGGGTCGGCAACGGATAACAATATCTTTAACCATTCACCCAATGCTGTCCTTTATGGCTATGAGAACAGCACAAGCCAGAAATATGCGGCACAGATAAACGCCCCCTTTGAATCCATCAGCGAAGCCCCGGCGGAGGATCCTGACGCCGCGTCTGAACCGATCACCGGGAAGTAAGATCAGTCCCGAAAAGCAGCCCAAAGCGGGCTGCTTTTTCATTGGGAACGAACAGGGAACCGATTCATCCTGCCCTTCTTTTACAGTTCTTTACAGTTCCGCACGGATAACGGTGTTTTATGCATGTTTTCACCGCCAAATGCAATGATATTGCATTTACCGGTGAAAATATGGCATACGCTCCCTGTTTCATTCTTGAAATACTGTTGCTCTACTCAAAGAAATGCATATAGTAAAACACTGAAGAAATTATGAATTGTTGAGGACTCATCCGTGCTTTAGCACGGTGTATGATTCCCACGCTGCAGCTGTCAAAGTGTCGAAGAGACTTTGGTAACAGCGATCACGAAATTGTGAATTGCCAGACTGTATTTGTACAGTCTGGCATTATTTTCCAGCCAGAAGGAACAAAACCGCCTTTTCTTCCGTTGTATTGTCAGGTGCGGACAAACGAAATAACCACCATCCGCCCCTGAAGGAGGTAAAAATGTTCAGGAAAACCATGACCGTGTTACTTGCGATCTCAATGATCGTGCTTTCCATATCCGCTGCCTTTGCGGCAGGCAGCGGAGTATTCGGCGAAGTGGCTGCCCAGGAAGGCGAGTATGCAGACAAGCGCCTTTCCGTTCTGGATCAGATCGCGGAAAAGCCCGCTGCTTCCCAGACCCTGGAAGACGGCATTACCGTGGAAGTCAATCAGGCTTACTACGAAGGCAGCCGCATTTTTGCCTCTTATAAAGTGGGTTCAAACGCTGACCTGATCCAGCTCAATGAAGGCGCTCCCAAAGAGACCGAATGGACCCATGAGGTGGAAAACTGGATCACAGGGGAAGCCCCGGCCATTGACCAGGCGGATTATATGAAGGAGCATGACTGGCTGAACGGCCAGAGCCAGCGCTGGCTGGAAGGCCCCTATGATGTGGTTGAAGGCATCCTCCTGGAGGACGGAACCGAAACCCGTACCGTGGGTGGAATGGAAATCAAACAGAAGGACGGTTCCCTGATCGGCTGGCTGGAAGCAGTCATTCCGGAAGAGAAGGCAACAGACTCCCAGTCCTTTGCCCTGTCTGTTTCCTGCAACCATGCCGTTAAATTCCAGGATAATGCCAACTATAAGGAAAACTGGCAGGAAACTAAAAAAACCAGTATTCCCTTTACCGCAGCAAAGAACAAGGACGCGGTAACCCTCCAGGGCACCCTGGAGATAAACTCCTGGAAGGCAAAGGCAACCGCCGTTGCCGGTCAGGCGGATATGCAGGTGACCATCCGCCTGTCCTCGGATGAACAGGTCAAAGCCCGGAATGATCTGGAAACCGGATCCGGAGAAGTTTCCACAGACCTGATCATCTACTGGGACCTGTACAAAAACCACCAGCCCATGAATGACGTCTGCGGTGAAAACCGGGTCTTCATGGACGGTGATGAAGTAATCTACGAAATCGGCTTCCCCTACATGGACAACGTGAGTTCCCTGAGCCTCGTCCCCATGTACGCCCGTACCGGCGCTCATACCGATGAGGCCATCGTCATAGAGACCAGCGGACAATAAACAGGAAAGGAGCGATAAGAAGAAACCAACGAACAAAACCAACGGAACAAATAAGAATGAACCATCCCGGAGACAGGGCAAGAAGCTCTGTCTCCACAATTTAATTGGTAAAAGTGCTATATGTCAGGTACAAATATCTCTTAAGGCTTACAACTGAAAAAAACATCGAATAATGAAAAGAGTTGCAAAAAGTACGTTTATGTAGTATTATGTTTGCGTTGTCGACAATGTTTTCATTTATACTATTGAAAAAGTAAATGGAGGGTGTACATATGAAAAGATGTAAGAGGATGGTGCTTGTTTTTGTTTTGTTGGTATGTATTATTCTTCCTGTTGCAGTAAATGCTTTGGTGATGTGTGGAAGATGTGGAAAAGTAACGGCTGATATAGTCACTGAAACCAAGTATTTACATAATGATTCTACACATTGGGGATATGTGTTCACATATACACAATGTTCAGACCCAAATTGCAAAGGGAAAATATATATAAAAGAGACATATATACCAACAGCAAGCCATTCGTATGATATTTCATTTGTTGACAAAAGAAACGGTATACCCTATAGAATTGGTCACAAATGTGTCTGCGGAAAGAAGAGCAATGTGTATTCTTACCTGCGGTAAATCGTAAAAGGGGGAAATAGAGATGAAAAAAAGGGGATACTTGAAAAGAATTATTATCTTGTTGGTCGCTTGTGTTTTTATTCCGCTGACTGTTAACGCAACAACATGCTTGAAATGTAATAATGACAAAGCAACATCAAGCAGTACGACGGAATATATCTCTAATGCAAGTGAACATCATGGAGTTATAACATATTATATTACATGTCCCAATTGCGGCAAGTATGAAGCGGGGAAGGGAGCTCTTTATCCACAAAGCCATTCGTATGATATTTCATTTGTTGACACAAGAAACGGTATACCCTATAGAATTGGTCACAAATGTGTCTGCGGAAAGAAGAGCAATGTGTATTCTTATCTTCGGTAAAACATTGGCACCGCAAAAGACTGAAAGGGTTAATTCATCTTTCTTTTTGTGAAAAGTGATCAGATTTTTTAGATACTGCTTGGATTGTATAAAAATAATTCTCAATAATAAAGGTTAATAAGCAGCCTGATGTTTATTTGATCGGGCTGCTTTTAATGCTCCATATATTGGCAATTCAAATCTATTTTGAATATGTATCATTCAATGAAACAGTTTTCCTCTTTGATTGTTCATTTTCCGTGTGCCATATGTTATTCATGATGCATTGGATGTATATCAATTCCTATATCCTCAGGCTGTATCCATGTTCCATCTGGACGATAACAGATATCAAACGCATTATCAGAGAAATCCAGGAATTCTGCGTGTTCTACTATTAACTCATCGAGACAGATACCATCATCATGATTATGGCTTTCTTCCTGAGATTCTATAATAGTTATCATGTATTCATAAAAATCTTTTACAAAAGTGATGACGTCATCACCTGCATTTTCGTCATCCTCATTAACGTATAAATCATATCCTTCATTTAGCATATCCTCAAGAGATTTTCCTTCAAGGGTCTTTAGTTCTTCATCCCTGAGCGGAACGGCTGTGATTACTTCGTCATAGTATATTGGAAGAGCTTTACAGTATTCGATATAAGTGTTTATAGCTTTTTGACATTCTTCCTCATTTTCCAGCGCAAGAGCATTTGTTAATAGAGCTTTTGCCTTTTCATCAACTTTAGTTACAACACGATAATATTGACCCTCTTTTTTCACAATTGCGATACAGAAATCTTCACCAAAAATAGCACGGTTTTCGTCGCTTACTTCACCAAAAGATGAGAAAAGAGGTCCGTCTTCTTGCTCCAATGGGGTAGTACATACTTCACATGGTAAAAGATTACAATATGGCGCTTCGACTCTTTCAGAATATTTAAAGTATGATTCCATCTGTGGATACTCTGACGGAATCCTACACTTAGGGTTCAGATGATAGTATTGTCCTACAACCGGATAATAATACACAAGTGTATCTTCGCTGATTCCACCTAATGATTCATCAGCCTGCGAAATAGAAACAAACATAAATATTATTATAGAAAGAACAACTATAAACTTTTTCATCATATGCTCCTTCATATTGATCGTTCTTTCTTAGAACGTTTTTTGATTATTGGAAGTTTATGTCTTGAATTAAATACTTGATATCATCTTCATTTTATATGGTTTACTTATATCAATAACATTCATTAAAGTCACCCGGCAGATTATAAATCTGCCGGGTGACTTAGTGGATGTGTTTCTACACTATACACATTCCAGTGTATTAACGGAAATATGAATAGGCAGTCCATCCACAGTTGCAGGTCATTTTGAGTCTCCACGGTATCCCATTTTTGGTTTCGACGGTTTGCTTACTATAATAATGACTTACCCGATCGTCTGAAGTTGTTGTCCAATTTTGAGGCCCAAGACCGCCGCCAACAGCGGCAGCGCAGTAATAGCAATGCCAATACTTAGTCGTTCTCTTGATGTGTCCTTTATAGTTATTATCATTGATAATCTCTACATCATCACTACCTGCAGATTCTTTATATTTGTTTCCATGTATTGAGCAAGCTGCATATGCAGAAATGCACAAAGATAATACCAATGCAAGGGTGAGGATAAGTGCAAGAGTTTTTTTCATAGACAGTACGCTCCTTTTTGTTTTTTGTTTCCCGAAGATGATCATCTTTATGAAAAAAGAATATAATAAGATAGTACAATTTGCAATAGGTTACATGCGTTGTTTACAGTATTGTGATGTAATTGGTTCTGGAGTGAATTCGTATAATTTTACATTGTCCGGATAGAGTTCTTGGTTGTTTGCATTTGCCCGATTATATCTTATGTGCATAACAAGTGTAACGGATCACTCAATATACAAATATAATGCATATTTTAAGCATGTCTGTTGAAACACTGATATTCTGTTGAGCCCACTGCTTCTTATACCTGTACGCGCGAGCAAAACATAGGGAAGGATGGAATACGGAGACAAGTGTATATACTATGAAGACTTGAACGCAAAGTACATGAAGCATTTCGCCAGGCTCGCCCAGGTATACGATATGAATGCGGAATAAATGGAAACAAAACCGTTCTCTGATCCGTTTATATATACAAAGACCAAAGGGAGGGGGAATGCTTATGACTGACACCGGCACAGTGAACACACTGGCCTGGCTTACCACTGTAGGAAACATTATCCTCTATGCCCTGATCATTTTCCTGGTTGTGATGTGGGTAAAGCAAAAGGACAGGCAATCACGGGCAGACAAAACGGAAAACAACTGAAGGAGGGAAAAACTATGACTAAAAGACTGATCGCGTTTGCTCTTATGCTGGTACTTATTGTATCCCTGGCGTCTTGTGCGTTTGCCCTTGACCGGGACGGTACGGTAATTTCTCCCGTAGCCGCGGGCGGCAATGAACGTGGCGGCAGCCCCAACCCCGGTTACCGTGTGGGTACCGGTGGCGCGATTCCCGGTGGACCGGGCAATTCCTGCTACTATAGCTGCTTTAACTGATAACGGCAGATCTGAAAACTGATAAACAATATATAAGGTGAGGAAATGAAATATGAGAAAAAACTGTGTTAAAAAGCTTGTTGCCTTATGCTTGGTTATTATTGCTACGCTGACTATTATTGAAGCATTGGCTGTTAACAATACGAATGTGAATATGACAGATAGTGGTCATACACATAAAATGGAATTTTGGGATGGATACGATACTCCATCAAGAAATCTGCATACAGACGTCTATAGATGCACTAAGCCAGGGTGTAATTATACAGAAAGATTGTATTGCAATATTATACCTGGGAAGCCTGCAGTATAAAGACATGGTATGCTAAAGACAATACTATGCATCCCCGGCAGAAATGCCGGGGATGCTGTTTATCTATTCCTGACTTCTTTTGTGATTTATTATACTACTGGTATAATGACAACAGCTCTCCTGTATGATACAATTCAGTCATCAAAGAGAGATGAAAGGAGCCAAAACGATGTACCAGTTCCTGAACATGGGCATAAAGACACAAGGTCGCGTAAACAGAACGACCATTGCTTTGCTGTGCCCATATGGAACGCAATTAAGTATCATCGCGGAAAAGATCGGCTCCTTTAGAAATAACTGATCTGTACAAGATGAACTGACACCCGTTCCTTTGGGAGCGGGTGTTTTTCATATGCTGCCGTATCTCAATCGGATAGAGATCTGCACTTCTAATGCAGAAGTTGCTGGTTCGAATCCAGCCGGCAGTACTTCATATGCTGTCATAACTCAGGAGGGCGAACCTTTGAGGGCAGCCAGTGGCTGAAATTCCGTCAAAGGTGAGGTCAACCGAAACAAGCGAGCTCCACAGTGTGGAGTCGCGTCGATTGAGGTTGCGGACAGAGTGTCGGCCTTATAAGCCGTTTGCCGCTGGTTCGAATCCAGCCGACAGTACATACAGAAAATAAGGAGGGGAGGAATCCATATGCGGATTCCGGTAGTGGATCTGAACAAAACCGGACAGAATATCTGTATCCTACGGAAACGCTCCGGCGTTTCCGTCAGGGAACTCCAGGAATTCCTGGGTTTCGCAACCCCACAGGCCATTTACAAATGGCAACACGGCATCAGCCTGCCGACCGTGGACAACCTGGTGGCGCTTGCCAGCATCCTGGATGTGTCCGTTGAGGAGATCCTGGCAGTGGATTATCCAAAGGGAGAAGAATGAAATGAATGAGGTATGTTTTGCGGCTAGCCCATAACTTGCTGAACCCGTCTCAGATACTTCCCTGGGATGGGCTTTTCTAATTGCCAGATGATATTCATAGGCTTGCTTCCATGGTGACTTACATATGAAGCTTGACCTAAGAAAGTATATGGAGAAGTCCCTAAGATATCCTTTTTGAATTCGCGGACAAATAGGAGAATGTGACCACCTTGTTCTGCGTGGTGGATATATCTTTGACCTGTTGGGGATTCGGCGGATGTGGTGGATTGGCTTTGCCAATGGAATTGCGTGTTGCTAATAGCATAATCCTCATACATGGTAGTCGGAGAGTAATCTTTATCACTTTTATTCAGGGTGATTAGGAAAACGTCAATGTTTTTAGCGGGAAGATACAAAACACCCTGCCGCATTGCACTGTAGTTTTTATAATCCAATGCGGCAAGTAACTGGCGCTGAGTATAGGTACAATGCACATCTAAAGGACAATCAAAACCAAGGTCTGTAGCGGAATCAATAAAATCAATATGATCGAATTGGTACTTGAGCAAATCAAGTAGTTCTTTCAACATGACTGGACTATTAGCCAAGCTTAAGAGCTTTTCCTGGACTTCATTACTATTCCAATCTTCAGCGCAACTGTCCCAGACAGTAATATAGAACATTTGCAACATTCGCTGCTCCAGAAGAGATAACGATGCTATATTCACTTTGCCTAGATTGGGTAGTATATCTAGCAAGAATTGTATCCATCTACGAGAATCAAAAACAGTGAAGCGATACATGATTTTGCTCAAAAGCAGCTCGATCTCTTCATGGAAATCTTCTTGTACATTCGCTTCAACACAAAGCCTGGCAAAAGTAATGCCTTTTTTGTAAATGTCTGCCGGTGTCATGTGATACCAGCTCAAGAAACCTTCAAAGGACAATTCCTGACCGCTGTCCTCGTGATAGGTACGAATACGGTTTACAAGCTCTGCATGGCCTCTGAAGTATTGCTGTATATTATCTAAAACTATGCGTGAAGCTTTTTTCTCAAGTTGTATATAACAACCCTTAGGGGCACCGGTGAAACCACGATCAATTTCTTCAACAACAGTGTGGTGCTCATCGTCTAGAAGCGCAGCAAACTTTTCCTCAAAGTTATACCGCCGGTTTGCTGCACCGATGAAATCCAGAACAGTTAAGCAATCTTTTCCGTCACAAAGACGAAGACCACGTCCCAGCTGCTGCAGGAAAATTGTCAAAGATTCAGTTGGACGGAGGAACAGGACAGTGTTAACTTCTGGAATATCAACACCTTCGTTATACAAATCAACAACAAATATGACATGAATATCGCCATCGATTAACTTCTTTTGAGCACTTTGTCTTTCTTCGTCGGAAGAAAAACTGTCCAACGCCAGAGAAGGAATACCAGCGATATTAAAATGTTCTGCCATAAAACGTGCATGTTGAATGGAAACGCAGAATCCAAGGGCTTTGACTTCGTCCATATCTGTAGTATATCGTGACAAGCAATCAACCACATGATCTGCACGTTTTTGAGCTATAGAGCCGGAAATGGTATAGATATTGTTGAGTTCTTTGCGATCATAGCCGCCGCGAGTCCATTTCAAATCATTCAGATCTACTGTATCACTGACTCCAAAGTATTGGAAAGGGCAGAGAAGCTTCCTGTTGATGGCTTCAGGTAAACGTATTTCAGCAGCGATGCGGTTATCAAAGAAGCGAAGGATGCTTTTGCCATCCATGCGTTCCGGAGTAGCGGTTAATCCGAGAAGCACTTGTGGCTTAAATGTTTCAATAGCGTCTGCATAAGAATCTGCTGCTGCATGGTGTGTTTCATCTATGATGATGTAGTCATAATAATCCGGAGGGAGACGTTTCCATAAAGCTTGAGAGTTGAGTGTCTGTACAGAGATAAACAGGTAATCTAGAGTCTCTGCTTTATAGTTACCAACCCAGAGTTCACCAAAGTTGGGATCTTTTAGAACCGCTTGGAAAGTGGCTATGCTTTGCTTAAGGATTTCTTCCCGATGAGCAATAAACAGCAATCGATTAAGTTGTTTAGGATGGGCTTTTCTCCAGCCTCGATAATCCAGGGCCGAAATGACAGTCTTTCCGGTACCGGTTGCGGCGACTAGTAAGTTGCGATAGAATCCACGGACTTCCCGTTCCGCACGGAGCTGATCCAAGATGGCTTGCTGATAGGGATAAGGTCGGATATCAAAGAGAAAGATTTGTTTATTGCCTTTCCATTTTTCTCCCTTCAGGGCTTCTGCAAGCCTGGGATGTGAATCTGTTGTATAAGGCTCAAATTCGTAGGAATTCCAATAGCTGTCAAAAGTAGCATAAATCTTTTTTAGTGTGTCGGGTTGATCAATAGCAGTGATTTTGAGATTCCATTCCAAACCATTGCTCATGGCAGCATTAGATAGATTGGAAGAACCAATATAGGCAGTTGTGAAACCAGTATCCCGGTAAAAGACATATGTTTTGGCATGTAGTCTGGTACGGGCGGTGTCATAACTGATTTTGATTTCTGTATTAAGAAGCTTTGACAGTTCGTCGATAGCTTTGACTTCAGTAGCTCCCATATAGGATGTAGTGATGACTCGTAGCAATCCACCTCGATTTGTAAATTCACGGAGTTCGTCTATGATCAGCCGAAGACCACTCCACTTGATGAAAGAAACTAACATATCAATGCGGTCTGCACTGACAATCTCTTTCTTGAGTTCAGAGAACATCTTCGGTTCATGGGCAGCACCTGTAAACAAACTGCTTACAGACATTGGTGTTTCTGGCCTGGTTATTTCAGACGCCTTTTTCCCGGCAATGTGATCTGGACTATTTTCATCCAGAAGATGCAGCAGTTTTTCAGCACGATTATCAACAATACTATCAGCTATATCTTTACGTGTTTCAGTAAGAACGGAAAGAATCTTGTTAACAAGAGTGATCTGTTCAGTAGTATCTTTAGGGATGGATTCCAAAGTGCGACGCATAGCTTCAGCCACATACTCAGCTAAAGCATGAGGGGCTTCTTCTACATCGAGTTTTTCTATAGCTTTACAGACATCTGGAATAGAAGACAATTCATCTGAAATTGCCTTGCTGATGATTTGCTCATACAAGCCTGGTTTCATCTTTTAAAGCCCCTTTATATGGTTTAAGTACGATTAATCTAAAAATATAATATCATATAAGGAATATACTTGACTATATTCTACCCGGTGATCTAGTTGAATCAAAAGCATTACAGCGACTAGAGAATTAGAGTGAGTGCCATTGAAGTGCGATTGTGGAGACGTATATATTTGGGAGTGCTTAAGCAAATGTGTTTGAATTGCTAAATAGACACAAATGGTAAACGGCTCTGATGGCTTTTGAATGGAAACTTGGAAACGTCCGGAATGAATTATACTGAGCATTTTTTAAGTTATAAACATTTTTTGAAAACGCAATTACAACGCTTTCGGGTTTGCAATTTGTTATGAATATTTTTTGTTTTTTCTATTGATAAATAATCTGGAAGATGGTATATAACAATAAAAGACATTATGGGTTCTGTTATTGATACAAATTGAATAATTATATGCGGGGGCGAGATCGGGCGTGAATACAATTGCTATAATATTTATTTAAATTATTATGTGTAAAGTACATCTAGTTGATAATGAACTAATTAGCTTTTTTGATATATGTTAAGCTTTTGGATGAAATTTTTACTTGATAGATTATATTTTTTATAATGGAGAGGAGCTTATGAGAATTATATTTGACAAGTATGTGAATAATCAGATGTTTAGCAAAATTTATTTGCGAGATATAATTTTATATGCTAGTCAGGGGAATAGTGACATGCTAGTGTTGGATTTTCAAAATACTAGTTTTATTTCCCCGAGCGTTCTATGCGATTTATTAAGTGTGTTTAGTTATATAAAGGAAACCTATAATACAGTTATTTATTTGCTCTTTGGATGGAACACAAAACTTGTTGAGTTTCTAGGTAATACTGATTTTTTCTTGGCTGCAGATGTGGGCCGTAGTGTTTACACTGATGTGCTGGAACTTTCTCCCATAACACAAAAAAGAGAGAATACTGACAAAATAAGAAGGATAAAACTGCCCACATATTTTGAACCTGGCTACAGGGGCTCTGAAGAGGTTATATATCACTTTAAAGATGAAACAATAGAAGAAGCAGAGAGCAGAATCCGGCAAATGGTATCAAAAGACTTTTGGTCTCTTAATAGAAAAGTTGAGTCAATTGCCAGATTGGGTATTAACAATGATATGTATATAGAGCTTTCAAAAGCGTTTTCTGAATTAATAATAAATGCATATTCACATGCAGGTGGTAATTACTGTTATTATACTTTTCAGAATTATAATAGATCGGGATTAAGTTTTGTTTGTAGTGATAATGGGAGCGGATGCTATTATTCTTTTAGAGAAAAAATTGATCTTAAATGGAGAAAAGAAGGATTGTTTTCAGACAGGGTCTTTTTTGAATATGAGAATGATAGATATATCAGGTCTTTAATGGGTATAGTAGAGAGTATTCTTTATCGATACTATAATAATAAACAAATCTTTGATCGTGGAATTATAGACATTATTAAAACAATATTGGCCGTTGGAAAAGACCATAATCCTGTTTTTCGGATTCAATCTGATTATGCTATGCTACAAATTGATGCACGCTCTGTTAAAAAGTTGTTTGATGGAATAGACGAGATTAATCCTTTATATTTTGATTATTCAAGCATTACACCTAAAATCGATGTGTTTGAAAAGCTAGTGCTAGATCAATCAATTAGACAGGATTGGATCACTTCTAAACATGTGGTTTTTTCTCCATATTACTTTCCTGGTGTGCACATATCAATATCGATTGATCCAATAAGGGAAGAAAAAGAAGGAAGTGATTGGTAATGTATCAGACGCAGTCATATGTTTATTCATTACAGTATAATGGTAAACCCTTTGATTATTATTCAGTATTCGACAACAATTTAATCAATTATACATATGGACGAGCGTCCACCGATCGCGACAAAATCAGCACAATGAATATTAATTTGCTAGAAACAATACCACCTAATCATTGGATTAATTCAACAATGCTACCGCTGATTACATTTTGCAAAAATCAGGATTATAAAGGTGATTATCTATTTGTAGATTTTTCTAATGCGGGTTCACATTTTAATCATATTGAAGAGGATCTCGCTGTTCTTGTCTCGCGTTATAAGGTGGTATACTTCTACAAGATAGGGCAAAGTACAACTCAAGATATGAAAAAGGTGTTCACTAAAATTGCATGTATTTTTAGTGAAATAAATAATGATTTGTCATACGCTACAAAAGATCAGGATAATTATATCTCATTGTTTGATGATGAAACGGATGTTGTAAAAAAAATAGACAACTGTCTTTCCAAACTCATTTTCGAAAAAATAGCACCAGAAGAAAAGACCATTGAAAATGTGTATTCATCTAATATTTTTTCGAATCATTATATTAATGTTAGGAACCTTTTTGCTGATGGGAAGCTTGCTGCTCTTGCGACTACGAGATTATTACATATGATAATGAATACGACAGACCTTGACTTTGATGCATTTGTTTGCGCAAGTATAACTGGAGCATGTTTGGCTAGTTATCTTTCTGTTTATATCAAGAAACCGGTTCTTTTTCTACGGAATATAGGTCCTGATATAACGACGGATGATGATTTAATTGTTGAAAGAATATATCCACACAAAAAGTATGTTTACATCTTTGATTTCATGTGCCTTGGAACAGAGTATCAGCGAATGAAATTGATATGCTCCTTAAAAAAGTCTTCTATTATCCATAGCTTTGGCATATCACATTATAAAAAACCAAATCAAGGAAGGACAGATCAACCAGACGAAGTAAGTAAATTGGATGATATACAAACACTATTTGATATTAATGGATTTAAACAAAATTATTATGCTTGTAGTGTTGAAAGAACTGATTTAGAAGACAAGAAGGAGCAATAAAAAAATGACGAGAGCGCAGTTCGATGATAATTACTCATATGTGTTCAAAAAATCGGATATTTTTCAGTATATCTATAAAGAAAGGAAAGAATTTGGTGACATAATCAAAGACACAGCTGCTTATGTCGAATCATATTATGAAAGAGATAGAGCATTTAGTGTGGCATATACTCCACATGATTGGAAACGTCATATAATTAATGTTATATCTAACGCAGATTTAATACTTCATGATTATAAAGCCTTTGGGGTGAATGATCTGTTTTGCTTCTTAATGGCGGTTATTCTTCATGATATTGGTATGGTATATAAAACTGATACGCATCGGGCTATACATGCCTTGGTTGGGGCGGAAATGGTATGTAAAATCGTTGATAGCAACAAAAAAAGGCATCCGATATATAATAAAATAGCACTACTACGTGATGAATACAAAGATAAGTTTGATTTGGACAATGAATATATTGTCAAGTTAACTGATGGAATACAAGGGGCAATCAAGGATGTTTCTAAACCTCTTCAAAAAGAAATAGCGGCAATAGTACTTGGACATAGTGACTTAAAGTTTTCCAACTATACGGGAGATCCCAAAGATACAGTCAAAACGCTTGATACATCGTTGTACAGGATTTTTACTACGAATAGCTCAACTATTAATGCACTTGCTGCAATACTACGATGGGCTGATGAACTTGATTTATCCCAGTCTAGATGTGAAGGAATTCATTTGGATGAGTTGCCGGAAGATTCAAAACCATTCTGGAAAAAGTTAAAACTAATTAACTCGGTAATTATAAATCCAGGGAAAATAACTTTGAATGTGGAAACTGACTTGTTTGATGAAGGAGAAGCTGAAAAAAAAGAGATTGAAGATCCATATCAATTGCTAAAAGAAATAATAGACAAATTAAAAAAAGAACAAACTACATGTAATACATTGTTTGATGAAATTGATAAAAGGAATCTTTCTTTTCCGGTGATCTCAACGGAATGCATTGAACCAACCGATATACGAGAAGCTCTTGAAGCATATTGTGAAAAGAAAGCTATTAACCAACCAAGTGAAAATTATGAATACTATCATGATTCTAATAACAATGAGAAATTAACCCCTGAAGATTTAAAAAAAAGTATACGAGAGTATATTGATGAACATCATCTGTACAAGGAAGGTCATTATTGTTTACACAGAACAATAGAGGGTGATAAAGAAAAACGTTTTTGTATACGAAATGTTTTGGATTGTAATGGACTATTATCAAGTCACAAGTTGTTGGATGATATTGCGCAAGAATTATTACTGCAGATAAATAATGATGAGGATTATAATGATTATGCACTTATTGGCATAGCAAATAGCGGAGCGTTGCTTGCAGCACACATCGCAGGTCTCTCAGGACTGCCAATTGCACATTGGGTTCCGAATAATAAAAAAGTTAAATACACTAAACAAGAACGGGATTTGGAGTTTATAAAAACGAGTATATCTGGCAAAAAGATTGTGCTTGTAATAGGAGTTAATCATACAGGAAAAGCTATTCTTGATGCATGTAATAGCATTGGGAATGTTAAGCATGTAATAGGAATTATTAATAGAGAAATGCCTTCGGTTGAAGGATTGAAAAAACAATTGGAGAAAAAAGGTATCCAATATTATTTTCTTGTGGAAGAAAAATATATAATAGACAGATGTCGATATTCAGAAGAAAATAAAGAGTGTCCCTATAAGAATGTGTGCACATCTATTAGATTTGATCCAGAATAATTGATGCCACGAATAATGTATGAGACAATTCTATTATTATATTAATAATATAAAGTGCCATATATGTGGGCTTATCTGTAAGCGCTCTATAAACGCATGAATTTAAAGCCCAGTAATCATGCCATATAATTGATGCCGGAGGGTGCCAGATCGAACATCTGCAAAAGTCAAGCAAAAATTTACATGGTAAGGTAAGGTAAATTGTTTTTGACTCGCTGCGGTAAGAGGGTGCGGACAAAATCCTGTTCCGTTATTCACGGTCTAGGATTTTGTCCGCACCCCGTTAAGGAGCAATTTGCGCAAAACTATTGACAGTACCGATTATTTATATAGAGAACAGAAGCTGATTTAAATGATGGCGGTTATTAAATATTTTGATTACAGTATCAGGAGCTGATTGTATGCGTCGTATATATGCACTTATTCTTGCACTTCGGTGCTTGTACTTTCGACTTTTACTGCTGGTTTAGTAGAGGAGATAGACTTTTCTCTTTCGCCAGAGCATCCCTTCCGCATCCTCATCGTCGCTGATCCCCAGGACATTGCCCCCCCAGCCTGCCATGCTTTCCTTGATGAATGCTTCCCTGGACGTTGCTGAACTGGATCTGGTGGTGTTCCTGGGGGATATGATCCATAGCCGGGATCTGCGTGGTGAAGCGAAGGTTCGGAAGGCAATTGACGCGGCGGCGTCTCCCGTGGTTGAACGGGAGATTCCGTTTGCATTGGTGTTCGGCAACCATGATGAGGAATGCGGGATCAGTAAGGAAGAACAGCTGAAGATATACCAGTCTTATCCCGGCTGCTTGGCAGTGGATGGGGAAGATCTGCCTAGGTGCGGGAACTACTATCTTGTGGTGGAGAATCCTGTTAAGCTGGAGAGCCCGGTAGTGCTGTGATTTACGGACAGCGGAAACTACGCGGAAGAAAGAAAAGGCATATACAGATATGTGACAAAAATGAGTGTGTCTGCCAAAGAACGATTTGTAGATATCTGTAGAAATAGCATTTTTGGTGAGATCTGATGGAAGATAACTGAAAGAATAATTATCTGCTGGGGGTACGGAATGACATTATAACTGGTTTTGCAGGAGAAGTTGTTGAATAGTAATTGTTGCTTGAGGAGGATGAAGTGTGTATTTTGTGCGTCATGGACAAACTTGTTTCATAGGGAAAAGATTTCGGGATGTGGGTGAACTGTGGAATCCAACTGAAATACAGGAATATGATAATCTTGTTTTTTTTGATAATGAGGGTTTAGAGGATTTTATTTCACGGGTCAAAAAAACAGATCCTGTAGTCTTTGTCAGCTTGGTAGGATGTGGAACTATAGAACAATTGCAGAGATTATCTGAGATGTTATCGGATGGAATAAAGCTGGAGGAAATAACAGTTTCAGTTGACATGGTTTATAAGTTGTTAGATTATCCAAATCTGTGGCTGGGGTCGGAAATGTGGAAGGCAACGGAAAACTGTTCTGGACGACTAGAACCTTTGGATTTTGCTGATGTCAACGGCAGAACATGTGCATTTAATGTGTTTTCGGCAACTAAGCTTTTAGCCAAAGCGAACGAAATAATAGATTGGATCGAAAGCTGGAAGCCTGTCAATAATCTGGAAAAAGTATTGCTATTGGATATATGGTTTCAAAGAACGATACAGTATATTAAAGATAAAGAATCAATTGCTGGCGGAGAAACCTATGTATGCGAAGATATGGTACGCAGCTCTTTGACAGAGGATGTTCTGTTAAATCATTATGGAGTATGCTCAGACATTGCATTTTCAGCGGCGCTTATTCTGAATAATCCAAAGGTTAATATTCACTGCCGACAAGTCAGTGCTAATTGCCATTCATGGAATATAATCAGGATCGAAGATAAAGAATACTATATGGATTTTACTCATAATATTACCCGGAATCCCTACAGGCTTTCGGATGCTCTTATGACAGCCGGATATTGCAGTAATAATACTTTGCTGGGGAAAAAAGATGCTATGAAGAAATATGAAGGACCATTTGATTATCCTGGAGATCATTTGAGTGATAAATCGTATGACAGAAAAACCATACAAAAGTGCTTAGGAGATTTTAAACGAAAAGGGATTGAACTGACCTGGATTCCTCAGTTAGTGAAAAACCAGTGCAAAAAAAGAGCATAATACTATGGTGTGGTGGCTTTTGATTATGAAGAATAATCAGGACACAAAGGTTTTAGTATGCAATCCTATCAAGGGGGAAAGGCATATCTATTGTAAAAGGATACCGTTCAGGAGTTGATACTATGCGTCGTATATATGTGTTTTGTTTAACACTTGCTGTACTTTTGACATCTGTTTTATGCGTTGTCTCTGCGGAAGATGCAGGTTTTTCCCTTTCTCCAGATTATCCACTTCGCATACTCATCATCGCTGATCCTCAAGACATAGATACCCCTCAACCTGCTATGTTGTCCCTGATGAACGCTTCCCTGGATGCTGCTGAGCCAGACCTTGTTGTATTCCTGGGAGATATGATTCATGGCCGGGATCTGCGTGGTGAAGACCGGGTTAAGAAGGCAATTGACGCAGCGGTGTCTCCGGTAGTTGAACGAGGAGTTCCGTTTGCGTTGGTATTCGGAAACCATGATGAAGAATGCAAGATCAGCAAGGAAGAACAGCTGAAGATATACCAGTCCTATCCGGGCTGCCTGGCTGTGGACGGAGAAGATCTGCCCGGATGCGGAAACTACTATATTGTGGTGGAGAATCCGGTTAAGCCGGAGAGTCCGGTAGTGCTGTGGTTCATGGACAGCGGAAGCTATGCGGAAGAGGGAAAAGGAACATACGGATATGTGACAGAGGAGCAGAATGAATGGATGCTTTCTGCTTATGAGGAACTATGCAGAAAGTATGCTTCTCCGGTATCTTATGTGTTCCAGCATATTCCTGTTCCGCAGGTTTATAACATGATTAAGAAAGTTCCTTTCGGAACTTCCGGAGCAGTCACATGCTATGGACCGAACTTCGGTAAATGGTATGTGCTGGATGATGAATATATCTGGGCAGGACATATGGGAGAAGGCCCGTGTTCTTCTGAATATGACAGTGGTGAGTTTGATGCCTGGAAGAAGATGAATGTGAAAGCAGCCTTCTTCGGACATGATCATTTAAATGACTACTGCGGTACCTATGAAGGCATCGATATGGTTACCACCTCCGGCGTGGGGTTCTATCTCTACGGCCGGGGAGATGAACACGGAACAAGGCTTGTAACACTGAACGCAGAGAACCCTGCGGAATATGAGACGAAGATGCTGTATTACAAGGATCTTGTCTCAGAACCGCTGCCGGGACTGTTTGTATCTTCATTGGGTGTAATGCTCAGGAAGTATTTGTTTATGATCATCGCTGCGCTGGTGCTGGTCATTGTGTTGATTGTTCTGGTGATCAGGTGGCTGGTGAAGCGCCACAAACGGAAGAAACTGAAGAGAATGATTGCGTAAAAGGAAGCGGCATTGGGTATAAACCAGCGCCGCTTTTGTTTTTTACGGTGTCAGCAGGGGATCGGCGGAGGTTTCAGGGATCAGGAGGAGGTCCTGCTTCAGTTCCTGCCTTGCACGCCAGGAGCGTTTGAAGTGGGCGGCGATGACTTTGTTGACGTCGTCGCTGTCCATATGGGCCCATTCGAAGAGCATGCGGGGACTGCTGACAATTCTCTGGATGTCCGGAGGAAGCTTGTCGAATTCCTCCTGGCTGTTGTACAGGCCCCGGGAGATGGCTTTGTAGACTTTGAGCCAGGCATCGTCCTCGGTGGGGCCGTTGAGCTGTCGGGCTTTCTGGATGATGTCGTTCAGGGCGCCTGGCGTGGGTGGGAAACCTTTAACATCTGTGTTTAGGAAGGCGTAGAGTGCCTGGTTTACCAGGGCATAGGGTGTGTTGGCAAAGAGCCGCTGCCAGACCCGGGAGAGGACAGCGGGGTCCCTGTCTTTGATAAAGCTGGGGTACATGGCGGTGATGTCGGCGAGGATCCGTTTGGTTTCGTTCATGTCCATAGGGTTCATTCACCTCCTGCGGGAGTATTGGGTTGCGGCTGATATTCTTCAGCCGGAATCGTATTTAATTCTTCCAGGAAGGGGTTCCGGGGAAGCTGCGGCTTGCTGGGCGGCGGGCTGCTTCTGGCCTGCTTCTGGGCGCTTGAGAGCCAGCTGTTGATGAACTTTTTGATTCCGTTCCTAGTTTTTCGCTTGTGTGGGTTGGACATGCACCAGGCTTTCATGCCCCGGTATTCCTGGAGAACATCCACTGCCGGGTACAGGGAGGAGAATTCTGTGATTTCCTCCTGGGTGACGTTATAGTCGGTGTTGTCACCCAGGGGAAGCTGGATGATGATCTCGTCTGCTGTTTTGGGGACTTTATCTGCAGCTTTTTTGTTGACGTTGTGGTCAGCGGGTTTTTCCAGCCTGGCCTTTTCTTTTGTTTCCGGTTCGGGTGCGGGTTCGGGAGTTGGTTCTTCCTCCTCCGGGACGGGGAACTTGTGGCGGGAGTTCCGCAGCCGCTGGTCGTTTTCCCAGGAGCAGATTTTCAGGTAGTCTTCTCCTTCTGCTGTGTAGCGGGAGATGATACCTGCTTCCTCCATGTGGTCCAGGCCTTCCCGGATGACTTCTTCCGTGATGTTTGTTTTCCGGGGATACAGGATCCGCAGGAGGAGGATCGGATCGGCGTAGAAGATGCCGTAGTCATCCGCGCTGACGAGGAGGCGGTGGTAGATGGATTCTTCTGTCAGGGTCAGGCTGTTGAATGCCTTGTCGGTCAGGATGGAATCCTTCAGGATCCTGCTGGGCATTGGGTGAACCTCCTTTTTTGTCTATCTTTCCATTTACAGCGTAACAGGCAGTTCCCGTGTTTTTCAAGTCTCAGGGGACTGCCTTTTTACTGTCATGGAGCTATCTTTTTTTGAGGAAGAATGGGCAGCGGCAGTCTGCCGCGGGATTGGAGGGGAAGTTTGCTCAGTGCAGTATGGATAAGGATTCCTATATGGATTGGATTCGGATAAGGATTGGTATAAGGCGGCAAATTGCCGCAGGTTGCCGCAAGTTGCGGCGAAAAGGAGAGAGGGAAAACAGGGAGGAGGTAGGAAGTAGGAAGTAGGAGGTATGAGGTTGTAGAAACGAAGGAAAAATAAAAAGCAGCAGACGACGCTGCTGCGTGGAATGAGGTCCTTCGACTGCGCTCCCTTCGTATGTCCGCAACCTCAATCGTCGCGACTGCTCACTGGGCAGCTCGCTCGTTTCGGTTGACCTCAGCTCTGACGAGATTTCTGTCACTGGCAGTCCTCAGAGCTTCGCCCTTCTCAGGATGACAATTCACAAAGAAGGGAAAGGAAGGAGCTTATCCTTTCCTTTCCCCGTCGACGCTGTACTTGCTTTCGATTTCCGCGGCGATGTTGTCATAGTCCTCCTGCCTGCGGCGAATGATGACCCAGATGACGACGATGCCGACCGTGAGGATTAGGCTGTCCACAAAGAAACTGCCTGTAATGGGGATAAGGGTTGTCTGAAAGTAATAGATGAAAAGAAAGTTGATCGCCCAGACAAAGGCAGTGGCGGCCAGGCACAGTATGTTTGCCGCCGTGAATGTTTTCTTTGTCCATACTCTACGGGCGTCATTCATTGCTTCGGGGTTTGGCATGTAGCGCAGATGCGCGCCACGAACAGGAGGGGTTTCAAAAAAGGAAGCTTTCTGTAACTTCTCGTTATTTGTTTCGTAGAAGTCTTTGTTTTCCTGCCAGCCGGTTGCCATGGTGGGTACTCCTTTCATGAAGTCGGTCGAGTGGGAGAGAAGTAAACGGCTTTTATTTGCTAAAAGCATAGCACTGGCGCGGTGCGGATAACAGGATGGGATGAGCGGAATAACAGCGCTTATTTCGCGGGGATTGCGGAATTGCGTGAAAAAAGGGAAAAACGTTTTTGTGTGGAATAATATATACGCAACTGAATAATGCCTATGAAGAGTGCGCGAGGGACAAGCCCTGTGACCGCACGACAACCTGCCGGAAACGGTAAGGTGCCAAAGCTTGACCGATAGGATGAGAAAAACGGAATGGATTCAATGCCATCCTGTCGGAGACGATGGGATGGCTTTTTCGTGCTTCTTCTGGGCTGGAGAATGAAAGGAGAGGCATGGAAATGAGCGGCCTAGTGAACGGTGAAAAGAACTGGATGGAAGGATACTTCAGGATTCAGCAGGGAGACAAGCGGGATCCGAAGGAGGTCTACAAGAACCTCCAGCAGGGATACGGACATGAACATCCGGAACGGGTGAACGGGTTCCAGGGGCTGCTTTTCGGCAGGGGAGATGTTTTTGTGTCAAAGACGGTGCTGGAAAAGATGACACGAACACATTACAAGGTGTTTGTATATGAATCGCTCGGTGATTTCTACAAGGAGAAGTACGGGGACGTTTCTGCGGAGACGATTGAGCAGAACGGTATGAGCCGTTGGCTGGGCAGCGGGGATTACGTTATGGGTCGGTACGGGTATTTCCAGGGCGGATACCGGGGAATGCAACAGTTTGACGAAGTGATCCGGATCCGGAAATGGAGGGGGAATATCTGGATTACCTGTGATGAAGAAGCAGATATGTTCCTTCTGGCGAAGGAAGGAGAGGGCGGAGACAGAACAGATGAGAAACTGGCAGCAGATAAGGAAGGCGTGGATTTCCTGACGGTTCTTCGGAGCCATCCGGAATACTATCTGCCGATGACTTCGCTGCAGTACAAGGCATTTCCTGAGTATGAGGGAAGGAGCATCAAGGACTGCTTCTGGAACGCCGGCATCCTGGTGGATAACAGGCCGTATTTCGCGATCTGCAGCGAGAAACACCTGGAAGTTTATACGTCCACCGTTGGAATGGGGAGCTGGCGGCAGGGAGAGTGGATCTTCCTGCGGACAATGATTGAGAAGGGACTGGTGACAGCGGACGGTGGCCAATACCGGCAGCGATACCCGCATGTAAGACCCGTAACGGAAGAGGACGGATGCGAGTACTGTTATATGTGGATTGACCTGGATACCCAGGTGCTGAGTCAGACAATCCGGTGGAAAGGGAAGATGTTCTCTTTCAATGACCTGAAGAAGCTGAATGCGCATGCAAAGTACTGAAGATGGAAAAGGAGTGACAACGATGAAAGAAGAGTATAAGGGTATCCTGAATGAATGGCTGGAGAATCCTTCCTGGCGGGAATACTTTGAGAAGGCTCCGTCGGAAAAGTGCAAGAAAGTGATTGCACTGGGGTTTGTCTACAGTGAGCTGGAGACAGAGGAGATCCTGGATGAACTGGAAGTAGCGGAGAAGGAGCTTGTACTGGTGGACTGGCAGTATCTGTACAAGCATGCCCATGGGCCAGAGAAGAAGCGCATCCATGACAGGATCGTGGAACTGGGAGGAGAGATTTGACACGGATGGGAAGATATGAGATAAAAATACAGAGTAAAGTGAAAAGTAAAGAGTTTAGCATTGTCGCATGATGAGCGACCTGCTGTCTGAAAGATTCTGATATGCTGGTTATGCCGGGTGGAACAGTGGCTACGCCAAATGCAGAATTCTGTGATCGCCGTTACCAAAGCCGCTTCACGCCTTTGACGGCTGTAACATGGCAGTTGTTACCCAAATCATAGATTTGGACAACTGCTCAACAATTCAGAATGATTGCGTCCTTCGGACGTAGTAAGGGATCCCTCGACTTTTACCCGGGGCTGCCGCCCGTTTTCCACTGAAAACTGTCCACTGGACAGTTTTCCGGGCGCTACAAACCCCGGGATGACAGCCAATAGTGAAGAGTGTAGAGTTGCTGCTTTTGAGGCAGCGGAGTTTATGATTGGAGTGAAGCAGCATGTATGGCGCGATACTTGGAGATATTATCGGAAGCCCCTATGAGTTTGACATGGGAGACAAGACGAAGGACTTTCCGCTGTTCAGAGCGGACAGCATGTTTACGGACGACAGCGTGATGACCATTGCCGTGGCAGACGCCCTGCTGAGTGATGCCAGAGATCCGGAAAGGATCAAGACACTGCTGGTATATTCCATGAAGCGGTGGGGCAGGAAGATTCCGGACGCGGGATACGGCGGGATGTTCTTTAAGTGGTTGTTTACGGATGATTCGCAGCCCTACGGAAGCTTCGGAAACGGATCCGCCATGCGGGTGGCTTCTGCGGGCTGGCTGTATGATACCCTGGAGGAAACCAGGGAGAAGGCCAGGCTGACAGCGGAGGTTACGCACAACCATCCGGAAGGCATCAAAGGTGCGGAAAGCGTGGCTTCGGTCATCTGGCTGGCACGGAAAGGAAAGAGCAAGCAGGAAATCCGGGAGTATGTGATCAAGGAATTCGGATATGATTTAAGCCGGACCTGCGATGAGATCCGGCCGGGGTATCATCATGTGGAGAGCTGTCAGCAGACGGTACCGGAAGCCATCACTGCCTTCCTGGAAGGGGAAAGCTTTGAGGATGTGATCCGGACTGCTGTATCTTTGGGCGGAGACTGTGATACACTTACCTGTATAGCAGGCAGCATGGCGGAAGCGTTTTACGGTGTACCGGAGGAACTGAAGGAAGAATGCCGGAAACGGATAACGCCGGATATGCAGGAAGTATTAGCCCGTTTTGAAAAACGGGCAATTCAGAATTCAGAATTCAGAAATCAGAATGATTGTCCTTCGGACACGGTGGAAAAGAGTATGGACAAGGATAAGCTGATTGAGGAGCTGCTGGAGAAGCCTTGCCTGGTGGTGGATTTCCTGCCGGAACAGGTACCGAAAAGAGATGCCAGGAAGTACTTTGCCGTGGAGAAGTATTACCTGGAGCCTGAACGGTATGCGGGATTTCGGGAAAAGTTTACGGATATCCTGTTGAAACTGAGCTGTTATTATGCCTTCAGCGTTTGCGAAGCGACGGTGGGAAAGCTTTTTGACAATCCCGCTCCGGAATGGCTGGCAGGGAAGATCCGGGAAAAGAAGGATCTGTGCGTGCTGCTGCCGGAGGAAAAGGTGCTGATCACCCTGAACCGGGATGACCTGTACATGTCGGTGTACAACGCAGACGGGAAAGTGCTGGAGATTGTGAAGAAGCTGGCGGAAGCGAATGGACTGTTTGTGTGGTAGGGAATCCTACCACCAATGAATACTGAAAACTAGATCCTTCGGCTGCGCTCCCTTCGTACCCCTTGCTCAGGATGACATTTTCATCGGATATGATCGCTATAGCGGAGAAAAATGGTGAGTTATGGGAAAGAGAAAACGGAAATACGGTTTGTCGTTTAACCTGACATGCATGAAGCCTTTTGCAGAGCAGAATACAAGGGTTGTGGAACTGATCCAGGAGATGCTCTCGTTCCTGGAACCCTACAGCGATAAGTGCCTGGAATGCCAGGAAGCCTGGATGTGGCCGCAGCTTTCCGGTTATCCGATAAAGTATAATGATGCCGCAATGCAGCTTATTGCATCGAGGGTGCAGGCCGGAGAAATAGAAGCATATGGGATCCGGGACTTTGGGCTTGCCTGGAAAATGAAATGTGTGGATATCGATGTGCGTATTCGTCTGAATGATTATTTAAAGGAGCATGCTCATGGGTACACCGTTTCCATGCTTTTTCATCCGGAACTGAACACGATCCTGGCGGATAATCATCCTGAAAGGATTATGGAGGAAATGGCTCGGGCAATCCATGCGGATTACGGATGTGTGGACAGCTTCGGACTGTCACAGCACGGCATCACGAGCGCAGATATGATGAGGATTGCGTATGGTTATAATACGCAGATCGAAAAGGAGGAACTGCCGGGGAAAATCCCCTATATTTCCTGGTGGACCCTGCTGAACAGACAGCATATTGAGAAGCTGGGCGGGAAGGAAGCGGTCATGAAAAACGCTCCCTGTTTCGCGGTGAAGGATCTGTCCACAGATGGCTATGAAGCGCTGGCACTGCAGCTGACCGAGAAACCGGAAGAAATGAAGGCGGAACATTACCGGCCGCTGAGGGAATACCTGAACCCGCTGGCCCCGCTGGCAAACAAGTACGCCGTGGCGTGTTTACTGAAAGATCCCGGCAGCGGACAGAAAATACCGGATGAACGGTTGAAACTGAATGTGACGGAAGAAGAACTGGCGGAAGCGGAGAAATATGTGGAACTGTCTTATGAGGAGCTGAAAGAAAAGACAATCGAACTACTACAAAGAGGTAGGAGGTAGGAAGTAGGAGGGAGGAGGTATTTTTCCCTTGACCGGAAACGAAGGGCGTGATATAATGCCTTTCGTTCCCGGTTATGGTCTGTTGGCTCAGTTGGTAGAGCACATCGTTCACATCGATGGGGTCACTGGTTCGAGTCCAGTACAGACCACACAAAGATCAGAATCACCCTTGTGGTGGTTCTGATTTTTGTTATGCTTGTAGCGGATTTGAATCAGTGTCCGATTGATGCCTTTGGCATCGATTGGGCGCGGAGCCGAAGCGCTGCCTGTGGCAGATGAAGCGAGGCGGAAGCGTGGTGAGTAAATGAGTAATGCAAGCGGCAGCGAAGCAGGACGAGTATTACGAACCTGACCGAGCAAGCGAAGCGCAGCGAGACCTGGTTCGAGTCCAACTGTCACCACGGAAAATCCCTAAGTCTTAAAGGCTTAGGGATCTTTTTTTCTTATCTGTCGAAGAAGAAATTTTCAACATGAAGGGTTCTGCAGTTCTCAGATACAGTTCGGATCGTTCCCTGGGAGAATCCATTTTCTGCATGTGCATTCACTTCCAGAGAAAGCTCAACATCACAATTATCAACGGAGGTAAGATGAGAAATAACTTCATCCAAATACTTCTGCAAATCTCTGATAACGCGTGTATTATCCAATTTCACACTCATAGTGAATCTGGTATCATTATTCTGTGCTGTATCTGTTCCGCCGGAGCCGCCACCGTTATCACCACCGTCTGATCCTCCTGAAGAACCACCGGTTGAACTTCCTCCGCTTTCGCCGCCAGACCCGCCGCTTCCGTTTCCGCCATTATCCTTTTCAGCATTCAGTTGCTTCAAGGCAACCAGTACTTTTACCAGGCAATCACTCGTGTAAACGGTTGAAATGCTTGTGTTATGGTCATAAGTTTCAATTATACTGGCACCTATAGAAAATATTATGATCCAGAAGGGAAAGCCAAATACTGTTATATTCATGGTAAAACTCAAAATAGTATATGTTATCTTGTGCTGTTTCTTGTGCTGTTTTATAACAACCTGACCCGGTTCCGGAATTCTACCGGCGTGCATCCTTTCAGTTTCCGGAATTCCCGGGCATAATAGCTCATGTCCTGAAAACCGCATGCTTCCGCAATCTGATAAACCGGGAGATCTGTTCCGGCCAGCATATCCGCTGATTTCAGCAGCCGCATATTCTTCAGGAACTGAATCGGTGTTTGATTGACGGTCCTGCGGAAGCATCTCAGCGCTTCGCTCACGCAGACAGCAGCGGATTCTGCGATCTGCTCCAGCGTGACCGGCTCATCATAATGCCGCTCCAGAAAGGAAAGCATTCGTTTGATCCGTTCCATATCCCGTATTGCGGCAGCTGACTCAGCAATACACTGATCACTACTGTGTGTAAGGATCATCCAGATGATCTCGGACAGGCAGTTCCTGACCTTCAGTTCGCAGCCCGGCTCATCCTTTGATCCTGCCTGCCAGGCTGTCTCCAGGTTGTTGATCGCCTGGGACTGCCATTTCCCGTCTGCCTTCAGATGGAATACACGCTTTGCCTCATCTGTCAGCAGCGGCTGCAGGTATTTTAGGTAATAAACAGACTGTTCGTCTCCAAGCACATAGGCATTGAACACCATGGCATGCTGCGTGGTTGAGGACTCCAGGGACTCGGCGGCATGCAGAATACTGCCGTTAATGAAGTACGCCTCCCCGGCATGGACGTCAAAGCTTTGTCCTCCGGCGTGGACTCGCTCTTTCCCGGAGGTTACCAGAATCAGTTCAAACTCCGGATGCCAGTGCCAGGGAACAGCTACATAATCCAGGTTATCATTGTAAAAGGCAATCGGAAAATCCGCGGTTCCGTATTCCAGCAGTTCCCTGCCGCTTTCGTCTGTAACGGTATTGGATATGGATATCGGCATAGCGGACTCCTTTTGACGATTTTGTCTTATAAATCAGCGGATAATATCCTAACACCCATCAATTCAATCCGATATAATCATATCGTATCCGGGAGAAAACGGCAACCGTCATTTCCGGAGATTTCAAAAAAGGAGTGATCCCCGTGACGATTCTGCTGATCGCTGTTATTTATCTGGCCTTTATCTCCCTTGGCCTGCCGGACTCCCTGCTGGGAAGCGCCTGGCCGAGTATGTTTGAAGAGATGGACTCCACCATTACCGGTGCTGGAACGCTGGCCATGCTGATCAGCGCCTGTACCATTGTTTCCAGCCTGGCGGCGGATAGGGTAATCCATCGCTTCGGGACCGCGCGGGTGACTACGGTATCCGTAGCAATGACAGCGGCGGCGCTCTTCGGCTTTTCTTTTTCGACATCCTACTGGCAGCTGGTTCTTTGGTGTATTCCTTACGGACTCGGAGCCGGAGCAGTGGATTCCGCGCTGAACAATTATGTGGCGCTGCACTACAGTTCCAGGCATATGTCCTGGCTGCATTGCATGTGGGGCATCGGGGCTACAGTGGGTCCGATGATCATGGGGTTATGTCTGAACAGCGGTTCCCGATGGCCGGCAGGATACCGGGTGATTGGAATCATCCAGATTGTGCTGACGGTCATTCTGGTTTTCTCCATGCCGTTATGGAAGAAAGAATCCGGCAGCGCAGAGGATGAAAAGAACCGGAACGTGCTTTCCCTGCGGAAAGCGGTTTCCCTGCCAGGAGCAAAAGAAATTCTAATCGCTTTTTTCTGTTACTGCGGCCTCGAAACAAGCACCGGTCTGTGGGCCGCGAGCTGGCTGGTGACTGTCAAAGGTGTTTCCACAGCGGAAGCGGCCTCTCTTGCCGCCCTGTTCTATCTGGGGATCACCTTTGGCCGGGGCATATCCGGTTTTATCGCGGAGAAGCTCGGTGACCAGAATATGATCCGCCTGGGGCAGGGACTTGCCGGAGTCGGCGTCCTGATCCTGCTGCTTGTCCCGGACGTAACGATGGCCAAGATCGGACTTGTCATGATCGGGCTTGGATGTGCACCGATCTATCCCAGCATCATACACTCCACACCGGATCGTTTTGGAAAGGAAAACTCCCAGTCCCTGGTCGGCATTCAGATGGCCAGCGCGTATCTTGGATCCACATTCGCACCGAAGATCTTTGGCCTGATCAGCGACTGGGCAGGCATGCGCTGGTATCCGGTCTATCTGGTATGCTTTGTTCTGCTGATGGTCGTTATGACGGAGATCACTGTCAAATACTTGAAAAAGAGAGTTGCCTGACGGTTAATCGGCATCAGAATATGCAACGGTTCATCGCTCAGTTGTTGCAGAAAATGCAACAACTCTTTCTGTCTTCTGAATTCACTTTCCGTCAGGAACAGCGATACTCACTTGCTCTATCTTATGCTACATGCTAATATGAATGTGACATACGAAACTGCATATTAATTTCTCGCGGAGGTATACATATGCTGACGAAAGCAGAATTGCCGGAGTGCCCTGTTGCCACTACCCTGCAGCTTATCGGAAACAAATGGAAGATGCTGATCCTGCGAAACCTGTTGGTCCGCCCGTGGCGATTCAACGAAATGCTCCGTTCCATTCCCGGGATCAGCCAGAAGGTACTGACAGACAATCTCCGCGCTTTGGAAAGCGATGAGATCATCACCAGGACGGTTTTCCCGGAAGTGCCGCCCAGGGTGGAATACGCGCTGAGCGATCTGGGAGAATCCATGCGTCCGATCATCAAAGCCATGGAAGCCTGGGGAACCGGATATCAGCAACTGGTGCGTGAAAGCAAATGAATCAGAACGAAAGACGCAGATGGCTGATCCATGCCCTGCTGGAAGAAATGCCGCAGTATCAGTATCCGGTATTTCCGTATACGGCTGACCGTCAGTGGCGGCTGCTCCGCAGCCTGATGAATGTCCGTCCGCCGATGCCGGTGTTCGAGGAGTTTCTGCAGATCCAGGACGCTTTCCTGAAGGAAATGACAGAAGAGAAAGGCATTGTGGATGCTGACAGCCTGCCGCCCTGTGCCGGGAATCCCCGGCTTGTTCTCTGGCAGGGCGATATCACGACCCTGCGGTGTGACGCCATCGTCAACGCCGCAAACAGCCAGATGCTGGGCTGCTTCTCTCGCTGTCACGGCTGTATCGACAATATCATCCATACCATGAGCGGCGTGCAGCTGCGCCTGGCCTGCCACGAGATCATGCAGAAGCAGGGGCACGAGGAACCCACCGGACAGGCAAAGATCACTCCCGGCTTCAACCTGCCTGCGAAATATGTGTTGCACACGGTCGGGCCGATCATCAATGATGAAGTCACACCGGAAGCTGAAGCGCTGCTGGCATCCTGCTATCGTTCCTGCCTGGAACTGGCGGAGCAGCTCAATTTGCAATCCATTGCTTTCTGCTGCATCTCCACCGGTGTTTTCAGCTTCCCGCCGGACCTCGCGGCAGAGATAGCTATCCGGACCGTAAAGGAATTCCTGCAGAAGGAAACCGGTATCCAACGCGTAATCTTCAATGTTTTCAAAGACAGCGATCTGGAGATCTATCGGAGACTGCTTGCGTGAGAAAAGACCGGTTACCAAAAGGTGCCTATGTAATAAAAAAGTGCGTACTTGTTTCGCTTTCTTCTCTGTTTTATGCTTCCTTTGCCGGCAGAAAAGCCGGAAAGAAACTCAAAGGAGAGAAAGCAAATGAAAGAGCAGAAGAACTGGGCGTATGGCGTGAGCATTAATGGTGTCGGCACCATTTTCTATGGCAGGGAGTATTTTGCCAGGGAGGGTATTGTGAATCCGCTGACTGCCGCGCCGTATACGAAGGACGAGATCAACGCCATTGAAAAAGGCGCTGACGGAAACGCGGAAGGTTATACCTTCGACCTGCCGGAAGATGCCGTTCTGGGCATGAACGGATTCTGGTATGATGCTGCCGGTGCAGCCGCGATCACAGGCCACGCCGATCCGCTGGCGCAGGGAACGGACGGAGTATTTACAACCGCTGACGGCAAGGAAGTTGCACTGCCGATTGCGAAGTAAAGACGGCTTTCCGGATGCCCCGGTGGAATCTTTCTGCCGGGGTTGTTTACTGATCATGGAGAATATCATGGACGAAAAGGTATTGTTGCTGAAGGAAAAGATCGATCAGGCGGACGCTGTGATCATCGGTGCGGGAGCCGGACTGTCCACGGCTGCCGGGTTTGTGTATACCGGCGAACGCTTTGGCAGGTATTTCAGCGATTTCAGCCGGAAGTACGGCTTCCGGGATATGTATACGGGCGGTTTCTTCCCGTACAAAACACAGGAAGAATTCTGGGCTTACTGGAGCCGGTATATCTGGATCAACCGATACATGGACGCGCCGAAATCCACCTACAGCGATCTGTTTCAGCTGGTAAAAGGCAAAGACTATTTCGTCCTGACCACCAACGTGGACCATTGCTTCCAGAAGGCCGGATTCGATAAGAAACGGCTGTTCTATACCCAGGGGGATTACGGCCTGTTCCAGTGCACAAAACCCTGCTGCCGGAAGACCTGGGGAAATGAGCATATGATCCGGGACATGATCCTGGCCCAGGGGTATACCATCGGGGAGCATAATGAACTGATCCTCCCGGAAGGCACAGAGGCGAAGATGAGCATTCCGGCAGAGCTGCTGCCGAAGTGTCCCAATTGTGGACGTCCCCTGACCATGAACCTCCGTTCGGACAACAAGTTCGTGGAAGACGAAGGCTGGCAGACCGCCGCTGTGGAATATGAGGTCTGGCTGACAGAGCATCGGGACCGGAAGGTCGTTTTCCTGGAGATCGGCGTAGGCTATAACACTCCGGGCATCATCAAATATACTTTCTGGCAGCAGGTATATCAGAACAAAAACGCTACCTATGTCTGCCTGAACATGGAGGAAGAGCGGGTTCCGGAGGAGATCCAGGCGCAGTCACTTATCATTGGCGGAGATTCCGCGGAAATCATCAAAGGATTGGTATCATGATCATCAACACCGGGATGCGTACAGATATTCCTGCCTTCTACTCTGACTGGTTTATAAACCGGCTGAAGGCTGGGTTTGTGCTGGTACGCAATCCATATAACCCCCGTTTGGTCACCCGATACAGGCTGTCCCCGGATGTGGTGGATCTGATCGGTTTCTGCACGAAGAATCCGGCACCGATGCTCCCGCATATGGACCTGCTCCGTCCCTATGGACAATACTGGTTTGTGACGATCACGCCATACGGAAAAGAGATCGAACCGCATGTTCCGGACAAACGGAACGTACTGGAAAGCTTCAGACGCCTGTCTGATACAGTCGGCGTGGACAGCATGGGATGGCGGTATGATCCAATCTTCATCAGCGATGAGTATTCGGTTGAACGTCACATCAAAGCATTTGACTATATGGCAAAAGCGCTGTCCGGATATACCCGGACAGCAGTGATCAGCTTTATCGATCTGTATGAGAAAACAAGGCGGAATTTCCCTGAGGCCTGGCAGGTCACCGCGGAGCAGCGGCTGCTGCTGGGAAAGACGTTTATAGAGATCGGGAAACAATACGGTATGACGATCCGTCCCTGCGGAGAGGGAAACGAACTTGCTTCTTTCGGCGCGGACTGCAGCGGGTGCATGACAATTGCCACCTATGAACAGGCACTGCATCAGCGGCTGAAGATCCCCAAATCAGCACCGGCCCGGAAGGAATGTGCCTGCTATCTGGGCGGAGATATCGGAGCATACAATACCTGCGGTCATCTGTGCCGGTACTGTTATGCGAACTATGACGCGGAGACAGTCAGGAAGAACATGACCATGCATGACCCGAAATCCCCGCTGCTGATCGGGCATTTACAGCCGGAAGATCAGGTACATGAAGCCAGACAGGAAAGCTGGATCGACCCGCAGATTGGCATGGATTTACCGTTGTCGATGTGAACGGTTCGCAGCTGTCCTGCTATAGAAAAATATGTTATAATCAATTGGAAATGTATGGAAATCAGAATAAGGTCTCTGACCGTTGCTACGCAGACAATAATGAACGTTAAGGAGGAGGCACCATGGAGATCAAGGCAGTCAAATTCAGAAAAGACGGATTCTATTCCCAGCCCTTTGCCTTTGGAGGCGAGGAAGGTCCCCAGAGCTTCGATCCGGGTATCCGGTATCGCGGGAGCCTGCAGAACTATCTGATCGATACGGGCGATGAAGTGATCCTGGTGGACACAGGACTGCCTGCCGGTACGCCGGAGGAAGTGCCGGACGAGAACAGCCCCCTGTATACGGGCAAGGATATCTGCAGCTACATGGAAGCCTTTGCCGCGCTCGGATATAAGCCGGAGCAGGTGACAAAGATCCTGCTGACACACAAACACGGGGACCATTCCGGCGAGCTTCGTTCCTTCCCGAACGCGATGATCTATGTCAATGAGGACGAAGTATCTGCTGAGGAACTGCAGGGACTCGGCAATATCGTTCCGGTATCATTCACGGACGGAGCCTATTACAATTTCCCCGAAAGCCAGAAGATCAGCGATGGAATTTGGTACATCAAAGCAAAGGGTCATACGAACGGAAACAGCATCGTCATCGTGGAATCGGACGGCCTGTTTTATATGATCCACGGTGATATCACCTATGTGGACGAAGCGCTGTACGCGAACAAGCTGTCCGTTGTGTTCGAGGATCCGGCGGCGGCCCGTGAAACGCTGGACCGCGTACGGGAATTCATCCGCAGCCATCCAACAGTTTATATGGGAACGCATACGCCGCAGGGATATGAAAACCTGGAGGCAAAGCGTGTGATGGACCTGGATCACCCAGTGGAGACGATCCCTGCCGAGGTCGATTTCAGTGACAAACAGGCTTCCGGGAAATACGTCTGCTCTGTCTGCGGTTATGTATATGATCCCGCGGAACATGACGGCGTGGCTTTTGAGGACCTGCCGGACGACTGGAAGTGTCCCCGTTGCAAGCAGCCCAAGGAAAAGTTCAATAAGGCATAAGCGATAAGTAGCATCAGACGATTTCAAAATGGTTTTTCCGTGTCCTGATGATGCCGTCCTTCTGCATCTTTCCAAGCTCTTTTGACAAGGCGCTTCTTTCCACATTCAGATAGTCAGCCAGTTGCTGGCGGTCAAAGGGGATCTCGAACGAGGTCCTCTTTTTCTGCAATGCAACCGTATTCAGATAAGCCATCACCCGTCCGCGGATCGATTTTGGCGCTGTGTGAAAGCTCCTGCCGGACAGGTGATAGTTTTTCTGTGATGAAATCATCAGCAGGTTCCGGATCAGTTTCCCTTGCCATCCTTCCAGCGCGCCTGATTCGGGAAGCCTTTGGATATCCAGAAACAGGATGCGGCATTTTTCGTTGGCAACAGCATCCACCAGCATGGCTTCCGAGTGCAGCAGAGCATAGGTCTCCGCAAAGACCTGACCGGGCTCTACATGGCTCAGGATTGTCCGGTTGCCCCAGAAATCGTTGCTTTCGATGGAAACGCTGCCTTCCAGAACCATTCCCATCCGATTCGTCTGTTTTCCGGCGTGAAGGATCACCTGGCCTTTGCGGTAATCTTTCTCCTCCGCCTGGAGGCTCTGAAGCGCGGCTTCCAGTTCTTCTCCGCTCATCCCCTGAAAAAGGGCCGTTCTGCCGATCTGCTGCAGGTCTTTCATATGCACACCTTCCGAAAAAAGTTCATAATGTGGTTATAACCACGCACTTCTATCTGGGATCATACTATACTGTGCGTGCGAAAGCAAGAAGGGGGTATGGGAAATGGTCCGGCAGATCATTCACATTAATGAGGAAAAATGCAACGGCTGTGGCCTGTGCGCCAGCGCCTGCCACGAGGGTGCGATTGAAATGGTAAACGGAAAAGCGAAGCTTGTCCGGGAGAATTTCTGTGATGGCTTTGGGGACTGCCTTCCGGGTTGTCCTACCGGAGCAATCACGTTCGAAACACGGGAAGCGCCGGAATATGACGAAGCTGCTGTAAAGGCAAGCAAAGAGAGGAAAGCGGAGGACAAAGCAATGAATGAAACACATGTACACCCTGCCGGAGGTTGTCCCGGATCCCAGATGATGCGGTTTGACCGAAAAGACGAAATCGCAGCAACTGCGCAACCAGCCATATCTGTTTCCCGGCTGAACCAGTGGCCCTGCCAGATCAAGCTGGTTCCCGTGCAGGCTCCCTTCTTTGACGGCGCGAAGCTGCTGATCGCCGCAGACTGCACCGCTTATGCGTATGCCCGGATGCATGAGGATTTCATGAAGGGGAAGATCACTCTCATCGGCTGCCCTAAACTGGATGATGTGGATTACAGCGAGAAACTGACCGCCATCATCCGGGATAACGACATCAAGGCAGTCACCATCGTCAGGATGGAAGTGCCCTGCTGCGGCGGACTTCAGAGTGCGGCGGAAACCGCCCTGAAGAACAGCGGTAAATTCATTCCCTGGCAGGTCGTAACCATTTCCAGAGACGGAAATATTCTGGAGTAAGACCGTTCAGACGGACAGGTAAATTCCTATCCGGTTTTTCTGTGCTTGTTTCCCATCAAGAACGGCAATGTCATACAGGAATCAATGCCGCGATAACGGCAAGTACGACTGCCGGCAGCATATTCGCGACCCTGACTTTTTTTCCCCAGACCAGGTTCAGCCCAACGCAGAAGATCAGGATGGAGCCAATCAAAGAAAGATAATTCATCGCCAGGTCTGTCATAACCGGTTTCAGCAGAGATGCGAAGAGCGTGATCAGACCTTCAAAGAGCAGCACCGGGATGGCGGAAAAACCGCAGCCCTTCCCCAGGGAGCATGTCATCACCATAATAATGATGAAGTCCAGGATCGCTTTGGTCGCGAGGATCGACCAGTCCCCGAGAATACCGTCCTGTATGGCTCCGACAAGAGCCATCGCACCGATGCACACTGTCAGAGACGCCGTGACAAACGCGTTGACAAAATCCTTTTCCTTTGCATTGCCGGTTTTGATCTTCAGCCATTCCCCGAAGCGTTCAAATAATCCTTCAATATTTATGATCTCTCCGATCAGGGTACCCAGGGCCAGGCAGATTGTGACAAGCATTGCCTGGCCGCTGGTAATTACGCCGTCATGAATGGTCAGCATTCCCTGCATTGCTCCCGCAATGCCGATAAACAGCACACTGATCCCACAGGCCATATTCAGGGAAGTCTGGTGGCGTTCCTTCAACAGCCTGCCGAAGAAATGCCCAGCCAGGCCACCAAGGATAATCGCCGCTGTATTGATAATCGTTCCAAGCCCAAACATGTTTTCACCTTCCAGTGCAGAGTCATTATTCTGCCGAATCAATCATTATTCAGGTAATGCCTGGAATCATCCTTCGCAAGGAACAGGAACACCTGCCAGCTCAAAATAGTGTTCTCCCCATTTGCACAGGGCATCCACAATCGGTACCAGGGTCTGGCCGGTTTCAGTCAGCGAATACTCTGTCTTCGGAGGAACGACAGGGTACATCATGCGATTGATCACACCGTCTTCCTCCAGTTCCTTCAGCTGTTTGCTGAGCATCCGTGGTGTAGCCTGGGGAACCGCCCGGGCGATTTCGTGGTATCTTTTGGTTCCGCTCATCAACTCATACACGATCAGCGCCTTGTATTTCCCGCCGATCACATCCATGGCGGCTTCCACAGGGCAATGATATCCCTTCACCTTTTCGATGTTCATATTGTTCTCCTTTATACTATACTTTTTGATAGTATATTACATAAATGTGCGTTCTTGCCGAATAGACAATTCACGCTATAATAATAGGCGTGAAAGACAGAACTGTCAATCACGAAAGCCTTAAAGGAGCTGTGAATATGAGTGATCTGAGAAATGTTCCCGGAATAGGTGCGAAAAAAGAGCAGGAACTGATGGAAATGGGCTATGATTCGCTCGAATCCCTGAAGTCAGCTGATCCGGACGAGCTTTATTTCCGGGCCTGCATGAAAGAAAGCTGCCAGCTGGACAAGTGTGTGCTTTATGCCTTCCGCTGCGCGGTGGCCTATGCAAATGATCCGGATCCAGATCCCACGAAGTACCGTTGGTGGTACTTCTGCGATAAAGATCAAACAAAGAAAGAAGGAAAAGCAAAATGAAAAAGGATTTAGGCGTTGTCCCGGCGGTATATCCCATGCCGGTGCTGATGGTAGCCGCGTATGATGAAAACGAAAAAGTCAATGTGATGAACGTAGCCTGGGGCCAGATCTGTGATGAGGACAAGATCATCCTGTTCATCGGAGAGGGAAAAAAGACCTGGCTGAACATCAAGGCCAGCAAGGCATTTACCGTTGCCCTGGCAGACGAAGCGCATATGGACGTGGCGGACTTCTTCGGTATCGCCTCCGGAAACAAGATCAATGACAAATTCGAGCGCACCGGATATCACGCCATAAAGAGTAATAAAGTCAATGCGCCGATCATCGAGGAATTCCCGGTAGTCATGGAATGTGAACTGCTGGAGTTCGCGGAAACGGAATTTGTTTCCGGCATTGTTGGCAAGATCGTCAATGTTAAGGCTGAAGAATCAGTCCTTTCCGAAAAGGGCAAGGTGGATCCTGAGAAGCTCCATGCGCTGATGTTCGATCAGTTCCAGAACGGATATTACGCAACCGGGGCCAAGGTGGGAAAAGCCTGGAATGCCGGTGCAGCACTGATGAAAAAGTAATAATATTTTTGTCCTATCAAGGTATGCTGTAACAGAAACGTTCACACCGTGGTATTCCTTAAATTCTGTTATCGGAGTGACGTTCAGCGTTTCCAGATCAAAGCAAAGAGGGTCATCTGCTTCCTGGGACAGAATGTCTGAAAAGACTGCTCTCATATCCGCTTCAGCATTGCTGATCCTTTGCGCCAGCAGATCAATATCCGTGGTGCTTCTGGGATAATTTCCCCGATAAAGAGCGTAAAGGAAAATGCCGCCCTTCAATACAAAGTTCTCTCTGTAGCGCGAAATCGAAAGCCTGTAAATTGTCCTTTCGAGCCCATAGAGGGTGAACAGTTCCTGCAGAGTCCGGCCAGTTTCCCGGCTTTTGTTTTTAAGCCTGTCTTTGATTGATGCAACGCTGTTCACAGAAGCACCTCCATGTACGTCCTCAGGGTTTTCCCACAGCCCAGTTTATCGGCATACCTGTGAAGCTCCGGAAGATTCCTGTCTGCTCTTGAAAGGTAGTTCTTCAGAATTTCCCTGGTCTCTTCAATTCCGATCTTATTCCGATAATACAGGATATCCACGACCGTCTTTTCGATATTGTAAATCCGGAATTGTCCGCCTTCATCCTGTTCCGCGATGATTCCGGTTTCATAGCGTTTTCCCGGGAAATACCAGATGTGAAGCCGGGGCCATTCCGGAAGAGTCGATACCTTCATATTTCTTTCTATTGCTATATCTACTGCATCCGGAAGGTAGCCGGTCAGGCCATACCAGCGCGCTGCTGACATCATACAGATCACGCCCCTGGGTGCATAAGCCATAGCAGAAACGTAATCCGAATCATCTCCGGAGTAGGTTGCGTTCTCGTACATTTTTTTGTTTATTCTGGAGAGCAGGTTCTGTTCTACCATTTTATTGATTTTGTAGTAGGAAAAGCCAAGTTCCCGAAGATCGTTTACCGAATAAAAACGCTGTTTTGAAGATAGCGGATTGGTTATATGCATGACCTATCCCCCCTTCCTGATTTACTATGGGAATAGGGTATCACAAACAGCCACATATTTCAATTAATTTCCGCAAATAATCAAATCTGCGGAAATATATTAAACAATTATACTATATCTTGTATATCAGTTGCGCGAACATACCAATGAGTGAGAGCACATCGTTCACATCGATTGGGCGCGGAGCCGAAGCGCTGCCTGTGGCAGAAATCTCGTCGGCGGTGAGGTCAACCGAAACAAGCGATCTGTCCGGGGGACAGTCGCGCCGATTGAGGTTGCGGGAAGGGAGCCGAAGCGGAACACTGGTTCGAGTCCAGTACAGACCACACGGAAAAAGGATCACCTTCGTGGTGATCCTTTTTTCGTGGGCCGGATATTATCTTTTTTCAATTGGCAGCCAGATTTGTATATAGCGCTCCGTTCTCGGCGCCCAGTGCATTACAACAATCTCCGGTGCGTCCTTCAGCTGAAAGCCCATCTCAGGCATCCATTCTGTGATGATCTGTACCCGCTGCTTCAGAAGATCGTTATAATCATTGATCGTGTTTTTTTCGCTTTTTGCTTCCAGGATCAGGTATGTGGACTGTGGAATGACCACATTTTCCAGAGCAAGGCCTTCCACAAAATCCACTCCCGTAACGGTGTGATCAAAAAGATGCTCCCTGTCCCATTCATCCAGTTGATGACAGTAATAAAAATCATATCCTTCGCCATCAACGTTCGTCACAAGCTGGTAAATGTCGCCGCCGTCTGCTACACCTCTCAGGAACCACTGAATTCCCCGCGTTGTGACATACCAGTTTTCTTCCTGGCGGGCTCGTTCCTCTCCCCACGGTTCTCCGTGGAACCGCTCCTTGTGTCCTGTCAGGATCATTTCGGGCTTTTCTTCGATTCTGTAATTCATAGAAGCACCACCTTCCATTGATACTTTCAGTACGATTCTGGAAAAGGACCGCAGAGGTGTGCCTCCTGTTTTTACCTGGGAGGGCAGGACTCCGTGAAACCGCTGGAAAGCTCTTGCAAAACTGTCCGGATTGTCATAACCGTATTTCACGGCAACGTCGATTACTTTCATATCTCCCCGTGCCAGGTCCGCTCCCGCCAGGGAAAGCCTTCTGTTTCGGATATACTCCCCCAGGGTCATGTCGCAGACGATGCTGAACACCCTCTGAAAATGATAGCTGGAAGAAAAGCTCTGCGCAGCAGCCTCCTCCAGGTTCACATCCTCAAGGATGTACTCTTCCACATAATCAATTGCCCTTTGTAATCCGGTCATCCAGTTCATCGTTTTGCTCCTTTTCCGATCGTCCGACTGGATTGTAATGCATCCTGAAAAACATTTCCCTACTTATTTTGCGCTTTGAGGCAGGCTTAACCGTGATGATATCCTTATACGCGTCAGTAATGCAGCAGTATCCGGTTTTTTGCATGCCTTTGAAGGCAGCTCATTGCATTTCCCGGATAATCATACATTCCATCTGCAGGTCATAAGGCTCTGCCTCAGCAAGGGAAGGAATAGGGTCGGAACTGAGGCGGAACCCCAGGGCGGAGTAGAAGTTTATTGTTTCCTCAGAAGAACAGCAGGATGCATACAAAGCATGAGCTCCCCTCTTCAGGGCTTCCTGTCTGGCGGCTTCAAACAAAGCCCTGCCGATTCCATGACGGCGGTAATCCCTGGAAACATGGAAACTGTCAATGATGAGCCGGCCTTTGTTCAGCCTGGGAATCAGCATGATTTCGCCAACCACGCGATTTCCTTCATAAGCGCAATATGTCACGTACCGCCCGCTGAGAATCTCTTCCGCTTTTTCGATAAGACGCGCAGCATCCCAATCCTCAGTGAAGGGATTGTAAACCAGTGTCAGATTCCCATCCTGCAGGCGATACACATTTTTGACTTCCTGATATCGCTGAAAGCCTTTCAGCGAATCCCGGGTGAAGTTATTACTGTCAACAAGCTTTATTTCCAAAGTATTATGCCTTTCATCCTTAACGCTGTTGTCATAAAGTGACTTGTGCTTCAATATCCGGTATAAACCCATCCACGATTTTGTAGTCGATCCCAGCTTTGCGGGCCTGGGACGTCTGGAAACGGCGGGGGACCCGGTGCAGTTTGCCGTCTTTGATAAAATACGCTCCTGTCTGGTGAAACTGGAAAGGGACGCCTTTGTTCATACACTGGCGGCGAACGTCCAGCACCCATTCGTAATCAAGCGGCCGCACGTTGATGCCCGATTCGCCGGAGCAGGCCACCTCGCAGATACTGCCGTCAAGATACTTTTCAAGATTGACCGAGCCGAGCATGGGGCCGAGGATAATTGTTTTGAATTTGATCGGAAGCTCAGCGAAGATCGGCAGCCGGAAATCCGCCCGGTCCTGGTTTTCACAGGTGCAGCCTACGATCACATTGCCGTAGCCGTCTCCCCAGTCGGGTGGTATACATTCCGCAAAGCGTTCGATGCGCTTTGTGAAAAAGTAAAACATACAATCGCTGCGGGCTTTGATCATTTTCCAGCATTCATCACGCCATTCGTCCGCGTCCTTCAGCAGAAAATCCGAGGTAAAGCAGGTCATGACGACAGAACCGGAGGCGATCTTCGGCGTTCCGTCCCGCTTTGTTTTGACCGGCAGGTTGAAATTCTGTGTTTTGCGGCATTGCTCTGATGAAACCGTACTGCCGTTTGCTTCATCCTGCCGGTAAACATAGCAGTAACGGCAGCCTTCGGAATACTTCGTGCAGCCATGCCAGGGGTTCCAGCTTGCGTATTTCTGTTCGCTCATTTTTTTGACACTTATAATCCTGCAATTCTGAGTTGTTGCTTGTCATTTATCCGGTATTGGTACCTGACCCAATCATAGCATATCTTCCTGCTTTTTGGCAGGGAATTTCTGCCGCCGGCATACATCAACAGAAGAATGCCTGAGGCTTTTCATTGCCGCGAATGAGCCCTTTGCTTGCTTTACGCACAGGGCTGCAGAATGCTATAATCACTTTATCAGGAAAAACGTTTGCGCATATATGATTTATAAAGGAGAAGACACATGCAATTCAAACATGAGTTCAAATGGATATCTGTTCTGCTGTCGATCCTGGTTCTGTGGGTTCCGGCTCTGCCTTCCGCCGCTGAAACTGCCGGGGCGGAATATGATCCCGGCAGCCTGAACTATGAACTGGTCTGGGCAGACGAGTTTGATACGGACGGCCTGCCGGATCCTGCCCGCTGGGCCTATAACACCGGGGGAAACGGCTGGGGAAACGGTGAACAGCAATACTATATGGCCGAAGGAAACGCGGCCATTGAAAACGGAATCCTGACCATTGAACTGAGGGAAGAAAAAAGCAGCTATTATACTTCCGCCCGGATGATTACCAAAAACCTCGGGGACTGGCTGTACGGCAAAATTGAGGTCAGGGCAAAACTGCCTTCCGGCAGGGGAACCTGGCCCGCCATCTGGATGCTGCCGACCGACAAGGTTTACGGAGACTGGCCAGCTTCCGGAGAGATCGATATTATGGAACACGTGGGATATGATCCCGACGTGGTTGTACAGAGTGTTCACACAAAGAAAACGAACGGAGGTTCAGCAGTCAGCAAGAGCACGCTCGTTCCCGGAGCGAGGGAAGAATTCCATGTTTACGGACTGGAATGGCTGCCGGACCGGCTCATCTTTACCATCGACGGAGAACAGACGCATGTATATGAAAAGCCGGAGGCGGCTGAAGACGAAAAGGTCTCAAACGTGTGGCCGTTTGACCAGCGCATGCATCTGCTGATGAATCTTGCCTGGGGCGGGACCTGGGGCGGCCGCGAAGGGACAGACAAGAAATGCCTTCCGGCAAAGCTGGAAGTGGACTATGTCCGCGTATACCAGAGCCCGGAGATTATGGCGCTGACCGGGCAGGAATGAAGACGTGAACTTTATGCCGGACTGGAATCCGGTACAATACGCAAAGTTCCTGAAAGACAGGACGCAGCCTGCCATTGACCTGGCAAACAGGCTGGCAGGATCCGCCTTTCCGTTTCAATCTTAATCGCGATACTTCTGAAAAAATATATTCAGTATGATACAAGGCACAGGATGATGTTGGCCAGGATCAGGATATGCAGGACAATGTGATAGAAATCCGGGATCAGTCTTGTGTCACTGGCAGGGAAGATGCGGATGCTGTCCCGGAAGCACTCGTTATATCCCTGCAGTTTCTTTTCACTGGCTCCAAAAATCGTGAAATACCAGTGGCACATAAACTGCACGATGAACCAGAGCAGCAGGATGCCAAAGAGAATCCACTTTCCGGCCGGCTGAAGGCAGTGAAACGCGATGACGCCAAGGGTGTACAGGCAGAGCATAAAGAACTCGGCGCTCTTGATTCCGACGCCTCCCACAAGAATCTTTTTCCCGATCCTGTAGGTGATAGTGCATCCCAGGAACCAGATCCATAAAACAACCTGGCAGATCATTGCGATTACCACAGCCGGCTACCTCCTTGGGAAAGATTATTCTGCATTTTTGATAAAGCCCGGTGAGAATCTCCGGCTCCAATCATAACACATCTTCGGCTTTTTTTCTTGTTATGTTCCAAACAAGCGGGACGCCCCGCGGAGAGTTCGGCAGCGGATGACAGCAGGATTTTCAGACGCGGGTGTCAAAGAGAACAAAGATTTCAATCCCATGCCTTAAGGAGAATAACATGAACTGTATTAAGAAATTGCTTGCTATCACTTTAACATTGATCCTGGTGATCTGCTCCGGCTGTGTGTTTGCGGAAGGGGAAGAATGGACCTGCCCGGATTGCGGCTCACCCAACGCGGCAAACTTCTGTACAAACTGCGGAGCAGAGAAGCCCAAGGAGATTGTATGCCTGAATTGCGGTGAAACATACCCGAGTGATACCAACGCGGTGTTTTGCGGCAACTGCGGGGAGAAACTGCAGCAGGCCGGACCAGCCGCAGTCAAATATGAAGGCGACGGTTTTGCCACGCCAGAAGAAGCACTGACCTGCTATATGGAAGGCATTCAGAATCTGAATTTTGAACAGATCATGAGTGCCTTCGCGTGGGAGACACAGATTGAGCATTACGATCTTCAGGCATACTTTGAGCGTATGGGGGCCTATCAGCCCACGATATGCCCCAGAATGCCTTCTGTAAATGATTTCATGTTTTCCGCCAATGTGAATGCCCTGAGGTATTTCCAGGCCAATATGGTTTATCGTTCTGTTGAAGATTATATTCTGGGTGATGATTCTCCTTACAAAGGGAAAGGGACCATTGCTTTCCAGAAGGATTCAGATGACGTTGAGGTGTTCCTTAAGAAATTTGAGAATGGCAGGCTGGAAAAACTGACACAAATGACAAACATCACCATCCTCTCGCCTGATGATGTCACAAACAATCTGTTTTCCCGTGAGCAGAATCAAGAGAATTTTGTGAAGCAGACAGCCTGCTACGGGGCGGATGAAGCTGTGAATCTTGTCGGTATGGCAGTTGTTGAAGACGAGACGTTTTATTGCTGCCCGACGATCTGCCGTTACGGCGATCAATGGTATCTCGTTTCTGTCAGCAGCATGACAAACATGCTTCTGGGTATTTCGAATGTAAATCAGGCTTTTATTTGCGGGAAAGGCTCGCTGGAAGACCTGCTGCGTTAAGCGTGACAGAGGGACGGTTCTTCTGTCACGCGCCTGAACCGCGGCTTCAGGAAAGAAAGGATCACCTTTATGGTGATCCTTTCTTCGTGAGATAAATTGTTTTGTCAGTTGAGCAGTCATCCTTGTCCAGCGGGTAAAGGTCGCCGGGGGAGATGGGACCTTTTCTTGTGGCCACGGTTTCACTGCCGGTGCAGGTGAAACCAACCGATTCACAAAACCGGACGAAGTCTTCGTATGACGCCCAGATCTTTCCCTGCTCCGCCAGAGACTGCTGTGTTTTTGAACCCTGGTCAAAGAATATTTCAATCAGAGCCAGTTTGCCGCCGGGTTTCAGGCACCTGTATGCCTCTTTGATCAGCCCGGGGTAATTCTCCACATTGTTCAGCAGGTTTCCCGTGAAAAGATCCACGGATTTATCTTTGAAGGGGAGCCCTTTATCCAGATCCACGTCAAAGATATAGAAATTGTCCTTTTTGCAGGCGTCCGCGTGCGCCTTGATAATGGCGGGGCAGGCGTCTGTAATGATCAGGCAGTCGTCATCCTTTAAGGTGTCCAGGAACGGCGCGAAATACCCGGAGGGCCCGCTGGCCAGGTCCACCTTGATACCGCCGGACGCGGAAACAAATTCAACAAAATGCCGGAGGGCATCGTTTGAGTTCATCCTCCGTTTCTGGCCGGAATACTTCCGTTTCATCATCAGGTTGACAGGAGTGCCGGTCAGGTACTCGTCCAGCGCCTTTGACCAGGCGGGACGGGAAGCCTCGTCTGTCACAAAGTGAAAGACGTTTCCTTCCCGGACATAATCCATATCATCCTTGATCAGACCGCAAATCATTCTTTGGATTCTCCTCCTGCCCCCGACCGGCTTTACAGGATCCCGTGTTTATTCCATTTCAGGATGGTTTTGTAGCCGAGCTTGGCATACCAGGGGGCGACTCCCGTGTAATGAATATAGCTGAGATCGTATCCTTCTTCTTTCAGGATCCTGGTTACGTCCCTGACCATCACCAGGCCGAGGCCCCTGTTCCGGTATTCAGGCACGGTTCCCACACATCCGGGACCGCCGATCTTTATCTTCTGTCCCTCCAGCAGGTGTTCGCCCATGTCCTCAATCATACAGAAGCTGGCGATCTTTCCATTGACAAACCCGCAGTATACCCTGCTTTTTCCGTCATACAGTTTCACCCAGTCCGGGATCACCTGTTCCACAGCCGCGTGCAGTTCATCCGGACTGCCCCGGAAAAGGCCGAATGAAATATCGCTGTCAAATGTTTTCTGATACGCGTCTGGATCAAATTCATCCAGCCGGAGGATCATCTCCTCATAGCTCCACTCTTCGTTTATGGAACGGATGTATTCCCTTTCAAAAAATCCAGGATGCATTTCCATGAATAAAGCTTCATAATCCTTCTTGTCAGCCATGTGTTTACTCCCTCCGTATTTTGTCCCTGATCCGCAGGGCGGCCTCGATATGCATGATCCAGTGCCGGGAAAAAGGCATCTGGATCAGCCCCCGGATATCCTTCCCGCACCAGTAGTCAATCAGCCAGTATGCCGCTTCATCCGTGCTGACGGTTTTCAATGATTTCAGGATTTCTTTCCTTTCTTCCGAAGGCTTCTGTTTCAGTATACTGTACGGCAGATCCTCAAGGATCTTCTCTGTACCGGCTTTCACTTCCGCGATATAGGCGTACAGTTCATCCAGGTCCAGCTGTTTTGAAAAATCGGCGATCTGCTCTTTCACAAGCTCATTGCCGGTGGTAATGATGGGGGAGTGGATTCGCTGCTGGTAGTTTCCGGAGAAGAAAACCTGGTCATCCCCGGCGATCAGGGTATGGGCCACAATGTCCTCAATCCGGAAAATATGCCAGATGGAGTAGGCGATGGTTTTGCTGTGGTACCCGTCAGAATTGATAAAGGGAATGGCGTTGAAATCCTCCCGGGTCAGCTCTTCTTTCAGCGTATAAAGAGTATCCATGAGCTGATCGCGCAGGCCGGCAAGCGTCCGGAGCCCCTCCGGCCAGGTGGCTTCTTTTTTGATTTGTGCCTGCATTTCCTTGTTCAGGTCAGACCACTGTTTATTCATGTTTCCTCCATCAGTCGGGAAAGGGATGAAAAAGTGAACGCGGCAATCCTGTGTTTAGAACGATCATACCAAAGCGCGGGCTGTCAGTCAAACGGGTTATACAATCAGCGGAAGCACCTGCTTCTCGATGAACTCTACCCTGTCGAATATCCGGGGCTTGAATGTGCCGGTTATGCCTACGGCGGTATTGCACTCTTTGTTTACATAGATAATGTTTCCGCAGTCGCCGATGGCGGCATATACGGATCTGTTCTCATAAGGCTTATACCATAAATATCCGTATTCCATGTTGCCGAACATCTGTCCGAGCTTGAGATACGGCGTGGTCATCTGCCGGATCCAGGTATCTGAGACAATCTGTTTTCCGCCATATTGTCCTTCGTGCAGAACCAGGTCGCCGAGCTTTGCCAGATCCCTTCCGGTCAGGCAAAGCCCCCAGCCGGCGGTCACCGTATCCTGCGGGTCCGAATACCACTCGTTTTTCCGGGGACCCTTGTTCATGAAAAAGTCGAACTGGTCTTCCTTGCTGCTGTCCCCATGGAGCGTGTGTTCGGGAATCCCCAGGGGAAGGAACAGGTTCCTGTTGGCAAAATTGATACACTTTTCTCCTGTGGCGCGTTCAATGATCCCGGCCAGGATCTGGATGCCGAGAGTGGCATACCTGAATTCCCCGGTGATGCCTTTGCGGCCGCCCAGGAAATCCAGCGCCGCTTTTGTCCAGTCATCCGAGGTGCATACTTTTTTCCAGGGCTCGGATTTTCCCTTATATGGCGCCGTCATGGTGAGCAGGTGCTTCAGCGTAACGTCGTAGATGGTTTTCTCGCCCTTTTTCACCTGGTAATCCGGAAAGAAACCGATGATCTTCTCATCAAGGCTTTTGATAAAGCCCTTGTCAACCGCGATTCCGGCCAGTAAAGCCATGACGCCCTTGGTCACGGAATTGACGTTGACGGGATCCTCTGTCGTAAAGCCGCGCCAGCTGGCTTCATAGGCAGTCCGGCCGTCTTTGATCGCATAAATCTGGCAGATGTTGCTTTCGTTTCCCGTGCTTTCGGCAACGAACCTGAAAAACTCTTCCTTGTTCATTTCAGCCTCCATTGATGATGTTTCCGGACGTCCTGATAAGATGCTAAATGAATTAAAAATTGTTTTCAAGAAAAATCTTAAAATCTGTCAAAACGGGATGTAAAAAAGCCGCGCACCGTTTCCTGGCGCGCGGCTGTGAATGGCAAATCGGGATACAGCTGTATTAGGGGTATCAGATGGTTTTTACGTATCTGATTTCACGCTTGCCCCAGCGCTTGAAGATCTTGTCCCTGCCGTCGAAATGGTAGTGGTTCTTTTCATAGCAGTTCCGGCCCATTTCGTTTTCTTCCAGGACCCAGATCACAAACTCCCTGCAGCCTTTTTCCTTGCCTTTTTCCTCAAAGAAGCGGATCATCTCGGAACCGATGCCCTGTCTTACATAGGCGGGATCGACATAAATGAAATGGAGTTCAAAGGCGTTTTCCTTATCCTCATCCTCATTCATGCCGATGCCCATCATGGCCTTGACGATCCCGGTATCAGGGTCTTCGTACACGTACATATCAAACCGCTTTTCAGCAATCCAGCGGGTGTGGACCGGGACGCGGCTCTCCACGGTTAAGTCTTTTAAGAGTTCTTCCGAAAGAATATTCTGATAAGCATACCGGCTGCTGATGACGTCAATCTCAGCAGTCCGGGCAGCATCATGAATGGTGGCCTCACGAATCATTCTGCATTCACCTCATTATGTAATTATAGATATATGATCAGTCAGAAAGACCAGTTATATTCCGATTTGCCGATTATCACCGTAAATTAAAGGCGACAACAACAGCAGTTCCTGTAATCTGAACATGATCCGGCTTTCCATGCCTTGTGACAACACAGATCATCCAGACGTTCGATATAGAGAGATGTGGTTTTGTATTCTGCCATGGTTACCGGACCTCCCTTCAGGAACATCGAAATACGGAATCTCTGATTAATTCCCCCGCCCATCTGCCAGCGCCTTTTTTGTCGTTATCTTCGTACAGATTTCTCGATTTAGCGCCACTAAACCTTCGAAATCTGCACTGGATCCCGGCAAAAAATTCATCTGGCATCTGACGGACTCATTTAATCAGCGCCTCCTTAAGTTGCGTTATCCTATCACAAATGAGAGGTGAATTCAAGATGAAAAGCGCACCCCGGATGACAGGGTGCGCCGTGTGAGCAGGGAACCGGCTTATTCTTTACTGGGCCACGTCATAATCCTGGTGGATCACTTCAATTTCCATATCGTCATTCAAGGTGATGATGGTGGCATAGAAGTCAAACCCGATACTGGTTTCTTCCTTTTCAGCCTTGATTTTCAGGATGTTTTCGAGCCCTTCGGTGACAACAGCCTCTTCCAGGTCCGGGTCGGAGTTGTCTTCATACCGGATATTGGCAGCTGCCGGGAGATGCAGAATGCTGAACGCGTGCATATACCGCCTGTCGTCGTCCGTGCTCTGGGCAATCATATCTTCGTCGCCGACCTGGTAAAAGACGATTTCATACCCGTCCTCCGTAACGACCAGAATATCGCCGTTTTCCTCTTCTGTCTTTTCTTTTACTTTATACAGGGAGCCGCCGGCCAGCAGCGTATCCCCGGTTTCCAGCTTTTCAATCTTATCGATATCAAAACGATCGTCATCGTAGAGGATAACGGTGAAGGTATTCTCCTGCGCGTTATATTCACCGACAGTGGCGTGAACGGTTGTGCCTGCCAGACCGTCGGTTTCCGTGCTTTCAGGTTCCACGGTCTTCGCCATGGCCAGGGATACTGTGAACATCATCACAGCAGCCAGAATCAGGGACAGTGTTTTTTTCATAATGATTTCCTCCTTCGGATTGATCCTGACGGGGTCTGTTTTGTGATCCCTGAAGATTATACGATGCAATACAGGCTTCCGGCATTTTTGCGGGTAAACTTTGTGCCCGGAAACGGGCTTCAGCAGAGAAAGAGAGGTGATAAAACTCTGCTGAAGCCTTCCGGGGAATTATTGCAATGTGCGGGCTCTGTGCGCACAGGCAATACAGGGTTTCCGGCCGGCGGAGGGCTCACCGGCCGGGCATTTGTTTTTCAAACCGGAACATGCCGCCGCCCTCTTCATAGGTTTCTTCCTCACCGGTTTCCGGGTCATGCGGATCAGGGTGTCTGCAGTTGAAAAACTCAACGATATGGAATCCGCATTTGTTGACATAGAAATGGATGTTCCGCGTTTCAAAATACGGCGTGCAGGTTTCCCAGACCCGGGTTTCCGGATAAAGGCGTTCCACTTCCTGCCAGGCGGCGTATCCTACGCCCTTGCTGTGGGCGTCCGGGGAGACAAACAGCAGGTCCAGGTGGTTATGCCGGGTCTTTTCGTCAATCTTCAGCACAACCCCGCCGATGTTCCGCCCGTTCTCCCGGATGCGGTAGGCAGTGCCGTTGTCAATGCAGTTCTCAATGGTCTGGCGGGAAATGATTTCGCCGTCTTCTTCATAGTGATCGTCACGGAGTCCGAATTCTTCCATGGCTCCGTATTTGAAGGCCCGCTGGTTGTCCAGGATGAACTGCTCCCGGTCTTCGCCGGTAAGCGGCGCCAGGGTGATTTTTACATTCTGTTTCTTTTGCATATTATAACACCTCCTGAAAAATAAACGCTCGGTTAAAAACGCAACGAACGTTGCATCAATAACCGAGCGCACTCGACACCTTATCCGGCAGGCGGCCTGCTGGCGTCAGCCAACGATCCCCTGTGCTACGGCACACTGCCCTCCGGTGACCTTTATTCAATTCGTGCTGCCGGCGGGACTGCCTGTTCTGAAACGGCATAACTGCCGGCAGCATGATTATATCATCCCATCCGGGAAAAGACAAATGAGGAAAACGGCTTACTCCTCTGCGACGACCATCAGCACGGCGGGGACGGGGCCGGTGCAGCCTTTCAGGAAGCGGCCGCGGGTCCGGGCTTCATAGAGCAGGGCGGTGGGGAAGTAGCAGCAGGTGTTCAGGTAGCGGAGGAAGCCCGGCACGTCGCTTTGGAGGTGCTTTGGAACCTCCACGGGATTGTGGAACATTCTGTTATAGTCCCCGCGGAAGGAAGCCAGCAGCTTCTCCGCGTATTCATTCGTCAGGCCGAAGAAGGCGTTCCGGTCCTCTTCATTCAGGACAGGAACCTTCAGTTTCAGTTTTCCTTCGGGAGACCGCTCCAGGAAATCCAGGTTCAGGAAGATATCCACGTTTTCCAGCATCTTTCCGGGAATGCCGGAAAGCAGGCTTTCATCGTCTCGGTAGACGGCATACAGGAGCTTCATCACAAATTCTGCCGACTCGGGAGAATCCACCGCTTCCTGATAGACCCGGTGCGCTTTGCCCAGGATTTCGTCGTCCACGTCATAATCACAGAGCACGACGTACTTGGCTCCCGGGAGATGCTCGATCATTCTGCTCGCTTCGCCGCTGATGTTATACAGGGCATAGGGGCTGTGATCATAATCATAATCCGCGGGATACCGGTTGCCCATGGCATACCATTTGCCGCCGTTCTTCCGGTCCGGATACTCCTTGATGGACAGCAGGCCGGCGACTTTGTCCCGCGCCCTCAGCACAGACATGTAGACGGACCGGAGGGCGAAATACCCTTCCAGCTTCAGGCGGGCGGAAGCATTCTGTTCCTGGTAGTATTTTGTGCCGCGCAGGGTGTTCAGGCCTTCCTCCACCTGCTGCCAGATGCTTTCGAAGAGTTCCGCCGCCAGCGCTTTCTGGAGTTCCAGGCTGGAAAGGCGGTCCTCCTCCGTGTAGATGACGAAATCCGTGAAGACTTTGTCGCCTGTCCGCTTCATCAGATCTCCATCCACCAGCCGCTCCACAATGGGTTCCACATAGGCTGTGGAGATGCCGATGGCGTCCGCCAGCTCGGGCAGGGTGACCGGCTTTTCATAGGCCAGGATCAGGAGGTTCATGGCGATTTTGTCGTCTTTGACCAGGGTGTACGGTTCATCTTCTAATCCGGGAATCCCGGTGGTTGCCATCCACAGAGTCTCCGGCTCAAAGCTTTGCTTTTGATATTTTTCCATGGTTAAATCCTTTCTCAGTATGTCCCTGCCAAGGCGAAGGCGGCTTTTGACGGTGTTTTCCGGGAGGGAAAGCTTTTCCGCGATTTCCCGGACGCCCTGTCCCCGGAAATAATGCCGCGTCAGCACTTCCCGGTACTGCTTCGTCATGCGCGCGACCAGGCGGCGGAGGTTTTCCTCTTCCGTCAGGTCTCCGGCCTCCGGAAGATCCGGAGCCTCGACAGTATCGCGGGCCAGGGCATAGTCCACGCCGCAGAACACCAGAGGCTTCCGGTATTTACTGCGCAGCATGTCATAAAAGCGCCGGTTCAGCACCGTGACAAGCCAGTTCCGGGCATTGTCGATCTGCTTTCCTTTCCGGATAGCCAGAAGACCTTCCAGAAGCGCAGCCTGCACCAGGTCCTGGGCGTCATCCCAGGAATCGCACTTGCCGGCCGCTACGCCCAGCAGGTAATCTGCGTGTTCCAGTAATTCTTCCGTTCTCATCTGAGGTTCCTCTGACAGAGTTTTTTGAAGCTTCACCTGATAGTCGCAGAATAATGGGAAAGGTTCAGTGGGGGAAAGATGTTTTTTATCATAATAACATGCGTGACAAGGGGACGGTTCTCTTGTCACATTTTTTATTTTGGTTTTTGAGAAAAAAACGATGAAATGGTACAAGAGAAGGCTTGCCGCAACCTCAAAAAAAATAGCGGGCGTTGTTTTCACAACGGTCCGTTATTTGTTTCGGTTGACTCGTTCGGGTCACTTCCTGCTTCGCAGGATAGCCCACTGGGCTACCGTTTCCCTCGCTCCCCCAGGTCACGCGTTTGCGTTGCGGTCACATTGTTTTCTGTTTCGTGTTTCCACGCAACAAAAAAAACAAGCACTTCTGAAGAAATGCTTGTTTTTTCATATCACTCGATGATGGACAGATGATCAATGCAGGCGGGAAGGTGCATCATGTGGTGATAGGTCATGGGAGTCAGGATCATGCCGGCGCGGGTCAGCCTGCCCCAGAACACCAGCAGCCAAACGGAACGGAAATCCGTGGTAACGCCGCCGACTTCCAGGATCCGCATGACCCACTCTTCGGGCACCATGGATTTGATCTCGTCCAGGGTCAGCTTTTCCAGGATGGTGCGGGTGTTTTTGCCCACGGTGATCATATAGTCCCGCAGGGCTTCCGCGTTGATCTTCTCGCCGAAGGCTTTCACTTCGTCCGGCTCCAGGGCGTTGCCGGTGTCGGTGATCGTGGCGCCGATTTTCTTCTGCCAGTCGTCGTTGAAAATCTGGTCCTGGTTGGCCATCAGGATGTTGCTGACCAGATCCTCAATGCGGTAGGTGTGCCAGAACTGCCAGCAGAGCGGCACAAAATCCGTTCCGGCATAATGTAAATCCGTATCCCAGATCTGCCGCGGAACCAGCTTGTTCTGGTTCCCGGCCAGCATATAATCAAGCACATAATCAGCAACTGTCTTTTCGGACGCGCCGGAGACTTCCGCCGGGTGCACCATGGCGTGCACTTCCAGCGTCAGCTGCTTCATCTTCTCCAGGTCGTCCCCGGCCAGAGCTGCTTTCAGTTCTTCGTATTTCTTTTCAAAAGCTTTGTACAGAGTTTCTTTGTTCATGAGATATCCTTTCCTGTCCACAGACATGGGTTCGTTTGACTGGATTGTACTTCACATCGGCGGAACAGACAAGACGAACAAAATGTACTTTTTTGAGCGGACGTAAGATTGCTTCGCAACAATGAAATGTTGATCTGCGATCAACGTGAAATATTGACTTGTAGTCAATAAGAAATATCTGACTGACGTCAGATGTGAAATATTCGAATTTCGTCCGAATGTGATAGTTACTCATCTGCTTGTGTTAAAGTTGTTTCGCATGTGTCTGGCTCATTATTTCACTGTAAGATCATTCACATTCAGCACAACTTCAGACAGCATGTTGGCGCCGTAGGCGAGGATGTTGGAGCGCGCCGGAAGCCTCATGACGTTGGTGAAGCCTTCCTCCTTCGCGTTCCGGACGGCGCGGTCCATATGGTAATCGCTGCTGATCATCACCACCGGTTCATCCTTTGAAATGATGGCGGCAATGTTCCGGAAGTTTTCGATCGTGGTTTCCGCCTGGTCCTCGAGGATCAGGCTGCTTTCCGGCACGTCCTTTTCCAGCAGGATATCGCGCATGACGGCTGCTTCGGTCCGGCCGGATTCATCCGCGTTGCCGCCGGTGAGGATCAGCCGGGCCTCCGGATATTTCTCCAGGTAAGCTTTGGCGGTGTCCAGCCTGGCCAGCAGGTCAGGGGTGGGTTCTCCGTTTTCCAGTGCCAGGCCGAGGACAATGGCATGATCCGCCTGGCCCGCGGTGTTGACCAGGCTGCCGGCGATCACCTTTCCGCAGAAGAAGAGGATTACCGCGCTGAGCAGGATGATGACAGCCCGCGGAATCCAGCCGATGATCTTCAGGAAGAGGGGATTCCACCGGGTGAAAAGATTGAACCGGACGTCCAGCGCGAACACCAGCAGGATCGCGCAGAAGATCAGCTCATAGATAAACACTTTGCGATAGTCCGCCTTCAGGACAACGGAATTGATTTTAGCGGGCATGACGAAAAGAACGTCCGCGATCAAAAGAACAACCAGCACAAGCAGCATAGTCCCGACGATCCTCCTGGTGCGTGAAATACGATTCCCGGTTTTCATGATCTTCTTCTCCTATACGGTGGGGTTGCTTTTTCGTAAATTAATCATAGCACATTTTCCGTGACAAAGGGAACGAGGTTGTTTTGCATGTGACAAAGGGACAGCCCTACTGTCACATCCTCTTCAAGGACGATGACAGTAGGGACTGTCCCTGTTGTCACATTGTTCCGGTGGCTGGTTTCTTTCGGATTACATGAAAACAGGCACCTTTTCAGGTGCCTGCCGTTGAAAAGAAAGGAATTATTTGATGATTTCCAGGGTGTTCAGCATCGCGTCGAAACGCCGGCCAAAGCCTTCAGCGGCTTCAAAGCTGTAATGCATGGTGGCGATTGCGCAGCCGTTGCTGAGCGGGATCACGTACACAGACTGCAGCTGGTTGGGGGTCTGGTTGTTCTTATCGGCGGAAGCGTCGATGTGCGCGCAGCTGCCAACCTTGTCCAGCGTGCGGGAATCCTGGTGAATGTTATAGCTCATGGAAAGCACTTCGGCGATGGAAGCAGCGGCGGAATCGGCATTTTCATCGCTGTAGATCACGTCGAGGTAGTTTTCGGGAGAATCAGCGTTGTCATAGACGGAAATGAAGCATTCGCTGGCCGGGCCGCTCTGGCGGGTAAAGTTTTCATAGTCATAGTCCATTTCGATGCCGATGGCAGGGCACTTGATATGCTCGTATTTGACGGTCTCTTCCATGCCTTCCATCATGATCGTGCCTTCAAAACGCTCGCCTTCCGGACGGCCGGTAGTGGCGTAGTTCTCAACTTCAGGGGCGGTTCCGGTTTCAAATTGGTCATTGGAATTGTCGGGCATCGGAATGATTTCCGGTTCTGCCTGGGAGGCGGAATTATTGGGAAGCGGAATCAGTTCCGGCTCGGCCTGGATGGGAGCCGCCTCGTTTACAATGGGCTCTGCAGGTACGGTGGTTGTATCCTGAGCAGTGCTGCAGCTGCTGAGCATGAGCATCAGCAGGGAAGCCAGCACGAGCATCGCAATCGTCTTGGTAAGTTTCTTCATGTTTGGGGTACCTCCTTGTTCTTTGATACAACTATATAACGAAACAAGAGGCTGTATTGTTCCCGAAATACATTTTGCAGCGCCAGCCGGTGTGTGTCAAGGGACAGGGCGTTCGGCGGCAGATGCATGAGGGATTATTTATTCACGCGGGGAAATGATGTATACTGCATGATGAGAGTGCCGGAAAGGAGAATGGATACGATGGGTTGCGGAGATCTTGCTGAAGGGTCATGGAAGGGTATGAAAAAATTCCTGGAAAAAGACAGGCTGTGCGAAACGCTGCAGGGCCGTGTTCAGTATGACTTTACCTGGTATCCGGCATTTGGAGGAAACAGCGGGATTTATACCATACTCCTGGACCGCAAAGTTGTGAAGAAATTCGGAACCGGATATGCATGTCGAATGCTGACCCGGAAGGGTTTTGAGATAGCACATCTTGATGCTGTCCATGAGGTACCGCTTGAATCAAGGGATGAATATACAGATTTCGAGCTCAGCATAGCGCTGAGGGATTACCGCAGGCAGTCAATCGATGTCTCCATTGCCAGCGACAATCCGATGATCCGGATGTTTGCCATTGTGGACAGGCGCATCGGGAAACGGCGGCTGGAAAAGCTGAAGGACGAAATTGAGCAGCAGCCCGAATGGCTGCGGGTTCTCTATCTGGCCAGGATGCAGGCGGAGGGTGTGATCCCGTCGGGCGGGGAAGAAGCTTGCGGCGGCGAAGCGGATTAAGCTCAGCGTTTCAGGAGGGAAGAACCACCGATGGAGCAGAAGGCGTATTATCACCTGCCGGGGCTGTTTGAGTTTTATGATCTTTATAAGGTGTTTCTGCCTCTTTTCCGGGAGCACCGGGAATACTTTTATGATTGGTGTGAAATCGGTTCGGTTTACGGCGCGCCCTGCGACTGCATCTGGGGCGGCGGGCGCGTAGGCTTCGGGGACGCGGATCCGGGGGAAGTGCTGGCCCTGATGAAGGAATATGGCATTTCCGCACGGCTGACCTTCAGCAACTCGCTGCTTAAGAAGGAACACCTGGCGGACAGGAAATGCAATGCGCTCTGCGCCATGTTTGAAAACAGCGGGGACGTGCCAGGCGGGGTGATCGTCACATCGGACCTGCTGCTGGAATATCTCAGGGAAAAGTATCCGGGGTTCTATTTTGTTTCCTCCACAACGAAGGTGTTGACGGACGTCAGGGATTGTGTGAAGGAGCTGGACCGGGAAGAGTTCCGGTATGTGGTACCGGATTTCCGACTCAACAAAGTGCTGACGGAGTGCGGGCTGACGGAAGCCCAGAAGGCCAAGGTGGAATTCCTGTGCAATGAATGCTGCTGGTTTGACTGCTATGACCGGAAGAACTGCTATGAGAATGTCAGCCGGAAGAGCCTGGGGGAGAACGTGGCGGATCACGTCTGCGTTTCCCCGGACGCGGCGAAGGGATACCGCTTTTCGGACGCAATGAAAAACCCCGGGTTCATCGGAATCCGGGACATTCAGGAAACTTATCTTCCGAAGGGGTTCCGTCATTTCAAGATTGAGGGACGGGGCCTGGGAAGCGCCATCGTGCTGGAGTTCCTGCTGTACTACATGACGAAGCCGGAATACCAGCTGAAGGTCAGGGAAGAGATCTACCTGGACAGCATGCTGGACATATTCTAACAATGAAATATCGCTGTCGCGATGTGAAATATTGATCTTCGATCAATGTGAAATAAATCAGCTTTGCTGATTTGTGAAATATTTGACTGACGTCAAATGTGATATTTTCGGACTTCGTCCGACAGTTTTAGTTACTATGACAAGAGAACGATTTTCTTGTTGCGCTTTTTATTGTGCAGAAATCCCCGCTTCTTAAAGCTTTATCAACTCGCCGTCACGGCAGATCTGCTTCATGACGCCGTTTTTGATGCTGTACGCTTCACCGTAGAGCGTTTCGCCGCTTTCGTCAACGGTAATATAGCTCCCGTTGTTTATGGCGATGATTTCATGGGTCATGCTGTCCGCAAAGGTGATATCTTCAATCAGCCGCATGCCGTCCAGCATGTCGTCCTTCAGCGCTTCGAAGTGCGGGAAGATGTTGGTTTTTGTGAGCCCCAGGCCGGGGATCCACCGCTGGAAGTCCGGATCCACAGCTTCGCCCGGAAGCTCCGGACCGGCATAGACCGGGTCCGCGCAGTTCATGGAGCCGGCGCTCCAGGCAATCACCAGGCCGGTATATCCGTTCAGCTTTTCCTTCAGGGAGATTTCCCGGAAGAACCGATTCTGCGTGGGAACGTGCCCGCCCGTCAGGATAATGACGTCCTTGCAGCTCAGATCCGCCGCGGACTCCATATTCCTGTCGTCGCACATTTCAAGGGAAGCATAGTTAAGGCCGCTCATCGGCAGCGCCTGCGTGAAGCAGGAGAGAACGGTGTCGTTTTTCTCATAATCGGCTGGATCCGCGCAGATTATGAGCACCCTGGCGCCTTCCGGCCATAGGGAACGGAGCTTCTCCAGCAATCCGTTTTCCTCCATCAGCATGGCGGGGATTCTTTTTCCGTTTTCCCGGTATGAGCCTCCGAGATGGCTTGTAAGGATCACATTCATTTCAGCCTGACACCTCCCGCGATGGGTATATAATTACAAAGCGCCGACAGCTTCTGCTGCCGGCGCTCATGATATGACTGATCGGATTACTGCTTTGCGGCTTTCAGCAGCTTGTCCCATTCCTTGATGATGGAACGATCCTCAAAGTAGTTGATCCGCATGGCCTTCCGGACGCGGGCCAGGGTGGCGTTGGTGGTTTCCACGGCCTTGGCGGTGCCGGCCTGCAGGATGTCATAAACGGCGCCGATATCATTTTCCCACTTGGCCCGCTCCGCACGGATGGGGCTCAGGGTTTCTTCCAGGATGTTGATGAGGAACTTCTTGCAGGTTCCGTCTCCGAGGCCGCCGCGGCGGTAATGATCCTTCATTTCCTCCAGATTGGCGTAGTCCGGCAGGAATTCGGCGAAGTGCGCGTCGGTGCAGAGGGCGTCCAGGTAGGTGAACACCACGTTGCCTTCGATATGGCCGGGATCGGAGATCTGCAGGTGCTGCGGATCTGTGAACATATGGCCGTTGACCTGCTTTTTCACGGTCTTGGGGTCATCGGAAAGGTAGATGCAGTTGCCCAGGGACTTGCTCATCTTGGCCTTGCCGTCCACACCGGGCAGGCGGCGCTGGGTTTCATTTTCCGGAATCACAGCCTTGGGCAGCACCAGGGTTTCACCGTAAACCTTGTTGAATTTTTCCACGATTTCCCGGGTCTGCTCGATCATGGGCAGCTGGTCTTCACCCACGGGAACCACGTTCGCGTCAAAGGCGGTGATGTCCGCGGCCTGGGAAACGGGGTAGCAGAAGAAACCGGCCGGGAGGCCTTCATCCGCGAAACCGCGCATCTGGATTTCAGCTTTAACGGTGGGGTTGCGGGAAAGGCGGGCCGTGGTGACCAGGTTCAGGTAATAGAAGGTCAGCGCGTGGAGCGCCGGCAGGGCGGACTGGACGCAGATGGTAACCTTCTCCGGGTCGAGACCGACGGAGAGGTAGTCCAGTACGACGTTGATGATGTTATCCCGGATCTTGGCGGGGTTGTCCGCGTTATCCGTCAGGGCCTGGTCGTCGGCGATGAGGATGTTGATCTCATCATACAGGCCGGAGTTCTGCAGCTCCACCCGACGCTTCAGGGAACCTACATAATGACCCAGGTGCAGCCGTCCGGTGGGACGGTCCCCGGTAAGAATAATCTGTTTCTGATCAGCCATGACACTTGTCATCCTTCCGTACTCACTTTCTGCATATTCTACTACAAGAAAGGGATGGGGGCAAGTACAATGCTTGTACTGAAAGGGCGGAAGCACTGCAAGAAAATGAAATATCGATCAGCGATCGATGTGAAATATTGCCCCTTCGGGTCAATGTGAAATAAATCAGCCCGCTGATTTGTGAAATATCCGTCTGCGACGAATATGATAGTTTGTTTACAGCCAAAGAGCAGGGTAATCGCAGCTATGCGTATTGCTGAATGACGGGAATCATGTATAATGACTGTAAAGCACCAAAACAGAACATATGCGCTACCAAGGTCCGACAGAACTGACTGACAAACGAAAGGCAGGGCAGACAAAATGAAAAAGACAATCGCTCTTTTGATCACGATCGTTCTTCTGACAGCCTGCGTCTCTGCGCTTGCGGAAGAGGCGCGGTTCGTGACGATCAACGAATGGCTGGACGCCAAGGGAGAATGCGGCGACTGCTATATGCTTGTACAGGTCATGCAGGTGCTGAATCCTGTGCTGGCTGTCGTCGGGGATGAAACCGGATCCGTCAATCTCTTCACCGGGGGAGAAACGGATCTGCTGTTTGACTTCAGTGACCATGAGGACGCTGAATACTACCGGAACTGGATCTTCGTGATCTCCAATCCGCAGTATAACGTGTTTGAGGGCACGATGGAGCTGAAAAACTGGAAGCTGGAACGCTTTATGCCCTGCGTTGGGGAATAAAACAGAATAATGCGTTGTGCGGTGTGACAAGGGGACGGTTCTCTTGTCACATTTTTTATTTTGGCTTTTGAGAAAAAAGAGGAGATGGTACAAGAGATGCCATCCCCGTAGTCACTTCCGCCCAGAGCTGTTTTGTTGTCAGTTTTCGGAACAAAACCGCCGTGAAAATCGTTGTATCAGCAACGGGAAAAGCCCGGAAAGGAGTTGATACAATGACGAACAAGATGACGAACGGAATGAAGATGATGAAACGCGCGCTGGCGCTGTGCCTGGGCCTGGTGCTGCTGGCCGGAGCTGCCTGCGCGGAGAACAATATGATGGTTCTTTCCTCCGGGGCGGAGGACTGGCTGAAATATGAGTGCACGCTGCCGGACGGCCGGATTCTGCTGACCGGCGGAAAGATGGAAAACGGAAAAGACGGGAACTTCGTCCCGTGGATTTTGTGCCTGAATGCGGATCGCACGACGAGCTGGGAACTGATTGACCGGCAGCATGACGGCAGCGTCAGCGCGGGCCGGGCGGCTGTGCTGGAAGACGGTACCATCGCGATCAACGTCGGCGAGCATACGGAAAGCGAAGTCATCAAGTTCTATACCAAGGACGGAGACAAGGCCCGGGAGGACCTGGTTCTTTCCCCGACCGCGATCGTTGAGGCGGCGGAAGCAAATTACCTGATGCTGACCGGCGTGGAGGACGGAAACGAATCGACCGTCGTGATCGACTATGAAGGCAGGACACTCTTCCGGTATGACGGCGTATGCCTGCCCAACGGATACGGCTTCAAGGTGAGGGGTGAGGCGGATCCGGTGGTCTACGGCACGAATGCCGCAACAGACGGCAACGCGAAGATCATGAAGCTGAACGGCATGGAAAACAAGGCGGCCTGGGAAACCGTGCTGGATTTCCAGATGGATGATACAGACACCGCCACGCTGTGCGAAGCCGTAAAGACCAATGACGGCGGGTACGCCGCCTGGCTGCGGGAATCCTGCTTTACCCAGGGCGAGAACGGATATGAGGACGTGGATATCCTGGTGAAGTTCGACGCGGACGGCAAGCTCAAGTGGACGAGCGGCGACAGCTTCAAGAAGGATAACCAGTATATCGGCAAGATCTTTGCTTATAACGGAAAGATTGCCGTGCTGTGCGTAACCAAGGGCGACGACGCCTATGACGACATGAATAAGCCCCAGGTAATCCGCTGGTTCGGCGATGAGGGAACGGAACGGGGTACGACGGAACTGAAGCTGAACCCCGAAGAACTGACCGCACTGAAGGAATACCTGACCCCGAAGGATCCCGGAACGACCCGGACGCCTTCTGTTTATGACGTGCAGCTGATCCCCATGGAGGACGGGCTGTGGGCGCTGGTTTCCTGCGGCGTGTGGGAAAACGAAGGCGAGGAGAGCGCGGACACCATCTTTGAAAGCCATGAGCTGGTGATGGTGAAAGTGGAAGAGAAGTAAGCTGCTTCGCAGCAATGAAATATCGATCAAAGATCGATGTGAAATATTTGACTTCGTCAAATGTGAAATAAATCAGCTTTGCTGATTTGTGAAATATTCGATTTTATCGAATGTGATAGTAACTGAAACGCGGAGCGTATGACTGCTGGGGACTGAACCTCTGTCACTGTTCTTGAAAAGAATGTGACTGAGGGTCTGTCCCCCTGTCATGTGCTCCGCGCTTTTTCTATTTGTCATGCCTCTTATTTCTCAAAGAGCGCTTTGTATTCGAATAGCTTTTTCCGGATCAGGTCTTTGTGGGTGGTGTAGAAGTCCACCACCTGGTTGGCTGTCTGGAGGGCCAGGGCATACTCCGCCCGGGAGATGATGCCGCCGGCCAGGGCTTCATCCAGCTCTTCCCGGTCCAGGACGCGGGGCGTGCCGTCGCTCAGGACAACCACGTCCAGCAGCAGGTCATAGAAGGCGGCGTCTCCGTTTTCGTCCACCTCGTTGCGGAGGGTGATGTCCGTATACTGCTCGAAGAGGGTGCCGTCATGGAACATGGCGGTGAGGGCGAAATGGCCGCCTTCCGGTACAAGCTCCAGCCACTGGTAGCCGTTGGCTGCAATGCACAGCGGGCCTTCCGGGGAGTCCACGGATTCGGGCTCCTTCAGCCCGGTAAAGGTGAGCAGGCCGATACCGCCCTGAAAGCAGTCGTCCCGGTGATAAATGCAGGCATACTCCCGGTCGGAGTCGGAATACCACTCCCGCCGGTCCATATGCTTTTTCCTGATCGTTTTCACAGTGTGCCTCTTTTCCAAAGGATCACCGGCCGGATGCCGGTACCCTTATTGTACAGGGAGCCGGGAAATCTTCAAGTGCTTTTTCGGACGGCAAGGAGATAGCAGACGCCCTTCGGGGCTTCCAGGGGATGGTCCGGGGAGGACTGGTTGTATTCCGCGAAGTACTGGCCGGTCATGGCTGTATGGTCCAGGTGTTCATAAACCAGGAAGCCGCACTCCGCCAGGAGGGTTTCCATTTCCCGGACAGTGTACTGCGCCTTCATCTGCTCGCCGGCGCCCCGGGCCAGGGCCTGGTTGATCCGGGTTTCGCTGCTGTCCTCCGGGGAGGGATAATCCAGGCAGAGGGCTGAACCGTCGCACAGCAGGCTGCCCAGGGCGGTGAGCAGGCTCCGGAAGGCGTCTTTATCCAGGTAGTAGCTGATGCCCAGCAGGCTGCAGAAGGCTTTCTGCCCGGGAACGAAGCCGCCTTCTGTAAGCCGGTCTTTCCAGGCAGGATCCGCCAGGTCGCAGGGAACGTATACCGCGCCGGATGCCAGGCTCGCTTTTTCAATCCGACATTGCTTGTCGGCCAGGACGTCCGGCAGATCCAGCTCATATACGGAAAGGGAGGCATCCCTGTTCCGGATAGCGAAGGTGTCGTAGCCGGAGGCGAAGAGGACGTACTGGCGACAGCCGAGTCGCTGCTCGTTGGCCAGCATCCTTTCGCAGTACGCGCTCCGGCCGAGGACGGAAGGGGAAAGCTGCCTGTTCACAATCAGGCGCAGGCCTTCCGCAGGGCTGCCGTGAAAGTCCGGCAGAAAGAAAGGAATTCCCTGGGTCATGCTCTGCGCGATTTGCTGATACTCTTCTCCAAGCAGCTGTTTTGCGGCACTGTCGGCAAAGATGGGAACCGGGTTGTTTTGCCAGTGATATGCCCTTGCGAAACAGCTGACTTTGGCTGTCATATGATCCATACACAAGGCCTCCTTCATCAGTGATGGATGCTTAATACACCTTGCGCGGAGAGATTACAAGTCTTGAATTTTCGGCCAAAATGTGGTAATATACAGCCATCGGAGGAAGAAAAAATCCTCTGTTTTTGTTATCAAAGAAAAACTGTTATAAAGAGGGCAAAGACGCATGAGCAGGATTGTTGTACTGGTCGGAAGTGTCCGGAAGGGCGGAAATACGGAACTGCTGGCGCAGGCCTTCGCCGAAGGCGCCGGGAAACAGCATGAGGTGGAGCTGGTGTCCGTGGCGGATTACGACATTCATCCATGCATAGGCTGTAACAGCTGCTATACCCGGGAAGGACACAGGTGCTTCCGGGAGGACGGCATGCAGGCTATTTATGAGAAGCTGAAACAGGCCGAGGTGCTGGTGATCGCTTCCCCAGTATACTTCTATGGCATCAGCGCGCAGCTGAAGGCGCTGGTGGACCGGCTGCATACGCCCATGCGGAATGAGTTCGCGATCCGGAAGCTGGGGCTGATCCTGGCCGGAGCCGCGGAGATTCCGGACCTGTTTGACCCGATTGTCCTGCAGTACAGGATGATCCTGCGGTTCTTCAAGCTGGAGGACGCGGGAATGGTGCTGGTGCCCGGCGTGAAGGAGAAGGGCGATGTGGCCGGGACGGACGGGATAGAGAAGGCAAGGAAGATGGGAGAAGCGGTGGCTGCTGCGCAGCAATGAAATATCGATCGGAGATCGATGTGAAATAAATCAGCTGCGCTGATTTGTGAAATATTCGACTTCGTCGAATGTGACAGTTACTGAAACCTTGAGGACATAAAAAAGAACCGCTAGTATCAGCGGTTCTCTTTTTATCCTTTTGGTTGGATTATTCCGGCAGGCCGGGGAACTGAACGGTCTTGACCAGGGTGTTCAGATCGGCCTTGAAGGCGTCCAGGTCAGCCCAGACCATGCCTCCCTGGCCGACTGTGAGCTGATAAGTGAAGTAGAGGGTCTTGTCATCTTTGGAGGACAGCACGCGGGAAGCGTACACGGAGTAGGGCTTGCCATCTGTGTCGTTGGCGACGTACAGGCCCCATTCGCTGCCGTCATCCAGGGTGACCATGGTGTATTCGGAGGCTTCCCGGTTGTAGAACACGTGGGAGAAGGAATTGATTTCCGCTTCAATGCGGACGGACTTGCTGCGGTCTTCCGCGGCGGCGTAGATGTTGTATTTTTCACAATCAACATGGGAGATGAAGGGCCTGGCGGTGAAGGTCTCGCCGTCAAAGTGGAAGTCGATGGAGGCGGGCAGATCCTGAACAATGGTCATGCCGGGGATGGAAGAGCTGAGCAGCTTCGCACCCTTGCAGGCATCCACGGTCCAGAACTTGTCGTTGACGGCGCAGGTCATGTTGGTTTTGATGCGTTCGATCTCAGCCATGAGGAGGTCGGTCAGCGTCTGTGCGCGGCTGTCTTCCGGCAGCTTCCGGTACAAGTCCATGGAGATAGAGACATACAGCTTGGCACCGCGTTTGATCTCATCCAGACCGAACAGCGCGAACGCGTTGCCGTAATCGGGAACAATATAGGCGGCAATCTTGTCCGAACCGTCCAGGAGGATGTTGTTCTCATCCGGGCATTTGTTCAGGAAGGTTTCATAGCTGTAGGAATCAGCACCATGGTATGAATACGAATAAGCATTGCTGACGTCCAGAAAGACGCAGTTGTTCACGCCGAACTCGCAGCACTGGGCGCCTTCGGGGCCGGGGAAGGTGACATACCAGGGTTCTTCATATGTGCTTTCAAACAGGGAGTAGGCGGAGAAAGGAGAAATGCAGACCTGGGGATAAGACTCGCTCGTCAGCAGGGTCTTGTTGAAATACATATTCTGATCGACGGTCTCCAGATAAGGCAGTTCAGCTTCCGCACTGGCGGCGGCGATGCCGCACAGCAGCATGAGTCCCATGAGCAAAGCGAGCAACTTTTTCATCATAATCCTCCCGTTCATCTTTTTCGCAGGATTCTTTTCTGTTCACTGTATACGACGTTAATTATATGGAGGGGTTCCGTAACTGTCAAATTTTGTATACAATCGATCGCAGATTGATGTGGGCGCTTAACGAAAAAAGGGAATCGTCGTTGAAGACGATTCCCGTTTGGTTTGTTTTATTCAACTTATTCCGGCAGGCCGGGGAACTGGAGCGTCTGGGCCAGGGTGCTCAGATCGGCCTTGAAGGCGTCCAGGTCAGCCCAGACCATGCCTCCCTGGCCAACAGTGAGCTGGTAGGTGAAGTAGAGGGTCTTGTCATCCTTGGCGGACAGCACGCGGGAAGCGTACACGGAGTAGGGCTTGCCTTCCTTGTCGTTGGCAACGTACAGGCCCCATTCGGAACCGTCATCCAGGGTGACCATGGTGTATTCGGACGCTTCACGGTTGTAGAACACGTAGGAGTAGGAATTGATTTCCGCCTGGATGCGGACGGACTTGCTGCGGTCTTCCGCGGAGGCGTAAACGGTGAATTCCTGGCCGTCAACCCGGGTGATGAAGGGCTTGGCGGTGAAGGTCTCGCCGTCAAAGTGGAAGTCGATGGAAGCGGGCAGATCCTGCACCAGGGTCATGCCGGGGATGGAAACGCTGTACAGCTTCACACCCTTGCAGGCGTCCACGGTCCAGAACTTGTCCTTGACAGCGCAGGTCATATTGGTTTTGATGCGTTCCACTTCAGCCTTGATGAAGTCGGTCAGCGTCTGTGCACGGCTGTCTTCCGGCAGCTTCCGGTAGAGGTCCATGGAAACGCTGACATACAGCTTGGCGCCGCGCTTGATCTCGTCCAGGCCCAGCAGGGCATAGGCGTTGCCGCGGTCGGGGCTGATGTAGGCAGCAGCCTTGTCGGAACCGTCCAGGATGATGTTGCTTTCATCCTCGCACTTGTTCAGGAAGGTTTCGTAGCTGTAGGAATCGGTGGCCTGGTAGAAATACTGATAGGCGTTGCTGACGTCCAGGAAGCTGCAGCTGTCCACGCTGAACTCGTTGCACTGGGCGCCTTCGGGGCAGGGGAAGGTAACATACCAGGGCTCATCATAGGTGCTTTCAAACAGGGAGTAAGCGGAGAAAGGAGAAATGCAGACCTGGGGATAAGACTCGTTCGTCAGCAGGGTCTGGTTAATATACATATCCTGATCGACGGTCTCCAGGTAAGGCAGTTCAGCTTCCGCATTGGCAGCGGCAATTCCGCACAGCAGCATGAGGCTCATGAGCAGAGCAAGTAACTTTTTCATCTTTTTAATCCTCCTGATTTTTTTCCGCAGGATTTCTTTCCTGTTCATATATATTCGACGATTATTATAGGAAGAGAGGCCAAATAAGTCAAATTTTGTATACAGAATGCCCCGGAAAAGCCGTTTGTTTGTTTCTTTTTAAGGCCGTGGAGGATATAATGGAACATGCTTCGGGTCATCGGTTTCTCATGGGACAAGGTGTGTCCCATCGGTGAAATAAGGGCTTTTGCTCACTTTATGTCCTGTTCACCGGGAGCGGATTCAGGTACACTCGCCATCGAAAGGAGACACCGACATGGATCTGCAGAAGATCGGAACCTTCATGAAAGACCTTCGGAAGGAAAAAGGATTTACACAGGAACAACTGGCTGAATCCCTGAATGTTTCCAGGAGGACAGTGTCCCGCTGGGAAACAGGGATGAACATGCCGGACCTGGATCTGCTGATGGAGCTTTCAGATCTCTATGCGGTGGATCTGCGGGAAATGCTTAATGGAGAAAGGAAAAGTGAGAACAAAATGAATACGGAAATGCAGGAAACAGTATTACAGGTTGCGGAGTACAGCAACACCCAGAAACAGCGGACCACCAAAGTCGTACGCTGGTTCTTCATCCTCGGAATTATCGCGCTGGCGGTGAACATCGGCATGGAGTTTGTGGAAGTACCTGAAACCTTCTGGATGGGTTTCCTGAAGGGCGGTACCATCGGCATTGCTGTGGGCGCGATGATCTTCGGCCTGCTGTATACCACAGGCGCGCTGATGAAGCTCCAGGCCTTCAAAATGCGGATGATTGGAAAAGAAAAGGCGGAATAAGACGATGGAAAAGAAAACCCTGGATAAACTGATCATGATTGTGACGCTGCTGCTGGGTATCGCGGGACTGACCCTGATCCTGATCTCGGTGTTCGTGGAAGACGCGCCGCGCTCGGTGATGACAGCCGGAATGATCGCCGTAGCACTTGGAACCATCCTGAATGTGGTTGTGAGAGGCAGAAGAAAATGAGCCAACGAAAAAGAGCGCCGGAGTGGCGCTCTTTTTCATTGGTGCGATTGCGGTTATTTTCTTTCCAGGGCCTTGATGATTCCCGCGACGGCGACATAGCCGACGGCGGCGACGGGCCAGACGATCCAGGTGTTCTTCCAGTCGTTTGACAGGAAGCTCCAGAGGAGGAAGATGGCGACAACCAGGCACCAGTAGGCGGTGGTGAGGAGGCTGGTATGCTTATTGCTTTCCTTGCTTTCGCGGGTATAATCCCCTTCCTCCAGCAGGATCTGGTAGCTGCCCCAGATGATGGACACCCGGACGATCAGCATCACGCCGATGGCGGCAAGCACCAGGATGGCGGCGATGCCGATGACCTGCAGGAAGGATTCACCTTTGGTGAAAACCAGGCTGACGAACAGCGGGATGAGGGACGCGATGCAGAGCAGGACGCCGATGATCAGGTAGCGATTGCGCAGGGGCAGGAACTTCTCCTGGCGGGATTTTACCATACCGGTGACGCCGTACAGGGTTTCCAGGGGCTCCTTTTCCAGCCGCTCATAGGGGGCGATCCGGAGACCGGCGGTGATGAACAGGCCGACTGCCGGGAGAATCATCAGCAGCATGACCAGGAGGCCGACGCCGCCTGCCGCTTCCGAAGACCAGTTCCAAAGCTTGAATTCATTAATGCCGCCCAGCAGGATCAGGGCTGCCGGGGAGAGAATGCAGAGCAGCACGCCCAGCGCCACCCGGCGGGAGTTTTCTTCCTTAATCTTCAGGAAAGCGTTGGCTTCTTCCATACCGATGGTCCGGGCGGGAACGTCCGGCACGGTGTCCTGGGCCAGGTCGGTGCCGGCGGAGGATTCTGTCTGCTCCAGGTTATCCTTCAGCAGGTAATCGGTGCTGACGCCGAACAGCTCAGACAGCTGGATGATCCGCGCCATGTCCGGGATGGACTGGGCGCCTTCCCATTTGGAAACAGCCTGCCGGCTGACGTTCAGTTTCTCGGCCAGTTCTTCCTGGGACCAGCCGTTCTTCTTTCTGAGATCAATTAATTTGTCCGCAAAGATCATTTGTGTTTTCCTCCTTGGCTTTGTCCCTTTCGGGCAAGCCCAGATTACCCGATCCCGCTGTTGCAGGCTATCAAACGGGGCTGGAAATTCCGCAACCGGCAGTTGCATTTATTGATTTTTCGCGGTTTCCCGGCAATCCGGGAGGATTTTTTATTCCAATACGATTTCTTCCCCGGCGGGGACGATCAGCAGGTTCGGAGCCTGGAACAGTTCCGCCCGGGCCTGGTCAAACCGGGCGCTTCCAATGGTATGATAGGGAATATTGTGACGGGCCTTCACCAGCTCCGCGCAGGCAATCGCCTCGTCCATTTCCATATTGAAGATGCCGTCCACCGGGAAGAAGGCATAATGGATATCGCGTTCCCCCAGTTCGGCCATCTGCTCAGTTGTGGAGGTGTCGCCGGCTGCGTAGACGGTGACTCCTCCGGAAAGGGTGATGACCCAGCCGACGCATTCCTTTATGTCGTGATTCCGGTTGTTGCCGGCCTGGACAGCCTCCACTGTGGCATAGCCCAGGTCAAAGGTCTGGTATTCCCCGTTGACAAGGCCTTCTCTCCAGGTGATAACCTGGCAGTCTTCATTCCGGTTTTTGATTTTGTGGACGCCATTGTGGTCATCGTGCCGGTGGGTGACCAGGATCAGGTCCGCGGGAACGTCATATCCATCGCCGGAATAGGGATCGACGTAAATCACTTTTCCTTCCACAGTGGTGATCCGGAGGCTTGCGTGGCCCTGATAATACAGCGTATGGCTGCCGGAAACGTCATCAGCAAAGGCACTGCAGAATGAAAAAAGCAGCAAAAGGGATAAAGCGGTACAGATGAGCTTCTTCATATTCTTTTCCTCCTGACGGGAGATATCCCCGGATTGATATGACATATTCCTGTCAGATTGTAGCATACTTTCGATGTTTGGAACAGGAGAAGAAGGCGGCAGGATTGAGCCGGGCGGGACTTTCTGGTACAATGATGCTGATAAAAGAGCGAAGAAGAACGGAGGGACACAGTGATGGAAAGCCAGTACGCGAAGATGGCGAAAATCTTTAAGGCCCTGTCTGACCCGAAGCGGGTCAAGATTGTGGATATGCTTTCCTGCGGGGATATGTGCGGCTGCGTCCTGCTGAAATGCTTTGAGATTACCCAGCCCACCCTGGCCCACGATATGAAGGTGCTGACGGAGGCCGGGATTGTGACCAGCCGCAGGGACGGGAAAAAGACGATTTATTCCCTGGACCGGAAAGCCATGGTGAAGGTGAATATCCAGCTGCAGAAGATGACTAAGATGGACTGCGGCGACTAAGGGATTGTAAAACTGTATATTGGATCCATTTCTCAATAGAAATATAGAAATATTTCTATTGATTTTTTGTATGCGTTCGGATAGAATGAAGCCGGGACGAGGTCCCGTGAAAAGGAGGGAAAAACCCATGAAGAAGATTACTGCTCTGTTCCTTTCCCTGGTACTTCTGCTGACCGCGGCTGCCGCCCTGGCGGAGGGCGAGATCCTGATGGGCCAGGTGGATTACGCCGCCCATGGTGATAAGGCCTTTGCCGTGATTACCGTAGCGGTGCAGGATGACGTGATCCTGGCTGCGAAGATCGACGAATTCCAGTTCATCACTGACCGGGAAGATCTGAAGGCTGTCGGCGTGCCGAACAGCGAGGGCGCTTTCGGCCAGAGCTATCCCGAAGGCCAGGTGCTGGGCTCCAAGCGGGCGAACAGCGACCTGTACAGCCTGAACATGCAGCGCGCCGGTTCCACCGTGCAGATTGCCGCGAACTTCAACGCGATCGAAGCTTTCGCGAAGGGCAAGACCATCGCGGAACTGGAAGCCGCTGTGAACGGATATACTGAGGAAACCAAGGCGGAGTTCATTGACGCCGTCACCGGCGCCACCACCGCCGACACCTGGGGCTACATGCGGGGTATTGTGGCCGCTGCCAAGGCCGCGAAAGCCCAGACCGGCACCTACACCTTCTGCAACAAGACCGGCGAGACGGTCACGGAGCTGTACCTGGTCGACAACCTGACCGGCGAAAAGGGCCCCAACTACGCGGTGAACGGCTTTGCTGCCGACGCCACCTACGTGGTGACCCGCACCGTATCCGCGGAAGAAATCGAAGCCGGCTACAGCATGACCGTTGCCTTCAAGACCGAGGGCGGCTATGAAGCGAAGTTCGAAACCCTGCACATCGAGGTGGCTCCGATCACCCTGCTGGCGCAGGACGCCCTGAGCGGCGCGACCCCGATCAGCTTCTTCGCTCCGGCGGAATAAGAACCTGAACGGTATTCACAGACAAAAAGAGGGAGACGGTTTGACCGTCTCCCTTTTTATATGGTTTACAGCACTTTGCGGACCATGACCACTTCGTCGTCCCGGGAGCTGATCTCAAATCCGTTTTTGAGGAACAGCTTCCAGGAGGGATTATCCGCGGCGATGTCGTCATACAGGATGGCGATCCCGCTCCTTTTCGCCGCTTCGCAGAGCAGCCGGATGCCTTCCGAGCCGTAACCCCGGTTCCGGTATTTCGCAAGGATGATCACGTCGCAGATATGGATGTTCCGCTTTTCATCCAGGTGCCAGGCGATCTCGCCTACAAATTCCCCGGTTTCTTCATCCAGCAGGTAGCGGTAAAACCGCTTTCCTTCCGGGTTTCCGATCCAGTATTGATACCAGCTTTCCCATTTTTTCCGGGGAAAGGGAATGGTTCCGCCCCAGGCGTTATTGTAGGACATGGTCTCCGGATCGGCCATAAGGCTTTCCCGGAACCATAATTCATCCAGGGTTGGTTGATGGCATCTGATCATTTCTGTCCCTTTTCTCACAGTTCCACCGGAACTTCATTCAGCAGGCTGTCGAAGAGGTCAGTGAAGTCCTCAACGGACATTTTCGCCCCGACATCCACGGACACAACTTTTCCGTCCCGGTCCACAATCAGGGTGGTGGGGATGGCGTCGCCATGCATCTTGTCCAGCAGTTTTTTCTCGTCACGGCCGATGGGGAAGGTGAGGCCGTTCTTCTTCGCAAAGTTTTGGAGATATCTTTCGGTATCGGTTCTTTCAATGCTCATGGCGATGACGTCCACCCGGTCCGCGTACTTTTCCCAGGCTTCCTGCAGGTAAGGGAATTCCATGCAGCAGGGTTCGCACCAGGTGGCCCAGAAGTTGATCACCACCAGGTCATGGGTTTTCAGGGATTCGGAAAGGGTGAAGGTATTTCCGTCAATGGTCTTGACCGAGAAATCGGGAAAGGGCAGCCCGTACATGGCTTCCGGATCCGCGTGGGCACCGGATACAGCCAGGGTGAATACCATGACCAGGATCAGGGCGATGGTTGTCAGTTTTTTCATGTTTTTATCCTCCTCTGATTATCTTCTTTCCATGGACCGGCCGACCGCCAGCTGGAAACCGTACTGCTCATACAGGCCGTGGGCGTCCCGGGTGAACAGGAAGCCGTGCAGGCCGGCGTACTCCGGCCGGGAAACGATGTGGGAAACCAGGGCTTTGCCCAGGCCGTTTCCCCGGTATTCCGGATCAATGATCACGTCGCAGAGATAGTAGGCGGTGGCGTGGTCGCTGATGACCCGGGCGAAACCGATGAGCTGGTCTGTGGTGTCGGTATAAATGCCGAAACAGTCAGACTCCCGGATGGATTTTTCAATGGTCTCCTCGGGCCGCTTGTCCGCCCAGTAGGTCATCCGCAAAAGCCGGACAATATCCTCCAGCTTCATGTTTTCCGCGTTTTCAACAATTCGATAGTTCATGGTTCTGTTTCTCCTGAAGGGTAATGCCTTTCTTTTTTCGATACGGAGAAGGGGAAGTCCTGCCGACAACAGCAGGAACTGCTGGTGCCGGCAAATTCATAATTCACAATTCATAATTCATAATTATCCGCTGCGGCGGGGGAGAAGTCCTGCCGGGGAACGACAAGAACCGGCGGTGCCGGCTGAATTCATAATTCACAATTCATAATTCATAATTATATATTGTTACGGCCTGGTTGGGTTAGTCCGGTGTGCCGGGATAAGCACAAAGGCTGTCATTCCGGGCGGAACGAACCCCGGGATGACACTGTATTCGCAGCGGTTTATTCATATCATATGTGTTAGCGACATACTCATTATGAATTATGAATTGTGAATTATGAATTATTCAGTTATAATCCGTATAAGTTTTGTTGGGAGAATAATGTATGGCGACACCGAATCAGAGAATGTGGGCCCAGGCCCGGGACCGGCTGGCGGGGACGATTAAATCCCTCGGCTTTCCGGAAGAGTTCGCGGACCTGCTGGCAAAGCAGCTGGGAAGCCCCAAAGCCATCGACCGGATGACGGACTGGCTGTATCACGTCCGTCCCCGCAGCGTGGAAATGGTGGTGGATGAGATGCTGGCCATCTGCTCGGATATAGAAGCCTGGAAGAAGAAAAAGGAAAGCCAGGAGGCACAGTGGGGCTATACCCGCTGGCTGAACAGCGAGACCCGGTGGAAAAACGAGGAAGAGGAATAAGCATGGAAAAGAATTACCGGAAGACCCTGCTGGCGTGCTACCTGGGCTTTATCACCCAGGCGATTGCCGCCAATTTTGCGCCGCTTCTGTTCCTGAAGCTGCATACGGATTACGCAATCCCGCTGGGCCAGATTGCCCTGATCCCCACGGCCTTTTTCCTGACCCAGCTGCTGGTGGACGTGCTGTGCGCAAAGTTCGTGGACTCCATCGGGTACCGGCGCAGTATTGTCATGTCGGAAGTCACCTCCTGCCTGGGTTTGGCCGGCCTGGCCTTTATCCCGGACCTGTTCGGGGATCCCTTCATCGGCATCCTGATCTGCGTGGTGATCTACGCTATCGGCAGCGGCCTGATCGAGGTCCTGGTGAGTCCCATCGTGGAGGCCTGCCCCTTTGACCACAAGGACGCGGTGATGAGCCTGCTGCACTCCTTCTACTGCTGGGGCTGCGTGGGCGTGATCCTGCTGTCCACGGCCTTCTTCGCGGTGTTCGGCATCGACAACTGGAAGTGGCTGGCCTGCATCTGGGCCCTGGTGCCGCTGTATAACATCTATAATTTTGCCACCTGTCCCATTGAGCGGCTGACGGAGGAAGGAAAGGGCATGACCATCCGCGGCCTGTTCAAGCTGCGGATCTTCTGGATCGCCATTGTGCTGATGGTCTGCGCCGGGGCTTCCGAGCTGGCCATGGCCCAGTGGGCGTCCGCCTTCACGGAGGCGGCCCTGGGCTTTTCCAAAACCGTGGGCGACCTGATCGGCCCCTGCCTGTTCGCCGTTACCATGGGTATCTGCCGGGTGATCTACGGGAAGTTCGGCCCGAAGATGGACCTGACAAAGTTCATGATCGGCTCCGGCGTCCTGTGCCTGTGCTGCTACCTGCTGGCCTGCCTGTCCTCCAGCCCGGTGCTGGGCCTGATCGGGTGCGTGTGCTGTGGCTTCTCCGTGGGCATCATGTGGCCGGGAACGATCAGCATTACATCGCCCCGGATTCCTACGGGCGGTACGGCGCTGTTTGCCCTGCTGGCCATGGCGGGCGACCTGGGCGGCGCCTTCGGCCCCAGCCTGGTGGGCACAGTGACACAGCAGGCCGGGGACAACCTGCAGACCGGCATGCTGGCCGGAAGCATCTTCCCGCTGGTACTGATCATCGCACTGGTGCTGCTGAACAGGAAAGCAAAGGAAAACAAATAAAGTCAAAGACGGACGATGAGAGTTTTCTCATCGTCCTTTTTTTGTTGTTGACTTAGAGTATACTCCAACGTTTAGTATGGAACTGTGAGAAAAAGCTGCGGAATAAGAAATGACGAAAGGGAGTGAGGATCCGGTGAGGTATATCTGTTCCGTCTGCGGCTATGTATATGACGAGGCAAAAGAGAAAATCCCCTGGGCGGAGCTGCCGGAGGACTGGAAATGTCCCCTGTGCGGCGCGGCAAAGTCGGACTTCGTGCCGGAAGGACAAGCTTCCGGCAGCGCGGAAGCGGCTGCCCCGGCGGCTGAAACCGAGCTGAAGCCGCTGACGGCTGCAGAGGTCAGCGCCCTGTGCTCCAACCTGGCCAAGGGCTGCGAAAAGCAGTACAAGGCGGAGCTGGCGGAAGCCTTTACCGGCCTGGCGGCCTGGTTTGGCGGCCAGGAGCGGACGGTGACGGACGCGTCCTTTGAAAAGCTGCTGGAGAAGGTGAATGCCGACCTGGAATCCGGCTTCCCGGCGGTGAACGCCGTTTCCCGCCAGGAGGGAGACCGGGGCGCGCTGCGAGCCCTCACCTGGAGCGAGAAGGTGACGCGCATCCTCAAGTCCCTGCTGACCCGGTACGCGCAGGAGGGAGAGGCGATGCTGACGGATACGCAGGTGTACGTCTGCACAATCTGCGGCTTCGTCTATGTGGGGAATGATCTTCCCGACGTCTGCCCGGTCTGCAAGGTGCCGAACTTCAAATTTGAAAAGATCGGAGGGTAAGCGATGAGTGATCGGATAGCGGTCCGGAACGTCCGGAAATGCGAAAAAGACTGCCTGTGCCTCTACGTCTGCCCTACCGGCGCGTCGGACACGGAAAACAGCGTGATTGACGCTGAAAAGTGCATCGGCTGCGGCGCCTGCGCGGACGCCTGCCCGGCCGGAGCCATCAGCATGGTGCCGAAGGAGTACCCGCCGCAGCAGGAAAAGAAGGAAGCGGTGATCGCGGCGCTGCGGAGCCTGGTTTCATCCAAGTCGGAGCAGGAGCAGCTGGCGGCCCTGCTGCCCGGAAAGCTGGCAAAAGCGCTGGAGAGATCCAACCGGATCATGGCGGAGGATCTGCTGCGGGAGGCAGGCTATATGCTGCCCCAGAGCGGCAATGTGAAGCAGTTCCTGCAGGAGCTGCTGTCCCGGGAAGGAGACGGCTTCCCCGCGGAGGCGGTGAAAACGCTGCTGGCAAAACTGCCGTTCAATGAACCTGAACATAAAAAGGAGGATATAAAAATGGAAAAATGGAAATGCCCGATCTGCGGATACGTACATGAAGGACCCCTGCCGGAAGGATTCACCTGCCCGGTGTGCAAACAGCCCGGCTCTGTGTTTGTGAAGGTGGAAGCGGCGAAGAGCAACCCCTACGCGGGCACGCAGACTGAGAAGAACCTGGAAGCGGCTTTTGCCGGCGAGTCCCAGGCCCGGAACAAATATACCTACTTCGCCTCCAAAGCAAAGAAGGAAGGCTTTGAACAGATTGCGGCCCTGTTCCTGCAGACCGCGGAGAACGAGAAGGAGCACGCGAAGATCTGGTTCAAGGAACTGAACGGCATCGGCAGCACCGCCGAAAACCTGGCCGCCGCGGCGGACGGGGAGAACTATGAGTGGACCGATATGTATGAAGGCTTCGCCGTGACCGCGGAGAAGGAAGGCTTTACCGAGCTGGCGGCCAAGTTCCGCATGGTGGCAGCTATCGAGAAGCACCATGAGGAGCGCTACCGCGCCCTGCTGCGGAATGTGGAAGCCCAGGAAGTCTTCGCGAAGAGCGAGGTCAAGGTCTGGGAATGCCGGAACTGCGGCCACATCGTGGTGGGCACCAAGGCGCCGGAAATCTGCCCGGTCTGCGCCCATCCCCAGAGCTATTTCGAGATCCACGCGGAAAACTATTGATGCATTTGCAAGCGGCCGGGAGAGCGTTCTCCCGGCCTTTATTTGTCCAAAATTCACTTTTTTGAAGATTGAGGGTTGACATTTAAATTATCTTTGATAAAATACAATCGTATCAAAGATAGTGAAAGGAGCAATCATGCTTATGAAGACTGTATATGATTTCACCGTGAAGGACCGGCAGGGACAGGCTGTCAGCCTGAAGGACTATGAGGGCAAGGTGCTGCTGATCGTGAACACGGCCACCGGCTGCGGCTTCACTCCGCATTATGAGCCCCTGGAAGCGATGTATAAGGAACTGAAGGAGAAGGGACTGGAGATCCTGGACTTCCCCTGCAACCAGTTCGCCAACCAGGCGCCCGGAAGCGAGGATGAGATTCACCAGTTCTGCACCCTGAAGTACGGCACGGATTTCCCGCAGTTCGCCAAGATTGACGTGAACGGGGAGAACGCTGATCCGCTGTTTGCTTTCCTGGCAACAGAAAAGCCCTTCACCGGTTTCGGCAAAGGACTGAAGAACGCAGCCCTGAACAAGTTTGCCGATATGAACAACAAGTCCTTCGGCGACAAGGCGTATATCAAGTGGAATTTCACCAAGTTCCTGGTGAACCGGGAAGGCCAGGTTATCGCCCGGTTTGAGCCCACTACCGACATGAAAGATGTGAAAGCAGCGGTCGAAGCCGCACTGTGATATCGGCGTCCTCCGGACGTAGCAAGGGATTCCTCCATTACGGCTGCGCCTTCAGTCGGAATGACACAGAGCTGCAACGTGAATCATTATGAAGACTCACAGGCAGATTGGTTAATCAGAGTAATAATTCTGAATTCTGAATTCATAATTCTGAATTAGAATACAAAGTGTATCAGTGCCATATAGCATACCGTTCCTGCCAGGATACTCACCAGCACATTCCTTTTCCAGGCCTGCAGGAGAACCACCAGCAGGGCAGAGATCAGCTCCGGAACGCCGAAAGGCGCGGAGCTGATTTTTGTATCCTTGAGGCAGTAGATCACCAGCATGCCGATGATGGCCGGGGGAAGCACCTTGCCCAGGTAGGCAATATAGTCCGGGGTTTTCTTCCGGAAAACCAGGAAGGGAAGCGCCCGGAGCAGGATGGTCACCAGGGACATGACCGCCACCAGGACGGCGGAATGGGAGACGCTCATTCGCTCACCTTCCTTCCGGCGGAGATCGTGCTCCTGAACAGGGTCAGCAGCAGGGTGATCAGGCACATGGCGGGGATCAGGAAGCCTTCCGGCCCGAAGACCAGCAGGCACAGCAGGGTGCCCAGCAGGCCGGTGAGGGCAGGCAGGCGATCCTTTGTTTCGATCCACTGCTCCGTGAAGGACGCGATGAACAGGGCAGTCATGGAAAACTCAATGCCTGCGGCGGAGAAGGGAAGCACGCTGCCCGCGAGGCTGCCCAGGATGCTGCCCAGCACCCAGTAGGACTGGTTGAAGAGGGAAACCAGGAAGCGGAACCGGTGCGGATCCGTGCCCTCCGGGGTTTTCCCGTCGCAGAGCAGGGAATAGGTTTCGTCGGTCAGGCCGAAAATGAGATAGGGTTTGTATCGTCCGGCGTCCTTGTAGTGGCCGAACATGGAAATGCTGTAGAAAAGGTGCCGGGCGTTGACCATGATCGTGGTCAGAATTACGGTGAGCACAGAGGCGCCGCCGGCCAGCAGGCCGACGCCCACATATTGCATGGAGCCCGCGTAAATCAGCAGGCTCATGGCCAGGACCCAGGGCAGGCCGTACCCGCCGTTCCAGGCGAGGATGCCGAACCCGATGCCCAGGATAACGTATCCCGCCATGACCGGCAGGGATTTGACAAAAGCAGCTTTGACAGTCTTCATCCGAAAGAACGGTTCCTTTCGGCGGAGGGACAGGATTTCCGCTCCGCGATTTCACCCTATGCTATGCCTTGAAGCGTACTCCATGTCAAGTTTTTGTTCTGCACGAAAAAACGACGCAAAAAATGAAGGGCGGCCGGTCAAAAAATGAGAAGCGGGACAGCGGTCAGGAACGGTATACTGACAGCAGAAAAAAAGGCGCTCCGGAAAGCAGAAGGAGGAGATAAAATGGCCGGTGTTGTGGGAACCCATCTGGTAGCCCAGGTTGGATTCATTGTCAAAGATATTGAGGAAACGAAGAGAAAGTGGGCGGAATTCCTCGGCGTGGACGTGCCGGAAACGCAGCCCTGCGGCGATTATGAGGTCATGCAGACCGTCTTTGAGGGAAAGCCCGCGCCGAAGGCGAATTCCCTGCTGGCGTTCATTGACGTGAACCCGGGACTGCAGATTGAGCTGATCCAGCCCAACGAGGAGCCTTCCACCTGGCGGAACTTCCTGAACGAGCATGGCGAAGGCATGCACCACCTGGCCTTCCAGGTGAAAGACTCCGCCGCGCAGGTGGCCAACGCCGAGGCAGCGGGCCTGCGGCTGGTGCAGCACGGCACTTACGGAGACGGAAACGGGGAATACAATTACCTGGATGCCCCGGACCTGAAGTGTATTATCGAACTGCTGGAAAGCTACGCGCCCGGGGACAGCCGGAGGAGGGAAGCTAAATGAAATACATCAATGTGAAGAACGGACCGCAGAATATCTCCGCGGTTATCCTGGGCTGCATGCGCATGCCCTCACTGGATACGCAGAAGGCGGCGGACATGATCCGCACCGCGGTGGAAGAGGGCGTCAACTTCTTTGACCACGCCACCTGCTACGGCAAGGACGGCGAGGCGGAAAAGCGCTTCGGCGACGCGTTCCCGCTGACCGGCCTGAAGCGGGAGGACGTATACCTGCAGAGCAAGTGCGGTATCAGCAGGGATCCGAGAGAGTTCAACTGGAGCAGGGACTATATCGTGGAAAACGCCGAGGCGAGCCTGCGCCGGCTGAAGACCGACTACCTGGATGCCCTGCTGCTCCACCGCCCGGACCTGCTGTTTGATCCGGAAGAGGTGGCGGAAGCCTTTGACAAGCTGGCGGCAAGCGGCAAGGTGCGGCATTTCGGCGTGAGCAACGTGACGCCCGGACAGCTGGAACTACTGAAGAAGTATGTGAAGCAGCCCCTGGTATTCAACCAGCTGCAGTTCTCCCTGGATCAGAGCCAGCTGATTGACGGCGGCCTGTATCTGAACAACCTGACCACCGACCGGTCCATCAGCCGGGACAACGGCGTGCTGGACTATTGCCGCCTGCACGACATCACGATCCAGGCCTGGTCTCCGCTGCAGTTCGGCATGTTCGGCGGCTGCTTCGTGGATCATCCGGACTTCCCGGAACTGAACAAGGTGCTGGGCGAGCTGGGAGAAAAATACGGCGTGACGAAGACCGCCATTGCCATCGCGTGGATCCTGCGCCATCCGGCAAAGATGCAGGCCATCGCGGGCACCATGAATCCGCAGCACCTGAAAGAGATCTGTGCCGCGGCGAATGTGGAACTGACACACCAGGAATGGTACCAGCTGTATCTGGCGTCTGGAAAGTTCCTTCCCTGACGCAATGAAATATCGCTTCGCGATGTGAAATATGGATCTTCGATCCATATGAAATATTTGACTTCGTCAAATGTGAAATATTCGCCAGAGGCGAATGTGATAGTAACTTCGCGCGGAGCATGTGACTGCTGGGGACTGACTCTCTGTCACTATTCTTGAAAAAGAATGTGACTGAAAGTCTGTCCCCCTGTCACGTGCCCGCGCGATTTTCTTGCAGGCACGGTTGATCTCCCTGTATAATACCTTTAATCAAAGAAGGAAGCGGGAACAAACATGAAGCTGAAGAAACTGCCATATGCGCTGACGGTGTGCAAGCTGGACTCCACGGAGCACATTGACCTGAACGCGGATTTCTATTTTATCGGCAGGACGGATGAGGAGCTTTCCCTGGTGTGCAGGACGGAAAGTACCCCGGCAAATACCATCGCCCGGGAAGACGGATGGCGGGGATTCCGGATTGAGGGAACACTGGACTTTTCCCTGATCGGGATCCTGGCTCCGATTACCGCCATCCTGGCGGAAAACAAGATCGGCATCTTCGCCGTATCCACCTACAATACGGATTATGTGCTTGTAAAAGAAGAGAACTACGAAAAAGCCCTGGCTGTGCTGAGTGCAGCAGGGTACGAGGTCGCGGAATAATATCGTACACATAACAAAAGCGGCAAGTGTATGACAGTGGGACAGACTTTCAGTCACAGCAGTCACGCACTTGCCGCCTTTTTGTCAGTCAGGCTTTTTTGCAGAATCTGTTATATAGTTTGTTATAGCATTTAATAATATTCCCAATCAGCAGCGCCGCGATGATGCTGCCTTCCCGGACTCCGGCGAACTTTCCGAGGAAGACCAGGGAGAGGATCCCGGAGACCACAATATAGAACACGTCAAAGAAAATCTTGATATTCTCATAGCGCTTGCCGGTAACCTGGCTGATCGCCCGGTTCATGGCTTCACCGGCCAGCATGGCTGCGCCACCCTTGTACTGGATCCAGATACCCAGGCCAAGCACCACACAGCCAACCAGCATCAGGGCAAACCGGGCCGGATAGGAAACCGGGTTCAGGCCCTGCAGCAGGCCGCAGCAGAAGTCGGTCAGGGAACCGTAAACAAAGGCGACAATAACCTGCACCAGAATCTCAAAGGGTTTGCACTTTTTCCGGAGCAGAAGCACCTGCACCAGGATCTGGATGAGGCTCATGATGATCATCCACCAGCCGAAGGAAAGCTGCGTAAGAACCAGTGATACGGTATAAGGTACGGAGGCTACCGGTGAGGTGCCGAGCCCGGCTTTGGTGGAAAAAGCGACTCCCAGGGCTGCGATGAACAGGCCGATCAGGAAAATGCCGTACTGCCTGACTTGCTTTATCATTCCACAACCCTCCTGTATCCGTCGGGATCCGTATCGCCTTCGGTGCTGATCAGGAGCACGACGGAATCTTTGTTGATCCGGAACAGGGAACGGAGTTCTTCTGACTCCAGGATGGACAGCAGCAATCCGTAGGTGACGGCGCCGGACTCCCCGGAAACGACGGCGGTATCCGTTCCGGCAGGGTGCGCGTAGGCGCGCATACCCTGCTCCGTGACCGCGTCATCGCAGGCGCAGAAATAAGCGGAGCAGTCCCGGAGAATGGGCCAGATGGTGCTGCAGGGCGTCCCGCAGTTCAGCCCGGCCATGATGGTGACAGGATTCCCGGCGACGGTATGGGCTTTTCCGTCTCCGGCCAGCGCGGACTCATAGATGCAGGCGGATGCTTTAGGCTCCACGATAGAGACCAGCGGCGGGTTTTCTTTATTCAGGTTGATGAAATAGGCCTCGATTCCGGCGGCCATGGAGCCGACGCCGGCCTGCAGGAAAATGTGTGTCGGGGAAAGGCCGTTCATCTGGCTGACGGCTTCTGCCGCCAGGGTCAGGTAGCCTTCAATGATCCAGGCCGGATACTGCTCATAGCCGTCCCAGGCGGTATCCTGGATCAGGATCCAGCCGTTCTGTTCTGCCAGGGAGGCAGCATACCGCACTGTGTGGTCATAGTTCCATTCTGTGATTTCCGCGATGGCGGAACCGGCTTCCTCAATGGCCAGGCGCCTGGCCTCCACGGTTCCCTTCGGCATGAACACCCGGGCCTTGCAGCCGAACAGCTTCGCCGCCCAGGAGACGCCCTTGCCGTGGTTGCCGTCCGTGGCGGTGGCAAAGGTGATTTCCCCGCAGGCCTTCCGGATATCCTCCCGGAGGAAGGAAGTATAATCCGCTTCCGCCGGGTTCAGGCCGAACCGTTCGCAGAGGATGCGGAACATGCAGTAGCTTCCGCCCAGTCCCTTGAAGGCCTTGAGGCCGAAACGGGATGATTCGTCCTTGACGAATATCGCCCTGACCTGTGCCTGTTCGGCCAGGCTTTGCATGGAGACAAGCCGGGTTTCAGCATAAACCGGGATGCTTCTGTGGAAACGGAGGGTCTCCGCTGCCTTTGCATCAGAGAAGGTGGCTATATCCCCGTTGGGAACAGGCTCCTGACTCAGGACGCTGATCCGGTCGAAATGTAGTTCTTTCACAGCGGCTTTGCTCCTTGTCTTTTTATTTTTCCCCACGGACGATCATGGTGATGGACACGGATGTGTCCCACAGGCGGATGCCTTCCCGGTAGAGGCGGAGACGCTCGTCGTATTTGGCGTTGATGGCGGCAATAGCTTCCTTGTCGTTTTCCGCATGGACGGAGGCGATGGCCTCCAGGTCATTCTGGCGCTGCGCCTCGATCATCCGTTCAGCCATCTCAGCGGGATATTTCGGGGCATCCGGCGTAAGATCGATGACCGCGTATCCGGTGGAGACGCTGCGGAAACCGTTCTGCTCCGCAGAGGCGGGGATACCGGCTTCAGACATGGGGTATTTGCAGACGCCGTACTTTTCCCGGGGATCCTCGTCTTCCGGAAGGCTGTTCCAGAAAGCTTCCTCAGCGGCAGTGGTCTCCAGGCAGAGCGCTGTGCTGTGCAGGCCTTTCCGGGCGGAGAGGCAGAGGCAGATGCCGCCGGGCTTCAGGACCCGCCGCTGTTCTCCCCAGAAGGCGGAGGGCTCTACGTGCTCCTGCACGGTATTGGAAATGGTGACGTCAAAGGAGTTGTCATCAAAGGGGAGAGCGGTGGCGTCGCCTTCCAGGAATTCAACCCCGGGGATGTTTTCCCGGCCGAAGGCCACGAACTGACTGTCCCGGTCCATGGCGGTGATCTTCGCGTTGGGATACCATCTGTGCAGGGCGGCAGCGAGGGCTCCGGGGCCGCAGCCGATTTCCAGGATCTTCAGGTCCGCATGCCGGTCCAGCCCGAAGGCCTTCTGATACTGATCAAAGAACATGTCGTCGAATCTCAGCTGGCGGCTCAGGTACAACGTCATCACGCCCTGGATGTTATCAGACCAGATATTGTTGGTGCTCACGGATGGCTCATCTCCTTTGGTTTTAGACTTGAAAAATGTGGACTCCATGATATCACGAAATGTGGCGGAGGGAAAGGAGTGATGATATAATGTCAAAAGAATTGTATGCGGGAGAGGATAGCATGCTTTGGGATTTATTCCTGACCTTTTTCAGGATCGGGGCGTTCACCTTCGGCGGAGGGTACGCGATGATCTCCGTCATCGAGAACATCTGCGTGGAAAAGAAGCACTGGATTACCCATGAGGACCTGGTGAACGTGACCGTCATTGCGGAAAGCACGCCGGGTCCGGTGGCCATCAACTGTGCCACGTTTGTGGGCTTCAAGCAGAAGGGCATCTGGGGTTCCATCGCGGCCACGCTGGGTGTGGTGCTGCCGTCCTTCATTATCATCTGGGTCATTTCCATGTTCCTGGATAAGTTCCTGGAGATCGCCTGGGTGGCCAGCGCCTTCCGGGGCATCCGGGTGGCGGTGGGTCTGCTGATCCTGGACGTGGGTATCCGCATGGCAAAGAAAATGCCGAAGGAGCCCATCCGGATCATCCTGCTGGTCGCGGCCCTGATCCTGACGGTGCTGATCAGCGTCTTCTCCTGGAAGATCTCCACGATTACGCTGCTGCTGGCAGCCGCGGCAATCAGTGTGGCTGTGTTCTTTGTCCAGGACCGCAAGGGAAAGGACGGTGAGCAGGCATGATTTACCTGGAACTGCTGATCGGCTTCCTGAAGGTGGGCCTGTTCTCCTTCGGCGGCGCCTATGCCGCGATTCCGCTGATCCGTGAAGTGGTACTGTCCTACGGCTGGGTGACGGAGGAAATACTGACAGACATGATCGCTGTCAGCGAGAGCACCCCCGGCCCGATCATGGTTAACCTGGCAACCTATGTGGGCACCAGCCAGGCGGGCATCCCCGGCGCGATTATCGCCACGCTGGCTTCCATCCTGCCCGCTTTTGTGATCATCCTGCTGATCATGGAAGTCATGAAGCATACGCTGAACAACAAGTATGCCCAGGCTGTGATGCGGGGTCTGCAGAGCTGCGTCATCGGTGTGATCACAGCGGTGGGCATCCATATGCTGTATAAGAACGCGATCCTGCCCCTGACCGGTGCGGAAGCGGACTGGCGGCCCCTGGCCCTGGCTGTTGTGCTGGCGGTGATCTACTTCGGATCCAGGAAGATCAAAAAACTCAAAAAAGGAATATCACCAATACTGCTGATAGGAATATCAGCAATACTCGGAATCATTATCTTCTGATAATGATTCCTCCAATTAATACTTAAAACTGAAAAATGAAAACTTAAAAATGGTGGAAAAAATAGCTTCCGAGTTCGGAAGCTATTTTCTTGATTTAAATTTCTGGGAAGGTGGTCAGACTATAGAATTTTTAAGTCTTAAGTTTTAAGTTTTCAGTATTCATTAAAGCATTTCGGAGAAATGCTTGTTATGGTCTATCAATGGTTTGATAGACATTGGAGTACAGCCGTCCATGCACGGGCGTAACGCCGGCTTCGGCGAAGAGCTGGGCGCAGGTGACGAAGCGGTAGCCCCGCTTTTTCAGTTCCGGTACGATGGTTTTCAGCGCTTCCACGGTATTCATGTTCCACTGCATGTCATGCAGGAGAACGATCTGGCCATCTTCGGCGTTGGCCAGGACTCGCTCGGCCCGCTCTTCGGCGGAGACGGTGGGCACCCAGTCCTCACAGCCGGCACCGCAGATGAAGGTGTAGTCGATGTTGTCATACATGGTCTGGTTCACGGCGATGAAGGGCGGACGGAAGAACTGGGGCTCCCGGCCGGTGATGGCCACGATCTGTTCCGTGCAGGCTTTCACTTCAGCGCGGATTTCCTCAGCGGTCATCTTGTCCATAAAGCCGTGGGTCAGGGAATGGTTTTCAATATCGCAGCCCTGGGCAACGGCCCGGCGGACCATTTCCGCTGATTCGGGCGTGATGTTCTGGGCGATGAGGAAGAAGGTGCCGACGGCGTCGTTCTCCTTCAGGATATCCAGAACCAAGGGCGTAATGACGGTATTCGGGCCGTCATCAAAGGTCAGGGCGATCATGGGCTGAGACATAATAAAATCCTCCGGATGGAATCAATTCAACATAAATGGTATGAACGTCATTGTTGTCCGTACAAGTTATTGTATGCAGAAGAGAGGAGCCTGTCAATCCTTCATCGCACTGAATGAGTAAAGGGAAGAAAAACCGTCCGGAACGCGTAGGATATAGTGAAATACGCCGTGGAAACGGGAGGAGAAAATGAAAACGGATAAAGATTTCAGGCTGGGTGTTATTGCATTATTGTTTATCGCGGTCCTGGTTATTGTCAGGGGTTATTATCGGACAAAACTGGACTGGCTTCAGCTGCCGGAAGACACGACGGTCTACCTGGGAACAAGGATAGAGGCTAACGATATCAACTGGGCTCACTGTGTCGTGGAAAAAGTGGTTCGCTGTGAACAGGGACTGGATTGGTTCCGGGAATATCTGAAAGAGCACAATACGGTTGAACAGCTGGAAGGAGTGAATGTCTGCCCCTTCGACGTGCTGAACGATATGAATCACTATTGCTATGACTGGCTGAAGGAATCGGCCCGAAGGGAAGTCCGGGAAGATGGCATTGAGAAATACATAATCATTAAATACTGGGTATACGGCGCGAAAGGGAAAAGCCAGTGGAGCCTTCTGGATTGATGAAAAATACAATAAATCAATGAAATATTGACCTGCGGCCAATGTGAAATATCGCTTCGCAATGTGAAATGTTTTCCTTCGGAAAACGTAATAGTTACTCTGTTTCCTGCTGACATATAAGCCAAAAGAACACCAAAAAACTTGCGGATTTATTGAGAATAAAGGTATAATAATTTGTTATGAAGTGCTATATGCCTGGATATATATCAGGCAACGGCGTTGAGTACATTTAATTCTGAATTCTGAATTCTTAATTCTGAATTGATTTAGGGGGATTGGCATGAAAGAGCATATTAAGTCAACGGTCAAGGCTCTGGCACAGGTGAAAATGGAAAAGGCCCGCTGTGCTGATCATGCCTGTCCGCCGCCGGACCGGCTGGAAATCGTGAAGGTGCTTCACGAGCTGCAGTCCCTGCTGTTCCCCATGGCCTTCCGCCGGGATTATCCGGACATGGCGGAGGAAACGCTGCTGATCCGTGCCCTGTACCGGCTGCGGGATCAGCTGGTTGCCGCCATGCGGTTCCAGGACCTCCAGGGTGAGGATCCGGTGAAGGCTGCTGACGCAATCTGCACCGGCTTTGCCGAGCGGCTGCCGGAAATCAAGCGCCTGCTCCTGCTGGACGTGGAAGCCCTGTATGAGGGCGACCCCGCCGCGGTCTGCAGGGAAGAGGTTATGATCACCTATCCCGGCTTCCGGGCCATCTGCATTTTCCGTATTGCCCATGAACTGTATGTGCTCAAGGCGCCGCTGATTCCCCGGATCATGACGGAATATGCCCATGAGAAGACCGGTATTGATATCCACCCGGGCGCCACGGTCGGCGAGTATTTCTTCATTGACCACGGCACCGGTATCGTCATCGGTGAAACCACGGTGATCGGCGACCACGTGAAGCTGTACCAGGGCGTGACCCTGGGCGCGAAGAGCTTCGAGCTGGATGAGAACGGGAACCCCGTGAAGAACATCAAGCGGCACCCGAACATCGGCAACCACGTGGTGATTTACGCTAACGCCACCATCCTCGGCGGAGACACCTATATCGGGGATAACAGCGTGATCGGCGGTAACACCTGGCTGACCCGGTCTGTGGAGGCCGGCAGCGTTGTGGCCTACAAGGGGGAAAACAGGGAATGAGCGGATGGCTGAAAAAGTGCCTGGCACTGCTGCTGTGCCTGTGCGCGATCACGGGATATGCCTGTGCGGAAAGCAATGAGGAGCTCCTGCAGGAATTTGTCCTCAATCACGGAGACAGGAACATTAAAAAGGTTGCTATCACGGTGGATGACTGCTACAAAAGCGCTACGGAATGGATTAAGCGGGACGTGGAACTGTGCAAGGAACAGGGCATCGTCATGACGTTCTTTCCGCTGGTTTATACAGGATGCCTGGAGGAAAAATACCGGGAGATGTGGCAGAGCGTGCTGGACGCGGGCTGTGAAATCGGAACGCATACCAACCGGCATTTGCAGCTGGGAGGCCGGGACAATCAGTCCATCTACGGCGCCCTGGGACGCTGGCAGGAAGCGCTGGACAAAACCCTGGGGTATCACTATGCAACCCGCTGGCTGCGTCCGCCCTATGGAAGTATTGAGGATCTCAAGAGCCACAGCAACGGAAACAGCCGGGTTATCAACGCGGTGAAAAGATACGGATATGATCATGTGGTCCGTTGGGATATCAGCGAAACCAAGGACCTGAACAAAGCGCTGGACAAGATCCAGAACGGCAGCATCCTGCTCTTCCATTCGAAGAAAAAGGATACCCTGTTCATGGAGAAACTGATTCCGGAGCTGAAAGAGCGGGGCTTTGAAATGGTCACCGTGAGCGAGCTGTTCGGCTTTGACCCGCCGGAAACGAGTGACGAACTGTACGTTTTCGATAAGGAACAGTTTAAGGACAAATAATCCAATTCAGAATTAAGAATTCAGAATTCAGAATTAAATGTTTGACCTTTCTGCAAGCCTGGTATGACACATTATAAGCGGAAGATCCTGAGTTGTACGAAGGATCTTGAGTAAAAATTCTTAATTCTTAATTCTGAATTCTGAATTGCTATAGAGGATTGATCTGATTGAACCGTAAAGCATTAAGAGGAAGTTTGCTTCTTCTGTTGGGTGCGGTGATCTGGGGCGCGGCGTTTGTGGCGCAGCGCGTAGGCATGGATCACATGGGACCCTTCACCTTCAACGGTGTACGGATGCTGCTTGCGTGGCTGGTGATGATTCCGGTCACGCTCCTTTTTGAACGGAAAAACAAAAAGAGCCCTGATTACAAGGCTCCGGATCCGAAAGAGCAGCGGCTCAGCGGAGTGATCTGCGGCGCGCTGCTGTTTATTGCCTCCTCCCTGCAGCAGATGGGCCTGGTGTCCACCAGCGCGGGCAAGGCGGGATTCATCACGGCTTTGTATGTGGTGCTGGTGCCGGTGGCGGCCTGGTTCCTGTTCAGGAAGAATCCGGGGAAGATTATCTGGTTGGGCGTGCTCATTGCCGTGGCCGCCCTGTGGCTGCTGTGCATGCCCGCGGGCGGCGGCTTTGAGCTCCAGGGCGGAGACCTGCTGGTGCTGGGCTGCGCCGTGTGCTTTACCTTCCAGATCCTGTGTGTGGATCATTACGCGCCGCGGGTCAGCGGCGTGAAGCTGGCCCGGGACGAGTTCCTGGTGACCGGCGGGCTGTCCATGCTGATTGCCCTGGCCACGGAGCCCATCACCTGTGAAGGCCTCCGGGAAGCGCTGATTCCCATCCTGTATGCCGGCATCATGTCCGGCGCGGTGGGCTACACCCTGCAGGTACTGGGTCAGCGGGATACGGATCCCACGGTGGCTTCGCTGATCATGTGTATGGAAGCGGTGTTCGCTGTGCTGACCGGCGCCCTGCTGATAGGCGAAAAAATGACGGTCCGTGAGACCGTCGGTTGTGTGCTTATGTTTTTCGCGGTGATCCTGGCCCAGCTTTCGCCGGTTATATCCAGCATCCGTCGAAACGGACAATCTCACCGTTAAAATATTCCGGCATATCCAGCAGGCGGAGCATGGCCTGCGCCGCGTCTTCAGGAGAAGCAATATAGCCCGCGGGGATCTGGTCGCAGATCTCCGCGGTTTCTGTTTCGGTCAGGTGCGCGTTCATGCGCGTGCCGATGATACCCAGGGCAATTGCGTTCACCCGGATATGGGAGGGCGCCAGTTCTTTTGCCAGGGCTTTGGTAAAGGCGTTCACCGCGCCCTTGGAAGCGCTGTAGGCCACCTCGCAGGAGGCGCCGCACAGCCCCCAGACGGAGGAAACGTTCAGGATCTGTCCGCCGCCGTTTGAAACCATGTCCGGCACGTAGGTGTGGCAGGTGTTGTACAGGGAGGTTACGTTGACCTTCAGCACCCGGTCCCATACATCCGGGGACATGTCCGTCAGCAGGCCGATACGGGAGATGCCGGCGTTGTTGACCAGCGTGTCCACGGGGCCGAAACGCTCCCGCAGGCCCTGGACATAGGCGAGATCACTGACGTCGCCGACGTCCGCAAGGCAGACAAGATCGCCCGCTGCGGAAACGCGGCGGGCGGTATCCTCCAGGGCGGCTGTATCAGTGCCGCCGTTCAGGATGATCTTTGAGAAGCGCCCGGACTGTGCGCAGGCAATGGCAAATGCTTTGCCTACGCCATGGGAGGCGCCTGTAATCAGGATCGTACTCATCAATAGTAGAACACGGTGATCAGCGCACCCATGTTATCCAGGGAGGTTTCCCAGGTGTTGGTCTTGCGGGTCAGCTGGACGTCGAAGCTGGGAGCTTCGCCCACGTACTGGCGGTAGATTTCATACTTCAGCACGCCGTTCTCGAACAGGGCGATGTGGGGATGCTCTTCCAGGTACTCGATGTACTCTTCCAGGGTGAAATCCTTGTAGTGCATGATGGCGGCATTGCCCTTGCCAACATAGCGGTACAGGTTCAGGTGGACGGAGACGCCGGTCTTGAAGCTCTTGTCCGAGGAGGTTTCCAGCGGCCAGGCGTTCTGGGGGAAGCGGAAAACGAAGCCGTACTTCCAGCAGTTCTCGTTCATCCACTTGCCTTCCGGCGTGGTGGAGTACTTCGGGGCGCCGACGTCGGGATCGTTCCGGTCATACAGACGGAGGTCGAAACCGAAACCGGAGTTGTATTCGCTGGTACCGGGATAGTTAACTTCCTTCTTCGCGGCTTCGATCAGGGCTTCGCCGGTGTATTTGGAAGAGAGCTTGTTGACCTTGTTGTTGAAGTATTCTTCCTGGGTCTTATAGCTGCGGTAGCCGCCGTCCACCAGGTAATGGGTGTAGCCCGCGGCTTTCGCGTCAGCCAGGGCAACAGTCAGGGCCTGGATGGCCTTCGGGTAGAGGAGCACGTTGTTGTCCTTGGCCTGGATCTTCAGGTCGCCCTGGTTGTACTTGGAGACGCTTTTGAGTTCGCTCTCGTCGAAGTCATTTTCCGGGCGGGAATGCCAGGCGTTCACCAGCAGCATCTCGTTGCCGTATTTGAACAGATCCGCACGGGTCTTGGTTTCGGCGGTCTGGCTTTCCAGCGGGATATCGGACAGGTCCAGGATCTGCCAGGCGGCATCCGGGTCATGCTCCGGCCAGCTGGGGTTGGTGGGCTCATTGGCCTTGGCTTCCAGCTCGGCGATCAGCGCTTTGTATTCCGCTTCAGCCTGCTTGTTCCGTTCCTCAACGGCAGCCCTGGCATCGGCGTTGGCCTTGGCGATGGCGGCCTTCTGGGGCTCAATCACCAGGGGCTTGATCAGAAAGCAGAGGATGGCCAGTGCGGCAATCAGGATCGTCAGGACGATGACAACCGGGACGGCCTTGCTCTTCTTTGTTCTACTCATGAATCACACCTGCCTTAATAATTCAGAATTCAGAATTCAGAATTCAGAATGATAGGATTCCGTACCTGAATGAAAAAGGGATACAATCGATTCCTTAAACAATTCGTCACATAAAGTTACATTTCCTTCACATTATAATGGAATCAATGTAAAAACGCAAGCGTAGCAAGAAAAAGGCTCGCTTCAGGACACGAGTAGTTGTGTTTTATTCTGACTGAGATGAAACCAGGGTTGTCATTCCGACCGGAGGCGCAGCCGTAGTGGAGGAATCCCTTACTACATTTATATCAAGGAATTATTCAACTTCACTTCGTTTCGTTCGGAATGACAGCTTTTTTGCGCAATGATCAAAAAACGCATTGGATTTCTCCAATGCGTTGTGGATGAACACTTATATTTTTAAGTTTTAAGTCTTAAGTTTTCAGTATTCATTACGCATGTAAGGCTGTGCCTTGCATGCGCCTTACATCCTTTCCGGCGCTTCAATTCCAATCAGGTACAGGCCCGTCTTAATGACCGTCTTCGCGGCGTCGGTCAGGGCGACCCTCGCGGCGGCCTGGGCAGGTTCGCCGTCCAGGATCCGGTGCTCGTAGTAGTATTTGTTGTATGCCTGGGCGATGTCGGTCACGGCGCGGGTGATCATGCTGGGCTCATACTTGGCGGCGGCTTCGCGGATGACGTCCGGGAAGCGGCTGATGAGCCGCAGGAGCGCCTGGGCTTCGTCGTCGGTCAGCGCGGACCAGTCCGGAGTCACGCCGGAGAAGTCCGGGGCTTTGCGCAGCACGGAGCAGCAACGGGCGTGGGTGTACTGGACGTAGGGGCCGGATTCACCGTCAAAGTTGAGGGCGCGGTCCCAGCGGAAGTCGATATCCTTGATCCGGTTGTTGCTCAGGTCGGTATAGACCACGGCGCCGATACCCACCTGGCGGGCAACCTCGTCCTTGTTCTCCAGGTTGGGGGATTTCTCTTCGATAATCTCCCGTGCTTTGGAAACGGCCTGATCCAGCAGGTCCTCCAGCAGGACCACGTTGCCCTTCCGGGTGGAGAGGGCTTCGCCTTCGAAGCTGATCATACCGAAGGAAACATGGACGCAGCCCTTGGCCCAGGGATAATCCATCTTTTCCAGTACGCGGAAAATCTGGCGGAAGTGCAGATCCTGCTGATAGGCCACCACATACAGGCACTTGTCAAAATGGTAGGTGTTCTGGCGGTAAAGAGCGGCCGCCAGGTCACGGGTGGCATAGATGGTGGTGCCGTCGCTCTTGATGATCAGGCAGGGGGGCATATTGTCCTCGCTCAGGTCCACAACCTGGGCGCCCTGGCTTTCTGTCAGCAGATTCTTGTCCCGCAGGGCCTGGATGACGGGCTCCGTCTTGTCGATGTAGAAACTTTCGCCGGCGTAGCTGTCGAAGCTGACACCCAGCTTGTCATAGACCCGGGCGGCATCCTTCAGGGTCACTTCCTTGAACCAGCGGAAGATTTCCATGGCTTCCGGATCGTTGTCCTCGATCTTCTTGAACCAGGCCCGGCCTTCATCTTCCAGGGCGGGGTTGGTTTCAGCTTCCTTATGGAAACGGACGTAGAGTTCGGTCATCGCGTCGATGCCGCGTTCTTCCACGTCTTCCTTTTTGCCCCACTTCTTGTAGGCGCAGACCATCTTGCCGAACTGGGTGCCCCAGTCGCCCAGGTGGTTGATACCCACGGTCTCATAGCCCAGGAAATCAAAGATCCGCTTCAGGCTGTGGCCCAGCATGGTGGAGGACAGGTGGCCGATGTGGAAACGCTTGGCGATATTGATCGAAGAATAGTCCAGGCACACGGTCTTGCCTTTGCCTTCCTCGCCGGAGCCGAAGCGGTCCTTCTTCTCCTGCAGCTCAGCCATAATGCCGGCGGCGAAGTTGGCCCGGTTGAGGAAGAAGTTCATGTAGCCGTTCACGGGCTGCACGGAGGCGGTGTCCTCATTCTTCCAGGCGGCGCAGAGCGCTTCCGCGATCTTCGGCGGGGCGGAGCGCAGGGGCTTGGCCAGGCGGAAGCAGGGGAAGGCATAGTCGCCCATGGCCGGATCCGGGGGCACAGCCAGCAGGCCGCGGATTTCATCCGCGACGGGCAGGCCTTCGGCGTCGGGCCAGACAGAAGAAATGGTTGAAGCAAGCAGGGTGGCGATGGTTGTCATCATGTCCATGGAACTACCTCAATTCACAATTCATAATTCATAATTCATAATTAAATATGCTGAACAGCCATGAACTTTTGATAAAGGGGGCTGTACAAACAATTATTATACCTGTTTTTCCAATGTTTTCGCAACTATAAATAATAGTAAATAACGAAACGAATAATTTGTTTTGTCTCATGCTGACATCTTTCGGCGAAGAACGGCCCGGCAAGAGCGCAGAGCATGCCAAACACTATATAATTATGAATTATGAATTGTGAATTATGCATTATGAATCATAATCCTTCGCGGATTATGATTCATTGACATCTACCTATATAATGCATATAATTATCCTCAGAGGCGAACCGCCTTATTTCGTGTGCTTTTTTTCACGAAAGGGCGGTCTTTTATAACGGGCGGGCAACCGCCCCGCCCACATCAAGTCAGGAGGTAAGTTCATGTCCATCAAACTGACCATTGACGGCAATACTGCTGTCAGCCACGTTGCGTATGCGTTCAGCGATGTGGCAGCCATCTACCCCATTACCCCCTCTTCCCCCATGGCGGAAGTTGCGGATGAATGGGCCGCCCATGACAGGAAGAACCTGTTCGGCCAGACGGTGCGCATCGCGGAGATGCAGTCCGAAGCCGGCGCCGCCGGCGCTGTGCACGGCTCCCTGTCCGCCGGTGCTCTGACCACCACATTCACCGCTTCCCAGGGTCTGCTGCTGATGATCCCCAACATGTACAAGATCGCCGGCGAACTCACGCCCGCAGTCTTCCATGTCAGCGCCCGTGCTCTAGCGTATCACGCGCTGAACATCTTTGGTGATCACAGCGACGTTATGGCCTGCCGCCAGACCGGTTTCGCCATGCTGGCCAGCAACTCCGTCCAGGAAGCTCACGACATGGCTCTGGTTGCCCATCTGGCAACGCTGAAGAGCTCCGTGCCGTTCCTCCACTTCTTCGACGGTTTCCGCACCAGCCACGAAATCCAGAAGATCGACGCCATCGACACCAAGAACAACTACGAAGAGATCAAGGCTCTTGTGCCGTGGGACAAGGTAGAAGAGTTCCGCGCCCGCGCCCTGAATCCGGAACATCCGCATCAGGCCGGTACCGCCCAGAACAGTGATATCTACTTCCAGGGCCGTGAAGCCGCCAACAACTTCTACGCTGCCGTTCCCGCCATCGTGGAAGAGTGCATGGACGAAGTCGCCAAGCTGACCGGTCGGGTTTACAAGCCCTTCCAGTATGAAGGCGCTCCGGATGCCGAAAAGGTCATCATCTCCATGGGCTCCAGCTGCGACGTTGCTCATGAGACCATCAACAAGATGCTCGAGAGCGGCGAAAAGGTCGGTATCGTGAAGTGCCACCTGTACCGTCCCTTCTCTGTGGAATACCTGATGAAGGTGCTCCCGAAGACCGTGAAGAAGATCGCCGTGCTGGACCGCACCAAGGAATCCGGTTCTCTGGGCGAGCCTCTGTACCTGGATGTTGTTTCTGCCCTGGCGGAAGCCGGACGCGGCGACATCAAGGTCGTGGGCGGCCGTTACGGTCTGGGCAGCAAGGAATTCACCCCCACCATGGTGAAGGCCGTGTTTGCCAACCTGGACGGTGAAATGAAGAACCACTTCACCGTGGGTATCGACGATGACGTCAGCAACACCAGCCTGAAGCTGGGCGAAACCTTCGCCGCGGCTCCCGCCGGCACTGCTGCCTGCATGTTCTACGGCCTCGGTTCCGATGGTACCGTCGGCGCCAACAAGAACAGCATCAAGATCATCGGCGACCACACCGAGAAGTACGCCCAGGCTTACTTCTTCTATGACTCCAAGAAGTCCGGCGGTCTGACTGTCAGCCACCTGCGCTTTGGTGACACCCCGATCCAGAGCCCCTATCTGATCGACGTGGCCGACTTCATCAGCTGCTCCAACCCCGCCTACGTTACCATGTACGACATGGTCAGCCCCCTGCGCGAAGGCGGCACCTTCCTGCTGAACTGCCAGTGGAGCGTTGAGGAGCTCAACGAGCGCCTGCCCGCCTCCATGAAGAACAAGCTGGCTGCCAAGAAGGCGAACTTCTACATCATCAACGCTATTGACCTGGCCCGCAAGGTCGGTATGGGCGGACGTACCAACACCACCATGCAGGCTGCCTTCTTCAAACTGGCCGACATCATCCCCTACGAAGATGCCGACAAGTACATGAAGGAAAAGGTTGTCGCTTCCTACGGCAAGAAGGGCCAGGATGTCGTCAACATGAACTTCGCCGCGATCGACGCTGCCCTGACCGGTCTGGTCAAGGTTGACATTCCCGCCGACTGGGCGACCACCACTGAAGGCGCTGTGCCCGCCAAGGTTCCGGGAACCAACGAGTACTACGATGAGTTCATCGCTCCGGTCCTGGCCCAGGAAGGCAACAAGCTGCCCGTATCCAAGCTGGATCCCCGCGGTATCGTGCCCACCGGCACCACCAAGTTCGAGAAGCGCGGTATTGCCGTGTTCGTGCCCGAGTGGCAGATCGACAACTGTATCCAGTGCGGCACCTGCTCCATCGTCTGCCCGCACGCCTGCATCCGTCCCATCTATGTTGAGGGTGATGCGGAAGTGCCGGAAGGCTTCGCCACCAAGAACGCTACCGGTAAGGAATTTGCCGGCATGAAGTACCGCCTGCAGGTCAGCCCGCTCGACTGTACCGGCTGCGGCAACTGCGTTGACGTCTGCCCGCTGAAGGACAAGGAAGGCAAGCAGGCCCTGGTTATGAAGCCCCTGGACAGCCAGCGTAAGGAAGAGGCCAACTGGGAGTACGCCATGACCGTTCCGGAAGTTGCTTCCAAGATCGAGAACAAGGCTTCCGTCAAGAACAGCCAGGCCCTCAAGCCCCTGTTCGAGTTCTCCGGCGCCTGCGCCGGCTGCGGCGAGACTCCTTACGTCAAGCTGGTTACACAGCTGTTCGGCGACCGCATGATGATCGCCAACGCGACGGGCTGCTCCTCCATCTACGGCGGTTCCGCCCCGACCTGCCCCTACACTACCAACGAGAAGGGCTTCGGACCTGCCTGGTCCAACAGCCTGTTCGAAGACAACGCTGAGTTCGGCTTCGGTATGAACCTGGCCACCACCCAGCGCCGCGCCAAGCTGGCTGAAGTGATCGCGGAAGTGGTCGAAGTCGGCAAGGACGAAGCCATTGTGGCTGCTGCCAAGGAATGGCTCGAGAACATGGACGACGCTGAAGGCTCCCGCAAGGCCGGCGAAAAGCTGGTTGCTGCTCTGGAAGCCAAGGACGGCGGCGCCGACAAGAAGGCCTTCATTCTGGCCAACAAGGACCTGCTGACCAAGAAGTCCATCTGGATCTTCGGCGGCGACGGCTGGGCCTACGACATCGGCTACGGCGGAGTTGACCACGTGCTGGCTCAGAACCAGGATGTCAACATCCTCGTTCTGGATACCGAAGTGTACTCCAACACCGGCGGCCAGGCCTCCAAGGCTACCCCCACCGGTTCCGTTGCGAAGTTCGCTGCCTCCGGTAAGCGCACCAAGAAGAAGGATCTGGGCATGATGGCCATGAGCTACGGCTATGTGTACGTTGCCCAGGTGGCTATGAGCAACCCGCAGCAGGTCATCAAGGCCATGCTGGAAGCGGAAGCTTATCACGGCCCGTCCCTGATCATCGCCTACGCACCCTGCATCAACCACGGCCTCAAGGCCAAGGGCGGCATGGGCAAGGCTCAGGCTGAAATCAAGAAGGCCGTTGAGTGCGGTTACTGGCAGCTGTACCGGTACAATCCGGAAGCTGAGAACCCGATGACCATCGACAGCAAGGATCCCACCGGCGATTATCAGGAATTCCTGAAGGGCGAGGTTCGTTACACCTCCCTGGCTCAGCAGTTCCCGGATGCCGCCGCCAAGCTCTTTGTCCAGCAGGAAGAGGACGCCAAGGTGCGCCGCGAATCCTACAAGAAGATGGCGGGACAGAACTAAAATGGCCCATAAGAGGCTGCCGAAAGGCAGCCTCTTTTTTGTGGCCATTTTAGTTCAATTCACAATTCATAATTCATAATTCATAATGATTATAGTGTTTATCGCCATGCCGGGTGACCATAAAGGGTGTCATCCCGAGCTTAGTCGAGGGATCCCTCACTACGTCCGAAGGACGCAAAACCTCAGACATCCCAGGCGTATTGTGGGAATGTGACAAGTTCAATTCACAATTCATACTGATAGAATCTTTCATCTTGTGTGTTGCATTCAGGCAGACAGAAAAAGGAAATATCCATTTATAATGAATGACAGATGAAAAGCGCATCGGTACAATTACCAATGCGCTGGTGAAAACCATATATAATTATGAATTGTGAATTATGAATTATGAATTGGCGCTGCAGCGATGCGTTGATAGCCTTTATTCTCCATAAAGGCTATTGCCGCCAATCCGGCGATTTCCACGCCGTAGACAATCCACTTGGAAATATACTGACCGCCCAGGGTGATCTTTCCATCCAGGGTGAATTCCCCGACGATGACGATGCCGCAGACGAGGAGGCCGGTGATCGCGGGGATCCAGGAGCGCAGCTTCTTCGGGTTTGCCTTGACGGCGTAGAACACCAGCACGGCTTCACAGAACAGGAAGCACAGCAGCATTTCCACCCGGACAAACAGCCAGTTGATGGACATCATCCGCAGACTCTCCAGCAGGATCTGGGGAAGGCAGATATAGAACAGGGTCCGGGTCAGGCGGTTGTGTTCCCCGGAGCGGAACAGGGAAACGACCATCGCGATCAGGCAGAAGATGCCGGAAAGCATGAACACCGCGAGATAATACTCGGATTCATATTCGTCCCAGGCGATGCCGATGGTGACCGGGAAGAACAGGCCCTTTTCGAACCACTCTTCCATATAGCCCACGCCGTATTCACCCAGGAAGACCTCGGCAAACCGGGCAACGGCGGCCATCAGGGCGCCCATGGGGGCGAAAGCGTTCAGCACGGTGCGGCCGGACTGTCCGGTGATCTTTGCGGAAATCCAGACAGCAAGGATGACGCCGGCGACGCCGCCGAAGTAGGAAAGCTCGTCATACCTCAGGCTGAACAGATCCCGCGCCTGGAAGGCGTTGAAACGCATCAGGATCCAGGAAACACGGGCACAGATGATGCCGAGCACGATGCCCAGCAGCAGGATCAGCCCGCTGAGGGCGGCAGCCTTTGGGGTTCCGGCCTGCCGGCGGAATGCGGCGAAGAACCAGAGGACGCACAGCAGCGCGCCTCCCGCCATCATAAGCAGATAGCCTGTCAGATTAATATCCATTCTTCATACTCCATTGGCAGAAGCCGATTATTTAAACCAGGCGCTTGCAAAATAGATGATATCCGTCACGGGGCGGGGACCCTCGGAACTGGTGGTGTTGTTGACCTGCTGATTCAGGAAAACCATCTGGGTGGAAGCGCCGCCGTCCAGGTTGTAGACGACCTTGCAGTCCGCAAGGGACATGGCCAGGTCCCGGAGGTCAACCAGGTTGATACCGTAATGGGCGCAGCACAGCACCATGTAGTGTAATTTGTCGATTTGGGCGATGCACATCCGCTGAGCCAGGCGGTCCGCTTCCACATAGTTCGGGGCATGATCCCGGTTCAGGATGATATCGTCAGCCACCTTTTCACCGTCGATCACCAGCGCCGGACCGAACTGGAAGGCGTTAATCACCTTTTTGCCGTCGATGGTTTCCTTTTCCGCGGCAACCAGGTCGTTATCCGAAGTCAGGACATGGAAGTCGCCGTCTTCGTCAATCAGGAGCATGTCCAGCTCGGGAGCAATGGTATCCCGGCAGAGGGTTCCCTGGCGCAGGACATAGTTGTTGGCTTTGTTGCCGGAGAAGGCTGCGAAGTAGTCGCCGTTGATGGCCAGCACGGCGTTCTTGTGCTTGGAGATCAGGTGCACCGGCTTCTTGGTGGTGGTGCGGAAGGCGTCATCTCCGGCGGCTGTACGCAGCTGGGAAGGATCCTTGATCTCGATAAAGGCGTAGTAATAGGTGCAGTTCCATTCGGGACTCACGACCCGGTGGCGTTCCACCCGGATGGTGGGATCCTGGTAGATGTTCATGTCCGCAGAGTAGGGAATGCGTCCCAGGGGGGCGCCGCCGGTCATATCAATAGGAAGGGGGCGGAATTCGCCGCCGCTCTCTTCGGTAACCACATAGTCAGCCGGACCGGGTGTCAGGCGGGGGCTCTCCTGGGCTGTTTCAGCGAAAGCAGGGAAAATGGAAACGGTGCAGAGCAGGCAGGCAAGAACAATCACTGCCATGGCCCGGAAAAACTTCATCATAAGACACAGGACTCCTATACACACAGCGTTTGAACGCGCTGACATAATCGCTGAATATTATAACAAATGAGGGTCAGATGAGTCAATGAAGGGGGAACCTTGTCTTGAAGCGTTGGAAATGCTACAATATTATGTAAAAGTTTGTGAAGGAGGGGCACCCGGATGAGCAAAACAAAAGACCGGATCCGGGAGAGCAATCTCCGGTACAAACAGTCCCTGGGACAGAATTTCCTTTATGATGAGGCCCTGCTGGAAGAACTGACAGCGGTAGCCGGAGTCACGAAGGAAGAAGACGTACTGGAGATCGGACCGGGCTGCGGCAGCCTGACGAAGCATCTGTGTGACGCGGCGAACAGCGTGCTGGCTGTGGAGTTGGACGAACGGCTGATTCCGCTGCTGAAGGCCTTCCTGGATGAGAAAAAGAACCTGACCGTGGTGCAGGGCGACGTGATGTCCCTGAACCTGCAGGAGATTACAGCAGGGCTGAAAAAGCCCTTTGCCGTGGTGGCGAATATCCCGTACTACATTACCACCCCGCTGATTAAGCTGCTCCTGACCGGCGGCCTGCAGGTGAGCAGGCTGGCGCTGATGGTGCAAGGAAGTAGCGGATAAGATCCTGGCGGCTCCGGGGGAGGAAAGCTGGGGACCGCTGTCGATCCTGTGCCAGTTCCTGTGTGAGCCGAGGCTGGCAGTGGATGTGCCGGCCGAAATGTTTACGCCCCCGCCGAAGGTGGACAGCGCTTTTGTGGTGCTGCCCCTGCGGGAGGAGCCCGCGGTGGAAGTGAAGAACCGGGACATGTTCTTCAAGGTGGCGAACGCGGCGTTTGCGCTTCGCCGTAAGACCATGGTGAACAACCTGTGCGCCAGCTTCAGGATGAACCGGGAAGAGGCGTTGCGGGTTGTAGCAGAAGCCGGCCTGGATGAAAAGGTCAGAGGCGAGAAATTGACTTTGGAAGAAATTGCGAAATTAGCGGACGCAATTTCAAATTCATAATTCATAATTATGCAGTGTGAACTCAATGAGGATGAATGATGAAGGAAGATAATCAGATCCTTCAGAAAAGCAAAGCTTTTGCTGTGAGGATTATTCGCCTTGCTCAGCATCTGACTGAAGAGAAGAAGGAAAAAGTTCTATCCAGACAAGTGCTCAGAAGCGGAACGAGCATAGGTGCGAACGTCAAAGAGGCTGTCAGGGGTCAGAGCACCGCAGATTTTCTGTCCAAAATGCAGATCGCGCTCAAGGAAGCCAGTGAAACAGAATACTGGCTGGAATTGCTTGCCGAAACAGATTATCTTTCAGAAAAAGCATCTGACAGCGTTCTGAAGGATTGCCGGGAATTGATCAGACTCATTACTTCCATTGTCAGATCCACCAAAGAAAACAATCAGCTCACATTGTATGAAGAGCCGAGCCAAGGGGAAACAACATTCTAAATTATGAATTATGAATTGTGAATTAAGGGAGAAAGCCCATGAGTATAGCGAGATTCACTCACGTATCACAGGCTCAATACGCTGAGGCTATGGCCGGCCGGGAGGGCTTTCTCCCGATCGCCGAAATACCGATGCCAAAGAGGGCAACCACCGGCAGCGCCGGGTACGACTTTGTTTCGCCGCTGGAGGTGACTATCCCGGCGGGGGAGACTGCCCTGATTCCCACGGGGATCCGGGCGGAGATGGAACAGGGCTGGGTGTTGCTGCTTTTTCCCCGGAGCTCATTCGGGTTCAAGTACAGCCTGCGGCTGGCAAACACGGTCGGGGTCATTGACAGCGATTACGCCTTCGCGAAGAACGAGGGACATATTATGGTCAAACTCCGCAATCCGCTCTCTGAGCCGGTGACCATCGGCAAGGGAGAGCGGTTCTGCCAGGGCGTATTCCTGCCCTACGGTACAGCGGAGGAAGACGAAGTCACCGCCGGACGGGTCGGCGGATTTGGCTCAACAGATCGTTGAGGAGGAGTTATTAACCATGGAACTGATTCAGGCAACAGAGCAGGAACTGGATAAACTGCTTGCCTTTTATCAGCATGTGGCGCAAAACATGGAGGAGAACGGTCTGCGCCAATGGCACTGGGGCGTGTATCCGACTGAGGATATGATCCGGGAGGACGTCCGGAAGGGCGAGATGTATATCCTTCCCGGCAACGCGGGTACGATTGACGCGGCAGTAGTGGTGACCGCCGGACAGGAACCGGAGTATGAAGCGCTGGACTGGTCCTGCGGTATCCGCCCCGGTATGATTCACCGGCTGGGCGTGGATCCTGTGTTGCAGGGTCACGGACTGGCAGGACTGGTGCTGGATGACGCCCAGAAACTGCTGCGTGCGGCGGGCTGCGACTGCGTCCGCTGTGATACGGCGGTGGATAACCGGAACGCGATCCGGCTGTATGAAAAGATGGGCTTCCGCCGCTGCTGCAAGCTGGAATGGCCGGATACCGACTGCGGATTTATTGCCTTTGACAAGCCCCTGAAGCGGGAAACTCCGCTGTGGCCGATCCGGATGAGACCGTCTTTCCGGGACGGCGAAGAGACTCCCTGGGGCGGCACCCGGCTGCATGACCTGTTTGGAAAAGAAACGAAGGATCCGCATACCGGTGAAAGCCTGGAGGTCAGCTGCATTCCCGGACTGGAGAGTTCGGATCCCCAGGGGCGGAAACTGCCGGACCTGATTACCGAGTTCGGTGAAAAGCTGGCAGGCGGATACGCGGGAAGGCCTTTCCCGCTGCTGCTGAAGCTGCTGGAAGCCCGTGAACGCCTGAGCGTGCAGGTGCACCCGGATGACGCGTATGCCGCGGCCCGGGAGAACGGAAAGCTCGGCAAAACCGAGGCCTGGCTGGTGCTGGATACGCCTCCGGAAGGCGGAAAGCTGGTTTACGGCCTCCGTCCGGGGACGACCATGAAGGAACTGAAGGATGCCTGCGGGTCAGGCGAAGAAATGAAAAAGCTGCTGAACTGGGTGAAGGTATTCCCCGGGGACGTGTGCTATATTCCCGCCGGCTGCGTGCATGCCATCGGCGAAAGGGTACTGCTGTATGAGCTGCAGCAGTCCTCGGACATCAGCTACCGCTTCTATGACTGGGACAGGCAGGATGAGAAGGGAAAGAAGCGGACGCTGCACCAGGACAAGGCGCTGGATGTGGTGAAGGTGAAGTGTACCCCGTCCCCGATGCGGGTGGAAAAAGCCTTCGGCATCCGCCGGGTGCTGACAGAGGAATATTTCTCCCTGGACCTGATCCGGACGGACAGCATGGTGATGCTGCCGCCGGTGGAAGAGTTCGGCATACTGACCGTGACCGAAGGGGAAACGGAACTGCGCTTCCCCGGCGCTTCGATGAAGCTGAAGGTCGGTGAAACCTGCCTGCTGCCGAAGCAGTCTCCGGAGATGGCCCTGGTGGGATGCGGCGCTGCAGCACTGGCAATGCCGGTGAGCGCACCGTTGTTTGCAGATGAACCCATACTGGCTGACGAATCATTTGGAGAAGACTGATTATCTATGTTAAAGCATAATGTGAACGGTAATATCGAAGGCGTGCGTGACGCGATGCTCGCACGCCTGGACAGCTTATATACCTATGAGCTGGAAGAGGATGAATTCCTGCCCCGGGAGCTGATGAAGCTGCTGGCGGAATGCTCCTGCGCCCTGAACCGGGAGATCGCGGTTTATATCACCCGGGACGGAGAGATCGTGAACGTGGCTATCGGCACGGACTGCGACGTGGAGCTGACGGACTTCCGGCTGCGGCGGAACACGAGCCGCCTGAGCTGTGTGCGTTGCGTACACACCCATCCGGACGGAGACGGCCGGCTGAGCGACGTGGACCTGAGCGCTCTGAAGATCTTCCGCTATGACGCCATGACGGCGGTGGGTGTGAAGGACAATGAGCCCGTGAACGTCCAGACCGCTTTCCTGGTTGAGAACGCGGAAGTGATGCTGTCGCCCGTGGAACACTGGTATAAGCTGCCGGAAAAGGAATGGCTGAACCAGATCCTGGAGAGCGATCAGCTGGTGGGCCGGGAAGAAACCGAAGAGAACAAGGACGGCCGGGAAAAGGCCGTGCTGATGGGTATTGAAAGCAAGGAGTCCCTGGAAGAGCTGGCCCGCCTGGCAGAAACCGCCGGGGCGGAGGTGGTCGGCAGCTTCCTGCAGAAGCGGGACAAGCCGGACAGCGCCATGTTCATCGGAAAGGGCCGGGCGGAGGAACTGGCCCGGGAATGCCAGGCGCTGGAAGCGGACGTATGCATTTTTGACGAAGAGCTGACCGGTATCCAGGTCCGGAACCTGGAAGAGGTTCTCCGGGTGAAGGTGATTGACCGGACGGCGCTTATTCTCGATATCTTTGCCCAGCGCGCCTCCAGCGCCGAGGGCAAACTCCAGGTGGAACTGGCCCAGCTGCAGTACCGCTCCGCAAGACTGATCGGCCAGGGCCTGGCCCTGAGCCGGCTGGCCGGCGGTATCGGCACCCGGGGCCCCGGTGAAAGCAAGCTGGAAATGAACCGGCGGCGTATCCGGGAGCGGATGACGGAGCTGAGGAGGCGGCTGGACGAGCTGGAAAAACAGCGCAGCATCCGGCGGAAGAGCCGGGAACGCAACGAAATACCCGTGGTGGCGCTGGTGGGTTATACCAATGCCGGCAAGTCCACCCTGCTGAACGCCCTGACCGGCTCCGACGTCTACGTGCAGGACCAGCTGTTCGCGACGCTGGACGCGGTGTCCCGCCGCATGACGACCTCTGAGAATACCGAATACCTGCTGACGGATACCGTCGGCTTTATCCGCAAACTGCCCCATACGCTGGTCAGCGCCTTCCGCTCCACCCTGGAGGAAGCGGTGCTGGCGGACGTGCTGGTGATTGTTTCTGACGGCTCCAGCCAGGAGATGTTCAGCCAGCATGACACGGTGGAAGAAGTCCTGGCAGAACTGGGCGCCACAGACCAGAAGCGGATTGAAGTCATCAACAAGTGCGACGAAGGGGACCCGGATCCGGTATTCCCCGGCGCAATCCTGATTTCCGCGAAGACGGGAGAAGGCCTGGAAGACCTGAAGGCAAAGATTGCCGAAACCCTGCAGGAATCCCACCGGCCGGTGACCTTCTGCATTCCCTTCAGCCGCTACGGCATCCTGTCCGAGATCCGTCCCCTGGGCCGGGTGATTACCGAGAATCACACGGACACCGGTACCGAGATCACCCTGATGATCGCGGGGGAAGACGCGGAAAGGCTGATAAAGAAGTACGGGGCGGAGATTGTAAAAACTTAAAACTTAAGACTTAAAACTTAAAACTTAAAAATGATAAAGAGTCCAAAGCGCGTTGAAGAACTCAACGCGCTTTGTTTATTCCAGACGTATAGTACAGCTTGTCATTCCGGGGTTCGGAACGCCTGGAGGAAGAGCCAGTGGCTCTTCCTCAGTGAAGAACGGGCGGTAGCCCCGGGCTACGAAGTAGAGTCGAGGAATCCCTTACTATATTTCTTCTCCAAAGTCCTTCCAGCGGGGATTCATTCGTTCAATCAATGCTATCTTTTTCTCACGTCTCCAGTTCTTCAATTGTTTCTCTCTGCGAATAGCATCCTCTATATCATGACACGCTTCGAAGTATACAAGTTTATGGATATGGTACAGCTTGGTAAACCCGTCAAGCAATTCGTTTTTGTGCTCATATACTCTTCGGGAAAGATTATTTGTCACACCGATATAAAATCGTGTATTCCGATCATTGGTTAAAATGTATACGTAGTAGTCATTCATACTCTTCATTATAATGGGATCCCTCGACTACGCTCGGGATGACACCTGTAGTTATACGCTGTGATAAAGTAAAGAACACGCTGGATTAACTCAACGTGTTTTGTTGGTTGCACATAATAATTCTGAATTCTGAATTCTTAATTCTGAATTGCGAACGCATCATGCGTTCGCATCACGTGTTTGTGTAGAAGTGTTTATCCAGCCGTTCTTCAAATTCTTTTACCGGCAGGGGTTTGTCATAGTAGAAGCCCTGGGCAAGGTCGCAGCCGCACTTGCGCAGGATGTTAACCTGGCCGATGGTCTCCACGCCTTCGGCTACGCAGATGAGGCCGATTTCCTTGGCCATGCTGACCACGTGGCGGAACATGATGTTCTGCCGTTCTCCCTCGGCGTTTTCATTGACGGGCAGGAAGTTCTTGTCCACCTTCAGGATATTCCAGGGGATCTCCCGGATCAGGTTCAGGGAACTGTAGCCGATTCCAAAATCGTCCACGGAGGTGTAGATGCCGGCCTCCTGCAGGGCGCCGGCGACGCGTTTGAGGTCGCGGAATTCCACGTCCGTGACAGTTTCCGTCAGCTCGATCTCGATCAGTTCATGGGGGATACGGTACCGATCCACAACCTCCAGGATGCTCTCCGTCAGGGCCAGGTTGATCAGGTGCCGGCGGGAGAAGTTCACGGAGATGCGGACGGCCTGGCGGCCTTCGTCCAGCCAGCGCCGCAGGTCACGGCATACCTGTTCCAGGACGTAGAAGTCCAGCTTGCAGATATCCATGGTTTGCTCCAGGTCGGAGATATATTCCGTGGGCATCATCAGGGTGCCGTTGCGGTACCACCGGCTCAGCGCTTCCGCCCCGGCGATGGAGTTGTCCTTCAGGTTGATCTTCGGCTGATAGAAAACGAGGAATTCCCGGTTCTTCAGGCCGACGGGGAACTGGGCGCGGATCTGCATGAACCGATCCTTTTCCGCCATCAGCTCCTCGCTTGCGTAGACAATATCTCCGGTGTCCCCGCGCCAGGCGGCGTTGTAGGCGCCGGTGACCCGGTCCATGATGTCCTCGGGCTGGTAGTAATAGAAGTCATCGGGAATCAAAAAGATCCCGGCACGGGAGGAGATCATCACACGGTCTCCATCGTTGTAGGAAATCGGGATGCCTTCAAAACGCGCCAGGACTTCATTCAGTTTTTCTTTCAGGAATACCGCCACGAAGTTGTCTCCCCCCAGACGGCTGACAATGCCGTCCGGGCTGACGGCCTCCTCAATGGTATCGATATATTTCCTCATGGCCAGGTCGCTGACTTCCCGTCCGAGCTGGCGGTTAATCAGGGCGAAGTGACGAAGGTTGAAGCGGGCAAAAGCATATTGATTGATATGGCCTGAGGTTCCGATCTGATCAATTGTGGAATGGAGGAAACGATAGTTGCTGTAGCCTGCGTCGTCAAACAGGGTAGCCTGCTCCACCAGGCCGCAGGCGCGCAGGCGGCCGACAACCGTGAGCATCAGGCGCTCCACCATTTCGATCCGTTTCCGTTCCGTTTCAGTCCATGGTTTGACGCCTTTGGCACGGTAAGCTTTGCAGTCGGCCACGACAATATCGCTGAGCACTGTGCGGCAGGAGATGACTTCAGCTGTTTCCTCCCCGCTGTCATAGCAGGTGAGCACAGTGCCGCAGCCCATGCGCTCCTCTTCCGCATTATTGTAGTACTCAGTAACGCCTTTGCACACACGGAACGCAATGCACAGCTGTCTCAGGATTTCATAGGTTTTTTCAATATTGAAATGATCCAGATCCGTGATTGTATCCGTCAGTTCCTCGAGATACTGCGAAAACAAGACGTCCTGATTCATGGCAAGCGCTCCGCTTTCTTCTGTAGTTTTGAACACCAGGAACATCATACCGTAAAGAAAAGCAAAATACAATACTAATGTACGAACATTTTTGTACAAAAATTTACGAAAATCGGTCAAAAAATCAATGATTTCAAAGGATTGTGCGATTTTTGCCCCTTCGCAATGCATAAATTGTTTTTTTACTGATTTAAGTACATGAGAATATGCACTAATTACCAAAAATATGCAAAAAAGATAAGCAAAAAATGCACATAGAACAAGAAAAAGGAGCTCTTTTGAGCTCCTTCGCGATGTATTTTTATGCATTAAATCTGTGCCAGGGCCTGCGCGATATCCTCAATCAGGTCATCCTTGTTCTCCAGGCCGACGCTGAAACGCACCAGGTCCGGGGAAACGCCGGCGGCGATCAGTTCCTCATCGCTCATCTGGCGGTGGGTGGCGCTGGCGGGATGCAGGCAGCAGCTCCGGGCGTCCGCCACGTGGGTTTCAATGGCGGCGACCTTCAGGTGCTTCATGAAGGCTTCCGCGGCTTTCCGGCCGCCCTTCACGCCGAAGGAAACCACGCCGCAGGAACCGTTGGGCAGGTACTTCTGAGCCCGCTCGTAGTACTTGTCACCCGGGAGGCCGCAGTAGGTGACCCAGGCAACCTTTTCATGGCCGGACAGGAACTCGGCCACGGCCTGTCCGTTCTCGCAGTGGCGCTTCATGCGCACATGCAGGCTTTCCAGGCCCAGGCCCAGCAGGAAGGCATTCTGGGGGCTCTGTATGGAACCGAAGTCCCGCATCAGCTGGGCAGTCGCCTTGGTGATGAAGGCGCCGCCGAGGCCGAACTTCTTCGTGTAGGTTACGCCGTGATAGCTTTCATCCGGCGTGGTGAGTCCGGGGAACTTGTCCGCGTACTTTTCCCAGTCGAATTTGCCGCTGTCCACGATGGCACCGCCGACGCCGCTGCCGTGGCCGTCCATGTATTTGGTGGTGGAATGGGTCACGATGTCTGCACCCCATTCAATGGGCCGGCAGTTGACCGGGGTGGCAAAGGTGTTGTCGATGATCAGCGGAACGCCGTGGGCATGGGCAGCCTTCGCGAACTGCTCAATATCCAGCACGCTCAGGGCCGGGTTGGCAATGGTTTCACCGAAGAGGGCCTTGGTGTTGGGCCGGAAAGCGGCGTTCAGTTCCTCGTCCGTGCAGTCCGGGCTGATGAAGGTGAAGTCAATGCCCATCTTCTTCATCGTGACGGCAAAAAGGTTGTAGGTGCCGCCGTAGATGGCGGAGCAGGCTACCACGTGATCACCCGCGTTGGCGATGTTGAAAACGGCGTAGAAGTTGGCTGCCTGGCCGGAGGAGGTCAGCATGGCCGCGGTGCCGCCTTCGAGGGCACAGATGCGTGCCGCCACGGTGTCGTTGGTGGGGTTCTGCAGGCGGGTATAGAAATAACCGGAGGCTTCCAGGTCAAACAGCTTGCCCATATCCTCACTGGTATCATATTTAAAGGTGGTGGACTGGATGATCGGGATCTGGCGGGGTTCGCCGTTCTTGGGCGTATAGCCGCCCTGGACGCAAAGGGTCTCGATTCTTGACATATGAAAGGCCTCCTCTTTAACAATGCATAATGTACAATGCACAATGCACAATGATTATATGCTGAGCGCAGAACACCGCGTACTGCGTCCCGAATAATATATCAGCTTTTGCGGGGGAATGTGTGCGCTTTTCGTGTTTTCAGGGGGAAACTATATTTTATAACGAGTTATAGAAATAATCTATAGCTGTTGAAAAACGGGGTTGAAACCAAAAAAACAGGCTGTTTTTGATGAACGAAGCGGAAGAAATCGGAACCGTTTTCATAGTCCCGGTATGTCCGGGGGAACGAAAAAATATACCGGAGGGACAAAAAAAGCATAAAATGAGGAAAGGTTAATCAATAATGAGCAATCTGGACTAAAAATACACCAAATATACCAAATTGTGCTTGAAAATGGTACGTACCGGCGAGTATAATAACCTCAATCGCTGCGCATCGGGCGCAGTAGTTTTCACAAACCGAAAGGAGAAAAGGAAGATGAAGAAACTGTTGGCTGTTGTACTGGCTCTGGCTATGCTGCTGAGCATGGTTTCCCTCGCCGGTGCCGAAGAAGTGCAGGAAATCACCTGGATGTTCTGGGATGACCTGGAGGCTTCCTCCGACCTGATCACACAGGGCTTTAAGCAGGTGATCGATCGCTTCAACGAGGATTATGCCGGTAAGTACCATGTGACTCCCATCACCACCCAGCTGGAGCCCTACTACACCGACCTGAACGCCCTGGTGGACGCTCAGAAAACCCCCGACGTGTTCATCGTCAGCCCCGGCCCCAACCTGACTGACTATGTCGCGCCCGGAATCGCTGCTCCCCTGGATGAGTATCTGGCGGACGGCTGGAAAGACACCTTCGCCGGCGACGCTGTGTTCGCGCAGCAGACCTACGACGGAAAGATCTACGCTATCCCGCTGAACACCGCTGCGGCTTGCGTGTTCTACAACAAGGAAATCTTTGAAGAGGCTGGTGCCACCGTGCCCACCACCTACACCGAACTGCTGGATGCCTGCGAAAAGATCAAGGCTTACGGCAAGACCCCCATCACCATCAGCGCCGGTACTGCCTGGTGCCTGTCCATGCTGGCTGGCTACCTGTGCGACCGTGAAGGCGTTGACCTGAAGGCCCTCAACAACAACGAGGCGAGCTGGGTCAATGAAAAGACCATCGCTGCCGGCGAAAAGCTGGTTGAGCTGTCCCAGTACTTCCAGGAAACCGCGGCCGGCGACTCCAACGATGACGCCACCACCGCCCTGTACATGGAAGACGCTGCGATCCTGATCCAGGGTTCCTGGGCGATCGGCCAGATGAACGGCGGCAACCCCGACTTCGAAGCGAAGTGCGGCGTGTTCCAGTTCCCGGCCATCGAAGGCGCAAACGACCCCAACCGTATTATCGCGAAGTCTGACTCCCTGGCGATGAGCTCCACCACCAAGTATCCGGAAGCCTGTATCGCCCTGATGAAGTACTTCACCGATGATACCGCCCAGAAGTACACCGCTGAAGTCGGCGGCAAGATCCCGGTGACCAAGGTTGAATACGATGCGAGCAAGGCTCCCGCCCAGCTGGCTGACGTTATGAAGATCTTCGGCAACGCTTCCGCCACCTTCGGATTCTACAATGAATCCCTGGTGTCCTCTGACGCCGGTTCCTACTTCGATGATCAGATGGTTGCTATCTTCCAGAAGGAAAAGACTCCTGAAGAAGCATTCCAGGCTGTTCAGGACTGGTATCAGGAATATTTCGCCAAGCAGGCTGAAAAAGCAGAATAAGATTATTCTGTACTGGGCGGGGCTGTCTCGGCAGCCCCGCCTTTTTGAAAAGCAGCCCGCGTAACACTGACACAGATCAAAGGGGAAAACTATGGAGAAACTGCTGAGAAACAAAACCGCCATTATCCTGTTTATGGCGCCTACGCTGATCCTGTTTACAGCGATTCTGCTTGTCCCGATAGTCACGTCCTTCTATTACGCACTGTGCGATTATGACAAGGCGACCCGCGCATATTCCTTCATTGGCTTTGAGAATTTCAGCAAAATGTTCAAGGATCCGATTTTCTGGATCTCGATCAAAAACTCGCTGTTTTTCCTCGTCTTTTCCTGTATTTCCCAGCTGATATTCGGTATGCTGTATGCGGCGCTCCTGACCAACATCAACAAAGGACGCAACTTCTTCAAAAATACCATTTATATGCCCTGCGTGCTTTCATCCGCGGCCCTGGGTCTTCTGTGGGCGTTTGTGTTCCACGCCAAGGTCGGTATCAATACGCTGCTGGCCGGAGTGGGCATCAAGGGTCCCGGATGGCTGTATGACATCAAGGGATTCATTACGCTGCCTATGTGGGTGATCGCGTTTGTAGCCCTGTGGCAGTATGTGGGCCAGTCCATGATGCTGTACATGGCCCAGATTTCCGGCATCAGCAAGTCCCTGTATGAAGCGTCTTATATAGACGGCGCGACCAAGACAAAATCTTTCTGGCATATTACGCTGCCGCTGATCAAGCCCATGGTGGGTACCGCTATGAGCCTGAACGCGATCGGCTCCCTGAAATTTTTCGATCTGATTTACTCCATGCTGGGAGACAAAACAACGAACCTGAAGATGGACGTGCTTGCCACGTTCCTGTACCGCTCCGGATTCTCCTCCAAGGGCGGCAACCATTACGGCTATGCCAGTGCCATCGGCGTTGTCCTTGTGGCGCTGTGCCTGCTGTCCACGTTCGTTATCAACAAAGTCTTTAAAACTGAGAATTACGAGATGTAAGAAAGGAGGTAGTCTGCAATGACCGCTGTTACCGCTAAAACAAAGATCAAAGAAAGCAAACCGAAATTGAAGACTTCCACCGTCCTGATTTACGTCTTGTTTGCGTTTCTGGTGATCCTGTATATCGCCCCGATCCTGTGGATCGGCGTAACGTCCCTGAAAACCCGGCCCGAGATCTATAAGGATCCCTTCGGCCTGCCGGGTGAGCTTCAGTGGGAAAACTATTCCTTTGCATGGAATGCCGGTAAGCTGGGAACAGCCATGCTGAATTCCCTTTTTGTCTGCGTGGTTACCCTGATCGGCACCATGCTGTTCGGTTCCATGGCAGCCTTTGCCATCGGCCGCATGAAATGGAAATTGTCCGGGGCAGCGATGATGTATATCCTGGTGGGTATGATGATCCCCGTCCACTGCGTGCTGATTCCGCTGTTTGTACGGTTCGCCGGTATGGGGCTGGACAATAACCTGTGGGGACTGATCCTGCCGTACCTGACGTTTTCGCTGCCAACCTGCGTTTACATCATGACGGGATTCTTCCGCAGTATTCCAAACGAACTGCTGGAGTCCGCCTGTATCGACGGCTGCTCGATCTACAAGACGTTCTATTCCATCTGCCTGCCGCTGTCCAAGACGGGCTTGTTTGTCACGGGACTGATGACCTTCATCGGCAACTGGAACGAGCTGCTGCTGGCGATGGTGTTCATCCACGACGATACGAAGAAGACCCTGCCTGTGGCGGTGACCAAGTTTGTTTCACCCTATCAGACCAACTATGAAAAGATGTTTCCGGCGATCCTGATCGCCATTATTCCCTCGATTATCGTCTACAGTCTGTTCAGCAACCAGATTGTTGACGGTCTGACGCAGGGAGCTGTGAAGGGCTAAATGGGAAAGGCCTCCAAAAACGCAAGGGGACGGTTCGAATGAACCGTCCCCTTGTCATATCCGGTTGAATCAGTAATCCTGATTGTTTGTCACCCTGCTGCGGAGCAGGTTGAAATGCTCCGAGGGCAGGCAGCCCAGTTCCGCCTGGAAGGCCCGGCGGAAGGTGCGCATATTGGTATATCCACAGGCATCGCTGATTTCCGTCAGGGTCAGGTTCGGATCCCGCATAAGCAGGCGGGCCTTACTGATCCGGATCGCGTTGATGAACCGGCGGAAGTTGGTATGCATGCGTTCAGAGAAGAAATGGGACAGGTGGGATACGCTGATGCCCAGCGCCCGGGAGGCGCTTTCCAGGGTGATTTCCTCGAAGGCGTGCTCGGAAATATACTGGATGATCCGGTGACCCAGGTCTTTTTCACTGTAATCGTAGACCGGGCGATAGGAAAGGTTGTGGAGCAGGCCGGCCAGGATGATATGCAGATAGGCGACGCACAGGGGAAGATCATCTTCCATGGTCAGGCATTCCAGCCGGCTTACGGCCAGGCGGAGATCCACACAGGTGCGTGCCGCGCGCAGCACAGGACATTCCGGCTGCAGGCCGTGGAAGGTGCCGGCATATTCCGGGATGATGTCCGGCGGGAAGATGGCGGTGACGCCGCGTGCGTCATCGCTCAGGACGTCATAGCTGTGCGGCACCAGGGGGAAGACGATGGCGGCGTCTCCCGTATTCAGCGTGTAATGCATTTCATCGATGGTCATCTCGACTGAACCGCATGTCACGATCACCAGCTCCGCCACAGAGTGCACATGGGCAGGGAAGACATGGTCTGTCATGCCACCGATAAACAGCTGTTCCGGTCTCTGCTCGTAGAATGTACTCACGGAAAATGCCTCCGATCCTGCTTGCATTCTTTGTCCTGTATGATACAACATACACGGTATGTTCTGACCTATTGTAAACCAAATCAAACAAAAAGGAAATAATTTTTAACCGCCAAAAGCAAATTTTGTCCCATTATTAAACGGAAAAAGCGTTGTAGGCATATCTTCTTCCTGTTATAAATATAGGGTAACGATTCGGAAACAGAATAAGGCAAACAAAAGAGCGTTTTTCAAAAACAGACATAAGCGAAACGATTCGCGGAAGGATGTGAAATGATGTCCAAGAAAACCAGGTCCTATGTGGAATTCCTGTATATCCTTCCGTTTCTGATCCTGGCAGCCCTGATGTTTTATTACCCGCTGTATGGTTGGATTTATGCTTTCCATGACTATATGCCGCCCAAGCCCATCTCCGCGGAAACCTTTGTGGGCCTGAAGTGGTTCAAGTATATTGCTGACAATCCGGTCCGCCTGGCGGACGTGGGCCGCGTGCTGGTGAATACCTTCGCGATGAGCGGCCTTTCCCTGGCCTTCAGCTGGTTCCCGATGATCTTCGCGGTGTTCCTTAATGAAATCCGCTGCAAGCCCTACAAGAAATTCGTCCAGACAGTGACCACCCTGCCGAACTTCATTTCCTGGGTTCTGGTGTTCTCGGTGGCGTTTAACGTGTTGAGCTCCACCGGCGCGGTCAACTCGGTGCTGGTATCGCTGGGCCTGATCGATAAGCCGATCGCCTTCCTCAGCTCCAAAGAGAACGTCTGGTTCAAGATGTGGCTGTGGCTGACGTGGAAGAATGCCGGCTGGGCTGCCATCATGTACCTGGCTGCGATCTCCGCCATCGACGAGCAGATGATCGAGGCGGCCAAGGTGGACGGCGCGACCCGGATGCAGATCATCTGGCGGATCACGATCCCCTGCCTGCTGCCGACCTATTTCGTCATCGTTATGCTGAACCTGGCGAACTTCCTGTCCAACGGCATGGAGCAGTACTTCGTCTTCATGAACAACTTCAATAAGAAGTCCATCGAAGTGCTGGATCTGTATGTGTATAACATTGCCACCACCGGGCGCGGCAATTATCCGCTGTCCACGGCCATCAGCATGCTCAAGAGCATCGTGAGCGTGGCCCTGCTCTTCATCACGAATACCGTTTCCCGCCTCGTCCGCGGGCAAGGGTTCGTGTGATCGGAAAGGAGGGACAGCAGATGACAACCAAAGCCGAATTCATCCGGAAGAAGCACGTGAATCCCATGGATCGCCAGAGCGTGGGCGACAAGTTTATCAGCGTGATCACGTATATCGTATACGCGTTCTTCGCCTTTGTCTGTGCTTATCCGTTTTACTACATCATTATTAACTCCATCAGCGCAAACAACCTTTCCGAACGCGGCAAGGTTCTCTTCTGGCCGATGCAGGTTCACTTCAAGAACTACGAGCGCATGGCCAATATTCCCGGTCTGCTGGACGCGGCCAAGATCTCGGTTCTGCGTACGGTGATCGGTACAATCCTGACGGTGATAATCGCGGCCTTCCTGGGCTACATGTTTACCCGGGATACCATGTGGAAACGGAAACTGTGGTTCCGTTTTGTGGCGGTAACGATGTACTTCAATGCCGGTATCATTCCGTGGGTACTGTGCATGCGTAATCTGGGGCTGAACAACAACTTCTGGGGCTATATCTTCCCCATGATCATCCAGCCCTTCTATATCATCCTGTGCAAGACATATTGTGAGTCAGTTCCCCGGGAACTGCAGGAGGCTGCCGAAATAGACGGAGCCGGCACGCTGAGGGTATTTTTCCAGATCATGCTGCCGGTCATCAAACCAATCCTTGCGACCATCGCCATATTTGCGGCGGTGAACCAGTGGAACGCTTTCCAGGACAACCTGCTGCTGATGACGAACCGCCGGGACCTGGATACCCTTCAGTACAAGCTGTACCAGTACATTACGCAGGCGAACAGCCTGAAGGCGCTGATCAGCAATACGACCAACTCCAGCGCAATTCTTGCGGGCCTGCAGACCGCCGCAACGGCGACTGCAATCCGTATGTCAGTTACAGTAGTTGTTGTGCTTCCCGTTATGATGATTTACCCCTTCTTCCAGCGGTACTTCACTAAGGGGATTATGATAGGCGCCGTAAAGGGATGAACCTCTTTTGACTGCCGGTGGCAGAAATATCAAAAGAGGTGAATTCAACCGAAACGAGCGAGCTGCCCAGTGGGCAGTCGCGACGATTGAGGTTGCGGGAGATGACTTTTACAGGCACCAATCAAATTCACAATTCACAATTCATAATTCATAATTATTGTTAGTTACCTTACTCAAAGCATAGATTTCTAAGCAAGATCTTTCATTCGGGATGAACTCGCCATCATCATTCACAATTCAATCCATATGCGGATAAGTATCTCAATTATGAATTATGAATTGTGAATTATGAATTCGGAATAAAGACCAGTGGGTCTTTATTATAAAAGAAGGAGGGGAGCGAGGGAAGCGGTGCCCCAGTGGGGCATTTGCGGAAGCAAAAGCGACCCGAACGAGTCAACCGAAGCAAACAGCGGGCTGCAGCGACAGCAAGGCGGCTGTGCCGACTGAGGTTGCGGACCAAGGAATTATGGCAGCAGTGCCAAAAATTCATAAATTTGAAGGAGGGGAGCGAGGGAAGCGGTGCCGCAGTGCGGCATTTGCGGAAGCAAAAGCGACCCGAACGAGTCAACCGAAACGAGCAATGCGAAGCGCTCCAAGCGAGCAGTGCGACGATTGAGGTTGCGGACCAAGGAATTATGGCAGCACTGCCAAAAATTCATATATTAGAAGGAGGTCACTACTATGAAACGGTTTCTGTCTGTTCTGCTGACGCTTGCCATGCTTCTGAGCCTGGTGTCCATCAGCGCGGTGGCTGAGGAGTCCGAACTCCTGACCATCGACTTCTACGATGATGCAGCTAACTACAACGGCATCCAGTCCGGCTGGTTCGCCAAAGTGGTTAAGGACAAGTTCAATATTGAACTGAACATCATCGCTTCCCAGGTGGTTGGCAACACGATCTACGCCACCCGCTCTGAGGAAGGCAACCTCGGCGACGTGATCATCGTCGACAAGTCCAAGTTCTCTGAAATCGTTGATGCCGGCCTGGCCAAGGATATCAGTGACAAGATCGTGGACTGCGAAAACATCATGAAGTTCAAGACCCAGATCGACGTGTACAACAAGGGTCTGACCGGTGAAGAAGGCAAGTACTACGGCATCCCCTGCGAAATGACCGATACTTCCCCCAGCACCCTGACTGATGAAGTGATCTACTCCAGCCCGATGCTCCGCTGGGATCTGTACAAAGAGATCGGCGCTCCGAAGCTCGAGACCCTGGACGACCTGCTGGCCGCCCTGGTGAAGATCCATGAAGTGCATCCCCAGAATGAAGACGGTGATCCCGCTTATCCCTTCTCCCTGTGGCCCGACTGGGACGGCAACGACAACATGGTCGGTCCCGCCAACGTCGTGCAGCTGACCACCTGGTACGGCGAGAAGCTGAAGGGCAGCGCCATGCTGAAGCCCGACAACACCTTCTCCAAGCTGTATGAGCGCGAGAATGCCTACTACAAGATCACCAAGTTCCTGAACAAGGCGAATCAGCTGGGTCTGGTGGATCCTGACTCCGGCACCCAGAACTGGGACAATGCCTGCGCCAAGATGTCCTCCGGCCGTGTGGATGTGTTCTGGTACAGCTGGCAGGTTGGTTTCTGGAACAGCGTTGACCGCCAGAAAGCCGGTACCGCTTTCCGCTTCGTCCCCGTTGGCGACATGAACTTCTATGCTGACGCTGACCGTTACTACGGTTCCGACCGTATGATCGGTGTGGGCGCCGGTGTTGAAGGCGAAAAGTATGACCGCATCATGGCCTTCCTCGACTGGTACGCCAGCCCCGAAGGAGCCACCATCCAGCACACCGGTCTGAAGGACTTCAACTACACCGTGAACGAAGACGGCACCTTCACCGTGCTGAACGACAACGCCCTGATGGACAACCTGACCGTGCCGGATGAATACGGCGGCGGCGGATACAACGACGGTTACAACGCCATCAACCAGTGGATCGTTTCCTCCATCTGCGTCAACCCCCTGACCGGCGAGCGCTATGCTTCCAAGTTCTGGAACTCCTACAAGCAGCAGACCATGACCGAAATGAAGAAGGAATGGTCCGAACTGTTTGACGCCGCTGACGACGTTGACTGGATGAAGAAGAACGGCAAGCTGCTGGCCAGCCCCAGCGTTGACTTCACGCCCATTGCGGACAACAACGACATGATCGCCCTGCGTTCCCAGATCAACAGCACCCTGTGCGAGTACACCTGGAACCTGATCATGACCTGCGCGACGGATGAAGAATTCGAAGCGATGTGGGACGAAATGATCGAACAGCTGAACGGCTTCGGCTACGAAGAACTGTTCGAGTATGACTGCGGCGTGTGGCAGCCCGAAGTGGATGCCAAGATCGCTGCTGCCGCTGCTGCGCAGTAATTTTCTCCCAAACGGTATCAACACATTGTGACCCATACGGGGGTGCTCCTTCGGGGGCACCCCCTTTTCCTTGATTGTCAAAAAACAGCACAGTGCAGAACAAAAAGTGGAAAGGTGGAAACATCCGCTTCGTGGTATAGTAAGTGAACAAAAGAGAATCATCATACCGCCAAAGGAGAATAACATGAAAACGGATCTTTCCGCCCTTCTGCCGGATGGCAGCACCTATGAATTCTGGGAAACAGAGCCTGTCTGGGATCGGGAACTGTTTGTGGACGGCTCCAGCCCTGCCGCCTCGGATGAAAACGACGGCAGCGAGGCACATCCCTTCCGGACGATTAACCGGGCCGCGCAGGCAGCAACACCGGGCACCCGGGTGTGGATCCATGCGGGCCTGTACAGGGAATGCGTGAAGCCTGCCATGGGCGGCACGGATCCCGGCCATATGATTTCCTATGAAGCCTTCGGTGACGGCGACGTGGTCATCAGCGCGTCGGAGGAAGTGAAAGACTTTATCCCCAGCGAGGGCTGGATGCTGAACCGGGGACGGGGAGCCGTGCAGCCGGAGGGAGTCTGCGTCTGGGAATATGACCTGGATCCGGACCTGTTCCGGGGATACAACCCCTTCTGCGCGGTGAATATCCTGCATGACCGGCTGTTCATCGAGTATGACAAGACCGACATGACTACCTATCTGAACCGGCGGGGCTGCGTCTTCTGCGACGGCAAGCCGCTGAAGCAGGTGCCGCTGTACGGCGGCATGGCGCAGGAAGACAATACATACTGGGTGGAGGCCAACGGCCAGAAGGTTCACTTCCGCCTGGAGTATGACGAGGACCCGAAGGATCACCGGATTGAGGTGACCGTGCGGGAACAGTGCTTCGCGCCGGATAAACCTTTCCTGAACTATATCCGGGTCAAAGACCTGGTCTGTGAACACGCGGCCACCGGCGCACCGGTGCCGCAGCGCGGGGCAATCTCCGCATATCGTGGCCATCACTGGATCATTGAGGGCTGCACGGTTTACTGGACCAACGGTGTGGCCATTGACGTGGGCAACGAGTGCTGGCACCACACCCACCGGCCGGATGAAGTGATCGGCTACAGCGTGATCCGGAACTGCACCATCCAGGACGCGGGCGTCTGCGGTATTGCGGGAATGTTCGCGGAGCGGATGCTGATTGAAGGGAACGTGATCGAGGGCACCGGCTGGCAGAAGATGGAGCTGAGCTGGGAAGCCGGAGCCATCAAGCTGCATAACAGCGTCAACGGCCTGATCCGGAACAACGTTTTCCGGGATACCTTCCGGGCGGATCACCTGTGGCTGGACTGCGGCAACGAGAACAACCGGATTACCGGAAACCTGTTCCTGAACGGCATTGAACAGCGGGAAGCGATCTTTATCGAGTGCACCCGGGAAGGCATTAACCTGATCGACCACAACGTGATCTGGAATGTGGAAGGCCGGTTTGACCCGGCCAAGGTGCCGGTGGAACCCGGCTCCTCCGGCTGGTATAAGCTCCGGGAAAACGAGGCCGTCAATGGCTACGGGATCTACGGGGAAGGAACGGACCGGCTGCATGTGAGCCATAACCTGATCGGCCTGTGCCGTCACAGCGGATATTACCTCAAGCCCGTGCCCTTCCGGATGTTCGGTCTGGAGCGGGGCGGCACTTCCAGGGACGCAAAGATCCGGAACAACATCTTCTACGCCTGCGGAGAGGCGGCCATCGACTTCCCCACAAAGGACAACGAGGCGGAGGGCAACCTGTATGTAAAGATGCAGGGCGGTTACCTGCGGGTGATGTATCCGGAACCGGAGAACTGCCTGAACCTGCCGGCCTGGCAGGAGTTCTTCGGCTTTGACCTGGAGGGCCAGAACGCCTGGTTCGACATTGACCTGGATGAGGAAACGGGAGAAGCGGTCTTCCGCCCGGCGGAGCAGGGCCCCTTTGCCTTCGGGAAACAGATTGAGCGGCTGAAGATGATTATGGATCCCGGAAAGGTCCGGAAAGTTTCCGCGGATAAGGATTTACCATGGACACAGGAAGAACAGGTGCTGCCGGGGCCGTGGAAAGCCTGGAAGATGTCGAAAGGAAAATGAAATGCTGCCTTCGGCAGCGTGAAATAAATCAGCTTTGCTGATTTGTGAAATATTGACTTTCAGTCAATATGAAATATTCGACTTCGTCGAATGTGATAGATACTTATCACTTTTTCATGGAGGGTTGCTGTTATGCTTAGACAGGTAAGAACCGAAAACGGCCTCGTTCGGGGCATTGAAGCGGCGGATCCGCGGATCACGGCATTCAAGGGAATTCCTTTTGCCGCGCCGCCGACGGGCAAGAACCGCTGGCGGGCTCCGCAGCCCTGCGAAAGCTGGGCGGGCGTACGGGACTGCTCCCGCTTTGCGCCTATCTCCATGCAGTGGATTCCGGGCCTGGGAGACGATATCTACTGCCGGGAATGGCATGTGGATCCGGAAATCCCCATGGGCGAGGACTGCCTTTACCTGAACGTCTGGACAAAGGCGAAGAAGGCGGATGAAAAGATGCCGGTGCTGGTCTGGTTCTTCGGCGGCGGCCTCCAGTGCGGCTATCCCGCGGAGATGGAGTTTGACGGGGAACGCATTGCCCGCCGGGGCATCGTTGTGGTGACCGTCAACTACCGGGTCGGCGCCCTGGGTTTCCTGACCCATCCGCAGATCAGCCGGGAACAGCCGGAAGCACCGGCAAACTTCGGCAACCTGGACCAGCAGGCGGGCCTGCGCTGGGTGCAGCGGAATATCGCGGCTTTCGGCGGGGATCCGGGACGGGTGACCATTGCCGGCCAGTCCGCGGGCGGTGGCAGCGTCATGAGCCAGCTGGCCTGCCCGGCCAACAAGGGCCTGTTCTCCGGCGCGGTGGTTATGAGCGCCATGATCTTTGATCCCTATCTCCGGCGGGAAGTGGGCCGTCCGGAAACCCTGAAGCAGGCGGAGAAAAAGGGTGAGGATTTCTTCGATTTCCTGAAGGTGAAGAGCCTGGAGGAAGCCCGCGCCGTTGACGCGGTGACCCTGCAGCGCAGTTATGAAAAATACATGGAGGGTCATACGCCCTTCTTTACCGTGCAGGACGACCTGTTCTGCGTGGGAGATCCCATCGCGCTGTACAGCCGCGGGGAGTGCGTGGATGCTGTCATGATGGCCGGCAACACCTCGGACGAATTCCTCAACACGATTGACGCGAAGGATCAGGAGATCCTGAAGGAAGAAGCCGGAAAGCTCTTCGGGAACAAGACGGAGGCCTTCCTTGCTTTCCCGGAGGCATCCGAATACGTTCAGGGCCAGGGCTATGCCCCGGTCAGCGGCATCGAGTGCACGGTCAAGGGTGTACTCAGTAAAACCGCCCGCGCCGGAAAGAAGGGATACTGCTACTGCTTCGATCCGGATATGCCGGGCTGGGACAATCCCGGTACTTTCCATTCCTCTGACCTTTGGTTCTGGTTTGAAACCCTGGCCAAATGCTGGCGCCCCTTTACCGGCCGTCACTACGACCTGGCACGGCAGATGTGTGATTACTTCTGTAATTTTATCAAGACCGGTGATCCGAACGGAAAGGATCTCTGCGGGTTTGCCCTGCCCAGGTGGGAAGCCTGGTCGGAGGAAGCACCCTGCACCATGCGGTTTGAGAAGGACAGGGCCCGGGCTTCTGATAAGCCGCTGACGCCCTTTAAGCAGTTCCTGTCTGATAAGATCATGGAACGGATTGAGACGTTATAACAGAGTGATACCCCAAAGAACGTAAATGTTTGCACGGGGGTATCCAAACAGCCTGAATGAGTCATGCTGCCGGAAGGTTCCTTCGCATCGCGGAGGGAATTTCCGGCAGCGTTTTTATTTGTGCCGGACAGAAGGTTTTTTGTCATTTTTCGTCGAATTATTACTTGAAAGTTACATGAGATAAACGCAAAAATCACATGTAACAATCTTTTAAGAAATCTGCAAAAGTCCCTTTATACTTGCCGTTGACAGGAATATGTCCGGTCGCTATATTACATATAACCCAGTGAGATTTTACCGGCCATGCCGCAATAAATGATGCATCCCGCGACACGACCGTATACCTGCGGAAGACTTTCGTAAGGTTACGAAGGAGTGAATGCCGATATGAACGCTAAAGGAAGGATCCGTCTCCTGTGCCTTCTGCTGTGCCTGGCAGTGCTGATGCCCTGTGTGTCCGCTCTGTCAGAAACGACGAAGGTCACGGGCTACCTGCTCCGCCTCCGGGAGGAGGCTTCCACGGATGGCAAGGTGATCGACGCTTATCCCCGGGGCACCAAGGTGACCATCCTGAAAAAGGGTGATACCTGGACCAAGGTCAGCGTCAAGGGCAACACAGGCTACATGATGACCTGCTATCTGGCTTACAGTAAAGACAAACCGGAGGAGGAAAAGAGCGAAGATTCAAGCCGGAAATCTTCCTCAAAGACTTCTTCTGCATCTTCTTCCAAGTCTTCTTCAGGATCTTCTTCATCTGCTTCCTCCAAAGCAAATAAGAATGAGAAGTCTTCCTCCTCCGGCTCCACTATGTACATTGAGAAGGGCGTCTGGGTGAATTTCCGCGAGGCCGCTGACAGCAGCAGTGCGATTATTGATTCCTACCGCGGAGGGACAAAGGTCACCGTGCTGAAAAAGGGAAAGTACTGGTCCAGGGTGGAAATCAAAGGCGTCGAAGGTTATATCGCGACCGAGTTCCTGACAAGCGAAAAGTAAACGAATTCCAGATGGGTACCTCCACTGTTTGCAAAAGAATGTGCTCCACGACTGCCGCGTGGAGCATGTTCTTTTTAGATAAGGGATTTCTCCACTCCACTTTGTTCCGGTCGAAATGACACACTATGTTCCATATCTGTAGAAGCAGTATCGCGTGATGGTATCGCAGGTTGAAAACAAACTTAATTATGAATTGTGAATTATGAATTGTGAATTGCGAGACAAAAAAGACTTTTCAGCCTTTTTTATCTCGCCCTCAGCAGCGCGAAGCTCCAGTCATACAAGGCCGGGTGTTTGAGGCAGCGGTCGTCCCGGTGCGTTTCGCTGCCCAGGTCGATCAGGAATTCCAGGGCGTCCGCCCGTTTCTCGGGATCCGCAATCTTTTCAAAAGCGGCATAGTATTCGGGACTCCAGCCCTGGTCTGAAACCAGGCTGTAAATGCCGGTGTTTTCCGGGTCATTGTTGAAACGGGCAACCTGGCTGTCCGCTACCAGCCGGTCCACATTGACCCAGTTCAGGGCGACCCAGCTGGCCAGGATGACCGCGGCCAGCAGGGGACAGATCTTCAACCCGGGCCGGATGGATTTGACAATGACAGCCAGCAGGGCCAGCAGGATGACGCCGATGCCCCACACGGTCACCACCCGCAGGGTGGACAGGCCGAAGGCGCCGATATACAGGTGCATGCGGAGATATGCGGAGACGTCGATGATGATGGTCAGCGCCGCGGTCAGGCCGCAGAGGATACGGATGCCTGTGTTTTCGCGGAACAAGGTCAGGGCGGGCAGGATCAGGCACAGGGTCAGCAGGGCCACCAGCACCAGCTGGAAAAAGCCGCTGCGGGCATAGGCCGCGTAGCCGCCGCTCATCCGGACGCTTTCCGTTCCGGCGAAAAGATAGCGGATCTGCACATAACCGAACAGTGCGTATACCAGCACCAGGGAACCCAGTACCATTAAGAACATGGTGGGATTGCCGGCACGGGTGGTAACCGGGCGGATTGCTCCGGGAGCCTGCAGCAGGCTGAAATGGTGGGAGAACAGGAGGAGGGTCAGGATCAGGGCCAGGAACAGGCGGAAAACAAACAGGAAATCAACTTGCCGTATCTTTTCCGCGACGCTGTCCAGCATGCCGGAGAATACCTGGTCCGCGGAACTGAGGAGGATGGCCGCCAGGGCCATTGTGCAGATCGCGGCCAGGATACCGGGCAGAAGGTAGCCGTTATGCTGTGTGCGCCGGGTGACGGCGGTGAAAGGGACGCTCCTGCAGCGGAACAGGCTCTTCAGGTATCGCCGGAAGCCTTCCCATAACCCCTGGCCGGACAGGGCGGAGGCGGTGTTCTGTCCGGTCAGCGCAAAGAGGGCCTGGGCAGTGATCAGCAGCAGGACCGGCAGGTTCAGCCGCCGCAGGGTCGTATTGGCGAAGACTCCATAGACGGCGCTGAGCAGCAGGGAAAGGACCAGCAGGAAGAGCCCGTCCCGGCGGAGCGTCAGCCGGCCCCGGGCTTTGGCAGCAGCCAGGACAGTGCCTGTCAGGACCCAGTGGCTGATTGTCAGGCCGATACCGGGCCCGGGACAGACGGAGCCCGTCCAGCTGTGGGCAAAGCAGTACAGCAGTGCCGCCAGGAAGGACAGTACCAGAAGGATAACGCCGGCGCGGTCCATCTTGATTTCGTCCTGCGCGGCAGGGAGCGGCTTATTGTTTTCAGTCAGAACATTTTCAGTTAATTCACTCATTGTTTTCCTCCTCGTCTTCATTCCGCGGAAACGAAGCGTAGCCTGATGAGGCTGTAATTTGACGGATCAGTGAGATTATCCGGGTCCAGCGGCCATGTTATCATGATGTCGGCTTCCGGTTCGCAGAGCAGGATGGTCAGACAGGCAGTCAGATCCTTCGGAAAGCCTTCCGGTTCCAGTTCGATCGTTTCGGGTTCCAATATAATGCCCAATTGTTCAAGGATATCCACGATGAAGGAGTGATCATAGGTTCCGGTGGAATTCCAGGTAAAGCGGCATTCAGTGGTTTCGCCGGGATCGGCCTGCGGTACGGTTATTCCGCCGTTGATCTGCTTTAAGTTTTTCAATGCTTCAAAACCATCCATGTCAGTCAACATCGCTTCTGTCATATCAGCTGTCATGATACAGGAACGTTGACCGGTGGCATTAAAAGACAGCGGAACGGTGACAGAGTCCCCTTCCACAGTGATGGATCCCATCCGGATAGTCAGGTGTTCGTTTTCATATACGATCTTATCCGCCGGAGCCTGCTTTTCTTCGGATTCCGCCTGCGCAAACGAAGCAGTGCAGAACAGTATGCAGACCGCAAGGATCAATACGATTGTTTTTTTCAGCATCGGGTTATGCCTCCTCGTCAGTAGCCTTTTACCGGGTCCTTTCGGGCGGAGTATAACACGATGAGTATTTATATGTCAATAAAAATATATCGTAATACAATAAAACATTACCGCAAAGCGGAAATGTTTTATCAATTCATAATTCACAATTATATATACTGACAACAGGTGAAAATAAACCAATGTGTGTTATGTCCAGAGCGAAAAAGGCTGTCATTCCGAACGGAGGCATAGCCGGAGTTGAGGAATCCCTTACTATGATTATATCAAGGGATATCCGCAACCTCAAAGGTCGTGACTCTCCACTGGAGAGCTCACTCCCTTTCGGTTGACCTTACCTCTGACGGAATTTCAGCCACTGGCTGCCCTCAGAGGTTCGCCCTCGACTTCACTTCGTTCCGCTCGGGATGACAGCTGGCAAGACAACGCACTGAATAAAAACAGCGCTTCGGTCGTGTAAACCAAAGCGCGATTATTCGGGTAGAAAGCAGTAATAATTCTGAATTCTGAATTCTTAATTCTGAATTGATAGATAGGCGACGACTGAGATTGCGGGGCGAGCGACGACTGCTGATGGGGGGTTATTATTTCTGTACTTCTTCAATGAGTTCAAGTACTCGCTGTGTTCCGTCTGCTGGAGGGGAGCGAGGGAAACGGCAGCCCAGTGGGCTGTCCGCTGAAAGCGGAAGTGACCCGAACGAGTCAATCGAAGCAAGCAGCGGGTTGAAGCGTCAGCAAGGCCCGCTGCGACGACTGAGATTGCGGGGCGAGCGACGACTGCTGATGGGGGTTATTATTTCTGTACTTCTTCAATCAACTCGAGAACACGTTTCGTTCCATCCGCAGGAGGGGAGCGAGGGAAACGGCAGCCCAGTGGGCTGTCCGCTGAATGCGGAAGTGACCCGGAGTCCTCTCGTGCGCGGTGCGCGAGGCGGGAATTCCGCCCGCGGTGCGCGCGCGAATCCAAATCGAAGCAAGCAGCGGGTTGAAGCGTCAGCAAGGCCCGCTGCGACGACTGAGATTGCGGGGCGAGCGACGACTGCTGATGGGGGTTATTATTTCTGTACTTCTTCAATCAACTCGAGAACACGTTTCGTTCCATCAGCAGGAGGAGCGTTCCGCAGCGCCTCGGTCAGTTCATCCCTTTCCGCCCATGTTTCCCGGATTTCCTTCACCATGGTTTCCGGGGTCATGTTTTCCTGCAGGAGCACCCGGCACAGGCCGCGCTTCTCCAGGCTCTTCGCGTTCAGGATCTGGTCGCCGCGGCTGGCTCCCTTGGGATAGGGAATCAGCAGCATCGGACGGCCCAGGGCCTGGAATTCACACAGGGCGTTGGCGCCGGCACGGCTCAGCACCAGGTCGGTACAGGCCAGCACGTCCGGCAGGTCCGCGTCCAGGAACTCAATCTGCTTATATCCGGGGGTGCCTTCCAGCTCCGCGTCCAGGTTGCCCTTGCCGCAGATATGAGCTACGTCAAAGTCGAGGGTCAGTTCGGGAATCGCCTTGCGCAGGCAGGCGTTCACGCTCTGGGCGCCGGAGGAACCGCCCATCATCAGCAGGACAGGTTTCTGTCCGTCAAAACCCAGCAGGGAAAGGCCTTTTTCCTTATCGCCGTGGAACAGTTCCGGGCGCAGGGGAGTGCCGGTCATTTCCGCTTTAGCACCCAGGGCTTCCGCACATTCCGGGAAGGTGGTGGCAAAGCGGGTGGCGAAAGGCTTGCACAGCTTGTTGGCCAGGCCGGGGGTCAGGTCGCTTTCATGGCAGAGGACCGGGATCCGGTGCAGCCAGGCACCGAAAACCACCGGCACCGCGACGAAGCCGCCCTTGGAGAACACCACGTCCGGTTTGATTTTTCCCATCAGCCGGGCGGACTGGAAAGCGCCCGCGATGACCCGGAAGGGATCGGTAAAGTTTTTCCAGTCATGATAACGGCGGAGCTTTCCGCTCTTGACCGCGTGGTAGGTGATGCCTTCCACGGCGCGCATCTTCGGCGCTTCCATGCCGTTTTCCGTGCCGATATAGTGGATTTCATACCCGGCTTCCTTCAGCCTGGGGATCAGTGCCAGATGGGGGGTGACATGACCCAGGGTTCCGCCGCCGGTTAAAACGATTTTTTTCAAAATAACACTCCAAACTATATTTGGAATTCTGAATCCGGAATTCAGGATTCCAAATTAATTCATAATTATATAGTGTGAATTCCATATGGGAATAACGCAATTATATATCATTCAGCCATTGGAAGCAAATTTCTCCCCGCAGACAGAAACTGAAACAGGGAGCTTCCAGTCAGGCGTGTGGGGTATCCTTTTTTTCTTTGCGTTGAGGCTGGGGAGAGCAGGAACGTGACAGAGGGACAATGGCGTCATATGGATGACGTCAAATGCAGAATTAAGATTGCAGAATGCGGAATGATATACTCGACGTGAAAACGGAACGTGACAGAAGGGACAGACCAAGCGTCACGGTCAACGACTGTGACACTTGGTCTGTCCCACTGTCACATTCCGCCAGGCGTGATGGATATTTTACTTTACAGGCGTTCTGACTGGTTGAAAGTATATATCATTATGAATTGTGAATTATGAATTGTGAATTATCCAAAAATCAAGCGTCCTGCGGTCAGCTTGATTTTTGGAAATTTGTGTGGCATGATAACGACAGATAACAACCGGAGAAGGAAATCATGGAGAAGAAGAATATCACCATCTATGATATCGCGAAGGAAGCCCAGGTCAGTCCGGCTACTGTATCCAGGATTCTGACCGGTACCGCTTCTGTGCGCGAGGAAAAACGCAAAAGAGTGATGGAAGTGATCCGCAAATATGACTTCCATCCGAATGCGTATGCCCGTGCGCTGACAGAAAACAGAAACCGGACCATTGCCGTGATTGTGGCCCACAGCGACAACTCCTATTACAGCAGCGTGTTTGCCGCCTGCGAAAGCGAGGCCCATAAGCGGGGCTATGTGACCCTGCTGATGGATACCACCTCCCGGCCGGAGAAAGAAATCTCCGTGCTGAACCGCATCCGGGAGCTGCGCCCTGAAGCGGTGATCCTCTGCGGCGGACGCATTGACCTGGAGGAACAGGATCCTGCCTTCACCGTCCTGCTGCGGAAGACGCTGGGCTATACCCGGATTGTGGTGGGCGCACGGAGCCCCATGCCGGAAATCCCGGGCATCTTCGTGGATCACCGGGCCTCTGTGGAGATCGGCGTCCGTTACCTGGCCGGACTCGGCCACCGGGAAATCGGCTTTGTTTACGCCGGAGGAGAATACTACGGCACGGTGGAGCGGCTGGACTGCTTCCGCCGGGTGATGGGAGAACTGGGCCTGCCCGTGGATGAAAAGATGCTGATCGGCGTATCGGATTACACCGTACAGGCCGGGCTGGAGGGCGTGGAAACCCTGCTGAAGCTGAAACGGAAGCCCACCGCCCTGCTGGGCATGAACGACCTGGTCAGCGCGGGCATCCTGCAGGGCCTGCTGGCTGCCGGCCTGCATGTGCCGGAGGACATATCCCTGCTGGGTTTCGATGATACCTTTGTCACCGGGATTACCACACCGAAACTGACATCTGTGGGGTATGATTACCAGGCCTTCGGCACCGCCCTGGTGCAGACTGCCCTGGACCCGCAGAATGAGTGGCCGCAGGAGCGGCGCATTCCTGTCTTCATTACGGAGAGGGAATCCTGCGCACCACCGAAAAAGGCATAAAGATGTATAATATGGTAAAAAAGAAATAAGTTCTTGCAATGCGGTCCCGCCTTTGTTATAATGACTTCAGATAAAGATGAATTTAATTTGTTTTTATTGTGAAGGAAAAAGGATTCCGGGACTTTTTTTGGCGGGAGAATTGAAACCGGTTTCATTCTTTTTCTCAGAGAATTGAAACCGGTTTCAGGATCCAGAAACACAGACTGACAGGAACGAAAGAGAAGGAGTGAGTCACTTGCAAAAAGCCGCGCAGCAGAAGGTGATCAATTACCGCAAGCCTTCCGTGGGCCGTACCCTTGTGCAGAACAAGACGCTGATCCTGATGTGCCTTCCGGCCATCCTGTTCTTCCTCGTCTTTTCTTACCTGCCCATGCCCGGCGCTTACATCGCCTTCACGAACTTCCAGTACAACAAGGGCATTTTCGACAGCCCCTTTGTGGGCCTGAAGAACTTCCAGTTCCTCTTCATCTCCGGCCAGCTGGGCCTGCTGCTGAAGAACACGGTGCTGTACAACCTGGCCTTCATCATCTGCGGCAACATCCTGCAGCTGGCATTCGCCATCATGCTGAATGAAGTGGCCTGCAAGGGATACAAGAAGCTGGCGCAGAGCATCATGTTCCTGCCGTACTTCATCTCGGACGTTCTGGTGTCCCTGCTGGTGTACAACATGCTCAACTATGACTACGGCTTCATCTCCCACCTGGTGCGGAGCCTGGGTATGGAGATGCCGAAGATTTACCAGGACGCGGGAGCCTGGCCTTTCCTCATCGTGCTGGTTCACCTGTGGAAGTCCACCGGCTACGGCACCGTGGTTTATTTCGCGGCCATCACCGGCATGGATTCCTCCATGATGGAAGCGGCCCAGATCGACGGCGCCAACGCCTGGCAGCGCATCCGCTACATTACGCTGCCAACCCTGAAGCCTACGGTCATCATCCTGTTCCTCTTCGCCATCGGCGGCATCCTGAAAGGTAACTTCGGACTGTTCTACAACCTGGTAGGCAACAACTCCATGCTGTTCAAGACAACGGACATCATTGAAACCTACGTCTACCGGTCCATGATGAACAGCTTCAACTTCTCCCAGAGCAGCGCCGTCGGCCTGTTCCAGAGTGTGGTCGGATTCTTCATCGTGCTGGGGGCCAACGCCTTCGTGAAGCACCTGGATCCTGACTACGCCCTGTTCTGAGCGGAAAGGAGGAGTGAGCAAAATGACTGAGAAGATTCACGCCGAGCACCTGATGCATACGACCCACATCCGCAAGGATAAGAGCCAGATCATCATCAACGTGCTGACCTACATCCTGGTTACCATCTTCTGTATCGTCTGTATCATGCCTTTCTGGATGATCATCGCGTCTTCCTTCGCGACAGAAGAAAGCATCCGGCGATCCGGTTTCACCCTGTGGCCTTCGGACTTCAGCACCTTCTCCTATGAACTGCTCTTCCGCAGTCCGGACCAGATGATCGGCGCCTACGCCGTGACCATCGGCCTGACGCTGGTAGGTACGCTGATCGGCCTGTTCATTGTTTCCATGACGGGCTACGCCCTGCAGCGGAGGGACTTCCCCTACCGGAACGGGATTATGTTCTATATCTACTTCACGTCCCTGTTCTCCGCGGGCCTGGTACCCTTCTACCTGCTGATGGTTCAGTACCTGAACCTGCGGGACAGCTACTTCGCGATCCTGCTTCCGCTGCTGATGAGTCCCTGGCTGATCGTGCTGATGAAGAACTTCGTGAAGGCCATTCCCCATGAAATTACCGAGTCCGGCAAGATTGACGGCGCGGGAGATTTCCGGATCTTCTACAGCCTGATCCTGCCGAACCTGAAACCGGCCCTGGCTACCATCGGCCTGTTTCTGGCCCTGAGCTACTGGAACGAGTGGTATTACAGCTCTCTGTTCCTGACCACCAAGGTGGAGTACCGGCCCCTGCAGTATCACCTGTACAACGTGATCAACAAGGTAGCCAGCCTGAAGAACTCCATCGCCGGCTCCAACGTGGTCATTACCGACCTTCCCGGCGAGACCCTGAAGATGGCCACCGCCGTGATCGCCACCGGCCCCATCATCCTGCTGTATCCCTTCGTACAGAAGTACTTCGTGGCAGGACTTACTGTGGGAGCAGTAAAAGGCTGAGCGAAGAGGTCGACGAAAGGGAGGATGATAATTCACAATTCATAATTCATAATTACAGTTACTGAAACTGTCGGAACTGCTGATTATGAGATGTGGATTGAGAAATATGAATTGTGGATGGAACAACAGATGGTTTTGCAGTCAAAAATTATGAATTATGAATTGTGAATTGTGAATTTCTTTGGATTTAAGCCCGGATGGGCTGAATCATATTTACGAAGGAGGATTCCCCATGAAAAAACTTTTTGCGGTTATCCTGACCCTGGCCATGCTGCTCAGCATCGTGCCGGTTGTGGCAGAGTCTGCCATCGACACATCCGAGCACGTGAAGATCGTGTACCTGGTCACCGGCGACAAGCCCACCAACCGGACCGACGAAGTGCTGGCAAAGATCAATGAGCTGCTGACTGAAAAGGTCAACGCTGAGCTGGAGTTCCGCTGGATCGAATGGACCGACTGGCAGACCCAGTACAACCTGGCCCTGGCCACCCAGAGCGGCGACATCGACCTGATCGGTACCGCCACTGACTGGCTGGATGCATGGCCCAACAGCCAGAAGGGCGCTTTCCTGCCCCTGTCTGAAGACATGCTGAAGACCTACGCCCCTAAGACCTGGGAGAGCGTGTCCGAAGCGCACTGGAACCTGTGCAAGTACAACGGCGAGATCTACCTCATGCCCGAAGACAACTACGCGCAGTGGACCAACCACGGCTTCATGTACCGTGGCGACTGGGCCCGTGAAGCCGGCCTTGAGAACGGAGTGCATTCCTGGGAAGACCTGGGCGTATACTTCAAGTACATCAAGGAAAACAAGCCGGACGTGATTCCGTGGGATGCCAACGGTAACGGATCTTCCTACAGCCCCCAGATGGCCGGCGGCTGGCAGACCTCCCATACCGGCAACATCGCTATCGAAGGCTTCCCGGTAGCTATCTTCTACGGCGAGAGCAAAGAGAATCCCTACACCCTGAGCCGCTACTACCTGGAAGGCGACGAGCTGGTGAACTTCGCCAAGACCATGAAGGAATGGGCGGACGCCGGCTACTGGCGCGCTGACGTGCTCAACTACACCGGCGACGTGGTTACCGAAATGGAAGAAGGCAAAACCGGCGCCCATCAGCATCACACCCAGACCTGGACCGGCGAGCGTACCACCATGGAACGCAAGCAGCCTGGTTCCGACCTCGGCTTCTTCTGGTTCGGCGAAGAGGCTTCCAACCTGATCTCACTGAACATCACCCACGGCGCCATGGCTGTGGCTGCCCAGAGCAAGAATCCGGAACGCGCCCTGATGGTCTATGACCTCATGCGGAACGATCCCGAAATCTATCACCTCATGCAGTACGGCTTCGAAGGCGAAATGTACACCGTGGATGAGAACGGCCTGTTCTCTCGTCCCGATGGCTTCGAAGATTCCGTGGACGGCGTCTCCTTCAACTTCTGGTGGGGCCGCAACGACAACCTGGAATACCGCAATGCCCAGCTTGACTGGGATGCCATCCAGAAGATGTATGACGCCTATGACGCGGTCAAGATCGACTATCCCTACGGACAGTACATCTATGACAACTCCATGGTGGGCGTCTTCATGGACAACCTGAGCAACGTTTACAACACCTATATGCCCCGCATCGTCTTCGGTATGAACGATGATCCGGAAGCGCTGGTGGCTGAATTCCGTCAGGCTCTGCAGGATGCCGGCATCGAAATGGTGATGTCTGAAATCCAGAACCAGCTGGATGCTGTTTACGCCAAGTAATTCATCCGGTTTCGGGGCTGTCCGCGGTGTACACTCCGCCGGGGCCAGCCCCCTTTTTATGCCCGCAGCGCCGCGCGTGAGCGGCCGGGGGTGTCAATCTTTCCAAAGGAGAGACGCGCATGAGAAAGAACATCCGCCTCAGTGAAGGCTGGCGATTCCATCTGGGAGATACCGCAGATGCGTATTATATGGGCTTTGACGACCGGGGATGGCGGCAGGTGACCGTGCCCCATGACTGGGCCGTGGAGCATCCTTTTGATCCCTGCTGGGCCAGCGGCACCGGCTATCTGCCGGGCGGCATCGGCTGGTACCGGGGACATTTCACCCTGGACGCGGAGGACGCTGCCCGCCGGGTACGGATCACCTTTGAAGGCGTATACAAGCGTGCCCGGGTTTGGATCAACAGCAACTACCTGGGCCAGCATGCCTACGGCTATACCAGCTTCTCTTTTGACGTCAGCGAGTTTGTCCGTCCCGGGGAGAATGTGATTGCCGTCCGGGTGGACCACTCGGAAGTGGCTGATTCCCGCTGGTACACCGGTTCCGGCGTGGACCGTCCCGTGACGCTGACGGTGACGGATCCGGTCTGCTTCCGGGAGCACGGCATCTTTGCCGTGACGGAAGCGGACGACGGGGAAGAGGCGGTCATCGGCATCCGGTATGAAACGGAAGGCGCGGACAAGGTGCGCTTTGGCCTGCGGACGCCGGAAGGCATCGCCGCGGAAGGTGAAGCGGAAGGGGAGAACGGCTGCCTGCGGCTGCGGGTGAATACTCCCCGGCGCTGGAGCCCGGAAGATCCGTACCTTTATACCCTGTGCGGCGAAACGGAAAAGAACGGTGTCGTGACAGACCGGGGGGAAATCCCCTTCGGCATCCGCACGGCTGTGTTTGACGCGGACCATGGGTTCTTCCTGAACGGGGAGAACATGAAGCTCCGGGGCGTGTGCGTCCATCATGACGCGGGCTGCCTGGGGGCGGCGGTGCCGGAAAGCGTATGGCGGATCCGCCTGGAAAAACTGAAGGCCATGGGCTGCAATGCCCTGCGCACCGCGCATAACCCGCCGGATCCGGCGCTGCTGGACCTGTGCGACCGGCTGGGCTTCCTGGTGATGGATGAAGCCTTTGACGAGTGGGAAGGCATCAAGAACAAGTGGTGGCAGGGACACAACGTCTATCCGCCCAAGCACTTCGGCTATGCGGAGGATTTTCCCCAGTGGCATGAGGAGGACCTGCGCTCCATGGTGGAGCGGGACCGGAACCACCCTTGCGTGATTCTCTGGAGTATCGGCAACGAAATCGATTATCCCAATGACCCGTATGTGACGCCCCTCTTTAAGGAAGTACTGGGCAACAACGACGCCAACAAGCCCCTGGCGGAGCGCCTCTATGACGACCGGAAACCGGACGCCGGGCGCCTGGCAAAGGTGGCGGCGGAGCTGACGGCGCAGGTGCATGCCCTGGATGACAGTAGGCCGGTGACCAGCGCCCTGAGCTTCCCGGAACTGAGCAACCGCACAGGCTACGCGGACGCCCTGGACATTGCGGGATATAACTACCGGGAGCAGTTCTATGAGGAGGATCACAAGACTTATCCCGGCCGGGTGATCCTGGGCAGTGAAAACAGCCATGATCCGTCCGCCTGGCGGGCCGTGACGGAGCATGAATATATGGCAGGCCAGTTCCTCTGGACCGGCGTGGACTTCCTGGGAGAATGCCCCGGCTGGCCGAAGCGCATCAGCCAGGCCGGCGCCCTGGATCTGCGGGGAAAGGAAAAGCCCCTTTACGCGCAGCACCTGGCGCTGTGGACAAAGGAGCCGATGATCCGCATCGCTGTGGGCCCCGGGGAAGAAGAACATGATTCCGGCGCCTGGGGCGAATGCTTCCGCTGGCAGGGACTGCCCGGAGTGAAAAAACGGGTCTCCTGTTACACCAACGGCAAAACCGCGGAGCTTTTCCTGAACGGGAAGAGCCTGGGCAAAAAAGAATTGACGGAGGAAGACGGCGGCCGGGCAGTATGGCAGGTGCCCTATGAGAACGGCGTCCTGGAAGCCCGGACAGAAGGCGCGGAGGACAAGCTGTCCAGCCCCGGAAAGGCCTGCACCCTGCAGTGGATCCGGCATGAGAGCCGGCCCGGGGAAGACGTGATCCAGCTGGAAGCTGTGCTGCTGGACAAAGACGGTCAGCCCGCGCAGGACGAGGTGATCCGAGTTCAGGTGCTGGGAGACGTGAAGATCCTGGGCATGGAGAACGGCCTCCCGGACGACCTGACGCCCTATACCGAGCGCTTCCGCACCACCGGGGAAGGTACCGTGACGGTTTACCTGCGGAAGGGAAAGGGCGAAGGAAAAGCCCTGGTATACGCCAGAACGGACGGAGGACTGGAAGCAGAATACAGGATGTAAGTTCAATTCAGAATTCTGCGATCGCCGTATTCCGCAATTTCAATGGTCTCAACTCCACACTGTGGAGCTTGCTCCCTTTCAATTGACCTCTGAACCGATGAAACTTCCGCCACTGGCGGTCATCGGTTCTTCGCCCAAAGGTACAATGCACCTTTGACGGCTGCAGCATGGCAACTGTTACCCAAATCAAAGATTTGGACAGATGCTCAACAATTCAGAATTCATAATTGAGATACGTGGAAGCGGTGGAGAGCAGGAACGTGACAGATGGGACAGACCAAGTGTCACAGCCTTTAGCCGTGACGCGTTGGTCTGTCCCACTGTCACATTCCGCCGGGCGCGTCGGATGTTTGGTTTTGGTAGTGGAGGTTTTGAGAGTTGGAAGACTATATCATTATGAATTGTGAATTATGAATTATGAATTGTAATCAAAAAGGGAATCCGGTTTTCCGGATTCCCTTTTTGATTACTTGCTCTTGTGGAACAGCAGTTTTTCGTACCGGTTCTGGTCGCAGCGGCGGACCATAACTTCCAGTTCCTCGTCGCCCATGACCGTGTTGCGGCCCTTGGCGTAGAGATCGTCCACGCGGGCACGCATATTGACGATCAGCGGATCGTTCTTGTCGATGGTGTTGTCGCCGGTCAGGCGGAAGTAGTTGTTCAGCCAGTGGGCGATGGAGGCGGTGCCGCCGCGGCTGTCCACGGCCACGGACGCGGGCCGGTTCAGGAGCTTGGCGGTGTTGAAGATGTTGTAGATTTCCTCGTCCTTCAGCATGCCGTCAGCATGGATACCGGCGCGGGTCACGTTGAAGTGACGGCCGACGAAGGGCTGCCGCGGGCTGATTTCCAGGCCGATCTCCCGCTCCATGTAGTCCGCGATCTCGGTGATGGCGGTCAGGTCCATGCCGCCGTCGTCGCCGCGCAGGCTCTGGTATTCAATCGCCATGGCTTCCAGCGGGCAGTTGCCTGTGCGCTCGCCGATACCCAGCAGGCTGCAGTTGATGCTGCTGCATCCGTGCAGCCAGGCGGTGGCGGCGTTGGAAACCACTTTGTAGAAGTCGTTGTGGCCGTGCCACTCCAGCTGTTCGGAGGGCACTTCGGCATAATGCCGCAGACCGTAGATGATACCCTGCACGCTGCGGGGCAGTGCGGTACCGGGATAGCTGACGCCGTAACCCATGGTGTCGCAGGCGCGGATCTTGATCGGGATACCGCTCTCACGGCTCAGGTCCATCAGGGCGCCGGCGAAGGGCACCACGAAGCCGTAGAAGTCGGCCCGGGTGATATCCTCGAAGTGGCAGCGGGGACGGATGCCGTATTCCAGGGCGGCTTTGACGATGCCCAGGTACTTGTCCATGGCCTGCTTACGGGTCAGGTGCATCTTGTTGAAAATATGATAGTCGCTGCAGGAAACCAGCACGCCTGTTTCGGCGACGCCGGCCTGTTTGACCAGTTCAAAATCCTTTTCATTGGCCCGGATCCAGGTGGTGATCTCCGGGAACTTCAGTCCCGCATCCTGGCACAGGTGCAGCGCCTTCTGGTCATTCTCCGTATAAAGGAAGAACTCGCTCTGGCGCACCATGCCGTTGGGGCCGCCCAGGCGGCTCATGAGCTTGAAGAGGTGCAGGATCTGTTCCGGCGTGAAGGGGCTGACGCTCTGCTGGCCGTCACGGAAGGTGGTGTCGGTCATCCAGATATGATCGGGCATTTGCATGGGAACATGACGGAGGTTGAAGGCAACCTTCGGCACATGGTCGTAGTCATAGATTTCCCTGTACAGGTTCGGCTCCGCAACATCCTGCAGGCTGTAACGGTACTTGGACTGCATCAGCAGGTTCACGGTGTTGTCAAAACTCAGCATACTCGATCACTCCGGTTTCTGTATACAATGCGCTCATTATAGTCTCAAACTATCGGAAACTCAAGCAAAGAACAAAAAGAACACCAAAATGATCAATTTCGGATCAGGATTCGGAATTGATCAAATTCATAATTCACAATTCAGAATTCATAATTATATAGTGCTGCCCTCTGAAAGAATCGATAAATGTCAACAGGGTATTCATGACATGTTTGTTCCGGAACGCAGGGAAAGGTTCACAAAAACAATTATGAATTGTGAATTATGAATTATGAATTACGAACCTGAAGAATCGAATTAATTCAATTCTTCAGGTTCGGGTTCCTTCGGCGTTTTCTCGCCGCTCTCCAGGAAGAGGTAGAACACGGCGATGGAGCAGCTCATATAGACGCTGATGGCCAGGCCGGCCAGCATCTGGAAGACCAGGCCGAGAACGCCACTGAGCATGGAGGAGATCAGCAGCTCCAGCATGTACCACAGGAGGAAGCCGACCAGCAGGAAGAACAGATCCTTCTTCTTATCCTTCATCAGCTCTTTGCTGTGGCGGATGCAGGTGAGGATGCGGGTCTGGGGCTCATCCGCCATGATGTACTCCGACAGGGAGTAACGCAGGGCGGCCATGACGCCGGGAACGGCGATCAGGAGCAGAACCGGCAGGGTCATGTTGTAGCTGCGCTGCAGGGCGGCCAGCTGGACGCTCACGTCCCCGGACTGATAAACAGGCAGCAGCAGGTATACGGATACCGCGATCCCGGGAAGCATCCACAGCAGCACCTTCAGGATGATCAGCAGCTGCAGGCCGATGGCACGGAAGAACTGGTTCATCCGGCACAGCACGGTGCTTACCGGGTCTTCCAGGCCGCGTACGCGGTTCAGCAGCCACCGGTACATGCCCAGGGTCAGGCAGGGGGTGATCAGCCAGGCGAGCAGTTCCAGTCCCCGCATAGTCCAGAAACTGGTACTGCCGAGGATAACGTCAATCTCCTTTAGCAGCTGCTCCTGGGGCAGGAGGCCATCCCGGGAAGCGGACACGAGAACGCTGTTCAGCCGGGGAATCAGGTCATTGCCGGTAAAGGCAGAAAAGCCCTGCATCAACAGCGTGGGCAGGTTCACAATCAGCGCGATCAGCAGCGCCGTCTGCCAGTGGTCCTTCAGCACAGCGCGGGCTTTCATGCGGAATATTCCGGAGGGGTAAAACATTGGAGAATCTCCTTCAAAAAAGCAAAAGGGGATGCCTTGCGGCATCCCCTTCATGCATTGGTCAGTCTTTCAGGGCATTCAGGTCAACCTTGATGCCGGCTTCGTCCACCCACTGAGCCTTGGTGGCTTCGTAGGCGTCGTTCTGCTTCGTTGTCAGCAGGGAGGAGGAAAGGGTTTCCTTTACAGCATCCAGGGCAACGGGGCCTTCGGCCTCATCGCTTTCATAGCGGATGATGTAGTATCCGTAGCTGCCCTTGGTCTTGGGAGAAATGTCGCCGATCTTTTCCAGGGCCATGGCGGCATCCACAAAGGCGGCGTCGAAGTTGGTCATTCCGGTGGCTACGGCGTAGCCCTTCTCGTTATCCTTCATGCCTTCGTCTTCGTTGTTTTCGTCCATGATCTTCTGCCAGTCGGCGCCTTCTTCAGCCAGCTGGGCCAGCACGGCGTCGGCCTTTTCATCGATGTTCGCGAAGGCCTTATCGGTAGCCTCGGTCACAGCCTGGTTGGCGGCCAGCAGGGCCTTGTCAGCATCTTCCAGTTCCTGCTTCGCGGCGGACAGGGTTTCTTCAGCCTTGGCTTTGTCTTCATCGGAGATGCCTTCGGTATCCACGGTGCCCTGGGCAGCGTCAACCTTGGCCTGGGCGGTGGTGACGGCGGTGTTGGCGTCGTTCAGCTTGGTCTTGGCGTCGTCGATCGCGGTCTTGTCTTCATCCTTGAACTTGATGAGGATCTGCTTCACGCGGCGTACACCGGCGGGAGTGTAGTACAGGGTGGAGTTGTTGTTCGCGGCGGAAGCCCAGGTGCCGGCGCTTTCGCTGTAGGTGGATTTGTGGGATTCCACGCGGCTGTCGTACTCGGCCTGGATTTCTTCATCCGTGACCGCAACGTCCTTCACGGCGTATTCCTTCAGCTTGGCGGAAATGGCATCGGTGGTACCCTGGGCGATATACGCGTCGAGAGTGTAGCCGGCGTCTTCAGCCATCTTTGCGGCGGCTTCGGCAAGAGCGGTTTCATCCATTTCGCTTCCGCCTTCAACATAAGCCTTGGCGGATGCGATGACGCTGTCCAGGTTTGCCTGGGCAGTGGTCTTGACAGATTCCAGCTCTTCATCGCTCAGCTGATCCAGTCCCAGTTCCTTGGCCTTGGCGGTCAGAGCCAGGCTTGTTTTCAGGGTATCGACGGCGGAGTTCTTCGCGGCCTCGATGTTCTCGGGATCAGACACGTCGTAGGAATAGCCGAACATGGAATACATGGAGTACTGATCATACAGTTCCTGTTCAGCCTGGGCCAGGACTTCCTTCTTGGTGATCACCTGGTCACCCATCCGGATAATCTCGGTAGCATCATCAACAGCCTGATCCTTTTTGATCAGGGCGCAGCCGCTCAGCAGCAGAATTGCGGCCATCATCAGGGCAAGAAGAGCTTTTTTACGCATAGGAATTCTCTCCGTTCATATCAATATCTTTGGGAACACTTCCAATATTATAGCAAAGGGGATTAGCTCAGGCAAGCAAAATTCAGCTTCGGAACAAAAAAACAGCAAAGAACGGAAATGGTGTCGGCAAAACCGAATCTTTGTGGTATAATAGTTACCTGATTCAAGCGTTCGAAAAGCTCAAAATTGAAAGGAGAAACACCATGAAGAAAATCACTGCCCTGTTGCTGGCACTGTGCATGCTGCTGGCTGTTGTCCCCGTTCTGGGCGAAGAAAGCCCCGCTGGAAACTGGTATATGTCCCTTGCGGATGTTACGCTCGGATATATCCTGCTGAATGAAGACGGCACCGCGATCGTGAACGTTGCCTCTGAAGAAGACATTGCCGGCACCTGGACGGCCGACGGAAACACCGTCACCATTACGGCCCAGGGCCAGCCCCTGGATTTCACCTTTGACGGTACCTCCCTCTCCAGCGAGATGTTCCCCCTGTCCCTGAGCCGTGAAGAGGGAAGACTCCCCATGTCCGTCATCTCCAAGATGATGAGCGGTGAGGAATATGAGCTGCCGGAAGGCATGACCGAACTGGAAATGACCACCATTGCCATGAATTTTGTGGCTGAATATACAAAGATCATGGAAGCGGCCTCCAACCAGGGCGGCGAAGAAACCGGCACGACCGGCACCACTGAACCGGCTCCGCAGGACGAGGCTCCGATCGTTACCATCGAAAAGAGCACCTTCCGGGTGAACGAAAGCTACAGCGGATTCCGCGGAACCTATATCGCCCGGATCAAGAATGAAAATGAAGTTCCCCTCTTCCTGACCGGCGGCAATATGCAGGTGTTTGATGGAGAAGGAAACCAGGTCGCTGAGGCCAGCTACCTCTCCCGGACCGGTTCCAAGTACCTGGAGCCCGGCGAAACGTCCTTCGTCAGCATGTATGTTGACCTGGAAAGCGACGGAGAATATACCTACCAGGCGAACATTGAAACGAAGACGGAAAGCTATCGCAGCACCGACTATGCTGTGAAGGTTACAGATCCCGTTTTTGTGAAGGTCGAAGGCGAATATAACAGCGATCTCATGAAGGCAACCGTGACCAATGAAACCGAAGCTCCCGTGGCCGGAATCCAGGCGGTTCTGGTGCTGGTGGATGCGGACGGCAACCTGCTGGAGATCGATACCCAGGACCTGTACCGCAATGAGCTGGGAGCCAACAGCTCCATCACCCTGGTCTCCAGCGTGGAAGACCGGACCAAGAAGTTTTACGAAGAAAAGGGCCTCACACCCACTGCTGTGGAAGCCTACGCCTGGGTGGAAAACGACGACTGATAAGCAAACAAAAAAGTATGGCCGCGTTCATTTGAACGCGGTCATTCTTTTTGGCAAAGTATAATTATTGCTTCAGTTGCTTATGTTTCAGATATCATCCCAGGTGATCCAGACAGCGTCACCCCGATGACCATCACGATCTTTTTCCTCATTATGGTTGATAAACTCCCCGGTCTGGGCATTGACATAAGCCATGGAACCTGATGACCAGTCGGGACCTATATCATCCTCCAGCGCCCAGACGGGAACAAGAATCTGCTCGCCCTCCTTATCCTCCGGGTTATACATGGAAACATACACAAAGCGGATCTTGCTGGGTTTGGCACGATAGGAGTATTTACCTGCTTTTTTCCAGGACTGCAATATTTTGTCGAGACCGCAGAGTGGAACATCTTCTGCCAGAACGGCAGTTTCACGGGCAACGTCCAGCACATATTCATACAGGTCAGGGGAGAAGATTGTCATTATTGTATCCCCAAGGGGAACGGGTTTGTTGCGATAATACCGGCTGGGCTGGGTATAACTGATATAATCATTGAACGGAATACCGTAGAAGGTTTGTTCATAATACAGATCATAATATCCGGTTTCATCCAGCGCTTTGCTGGTATCCGGTATGACGTCATCCCTTCCGTAGTGTGCTTTATACTGCCTGGATCTGGCGATGGCACGGCAAAGATGGAAATCCCAGCCGTTTTTTACCCGGTACGCGTCCAGAAGCTGTTCTGCGAAACAGATACTCTCCTCCATGGACAGAGGACTTCCGTCGGCGCGGGCATCCATTCCGTATTGCCCGATACGGGAAGAACTTTTGAAGTATTTTCCAAATAATTCCTCTCTTGAACCAGCTTGCCCGATCCAGCCCGCCAGATACTCATCATCAGAGGTAAGATGCCGTTCCAGTTTTCCATTCTCCGGTGCCGCTGGCATCTGATCCTCCAGGGGAAAGTCGATTTTGATGATCGGCACCCGGTCGACATCCGGAACCTCAATCGGTACGTCGAAATCTCCATGGGCGGCTTTTATGTTCACGGTGCCGCCGTTCTGTGCCATCAGGGCTTCTGCCTGCTTCCGGATTTCGCGGATGGTATAGTATTGTTCTTCAGCTGTCGCAAAGATGGGCAGCAACAATATAAGTGTAAGAAGCAGTATGATCTTTTTCATATATCACCTCTTGAATTAATGCGTCGTTTATTCATCGTCGGGATAATAATTGATAACCTCACCGGTCCTGGCGTCCAGAAGGAGGTAGAAGATTCCATCCGGATCAAAGAGGACGTCCTCATCAAAAGGAAGATCGGAAAAGCTTCCGTCCAGAATGGGATCTATGACGGCATCATAGCCGCGGATCTGCCACACAGGAAGAAGCATGTACTCAAAATCCTGAGAGGGAGCGACATTCAGCTTCCGTGCTGTATCCTGATCGATACAGAAATAACCCAGGTTCATCTCAACAACAATGTGCAATTGGTCTTCCCTGACTCGCTGCTCCAGAATGCTGAAAAGAGCTTCACGGGACAGCAATTCAGTGTCCGGAGAGACGGTTTCGGTTGGCTGCACTGTGCACATCCATAACATATACAGATCTTTGTTTATGAATTTGGTATATCCCATGGTGGCATAGGAATAAACAGAATTACTGTGGGCAACGGTACCGGTCAGGAAAACAGGTATACCGTTGATTTTTTGTGTTATGGTGCATTTCCAGCCATGAGTGTCATTGTTCTTCCAGGGGTTTTCCGGATCTGCAACAATAACCCGGAAGCTTACTTTGCCATCAGGTTTGGTATGCTTTATTGATTTGGTTTTACACAATGGTCCGAGGGCATTGTAACGATACAAGGTAAAATCAACATTTTCCAGGCCTTCTGAATCCAGCTTTTGCCTGATGAAGCGGAGTACGTCGTCTACGCTGATTTCCATATCCGGGAATTCTGCCGGATTATAGATACTTGGCCTGACATAAACGTCTGTTTTTCCGTACAGGTCTTTATCGCTGCCTTCCTGAAAGTCAAATCGATCATCAGCAGCTTGTGTTTCACACAACAGGATGGGGAAGGATTCCACATCCGGGATATTGATCGGGGCATTAATGGAGACTTCTTCACCGTCATTGGTTGTGATGTCACGGTCCCATCGTGCCGGCATGGATTCCCGGAGTTCCCGGATGGAAACCGCCTTGCCTTCTGCCGCTGCGGTGGAAACACATAATATGCCGAGCAGCAGGACAAGCAGCAGGATGCATATGCGTTTCATTGTTATTCCTCCACCCATTGCATCCATGATGCAGGCAGCAGCATCCTGTCGCCCTTTTCATCCGGCGGGTTGGTTGCCTCTCCGGTGAGGGCATTCACAATGATCGGCAGGTATGTGCATCCCATGGCATAATCCGATCCGTTCACAGACGTTGCTCCGTCGTCTTCTTCCTCGGGGTCATCCATCCAGCCAACCGAGACCACCCATGCCGGTACCAGGACATACTCATATTTGCAGCCTTCCGGCAGATCATACTGGGCGTATCCGAGATCCACGCTGAAAACATGCCGGATATTACCGCTCATGATCATTTCTTCGATTTGGGGTTTGACGACATCAAAGGGCAGAAACCGGTCCGGGATTCCCAGTTCGGTCGTTTTGTCCCAAATGGAATAATATCCGTAAAGTTTTCCCGCATCTGTCACTTCTGCGCTGGCAGTTCCATATTTACTTATAATATGATCATGCTTGGTTCGGTCATTCCTGTAGGCGTCGTGAATGCTTCCTGCCACAGGGATTCCGTCGATCACCTGTACACAGTCAAGCTCATAATACCCTTTTGCCTCCAGTTTTTTTCCGGATTTTCTGTATTTTGTCCTGTCATTGATCACAATTTTGTCTATCCGGAAATCCACACCCGGGAAAACTTTCTGAATGTTTTCCCGGACCAGGTTCTCCGCTTCCGCGACAGTCAGGTCATTATCTTCGGTATACGCCTTATCCCTGTCATATTCATATAACGGCCGGTGGGGTGTTGTGACCTTTTCTGCATTGGACAGATCGGGATGGCCTTCGTGGTCCGAAAAAGAGATGTATGTCCGGTATTTGTCATTCAGAAATTTGGAATTGTAGGGAGTGCGGAACAGTTCCTCATATTTCTGCACTTCCTCCTCAGACAAAGGTTCCATTGGTTTTACTGCCAGCAGCGGAATGCTTTCTGTTTCCGGAACAACAATAGCAGTGTTGACCCGAATCGTCCGGCCGCAGGCTTCATACGTCTGTTCCCATACCGGGTCAGTCATGCTCTGCAATTCCTTGATGGATACAGGTGTGGCTTCCGTCTTTGCGGCGGAAACACACAGTGTACTGAACATGATGGCAAGCAATAAACAGCATATCTTTTTCATTGATGTTCTCCTGAAGTGTTATTTTACATCGTCCCAGGTGATCCAGACAGCGTCACAACGGCGGCCTTTATCAAGATCCTCTGCATCAGTATCGATCAGCTGACCGGTTTGCGCATTGACAAGCGCAATGGCATAAGTGATTTCATTCGGTCCGTCATCATTTTCAAGGATCCAGGTGGGAATCAGGATGGTATCTCCTGTTCTGTCCTCAGGATTGTTCATGGCTACATATACAAACCTCAGCCTTGCGGGAGTACGCTTCTCCAGATTGATTTCACTGTTGCAGGAAGCCTTCAAAGCTTCTATGACAGTTGCTAAAGAACAGAGCGGCACATCCTCTGCCAGAACGTCAGCTTCCACACATACATCCAGATTACATGCATAGCATTCCGGAGAAAATATATTGAATGTGCAGCCGCCATGGGGGATTCCGCCGCGCCTGTCATAGCTGCCGGCGGAGGTAAAGGAGTGTTGAATATGATCATAATAGGGAATGCCTCGAAGTATCTGGTCAAAGCTCAGTGAGTAAAACCCATTACGATCCGGCAGCTCTGATGCATTTTTTCCTTTGTACCACCATGAGCGTGTAATGGCACGATGCAGGCGGAATATCCAGTTGCTGTTTGAATTGAGGGCTTTTTCGGCAAATTCGATTGCCTCTGTCATTGTCAGGGGACTGCCGTTTGCCTGTACATCCACTCCATATTCTCCAATTTGCGTAATGCTATAGTCAGTGATTCCGTATAGCTCATTCCGCTGTTTCTGAATAGTCCATCCGTAAAGACAACCGGAAAGTTTTCGTTCTTCCACAATACTGTTTTCAGGCAAAGAAGGAACCATGCCGGAGCTGGGAGTTGTCGCTTTAATTACAGGTACCTGATTAACCTCCGGAATTTCCAGCACAACAGTATTGCGGCCTTTGGATGTCTCAATTTCAATCGATCTTTCAGAACTGTTGCTGTTTATCATACCTTCGGCTTGCTGACGGATTTCACGGATGGTAAAGTATTCTCCTTCACCGGCTGCAATGCCGGGAAGCCATAGCATAAGTGCCAGAATCGCTATTATTCTTTTCACGTTTTCCTCCATAAAGGACAGAGGGCACAGGCGTTCCCGTACCCTCTGAAAAAGTGATGATCAGTCTGCGCCTTTTACCAGTACGGCCTGGCCCAGATCTCCTTTTCCATCATCATTAATGGGAGCCAGATAGAGTTCATCTGGAATGGTTTCCAGATAAGGATACAGGTATTCGGCAGAGTCGTTGCCGTATCCGTTCTGACCATAGAATCCGGGGAATACGACATCTCCTTTACCGTCGACAAGTTCCAGACTCATGAGGTAATCGCTGAACACATCCATGCCGCCATAGGCCCAGAGCAGTTCGCCGTTCTCATCGACATATCCTTCGCCATTCTCGGCAATATAGGCTGCCAGTGCGTCAGGATTCACTTCCAGATCCAGTGTAATATAGGTCATCAGGGGTGTGAAAGTGGCTTCCGATACTTTCGCGGTGACTTCCGGCAGCTTTGTTTCCTTGTCAGGATGGAATTTCCTGACCTGGGATGAAATATCTTTCGCGTCAAAGGTGAAGGTTACGACACCTTTATCCGGCAGCCGGTATTTACCCGTTTCCTGATCATAAATACTGTGCCTGTATTCAGGGGACTGGCTTTCGCCGATGGGCAGGCTGATCTGTACCGGGCCTTCCAGGAAGACGCCTTCATTATCCAGTCTCCAGTATTCCGTGTGGATAATCTCACCCGGAACGGTGCTGCCCATAACGACGCCGCCGGAATTGTCCGGCATATCCATGGCTTCTCCGTTGAACCAGATTGCATCCGCCCACCAGCCGACGTTGTGCGCCATAAGCGCTTCTTCTGCATTGTCCTTGATTCCGTCCACGATTGTATCCGGGGTCATACCTTCAGGAAGATCGTTCCCGTAGAGTTCCGAGGCGGTGATTCCATATACCGTATCAACATCCAGCATCCTGTAACTGTATCGCAGGAACAGGGTTCGGCCGTCGTAGCCGGCTTCCTGAACAGTGATTTCCACATTGTTGACTGTATCCTGATACAGATTGCCTTGCATTAAGCTGTCCGCATTTTTCGGCATATCAGTGCCTGTTAAAAAAGAGAGTGTATCAAACAGATGCCACTGGGTCGCGGCCAGGGCGATGGCGCCAAGCGCCAGGACGATGGCCAGCGCGATGACCAATGTGCGGCGGCTGAACCGGCCTGCGGTCCGGATCGCCTGCTTTGTGCTTTCTTTCATCTGAACCTCCTGTGAAACAATGTTCTCCAGGGTCATTTCCACGCGGCTGTGGAAATGTTCCGGGACTTCAGGGGTTACAGATGCCAGCTTATCTTTAAATTCATTGATCTTCATTTTTCCGCCTCCTCCCATTCCACGAGGAGTGTTCTGCCTATCTGCTTCCGTGCGCTTCTCAATCGGGTCTTGACGGTACTGACCGGGATTCCCAGGTCGTCCGCCAGGTCCTGCATAGAGCAGCCGTCCACATAATGAAGCGTGACAAGCAGGCTGAGCTCCGGTTTCAGTTTTTTCACCGCGTCAAACACAGGGGAGACCGGCTCGGCCGGTTCCGCTTCCTGCGCGGCGGCTTCCTCCAGGGGGCAGAAACTCCATTTTTTGCGCGTGCGCAGCAGATCCTTGCACTGGTTGGTGAGAATCCGGGCCATCCACGGTCTGAACTGTTTCAGATCCCGCAGGGAATCCCGTTTCTCCCAGGCTTTGATCAATGCATCCTGTACCGCATCCTCGGCGTCGGCATTGCTGCCCATGTAGGACCAGGCGATGCGGTATAACAGCTTCTCAATCCGCCTGATTTCCGCCTGAAACGTCAAAGCATCCACGACATCTTTCCCCTTTAGTAATACTCGGTCCGCGCGTCCGCGTTCCGAAGGACATTCTGTACAGCGCTGATTACAGCTTCCGTCTATAAGACGAATGAAAAAGGAAAAAAGTTTGCCTTCAGATAAATTTTCTGAAGGCAAACTCGTTGAAGATTTGAAAAACGCAACAGGCTTATTCCGCGTTGAAAAGCTTTAGCAGTTCTTTCGGATCGCTGCCTTTGGAATAAACAAAGACCTCTTCTTTTTTATACAATCCGTCATCCGGGGAGTTCTCTTCCGGGGGCCTGTTCACGTGAATATACTGATTCGTGTGAAGGCTCTTTAGCATAACAATCTGGGTTGGATAGATATATCCCGGTATTGTAATCCGGAGCGCTTTTTCCATGCCATTGACGGTGACCGGTTCGGCTGAGTCACAATCCCGCAGGACATACACCTCTGAGGGATGTCCGATCAGACGTTCTGCGATCATGATATCCTTTTCCGGATCGTCATAGCTGAAAGTCATTTCATAGCTTGTGATAACCGCTGCGGAATCATCAAAAGTATAGCGGACAAACTGTACAGGGCCATCCTCACCTCTATCGATCAGTTCCGGTGTATTTCCCCAGAGGCACTCCATATATACTTTTGCAGTGAAGGAGGTATAGCCTTCCGGAAGCTGCGCCGGCAGGGTCAGGTAATCAACCCCGGCCACAAATTCCAGAAAATCCCCATAATCGTTGAAGGTTTTCATCCTGTTGCGGGTCGAGGAGGTGGTTGCGTTGTCGGTGGGACTGGTGCACCACACTGAGATGATTACATCATCATTCGGCTCTTCCCGTATCAGTTTTTGCATAAGATCGTTGACTTCTTTCATATTGATGCCGGCTTCCTGGAAAGAATCCGCCATATCAGTGGGCGGTTCGGTGCTGATCACTTCTCCATTCATATTGACATTCTTAAATAGTCTTGTGGCTGAATAGGCCACGGTGCCCAAAGCGAGCAATGCCACCAGCACGAACACCAGGCTCACAGACAGTTTTCTTTTCATTCGGGGTTCTCCTTCCTTCGAGGCAATGACGCGCCCCGCCAGGAAAGGATCGGCTTTTACACCGGAAAGACAGCGGTCCATGGATTCCCGGAACTCGTCCGGCCTGATTTTCTCACTCATCCAATTCTCTCCCTTCCAGCATGTTTTTCAGCTTCTCCCGTCCCCGTTTCAGTCTTCCCGATACGGAGGAATGGGAGAGGTTCAGCGCGTCTGCAATCTCGTTAACATTCATTCCCTGATAGTAGTAAAGGAGGATGACTTCGCGCAGCCTGCGCGGCAGCTTCATAACGGCGGCTGCCAGCTCTTCATCGCGCTCCTCAAGCGGAGGAGCGGCCTGATCAACGAACATTTCCGGAGTGATTTCCCGGTTCATGAACCGGAACCAGCCGGTGCGGTTGATATCACAGCAGATATGCATGGCGATTCTCATCAGCCAGGTTTTCTCACTGCTTTCTCCCCGGAAGGAATCCAGTGCCTGGTAGGCTTTTATAAAGGTTTCCTGAACGGCGTCTTCCGCCAGGGACCGGTCACGGAGGTAAAGGCAGCACATACGCAGCAGCGGCTCCTGATACCGGTCCACCAGGCTGATCAGTTTCTGATCGCGATCCGTGGCAGTGTCAGGGCCCATAACAATGCTCACGTGTCACTCACCTCCTACATTTATACAGACGTATTGAGGAGCTCATTCTGTCGTATTTTATCAAAAAAAGTTTTTGTCTTCAGGATGACTTCCTGAAGATATACTGAAAAACAACCGCTCTCCACCTCGGAGAACGGTTGTATGTTGTGAATGTATGTGTCAAAACACTATATCATTTTTAAGTTATTGAGGAGGCATCCGTGCTTCAGACAGATCTGTCAGCACTTTAGTGCTGGTAACAGATCGTCCATGCAGGTGTCAGCGCTTTAGCGCTGGTAACACCGAGCCATCCACGGCGAATGCCTCCCATGCTACAGCCGTCCATTTATGCGAGCTATAGGCGATGCAGAAATGGAATACGGCGATCGCAAAGTTAGTTTTCAGTATTCATTAGATATTGAGCTTCGATCAATAGCCGATGATCAGTCCGCTTCTTTCAGCGTAGAAGCTGTCCAGGCCGCGGGTGGCCTGAATGAGCACCTGGATGCCGGCATGGGCGGCTTCCAGCGCGGCCTTCAGCGCTTCGGCGTCCTTCAGGTTCTGGCAGTGGCTGATGACAATCTGCTTTCCGGCAAGACCGACCCGGGTGATTTCCTCCACCAGGAAGCGAACCATGCCTTTGCTGCCCCGGGCTTTGCCACGGATGACAATTTCACCTTTTTCATCTCCGGCACCGATGCCCCAGAAACCCAGGTGACCGGCAATGAAACCAATCAGGCGGCCGACCCGGCCGGACTTGATCAGGTTATGGTAGGAGGCCAGTGCGAAGCAGGTATGAATCCTGTTCGCGGTCTCGTTCAGGTCTTTTTCGATTTCCTCGAAGGATTTCCCCGCGAGGATCAGGTCCCGGGCACGCCAGATCAGCATGGCCTCTTCGGGGCCGGTGGCCTTGGTATCGATGATGATAATCTGCTTGTCCGGTTCATCCTCCAGGAGCATATCCCGGCCGAGGCAGGCGCTGTTGTAGCAGCCGGACAGGGCGCCGGAGATGGTGAAGGCAATCACGGGACCGGGCGCGGAAAACTTCTCCCGCCAGGCTTCCGGGGAAGGACAGGCGGTCTGCGCCATTTCATCATGGGTTTCATTGGCTTCCAGCATTTCGGAAACCGGCATATTCTCATCGTCAACATATTCCTTGCCGCCGATCCGGATGGAGAACGGAATCGTGGCGAAATCCATTTTACCTTCCGTTCCTTCCAGCTGATACAGATCACAGGCAGAATCAGCAACCAGATGCCACATAACAGGAACATCTCCCTTCAATCTTCACTGTCTGAATACCGGCACATCGGATTCCGGCGGGCCTGCTGAAAGCAGGGGATACTGATCTTTCACAGCGTCAGACAGTCGGATTACCTTTTATTATACTCTTTAACTTTGTTTTTTTGCAATGCATGACTATATGCCGTCCGTCCTTTTTGTGCTTTTCTTCCGGAAACAAAAAACGGAACGGTTCTGAAACCGTTCCGTATGAATCTACAATCAGAGATTGACGAAATTGACCATGGGTTCCCGGGGCGTCTTGGCCCGTTCGCACTTCAGCTCGTTCAGCATCAGGGCGGTTTGTCCGTCCGGCCCCTGCACCATCTTGCAGCGGGCGGTCAGGGTGAAGTAGGTCTTGTTGTCCGGGGTGCGCTCTCCCTTGCAGACCCAGCCGCAGGGCGCCACGTCGTTGGCGCAGCAGGTCATGGCCTCCCGGGCGAAATAGTAGAAGCCCTTGGGGAATTCCCGACGCTTCCAGGCCTGACCCACAAGGGAAACCACTTTGCCGTCGTAGCGCTCCGGATGCTCCATGCTGTCCACATAGAACAGGCCGAACTGCTCCTCGGAAATCCGGATCACGTCCGCCTTCATGTCATAGGGCAGATCCTCGTCCGTGATGCCGTCGTCCACCGTGCCGTCCAGGTTCTCAAACATGATCGTGGCGGCGCTGTTCATGGCGCGCAGCTGCCGGCGCCAGGAGCTCTTGTTGAAGTTCTCCCCGCAGCGGTTGACATAGATCATGTCCGCGGTCTTCATCGGATCGGTGAGGAGTTTGCGCATGTTGTTCATGTAGTTGTCAAAGGTGGTGGCATCAGCCGTGGTGACCACCTGTGCCCAGTCCCACAGGCGGGGCAGGGTGATCTCGTCCAGCTTTTCCAGACCCCACATGGTGTTGTACTCCATGATGACGCAGGTTGGCTCAATCTCCCGGTCCAGGTCCGCGAGTTTTGAGGTGGTCAGCTCGTCCTTGTTATCCAGGTTCACCAGCACACCCTTGTACTTGTCGAGGCTGTCATCGTCCCACTCGGTTTCGCCTTCCTCGCAGCACAGGATCAGCACCCGGCCGCCGTTGGTAAAGCGTTCGTTGCCCAGGACCGTCAGTCCCAGGGTGGTTTTGCCGCTTTCAATGAAACCGGTGATCAGATAAACCGGAACAAATCTCCTGATCATAAATGAAACAACTCCGTCAGCGCTTTTTCGTTCAGGTCGGCGCCGATCACGCACAGGCGGCCGGTATAGTCCGCGCTGCCGTCGCGCATATCGATTTCGCCGGGTACATAGTCAAACTGGAACCAGCTGCCTGCCGCGTTCTGCAGGATACCCTTGGCCCGCAGCACCTTGCCGTATTCCTCTTCGTCGGAAAGCTTCTCCAGGATGGAACGGATTTCCTCCTGCTCATACCGCTGCGCGGTCTCCAGGCCGATGTTGCCGAACACTTCATCCGCGTCATGGCCGTCGCCGTGGTGGTGATGGTGATGATGGTGGTCATGGTCGTGGCAGCCGCAGGTGCAGCCTTCGCCGTGCTCATGATGGTGATGCTCATGATCGTGATCATCGTCGTCATCGTCATGATCGTGGTGATGGTGATGATGCTCGTGTTCATCGTCATCGTCATCATCGTCATCATCGTCGTGATGGTGGTGATGATGTTCGTGCTCATCCTCATCGTCGTCGTCATGATCGTGGTGATGGTGATGATGCTCGTGCTCGTCCTCATCGTCGTCATCATCGTCATCTTCCAGCGGAGCGAACCAGATGGGCTTGCCGTTCTCGATCACGTCCAGCATGAAATCCGGTTCCATGTCATCCCAGGGGGTGGTGATGATCCGGGCGTCGGGATGCGCTTCGGCAATCAGCTGGCGGCTCTTTTCCACCCGGGCGGCGTCCAGCAGCTGGGTGCGGCTGAAGATCACCGTGGAGGCGCTCTTTACCTGGTCCAGGAAGAATTCGCCGAAGTTTTTCATATACATCCGGCACTTGCCGGCGTCCACGACGGTGGCGCTGCCGCCGGTCTCGATGTCGGAGTGGCGCTCCTTGGCCTTTTCGACAGCGGACAGGATTTCGCTCAGCTTGCCTACGCCGGTGGGCTCCACCAGGATGCGGTCCGGATGATAGGTGTCGATCAGCTGGTCCACCGCGGCCTGGAAGTCTCCGGCCAGGGTGCAGCAGATGCAGCCCGCGTTCAGCTCAGTCACGGTGATGCCGGCGTCCTTCATGAAACCGCCGTCAATACCAATCTCGCCGTATTCATTTTCCAGCAGTACGACCTTCTCATTCCGGAGGCGGCCGGTCAGCAGTTTTTTAATCAGCGTCGTTTTACCGGCTCCCAGGAAACCGGAGATAACGTTTACTTTGACCATTGGTACAGATCCTTCTTTCCTTACAATCGCCGGTTTTATCCGGCGCATTCCTTTTATAGCGCTTGAGCCCTTCTTTGTCAATTGTTTTTGGCCATATAGTAAGGAAAGGAAAAAAACGGCTTATACGTGACAAACCGTACAATTGGTGATATAATACCTTACACAGTTACATGCACATGCTCTTTCAGTGACATAGACGGATTGCTTTGAGACATCCATTCATTTCTTTCAACGGTTTAGCATAAGGAGGAAAAGCCGTGAGATCAACCATAGGAACGGACGTCCGCAGGGCGGCAGCGCTGGCGCTGCTGGCAACGCTGCTTGTGTCCGTTTGCCTGCCTGTACCCGTGAAGGCGGACCAGGCGGACGTTGATCTGATGCTGGCAAACAGCGCTGTTTCGATGCTGAACCTCACAGACGCGGAGGGAAATCCGATCCAGCCGCGGAAAGCGCCGGAAGTGCTGGGCAGAGGAAACCCGGACGTGGCCGGGGTGGAACCGGATTACCGGGGAACCGTCGGATATGTAGCCCTGCAGACCGGCTGGGAGGTCAGCCGCTTCAATACCTTTACAGAGACGCCCTGGATGCTGCCATTGTACAGGCAGGAGGGTGCGAAGTGGAAAGTCGTCGGTGCCGTGGCGCATAAGACGCCGGTGCTGGTTACAGATCAGCAGATTAAGGAAGAGAGGGGACACAAGTTCAGCGGCCACCTGCAGGTAGTCCGCCTGGACACCTTTGAGAAGGCCTGGATTGACGTGATCCATTTCGTCACCGCCCCCTACTGGACGCTGAGTCTGTCAGAGGCCGTCACCTACGGATACTGCATTGCCGTTTACAGCAACACCTCCGGCGTCATGCCGACGGACCGGAAGGGCAACCGCGGCACCCTGCAGGAAGGCACCCGGATCCTGATGTGCGAAAAGCGCACCGCCCGCTACATCAGCCCCGATAAGCAGAACAATCCGCTTCCGGGCATTATCTTCCGGAGCGGTGAGGAGCAGGATTCCTATTACCGGACTTTCCTCTTCTTCAACGCAAACGACCTGACGCTGACCTATTAAGCAACAGAAAAACAGCACGCTGTCCCGAAAACGGGACAGCGTTTTTTGTTGGAGAAAAATGTACATAACGTTGTTGCACAATTTACAGTATTGTTACACCGCGGGCGGCAAGGCTATGTTAGAATCAGTGCAGAGGGAAAGACCAGAGGAGAATAGGTCTGCTTTGGAAGGGGAAACAGAATATGAAGAAATGGATGATCGTGCTGCTGGCGGTGCTGTTGGTTGTGTTGGCTTGCGTGGGATATATCATCTGGAAAAATACTGTCAATCAATCCGCGGCTGTAGAAGAAAAACCATATTCGTTTGAAGAATCAGCAGCGAAACTGATTCCGGTCAATATGAGCTGCGAGGACAAGGGGTTTCGTGTGACAGTGATGGGTGCTTTGTTGACTGATCGGTATCTGTGGATTGAATATGATATTCATGATCTGGAAGGCGGAAGATTGAACCATAATTATATTTTTCAGAATATTGAAGAATGGCTTGACTATAACATGGACATCAAATATACGAGCGGCAGCGCGAACTATGTTGCCGCGGAACCGGATCATAGCTATGTGATACAGAAGTGCATGTATAACCGGATAGACAGTCAGGATACTCTTTCTGTAAAATTGAAGAGCTTACCTGCAATGGAAAAAACAAGTATTCAGATCCTCCCGCTTCTGGAACAATACGGAAAATCCTATGAAGGTGTGCCGGTCCCGAGCGGGAAGGGCTGGCATATGAGTTATCCTACGGATATGGTACCTGATGAAATAAGATTCATCGATAGCAGCCTCTCACTGGAACAGCCGTTCAGTGATGATCCCGCAATGAAGAATCTCCTCCTGGGAGGAATTGGCTGGATTGATGGCCGGCTTCATATTCAGATTCACAACGCGGATAAGAACCTGAAAATAAGTTCAGGAAGTTTCTATACAGGGCCTGTCACGATTCATTCTGCTAACAGAGAATCCAACATTCTTAGCGGGAATACGATCAAATTAATGTGGGATGAAGACAGCGATTACAATATGGACTGGGTGGAATATGCAATAGAATACAAACCGGAAGAGCTGGAAGAACTGGATTATTATCTTGATCTGTACTATATCCGGGAAATCCTGGAGGGAAACTGGGAGTTCAATATCCCGCTGGATCAGATCCGGGCTTCCTCTGATGTTGCTGCTGAATTAGACGCTCAAAAAGATCCTATGGAGGATATCGGGAGGACACACATTTATGTCTACAACGAAACGGGAGAAGCTGTTACAGAAATAAAAATGGGATCGTCAACCTGCAGGCCTTCGGATGGTGAGGGCTTTCCACAAGGATTGTTGATGGGATTCGGAAAAGGATCGGAGAGTGAGAAAGACAGAACATTCTCCTATAAAACAAAGAGCGGATATGAGTATGAAACTACCCTGCATATAGAAGCGGATAAACAGGTAAATCTTACTTTGCTTTCGCAGGAAGATGGCGGCGGGATTAAGCTGACTTATCTGGAACCTGATCCTACAGTTGTTCCGGCAGGGTCATGAGAGTAAAAGGATAGCTGTGTGAGACTTGAAATACAGTAGACTTCGGGATTATCCTTAAGATAGAAAAATATGTTTACGGCTCCGGCAGCAATGCCGGGGCTGTTTTGTTTGAGGAGGAGAAGAATGCCGGAGGCGACCACAACCCTGTGCGGCCTGCGCCGCGAACTGACAAAGGATCTTTTTGAGGAACTGGCGGCGCTCCAGTGCACAACGGAGGAAATCCTGGGGTATATCGGAACCACGGAGAAAAAGCTGGAAAGCTGGTGCCGGAAGACCTACCGCCATCCGCTGGCGGAGATGATTCCCATGATCCGCAAGGACGGCCTCATCGCCATCCGGCGGGCCAGCTTTGATCAGCTGAAGAAGAGCGCCACCATCATCAGCCAGCAGTACAACCGTTTCCTGCCCGGCGTGGGCGTGGATCCGAGGGAGGACGCCGAGAACGCGATCCGCCTGCTGACGACCGCGGTGACACCCTCCACGGAGACAATGAAGGAACTGTACGGGGAAGCGGAAGAGGGCGGTGAAGAGGCTTGAGCTTTCAGTTTCAGCCCTTCTCCCGGAAACAAAGCCAGCTGCTGAACTGGTGGCGGCCGGGTTCCGGTGTGGAAGAACGGCGCATCGTATTGGCGGACGGCGCCATCCGCAGCGGCAAAACCGTAGCCATGATTCTGTCCTTCCTGCTCTGGAGCCTGACCTGCTTCAGCGGGAAGGACTTTATTATGGCCGGGGTCACCTCCGGAGCGCTGGTACGCAACGTGCTGGGGCCGATGCTTTCCATGCTGGAGACCCTCGGGATCGCCTATGAATGGAAGCGCGGAGAGGCCCGGGTGATCATCGGGAAGAACAGCTACTACCTCTTCGGCGCGGACAAGGATAACGCCCAGGATAAGCTGCAGGGGATGACGGCCGCCGGCGCCTACGCGGATGAGGCGGCCCTGTTTCCCAGGTCCTTTATCGACCAGATGATCGGCCGCTGCTCCGTGGAAGGAAGCAGGATCTTCCTGAACTGCAATCCCAACGGCGCCTGGCACTATATCAAGACGGACTTTATTGACCGGGCGGAGGAGCTGGGCCTGTACCGGCTGCATTTCACCATGGATGATAACCTGACCTTGTCCCCGGAAATCCGGCAGAGCTATGCCCGGAGTTTTACCGGGGTTTTTTACCGCCAGTATATCCTGGGCGAATGGGTCAGCGCGGAAGGCGCGGTCTATCCCATGTGGGATGACAAGGAGAACACCTTTGTTGAAGGAGAACGGGATCCGGAAGCATTGCCCTTCCGGGACATGCGCCGCTTCTGCGCGGTGGACTACGGCACGGTAAATCCCTGTGTTTTCCTGGATGTGCGTGATGACGGAAAAACCTTCTGGATCATGAAGGAATACTACTGGAATTCCACTTCCAAACGCCGCCAGAAAACAGATGCGGAATATGCCAATGACCTGGCGGAATTCCTGGGGAATGACCGGAACACGCAGATCATCGTGGATCCCAGCGCGGCCAGCTTCAAGGCGGAACTCCGGAACCGGGGTTTCCGGGTGCTGGACGCGAAGAACGACGTCCGGGAAGGCATCGCCACCACGGCGGTATGCATCAGCAACCGGCGGATTCGGGTGGAGCGGAACCGGTGTCCGGCTTTGCTGGGAGAAGTTCACAGCTATGTGTGGGATGAGAAGGCCCGGATGAAAGGGGAGGAACGGCCGGTGAAGGTGCATGACCACGCGATGGACGCGGTGAGATATTTATGTCACACGAAAGCGTCCCGTTTTCGCAGGTAAACAGCGAAAACATGGGACGCTTTCGTGTTAATGAATACTGAAAACTTAAAACTGAAAACTTAAAAATACTATAGAGTCTACGGTTGAGAGTGTTTCCCTGTGGTGGGTAACATGAGAATAATTATGAATTATGAATTGTGAATTGAAAAATCGCCGTGTTCGCGGCGCAGATGGTTATTCCAACGCGGCGGCGTTTCTGGGAGAGGATTCGCCGCTGCTTGCTTCCGGGACGTTTCTCCGCTCCGGGCTGACCTCGGATCCGGAACTGCTGACAGCGATGTACCGGGAATCCTGGCTGACAAAGAGGATCATCGATACGCCGTCGGAGGATATGACCCGGGCCTGGTATCGGCTTTCCTCTTCCGTGAATCCGGAGGAGATTCTTGCCCTGCGCCGGCTGGAAGCCAGACACAGCGTGAAGCAGGAGCTGACCAATGCCCTGCGCTGGGCCCGTTTGTATGGCGGTTCGCTGGCCTTGATGGTGATCCGGGGAGAGGAAGACCGCCTGGATCAGCCGCTGGAACAGGAGATGCTGCTGCCGGACTGCTTCCAGGGATTGCTGGTGCTGGACCGGGCGCAGGGAATTGAACCCTCCGCGGAACTGGTATCGGACCTGGATGATCCGGATTTCGGCCTGCCGGAATACTATACCGTGAACCTGGATACGGAGAACTACCGCATGGTGCGGCTGCATCATTCCCGGGTGCTGCGCTTTATCGGCAGGGAACTGCCCCGGGGGGAAACCATCCGGGAGAACTTCTGGGGCGCCAGCGAGATGGAGCACATCCGGGACGAGCTGCTCAAACGCAGCGCGGCTTCCGCCAATATCGCCCAGCTGATCTTCCAGGCGAACATCACCACGCTGAAGATGTCCGATTTCGGGGAACTGCTGGGAGCGGGAACGGAAGAACAGCGCAGGAGCGTGGAATACGCCATGGGGATGGAAAACCGATTCAGGACTTCCTTCGGTATCCAGCTGCTGTCCCGGGATGACAGCCTGGAGAATCATCCCTATTCCTTTACGGGACTGAGCGAGATCTATGAGCAGTTCATGATGGATATGGCAGGCGCTGCGGAGATTCCGGCGACCCGGCTTTTCGGCCGCTCGCCCCAGGGAATGAACGCCACCGGCGAATCGGACCTGCGGAACTACTACGACATGATCGCCTCCCTGCAGGAGAGGCAGCTGCGCCCGGCTCTGGAAAAGCTGCTGCCCGTGATGGCAGTCTCCTGCTGGGGTTATGTTCCGGAAAGCCTGGAGATTGTTTTTGAGCCCGTGATGACAAGCAGCCCCGCCGAAAGGGCGGAGCTGGTGCAGAAACTGTCCGGGGATGTGATCGAGGGATATAAATGCGGCCTGTTCACCAGGGAACAGGCCGTCATGGAATTGAAATGCCGGGGAGAAGAACTGGGAGTATATACGAAAATCCGGGATTAATAACCAAAGCCGGAAGGATATCAGTAATGATGATAGCCGTATGATTCTTCTTTTTCCTGCTCCGCCTTGTCATGATTGTCCTGTGCGTTGCTTATGCTTAAGCGCTTGATGAAAAATGCACCGACGCCGAGCAGGACAAATACGACCAGGAGGATGGGAATCAGGCTGTCCATCCAGTTCGCTATTGTGCCGGTGCCAAGAAGAAGGAGGAAAAGGACAGCGACAAAGAAGAGAAACAGCAAAAGCCATCCGCGGGCACTGAGCATAAAAACCCTGGAGATTCTGGGATGCAATTGCCAGACGGGGGTGGGAGCCGTTTCTGTGTTGTCTGTGGTGCTGATGCTTTTTCCATTGCTGCGGGTATCCATATTCCGTTCTCCTTTCAGCGGCTCGAACAGGTTTCATCTTGAAAAAAGTATATCATTCCGGCGCGGAAAGCAACAGGATTGAATGTGAAGAATAAGGAAGGCTATTTCGCAGGGAAAAGGAAAATAAAAACAGGACAGAAAAAGATACCGGCTGCAGTACAGCCGGTATCTCATTTCATATTCGTTTATGCCTTTTTCTTCGGGCGGAAACGCGCGGGAAGATGGTCGGGATTGATCGCCTTGAAAAGGATGGCAGCGATGAGATAGACCACAGCACCGACTGCGATACAGAGCGCAACTATCACCAGGCGCCTGAAGAAATCCGCCGAGAGTATACCCTGTATGCCCCCGAAGACGAAATTGTAAACCGCCCATACAACCACGCCCATTACGGCAGTGGCGGCCAGTGGCTTAAGAATGATGTTCGGGATGGAGAACCGGTAGCCTGAATACTTGCAGGCATAATACAGGTTCGGGATCATGGATACGGTGTAGCAGACAAGGGACGCAATGGGCGCACCGTGAATGCTGATGCCGGGAGTGCTGACCAGGATCGCATTCAGGATAACTTTGCAGACTACACCGGCAACCAGGGTCAGCATTGGAATTTTCTGCTTCCCGGCGCCCTGAAGGATGCCGGAAGTTGCCTGCACCATGGTAAACAGGATGATGGTCATGGCGGAGAACTCCAGCAGATTACCGGCCAGCATCAGTTCTTCAGGAGTAAACTTGGCATTGCTGCCATAAAGCAGGTAGACGATGGGCTTGGCCAGCAGGCTCATACCGATGGAGCAGGGGAAGCCAACCACTGAGGCAACCTGAAGGCCGATCCCGGCTTCCCGGGCCACATATTTCATATCCTTCCGGGCCAGGCCGGAGGCGATGGAGGGTACCAGGTTGGTGGACATGGCCATGGCGACGGCGGTGGGTACGTTGATCATCGTGATGACGATACCGCTGTATACGCCGTAATGCCTGCCGGCAATATCATCAGGAATACCTGTGCCCATCATCAGGCTTTTGAGCATTGCGGAGTCTATGGTGGAAGCCAGGGGAACGATACAGGCACCCAGCGTGATCGGGATAGAAATACGGACGATCCGTTTTGCCAGCTCGCGGCCGGATACGGGTTTTTCATTCGGCTGGGGAGGCAGGGGCTTCACAAAGTGGGCATGGATGATCATGTACAGCATGGCGACGCATTCTGCCAGGGAAGTGCCCAGCAGAGCACCGGCGCTGCCCATGATCCAACCCGTTTCTTCACCGCCTCGGGCGAAGCCGATGGCGGCTAAAGGCAGGGCCACGGCAACCTTGCCGACCTGCTCAATCAGCTGGCTGATGGCGGTAGGCATCATACGGCGCATACCCTGCATATATCCCCGGTAAGCGCTCATGACGCAGACGAAGAACAGGGAAGGAGCGATGCACATATAGCTGAGGTAGCCCTCAGGGGTTTTAACAAGTGTTGCAATTAGGCGGGACAAGAGCAGCAGGATAACGGTGGAGACAATACCCAGTATCGTGAGCAGCTTCAGAGCCGCTTTAAATGTACGGCGGGCATTGCCGGGTTCTCCGATGGTGACGTAATGGGAAACCATGCGGGAAATTGCAACCGGAATACCCGCGGAAGTAATGGCCAAAAGAAGATTATAGGCTGGCATGACCTGCTGGAACAGGCCAAGCCCGTCAGTGCCGATGATATGCGTCAGCGGGATCCGGAACAGAACGCCGACGACCTTGCAGATGATTCCGGCTACACCCAGTACGGAAATGCCGCCGATCAGGCTGCGCTGTCTTTGAGTCATAATGCTTCCTTTCTGATCACAGAATGAAATCCCGGATATTATATCACAAAGACAACAAAAAGGAAAAACAGGACAAAAGAACCGTCCCTTTGTCCTGGTCAGCAACACGAAAAAGGAGGTGCGGAGTTGCACTATTACGGGACCCGATTGTCTGACAACATCTCTCGTCGTGAACCGGAAGGGTATTTACTGTGTCTTAACGTGCCCGTTGCCCGGACAGGCACACAGGAATACCTTCCGGAAGAGGTCGGCCTGCCTCCCGGCCCGGCGTTGATTCCTGTGTATCGGCCGGAAGAGGAGGTGTTCTCACCGGCCACGATGGCTTCCTTTGAAGGAATGCCGGTAACCAATGATCATCCACCCGACGGGGTGGATGTTTCCAATATCAGGGCTTTGCAGAAGGGACATGCCCACAACGTTCGGCGGGGCAGCGGGGAAGAATCGGACCTGCTGCTGGCGGACCTGATCATTACCGATCCGGCCCTGATCACCGCGATCCTGGAGGAAGGAAAGCGGGAAATCTCCTGCGGCTATACCTATGAGCTGTGCATGGAGAACGGTCAATATATACAGAGGAAGATCCGCGGGAATCACGTGGCGGTTGTGGATGCCGGCCGCGCCGGTTCCCGCGTTTCTATCAAAGACCAGAAACCTGTGATTGAAAGGAGAAAAAGCATCATGAAGAAATCCCTGTCCAAAGTACTGGCCCGGATGGCCAAAGACGGCGACATCGAAACCGTCGCCGAGATCATTGAGGAGATGATCGATCCCGTGGAAACGGAAAGTGAAGCGGTCCCGGTCGTCGGCGAGAACACGGTGGAGGTGGAAACACCGGCGGAGGAACCGGCGGAAGAGCCGCAGGAGGAAACGAAGAACATCATCATCGATGAAGGCGGGCTGACCGGCGTCCTGGAACGCCTGGACCGGATCATCGCCCTGCTGGAAGCGGGTGGAATGACCAGCGCCGTGGATGAGGACGCCGAAGAGGCTGTCAGCGAGGCGCTGGAGCAGGCTGCCCTGGAAACGGAAGATCCGGCCACGGAAGAGATTGCCGCCGTGATGGAGGAAATCCTGGATCCGGTGGCCTCCGTGATCCTTGAGGAGGAAGAGGAGAATCCGCTGCCGGAAACCCTGCAGACCGGGGACGCGCTGCGTGCCGCCCTGATCGCAGTGAAGCCGGTACTGGCCCGCATGCCCGGCGGGATGCGGAAAAAGGTGGCCGGGGATATCGCGGCCCGGCTCCGCCGCGCCGGGGACAACCGGGCGGAGAAGTCCGGCGTCTATGCGGCCCTGGCCTCGGCGCAGCGGCGTACAACGCCTGTGTCCGCAGACCTGGGACGCCGGATTATGGAAAAACGCAACGCCAGCTATAAGGAGGGAAACCGTCGTGGGTAAGGTACAGGCAGTCTTTGGCAACGGCAGTCCCGGAGCAATTAGCCGCTCCGTGGACGATATTGTGATCTCGGTGAAGAACGCGGGGGAGGAGGAGATTCCCTTCGGCACTCCGGTGTTCCTGGCCTCGGGCGGAGCGGTTCCTTTCGATCCGGATTCCCCGCAGGATTTCAGCAGCTTCCTGGGCTTCGCGGTCCGGATTGCGGACAAGACCCCGGACACCTATCCGCAGGATCAGTCCGGCAATCCCCAGGCGGGCTGTTGGAAACCGGGGGATGTGATGGAAGTGCTGGTCCGGGGCGGTATCACCGTTTCACTGGCTGCCAGCGGCACAACCGGCGGCAAGGTTTATATCCGGAAATCCGACGGAGCACTGACCGCCTCCGCAGGTGCAGCTGACTCCACCGTGCTGCTGGAGAACGTCCGGATCCGGAACAGCGGAGCCATGTGCTGCGAGGTTGTCGTAAACAAGAGAAACATAATTTAATTCAGAATTAAGAATTCAGAATTATTAGTGTACAACACCCTGTAAGTGTATGCCTGCTGGGTTGAGTATCTACAAAATTATGAATTATGAATTATGAATTGTGAATTTAGCATGCGCCACGAAAGGAGTTTTTCCATGAATCAACTGACGCGGATCGCTCCCCGCCGTATGGCGGTGAACGATTCCTATACCTTCCTGATGAAGGAACTGGAGAAGGTGGATGACACCATCCTGGAGCCGCTGTCCGGTACGGACTGGCCCCGGGATATGCCGGTCATTACCGGCGGCGGACTGCTGGAATCCATTGCCTCCGTGGACGTTTCCTATGCTTCCTCCGGCGGGGATGACGACAACCTCTTCTTTGAGGCGGCCAACGATATTCCCGTGATCCAGGCGGACATGTCCAAGCAGGTGGCCCGGACCTTCAACTTCGCGGAATATATGTCCTTCTCCACCATGGAGCGGGAGAAGATGCTGCAGGTCGGCCGGGATCCGGAAACTTTCCTGAACAAGGGTATCCGCCTGCACTGCGACAAGCTGATTGACCGCAATGTTTATACCGGCTTTACCAAGGTATCTTCCACAGGCCTGTGCAATAACCCGAATATCACCCGGTCTTCCGCGGCACCGCATACCCCGGGAGGAACGGACACGGCCTGGGACAACAAGACGGCGGATGAGATCCTGGCGGACATCAACCGGGCTATTTCCGCCCTCTGGAAGGACAACGACTGCTCTTCTGACGCCCTGCCGAACCATATCCTGATCCCTGTGGAACAGTTTGGGCAGCTGGTGACCCGCAAGGTGTCCGACGACTCCGAACGGTCCATCCTGACCTATGTGCTGGAGAATAACCTGTCTGTGCAGCAGGGCGGGGAACTGACCATTTCTCCCTGCAAGTGGTGCGGCGGCGTGGGCAGCAACGGATCCGACCGCATGGTGGTCTATATGAACCGGGTGGACCGGATCTGCTTCAACCTCACCCAGCCCCTGCGCCGGATGGACACGGAGTACTCCGAAATGCGGATCAAAATCCCCTATATCGCGCAGTTCTCCGAGGTCAGGTTCCTGTATCCGAGTACGGTCAGATATTTAGACGGAATCTGATCCGTCAATTCATAATTCATAATTATGAGTTGCTGAATACCCCTAGATCTTCGAAAAGGAAGTCCAGGTAATTATCACGTTCGTCGGAGACGAACATTTCACATTCGACGAAGTCGAATATTTCACATCGGCCTTTGGCCGATATTTCATGTTGCGAAGCAACATTTCATTTAAAATCGACGAAAGGAGATTTTTGTATATGCTCATTCTTTCCCGCGTTTGTGCCGAGTTTCGTGATCATACCGGCGCAGTAATTCACCGGGTTACCCCGGAAACGCGCCTGACCTTCCGGGAAGCCCCGGAGGCCATCCGCGAGGATCCCCTGTTCCAGATGCTGCTGAACGACGGTTCCCTGGAGGCGGCAGTGACCTCCGTACAGCGGAAAAAGCTTGAGGCGGAGCCGCTGGAGGGTACGGACGCGACAGGCCGGAAAGTGCCTGCCGCCCCTTCTCCGGAGGGTGAAACACGCTCTAACACATCCGGCCGGAAACAAAACGCGGTGAAAACCGCGTCACAGGGGGATTCTGCGGCAGCGGAAAACAACAAAAAAATTGACTAACCGGCGAAAACACGATATCATTATATGAATGAAAAATGCAGAATAGAACAGTGTGATGGGAGGGATACGGATGAGAAAACTCATAGCGGCTCTGATGTTATGTGTTCTCTTCCTTTGTTGTGTCCTTCCGGCCGCTGTTGCGGAGCAGAGCCAGAAGGCCGGGGATTACACCTATATCATCCAGCATGACGGCACTGCAGAAATCATCCTGTATGAAGGAACGGAAACCTCCCTGGTTATTCCGCAGGAGCTGAACGGCATTAAAGTTACGGCTATCGGGCCTTCCGCTTTCCAGGCAGATGATTACCTGGAGGAGCTGGAAATCAAGGATGGTCTGGTCTGCCTCGGGGATTACGCTTTCCGCCGCTGCGCCAACCTGGAAAAGGTGATCCTGCCCGCCACCCTGACGGAGGTCGGCATGAATCCCTTTGAAGGCTGCGCCTGGCTGACGGACCTGACGGTTGCCGAAGGGAATCCGAACCTGTACCTGAACGACGGAGTGCTGTTCAGCCGGGATGACGGCCGCCTGATCTGCTATCCGATGACCAAGGAATACAGCGCGTATACGCTGCCGGACGGAACCCGCATTATCGGTGCGTCCGCCTTCTACGGCAATGAAAGCCTCGCCCAGGTGGTTGTTTTCGAATCGGTGCGGGCGATCGGCCGGCGGGCATTCTACCAGTGCGACAACCTGCGGTATATCAACCTGCATGATACCAATATCTCCACCGTCGGCGCGGACGCCTTCAACGGCTGCCGTAAGCTGAAGAGCATCACCTTCCCGGCGAAAGTCACCTCCATTGCGGAACGTGCCTTCCAGGACTGCACCGCCCTGACGGAACTGGTTTTCCCGGAAAACATTACCTTCATCGGGGAAATGGCCTTCCGGAACTGTGAAAGCCTGACTTCCGTGCGCCTGCCTGTGGATCTGACCACCATCGGCAAGAACACCTTTGCGGGCTGCACAAGCCTGACAGAGCTGATCCTGCCGGACGAGCTGTTCTACATCGGCGGCGGCGCTTTCCAGAACTGTGAAAGCCTGGCCAGCGTGACCCTGCCCGCTGCGGTGGACTACATCGGCAGCGAAGCGTTTGACGGCTGCATCAGCCTGACAAACATCTCCATTCCGGATACCTGCAGCTTCATCGGCGCCAAGGCCTTCTGCCGCTGCCAGTCCCTGCAGAGCATGGTGATGCCTTCCTGGACCTATTCGATCAATCCCTTCACCTTCTCCGGCTGCATTGCCCTGACGGACATCCGGCTGCCGGACGATCTGGAGGAAATCGGTGAAAGCGCCTTCTTCTGCTGCTACATGCTGAAGGAAATCGTGATTCCCGATCCGGTGGAAGTGATCGGCGACAAAGCCTTCTCCAACTGCCTGGCACTGGAAAGCATCGAGCTGCCGGAGGAACTGGAAAACGTCGGCCCCGACGCCTTTGAGAACTGCGTGAAGCTGGATCTTCCGGATCTGAGCGACCTGTACGAGGAATCAGACTTTGACAGAATCGGAGTTTAAATCCTATTATCCACAATTTGCGGGCTTTAAGCCCGCTTTTGTTTTATCCTCCTGTATTGCCCAGGCCAATGCCCGCTTCTCCGCCTTCACGGCGGAGGACGCGGAGGAGGCCCGGCGGCTGTACGCGGCGCATAAGCTGACGCTGTATGCCCGCACGGCCCTGCCTGATGAGATTGTTGCAACCAAGGAACAGATTGCCATGGCAGGGCAGCCGCCGCAGCGGATTACAGGTAAAAAAGCAGGGGAGGTGTCGGTCACTTACGCGGCCGGCGCCTCCTCTGCTTCTTCCGCTGCGTCCACGGTTCTGGCGGATCTGCCGGAAACCACCTTTGGACTGCAGCTGCTGTCGCTGATCCGGCTGTACAGCCGGTCAGTCTATATACCATGAGGGATTACTCTTCCCTGTATTTTTCCATGAGGGCCTTGAACAGGTCATTGGTGGTTGGCGGGGTGTAGGTAATCGCGTTTGCCCCGGCCAGGATCGTCTTCTCGATGGTCTCATCCGTGTTTCCGCCGCTGGCGATGATGGGAACCTCCGGGAAGCGCTCCCGGATGCTGCGGACAATATCCGGTGTGGCGGCGCCGCCGGCGACGTTCAGGATGGAGGCGCCGGCATCCAGCCGGGCTTCAATATCCGTATCCGGTTTGGTAACCGTGATGATCACGGGAATATCCACCGCCTTGACAACGGCGGCCAGGTTCGGGTTGGTGATCGGCGCGTTGAGTACAACACCCATGGCGCCCTGGCATTCCACGTCCTTCGCCAGGGTAACGGTACGCAGACCCTGGGTGGTGCCGCCGCCGACGCCGCAGAAAACAGGGATATAGGACGCCTTGATGATCGCGTCACTGATGACCTGCTGGGGCGTGAAGGGATATACCGCGAAAACAGCGTCCGCGTCACAGTTCCGGATGATAGCCAGGTCTGTGGTGAAAACCAGGCTCTTGATCCGCCGGCCGTTGATGATAATTCCGGTGGCCGCATAGGTAGCCTCGGGAATCCTCAGGATCTCATGACGCAGGGAGCTGGAAATGTTAGGGGTGTTCTTTTCCATGGGAATCTCCTTTCTGTATGGAATCCACCACCCTGATTGTAAAATGTCTGTATGTATTCCGCATGCGCAAAATGTGAACATATGCTGAAGATCACAATCACAGAGAATACGGATCAAATCAAAAAACGGGCAAAATGCCTGGAGTACCTGCAAAAGCACCGGGTGGATGTGGGCCTGACGTCCGGGGCATCCGCCCGGTCCAAATTCCTGCTGGGCATCCATACCCGGGGATCGCCGGTTATGCGGATCCCGCCCCGGCCGGTAGTCCGGCCGGCCCTGGCAAAGGAAGAACTGCGAACAGAGATGGCGGAGTGCCTGATGGAAGCCTGCGAGGCGGCAAATAAAGGCGATTTATCCGGTACACAGGTTGGGCTGGAGAATGCCGGACAGCGGGGTGCGGACGGTATCCGGGAATACATTGACGCCGGAATTGATCCGCCCAACAGCCCGGTTACCCTTTCCGGCGGATGGATTTATAACCGGGTGGCGAAGAAAGGCGTCCTGGTGAAAGGAAAAGCCGGTGACAAGGCTTTGCTTGACACCGGTGCGCTGTATAACGATTTTGACTATGAGGTTACGGAGAGGTAAGTCAGGGCTGGATCTCCGTGGGGATGATCAGTTTCCTGCAGGTGTGGCAGTAATTTCCCTTTATAGAAATCTGTACAAGGTTCCCGGAAACAACATTTTTAAGCAGGCCGCGGCCCCCACGGAAGGCCAAAGCCCTGCGCTCCGGATCAGATGGCAACCAGTAGAGAGCACAGGGGCCGTTGCTCATGACTTCTCCGTCATCCATTTCCTGTCCGCAGTACGGACAGATCACAGGCACATTATTGTCCCTGTTCATCTTCGGTGTGTTCACTGGTTCCTCCGGTTTCCTCCGCTTTGCGCTGGGCTTTGAGCTTCCGCCGCTTCGCCGAGAATATGTTAATGATAACGTCCAGGACAACCTCGGCTGCATCAAACAGGAAATCAATCATTTTTATCCTTCTTTCTCCAGAGCCCTTTGACAAGCAGGACGCTGATATTGATAAACTCCAGGGCAAGCGCTGCGGCAGTCGGTGCGCAGGCCTTGGGTGGTGCCGCCGCCGACGCCGCAGAAAACAGGGATATAGGACGCCTTGATGATCGCGTCACTGATGACCTGCTGGGGCGTGAAGGGATATACCGCGAAAACAGCGTCCGCGTCACAGTTCCGGATGATAGCCAGGTCTGTGGTGAAAACCAGGCTCTTGATCCGCCGGCCGTTGATGATAATGCCGGTGGCCGCGTAAGTGGCCTCGGGAATCCTCAGGATCTCATGACGCAGGGAGCTGGAAATGTTAGGGGTGTTCTTTTCCATGGGAATCTCCTTTCTGTATGGAATCCACCACCCTGATTGTAAAATGTCTGTATGTATTCCGCATGCGCAAAATGTGAACATATGCTGAAGATCACAATCACAGAGAATACGGATCAAATCAAAAAACGGGCGAAATGCCTGGAGTACCTGCAAAAGCACCGGGTGGACGTGGGCCTGACGTCCGGGGCTTCCGCCCGGTCCAAATTCCTGCTGGGCATCCATACCCGGGGATCGCCGGTTATGCGGATCCCGCCCCGGCCGGTGGTCCGGCCGGCCCTGGCAAAGGAAGAACTGCGAACAGAGATGGCGGAGTGCCTGATGGAAGCCTGCGAGGCGGCAAACAATGGCGATTTATCCGGCACGCAGGCCGGGCTGGAGAATGCCGGACAGCGGGGTGCGGACGGTATCCGGGAATATATTGACGCCGGGATTGATCCGCCCAACAGCCCGGTTACCCTTTCCGGCGGATGGATTTATAACCGGGTCGCGAAGAAAGGCGTCCTGGTAAAAGGAAAAGCCGGTGACAAGGCTTTGCTTGACACCGGTGGACTATACAATGATTTTGATTATGAAATAACAGAGAGGTAAGAGTTATTCGTCAGCACTGGGATCCTGCTGCGCAAAGACGGAATCGCAGTACTGATTCCACTGCACCTCGTACTCATCATGGGAAAGCAGGATCAGGTCACGGGGACTGAGGATGTTTCTTCTTTCCGCTTCCCGGACAAAGGGCCAGACCCAGTCATCCGTTTCGCTGATGACCGCCTTCACGAACGGGAAACCGTCCTGCACGGCAGCGTACAGGCGGGTGTGACCGTCCAGGGAGATGAAACGGCCGTTCCAGGGAAGCACCTGGATAACGACATCCTCCGGCCGATGGATAAAGGTCCGGATGGCGGCCAGTTTTTCCTCATCCACAAAGAACTGGGAAGGCTGGATTTGATCCGGTTTCACCTCTATGATCTCCGGAACAGGATACTCCGCAAGCGGCGAACCGGTATCGTCAAAGAAGCGGACGATATGCGGCGCGTGGAAACGGAATTCCTCAATCAGCTCCGCATATGCGGCCGGATCTTTTCCGCAGACTGTCGCTTCCGACGAGCCTGTGATTTCGATTTCATAGGGATCACCGTTAATCAGGTAAGCGCCGTGCTGCTCCAGCACGGTCTTTGAAAAACGGGTATCTGTATAGTTGTCTATGCGCTGAATATCCATGGAGTCCTCACAGTATCAGTTCAAAGTCTTCTTCGCCGGTCTGCACGAAGCCCAGCGCCCGGAACATGCTCTTGCTCTGCTCGTTGAAGGTGTAGATATTGGCGATGACCTTGTCATAACCCTTCTCTTTTGCCAGCTTCAGCATATCTGTGACGCACTTCCGGCCGATGTGCCGGTTCTGGTATTCCTTGCAGATGACGATGGCGACTTCCTTATTCTCCCGCAGGGAAACGTCACCCACCAGCACGCCCTGGTACTCGATATAATAACAGTCGCCGTGGCTGGACAGGTAATCATACATGTTATGCAGGGTTTCCAGGTCATAGGTGTGATCGATATTATCCACTTGTTTGCAGACGTCCAGATCCTGGTACCAGGCAAGGGAAACCTCGTCGTTCCGGTAATAAGGAATCAGGCGGATATCGTTGTCAATAATTCGTATTTCCATAGAAGTATCTCTCTTTAATTCATAATGATATGAGTGTGGTAAAAACAATTAATTCTGAATTCTGAATTCATAATTCTGAATTGTATTTTTTATCTCTTCGTTGCCATGTTCCAGAATGTACCTGACGACATTCTGTTTCCGCAGGATGCTTTCCACAACAGCTTTGTCCAGGGAATTCAACAACTCAACGGCAGATACCTGGGAGCTGCGGCGGATGCTCTTCAGCAGTTCCGTATCCCGGAGCTTTCGGGCGGATTCTCCCTTGGGCCAGCCCTGGCCGAAGGGCTCCGAGAAAAGCCGGGCGATGGTGGCCTCAAAGTTTTCCGGTCCGGTCCAGGAGTATTCTTCTCCCAGGGGAAGGGAAACGGCGTTGCCGTTATTGATCTGGGCAAAGAGGTAGGCATCCACCGGGGTGGGCGCATAACCGCACAGCACGCCCGGGAAGCTGTTGCAGGCGAGCATCATGCCCTGGCCGGAGGAGCAGCCGGTGACGATAAAGTCCACCGCTCCGCCGGCAAGCAGCATCCCGGCCAGCAGGGAGATTTCGATATAGCTGTAGCGCTCCTGCTCCTCTTCCGTGCAGCCGAAGTTGATCACTTCCGCCTCCGGGGCATATTTCCTGACGGTATTGTAGATCAGGCTGTTTTTGGAAGCCTGTGAACTTGCCTGGATGACTCCGATTTTCATGTTATGCTTCTCCGTCTTCCTGCTTATGTTTTGCCGCGGCGGAATCGTGGCTCCGGTGCAGCAGCCGCCGGATATCTCCCGAATACAGAAGGCTTTTTCCGGAGACAGTTTCCGCGACTGCCGACAGGCCGAGCTTTTCCGCAACGGTATATGATCGCGGATTATTCTTGTTGATATATGCGGACAGGGTGGTGATATGATCCGGGATTCTTTCCCGGATAAACCGGAGCAGGCTGCCCAGGATGTTGTACCGCACCTGGTAGTCCGGCCTGATTTCGATTTCCTCAATGAAAAGATCCTGATCCCGCAGGGAGTACTGGAAGTATCCGGCCAGGGTATCTCCGTCTTCAAAAACGATGAAGGTCTTTTCGCTGAAATGCTCCTGCTGGTAGGCTTTCCAGAGGGCATAGTCATCCTCGGACACGGTTTCTTCAGGATGAATCAATGCCATATTGGAGGACAGAATGGAAAACATCTCCGGGGCGTACCGGTCCAGTTCCTGCAGGCTGATTTCCTTATACTGCATTTTTCCCTCACTTTGCCTTCGGCAGGCTCCAGCGGAAGCGGGCTGCCAGCAGGCGAAGGACGACGGTCAGGGCTGCACCGGCGATCATGGCGGTTACAGAGCCGGTATAGGGCCAGAGCAGGGCGCAGGTCCACGCCCCGATGATGGAGGCGCAGGCATAGAAGTGCTTGATGAAGATATAGGGCGTATTCCCGGCAAACACATCCCGCAGGATGCCGCCGCCCACACCGGTGAGCACACCGACGAAGGTGATCAGGAACAGGTTCCGCTCCGGCATGGCGGCAGTGGCCACCTGGACGCCGACCACGGTGAACAGCCCCAGGCCGATGGAATCCATGATCAGGATCAGGGCTTCATAGAACTTCTTCCCGTGCTCAAAGACGTTCCGGATCGCCGGAATGAAAACCAGGATGCTGACGACGATGGCAGTCGCCGCGAAGGCAGGATTCTGGAAAGCCGCGGGCGGGGTGATGTTCAGGATCAGGTCCCGCAGGATACCGCCTCCGACAGCCGCCGTGAGGCCCAGAATGCTTACGCCGAAAATATCCATTTTTTTCTGAATGCCGACAATCGCGCCGGAAATCGCAAAGGCAATGGTACCGATGATTTCCAGGATAAAAAGGATCTGCATGACCTTGTCCTCCCGTAAAGGAAATATCCGCAGAGAGTATAACACAAAGCGATACCGCTGGGTATCCGGGAACAAATGTATACAAAAACATGCCGACAAATGTGCCGGCATGCAGATGGAGGATTCCGGGTGCTGTGCTTCGGTAAGCTTTACCAGGTGAAGCTGAAGCGGGCGGCCAGCACGGGCATGTTGTCCTTCACGGCAACAAAATCCCCGTAGATCTGGTACTTACAGCCTTTCTCCCAGTGGAATTTGTCCGCGTCAGGGCTTTCGATGATGACCGGCAGGGATTCGCCGTCATCGCCGGTGTTGATCATGACGGTCAGCGGGTTTTCGGAAAGGACCTCCTGTACCATGCCTTTGATACAGAATGACTGGTTGAGAATGCTGTCCGGATTGTTCTGTATTACGGTGTAAATTTCAGGGGTGAATGCCCATGCCTTCTGGGTGTAATCTGAAGGTGAGAGCTCACCGGAATCGCCCGACGGCCTTTCGGGCGCTCCGCAGATCTTGCAGGGCTTCAGATCTGGATGATCCAGGTTCAGGTCTGAGTAGCGGAAGGTACCCTGCAGCGGGATAAACTTCGGATTGACTGTTTTGCAGTTCGGATCTAAATGGTATTTTGATCCACCCTCCGGATTGTAATACAGGATGGTGTCTCCGGTGATTTCTGCAGCAGGAGCGGGTGTCTGCTCCGGCACCAGGGTCGGTTCCGGTATTTCATTGGTTGCCAGACTGGCAGGATCGACATACCAGAGACCGTCTTTTTCCAGGACCATGGAGATCATGTAAAGATATATCCTGTGAGGTTTACCGATGTTCGAGTCTATTTCAATATTGCATGATGCAGTACAGGATTTATTGTCAGGAGCTTTTAAAAGAGCGTTGAGTTTATAAGTGACAGCTGTCCTGTTTTTCAGGATCGCGAATATTGAGTGCTGGGGGTTTTCCTGCTTTGCTTTCCAGTCGGAAGCGCAGTAGTTTGCCAATCCCGCAATATCATTTTCGTGCCAGAGAGACATGAAATCATTCAGGCGCGATTTTATATCTGCATCTACGGTATCCCCGGCTGTCCCTTCAGGCACGGGCGTCAGTTCCGGTACCAGGGTCGCTTCCGGTATTTCATCAGTTGCCAGCCCGGAAGGATCAATATGCCAGAGACCGTCTTCTTCCAGTACCATGGTGATCAGCATGTTGTATGTCTCGGGTATTTTGCCGGTGTTCCAGTCTATATTAACATTGCACTCTGCATACCGGACTGCAGCGTCAGGATCTCCGGAGACAGAGAGAAGTTCATAGTATTGGGGCCGTCTGTTTTTCAGGATAGAGTACATCGATGCCTGGGGATTATCCTGCTTTGCCTGCCAGTCGGATGTGCTGTAGTAGACCATACCAGCAATATCCTGTTCGTACCAGAGAGACATAAATTCATACAGGCGGTTTTTTAATTCACTATCCGGATCGTCCGGCACTTTTGAAAAGAGATCCCTGCCGGCCATTTCGCAGGCCACCCGATCATACAGGGCTTTCAGTTCCTCGTCTGTCAGACTGGAAAGATCTTCCGCCAGGGCGGTTGATACCAGCAAAACCATGGCTAAGATCAACAGAATAATCTTTTTCATACTGTAAAACTCCTTTACAAGTCTTCGTCACCGGTGTTTTCCCGGGCGATGTTGCTCTGGGGGAGGTTCCTTAAATTCTAACGATTGAACTGCCGGTTTTGTTCCTTACGGGGAATCCGATCAAGGTCTCAAGCAAAAAACACGCCGGTGATCCGGCATGTTTCGGAGTTGTTATTTCAGGATTTTTCCCATGTAGTATTCATCGACATAGGCACCGTTGACTTTCATGGACTTCGGCCGGATACCTTCCACGCAGAAACCGTGCTTTTCATACAGGGCTTTTGCGCCGACGTTGGGACATTCTACCGTCAGTTCCAGACGAACGAGGCCGTTGGCCCTGGCCCAGTCATCCAGCCGGTTGAAGAATTCTGTGCCGATGCCCTGACGGCGCCAGGCTTTGCGGATTCCGGTGACGATATAGGCGGTGTGCAGAACCCGGTTCAGGTCTCCGCGGGAGGCCCAGATGAACCCGGCAATTTCCCCGTCTTCTGTCACAGCAGCCAGCAGGAAATCCCCGCCGCTGTTTGCCCCTTCAATATTGGTCCGCAGTCTGTCCAGGTTCTTTGTCCTTTCACGGCGCTCCCCGGGCTCATACATCATGTATTCCGTTTCTTCATCCAGACGGCACATCATCTCAAAGAAAGCTTCCGTGTCGTTTTCTGTCAGCGTTCTGTAAAGCATGTTCTTCCTCCGGTAAAATGATGCGCTTATCATATCACAAAGGAATGGATATGAATACGATCCGGCAAAAGAAGACGGCACCAGCTTTCAGGCCGGTGCCGGACAGGCTGTCATGAATTTTATTCAACAGCCGGAAGCACGATCTTCTCCGCGACGGCGGCCAGGTCCAGGCCGTCCACGTCGTGGGCGAGTACGGCAAGGGAATGCATGATACCCGTGGTGTTGTCATACCACAGGACGCGCTCCACTGTATCCCCGGTTTCGGTTTTCGCCTGACCGATCAGGCCGTTGAATCCGGCAACCGTTTCAGGCTCCTGGTTTTCCCAGGTGAAATACAGCCCGGAGATGTCCGGCATCTCGCCCACATCCAGGGCAACAGGCTGGGCGCGGAAGGTATAATCTCCGCCGTTCATGATGAACTGCATTTCTGCCAGGCTGGCGGCAGCAAACCATCGATAGGCAACTTTATCCGCATCCTTCGGTGCATGGAACATGATCCCGATGGTGTTCTGCAGCTCTTCAGCGGTCATGACTTCCCAGGGATTGGCCATGGATACGTCCTGGGTATCCGTGTTGTCGGTGTACAGATCGGGATCGATCTGGAAGCCTTCAAAACCGCTGTTGTTCTTGGAACTGTAGAAGTACCAGGTGGGCAGAATGGTGAGATCAAAGGCATGGGCAAAGAACTTCATTTCATCCGTGAAGCTGTCCAGCGGGGTACCCGGTTTGTACAGCATCATTTCATCTCCGGTGCTGAGACCGTAAACGTCGGTATAAATATATTTGCAACCGTCCTCAAAGACTTCCTTGCCATTGGGTTCGGTATAGGTCAGTTCATCCACATGGAGTTTCCAGGAATTTTCATCTACCTGCTCCACGAGGGACATTTTGCCGGAGAAGGAGCAGATATAAATGGTACCGTTCGGATAGTTATCGCCGGTATCGCCCATATCGCTGTCGTGGTAGTCTCCGACGAAGGAGCCGTCCGGCTGAATTTTGAGATCCGTGCTCCAGGCACCGGCACCGCTGCAGAAACTCCAGGTCATCCCGTCAAACTGTGCGAAGAATGTATCGTTTCCTTTCGCGCAGGCAGATCCCATGGTCAGCACAGCGGCCAGCAGAACACCCAGGAGCCGCGTGAGAATTGATTTTCCGTGGTGATTGTTGAACATCTTACACATTCCTCCTTTGCGGAAACACTGATTCATTCCCCCGCCCATCTGCCAGTGCCTTTTTCGCCGTTATCAGCGCACATCTTTCTCGATTTAGCACCACTAAACCTTCGAAATCTGTGCTTGATCCCAACGAAAAATCCATCTGGCATCTGACGGACTCATCGAATCAGTCTTTCCTTAAGCCTGTTCATCAATATAACGAAGCAATCCTCAATTTTTGTCCCGGCAGGGTGGAAACCTTGTCAGGAACGGGCGGAACGCTGAGTTTCGGCAGGCCCGGAATCATTGTTGTTTTCGGTTTTTGTGTCTATCAGGGGATAGAGGCGGGGCTCTCCCGCAGCCTGTGCGTTCTTAAGGGATGCTTTCCGCGCGGCGTTTCTCCGTGCCTTGCGTGAAATCCCGTTTTCCTGGTCCTCATCCTCTTCCGGGTCGGGACGGCGTGACTGATTTTTCCGGAAAGTCATGTACAGATAGAAACTGATCAACACGCCGCAAAGCACACTGATAAGAATGAAAGCCGCGGGATGCTCAACCGCGAATGATTTGCCGCCGTTGTTTTTCTGGTTGATCCCGATGGCTGTTCCTGCCGTAATGATCACAATGAGGGAAAGTAACCAGGCGCCCCGCTCAATTCTCCGCCGCATTATATTGTCACGGGCTGCTGAAAGGGAACGCCGCTGGGCAGGGGAGGTTATTTTTTTGCGGGCTGCCATTTCGGGACGCTCCTTTCATCAGGTCCGGCGGGAACATTTGCTGTAAGGAAGATAGCATACTCCCGTGACAAAATACAGCACAGAGGATGAAAAATATGGAGTGATAATCCGCTATGCGCGGGGGGAAAAGAGGTGAAAAGGAAATTGACGGACATTTCATCTGCCCTTTTTGATCCGGAGCTGGGCTGCACGGTCTTCACCGTGGAGCGGATCACCTGTACCCGGAGCCGGGAGGGAACAACCTCCCGCAGCATGACAGAACAGGCCAGGGGCTGCATTCATCCGGGGACGCCGGAGATGCTGAAACTGCTGCCGGAGGAGGATCGGCAGGAAACCTTCATCGTGATCTTTACAGACTATGCGTTGAGCACCGGTGACCCCGGGGAGGACGGCGCGTCCTTTGACGCACCGGACCGGATCCTGTGGAACGGGCAGACATGGCGGGTGGTGAAGGTCCGGGACTGGCAGGGCTTCGGCTATGTGCAGGCCTGGGCGGTGCGGATCCGGGAAGACAAAGAAAACCGGGAGTGAAGATCACTCCCGGCTGTTTATAAGACGATTGAATTACTTCTTTTTCTTGGCAACGGCGTCCTTCATTCCCTTGCCGGGTTTGAAAGCGGGGGCCTTTGTAGCCTTGATCTTGATGACCTCGCCGGTGCGGGGGTTCCGGCCATTGCGGGCGGAACGCTGACGGGTTTCAAAGGTACCAAAGCCGGGCAGGATCACTTTGCCGTCGGAAACAACACCGGCAACGATAGCGTCCAGCGTAGCGGTAACGACCTTCTGAGCTTCTGCCTTGGAGATAGCAGCATTCTTGGATACGACTTCAACGAGTTCAGTTTTGTTCATAATCTTATTTTCCTTTCCGGGCTTATGCCCTTTCTTTTGTGACATTATATCACACTTGTGCATTTAAATCCATACAAATGGAAGGATTTCCTGTATGTTTTTTTCGAAAAAACCGCATCATACCGCCATTTTCGACGCTTTTTGCGCTTGCCTGGGACTGAAAAGGGACTCAAGGGAGGCTGCAGCCCTCATTCATGAGGCTTATGCCGAGCCGGAAAACGCTCCCAGGCCGCCCCGGAACAGGAATGTGATCTACTGGACGCTGCTGCAGGACCCGGCTTCCGATCCGGTATCCACCGCGTATAATCCGGAGCCTGCGGGAGCGGGCAGGAACAGCGTCACGGTGTATACGACGCTGAAATATCAGCTGATTATCGTCTGCTACGGCCCGGACGCGGAGGAATACGCGCTCCGGATCCGATCCATGCTGTACCTGGACGGTTCCGGCTTTCCCCGGCGGATCCTGCGGGAGGCCGGGATTTATCCGGTCCCGGATCCGCCCCAGCCCTCCATCCTGTATGAGGAGGAAGGCTCTCTCTGGCGCAAACGCGCCGACCTGACAATATCCCTGCGTGTTCAATACGCAATACAAGCTCCGGAACGTAACTCAATCATGTTTCCGCCAGCGATGCTTGTTCACCGATAATTATGAATTATGAATTATGAATTATGAATTGAAAAGGGAGCCGGTTTCCCGGCTCCCTTTCAGGCATTTATTTGGCTTTATCACAGTAGATCTGGATGGCATTGTCCACGAACACGGCTGTGCCTTCGCCGCCGTACGCGTCGATGTTCTTCGTAAAATCACCGCCGCCGGAATACATTTTTCCCAGTCCCCGCAGGATCTTATTGGTACAGGTATACAAGTTTTCCGTGATGTAGTCCTGTATCCGCTTTACCAGATCCTGGGCTTCGGGGGAAGCGGGATCTTTATCCTTCATCTCCCCGGCTTCCTTGAAGAGGAGCATGAACCGGTCAGCCAGCAGGTTATCCTCTTCTTTGGTCCGGTTCTTCTGCTTTTCCTCAAGTTCCTTATACTCCGGCGTATTGCCGTAAAGCTCTTTTGCCTGCCTGGAATACTCGTCCAGTTTGCTTCTGTCGAAAGCTTTGAAGTCCATATGCTTCACTCCCATCATTTTGATCCCAAGCGCAAAGTTCATCAGGTTCTCGATGTGTTCCTTCTTCAGCTTCAGCAGTTCGATCTGCTGCTCCAGCGCCCGGCTTCTGTCGAAATCAGGACTGTTCAGGATGTCCCTGATGTCTTTCAGCGGAAACTCCAGTTCACGGAACAATAAGATGTGCTGAAGGCGTTCCAGGTCCGCATCGTCATACAGCCTGTAACCCGCATCGGTGTATCCCGTCGGATGCAAAAGACCGATCTTGTCGTAGTACTGCAGGGTGCGTATACTCACCCCGGCAAGCTTGCTCACCTCATGAACCGTCATCATAGCGGTTTCCTCCTTTCGCCTGACAACATCAATATAAACTATGACGTAACGTAAGAGTCAATACTTTTTTATATTTTTCCATATGATGAATTATGCTGTGCACGGAACACTGCTTATAAACATAAAATTCTGAATTCTGAATTCATAATTCTGAATTAGTGAAATGAATTGGAGGAACAACGATGTTACCTGTAACGTCCATTGCCCGTGTGGTTGTGAATACCATACGGGCTTCTTTTTCGCCCTCTGCCTTTGATACCGGCCTGCTGCTGGTGCCGGACGCCTCCTTTACGGAGGATCGGCGGCTGATGATTTATCCCTCCGGCCCGGCCGCGGCGGCGGGACTGACGGAATTGGGTTTCACGGCGGACTCCGAGGTATACAAAGCGGTGCTCAAGTATTTTGCGGCCTCTCCGGCGCCCGGGAGGCTGCTGGTTTCCTGTTATCCGGCTTCCCAGTCTCCGGGAGAAGCGCTGGATGCGGTACTGGAGCGGACGGCGGATTTCTACGGCGTGATGCCGGCTTCCGACCTGAATAATGGGGAGCTGGTCAGCCTGGCGCAGCATGTGGAGGCACTGGAGCATCCGGCGGTGTTCTTTGCGCCGGTGACGTCTTTTTCCGCGGAAGCCGGAGGAACGCTGGATCTGCTGTACAGGAACCAGTTCAAGCGGACGCTGCCCTTCTGCTGCGGAACGCTTTCCGACTGTGCTGCTGTGATGGGCACCGCTATGGGGCTGGAGCTTTCCCATACTGCTTCGGCCTTTGCCCTGTGCTACAAGACGGTCAACGGGATCCAGCCCGAAGACCTGACGCAGACGCAGGTGGACAGCGTCAAGGCGAAGAACGGGAACGTCTATATTGCCCGGGGCTATACCCACTTCCTGCTGGAGAATGGGACCATGGCCAACGGCCAGCGGTATGACGAGGTGCTGTATATCGACAAGATCGGGGCGGATCTGCAGAACGCGGCGGTGACCCTGCTGGCGGAGAACCCGGACAAGCTGCCCCAGACGGATGATTCCACGGCGCAGTTTATCAACCGGTTTTCGTCTATCCTCATGGGCTATACCGAGCGGGGCGTGCTGGCTTCCTCCGTCTGGCGCGGGGCGGATATCGGCCCGGTCAGGGGCGGGGAGATCATAGAGAACGGCTTTATGCTCTGGGCGGACAGCTATGACGACCAGCCGGACGCGGACCGGGCGGCACATAAAGCAATGCCGGTGCAGGTTGCCCTGACACCGGCGGGAAGCATAGAGTCCATTGTGATTACGGTGAATGTACAAGTATAGTAAGCGGTTTATACATTAATTCATAATTCATAATTCACAATTCATAATTGCTATTGTTATGCAAGCGGAAAAACACCGCTCTTGCTGTGATTTACAGATATATGCGCCTGAACATTTCCGATAAAGCCGAATATGTATTCATAATTGTGAATTATGAATTATGAATTGTGAATTTCCTTTGGCTTCCACGGCTTCGGGGTCAGCAGCGATGTCTGGGCGATGTCCGGCAGGACGTCGTAGATGGAGCAGCCCATTTCCTTTTCAAAGGCTTCCTTGATGGCAAAGGCGGTATTCCAGCCTTTGATGTATCCTTCCATGATGCCGTACCGCCGGGTCACGTCCACGAACCGCTTTTCCAGGATGACAAAGCCGTAATCCACGGCCAGGGAATCGCAAAGCTGGATCAGCCGGTCGTAGTCGTCCGCCTCGCAGTTCATGATGTATGCTTTGATGGCTTTTTCCGTTTCGTTATCCGGTTCATAGTCGAACTCTTCCTGCATGCGGAGATAGGAATGGGTCATACAGATCCGGGCGGCTTCATCCCAGCCCTTTTCCATACAATACTTGTAGCCTTCATAGATATGGGTCGGGATATCCACAATGCCGACCCGCCTGCCAATATCGTGCAGCAGGCCGACAATACAGGCCTTTTCGGGATCCATGGACGGAATCTTTTCGGCGATCTTCCGGGCGGCGATACCGGTGTTGATGGAGTGTTTCACCCAGGGACCTGGATTCAGCTCTTCCGCAATCCGCAGTTCCCGCATGGCTTCTTCCGCAGTGGGCAGCATTTTGACTTCCTCCGAATGATGATCTGATTGAAAACAGAATGATTATATCACAGCCCCGTTTCCGCCGGAAGGATACAGAAAAGGGTTGATAGTGTTGAAGATTAGTGTGCAGGCATAAGAAAAGAGCTCGGACACGATACCATAACTATCGTACGCGGCTCTTTTGAAAGCCAGCTCCTTTAAACAAGAGGACGACTGAACGTCCGTTGGGAGCTGACTTTCATTTATTATATATAACAGTTATTTCGTTAATACAATGACCAATCTGGTAAATACATAGGAGAATAACAGAGATGGCATATAACGTATATTCTCTTCCGGACGTGAAGTCCGTTCTCTATCACCCGGATGTGGGCACGGCGAACCTGCACTTGTGCGGGATCGGGAAGATCACGATCGCCGCGGCGGGCGACCTGAGCTCCCATACCTCCACAGCGGACGGGTACGTGGTGGTGAACCGGCTGAAGACAACCAACGGTACCATCACCATTGAGGTGCCGCAGAATTCCATGGGGGATGATTTCCTCCGGCGCTGGGCCCGGTGGGCCAGGAATACAAACAGCCCGAACCGGATTGCCCTGGGGACGCTGACCATCACGGACAGCGTCTCCGGTTACAGAACAATCTGCACCGGCGTTTCCTTGCAGAAGGCTCCGGACCGGACCTATGACCGGACAGCGACAAACGTGAGTTATACGCTGCTGGCAACGACGATAACAGAACAGTAAGACAAAATTCGGGATTATTGTTCTTGATATATAGATGTTCCTATTGGTTGAAGATTTACATCCCCGGAGGAGCCTCTCCGCAACCTCAATCGACGCGACTATTCACTGGATAGATCGCTTGTTTCGGTTGACCTCACCGCCGACGAGATTTCTGCCACTGGCAGTCCTCGGCGGTTCGCCCCTCCACTCCTTTCAGTCGGTCGAGATGACAACGTGGGCGCAACGATTTATTCATAACCATTGGATATCACAGCGTCTGGGTGTCATTCCGACCGGAGGCGTAGCCGTAGTGGAGGAATCCCTTGAAATAAAAGGAGATTTTTAATGCGAGTGATTACAAAAGATATCACGGTCAAAGTGGAAGGACAGGAGTTGGGTTTCCGTCTGACAAAACTCGACGCTTTTTCCGGGATCATGCTGCTCCGGCTGCTGATGCGGTTGGAAGAGAAGAATGCGCATCCGACTTTGTTGGATCTAATTGCTTCCCTGTCGGAGGAGGAGCTCCGCTCCGTGATGACGGCGGTGCTGAATCACACCGCGGTGCTGCTGCCCGCCGGGCCGCAGCCGGTGATGACCGGGCCGGAATGGGGATATCCGGAGCTGGAGCATGATACCCCCGCCTGCATGAAGCTGCTGATGGAGGGCATCGCCTGGAGCCTTTCCGGTTTTTTCGGCGAAGGCGGGTTGAGGGAGAAAACAGGGACTGCGGATACGTCCCCCTGACCTGCCCGAACATCGATGAATTTCTGTTTCTGCCCGTGGCGGAGGGGTACTGGCGCCAGCACGAGCTCTGGGACGGAACCTATACCCTGGATGACCTGCTGGACATCACGGAGCTGATCCGAATCCGCAGGGACAATCAAAAAAGGGCGGCACAAGCCGCCCGGTTAAGTTGACCGTTCAGGAAACGTGATCCTTCACGTAGGAGGTTACCCGTTTGCCGTCCACATAGGCGCGGACAGACAGATCCTGGTTTGTTTCGGCGGCTCCTTCAAGCCGCAGGCTCTTCCTGTACAGGAAAGCGCTGAAGACCAGAATACCAATCAGTATGAGCATGCTTTACTCCTCCTCGGCAGTTTCATTGTTCTGGCGACGGACGTAGTAATACAGGGCGATACCGATGATGATGCCGATTACAAGGCCATGGCCGGAGAAGATCCCGGAAGCAATGGAAGCCAGTCCGGAGAAGATTCCGCCGATGACCGTGCCAATCAGGCTGAACACACCGCCTACAACGGCGAGGGCGATCCAGCCGCCAAAAATCAGCGCAGGCAGGAGTAAAAGACCTCCAAGGAGACTGTCATTGCGGCGGCGATTGCCACCGAAGATCAGATTTCCAAGGGTCAGAATTCCAAGCAGGCGCAGCATTTTAATGTTCCTCCGTTTCAAGTCTTATCAGGTGTACCAATCACTTGGTACGTGCATAGGATAAGACAGCGGGGGAGGGAAAAACAGATTCAAATGGGAGAAATATCCCCGGTTATTTTTCCAAATGAATACCCGCGCAGCGGAGGCTGCGCGGGCAGAAGCATTGAATGATATGGCGTCAGGGCGTCAGTTGTCCGCGCCGGCCATGCCGTCCAGGATCATTTCACCGATTTCCTTCAGGAGATCCCAGAAGCCGGCACCGTTTACCTGCTCCAGTTCTTCCATGGTCAGTTCACGACGATTGCTGTTCATATGCTTATCCTCCTGTCTCAGATCTTCCGGATGTAGTCATTGGCAACATAGCCGGTTTTGCCGGTCTGCAGGTCCACAACCTTGCTCCAGACCTTGCCGCGGGCAATGACCTGCAGCTGGTCGCCGGCGGTCAGGCGGCGGATGGCCTTGGAGGTTTTGTTGGGCTTCACGCGCAGGCCGACGCTGCTGTCGGATTTCGCGCTCCGGGCCAGGGCGCTGACCAGGTAGGGCTCCTTCAAGGCGACAAAGTCGTCTTCCCGCTCGGTGATTTCGTATTTGCCGGGCTTTTCGCTGACCAGGAATTTGGCCTGCACATAACCGGAGAAGTGATAGTCGCTGATGGCGGCCCAGCCGTCTCCGGTGAAGTAGTCAACATGCACTTTGGTGCCGCACTCCAGGCGGGTGATGACCCGGCTGCCGGTGCGGGGCTCTTCCCGGACGTTCAGGGTTTTTCCGTTATCGCAGTTCACCCACATATCCACGCCGCTGTATTCTTCGGCGGAGGCGAGGACGGGGATCATCAGGGTAAGCACTGTAACCAGGATCATGACGATGCTGAGAATCTTTTTCATATGATTTCCTTCCTTTCAGCGCCTTCAACAGGCGGTAGCTGCTTTCAGATCAGGCAGGCTTCATCGGCCTGTCATGAATTTGTACGCAGCAGAAAAAAGGATGGCAGTATGATTTTTATTTTTCTCAGAAAAGCCGGATCCGGTATCGTTTATCCGACGTAGGACATATCGCTGAGACGCCGGATCGTCCGCTTTCCGTCGTCCTTGATGATCATCTGGGAAACCCCGCCGGCAAAGCCGAACAGATCCACAGTGTTCAGTGATTCCGCTTCCAGGCCGAGGAACATGGCGTTGAAAACGCTGAGCAGATCTCCGTGGGACACAATGATGATGTTTTCGGCTTCTTCCGCCATCACGCTGTCAAAGAAGGGCTTCAGCCGGTTCCATTCGTCCCGGCGGCTTTCCGCATCCGAGAAAAGCCGGTCGTCGATGGTTTTTTCCGGGCATTCGATGTTTTCCCGAAGCCACTGCACGGATTTGCCGCAGCATTTGCCGAGGTTGCGTTCCCGCAGTTCCGTCCGGTAAACCGGCGTGACCTGCAGGCGCTCGGCGATAAACCCGGCGGTCTGCTTGGCGCGCATCAGGTCGGAGGAGTAAAGCACCACTGCTTTTCCCTCCAGTTCCTTCTGCAGCTTGAGGCTGATCTGATCCGCCTGTTGTTTGCCCAGGTCTGTCAGTTCCCAGTCTGTCCAGGAGCCGACCATGCCGTTGGTGTGATGGATGGATTGTGTATGCTGAACCGTATAAATGGTTTTCATGGCTGTATTCCTCCCTGTTCTGATCAGTCCGGATGGATCCTGTATTGTTCAAGCTGCTTCCCGCTGCGGGGCTCAGAAACAGTTGCTTCATAAACGCCGCCGCAGCGCAGGATGGTTTTCCGGCTGGCCTCGTTGTCTGCAAGGCAGTAAACCAGCACGTCATGGATGCCCAGCTGCCGGCATTCCGGCAGGATCAGGGCCAGCATCTGACCGGCATAACCCTTGCGGCGTTCGCCCGGAAGAACGCAGTAGCCGATGTGCCCCGCGTACTCTTCCGGCTGGGGACGGATTTTGATAATCCCTACAATCCTGTCGTCTTCTTCCCGGAGGTACAGGTAAAGCGTCTCCCGGGGATTCAGCTGATCCAGCCAGTCCCGTGTGTTTTCAAACTTCCGCAGGCCGGAGCTTCCGTCCATGGAACCGCCGTATGCCATATATTCCTTCCGGAAAGCCTGAATCTGGCGGTCATATTCCATGGAAGGCCTGATCAGTTTCATCTGCTGTTGTTCCTCCGCAAAAGCCGGTTGAAGTGCTGTCTGAACAGAGGTAATGATAGCATTCCAGAACCGCCCGTGTCCAGTGCGGGACAGAAAGATCCCCGGGCCATACGCGGTCCGGGGAGGGAAGGAGGATGGAGGGGAATGGATTAATAGGTACAGAGGGAACCGATATCAAAGTCCGCGATGCTCAGGATGGACACATTGCCGCCCAGGTCTTCATACAGATAAACCATGGCATAGGCCGGGGCTGTTTCCAGGGAACCCGGATAAGCTGTAACGGCCCGGCACAGGAAGGCATGGTTGGTTCCGGCTACCACCTGGCTGCCCAGATAGGCCACCGGGATATAGCTGGCGCCGGTCAGGGTTCCCGTTCCTTTGTCAAAGAGGGTTTTGAGCTCTTCGGTGACGGCGGGATCCGCGGAGGGCGTCCAGCCGCCGCACAGGGTTCCTTCCGCGGACGCGGCGGAGATCATCATCAGGAGCATCAGGATGAGGGCAATCAGTTTTTTCATTTTCGTTACTTCCTTTCCTGCAGCGTTTTTCCCGCTGCACTTATTCAGACGCCGGGAATTCCGGAAAGTTCCATGAATTGATATTTTTTTATCAGGGAGATGATTGTATGGCGGATCAGGAGTTCCTGGCTTCCTTTGCGGTGGATATTGACGAGGCCGGGGTGTCCCGGCTCCAGACGATCCTGGCTGAAAACCGGGAGCTGGCAGATTCCCTGGCGGAAACGTTCAACGCTGCTTCGGGGGCAATTCACTCCTTCGCGGAGGATATGGGCATCCTGCCGAACTTTTCCGCCGGATACGGCATCACTACGGAAGGAATGGGCGGCCTTGGCGGGCTGGCGGTGGGGCTGGAGCTGTCAAAGGCTTTCAGCGATTATGAGGCTTTTACCGCACTGGTGAAACAGCCGATCTCCCTGAAAGTGAACACCTCCGGAATCACTTCCGCGGCGCGGTCCGCCATGAGCAGCGTCCGCAGCATCTTTGCCGAGCCGGTGGATATCAGATTCCGGGCGGAAACGGGCGGGGAGGAAAGCAAAAGCACCGGGACGACCCTGAAGATGTCCACCGGCGGCAGGTTTTCCCAACCGACGGACGTGCAGGTGGCGGAGGATGGGGACGCGGAATACATTATTCCCGTGAAGAAGGAAGAGAAGGCATTGCCCCTGCTGCGCCAGCTGCTCTCAGAACTGTCCCCGGCGGCGAGGGAGAGACTTGATAATTCAGAATTACGAATTCAGAATTCAGAATTGAAATCATTGGGAAACCTGGGCTGGCAGGGCAACACACTCACCGGCGGTCCTCTGGCGGGAGAAGTTTCCACGACCATTTACCAGACTCATCAGAACGTCTCCGCACCGGTGAGCATCCAGGTGCATGCCTCCGGCACGGATCCGGAACAGATTGGCCAGTCCCTGTACAGCATGACGGAACGGTACCTGCAGCGGACGCTGGAGTCCGCTTTCAGCTGAGGCAAAAATCTATTTTGCGGTTTTCGGCGGAATAGCCGGGACTATTTTCTCAAAGCAAGGGTCGCGATATGAAGTTAGTGTGGTATAATCAACCGGTCAGGAGGAGATAAGCATGCTCGTGCCGGTTCTGTTATTCATACTCGGATTGATTCTGCTGATTAAGGGCGGAGACTGGTTTGTGGACGGTTCCACGGATCTGGCCCGCCGTTTTCATGTGCCGGAGCTCGTGATCGGAGCAACGGTGGTATCCATCGGAACTACCTTGCCGGAGGTGCTGGTTTCCGCGACCGGTGCCCTCAGCGGCCACAGTGAGATTGCCTACGGCAACGCCATCGGCAGCGTGATCTGCAACACGGCGCTGATCTCGGCCATCACCTTTGCGGTGCGGCCCTGCAAGGTGGAAGCGAGAACCTTCCGTACGCCGGTGATTTTCTTCTTCGCCGCGGCGGTCTTCTATGCACTGAATGCCTACATCGACCGGTATTTCACCCGGCTGTCCGGCATCGCCCTGCTGCTGCTGTTTGCTGCCTATATCGCCTACACCATCTGGTCCGGAAAACGGCACGGCTTCGGCGTGGAGGACCAGTCGGAAAATACCGAGGACAATCCCCTCTGGAAAACGATGCTGATGCTGGTAGTCGGCGCGGCGGCGATTGCTATCGGCGCCAGGCTGCTGGTGGACAACGGAACCCTGATCGCAGAGTGGCTGGGTGTGCCGGAATCCGTGATCGCCCTGACCTTTGTGGCGCTGGGCACGAGCCTGCCGGAACTGGTGACGGCCATCACCGCCCTGCGCAAGGGACACAGCGCCCTGAGCCTGGGCAATATCGTGGGCGCGAACCTGTTCAACCTGGTGCTGGTGTCCGGCCTGAGCACGGCGCTTTGCCCCTTCGCGGTGCCCACCGCCAAGAGCCTCTTCGGGATTCCGGTTTCCCTGGCCGTGGATATCCCGGTGATGTTCTTCGTCATGCTGTTTATGACCCTGCCCGCGCTGAAGCGCCAGAAGCTGACACGGCCCCAGGGCATCATCCTGCTGTGTGTCTACGCGGCCTTCTGCATCTTCCAGTTTGTCAGATAATCATTGATCAACTCATTCCGGCCTGCCGACGGCAGGCTGTTTTTTATGCCCGAAAGGAGGGAAGAATATGAATGCCGCGTCCGCCGCCTACGTGACCGCCCGGGTGAACGGCGAGCCCTGCGCCTGGCACTTTACCGGCGTAACAGCCATTGAGCACAGCCTGTCGCTGAACCTGAGCAGCACCGCCGCCCAGGGCGCGGATCTGATCAACGGAGCCAGGAACCAGCCGGACCGGGTGACGCTTACCGTGATTGAAACGGACACAGAGCACTCGCCCGGATGGGCGGCCCGCATGCTGGCGGCCATGGCAGGGCTCAAAAGGAAACGCATGCTCTGCGGTGTGGTCACCTCCATGGGAAGCTACACGGATATGCTGCTGACGGAGATCACCGCTACCCAGGATGAGGAGAACCAGTGCGGCTGGAGCGGAAGCCTGACCTTTACCCAGTATGTAGCGTCGGACGGGGAGAACGCTGTGAAGACCAACGACAATTCCTCAACCCGCGAGAATACTGGTTTTACCGGTAATTTGATTCAGTTGACCGCCGAGACTATGAACAGACTGCTTGAATCAAGACTATAATAATTATGAATTGTTGAGCAGTGGCCATGTCTCTGATTTCCGTATTACCTGAAATGTGACCATAACAATTATGAATTATGAATTATGAATTGTGAATTTACATCTTCCTCAGGCTATTTACTCCCTTTAAATTCTTCTCCCCGCCAGGTGATGACCCTGAACGTTACCCTGGACGGAGAACCTATGCAGGCACAGGTGGAGATCCGGTACCTGCCGGCGCCGGATCAGTGGTTCTTTTCGCTGCGGGATCACGCAACGGGAGAGCTGCTGGTGAACATGATTCCGCTGATTTGCTCCCGGGGAGAGGTGAATGATCTGCTGCTGCCCTTCCGGCATCTGCGGGAAGGGAAAGGGGTGGGATCGCTGATTTGCCTGAGAGCGGGAGAGGAGACGGAATCACCTGACCCGGCTGCAGGGAACCTGCAGGAATTCAGCATCCTGTGGAGCGACAGGATGCTGAATTAATGAATATTTAAAACTGAAAACTTAAGACTTAAAAATGGCGGATAAAACAGCTCCTGAGGAGCTGTTTTCGGAATTGAAATGTGGCGGGTTCATTACGCTATGAATAAACCATTGCGCCCACGTTGTCATCCCGACCGTAGTGGAGAGCGAGAGAAACGGTAGCCCAGTGGGCTATCCTGTGAAACAGGAAGTGACTCGAACGAGTCATCCGAAAGGAAGAGCATAGCCCGCTCCAAGGGCTATGTGCGACCTTTGAGGATGCGGACAGATCTCCTCCGGGGATGTAAATCTTTTGCTAATCGGAACATCACATGTTAAGAGATCATACTCAATTATGAATTATGAATTGTGAATTATGAATTCAAAATTGCTCCAGGAAACAATATCATGTACAATGAACAAAAACCACGAAACGGAGATTTCGGCCAATGTATATCTACGAGAAAGACTACATCATGCGCATGATCTACGGCATTATCCAGATGCTGGCCGTGATCCTTTTCGGGAAAAAGCTGGACGCCCAGGATCTGATCATTGCCTACGGGGATGAATTCAAGGGCAATAATGATTACCTGCTGGAACTGGTGGATAAAGGGGAAATCAACGCGGCGGAAAACCGGCTGTTTGAAATCATCGAGACGTCCGGTATGCCCAAGGACGCGCTGGGGCCGCTGATCCTCATGTTCTATGAACACGTGAACAGCAAGGATGACGACTTCCTTGCCAAGGCGGGATTCAGCCGGGAGGAAATCCTCACGGGCCTGAGGGACGCCATGAGCCGGATCGGTATGGACGTTTCGGAGTATGTGAATATATAAGAGATATGGAAAAGAATCTTTTCCGGTCACTGACCGTCCTCGCGGACGGGGAACAGGTGACCGGTTTTTGTTATGCGCACCTGACAGGCAGGGAAGCCCTGGGGCTGCTGCCGCTGCCCTATACCCTGCGGATCCTGAACCTGCCGGATTCCGGTGCCGGGCAGCTGTATGCCGCGAAAGAATTGACTGTCCTGCGGGATAACTCCCTGCTGGCATACGGCAGGATCTCAGCAGTGCTCCGGCAGAATGTGCCGGAGGGAGCGCTCACGGAAGTGGTCTTTTCCCCGGGCCTTGCCCTGTGGGAAGCACCGGTCTCCCTGTCTGTGGAGGCCGGCGTTTCCATGTCCGAAACCTTGCGGAGAATCCTGGCTGCCTCCGGAACGGGAATCCCGCTGCTGTCTTTTCCCGGAAAGGATCCTGTCCGCAGCCGCGGACAGGCTTTTTACGGCCGGGCGGCGGAATGTGTGAATGAAGCACTTTCCGCGGCAGATGCCCGGGCCTGTCTCAGCCCCGCAGGATTGCGGGGCATTCCCCGGGAGGGGCTGCCGGTGAGTCTGTTTTTTTCCGAACGGGACCTGATCGACGTGCCGTCCTTCACCGACGGGCAGATGATCCTGCGAACCACCGTAACCGGCTGGCCGGTAGGAGAAAAAGTCTCCGTAAAATGGAAAAACGGGTCCGCGGAGGGACTCGTTGTGGAACGGAGGGTAGATATCAATACGCATGGGGGAAGGTGGGAGAGCACGCTGATTATAAAAATGAATACTTTGTGATCGCCGTATTTCATTTCTGTAGCGCTTATAGCTTGCAGAAATGAACGGCTGTAACATGGCAGTTGTTACCCAAATCAGAGATTTGGACAACTGCTCAATAACTGAAAACTTAAAACTTAAAAATGATAGATACTTTTAAACCCCAAAGGTTAGTGGGGGGCAGTAATAATTCTGAATTATGAATTGTGAATTAGAGAGTGTGGTATTCTTCTCCATTGAGTTTCTTCCAGCTGAACACGCCATTTTCCAGCACCATGTAGCTTCTTTCGGATCCTGCTTTCGGAATGGAGACGGAGCCGGGATTCAGGCACAGGACGCCGTCCCGTTGATCCCAGGCAGGAATATGGGTATGGCCATAGAGCAGGATATCGCCGGGCTGAAGCGGCGGCATATGATCCGGGTTGAAAACATGGCCGTGGGTGGCATAAATCCGGAGGCCGTCAACGCACAGCAGGGCATAATCCGCCATCAGGGGAAAGTCCAGCACCATCTGGTCCACTTCCGTGTCGCAGTTTCCCCGGATGCAGAGGATATCGTTTTTCCGCGCGTTCAGGGCGGGAATGACCTCCTTCGGGGCATAGCCGTCGGGAAGGTCGTTGCGGGGACCGTGATAAAGAACGTCTCCCAGCAAGAGCATCCGGTCGGCTTTTTCCCGGTCATAAGCTTTCAGCAGTTCTCCGCAGTACAGGGCGGAACCGTGGATATCCGAAGCAATCAGCAGTTTCAAAGAAGGTTTCTCCTTACACATTTCTTTTATCGAGGTGACAGAATGAATAATTCGACTGAAACGGAGGGGTTTCCTTCCGGCATCCAGGCGCTGAAGACGGAGATTCTCTCCTCCCTTCACTGCGCCCTGCCGGGGACGGTGGAAGCCTTTGATCCGGAAACCGGAACGGCTTCCGTCCGCCCGGCATTGAAGCGGAACCGGAGAAACGGGGAACCCTGCGAAATGCCGCTGCTTCAGGATGTGCCGGTCTTTATGCCCGTACCATTTGAGGTAAACCCGGGAGACGCCTGCCTGCTGGTTTTTGCCGACTGTGACATTGACGCCTGGTTTGAGTCCGGCAGGGCGGAGGTTCCTTTATCCGGCAGGCAGCATTCCCTGTCGGACGCGTTCGCGTTCGTGGGATTTAAAACAGGTAGGAAGTAGGAAGTAGGAGGTAGGAGGTAGGAGGTAGGAGCGACGATTGAGGTTGCGGATAGAAGTTAGGAAGTAATCAGAGTATTAATTCTGAATTCTGAATTCTTAATTCTGAATTCAAAGAGGGGGGTCATATGCTTTTCCGACCTGTGGATGAAGCCGGTGATATCCTCCCTGTGTTTTCTGCTTCCGACCAGCTGACGGGTGCCCGGGCGGAGGCGGAACTCGTCCGGAACAGGCTGAAGCTGTTGACGGGAGAATGGTGGGAAAACCCGGACTGGGGAAATGGCATCCTGGAGATGCTGAAGGAATCCAGGCTGACGGAAGCGGACCAGCAGGTACTGTCCAATTACATTTCCGGGTACATACGGAAAACTCCCGGCGTGCTGGACGTCCGGGAGGGAAAGGTTTCTGTTGAGGGCAGGTGGTTCCGTTACGTCTGCGAGATCGTGACAGAGAACGGAACCGCGAATATTCAGTATGAATAGCAGATCAGTGATTACTTTACCCTGACGAGCTCCCGCCGGAAGACTCCGTTATCCACTACCAGCGTATCCGGCAGGTCGTCGGGGAAGATCCAGGTACAGCGATAGATGTAGGCGTCGTCTTCTTTTGTAACGGCCTGATTGGCAGAAATAGCTCCCTGTTCACCAAAGTTCAGAGATGGGAAAAAATAGTGTTCTTTGCCGTAGATGTCAGTGGACAGGGCCTGAACTTCATTGGGGAGCCTGACGTCATAGCAGTCATAAGAGGAAGTGTGCAGGAGGGTGACGGTGATTTCGGGTTCCGGCTCTGCCTGATCCGGATCAGGCTGGGATTTGTATTCGGCAAGGATCTGTGGTTCCTCATCCAGTTCAGAGACGGTGAAGGCAAGGGTTGCTATGGTCTGTGAATCTGCGATCATCGTGAGCGTGCCGCCTCCGTCTGACGGGAAACTGTATGCTTTTGACATATCCATCTCATGCATAATGAACTGTAACCTGTATACCTGCAGATTCGGAACAGCAGTGCCGACGACTTTGATGACGCTTGAGCCATCGTCCCTGTATTCCACATGTTCTTCTATTTCGGCAGAAAAAGCGGGAGCGGGGACAGTGTAGATCACATTGGGCTTCATGGGAGTTTCCTTGTCAAACGCGGAAGAGATCCGGAGTCGTACGACCGACTGGCAGTCATGCTCGACAGCCCACTTCATGATGGACTGGCCTTCATAATCCGATGTTTTTCCGATCTTTTCCGGGAAATCCGCATAAGGATCGATGCCTGAATTCAGGATAAGGCAGTTTTCCTGTTTGGGAACGACTTCCACATTCACATAAACGCCGTGGCCGCCATAGACAGCCTTTTGGATTGTCAGATCGGCCAGTTCAGTCTGCACAGAAGGAGTTTCTGCAGAAGGCAGGGTGGTGACGCCGGTTTCGGAAAGATCGAGATGCATGATCTGGCTTTCAGACTGATGGTCTGTGTTGCCTGTTCTCCGGGATGTGGCATCCCATTCTATGTCATAGACCAGGCTGTCGGAAAGCGCCGGGCCGACAATGGTCATCCGGACTGAACCGTCATCCATCCGCTGGTAGCTTTCAGTGCGGAAGGAACCGTATTCTCCGTTGTTCGGAGGAGCAATCGAAACATGCATTATCTCCTGATAACCATGTTCTGTCACCCATTGGAGAAGGGTCTGCTCCGGGTCATCCGCCTGTATTCCGTAGAAGTCCGAAACATATTTGCAGCGGCTGAGCGAATGATGCTGTGAATCCATAACAAAGCATTTCTCATGCTTCGGACGGACGTCAAAGGACAGATGGATTTCGTAGTTTTGAATCACCGCATCCAGGAAGGTCACGGTGGCCAGGTCCGATTCCATAACGGAAGAATCGCTCTTCTGCGAGGCGTTATTATATCCGTCGCTTGATTCTAAATCGGGCATGGTGGAAGGTGTGATGGCGACAGCGAAAATCTGCGTTTCCTCAACTACAAGTCGGATGGTTCCGTGGTTGTGAAGATCAGGATGGAACGAATTGCCCTTGTCTTCCATATTCCAGGGAACTATATGCCATTCCAGTTCATATACATTATCGTCAGCAGCAGGACCGACAAGGGTCATCACAGCGGAGCCGTCGTCCCGGAGCTGGCATTTTTCCTCCTGGTAGGAGCCGTAGAAAGGTCCCTCTGTTCCGTCCCACGGAGAATTCAGGCTGACAGCCAGGGCTTCCTGATATCCATGATCCACAACCCAGCTGTACATGGACTGCTCCGGGTCTTTCGGCTGAATTCCGTAAAAGTCCGCAGTGTATTTACAGGCGGATGTGAGAAGATGATTCGCGGAAAGGATCAGGTTTTTTTCCTGCTTGGGCTGAATTTCCAGCGTAAAACGGATGTTGTCGCCGTCTCTCACAGCATCTTTGAACACCATGGTGGCATAAGCTGTATCCACAATGGAAGACGATTCTGCAACCTGGGTGGCAACAGTGGGCGTGGGGTTGATGGTATCAATATGCCCGTCCGGGGAGGTGCCCGGGAAATACTGCCGGTTCAAGATAACGCCGGCGACGAGCAGCACCACCGCCGCGAAGGAGGCAATAATCTGGGTGGTATATCTCCTTTGCGGGCGGCTTTCCTTTTCCGCCTGCCTGTTCAGTTGGTCAAGTGTATCGATGACGGACCGCCGGAAATATTCATCCGGCTGTCCCAATGCTTTTCTGAAATCTTCATTTCGTTTCATTGTCTTCCAGTGCCTCCTCATTCAGGATGTCCCGCAGATGGGCTCGGGCCCGCATGAGCCGGGTTTTGACAGAATTGACAGGAATCTTCAGGATTTCAGCGACATGCTTCACGTCATATCCTTCAACATAATGCAGGATGACGGGGACGCGTTCTTTTTCCTGCAGCCGGAACAGGGCGTCCCGCAGGTCGATATAATCCGGTGCCTCCTGTTGCTGTTCGGGGAGTTCTTCTATTGGGAACTCCCTTTTTCCATGCCGCTGGATATCGTGGCATACGTTCAGGAGAATACGAATGACCCAGGTCTGCAGATAGCGCTCATTCTTCAGACTGTTTCGCTTTTCCCAGCTGCGGCGGATGGCCTCCTGTACGGCATCCTGCTGGTCTGCTTCGATCAGCAGCTGGCCGCGGGCGATCCGGTAGAGCGTGGGCGTCATCCGGATAACGGCCTCGGTAAAAGCTTGGTTGGTCACTTTGGTTCCTCCTGAAGATCATCTGTCCGGGTTTGATTCCATCCGTTAGACGGAGAAGCCGGAAAACAGGTTTCATTTTAGCATAAAAGATTTTTACCTAAAGGAAGACAAATATGAATGGGAGGTTCTATGGCTTATTTCGCACCATACATTGACGCCTCCGGCCTCCACCTTCCAACCTATGAGGAACGGCTGGAGGAACTGACGGGGGCGTACAGGAGCATCTTCGGCATTGAATCGGAACTGTCCGCTTCCGTGCCGGATTACCAGCTGCTTTCCGTTTTCGCCAAAGCACTGGACGACGTGTCCGCCCTGGTGCTGCAGGCCTATAACAGCCGGAATCCGGCCTATGCCACAGGCCAGGCGCTGGATCTGCTGCTGCCCCAGTACGGGATTATCCGGGAGGCCGGGGAGACAGATGCTTCCGTCCGTGCCCGGATCCGGCATTCCCTGGCAGGCCGGAGTTCAGGATCCGTGGACGCCCTGCTCGCGGCAGTGAAAGCCGCCAGGGGAGTCCGGGATGCGGTGGTATATATCAACGAAACGGACAGCACGGACAGCATCGGTATTCCGGCCCACAGCATCGCGGTGGTCACCCGGTCCGGTGGAGCAAACGCGGTAGCCCAGGCCATCTATGACAAAAAGGCGCCGGGAGTCGGAGCCTGGGGCAGCCATTCCGGCATCGCGGTGGATGCGGATGGACGGGAATATACGGTGGCGTTTACCCGGTTTACGGAAAAGAGGATCTTTCTCCATCTGTATATCCGGGTGGTGGATGGCGGAAACCAGGAAACAATCCAGAACGCGGTGCTTCCCGCGGTAACGGAATACCTGGACAGTCTCAGCCTGGCAGCTCCGCTGAACGTCCCGCAGCTGTACGGGGTTGCCTATGCCGCGGATCCGGCTATCGCAAAAACCTTTGTGGTCACGGATATTCAGGTGACACGATCGGGAGTTTCCGGCGTGATCCGGGACTTGGTTCCCTGTGCGTGGAATGAAAAAATCTCCGCGGCGCCGGGAACGGGCATTGCGATTCATTTTGTGTAAGGGGGAGAAATGATGGAATGGCTTTCTCTTTTCCCGGGCGCTTCCCGGGACCGGCCCCGCTTTATGGCGCTGGCGGAGGCAGTGCTCCGGCAGGTATCGGACCTGGCGGCACTGGCTGCGCAGCTGCAGGCGGGGTTTTCCTTCGGAGAAGCGGAAGGGGTTCAGCTGGATCAGATCGCGGCAGCCATCGGGTTGAACCGTACCGATATTGGAACGGATGTGCCGGATGAAACCTTCCGGCAGTACCTGCTGGCGAAGCTGGCCCTGTGGACCTGGGACGGGACAAACAAAACCGTCCCCGAGGTGCTGGGTATTGCCCTGCCGGGCAGTACGCAGACAGACAACGGGGACGGAACGGTGACAGTGTCTATGACGGGCTCATTACCTGTGGAGACGAGGGAAGTATTTCCGATTCCCATAGGAATTGGAATAATTCAGAATTAAAGCATTGATTCTGATTCTCAGAATCAATCCATAACGCAGCAGCGGCGGGAACGGTGACAGGGGGACAGACACTCAGTCACATTTTCTTCGAAAACAGTGACAGACTATCAGTCCCCAGCAGTCACATTCCCGCCGCATTTACGCTGCGTTATGTATTGACCGTCACGCCGTGGGCCTTCATCAGCTCATAGAACTTTTTCCGGCCGAAATAGATGATGAACTTGTAGTTTTTGCTGTCCTTCATATGAATGACAACTGTCTTAAAACACTTTGTTTTTTCGGTATAGATATAGCCAATGTCCGTATACTTCATTTCGAGGTTCCAGTATTCAGCCGGGACTGTCACCTGGGTGGTTTTGTAGGTGACGGCCTGATCATCCACGGTGAGTTCGCCGTCCGGATAATAATACTTGTTGCAGCAGAAACTTACGTAAAACCTGTTTTTCTTCATGAAATCTTCCTCCGTTTGCAGCACTTGCCGCGATGTTGCAGGCTACAGCATATTACAAAACGGGGGACAGAAAACAGGACAAATAGAGAAAAATAGATTTTTGGATCTGATTCCGGAATTGCTGTGAATTATGAATTAACAGCAATTCCCTGGCTTTTCATCAGCTCAAAGAATTTTTTCCGGCCGAAGAAAAAGACAAACTTGTAGTTGCTGCCATTCTTCATATGAACGGAAACCGCCGGAAGGAACGCGGCCTTGTCAGCATAGACATAGGCGATATCCGTATACCTCATTTCGAGGTTCCGGTATTCAGCGGGAATTGTCAGTTTGCCGGTCTTGTAGGTGATGGCCTGATCATCCGCGATGATTTCACCGCCGAGCAAGCCACGGTAGCAGAAGCTTACGATAAACATCTCTTTCTTCATGATATCTTCCTCCAAATGCGGCGAAAGCCGCTTTTTTGCTGTTTGCAGCATATGACAGCTGAGAGCCGGGAAACAGGGCTAAAAGAGAAAAATAGATATTGCTTTTTTGCCTCGAAGGCAAAATGAATTCAGAAATCAGGATCAATGAGCGGCAGATCTCTTTTTCACTACACGTTCAGGAAGGTAACAGGAACATCATCACAGTATGGGCATGAAAACAAAATTATGAATTATGAATTGTGAATTATGAATTATTTAAGGGGGAATTGAATGATTACACCGGATGCATTGATCGCAAAATTCCGGCAGGCGCTGGATGAGCACTGGGGTTACATCTGGGGTACGGCCGGGGAAGCCTGGACGGAGGCAAAACAGAAGGAACTGGAAAAGACAACGGATTCCAGCCGGGCCCAGGGACGGAAGTACGGGAACAAATGGATCGGGCACACGGTCGCTGACTGCAGCGGCCTTTTTTCATGGGCTTTTAAGAAGCTGGGCGGGACGATGTACCACGGCTCCGACACCATGTACCGGAAATACTGTGTGAACAAGGGGGAACTGAACAAGGGGAAGCGGACGGATCAGGGAACCCTGAAGCCCGGCACCGCGGTTTTCGTCTGGAACGGCAGCAATTACAGCCATGTGGGGTTGTATGCGGGCGACGGAATCGTGATTGAGGCCATGGGGACGATCAAAGGCGTGACTACGACAAAAGTCAGCGCCGGGAAGTGGACGCACTGGGGGGAGCTGACCGGCGTTGAATACAATTCAGAATTCAGAATTCATAATTCAGAATTAAATGGCGTGCGAGAACGCAAAACGATCCGGAAAGGTTCAAGAGGAGCCTCGGTCAGGGAGTGCCAGACTTTGCTGGAACAGGCAGGATACAGTGTCGGTACATATGGGATTGATGGAGAATTTGGAAAAGATACACTGGCGGCGGTGAAGGCGTTCCAGCAGGATCATGGGTTGAAAGTGGACGGGATTGTCGGCCCGAAGACCTGGGCGGCGCTGACAGAGGGGAGAGGTGGTGATGAATCATGAACCTTGAAACAATAGTTGTTGCACTGATCACGGCCGGGTTCGCGTTCCTGGGTGTCTATGTGAGCAACCGGAAGCAGACAGCGCTGGTGTCCTACCGGCTGGAAAAGCTGGAGGAGAAGGTGGATAAGCACAACAGCGTGGTAGAACGGATGTTTCGCCTGGAGGAAACCGTCAAAAACCTGCAGGACGAACTGAAGGAAATCAAACATCTGTAAGGAGGAATGAGGATGAAAATCAACTGGAAAGTGCGTTTTAAGAACAAGGTGTGGCTGGGAAGCTTCTTTAGCCTAGTGGTGGGCTTCATCTACAGCCTGCTGGCGCTGTTTGACGTGTTCCCGGCAGTGACCCAGAACATGGTGGTGCAGCTGTTGAACCAGGTGCTGACCTTCCTGGGACTCATTGGCGTGATCGTGGATCCCACTACTGCCGGACTGGAGGACAGCGACCGGGCCATGGGGTATGAGGAACCCTGGGGAGCGAGCTGAATGTCAGCCCTGTGGGCTGTCGGCGAAGCCGAAATGAAGTGAACGAGTCAATCGAAGCAAGCAGCGGGTTGAAGCGTCAGCGATGCCTGCTGCGCCGACTGAGATTGCGGATATGATGCTGTGAACAATTGAATTGATATATGTCTGGCTGCTGCCTTCGGGCGGCAGCCTTTTTTTGTTGTGTGGATGATGTTTTGATGGTATTGTTTATTATATATTGAAGCATTGAGGAGATGATTCAGATGAAAATAAAGATCCTTTGCATCATTGCCTGTCTGGTAATTGGCGTCAGCGTTTTCCTCCCTTATTTTTCTGTTTCCGGGCTGGGAATAACGGTATCCAAAAGCCTGAAAGACAGTAACGACTGGATTTATATTATTATCATCGCCGGCGCTGCTTTCATTTTCTCCGTTTTAGGGAAATATCTGCCGGTTGTATTTCTGGGAATGGCTTCTTTAGCAATGTTTTTCATTGAGAACAACAGCATTACGACGAACCTGGGAAAAGAAATAGACGCATTGGCAAGATCGTTAATCCAGAACAATATGGGTTATTATTTCCTGATGGCGGGTTCCATTGCCCTGATTATTTTTGCCGTTCTTGGCCTGGCGGGAATAGGACGGAAGAAATAAGAACTGTTGAATTCTGCAAAGTGGACACCGAATATCTTCGGTGTCCATAAATGTTTACTGTATTGTTACACTGCGGCCGCTGAAGCCATGATATAATCGGCACAGGGCACAAAACCCCTGAACTGCTTATGCTTTGGACTGAGGACGGTGATTGCCGGATGATGCATGTGAAAACATTTGCCGGTTTTGCTCCGGCATTTTCTGAATTAAAACCGTATAAACAGTCCTGGACGTGGCAGGAACTGCGTTGGGGCTGGCAATATGAAATTGTAACGTTATCGGATATGCTGTCCTATGCGATGGAAGCGGCGAATGAGGACAATCCGTTGCTGGATCTTGTGATCGACCTGATTACGGAAGATCGTTACAGTGAGAAACTGGAAGAGAAAGTGGAAGCCCTGTGCCGGGCGGAAGATCCTGAATCGGATGACAGAATGGTGTTTGTGTGGAGCTATGTCCTGCTTGCGTGGATTTATCATACAGAGCGGGAAGAGGAACAGCTCAAGAACAAAACACAACATGTGTACTGCGCCTTTGGCCATTGGGATTATATGAGTGTACTGATCGGCTGGATGCCGCCGATACCGGGCGAGGTGTATTCAAGGCCCTGGAGCGTCCGGGCCCAGCTGCGGAACTATCTGATAAAGCATGAACCTGAATTGAATCAGCCAGAAACCAACGGTGATGTTTGTGGTATAATGCCTCCTGATGCTGATCTCAGAGAGACGAAAAAAACAGGATTGGGAGACAGGAATATGAAGAAGAGTTTTCTGGCAATTGATCCGGTATACCGCGAACAGATGGAGCACTATACCCTGAAAGATATGGCAGCGGCGCTGATTTACTATGCGCTGTTTATGGCGGCATATTTCTGGATGGGCCGGGAGCAGGCCCGGACAGGACGTTACCTGATCGAGGCCGGCAACCTGATTCTTGCCCTGATACCGGTGCTGCTGTGTGTGAAACACCTGTCCCATGTGGGCATTACCCTGCGCAACCTGAAACCGTCCCTGCTTATGGGAGCGGCGATCGGACTGGTGTTCCTGGCAGCCTGGACAATTATTCCCGGGATTGTTTCCGGGGCGAAGCTGCTGCCGGCAGGTGAGATTCTGTACAATGTGTTCCAGTATTTCATTATTATCGGCCTGTGCGAGGAGATTGCCTTCCGCGGGTTTATCCAGCCCCGGCTGTTCCCGGCCCTGAAGAAGGAATGGCTGACGATCCTGGTTGGCGGCATCCTGTTTGTGCTGATGCATATGCCCTTCCAGATGGCCAGGCGGGGTATGGGATTTGCGGAATACTGGCCCACCTTTATCGCGAACGCGCCTATGCAGTTTGTCTGGCATCTGGTCTGCACCTGGCTGTATCGCCGGTACGGGAATATCTTCGGCTGTGCGTTGCTGCACGGCCTGGTGGATCTTTCCATGGGGATTTTTGGTTGATTTAAGCAAAAAGCATTCCGGGCTGAAAGGAGAGGGAACGAATGTACGTGGTGTTGATACTGCTGTTCCTGTTTCTTGTGTGCGATGAAATACGTGCAAAGCGCAGCCTCCGGAAAGCCATGGGGATTAAGCAGCCCGTCGGGAAAGTCCGGAAAATTGGAAAGGCCATACGGAAAGCGGTAAAGGCTGCGGTAAGGGAATTTCGGGAAGCACGGGAAGACAGCTGGGAGTTCCATAAAGCGATTCAGGACGCCCGTTGGGAAGCGCGTGAAGCCCGGATAGAGAAAGCCGGAGAGCGGATGGATGCTGTACTGGCCGGGATTGAAAAACGCGGGAAAAGATTGGCGCAGAAGACAGCGGGCCGCATGAAAACGCTGCAACTCGAAATCGAAGCCCGAAAAGCCCGCCAGGAGCTGGAAGAGACGGAGAGTGTTCGCGAAGTGAAAGCGGAGCCGGTGACTGCAGACAATGAAGCGCAGGAGAACCTTGAACTGGTGCTGGATCTGGAAAGGGATGCCCGTACGGCAGCCATGGCCGCGGATGTTCCGACGATTGAGTTTCCGGAAGAAGACGAAAAATACTTTTCATCCCGTAAATATGAATCCGCGGATGATTAGTCTATTGATTCATTCAGCCGCCTTCGGGCGGCTTTTTTGTTTTTGGAAAAAAGAAAAGATAAAATGCGATGAATGTGGTTTTAAATCGCCTGTACAAATGCAGGAGGTGAACGACAGATGAGCAATGTTACGGGCTATGACACTGCTCCGGATCGCGCTCAGAAATTTGAACAGCCGGCGGGGCCACCGGTATGTTTTCTCTGTTGGAAAAATATAGCTGGATATTTTACGAACAGAATCCTTTTTTGACAGCACCTGAGGTGTTATACTGCTTCCATACCGTAAAGCATTCCTGTTTGAAAGGAGGGAGAACGAATGCTCGGACCGATTTTGATGGTTGTATTGGTTCTGGTCATGAGACTGATTGTTTGGCTCTCCCTCCGGGATACCACATTTTACAGGAGAGCCAGGGAAAACAGAAAGAGTGTAAAGAAAACCGCGAAACTTGTAAGGAGGAGAATCCGGGAATGCCGGGAAGACAGCAGGGAACTCAAGGAAGCAATGCGGGAAGCCCGCTGGGAAGCGCGTGAAGCACGGATAGAAAAAGCTGCGTTACGGTTTGACGCTATGATGACAGGAATTGGAGCACTGGGAAGGGAATGCGCGCGGAAGACGGAAGAAGGCGTGAAAGCGCTGAAAGATCGAATTGAAGCCCGGAAAGCTCCCTGGGAACAGATGAAATCAGGAACGATCGAAGAAGTGCAAGCGGAGCCGGTGATCCCGGTCGACGAAGCGTTGATGAACCGGATCATAGTGCGTGATCTTGAAAAGGATGTGGCCCGTACGGCTGTCATGGCCGCAAATGTTCCGACGATGGAGTTCCCGGAAGAGGACGACAAATACTTTTCCGCCCGAAAATACGAATCCGCGGATGATTAATCCGTTGATACATATAGCCGCCTTCGGGCGGCTTTTTTGTTTTTGAAAGTGGACACCGGGGACAGTCCCCAGTGTCCACTTGGAAGAAAACACCAGGTTATAAACGTCTGTTATTTGGCCGCTTGTCGGTAACAGACGATTTTTTATTTTTCTTTTCGCTTAAGTTTTACAGCTGCGTTTCGTCTAATTGGATGAGGAGGTGATGACGGTGGGAGTGATTCAGGCGCCGGATCAAGCCCAGATTGACCGGCTGGACCGGATAGTCCAGCAATATGAAAAAGACCTGCTGCGTCTCTGCTGTCTGTATCTGAGAGACTGGAACGCGGCGGAGGACGTTGTGCAGGAAACCTTTCTGAAGGCATTCCGCCATCTGGACTCCTTCCGGGAAGAAAGCAGCGAGAAAACCTGGCTGATCACAATCGCGCTGAACGGTTGCAGGGACTACAGGCGGAGCGCCTGGTTCCGGTATATAGATTCCCGGGTATCCCTGAATGATCTGCCTGCGTCCTCAGAGCCGCCGGACAGCGAGCATGTGGAACTGACGCTGGCGATCATGAAACTGAAACCCAAATATATGGAAGCTGTTCTGCTGTATTTCTATGAAGGATACTCCATGAAGGAGATCGGGGAAATGCTGAAAATCACGGAGGCTGCCGTTTCAGACAGAATCCGGAAGGCAAAACAGAAACTGAGGCAGGAACTCGAAGGGGGGCGGGAATGATGGCAAATGATCAGGAACTGATGATGAGCATCCGCGCCGCAATCGACGACTGTACACGGGGAGTGGATGAAGCGACCTCGCTCCGTTACAAGGTCCTGCGCAAAGCGAAAGGAGAAGAACCCATGGTTAAGAAAATATCAATGACACTGGTAATTGCACTGGTTATCCTGGCCCTTGCGGCCGTAGCCGTGGCTGCCACGGTGCTCTGGAAAGACGCCGGGGAAAAGGTGGCGGAACTGGAAGGCGAGTACGGATACTATGACACCTGGGATACGGCCACCAAGATTGAACTGGTCCGGGATCTGTATGAAATGGAAGCCCTGAAGGGGAACGCTGACGCGGAACGCCTGCTCAAGGGCGAAGGCATGACAGACGCTGAGAAGGACGCCCTGTGCGACCGGATCATGCTGGACTATATCGGTGAGGACAGGGTGGACCTGATCTGCCTGGAAACCATTCTGTCAACCCTGCGTGACGTGGAGGGCGGTACGCCTGCCTGGTCCGTGGAGGATAAATACTGGTACAATCAGATGCTGGACAAATACGGCATGCTGTCATCGGAATCCCAGAGATTTATCCTGCCGGAAGAAGGCGAGATCAACCAGGAAGAAGCAGTCCGGATTGCGCGGACGCTGCTGGAAAGCGTCAGCGATAAAGATCTGGACGATGGCATAATGAGCCCCTATTTTGAAGAGAATCCGGCATTCGGGTATCGGCGGATCTGGACGATCTGGTATGATCTGCGGACCGACGGAGAATTCAGGGGTAATCCTTTGTATGTGTATCTGAAGCCCGACGGAACGGTACTGTCTTATCATATTCCTGAACTGTATTCACTGGACCTGATGGGTGTGCTCCCTGATGACGAAGCGATTCCGGAGGAACAGGCGCTGGAAATCGGCCGGAAAGCCATCGCGGAGAAGCTGGGAGTGCCGGAGGATGAGGTGAGCAGCCTGAAGGCCTATTACACGGAGATCGAGGCCGGGCATTCCAAAGCCGTTGACGGTGTGATGGGCCAGCATGTATGGCTGGTGGACTACGCGGAGCAAAACATGTTTGCGGCGATCAAGCCGGACGGTACGCTGATGACTGTCAGAAATCGCTGACAGACAGGAAGATCCTGCAAAAGTGGACACTGGGGACAGTCCCCGGTGTCCACTTTTCATGCTTGAATTGGATGAAAAACCAACCAAAAGACTGATTGCAGGGGGAGGGGAAAAGTGCTATAACATCGCAGCAAACAAAATGTTTGCAGAAGGAGCATGAATGCATGGCACGTACCATGACAAAAGATCTTACGGAAGGGAGACCGCTGAAGCTGGTCCTTTCCTTTGCAGCCCCGCTGCTGTTCGGAATGTTGTTCCAGCAGTTCTACAGCTTTGTGGATACGGCGATTGTGGGTCGGTATCTCGGGGCAGAGAAACTGGCGGCGGTCGGTGCCACCGGTTCGGTGAACTTCCTGGTGATCGGCCTGTGCCTGGGCTTCTGCTCGGGTTTCGCCATTCCGATCGCGCAGGCCTTCGGAGCGAAGAACGAGCATGAGGTACGCCGGTGCGTATGGCATTCGGCCGTGTTGTGCACGGGACTGAGCCTGCTGTTCGGCCTGGCAGCCACGCTGCTGTGCAAACCGCTGCTGCGGCTGATGAACACCCCGGAGGAAATCCTGGATTCATCCGCTTCCTATATCCGGATCATTTTCGCGGCGATTCCCTGCTGCGTGCTGTATAACATGGCCAGCGGCATTCTCCGTTCCCTGGGGGACAGCAAGACGCCGGTGGTATTCCTGGTGCTGGCTTCCCTGGTGAACATCGTGCTGGACCTGGTGCTGATTATTTACGCCGGCATGGACGTGGCGGGCGCAGCCGTGGCTACGGCTGTCAGCCAGCTGATTTCCGGCATCGGCTGCCTGCTGGTGATCCTCAGGCGGTTCCCGATCCTGAAGCTGACGAAGGAAGACCGGCGGTTTTCCGTGCGGCGGGGACGCTCCATGCTGGGCATCGGCCTGCCCATGGGCCTGCAGTTTTCCATCACCGCTATCGGTTCCGTGATGGTGCAGTGGTCCGTGAACGGCCTGGGTGTGAACTCCGTGGCGGCTGTGAGCGCGGCCTTCAAGCTGAGTATGTTCTTCTGCTGTGTGTTTGACGCCCTGGCTTCCACCATGGCGACCTTCGCCGGGCAGAACATCGGCGCCAGGAAGGTGGACCGGGTCCGGCAGGGCATGCGGGCGGCTTCCGCGGTGGGTCTGATCTACTGTGGCCTGGCTTTCGGTATTGTGCTGCTGTTTGGCGACGAGCTGCTGGGCCTGTTCATTGACAGCGGCGAGAATGCCGAGGTTATGGGGCTGGCTTTCCGTTTCCTGAAGATCAACGCGGCGTTCTATATTCCGCTGCTGTATGTGAACATCCTGCGGCTGTGCATCCAGGGCATGGGTTATACCCGGGTGGCCATGTTCGCGGGCCTGGCGGAGATGCTGGCGAGAACCGTAGTGGCATTGTTCCTGGTGCCGGCAGCCGGGTTTGTGGGCGCCTGCTTTGCGAACCCCGCGGCCTGGGTGATGGCGGACCTGTTCCTGTTCCCCTGCTATTTCAAGCTGGTGAAGTCGCTGCATGGCAGGCTGATGCCGACGCTGGAAGCAGATAAACAGGAAAAGGGAAAGGTGATCGCGCTTAAAAGCGCGTGAGAAAAAGCGACAGTGAATGCTGCCGCTTTTTCAATTCACAATTCATAATTCATAATTCAGAATTATTTTTTCTTCACGCAAGAGATTCCCTATTGCTTGAAGGTTCACTTCTCCGGAGGAGATTTCTCCACTACGGCTACGTCTACGGTCGAAATGACAATAGCAGCGCTATGGACTGTTCCATGACGCTGTGTTTTTTGGACAAGTATATAAAATTATGAATTATGAATTGTGAATTATGAATTGTTTCAGGCGCTATATGCCGCCTGAAACGGAAGGTCTTTATTCCTCTTCCGGCGAATTATGAAAGGAATACCCTGAAAGAAGAGGATGAAAGAAATGACGGATTATAAACTGCTGGTTGGTCAGGCGAAGGAAATGCTGGAGGCGGAACCCTGGTACGCGTCCTCGTTCAGCAATATCTCCGCGTTGATCATGACCATGATGGAGAACCTGAACTGGGCCGGATTTTACCTGATGAGGAACGGAAAGCTGACGGTGGGTCCGTTCCAGGGGAAGCCGGCATGCATTCATATCGCGCCCGGCAGGGGCGTGTGCGGCACGGCTGCCGCGAAGGATGAGACCACTGTGGTGCCGGACGTGCATGAATTCCCGGGACACATTGCCTGCGACGGAGCGTCTGAATCGGAGATCGTGATCCCGATTCACGGAGACGGTGAAGTGAAGGCGGTACTGGATATAGACAGCCCGGTGAAGAATCGGTTCAGCCCGGAAGACCGGGAGGGACTGGAAGCACTGGTGAAGACAATTGAGGAGCGGGTGAGCTGGACATGATGACAGCGGACTGGTTTCTGAATATCCTGATTGCGCTGATTACCCTGATTATTGTGGTTTCGTTTTTCCGCAAGGAGGGGCAGTGGGTGCCGGAACGGGGAAAGTTCGCGCTCCGGTTTTTCACCACCCTGAGCAATATGCTGTGCGCAGCGGCGTGCCTGCTGACGGCGCTGGCCATCAATGCAGGCGGGATCCCGGAATGGATCTGGATGCTGAAGTATATCGGCACGGCGGCGGTGACGGTGACTATGCTGACGGTACTCTTTTTCCTGGCACCGACCTTCGGGAAGGGTGCGCTGAAGGTGCTGCTGTCCGGCACGGATCTGTTCATGCACCTGATTACCCCGCTGCTGGCCCTGGTTTCCTTCTGCGTGTTTGAAAGGCGGGGAATGACCTTCTGCCAGAGCCTGTGGGGAATGCTGCCGGTGGTACTGTACGGGCCGGTGTACCTGTACAAGATCCTGTTCGCCCTGCCGGAAAAACGCTGGGACGACTTTTACGGTTTCAACAAGCAGGGGAAGTGGCCTGTGGCGTTTGCCGGTATGGTGATTGGTACTTTCCTGATCTGCATGGGGATTATGGCACTGCAGAACCTTTGAGAATTAATTCACAATTCATAATTCATAATTGTTTTTCTTCGCCGCAACACAGCGGATGATGTGACAGAGTGAAGAGTGTAGAGTGTAAAGTTGCGGCTGCGGCCGTGGAGGAGATCTCTACACTCCCTTCGGTCGGTCAAGATGACAACGTGGGCACTGCGGAGAAGTGGCAGGTACATTGGTAAAAGTAACCAGAACGTTTGCCGCATGGCAAACATATCATATTCGTCGAAGACGAATCTATCATATTCGCATTAAGCGAATATATCATGTTGCGAAGCAACATATCATTCTTTTGCGCAGCAAAAGATATTTCTCTCCTACTTCCTACCTCCTACCTCTTGCAATTCGGAACGAATTGCAAGTGTGATTCGTTAAATACATATCCGATGCCTTAAGGGCGCGGATGATTCTATGCGGAGGTGAATCTTACGGATAAGAAAAAAATCCTCCCGATTTTGCTCTCAGTGTGCTGTATCCTGCTGCCGGTGGTTCTGGCCTCGGTGGCATACGCCATTTATGTGGACGGAGCAGCGCGCAGGATGGAAAACCCACTGGAAAGCATTTATACAGCGGAAAAGGCCGGACAGGTACTGATCGCAGCGTTACCGCTGTTCCTGGTGCTTGTGTGTTTACTGGTTGCTTGCATTGTAACCGGTGTAAAGCCGAAAACCGGTGGAACGGCAAAGAACGCTGTCCGGATAAAGCCGCAGGCGGAACCGAAGCATGTGAATATCCTCCGGGCAGTCGTTCTGATCGCGGCTGTGCTGCTGATCATCGCGGGAATCGTGAACGGAGGAGCCCTGGACGTGCTGGTAAAAGCCATCAATATCTGTACGGAGTGTGTGGGTCTTGGATAAGAAAAATGTATGGCAGGCCTTCCGTCCGTCAAAGCGAAGGCTTGTCCAGCTGTACGCAGCGCTTTTGCATAACGCGTACCTCAGGGGATTTATTGAAGGGAAGATTTATGAAGGAAAGGCCAAGGCACTGTGCGTGCCCGGCCTGAACTGCTATTCCTGTCCCGGTGCGGCAGGCGCCTGCCCGCTGGGATCCATCCAGAACGCGCTGGCCGCTACGGGTCACCGGGCAGGCTGGTATGTGCTGGGGATGATCATGCTCTTCGGCGTGGTGCTGGGTCGCACGATCTGCGGCTGGCTGTGCCCCATGGGCCTGATCCAGGAACTGCTCCATAAGATTCCGGTGCCGAAAATCCGTAAAAGCAAGGTTACCAGGGCACTGTCCTGGCTGAAATACGGGATCCTGGCGGTGTTTGTAATTGCTGTTCCCCTGTACTTCGGCCTGGCCAAAGACCTGCCGCTTCCGGCCTTCTGCAAGTATATCTGCCCGGCCGGTACCCTGGAGGGCGCAGGCGGCCACCTGGTGAATCCCGCCAACGCGTCCATGTATGAGATGCTGGGTCTGATCTTCACCCGCAAGTGGGTGATTATGTTGGCCCTCGGCCTGGCCTGCGTGTTCTGCTACCGCAGCTTCTGCCGCTTCCTCTGTCCCCTCGGGGCGATCTATGGGCTGTTCAACCGCTTCAGTATCGTCGGGGTGAAAACGGACGCGGATCGCTGCAACGGCTGCGGCGCCTGTGTGCGCCACTGTGAGATGGACGTGAAGCACGTGGGTGACCACGAGTGCATCCAGTGCGGAAAGTGCATCGACGTCTGCAGCCAGGGAGCCATCTCCCTGAAGGCAGGAAAGATCACGCTTAAGGGACCGGAAACCGGCGCGGAAAAGAAACCCGCGAAGAGCCGGAAGACCCTCTTCCGGGCCATCGCCATCGCGGTGCTGTGCCTGGTGCTGGTGTGGTTCAACTTCCTGGATCCCTCTATCCGGCAGAAAGAAAGCACCCCGGCGGAAAGTACCGCAGCCGTGGGATACGAGGTCGGCGAACAGCTGGCGGACTTTACCCTGGCATGCTACGACGGCAGCGAGTTCCATCTGGCGGACACCCGGGGCAAGGTGGTATTCATCAACCGCTGGGCCACCTGGTGCACGCCGTGTATTGCGGAGCTTCCCTATTTCAACGACCTGTATGAAGCCCACCGGGACGATATCGCCATGATTGTGATCCACCCGGAAATGACTGTGGAGGATCCGGCGGAATACCTGGCGCAGTTCGGCTATTCCATGCCCTGCGCGACGGACGAAGCAGGCGATCCCGTGAAGGAAATCGTGGGCGGAACAGCTACCCTGCCCCAGACGATCGTATTAAACCGGCGGGGAGAGGTCATCTGCAACAGCGTCAGCTCCGTGACGCCGGAGAAGCTGGAAGCCCTCTACCAGGAAGCGGCGAAATAAGCAAAGAAAACCAAGGAGAAAAGAACGATGAAGAAATTAATCATACTGATCCTGACGATACTTGTGCTGTGCCTCGGCACGGCTTCTGCGGATACCGGCATGACGCTGGGCGAACCCTTTATGAACTTTACGGCCACGGATACGGAAGGCAACACCTTCACCCTGTCCGAAGCCCTGAAGGATCATGAAGCGGTGCTGCTGAACATCTGGGCCACCTGGTGCGGACCCTGCCAGGGCGAGTTCCCGGACCTGGAGAAAGCCTACCAGAAGTATAAGGACAAGGTGGCGTTTATTGCCCTGTCCTATGATGACAATGACACGATTGAAAAGATCGCGGCCTTCAGGGATGAGTACCAGCTGACCTTCCCCATGGGGCGGGACGAGGGCTCAGCCCTGTATAACTACGTTGCCCAGTACGGCGTTCCCACCACGGTCGTGATTGACCGCTTCGGCAATGCGGGCTTCCTGCGGCTGGGCAGCTTCAACACCGCCGAGGAAGTCGGCAATGTGCTGGACAGGTTCCTGGGAGACGACTATACGGAAACTGCCGTGCTGACCAGGATTCCGAAGAAGGGGGTCACCCGCGCCTATCCGGTGTCTCCTGCCCGGGCAATGCATATAGACAACGAGAACGTGAAGAAGGCCAGATTCCATCTTACCAATGCGGTGTCAGATGATTATCTGATGGCCTATGTGGTCAGCGAGGATACGGCACACCTGCGCTTTGACATCACTGCCGCGGATGACGCGGCGGACATGATGTACTATGACGACGCGAAGGTGGAACGGGTGGACCTGCCGGACATCCTGGACGCGGAACGCAACGTTTTTACCTACGACCAGGCCATGGAAAGCCCGGAAGGTACCCACTACCTGTACGGCCTGTACTATAACGTGGGCATGGAAGGCGATCCGGACCTGATGGAGTTCTTCCTGTTACAGAAAGAGGAATACCTGGAGGAGCTGGCGGATTACCTGCGCACCATGGAATATGAGGTAAGCTGGGAATTCGTCGAGGACACCCCGGCGGATAAGACGGAGCAGAAGGCCTACGTGCTGCACGTGGAGGACCAGGACGGCAATCCCGTGCCGGGCGTGGCGGTGAACTTCTGCACGGACGCAGCCTGCACCATGCAGCAGAGCGACGAAAACGGCGTGATCACCTTTGACGGAGAAAAGGCCAACTACCATGTGCAGATTCTCAAGGCGCCGGAAGGCTACAGCTTTGACAAGGGCTTTGAACTCTACACCGGAGACGCCTATGGCGAGTGGGTGCTGCACGTCGGCAACGACAGCCTGAAATAAAGATCATAAAGACATCAAGGAGCCCCTCCGGATCAACCGGAGGGGCGCCTCTTTTGCAAACAGGGGTCATTCCCCCCAGACTTCGTCAGCGATTTCCTTGACCAGCTTCAGCTTGGCCCACTGTTCTTCTTCCGTCAGCTTATTGCCGATTTCGCAGGAGGCGAAACCGCACTGGGGACTCAGGCACAGGCGGCTGAGCGGGATATACTGGGCGGCTTCGTGGATCCGCTTGATGATCTTCTGCTTGTCCTCCAGAACGGGGGACTTGGTGGTGATCAGGCCGAGGACCACCTTCTTGTCATCGGACACTTTGGCCAGCGGGACAAAACCGCCGGAGCGCTCGTCATCATATTCCAGGAAGAGGGCGTTCACGTTCTCCCGGGCGAAGACGTAGTCCGCCACGGAATCATAGGGACCGCTGGTGAAATAGGTGGAGTGGTAGTTGCCGCGGCAGATATGGGAGTTGATGATCATATCCTCCGGCTTGCCTTCCAGGGCCAGGTTGTTGACCTGAAGCAGCTGGGATTTGACCTCATCCAGGTCGATGCCCAGTGCCTTGTACCGCTGCTGCGCCGCGTCGCCCACCAGGGCGCCCCAGGTGCAGTCGTCCAGCTGGAGGTTACGGCAGCCGGCGTCATAGAACTGGCGGATGACGGCCTGGTAGGCCTTGCCGATATCCTGGATCAGTTCTCCGTTTTCCGGATAGAACTTCCGGGTGGTTTCATAGTTGGCGGGGATGATCATCTGCTGGAACATCTGGGCCGGGGCGGGGATGGTGTATTTTGCCACGGTGTTCTCATCCTCAAACTGTTTGAGGAATTTGAAATACTCCACAAAAGGATGGGCTTTGGCCCGGACTTTGCCCACCAGGTAGGTGTCGTCCAGCACGGCCAGCTCGTCATGGAAGGGCACGCCGTTGCCGGTGGCCTGGTGATCCACGCCTTCAAAGCCCCACATGAAATCCAGATGCCAGAAAGTTCTCCTGAACTCGCCGTCGGTGATCACGTGATAGCCCAGCTCCTTCTGCTTGGCCACCACCTTGGTGATTTCCTCATTGACAACTTTATCAAACGCGGCCTGGTCTATTTTTCCGGCGCGCAGGGCGGCCTTCGCGTCCTTCAGGGCCTGCGGCCGCAGGAAGCTTCCTACAAAATCATACCGGAAGGGTGTCTGTAATTTACTCATAATCCCGGTCTCCTCTCAATGCGATAGTATGACCGGATTTTATACCTACCATAACAATAGGTAAAATATTTCTTTTTGATTGCTCACCATAGATTATAACTATGGCATATGATATAATCACAAATAATTCTATCTGAAAGAGGGAAACAGCATGACCCTGAAACAGCTCCAGTATGTGGTCACGGTGGCCGAAACCGGGAACATCACCGAGGCGGCGAAGAAACTGTTCATTGCCCAGCCCAGCCTGACGGCGGCGGTGCATGAGCTGGAGAAGGAATACGGGATTATCCTGTTTTCCCGCTCCAACAAGGGCATTGAGCTCACGCCGGACGGGGAGGAGTTCCTGGGCTATGCCCGGCAGGTGCTGGAGCAGGCCAACCTGATCGATGAACGGTACGCGGGCAAGGGCATGGGCAAGCAGCGCTTCTGCGTTTCCTCCCAGCATTATTCCTTCGTGGTGGAGGCCTTTGTACAGCTGCTGAAGGAGCAGGGTGGAGACAAGTATGAATTTCATATGCGGGAGACCCAGACCTATGACATCATCGAGGATGTGGCGCGGCTGCGCAGCGAGATCGGGATCCTGTACCTGAACCGGTTCAATGAAACCGTGATCCGGAAAACCCTGCGGGACAACAACCTGTCCTTCTTTTCCCTGTTCACCGCCAAACCCCATGTGTTCATCGGCAAGGGGAACCCGTTGGCCGGGAAGGAGAGCCTGACCCTGGAGGATCTGAAGCCTTATCCCCGCCTTTCCTATGAGCAGGGGAACCACAATTCCTTCTATTTTTCCGAGGAGATCCTGAGCACCGCGGACAGCGACCGGGAACTGGTGGTCTGCGACCGGGCCACGCTGTTCAATATGCTGATCGGCCTGAACGGCTACACGATCTGCAGCGGCGTAATCAGCGAGGAACTGAACGGGCCGAATATCATTGCCAAGCCCCTGGATGTGGATGACTATATGGAGATCGGCTATATCCTGCCGGGCTCCCTGCGCCCTTCGCCGCTGACGGTCCGGTATATCGATATCCTGAAGGAATTATCCGCCTGACCGGAACAGGAAAATATAATATGAATTTCAGGTGATTTTAATTCAAGTCCGGAAACCGCGTGGTATCATCTGTAAACGTCGGGAGGAAAGGCCGCCCGGCAGGAAAAGAGATTAACGGGGGCATAACCGGATGAAGATTACGGTAATCAACGGGACTGAAAAACATGGAGTGACATACAGACTGAAGGAAGCTTTCCTGAATGAACTCAGGGACAGTGGGGAGATTACGGAGTTTTTCCTGCCGAAGGACTGCCCGAATCTCTGCGCCGGCTGCATGAACTGCGTCAAGAGGGATGAGCAGTACTGCAAGGACAGGGAGTATATCGCGCGCCTGGAGCAGGCCATGCTGGACGCGGACCTGCTGGTGTTCACCTTCCCGGTGTATGTTTATCACGTACCGGGTGCCCTGAAGAATATGCTGGACCATTTCGCCTACCGGTGGATGGTGCACCGCCCGGCGAAGGCCATGTTCGGCAAGCGGGCGGTGATCATCACCCAGAGCCTGGGCAGCGGGACGAAGTCTGCCGTGAAGGATCTGAAGGACAGCCTGTCCTGGTGGGGCGTGAGCAGCGTGAAGGTTTTCCGGTTCCGCCTGATGGGAGAAGTCATGTGGGACAAGCTGCCGGAGAAGAAACGGCGCAGCATGACCGGGAAGCTGGAGTGGGCTGCCCGGGTGTTCAGCCATGTGGATTACAGCGTGCCGACAAGAACGAGACTTGGGGTAAAGCTCAAGTTCTATGCCTCGCGGATCATGCAGAAGACGGTAGGCAAAACCCATCCGGACAGCCGGGATTACCAGTACTGGCAGGAGAACGGCTGGCTGGGGAAGGTAAGGCCGTGGAAAAAATAACACTTCATGTGTGTTGATATAGATTGACACCCGCGGGAAAAGATCCCGCGGGTGTTTGTATTCAGCGGATTGTGACATATAATAAAAATCAGAAAAATTTTTGACACTTCGTGAACCGATGCACCCATAAGCCCGTCTAATATGCGTAAAAGCAGATTGGAGGAACCAAGATGACCGGCGAAACCTTCGAACGATCCGTTACGGATATGGTACAGACGCTGTACAGGGTTACGTGCAGCCAGCTGTCCATTGAAGCGGACCGGGAGGATGCCATTCAGGAAACCCTGAGGCGGGCATGGGAAAAACGGAATTCCTTGAGAAATGAATCCTATTTCAGTACCTGGATCATCCGGATCCTGCTGAACGTGTGTCATGACATTCAGCGGGAGAGGCAGCGGATGATACCGACGGATACGGTTCCGGAGCCGCTGCCTGGCTCTGTGAACAATGACATCGACCTCAGGGAATGCCTGCTCCGGCTGGAGGAAAGGGAACGGACTCCGATTCTGCTGTACTACCTTGAAGGATATGACATTGGACAGATCGCGTCCATCCTGCGGATCCCGCAGGGGACCGTGAAATCCAGGCTGAACCGGGGACGCAGACAGCTGAAGAGCATCTGCAGAGAGGAAGTGTTTGAGGCGTGAAGAAAGCGGAAGATTTCCGGAAGGCCTTCGGGCCGGCAACTCCGGGATTTGAAACAGTTGTAAAGAAAACGATTAAGGATCTGCGGGCGCAGGAGATCAAGCCTGCGGTGAAGGAATGGCGGCGCTGGCGCAGGCCTGTGTTTGCCATGGCTATGGCACTGGTGCTGTTCGTCGGCTTTGTGGCGATTAACGGTGCGCTGAATCCCTTCAGCCGGACGGACAGGATCCGTTCCGAGGAGGAGAGCCTCTATACGGCGCAGCCCATCACGACCGTGCTGTCCATGGGCGCCGGACAGGAGGAAGGCGACGGGGAAGGCACTGAATCCGTTTTGACGGAGGAAGAAAGCATCCGGATCAGGCTGGACGAGGAAGCTCCCGGCATGAGTGCAAAACTGTTCCCGGTGAACCAGGCATACGAAAACCAGGGGCTGCGCGTGGAAGTGGTTTCCGGCTACATGAGCGGAACAGAATGCTGCTTTGTGATTTCTGTTCAGGATTTGGAAGGACAGTATACGGATTACGAAGCGTATCCCTGGTTTGAATGCGATATGGCAGGCTTCAGCGGATATTCCACCAGTGTCCTGTATGAAAACGAAGCTGAGCATAAGACGGTTTATATGTATATGCCGAATCTCAGCAATCCCGTTCCGACCGAAGACCGGACAATCAAGGTGGGTATTAAGACATATCATATGAGCCGGGACACTGTTGTTGATCTGCTTCCGATGCTGGAACAGTATGGGAAAGATGTGAAGACCGCGGAACAGCCGAAACGGCTCCAGCTCTCGGGACTTGCGAACAAATTCCCGGCGAAGGATATGAAGTTCCTGGATTATACCCAGCCGCTGGATATTCCGTTGCTTGGTGATGTCTGCCTGAGCGGCATCGGCTGGATCGACGGCCAGCTGCATGTGCAGTATCACTATAAGGGTGAACCGACATATAAGGGCGGATCCGTCACTTTCAGCGATACATGGAATGTCTGGGAATACAGCAGTGCAGACGATCCGGATTACAGCCCGGTGCAATGGGACGAGAACCTTGATGGCTACACCGAATGGAAAGAATTCATCTATGATATCAAGCCGGAAGAGGCCGACGATTTGGTGCTGGAAGCCAGCGTAAGCATAATGGAAAAAGTCCTGGACGGCGGATGGATAATCGAGTTCCCGCTGAAGACAGTATGCCCGGATGTACTGGAAATGGATCCCGAAATCGAGGAACGGCTGAACGGATTTATGACCGGCTGGAGCACCCAGGATTACGACGGCATGCTGACGCTGTGCGATCCGGAATGGCAGGCAAATACCGAAGACGCACGGCAGGCACTGGAAGACCTGACTCAGAGCGCAACCCTGCTGGAAAACCGCTATAAGAAGATTACGGGTACGGCGGAGGATACCCTCCGGACGGTGACCTGCGCGACCAATATCCAGCGGCCCGGCAATAAGCTCCACACTTCGTTCCAGCTGGATATTGAAGTGAAGAAAGCGGCGGATGGACTCTGGTATATCAATCCGGAAAGCCTGAGAATCTGGACCGTTACGGAAGATATCCGTGTGGAACCGGTGGAAACCGGCCCGATAGAGGAACTGGATGAAGATTTCGGGAATATGAACCTTGACGAACGTGAAGAGAAACTGGTTTTTGACGCATACGCGCAGGCAAAGGTTTATACGAAAGACAGTATCGGTTATGTGCTGAAGGAAGACGGAACCGCTGAATCCGTGAAGACAAGCACTTGCATGCCTTTCCGGGATGAGATCATTATTCCGGAAAGAGTAAGGGACTACATAGTGACGGCTATAGGTACCAGGACTTTTGACGGATATGATGTAAAGTCCCTTACTCTCCCCGATACCGTGAAAACAATCAGTAAGGGAGCATTCAGTGACTGTACCAATCTGGTGTATTTCAGGATTCCGGATGGGGTATCTTCCATTGAGGATGAGGTGTTCTATGACTGTGTAAGCATGACAGACGTAATTATCCCGGACAGCGTGACCGAAATCGGCAGCGAAGCGTTCTACAATTGCCGAAGCCTGACGGCGGCCGGAATTCCTGAAAGAACGGTTTCCATCGGCAGCTACGCCTTCCTGGGTTGTGACGGACTGACGTCCATCACGCTGCCAGATACCCTGGAAATCCTGGGAGCATACACCTTTAGCAGATGCAACGGGCTGGAATCCGTTGAGATCCCAGGCGGTGTGACATCTGTCGAAAAGGGATCATTCAAGGATTGCACTGGCCTGAAGGCTGTACGGCTGAAGGAGGGCATTGCCGAGATCGGCGAGGATGCCTTCTCGGGATGCGGTGCCCTGGAAACGGTTGAGCTGCCTGCAAGCCTGCTTACCATCGGAGACCGTGCGTTCCGGGAATGCGGCAGCATGAAGCAGCTTGTCCTGCCGGATGGACTGACCTTCATCGGAAGGGCCGCGTTCATGAACTGTACAGGCCTGGAAGAGATTGTGATTCCGGAGAGCGTGACTACCATTGAACTCCATGCGTTCAGGGAATGCACAAACCTGACATGTGTTGTGAAAGACGGTTCCTACGCAAAGGATTACTGTGAAGGTAACGGGATCCCGTATGTTGTAAAATAAGAGGAAGAATTGACGTCGTGATCCGGCTGTGTTATACATAGCCGGATCTTTTTTTATTTCCCAAAAGCAAAAACCCCTCTTTTGTGTGTCTGTATATCAGATCGATCGAATAACGGAGGATGCGTGGATGGATCGGGAAGGACATTTCCTGGAGACGGTTCGTAAAACCAGGGACAGGATGTACCGGGTCGCGATGAGCTACCTGCAAGCCGAGGCGGACGCCGAGGATGCGGTTTCAGCCGCGATTGAATCGGCATGGAATCACCTGGGACAGATCCGGAATCCGGACGTGCTGGGAAGCTATCTGGTTCGCTGCGTCATCAACAGTGCGAAGAATGAGCTGCGGAGGAGAAAGCGGCTTGTTCCGCTGGAAACTGTCCCGGAGAACCTGACTGTGGAGAAAAACGGGGACCGCTTGTTTGAGTATATCTGCGGACTGGAGGATAAATACCGGATTCCGCTGATACTCAAAATGCAGGAGCGCATGACCGAGCAGGAGATTGCCTCTGTGCTTCGGATTCCCCGGGGAACGGTTTCTTCCCGCATCAAGCACGCATTGAAGATACTGAAGGATCAGATGACAAAGGAGGGCCTGAATCATGCTGAAGAATGATCTGAAGAATGATATTGAAAAAACGCTTCAGGCACATTGTCCTGAACCGCCGGAAGGTTTTGCGGAAAGAATGGACAATAAAGCGATCAGCCTGATGCAGAAGAAACATAATCAGAATGTGAATAAAGGAAGGTCCAGGTACCGCCTGCCCGTGCTTGTGGCAGCAGCGGTGCTGGTGCTGTGCTTTGTGACCGCGGCTTCCCGGGATCTGATTATCCGGCCGGACTCCATCCGGGCGCGGGAAACAACCACGCCCCTGGTGACGGCGCTGTCCGAAGGCCATGGAGAGGTGACAGAGGGTGAAGGACTATCGCAGGAAGCGATAGAGGCACTGGAAGTGAATTTCCCGGGAGTGGCTGACAAGCTGAAACCGGTGAATCTCAGCTGTGAAAAGCAGGGAATCCGGATGAACGTGATCTCTGCCCTGGTGGAAGAAAAAGAATCCTGGGTTGTTTATTCTCTTCAGGATCTGGAAGGGGATCGGATTACCCGGTTTGCAACTACGTATGATGATCTGTCAGGAAACGGAGACGATACGGGATATTACTGCTACCTGGATCATAACCAGGAAGAGCATAAAGTCACTTGCGTACATTATGAGGAATATGGTGAGCCATATCAGCCTGTGGACAATCATTTTGCCTTCAAGGTTGAAGATATAGGCAAGAAGCAGATAACAAAGATTGATTTGCTTCCTTTCCTGGAGAAATACGGAAAAACGTCGGACGGCGTGAAGATGCCTGATGAGGCCTTTGTCTTTGGCAATAAAGGGCAGATTTATTCTACGGCGAACATGAAGGTCCTGGATGATTCTGATCAGCTGAATGTGAGCCTGTATAAAGATATTTATCTGACCGGAATCGGCTGGATCGATGGCAAGCTGCATGTGCGGATTCAGGACCGTCAGCAGGAGAAAATCACAATCGGCTCTATGTCAGTTTATCCTGTGTTCCTTTCTGCTGCGGGATACTTCTCTGAGACAGGCAAGCAGTGTGAAATGGATCAGGTGGAGTGGAGCTCTGCCGGCGATGAACGCAAGGATCTGAAAGAGTATATATTCGATGTCCGTCCGGATGAAGTGGATAAGATGGAGCTCGCAGCCTGGGCTGATGACACTGTGGATGTAACAAGGGATGTGTGGGAGGTTCAGATTCCGGCTGATTCCATTCTGGCGGAAAACAGCACGGAGACTGCTGCCCCGGCTGCCGAAGCTTTCACGGATAATCCGGTACTCCTGACGGAGGAGGCAATACTCCGGGAGGTTATGGATGCGCATGTCGAGGACATTTCTTATGATGATCTACACCCCATCGGCCTGAGTACTGAAAAGCAGGGTATCCGGATGGACGTGGTGTCCGGTTGCAGAAAGGGAAACAATGTGTATTTTCTTCTGACAACACAGGATCTTAATGCAAAATATAATGATTATGAATGCCATCCAACGTTTGTATATGAACATGAAGACGACGGCTGGGACGGTTATGAAGCAAGGCTGAATATCAACCGGGATGAAGGAAAAACAACCTGGCTGTACAGAATGGATCTGTCCAAAGTGCTTCCGACTGAAAACAGTACCCTCAGGGCTGGAATTAAGAAGTTAAGCTTCAGTGAGAGAAAAGAAATTGACCTGCTTCCGATGCTGAAGGAATACGGCAGAACGGAGGAGGGCGTGACGCCGCCGAAGGAATCGCTTCGTTCCACTCTTGACGGGAAACCGATAGAAAACAAACTGAAAGCCCTGGATTATCAGGAATCCCTGGATATTCATCTGGACGGGAATGTCTTCCTGTCGGCGATCGGCTGGATAGATAATCAACTGCATGTGCAGTTCCAGAATAAGTCCTGGGCGCTGATGCAGCAGGAGTATCCGGATATTCCATATGACAACTATATGATGGCTGTCAATTGCAATGTGAAAGATAAAGCTTATGAGGAAATACATGTGGACAGCATCCCGATGAGCTGGCGGGAAACATACGAAGGGCCTTCATGGGAAGAATCAGTGTTTAACTGCACACCGGAAGACCTGGATCGTATGGAGCTGTACACAAATGAGACAATCTCCAAAGGGGTTCTGGATGACGACTGGACTGTCGGGATTCCGATGGAGATGATCCAGGGTGAAACCAGTGAGGAAACGGCTGTTCAGGAAGAAAAACCAGCGGAACCGGGAACTCTGTCGAATAAAGAGGAAGTATACCTGGCGTATGCGTATCCCGGACTCAGGGAAGAACTGAAGCCGGTCAATATGAGCTGTGAAAAGCAAGGAATTCGCGCAGAAGTCATCTATGCCCTGATCAAGGATCAGAAACTGTATGTCGTCTATTCTCTTCAGGATCTGGAAGGTGACCGGATCAAAGATAATCTGAATACCTACTATCTTGACAATTTGGGCGGCACGGGTTTGTATTCGATGAGACTGGACTGGGATGAAACGGAAGAGCACAAGGCCACATTCCTGAAAGTATATGATATACCGGAACCGGTGCAACCTGACGGCAAGCTTGTAGTCAATCTTATCGGTCTGATGACAGAAGAAGTTACAACGATTGACCTGCTTCCTCTGCTGAAGAAGTATGGGAAAACTGTGGAAGGGGTAGATAAACCGGAAGATACCTTGGCAGAGACGTTGGATTGGTCAACTGGCTCTTTCGTCAATGTGGATCTGTCAAAATATCCGACAATCCTGGATTACACGCAGCCGCTGGATGAAACCCTGTGCGGGCCGGTTTCCCTGACTGGGATCGGCTGGATTGACAATAAGCTGCATGTGCAGATCCACAATCCGGATGAAACAACTTGTACGATAGGAAATACAACTTATCTGTCCTGGATGGGTACGCCCAGACTGGCCATCACAGAGGAGAAAGACAGCAGAAATCCCACATATGACGAATTATCATGGGGTGTTTTCAGTAATGGGGAGACAGCATGGAAGAAATACGCGGAATATGTGTGGGAGATTGCACCGGATGACATAAATCACCTGGAGCTTAAGGCTGATATTTATCACCACAAGAAAATCTCAGACACAACCTGGAAAATTGAGATCCCAATTGCTTTCATCCTGGCGAAAACCGATGAGAATACTGCTATACCGGAAATAGAACAGACAGCAACCGCGGAGCCCCTGGTAATTGAGGAAGAGGTCAACAGGCAGATTGAGGAAAAGTGGCCGGGCATTACAAAGGAACTCAAACAGGTGAACCTCAGCTGCGAAAAGCAGGGAATCCGTTTTGAAGTCACTTCCGCCCTGGTGAAAGGAAATGAAGCATGGGCTGTTTATACCCTGGAAGATGCGACAGGAAACTATGGTTCTCCTGAAGAAGGATACTGCATAGGAGGATATGAGAAAGACACAGAAGGAAAGGAGCCGAAAACAGAAACATATCTTCTGCAACGAGCCGGTAAAACAGGGCGCAGGCAGATTTATGTAAAGCATATTGAGGCGAAGAACCCGCTCCGGACGGAAGACGACGTTTTCACAGTGGGCATCAAGCAGGTCTGCATCGAGCAGTATAAACAGATTGACCTGATTCCGTTCCTGAAAGAGTATGGGAAAAATGAGGAAGGTATTGAGCTGCCTGAACTGCATCCCGCGTTTTCGAAAACAGCACGTGAGGGAATGAAGATTCTGGATTATACACAGCCGCTGGACATCTCCCTGCTGGAAAATGTGAAACTGACAGGCATCGGCTGGATTGATAACCAGCTGCATACACAGATCCATTTTACCGCAGACCCGATCCGGACAAGCGATGGCACCGGGCATGCGGGAGCGGGTGTGAATGTCTACAACTCTGTTACCAATGATGTTGTCTGGCCCTTGGGATGGAATGATAATGGTGATGAATTCCCGGACTGGATGGAATCTGTGATGGATGTACAGCCGGATGATCTGGGACAGTTGACATTAACGGCGGAGGTCTGGGAAAACAAGGAAATTCTGGAAGACACCTGGGAAGTCCGGATTCCGCTGGAGGAAGTCCTGGCGGAGGGTGAAGTAACAACGGAATAATCCCGCAACCGGGGAGGACACCTCCCCGGGTTTCTTGTTGTTCCTCCTGTTCCATGATATGATGAACACAATCATAAAACGGTGAGGATTGCGGGAAATGCAGCAGATGATTGAAGCGGCCAAAGAGTATATCCGGGAACTGTTTGCGGAGAACGCGGACGGCCACGGGCTGGAGCATGCCCTGCGGGTTTACCGCAACGCCATGCTGATCGCGGAGACGGAGCCGGGAGCGGACAGGGAGATTGTGGCGCTGGGCGCTCTGCTCCATGACGCGGACGACCATAAGCTGTTCCATACGGAGAATAACGCCAACGCCAGGCGCTTCCTGAAGGCGCAGGGCATGGAGCCGGAAACTGCGGACAGGATCTGCGAGGCCATCAACGCGGTTTCCTTCAGTCAGAACAAAGGGAAACGTCCCGGAACCGTGGAGGGACAGATTATCCAGGATGCGGACCGGCTGGACGCCATCGGCGCGATCGGGATTGCCCGGACCTTTGCCTACGGCGGGAAGCACGGCCGGACGCCGGAGGGTTCCATCAGCCATTTCCATGAGAAACTGCTTCTGCTGAAGGACCTGATGAACACGGGAAAGGCAAAGGAGCTGGCGGAGGAACGCCACGCCTTCATGGAGCAGTTCCTTCAGGAATGGGATCGGGAACTGGGAGAAAAATGAGAATGAATACCGATTGTTAGAAACGCCTAATATCAATTGATCCAAAAAACAAAAAAGCATTATATTGCGTTGCATATAAACGTTTCAAACATTAGAATTGACTAACCGCAAATCCCGCTCCTACAATGGGTTACGACCCATGAGGGAGTAGCAAGCGTGAATGCGCAGCAAGTCAACATACTGGCCTTCAGGCCTGGCTTGCTTTAATATGCGAGACTCATGTATAACTGCGAAGCTATACATGTGTTGTCTCGAAGACAGTCAGGTATGGATTCGCCGTACCTGACTGTTTTATTGGGGGAAACGGAAATGCAATTCAATTTCTTATTCGTGCTCAACAGTATCCTGTTCGGCGTCGGCCTGGCGATGGACGCGTTTTCCGTCTCCATTGCCAACGGGCTGAACGAGCCGAAAATGCCGGTGAGGCGGATGCTGCTGATTGCCGGAACCTTCGCGGTGTTCCAGACGGCGATGCCCCTGACGGGCTGGCTGTGCGTGCATTCCATTGCTGAAGCTTTCCAGGCCTTTCAGCCCTTTATTCCCTGGATTGCGCTGGCACTGCTGCTGTTTATCGGCATCAAGATGATTGTGGAAGGCCGGAAGGAAGAAAAGGACGGAGACGATGAGGAGGTCAAGCTGCTGCACGGCGGGGCGCTGCTGGTGCAGGGAATTGCCACCTCCATTGATGCCCTGTCCGTGGGCTTTACCATTGCGGAATATAACCTGGTGTTTGCACTCGTTGAATCGGTGATCATCGGCGTGGTGACTTTCGGGATCTGTATCGCGGGGGTTAAGCTGGGCAAGACCGTCGGGATGAAGCTGGCCGGCAAGGCATCCATCTTCGGCGGGATTGTCCTGATCCTGATCGGGCTGGAGATATTCATCACCGGCGTTTGTAAATAATTCATAATGTATAATGATTTACACCTTTGCGTAATGGTTTATTCATAGGGTAAAGGTGTCATTCTGAGGAAGCGAAGCGCGTCGAAGAATCTCCTCCGTCGAAAAAAGCTTCTCGAACGTAATCGGAACATCTTTAGTAAAGAGACTACATTAATTATGAATTGTGAATTATGAATTGTGAATTTGTGTATCAGACATGGAATGTGCAGCTGATCCGGTGCAGGCGGAAGTCTGTGGGCATCCGGATTGATGGGACGGGGGAAATCACCGTCCGCGCGCCGCTGCGCATGCCGGAGGCGGAAATCCGGAAGATACTGGAAAGCAAGCGGAGCTGGATTGAGAAAACGCTGCAGAAGGTGAAAGCCCGGGCACAGGAACCGAAGCTGACGGAGGAAGAACTGGCCGCACTGGTGAAACAGGCGAAAAAAGTGATCCCGCCCCGGGTGGCGGAACGGGCCAGGGAGATCGGCGTGACCTACGGGCGGATTGCGATCAGGAAACAGAAGAGCCTCTGGGGCAGCTGCTCTGCAAAGGGAAACCTGAACTTCAACTGCCTGCTGATGCTCTGCCCGGAGGACGTGCTGGATTATGTGATTGTGCATGAGCTGTGCCACCGGAAGGAACTGAACCACTCCGTCAGGTTCTGGACAGAGGTGGCGCGGATCCTGCCGGACTACAAGCAGCCGCTGAAGTGGCTGAAGAACGAAGGGCAGAGTATCATTGCGAGAATCAATTCATAATTCATAATTCATAATTATATATACTCCGGATATATGGTGTAGTGAGTAAATCGCAGCGCTCACGTTGTCATTCCGACCGTTGTGGAGGAATCTCCTCCGGAGATGTAAAGCTTCAAGCAGCAGGAACATGGGAACGATGGAAACAGGTCTGATCGTTCCCTTTTTTTCCTTCTGTCTTGCCTGCAGGAAAATATCCCTTGCTTTCGTTTCTATAGTGAGAACATAATGGATAAAAGACAGAACATGAATTGAAAAGGAGATTTGCGCCATGCCTCGCACCGTTCTTTTCCGCCGCATGATCACTGTCCTGCTTCTGCTTGCCATACTGGTTTTTACCTGCTCCTCCGCTTCCGCCAACAGCTGGGGGCTGAGTAAGGGCAGACTGCTGAACGCCGTTTCGGCGGATCACACCTGGGATGATTATTCCACTACCGGAGGCGGAGTCCAGGCCGGGGATTATGCCGTGATGAGCGCCCGGTACCATAGCGCGCTGTTTTTTGCGGACAGTGAAGAACAGCTTCATGTGTACACAAAGGCGGTTTACCAGCCGGAGGATAAGGCGAAGGGCCTGAAGCTTACCATGAAGGACGGGATTCTGACCCTCTCCTATGGCGATGCTGAGGTCTACCGCTTCTCTGACGGGAATGGGGACGAAGATCTGGACCTGCTGGAGGCGAAGATCGGGGACTTCCGGGTCTGGCGGGATGATAAGGGCTACAGCTATTACGCGGAAGACAAGGACGGCCGGGTAGTTTTCAATGGCTGGAATCCGTTATCCGAATTCAACATCCGCCTGTTTCCCCGTTCGACAGCAGAGATCCGGCGGATCAACCTGCTGACCGCTTATCTGGGGGACACGCACGAACTGTCTTCCGGTTATCCGATCAATCCGGGCAAAAAGGGAACGGCTCCGGTGTATGCCGCGCCTTTCGGCAAGAGCGCCTGGCGTGCCGCCAAGGGCAAAGCCGCTGTCGGCCTGAAGGGAGAAAGCCTGTCCCTGATGGATTGGAGGAATAATGACGGCGAGACCTATACCCTGATCCGGTACAACGTCAGTGAGCGTACCCAGCGGGTCGGCTGGGTCCTGAGCCGTGAACTGGGACGGGAGGAAAAACAACAGCAGGAGCACGATCCCCTGTATGATTTCTGCCAGGTGGATGTGTGGGCGATTGCGGATACCTACCTGACCGACGATCCGGATGTGAGCCAGTTCAGGCAGTTCGAGGTACCGAAGGAAACCTGCTTCACCTGCCTGGGAACATACAAGGGATATGCCTATGTGGAGGCGGAAGTCAGTAAAAAAGGCAAGTTCACGGACGGCGGAGCCATCGTCTGGGGATTTGTACCCCTGCGGGACCTGGAGATCATGGATCCCGGCGAGGAACAGCCGGAGGTTATGAAGAAGCTGGTCGGTACCTGGTCTTTTGATGCGGGTGGATCCTTCGGCCCGGATGTGATCAGCTTTGCGGAGGACGGCACCTTTACCTCGAACCTGGTGGATCGGGTACATGACCTGAAGGGGAAAGAGCTGGACAGTTATAATATCAGCGGCACCTGGAAGGTGATTGCCTACAGACCCCGGTGGAACCTGTTCTGGGATGAACCGGGATATGCGCTGCTCTGCGTCGGGAATCATGGGCGCGTCAGCCTCAACGGTCTGTCCTTTGACGGAGAAGGTTTCGGCCTGACCGGCGGAGAGGGCGGCGGTGGATATGTCCCCGCTGACCCGGAACTGCTGGAAAACCCGGATTATGTTGGATATAACGAGTTCGACACTAACGGCTGAAAATGCCCGGGAATGTGAAAAGCCGCCGCGGTTTGCGGCGGCTTTTCGTTGTATGGTTGGGATGTTTATGATAACATTGTCTTCGCAATCAAAGGATACCGGGGGAAGAACAAATGCTGAAGGATATACTGTCTGTGTTTGGCGGGGCGATGGGTTTGATCCTCCGCTTTATCCTGCTTCTCGGCCTGGGCGCGGGCGTGTTTTACTGCGCCGTGACCATGTTCTTTTACCCCATCTTCTGGGAAGGACTGAAGCGCCTGGCTATTGCCGTGGCCTGTGTGGGCGGCATTATCCTGGTGATCCGCAGCGGCCGGGACAAGGATGACGAAGGCCCGGCGCCGGACGATTTCCGGCCGTGAGTCGATTGGTATTACTAGACGAAATGCGGCAGGAGCATTACAGGGGGGAGTGAGGGAAGCGGTAGCCCAGTGGGCTATCCTGCGAAGCAGGAAGCGATCCGAACGAGTCAACCGAAACGAGCGGCGAGTGCGCTCCAAGCGCGAGCAGTGACGATTGAGGTTGCGGATACAGACCCTCAGTCACATTCTTTTCAAGAACAGTGACAGAGGTTCAGTCCCCGCAGTCACGCTCCTGCCGCTTCTTGTTATTTCAGCGTCATCACGTTGAAACTGCTGGCGTTGAACACTTTTACCCCGTGATTCAGGGCGTATTTCACCGTATAGGCGGTGCCGGTCTGGGGCTGGTTGCAGTAGCTGACACAGTAGGCTGAACCATCCACCAGCTTCCGGTCCCGCAGGAGGAATACGCCTTTTTCATATTCCTGCCGGACATAGACCACCTTGTCGCAGGCCTGGAGGATCTTTTCCTCCCGGGCACGGAGCTCATCCGTCCAGTCTTCCTTTTCCCGCCAGGCGGGATAGGGCAGGACGGAGATGATTTTGATCTGCTGCTCCTCATGGGCTTTCAGGTTCAGCAGGTATTCCGCGGCGAGCATGTCAAAGCCGACCGCGCCGCCCACTCCGAAATACCGGACGTTGTGATCCCGGATCAGCCGGAGCAGGATATTGCGGGCGCGGACCATGATTTTCCGCTCCTCTCCCGGAGGGATTTTGCGGTGCCCAGTCAGGCAGCAGGTCTGCTGCTCCTGGGTCAGGCCGCGGTAGCGCTCAGCGTAGATGTCGGTCATAAGAACCTCTTGAATAAAATGAATACTGAAGACTGAAAACTTAAAACTTAAAAATGATAATGTTCTTTCTCTAACATTATAAGAAAAGCAGGAAGTGAAGAAAAGCGAACAAAAAGATTTTTCTTGAAGGAAAAGAGGCAGCTTTCGGGTAAATAATTATTGTGCATTTTAAGGACTGGATGGAGGACAGGAACATGGCAGAGAAAACCACTACCGTACAGATCGTGATGCCCCAGCACTGCAACGGCTATGCCAAGCCCAGGCTTTTCGGCGGACAGATAATGGCGTGGATCGACGTGGTGGGTGCCGTGGCGGCCCGCCGGTATACCGGCCAGGCAGTGACCACGGTGTGCATTGATAACCTGACCTTCCTGAAGCCCGCTTACCTGAATGATACGGTGGTGCAGGAGGCCGTGGTCACCTGGACAGGACGCACGTCCCTGGAGGTTCGGGTGGACAGCATGGTGGAACGCCTGGACGGCAGCCGGGAACTGATCAACCGGGCCTACGCGGTGTTTGTCGCCATTGATGAAGAGGATCATCCCGTGGCCATTCCCATGTTTATTCCGGAAACCACGGAAGAAAAGCAGGAGTACGCCGCAGCGGAAGAGCGGAGAAGAATTCGCTTGCAGCGGTAAACGCCGCAAGCGATAATGAATACTGAAAACTTAAAACTGAAAAATGAATAATGGTGGAAGAAACCAGCTCTGAATAGAGCTGGTTTCTTTGAATTGATTGTTTGGTAAAATATAAATAATGAAGACGAGAACAAGCTGGAATGTCATCCTGAGCGCAGCCGCAGGCGGAGTCGAAGAATCTCCTTTACGGCCGCAGCCGTATCATTTTTAAGTTTTAAGTCTTAAGTTTTAAGTATTCATTAGAAACGCAGTTCCTTAATAGGGACTGCGTTTTTGCTTGGCTCTGCCAAGCAAGAATCCCAGCACCGCGCCGACTGCGCCGCCGACGATGTGCGCCATCTGGGAGACGTTGTCCTGGCTGAAGAGACCCTGCCAGATCTGCTGGCCGAGATAGAGCACCGCCACCAGGATGAAGGTGACCGGGATGGTGTTATCCTCCCGGATGGTGATGGAAGCAATCAGGATAAAGGCGAAGACGATGCCGCTGGCGCCCAGCAGCATGACGCCGGGGAAGAACACCATGTTGATGATGCCGATGACCAGGGCGGTGGCCGCCATGATGAAAGCCGTGGTGGCGGTGCCATATTTCTCCTCAATCATCGGGCCGAGGATCAGGATGTACATGATGTTGCCCAGCAGGTGTTCCCAGCCGGCATGGCCCAGCACGTGAGTAAAGCACCGGACCCAGGTGAGGGGATCCAGGAGGGAAGCCCGGTACACGCTGAATAGGACGCGGTTGCTCTCTCCGTGGGTCAGCATGCTGATCAGCTGCGCAATCACGCACAGGGCGGTGAAGGTCAGGACAGCCGGGGCATTAAAGGACAGTCTCAGTTTCTTTTTCATCGGTTATTTCTCCAGTTCCGCCTTGCATTTACGCAGCAGCGTAATGATGGGAAGTCCCTGGGGACAAGCCCGTTCGCACTGGCCGCAGGAGACGCAGTCCCCGGCGGTGCCCCGTCCGGCGGTCACGATGCCGTATTCCCGGATGGTGCGGAACTCGGGACTGCCCTTGCGGCGGTTGATGACGTTGAAGATTTCCGGAATCGGGATTTCCATGGGACAGCCCTTGGTGCAGTAGTGGCAGGCGGTACAGGGAATGGACTTGTCCGCGTCCAGCGCCTGCTGGGCCTGGTGGATCAGCTCCATTTCCTTTTCATCCAGGGGACGGAAGTCCTTGAAGGTCTTCAGGTTGTCGTCCATCTGGGCCAGATTGCTCATGCCGCTGAGCACGGCATGGACGCCTTCCAGCCCCGCGGCGAAGCGCAGGGCCCAGCTGGAGTAGGACACATCCGCGCCGCTGCCGTCAAAGACGGCCTTCACCTCCGGGATCGGGTCGGCCAGGATGCCACCCTTTACCGGTTCCATGATCATGACGGGCTTGCCGTGCTTCCGGCAGATCTCCCAGTTTTTGCGGGAGGCGACGCCCGGGTTTTCCCAGTCGGCGTAGTTGATCTGCAGCTGGACGAATTCCGCGTCCGGATGGGCTTCCAGCAGCTCCTCCAGCAGATCCGGATCCGCGTGGAAGGAGAAGCCCCAGTGGCGGATAAGGCCCTTGGCCTTCTGCTCCTTCACGAAATCCCACAGGCCGTATTCATCATACTTTTTGTACATGGAGCGCTGCAGGGCGTGGAGCAGGTAATAATCGAAATACCCGGCGCCGGTGCGCTCCAGGCTGGTGGCAAACTCCGCCTTGGCGCTAGCCTCGTCCACGGCCCCGATGGCGGCGTGGAGCTTGGTGGCCACGGTATAGGCCTCCCGGGGATAACGGTCCGCCACGGCGGCCTTGAAGGCTTTTTCACTGTCGCCGCCGTCATACACAAAGGCGGTGTCGAAATAGGTTCCGCCCGCGGCGATGAAATGATCTGTCATTTCGCAGACCTGGGGGATATCAATACTGCCGTTCGGATTCTTCGGCAGCCGCATCAGGCCGAAGGCCAGGCGAAGCGGATTGGGTCTGAATGGCTCTGTCATAGGCGAATCCTTTCTGTGTTGTCGGTTGTTTGTTCTGTCATGCTCATTATAGCCCAAAGAGGGGGAGATGAGAATAGGGTTGTTTAGCGGCAGGAACAGTGACAGAAGGGACAGTCCTGTGGTCACATTCTTTGCAAGAATAGTGACAACAGGGCCGTCCCTCAGTCACATTCCTGCCGCGGCTGTGTTGAGGCTAATCTACCTCCTATCCGCAACCTCAATCTTCGCTTCTCGCGCTTGGAGCGCGCTCGCCGCTCGTTTCGGTAAGGATTCGCGCGCGCACCGCGGGCGGAATTCCCGCCTCGCGCACCGCGCACGACAGGACTCCGGGGCGCTTCCCTCCTACTTCCTACCTCCTACCTCCTCGCTTCTTTCTCTGACTCGGGCAGAGGAAGAAGCGACATCGCTGCGCGATGAAGCTTAAACGTTTGGCTGGGGCTGTAGCCGATGATGGAGGCGGTCTCCTCCCAGCTCCGGCCTTCCAGGTAGCGGAGCTCCATCAGCTCGATCAGCCGGATGTCCGGCAGGGTGGAAACCATGATGGCGGCAGCTGCCAGCGCCTGCTCCAGTTCCGCCTCCAGCAGGGGCAGCTGCTTTTCCTCATCCGCGGCTTCCGCGAGGAGTGCCTGCATGCGGGTGGGATCGGGCGTGCTTTTGACCCTGACCTCCCGGAGCGGGGAGGTCAGGTGCTCCGCGAAGCGGCGCAGGGTTTCAATCCGCATCTGTTTGCGTTCAATCTCCCGCCGGATTTGCCGGGGCTTCAGGAGAACGTCCGGTGCGATCATTCCTTCTTCGCCTCCCTCCGGACAATCCGCAGGATGGCGCTTCCGTCCAGGCCGGTGAGGCTGTGGAAGTGATCTGACAGGAAAAAGGCTTCGATCTCCAGCAGCCGCTGCCGGGCAGAGCGGCAGGGCAGGCACCGGTGGGCACGGAGATAATCCTCCACCGCCAGGCGGACCAGGGCTTCGATCAGCTGGAGGCAGCCCTCCTCGCTGAGGACGAAGACTTCTTCCTCCCGGTGGGACATCACATGCTGCATCGCCTCGGCGGCTGTGCGGTCGGGATAGTGTTCAGCATTGTAGTAATCCATGGCGATTCCTCCTTTACACTGACAGCGTAAGGGAGGAAAAGGCAGAATACCCTGAAAGAAACTGGCAAAAATCAGGTGGGAGATAGGAAGTAGGAAGTAGGAGGGGAGCGAGGGAAACGGTAGCCCAGTGGGCTATCCTGCGAAGCAGGAAGTGACCCGAACGAGTCAACCGAAACGAGCAATGCGACTGCTCCAAGGGAGCAGTGCGACGATTGAGGTTGCGGATAGGAGGTACGACTATTTCCAGGCAGATATGTTCCGATCGCGTTCCCTAAATGTGAAAGGGGGAGGAGATTCTTCCACGCGGCCGCTATGCGGCCTTGGTCAGAATGACAATGTTAACGTGTGGGATCATTCAAAGGATGACGGAGTCATCCCTCCACCATTTTTCAGTTTTAAGTTTTAAGTTTTAAGTATTAATTAAACAGGAAACCGTCCCCTGTCCGGAGGCTGCCAAAGTCTGGCAGGGTGAAAACAAAAAAACAGAAAATATTGGTAAAGAACAACAAAAAAGTGTAAAATATGTAAGGTTATTGTTTCCGAGATGAACCCGAAGGAGAAATTGACGATGAAAAAAGGCCTTCCTTTATTCCTGCTGACGCTGTACTGCGTGTTCTGCATGGTGATGACGCCCACCCAGGCCAGTGCGTACATTGATCCGAGCACAACCACTTTTATTATCCAGGCGGGTATCGGCCTGGTGGTGGCGATCGCTGCTGGCTTCTCCATTTACTGGAGAAAGGCCAAGAAGAAGATCAACAAGGCGGTCGGACGGGAAGAGGTCTCGAAGGACGAGAGTGACGACCTGGAAGATCTTTGATATCAGAGTAAGAGAGAAGAAGTATGCAAATAATCTGCGCACCGCTGGGGTGGCTGATGAGGGTTGCGTACAGCCTGACCGGTAATTACGGCCTGGCTGTGATTGTGTTCACCCTCCTGACAAAGCTGGTTCTGCTGCCCGTCAGCCTCTGGGTGCATGCAAACGGCATCAAGATGGTCCGGCTGGAGCCGGCCGTGAACAGGCTGAAGGTTAAGTATTTCGGCGACCCGGATAAGGTGGCCGATGAACAGGCACTGCTGTACAAAAAAGCACATTACAGCCCTTTCGCCACCGTGATCCCGGTGGCGGTTCAGGTATTGCTGCTGATCGGCCTGGTCCAGATCATTTATCATCCGGACGTATGGCTCCGGCAGCCGGATCTGAATACCCGCTTTTTAGGTTTTGATCTGTCCGCAACGCCCACCGCCGCAGGCGGCATTCATCTGCTGATTCCGCTGCTGGCCGGTCTCGCGGCCCTGATCCTGAGCCTGTGCCAGAACAAGCTGAACCCGCTGCAGGCAAGCCAGGGAAAAGCGGCTCAGTTCTCCTCCATGGCGGTTTCCGTGGGCATCAGCCTGGTGCTGGGCTTTACGGTGCCGGCCGGCGTGGGCTTTTACTGGATCTGGAGCAACCTGTTCACCATTGCCCAGCAGCTGCTGCTGAACAAGCTCCGGCCGCCGGAAAAGGAGATCGACTGGGCGGAGCTGGAGGCGTCCCGGAAGGAACTGGCCGCCTATACCGACACCGGCAGCGAGACCGTGCGCAGCCGGGAGGAAAAGCACCGGGAGAAGGAAGACTACAAGCGCTTCTTCTCCGTGGGCAACAAGCACCTGGTGTTCTACTCCGAGGGCAGCGGCTTTTATAAGTATTTTGAGCGGATCATGAACTGGATCCTGGAGAACAGCAAGCTGACCATCCACTATGTGACCAGCGATCCCAACGACCAGATCTTTGACATCGCGAAAAAGCAGGACCGGATCGTCCCGTACTATATCGGCCAGAAAAAGCTGATTACCCTGTTTATGAAGCTGGAAGCGGACGTGATGATCATGACCATGTCCGACCTGGGCAACTACCAGTACAAGCGGAGCTATTACAGCAAGAACATTAAGTACGTCTATGTGTTCCATTATCCGCTGAGCACCCATATGGTGCTGCACACCGGCGCCCTGCGGCATTATGACTCGATCCTGTGCGTAGGCGACTTCCAGTTTGAGGAGATCCGGCAGACGGAGAAGCTCTTCGGCGATCCGGAGCAGGAGCTGGTGGCCTGCGGCTACGGCCAGCTGGAGAAGCTGTATGACGCGTACCAGGCTACGCCTCGGACAAAGCGGGAGCGGCCGAAGGTGCTGATCGCCCCTTCCTGGCAGGCGGACAATATCCTGGACAGCTGCATCGACGATATGCTGTCGGAACTGCTGGGCAAGGGCTTTGATGTGACGGTGCGGCCCCATCCGGAGTATGTGAAGCGCTACGGCGACCGGATGAACGCCATTGTGAAGCGGTATGAGGATTATAAGGGCGGCGACCTGTTCTTCGAGCTGGACTTTACCGGGAACACCTCGATCTTCGATTCGGATATCGTGATCAGCGACTGGTCCGGCACAGCCTATGAGTTTGTGATGGTGACCGAGCGGCCCTGCGTCTTTGTGGATACGCCGCCGAAGATCAACAACCCGGACTATGAAAAAATTACCGTGCCGCCGCTGGAAATGACCCTGCGGGACCAGGTGGGCATCCGGGTGAAGCCGGAGGCGCTGGAAGGCCTGGCGGAGAAGATCCGTACCCTGCTGGAAGATGAAAGCTACGGCGAGCGGATCCGGGAGATCCGGGAAAAGACCATCGCCAACTTCGGAAAGAGCGGAGAAGTCGGCGGAAGGTATATCCTGGATCAGGTTAAGAAAGCAGTACAAGCGAGAAATCAAAAGGCATAACGCAAAAGCGTTATGCCTTTTGAAATTCATAATTCACAATTCATAATTCATAATTAGATTTACTGCGGACGCAAGGTGTATGAGTATAATCGCTGCGCCCACATTGTCATTTCGACCGACCGGAGGGAGTGGAGAAATCTCCTCCGGGGATGTAAATCTTCAGCATATACGGAACATCTTCAGCAAAGAATCCACACCAATTATGAATTATGAATTGTGAATTATGAATTGTGAATTATGAATTGGAACTGAGAACCGCTTTGCGGTCCTCAGTTCCTTCTCCTGTCTACACCAATCTCCTGATAGTGCCGGGCTTTCTCGGCGTACATCATCTCATCGGATTCCTTCATCATCTCGCTGACGGATTTCCGGCTTTCCCCGGCACAGCTGTAGCCGATGGAGCAGCTGTATTTCGTTGCGGCAACGTTCTTCCGGATCCGCTCAACCAGCTGGAGAACCTCTTCCGGGCTGCCCTGCCGGCAGATGACCAGGAACTCGTCCCCGCCGATGCGGTAGACGGACTGGTGGGCTTTGGCTGCCTGGGTGAAGCACAGCGCCAGGGTGGTCAGCGCTTCATCTCCTGCAGCATGGCCGTGGGTGTCGTTGATTTCCTTCAGGCCGTTCATGTCGATGGAAACAAGGGCGGTAATTCCTTCCGGATCGGTTTCCAGCTCAGCGTAGCAGGCCTGGCGGTTCAGGACGCCGGTCAGCGAATCTATTCTGGTCAGGTTCTGGATAGAAAACAGGTAGTAGGCAAACAGTGCGATCGAGATGGTCTTGCAGAAAATCTGGGAGTAGGCCTGCCTGATGAAGAAGGGAAGGATCACCATGCTGCCCAGCGCGAGGGAGAAGAAGGCTACCGGAAAAAGATCGTTGATCTGCTTGTTGGTGCGCTTGTACAGGAAATAAACGATGAAACAGCCATAGATTCCCGGAACAATGAAAGGGAGCAGCCTCAGTGGGCCGTTCTGGATCGAGCCGTCCGGCAGCACCCGGGTGATGATGCCGGTGTAAATGCTGATGAAGCAGATCACCGCTGTAATGATAGCGGGGATAAAGATGATCCGCGGATACTTCTTTACCAGGGAATAAAGAACCTGTGCCTCAAGAAGAGACCCTGCGCTGTACCGGATGAATATCAGGTAAGGCCTGCCTTTCCATATGATCCCCAGGTCTTTCTGCTCAAATTCGATAAACACAATAATGGAAAGGATCAGGACTTCAAAGATCAGCAAAAACATGCGGCGGGCAAAGGATTTATCCAGGAAGGCTGTTGTGCGAAGAGATATCAAAAAAGCCAGAGACACCAGGATCAGGGCCCAGTTCTGGACTAAATAATCCCTTAGCATTAACACGCTGACGATCCCCCCCACAACTGACAACCGCTTTGCGGTTCTCAGTTTCTTCTCCTGTCCTTGCCGAATACTTTGTAATAGCTGGCTTTTTCCACGTACATCATTTCGTCGGATTCCTTCATCATTTCGTTGACGGACTTCCGGCTGCCCTCTGTGCAGCTGTATCCGATTGCGCAGCTGTATTTTGTTTCGGAGACGTTCTTCCGGATGCGCCTGACCAGCTGGAGAACGTCATCCAAGGTACATTTCCGGCAGATGATCAGGAACTCGTCCCCGCCGATACGATAGACGGACTGGTGGGCTTTGGCTGCCTGGGTGAAACACAGCGCGAGGGTGGCCAATGCTTCATCCCCGGCGGCATGGCCATGGGTGTCGTTGATGACCTTCAGGCCGTTCATGTCGATGGAAACAATGCCCGTTATTTTCTCCGGCTCGGTCTCCATGTCAGCATAGCAGGCCTGGCGGTTCAGCACTTTGGTCAGCGAATCGTTGGTTGTCAGGCCTTGGATGGAAAAAAGATAGTAGGTAAACAGCGCAATCGCGATGGTCTCACAGAAGACATGGGAGAAGATGGGACCGAAAATGAAGGGCAGGAAAACCCCGCTGCCCATCGCGAAGGAGAAGAAGAAGACGGGGATCAGATCATTGAACTGCTTGCTGCTGCGCTTGTACAGGATATAAATGATGAGCGAGCCGTAGATTCCCGGGACAAGGTAGGGCAGCAGCCTCAGGGGACCGTACTGGATCGTGCCGTCCGGCAGTATCCGGGTGATGGTGCCGGTGAAGATGGAAATGAAGCAGATCGCCATTGTGACAATGGCGGGAATAAAGATGGTTTTCCGGAGCTTTTTCACCAGAGTATAGAGCACCTGCGCGTCGATGAACGGGGTGGCGCTGTACCGGATAAACATCAGGTACGGCCGGCCTTTCCAGACAATGCCCCGGTCATCCAGTGCGAACTCGATATACACGGAAATGGAAAGGAACACCACTTCGAAGATCAGCAGGGTCATGCGTTTGGCAAAGGTTTTATCCATGAAGGCCGTGGATCGCAGGGACACCAAAAAGGCAAGCGAAACCAGGATGAGAGCCCAATTCTGGACGAAATAATCTCTCAACATGGTCATGCTGACGATCCTCCACAATAGACGGTTGCAAAAAGCCGATCCTTTATGCACCTTTGAGTTGCATAGATTATATCATACAACCGTGCAACTGAAAAGGATTGCATTCATCTGCTTTCGTTCTTTCTCCGTACTTCACTTTAATGAAGCGGGGAGAAAGAGTTACAGATGAACGGGAAAAACGGCATAGAAGTATAGCAAACAGTCACAAAAAATGACATAAAAACACGCTTGAAAGTCAGATAAGCAAAGCGGACACCGGAAGATGTCTTCAGTGTCCGCTTTCATTTTACTTTTCTTTTCTTCCTGCACCGCAGCTTTCGCAGATTTTGTAATCCTCTTCCTGTGCGGTGCCGCAGTAGGGGCAGAACACATATTTCTTCTGCCGGGGCTGCGGAGCCGGTGCCTGAATCGGAGACTCTTTCCTGCCTGTTTGTCCGGGGGCGTCCATCTCTTTGGGATTAAACTGTTCCACCGGAGACTCCATGGTGGTGTTTTCTGCTTCATCGTCGGGGTTGCTGCTTTCGGAACTATGCCCCAGCAAAGCACCGATGGTAAACAGTATGCCAAAGGCCGGTAACACGATCCTGGCTACCGGCCAGGGGGACCCTGCCGTAATACTGAAAGCAGCCGTGGTCCAGAGGACGCCGAAACCGGCCACGATGAGTCTGCCGATTTTTTCATTTTTAGGGTTTGTGTTTTTCATGGTTATGCCTCCGGGGTTATGGTTTTAGGTTGTTGTTTCCTGCCGTTGCATATTTAACAATACTATAACAAAAGTGAGAAAAGGTTGCAAATGTACGGATAATTTTGTATCCTATTTGCAGAAGAAATCGTTTCTCAGTTCTGCTTTTTTCTGTTCTGCGCATGAAAAACACAGCAAAAAACAGTTTAAACCCGCGGCCTTTGGCCTGTTGAAACAGCTGTATAGGCAGAGAAGCTTTTGTCCGGGGGAGACCGGTATAACTGAAAAAGGGAAGGTTGGGCATGTTTACAAACATCGGAAGCAAAATGAAAAAGATGGCCAAGTTCGTCTGCTGGGCCGGGATTATTCTCTCGGTCATCTATGGGGTCTATATGATTATCAGGGGAATTGAGATGACAGATTATTACGAAACCCAGGCCACCGGGTACAGTGCGATTATTTGGGGTGTTGCGGCTCTCATAATGGGCCCGGTTTTCAGCTGGATCACGGGCCTGCTCCTGTACGTCTTCGGTGATCTGTCGGACCGGCTGACGAGTGTTGAGGCAGGCGTGAAGGAAATCTGCGCGGACCTGAATCCGTTGGCTGCCGCCCAGGAGAAGGCCTTTGCGGCCACGGAGGATCCGGATGACGAGCGATGGGAGTCTGTCCGCTCCTTCCTGGAGGAAATGGAAAAGGAAAAGAATGCCGTGAGCATCTGGATCCTCTGGCGGAAGTATAAGCTGAGCGATAAATACAAGGACGCGGATGAGTATATCCGCAAGCACAGAACCCTGGAAATGATGAACGGGGAAACGGAAAAGATCGGGGAACTCCGGAAAAACATCCGGAGCCTGCTGAATAAGTAAAAGTGGACACTGGGGACAGTCCCCAGTGTCCACTTTTGCGGTTCTCCCTGTATCCAGTATTTTTCATGCCGTGCCCGCCCTGTCGTCCTGTCTTTATGCTATACTGTTACCAACAGTTCAAAACCATATAGAAAGCAGGAAGACAGTATGAAAACCAGACGTCTGACAAAAAAGGAAATGTGGATTTTTGCGGTTGGCCAGCTGGGCTGGTCCATCCTCAGCGGCATCATCAACACCTGGCTTGTGACCTTCTACCTGCCGACGCAGAGCTCGGTGGACGTGGGCGCGAAGTTCTATGTGCCGACGGGCCTGGTGATCTTCGGCGTGCTGACGGTGCTCGGCCTGATCACCTTTTTTTGCCGGATCTTTGACGCGGTGACGGACCCCTGGATTGCCTCCCTCTCTGACCGGAGCCGGAACCCGAAGGGCCGGCGCATTCCCTTTATGCAGCGGGCGGCCATTCCCTTTGCGGTGATCACCATCCTGGTGTTCTTCGCACCGGTGGAAGCGATCAGCACGATCAACATCGTTTGGATCTTTGTTTTCCTGATCCTCTTCTACCTGTTCATGACCATGTACTGTACGCCGTATAACGCGCTGATCTCCGAGTTCGGCAAAACACAGGAAGACCGGATGTACATCTCCACGGCGATCTCCCTGACCTTCTTCTTCGGCACGCTGATTGCCTACCTGCCCTTTGTGTTCGCTTCCTTCCTCCAGTCTGCTGTCAGCTATGCCTGGAGCTATCGGATCCTGTTCATTGTGCTGGCGGCGGTGGCGCTCGTCTGCATGCTGGTGCCCTGCTTCAAGCTGAAGGAAAAGGACTTTGTGAACGCGGAGCCCAGCGAAAGCAACGCCCTGAAGAGCCTGTCCAACACCTTCAAAAACAGGAACTTCCGCCGCTTTGCAGCCTCTGACGTGGCCTACTGGATCGGCCTGACGCTGTTCCAGACGGGCCTGCCCTTCTTCGTGAAGGTTTCCATGCAGCTGAATGAGTTCTACACGACGGTATTCCTGGGCGCAATGACTGTGCTGTCCGCTTGCTTCTATCCGTTCGTTTCCAAGCTGGTGGCTAAACAGGGCAAGAAGAAGCTGGTCATCATCGGCTTCCTCGGCCTGGCACTGGCTTACCTGGTCACCGCGCTGATCGGTGTGGTGCCGGGCCTGACGGGAATCGTCCCCGGCGTGCTGATCGTGATCATCGCCGCCTTCCCCATGGCGCTGCTGGGCATTATTCCCCAGGCCATCGTGGCGGATGTGGCGGAGCAGGACGCGCTGCTGACCGGGGAAAAGCGGGAAGGCATGTTCTTCGCTGCCCGCACCTTTGCGATGAAGTTCGGCCAGTCCGTGGCCATGCTGGTGTTCACCTCCCTGGCAGTGCTGGGCACCACGCAGGACCTGACCAGCAACGACCTGACCGCGTCTCCCATCGGCCTGCGGATCGTGGCGGTGGCCGCGGTGGTGTTCTGCGTGCTGGGCGCGGTGCTGCTGGTGGCGTATGATGAAAAGAAAGTAATGGAAGACCTGCAGAAGAAGGATTGAGAATAACAATCCTTCTTCAAATGAAAACTTAAGACTTAAAACTTAAGACTTAAAAATGATATTTACTTAAACAACAACACCCGCAACGAAGAAGCGGCAGAAGTGTGACTGCAGGGACTGACTGTCTGTCACTGTTCTTGAAAAGAATGTGACTGAAAGTCTGTCCCTCTGTCACTGCTTGTGCCGTTTTTTTGTAGCCGTCTTGGCTCTTTTTTGCTATGATTGTATCCAACACAAAACTTTTTCAGAAATTATGCAAAAAACACGAACCGGCATCGTCAGTATATGTGAAAGGAGGTTGGTCACCGGATGATTGCGGAAAAGGGCCCGTCCTGCAACACGGAAGAATTGTTTGACAACCTGGTACTGGAATACCAGATGCCGCTGAAGCGCCTGTGCTTTATGTATCTGCGTGACATGACCCTGGCTGAGGATGCCGTGCAGGATACATTCCTGAAGGTATACAAGAACATGGATCAGTTCAGGGAAGGCTGCAGCATGAAAACCTGGATCATGAAGATCGGGGTCAACACCTGCCGTGACATGCTTCGTTCCGCCTGGCTTCGCCACCGGAAAATGAGCGTGAATCCGGACGACCTCCAGCTGGCTGCTGAAGAAAACGAAAAGGATGAAGAGGCGGAAGAACTTGGCCAGGCGCTGCTGAAGCTGCCTGTCCGGTATAAAGACGTGATTCTCCTTTACTATTATCAGGACATGAATCTGACTGAGGTTGCGGAAGCGCTGCATACCTCAACTTCAACCGTATCAAGACGATTAAAACATGCGCAGGAAATACTCCGGAATGAGCTGAAAGGAGGTTGGGAAGATGAGTGGAAACAATCTTCATCAGAAGGTTCATCAGGCAGTGGATCAGATGACGTCCGCTGCGAAGCCTGATCCCTGGCTGGCGCAGAAGGTTCGTTTCCGTGCGCAGGGAAAGGAAAATGAACCCATGAGAAAAAAAGTGCCTGCGGGCTTAGTGATAGTCTTAGCCATTATGTTATTGATGACCGCCGTGGCCGCCGCGGTGACCAACGGTTTCGGACTTCTCCGGTATTATCCGGAACAGGCTGAAAACACCGCCTTTACGGATCGGATTGTGTCGATCGGACAGACCTGGGAAGGAAAGTACTTCAGCGCTGAAATCCGGGAAGCCGTGTTTGACGGATACAAACTGAGGTTTTCCATGAGCGTTACCCCGAAAGAGGGGGCGGAAAAGATCTTTGCGTACCCCGTTGTGAAAGCCGTATGCGGGAATAAAAACTTCGAAACAGATATCATGAATGTCGATGGCTGGGCTGACAGGAGCGGCTTCTGGGTACCGGATCTGAAACCGCTGATTCCCAGGGAGGATTATGACCTGAGCGATATGGTCTATGAAGTAGCCCTGAGGGACAAAGATTATAATCCGACCACTGTAAGCGAGGACGTGGAATGGACGATCACCTTCAATGTCCTGCATACAGACTGGACGATCAGCTTTGAGGATTCGGGCTTCGGCAGCGAAGGATTTACGGATGCGGACTGGCAGGCGTTCAGGGAGAAAGAGTATGAAGCCTTTGACCGGCACGAATTGATGCTGGACGAATATGGCTATGGAATGGAAGAGATTATCGAGCATCCGTATGTGAAAGATGGTGCGATAATCGTTGAGGACGATTTTGACTCCTATTATCTGAACCTGTATACCAAAGACGTTTTCACCCTGGAAGAGCAGGCGACCTTCAGCTTTGTCGCCGATAAGGCGGAGGTGCGGAAAGTCGAGGCGCCTGTCAAGTTTGTGCTTCCTGAAGAAAAGAAACCGGAAGAACAGAAATATGAAATCACAAAGGCAGAAGCCACCGCGGACGGATTCTGCATCATGATCACGAGGACCTTCAAATATTCATATGAAGCGTATGAATATAATCTGGACAATCTGCCCTGGACATTTAAACTGAAATCAGACGAAGCTGAACTGCAGTCCCTTTATACGTCATTGCACCAGGGCGATAATGGTTTCGGAAGATCGGCTATCACGTATACATTGGAGTATGACACCAACAAACCGATCAGCTCCGTTACGCTGGTTCCGGTTCAGCACACGGATTCAGAAGATGTGGAACGGGAAGACCTGGCGATCGAGCTGAAACTTGAATAAAAAAGTGGACACTGGGGACTGTCCCCAGTGTCCACTTTTTTACATGATCCATCTGGTGATTTCTTTCAGGTAGCGTTCCCTCTGGGGAAGGTCGGGATACTGCTCAGCGATGGCTGCCGCCTTCCGGTTGTCATAGGGAACAGACAGGATGGTAATCTTTAATGGCGCGGGGCCGTCCTCTCCCTCCAGCAGCAGCGCGTGTGCCCTGGAAACACCGAGGTTGACGCCGATGCTGCCGGTGTTCATCGCGTATCCGCCGATTAGCGGACGGATATAGGGCGCGTGGCTGTCGGCGCAGATCATGCCGCTCGCTTCCGGCCGCCCGTCATGGAAGCGGAACCCTTCCCTCAGCTTTTCGTCAGGGTCATCGCTGCCATACATAGGATCCAGGAAGCGGCCGTGAACAAGGCGGAAGCGAATGCCGCTGATCTCCAGCTCATCCTCCAGGGGGAGGGAATCCAGCCACTGAAGCCGCTCTTCGCCGATCTGGTTGATGAAATAGAGGTTGGGTTCCGGAATGGTGCGCAGGACGCGGTCCCAGTTTCCCGCCAGCCAGTGGTTGCAATGCGTCCTGGCCCAGTCGCAGGTCTTGTCGCTTTCCGGTCCCTTGCCGACGGCGTCCCCGAGGAACCAGATGTCATCCGGCTGGATTTTGTCCAGTTCCCGTTCCATTGCCTCGGTGGCAACCATGTTGCCGTGAAGATCCGCCAGAAGAACGATTTTTTTCATGGGTTGTTTTCCCTCCTTGTGAATATATGTCGGGTGGACACCCGGGACAGTCCCCAGTGTCCACTTTATTTTGGACACCCGGGACAGTCCCCAGTGTCCACTTTCAATTAATTAACGGATGATCTTTGTCGGAACGTCCATCGCTGCCAGAATTCTGTAAATGGCGCTGGCGGTATCACTGTACGCCAGGTCCCGGGGCAGCAGCTCCAGCGCCCGGAGCAGTTCTTCCCGGCCGGGCAGGCGGTTAATGTCATAGAACGCGGTATAGTCCCGGTTCCCCGGCAGTTCGCTGATGCGCAGGGCCGTCTCCCGGATATCCAGCGTCCGCATATTGCCCAGGCATTCCGTTTCCGCACCGGTGTTTCCCACATACAGGTTCCCGTCCGGATGCACAGTCAGGTACAGTTCGTCCTGGGGCTGCCGGAACAGCTCCGCGATCTCAAGCCCGCCTTCGATCCGCTCCCGGAGCATACCGGGGGTGCAGACTTCCTGCCGCATTTCTTCCGGCCAGCGCCAGCGCTCCAGCTGCGGGCGAAGCTGATTGAGCATCTCCAGGGTGCCGCGGTAAGGTTCAAACTCCGCCATGTGCACATGGGGCGTGAAATTGGGAACGGCGAAAAAGATCCAGCTTGGCTGAAGCCTGGTGATCAGGCTGTCGGTTCCATCCGCGTCCTCCGGGAAGAAACGGTTGAACATCAGGGACAGGCCGACTGTTGCTCCGCGGGACTTGATATATTCCGCAACGTCAACCGAGGCCTGGTAAGCGCCTTCCCGCCGGACGATCTCATCGTGGTGTGCGGCGTTTCCGTGGATGGTGATGCCGAAGTCACGGTAGCCGCACTCCATATAGGCCTGCAGCACGGCGTCCCGGTCTTTCCGGTTCAGCAGGGCAATGCCGCTGGTCATGCCGTGGTGGTAGTGGGGAATGTGCTGGGTCGAAGCAGCGCTCCGGATGATGGTTTCAATCTCCGGATGGTTCATGGGTTCATTGTCCATGGTGAAGCTGGTTTCACAGGGCAGGAGGGCTGCCAGGGTGTCCAGCTTCTCAATGCATAAAAGCGCCAGCTCCGCGGGCATCATGGGCCCCGGGCCGCCGTTCACATAGCAGTGCCTGCAGCGGGTATTGCACCCGGCAATCAAAAGATCAAAATTGATGGACATAGTACACCTTCAGGAAAAACGATAGTTCTCTTTTTATTTTGCCAGTTCTTCAAAAGCGGCTTTGTGTTCCTTTAGAATCCTGCGGGCAACAAACTCCAGTTTTTCATCTTCGGTCATTTCAATTTGCGGTTCGGTATCCAGATCAATAATCAGCAGTTTGGGACGATTGTTTTTGAAAACGACAACTCTCCCTTTTTTCTCGGCCAGTTTGGCTACGCGGGAAAAGTTCTGATTAGCTTCAGTAGCAGTCACAATAGAATTTGTATCGATATTCATTGCTGATACCTCCCGCACATATAATACTATAATTATAGGTATATTTCAACCTAATATATTTTCCGACTTCGTCGGTAGTAAGGGATTTCTCAACTTCACTTCGTTTCGTTCGAAAATGGACACTGGGGACAGTCCCCAGTGTCCATTTTTGATTGATGAATTGCCAATTTACTTCACTTCAAACGTGATAATGATATTCGCGTTCACGCTGATCTTTGCCGCGTGGATGATGGTGGCGGCGTCGGTTGCGTATTCCGCCATTCCGGCGGCCTTCACGGCGAAGTTGTTGGCGCCGCTGTCATAGGCGTACACGCCGTTTTCCTGGATGTTTTCAATTTCCAGGTTGGTGAATCCGGCGGCTTCCGCCAGCACGGCGGCCTTGGCCTTTGCGTCTTCCACAGCCATCCTCAGGGCATCCGCCCGGGCAGCGGTTTCATCCTGCACGGAGAAGGAAACGCCGTCCAGCATGTTGGCACCGGCGCCGAAGGCCAGGTCAATCACTTCGCCCACGCGGCTCATGTCCGTGACCCGGACGGCCAGGCTGGAAGAGGCGTTGTAGCCGGTGATTTTTTCGCTGCCACCGTAGCTGCTGTAGTCGTATATACCGTAGAGGTTGATATACCCGGTGTTGATATCATCCTCGGCAAAACCGGCAGCCGTCAGGGCTTCCCGGATCCGGGCGATGATCTCGTTGGCTTCCGCCTGGGCACGGGGCGCCTCGGCATTCCGGGCGTTCACGCCCAGGGACACAACCGCCACGTCGGCGGGGACCAGCACCTCGCCGGTGCCGGAGACGGAGATGGTGGAATCCGCCAGGGCGGCGGACAGGGACAGGGCCAGCACAAGGGCCAGGATGATTGCAGTCAGTTTACGCATAAAAGAAATCCTCCTTCAAAGTGGTTTCACTAAGTATGACGATCGTTATCATCAAAAAGTTCCGTAAATTTTTCCGGCTTTTTTCTACATTGACACTACCACGGTGACAAGGTAAAATGCAAGTGTAGTCTGGGCGAATTGTAAAAAACTATATCAGGGGGTCATGATCGTGTCGTTAATCAAAAAAGGAGTGGAGCGGGGCGTTTCACTGAGACGCTTTTCCTGGCTTATGCTCTTTTTGTCCGCGATCATCATGGCGATCCTGCTGTATACCACCATCAGCACGGTGCGGGCTTTTGACGCCCTGTCCGACGCGACGGGAGACTATATCGAGCTGGCTGCCGCCGCGGATGACCTGATGGACGCCTCCGATTACCTGACGGAGGAGGTCCAGCGATATACCGTTATCGGCGACCGGACGCACCTGGAAAACTATTTCCGGGAGGCGGAGGGAGAGCGCAGGCGGGAGCATGCCCTGGCGGTCATGTTCAAGAACGCTCCCAATTCTCCGGCCCTGGCCCAGCTGCAATCGGCCATGAATGAATCCATGGACCTGATGAACCGGGAACACTATGCCATGCGCCTGATGCTGGACGCCTCCGGGGATATGGATATCCCGGCTGCCCTGCAGAAGGTGGAACTGACCGAAGAGGATAAGGCGCTGTCCAGAGAGGAAAAAACGAACAAGGCACAGCTGCTGACCCATGACGCGGATTATTACGCGCAGAAGAGCCGGATCCGGGAGGATATGCAGGAGTGCGTGGACACCCTGACCGGAAGCACCCAGAAGACCCGGGAGGAAATGGAAGCCAGGACGGGCACCTCCCTGAAGTGGATGATCGCCCTGATCCTGCTCCAGAGCATCTGCGTGTTCAAGATCCTGTGGCTGACCACCCGGCTGGGCGTGCGGCCCTTGCTGAAGGCCGTGAACCACATCCGCAAGGATGAACAGCTGCCGGTCACCGGCGCCCAGGAATTCCGGTACCTGGCAGACACCTACAACAAGATGTACCACACCTATAAGAAGAATATTGAGAGCCTGAGCTTCAAGGCCTCCCATGACGAACTGACGGGTGTGTATAACCGGGCGGGCTATGACCTGATCCGGGAAAGCCTGGATCTTTCCTCCACGGCCCTGATGATCCTGGACGTGAACTTCTTTAAGGAGATCAACGACACTTCCGGCCATGAGACCGGCGACGAAGCCCTGAAGAAGGTCGGCCGGGTGCTGACGGAAAACTTCCGCTCTGTGGACTATATCTGCCGCATCGGCGGTGACGAGTTCACGGTCTTCATGGTGAACCTGAAGGATGAACCGGAGGAACTGATCCGGCGCAAGGTGGACCAGATCAACGCCGCCCTGATGGACGACTCCGACGGCTCGCCCTCGGTCAGCATGAGCGTGGGTATTGCCATTGGCGACGGGGAAGCAGATTCCCAGGAGCTGTTCCGCCGCGCGGACACAGCCCTCTACCACGTGAAGGAGAACGGCCGCATGGGCTGCTGCTTCTACGAAAAGGACATGAAGATCAAGGAAAACGAAAGATAAAAGAAGCGGACACTGTGAATGCAGTGTCCGCTTAATTCATAATTCACAATTCACAATTCATAATTATATAGACTCAAACGGATAATAGGCGTTTGGGCATACCGTTTGCGTTCCTGAATGTGAACGGGAGGTGAGATTCTTCGACGTGTTCGTTTCACTCACTTGCTCAGAATGACATCCTATACGTTTTGAGTTTATCATTTTGTTTAGTTTGTCATCTTGGGGTTCGGAACGCCCGGAAATAGAGCCAGTGGCTCTATTTCAGTGGAGAACGGGCGGCAGCCCCGGGGTGGCGAAGCCGGAGTCGAAAGATCCTCCGCGGCCGCAACTTTACACTCTACACTCTTCACTCTGTCACATTATCCGCTGTGCTGCGGTGAAGAAAAACAATTATGAATTATGAATTCCGAATTGGTTTTATTCTTCCTGCAGCCGCAGCTCCGGATACCCTGCGCTTCTCAGATACTCCTGCACTTCTCCAATCGTATCCATGAAGCAGCAGTCCAGGATCTCCCCGTAGTATCCCCGGGGCCCGTAGCTCTTCACCGAGAACCCGGCCTTGTCAAGCATCAGGCGGGATAACCAGGGCGGCAGGTGCATGGCGATGCACAGCGCCACCACCACGTCCGGATGGTAGGCGCTGTTCCGGCTGCTCCGGTACCGGTGAACGGTCCGGTCGGAAACGTGGGCCAGCTCCGCCAGCTTCTCCACGGTCACCCGGCCCTCATCCCGGTTTTCCATCAGGTACACCAGCGCCTCCGGGAAGGCGGCGGGCATGGAGGCCATCAGCCGGTTGCGCCGGGCAAGCCGCTCCCGGGCGGAGAGGCTCAGCCGCCTGTCCAGGAAGCGGTCATATTCCCGGATATAATCCTCGCTGCTGTTCAATGTGCCGAAGAGCCAGACGGATTCCTCATTTTCCTGCAGCCAGACCTTCTCAAACCGCAGGCAGCAGGCGTCGGCGTGGGCGTTGGCCCAGGGCGTCAGGCAAGCGCCCTCCTCCGTGGGCCGGATGAACTGGGGATCATTGACGCAGACGTGCCCGTCCGCGTAGACGAAGTCTCCCCGGCTCATGAGCTGGCGGAATTCCCCGCTGCGGTGGTACAGGTCTCCCAGCGCCTTCCGCCCGATGACCAGCGTGGCCTGTCCGTCCGCGGAGTGATCCTCCGAGAAGGCGAAGGGCGTGATGTATTTCCCGTCCACATAGTTGACGGCGCCGCGGGCGGCCTGGTGGCCCAGCTGGATCAGGCGGCGGCGCAGGGTGGTGCGGGGCACCCGGTATTCCTCTGCCAGGCTGCGGATGACCCGGTCCCACCGGAAGCCGGGATGGTTCTGGTAATTGTTGACGGAGGGATAGGCGCTGGCCTGCTGGAACAGGCGCCAGGCCCGGGGGCGGATCAGCCCCTGGGGCAGCAGCAGGGCGATGCTTCCGGTCCTCGCCTGGTGCTCCATAAAGCGGAGAGGATCGCAGGAAGGCCGGCCGATGGAGTTGCGCACGGTACGATAGCGGATCTCCGCCGGGTTGGTGCTCATCAGCTTCTGCAGCCGGTAAAAGAGCAGGTGCCATTCATAATGGATGCACTCATGCAGGATATCCAGGTCCCGGCATTCAGACCGGGCGGCGGTGTTGATGAGGATCGTATTGGCGGGGACGGGGCGGGAAACCGGGAAAGGGAAGTCCTCCTCTCCGGGAGCTTTCTCCTCCTGGGTCAGGACGGAACCCTCCCGGAAGAAGAGGATGCTGCGCACCCGGTTCTGGCAGTGCAGACGCATTTCCAGTATGTTCAGCCCCAGCTTCTCCGCCAGGGTCCGGGCCTCCCGCTCCTGGGGCTCCCTCTTGTCCGGCAGGCAGTTTTCCCACAGCCGGTCGGCCCCGGCTTCGATCTCATCCTCCCGCAGCACGGGGACCAGGAACCGGTCCAGCTTCCAGAAGCTGCGGTCCGGCTTGTTCTCCGCCAGGTGCAGCTCCTGCACCTCAAAGGCGAACCCATCCTCGGTGGTAAACCAGAGGGAGAGGCAGAAACGGAAGCAGACGGGAAGATCCCGGTTTTCCTTTTCCACCGTGAGGGTGACGCTCAGGTCAACGTCCGCCAGGAAGTCCGTCCGGTTCAGGCGCCAGCAGGTGACGGAACCCATTTCCATCTCCCGGGGCTCAATCCGCTCTGACACGACGGGAATGCCCAGCAGCTGGCTCAGGTCCCCGTTGACCAGCCGCAGGTTCATCTCCTGCAGGATCCGGGAAAGATACTTCTCCCGGATGCAGCGGTCAATATCATCCGCCACGGGCACCAGCCAGGTCCGCAGGGCGCACTGCGCCTCGTCCTTCCGCGCGCGCATCAGCTCCGCAACCGGATCTTCCGCGGGAGCGGCGGCTTCTTCCTCTGCCCAGCCGGCATATTCCTTCAGCGCCTGATTCATGATCCAAGACTCCTTTCATCGGATAGAAAAGCACAATAAATATGTGCTGACAACACAATTATCTTTTGCAAACACAATTATATTGTGCTTTTGGACAAAAAGCAAGATGGGAAATCTGGTTAAAATCAGGGAGGAGATAGGAGTTAAAAGTAAAGTGGACACTGGGGACTGTCCCCGGTGTCCACTTTTCACGTCGGCCATACAAGAAACCATACAAGATAACATGTAAGTTATTGATCTGTTCTTTCAATTCACATATAATGGTTGTGAAAGCGAGGGGATAATATGGAACGCTATGCACCGCCTTTTACGGTCACTGTTCAGATGCTGGGGCAGGTTGCGGAGATTGCTGAAAAGATTGGCAGGATCAGCGGTTATCGTTCTTTTGAAACGAAGCCCCATCTGCGCAGGAACAACCGCATTCGTTCTGTCTGGTCCTCTGTGGCCATTGAGGCAAATTCCCTCTCGCTGGATGAGGTCAGGAGCGTCATTAATGGCAAGACGGTAATCGGCCCAGCCAAAGATATCCAGGAAGTCAAGAACGCATACCAGGCCTATGAACAGCTGGGCCATTTTGATCCTTTCTCGCTGAAGGAATTGAAAAGGCTTCATGGGATCATGACATATCTGACTGTGCAGCAGTCCGGCGTATTTCGGGATCATAATGAGGGTGTCTTCAGGGGAAACAAGTGCATCTTTATGGCGCCGCCTCCGGAACTGGTGCCTGACCATATGGAATCACTGTTCGCCTGGATGAAGGAAGCGAGGAAGACGCTGCATCCCCTGATCCTCTCTTCTGTTTTTCATTATGAGTTTGTTTTTATCCATCCTTTTGAGGACGGGAACGGACGGATGGCCCGCCTGTGGCAGACAGCGCTGCTGATGCAGTGGCATCCCGTTTTCCAGTATCTGCCGATTGAGAACCATATCCATAAATTCCAGCAGGAATACTATGACGCGATCGCTGTCTGTCATTCCTCCGGCAGTTCGGATGCGTTTATTGAATTCATGCTGGATAAGATCAACCGAACCCTGGACTGGACCCTGGAGCAGGTTTCCGGGGAAGACGCCTATCTGCCTGAAGCCGTGAAACGCCTCCTGGATATCATGGAGTATGATGTGCCTTATACAGGCGCCCAGCTCATGCAGAAGCTGCAATTGAAATCCCGGGACAACTTCCGGAAAATGTACCTGCTTCCTGCCCTGGAAAGATCACTGATTACCATGAGCGTTCCGGACAAACCCACCAGCCGGAACCAGCGCTATATCAGGAAATAAACGAGAAACAATTCAAGATACCATACAAGATAACATGCAAGTTAAGCAGACACCGGGGAAATCCGGACAAGGAACCGTCCCCTGTCCGGAATACACCAGAAGTACAACCCATCCTCTTGCACATTGCTTTCTCCTTGTGCTATGCTTTGATAAACCGTTGAAGAAGAGTGAGTACTTTCCATAATCTTTCCTTACAGAGAGCCGCCGGGGGTGGAAGCGCGGCAGGAGAGCCGGAAAGGAATGGACTTCCGAGGGCGAACAGAAAGGGATTTCCCCGAGTATGTGAGACGGAGCTGACCCTCCGTAATCAAAGGTCCGCGTATGAATGTACGCAGTGAGGAGGGCGCGGAAACGCGCCAAGCCGGGTGGCACCGCAGGGAATGATTTATCAGGACCTGTCCCAGCAAAAAACTGGGACAGGTCTTTTTGATTGCAATCGCAATAACGGACCGCAGTCCCAAAGCCTCATTAACATTCCGACAGACAGAAAGGAGACTGCAACCATGGCACACAATGAAATTCCCTACAAAATCTACCTGACCGAATCCGAGATGCCCACTTACTGGTACAACCTGCGGGCCGATATGAAGAACAAGCCCGCGCCCCTGCTGAATCCCGGCACCCATCAGCCCATGACCGCGGCTGAGCTTTCCGGCGTTTTCTGCGACGAGCTGGTGCAGCAGGAACTGGACAACGATACCCGTGAATATCCCGTGCCCCAGGAGATCCTGGACTTCTACAAGATGTACCGTCCCTCTCCCCTGGTCCGGGCCTACTGCCTGGAGAAGAAGCTGGGCACCCCCGCGAAGATCTACTACAAATTCGAAGGCAACAACACCAGCGGCAGCCATAAGCTGAATTCCGCCATCGCCCAGGCCTACTACGCCAAGAAGCAGGGCCTGAAGGGCGTCACCACCGAGACCGGCGCCGGCCAGTGGGGCACGGCCCTGTCCATGGCCTGCGCGTATTTCGAACTGGACTGCAAGGTGTACATGGTCAAGGTTTCCTATGAGCAGAAACCCTTCCGCCGCGAAGTGATGCGGGTCTACGGCGCTTCCGTGACGCCTTCTCCCTCCATGACCACCCAGGTGGGCCAGAAGATCCTGGCGGAGCATCCCGGCACCACCGGTTCCCTGGGCTGCGCCATTTCCGAGGCCGTTGAAGTGGCCGTGAGCAATCCCGGCTACCGCTACGTGCTGGGCAGCGTGCTGAACCAGGTGCTCCTGCACCAGTCCGTCATCGGTATGGAAACCAAGATCGCCATGGATAAATACGGCATCAAGCCGGATACCATCATCGGCTGCGCCGGCGGCGGCAGCAACCTGGGAGGCCTGATCGCTCCCTTCATGGGCGAGAAGCTCCGGGGTGAAGCGGATTACGACTTCATCGCCGTGGAGCCCGCCTCCTGCCCCAGCTTCACCCGCGGCGTCTACGCCTACGACTTCTGCGACACCGGCATGGTGTGCCCGCTGGCGAAGATGTACACCCTGGGTTCCGACTTCATCCCGGCTCCGAACCACGCCGGCGGCCTGCGGTATCACGGCATGAGCCCCATCCTGTCCCAGCTGTATGATGACAAGCTGATGCGCGCGGTTTCCGTGCCCCAGACCAAGGTCTTTGAAGCGGCCGAAACCTTCGCCCGCACCGAAGGCATCCTGCCCGCCCCGGAAAGCAGCCACGCCATCTGCGCGGCCATCGACGAAGCCCTCAAGTGCAAGGAAACCGGCGAAGAGAAGACCATCCTCTTCGGCCTCACTGGCACCGGCTACTTCGACCTGGTGGCCTACGAGAAGTTCCATGACGGCAAGATGGACGACTACATTCCCACCGACGACGAGCTGGCCGCCTTCCGTGCCCGCCTGCCGAAGATCTGATAACCAACAAAGATAAGGAGCATGCAAACGCATGCTCCTTTTTGCTGACCGCGGGCGAGTGACCAGGGGACGGCTTCTGTTGTACCATTTCCTCTTTCTATCTCAAATAATATGTTCAAAAGTGTGACAACAGAACCGTCCCCCTGTCACGGTGAAAAGTTGTCAACAGATACGTCCCCCTGACAACATATAGGGACCTTGTCACTTGACAACGCCTTCCATCGAATTGATAATACTCATATCGATTATTCTTTTCATCTGTCAGGAGGAAACAGGGTTTCATGCAGTATATCAGCGAATTTTGTGTTGCCGCAGTGATGGGCACTGTGGTGCTTTTCGCGCTGTATTTCCTGAAACGGAATTACGACACGCCGCACAACCGGCTCTTTTTCTGCATGGTCGTGATCAACCTGCTGGCCTCCGCGATCAATATTGTTTCGGTTCATACCATTACCTATCCGGAGCAGTTTACGCCCTTTACCCGGGACCTGGTGAACCTGTCCTATCTCTGGTTTTACAACCTGCTGGCCGGCGTTTTCCTGCTGTATGCCGACAACCTGACCAAGATCCCGCAGCTCAAATACCCTGTCCGGATCTTCTTCTTTTCCGTCCATCTCCTGGAAACTTTCCTGATCTTCACTTCTCCCGCTTCAAAGTGGATCGCCTACTTTGACGAAAACCTGGTCTACTGCCGGGGCAGCCTTCACTGGCTGCTTTATACCATCTCCTACGCGGAGATCCTGGGCGGCCTGCTTCTCTACGCTTTCTGCCGGAAGAAGTTCAACCATTACCAGAAGATCGCTGTTTTCTGGTATGCCGTCGCCAATTTCGTGGCGCAGGTGTTCCAGATCATCTTCCCGCACTATGTCATCGGCAATTTCATGACCACCCTGAGCCTGTTCTTCCTCTTCGTGGCCTTTGAAAACCATGCCTATTACCTCTTCCAGACCACCATGTGCTATAACCGCTACGCGTTCACCACCACGATCCGCCGCCTGCAGAAAAGACGGACGCCGTATCAGATCATGGCCCTGCACATGGATTATATCCGCACTTCCGCCGTGGCCTCCCGCCCGTCCATCATTGACCAATTGACCATTCTCCTGGCGGAGCGGATGGACAGCGCTTTCCCCGGCAAGGTCTACGTCCTTTCCAACGAGTGCTTCGCGGTCATCGAGGCGGACGCCTCCCCGGAGTGGGAGCAGTTCGCCCGGGACAAGGTGCAGGAATGCTTTGCTGCGCCTTTTGCCGTCACCCAGCAGGAAAAGACGGAAACCATCCGCATTTCCCCGATGATCCGCACCATTACCGTCACCGAACATTTCCCCGACGGTTACGCCCTCCTGGACTACCTGACTGAAACGGAGAACGTCAGCACCGCCGCCCTGTCGGACGAGGCCGTGGACATGGCCCTGGAATCCATGCGCGGCGAGCAGCGGATGCTTCACCTGATTGACAAGGCTCTGGAAACCCGCGCCTTCAAGGTCTTTTTCCAGCCGATCCTGGATGTGGAAAGCGGCACCTACCGCAGCGCGGAAGCCCTGATCCGCCTGCGGGACGGCAACGGATCTTTCATCAACCCGGAGGAGCTGATCCGCGTTGCGGAGAAAAACGGACGAATCGACGCCGTGGGCCTGTATGTGTTTGAGGAAGTCTGCCGCATGATCCGGGACCGGGATACCCGGAGCCTGGGCCTGAACTGCATCCAGGTGAACCTGTCTCCCCGCCAGCTGCGCAATCCGGCCCTGGCGGACGACCTGCTGGAACTGATGCGCATGTACGGCCTTTCCACGGACGCTATCAACCTGGAGATCACGGAAACCGCCGAGACCACCCAGAAGGAAAAGGAACAGATGGTCTCCTTCATGGAGCGCATGCGGGCGGAAGGCGTCGCCTTCAGCCTGGATGATTACGGCTCCGGCTTTGCCACCATCGGCACGCTCCTGACCTACCCCGTGGACCTGGTCAAGTTTGACCGGGATATCCTCTGGAAGGCCATGACAGAGCCTTCCGCCATGACCCTGCTCAAAACCTCCCTTAACGCCGTCCACGGCATCGGCAAGAAAGCCGTTGTGGAAGGCGTTGAAACCAGGGAAATGGAAGAGATGCTCCGTAAAAACGACAGCGACTACCTCCAGGGATTCCTCTTCTCCCGCCCCCTGGCGGAGGAGAACTTTATCCGCTTTATCCGGGAACACAATATGTGACAAAGGGACAGACCAACTGTCACGTTCGTGGAATGTGACAGTTGGTCTGTCCCTTTGTCACATTCCGCCCAGCAACCTTCACGTTGTCATCCTGACCAAGGTCGAAGACCGCATTCATTCAACAAAACCACTTCCGCAGCCGGAAGTGGTCTTTTCCACCATTGTTCATTGTTCATTGTTATCGCTAAAAGCGATGACGAACCTTTCACTGCGTGTTCACGTTCTTTTCACCATAAAGGATTATGGTTCATCTGTACCCTCAGGTACAAAGGAAAGGAAGATGAACCGTGAGCAAGGGAGAATTCATCAGGAAAATTGAAGATGCCTGGAAAATGGTCATCGCCATCAGCGGAAGAAAGTTTCAGATTGTCCGGGATGAGGAGGACTGGCTCACCATTTCGGAAAATAAACACCAGGATACAGAAAAACACTACTCCGACACCTATGACCTGGTAAGCCGGTATAAGATCGACGGCAAATCCCTCCGGGACTACATTGACGCCATCACCATTGAGGAATACGTAGCCCTGCTGGACGCGTAAACCGGACCACCATCAACAAAAAACTAAGGAGCCTGCCACCCGGCAGGCCCCGTTTTCATTTGAAGGGAAAAGTTGTCAACAAATACGTCCCTCTGTCAACCGTTTTCTTCCTCTATCCGTGTCAGGTATACTGCGCCTTCCCGGGTCACATCATCCGGCTCAAAGAACACCAGCATACCGTTATCAGTCAGGTAAATGACAGTAGTGCTGTCAGCCTCTTCGTTGATCGCTTTCAACGATCCGTTTTCCGCATTGAATTCAACCTTCACGGGCGCAAGTTCCCCTGTGGAAGGGGCATATATAATCAATGTGTCTTCGGAGATGGTCACATTCGCCTTATCATCCACTTGTTCGGTTGCCAGCATTTCCTCCCGGGTCATTGTTCTGCCATCCTTCGCTGCAACCAGATAAAACACCCATTCGCCGATAAAGTCCTCGATTCCCTTCGCCGGGATAATCTCCGGAAGGGTAAACGCCAGGTCCTCCGCAGCGCTGACCTCACCCGCCAGGCCCGTGGCCAGGACGGAAAGCACCATCATCAGGGAAAGGATAAACGCAATCGCTCTCTTCATTTCAAAAAACCTCCTTAAACAGATTCATTCTGCTGTTCTTTCTGTATCATGTATATGGTATATCCGTCGGGAACACTGAATGACGCGGGAATCGTGAACGCGATCATACCGTTGTCTGTCAGGTGCAGGCTGGTGGTCGTTGTACCATCTTCGCGGATCATCCTCAGGGATCCGTCTTCCGGGATGAATTCGGGCTTCACGGAACCGATGCTGTCTCCGGCTGCATATAACAGGACTTTGTCTTCAGAGATGATCATATTTGCCGGATCATCCGGCTGCGCCTCCGGCAGCTTATTGACTGCGCCATCCTCGTATACCATCCAACAGAAATTCCATTCGCCGACAAAGTCCTCAATTTCTTTTGCCGGGATAATATTCGGGACGATAAATTCCTCTTCACCCGCGACCTCTGCTTCACCTGCCAGGCTTACCGCCAGGACCGAGAGAACCAGGAACAGGCAAAGCATCCATGCAGTAACTTTCTTCATACCATCAAAAAACCTCCTTCTCCGGGTATTGCTTCCATTCAGGATCCAGCCCAAACCGGGCTGCCATCCTCACTTTCGTGCAAAGTAAACAGTATACTGTACTTTCTCGCTCAGCTGTACAAAGCAGGACAGCATTCCGTTATCATTCATCCGGAGCACAGGCGGCTCATCCCTTCCATTCACAAGCTTCAGTGTTCCGTCTTCCGGAACATATTCCGGCTTTATGATGGGATCGCCGTCGTCCTCGTCCATATCAAACAAAAGGATCCTGTCTTCGGTGATGGTGATATCCACCCCGCTGTCCGGCAGATTATCCTCCGCAATCATCTCTTCCCGGCCGATGACTTTACCGTCCTCACATACTACACGGCAGATGAACCATTCACCGGTAAAATCCTCCATTCCCTTCGCCGGGACAACCTTCGGAACAACAAATTCCGCTTCATCCCCGGCAGCAGCCTCATCCGCCAGGCCAACCGCCAGGACGGAGAGCGCCATCATCAGGGAAAGGATAAACGCAAATGTTCTTTTCATTTCAAAACCTCCTTACCGGGTATGTATAAACGAAGGCGCCGGCGATAATCGTCAGCGCCTTCAGTTATATAACGATCCGCGGAGGTGTTTTCTTGCGAAGGAAAGTTGACAGCAAAACCATAACGGTGTCAGGCTCTGTCAGTCTTTCTCCTCAAACCGGATCACGTTTCCCTCCTGATCAAACTCCACCTCGTAGCTCTTTACACCTTCTCTGTGGCTGATGCAGCGTACGGTCAGCCCGTCCACTTCCATCCTCCACGCGGTGCCCTCATTCATATAACAATAATCCATCCAGGTGACATCCACGTCGCCGAGATCGTACCCCCGCCATTCCTCATCCGCCGGGAATACCCTGTCGATGATCGCCGCCGGGGCCATATAACGCGGGCCCTTTTCCTCCATTTCGATCTTCCGCCAGATTTCCGGCAGGGAGAAGGATATGTACCGCGGTGAGAAGTCAGCCCTGCACGGCATGGAAAGCACGGTTTCGCCGGTTTCCGCGTCAATCCCGACGATGGACAGGGTATGTTCCGTCAGGAGCTCAATGATCCACACGGGATGGGGCTGCGCGTCCACCAGTACGCAGCTGTTCACTTCTGTCATATTTTTACCGGTGGTTTCACGTCCCAGTTCCCGCGCCTTCTCCTGCTTGATGCTCACGGAGGATTCCTCCGGATAGTGGGTGGCCTTTATCACCTTGCCCAGGATTTCTTTAGGCTCCAGCTCCTTCATGTCCTTTTCCAGCTGCACCCATACGGTCTGATCCCATTTGCCCATGGGCCCGTAAAGATCATAGAACCGGCTGAACAGGTTGTCTCCGTCCACGGGTGGATCCATGGTCACTTTATCCACCTTTCCGTTCTGTTTAAACCGTACTTCGATATTGCTGTGCTGCAGGTTCCGGGCGGTGAATTTGATAAACCCATAGCCGCTCAGGCCGGAAAACCAGCTGTAGTTCTCTTCATCCAGCGGGTCTCCCGCCTCGGGATACTTTTTTCGCACGGCTTCCACAGCCAGCGGGAGCAGGTCCTCCTCCTTCGGCAGCATCTCCTGGATTTCCGTGTATACCTTTTCCGGGGCATAGCAGAAGGAAGGGTTGTAAGAGCGCTCCATCCGCAGGCTGCGGACTTCACCGGTTACGCTGTCAATGCTGACCACATAGTCTCCGCTTTCCTCATCTTCATCAACAGAAGAGAAAAAAGGAAACTCGATCAGAAAGGAAACCAGCCAGGTGCGCTCGCCTTCGTATTCTGTCAGCACGGCGCTGTTATAGGACGCCCTCTCGTTTGCCATGGCTTTCTTTGCGATCCGGATGGCCTCCTCCCGGGAGATCTCATCTGCTTTGGATTCGGGATAACCGGTCATCCGGAATGCCAGATAATCGGTATAGTCGTAGTCTGACGGATTCAGCTCCACCTTCTGCAGCCATTCATGGTATGCCTGCCAGGCAGACTGGGGCCAGTTCTTTTTCACCCCGTAAACGATGTCGAAAATATTCCGCAGCTGATTAAGGGTGAAGGGTTCCTCCGGGTCGAGGAAGGCGGAATACAGTTGGGTACTGTTCTCGGGATCCCTGTCGACGAATGTGGCACCATAACGCGCATGCTCCAGGTTCTTCGGGGTCAGGAAGACAGACCATTCATCCTCATGGTGGGAATCAGAACCAAATGGGGCGTCTTTGATGAACATCGCTGTTATCTGCCAGATGTCCGGATCCTCCAGGGGCAGATCCTCCCCGTACTCCTCCCGGATCTTCTTCAGCGCCCAGGCAACCGCTTCCTCCCGGGTCATATTGTCTTTCCCCGGCACATGGGAGCCGAAGGTTTCAGCATGCCCCAGCCTGACTTCCAGGTCGTCATACCAGCCCTGCTGTTCATCCGTCCAGGTGCCGAACGGCCCGAAGAACTGCTGGCAGTACCTTTCAGCCACAAGGCCTTCAGGGACTCCGTAGCCGCTTGTCACAAACTGCATGACAACATCATTCTCCGGAAGAACAAACCCGTTTTCCTCAAACACCCGCACAATTTCCGCCAGATCTTCATAGCTGAAGTACCGGCTGAACCCAGTGCCCCCTCGATCATTTTCCAGCGCCATCGGGATAACCACCTGGTCCACAATTTCCTGCACCGTCATGGAACCACCAGCAGACACAGGCACACAACCAACCAACAATACCAGGGCCAGCACCAGGCCGATCAACCGTTTGCTCATTCAGTTTCCTCCTTCCGTCCCACCCGGGACAGGACAAAAGATGGGATTCATTCCGGTTATATAACGATCCGGGGAGGGAATTTCTTGCGGAGTGGGAGCAGAGAGAAAAGAGAGTGATCATTAAGAAAGGGAGTTTTTAGCTGGTTTTTGTTGTGGTATGAATGATAGAAATGTTATAATTCTACATATAATGCTTGGAAAAGTATTGATATATAGTCAATTTATTGGCACATGATACATGGAGGATGAGGGATAATGGATATTATTCAAGAACACTTTGACAGCTCATCGTTTCAGGAACGTACTGTTCTATATTTGACGAATGCTATTGAGATTGTTATGCAATATGTTCGAGCTGAACATGTATATATAAAAGTGGATGTTGCTTTTGTCAGTTCTGACGGATTGGTTGTTTATTCATATAATAATGGCAGTGAAGTAAACCAATATCTTGTTTTTCCTGATGGAACTCCTCATTTTATTTATTCACCGGGAGGACAAAATCCTGATAATTATCCTCTTTTGAAAGATGCAAGAAAAGAAGATATCAATAGGGTTTTCAGAATGTGGGAAGAGAAAGAATCAGAATATGATCCACGTACTATGCTAAGCAATGTTGAATATATAGGTCAATTTGAGAATGGCGACAAAGCGTATGCAGTTGCTATCGGCTATAACGGAGGAATATCGAATAAAGAGGTTTTCCAATATGTATTTAAATCATTGATGCGTACTACTCGGTCTAGGATAAAGAAAAAAGAATTAAACACGATCGAAGATGTAGAAGCAAAAAAAATCAGTTCGGCAACAGTAATGAAAAATGCGGCCATAAGTCTTCTTTCAAGCAGGTTTTATGGCGTGGAAAAAGATCCCCGAAAAGATGAATTGTATGAAGCTTTATGTTTGCTTTCTTCTGCGCCATACGAAAAAAGTCAAAATAAAGGCAGGCTGGGTATCGCGACACAAACAGTAATGCAAAGCGATGCCATGATCCGTTTTACCAATCCGATTGAAATTAACAAGGCAAACGTTAGAGTCATTCGTAAGCTACTTGAATTGAGTGATAGACGGAATACAATCCTCATAGCAGAAAAAGGGGAAGTGGTTGGTGTATATTCGGTTCCTGACAGTAAGGGGAAGTATTCCGGAACAGGGGTCATATTCAGGGGTTATGGGAAGTGGGATTTATTTTCTGATAAAAATGGTTCCATTATGTCATTTGATTCAGTTATGATAAATATAACAAATCAGTCTCTTGGTCGAAGGATCAAAAAAGGGTTTGAATTGGCGGGCATAAAGAAGTATAACGAAAAAAAGGTCTTCGAAATTGTCGAGCAGGCAAAGAAACAATCTCATGGAACCACCATTATTGTTTCTGATCATGCAGCTAGTGAGTGCGAAAGATTAATAAACGCAAATCGAGCAGTCGGCATAGATCCGATTGCTGTAGATGAAAAAACAATTCTTTCTTTATCTGCGATAGATGGAGCGATGATTATTGATACGGACGGGATTTGCCATGCAATAGGAGCTATTCTTGATGGAGCGACAGTTAATCAAGGAACGATAGCAAGGGGAGCTCGATACAATTCTGCTATTACTTATATTGATTATTGGGCATCTAAACAAAGCAATAATAAGATAAGAGCAGTTGCTATAATCGTTTCTTCTGATGACACAGTGGATGTATATCCATTTGACCCAAAAGAAAAATGATAGGGAACTTATTTGTATGACAATAAAAACGAGTATTATGGATATTGTTTCTCGACTTAAAATCGAAGAGGATAGTGTGAAACGATTCTATGAAACAGCGGTTAATGCTGTTATAGAAGAGTATGCTAAAGTTCTTGCAATTGATAGTCTTAATGAGATAATCATTACAGATCGTTTGACTGAAAGTATAAAAGTATATCAGTATGAACATGAATTAATTGAAGAAGTTACGGAGAATGAATTTGGAATTGTTTTTGGTAAAACAATTTGTGATATAAAGACTAATAAACAAACAGTTTTTTTAGATGCTTATGAAATGTTGGGTTTGATGGACAATGATTCTTTGAATCGACTATATCAAGACAATGAAGAACAGAAAAGGGAAGCGTTTGTACACCGTGATCATCTTATAAATTTGTTGATTCATGAATTATCACATGTTGAGTATAATAGCCAGATTATAACGGAGATAGAGTTTCCTAAAAAGAATTCTTTTGATTTATATCATGAAGGATTGGCTAAAATCATGTTTGAGGAATACTATGCATGTAGGAGAGCTTCAGAAGTTAGTATTCCTTTTTATGATAAATCATTGAAGAAGATAATAGTGGATATAGAAATAAAAGTTGAAAAACTAGTGCAAAAGCTTAGAAGAAATGAACTGAAAGCAGTTGAATTCATTAAGTGCTTTCAAGAGTATCTACAACTATCCCTTAAGTATTTATGCTATTTGTTGGGGGATGTTGTATCGAATAAGAATGTCAATAATGAGTTGAAAGACACAAATATACAAGTTGTTATTGAATGTATAAACAGAGAATTTGATGATTTATATAAATCAGCGCGTGCATCCTGCAAAGTGATCATTCCATTATCCATTCAAGAATGTGTGTTTAAATACTACAAAATGTTTGGGGTGTATTTTTTTACTGATGAATATGGAATACGTATAAAGTATCTTGATAATAGATAAGGCATATAGATTGTGAGTGCAATCTAAGAATAAGTGGAGGGGAAAATGTCTAAACAAAAACAAGAAATAATAGTTATGGCTAAGAGAATGTTCAAACATGCTTGTGCATTCATGGATTGCACATACTTTTGTCATACAGAGATTAAGGGTTCTGGTTTTAATATGACTCAATTTTTAGGAATACCTGATATTGTCCTATCATGTTTCAGTTGCGAGGTATATCTAAAATCTCTACTTCTTTTGCAGGGTGAATCAATTGATGATGTCCGAAAGATGAAACATCATATCCAAAGCTTATGGGATAGATACGAACAGGTTGATCCCGTATCCGCACAGAGCTTTTTGCACATTTTTGAAGAATTTGGTTCAAAATCATATTTTGATGAAGCTATTATGATCATAGATAATAATTTTCAAGATGTAAGGTATCTCTATGAAGATGTTGAAGGGAATACAAAATCAAACAGAACGTTTTTGCTATACTTTTGTCGATGTCTACGAGAATTTTGCTGTTACAAAATACATGGATGTAGCTGGGATGATTTTGTGAAAGCTGGGTGCAATTGGTAAAACGATAGTCGTATAAAGTGCTTTAACAAAAGGGAATTTTGCTCATAATAAAATGAAGTGACAGGGGACGGTTTTGTGTTTCCTGTTTAAATGTTTTTTATTATTGTAATGAAGCCGGGGCCAAGTAATTACCTATACTGTCTGAGATATAAGTCTCAGCGATGTTCCTTTGGAATGTAATATAAACGGTATCACCGAGATTAACAGAAGTCCAATATGATTCATCAACTCTGTAGGTTCGAGTAATATCGCCATCTGAAACGGTCAGGGTATTGATTTGCGATTGCTTTCCCTGCCTTTCATCTGATGAAATCGGATCTGTGGGCCAGTAAGGATTCTGGTCATCTCCGGATGATGTTATCTGGCGTGCGTACTGCCAGCTCTTAGTGGTGTAGTAATACTTTGTTTCATAATGTGGTACTTCGACATATACTGGTTGCTGTACTGTTTCGGTATAATACTCTGTAGTGTAGACGGGACGTTCATGCGGTACTTCTGTGAAGGTACCATTGCTGTTATCTTCATAAGTATAATATATTTCATTGTGATCAAACACCTGAGTGGAACGTTGAACTTCTGCCTCTTCATAGTGATCAAAAACACTATCATAGGAATATATTTCTTCTCTTTGATCCGTCAGCGTCGCACCATCAGGAAGTACCCAACCAGAACCGGGTGTATCTGTGGATTTTTCGACATCAATCGTCCTATCCCAATGAAAACCAGTGATCTGGCCGGTAAAGATGTCCAGATCAGGATTTGGAATCATAGCGCCAACAAACATGCCGGCGTCGAGTGCGCCGATGTTTCTGCTGTCATAGGCTTTGTTGCGATGGTCGTCCAGGACGAAGAATTGGCCTTCAGGAACGGTATAGGGACCGAACTGATTCGATTCGCCCGTTCGGTATTCATTGTTGATGTATGGCTCATCATATTTCTCATCATTAACAAAAAGGTATCCATCCTGCAGGACAATGGTATCTCCAGGGAATCCGACAATTCTATCCACATGGATGTTTTTGCGATGTACAGGATAGTAAACAGCAACGATGTCGAATCGTTGGAGTTCAGAAAAATCTTTACACTCAAAGAATAATTCAGTATCGACAGGGAAAGTGTCATCCATGGTTTCGGTATCCAGGCAAACACAAAACCTTGCGGCCTCTTTAGATCGGATAAGTGGAACAGGTTTATTATCGAGATATATTTTATCGTCGATATATTTATATTGGGTCGTTGTTTCGTCATCAGTATCAACAGACATGGTAATTTGATTAGCGGTAGCAGTATATGTTCCCTGACCTACACCGCCATGAGTGTTGGAAACCAGCATGGTATTATCTTCGTGAAAAACGACGTAAGAGTCATAATCTTCATAATCGTATTTCCATGTGCCATAGAGGAAAGAAAGATCTATAGGTTTTGGAGTGCCACAATTACCGCAGAAAGAATCATCATTTTTTTCACCACAGCCAGGACATATCCATACATCATGCTCCTGACCACAGTTTGTACAGAAATTGGCTGTGTTTGGTTTGCCACAGTTTGAGCAGATCCATTCTTCTGCATATGCTGCTGTAATGCATAGGATAAGTATAAGGGAAACAGATAAAAAGAAGCTTTTCCTTTTCATATTGCCATTTCCTTTCAGAGTGTCCTAACTGGAATGATTATAACATACGATACTATTTATTAAAGCATATAGGGAAAAATAAGGTGCCAAAGCTTGAACGATAGGATGGCTTTTCCGTGCTCTTCATGGCAGAAAGGAGAGTACGGAAATGAATGAAAACAACAGAATGGTTCCCAATCTATCGGAATTTCATGTGCTGTGTTGGATGTCGCCTGGTCGGCGACCAAATTATCCCCGTTCTGTTATATGATATGGCCGTGGCCGGGGACTGCGGAAAGGAAAGAAGGAGGGATCGTTCAGATGGCAACACTACTTGATCGCGCAATTGAATTCGCAATGGTGAAGCATGCCGGACAGGTGAGGAAGGGGACTTCAATTCCCTATTTCACTCATGTCATGGAAGCCATGGAGATCGTCTCCCGTATGACGGAAGACGAGGAACTCCGTGCGGCGGCTGTTCTGCACGATACCCTGGAAGATACAAAGACAACAAAAGAAGAACTGGTCGAAGCTTTCGGCCAGCGTGTAGCGGACCTTGTGGCAGCGGAAAGTGAGGACAAACGGAAAGACCGGCCTGAAGGTGAAACCTGGCTGATTCGGAAAACAGAAACCATAGAACATCTCCGGAAGGCGGATACGGAAATCAGGATGCTTGCTCTGGGTGACAAGCTTTCCAATATCCGAGCGATGACCCGGGATTATAAGGTTATCGGTGAGAAACTGTGGCAGAAGTTCAATGAAAAAAATCCGGTAATGCAGGGCATGTATTATGGCGAGCTGGCCAATGCCTTTGGTGAGGATGAAACTCTGCGCGAGACACCGGAATACAGGGAATACGTAGAGTTATACACGGCGCTGTTCGGTAAAACATAAATTTGAACCGATCCTGCATTCGGATGGAAGGAAATATGAATGATGAGGGCAGGCTCTGGTAATACCGAGGCCTTTTTTCGAAAATGGCTTTAGGTTGTTTTTGTGTTGTGGAGAAAGTATGGTGGATGATATAATTCTATAAATAAATGTCACGAAAAAGATTGTTTAATAAGCGGATATCATAGAAATACAACTGGGAATATATGTATGGGACTTGTTGTTATAGGTTTAGGAATGGGACTGGATTCTAGGGGAAAATGATTGAAAAACTAGGCTGTAATATAAGCAAAAAGGAGTGCTGAAAATGAGCTGGTTTGCTTTAAAGCATGCAAAGACTATCGTATATATTCCGACGGATGAATATAATCATTATGTTAAACAGTTTATGGAAAAGCAGCATTGGACAACAGATGACAAAATCAGTTCATATATTGTTGGGACACGTCAAAATAAAGAAAAAAATAAAAATGATGAACAAATCATATACGATCTGGAGAAAGCGTGGAGACAGGATAGAGTTCAATTTCAAAAAGATTATTCTTTCGATTATCGTGAGTCTGATATCAAAAATCATATCTATGAATTAATCAAGTCGTTTTGTGAAATTAATCCGCCGTTCAGGGTGATGGTTTCTAGCAATAAGGGATTAATTGAACCTCTGTTCGATGCTTATGATTTGATAAATGGAAATAGGTTTTTTATTCGGGAAAGATACGAGTATGAAGGCAAAAAACCAACAGATAGATATTATGAGATTAATGTCGATGATATACAATCCATTAAAGGATGCTTGACATCTTTTTCTATTGAATTCAAAAGTGGAAAAACATATGTGTTGAAAACAAATTATGATGGGAAATGTGTGCAAGCATCTATAACTATCAAAACAACAACGGTTCAGAAACATGAAGGTAAAAAGCCTAATCTCTCAGTGCATTGCGAGCCTATACAGCCACTGGTACAAAACGCTGAAAAAACTCTTAATAAGGAATCTTATGGCTCAGTTCAAAGTGTGGAAGGAATTAAGAATAAGTTTGATAATTTGATTAAGCGGATGCATGAGATAGAGACAGATTATGAAAAATATGCTGAGGTTGAAAATCCTTTTGTTGATTTTGGGAACTATGGAGATAAATGGGCAGCTCTAGCAAAAGAAGCAAGGTCACAATTGATTGCAATAAAGATGTACATAAATAGTGATAATCAACAATCGAAAAGCAATGAACCGTTGGGATTCGAATCAGTATATAAGCTGCGGGATATCCGAAATGCTTTGGTTTTATTTACCGATTACACAGATAGTATGAGAATGCTTATGTTGCATTTGGATCAAAAGGCTCATGGCAAAACTTATAGTATTGATGATTACCTAAAAGAGTTGGAATCAACTATTGCCAAAAGAAAGCGAGCTGTTTCTGCATATAATAATATTGATTATGTACTTCCGAATAAACCAATTAAGAAAACTATAGCCAAATCAAATACGACTGGATTGAGTGATGAGCCTCTAGAGTATTTTGTTAGGAATGATGAGAAGTCTATCCATCAAGATAATAAGGCTAATACATCGGTTGGATCAACAAAGGCAGCTTCCAAAGATAATTCATTAAGGAGATTTTTGCTTATAGCTGTGTTGATTGTTGTTTTATTCAATGCTATAGCTTTTATTTCTGGAAAGAAAACATATACAGGAACATCACAAAAAATATATGCCACATCTTATGAGGGATATGATTATCTTTTGATCTTCAATTCATCTTCTACAATGTCTGTTTGTCAATATAGAGAAGATCCTAAAACAGTTAGTGGTTTTTATGGTAAGAGGACATATTATAATTATGATGCAATCTGTTACAATCGTATTGGACCGATAAGTATTTGCCCGCAATTATCCCTTTTTTTCTGGAATAATATCATTATAGGTCAAAACGATACAGCTGCAAAAATACATTTTACTGCGTTCAGAAATGATTTCCTTGAATGTAAGAGTGATGCTGTATCCGGTTCTTTTAATGAAGTAATTATCGATCATGGATATGGAATAGATTTAGGGAAATTACACTTTACTGAAATTACTGATTATGCAGAAAAAAAGTACGCAGTAAGTGTTTGGAATGCATTTAATGAATATGCAGAGAAAGTATCTTGAAATGTATACGAGTACGCTTCCTAGTGAAGCATATGCGGGGTATCTGGAAGAAGCACTGGATGACGTGCTGGGGGAGTGGAGAAAATGGAAAGAGCTAGTATTCAACTTCCTGATTGGGAACATGCTGTATTAAACGGCAAGCTAATCGATTCTGAAGAGGCTGAACATATCCTTATTAAGGGGCCGTTATCGATTCCCGCCAGTTCATTTTGTCTGTTTGATAATCTCAAAAGTGTTGAGATTGCAGATGATGTATTAGGCATAGAAAAGTATTCATTTAGATATTGTCAATCACTTAAAACTATACAGTTTGGGAAAGGCATTCAATTTATTGAAGGGGGGTCTTTTTGCGGTTGTCATTTGATGGAAACACTTACAATTCCGGGCAATGTTCAGGTAATAGGAGAAAGTGCGTTTAAAGAGTTATCTTCTCTGAAATCACTGCATATTGAGGAGGGTGTACAGACGATTGACTGGTACGCGTTTTCGCAATGTGGAGAACTGGAAAATGTTGTGTTACCAAAGGAAAGTATAAAGAAGGTTGGTGGATTTACATTCTCTGATTCAAAATGGATCAAGAATCATCCAGATGATTTTGTGATTGTTGGTGATACTTTTATCCGGTATTGTGGCGGGGATACAGATCATCTCAAGATACCTGATAGTGTCAGAGAAGTAGCGGCAGGATCGTTAGGTTATTTTACAACAATCAAGGAGATTGATTTCGGAAAGAATGTTAAACGGATAGCTGGTCATATATTTCATGGTGACACTGGATTAAAACGTATTGTCTTGCCCGAAGGACTTGAAGAAATTGGATCGTGGGCTTTTGGGGGCTGCTATGGCCTTAGGAATGTTACAGTTCCCGATTCAGTGCTTAGAGTTGGATCAAACGCTTTTCGTCCAGAACAATTTGCTGATTGTCCGGCGCGCGGGTGTGTTTATGTCGGCAGAGCACTTATGAGTTTTATCGGGGATTCGAAGAAGGTTGTTATTAGAGAGGGAACCTATTCGATAAGCTTTCAGGCTTTTTACCGAAAAAACAAGTTGGAATTAGTTGTGTTATCTGATTCAATAAGGGAAATAAAAGGAGCGTTTGATTCATGTACACACCTGTCCACAGTGGTGATTCCGCACGGGGTACCTTCCTCTTGTTTGAAAGATTTCTCGCAAATGAAGAATATCAAGTTTATCACCTATCATGGATCTGAAGCAGATGAGTACGCAAAAGAGAAAGCGATAGCTGTTGAGTATGTTGATGAGAATATGACGTGGGAAGATGTGATCCGGAAATGTTGAAAACGGCAGAGTTTTGTAAAAAAATGATAGAGATTAATCCGGGTGCGGAGAAGTATATTTAATTGTGTTGCCAGAAGGTGGTAATGTAGAATGGACCGGATAGATGCAAGGAAGCTGCTAGAGGAACAATTTGCTCGTAGTCTTGCTCTGGACAAATATAAGTTGATAATGTATACGGTAAAGACCATCGATTTATCAAAAGATTATGGGTTTCAAAAGACATTTAATGCTTTCTATAGAATTAGGAGAAATACAGAATGGCGTGAATGCTTTTATGGATTGTTTGAATGTGCAAAGAAGAATCATTTTTCTTTCGAGGAAGTGATTAATAAATTATATGCTGAAACCGGGAACGTGGAGGCTTCTTTTACTTCCAAGATGATAGCAACTATAGATCCAGACAAACCAATCTGGGATCAATATGTCCTTCATAATCTTGGCCTAGAATTGAAAGGGAAAACTTCACAGGAACGGATCAAAAATGCTGTTGTCATTTATTACCGGATCGAGAATTGGTTTGATAATTATTTGCAGACAGATGAAGCGTATGAGAATATAGCTGAGTTTGATCGTTGGTTTCCGAATTATACATGGTTATCATCAGTAAAAAAGATTGATTATCTTCTGTGGAGTAAACGATGATTTTACATATTGTATATGATATTGGGTTTGATAACGGTATAAAGATTGATAGATCCGTATATTATTATAGTGATATGTATGAAAAGAAGATGACACTGTAATAGTTAGCTGATATTATATATACATTAAACTCGTGCTATATCCATATATTGTGAGAAAATGGAGGCTAGAGAGATGCCGCATAGTCAGTATAACGAAGCAACAAGAGTGCAGATGCCAGCAATGGTGCATCTGACTAGATTGGGGTATCGTTACTTCGGTAAAATATATGAGGATATGGCGGGAGTGGTATATGATCCAGATACCAATATTCTTATAAATGAATTTTGCAACAAGTTTGATGAACTTAATCCTGAACATTCGGGTGAAGGGTTGAGCGTATTACGTCAAATACGTCAGGAATTGGATAATGACGATATAGGTGAAAGTTTTTATAAGCGTTTACATTCAGTTTCCCCTGTAAAGCTGATTGATTTTGAACATTTAGAAAAGAATAGCTTTTGTTTCACAGGCGAATTCACATGCCGAAGAGATGAGGATGAGTTCCGCCCGGATATAACCTTATTTATTAATGGCTTGCCATTGGTTTTTATTGAAGTGAAGAAGCCGAATAATATTGGTGGAATGGTTGCGGAAGCAGAGAGAATGAATCGTCAACGTTTCCCCAATAAAAAATTCAGGCGATTTATTAATATTACTCAATTAATGATCTTCTCTAATAATATGGAATATGATGCTATGGGTGGAATCGTTCCATTGCAGGGTGTTTTCTATTGTACAGCATCAAAGAAATATGCTCCTTTTAATTGCTTCAGGGAGGAAAATCCACTGAATCACCCAGTTGCACCATATCATAATGACTATCCGTATCTTCCGATTGATCCGATAGTGGAGAAAAAAATACTGGAGGAATTTAACTGTCAAGTCATACACACTGCATCGGAGTATCAGACTAATTTGAATATAAATACTCCGACAAATAGAGCCCTTACATCAATGTGTAGCCCTAAACGTCTTCTTTTTATTTTGAAATATGCATTTGCGTATTATCATAAAACCAGAGAAAAAGAGGATGGAACGATTGAACGCATTGATCAAAAACATATTATGCGTTATCAACAGATGTTTGCTGCACTTAAAGTCCGAGAAAAAATATCTCAAGGTGTAACGTCTGGCGTAATATGGCATACGCAGGGTAGCGGGAAAACTGCGTTGTCATATCATTTAAACTATGTACTAACGGATTATTATGCCTCAACAAAAAAGGTGGCAAAGTTCTATTTCATTGTTGACCGCTTGGATTTGTTAAAACAAGCAAGAGAAGAGTTTGAGGCAAGAGGTCTTATTGTAAAAACAGCCAATTCCAGAGATGAATTAATGAACCAGTTCCGTGAGAATCAATCACTGGAAGGAAATACTGGAGCAAATGAGATAACTGTTGTCAATATACAACGTTTTAAGGAGGATAATGAAAAGATCACATTACCGCCCTATGCCACAAATCTTCAGCGCATTTTGATTATCGACGAAGCTCATCGTGGATATCGGCCGGAAGGCTCGTTTTTAATGAATCTAGTAAATGCGGATAGAAATGCTGTTAAGTTGGCATTAACTGGTACTCCTTTGCTGAAAGAAGAACGAGAATCTTGGCGTGTCTTTGGTACTTATATACATACGTATTATTATGATAAATCAGTTCAAGATGGGTATACGTTGAAAATAATAAGGGAAGATATAGAAACGTCATATCGTGAAAAATTGGAGCAGATTTATCATTCGCTGGAAACTTTGGTTCAGAAAAAAGAAATCAAGAAAGCTCAAATTATCGAGCATGATAATTATATAGATGAACTATTGCGTTATGTTATTACGGATCTGAATAAGTTCCGTACAATACGTGGTGATAATTCGTTGGGTGGAATGATTATCTGTGAGACAAGCGAACAGGCAAGAAAACTATTCGCGCATTTTGATGGAATTCAGATGGAATTGAATCAGGATGCTTCTAATCCTAGTCATCTTAAAGCAGGTTTGATTCTTTATGATAGTGACGATAAGGAAATCCGTGGACAAATAATCGATGATTTTAAGATCAATAATACTATCGATATTCTGATTGTTTTCAACATGCTTTTGACAGGGTTTGATGCACCAAGACTAAAGCGGTTGTACTTTGGTCGTAAGCTTAAGGATCATAATTTGCTGCAGGCTATTACTCGGGTAAATCGGCCATATGGTAAAGATATGCGGTATGGTTATATTATAGATTTTGCAGATATAAAGCAGAATTTCGAGGAGACAAACGCTGCATATTTAGCCGAATTGAATAAATATAATGATCCAAATGAGGTTGGCCATGGCAATGAAATAAGTATTGTCACTCAGGTTTTGGAAGATCGAAATGCATTGAAAAACAGAATCCAGGAAGCACGACAGATATTGTTTGATTATTCTCTGGATAATGCTGAGGTTTTTAATACGGAGATCTCAACGATTGAGGATAAACAGAAATTGCTGGATCTGCGTAAAGCATTGGTTGAAGTCCGAGATTGCTTTAATATGATAAGAACCTTTGGTGATAAGGAACTTATAGATTCATTCTCGGGTTATCAAATTGAAAATATCAAGGACTATATTTCAAATGTGCAGTTGCGCATTAAGAGTGTTAATCAGCGAGAAGCGATTGAGCGTGGCGACGAGATTGCTGGCATGCTTAATGAAGCAATGCAGGATATTGAGTTTAATTTTAGCAAAATCGGTGAGGAAGAGTTGAGAATTGTTGCTGGAGGGGAGGAACTACAGAACAAGTTCCAGGCAGTCACCAGGAAGTTCGCTGAAAATGTGGATCCTGAGGATCCTGTATTTATAACACTTAAGGAAGCATATTTGGAACGGTTCAAAGAGCATGGTTTTCAGCCGGCAAATATAGATGAATATAATGATTATTCCAGATTCTTTGATGAAGTGTTAAGAAAACTAGAAGATATTCAGACAAAGAATAATGCACTTATGCGACGTTATAATCATGATGCGAAGTTTGTTCGGGTTCATAAGCGGATCAGAGAGGAGAATGCGAGAAGACAAGTGGAGAGAACAAAACCGATTGTTTCTCTCTATGATGAGTCCATTGTTCAGGCTTTGATGAAGATTAAAAACAGCGTGGATCAAAAAGTATATGATCGAAATGATATCCTGAAAAAGGATGCGTATTTCGAACAGACTGTTATGACAGAAATTAAAAGTCAAATGGATCAAATGGGAATGGCATCCTCCAGGGAAGATCGGACATTCATTCAAGGTAGGATAACGAAACAGTATTTAAATCAATATAATGAAACGTATTTGGTTTCATGATAATTGAAGAACAAAGTATAAGGAGAAATCATAATGGATATTAAACAGCAAACGATGGATCTGATCGATAATCTGAAAGCGATTTGTCATAATTATGGTCTTGGTAATGATGGCAATGAATATAAAGTTATTGTTCAGGTGTTTTTGTATAAATTTTTGAATGATAAATTTGGCTATGAGTTAAAAAAGATAAGCCCAGTGATTGCATCTGCGAAGAAGTGGGATGAGGCATATACAGCAATGCCTGAGGATGAAAGAATGGATCTACTGGATTCATTGTCTCCGGATGTGCTTCGCTTGAATCCAGAACATTTGATTTCTTTCCTCTGGAATCAACAGCAAAAAGGCGATTTTGATGTGATTTTTGATAGCACCATGGTGGACATAGCTGATAAAAACATTAGTATTTTTTCAACACAGACAGCCAACAACACAAAAATCCCGTTGTTTGAAAAATTAACAAATTATGTAACTGATGATTCTCAACGAGCACAATTTGCCAGAGCGTTGGTAGATAAGTTGGCAAAATTCTCTTTTGAGGATGCATTTGGTGAAAGCTATGATTTCTTTGCAACAGTTTTTGAATATTTGATTAAGGATTACAATACCAATGGTGGTGGTGTATATGCAGAGTATTACACACCTCATTTTATTGCTGTCATCATGGCTAAACTACTGGTGGGTAAGGATACTGATTTGCATAATATCGAGTGCTACGACCCGGCAGCTGGTACTGGTACGTTATTGATGGCAATTGGTCATCAGGTGGGTGAAGATAAGTGTACGATTTTTGCACAAGATCGTTCACAAAAGAGCAATAAGATGCTTAAGTTGAATCTGATCCTAAATGGATTGGTGTCGTCATTGGACCATGCGATTCAAGGGGATACATTGACGAATCCATATCATATGAGTGATGATGGAACAAACTTACGTCAATTCGATTACGTTGTTTGCAATCCGCCGTTTAAGCTTGATTTTTCTGAAACACGGGAGAGCTTGGCAGCTATGGGGACTCGGTTTTGGGCAGGAGTGCCTTCTGTTCCAGGTAAGAAGAAAGAAAGCATGGCTATATATACCTGCTTTGTACAACATTTTATCAATTCCATTAAAAGCACGGGAAAAGGTGCAATTGTGGTACCGACAGGATTCTTGACCGCGAAGAATGGTATCGAGAAAAAAATCAGGGAGTATTTGGTGGAGAAGAAAATGCTGATGGGTGTGGTTTCCATGCCTAGCAATATTTTTGCTAACACTGGAACGAATGTGTCAGTAGTTTTTGTTGATAAAGCAAACAAGTATGATGATGTTGTTCTGATGGATGCATCTAAATTGGGCGAGATAGTGAAAGAAGGAAAGAATCAGAAAACGGTATTGCGGCAGGAAGAGATTGATCAGATCATTGAGACGTTTATCAATCGGGAAATGAAAGATGACTTCTCTGTGTTGGTATCTTATGATGCGTTAAAAGAGAAGGGATGTTCCTTCTCTGCTGGTCAGTACTTTGAAGTGAAGATTGAGTATGTGGATATAACGGAAGAAGAGTTCATAAAGCAGATGGATGGGTATATGACCTCGCTGTCTGAGAGGTTCCGCGAAGGCGCGGAGCTGGAAAAGAGGATCCTGGAACAGATGGGAGGGCTGAAGTTTTGATTGAGTTGCGAAAGCTTTCTGATGTAGCTGACTTGACGGTAGGCTATGTCGGAACGATGGGGAAAGAGTATTCATCTCAAGGAGTTTTATTTCTTCGCTCTTTAAATATCAAACCTTTTGGATTTGATTTGAATGATATAAAATACATTCCGTCTGATTTTCATATGAAGTTGAATAAATCAGCGCTCAAAACAAATGATGTTGTAATTGTTAGAACAGGTGTTCCTGGTACTTGTGCTGTGATTCCTCCAGAATTGGATGGCAGTAATTGTGCTGATTTGGTAATCGTTAGGCCTCATATGGAGAAAATAGATCCTTATTACTTATGTGCGTTTATTAATTCTTGGGGTCGCTCACAGGTGTCAAATGTAAAAGTGGGCGCTATTCAAAAACATTTCAATGTAACGTCAGCGGAAGAAATGTTAATTCCAATGTTAAATCTAAATGAACAGAAAAAAATAGCGAGTTTTTTGCGGAACCTTAATGATAAGATTTATCAAAATAATGGTATTTGTGCTGATCTTGAAGCAATGACGAAGCTGCTTTATGACTACTGGTTTGTCCAGTTTGATTTTCCAGATGAGAACGGTAAACCCTATAAATCCTCCGGCGGGAAGATGGTGTGGAACAATGAACTGAAGCGGGAGATTCCGGAAGGGTGGGAAGTCGACAAGTTTGATGATTTGGTTGATGTTGCCCCGAAACTTAAGGCAATAATGGCACCTGATTATCAGGAAAAAGGTGAATACCCTATTATTGACCAAGCGAGCAACCTTATTACTGGGTATACGGATGATAAACAGTATCTATTTTCAAATGAAACAGGTTGTGTGGTTTTTGGTGACGTAACAACTCATTTTAAATTCATCAACTTTCCTTTTGCAAAAGGAACAGACGGAACCAAAATAATCAGAGCAAAAAACGAACGAATACCAGCACTGTTGCTATATCATTTGATTAAAAATTGTCGTCTTCCAAATGTTGGTTTTGCACGACATTACATGTTTCTAAGAGAAGTGAAAGTGTTGGTTCCACCAAAGTCTCTTTGCTTAGAATATGAGTGCAAAACACGATGGCTTATGGAGGCGTGGAGGTTGAATATCGAGGAAAATCAGCAACTCGTTTCTCTCCGTGATTTCCTGCTACCGATGCTGATAAATGGTCAGGTTAAAGTTTCTGTTGCTGAATGAGGTGCTGCTATGAGTAATATAGATGAGAAATGGCTTTGGGGAATTCATACTTACGATGACAATTTGTTTTTGAACGAAGGCGTTATTGCGATAGGTTGGAAGGAATTCGGAGATATTTCGCGCTTTCCTGCGGATCGTGAGGCGATCAAGAAGGAATATGCTTTGACTTATCCTAATGATCCTAAGGGTAGCATTCCGACTTGCGCTGGAATGCTTTATCGATTTTGTTTTGAAGTGAAGGATGGAGACTATGTAGTCTATCCTTCTAAGATTGACCGGATGATCAATATCGGGATTGTTCAAGGCTCATATTTTTACGATTCGGCAGAAGACGTGTATCCTCAAAAGCATAATATTAAGTGGATCAAAAAGTTGCCTCGTACTGCGTTTTCACAAGGTGCTTTATATGAGGTAGGTTCCGCATTAGCTTTCTTTACTGTGAAGAATTATGCAGATGAATTTATTGCAGCATTAGATAATGATTTTGTGAAAAAGAACAAATCTGAAAAAATAGATCCAACTGTAGGTGCAACGGCAGAGGAGATTATTCAGAGCACAAGGGATTTTATTCTTAAAGAGTTGAGCAGCAAATTAAAAGGGTATGATTTGGAAGATTTCATAGCAGATTTATTGAATGCAATGGGATATAGGACAAGTGTATCTCAGCATGGTGGAGATAGCGGAATTGATATTATTGCATATAAAGATGAATTGCCACCTCGTATTGCTGTACAGGTAAAAAGCCAAGATAGTGATATAAAGGAAACCACGATTCAATCTCTGAAAGGCGCAATGATGCCCGGAGATTATGGCTTGTTTGTTACGCTGTCGAATTATACAAAAAATGCCCAGGTGTTTTTAAAAGCGAATCCGATAATTCGTGGAATCAATGGCGTCGAATTGGTAGATCTTATTTTGAAGTATTACGATCAGCTCAGTGAAAAGTATCAGAAGATCATTCCGTTGAAGAAGGTATATATTCCGGTTTCAAGTAATAATGATTGAATTTGTATGGATTCGATGCGAGGAACTCATATGAATAATCCTATACACGAAGTTGAAGATTATCTGGGCAATAAATATGCTCGGTTGAAAGATATGTGTCAGCATTATGGTATTCAGCCCCATGTATATTGCCATAGAATAAAACGTGGATGGACGCAAGAGGAAGCTCTGACTGGAGAAAAAAAACATGTATGTTATGATCATGAAGGAAAGGAATACAATTCTCCGAGGTCCATGTGTGATGCCTATAATATCTCGAAAGATCTATTCCAAAGTAGACTCAGAAAGGGATGGACTCTAGAAGAGGCGTTGACAGGAAAGAAGAAGCCTGGAGTACTGGATCATTTAGGGAACCATTTCTCTTCACGACCAGAGATGTGCGAAAAATATGGAGTTAAATACAATGCTTTTAGGGCAAGGCTCTTTCATGGATGGACACTTGAGGAAGCACTGACAGGAAAAAAGAACATCATAGACCATGAAGGAAATAGATATAATACGGTTAAAGAAATGTGTCGAGCTTACAATATATCTCGGACTGGATTTCGCGCCAAACTAAAAGCGGGATTAACAATAAAAGAAGCATTGACGAAAAAAGGAAGAAACCGAGTGAATGACCATATGGGAAATAGCTTCGCAACGTATAAGGATATGAGTCAAAGCTATGGTATTAAATACAGTACTTTTTTATCAAGAATATCTAGAGGATGGACATTGGAGAAAGCATTGACAAAAAAACTCAAATAGAAATACCTAAATAACGACATCTTGCATATCAAAAACATGAGAACTTAAGCTTCGTAGAAAGTTATAAGGATCGATTCCAAGTGGATCGATCCTTTTTTATTGCCACAATATGTCACTTATTGTCTGTAGACTCTTTGTATGCACAAATCTACACTTTTGTATAAGAGGTGACAAGATGGATATCATTCGTGTTTTTGGTAGTAATGTCAGATATTACAGAGAACAAAAGGGCTTATCTCAGGAGAAACTGGCAGAGATGAGTGGCCTCCACAGGACTTATATAAGTGATCTTGAACGTTTTCAACGAAGCATATCTTTATCCAATGTTCAGAAAATAGCAGATGCGTTGGAAGTGGAGACGCATGTTTTATTTATTGAAAAGTGAGTATCCAAATTGACTTTCTGCATATAAAGCAGGGAGGTATATAATGGCTGATGGTGTAGAAGTATTCAAAGAGCAATTTCCTTCTCTGGAATCATATTGGAGATCCATTATCCTCTTCGGGAGGAATGTCGCGTCATATAAATTTGCCCTTGCAAAATCATTGCTTGAGATTGCACAGACAGGGAAGACGAGTATTTCGTTACGGGAATTGGCGGAGCCGTATTCTCGTCATTTGCGGGAACATGTGGCAAGAGCACCAAAACAAGCAACTAGTCAATCAAGTCGTTTTATTCAGGCATGTAAAGATTTTAATGATGGCAGCATTTCTTATGATACGATGATTGATACAACGGTTTCTCTTGGATTCAACAATGTGATAGATGCCTTTCATGTAGTTGGGCAGAAGGAGATCCCTATTTCTTTTTATGAGAAGGATTATCAATCTGGATACAAACGTATTATTCTGACGGACGAAGTATATAAACTGCTTGAAACGCCTTATCCGGAGAATTTCACAGAAGAAGCGGAGTCTCGTTGGAATCTGGTGGAAACGGCCTGGGAACTGGGTGTATCTAGGAATCTGTTGAATGTGAAGTATGATGAACAATCCCAATTGTTTTTTGTTGATCCAAGTTTCAGACGGAAAGATGTGACATCTGCCAGGTCTGCTCTGAATGGATATCAGAAAGGGAAATGCTTCTATTGCTTTGATGATATAACGGTTTCAGATGACAGTGATAATACTTGTGATGTGGATCATTTCTTCCCGCATACATTGCAGCAATTTATGCCGGATATTAATCTTGACGGTGTATGGAATTTGGTGCTGGCTTGTCCAGATTGTAACAGGGGATTAATGGGAAAATTCGCATTAGTACCTGCCACGCGATATCTGGAGCGGCTTCATAGACGAAATGAGTTCTTGATAAGCAGTCACCATCCACTTCGAGAAACGATTATACAACAAACAGGGAATACTGAAACTGAACGGGCAGCTTTTCTAAGAATGGTGGATCAGAGAGCAATAGATTATCTTGTTCATCGATGGGCAACTCCAGAGAAGGCTCTGGCGACTTTTTAAATATATGCATAAAGAGATTAATCAGCGTTTATGCATTCATGGATGATGCTTATTTATACCTATTGTGGATATACTCAAAAAAGGTCTGTTAGTTATCAGGGTTCATAAAGAGGTTGAGTGTGCCTCTTTGTGAATAATCAGATTGTTTGTTTTTTGCCATGTTTCTAAGAGCCATACCTATAGTATGACACATTTTTAAGTGATCTGGGCCAGATAGATTTGCCAGGTGTGTGAGAGCTACTTGACCACGAGTATCCAACTTTTTCCATAATTGTTCAGACAAAACCAAGTTCTCAGAATATAAAGGAATCATCATATTAAAGAAAAAAAGGGTTTTATCGAGGGATGAGGACATCGTTTGTTGGAAGAAATCTCGGTAATATATCTCTTCGTTTTCCAAACAACTTATAATAATATATGAATTTTGCTCTTCGGGTAGGATTGTAATGGACAATCTGTGCATTTTATTGTTTGTATCAATTTTTTTTATTCTTTGTCCATTTAGGTCGTAATCAAATCCTACGTATGCATAACAAGCTATACCAATTTTATATGGAATGCATATGGTTTTAGTGTATATACCATTATGTGTTCCTGCCAATAATTCTGTATCATAGTGTTTTTTGACAGAATCCATCTCTTCTATTCGCATGCATTGAGTACGATATACGGAAACTAATTGTTTGGTTGAAAAGGTTTGAGGTCTTATAGCAAAATTTCGCCTCATTTGCTCGATAAGAAAAAATTGCTTGGAATATTCAAAAATAAAGGCTTTATAGGCATAGATAAATGCCATTTCTTTGCTTGTGGAATCAAAGGATGGTGCATCTGATTCTATTGGTTTAAAAACTATAGTGTCATGATAATCACAGAAGCAGCTTTGAACTGTGGCAAGATTTTTTCCTTTTCTATTAAATGGAATTATAGGAATGGGGGATGTATTTGGTGTGTTAAGTAATTTAACCTCTTTTGTATGGTCTTGTATCATAACATGATGATCTGGACCGCTAAGCAAAGATAATATTTTATTGTTTTGTAGAGCGTGGGCATCTTTTATTTTTCCTTTGCATTCTGCTTTATTTGGATGAAGACAACAATGATAATTTTTTAATTCTTTACGTAATTGTTCAAGAATTCTTATTTCAATTGGCTTATTAGAATCCTTTGATGGGGCGTCTTGTTTTCCTTTGCAACATTCTATGTATTGTTTTCCAGAACCACAAGGACATAACTCGTCATCATGGATATAAAGTTGTTCCTTAGGAATAGAGTATTCTTTATTGATTTGAGCAATGATTCTTGTATCTTCTATACCATGGGAACACATATTATCACCCTTCTTTTATCTGTATAATTATTTCTTTTTCTATGAAAAAATAGATATTATTATTGCAGATAATATAATGTGATGAAGCGCAGAATAGTAGATGAGTTAATGATTGATAAAGTAGATGTATTGATTGTGATTACATAGACATTTTTGATTAAGATTCGATAACTTCCTCAAGGAGTATTTTCTTTTCAAAGCCACCGCGCTTATTTGCTTTAGCACGTCGTATTTCTTCGACTTCTTCAAGTGAACTTCCTCGTGCAAGTGCTACAGCTTTCATAACTTCCAGTAGATCAGCAAGCTCCTCCATGGATTTGTCTTCCTGATATTCTGCTAATTCCTCATTTAACTTGGCATCCAGCATATTCAGATACTCTTCTTCGGAGAGTATGGAATATGTACATGATTTACCTGTCTGTTCAATAATCTCTGGAATCTTATCTCTTACTAGCTTATTGTATATGATCTTTTTCATCACGATCACTCTCCGTGCATTATATTTCTTAAGGGTATGTCGATTGGGCATATACCATATTATAATAAAAAATAATTATGATAAAGATATATTGATCGTATTAGTTGCTTCTCTATACTATTTTGAAATGATGTTTGAAGGTTTTATTTTCATGCTTTTAATTTCTGAAGATAAATGTTCAATCAATTCTAGCAAGTTTGACACATCGGGCCTTGTAAATTCTGGAATAGTGTCATCAATATGCGTTCCTTTGTTTAATAATCTCCACATACTGTCTTTTGTTAGTAAATCCAGATCGTTATTTATGCTTGTCAACCCTTGACACTGTTTACTAACAAAAGCCTTTAAAGCAGTTAGGGCATTGAATAAATCTGGAGATGAATTCATTTTGCGTAGTTTTACAGAGAAACCATCTTTACAGTAGGGGGATAGTTTTTTCCATAACAAACCTGTTATACATTCAACTGCTTGACGACATTTTGCTGCACAATCCTTTAATTCATTGTTGTTGAATTTTTCTCGAGCTGTTAGCAAGGGAATATATGGATCCTGATACTTAATTACTATTCCTCTTTCAGCTAGTGTATCGGCAGGCAAGAACATATATCTTTCCATGTTGTTTGGGTTTTGAACTTTTTCTTCTAATACAGAAACGAAATATTCACCATGGCAAGTCAGGATCATTTGCATATCTTTGAAGTCTTCATTTTCCATTAATAGTTTGGCGACTCCTCCTCTATGATCATCATCTATTGAATTGACAATATCATCAAAGATTAAGAAAGGGGTCTTTTCTTGTACAGCTTTAGCTAATAGGATGGCGAGCCCTAAAATACGCACGTGCCCTTCACTCAATAACAACATGGCATCCTGTTCTGTACCATCCTGCATTTTTATAATCATCTTATCATCAGAGGTTATAGGTAAAGTAAGTTGACTTAATAATTCAAATTCTGCATCTCCATAGTTCATTTCGTTATAATACTCCATGACTTTTTGAGATAAATTATGAGCTATTGCAGCAGGTAAAGAGTCAGTATATAATTGAAGTTTATTAACAATCGCATTATAGGCAGTAACGATATTTGTATTAAACTCAATTACTTTCTTTTCTTGCTCAGACGATTTGATTAATGCTTCCAGTGCATTCTTGCTTGTTTTTAATTTGTTATTCCATTCACTAATATTTTTTTCTTTGGCACGTATATCAGCATCAATTGTATCTATGGAATTAAGAATATCTTGCAGTTGCTTGATTTCAGCATTATATTTTTCATTATTGGCTTTTGCTTTAGAGTTGTAATCATCAATAGTAGATGACATGTTATCTGAATAAAGGATTTGATTCATTGTATCTATGGTTGTATTGAGCTCTTTGACAATATTTGTTTGTTGAGCAAAATCTTCATTCGTTACCATGCATGATAATAATGTTGTTAAATTCATGCCGGAAAATAAAAGTAAATAATCATTTATTTTTTCTTTTATATTATTCAAGCATTGATTTGCTTTTTTTGCATTGCTTACGATTTCACTTTTTGCTTTTTCAATTTGCTTTAAGCTCTGGATGGATTCTTTTGCATGTTCAAATGGATTGGTTTTGACTTGGTCAAGGGGGGTATGACAAGCAGGGCATTCGTTTTCTTTCCATGTGGATTGTAAAGAGACCAGGGAATTATAGAGAGCGAGTAAATTCACGGATTCAGTTTCTTGTAGTATAATACTTTGATTATCTATTATTAGTTTAGTGGATATTAAATATTGTTTTGTATGTTGTTTAAGTTCACTTATTGTAGTCAAACTAATATATGGTTTTTTTTCTTTTTCGGCTTTTTTATATAATATGGATATTTTTCCAATTTCAGGATCTGATAAATACGTTCTGGCAGAATTGGCATCTTTAACATCAGGATTACCAATAGCTTCAAGTTGATGGACAAGGTTGGCTTTTATGGTGGTTAAGGTATTTGTTTCTGTTTTAATTGAATTATCAAGAAAAGTGATCTCATTATTCAACTCTACAATACTATTTGGAGTTGTAGAGTTAAGTTGAATATATCGACTATCGAGTGAATTGGTAAAGCCGGAAATAAAACCTTGAAATTCCGACAATCCAAACAACGCAGCAATACGATCAATCTGTGCTTTAGCACTTGTTGCTCCAATGTGAGAAAAGGCATCAATGCGATTCTTTTCAACAAATGCGAATCTATACAATGCTAAATTGGGCAAAAAATCTCTTTCGATATTATCATTATATAGACATTTAAGAATAGGCTTTTTGACTTTTTTTAAGCCTGCATGCAATATATACTTATCAAGTGGTATATGTCTAGCAGATGCTTCTTCTATTGTTCCTAACACACCATATTCAAGAGCTTCACAAAAGCTTGTTTTCCCAGAACCATTTGCGCCATGAAAGAAAGTATATTGTTTATCAAAATTAAAAACAACTTGTGTGCTAAATCCTCGGAATTGTTCTACGGTTAATGATGTCAGTTTTATAGGGAAAAGGGGTGTTTGATCAAATGCTTCAACTTTGGGTTCATCACATAATGTAACACAATTTAGATTATGAATGTATTGGGCTAACAATTTTGCTCTAGCACCTTGTTGGGTTCCAACTTTAGCAATATCTTCAAAATGCTTAATAATAATGTTAATGATTGTTTTTTCGTATGGCGTAAAGTTGAAAAATGATTGTTTTGTTAACCAGTTATTGAATTCGTGTTTAGCATACTCAAACATGCTTTACCTCCTAAATATATAGAATTGATGATGTTTATTCTTTATTATTGATTTGCTCGTTTAGAGCTTCTTTATTGGGTGAAACGATATAACCATTCTTTTCATTGCATTGATATTTAAAAGCATAAGAATTGAACGAGTATATTATTTTTTCATCAGTAATGTCGTAAATATTTCTTGTGTTTGGATTTCTTCGATCTCTAATAAAAGCTACTGCCAATTGTGGTGAAAGAGGGGCAATAAGAGTTAGCTTTCTCTTCATTATGAATGAATACATACCTAATGTTGGAAGAATAAAAGACTTAGGGCTTTTGTTAATCATATAATTGATGTTGAAATCACGTAACAAATGTTTTTCTTTGGCATGAATAAATCCTTTTGTTGCTATAAAGTCATGTTGGAATTGTTTGCTGTCATTTAAAGAATTAAGTGAATTGCTATCAAACATATTTAGTAATGATGGACTTCGAGAAATAAGAGAATAAATATAATGATATAATATACTAACATCTAATGTGGGTAGTATAGAAATATCAGAATTAAAATCGATTTTATCCAGTTTTAGCAATAACTGGGATAAAGGGTCTTCAATATTGTTTTTGAGGAATTCTTCTGTGCTTTGTGAATAGTATCCTACTTGTGTATTGATTGTTTTTGCATGACCATTTGTTCCAATAAAGCCTTTTTGAACATCGAAATAGAACAATCTATGGTTTGAATCTTCGAAACGCTTAAGGACACATCTGGGCATTTGGATATGTGAAGAAATATCCATATAAATCATCCTTTCATAAAGAACAAACGAGCATTTATTTTATTTTACTATAATCAGTTGGAAAAACATATATACAAATATCAAAAAAAGCAATCGGTTTCATCCAATGGTTGGGTCTAGATTAATTCGTATAAAATAGAAATACTTCCGAATGAATGACTGTTCCGCTTTTATTATGGCTGAAATACTACACATGGTAGATTGAGAATAGTATAATCTCATGTAAAAGTAAAGAATGCATATCAAATCCAAATCTTTTAGGTGATTAACATCTAAACAAGTAGAAACATGTTGTTTTATGTGATGATTTCGATTATATTCTGTTGAGAAATAGCTTTATAATGCACGACGAACAGGAGCGTGGCGGAATGTCTCCAATCGGCATATTGATTATCTTTATCGTTATTCTATTGTTGATTTGCTTCGGTTTTAGCAAAGGAAAATACAATAAGAAAGCAGGACCAAAGGAATCTGTCCGGCTGTATATCCCGCATTATATGAAGGAAGACGAGTATAAGTGCCCTGTGTGCAAGGCACGGTTCTGGAAGGATTATATGGTTTGTCCAAATTGTGGGACTAAGTTTACCGGAACCAGGGAAGATGATGGGGAGTTTATGGAAGAAATGGTTATTTGGGAAGATGACGATGATTGATACGATGAGAATTATAGAAAATAGATACACGGTATAGGCAAGTTATTATACAAATGTGTTTTACCTGAAAGTAATTGTGTTTGCTATCTCTATGATATTTGCAAAATCAGTTAATTCTTTAATGGCATCAAAACATTGATTCAATTCGTCTTTATCAACGAACTCAAATCCTTTAATAATATCCAGCTTTGGGACGTGTATACGAAACATCGCGGATTTTTGTGTTTTAACTACAGAAACATCTGATATTTTATGCTGCCTAGCCCATTCTGCAATGACTTTGGCTTTATCTATTTTGTCTGAAGCCTTTGGGAATGTCAGATCGACATATCCATCCTCGATTTTGTGATTGATATACACAGATCCAAGTTCTGTGCGATAGTCAGTCCACCATCCGTTCTTGTCTTCTTTTGTGCTTAAGTCCAGGGTTGGATAATTCTCTTTCTGATAACGTATATATTGCTTCAAGAAAGCATTTGCTTTCTCATTGACATTTATAGATGCTGGTTTTTTCGCTTTTGTTATTGCTTGTTCTATCTGCTGGCTTCGAAAAGCATTCAGCGGATCATCTTTACTGTCATAATATCCTTTGCATTCTTCATAAGTGAGGATATGTTCATAAAGCTTTGCTTCATCGTTATTCATGTAGTATTTTTCTGGGCATAGAATGAAAACTCTAAAGTCTTTGTATTCGCAGGCTTTGATTCCCTTTTTTCCGCGCTTCGTATACCTGTCATGTTGTTCGGGCATAGCTATTGCGTCGATTTTATCTTCAATTAGTAGACCATATTTATCACCTTTTATATCAATGACAACAGTAATATCAGATTCGCCTAGATCACTATCGGATTTTGATAGTTCAGCACTGATAACATGAAATGGTTTTCCTTTTAGATTTGTTTTATCAATCAATAAACGGCAAAATTCGGGATCGGTTAGTATTGATTCAACGAATAGCAAATCCATATCTCTTTCGCTAATTGTGTTATTGAACTGCATTGAAATCATGTTTTCATTCTCCCTTTTTTGTCATATGTATAACGGATAATTGTTTCATGAGCAAAGATATTTTGAATAAAGAAATTATAGCATATAAGAAATTCAATGAGTATCATCGGACATTCACTTGTGTCCAATATTGTAGAGTGGAACGGAAAAAAAGCAACCATATTTGGTTGCTTTTAGGAAGAGCAACTATATTTAGTTGCTTTTTTTATTATACCAGGTCGGCCAGGCGGAAGATGAGCTCGCGGCTCTTTTCCCAGCCGAGGCAGGGGTCGGTGATGGATTGACCGTATACGCCGCCGCCCACCTTCTGGGCGCCGTCCTCCAGGTAGGATTCCACCATGAGGCCTTTGACCAGGGTGGAGATCTCCGGGTTGAGGGAGCGGCTGTGCATGACATCCTTGCAGATGCGGATCTGCTCCAGGTATTCCTTGCCGGAGTTGTTGTGGTTGGTATCCACGATGACGGCAGGGTTTTCCAGGTCGGACTGCCGGTAGAGCTGCAGCAGGTTCCGGAGGTTCTCATAATGGTAATTGGGATGGGAGCGGCCGAAGCTGTCCACATAGCCCCGCAGGATGGCGTGGGCCAGGGGATTGCCTGTGGTTTTGACTTCCCAGTTCCGGTAGATGAATTCCTGGGGGCTCTGGGCCGCGGCGATGGAGTTCATCATCACGGTGATATCACCGGCGGTGGGGTTCTTCATGCCCACGGCGATGCCCAGGCCGCTGGCTACCAGGCGGTGCTCCTGGTTTTCCACGGAGCGGGCGCCGACGGCTACATAGCCCAGGAGGTCGGAAAGATAGCTGAAGTTGGCGGGATAGAGCATTTCCTCCGCACAGGTGAAGCCGGTTTCCCGGATGACCCGCATATGGAGCTGGCGGATGGCGATGATGCCGGCCAGCATATCCTCTTTCTTTTCCGGATCCGGCTGGTGGAGCATGCCCTTGTAGCCCACGCCCTTGGTGCGGGGCTTATTGGTATAAACCCGGGGAACGATGAGGAGCTTTTCGCAGACCTCGTGGTTCACTTCCGTCAGGCGGGACATATATTCCAGGACGGCGTCTTCCCGGTCCGCGGAGCAGGGGCCGATGATCAGGAGCATACGGGAATCCTTTCCCGTCAGCACATCGGAGATTTCCCGGTCCCGGTTTTCCTTGATGGCCTGGATGGCGGCATCCGCGGGGTAATCCCGCTTGATCTCCTGGGGAAGGGGCATCTTGCGGACAAATTCCATAGGGGCACTCATTCGGTGGAACACCTCATTTACAATTTACAATTCAGAATTCAGAATTCAGAATTATCCGCCGCGGCGGGGGAGACAACGTGGACGCTGCAGAGAAGATGTGACAGAGGGACAGACCAACTGTCACGTTCCTTTGGAATGATGACAGTTGGTCTGTCCCTGCTGTCACATTCCGGCCAATGAGAAGTTTAGGAGTGAAGAGTGAAAAGTTTAGAGTTGACAGAATGCTTTGACTCAGGTCAAAAGCATTCTGTCATTAACCAGCTCATGGCCGGAGACCTTTTCGAACTGGGCGAGGAGATCCTCGACGGTCATGTGCTGTTTCTGTTCGGCGTTGAGGTCCAGGATGACCTTGCCTTCATGCATCATGATGGTCCTGTTGCCCAGGGCCAGAGCGTCCTTCATGTTATGGGTGACCATGAGGGCGGTGAGGTTGTTTTCCTCGATCAGGTGGCGGGTGAGGCGCAGAACCTTTTCCGCAGTCTTGGGGTCCAGGGCGGCGGTGTGCTCATCCAGGAGGAGGAGCTCCGGCTTCTGGAGGGTGGCCATGAGCAGGGTCAGGGCCTGGCGCTGTCCGCCGGACAGGAGGCCGACCTTGCTGGACATGCGGGTTTCCAGGCCCAGGTCCAGGGAGGCCAGTTTTTCCTTATACAGGATCCGCTCCTTCGCGGAGATGCCCCAGCGGAGGCCGCGGTGCTGTCCCCGGCGGTAAGCCAAGGCCAGGTTTTCCTCAATGTTCATGGAGGCGGCGGTGCCGGTCATGGGATCCTGGAAGACGCGGCCCAGGAGGGCGGCGCGCTTATGCTCCGGCAGGTGGGTGATATCCCGTCCGCCGAGGGTGATGGTGCCGTTATCGATCTGGAAGGTACCGGCGATGGCGTTGAGCATGGTGCTCTTGCCGGCGCCGTTGCCGCCGATGACCGTAATGAAATCACCCTTGTTGAGGGTCAGATCCACACCGGCCAGCGCCATCTTGCGCATGACGGTGCCGGGGTTGAAGGTTTTCCGCAGGTCTTTGAGGACGAGCATTTCATCAGCCATGGTGTTTCCCTCCCTTCAGCTTCCGGGTGAGGATGCGGTCTTTCCAGTAGGGCATGGCCAGGAAGACGGCCACGACCAGCGCGGTGAGCAGCTTCAGGTCGTCGGTGTTCAGGCCCAGCCACAGCACCACCTGGATGACCAGGTAATAGATGATGGCGCCCAGGGACACGGCCAGCAGCTTCAGGGCGAAGTTCCGGAAGAGCTTGCCGAAGATCACCTCGCCGATGATGACGGCCGCCAGGCCGATGACGATGGCGCCCCGGCCCATGGAGACGTCCGCGAAGCCCTGGTACTGGGCCATGAGGGCGCCGGAGAAGGCGACCAGGCCGTTGCTGATCATCAGGCCAACGAGCTTGCCGGTGTTGGTGTTGATCCCCTGGGCCCGGGCCATCTGCTGGTTGGAACCCACGGCCCGGAGGCTGCAGCCGTATTCCGTGCCGAAGAACCAGTACATGATGCCGATGAGCACGAGGGTGACCAGGAGCATCAGCCAGATGGGATTATCCAGCGCCATGTGGCCGACGTTGCGCAGGGAGACAAGCATGTTCTTATACTTGTTGATGCTCATGGGGACGTTGGCCCGGGAACCGAGATCCGTACCGATGCCCTGGATCCGCAGGTTGACGGAATAGAGGGCAAGCTGGGTCAGGATACCGGCAAGGATGGCCGGGATGCCCATGGAGGTATGGAAGACGCCGGTGACCGCACCGGCCAGCATACCCACCACAAGGGCGATGAGGGTGGCCAGCCAGGGATTGACGCCGCTGGTGATCAGGATCGCCGCGACGGCGCCGCCGGTGGCGAAAGAGCCGTCCACCGTCAGGTCCGCGATATCCAGGATGCGGAAGGTGATGTAGACCCCGATGGCCATGATGCCCCAGATGAGACCCTGGGCCACGGCGCCGGGAAGCTGGTTAAGTAGCTGTGCAATGTTCAAGGGAAAACCTCCGGTTTCAATTCACAATTCATAATTCATAATTCATAATTCATAATTATTATCGCCTGCGGGCGGAAAAGGGTTCCGGATTAAGAACGCTCGAACCCCTTCCTCGGTTGAAGAAGGGGTGGAGTTGTTGATAGCCTGCGGCAAAGGCGTGACTGTTGGGGACTGAACCACTGTCACTGTTTTCGAAGAAAATGTGACTGTGGGTCTGTCCCCCTGTCACGGCTCTTGCCGTCTATTACGACCGATTATTCAATCGGCAGATAGCCTTCGGGGATGGTGACGCCCAGTTCCGCCGCGTTGGTGGCGTTGTACTTCTTGGTGAACTGGGGAGCATAGGCAATGGGCATGGCCGCGATGTCAGCGCCGTTCACCAGGATGTCATAGGCCATTTCACCGGTCTTGTAGCCGATGTCATAGTAGGAGATGGTCAGGGTGGCGACGCCGCAGCCGGCGCAGATGCCTTCTTCACCGGCGACGACCGGAACCTTGGCGGGGATCACCACGTTGGCGATGGCTTCGGTGTTTCCGGCAGCGGTGTTATCGGTGGGGATGTAGAGCACGTCGCACTCGGTAGCGGTCTGCACAACAGAAGCCAGGTCATTGGAGTCGTTGAAGCCGTAGCGCTTGCACTCCAGGCCCAGGGCGGTCAGGTAGCCCTCGATGGTCTTGATCTGGAAGATGGAGTTGGGTTCAGCGTTGCAGTAGAGCAGACCCACGGTCTTGGCTTCCGGGAACAGCTCCTTGATCATGTCCGCCTGGCCGTCCAGGGGAGCCAGGTCGCTGGTGCCGGAGACGTTCAGGCCGGTGGCGCCGTCTTCGGTGAGCTCAATTTCCATGGCGGATTCATAGTTGGTGATGGAGGTGGCCAGCACCGGGATGTCCGCGGTGGCGGTGGCGCAGGCGAGCATGGCGGGGGTGGCGTTGGCCATGATCAGATCAACCTGCTTGGAAACCAGCTGCCCGGCGATCTGGGCACAGTTGTTGGAGTCACCGGAAGCATTGCCTTCATCAAAGGCAACCTTGTCGCCCAGCTTTTCCGTCAGGGCATCTTTAAAGCCCTGGGTGGCGGCATCCAGCGCGGGATGCTGAATCAGCTGCAGGATGCCAACGTTGTAAGTCTTGTCTTCGGCGGACGCGAAAGCGCACACGCCCAGAACCAGGGCCAGGACGAGCAGCAGGGAAACTACCTTTTTCATGGGGAACCCTCCTTCAATATAGAAAAAATAGGGAATCGCATATCTCTTCTCCCCTCAGGGGAGGGAAAAGCGGGAAATAAAAAATCCTCCGGACCCTTCCGAAGGACGATTACTCATCGTGGTACCACCTTGGTTCGCCGCACCATTGCGGCCTCAGGGACGGACTAACATCCATCCTGCGGAAGATAACGGCCGCATTCCGTCACCGCCTACTTGCCATACTGGTTTCAACGGGAAGCTACAAGGGGAATTTCACCGATAGGCGGTCTCCCCGCTTTCAGCATACACGGGGCTCTCTGGACACCGCCATGATCCGGCTACTCGCCTTGATCATCGCTTTTGCGGTATTATAATTTCCGCGCATAAGGACTGTCAAGCAATCCATACGGAAAGTACAGACGGAAAACAAGAAGAATTCACAATTCATAATTCATAATTCATAATTATCCGCCGCGGATGCAAACTGTATGAGTAAATCGCTGCGCCCACGCTGTCATCCTGAGCAACCGAGCACAGCGAGGGCGTCGAAGGATCTCCTTGCGTGTTAGTAATCGGGAACGTAATCGGAACATCCATGTGACAGAGGGACAGACCAACTGTACACAGCCTTTGGCCGTGACAGTTGGTCTGTCCCTGCTGTCACATTCCCGTTTTTGCGCTCCGCTACGTCTACGTTGTCATCTCGACCAAGGACACGAAGTGTCCGCGTGGGGAGCAAGCTGAATGTCAGCGCAGTGCACTGTCGGCGTAGCCGAAATGAAGCGAACGAGTCAACCGAAACGAGCGGCGAGCGCGCTCCAAGCGCGAGAAGCGACGATTGAGGTTGCGGATAGGAGGTAAGAGGGAATTTATAGTCTCATCAGGCATGAATGCTTCTCGTCAATGGCAAATCCGTTCTGCCGGTAGAAATTCAGCGTGGATTCCCGGTTTGAACCTGTTTCCAGGGACAGCTTATAGCAGTTGCACTCCTTCGCAATTTCCGCTGCTTTCTGCAGCAAAGCTGAAGCGTAGCCCTTCTGCCGGTAATCCGCGTGGGTCGCGACATTCTCCACCACAGCGAAGGGTCGCACGTTATGCGTAAGGCTCCGGATGATTCCCAGCTGAACGGAGGAAACCACCTGTCCGTCTTCCTCGATGACGAGGATATAGTTGTAAGGATCCCTGTTATATTCCGCCAGGATTTCCTTCCAGGTTTTCATGTCCTGTTCCTCTGTTGGCGGATACTTAGTTAAGTAATCAAAGTACAGAACCTTCAGTGCCTCTGCGTCTTCCGGGGTTGCCTCACGGATGATCATATATATTTCTCCTTATGAAGTGGATTGGTATCAAATACACCTTTGGCGAATATTTCATTTCAAGTATTTTTCCGCCGCTTGTATCAGTTTCTTTCTCGCTTTTTTCGCGTTCTTTGTCCACCGCATGGTATCAAACCCGTGGATGTTCCCGTGGAAGACATCCACATGCGCTTCCACGCCGGCATCATTCAGGTTCTTCACGTAGGTGACCGTTTCATCCCTGAAGGGTTCCCCGTCTTCCACAAAGGTATAGCAGGGCGGAAGATTCGCGTAGTTCGTCTCCCTTGAGGGCGAGGCGTAGGGCGGCACGTTGTCCGTGCCGTACAGGTCCCGCAGGTAAGTATGCCAGCCCCAGTGGTTCCGGCGGGTTCCCCAGCCGTGGGAGTGGCTGTGACGGGAGGAGTCCGTGTCCTTGCAGTCCAGCATCGGGTAAAGCGGAATCTGGAAAGAGATCGGGATCTCTCCCTTGTCCCGGGCATAGATGCAGATGGCCGCGGCCAGGCCGCCGCCGGCGCTTTCCCCGCCGACTACGATCCGGTCCCGGTCCACGCCCAGTTCATCCGCGTTGTTATACAGATATTCAAGCGCCGCGTAGCAATCCTCCAGCGCAGCCGGATAGGGATGCTTCACTGCCCGCCGGTATTCCGGGGCGATCAGCACCGCACCGTAATGTTTCGCCAGCGCGCTGCCCGCGGTCACAAACACCATGGCTGCCATGCCCGTCACATATCCACCGCCGTGGATCCATAGGATCCCCGGCACGGGCTTTTCCTGCTTTTCCGGCCGCAGGATGATGATTTTCATCTTTCCCCCCGGGGTCTCGATCCTGCGCCGTATGGTTTTCAGCTTCATCTCAAGCCTCCGTTACGCTATTGCAGTGATTATACCATTATCTGGGAGAAATGGGTATGCCTGGGAGTGAGGAACAGCGATAAAACGGCAAGAGCAGTGACAGAAGGGACAGTCCTGTAGTCACATTCTTTTCAAGAATTGTGACAACAGGGCCGTCCCTCAGTCACGCTCTTGCCGCAATGCAGAGTGCAGAGTGATGAGTGAAGAGTGTAGAGTGCAGGAAGAAAAAAGTGAAGGCAAAGGCCTTCACTTTTATTCTTCCTGGATAGGCTGCTCGAACTTGCTTTTGCCCTGCTCTTCGGGAATATCAATCGGATACCTGCCGGTGAAGCAGCCGTCGCAGAAGGTGCAGCCGGTGTCCCCGGCGAGGCGGTGGGCGGCGTCCACGGAGAGGTAGGCGAGGGAATCAGCGCCGATCTCCTTCGCGATCTCCTCCACGCTGTTCAGGCGGCAGGCGATCAGGTTCTCCCGGGAATCCACGTCCGTGCCGAAGAAGCAGGGATAGCGGAAGGGCGGGGAAGAGATGCGCATATGGACTTCCTTCGCTCCGGCTTCCCGCAGGAGGCGGACGATGCGCTCGCTGGTGGTGCCGCGGACGATGGAGTCGTCAATGAGGACCACCCGCTTGTCCCGAACGGTTTCCGCGATGACGTTCAGTTTGATGCGGACGGCGGTTTCCCGCATGTCTTGGCTTGGGGCAATGAAGCTGCGGCCGATGTACTTGTTCTTCAGGAAACCCACGCCGTAGGGAATGCCGCTTTCCTGGGAGTAGCCCAGGGCGGCGTCGATGCCGGAGTCCGGCACGCCGATGACCACGTCCGCGGCCACCGGGTTTTCCTTAGCCAGGAAGTGGCCGGCGCGGAGCCGGGACTGGTGAACCGGTACGCCCTCGATGATGGAGTCGGGCCGGGCGAAATAGATATACTCAAAAACGCAGAGGGAGCGCTGCTGGCCACAGAGACGGCGGTCGGAAGTCACGCCTTCCTTGCCGAAGACGATGATCTCCCCGGGATCGATATCCCGGATGAGCTTCGCCCCGACAGCGTCCAGGGCGCAGGACTCGGAGGAGACCACCCAGGCACCGTCCGCGGTCTTGCCGTAGCAGAGGGGACGGAAACCGTTGGGATCCCGGAAGGCAATGAGCTTGGTGGCTGTCATGAGGGTGCAGGAATAGGCACCCTGAAGCTGCTGCATGGTGCGAAAGACGGCTTCCGCCGTGGCGGTGACCTTCAGGCGCTCGGACACGATGGTGTAGACGATGGTCTCCGTATCCGCGGTGCCGTGGAAGATGCCGCCGCAGAGCTCATGCTGGGAGCGGAGAGAACGGGCATTGACCAGGTTCCCGTTATGGGCAAGGGCCATGTTGCCCTTCATATGGCTGATGACAATGGGCTGGATGTTGTTGTGGTTCTTGCCGCCGGTGGTGGAATAGCGGACGTGGCCCACGGCGATGTTGCCCTCGCCCAGGCGGTCCAGGCCCGGACGGTCAAAGACTTCGCCCACCAGGCCGTCGCCCTTCAGGTGATGGAAGACGCCGTCACAGGAAACCGCGATGCCGCAGCTTTCCTGTCCCCGGTGCTGCAGGGCGTAAAGGCCGAGGTACACATCCCGGGGAACGGCCCGTTTGACGGGAGACCAGATACCGAATACGCCGCATTCCTCATGCATAAGGCAGGAACCTCCGAAAAAAGAGAAAGACGTCCTTCAGCATAAACTGAAGGACGCCTTTGTCCCTTTGATGAGGGGATTGTACATCTTGACAGCAGAGCTGTCAAGATAAAGGGAAAAACGCTGTTTTTCCCTTTCAATGAAGACTTAAGACTTAAGACTTAAAACTGAAAAATAAGGAACGGAGGGAAAGTGATAGGAAGCGGGGAAAAGCGGCAAGAGCAGTGACAGGGGACAGACTTTCAGTCACATTTTCTTCGAAAACAGTGACAGACAGTCAGTCCCGGCAGTCACACTCTTGCCGCAGTTAACAGTGAAGAGTGTAAGCGATTCTTAAGAATCACTTAAGGTTTTCAATGCATAATCACTTTGATATAATGGGAAAAGGGAGGCGATGCGGATGCGGCTTCTGCTGGCGGAAGACGAGGAGGCTATGGCCGAGGCGGTTGTTGATTATCTTGAATATCACCACTATGAGGTGGACTGGGCGAACAACGGCACAGACGCGCTGGAAAGGGCGCGGATGGGCGCTTATGACGTCCTGATCCTGGATATCATGATGCCGGGAATGGACGGGCTGACGGTGCTGCGCACCCTGCGGGGCGAAGGCGACGTCACGCCGGTGCTGCTTTTGACCGCAAAGGGCGAAATCCGGGACAAGGTGCAGGGGTTCGAAAGCGGAAGCGACGACTACCTGACCAAGCCCTTTGCCATGGAGGAACTGCGGGTGCGGGTGGACGCGCTGACCCGGCGCGGAGGACAGAGCTACCAGGGAGAACAGGTTACCTTTGAAGACCTGGCGCTGGATAAGAACGGCTATGCCATCCGGTGCGGGGACAAGACCGTGTCCCTGAGCCACAGGGAATACCACCTGATTGAGCTGTTCATCCGGAACCCGCATATCTATTTCTCCGCGGACACGCTGCTGGACCGGGTCTGGGGCATGGACGCGGACGTGGAATACGGCACGGTGTGGGTGCATATCTCCGGACTGCGGAAGAAGCTGGAATCCCTGGGCTCCCGGGCGGAAATCCGGTCGAAGCGCGGCGTGGGATACGCGCTGGAGGTTATTGAATGAAGAAATATTACCGCAGCCGGATCATGTTCAGCGCCATGCTGTCCTTCCTGATCATCCTTGTGCTTACAGTGGGAGCGATCTGGCTGATCAGCTACCAGGCGATGGAAAGGAACACGGACAACTTCATCGCTTCCAGCCTGGAACCCCGGGAGGAAAACGAAGGCGAAGGCGGACGCCGGTTTATGCAGGACGCGCCGCCGGCCATGTTCGGCTACAACCCCGGAAGACGGAACATGCCCTCGGGGTTTTATGAGATCACCTACACCCCGGACGGGGAAGTGGACCAGATCAACAAGCGCGGCATCGCGGAAGATGCGGACGTCAGCGTACAGGAGTACGTGATGAACGCCGTGAAGAAGAACGTCGACAAGGGCAAGGTCGGGTCCTATAAGTTCGGCATCCGGCGGAATGAGGACGGATCCGGCAAGGTGATCCTGGTGGATAACTCCATCCAGCTGCACATGCTGTATAACGTGCTCAAGAACGCGGGCATGGTGGGCCTCGGGATCTTTATCCTGCTGATCATCGTGCTGTTCCCTGTGTCCGGGCGGATGGCGGACGTGTTTGTGCGGAACACGGAGCAGCAGCGGCAGTTTATCACCGACGCGGGGCACGACCTGAAGACGCCGGTGGCCATCGCCCGGGCGAACCTGGACGTGCTGGAGCTGCGGCAGGGCAGGAATAAATGGAGCGATAATATCCGGGCCCAGGTGGACCGGATGGAGCACCTGGTGCAGGACCTGATCATGATGGCCCGGCTGGACGAGGAGCAGAACGAGCAGGCGCTGGACAGCATCGAGCTGACGGCGCTGACAGAGGAAATCTGGCACGAGTACCAGTCGTCGCTTAAGCAGAAGGGCATCACCGGGGAAACCGCCCTGGAGGAAACGCCGCCGGTGAAGGGCTCCGAGAACCTGATCCGGAGGATGTTCTGCCTGCTGATGGATAACGCGGTGCAGTATACGCCGGAGGGCGGAACCATCCGCCTGGAGGTGAAACCGGAGAAGAAAAAGAACCGGATTGTGCTGGCCAATTCCGTAACCAGCCTGCCGACGGAGAAACCGGAAAAGCTGACGGAACGGTTTGTGCGGGGCGACAGCGCCCGTACCCAGAAGAGCGGCGGCTCCGGCATCGGCCTGGCGGCGGTGAGAAGGATCGTGGAGAAGCACAAAGGGAAACTGGTGATTGATTATCCGGATGAACACACCTTTAGAGTGAGCGTGGAGATTTAAACGAAAGCGACAGGAAAGCCTGTCGCTTTCGTTTATAAGGTAGGAGGTAGGAAGTAGGAGGTTTTCTTTTACTTAAAACTTAAAACTTAAGACTTAAAACTTAAAAATGGTGGATAAATCACTTTCGAATTATCGAAAGCGATTTTTGATTGAAAAACAGTTACATGGGTAAAAGTGAGCTTGCGCAGATGGCACTCAAGTAACTCGTAAATGATTTCCGATGAAATTGAATGTAATTAATGATACAAGTCGGATGACGGAGAGATGAACCAAAATACAGACAAAGTACTATATTCAAAAGGGCTGAAAGAGACATAGTCACTTGACGGGCTTCGGACGTATGGTTACAATTACAATATCCATACATGTAAGTGTTGTAACCAGTTTATTCCGGAGGGAAAACGGCTATGTGTCAGAAGAAGAGAAGCTTTTGCCGTATCCGATTCAGGGGGCTTGCCGCCCTTGCGGCTGCCCTTTTTCTGTTGCCCGGCGGTTACGCGGCCAGGGCAGAGGAGAGCCTGCCGACGCCGATTCCGGAGAACATCCGGACCGCGGATGAGATTGTGATCGATGACCGGTATGAGGAACTGTCTTCCTACACCATCACTTTCCGGAACATGCAGGCCTATACCCCGGAATACTTCAACTATGCCAAAGTGACCGCGACAGAGGAACTGCCGACCCCGGACGGACGGGAAGTAAACCGCTTCCGGTTCGCGGATGACGCTGTTCTCACGATCCCCTGCAATACCACACTGGAGTACGGAAACAAGGATTTTGAGTGCTATCGGCAGCTGCTGAATTATATGGACAACGCGAACATCGCTCCGGCGAAACAGGCGGATGCTCCGTATCCGCTGGAGAACGCGATAGCCCGCTGCGAGACGATTTTCAAAACGCTGCATATTGATAACCTGGTGCTGGACCAGGCCGTCGCCCTGCCGTCCGATTCTATCTCCAATATGACCGACGGGATGAAGCAGTTCTATAACGGGACGGAGCCTGTATGTTTTGACGCTTTCCCGGAAGAGATCGGCGTATGGTATCTGGCTTTCCGGCAGGAGCTGAACGGAATCAAATCCCTAGGGACCCCGCAGGTCAGGATTGCCCTGACGGAAAAGGAAACGGCACTGCTGGAACTGGATAAGATCATTGACCACATCAACGATGATTATGAGCTGCCGGCCGGCGTGTGCTGGACGGACGCCCTTCGGGTATTCTCCGATTCCCATTGCGGAAAGAGCGGCGAATCCTATGAGATCAGCAAGATCAATATCGCATATGACTATAACCTGATGGACAGCAACGCGCTGGACGCAAGGGCCTTCCCCTGCTGGCAGATTGAAGGACAGGCAGGAGGAGGAAAATTTGAAGAGACGTACAGCATTTTGGATGGGAAAAGGGTACAAGCGTTTTAAATTAATTAATACTTAAAACTGAAAACTTAAAACTTAAAAATGGTGGATAAAACCGCTTCCGAAAGGAAGCGGTTTTCAGTATTTAAAGAAATCCGGACAAGGAACCGTCCTCTGTCCGGATTTCTTTTGGGAAGGATTCTATGTCTGTTTTCGTTGGATAGGCAGGTTACAGATTATACTCTGCGGAGGAACTGAAAATGAGGAAGATGAACGGCAAAAGGTTTATCCTGGGGCTCATGGCGCTGATGCTGTGCCTGACGATGTGCGCGCCGGCGTTTGCGTCAACGGGAGACCGGGTGCTGATGCATGAGACCACCCTTGACGGCTTTCTGCCGATGGTCGTCCAGGCGGTTGTTCCGTGCGGAGACGGATTCATCATCGTCAAATACAGCGATACGGATGTGGTTGTTGAACGGTACGCGGATGCCCAGGCGGAACCGGAGATTTTTGTGCTGGACGATGAAACGCGTATGGAAAACGGCGGAATATATGTGAATCCCTGGTTCAGCTGGAACGGGGAGCTGTACGGGTTTGAATGCAAAGACTCCTACACGGAAGAAAGTACCACGTCGAAGGTGTTACTGTGGCACGTGAAGCTGGAGGACGGCAAGGTGATCCTGGAGGACAGCGGCCTGCCGGTGGATTTGTCTGACGTGACGGCGGGGGAAGACGGCGCGCAGAACCTGCTTGATTTCTCCGGCTTATTCACCATGGATGACAGCCTGATCATAAACGTCTGGGTGGACGAAGAAACTTACAGGCTGAAGAGAATCGACCTGAATACCGGCGTCTGCGCGGAAACGGAAATCGAGGGACCTGTTACAGAAATGGTTCCGGGACGGGAAGGAACCGTTCTCATTACCCGGAGTGACTGGAACCCGGATACTGCGCTCAATACCGTGAAAGTGAGCAGCCTGAACCTGAAGAACGGAGAGATCCAGGAAAAGACGGTAATCGACGGGCTTGAAAATGAATACATCCATCCCTGCTATGACCGGAACAGAGATGCGATGTATATCATCAAAGAGGGAGAACTGTGGGCTGTACCGCAGTTTGACATGGAAGGGGCGGAAGCGGTCAACGACTGCCCGAGGAACGGAGACGGGGCTATCCTGCTGCCGGGCGGATTTGAGGTGATCTGGGAGTTCGATACGGTGATGCTCAGGAACACCGATCCGTCCCAGCGCGGCAGCGTTGTCCTGCGGGTCAGTGACCGCGGAGACGGTATGACGATGAACGAAACCGTCTACGCGATGAACAACAAGCGGGGAGACGTGTCTGTGATCGTGCAGTCGGACTGGAGAAAGGAGCCTGACGTTGTGCAGGCAATGCTGAACCGGGACAGCAGCACGGATATTTATTCGCTGCGCTCTGACGACAGTGAATTCGCGGCGCTTTATACCCGGGGCTATCTGCCGGACCTGAGCAGCAATGAAAAGATCGTGGAAAGCACGAACCGCCTGTATCCCTATATCCGGGACATGGTGATGCAGGACGGAAAGATCATCGGCGTGCCGGTGTGTTTCGTCGGGGATGCGGTGGGCATTCATATGGAGGCCTGGGAGGAACTCGGCGGAACGGCGGAGGAACTGCCGAAGACCTGGAACCAGTTCTTCGACTGGCTGGAGACGCTGCCGAAAAAGCTGGAAGGCAAGAACGTGTCGCTGTGCGACATGTGGGAAACCAAGGGATATTTCCGGGGAGGAATCCTGAAGACAATGCTGGACCAGTACGAGATCCGGATGGAGAAAAAGGGTGAGAAGGATTATTACTTTGCCACGCCGGAACTGTGCGAGCTGGTCCGGCGGCTGGACGGGCTGGATTACGAAGCCCTCGGGATCCGGGAAGATGATGAGGAAAACATGTATGAGGACGAAGAACGGACTCCGCTCCTGCAAAACGGTACCAGCACGCTTATCCAGAATGGGGACGCATATGTTCCGCTGACGCTGAGCTTCTCGGAAGAGGAAGAGCCGGTGCTGCCGGTCCAGGTGAGCGTCGCGTTCATGAATCCCTATTGCGAGCATCCGGAAGAGGCGATGGAGTTCCTGGCCCTGGCGGCAGACAGCATGCATGGCATGGAACAGTATGCGGCTTACACTGACAAGACGGAACCAATCCGCAGTTCGGATTATGAAGATGAGGTTCGGTGGTACCGGAGTGAAATTGAGAACCTGAAAGAGCGGATCGAAAAAGCGGAAGACGGGGAAGAAAGGGAAATGCTGCAGGAGCAGCTGCAGATCGGGGAAGAAGGGCTGGAGTACACAGAAAAGCATTCCTGGATGATCAGCGGCGAACAGATTGAACGCTATCAGAAATGGCAGGAGTATTTCAAAACCAGGATGTACAGTTTTGTGAATATCCTCCTGAACGGCGACGGCGAAGATGATTCGAGTGAATACGACCGGTTCTTCCATGAAAGCATCGGGATGAATCCGGAAGAACTGCTGGGCACGCTGGATACGAAGGTCAGGATGATCAGGATGGAGAGTAATTAAGAAGAGGTAGGAGGGAGGAAGTAGGAGGGAGGAGGTAATTCCGAACTTGAAAATGAAATATTTGACTTCGTCAAATGCGAAATATTGAGCCTGCGGCTCAATGTGAAATATCGGTCTGCGACCGATGTGAAATATCCTGCTGACGCAGGATGTGATTGGAACGTAACAAACGGGGGAACGAAAGAATTCGCTCCTCCGTTTGTTTAACAACCTTACGAAAACGTAAGGTGAAAGTCACGTGAATGTAAGATTGGTTTGATATGATTGCCATGGAACGAAGGGGACGGTTCAGTTCGTTTATCGATTCTTCAGTTGCAAGGCCTGGAGAAGAGGGGACTGAGAGAACCGTTGATTCGGTTCCCGGGAGGAGGGACAGCTTGTGAGACAGGTTGTCCCGTTCCTTTTGCTGAAAAGTTGTGCGAAAATTATTGACAAACGATAATTTGGTGATATTATGATTATCGTAAAACAATAATTACGCAAAAGCAGGAATGGACTCTAAAGTTGACAGTACAACAATGCAAATCGTTGACGGTACATTATGGGCATGATACAATTTAAAGGTTAAGAAAAGGATTTGAGAAAGCAGGATATATATAGGCGCAAACCGACAGATGTATGAAAGACGGAATGCAAAATACAAAGAAAAAACAATGCAAAATGCCGGAAAATCTGTCATAAACTGTGATCTAAACCGTCTATATATTATGGGTATGCATTTTACGGAGGGAAGTTGTTTATGAGTAAACGCATATGCATGCTGTGCGTCGGGATGATGCTCATCATTCTGATGCTGCTGGCCGGAAGCGCCACAATGGCTGAAGACAAGGCAACGCCAACAGATCTGGATCCGGCGGATTTCGTCATTGAGAATGGCGTGCTGGTTCAGTGCAACAGCGATGCATTCAGTGTAACAGTACCGGACGGCGTGAAGGTCATCGGCCCCAACGCCTTTAAAGGAAAAGATAAACTGCAGAGCGTCGTACTGCCGAACTCTGTGGAAGTCATCAGCCAGGAAGCTTTTGCCGACTGTAAAAAGCTGAAGCTGATTGTCCTGACTGAAGATACAAAACTGAAGGAAATCGGAAGCAAGGCATTCCTGAACTGTATCAAGCTGAACCGGGATTTCGTGCCGGAAGGCTGTACGGTTGCGGAAGACGCGTTTGAAGGCGCAGCCCCTGCGCCTTCGCAGGTACCGGAAACACCTACCCCGGCACCGGAAGGCCCGACACCGACACCCACGCCGGCTCCTGAAACGCCGGCACCTGAAGTAACGCCGGATCATAATCCGCCGGAACCGGAAACGGAAGAACCCACAGAACCGGAAGATGGCGGTGAAGGCGGCGGATTCCCGGGCGGCGGCGGTGGAGGCGGAGGCGCCTCCAGGCCGAGGATTCCCCACAGCAAGAACAAGGAACCCATCGGGCCGGACTACGACCTGCTGGACCTGAAGGAACTGGAAAAGAAACAGAACGACGTGATGAACCAGCTGACGCTGGGCAGGGAGACCCTGGCGCTGACCCTGAACCGGGCAGCGGACAGCGAAACCGGCGAGGGCTTCACGGTCACCGGAATGAACTGGCAGAAGGAAGCGGGAAACGAACAGATCGATACCCTGATCCTGACGGCGGCCAATCCGGAGGACGGCAAACAGAATGTCTGGAGCATGAACGGTGAAGTGCTCCGGAAGATGAACAAGAGCGGAATCGAGCATCTGGTGCTCCGCAGCGGAGACCAGATTGCCGTGATGGAAACGGAAGGCTTCCTCGCCGGCTGGAACTACGACGAGATGAGAAGCCGCGGAACCGCGAACCGGCGGTTTGAATACGAAATCGGAATCGGCGGAGATGCTCCGGCTGTCTGGCAGGTACAGGTTGAAGGAAAGACCTACGAACTGACGACGGACGAGCATGCCGGAATCTTTATGACGGGCGTATACAGCGGCCCGGCGGGCGCGCTGGATGAACCATATGACCAACTGTTTGCCACAAAGTGAAAGGAGTGGACGGGATGAAAAAGGTATTCGCGATACTGATGGCCCTGGTGCTGGTGCTGGGAGGAACCGCGCTGGCAGAGACAGAGCTTTCCTATGAAGGGAAAGTGGTTGCAGGAGAAACAATCCCGGTTGCCGCGCCTTTCGGCGGACGGATGGGGGAGGTGCCGCTGCACAAAGGCGACCCGGTTCAGGAAGGCGACACGCTGGCAACCATCAAGACAACGCTGAACTACGCGCCGGTGGAAGGCACTGTGACCGGTCTGTATGTAGCGGAAGGCGACAACACCGAGGACATCAATGCCCGGTATGAAGCCTCCCTGTACATTGAGCCCACCCGCAAGTACACGGTGGACGCGAACAGTGAAAAGGCTTTCAACACCAACGACAACTACTTTATCCACCTGGGCGAGCGGGTTTACCTGAAGTGCACCCAGGACGGCACCCATGAGGGCACCGGCATGGTCACCAAGCTGACCGAAACCGGATATACCATTGAGGTGACCGGCGGAGAGTTCTACCTGGACGAGAAAGTCTATGTCTACCGGGACGAGAAGTACAGCAAGGAAAAGCGCATCGGCAAGGGCACGGTGAAACGCGCCGCAGCCGTACCGGTGAAGGGCGCCGGCAGCGTGCTGAGACTGCACGTGAAGAGCGGCGACTTCGTGGAACGCGGCGAGCTGCTGTTTGAAACCGTGGAAGGCGTGCTGGACGGCTACTACGCACCGGACAACACGGTGAAGAGCCCCGTGACGGGCGTTATCGAATCCGTGGAAAAGAACCCGGGCGATACCGCTGCCAAGGGCGACACCCTGGTGAAGATTGCTCCCACCAAGAGCTTCCAGGTCGAGTTTGACGTGCCTGAAGAGGACCTGTTCCTCCTGGAAGAGGGCGCGCCGGTCGAAATGGAACTGCGCTGGGACAGCTCCTCGGAGAAACTGTATACGGGCAAAATTGTTTCCATTTCCAGGATGAACGAAGAACAGAAGGAAGGCACAGACAAGAAAGTCTACAAAGCCTATGCCTCTTTCGAACCGGATGAAAGAATCCGGCTCGGCATGAGCATGCTGATTTACCTGAATGAGGCAGCGCCGGCCGAAGAAAACAATACTGCGGAGGAACCTGAAGAATGATGAACCCCAACGGCAAGAAACTGATCCTTTGGTTTTTATCCCTGATTCTGTGTATTACGGCCTGCGCGCCGGCATTCGCATCCACCGGAGACCGGGTGCTGCTTCGCCGGAGCGATGACGAGAGCAGCTTCTACATCAGAAGCGTGCTCCCGTACGGTGAAGGCGGCTTCTGTGTGTTTATCGAAAACTATCCGGATCAGATCGTCATGCGGTACACGGATTATCAGGCAGAGCCTGAGAAATTCGTGAAGAAGATGAACGAGGAAGAACGGAAGAACTGGTGGCTGGAAGGACTGGACGAGGACAGCAAGGAAGAGGAAGGAAACGACGAAGATATCTTCTTTGCCGATGACGTCCCGGAAAACCAGGATACCCAGGAATACGAATACGTAAATGATTACTTTGGATGGAACGGTGAGATCTACGCCCTGATGAACAAGAGCAGCTATGACGGCGAAACTTCGAAGGAAGAACTGCTCGTCAAGCATGTGAAGCTGGAAGACGGGCAGATTATCCTGGAAGACGAAAACGTACCGGAACTTGATTTCTCCTCGCTGGTGGACAGTGAGAGCGGAAGTCTCAGGTTCTACGGTACCAACAACATCGTTACAGCCGGAGACAGCCTCTTCATGACCTACTATGCGGAAGAAGGGGAAAGACTGCTGGTCTTTGACATGAACAGCGGTGCATGCACGGAAGGTGAACTCGAAGATGTTTCGGAACTCGTTGCCGGACCGGAAGGTTCCCTGCTGGTTACCCGTGCGATCTGGTCTGAAGATATGAATGACTATGACACGGTGACGATCAAGATCAGCAAGATGGATCCTGCAACCCTGAGCGAAGAGGCGCTGACAGAGATTAAGGTCAAGGGCGACAGCCGGATCACCCCCTGCTACAACGCGGAGAATGATACCCTGTACTATGCTGCCAACGGTGAACTGTGGGCAATGCCCCAGTTCGACGCCGCGAAGGCTGTGGCGGTCAACGACTGCCCGGAAATCGGCAACAGCATGAAGATGCTGAAAGACGGCTTTGTGCTGGTACAGTTCTTCAGCTCCCTGTCTGTCAAGAACACCGATCCCACCCAGCGCGGAAGCATCCAGCTGCGGGTTAAGGGCGGCGGATACGGTACCGTTACAAACGCCATTTATGACCTGAACAATTCACGGGGTGACATCTCCGTAATTGCGGAAACGGACTGGACCTTCCAGAACGACATCCTGCAGTCGATGATGAACCGTGACGCGCATACGGATGTTTACCTGCTGAGCTACCAGAGCAATGAGTTCAATGCGTTGTACAACCGCAATTACCTGATTGACCTGAGCTCCAACGAAAAGATCGCTGCCAGCACAGCCCGGATGTATCCCTATATCCAGGATGCGGTAAAGCAGGACGGCAAAATCGTGGCCGTTCCGGTTTATGCTTACGGCGGCACCCTCGGCGTCAACGTGGATACCATGAAGATGCTGGGCATGAAGGAAGAGGATCTTCCCCATACCTGGAATCAGTTCTTCGACTGGATGGAAAAACTGCCTGAGATGATGGAGAACGTTCAGGTCAAGATTTCCTGGGAAGACCGGATGTACCTGCGCACCATGATTCTGGAAAGCATGATTGAGCAGTATGAGCTCTGGATGGAGAAGAAGGGAGACAAGGAATATGCCTTCAACAATCCCATCCTGTGCGACCTGATCCGGCGCCTGAACAATCTTGACTATGACGGACTCAGGGCGAGAGAACACGTGGAATATGACCCGGAAAACGAAGAAGACGGTTACTATGATGACGGCGGCGACGATGACAATATGGTGCTGCTGGAAAGCTATATTTCCACAACCATGAACGGTGACGTCTATTATGTCCCGCTGTTCCTGAGCTTCGCGGATGACGAGGATCCGGTGATCCCGACAGAGCTCGAGGTAGCCTTTGTGAACCCGTATTCCGAGCATCCCCAGGAAGCTATGGAATTCCTCGGCGTTCTCCTGAACAACCTGGACCTGGACAACCAGTATACAATCTATACAGATAAGACGGAACCGATCCGGAATCCCAGCGAAAACGAAAGCCTGACAATGATCCAGGAAGCCATTGAGGCGTACAAGGCCAAGATTGAAACAGCTGAAGGCGACAAGAAGGCTGACCTGGAGGAGAACCTCAAGAACCTGGAAGAAAACCAGAAGGACATTGAACGCTACAGCTGGCGGATCAGTCCGGAACTCATTGAGCGCTACCAGAAGAACATCAACCTGTACAAGGTGCGGGGCTACAGTTTCTACAATGCCCTGTTCGGCCAGGAAAACAATAACGGGAACGAAGATGAACCTTCTGCCTATGAAAAGATCTTTGCCAGTGAGGAAAGCCTCAAGATGGCTCCGGAAGAGCTGCTTGGCATGCTGGACAGCAAGGTTCAGATGATCCGCCTGGAGGGGAACTGATTCCCTTCCTGCCGGCAAGGCTGTGCCGGGCACAGCCTTGCCGCAGCGCCTGACCTGACAACAACCAATCCGAGGATAATATAAGAACAGCTGGACAGTGATCCTGTCGTGGATCATAGTCCTGACTTTGCGCACAAACGTCCGGAAACGCGCAACTCAATTCCCTGATCACCCCCGGGCTGCAAGCGGCAGCCGGAACAATACATGACAAGGAGTATGAGAGATGAAACGACTGAACGGAAAAAGAATGATTCTTTGGATCATGACCCTGGTTCTTTGTGTGACAACCTGTATGCCCGCGTTTGCTTCTGTCGGGGACCGTACCCTGATCCACAGCAACAGAGACACAAGTGAAGTCAGCATCCGTGGCATTTACCCGCTGGGAGAAGGGTTCTGCATTGTTACGGATGGATCTGAAGGACAAGCGATCCTGAAATACGCGACGCTCCAGAGTGAGCCGGAAAAATACGTGAGACCCGAACCTGAATATCCTGATGATATGGAAGGACTCATGGACGGGGAATCTGACGGCGAAATTCCGGCGGTTCCCGGTGAAAACCAGGAAGGAACAGACGTTCCTGCTGAACCCGGAGAGAACGGGGAAAAGACAGAAGAGCCTGCCGTTCAGGAAGAGCCCCAGGAAGAAATTGATATCTTTGCCGATATGGACTGGGCTTCGGAAGATGAAAACGGCGCAGCGATTAACAATGACACGGAATCCGAAGATTCCGATAATACGGATCCCTATAATTATGACTATATCTACAACTACTTCGGATGGAATAACGAGCTTTACGGCCTTGTGATCGATTATGTCTATGATGAAGAAACCCAAACGAGCAAACAGGGAGACGCCGAAATCAGGCACATCAAGCTTGAGAATGGTGAAATCGTTATAGAGAAGACCGATCTTCCGGCCCTGGATCTGTCTTTCACGTCAGATGAAGAAAACGGAATGTCTTTCGGCCTGAACGGAGTTTTTACACACGGTGACTATCTGATTGTGACATACTACGGCAGCAACATGGGTGTGAATATCGCCGCTGTGAATCTGAAAGATGGAACTTCAGTCCTGATACCGGAAGATGCGACGATGAGCGGCGCCTTCCCGGGACCGGAGGGATCCCTGATTATCTGCCGCCAGGACTGGAATATGGGCCGCAGCACTTTCAAGCTGAGCCGCATGGATCTGGCAACCCAGAAGGAAGAACCGGTGACGGAATTCACTGCCGGGGGCTACCAGCTGACTGCCTGCTATGACCAGGAGAAGAATACTCTTTACTATGTCTGCGACGGTGAAGTATATGCGCTGCAGATGGCAGAAGGACAGCAGCCTGAGTCTGTGAATGAATGCGGGATTGCGCCGGACGGCTTGATGCTTACCCCCGACGGTTATATAATTGCATGGACGTACAGTGCCGCGGTGGCCCGGAATACCGACCCGACAAAGCGTGCCGATGTTACGCTGCGGGTGAGCAATTCCGGCAGCAACTATTACCTGGAAGACGCTGTCCTGGATATGAATGAAAGCCGGGGAGATATTTCCGTAATCCTGAAGGAAGAGTCCAACAGCATTAATTCGGACGTCCTTCAGTCGATGATGAACCAGGAAGATTATATTGATGTTTATATCCTCGAGTATGAAAGCAAAGCATTCAACGCGCTGCTCAACCGCGGATACCTGAAAGACCTGAGTGATAACAAGGACATCGCCACGGACGTGGAACGGATGTATCCCTACCTGAAGGACGCGTTTAAGCAGGACGGAAAGATTATCTGCACGCCGGTTCAGGTGAACGGCCAGGTGCTGGGCATTAACCTGAAAACATGGGCAAAGCTGGGCGGAACCGAGGAGGAACTGCCGAAGACCTGGGACGAGTTCTTTGACTGGCTGGAAAAGGACGTGCCGGAACGCATCGTCGGTTCAGACATTAAGGTATGTGAAGATGTTGGAATGAGTTTCAAAGGCACACTCAGGCTGCTTCTGCTGTATCAGTACCAGATGTGGATGGACGCCAAGGGCGGAGAATACCAGTTCAATACACCCTTCCTGAAGGATCTGCTGACCAGGCTTAACAACCTGAACACGGATGCTCTGGGAATGAAAGACGCGTATGATGAAGATGACTATGGTTACATCATCTCCTATGATGCCGACTATGTTGATCCGCTGATCTCGACGTACACCCAGCCCACTGTCGGCGGGAATTACAACGGAGCTACGCCGCTGCCGCTGGCGTTTGATGAGAATGACCCGCCTATCGTTGCGGCTCAGGTATCTGTGGGCTTTGTGAATCCATATTCCAAACATCCGGAAGAGGCACGGGAATTCCTTGCGCTGATTCTGAAGAATACGACTGAAACCGCTGCCGCCACGCTCTTCACAGACAAGACGGAACCGATCAGAGAGACGCGTAATGACGAGTGGGTTGAAAGCAACAAACAATGGGTGGAGAATATTGAAAAGCAGCTGGAAGAGGCTGAGGATGGCCAGGAAAAAGCTAACCTTGAGGAAAACCTGAAAGAGGCAAAAGCGCAGCTGGAATATTCGGAACGGTGGAGCTGGCGCGTCAGTCCGGATGATCTGGCAAATTACCAGAAGCTCCTGCCGAACCTGAAGGTGATGGATTACCTGTTCCTGTATGACCTGTTTAACGCAGGGGACGAAGAAGAGATGATGTCTGCTTATAGTTTGTTCTATAGCGAAGATTCAGATCCGGAACCGCTGCTCGATATGATCGACAAGAAAATCCAGACGATTCGTAAAGAAGGGAACTGATTCCTTTTGTACAAGAAACTGAAACTGGCATGGCCGTTTCTGCTGCCGGGCCTGGCGGGTTTGCTGATCTTCTACGGCATCCCGTTTGTAGGCGGAATATGGTACAGCGTGACGGAAGGCACCCTGGAAAATAAGTTTGTCGGGCTGGACAACTATGTTTCAGTCTGGAACAACACCATGTTCCAGATGGGCCTGAAGAATACCATGGAGCTGTCCCTGATCTGTGCCCCGCTCCTTTTCCTGCTGTCTTTTCTGCTGGCGGCAGGACTGCACCGGATCCGGCCGGCCGGCGGATTCTTCCGCTCCAGTGTGCTGATGCCTTACCTGATGCCGTCTTCGGCAATCCTGATCATCTGGCTGCTGTGGTTTGACTACGGCGGCCCGGTGAACAGGCTGCTGGTTATGCTGGGAAGCACACGGGTGAACTGGATGCTGGGGGCGGAACTCCGCCTCCCGGTCATCCTGCTGTTCCTGTGGAAGAACCTGGGCTTCTGCGTGGTCATCTTTATGTCCGCGCTGCAGTCCATTCCGGAATCACTGTATGAATTTGCAACCCTGGAAGGCGCTTCCTTTATGAAGCAGACCTTCAAAATCACCCTGCCGCTGGCGGTGCCTTCGGCTTTCCTGGTGGCGATCCTGTCCTTTGTAAACGCCTTCAGGATCTTCAAGGAAGTCTTTTTTATCGCAGGCGCCTATCCGGATGACCCGGAATATATCTACACCCTGCAGAACTACATGAACAACATGTACAGCAGGCTGAGCTACCAGAACGTGACAACAGCGGCCTATATCTTCGCCGTGATTGTGTTTGTGCTGTTCGGCTTGCTGTTCCTGAGCCAGCGGTCGGCGCTGAAACGGCTGAACGGAGGCGATTGAGAAGATGAGAAATCCCAAAAGCCTCCGGATCTGGGTGGCAAGAATTGTGCTGACGCTGTTTGCACTGATCATTATCCTGCCGATGGTGCAGACTTTCCTGTATTCCTTTGCTTCCATATCGGAAATGAGTGCCTGGCTGAAAACCCGGGGTAATCTGAACGATACCGCATGGATGGAATCCCATCTGTCCCCGAATATCATTTCGCTGGGTCAGTATGAGCAGATCCTGATCAAGGATGAAAAGATCCTGCATTTTTTCACCAACTCAGTGATGTATGCTGTGGCCATCCTGGTGGGACAGGCGCTGGTGGTTCCGGCTCTGGCCTTCGGCCTGAGCAAGTTTAAATTCCGCGGACGGGAGACAATCTTTTTCCTGATTGTGCTGCTGATGCTGATGCCGTTCCAGGTAACGATGGTGCCGAATGTGCTGACGCTGCGGTTTATGGGCCTGATGAACACGGTCTGGGCGATCATCCTGCCGATGCTTTTCGCCCCGTTCTATATCTTCCTGATCCGCCAGTTTATGATTACGCTGCCGGATGAACTGCTGGAGGCATCCTCCATAGACGGAGCCGGCCCGTTCCGCTCCTTCCTGTGGATCGTGCTGCCGGTCTGCCGGCCGGTGCTGGGCGCGGCGGCGGCGCTTTCCTTCGCGGAAAGCTGGAACCTGGTGGAACAGCCGCTGGCCTATCTGACGGAAGTGCAGAACCTGATGCCCCTGTCCACCCTGTTTAACCAGATGACAAAGAAGCCATCCGGATATGAGTTTGCAGGAGCGGCATTGTATATCCTGCCGGCACTGCTGATCTACCTGTTCTTCCAGGAGGATATCCTGGCAGGTATCCAGCTGACGGAAATGAAATAATATAGGTAAGTCTGAACGGAAAGGTTTGGTTTGGATATGAAACTCAAGAAATTTGCGTTACGGGGCATGATCATCCTGGCGGCGGTAATTGCGTTGTGTGTGCTGTTTTCCGGCACCATTCGTTCGCTGACCACAGCCAAGGTGCATAAGGCGGACGTGAAGAACGGAAAGTTAGAGAATACAATCCAGCTGTCCTCCAAGGTCGCTTTCCCGGAGAAAGAGGAAATGAAGATCACGGTTCCGGACGGGCTGAGCCTGACCGTACAGCGGATTCCGGTGGCGACCGGTCAGAAGATCGCCAAAGGAGATGTTCTTCTGTATACCCAGCTGTCAGATGGAGAGAAAACCGTTGCTGATCTGGAAAAGAAATATGATGAGGCTCGCAACGCGATTGAAGACTGGGACCGGAAGCACGGTGATATCCGCCTGACCCGCAACGAGGAAGCCTGGGTGAACGCCTATGACGCGGCCCGGCAGGCAGACAGGGAAGAGCTGAATCTCCGGCAGTCCCTGATGGCGGTACTGAACATCACTGATTCCGCCGATCTGACAGATGAAAATGTCAAAAAGCTTTTCAAGAATATGAGTAAAACGGTGGGTCAGCCGATCCTGGAGGATTACAAGAACTGGAAAGCTAAAAAGGAAGATCTGGCAAAGGCCAAGGAAAAACTGAAGAGCCTGGACCGCTATGCCGTATCGGATGACGTGTGGGCTACGCTGAAGACAAAGCGTGAAGCAGAGGACAATCTGAGGGATGCGGAAGACAAGCTGATGCAGATCCGGAAGATTGAAAAGCAGATGGCGGAGATCAAGGCCCCCCATGACTGCTACGTGATCGAAATAAAAGTCAAGAAAGGCGATCCGCTGAACGGTGAAGTGGAAGTGGTCAGCATAACCGCGGAAGGAAAGGATCCCGTGCTGCGCGCGACAATAGATTCGAAATCGAACGTGCAGAAAGGCACTGCTGTGACGATACCGTCCAAGAATTACTGGAGCCGTGCTGAGACAAAGATTGTCACCATCGGCGTAGATGATGAAGGCAAACAGTATGCGGACGCGGAAATCAACAGATCGGTGACCGAAGCCATGGGAAGCGTCAGCAGCATGATGCGGAAAGAAGAAATCAAGCTGAAAATCACCACCCGCGCCAAGGAAAGCTCCTGCATGATTGAAGCGGCTGCAGTGGGCGGAGAAGGTGACAATCGATATGTATATGTCGTTTCACAGGAAGACTCTCCTCTGGGCGGCGTTCGCCTTACAGTCAGAAAACAGGAAGTGAAAGTGATCGCCGAATCATCAAAATGGGTTTCCGTGGAGGAAGATCTTACCTACCGTGACATCGCTTATCTGCCGGACAGACCCATTAATGATGGCGATACGGTCATGTGGGCTCATTGAGGTGCAGACGGAAATGAAACGTAAATCACGATTTTCATTTTTACTGCTGCTGGGAATCCTGCTGGTGGGCGCGGGACTGATCGGACTTGCCACAGCACCGGATCTGATTCAGTATGCGTTCCTTCCGCCGAGTGATATCCAGACAACAGCGCCGGCAAATACGGAAAGCCTGTCAGTGGGTGATGAAAGCTTTGGACTGGATGATGCGGATTATTCACAGTCATCCGGGAAAGCTGAATCAGATCAGACGAACACCCCGCTGCTTGAAAAGTATGACAAAACAGTGGAGGATATCGGGGCATTCTTCCCGCAAATGACGCTGCACAGTATCAAAAACAATGAGATACTGACGATTGAGGATGAGACAAGACAGGATAACGTCTGTCTGTATGCTTTAGGTCCGTTCTGGCATGATCTTTATACGACACGGATTGTGGAAGGTCGGCCGCTTGTCCGACTGGACGCGGAGCAGAAATCTGACGTCATTGTGCTGGATGAAGAGACGGCTTTCCTCTTTTTCAGAGGAAAAGACCCGATTGGCCAGACTGTGACAATGTCGGATGGAACCGAACTGGAAGTGGTGGGTGTTGCGAAACACAGCCGCCGGATTGGCGAACTGGGGACATACGCTGCCTGGGTGCCGCTGGATCAGGTGACAAACAGCGATATGATGGTACTGTCTGTTCCGTCGAATTCAGACAGCATGATGACTATGCTGGAGAAAGAGGGACAGGCGAACTTCGGCAAAGGAACGATTGTGAGCCTTAAAAAGGAAAAGTTCCGGGCACTGCTTCCGCTGCTGCTGATTGTTGTGATCGTGATGATCTGGCTGCTGAAACGCTGGTTCGGCTGGCTGATCGGCTACGCAAAGATCCAGATGGAAAAAGTCCGGGTGGAGAGCAAGCGGCGTTATCTGATGAAGCTGCTGCCTTATGCAGCCGGACAGCTGCTCCCGGCGGCGCTCCTGATTGTGCTGTCGGTGGCCGCGTGCTTCGGCGTGGCAATCCTGGCATTGCAGCCCATCGGGATTTTCTCGGAGTGGGTTCCGGAAACCCTGGGTGAATATACGGCCTGGATTGCGCGGTTCTGGAACCTGGCTAACATTGCTGCGGCTCCGGTGACAATCAAAACGCCGGAGATGATCGAAGTGCAGTTCTGGAGCAACCTGATCCTGTGGGGAACCATCCTGATTCTCCTGCGGGCGGCAAAGAACACGCTGACAGGGTTCCTGCGGAAAAAGGAAGACTGAAAACAAGAAAATTCATAATTCACAATTCATAATTCAGAATTAATGCTTTATCTACAATAGGGACAGATGATTGCTGTTATATTAACCCGAAGGGTTATGTGACAGAAGCTCTGTCCCTTTGTCACATCAAGCTGAAAAAATATTTTTCAGAGATCCTATATATTTTGCTTCTGAGGGGTCTATAAAGGTACAGGAGGTGAACGGTACTTGAGCAACGGGACACACGCTTCGGAACTGGAGCGGCTGGTGGGACAGTACCAGACTGCGGTTCTCCGGACCTGCTATCTTTACCTGTGTGACCGGTCACAGGCGGAAGATGCTGTACAGGAAACTTTCCTGAGGGTTTACAAAGGCCTGGACACCTTCAGGGGTGAAAGCAGCGAGAAAACCTGGATCATGAAGATCGCAATAAACACATGTTACAAAATGAATCATTCAGGCTGGTCCCGCTTTATCAACCGCCGGGTAACACCGGAGATGCTTCCGGAGGCTTCGGTGCCGTTCGAGGAAAAAGACGATGAACTGACCCGCGCCGTGATCCGGCTGCCGATCCGGCTGCGCGAAGTGATCCTCCTGTATTACTACCAGGGACTGAATGTGAACGAGATCGCGGAAGCACTGGATATTTCCCAGCCGTCTGTTTCAGGAAGACTGAAACGGGGCAGGGAAAGGCTGAAGGACATGCTGGAAGGGAGGGAGAACGATGCGTAATGAACTGAACAGGACGGAGTTCTCCGAATCTCTGGACAGGCGTCTTTCCGGCCTTCAGGATGATCCGTGGCTCACGGCAAAAGTCCTGGCAAAAGCGGAAGGAGAAAAGCCTGTGAAAAAACTGTCTGCAACAACGATCCTTGTCATTGCCCTGCTGATCCTGACCATGGCCGGCGCGCTGGCTGCCGCAAACTGGACAGTGATCAGCCGCCTCTTCGGTGACGGCTGGTATTATAACGAAACGGCGATTGAAACGCCGCTGAAGACGGAAAGCAGCCTGACCATGCTGGATATTACCGCTACGGAAGCCTACTGGTCAGAGGACGGTTTCTCTGTCGTATTCCGGGTGGAAAGCAAATCTCCGGACTGTATGCCCTATTATGAAGAAGGAGAGCATCCGGAGCAGATTGAGTTTAACGGTGAAAGCATTACTCAGGATGAACTGCGGGGTGACAAAAACCTGATCGCCTGCGATATCTGGAATCCGGGACAGAATTCCTGGACATGGTATGAATTCAACGACGAAGGTTTGTTTATCATTGCGACGAGCGGGATGACTGACAGGGAGAAGGTGGAAGCAGGAACGACCATGGAATTCCCGTGTTATCTGCACAACCTGCAGACCGGGGAACAGGAAGATGGAATCATTACTGTGACGCTGCCCGCGATGACGAAGCAGGAAGGGTACTTCAGGTAATTCAGAATTAAGAATTCAGAATTAATACTTCAACTGCAGCAGGGACAGAGTTTGCTGTCAGGTAAACCCGAAGGGTTATGTGACAGAAGCTCTGTCCCTTTTTGTCATATAGTATCCCATTTTTTGGATGACTTGTAATTTTTGTATCCAATCTATATAATAGAGATGTAATACAACCCTGAGCAGAGCAAAACCGAAAAGAACGGAAGAGGGCGGATCTGTATGAGAAGCGCGAAAGTGATCATTGCTGTGGCCCTGGTTCTGATGCTGCTGTGCGGAACAGCGGCGGGTGAAACCTGGCGGGCGGCGGAAGAAGATTATCCGATGTTTGAGACGCTCCTGGAGCGGCTGGAAACAGAAGAAAGGGATAAAGTAAAGGCGGATCGGAAAGAACTGGATGATATCCTGGAAATGATCCACCTGAAGAGCGCTGAGGAGTATGAAGTGGGCCGCGCGATTGTGGACCACTGGTACGGATCGGTAAAGAACAGCAATTACCGCAGATTCGCCTACAGGGGAGAAGAAAAGGCCACGCCGCTGGAGCGGAGCGGTCTGGATTTCAGCGGAAAGCACGCTTTTGTGGTGCTGGGGTACGTGCTGCAGGACGGAGAGATGACAGATGAGCTGAAGGGCCGCTGTGACGCGGCGGCCGCGGCTGCACGGTCCTTCCCGGATTCGCTGGTGATCTGCACGGGCGGTGCTACGGGCCAGCAAAACTGGGAAAACCATACCGAAGCCGGGGAAATGAAGATGTACCTGGCGCGGGACTGCCACATCGACGCGGACAGGATCCTGACGGATGAACAGGCGCAGACCACGCTGGAGAACGCGCAGAATGTTTTCCTGATCCTGAAGCAGCAGGGTATTGAGAAGATCACGCTGGTGACCTCTGACTATCACCAGATGTGGGCACAGATCCTGTTCAACGCCGTGGCGGCAATCTGGAAAGCCCGGACAGGAATGGAAGTCAGCATTGTAGGGAATTACAGCTACACCGTGCGACCGGGAACAAAATCCACGGGAGGCGGAATAAGCGCGCTGAGAGTGCTGTTAAGGGAAGGAATCACGGTGGAACCGTGATTCCTTCCAATGAATAATGAATACTGAAAACTTAAAAATGGTGGACAAAATAGCTCCCGATGGGAGCTATTTTCAGTATTGAAATGCGGCGGGAATGTGACTGCTGGGGGAGCGAGGGAAGCGGTAGCCCAGTGGGCTATTCTGCGAAGCAGAAAGCGACCCGAACGAGTCATCCGAAACAAGCAGTGCGACCGTTCCAAGGGAGCAATGCGCTGATTGAGGATGCGGATCTGTCATAGTTTTCGAAGAAAACGTTGACCGAGTGCCTGTCCCCCTGTCACTGTTCCCGCCGCTGATGTGCTGTAGTGAAGAGTGAAGAGTGTAGAGTTGACCGCGTTTTGCAGCTTTAGATCTCGCTTTTCGCTTTCTCTAAAGCCGCAATCACGCGGTCACACCACGCATCGAATTCGGGGTCTTCGCGCTGGCATTCCGGATGGGAAAGGATATAATCCAGGGCCTTGCGGACGCCGATGTGGAAGGGGACGTCTGTCCGCATTGCAGGGACGGCGCGCTTCAGCTTCCGGTTGTCGAAGACAACGGAGACGGACTTGTCGCCGATGAGGCCGCCGGTGAAATCATAGCCGTAAGGCTTTCCGGCTTCCGCGAGGAAGTCGGTGGAAACGTGATAGGGCACCAGCGTTTTATCCAGCGCGTCGGCGATGGTCTGGTGAATCTGGTCCCAGGTCAGGGTTTCATCCCCGGTGATCTGGAAGGCCTCGCCGATGGCATGCCGGTTGCCCATGAGGCCGATGAAGCCCCGGGCAAAGTCTGTGTTGAAGGTAAGGGTCCACAGGGAGGAACCGTCGCCGGGAATGATGACGGGCTTGCCCTCCATGATCCGCCGGATAACCTGCCAGGAACCGTTTTTGCCGTGAACCGCCACGGGGATGCTCCGCTCGTCGTAGGTGTGGCTGGGACGGACGATGGTCACCGGGAAACCTTCCTCCCGGTGCTTTTTCATGAGGAAGTCCTCGCAGGCAATCTTGTTCCGGGAGTATTCCCAATAGGGATTGGCCAGGGTGGTGCCCTCGGTGATGACGTAGCTGGCAGCCGGCTTCAGGTAGGCGGAGGCGGAGCTGATGTAGATATACTGCCGGGTTTTGCCCCGGAACAGCCGCCAGTCCCGTTCCACCTGGTCCTGGGTGAAACCGATGAACTCGCAGACCGTGTCAAAGGTATGGTCCCGGAGTTTGTCCGCCACGGCTTGCTCATCGTTGATATCCGCAGTGATGGTGTGTACGCCGGCGGGTACGTCCGCGGCGCGGTTGCCCCGGTTGAGGAGCCAGACGTCCCAGCCGGGTGTTTCAGCCAGCTGGCGGACAATGGCCATGCTGATGGTTCCGGTTCCGCCGATAAATAAACCTTTCATTTTCCAACCTCTTTCTGTTTCAGGTTGCTGCCTGTTTGATTGTCACACGCTTTTCCTTATGGTGATTGTATCACCGGACAGGCCGCAGGCGCAAGAAGAAACGGTGGATCCGGATCGGACGCCCGGACGGCGCGAAGAAATCGACACAGCTTATTGTAAACTGATCGGGGATATGCTATTGTAAATTTGCTGATGGATACGAAAAACACCATAAGGATAATCACGATCCAATATCGAAAGGGGTATCGGAAAGATGAAAAAGACCGGCTTGATTCTGCTGTCTGCGCTTATACTGGCATGCGTGGTTTCCGCGGCCTTCGCAGGCACGTCCACTAACGGCAGTAGTGCTGCTGTTGTGAATTCGGGACTGTATGACAGGCTGTTGCAGGTACCGTCCTTCAAATTCAAAAACTATGAATACGGGATCGGCTACGGAAGCTGTCCTGTCTATACAGCACCGTATGCGGACGCTTTCCGCTGCGCCAACGGAAAGGCTTCCGTCTGGACGGACGATTATATGAGCGAAGCGGGCTTCGTATCTGGCTGGCTGCTGGTGCGGTATGAAACCAATAACGGAGGCTTCCGGGTAGGGTATATTCCGCCTAAGTACGTGAAAGGCTTCAAGTCAGGCATGGCCACGCCGAAGTTTGATTATATTCCGGTAACGGCGATGGACACGATCATTGTGACAGACAACCCGTTGCTGACCGGATCCTCTTTCGCGAGACTGGATCCCGGCGAAACATTCTACGTGCTCGGCAAGTACACATACTATGGAGACTGGTGGTATATCGAGTGCACGGTGGACAACCAGGTTGCGCGTGGCTTTATTGACCGGACCGCCTCCAGCTTTACACTGGATGGCGTCAACATAATATCCGGGCAGCAGGGCAGCAGCATGCAGGAACCCTTTGGCGTGCCATCCGTGTCGCCGCTGGGAACAGAGTATATTGCCGACGCATATATCGGATACGGAAGCTCCGGCGACAGGAAGTTCGTCCGCAAAAACGCGGATCCTAAATCCACCCAGGTGACGGTGGTATATCCCGGAGCCAGTTATCCCTGTTATGCAGTGAAAGAAGGAACCACGGGGAAAGACTGGTATTATATCTGGGTTGAGGAAGACAGTGCCTGGGGCTGGGTATCCTCAGGATACGCTGAACTGGACAGGTAATCCAGCTTTCATGAACGGAGGGGACAATTCTGATTGCCCCTTCCGTTTTTTTGTTTGGAAAAGAAAAAGAGGACGGTCAGAACCGTCCCCTTCGTTTACGGATTTGAATTACGCATTCACGATCCGGGAGAGAAATTTGTCAGGAACGAGGGGAATCCGGGTCAGGCTGGACTCCAGATCCGGGTCGGTGGTGGTGCCGTCATCCCGGTAGAGGGAAAGGGTGCCTTCCTGCTCAATCTGTCCCAGAAGGGTGAAGGTGGTGTCATCCAGCAGCTCGGAGGATTCTCCGCCGGGGCAGAGCGGGACGGCACGGTTCTTCTTTACGAAGAGCGGGAACTCACCCAGGGCCAGGTCGATCCAGTGATCGCCCTTCTCCAGGGGCTGGAGGTCATAATCCTGGGCGGAGCGGAAGCGGATGAACAGCATATCCTCCGGCAGGTAGACGTACCGTCCGGCAGCGTTCTGCTCATAGACGGGAGCGATCATGCAGTCCTCGCCGAGCATCAGCTGATCCTGGATATGGATGGCACGCTGGTCGGCGGAATAATCAAAGGCCAGGGGACGGAAGAGCATTTCATCCCGCAGGGCGGCCTTCATGAACTCACTGTAGAGGTAAGGCAGCAGGGCATAGCGCACGGAAACGGTATCCCGCATGGTTTCCCAGATGCTGAAGCGATAGATCTCCTGATCCCGGGTATGGAGGGCGGAGTGGTTCCGCATCAGGGGCGTGAAGACGCCCAGCTGCAGGAAGCGCTCCAGCAGGTCTTCCGTCACGTTGCAGCCGAAGCCGCCCAGGTCGCAGCCGGTGAAGAGGAAGCCGCAGAGATTCAGGCTGGGAAGCATCTGCAGGGCCATCTTCAGGTGGCTCCACCAGGAGAAGTTGTCTCCCTGCCAGATGCCGCCGTTGCGGTGGGCTCCGATGAAGGAGCTGCGGGAGAAGAGAAGCAGGCGCTTGTCCGGGCTGAAGCGGCGGAAGCCTTCCGCCGTGGCCCGGGTCATGCCGGCACCGTAGAGGTTGTGCACCAGGTCGTGACGGACGGGCTTGCCGTCTACCAGGTGATAGAACCGGCGATAGTCGTCCATGCTGTTGGCCATGCCGGAGAAGACGTCCTTGAGCCACCAGGTGGTTTCATAGTCCACGCCGCCGGCACGGATTTTGTCCGCGGCGGCAAAGGCGTCGGCGACGCCCTCGTCGGAATAGAAGAGGGCGGGCTCGTTCATATCATTCCAGAAGCCTTCAATGCCGGCCTCCAGCAGGGGACGGTAAAGATCGCCAAACCAGCGGCGCACATCCTCCCGCAGGAAATCCGGGAAGCAGCAGCGGCCCGGCCAGACGGCGGCCACGAAATCGCTGCCGTCTTCCTTTTTGCAGAAGCAGTCTCCGGCTTTGCCGGTATCATAGGGGGCATAGCCTTCCTCCACTTTGATGCCTGCGTCGATGATGGGCACCAGGCGGAGATGGTCTGCCTTCATTTCGTCCTGGAAACGCTTCAGATCCGGGAAGGCGTCCGGCTTCCAGGTGAAGTTTTTGAAGTCCACCATGTAGTCGATATCCAGGCATACGCCGTCCAGAGGGATATGGCGCTTCCGGTGTTCATTGACCACGGTGCGTACTTCCTCCTCGCTGGCATAGCCCCAGCGGCTCTGGATATAGCCGAAGGCCCAGCGGGGCGGGAGATAGCTGCGTCCGGTGAGCTGACGGAAGGCGCGGGCGATGCCGGTGAGGGACTCCTCCTCGATGAGGTATACGTCCAGGTTGCCGCTGAGGGAGGTGATGACCGCCTCGTCATGCTTTTCCCAGCCCAGGTCCCAGATGATCTTTCCCGGATCGTCCAGGTAGAGGCCGAGGAGCCGGTCCGGGCTGAAGAAGACCAGCAGGTTGTGGCTGCCGTAGAGGCTGGGACGCTCTTCCGTGTGGTTGAAGACGTCACTGTTCCAGCTTTCATAGCGGTGGCCGCGTTTATCAATGCCGCGCACGGCCTGGCCCAGGCCGAAGAGGACTTCCTCCGGGTGGAGGGGCAGGGACAGGATCACGCTGCCGTCCTCGCCGTAGCGCACGGTAAAGTAAGGCAGGGAGTCTTTCTCTGCCAGGAGGTTCTGTATCACTGCGTCCGTGGGAAGGGGCGCGCCAAAGGTGTACTTACGGATCATTACGGATTCCTCACTTATTGCTATTTACGGGATCATTGTAACACGGGGAGGATTGTGAAACAAGAAAGCAAGATAAATCGTTCTATTTTGCGGAAACCACCCTTTTTTTGTATACAGAATTCCGAGTAAAATAATCAAAACAATACTGCCAAAATTTGACAGTTTGGAGGCGTACATTTTTTAATGAATACTGAAAACTTAAAACTTAAAAATGGCAGATGAATGACTACGTCATTCTTTGAATTAATACATACGGTTATGGTCGTATGGAAAGAGGACAGAGTGGAGGTAAGAGATGATACTGTTTAAACGAAAGCTGATAAAGAAACTGCAAAATGCCTACGGGAAGATCCCGGAGACCACATACTTTGACGGGGACATGAACTGGATCCGTTCCGCCAGCGATGACAGGCGGGAAGAGGAGCCGGAACGGTTCTACGTGGATGATACCACGTGGAACGACCTGAACATGGACACGGTGTACAAGCGGATCAATGCCTGCTGTTCCACCGCGGGGGAACAGCACCTGTATCACATGCTCCGGCGCCCCATGAACAGGGAAGAGTTTGAAAAACAGCGCGAGATGATCTCCATGATGGAGGAAGAACCGGAGAAAAGGCTGACGCTGCAGGTGCTCCTGTCCAGGCTGGGGGTGAACCGGGCCATCTACCTGAAGAATATCCTTAAGCCGAAGGAACGGTCCAGTTTCTGGCTGATCATTTACATCCTGCTGTTCCTGTTCCTGCCGGTTTCCATTGTGTGCTTTGTGCTGATCGGAAGACCTGTGGTCTGGATGCCGCTGCTGGCGTTCGTCCTGAACGGAACACTCCACTCGGTTCGCCAGAAGAGCTGTGAGACGGAAATGCGGACAGCGAATTACTGTATTTCCCTGGCGCTGACGCTGGACCGGATCAGGAGGATGAAGGATGAAAAGCTGGACAGGTACCTGGAGAAGGCGTACGGGCACCTGAAACCGCTGAATACCCTGATCAGGGGCGGAGGCATCGCGACAGACCCGGTTCCAGGAAGCATGAAAGAGATGGTCATGACGATCCTGCTCTGGGACCTGATCTACTTTGAGATTGTAAAGGTGAAACTGGCGAAATATCACGACGACTTCCGGGTGATCCATGAAGCGGTCGGTGGACTGGACGCCGCCATCTCCATCGCTTCCTACAGGGCCAGCACGGAAGGATACTGTGTGCCGGAAATCGACTATGACGCGGAGAAGCCTTTTATCCACGCGGAAGAGATTGTGCATCCGCTGCTGAAACAGGCGGTGCCGAATGAGCTGGCGCTGGACAAATCCATGCTGATTACCGGTTCCAATGCCTCCGGCAAATCCACCTACCTGCGGGCGTCCATACTGAACGCGCTCTTTGCGCAGACCATCTGTACCTGTACCTGCAAGAGCTACAAAGGCAGTCCGTTCCGGATCTACACTTCCATGGCGCTGACGGATGACGTGCTGTCGGGAGACAGCTACTATATTGCCGAGATCAAGTCGCTGAAGCGGATCCTGGATGACAGGAGCGAGGGTGAGTTTGTGCTGTGCGCTATTGACGAAGTGCTGCGCGGCACCAATACGATTGAGCGGATCGCCGCCTCGGCGGAGGTCCTGAACGCCCTGGACCAGGAGCGGGTACTGTGCCTGATTGCCACCCACGACCTGGAACTGTGCGACATGGCAAGCGAAGGGTACACCAGGGCGCACTTTGAGGAGAAGATCTCCGATGATGATATCCTGTTTGACTACAAGCTGATGCCGGGCCCGGCAGTGAGCCGGAACGCGATTCACCTGCTGAAGCTGATCGGGTTCGATGAAGGCATCGTGAAAGCGGCACACGCAAGAGCAGACAAATATGTGGAGACGGGCAGATGGGAATAAAGTGGAGTTGAAAATGAAATATTTGCCTATGGCAAATATGAAATATTGAGCCGTGGGCGGCTCAATGTGAAATATCGCTTCGCGATGTGAAATATTCGCCAAAGGCGAATGTGATAGTAACTGAATTCGGATAATGAAAACTTAAAACTTAAAAATGGCGGAGGAAACACTTTCCGGATGGAAAGTGTTTCTTTTGAATGGATTGATTGGATGGTTGAGGCGATGGAGAGCGGGAATATGACAGAGGGGACAGACCAAATGTCACACTTCGCGTTACATTTGGTGCTGTCCCGCAGTCACATTCCCGCATGGTGCGTGATGGATAAAAAGCTTACAGATAGTGGAGGTAAGGGAGAGCAGTTGACAGAGGGACGGCGGAGTAAATCATTATGAATTATGAATTGTGAATTATGAATTGAAAAAGGAGGCAGTTTCCTGTCTCCTTTTTCGTTTATTTCCGTTTAAGTATCTCGCTCATCACGATGCCGTTGACGATGTCGCTGCCGGTCCAGCTCAGCTGGAGGCCGGGACCAGCCACTTCAGTGACGGGTTCCGCCGCCTGGGCGGCGGAGAGGGGAGCAAGCTGCTCATCGTGGCAGGGATCAAATCCTTCGCCGGTATCGGCGCTCATGCTGCCCTGGTAAACCGAATCATCGTGCTCAGTGACGGTGATAGTAGGCTGCATGACTGTCGGACGGAAGAAGGTACCTTCTTCAGACTCCGGGGCAGGAGCGGGCGCTTTGGCTTCTGCTTTTGGAGCCTTTTGCTGCTTCTGCGGGGCAGTCTTTGCCGTTCCGGCAGTCTTTGTGTTCTGATCCTTGACCTGCCTGGCAAGCTTCATGCATCCGGCGACGATGATGTAGATGAATGCAAGTAGAAAAATGGAAGATGGCATCGAAAGGATACTCCTTTCATTTTAATTCAGAATTCAGAATTCAGAATTCAGAATTAATGGCTATATGCTGGACGTTCAGAATAACTCGTTGCGTGCTTAATGTCATTCTGAACGGAGCCGCTTGCGGCGGAGTTGAAGAATCTTCTCCGTCGCAGCGGTTAATTGTTCATTATTTTTTTCCTTTGGGCTGTTCGCCGGCGGTCTGCTGGGGAGTGCTGGCCTTGGCGATGGATTCACGCATTTCGGTATCGGCAATGGTGTTCTTCATCTGGTAGTAATCCAGGACACCCAGTTTGCCGTCACGCAGCGCGGCTGCCATGGCGCGCGGCACTTCGGCCTCGGCTTCGACCACCTTCGCGCGCATCTCCTGCACGGAAGCCTTCATTTCCTGCTCGTGGGCAACAGCCATTGCGCGGCGCTCTTCCGCCTTCGCCTGGGCGATGCGGCGGTCGGCTTCGGCCTGGTCCATCTGCAGCTGGGCACCGACGTTGCGGCCGACGTCCACGTCCGCGATATCGATGGAGAGGATTTCGTAGGCGGTACCGGCATCCAGGCCTTTGTCCAGCACGGTGCGGCTGATCAGGTCAGGATTCTCCAGAACCTGCTTATGGGTTTCGGCGCTGCCGACGGTGGTAACAATACCTTCGCCGACACGGGCGATAACGGTTTCTTCACCGGCACCGCCGACCAGGCGTTCAATGTTGGTGCGCACGGTCACACGAGCCTTGGCCCGCAGTTCAATACCGTCCTTGGCGATAGCGGCAACCACGGGGGTCTCAATGACCTTCGGGGTAACGCTCATCTGCACAGCCTGGAAAACGTCACGGCCGGCCAGGTCGATGGCGCAGGCCTTTTCAAAGGCCATTTCGATGTTGGCGCGCTGGGCGGCGATCAGGGCGTTGATGACGCGGTCTACATTACCGCCGGCCAGGTAGTGGGTTTCCAGCTGGCTGATGGTCAGGTCCAGACCGGCCTTGTTGGCCTTGATCAGGGGGTACACCAGGCGCTGGGGCACGATCCGGCGGATCCGCATACCAACGAGGGCGCTGATCGGGATGTGCACGCCGCTGGCCAGGGCGGAGATCCACAGGCCCATGGGCACGAAGTGAAGGAAGATAGCCAGGGCAATGATTACGATAACAACGATGGCTATAATAAGAGCTGCTGAACCGGGCATAGTGTTATTCCTCCTTAATAATGTTTACATTCAATCCAGTTTCAGTCTTTCACGCGGATGGTATAGTGATCGCCTTCGGCACCGGTGACCAGAACCGGGGTTCCACGCTTGATGAACTCGCCGTCGCTGGCCGCGTTCAGGCGGGTGCCGTCAATCTCAATCTGACCGGCGGGACGCAGTGAAGTGACCGCGACGCCTTCCCTGCCGATCCAGTGATCCGGCTTGGCTTCTCCGGCGGGTGCTTCCGTATCCTTCAGCACCAGGGGACTCTTGCTGAGCCGGCCGTTCATGGCGCTCCGGTAGGAAATGAGGAGGGCCAGGGCGATCAGCACGAGCACGGCTACAAAGGCAAGCAATGCTGTGCCGACACCGAACAGCTGCCAGCAGCAGTAAAGCGCGGCAACTTCCAGGACAACACCGCAGATGCCCGCCACTCCGAAGCCGGGAATGAACGCTTCCAGCACGATGAGGCCGGAGCCCAGCACGAAGCCGATGATCATGATGAGATTCAGCGAGAATTGATCCATACGGAATCCTCCTTTCCGTTTATTTCTTTGATCCTATTGTATACGGTAAGGAAACGGGATTATAGCGCAAAAAGAGAAAAATAGACGTGCTTATTTTTCATTCCTTACACAATCTTAACACGCTGCGCCGCGCAGGAGCGGGCAGGCGGAAGAACGGCCTGTTCGACGCGTGATTCAGAGGGGATGAGAGGCGCTTCCTCTCCCGGTTATTGATCGATGTCCAATACAAACCCAATGATATCATATACGCGGAGATTGCACAACCGCCGCTCTTGTTGCAAATAAAGGGTTTCCATGGTATAATTCCTTTGTTTCGCATGAGCGGAACGGCCATTTTTGACAAGTGTGAGTTTCTGAAAGGATTGAATCATTATCATGGGTCTATGGCTTGCCCTGATCCTGTGTATCGCGCTTTCAGCGTTCTTTTCCGCCACGGAAACGGCTTATTCTGCCTGTAACCGTGTTAAACTGAAGACCGTAGACGGCCCCCGGAAAGAAAAAGCACAGACAGCGCTCAGTCTGCTTGAAAAATATGACTCTCTGATTACAACAGTTCTCATAGGCAATAACCTGGTGAACATCGTGGGTACGGCAATCGCCACCCTGCTGTTCACCACGCGCATTCTTCCGGGTCAGGAAGACCTGGCCACCACCATCGCCTCCATTATGATGACGGTGCTGGTGCTGTTCCTGGGCGAGGTCGGCCCCAAGACGCTGGCCAAGCAGCAACCGGAGAAATACGCCATGTCCGTCAGCCATGTGATCCGCTTCCTGGTGACGGTACTGAAGCCCCTGGACTGGCTGTTTGCCCTGTGGCGGAAGCTGCTGGCAAAGCTGGTGAAGCCGGAACAGGAAGAAAGCCAGATCGAAGATGAACTGATGACCATGATCGACGAGGCGCAGACTGAGGGAGACATTGAGGAAGAAGAAGGCGAACTGATCCGTTCCGCCATCGAGTTCAACGACCAGAACGCCGCGGATATCATGACGCCCCGGGTGGACGTGACCGCCCTGGAGGACAACGCGACGATTGAGGAAGCCGCGGACGCGTTCCGTGACACCTGGTTCTCCCGGATTCCGGTTTATCATGAGGACCTGGACCATATCATCGGTATCCTGCATGAGAAGGACTTCTACAAGATGACCCATGAGGGCATCACGGATATTACCAAGATCATGAAAGAGCCGGTGTTCGCCCCGGCCAGCCTGTCGATCAGCAATCTGCTGAAGCTGTTCCGGACGAGCCAGACGCACCTGATTGTGCTGCTGGATGAGTTCGGCGGCACCGACGGTATCGTGACCATGGAAGACGTGCTGGAAGAGCTGGTCGGCGAGATCTACGACGAGCACGACGAGGTCAGCGAGGAAGTCGTGGAGCAGGAAGACGGCACCCTGATCGTGGACGGCAATATGCAGCTGGAAGAACTGCTGGCGAAGTTCGGCGTGGAAGACGACGAGTACGACGCGGATACCGTGGGCGGCTGGGCCAGCGAAATGCTGGAGAAGGTGCCTGAGGTGGGCGACAGCTTCACCCTGGATCATCACCAGTTCACCGTGACCGAGATGGACGGATTCCGGGTGACCAGGATGCAGGTGACAGAGGTGCCGGAGGAGACGGAGGCAGCGGAGGAAGAACAGGAAGCGGAAGTTCCGGAAGAGGAAGAAAGCAATTAAGAATTAAGAATTCAGAATTCAGAATTAATACTAAAAAGCGCCTTGGATGATTCCAAGGCGCTTTACCATGTGTTGCAGGAATAGGTTTAAAGTATCTAAAACATTCGCAGAAGGCGAATATATCATATTTCCTGAAAGGAAATATATCATTCAGGATCAAAGCGTCAGCATTTGATCCTGACTCCCGGAGGGAAGGGCGGACGGGGTCCATCCCGGTCCGGCCTGAAGTCCGGGTGCCCTGGCGGGGGTGGCGGAGGCATGCGCCGGTCTTCCGGCAGATCCAGGGCCAGGCGCTCCATATGGGCGCTCAGCTTGTCGCACAGGGCGCAGAACTGCTCCTTTTCCTCTTCCGTCAGGGAGGAGGTCATCTTCTGGGCTTCCTTGTTCCGGGCGGCTTCCATATCGTTTACCGCCTTCTGTCCTTTATCGGACAGGGCGATCCGCTGGATGCGGCGGTCCGCCTCATCCACGGTGCGGGTGATGAACCCTTCCGCTTCCGCACGGGACAGCATCTCGCTGAGGGAGGAAGGACGCACGTCCAGGCATTCACACAGCTCCCGGGAAGAAACTCCGGGGTTTTTCGCGGCACAGTCCAGCAGGCGGCCGACAGCGGGCGGGAAGGGATATTCCCTGCGCTCCGGCGGGATGCGGCGCATGGCGCGGGCCAGCTTCAGGCAGGCCAGGATAACATCGCCGTCACGATTACTCATATCACATCGCTCCTTTCATGGCGAATTAAGTTCGGTACCGAATCAATTGTATTATAATTCGGTACCGAAATGTTGTCAAGATAAATCTTCGCCGGAGGCGAAGTCTTTTGCGAAGACCGTATTCTTCGCAAAAGAATGATATGTTGCTTCGCAACATGATATTTCGACTTAATGTCGAAATGATAGATTCGCCTAAAGGCGAATATGATATGTTCGTCTGCGACGAACGTTGTAGTTAGTGTCTGCCTATATTGGAATGATAAGGTGTTCCGGTTGCGTTCCCGAACGACGACGGGAGGGGAGACAGTGGGCGAAGCCCAAATGCAGAATTCAGAATGCAGAATGCAGAATGATTTCGTCCTTCGGACGTAGTAAGGGATTCCTCGACTTCGCTCGGAATGACATGCTGTATTTAAAGCTGCGGTGTTCCGGATGGGTTGAAGGTTTCGACAATGAATTAACAAGTGTGCTTGGCATAAGAAAAACCGGAATCTGACGATTCCGGATTACTTTTTGCGGCTGTATTTTTCTTTCATGGCCGTCTGGCGACGCTTACGGCAGTTGGGACAATAGGTTGGATAATGGAGGACGTCGCTGGGGAAGGTGAAGAACTTTCCGCAGGCTTTGCATTTGCGCTTGATGTCGTGGCGGGGACCCTCCCGCTGGGCAAGCTCCTTATCCTTCGCCATCTGCTGCTTGCAGTCTTTGCAGAAGGTGGGCACGAAGCCCCAGGCGGGATCGACGGTGAAGGTCTTCCCGCATTGCTTGCAGGTCTTCTTCAGCGGAACCGGGGCCTCCGGTACAGGCGGAGCTTCAGGCTCGTTATCCCGGAGAAAGCCGCGGATCTTTTCCAGCAGTTTCATAATGGACTCCTGTGAAATCAGGCTTTCTGCAGGCTGTCACGGATAGCGGCGAAGGATTCCTCGGAAATGTCGTGCTCGATCTTGCAGGCGTCCTTCCGGGCGATGACTTCATCCACACCCAGGGAGACAAAGAACTTTGTCAGGGTGAGGTGGCGGTCATAGGTGCGGCGGGCGATGGGATAGCCCTTATCGGTCAGGGAAATCAGACCGCCCTTCTCCATGGAGATGTAGCCGTTCTCCCGCAGCTTTTTCATGGCGACGCTGACGGAAGGCTTGGTCACGCCGAGGGACTCGGCAATATCAGTGGAACGGGCATAGCCCTTTTCTTCCAGCAGAACCAGAATTTGCTCCAGATAATCCTCAGCAGATTCGTAAATATTCACTGCAATCCCTCTTTCCGGTGGATAATTTTAGACAAATCTATCTTCCCAAACTTTATCACATCAGCCCCGTAAAATCAATCGGGTCTTTGATTGAGAACAAATCCGGTGCACGCCAGTCGCTGGGGGCAATGCCGGTCATTTTCTTGAACAGATGCGAGAAATGGGCGGAGGAGACGTAGCCGACGGCCGCGCCCACCTCGGACACGGAAAGGTTTGTTTCATATAAAAGCTGCTTTGCTTTTTCACAGCGGATCGCGTTGTGATACCAAAGCAGGGTATGTCCGGTTTCGCGCTTGAAGACCCGGGCCAGATAGTTTCCGTTTACAAAGAGCGCCGAAGCAATCCCGGAGAGGGAGAACTTCTGCTCACTGTGCTCCCGGATAAAGTATCCCGCCTGCTGCGCCAGGCGCTTTCCGGCGGTTGTTCTGGATGTTTCGGCCATTGTTGATGCCTCCCCTGGAAATTAATGCTTTCATATATTAGCATAGACTAACAAACAAATCAATGACTTTTTGGCAGAAGTCATTATCGAATAATTTATCTATAAAAGGTCAATATCAGGCAAGCAAAGATTATTAGATTATGCTAATATACTGTCGCTGATTAGGAGAAACTAACAGCAATATTGAAAAAGAAAGAGGACGGCAGCATGAAGAGGGTTCTTCGGCCGGTGCTATGGCTGGTGCTGATGCTGTTCCTGGCGGCGCAGGTGATTCCCGCCGTGGGCGAGGGAACCAGCACGCGCTGGGCTGACGCATCGGATGAAATCGATAAATACCTGGATACGGCTTTTGAGGATTACCTGGCCGGGGATACGGGAACGGCGTACAACAACGTGAACGACGCCTACTTCCGCGTTTATGAAACCACCGGCTTTGAACGCCAGACCATGAGCTACATTTCCGGTGTGCGTAAAAACGCCGTGGAGATGCAGTTCTCCGCCTGCAAGGCGGCAGTCAAGAAGGAAAACACGGACCAGGAAACCATCGTTTCCGTCCGCAGTGCCCTGTTTAAGCTGAAGGCCATGATCCGGGAGGACGGCAACAAGCTGGCCGCGCAGCAGGGCGGCGTCCAGAGCGAAAACAAGTTCTACAAGAACGGAGAGCTGGTTTCCGCAGATCCCTATCCGGAGTATTCCCCCGACCCGAACGCTGCCGCGAAATACGCCAGCTGGTATGAAGCCGCAAGCCTGACAAAGGAACTGCTTGATACGGCCTACCTGGCCTACCTGGACAAGGATTTTGAAGCGGCGGATGACAACCTGAACACCGCCTACTACAGCGTATATGAAGAATCCGGCCTGTCCCATAAGATCTATACGGAGCTGGGTGTGAAAGACCGCCGGGAGACGGAAAAGCAGTTCACAGAACTGCGGAACCTGGTGAGCTCCGGAGAAGAAAAATACCAGAAGAACAAATACCGCACGACCAGCGACAAAACCAAGCAGGTGCTGCTGAAGAAGGCAAAGACGCTGGACGAACTGGCAGCCGCCGAAAAAGGCCCCGCGGAACCTGCGGCTGAGGAAATCGCCGCGGAGACGGCTGAAGCGGATCAGAACAGTCCGCAGTGGCTGACCTTCCTGGGCGCCTTCGGCATCATCGTGCGGGAAGGCCTGGAAGCGATCCTGGTTATTGCCGCGATCATCGCCTACCTGGTGAAGAGCGGTAACGGCAGGAGCCTGAAGAACGTCTACATCGGCGCACTGGCCGGTATCCTGGCAAGCTTTGCCGCGGCGGCGGTGCTCTACTTTGTGAAACAGGCGGTGGCCGGCGCCGGTATGGCGCAGGAACTGATCGAGGGTATCACAGCCCTGATTGCGGTATGCGTCCTGTTCTACGTTTCCAACTGGATGATCTCCAAGGCGGAAGCGGCAGCATGGACAGGCTATATCGACAGCAAGGTGCGCTCGGGTGTGGAAAAGCGCTCCGCCTTTACCCTGGCGTTTACTGCGTTCCTGTCCGTGTTCCGTGAAGGCGCCGAGGTGGTGCTGTTCTACCAGCCGATGCTGCAGGAAGGAAACGCAGGCATGGTCTGGGCCGGTTTCGGTGCGGGCGTGGTAATCCTGGTGTTTGTCTACCTGGCCATTACAAAGCTTTCCATTAAACTGCCGATCAAGGTGTTCTTCACCGCCACCAGCATCCTCATGGCTGTGATGTGCGTCAGCTTCCTGGGAAGCGGCATCAAGGAACTGGCGGAAGGCAACCTGTTTGACCTGACGCTCCGCGTGCCCGGCATTCCGGAAAACGACGTGATCCAGATCTTCGGCATCTATCCGTACCTGGAGACCCTGGTGCCGCAGCTGATCCTGGCGGTGATCCTGCTGATCACCTTCATGGTCGCCCATTACCGCGGCCGGCTGGAAGCCCAGCGCAAGGAACTGACGGCCGCCCATTAATCAGATTTTTCGCGCGGTGCCCCGCGCACCGCGATGAAGAATACCAAATCCCCTATAAAGGACTGTTATTAAAGGAGGATCCCCCAAAATGAAAAAACTGCTTTCTCTGGTTCTGGCTGCTATGATGCTGTTCTCCCTGTCTGCTGTCGCGATGGCAGAAGACGAAGAAGCTGGTTTCGATGAATTCGAACTGGGCGTTGAAGGCGAACAGGAAGTTGGCTTCATGACCATGGCTATGGTTTACTTCCAGCCCGTGGATATGGCTCCCGTTGACCAGGCTACCGCCAAGGAAAATACGGACCTGCATATCGAAGTGGACCTGACCGCCAACGAGAACGGTTATGCTTTCCCGGTGGACCAGTGGGTTCCCTACCTGACCATTGATTTCGTGATCCGTGACACCGAAGGCAAAGAAGTGACCTCCGGTTCCATGATGCCCATGGCGGCTTCTGACGGCCCCCACTACGGCAACAACATCAAGCTGGCTGACGGCGAGTACAGCATCACCCTGTACATCAAGAGCCCGGCTGAGAACGGCTACCTGCTGCATGTTGACTCCGAGACCGGCGTCGACGCCAAGGACGGTTTCTGGACCGAGCCCCTGGAAGCGACCTGGACCGGCTGGAAGTTTGTCAAGCAGTGGTAATTAACCCCTGAACTGAAGACTTTGCGACGACCGGCGCGGGATCCGCGGGGGATCCTGCGCCGGTATATTCAGCTGTCTGGAGGGCATAAACTTGCTGTATTATCTCTGGAGTGTTATACAGGACCTGTTTTACACAGTGACAATTACAACGCTGATGCACGCGTTCCTGGGAAGGCTGTACGGCCGGACAGGACGCCGGGGGCACGTGATCGGCCTGATCGCCGGAGTTGCTGCTGGCACGGCGCTGGCCGTTGTGAAACAGACCACCAATAAAATCATATCCAGTCACTGGAACCATTGGACCTACGCTTATCTGATGGCTTTCATAGTGGCATTTTTCATGTTGTCCCTGTTCCTGGGCCGGAAGGAAGGAAAGAAGCCGGCTGCGGGCGGGATCTGCCTGATCCTTTGCGGAGCCGCGGTCTCCGCGGGAATGATCTTCTTCCGGCTGCCGACGGTGCTGCTGTATCCCTTCAGTTTCAACACCATGGGCAACGGCTTCTTCTCAGCTTACTACATGGAGCGGCTGGGCGGCTGGGCGCTGGCGCTTCTTCTGCTGTTCGTCTATTCGCGCCTCCTGTACGGATGCGCTGTACATATCCGGAAGGGCGCTGTGCCGCGGCGGGTGCTCCGCGCAGGCGTCCTGATTTACGCGGTCTACTGCCTGGGACGGTTCTTTGTTCCGTGGATCAGCCGGGCCAAATGGCTGGGCTGGTCTGTGAAATATACCGAAGCCCAGTACGGCTGGATCGGCTCCTTTGCCATGTGGACGGCGACCAATGCCATGATCTTTATCTGGATCATCGCGGCGCTGGCAGCCCTTCTGGCTCTGCTGTTCCTGCTGGAGAACACCAGGGTGACGGAACCCTATGAGCACGCGGCACAGCTGCGCAAGCTCCGTGCCGGAAACCGGAAACGCCGGCGGCTGGCGATTGCCACGCTGGTGATGATCCTGCTGTTCGTGCTGACGCTGACCGTGGTGAAGGCTTATGACACCCGGGAAGTGGTGCTTTCCGCCCCGGAAACCTATACCGTGGACGGGGACAGGATCCTGGTTTCCGCAGAAAGTGTCAACGACGGCCACCTGCACCGGTTTGAATACACAACGGAGCGGAACGTAACCATCCGCTGGATCGTGGTGAAGAAACCCAACTCCGCCACCTACGGCGTCGGCTTTGACGCCTGTGAGGTCTGCGGCAGCGCGGGCTATTACGAGCGGGGCAGCCAGGTGGTTTGCAAACGCTGCGACGTTGTTATGAACATCAATACCATCGGCTTCAAAGGCGGCTGCAACCCGATTCCGCTGGCGTATGAGGTGGGAGACGGGAACCTGGTCTTCCGACTTGAAGATTTATTATCCGGCGAAAAGGAGTTTCGGTAATTAAGAATTCATAATTCATAATTCATAATTAAAACTTCATTCCCCTGAGGGAATGATGGCCTGATAATACAGGAGGAAAAGAAATGCTGTTGCGGATGATTCGCGGCGTATTGTTCCATCAGAAAGGGAAAATGCTGCTGATCGCGTTTACGATTGCGCTGGGCGCCAGCCTGGCTACGGGCATGCTGAACGTTATGATGGACGTGGGAGACAAGGTCAACCAGGAACTGAAGAATTACGGCGCCAACATTGTGGTGAAGCCGAAGGATTCCTCCCTTCTGTCCGATATTTATGACGTGGGCGAAGGCGGGGAAGAACTGAACACCGCCTGGCTGAAGGAGGATGACCTGGGCAAGATCAAGACGATCTTCTGGGCGTTCAATATCGTGGACTTCGCGCCGTTCCTGGATACCCAGGCCGTACTGCCGGACGGCAGCGCGGTCAAACTGAACGGAAGCTGGTTCAACCATCACCTGTCCCTGCCCACGGGCGAGGAGCTGGACGCCGGCGTGGTCGGCATGCGCTCCTGGTGGGACGTGACGGACGGACGCTGGCTGGATGAAAAGGACGAGAACGCGAACACGGAAATCATGGCCGGTATGACGGTGGCCCAGGCCCAGGGCTGGAAAGCCGGCGACACGGTGACGCTGCAGGGCAGCAAGGGTGAAAAGACCGTGACGGTGGCCGGTATCTATGACGCGGGCGGAGACGAGGATGAACAGATCTTCGGCACGCTGGCCCTGGTGCAGGAGCTGACCGGACGGGAAGGCAAGGTGGCCTCGGTAGAGGTTTCCGCCATCACCACCCCGGACAACGAGCTGGCCCGCCGGGCGGCCAGGAATCCGGCGGCATTGTCCGGCCGGGACTATGAAACCTGGTACTGCACGGCTTATGTGAGCGCGATCTGCTACCAGATCCAGGAAGCGATTCCCGGATCCGTGGCCGCCGCGGTCCGCAAGGTGGCGGAGGGCGAAGGCGCCGTGCTGGAAAAGACACAGCTGCTGATGATCTTGATTACGGCGCTGAGCCTGATCGGTTCCGCCCTGGGCATCAGCAACCTGGTGACAGCCAGCGTGATGGAACGGGCAAAGGAGATCGGCCTGCTGAAGGCTATCGGCGCGCGGGATCATTCCATCACGGGCGTTATCATGACGGAAATCCTGGTCACGGCGCTGATCGGCGGCGCGGCAGGATACTTTATGGGCTTCGGATTTGCCCAGCTGATCGGCCGGAGCGTATTCGGCGCGGCGGTGGAAATGAAACCGGCGGTGGTGCCGATCGTGGCGGGCCTGGTGGCTCTGGTGACGCTGGCGGGCAGCCTGCCGGCGATCCGGACGGTGCTCAGGCTGAAGCCGGCCGAAGTGCTGCATGGAGGTCACTGAACGATGACAAGACGCAGAATGTTCCTGAGAATGATCACCGCCTCGCTGCTCCGGCGGCGGAGCCGGATGCTGATCGCGCTGCTGTCCATCGGCATCGGCGCGACAATCCTGGCTGGCCTGGTGACGATATATGTGGACGTACCCCGGCAGATGGGCGCCCAGTTCCGCTCCTTCGGCGCGAATATGCTGCTGCTTGCGGATGAGGGAAAGAGCATGACAGCCGGGGAACTGGATGAGGCACTGAAAACCATTGACGCGGACCAGCTGGTGGGCGCGGCGCCCTACCGCTACGTGCGGGTGGACATGACCACGCGCCAGCAGTCTTTTACGGCGGCGGGCACGGACTTCAGCCAGATTACAAAAACAAGCCCCTACTTCAGCGTGGACGGCCGGTATCCGGAGAATCCCCGGGAAGTGCTGGTGGGCAAGGAAATCGCAGAGACGATCGGCGTAAGGATCGGGTCGGGCATGGAACTGACCTGGCAGCCTTTGGCGAGTGAAACGGAAAGCGATCCGGAAGAGGACCGGAAGCCCGGCACGGTGCTGACCGGCAGCGCGGAAGGCTGGAGCGGCGGAAAGGTCTATGTGACGGTGAAGCTGGACGATGAATCCAGGATTGCCTCCATGACCGTTGACGCGGGAACCCAGACGCCGGAAATCGGCGGCCTGGCCCAGACGGACGAAGCCTTCAATGCCCAGTTTATCGGCAAGACGCTGCCGCTGACCCTGGGGCAGGACGTGGACGCGCTCAGCGGCGCCACGGTGACCTCCACGGCGGTGGTGGACGCCCTGAACACCGCCCGGAACGCGGAAAACAGGGCCACAGCCCGGACGGTGAAATGCACTGTCTCCGGCATCCTGACCACGGGCGGCGAAGAAGAAGCCTATGTGTTCATGAGCCTGGAGGATATGGCGAACCTGACAGGCGAGGATAAGGTGGACGTGGCGGAGCTGAGCGTAAGCGCCTCGGCGGAGGAACTGGAAGCCTACGTGAACCGGATTACGGAGGAGCAGGACGGTATCAAGGCCCGGCTGGTGAAGCGGGTAACGCGTTCGGAAACCGCCGTGCTGGGAAAACTGCAGAGCCTGGTATTCCTGGTAACCGCGGTGGTGCTGGTGCTGACCATGATCTGCGTATCCACCACCATGATGGCGGTTGTTTCAGAACGGCGCCGGGAGATCGGCCTGCGGAAGGCGCTGGGCGCATCCGACAGCAGCATCCGGGCAGAGTTCCTGGGTGAAGGCGTGTTCCTGGGCCTGCTGGGCGGCTTGCTGGGCGGCCTGCTGGGCTTTGTGTTTGCCCAGGTGGTGAGCGTGAACGTGTTTGGTTCCTCCATCACCTTCCAGCCGCTGCTGCTGCCCGCGGCAATTATCGTATCCATCGCGGTGGCGGCCCTGAGCTGCCTGCAGCCGATTAAGCGCGCGGTTGCCATTGACCCGGCGATTGTGTTAAAAGACGAGTAAACTCGTTTTTTACCAAATTCATAATTCATAATTCACAATTCATAATTATGAATGGTTAAACCTGAATTGAGACAGCAACCGTGCGAGTAATAATTCTGAATTCTGATTTCTTAATTCTGAATTGATTAAAGGGGTGTAGACATGAGTCTTCTGGAATTAAAAAACATTTCCAAGATCTATGGTGACCTGAAGGCCCTGGATAACGTGAGCATTCATGTGGATAAGGGTGAGTGGGTCGCGATCATGGGACCTTCCGGCTCAGGAAAGAGCACGATGATGAATATCATCGGCTGTATGGATAAACCGACGCTGGGAGAAGTGCTGCTGGACGGCGTTGACATTGCCCGGGAGAGCAGTAAGAAGCTGACGGATATCCGCCGGGATAAGATCGGCCTGATCTTCCAGCAGTTCCACATGGTCAATTACCTGACCGCCGTGGAGAACGTGATGGTCAGCCAGTATTACCACTCTATGCCGGATGAGCAGGAAGCGCTGGAAGCCCTGGGCCGGGTCGGCCTGCGGGAACGGGCGCATCACCTGCCCAGCCAGCTGTCCGGCGGCGAACAGCAGCGGGTCTGCGTAGCCCGGGCGCTGATCAACCATCCGGAGCTGATCCTGGCGGATGAACCGACGGGCAACCTGGACGAAGCGAACGAGAACATCGTGCTGGACCTGTTTGCGCGCCTGCACGCGGAGGGGACGACCCTGATCGTCGTGACCCATGACCCGGAGGTGGCGGAAGCGGCACAGCGCACCATCGTGCTGGAACACGGCAAGGTGGCGCGGGAAGTCATTAATGAAAACTTTGATGAACAGCAGAAGGAATGGCTGGCCAGGTTAAAGGGCTGAAGAGAGGTATATATGAAAAAGAGTTTATTCGCAATCCTGGTTCTGGTTCTCGCGGCGCTGATTGCCGTGGGATCCGTGACTGTAATCGGCCCCTGCGTCCATGCGGACGGCAGCGCGGCAGCCTGCACCGGAACGGGCAGGGCAATCCTGATTGACGGCTGCGTGATGGCAGCCCTGGCACTGCTGGCGCTGCTGATCCGCAAACCCGGCATCCGTATTATCCTGTTTGCGGCGGCTTTCTGCGCCGCGGTTGCAGGAATCCTGCTGCCCGGCACCCTGATGCCCCTTTGCAAAATGGATACGATGCACTGCCGCGCGGTGATGCAGCCGGCCGTGATGATCCTTTCCGGCGCCGCGGCAATCACATCGCTGACCGGGATTATCTCGGAACAGAGCAGGAGCAGGAGAATGAAGGGATGAAGCGCTTTTCTCCGGTGATCCGGAACCTGACAAGAAAACCGGGAAGAACCACAGCGCTGATCCTGCTGACGGCTTTCCTTGCTTTATCTGTTTTTGCGGGGACGCTGGTGGTTTCATCCCTTCGCCGGGGACTCGGCAGCATGGAAAATCGCCTGGGTGCGGATATCATTGTGGTTCCGGCGGAGGCTGAATCCAAATCCAGCCTGAAGAACATGCTGCTGCAGGGAACCATCGGTACCTTCTATATGGACGCTTCCGCACTGGACAAGGTGAAGGAAACAGAGGGAGTGCAGAAAGCATCCGCCCAGATTTTCCTTTCCTCCATGAAGGCGGACTGCTGCTCCGTGAAGGTACAGATCATCGGCTTTGATCCGGAAAACGACTTTGTGGTGCAGCCCTGGATTGCCGAAAGCCTGAACCGCCCGCTGGGCGATATGGAAATCGTGGTCGGCAGCCGCGTGGGAACGGACGTGGGCGATAACTTCCGGATTTACGACCGGAAATGCCTGGTGGTGGCCAAACTGGCGCCGACCGGAACCGGCCTGGATACCGCGGTGTACTGCAACATGAATACAATCCATACGCTGCTCCAGGCGGCGGAGGAAAAAGGCGTCAGCCATAAAATTGATTCCGGAAACGACGCGGAGGTGGTATCCGCCATCTACGTGAAGACGGTTCCGGGAGCGGATATCGGCCTGGTCAACAACCGGCTGAACGGAAAGATCCGGAAGGCGACATCCGTCCGGACAACCGGCATGATCACAGAAGTATCGGACAGCCTGGGCGGGGTATCCAGAACGGTGGCGATCCTGATCGCCGCGGTCTGGATCCTGGCACTGGCGATCCTGTTTATTGCCTTCTCCATGATGGTGAATGAACGGCGGCGGGAACTGGCGGTTTACCGCCTGGTGGGGATGAGCCGGAAAATGCTTTCCGGAATGATCCTGAAGGAAACGGCCCTGTGCAGCCTGGCAGGGGCGCTTTGCGGCGTGCTGCTCGGCGCGGTGCTGGTATTCCCCTTTACCACGCTGATTGAAACCAGCCTGAAGCTGCCTTACCTGGCCCCGTCAGCCGGAACAACCGCGGTATTCGCGGTCCTGGCAATCGCGGTCACGGTGGCTGCCGGATGCGCGGCAAGCCTGCATACGGCGTCGAAGCTGAGCCGGGTGGACCCGGGCAGCACACTGAGGGAGGGCGCCTGACATGGAACTGAGAGCGGAAAACATCTCCCGCCGGTACTTCCGGAAACGGGGAGAAGCAAACTTTTTTGAAGCGGTCAAACCGGTATCCCTGACGCTTCGGGGCGGAAAAATGACCGTGCTGAAAGGCAGGAGCGGATCCGGCAAGACCACGCTGCTGCATATGCTGGCGGGACTGCTGAATCCGTCGGAAGGGAAGGTTTTCCTGGACGATACGGATCTGTATGCCCTGGAGGACGCGGAGCTGTCCAGGGTACGCAATGAAAAGATCGGTGTGGTTCCCCAGGGCCGCAGCGCCGTGGATACGCTGACGGTGTATGAGAATATCCTCCTGCCGGGACTGCTTTACGGCGGCAAACCCCGGACGGATGCGGCAGAAAGCTGGATGGAGGCACTGGATATCAGCAGCCTGCGGGATGTGATGCCCGCGGAACTGTCCGGGGGAGAGCTGCGCAGGATGGCCATCGCACGGACGCTGACCGCAGATCCGGACGTGATCCTGGCGGACGAACCCACCGGTGACCTGGACAATGAGAACACGGTCATTGTGCTGGACGCACTGCGCCAGGCTGCAAAAGCCGGCAAGGCAGTGCTGGTGGTCAGCCATGAGGATGACGTGGAAGCCTATGCGGATGAGGTGATCCGCATGGACGCGGGCAGCTTCATCGCAGACGGCTCCAAAACGCAGCAGCCGTCATCTGTCAATGAGTGATTTGTCTGTTTGTGACACATAAAAAAATGCTATTGACAGAAAGAATAATGTCTGTTATTTTGTATTAGACATGACTAACCTCTTCTAGCTGCTCTTTGGTGTAGGGATGTGCCAGAGAGCAGCTCCTTTTAAGAAACGAAGTTAGTTTAATCTAATCAAAGGAGAGACAGATGTCGGACGAAACCGTAATCCGCTGCTGCGCACCCACGCTGGCAGCCATCAAAACCGGCAGCCTTTTCAACAGCCCGTTTGAAAGCCGGGAAGAGATGACAGCCAGCCTGCGGGCAATTAACAAAAGCCTGCTGCCCAAGGGCGTGTGCGCGATGCCCCTCCGGTATGAGAACGGGAAGGCGCTGATTTATCTCTACCGTCCGTCCATGCTGGAAGAGGACCTGCGGAATCCGGTGGCGGCCGAACTGCTGAAAGACGCCGGGTATCCCGGCGGCAGCGCTTCCGGGCATATCGCCTGGCTGATCCGCCGGCTGAAGGAATCGGAAACCTTTCCCCATGAGATCGGGCTGTTCCTCGGATATCCGGCGGTGGACGTGCGGGGATTTATCCGGCACGGGGAATGCAAGTGCACAGGCCTGTGGAAGGTCTATGAGAGCGACGTACCCCAGGCGCAGCGCACCTTCGCGCGCTGCAGGCACTGCACAAAAGCTTACCTGCAGCGCAACCGGGAAGGATGGGACCTGTCGAGGCTGACAATCCGGCCGGGACAGTTTTCATACAGAGAAGCCGAAAGGCTGGAAAGGAAGGAAACCACATGAGTAAGATCGCGGTGATCTATTGGAGCGGCACCGGCAATACGCAGGCAATGGCGGAAGCGGTTGCGGCGGGCGCAAAGGAAGCCGGCGCGGAAGCGGATCTGCTGACCTGCGCTGACGTGGGCGATATTTCCGCATATGACGCGGCGGCACTGGGCTGCCCGGCTATGGGCGCGGAAGAGCTGGAAGACAGCGAATTCCTGCCGATGCTGGAAAGCATTGAACCGGCACTGGCCGGAAAGAAAGTCGCGCTGTTCGGCTCCTACGGCTGGGGCGACGGCGAATGGATGCGCTCCTGGGAAGCCCGCTGCGCGGAGAAGGGCATTGCCCTGGCGGCGGAAAGCGTAATGGCGAACGAAGCCCCTGACGATGCTGCCACGGCGTCCTGCAAGGCGCTGGGCAAAGCACTGGCATAATATCTCCTGTATCAGAATCGAAAGGACGAAACCAAAATGAAGAAAGTAATTTCCTTTGTACTGACCCTTTGCCTGCTGATGATGACCGCCGCCTTCGGCGTGGCGGAAACCGCGGATGGTGCCGCGGAAGCCCTGGAACAGATGGAAAACATCAAGGGCACCTATGAACCCCTGTTCCCTGTGATTACCGCTGCGGAATATGACGCCATCTGGCAGGAGCCCTGCGTGAAGGCCCTGGGTGAGGAAGACGGAAAAGCAATGGCTGACATGATGAAGACCTACTGCGCCGGCACGATCTACGGCCAGGAAGCAATCGACACCTACGGTGACGGATCCAACGGCATGCAGTTTGCCTGCGGATTCATCAACGGTGTGAGCACGATCACCTTTGACGGCCTGACCATCAGCGGCGCGGATGAGAAGGGCAATCAGGTGTTCAGCCATGAATACGCTTTTGCCGGCAAGCTGTCCCTGTCCGGTATGATGGACGGCTTCCTGTTTGAGACCGCGGACGAGGACGCCGGCGAATTCAAGTATTTCTTCATGATGCCTGATACGCCCGCCACCACCTATCACCTGGAGTTCCGCTACGGCAGCAACGTGGACGACCTGACGAAAGTCATGGACGGCCCCTACGCTTTCTGGCTGGCTGCCGGTTTCCCGGTGGACGCGGACGCTGAACTGATCAATAAGGTGATCACCCTGTACTGCGAAGAAAACCTGGAAGAAACGCAGGAAGAAAACGCGGCCTGATTCCCTGAAAAACAAAAAACAGGACGCGATCCGAAAGGGTCGCGTCCCTTTTGCTTGACATACAGGTATCATAGTGATATAACAAGTTAGTCATAACTAACTAAGGAGGATGTCAAGCAATGAACGGATGGTCCGCTGATGTGATTTTGGGCCTGCTGATTCCCTTCGCGGGAACCGCTGCTGGTTCTGCCTGCGTGTTTTTCATGAGGAAAAACCTGAAGCAGAGTGTGCAGCGCGCACTGACCGGATTCGCGGGCGGCGTCATGGTCGCGGCTTCCATATGGAGCCTGCTGATCCCGGCGATGCAGCAGGCGGAAGGAATGGGGAAATGGGCTTTCCTGCCGGCGGCGGCCGGCTTCTGGATCGGCATTCTGTTTCTCCTGCTGCTGGATAAAGTGATTCCGCACCTGCACATGTTCGCGGAAAAGGCGGAAGGACCCAGGACTCGCCTGGCCCGAACCAGCATGATGGTGCTGGCTGTTACGCTGCACAACATTCCGGAAGGAATGGCAGTCGGCGTTGTTTACGCGGGAATGATCTCGGGTTCCGCGGAAATTACCGCAGGCGGCGCGCTGGCGCTGGCCCTGGGTATCGCAATCCAGAATTTCCCGGAGGGAGCGATTATTTCCATGCCCCTGCGGGCGGAAGGCAAGGATAAGGGGAAGGCTTTCCTGGACGGTGTGCTGTCCGGAGCGGTGGAACCCATCGGCGCGGTGCTGACCATCCTGGCCGCGTCGCTGATCGTGCCGGCCATGCCTTACCTGCTCAGCTTCGCGGCGGGCGCCATGATCTATGTGGTGGTGGAAGAACTGATTCCGGAGATGTCCGCCGGGGAACACTCAGACATCGGGGTGCTGATGTTTTCCCTCGGCTTTACGCTGATGATGGCACTGGACGTGGCGCTGGGGTAAAGAACGAATGAAGAATGAAAAATGAAAAATGAACAATTAAGTGAGAGGGAGCCGAAGATGAAGCCTGATTATAAGAACTGGATGCCTAAAGGGATGGTACGGGGGTTCAACTTTGCTTTCCTGGGACTGTGCGCAGCGCTGGTACTTGCAGCGCTGCTGGCCCAGGGAACGGCCAGGACAGTCCTGATGATTGTGTTTGGCGTGCTGGCACTGGTTTTCCTCGGAATGTCGATCTGGTCTGTAATGATGTACCGGGCGTTTGACTACCAGGGAAAGCGACGGATGTCACGGCAGATTATCGAAGGCACCGCGGAATACGTTAAGGTTCCCAAGGGCGGGAAATGCCTGGATGTGGGCTGCGGAAGCGGCGCCCTGTCCATTGCCGTGGCCAAACGGAATCCGGACGCAGCCGTGATCGGCGTTGACCGCTGGGGAAAGGAATACGCCTCCTTCAGCAAAAAGCTGTGCGAGGATAACGCCCGGGCGGAAGGCGTAAAGAATGTGAGTTTCCGGCAGGGGGACGCGACCCGGCTGGAATTCCCGAATGAAACCTTTGACACCGTTACCAGCAACTACGTCTATCACAACATCCCGGGCGACCGGCAGGCGATCCTGCTGGAGACGCTGCGGACGCTGAAGAAGGGCGGTACCTTCGTGATTCATGATATTATGTCCGTTTCCAAATACGGGGACATGAACGCCTTCCTGAAAAAGCTGAAAGACCTGGGATATGAGAAAGCAGAGCTGATTGGCACGACGAACGGCAAATTCATGAAAAAAGGCGAAGCAGGCTGGATGGGCCTGAGCGGATCGGCACTGCTGATCGGGAAAAAGTAAATAATACTCCCGGAAAGGGAAAAGGAGAAGGAACGATGAGCTCAAAACAAGGGAAAAAGCAGAATGACGTAGCGGCACTGTTGCAATACGCGGGCGGCTACCGGAAGCTGACCTGGCTGGGCATGGGGCTGTCCGGTGTGGCTATGGTCCTGGGAATGGCACCCTATCTCTGCATCTGGCTGGTCATGCGGGAACTGATTGCTGTGGCTCCGGACTGGACACAGGCAGCCGGGATTTCCCGGTACGGCTGGCTGGCGTTTGCTGCTGCAGTGGCCGGCATTGTCGTCTATTTCGCGGCGCTGATGTGCACGCACCTGGCGGCTTTCCGCACGGCGGCCAATATCCGGAAACAGGGCATGGCGCGCCTGATGAAGACCCCGCTGGGCTTTTTTGACGCCAATGCTTCCGGCCTGCTCCGGAACCGCCTGGACGGGGCGGCGGCGGAGACGGAAACCCTGCTGGCCCATAACCTGGCGGATATTACCGGCACGATCGCCATGTTTGTTTCTATGCTGGTGCTGATGTTTGTGTTTGACTGGCGGATGGGCGCTGCCTGCCTGCTGGCGGCGGTCATTTCCCTGGCGGCTATGTCTGCCATGATGGGCGGAAAGAACGCGAAGCTCATCGCGGACTACCAGAAAGCCCAGGACTATATCGGCAAGGCCGGCACGGAGTACGTCCGGGGTATCCCCGTGGTAAAGATCTTTCAGCAGACGGTGTATTCCTTCCGGGCGTTCCGGCAGGCCATTGAGGACTACAGCACCAAGTCGGAAAAGTTTTCCTGCGGTATCTGCAGCAAACCCCAGGCCCTGAACCTGACCTTTACGGAGGCGGCTTTTGCGTTCCTGGTTCCCGCGGCGCTGCTGATTGCTCCTTCCGCGCTGGAGGGCGGAAACTTTGCGGGCTTTATCACCAATTTTGCTTTCTACGCGGTGTTTTCCGCGATTATCTCCACGGCGCTGGCCAGGATTATGTTCATGGCCAGCGGGATGATGCAGGCCACCAACGCGCTGGCGCGGATCAACCAGGTGATGGACGCGCCCGTGCTGCCGGTGACTGCCAGCCCGCGGAAACCGAAGGACAACACTGTGGAGTTTAAAGACGTTTCCTTCACCTATGACGGAGCGGAACTGCCGGCATTGAATCATGTCTCCTTCCGGGTGAATCCCGGCGAGACCGTGGCGCTGGTTGGTCCTTCCGGCGGCGGTAAGACCACGGCAGCCAGCCTGATCCCCCGCTTCTGGGACGTGACCTCCGGCACGGTGGAAGTCGGCGGCGCGGACGTGCGGGAGATGGATCCCCATGTGCTGATGAACCAGGTGGCCTTTGTGTTCCAGAACAACCGGCTGTTCAAAACCTCCATCCTGGAGAACGTCCGGGCCGCCCGGCCGGAAGCTTCCCGGGAGGAAGTGACGGCGGCGCTGAAGGCCGCCCAGTGTGACGACATCATCGCCAAGCTGCCGCAGGGGATTGATACGCTGATCGGAACGGAGGGCACCTATCTCTCCGGCGGCGAGCAGCAGCGCGTGGCGCTGGCCCGGGCAATCCTCAAGGACGCACCGATTGTGGTGCTGGACGAGGCAACGGCCTTTGCCGATCCGGAGAACGAAGTGCTGATCCAGAAAGCTTTTGCGTCCCTGACCAAAGGCCGGACGGTGATCATGATTGCCCACCGGCTGTCCACGGTTGTGAACGCGGACCGGATTATCGTGCTGGACGCGGGACAGGCAGTGGAAAGCGGCACCCATGTCGAGCTGGTCAAAGCCGGCGGCCTGTATGCCCGGATGTGGGCGGACTACAACCAGGCGGCCAGCTGGCGGATTTCCACCGAAGGGGAGGCGATGTGATATGTTCTGGAAGAATGTACAGCGGAAATACGCACTGACGGATCACGGAGTGAAGAATATCCAAAAGGGAACCCTGTGGACCGTGATCGTCAACCTGGTGGTCATCTGCGGCATGGGCATCCTGTATAAGCTGATGTCCGGCTTCATGGATACGCTGACAAAGGGATCGCCGCTGCCGAGCCTGCTTTTGTTCATCGGGGTGACGGCTCTTTTCCTGGTGATTTCCTATACGGTGCACCTGCAGCAGTACAGGGCGACCTACGGCCTGGTATACGGCGAGGTGAAGGACGTCCGGATCGGCCTGGCGGAACGCCTGCGCAGGCTGCCGCTGGGCTACTTCGGCAAGCATGACCTGGCGGACCTGACGGAGACCCTGATGGGTGACGTGAACCGGCTGGAGCACGTCTGGTCCCACTGCCTGAGCTACCTGTACGGTTCAGCGATCTCCACAGCCATTATCGCCGCCGGCATGCTTGCGTACGACTGGCGGATGGCACTGGCCTGCCTGTGGGGCGTGCCGGTGGCCTTCGGCCTGCTCTTCGGCAGCCGGAAAGTGTATAAAAAGCGGTCGGAAGAAAACAAGAAATCCGCCGTGCGGGTGGCGGACGGCATCCAGGAAACGCTGGAGAATATCCGGGAGATCCGGGCGACCAACCAGGAAAACCGTTTCCTGGAAGAGCTGAACGAAAAGATTGACCGGAATGAGAAGATCATGCGAAAGGGAGAGCTGACCATCGGCATCTTCGTGAACCTGGCCAGCGTGATTATGCGCCTGGGTGTGGCGACAACCATCCTGACGGGCACCAGCCTGATCCTTGGCGGAAAGGTCGACTTCATGGTGCTGTTCATGTTCCTGCTGGCCATTACCCGGATTTACGCTCCCTTTGACCAGGCACTGGCGCTGATTGCGGAGATGTTTGTTTCCCAGGTTTCCGCCAACCGGCTGCAGGAGGTCCATGACACCCCCACCGCGGAAGGTACGGAAGTGTTTATGCCCAAGGGCCATGACATCGAATTCCGGAACGTCAGCTTCGCCTACGACAACCAGGAAGTGCTCAGCGGCGTAAGCTTCACCGCCAAAGAAGGGGAAGTGACCGCACTGGTCGGACCTTCCGGCTCCGGCAAGAGCACCTGCGCAAGGGTGGCCGCACGGTTGTGGGATGTTGATAAAGGCTCCGTCCTGGTGGGCGGCGTTGATATCTCCGGCGTTGATCCGGAGGTGCTGCTGAGTGACTACTCCATGGTCTTCCAGGACGTGGTGCTGTTTGACGATACCGTGATGGAAAACATCCGGCTGGGCAAGTACGGCGCGACGGATGAGGAAGTGCTGGCGGCGGCAAAGGCTGCCAACTGCGATGAGTTTGTGGAGAAGCTGCCCAACGGTTATGCCACGCCCATCGGCGAGAACGGCGCGAAGCTTTCCGGCGGTGAACGCCAGCGGATTTCCATCGCCCGGGCACTGCTGAAGGACGCGCCGATCGTGCTGCTGGACGAGGCGACAGCCTCCCTGGACGTGGAGAACGAAACGAAGGTGCAGGGTGCCCTGTCCCGGCTGCTGACAGGCAAGACGGTACTGGTAATCGCCCACCGGATGCGCACCGTGGAAGCGGCGGACAAGATTGTGGTGCTGGCCGACGGCAAGGTGGCGGAGGAAGGCAGCCCCGCGGAGCTGCTGAAGAAAGAAGACGGCCTGTTCCGGCGCATGACAAAGCTGCAGTCCGCCGGTGCGGAATGGAGCATCTGACCGAACCGGTAAGGAGGAAGGATTATGAACTGGGCCCGGATTATCCTGGACGGACTCACGATGGCCGTGGTTTTCAACGGAGTGGCGCTGCTGGGATTCCTGGTGGTGCCCCAGGCTTACAGCACGATGTTCCCCAAAGACATTAAGGAAGCGGCCGCACCGTATGTGGAGAAGAAGGACGTGCGGGTCATGAAGTGGATCCTGCACCCGCTGTATATCCTGCTGGTTCTCTTCTGGGGCGTCAGCGGGCGGATGGCGGGAATGACCGGCTTCTGGCCGCTGTTCTGGGCAGGCTATGCGGAAATGACCATGGTAAGCATTACCGATTTCATCATCCTGGACTGCATCCTGCCGCAGAGGATCACCCATATGATCAAAGGAGCGGAGGGCTGCAGGGGATGGGAACGGAAGGAATGGCTGAAAACGCTGGCCATTCCGGAACACGGACTGATGTGGACCCTGGTGATGTGCCCCCTGGCGGGACTGTTCGTGGCAGGCATCGGCCTGCTGACCGGGCTGTTCTGCTGAAAATATTCAAACAAAAGGAGAGTATATTCTGATGAAAAAACTGCTGAGTCTGATGACCGCCCTGGTCCTGGCCCTGACCCTGGCCGCGGGCGGCGCGGCGGCGGAGGCCGCCGAAAAAACGGCTGTCAGGGAGATTGCCACGGCGGAAGACCTGATCGCGGTGAACAACGACCTGGCGGGCAGCTATGTGCTGACCGCGGATATCGACCTTTCCGGCTATGAAAACTTCCCCATGATCGGCGCCTATATGATGGACGAAAAGAGCGAGGAAGGCGAGGATCCGGTAGCGGAATACGCCTTTACGGGAAACTTTGACGGAAACGGCCATACGATTTCCAACCTGACGATTGACGCCACCGAAGACGGGGCGCACTTCTTCGGCGTCGGCCTGTTCCCTTGCGTGGGCGAAGGCGGTACGGTGAAGAACCTGACGGTGAAGGATATCCGGGTCAAGGGCAACATGCTGGTCGGCGGCGTGGTGGGATACGCGTTCCGCTGCACGCTGGACAATGTGAACCTGACCGCGGCGGACCGCAACAGCGTGGAAAGCACCATGGTGATGGCCGGCGGCCTGATCGGCGGCCTGACCTGCTCCGCCTGCGTGAACTGCAGCGTGGAAAACACCGACATTACAGCCGCGCCCGGCGGCAACTCCGGCATTTTCGGCGGCGGCTTCTCCAAGCCCGCGCTGGAGAACTGCACGGTCCGGAATTCCACGCTCACCGCTGTGCTGGGCGAGGTCCCGGCTTTCGGTATGACGGAAGGCGCCTGGATCGGTGGCCTGTCCGGCTGCGTCAACCTGGATGACTACAATCCCGACGAATGGTATGTGAAGAACTGCGCGGTGACGGACAGCAAAATCACCGTCAGCGGCAAGGGCTCCTACGTCGGCGGCCTGACCGGCGCCTGCGGCAACGTGCTGGCCGGACCGGACGCAAAGCGGATGCAGATCAGCGGCTGCACAGTGGAAAATGTGGAAATCAGCATTACGGACGGCGTGCCCTTCGTCGGCGGTTTTGTCGGCGGCGGATTTTCCGAGGGAGGCACGCCCCAGAGTTTCCTGATTGACGGCTGCAAGGCTGTAAACGTAAAAATAACCACAGACGCGGAAAACCCGGTTGAAAACGCCACGGGTCTCCTGCTCGGCCAGGCAGTCGGCAGCCAGTTTACGGGTGCCGACGGCAAAATCCTGGACATCACGGAAACCGGAATCGCGGCGGACAGCATCAACAGTACCGCGGACGTGAAGATTTTCCTGGCGGACGGCTCCGAATACACCGACGCGAAAACGGTGGCCCAGGTTTCTGAAATGCAGTAAGCACAATCCGGCATGACCGGGAGGAGCGCCGCCTGTGACGGGCGGCGCCCTTTTTTTCTGAAATTCTCTTTTTTCTGTGCGAAAGCCCCTTCCTTTTCCCCGGAAAGAGTGCTATACTCCTATGATGTTAGTTTAAACTAACGATTAAAGAATGAGTCCTGCAAGCGACAGGGAATAAAGCAGGAACCGGCTGCGAACGGGAAAATATAGGCATATATAACAAGCAGGACCGGGAAAAGAACGGAACAGAAAGAGGCACAGGAAAAATGAGATACGCGGGAATGCCGGCAGGCATGTGGACGCTGTTCAGAAATTCCTTCCGGAAAAACCTGGGCGACGTGCTGGGGTATGACCGGGAAAAGGCCGGGGAAGTTACGGAAAAGGCAAAAAAGGATTACCGGATGCTGATCCGGAGACTGCCCGAATTTGAAAAGGGAGACCGGTTCAAAATGAATATTGTGAACTGCGCCCTTTTTTCAGCTTTCTGCCTGCATATGCATCCAAAGCCGACCATGGAACAGATGACGGAGTTTTACAACCGGTCCATGATGATTCCCGCCATGCGCTTCTTCTGCCGGCTTTCCGGCAGGAAGAAGTTTACCGCAAAGGACATTGAGGGAATGAAGAAGACGGAAGCGCTTCGGGCGGCGGACCGGAATCCCTATTCCTGGAACATGATATACATTCCGTATCAGGACGGCTCCGGGTACGAGGCCAGGTTCTTCCGGTGCGGGATCTGCCGGCTGATGAAGGAACTGAACCTTTATGAATACGTTCCGGCCATGTGCAGGCTAGACTACACCATGGCGGACGCGAGCGGAGCAAGCCGGTTTGTGCGGGAATACACCCTGGCGTCCGGCGGGCCGTACTGCGACTGCGGATATAAAAAACTGAACTGAGGACGTGCTGCCATGAAGAAAAAGATTTGGGACCTGTACGCGCCGATCTATAAACAGGCGATGAAGGCGGATCAGAAGATATACAACTTTATGTATGAGCGCATCCCGCAGAAGATCCGGGGTATGGAAGTGCTGGAGATTGCCACCGGCCCCGGACTGCTGGCCAGGCATGTGGCGCCGGCGGCCAGGCGGATGATCGCCACGGACTATTCCGACGGCATGATCGCCGAGGCAAAGAAAGGACCGCGGCCTGCCAACCTGGACTTTGAGGTGGCGGACGCCATGAGCCTGCCCTACGCCGACGGCAGCTTTGACGTGGTGCTGATTGCCAACGCCCTGCACATTGTGCCGGATCCGCAGAAGGCGCTGCGGGAGATCAGCCGCGTGCTGCGGCCGGGCGGACTGCTGATTGCCCCGACGTTTGTGGAGCATAAGGGGACCCTGGGCAGCCGCATCTGGTCCCGGATCCTGCGGATTGCGGGAATCCGGTTTGAGCACCAGTGGTCCGCGCAGGAATACCTGAAGTTCCTGGAGGATAACGGCTGGAAGGTGGAATTCAGCAAGGAAATGGCGGCGCGGATCGCATTGATGTACACGGAATGCCGGGAGGCGGAGAAGAAATGAAGATCACCGAGACGGGAAACAGGTCAGGAAAGACCCTGGTGCTGCTGCCGGGGACGGGCTGCACCTGGGAGATCAATTTCCGTGAGGTGCTGGAGGACCTGAAGGCACAGTACCATCTGATCTGCGTCAACTATGACGGATTCGACGGGGACAGCAGCAAGCCGTTTACCGACATGCTGACCGTGACGAAAAAGATTGAGGATTATATCCTGGAAAACCACGGCGGCCGGGTGGACGGCGCCTACGGTTCCTCCCTGGGCGGAAGCTTCGCGGGGCTGCTGCTGGAGCGGGGAAGGATCCACATGGACCATGTGTTCATCGGCGGATCCGACCTGGACCAGGGGAGTCCGCTTGTCGGCAGGATCATGACGGGGCTTGTGGGCCGCCTGATCGGAAATGCCGGAAAGAGCGAAAAAAAGAAGGAAAAGCTGAAGAAGCTGCTGGTGAAAGCCTTTGGCGTGGACAACGACGCGGAGACGAACGACTTTATGGAGCAGTTTGCGCAGAGCATCGCCTCGCTGCACCCGAAAACGGTGGGCCGGGAATACTACTCCGACTACGTGACGCCCCTGGGGAACGACCTCCACGCGGAGGGCACAAAGGTGCATGTGATCTATGCCCTGAAGATGGGGCCGAAATACGAAAAGCGGTACCTGCAGCATTTCCGGGATCCGGAACTGCTGCGGTTCGACATGCAGCATGAAGCCTGGCTGTTCCAGAAACAGTGGCGGCAGCCGGTGCTGGACGCCATTGCGGCATGCATGCGGTAAACCGAAACGAAATTCAGAATGATGGAGGACAGGCATGAAAGCCTATACACCGGAGAACCTGGTGAAGATCAGCCGGTATAAAAAGTTGTTCCCGACGCTGCCGGAGGAGGTCCGGCAGGACGTTTACAGCCGGATGCTGGTGCTGCTGAAGGAAGAGGAAAAGTGGTGCGACAGGGGCAACTATAAGCATATTGCCCAGATCCTGACCACCATCGCCCTGTACGAAGTGCTGCAGATGCACAGGAAAAGCGAGCCGGAAGCCTACCGGATTATATCCGAAACCATGTGGGGCGCCCTGACGCCGGAATCCTACCGGAAGATGGCCCGGCGGTCCTTTTTCCTTCCGATGATGAAAAAGATCCTGCCCTTCGGATTCCGGCACGGCAGCGGCGCCGGCTGGCAATACACCTGGCACCTGGAGGAGGATCCGAAAGACCGGTTCCACTTTGAATGCCGGGAATGCGTGTACTGGCACATTTTCAGCGAGCGGAACCTGATGAAACTGGGCGCGATGTTCTGCCATTCAGACGTGATCAACTTCGGGAAGCTGCCCTATACGGATTTCAGGAGGACGAAAACCCTCTGCCAGGGCGGGGACTGCTGCGACTTTGACTTCATCCGCCATAAAACGGACGCCGGAGACGGCTGGGAAAGGTTTGAAAGCGTCTGACCGGACAGGAAAACAGAAGAAAAAAAACCGGCACGATCGGAAGGACCGTACCGGTACGTTTTTTTGCTCCGGTTTCACCGGGGATCTTTGATTTTGTCGGGAACCACCCAGTAATCGCACATGGTTCCGCCGGAAGCCAGGGTCTGGTCCCGATGCAGAACTGCGTGGTTTGCTTCGGTGATCAGGTAATCCAGCTCACAGCAGACGGGCAGGATTTCCATATACCCGTATTTCCGTGCGTAATTGTTGAGCGGGCAGTTGGTGAAGTAATAGTATACACCGTCCCGGTGCTTTGTTTTATCAATATGATAATCCCAGGTTTTATCCCGGTACTGAGGACGGTTGTCCGCCCACTCTTTCTTTTCATAAAGCCCTTTCCAGGACTGCGCCAGGTCTTCCGGCTTGTTCATATCCCGCTTGCCCAGGATCTTTGTGACCAGGGGTGTTTTGACCATATTCCGGATTACGGGACGGAAGCCGTCCGGCGTAATGGCGCCTTCCGCACCTTTCCAGATGGCCATGAGCACAAAGCACATATAAATGTTACTGGCCATGGGATTGTCAGCGCCGATGTCGTCCACCTGGGTGAGCATTTCCCGGTAAATGCCGGGCGCATTTTTCAGCGCCCGGCGGGTGGTTTCCTTACCGTAGGATTCCCGCAAATGTTTCCGGATCAACGTGGAGAACATATGCAGGTAAAACCCTTTATATTTCATCATGGAGTTTTTCCACCTCTGATTTTGCTTTTTGTTTCCGGGTTTTTCTCAGGCGGCGTCGTTCGCGGCTTCTTCTTCGCCCTGGTCGGCGCTCTCATACATCACAGAAGTTTCACCGGTTTCAGCAGTCAGCGCTTCGCCGTCCAGCGTTACATCGGCTTCACAGCTTTCGATCACGCTGTTGACGGAACGACCGGCGACGGCGCCGGGAGTTACGGCCCCGGTGATCTCCGCCTTTACGGAGCAGCCGCTGACCTTGAAGGCGGTTTCTTCACCGTAGAAGTAAAGGCCGGTGCCGAACAGGCCGCCCACGTGGGTGGCACCGGGAGCGTTGATGACCGCGGTGACCTTGCAATTGGTGATCTCAGAGGGATACTTGGTGGTTACGACGCCTTCTGTTTCCGCAATGATATTGCCGTTGGAGTGGGAGCCGCCGAAGCCGCACAGGCCGCCGATGGCATGGCCGCCCTTGACGGTGGTGATGGTCACATCCGCGGTGCAGTTGGTGACGGTGTCCATCATTTCCAGGCAGCCGGCGATGCCGCCCAGGGCGATGGGCTCATTGCCTTCCGCGATCACAGTGCCTTTTGCGGTACAGTTGTCAATGCTGCCGCCGAAGCTGCCGCCGATGACCAGACCGCCGCATTCCGCAACGTCCGCCTGGACGATACGGCCTTCAGGGAATGCATTGTCACCCAGGACGCGGATGGTTGTGCCGTCCACGGAGCAGTTATAAACCGCACCGTTGTTGCCGCCGGCAATACCGCCGATGCAGTTGACACCGGCAATGCTGTTTTCCCCGGACAGGGTTACATCATGAACCATGCCCATGTTATAGCCTACCACGGCGCCGACAGCATTGGAGAAGGTATCCGTGCAGGTGACGGTGATGTTCTTCGCGTTCAGGTTCTTCACTTCACCCAGGTTCATGCCGAAGATTCCTGCACCAACGATGGGATAATCGGAACTGAAGGTCATATTGGAGATGGTGTGGCCCTGTCCGTCGAATACGCCCATGAACATGCAGCTCACATTGCTCTGGTCTGCCAGATCCATCTGTCCGATGGGCTGCCATTCAATTCCGGCAAGGTCGAGGTCTTCTGTCAGGACGAAGCAGGCACCGTAATATCCGCCTGCACTGCCGTCATTCACGGCCGCGGAAAGGGCCAGCAGCTGCTCCGCTGTGGCAATCCGGTAAGGATCTTCAGCGGTGCCGGTTCCGCCGGCATAGGGGCTGCTTTCGGCAAATGCCGCATTCATGCCCAGCGCCAGCGTCAGGGCAAGCAGGATGGAAAACAGTTTTTTCATTGAGGTACTCCCTCCTTTTATGGAAATAGTTTGTATGTCATCGCTTTCGCGGGGACACCGGGAATCAGGCAATCTTCCAGGAGGCCGCTTCCTGCCGGCCTTCCACGAAGGTTTTATAAATACCGTTCTTTCTGATCAGCTCGTCATGGGTGCCGTGCTGGGCAATCTTACCGTTGTCGATCACATAGATCTGGTCAGCGTTCCGGACGGTCTTCAGGCGGTGGGCAATCATAATGATGGTCTTTTCCTTTGTCAGGGCTTCAATGGCTGCGGTCAGCTCGGTTTCGCTTTCCGGATCCACGTTGGCGGTGGCTTCATCCAGGATGATGACCGGAGCGTCCTTCATGATGGCGCGGGCAATGGAAATGCGCTGCTTCTCACCGCCGGAGAGGCTGGCGCCGCCTTCGCCGATCACGGTATCGTAACCTAACCATCCGGCAGGGCCATGATGAAGTCGTGGCAGCGGGCCTTCTTCGCCGCGTCAATGACCCGGTCCATGGAGGCGCCCGGTTCGCCGAAGCGGATGTTGTTGGCGATTGTATCCTCAAACAGGTAGACATTCTGGAACACAAAGCTGAAGTTCTTCATCAGGGAGTCGAAACTGTAATCCTTCACGTTCCGGCCGCCCAGGAGCACCTGGCCGCCCTGCACGTCCCAGAACCGGGCCATGAGGTGGCACAGGGTGGTTTTGCCGCCGCCGGAGGGACCGACGAAGGCGGTGGTGGTCTTTTCCGGAATGGTCAGGGACACATTGTCGATGATCTTTTTCCGGTCGTAGGAGAAGTCCACGTTCTTCAGCTCAATATCCCGTCTGGCTGGGGTGATGTCCGCTCCGTCGATATCCATGGGCGGCATATCCATGATTTCCTTTGTTTTTGTTACAGCCACATGGACGGTCCGCAGCAGGGCGGAGAAGGAGCCCATGGCCTCCAGGCTTTCAAAGACCATGAAGGCGGAGATCATCATCATGATGCAGTAGAGCAGCGGCATGGTGCCGTCGAAATAGAACTTCAGGGAGAGAATACTCATCAGCATGCCGGTGAGCTTAGTGGTGATGTTCTGGATGGTGACCCAGGGCATGACGGTGAATTCCACGGCGGTATCGGTATCCCGCTTCTCGTTGATGGCGGCGTCCAGGCGCTTTGCCCGGCTGTCGGTCATGGAATAGTTCTTTACTTCAGCGATACCCTGGACGTATTCGATGACCTGGGAAACCAGGTCTTCGTCCGCGTTATGCTTCCGGGAAGCCAGCGGGACGGTGGCTTTCTGCATCCGGGAGTTGAACAGCAGGAAGAGCAGGATGCCGGCCACCAGGACGAGACCGATGCGCCAGTCAAAGGCCAGGACAAAGATGGCGATGACAGACGTGGTCAGGATGCCCTGGGTGGTGACCATGACGATCCGGGCAGCCACATCCGCCAGGGATTCCATGGTGTTGGTGGTCACGTTGGTGATGGCACCCAGGGAGTTGCGGTTAAAGAAACCCATGGGCAGGTAACGCAGGTGCTCGGCAATCTCAATGCGCTTGTTGCAGCAGGAATGATAGCCGGCTTCACACTGGAGCATGGTGGTTTTCAGGGTCACCATGATCTGGCCGATGACGGAGACGGCCATGATGCCAAAGGAAAGCCACAGGTGACGGGAGGTCAGCTGACCTTCAATGAGCCCCTGAACAACCACCGCAACGGCGGTGATCCGCAGGACGGAGAACATGGCCCGGAGGACGCCCAGCACCACGGCCAGGTAGAATTTATTCCGGTCTGTTTTATTACAGAAATCAAAGTATTCTTTTAGGATCTTAAGCAACGTCCTCAGCCTCCTTCGCGGCAATATGAGCATGCCACATGCTCCGGTACAGGTCGCTGCTGTCCAGCAGTTCCTGCTGGGTTCCGGACGCTTCGACGCGGCCGTTGTTGATCAGGATGATCTGGTCGGCGGAGGCAATGGTGGACAGGCGGTGGGCGATGACCAGCAGCGTGCGGCCCTTGACCAGTTTCGCAACGCTCTGCTGGACCAGCGCTTCATTTTCCGGATCTGTATAAGCGGTGGCTTCGTCCAGGATGATGACGGGCGCGTTCTTCAGCATGGCCCGGGCGATGGAGATACGCTGGCGTTCGCCGCCGGACAGGTGGCCGCCGGCGCCGCCGCAGATCGTCTGGTAGCCGTTCTCCAGCTGCATGATGAAATCATGGCAGCCGCAGGCCTTTGCGGCTTCAATAACCTGTGCGTCGGTGGCTTTGGGATTGCCGAGGCGGATGTTTTCCATGACGCTAAGGTCGAACAGGTAGTTATCCTGGGACACGTAGGCGATGCGGTGCTGGTAGTCATCCAGCGGAATGTCCCGGATGTCGGTACCGCCGAAGGTGATTTCACCGCTGTCCACATCCCAGAAGGAAGCGATCAGCTTGGCGATGGTGCTCTTACCGGAACCGGAGGGGCCGACCAGGGCGTTGACGGTACCTTCTTCAATGGTCAGGTTTACGCCGTGGAGCACTTCCTCTTCCTTATAGGCGAAATGCACGTCATTCAGGCAGATGGTGGTGCCGACGGGGGACTGGGCCAGCCGTTCCGGACGCTTCAGCTCCGGCTTGGTCAGGATGGTGGTCACCTCGCCGATGATGGTGCCGCATTTGCTCAGGTCATCCATGTAGTTGGAGGCCATGATGAAGGGCGTGATCAGGCCCATGGCCAGGATGATCAGCATGACTAGGTCCGGCGCGGTGACGGAGCCGTTCATGAAATAGCTCACGCCGAAGGGCAGCAGGGGCAGCAGGGTAGCCGGCAGGACGGCCATAGCCGTGTTCTGGTAAACGTTGCAGCGGCGCATCCACTGAACGAAGCAGTCGGAGCCTTCCTTTGCGGCGGTCACAAACTTGTCATAGCTGGTTTTTGCCTTGCCGAAAGCCTTGATGACTTCAATGCCGTTGATGTATTCCACAGCAGTATCGTTCAGCGCCTTGGTTTTGACGATGGTGTTTGTATAGTCTTCCTTCATGCCGCGCATCATCAGTGCGAAGCAGGCGAAGCCTACCGGCACCGTCAGCAGGGAAAGCAGCGCCAGACGCCAGTCGATACTGACCATATAACCGAAGATCACAAAGGGAATCAGGAGGTTGGAGGTCACTTCGGGAATCATGTGGGCCAGGGTTGTTTCCATGGAATCCACGCGTTCTACGATGATGTTTTTATAGGTGCCGGAGGATTCATCCAGCACGTCGCCCAGGGGCATCCGGGCCAGTTTCCTCGTCAGCTGCCGGCGGATACCCGCCAGCACCTCAAAGGTGGCTTTATGGGACATGGTGGTGGAGAAGGTGTGGAACAGCCGGCTCAGCACCCAGAACAGACCCATATACAGGACCTGCGTCAGGCAGTAGGAGAAATCCGCTGTACCTTCCAGCAGCCTCCGGACGATGTTGGCCAGATAGAGAAAGGGAATGAAACCGCAGACCACATTGGCGATTGCCAGCAGCACGCTGATGACGTAACTGCTCCTGCGGGTGCCCGCAAACTCCATCACCCAGCTGAAGGTGCTGCGTTTACGGGCTTTTGCCTGTTTTGCCATGGGAAGATCGACCTCCTAAGTTAGAATTGGCTAACAACAAGGGCGAAAAAAAGCGCCCCCGATGTTACGAAAATAAAGGGGCTCAGTAGCCGAAAAGCACCTGCCAGCTTCCGGTGTAGAAGGCGTCGAGGGTGTCGGCATAGTGCATGGCATCCTCGCGGTTGAACCCGTGCACCACCGCCTGGAAAATGGCGCTGATGCTGGTGGTGACCAGCAGGTGGAATTCCTCCGGATTGACGTCGTTGATGTGTACACCCTGCTCCTTCAGCAGCTCCATCAGGGCCATGGTGGTCTTTTCCTCTTCCACCGCCAGGTCATGGAGGAAGGATTCATACCGGGTGCCGGCGGATTTGCAGATCAGCAGGCGGAAAGCATCCAGGTGATCATAAATGTAGGTCATGGCCAGCCGGGCTTCACCGCCCTGCTCCCATTTATCGGTGAGGCTGCCGTCATGGGCGGCCATGCGCTCGGCTGTTTCCTCCTGCCGGTACATGTCAATGAGTCCCTGGCAGGCAGGCTCCACCAGGGCGGCGAACATCTCCTCCTTGCCGGTAAAGTGCTTGTACAGGCCGGCCACGCTCATGCCCGCGGCCGCGGCGATACGCCGCATGGAAGCGTCCGTGAAGCCGTAAGTCATGAACTCCTCCCAGGCGGCAGCGATGATCTTTTCATGATGGGCGGATTTATCACGGGCCATGGAGACGCCTCCTTTCGGACTTAAGCGAACACTGTTCACTTACGGCAGACAGAATACACGGTTCAGGGCGGTCTGTCAACAACAAAATTAGAATTTTCTAATTTCAAACGTTTGCACTTGACAAATTTCGCCCTGTATGGTATACAATTTTAGACACGACTAACACCGCGGAAACTGATCTCTGAAAAGAAATCGACAGAGAGCAGTTTTTTTAGGGCCTATAGTTAGCCGCAACTAACAAGCATAAAGGAGACGAACCAATGAGTATCGTGGAACTGAAGAATGTTTCCCGGGTTTACCGGAACGGTGATCATGAACAGCGGGCGCTGGATCATGTGGATCTTTCCCTGGAAGAGGGAAAGTTCATTGTGATTCTCGGACCCAGCGGCGCGGGAAAGAGCACGCTGCTGAACCTGCTGGGCGGCCTGGACAGTCCGACAGAGGGGACCATTATTGTGAACGGAAAAGATATTTCCACCCTGACGGAGAACGAGCTGGCGGATTACCGGGCGGAAACCGTGGGTTTTGTGTTCCAGAGCTATAACCTGATCCCGACCCTGACGGTGATCGAGAACGTGGCCCTGGTGAAGGAAATTGCCATCAACCCGCTGAGCAGCCATGACATGCTGCGGGAAGTAGGCCTGGCCGATCACATTCATCAGTTTCCGTCCGAACTGTCCGGCGGCGAGCAACAGCGGGTATCCATTGCCCGGGCGCTGGCGAAGAACCCGCAGATCCTGCTGTGCGATGAGCCTACCGGCGCACTGGATTCCGAGACGGGCGTGATGGTGCTGAAGCTGCTGCTGTCCATGGCCCGGGATATGAAGAAGACGATCATCATTGTGACGCATAACCAGAACATCGCGAAGATGGCGGACGTGGTGATCCGGGTGAAGAACGGAAAGATCAAGTCCTGTGAAGAACAGGAAAAGCCGCTGACAGTCGAAGAAGTGGACTGGTAACAGTCCGCTTCTTCGGAATTCATAATTCATAATTCACAATTCATAATTATGATTGGTTTTATATACTCTGGAAAAACATGTGAAGTTCCTAATAAAGAGGATTGAGTTTTATGTTGATCAAGAAGTTGTTTCGGACGCTGTGGAGGTACAAGGCGCAGTTTATCTCCATGGTATTGATGATTGCCTTTGGGGTAGGAGTGTTCCTGGGATTCAATATTGAATGGTACAGCCTGGAAAAGAACCTGACAGAGATTTATGACGCGACCGGTTATGCGGATTACCGGATCTATGCCGAGAAAGCCTTCAGCGAGGAAGACCTGCAGAAGGTGCTGGCCATTGACGGGGTGGAGGACGCCACCCGGTACCTGTCCGTGATCACGGCGGTGAAGGGGACGGAAGACACCCTGGCCATGACGGTGGTGGAGAACCCGAAGGTATCCGGCTTGCTGGTGACCTCCGGGGAAGAATATGACCCGGAAAGCGAGAACGGGATCTGGCTTTCAGACCGTTATGCCGCGGCAAACGGAATCGGGCTGGGCGACAGCATGAGCCTGACCTATAAAATGATCGAGGTGACCGGCACCGTGAAGGGCCTGGTCAAGTCCAGCGAATACCTGATCTGCCTGCCGGACGAGACCCAGATGATGCCGGACTACAACTCCCACGGTTTCGGTTTCATCTCCCCGAAGATGATGGACAACGCGATCCCTGCCATGGCGAAGATGTTCATCGGCGGATCGCTGTATATGCAGCTGAACGTGAAGAGCGGCCTGGAGAAGGCGGACTTCGTGGAGAAACTGGACAAGGCGCTGGGACGGACGCTGCTGGTGGTGTCCCGGGAGGAAACCTTCACCTGGAAGGAAGCCCAGGGTGAGGTTGATGAAGGCAAGACCATGGGATCCATTCTGCCGGTATTGTTCCTGGCTATTGCGATCCTGACCATGGTGACCACCATGCACCGGATTACGGCCAGTGAAAAACGGCAGATCGGCACGATGAAGGCACTGGGATTCAAGAACAAGCGGATCCTGACGCACTATACCTCCTATGCCCTGATCATCGGATTGATCGGATCAGTGCTGGGCATCGCCATCGGCTACGGGCTGGGCTGGTTTATCATCAACCCGGACAGCGCCATGGCTATTTACCTGGATATGCTTCACCTGACGCTGTACGCGCCGTCCTTCAGCTGGCTGGTGATCGTGCTGATCAATGTATTCCTGACCCTGATCGGCTTCCTGTCCGTAAGGAAGATGCTGCAGGGTACGGCAGCGGATGCGCTGCGGCCTTATACGCCCAAACGGATGAAGCACCTGGCCGTGGAGGAAACCAAGCGGTTCAAGGCGCTGGGTTTCGGAATCAAATGGAACCTGAGGGATCTGCTGCGGCATAAATCCCGGTCCTGGATGACGCTCTTCGGCGTTGTGGGCTGCATGGTGCTGCTGGTGGGCGGCATGGGCATGAAGGATACCCTGGATTCCTTTATGGATATATTCTTTGACCAGGCCTACAACTACACCACAAGGATCAACCTGGACACGGAGAACGTAACCAATGAGGAAGCGGCCGCACTGGCGGAGAAGTATGACGGAGACTGGGTGGCGCTGCGCAGCGTGCAGATCGGCGACAAAGGGTATACGCTGGAAGTCTATGAGATTACCCATGACAAGATCCGGTTCGCGAACCAGGATATGAACATCACCTCCCTGACGGACGACGGCGCCTATATCGGCGAGCGGGTGGCAACGGCGGCAGGCGTGGGAGCAGGGGATGAGATCACCTTCTCGCCCTACGGCACGGACGAAAGCTATACCGTGCCGGTGGCAGGCATCTGCAAGTGCCTGAGCGAGAGCATCATGATGACCCGCACCCTGGCGGAGAAGACCGGCGTGAGCTACACGATCAGCGCGGTGTTTACAGATTCAACGGAGATTGAGGCTAATGACTGGATCCTGAACACCCAGAGCAAGCGGTCTATCATGGATTCCTTTGAGACGTTCATTGACCTGATGAACAAGATGATCTGGCTGCTGGTGATCGCGGCGGTGGCGCTGGGCATCGTGGTGCTGTACAACCTGGGCGTGATGAGCTACACGGAACGGTACCGGGAGATGGCAACGCTGAAGGTGGTCGGCTTCAAGAACAGCAAGATCGGCCGGCTGCTGATCAGCCAGAACCTGTGGCTGACGGTGATCGGTATCCTGATCGGCCTGCCGGCGGGCGTGGGCGTGCTGCAATACCTGCTGACGGCTTTGGCTTCGGAATATGAGATGAAGCTGACACTGGGTCCCGGGACCTATCTGCTTTCCATTGTGCTGACCTTCGGCGTTTCCCTGATTGTGGGCCTGATGGTAGCCCGGAAGAACCGGCATATTGACATGGTTGCGGCGCTGAAAACCGAAGAATAATTCACAATTCATAATTATATTTAGTTAAACAATTATCCGGATCCGAAAGGGTCCGGGTTTTTGTATTGTGTGTTTGTCTGATTTAGACGAATTATGGTCAAGAGTTTGACATGACTAACAACGGATGATAGTATACCTCCCGGAAGATGGCCTCTTCCACCAACTTAGGGCCGGGCGTCCAGGTCTCTTCCACTTCTGTCCTGGGCGTCCGGTTTTTTTGAATCAAAACAGCAGGAAAGGATGAATCAGCTTTGAACAATTTCTCCATCACAAAAGTTACAGGGCGCGAGATCATTGACTCCCGCGGCAATCCTACCGTTGAGGCGGAGGTAACCCTCGCCAATGGCATTATCGGACGCGGCGCGGCTCCGTCCGGCGCTTCCACTGGTGAATTTGAGGCGCTGGAGCTCCGGGACGGCGATAAGAGCCGTTTCGGCGGCAAGGGTGTTTCCAAGGCTGTGAATAACGTCAATACCGTGATTAACGACGTGCTCCAGGGCATCGACGCCCGGGACACTTACGCCGTGGACGGCGCCATGCTGAAGGCCGACGGTACCAAAGATAAATCCAACCTGGGCGCCAACGCCATCCTGGCGGTTTCCATCGCAGCCGCGAAGGCGGCCGCCGAAGCGCTGGGCGTTTCCCTTCACCAGTTCCTGGGCGGCGTGCAGGGCAACAACCTGCCGGTTCCCATGATGAATATCCTCAACGGCGGCGCACATGCCTCCAATTCTGTGGATACGCAGGAATTCATGATTATGCCCGCGGGTGCCTCCTCCTTCCGCGAAGGCCTGCGTATGTGCACAGAAGTGTTCCACGCCCTGCAGAAGCTGCTGAAGGCTGAAGGCGAGACCACTGCCGTCGGCGATGAAGGCGGTTTCGCGCCCAACCTGAAGAGCGACGAGGATACGATTGAGCATATCCTGCAGGCTGTGAAGGACGCCGGATATGAACCCGGCAAGGATTTTGTGCTGGCCATGGACGCCGCCTCCTCCGAATGGAAGAGCGAGAAGGGCAAGGGTTATTATCATCAGCCCAAGTCCGGCAAGGACTTCACCTCCGATGAGCTGATTGCCCACTGGGAGTCCCTGATCGACAAGTATCCGATCATCTCCATTGAAGACGGCCTGGACGAGGAAGACTGGGAAGGCTGGCAGAAGATGACCGCAAAGCTGGGCAGCAGGGTGCAGCTGGTGGGCGACGACCTGTTCGTGACCAACACGGAGCGCCTGGCCAAGGGTATCAAGCTGGGCTGCGCCAACTCCATCCTGATCAAGCTGAACCAGATCGGTTCTGTTTCCGAGACGCTGGAAGCCATCAAGATGGCCCACAAGGCCGGATACACCGCCGTTACCTCCCACCGCAGCGGTGAGACGGAGGATACCACCATTGCGGACCTGGCTGTGGCACTGAATACCCGGCAGATCAAGACGGGTGCTCCCAGCCGTTCCGAGCGCGTGGCAAAGTACAACCAGCTGCTGCGCATTGAGGAAAGCCTGGGTGCGAACGCCGTCTATCCCGGATTCGACGCCTTCCAGGTGAAGAAGTAAGCTTTTGATACCGGTTATCTGACAGTCCGCCGGAGAATACCGGCGGATTGTTCGATTTCAGATGGCTGAGTGAAAGAAACGCTTTTAGGAACAAGCTAATCAGATCAGGGAGAAGACTGCATGTGCGCTGACAGAAAGGAGAATTCATATGATGAAACTGGTACTGGTACGGCATGGTGAGAGCGAGTGGAACAAGCTGAATCTGTTCACGGGCTGGACTGATGTGGACCTGAGTGAAAAGGGGCACGAGGAAGCGAAAAACGCGGGAAAGCTGCTGAAAGAAGAAGGCTATGATTTTGACGTGTGCTACACCTCTTATCTCAAGCGGGCCATTCACACACTGTATCATATCCTGGATGAAATGGACCGCGCCTGGCTGCCGGTGAACAAGAGCTGGAAGCTGAACGAACGCCACTACGGCGCGCTGCAGGGGTTGAATAAGTCGGAGACGGCTGAAAAGTACGGCGAGGAACAGGTAAAGATCTGGCGCCGTTCCTTCAACATCAAGCCGCCGGCCCTGGATGCGGACGATGAAAGATCCGCGCTGAAACAGCCGATGTACCGTGATGTGGACAAGGGACTGCTGCCTGCCAATGAAAGCCTGGAGACCACAATTGAGCGTGTGGTGCTCTATTTCAACGAAGTGATCAAACCTGACATGCAGGAGGGTAAGCGCGTCATTATCGCGGCTCACGGAAACAGCCTGCGGGCCCTGGTAAAATACTTTGACAACATCTCCGATGAGGAGATTGTCGGGGTTAATATTCCGACGGGAACCCCGCTGGTTTATGAGTTTGATGATGATTTCAAGGTGATCAGATCCTATTACCTTGGAGACCAGGAAGCACTGAAGGCCAAGATGGAAGCAGTGGCGAACCAGGGCAAAAAGCAGCAGTAATCAAGCAAGGACATGTTGTGAAAAAGCTCCCTGCATCGGGTGATGCAGGGAGCTTTTGTTTGCGGCGGTTGCCTGATATTGACCGGTTGTTTGACAAGACTAACATGGCGTGCTAAAGTATCACCGATAACCGGATTATCAGTAAATGGATTATCAGTGAGAGGTGCGAATGTCGGTACGAGATACGAGCATTGATCCCAGGCTGCTGGAGAGCGCCCGGAAAGAGTTTATGGACCGCGGGTTTTTAAAGGCTGAACTGAAAACTATCTGCGATAACGCGGGCGTGACCACAGGGGCTGTCTATAAGCGGTACAAGGGCAAGGAAGAGCTTTTCCGGGCGGTGGTGCAGGAAACGACGGAGAAGCTGGACAGCTTTATTACCCTGCGGCGGGAAATCGATTTTGCCCGGATGGCGGACGATGAGGTGCGTGCGACATGGATTATGGATGAGAAAGCCATCCTGGACATGTTCAGGATGCTGTGGGATGTCCGTGAAGGCTTTGTGCTGCTGCTGGAAAAATCCGCCGGAACTGCTTACGAAAACTACGGGCATGATTTTGCCTTCCGGATGACGGACGCCTACATGCAATATTACCGGGAGACGAGGAGAAGGGGACTGGCGGAGGCGGAAATATCCGAAACCGAGATGCATATGCTATGCTCCTCCTTCTGGATGGCGGTGTATGAGCCCTTTATCCACAGGATGACCTGGGAGGAAATAGAGGAACACTGCCGGGTGCTGTGCCGGTGCTTTGACTGGGCCGGGGCAATCTGCCTGAAGTAAACTAAGCCGTCGAAAGACGGCTTAAAAATAAGACGATTGGTTAGTTTTAACTAATAAACAGAAGGTGAGAAAGACAGACAACAGGGGAATGGGGATCCAATGACGGAAAGAAAGCCCGGGTCACAGGCGTACCGCGGGCGAACAGGAGGAGTAAATGTTTAAAAAGGTTTCTGCGTATATCGGAGAATACAAAAAATACACGGTCTGGGCGGCCGTGCTGATGTCGCTGGGTATTGTGGCCCATGTGATTCCGTATTATTTCCTTTATCAGATTATCGCGCCGCTTACCAGGGGAGAACACATTGACCTGGGCTATATCATGATCCGGGTGGCCGGGGTGGCGGTGTGCGAGATTCTGTTCTCATTTCTTTATGTACAGGGGCTTTCTTTTTCCCATGTGAGCGCCTACAACACGCTGAAGAACCTGCGCGTTTCCCTGCAGGGAAAGCTGGAAAAACAGCCGCTGGGCAACATACAGGGACTGGGCACCGGACGGATCAAAAAGGTCTTTACGGATGATATTGACCAGATTGAACTGCTGCTGGCGCACGCGATTCCGGAAGGCATTGCCAACATCTTCATTCCGGCGCTGATTGTTGTGCTGATGTTCATTGTCAGCTGGAAGCTGGGGCTTTTGTCCCTGGTTCCCCTGGTTGTGGGCATGATATCCATGAGCATGATGATGAAGGCGGGCATGTCCAAAATGAACGCCTACTACGAATCCGCGGCCAGGATGAACAACACCATTGTCGAGTATGTGAACGGCATGGAGGTTGTGAAGGTATTCAACAAGGACGGGGAATCCTACCGGAAATTCGGGGACGTGGTCCGCAGCTATCGTGACTTTACCATCGCATGGTACAAGGTGTGCTGGCCGTGGATGGCTGCCTATTCCAGCGTGCTGCCATGCCTGGCCCTGCTGATCCTTCCCGTGGGTGCCCTGCTGGTGCTGTCGGGAAGCATCGCACTGGACAAGCTGGTGCTGGTGCTCTGTATGTCCTTCGCCGTGGGTCCCTCCCTCCTGAAGGCGATGAACTTCGCGGGGAAATTCCCGCAGCTGGAATACAAGATTGCGGAGCTGGAGAAGCTGATGGATCATCCTCCGGTGAAGGAAGGAACCGCCGGATTTACGGGGAAGAACCGGGATATCTCGTTTGAGGACGTTCACTTCAGTTATGAAGATACGGAAGTGCTGCACGGCGTCAGCCTGTCCCTGAAGCAGGGAACCACAACGGCGCTGGTCGGGGAATCCGGCAGCGGCAAATCGACGCTGGCCAAGCTGCTGGTGCACTACTACGACCTGGACAGCGGAAAGATCCGGATCGGCGGGCAGGATATCACGGAGATGTCCCTGGAAGCACTGAACGACCAGATCGCGTATGTATCACAGGAGCAGTTCCTGTTTAACACTACCCTGTATGAAAACATCCTGATCGGCAAACCGGACGCGACCCGGGAGCAGGTGCTGGAGGCTGCGCACAGGGCACAGTGCGACGAATTCCTGCAGCGGCTGCCCCAGGGCATTGAAACCCAGGCGGGTGACGGTGGCAAACAGCTTTCCGGCGGCGAACGGCAGCGGATTTCCCTGGCCCGCGCTATCCTGAAAGACGCGCCGATCATTGTGCTGGATGAGGCTACGGCCTTTATGGATCCGGAGAATGAAGAGAAGCTGAATAAGGCGATTGATGAAATTATCCGGAACAAGACGGTGTTTGTGATCGCGCACAGGCTGTCGACAGTCCGGAACGCGGACCGGATCTGCGTGATGAAAGACGGAGCCTGCATAGCGGCAGACACGCATGATAAGCTCCTGTCCGGCTGTGCCGAGTATAAAAAGTTCTGGGACGCCTCCGTCAGCGCGAGCGCCTGGAAGATCAAGGAGGCGTAAGACGATGCTGAAAATACTGCGCAGAATTATCAGGATGACCGGGAAATACAAAACACGGATCCGGCTGTCCTATATACCGGCCTTCCTGAAGGGCATTATGCTGAAGGCTCCGCTGTTCCTGAGCTTCTTCGTGATCAGCCTATTCATGCAGGGACAGATGGACACGCAGAAATGCCTGTACTTCGGCATCGCAATCGTGGCCAGCGTGATCCTGGCAGCGGTTTTTGAACACGTCAGCAATGTGCTGCAGTCCGCAACGGGCTATATGGTATTTGCCGACCTGCGGATGAAGCTGGGCGATCACCTGCGGAAGCTGCCCATGGGCTATTTCACGGAGGGCAATATCGGCAAGATCAGCTCGGTGCTGGGCACAGATATGGTTTTTATTGAGGAAAACTGTATGGGCGTGCTGTCGGAGCTGGTGTCCTTCATCATTGCCCAGGGACTGATGACGATTTCCATGTTTGCAATGAATCCCTGGCTCGGCCTGCTTTCATTGGCGGTTGTGGCCGCGTTCATGATTGTGGGCAACCTGATGCTGAAGGTTTCGCTGAAGCATTCCGTGATCAAGCAGGAGGGAAGCGAATCCCTGACCGAGGAAGTGCTTGACTTCGCGGAAGGAATCGGCGTGATCAAATCCTACAACCTGCTGGGGGAGAAATCGAAAAAGCTGACAGATGAATTCGCGAAAAGCTGCCGGGAGAGTATCGCGTTTGAAATCGCGTACGGCCCGTGGGCCAGGGCACTGCATCTGACCTTCGGCATCGGAACGGCCCTGATGCTGGCTCTGTCAGGTTTCCTTTTCAGCCAGGGCGTGATTCCGGATACCTATATGGTGGGTATGGCGCTGTTCCTGTATGACCTGTTTGGCTCCGTGAAGGGGTATTACAGCCAGATGGCCAGGCTGACCGTGACATCCGCAAGCCTGGACCGGATTGAGGAAGTGTTTGACGCTGAAGAAATGAAGGATGTAGGCTGGAAGACGTTTACGCAGGCCGACAGTGAAGCCGCAGCCATCGAGTATGACCACGTCAGTTTCGGCTACACCGGCAAGGACGTGCTGAAAGACATATCCTTTAAGGTGAAACCGGGAGAAATGACAGCGCTGGTGGGCCCGTCCGGCGGCGGAAAATCCACGATCGCGTCACTGCTGGCACGTTTCTGGGACGTTGGAAACGGAAGGATCCTGGTGAAAGGAAAGGATATCCGGGAAGTATCCCTCGGCAGGCTGATGGACCAGATCAGCATGGTGTTCCAGCGGGTGTACCTGTTCCAGGATACGGTTTACAACAACATCGCCATTGCCCGTCCGGACGCGACGCGGGAAGAGGTGGAGGAAGCGGCGAAAAAGGCGAGGTGCTACGATTTCATCATGCAGCTTCCGGATGGATTTGATACTGTGATCGGTGAAGGCGGAGCCTCCCTTTCCGGCGGTGAAAAACAGCGGATTTCCATCGCCCGGTGTATCCTGAAGGACGCGCCGATCGTCATCCTGGACGAGGCAACGGCCAGCGTGGACGCGGATAACGAAAGGGCGATCCAGGAGGCCATTTCCGAGCTGTGCCGGAACAAGACCCTGCTGGTGATTGCCCACAGGCTGAAGACGATCCGGGACGCGGATCAGATCCTGGTAATTGCTGACGGGAAGATTGTTGAGCAGGGAAACCATGCGGCCCTGATGGACCGGCAGGGAGCCTATGCCCATATGGTGACGCTGCAGGCATCGTGATCCGCGAAGGAACGGTGCTGCCGGCAAAAACAAAGGAAGCCGCCGAGGTGATCGGCGGCTTCCTGCTTGTTCAGAATGAATCAGGGCTTGGTGTAGGGGAAAACCAGTTCCGGATAACCGAAGGCGGCAACGGTCACGGTGTACTGTGTGCCGGCTTCGAAGAGGGGGCTTTCATCTCCGTTGCGGGCCTTGACGACGCCGTCCGCGTTCAGGACGCCGTTTTCATCCAGGGCGATGAAGTTACCGACGGTACCGTGGTGGCCCACGATTTCCTGCTCGGCAGCCTTTTCGGCGCCTTCGGCCAGGATCTGTACATGCTGGATGTTCTGCAGGAAATCGGCCATGGAACCGGAAGCAAGGGTGACTGCTTTACCGTCAAAGGAGATATCATCAGCAGAAAGGCCGCTGTCGATGATGAAGTAAGGCGCCTGGGCAGCGGCGGGACCGCCTTCAAAGGAGGGAGAACGGTACTTCGCGGTGGCGTCCACCACGTTCACATAGTAATAGCCGGCCTTCAGGGCAGCGATATCACTGAAGGTGATACTGACCTTGCCGTCGGCGATTTCCACGGTGTAGCTGTCGGCGGGAACGATTTCCTCATTGCGGACGCCCCAGCGGATATCCAGAACCTGGAGGTCAAAATCCTCCGGCAGGGCATTGGAAAGGGTGACGGTATTTCCATCGAGCTTTTCAAAGGGGAGGGCGGAGCCTTCCACAGCCAGGAAGGTTTTGCCGGCTTTACCTTCAAAGGCGTTGATCACGGCTTCCTGCGCGGCGGCGCTGACCATGGTGGCGCCGGAAACGGCATCCATTCCCGCGGTCATGTCCATGGCTTTGACTTCATCGACGGTTTTGCCGACAAACTTGTCCAGCAAGCCACCGTTGACGGCGGCGTCAAAATAGGGCTTGTTCTTCTTTTCCCAGAATTCCTCATTGCCTTTCTGCACGGAGCCGGCGGCGCCGGTGCCGTTGTCCTTCACGGAGGTGATGACGCCGTTGTCATCAACTTCCACGGAAAGCTTCACGTTGTAGAAGGGCGGATGGATAAAGGGTGTGGTGGAAGGGTAGCAGCGTTGATCCACGTTGGCATCGCCCTCGAGCGTTTTGCCGGCCAGGGCGCAGCCGGCGCAGGCGGCCAGGGACAGCACCAGCATCAGGGCGAGAAGGGAACGGAGCATTTTCATCAAAAGGGTCCTCCTTATATATAATAAGGTTAGAATTAACTAACAGCAAGATGATATCGTCCGCAGATCCGGGTGTCAATTCCTGCTATTGATCAAAAACGCGGCGATCCGGGCTCCTTGTAACGGAGCAGCATATGGTATATAATCATTTGTGTTCCGGAAAGGCCCTGAAAAGTGTCCGCGGGGCCGGGCAGTCATTTTCGGATTGCAGAACGGAGCATCCATTGCAGAATGGAGTGGACGGGTTGCCGCTCCTTTTTTATACTTCCGTCAGTTAGCAAAAGCTAACAGAGAACGAAAGGAAGTATCAGAGTATGAACGGTAAACAGGACACAAGGTCGAACCTGCTGAACGGGAACGTCTTCAGAACCATGCTGTCGCTGAGTGTCCCGGCGATCCTGGGCATGGTGGTCATCGGCTTGTACAACTTCATGGACGCGGTTTTTGTGGGCCGGATGGTAGGCCCGGAGGCCATGACGGCGGTCAAGGTTTCCTATCCCTTCACCCTGCTGAACAGCGGTGTGGCTACGCTGATCGGTACCGGATCGGCTTCGGTCCTGTCCCGGGCTGTGGGTCGGAAAGACCAGGGAACGGTGAACCAGATCATGGGCAACCTGATCGCACTGATCGTACTGCTGTCCGTGATAATTACCGCGGTGGGTGAAATCTTTACAACCGGACTGCTTTCCCTCTCCGGCGCAAAGGGCGAAATCCTGACCCAGGCGGAAAAATACCTGAAGGTTGTCTACATCGGCTCCCTGTTTGTGAACTTTGCTCAGTCCGCCAATATGGTGATGCGCGGCGAGGGTAAGCTGAAGATCGCAATGGGCATTATGGCCGCGGGCGCGCTGCTGAACATCGCGCTGGATCCGCTGCTCATTTCCCTGATCGGCAAGGAAAACGGCATCCTGGGCGCTGCATGGGCTACCGTGATTGCGCAGGTGCTGCAGGCTGTGTTTACCCTCTGGTACTTCCGGAAAAAGAGCGATAACGTACGAATCCACAAGATTAAGATCCATGGAAACCTGGTGGGCCCGGTGCTGGGCGTGGGTGTTTCTGCCATGCTGATGCAGGTAATGACCATGGTCCAGCAGACCATTATGTACAATACCGTGGAAAGATGGGGCGGCGGCAGCTGGCAGACCATCCTGGGCGCGTGCCTGAGCCTGCAGTCCTTCGCGTTTATCCCGCTGTGGGGCATCAGCCAGGGCTTCCAGCCGGCCATCGGCACCAACTACGGCGCCAAACAGTATGACCGGGTGCGGTCCTTCACGAAGGTCTTTATGATTGCCGCCACGGTGCTTGCCCTGGTGTTCTATCTCCCGATTATGCTGGCACCGCAGGGCATGCTGAGTATGTTCATTACGGATGCGGAAATCTGTGCCCAGGGTGCCCCGATGCTGCGGGTGTTGTTCTCCACCTATATCTGCTATGGTGTGCTGATCCTGGCGATTACCTTCTTCCAGGCCATCGGCAAGGCGTCCGCGGCTTCCGCCATGGCGCTGCTGCGGCAGGTGCTGCTGTTCCTGCCCCTGGTGGTGTTGCTGCCTACCGTGTTCGCGGTTCCTGTGCAGGGCGTATTCTACGCGCAGATGTTTACTGACCTTGTTGTGCTGCTGATCGGTATTATCCTGCTGATCAAGGCCTTCAGAACGATTCGAAAGGAAGAAAGATTATTAGCCTGATGGAAAAGGAAAAATGGGCGGAGACTCCGCCGGATGCTGACCAACTGTTTGACCGGTACATGTCTATGATCGGTCGGAAGGATTCCGAGATCACCTATCGTTTGAAAAACGATACGGGGGAGGGCATTATGCGCCGCCATAATGTGGCGAAGGGCGTGCAGCTGATCTACTCGGAGATTGAATCCTATACGCCGATGTACCAGGAGCAGAAGCAGTTTGTACGGTATCTGGAACTGATGTACATGGTGGAAGGCCACGCCGATTTTGAAATGGAAAACAGGCATTGTGCCAGTGCCGACAAGGGAGACGTGCTGCTTTTCAACAACCGGGTGGGCACGCGGGAATGCCGCGTGGGCAGGGGAGGCATGCGGTGCATCAGCATTGTGGTATTCCTGGATGACCTGGAGGAGACGCTGAACCGCTTCTTCGGTACCCGGGAGTTTGACCGGAAGCAGATGTTCGCGGACGTGCTGGATGCGGAGTCCTGCATCCGTTTTCCGGCCAACGAGATGCTGGAGAACATCTTTACTGGTCTCCAGCAGATCCCGGAGGAGTACGCGGATTACCACCGAAAGCTGCTGACCCTGCAGGCGGTGATTGCCCTGCTGGACGTAAGGGACGGGCGGAAAACCAGCCACCGGTACTTCAGCGGCGACACCGCGCATAAGGTGCATGAAGCCCGGAAGCTGCTGGGCTGTGACCTGGGTTCCGAGCTGTCCGTGGAGACGCTGGCGAAAAAAATCAAACTGAACCGCACTACCCTGCAGCAGGTATTCCGGCAGATGTACGGCATGAGCATCTACGAGTACCGTACCCAGGTAAGGATGCAGGAAGCGAAAAACCTGCTGCTGCAGGACCGGCTGAGCGTGACGGAGATCGCAGGCCAGTGCGGCTACAGCAACGCGAGCAAGTTTGCGGCCTGCTTCCGCAGGATCACCGGCTTTACGCCGGGAGAATGGCGGAGGAACAACGTCATCGCCGTAAGCGATAACATTGAAAATTAAGAATTCAGAATTAAGAATTAAGAATTAAATGTTGACGGCGGGGCTGTCTCTTCTGTCACACCCCCGCCGCGTCGCCCTTTGTATGGATTAACGAAAACGCCCGGATCCGTGATGGATCCGGGCGTTGATGTATGTCTGGGATCAGCCGCGTACCGGGAGGATGTCCAGGGTGCGCATGAGGTTCAGGCAGTTGCTGATTTGTTCTTCAGTCAGGGCCAGGCCTGGAGCTTCGTCGCCGGCAGTCAGGGTCAGTTCGATTTCATGGCCCTGGCAGATGGTGTAGAAGTCCAGGAAGTCCGGATCATCACCGGTTTCCTGAACCAGCAGCAGGTCCACACCGGAATCGGTTTTGAATGTATCAAAGGTGACGGTGTTTTCCTCGCTGAAGCCCATCTTCAGGCGTTCCAGGCTATCCGCGTCCAGGTCGGACAGCTGATTGATGGTTGCATAGCTTTCATTGAAGGAAACATAAATATTCAGGCGGGGTGCGGCAGGATCGTCGCTGGCTACGGCACATTCCAGGGTCAGTTCACTCTGGGAAAGGATGGAACACTTGTAGCCATCGGGCAGTACACCGCTGAACTGCATACGATTCTGGAATTCAATCGAGGTTTTCTCTTCCGCAAAGGCGGAAACACAGGTGAGCAGCAGAACTGCACACAGCAGAAGGGAAATCATCTTTTTCATACGGGTAATACCTCCTTTTTCCGGGATCCGGTCAGTACTGACGGACCACATAGTTCTTCATCATAAAGCCGGTGGCTTCGGTGCTGGGATCCGCAACCTGGTACCAGCTCTGGGTTTCGGCAATGACCGTCAGCTGAGCGCCGGAACGGTAGGTCGAAAGCACTTCAGCATCCTTGCTGGGCGCCCAGCGCATGTTGACCCAGCCGCTGGCACGGGAAGGACGAACCTGAACCACAAAGGGAGTGACGAGACGGGCTGTACGGAATTCCCTGTTCAGATCAGCCAGGGGATCCGTGTATACAGGTGTAGGTATATACGGTGCCGCAGTAGGCTGAATGGTAGGAACGGCCGTGGGCCTGGGAGTGGGCGTAATGGGAGACAAAGGCGCCGGTTCATACCACTGCAGGAAACGGCTCTGGACATAGGCTTCACCGATCCTGTCCCACTTGATACAGGCCCAGCCGTTATCCAGGAAACGGATGACGCTCAGCTTGGATCCATAGGGAGCCAGGCCGATGATGTTATCGCCGACATAAGGCGTACTCCGGACATTGAGCCCTTTTCCGTTGTCAGTATAAACATACATGGTCATAACGGATTGATCGAGATAGGTATAGCTGCCGACAGATTCGGCAAAGGCTGCGGCAAGTCCAAGTATCAGTGTCAGCGCAAGCACAAGAGACAGCAGCTTTCTGTTCATAAGAATGACCCTCCTTCATGCGGAACGGTTATCATTTTATATCCGGCAGGATTTGTATCCTTCGGGATATACCGATTATACCAAAAAAACGGGAGAAGAGATTATTTTGTTCCCGAACAAATAATCTAATTCTGCGATCGCTGTTACCAAAGCCGTTTCACGCCTTTGACAGCTGTAGCATGGCAGCTGTTACCCAAATCAAAGATTTGGACAGCTGCTCAACAATTCATAATTATAATTTGTTCAGCCACTGTCCGGCTTTATGTCTTTTTTACCATAGATTATCTGAACCCATCTGCATTTTATTGTTCATTATGAGCAGTTGTTCAATTCCGAGCTTTTCAGACCTCATATATGGGTTACACTATATATAATTATGAATTATGAATTGTGAATTATGAATTCAATGCAAATGCTTCCTGCGTTGACAAGAAGGGGTTATTTGGAATATAGTAGAGGCAACAAGTTGTCCGTACATATTTGGACGGCATAGCGAAAGCTCAACAGCATAAGGAGGGAATTTCTATGGAACAGAAATGGCCGTTGGACGTAACGGTTTCATTCGATCCGTATTTCGGTGAACCCAGCCGGGACGGCATCCAGGGCGCGGAGGTCCTGCCGGACGGAAAGGTGCACTTCAGGATTATTGCCAAGGACGCGAAAGAGGTTGTGATCGACCGGTTCGGAACCATTTTCCCGCTTTCCAAGGTGGAAGACGGGGCATGGGAAGGAACCTTTGATATGGGAACCGGTTTCCTGTATTTCTTCCTGAAAGTGGACGGCGCGGATGTGCTGTGCCCCTATATGCCTATCGGATACGGCTGCTGCCGGCCGATGAACTTTGTGGACGTACCTGTGGCCGATATGGAAGGCTGGGACGACCTGGAAGGCGTGGAACACGGCGCGGTGACCCGGCGCTACTTCTACTCCACAGTGACCGGCAAGACAGAGATCTGCCTGGTGTGGACGCCGCCGGCCTATGATCCCGCGAAAGCCTATCCGGTACTGTACCTGCAGCACGGCTATGGCGAGAACGAAACCGGCTGGATCTACCAGGGACATGCCGGCCGGATCGCCGACAGGCTGCTGGCGGAAGGCAAAATGGAAGAGATGATCATCGTCATGGGCAACGGCATGGCCAAGCCCAAGGACGAAAGCCAGCCCCGGGATTTTGCCCTGTTCCCGAATATCGTGGTGAAGGACCTGATCCCCTACATCGAAAAGAACTATAAGGTGCTGACGGATAAGTGGCACCGGGCCATGGCCGGCCTGAGCATGGGCAGCTTCCACACCAGCGTTACCACGCTGACGAATCCGGATCTGTTCGGCTACGCAGGCCTGTTCAGCGGTTTCCTCCGGGCTCCGTGGAATCCGGACGAGGAAATGCCCCACATGAAGCTGCTGCATGAGGCGGACAAGTTCAACGAGAGCTTCAAGGTTTTCTACCGCGCCATGGGTACGGAAGATACCTACTGGGAAGCCTTTGACAAGGACGACGCCTACCTGGCGGACAAGCCCCTGAACATTACCCGGGAAACCTTCCCCGGCGGACATGACTGGACGGTGTGGCGCCGCTGCATCCGTTCCTTCCTGCCCAGGATCTTCAAATAAGGACAGAAAGAGAAACCGCACAGGGCCAGTTGGCTCTGTGCGGTTTATTTTTTTACTGTTACGGATTAAGGTAGATGACCTGGGGCGTGATTTCCGGCGCGGCGGGAGCCGGTTCGGGCGTCACATATACCAGGATCGGCGTGGGCGTCGGCTGCGCCGCGGGCTGCTGCATGATGTAGATGACCTGCGGGGTGGGAGCGGGTGCTTCCGGCGGGTTGATGATGTTGATCACATCGGAGGCCGACTCGGAAGCCGCGGCGGTATGGGTGTTCACTTCTGCCTCATAGGAATAGGGATCCTCATGCAGGATCACATGATCCGTATTGAGCAGATCGGAACGGATATAGCCCAGGGTGCCGTTGGCCAGCTGGACAGCGTACCAGATTTCCCCGGAGCTGTTCTTGACCCGGGCGGTGACGGTGAATTCCGTGCCGGCGGATTTGATCCGCATGACCCGGGTGGCATAAATGCTGGGCTGGGAACGGACGTTGACCTGCTTGATAGCGGTATAGCACCAGCCTTCCGCGGGCATGGATTCGATCATGGTTTCAGCCTGGCGGACCACTACGCGGGTTTTCGTGACTACCGGGGGACAAACCTCCCACCAGGGGAAGTTCATGCTTGCCGGATCGGGTATGGTATAATCCTCCGAATCGGCAGAGGCAGGCAGAATGACCGCGGCGATCATCAGGACGGCCAGGATAAGGCCCATACGGAACAGAAGTGATTTCATGTTCACCGTCTCCAATTCGTTTTTTCATGATTTAAGACTCAACTTATATTGTAAAATCCTATGGTGCCGCTGTCAACCGCCAGATGTTGTGGCATAAGGGTTTCAGGGCTACACGGTCATGAAAAAGACGGTGCGGGAGAAAATCAGAAGGTCACGGTCCTGGGAGCGCCGCCGAAGGAAGCGAAGGTGGCGGTGGCACCCTCGAAGTACAGGACTTCGGTGTTGTCATCCTCAGCAGAGTACATGGCCTGCAGGGCAGGATACTGCTCCAGCATGTGCTTTTTCGCTTCGATCCGGTCATCACGGATCAGCTTGCCGGCAACGCGGACCCAGGTGCCATCCGCAAAGGCGCAGATTTCAGCCTTGGGGTTGGCCTGGAGCTGCTTGGAGACGGGCTTGATTTTGCCGGTCTGGATGTACAGTTTGCCTTCGAAAATATCAACGGTGCCGAAAGGACGAACGCGGGGCTGGTCGCCTTCCACGGTCGCCAGGTAGTAAGTGCCGCACTTTTTCAGAAATTCATAGACTTCGTTCATGGAAATATCCTCCTATCGTTGGATTGGTAAGGATATTATATAACGAATACTGAAAACTTAAAACTGAAAACTTAAAAATGGTGGAAAAAACAGCTTCCGGTGGAAGCTGTTTTCAGGATTTAATGATTGTCTATGTTGGGCAGACATAAGGTGTTCCGATTGGAGGCGACACCAGGGGACGGTTCTGACTATCCACGTAAGTGGACAGTGGCAGAACCGTCCCTGGTATCCGCCCGGTGATTTGGTCTAGATTAATTGTCCAGACACTATGTCCGGGGGAAAAAAGACCCCAGGAATTAATCCTGGGGATGAAAGGGAGAGGAGATACTTATTTATCGATGTGGATGTCGCCGGAGGTGGTATCAATGCGCAGGCGGGCGGAGCCGTCGCCGTAGACGTACTGATCATCGCCTTTTTTCGTCATGGCCAGGCTGCTGTGCAGCTTACTGGGCCGTGCGTCGAGATCCAGGGTGAAGCCGGAAATTTCGGGCAGTTTCAGGGTCACGTCACCGGAGGTGGCATCAACATTCAGATCCTTGAAAGAAACCAGGGCGGCGGTAATGTCGCCGCTGGTGGAGGAGAACTTTGCCTTATCCGCGGTGGCGATATCCGGGCGGATAGCGCCGGAAGTGGAATCCAGATGCAGGTCTGCGACGGTTCCGGACACGGAGACGGAGAGATCACCGGAGGTGGACTCCATGGAGATTTTCTCCGCGGAGGGAACAGTGAAAACTGCTGTACCGGAAGTGGTAGAGAAGGAAGCGGTATTGATCTCGCTGTCCTGGCGGATATTCAGGTCACCGGAGGTGGAGGAAGCGGAGAGCTTCTTCGTGGTGACGACCGCATTCACATCGCCGGAGGTAGTATCAAACTTGATTTCATCCGCGGTCATGGAGGGGACGGTCACATCAGCGGAGGTTGTGTCGATATCGACGTTTTTGAGGGTGATGCCCTCAGGCAGGGACACGGTCAGGGTTTTCTTCAGGTTATTGAAAATGGTCAGCTGGGGTTTGGAAAACTTGATCCGCAGGGTTGTGCCGTCCAGCCACCAGCGGAGTTTTTCATCTTCAGAGGTGGTTCTGTTGGCAACCTCGGAGACGCTGACGCCGGAACCGGCGTGATACTCGATGTTGACCTTGCCGGAGGTCCAGTCGATGTCCAGGTTTTCCACGACGGAGGTGATTTCAGTATCGCCGATGGTATATTTATCCTCATTCGCGAAGGCGGCCAGGCCCAGGCCGATGCTGACCTTGCCTCCGAAGATGGAGTAGGAGCCGCCGGCCAGGCAGAGCAGAACGACAATGAGGGCTACAACCAGAATTCTTGACTTATTCATGGGAATCATTCCTCTCTTTTCGATTTAATAGCAGAATACAGCAGCCAGGCACCCGCGCCGCAAAGGGCGAACATAAAGCCTGTTGACAGGAAGCTCTTGGAATACAGGGTGATCATGTTCATCATGTTGGCGAACAGGATCATGTCCACGGACAGGACGATTACCGGACGGCTGAAGCTGCCGATGAATTCCCGGACGGGACGGGCTTTCAGCACGAAGGGCAGGAAGATCAGCGAGAAGCCGAACAGTACGGCCGAGGCTGTGAGGTAGAACCAGCCGCCGTGGGTGATGAAGCTGCAGACGGCCAGAAGTACCAACAGGGTCACGGTAAAGGCGCTGAAGGTCCAGAACAGTTTATCCCGCTGGACATTCATCGGGACAAGGATCAGGGAGGCACAGACCGCCAGCCCGGCGAGCACCACGTAGAACCAGTCCAGCGTGTGGCCGGTAGACAGGTTCACGATCAGGCAGATGAGAATCGGGACCATAAACAGACCGGAGACAACGGAGCCGACCGTGGTGGTACGGCGCTTGATGCGCTTGGCCTGATACTCGAGCACGCTGTCCTTCTCTTCCCGGAGGTCGTTTTCTATTTCATGAGACCGGAGCTTTTCCAGCACAGCGGAGCACTCCGGACATTCCTGAAGATGTTCCCGGATCAGTTCACGGCTTGTCTCGCTGCAAACGTCGTCCGCGTAAAGCGGAAGCAGATCGCGGATTACTTCGCATTCTTTATTCATGCTTATCCATCCTTTCACTCAGTTTCAGTTTCGCGCGATGATATGTGACGCGGGCCCAGTTTTCTGTCTTGCCGAAGATGGTACCAATCTGGCTGAAGGACAGTTCACCGAAAACCCGAAGCTCGAAGACTTCCCGATAAGGTTCATCCAGCGCGTGGAGCGCGACGTGGATCCGGAAGGAGGAATCCTTGTCTGTAACCTGCTGCTCAATACTTTTTCCGGCAGCGGGAAGCTCTTCCGGGATTGGCGCCGTTTTATTACGGCGGCGTGTTTCATCCACAAAGCAGTTCTTTGCGATGGCACACAGCCAGGTCACTTCATCTGACTCATTCCGGAAGGAAGCGGAAACGGATTTTGAGAAGGCCCGAAAGAACGCTTCCTGGGTGATCTCCTCAGCGGCATGCCGGTCGCCGGCCAGTGTCATCACATAGGAGAAGACCCGCATGTAGTAAGCGTTGTACAGCCTCTCACAGGTTTCGCTGTTCACACATCATCACCTCCTTCCCGGTTAATACATGGGTTAGACGGAGTAATCCGGATTTCGTTACAGAAAAAAATAAAAAAATTTTTCAGGGAGTTTTTGCCGGGGAAAAACACACAACAATCATATTGCGCAACTGCTATTATATACAAAAAGATGACAGAGAAACAGAAGAAACTTGTTCTTCTTGCTCTCTGTCAATGATGGATGGTTTATACCGAAGGATCCGGAATGCAGTATTTCAGTCCCTGTTCAGGTATTCACCGGTGACTGCGTTAAAATACTGAATATAATTATATTCCGGAGTAACTATCGAATCAGTGTAGGGCATATAGAAGCACCAGACCGGAACAAGATGGTAGGTAGGATGAAAACCAATATAATCTTCCCAAACGAGGTATTCCAGGGAAATACGGCTGACACGGGGTTCCACATAATCCGGTAAAGCATAGGAAGATAAAAACTGTGCATATACGTCCAGAATCTGCTCCAGTGACAAGGGCTTTGCTTCCGGACCGGCAGCTACAGGAGTATCTATAGGATCGCTTACATACACCTGAAGAAGGGTGCCATCAGCCTGGAGTATAATCTTCATAGCCGGATAAGCAGTACTTTTGTTACCAACCACATAACCACCTTGAGTGTGGAGACGGAGTCCCTGCCAATAAACCGGGAATTGTATTTCATATACTTCGTCACCGGCCTCCCAGGTATAATCATGATGCTCGTTAAATGTTTCGTTATAGGTTTTCTGATTGGAGACCAGAGTGTCCAGATCGTATACTTTGACAAACTGAGGGTTTCCCAGGGATAGTTCGGTTCTTGCAAGAACCGGCGCCAGCAATTTGAGCGCATCGGGATAAGAAAGTTCTTTCAGGTTTGCGACTGCATTGGGATCAATCGGTTCCTTGTAAAAGTGTGAAAAGCCAAATACTGTTCCGACTGTAAACCGGTCACGTGTCTCATGGTATCTTTCAACACCGAAGGCATTACCAGGTACAGCCATAATACCAGCCTCTTCATCCTCCAGAACCCAACCGTCATCGTCTCCTGGTGCATGTAGTCCTATAAACGGGATGTTTTCGTATCCCGGAGCAGCAACGGAAACGAGGGCTCGAAGCTTTTCCTCTGACATTACACGCAGGGAGGCATCGTATTCGCAGACCGTTTCAGGAAGATTGGTATCCGTTATAGCGTCAATGACGATCTTTTGCCCCTGGCAGTCAAGTTTCCTCTGTACGTGGTCCCATTCAGGAACGAAGGAGGAAGCACCGGCAGACGGAAGATGAGCAGATAACAGCATACCCATCAGCAGGAGAAAACAAAGGAAACTTCTTATATGATTCATCGGAAACCCTCCTGAACTTTTTTCTGTACATGCATACGGGAAGCAAGCAATTGCAACGTTCCGGACATCGCCTAAAGGCCTTACATGTATATAGATGCATCGGTAGGCAATTTGGTTACAAATATTTTCATTTTTTCTCTGTTTTTTTATCATGACCTGTATCGTGCCTGGCGTGATGGGTTTCCGAAAAAGAAACGGTATGGTATGATAAATAAAATGTTTTCATCTCTGAAGGGAGACCGAGCAATGAAAAGCCTGTTTTCTGCCCGTCGCTGCTGGTTTGCAGCGATATTGACAGCAGTACTGCTTTTGCTGGCCGGGATCGCGCTGGCGGACGGTCCACATACGGTGATGCTGAAATGCGGCGGAAACGGCTTTGTGGGCACGGATAAAAAGGGCACCCAGAAAAGCATTGTGATTGATCCGGCCACCAGCGTCTCCACAGAGGATGATGAGGAAACCTATACGCTGGAAGAGCTGAAGAACCTGCCGGGCTTTGAGCTGCGGGGCGCCGCGCTGCGCTTTACGGTCAGCAGCTTTTTCGGAGATGAGCTGCGATATACGCTGGTGTGCGGAAAGACCTTTGCGGAGCCCCAGAAGGTGATGACCGGACGGAACCTGTGGGACGTGACGGACGTGATTTCTGCCTGGCTGGAGGACAGGAAAACGGAGCTGAAGATCAGCCCCGTATACAAGCAGGGCCCCTGGGGCATGAGGATCCAGGACGGGACTGTTTACCTGCAGCTGAACTTTACCACATCGGCAAAGCTGCCGGATTTCCCGCGGGACAAGGTGCAGACCGGCCTGATCTTTGAATCCAGCCTGAGCATGCTGGAAGAGGGAAACACCTTTGTGGCGCACTATGACGAAACGGCGGGCAGCCTGATGCAGGTGTCCCTGCCGCTGGGCGTGCCTTACTATTATGCCGGGGGCACCGAGGACAAGTTCCTCAGGCGGTTTTTCCCCAGCACGACCACGCGCTATTACCGGGAAGACCACATGTACCTGTGCGGTCTGGACTGTGTGGGCATGACGCACCTGATCTACGAAAAATGCGGACTGGAGCGGCATCCGTCCATCTCGGACCTGCTGCGCCATGGCATTGGCCATGACCTGATGGTTAATAACGATCCGATGAAATGGTCGGCGTTCATGAAGCCAGGTGATCTCGTCGCGGTGAAGCACGGCACCTTCCATATCATGATGTACCTGGGGACGCTGCGGCAGTTCGGCTGGACAGAAAAAAACGCAGGGGAAGCGCTTCCCCTGCTGGATGCTCCGCTGGTGATCCATTGCGGAGGCAGCCCGTTCTACTATGAACGGTATCAGAAATACATTGAGGAACAGGGCTACAGGAACACCCTGCCGCCGGACGGTGGCGTGACGGTTTCCGTGATCATGGAAACCAACCTGGACGCCCCGCACAGTATGGATGTTTCCTGGGGAAAGCATTTCGGCTGGTATGTGATCGACAACCAACCCCTGCTGGTTTTCCCGCTGGACGACTGCACGGACATGGCCTGGTACGGACCGGAAAAGTAAAGGCTTACCGGTAGTACTGCGCCTGGGCCTCGAACATGGCGGCGTAGACGCCATCCGGGATGTTCACCAGCTCATCATGGGTGCCGTATTCCGCCACCCGGCCTTCCGAGAACACGGCGATGTGATCGCAGAAGCGGCAGGAAGAAAGCCGGTGGGAGATATAGAAGGCGGTTTTATCCTGGATCAGGGAGTTGAACTGCTTATAGATCTCATACTCGGCTACGGGATCCAGGGCGGCTGTGGGCTCGTCCAGGATGATGACCGGCGCGTCCTTGTACAGGGCACGGGCCAGGGCCATCTTCTGCTGCTCGCCGCCGGAGGGCTCGATGCCGTCTTCCTCCATATACTTGAAGAGCTTGGCATCCTCGCCGCTCTCCAGTTTATCCGCAAACTTTTCCAGACCGGCCTGTTTCAGCAGATCTGAAACACGGAGCCGGTCTTTTTCGTCCATGTTTTCCCGGCCCTTCAGGGTGACGTTTTCGCTGACGGTGAAACCGAAGAGCCTGAAGTCCTGGAAGACGGGGGAAAACTGCTTCATATACTGGTCATAATCGTATTCACGGATGTCGGTGCCGTCCAGGAGGATCTGCCCGTCTGTGGGGTCATAGAGGCGGCAGAGGAGCTTGATAAGGGTGGTTTTGCCGGCACCGTTCAGGCCGACGATGGACAGGCGTTCACCCTTTTCCACGGTCAGGTTGACGCCGTCGAGCACCTTTTTCTCCGTGCCCGGATAGGCGAAGGAGACGTTGCGGAACTCAATCCGGTGTTCTCCAGCCTGGACGGGCTTATCACCCTTGGGCATGGCCTGGGGATAGTTCATAAAGATAACGTATTCATAGGCGTAGTTTGTTTTCTTCAGCAGGTCCGTGATGTTGGACGCAATACCGCCCAGCGTGTTGAACAGGGATTCGGCCGCGGAGACCATCTGGGTAAAGATACCCAGGGAGAAGACGCCGCCGATGGTCTTCAGCGCGGTATAGCCATAGGTGAAAGCAGTCTGAAAGACAGCAAGAGCGCCCTGGATCAGGGAATATTTCCGGGTGGTATCAGCCTGCCATTTCCAGCCCTGATAGCTTTCCTCACTGAAACCGTCCCATTTGTTCAGCAGCATGCCGGAGGCGTCGTACAGGCGGATATCCTTGCCGTAGCGGAAGTCCACCATTTCCCAGCCGTAATAACCGAACATGCGGTTCACTTTGGAAAGCCTTTCAAAGGCCTTCAGTTCCACCTTGCTGCTCAGCCGCATCAGGTACGCGTTCAGGCAGACGCACAACAGGATCACTGCCAGCAGCAGCGGCGTGTGCAACGCGATGACCGTGACCAGGCCGACGATTTTGACAGCATTGCCGATGAAGGAAAAGATCTGCTCGGAAATGCCGTAAACGCCTTCGGAATACCAGCTCATGCCGGTGTTGGTCTTTTCCAGCTGGTCCAGGAGCTTCTTGTCTTCAGTCAGCTGGTAATCAAGGCCCATGGCATGCTCGCTGATCAGCCGGGTGAAATAGTTGTCCAGCCGTTCCTTGTACTTGCCCAGCTGATTGACGGAAAGCTGGCGGATGACGGTCAGCAGGCATTCGCCGAGGATGAGGATGCCTGCATAGACGAACAGGCGGGTCAGATCCTTTCCGCCGACCAGCTCATCGACAATCAGCGGGGTAACGAAGATGGCGATGAAGGGCATCAGGATATCACAAAGAGTTTTCAGGGCCTCCAGGGGGAAGAACAGCGGAAACCGCTTCGCGGCCACCGGGAACATGAGGCGGATGATTTCTTTCAGCTTTTTCATTCGGCATCCTCCTCTCCTTCGGGATGCTCCCGGTAATACTGTGCCTGCACATCAAAGAGATGGGCGTATTCGCCGCCTTTGGCCATCAGCTCGTCGTGGGTGCCGTATTCCTCCAGCCGGCCGTCCATAAACATGGCGATCCGGTCACAGAAACGGGTGGAAGCCAGGCGGTGGGAAATATAGACGGCGCTTTTTTTACCGATCATCCGGTCAAAACGTTCATAAAGCTGCTTCTCCGCCAGGGCGTCCAGGGCGGCGGTGGGTTCATCCAGCACGACTACCGGCGCGCCTTTATACAGCGCCCGGGCCAGGGCAAGCTTCTGCTTTTCGCCGCCGGACAGGTCGACACCCTCCTCCGAGGCAATCTTCAGCAGCTCCGTATCCAGGCCCTTCGGCAGTTCATCCAGCTTGTCAGCGAGACCGGCTTCCCGCAGGCAGGTGGCGGCTTTCTCACGGTCTGTTTCCTGCATGGGCAGCATGGAGACGTTCTCCGCCAGGGGCAGGGCAAAGAGTTCAACATTCTGGAAAACCGGGGAGAACAGGCGGTAATAATCCTCCCGCGGATATTTCCGGATATCCGTCCCGTTCAGGGTGATCAATCCCTCTGTGGGATCATACAGCCGGAGCAGGAGCTTGATCATGGTGGTTTTGCCGGCGCCGTTCAGGCCGACCACCGCCAGCTTTTCCCCGGGATGCAGGGTCAGGTTCAGGTGGGAAAGGGCATCCTTTTCCGCCTCCGGATAACGGTAGGAAACGTCGTGGAACTGCAGTTCCAGGGAATCCGTTTCCGGCAGGGGCAGCAGGTCTTCGGTGCTTTCGCTGTTCATCTCCAGGAAGGAGCGGAGATCGTCCACTTCCATGGAAGCACGGTTGAAATCACCAAACCGCTGCAGCAGGTAAATCAGCGCGCCGGAGAAGGCGTTGGCCAGGGCCAGGTACAGGGTGAAGCTGCCGATGGACATGGGGTTGATTTCACGGATCACCGCAAAGTAGAGGACGGCATAGGTGAGGAACCGGCAGATGACGTTCATCGCCTGGCCGAAGAGCATGTTCCGGTTCCAGAGGTCCTGATGGTAATCAATCCGCTCCTCCCGGGTTTCAAAAACGGCACGCTGCTTTTTCAGCAGGAACGGCACCATGGAGAACAGGCGGATATCCTTGGCGTATTCCGGCTGCTGGGTGACGCGGGCCATGTAGCTGCTTTTCCGCCAGACGGGAGCCAGCCGGTCCCAGACTTCCTTTTTATCCTTTTTCAGGATCACCCGGTAGTACAGGAAAGAGAGGACGCCCATCACCGTCAGGGCCAGGATCAGCCGGAAATCCAGCACGAGGACGGCCGTGAAGGTGACGATGGTGGTGAAGAGGTTCTTGCCCAGGTCCTGCATGAGGTGCATCATGCCTTCGAAGCCGTTGTTGTTGCCGTCGGTAGAGTTCTGGGCGCGCTGGTGAAGATCCAGGGCTTCCGGCTTTTCTAGCAGCGCGTAATTCATGCGCATGGCCTTCGCCACCCGCTCATGGATGACGCCGGTCCGGATATAGATATACCGGGGCCAGACCATGCTGCCGGCAATAATCCTGGCAAAGGAGAAGGCAAGGGCTACGAGCGCGCCGATGATAATGATTATGATCAGCCGGTGCTGCTTTTCCGCCAGGGGCAAATCAATTGTGATTGTGTCCATGATGAACTTGGACAGGAAACCGCCAAGGTAACTCTGGACAGAAGCGCAGAACAGATCCGTGAAGGCCAGCAGAAATACAATGGGGCAGTACTTCCGCATCCGGTTGAGGACAAAACGGGTGTTGGACCAGAGACCGAAGTCCCGGTGCAGGGGATTATCTTTACTTTCCTTAAATGTCATTGGTATCACATCCTGAATGCATAATACATGAAAAAACGCCCATTCCACAGGGAACGGGCGGAAAGTGTCCAATCAATCCGGGTTATCCGACAAGGCCAGGCCCGGAGAATGGCGCCCGTGTTTCCTGTGCGACAGTAAAAGTTCTGAATAAACGACTCATTTCCGGACCTCCTTTCTTCAATTTCTTAAGGGTATTCAAACATAAAAAGCAGGCTGTGTCAACGGGTTGTCAGTACATTTTACAATACTGTTACCCATACTGACAGTAAGGGTATATAACAAAAAACCCGGCCTGCCGCATGAACAGACCGGGAAAGGAGGCTGCACAGCGGACCTGTGCAGTGAACCACAAAGGATTACCGCGTGAACCGGGAGATGAACTTCCAGGCGTTCTCGCAGCTGTGATGGCGGCATTCATGGATCTGGCCGCTGACGCTGGCGAAGGCGGTGCGGATGACGCCATCCTCACTCTCGTAATAGTGCACGGTCAGGGTACTGCCCCGGGAAGGATCATAGATCTTTTCCACCTTGTCGCCGGGGATGCCCCAGATGGGCTGCTCCCAGGAATCCTTCTGCTCAAAGGAAACGCCGTCGAACTTCTTTTTCAGCTGATTGACTTCCGCCACATACTGGACCCGCTCCAGGGCAGAATCGGAATGGAAGGGCAGCTCAGGCAGGTGGGATTCCTCGCCGCCGGAATAGAAGACGGGCACGGGCACGGTCTTGTTCAGCCGCTCGGTGGGCGGGCCGCCCCAGAAGGTCTTGTAGACGGGGAAGAGGGCGCTGGCGGGCATAATGCCGGCGAAGATGTCCGGATACTCCTGATAGCAGTCCCAGGTCTTGCCGCTGCCCATGGAGAAGCCGGTGGCGTAGATGCGGTGCTCATCGATGGGGTAGCGCTTCTTCAGGCCTTCAATGACTTCCACCGCTTCGGTGGCGGTAACGTTCTGGTGGTTTTCCACAGAAACGAAGAGGAAGTTGTAGCGGTGGCAGATTTCCCACCAGCCGGCGACAAAGGTCAGGTACATGGATGAGTCACCGCCGCCGTGGAAGCCGAGCACCAGCGGGACGGGGCCGTTGTCAAACAGGCCGTTGTTGTAGTAGGCGAAGTAGCCCACCTTATGGGTCTTAACGTCCTTGATGATCCGGTTGTCGGGGGAGGTGTTGACGGTGACGCAGCCGGCGTCTTCCGTCATGTTCAGGGCCTTGAAGTCAGGCTCCAGCTCCACCTTGCCGCACCACATCTTGAAGTGCTTGACGAAGGCGTCAAAGTCCGCTTCATAATCGGCCTTGGCTTTGACGAGCAGATGCTCGCAACCGCCGAAGGCCTTGTTGATCTCTTCACTGTTGCCGACGCTGAGGATCGGGATATCCCTGCGCTGGACGTCCGGCACCACGCTCAGGCGCTCCATGGAGCACATGGCAGGGGTGATCTCGCCGGGACCCCAGAGGTATTCACCCTGCAGGGAGCGGAGGAGATACTTTGCCACATAGTCGGCAGAAGCGCCGTAGCTGTAGATGTCCGCGCGGAAGATGGCGCCGCGGACGAAATAACCCTTGAAGGTCTGGGTGAAGAAGTCGAAGTTCTCCACGATGCCATCCTTATAGACCTGAATCATTTTGATCTCGGCAATCACGGAAGCGTAGAAGCTTTCATCCGCGCCGGCCCAGCCGCCTTCCGCCGTGGGATAGACAAAGAGCACGCTGGAATCGACGTTCGCGGCAATGTTCGCCAGGCCGGTTTCCCGGGCAAAGTCCACAGCGCTGTCCATGCTCTGCTTTTCCTCTTCAAAAACCAGCAGCAGCGGCGCGCGGAAGCCGTAATTGTTTGTCTGTCCGTCTATTTTATTATCCGGAACATATACCTTCAGAAAGAATTGATCAAAGGTATGCTCCCAGCATTTTCCTCCGGTGATGTCCCGGACCTGAGGTCTTTCCATCATGGCCATGAGTATGTCCTCCTGAGATATGTTGTTTTCAATGTCTGGATTGAAACGATGAACAATCGGTCAGGTTATATTTTATACGGTGACGTGCTAAAGGCGCAATACGTGGAAGGAAGAAGAAGAGGACAAAAAAAGCAAAAGTGGAAGGATGGCCATGCCATCCTTTGATTGCATTGTCTTTTGCTTCGCAAAAGAATGATATGTTGCTTCGCAACATGATATTTCGACTTAATGTCGAAATGATAGATTCGCCTAAAGGCGAATATGATATGTTTGGCTTCGCCAAACGTTGTAGTTTGTTTTACCTTTTTTCTTGTTTCTGTGTAGAGTTGCCCTTTGGGCAGTGTGGTGTTGCATATAAGAGTCGATTTGGAATATGATATAAAATAGATAGATGAAGTGAACATAGTCTGCTGTATCGAACGGAGGGTGAGATATGGGCTGGATTTCGTGGGTGATTATTGTGCTGGCTGTTGGGATCCTGGCTTGTTTCGGTGTGGGAATATTCCGGAAAAAGCAGGGCTCCGATGTGCGTGATAACGGAGAATTGACAAAGGGTATCTCCTTTGATCCGGAGAAACAGGAGCCGGTGATCAGAAGTTCCATTTGTACAGGAGAAAAGGTGGCGGGATTCAAGAGTAAGGAAGACGGGCACTTTACAGAGGTGATGGTGCTCCGGACGCCGAAGGATGAGGAAAGGTTTAAGGAGATGTATCATCTGGATTCTGTGAAAACGGAATACTAATTGTAACTAATGAAAACTTAAAACTTAAAACTTAAGACTTAAGACTTAAAAATGGAGGAAAAAACGACTTCCGTAACTGCGGAAGTCGTTTTGTTGAGTAAATGCGGCCTTTGGCCGTAGTAAGGGATTCCTCGACTACGCTCGGAATGACAAGGTGGGGCGCTGTGGAGAAGTGAATGGATGTGACAAAGGGACAGACCAACTGTCATCATTCCAGAAGAACGTGACAGTTGGTCTGTCCCTTTGTCACATTGCGCGATAGTGTTGAGTGAAGAGTGAAAAGTGTCCTCGTTTCCACCGCTGTTAGACAGCGGTTGAAATGAGGAAACGACCAAAGCCTTCAACGGAGACGTCCGGAAGGGCGGCAGGGAGAACAGCGGTTTGCCAGGGGAGAAGGGTTTCCCGATGATTCTCCCAGCACAGGGCGCAGCCTTTGGCTGTGGCGGTCAGGAACTGCATTTTGCCTGTGGGCAGGGTCATCCTCCCGTCCAGGTCATAAGCATACAGCTGGAAGTGGGGATCGCTGACCAGCAGCGTACGCCGGCCGCCGGGCAGCTCTTCCGGTTCGCCGGTCTGGCGGGGAAGCACACCGGATCTGGAGACGGAGAGCGCCTGCTCAATGTGCAGGGGCCGTGGCTTGCCGTCTTTTCCGATCCGGCCCCAGTCCCAGAGGCGGTAGGTGAGATCGCTGGCCTGCTGGATTTCATAGCAGCGGATACCGGAACCCAGGGCATGAACGGTTCCGGCAGGAATATAGAACACGTCGCCCGCATGGACTTCCGTCCGGCAGAGGCTGCTTTCCAGCCTGCCCTCATCCAGGACAGAACGCAGGGACTGGCCATGGGTGTCGATTCCGTAAACCAGCTGCGCTCCGGGAGCGGCGTCCAGGATATACCAGGCTTCGCTTTTGCCGGGCTTGCCTTCATGGGAGAGGGCATAGCTGTCATCCGGATGAACCTGGACGGACAGGGGCTGGCGGGTATCCAGCAGCTTCAGCAGGAGCGGGAAACCGTTTTCTTCTCGGCCAGTTAAACACTTGCCCCAGAGCGGGAAGAGATCCCGCAGGGTTTTGCCGGCGTATTCCCCGTTGACAACCCGGCTTTCATGACCGGGCAGGGCGGAAACTTCCAGGCTTTCGCCGGTGATTTCATCCGGCGAGTTTTTGCCGAAAAGCTCCTTCAGCGCGTGACCGCCCCAGGGGGTCTCCGGCCCATGCCGGAAGGAAGGTGCCATAACAAGCGGATAGACGTTCATTTTCCTGTTCTCCTGTGTTCGTTTGGGCAAAAGCAAGGCTCAGGCAGGCTGGTTCAGCCTGACAGCGGCTTTTTGCTTGTGCGGTTGTCGTATATTAAAAACCTTTAGAAATCAAAGGGTTCAAGCGGCAGATTGTTCTCCCCGAAGAAGGGAACCTGCGCCGCGTAGTCTGTCCAGGCATAGCGGGCATGCACCGGCTGTCTGATGCTGTCCGCACGGAGCAGGAGCCGGTCTCCGCGGATCTCCGCCCGGGCGGGAACATAACTGCCGTCGGCACCCGCAATCTCCAGCAGGGCGGCAGTTTCACCGCGGAACTGAACGGGCGCGGAAAGACGGATGGAAAGCGTATCTCCCTGCGGCGTCAGATCCAGTGCCCGGGGAGAAACTTCTCCGGCACCGTACAGCATGATACCGGCCAGTTCCGCCAGGCGCTCGCCCACGGGGCGCTTCGCGGTGGGGTGTATGTTGCCGTATTCTCCCTGGTCCAGCAGGCAGATCATCCCGGTGCCCGGTACGGCGTCCCGTACCGCGGCCTGGGCTTTGCGGAGCAGGGGCCAGCGGAAAGTGTCTATCCCGTTCTGGTCCACCCACATGGGAAGCTGCACAAACAGGAAGGGCAGAGCCTCATCCCGGAACAGTTTTCGCCAGGTGCGGATCAGCAGGGTCAGCAGGGTATCATAGTGATCGGTTTTGCCGGTGTCCTCTTCCCCCTGGTAGAACAGGATGCCGGTCAGCGTGACGGGCACAATCTCCCGCACCATGGTGACGGCCAGCCCGGCAGGCCGGTAAGGAGAACCGGGCCCCGCCGGAGGGTTCCAGGGAACAAACCCGCAGGCGGCTTCGATGTCCGCCCAGGGGGCTCCCGGATGGGACTGCTTGTACTCATCCACCTTGCTGCACCAGGCACCGAAGGTTTCCTGGAAGAGGTTCTCTTCCTCCTGCCAGGTTTCCATGCTTTTGCCGGCGGTGAGGGCTTCATATTCCTCCAGGTAGCGGACGCCTTCCGGTTCGGTGCGGAGGACGTCTTCCTCCATCCAGCAGGTGACGGAAGTGCCGCCCCAGTAGCAGCCGATGATACCGACCGGGATCTCCGGAATGCGCTCCCGGAGCATCGCGGCGAAGAAATAAGCCACCGCGCTGTTAACCCCGCCGGTTCCGGGAGAAACGGCCTGCCAGCGGGTTTCCGCCACAGCCTTTTGCTGGGCCGGGCCCTGCACGGACTGCTTCGGGACGTTGAAGAACCGCAGGAGCGGATCATCATATTGCCGGATGATTTCCGGTCCTTCATCCGCGTTGCGCAGCTCCAGCTCCATGTTACTCTGGCCGCCGGCAAGGAAGACCTCGCCGATGGCCACGTCGTCCGCTTCGGCCTGCTCATCACCCGCCTGGATGACCAGACGGCAGCCTGCCTGCGCTTCCTGCGGGGGCAGGGAAACCAGGAAACGGGTGCCTTCCGCCCGGGCGGAGCCTTCCCCCAGAAGGGTACCCTCCCGGCTGAGGAGCCGGACAGTTACGGTCAGCCCTTCGGAGACATCCCCGAAGACCCGGATCTCTTTCCGTCTGCACAGCACTGCGCCGTCGGTGAACAGAGACGCCGGTTTCAGCATGGGCCCTTACCTTCTTTCCTTCAGGTATTCCAGATTCCGGCGGATCAGGTCGGCCCGCTGGCGGACGCAGTCCGCGCTGCGGAGCGGATCCTCCGGGGTGTTGAACACATAGTCCTTGAGTCTCTCCAGATCCGTTTCCGCCACATGCATGCGGGTATCGGAAGAGGCATAGTAGATATAGACCCGGCCGTCATCATCCGCGATGGCGCCGTTGGTGAAGACAACGTTGCTCACATCGCCGGTGCGCTCCCGGCCGAGGGGACCGAGGAGCATGCCGGAGGGCTCCGCAATGATGCGGGAGGGATCATTGAGATCTGTCGCAAAGGCGTACAGCACATACCGCAGTCCGGCGGCGGTGTTCCGCACGCCGTGGGCGATGTGGATCCAGCCGCGGTCCGTCTTGATGGGCACGGCACCGGCACCGTTCTTGGACTCGGTCAGGGTGTGGTACTTCCGGCGGGAAATGATCTTCTCCTCGCCGATGACCGGATGGGTGATATCCCCGCAAAGGCCGAAACCGATGCCCCCGCCGGAGCCGGTCTCGATGAAGTCGTCCATGGGACGGGTATAGAAGGCGTACTTGCCATCCACGAACTCCGGATGGAGCACCACGTTCCGCTGCTGGGGAGAATTCAGGGTAATCAGGTTCGGAAGGCGCTCCCAGGTTTCCAGGTCCTTTGTCCGGACGATGCCCGCCGCGGCAACGGCGGCGGAAAGATCGGCGCTGCGGGTATCCTTGCTCTCGGAGCAGAAGACGCCGTAGATCCAGCCGTCCTCATGGGCAGTCAGGCGCATGTCATAGACGTTGGTTTCCTGCTTTTCCGTATCCGGCAGGATGACCGGATAATCCCGGAAACGGAAGCCTTCGGTAGGCTTGTCGCTTTCCGCCACGGCGAAGAAGCTCTTTCGGTCCATGCCTTCCACGCGAACCACCAGGCAATATTTGCCGTTCAGCTTGATGGCGCCGCTGTTCAGGGTGGCATTGACGCCCAGACGCTGCATCATAAAGGGATTGGTGTCTGGATTCGCGTCATACATCCAGAAGGGAGGAATATGGTCCCGGGTGAGGACGGGGTTGGCGTAGCGGGAAAAAAGGCCGTTGTAGAAGCGGGAATCAACGGGGTTGGGGAGGGAGATTAATTGCTCATAGGAGGACATCAAATCCTGAAAAGTGTGAGAGTTCATGGTATGCCTCATAAATAAATGAATACTTAAAACTTAAAACTTAAAAATGAATAATGGCGGATGGATGGCTACGCCATCCTTTGAATGAAGATTTACACAATTACTGATTCGGGAATCAGTAATTGTGTTTGGCCTCGTCGTCGCCATAGTGGAGGACGCTGTGGGATTTGATGTAGTTGACGACGGAGTCCACGGTGGTGAAGGCCAGGCCGACATGTGTGTCGGCTGCGCCGTAGTAGATGGCGATGCGGCCGGTGTCCCCATCCTGCAGGGTGGCGCAGGGGAAGACCACATTGGGCACGAAGCCGCTGACTTCATAGGGTTCTTCCGGCGTCAGCAGGTAGTTGGCGCAGCGGTAGAGAACCTTGCTGGGCTCGTTGATATCCAGGATGGCGCCGCCCATGGAATAGACAAAGCCGTTGCAGGTGGAGGAAACGCCGTGATAGAAGAGCAGCCAGCCTTCAGTGGTTTCAATCGGGGCGGCGCCGGCGCCGATCTTGACGCCCTGCCACCATTCTCCGCCGCTGCCCATCACATGACGATGCTTGCCCCAGAACACCATGTCCGGGCTCTCGCTGAGGAAGATATCGCCGAAGGGTGTATGGCCGCTGTCGGAAGGCCGGGAGAAGAGACGGAAGGTTCCGTTGATCTTCCGGGGGAAGAGTACCGCGTTGCGGTTGAAGGGGATAAAGGGATTCTCCAGGCGGGTGAAGGTTTTGAAGTCCTTCGTCTTCGCCATGCCGATGGAGGCGCCGTGGAAATCTCCGCACCAGATGATGTAATAGGTATCTTCCACCTTCACGAGGCGGGGATCATAGGCGTAATGGGGCATCATGGGGTTGCCGTCTTCATCGGTGAAGGGAACCTTTTCCCGCTCCACATCCCAGTGGATGCCGTCTTTGGAATGACCGAGGTAGACGTAGGGAACGCCGTTGACCTGCTCGCCGCGGAGCACCGCGATGTAGCCGTCTTCCCACGGCACGACGGCGCTGTTGAAGATCCGGGCAATTTCAGGGGTGGGATTGCGGCCCAGCACCGGGTTCTCAGAGTAACGCCATACGGGAGTCTCGGTTTTCAGATCCGCGGGACGATCCTGCCAGGGAATATTGGGGAGGGAACCGGCGTTCAAAATCTTAACTTCAGACATGTTGTTAACTCCTTACAGTATGTTTTTAATTCAGAATTCAGAATTAAGAATTCAGAATTATTAGTTACTAAACCATTTGGTGAGGTTGTGATTCACAGAAAACTGTTAGGCTACACTTTATTCCATGAGTATGGGATGCGGACAGATAATTCTGAATTCTGAATTCATAATTCTGAATTGGTACAGGGGATTTCCGATTCCCTGTAAACGGGCTGTCCGCCGACAACCAGGCGGCCGAAGGGCTTGCGTTCTCCGGCACAGCGCTCCAGCAGGGCTTTGACTGCCAGCTCGATCATGCTGTCGGTATCAATGCGGAAGGTGCTGAGCGGCACATCCCCGGGATTGCCCTGGGGGAAGTCATCAAAACCGGTGACGGAGATATCCTCCGGAACCCGGTAGCCCTTCTCTTTGAGGAGGCTGATCAGCATCCGGGCGGTGATATCGCAGTTGCAGACGAAAGCGGTGGGAAGCTCATCCGGCAGAACCGGATCCACCAGGCCGCCGGTCAGCTCGCGGTCCGGAAGGATCCACTCCTCCCGCACCTGCAGGTCGTTGAGCAGCATCGCCCGGTAATAACCCAGGAAGCGGTCCATGATACTGCTGGTGGCTTTGGTGTTGCCGACGAAGCCGATTTTTGTATGTCCCCGGCGGATCAGGTGGCTGGTCAGCCGGTAGGCGCCGTAGCTGTTATCGCCGGCAACCGCGTCGGCGTTGGCCTGCTCATCATAGAAATCCAGGAACACGATGGGCACCCCGGCCTGCGCGACCTTGCGGTAATAAGCCTTGGCCGGCTCACCCAGGAGGATCAGCCCGTCCGCGTGACCGGAGGTCATGAGGTTGGGAAGGACGCCTTCCTTTTCGTTCTCCGGGGTCAGGATCTCCAGCAGGCCGAAATGTCCCAGGTCCGCCAGCTTCTTGATCAGCTGCTTGCAGAGGATGGCGTAATAGGAATCCGGCTCGAAGTATTTATCCGGGATCACGATCCCGATCTCCAGGTGATCGTGGAGGATATTCCGGGTTCCCCGGGGATACGAATAACCCATCTCATCCGCTTTTTTGATAATCTTTGAGCGAAGCTTGTCGCTCATGCCGGATTTACCCGCCAGCGCCTTGGAAACCGTGACCGCACTGGTTCCCACGGCTTTGGCGATATCCCGCATCGTCGCTTTCTTTACTGACAATTTCTCCAGTCCTTTCTCCTGCTCCGGCAATCAGCCGGAGACACATACGCCCGTTGTGATACGGGCATTTCCATTCATCCGCTTCCGGTTTACCGATGACGGAGTCGTCCTCGTGAAGCTCGTTGAACCATTCGCCACCGTCCCGGGAATCGACGAAGACCCGGGAGATATACGCCCATTGCTGCTCCATCCGCTCCAGCCAGGCGGGATCTTTTGTGATCCGCAGGCCGAAGTCAAAGCCCAGCATGGCTTCCGCCTGGGGCCACCAGGTGCGGAGGTGATTCACCCTGCCGGATACAGATTCATAATGAATCCCGCGGCCGGTCCAGGCTCGTTCCGTCACGCTCTGCAACAGATCCAGGCACATGGCCTTCCAGGGCTCCCGCTCCGCTTCAGGGATCAGCGTTTCCGCGGCATCCCAGAGCAGCCAGGCGGCCTCAATGTCATGGCCGAAGCTCTGAATATCCAGCAAGGGGTGCCAGTCAGCATCGAAGAACACCTCCAGGCGGCGCTTTTCCGGATTCATGATCCGGTCCAGGCACAGCCGGAGACCGGCTTCCCCGGCGCGGCGGACGTCCTCGTCCGGCCGGGCACGGTACAGCTCCGCATAGGCTTCGATGACGTGCAGCAGCGTGTTCATGGTCCGGGAGGCCAGCACGCCGTTCTCGCTCAGCTTTTCATTGCTTTCGGGCGTGAAGGCTGCCGTCTGCGCTTCCAGGTATCCGCCCGCGTCCCGGCACTTTGTTTCCATGACCCGGAACAGGGATAGCGCCTTATCCAGCGCTTCGGGATTGCCCGTCAGCCGGTAATAAGCGGCAAGTCCGTATACCGCGAAGGCCTGACAGTAGGTATGCTTGGTGGTGTCCGACGGCTTTCCGTCAAAGGTGACCGACCAGAACACCCCGCCGTTTTCGGGATCCTCAAACCGGCTGAAGAAAGCGTAGGCGTGATCCGCGTATGCGCGCAGGTCCGGCCGGTTCAATACGGCGGAAGCAACGGAAAAGAACCACAGGATCCGGCTGTTCAGGATGCAGCCTTTATCGGCTCCCCGGTTCAGCTGTAAATCACTGCCCACGTAACCGTAATATCCGCCATAAGCGTTGTCCATCAAGGCTTCCCAGAAGGGAAGGATCTTCTGCTCCAGATGGGTGCGGACACCGGATATCAACGTGGAAGGTTCTTTGTTAACCATACTGTTAACCTCATGCTTCATTATAAGGAAATGATGACTTCTGTCAATTGCGGAGCAAGGGATGATCAGCCCTTGACGGACCCGCTGGCCAGGCCTGCGTAGACCTGCTTCTGGAAAACGAGGAAGATGATCAGACTGGGGATCAGCGTCAGCAGGACGCCGGCGCAGATGATGTTATAGGAGCTCTTGAAGGGTCCGGAGAAGGAGTAGAGGGCGGTGGAGATGGTGCGCCAGGAGTTGGACTGGAGATAAAGGTTGGCACTGTAATACTCGTTGTACACGCCCACACCCTTCAGCACGGCTACGGTGATGATGGCCGGCTTGGTCAGCGGCAGCAGGATTTTGAAGAAGACGCCGAAGTAGGTGCAGCCTTCCAGCACGGCGGATTCATCCAGGGCTCCGTCCAGGTTTTCAAAATACTGGAGGAAGATATAGATGGAGATAACGTCCGTGCCGCTGAGCAGGATCATGTAGCCGGTGATGGAATTCAGCAGCCCCAGGTTCTTCATGATCTGGTAGGTGGTGACCTGCATGGCGATGCCGGGAATCAGGGTGGCGATCATGAACAGGTTCCGGATCAGCCCGTTGCCGGGGAAACGGAAGCGGTTCAGGACGTAGGCCAGCATGGAACCCATCATCACGGAGACGGCCACCACGACGATGACCACCGAGGCGGAGGTCAGGAAAGCCCGGAGCATATCGCCTTCCGTCCAGACCTGTACATAGTTGCCGAAGTTGAACCAGTTCCGCGGCAGGGCCATGGCGTTGGTGGAGGCGTACTCCTCCGCACTTTTGAAGGACGTGGTGAAGGAGGACCAGATAGGCAGCAGCGCGATAAAGCAGGCCAGGAACAGTGAAAGATACTCCAGGGCCCGGATGACGGAACGCCTGATCCGGGCGCCGCGGTTGGATTCCCGGACGGCGTGGACTGCGATGGACATAAACCTGTTTCCTCCCTTCTCACCAGAGCGCCTTGGCCTTGTTGGCCTTGGCGTTGAAGGTGCTTTCGGAATCCTTCATCACATACCGGAAGAACAGGCGCTGCAGCACCGTGAACAGCAGGATCAGCGCCATGAGGACCATGGCCATGGCGCAGGCCTGGCCAACCTTCTGGGATACATGAGCCATCTGGTGGATCTTGATAAAGAAGGTGGCGGTGCCGTTGGCGCCCATGCTGCCCACGACGTAGGCAGGCTCGAAGGCGGAGAGGGATCCGGTGATGGACAGGATGAGGTTGAGCATGAACACGGTTTTGATGCCCGGCAGGATGATGGCTTTGAACTGCTGCCAGCGGTTGGCACCGTCAATGGTGGCCGCCTCATAGAGGGTCGGATCGATGGAGGCGATGGCACCGATAAACAGCACCATGTTCTGGCCGCAGTATTTCCAGACGGAAGTAAAGACCAGGGACCAGTTATTGACACTCTGGTCCCGCAGCCAGTAGGGCAGCTTTTCCAGCGGGATGCCGATGGCCTGCAGGACCGTGTCCAGCACGAAACCGTGAGTAAAGAAATACTTGAAGATATAACCGATGGCGATACCGTTTACCAGGAAGGGAAAGAAGAGCACAGCCTTATAAATCCCCGATCCCCTGAGCCGCTCCAGGCTGAGGACGGAAGCGAAGAAGAGAGCCAGGGCCAGCTGAACCACGGCGCCGGCCATGTAGTAAAGGCTCAGCAGCATGGCGTCCACATACTCGGGCTTGGTGAAGATCTTCAGGTAGTTGTCAAAACCGACAAATCCCTTGTCCTTCGTGTAGCTCATGTTGTGGAAGCTGAACTGGATCATCTTCCCGAAGGGGATGTAGGTGAACAGGATCAGCAGGAACAGCGGGACGACCGCGAACAGAAAGATGACAAGCACTTTCTGCCAGTTGATTTTACTTCGGCGCAGATCCGGCTGCACGGTACTGACGATACTCACGGGGGATGCACCTCCCTGGTGTTTGGATGAAAGAAGGCGGGTCCGGGGGAGTGTTTCCCGGACCCGCCCGGAGGAGATGACGGCTATGGGGAAAGCCGCCCATTATGAAAAGCGATGATTACTTGACTTCAACGTTCAGGGCAGCCTGCGCGTCGCTCCAGGCGGCGTTCCAGTCAGCCATGATTTCGTCAAAGGTCTTGTCGTGGTTGAAAGCGTGCTCGATGATTTCCTGCACCTTGGTGTTGCCGCCGGCGTTGAAGTTCAGTTCAGACTCGGCGTTCATCTCGTTCAGCAGGGTTTCTTCGCCGGGCAGAGAATCCGCGTCGGACAGCATATCGATGCCGTCGAAAGCAGCGTACAGGTCCGGATATTCGCCGCTCTTATCGATCGGGACGCCGCCTTCGCTGTAGGCGAAGCCGCTTTCGTGGGTCAGCCACTTCAGGTAGTACATGGAAGCCAGCTTCTCTTCATAGGAAGCCTGGACGTTGATGGCGAAGTTGTAGTCGCCGCCGGCGGGAGCATACTGCTTTCCGTCGATGGAGATGGGGAACGCCATGTAGCCGACGTCTTCCGGATGCTCGCCGCCTTCAGCGTCACGCATCTGGGTGAAAGCCCAGGAACCCAGCACCATGGAGGCGATCTGGCCGTTGTTCAGCATCGGCTTGCAGCCTTCCCAGTCGGTGGTGGTGTAGTCGTCTTCGATCAGGCCTTCAGCAGTCGCGTCGTACAGGATCTTATACACGGCGTAGGGGCCGGTGCCGTTGCCCTGATCCGCGAAGGGATCCTTGGCATGGGCCAGTTCCTGGTTCATGTAGGTGTCCTTGCCGGTGGCGGCGACGCCGATGTAAGCGTCCCAGGCGCCCATGGTCCAGCCGGCAGCATAGTTGGTGTACAGCGGGATGGCGTCGGTCTTTTCCTTGACAGCCTTCAGGGCGGCGATGAACTCATCGGGGGTCTTGGGCAGCTCGGTCACGCCGGCTTCCGCGAAGATCCGCTTGTTGTACAGGACGCCGTTGGCATTGCCGGTGGAAGGAATGCCGTAGCAGACGCCGTCAAAGGACCAGGAGCTCATGAAGTTGTACAGGCCGCTCAGGGTTTCCAGGGAGCCCAGCGGAACGAAGTACTTGGACAGCTCGTCCTTCTGCACGGTGGGGATGCCCATGATGGTCCAGTCGGTGTTGCCGACGCGCATGAGGGCGTTTTCAGCGTAGTCCGTGATCAGTTCGTACTCGATCTCCACATTGGGGTAGATCTGACGGAACGCTTCCACATAGCCGTTCAGCTTGTCCGCGATATCGGTGCGGTGATAGGCAAAGTGGATCTTGGCGGTCAGGTCGGTGTTTTCGCCCAGGACGATCTGATCGAAGGTGGGCAGGGTTTCTTCCGCGGAGGCGAAAGAGGCCAGGCCGAGCATCAGGCAAACAGCCAGGACCAGGGACAGAATTTTCTTCATGAAACAGTTACCTCCTAAAAAGTTGATTATTTTATGGGCGCTCTGACCCATATAAACGTGTTCCGCAACCTCAATCGTCGCCTCTCGCCCTTGGAGCGGGCTCGATTCTCGTTTCGGTTGACTCATTCACCTCGTTTTCGCCTGCCGGCGAATGCCCCACTGGGGCACCTCTCGGTTCGTTCCCCTCCTTGACGTGCAAGCACGTCGCAAATGTAATCATGTTAGGTTAACAAGTTAACCTTTGTTGTTTACATATTAACCAACGTAAACGAAAATGTCAACAACGGCAAAATCGCTAAAATCCTGTTAACTAAACGTTGTAAGCTTTCTGAAAGATTGAGACAATGTCTGATTACACACTTAACATAAGTTAACAAAATGGTTAACAAAACACATTTCCGGAACAAAAAATATTTTTGGATTTTACCAAAGAAGAAGTGAAAACCGGGCCGGAGAAAAATCCTTGACACTGATTACAGTCCCGTATTATATTTAATTCCAATCTGAAAGAAAGGAATGCTCTTCTGATGCAGCGTAACGGATCCAAATACAGTGAATCTATTATGATCTCCGCGAATGGCATGATGCAGATTCGCATTATTTCCGTATACGGTCATACAGTCAGAGAAGAGCAGTCCGGCATATAAACCAGGATTTATCCAGCCGCTTATCTCTGACAGATAAGCGGCTTTTTTGATACCCAAAGGCGGAATCAGAAATACGGGAGGGAAAAATGATAAACAGTCTGAAAAGATGCTGTGCCGTTCTGGCAGCGGTTCTGCTGGCAACAGCGGCGCCGGCCTTTGCGGAAGAAAGGACTGTGCGGACAGAAAGCTGGAGAATGGAAAACCGCAATGAGGTTTTTGCCTGGATTCCGGAGGGGCTTCCGGCAGAACCGGTTCCCATGGTGCTGGCGATGAACTGTACAAACGGCAATCCGCAGGCGGAAGTGAAAACCAACGGCTGGGATGTGCTGTGCGCGGAGGAAGGCTTCATTGTGATTGCACCGGAATACAGGGACAGTGCATCCTATGAAGAAACAGATTATCTCCGCATGGTGATTGAACAGGCGGTCAGCCGGTATCCGGTGGATCCGTCCAGGGTTTACGCCACGGGCTTTTCCAACGGCGGAGCGGCGGCGATTGCGCTGGCTTCAGAATATCCGGAACTGATCGCCGGGATTTCAGCGGCCGGGTGGCTGGTGGAAGTGAGAAACACGGAGGGGCTGCTGACGCCCTTCCAGGTGCTGAAGGGAACGGAAGAATTCACTATCCGGAACGGGCAGGGCGATATGGAACTGATGGAGGATGAAAAGAACGCCCTGCGGACCCTGTTTGAGATGGACCGAATGCCTTTGGGCGAAACAGATTATCACACGGTGCCCTACTGGGGGTACAGGCCGGACCGGCAGGAAAGTATCTGGCCGGAATACAAGGACTATCATTATTACGGCGGAAGCGGTATTCCGCAGAGCAACGTGGAGTGGCAGATCAGCGATTACTGCCTGGAAGGCTATGAAGCGCCTTTTGCCCAGCTGGTGCTGATTGAAGGCGCGGATCATACGCCGCATGATTATCATGCGAGAATTGCGTGGGATTTCTTCTCCCGCTTCAGCCGGAACACAGACGGAACGATAACTGAAAGGAAATAAAGAGCAATGATTATCAGAAAATTTACAGAGCAGGACGCGCAGGCCGTGTCCGAACTGATTATTACCACGATCCGGATTTCCAATACGAAGGATTATCCGGTGGAGCTGATGGAAGAACTGGTGAAGACGGAAACGCCGGAGCATGTGCTGCAGCGGGCCTCCTGGACGCACTTCTATGTGGCGGAGGAAGCCGGGAAGATTATCGGCTGCGGCGCGATCGGCCCTTACTGGGGCAAAGAAGATGAAAGCAGCCTGTTCACGATCTTTGTGCACCCGGAATGGCAGGGCAAGGGAATCGGCCGGGCCATCGTGGAAACCCTGGAAAAGGATGAGTACGGCATACGGGCAAACCGGATCGAGATTCCGGCTTCTATTACCGGGCTTCCGTTCTACCGGAAGCTGGGGTACGGCTTTAAGGACGGAAAAGATACCGTTGACGAGGAACAGCTCTACCGGCTGGAAAAGCAGATTGAGGCCCCGGTCATCCGTCAGGTGGAGGATGCGGAGGAGAAATCCCGGATTGCCCGGGAAATCCTGGAAGCGCTGCCGGAGTGGTTTGAGGTTCCGGAATCCCGGGAACAGTATATCCGGGAATGCAGGAAATGGTTCTTTGCAGCGGCGGAACGGAATGGCAGGGCGGTGGGCTTCCTGTGCCTGAAGGAAACGGGAAAGGTTACCGTTGAACTGGCAGTGACCGGCGTGCTGAAGGCGCTTCACCGCCGGGGAACCGGCAGGGCACTGTTTGAAGCAGCAAAAGCATACGCGGTTGCCGCGGGATATGAATTCATGCAGGTCAAGACGGTGGCGGAGGGCCTCTATGAAGACTATGACCGGACCAACCGGTTCTACCAGGGGCTGGGCTTCCGGGAACTGGAAGTGATTCCGCAGGTATGGGATGAGGACAACCCCTGCCAGATCTATGTGATGTCCCTGAGGAAATCCCCGTGGGAACAGATCATGACCCGCCGGAGCTATCGGGGCAAATACAAACCGGACAGGATTCCGCGGGAGGATATGAGGACGATCCTGGAAGCGGGGCTGGCGGCACCCTCCGGCTGCAACAAACAGACCACCAGCCTGGTGGCGGTGGACGATCCGGAAATCCTGAAGCAGATCAACGCGGTGATTGATCCGCCGGTCTGCGAGACGGCACCGGCCATGATCTGCGTCCTGTCCCAGCGGATTAACGCATTCCGGGACCGGTGCTTTGCGACGCAGGACTATTCCGCGGCCATTGAAAACATGCTGCTGACGATTTCCTCCCTGGGATACGGGAGCTGCTGGTTTGAAGGACATATTACCGATGAGGACCGGATCTGCGACCGGATCGCGGAAATCCTGAATGTGCCGGAGGGATACGACCTGGTCTGCATCCTGCCGGTCGGAAAGATGGAAGGCGAACCGACCGTACCGAAGAAAAAGCCCTTTGCCGAACGGGCCTGGTTCAACGGATTCGGCAAAACGGAAGAAATGGAGTAATAAAGCCAATGGATGCTTTTGTGAATGAGAAGGATTTTGAACTGCTGGCTGACGACCGGTGTACCTTCCAGGTGCTGGACAGGATCCTGAGGCAAGAATGTGAGCTGATCCGGACAGATCATGAACGCCTGATCCTGTGCCATTCCGCATCGCGCTATCCGGTCTGGATCTGGACGCCGGACGGCCTGACGGAGGCGGAGAAGGAAGCCGCATGGAAACTGGCATCAGAGTTCCGTCTGGTGGAAGAGGGCTTCGAGATCATCATGAAATACGAGCTGGCGGAATACTTTATGGCCCGCGCGGAAAAGGAGGGCATGAAGATGGGCTGCCAGATGGAGATGATGGCCTATGATTGCCCGGAACCCAAGACACCGGAATTTCCGGCGGACGGGGAACTGTACGAATGCACGCCGGAGGATACGGACGAGGTTGTGAAATTCCTGGGCGGGTTCTTTATGGATTTAGACGGGGAACTGCCGCCGGATGAACGTATCCTGGCCAAAGCACAGGAATACATCGGCAACCAGGCGTTTTTCCAGTGGAAGACGGCGGAGGGCACGCCGGTTGCCTGCTGCTATTACAGGCCGAACCAGGATATGGCCTCCATCGGCGGTGTATGGACCGTGCCGGAATACCGCAGGAAGCATTACGCGCAGCAGCTGGTCTATGCCGTGACAAAAAAGATCGCCGGCATGGGGTATCTGCCCATGCTGTATACGGACGCCAATTACGCAGCGTCCAATGCCTGCTATCAGAAGATCGGCTACACCCTGAGGGGCAGGCTGTGCACGATTAAGCGCATGGAAGAAGAAAAGATGATATAATCACGGAGGCAAAAAGATGTTTTATGATACAGAGGATCTGCAGGACGGGGCAATCCGGCTGCAGCTGGAAAGAACCGCAGAGGGGTATCCGGAGAAAGGCTGGGTGCCGGCTTACTACTTCGGAATCTGCCTTCCGGACGGAACGCGGATCGGGCAGTGCGACCTGCGGATCGGCCACAACGACCGGCTCTACATCGGCGGGAACATCGGCTACGGGATCGATGAAGCCTACCGGGGACACCATTACGCGGCAAAAGCCTGCGGGCTGCTGTTCCGGCAGGCCCGGAAGCATGATCTGGGGTATGTGATTATTACCTGCGATCCGACCAACACCGCTTCCTCGAGAACCTGCGAGCTGGCGGGCGGAGAGTATCTGGAAACGGCGGATATTCCGGAAGACCACGATATGTATGAAAGGGGACTGCGCCAGGTCATGGTTTACCGCTTTGACCTGGACCGCGGGGAAAACGAAGATGGAACGAACTGAACGGGTGATCCTGACCAACCTGTGTATGATCCAGGACGGCACGAAGGTGCTGGTACAGGAGAAGGTGGGGAAGGACGCCGGCGGGATCATTTTCCCCGGCGGCCATGTGGAGGAGCATGAGCCCATTGTGGATTCCGTGATCCGGGAAATGAAGGAAGAAACGGGACTGACCATTGAGAGCCCGAAACTGTGCGGGATCAAGGAATGGATCAACGAGGACGGCACCCGGTATGTTGTGTTCCTGTTCAAGACCGACCGCTTTTCCGGGGAACTGACCTCCTCGGACGAAGGACGGGTATTCTGGATGGAGAAGGACGATGTGCTGAAGAGCAACTGGATCTGGCAGATGGACTGCCTGCTGAAGATCATGGCGGACGGAGAATATACGGAACTGTTTTTTGACCCTGCGGATGACTGGAAACCGGTATTGAAATAACCTCAGACGGAGGGCAGGGACATGGAGATTACCTACCGTAAACTGACGGAGAATGACCTGGATGTTTTCATCCGGATGCGGATTACGCAGCTCCGGGAGGAAGGCGCGACGGAAGACGTGGACCTGGTGCCGCCGCTGACGGATTATTACCACCGGCACCTGGTGGACGGAACTTTTGTGTCCTGGCTGGCGCTGGACGGGGAGAAGATCGTCGGCACCAGCGGGATGTCCTTTGTGGAAAAGCCGCCGTACTTCAGCTGCCCCTCCGGGCGGATCGGCCTCCTGTCCAGCATGTATACTGATCCGGATTACCGGCGCACGGGTATCGCGAAGGAGCTGCTCCGCAGGGTTACGGAAGAAGCCCGGGCATACGGCTGCGGATGTGTGCAGATTACCGCCTCCGACATGGGGGTGCTGCTTTACACGGACTTTGGATTTGAGAAAAACGGAAACTTTATGCAATATAACCTGTAAGGAGGATCAGAATATGATCACCGATTCTTTTGATAACCAATCCCAGGCAATCATCAACCCGGTACGGAAGGAGAACGCCCCGGCGGTGGACGCCTGCATCGTGACGTTCTCCCATGAGATAGAGAAATATGTGGCGGAGAACTATGCCTCCGGGGAGATTACATCCCTCTGGTGCGCCACAGGAAGGACGCCGGTTTACCTGATCGAGAAAAACGGCAAGCGGTTTGCCTTCTACAAAACCTATGTGGGCGCGCCGATCACCGTCGGCCTGATGGAGGACGCCGCGGCGGAGATGGCCTGCGACAGGTTCATCCTCTTCGGCGGGGCAGGCTGCCTGAACAAGGAAATCGCCCATGGCAAGGTGATGGTCCCCACCGCCGCCTACCGGGATGAGGGCACCTCGTATCACTACGCCCCGGCGGCGGACTACGTGACCGTGGGCAAATCTGACACGGTGGCGGAATTCATGAAGACGAACGGCATTCCCTATGTGCTGGGGAAAACCTGGACTACGGATTCCTTCTACCGGGAGACGCGGAACAACTTTGAGAAGCGGAAGGCGGACGGCTGCATCTCCGTAGAAATGGAGTGCGCCGGCGCGCAGGCCATGTGCGATTTTAGGGGTCTGGAGCTGTATCCCTTCTTCACCAGCGGCGACCTGCTGGACGCGCCGGAATGGGACGACCGGGGCAAGGATTACAAGAACGGCGGACAGCATGACGTGGGCCACTTCAGCATCGCCCTGGCCCTGGCTGACTTCATTTCATAAAAAAAGTTTTCCGCAGGGTGTAACATTTACCGCTTTTCATTCGTAGTATCAGTGAAGAAGGCAGGTGGAAAGGATGACCGGGGAGCAGGAACTGGTGAGACTGCTGAAGACCGGCAGCGCGGACGCGTTTGAACAGATGATCACGCGCTGGCGTTCCGGAGCAGAAGCCTATGCCTGCAGCCTCCTCCATGATTCCCAGGCCGCCGAAGACGCCGTACAGGAAGCTTTCTCCAGACTCTATGCCGTCCGGACAGACATCGATGAAAACCGTTCCTTCTCCGCCTATCTGTACACGATCGTAAAACGGATCTGTATAGACGAGCTGCGGAAAAAGAAACGCTTCCCGGATCTTCCGGGAGAGCTGCCCGATCCGCCGGTTCCCTCGGCGGAAGCGGAATACATCAGCCACTGGGACCGGCTGAACCGGATCCACATGCTGGCTGAACTGGATGAGACGGACAGGAGACTGCTGACAGCTTTCTCACTGGAAGGAAAGACCACGAAAGAGATCGCCGGGGAAATGAACATGACCGACGGTCAGGTGCGGGTCCGGCTGCACAGGATCCGCAGAAGAATCAGGAAAGGAATGAAAGACGATGCGTGATGAGTATCTGAACCAGATTATCCGGCGCGGAAACGAACTGGCAGTGCTGGAACATGCCGCACTGTCTTATCCGAAAAACATGTCAGCGATCCGCTGGGCGGTGGCTGCCGCATTCGGGATGCTGGTGACCTTTCTTCCTTCCGTCTGTACAGCACACGCCTTCTTCCAGATGATGTGAAAGGCGGAAACCATCCATGGAAGAAAAGCATAACAATAACGAAAAAAAGCAGGTAAAAAAGAAATCCCTGGCACGGGAAATCCTGGAATGGGTGCTGACCATTGTGCTGGCTGTCATGATTGCTCTGCCGATCCGGGCTTTTGCGTTTGAGATGGTCCGGGTGGACGGAGAATCCATGAACAGCACCCTGGCCAACGGGGAAATCATGTTTGTGTCCAAGTTTGACTACGCGACCACCTGGCTTTCCTTCCCGTGGCAGGATAACAGGACCAAGGAGCAGGCAACACGCATCACCACCGGCGGCAATCCCCAGCGGTTTGACGTGGTGGTATGCCGGTATCCGGGACGGGGCGACACCAACTTTGTGAAGCGGGTGGTAGGCCTGCCGGGAGATACCGTGGAGGTCCGGAAAGGCTACCTGTACGTGAACGGCGAAAAGTATGACGAGCCGTATATCAAGGACGAATATCGGACCGGCCGGCTGAACAGCTTCGGCCCGTACGAGGTTCCGGAAGGCGAATACTTTGTAATGGGCGATCACCGGAACAACTCCAACGACAGCCGTATGCAGGGATCCCTGCCGCGCGACATGATCATCGGGCATGTGCGCACCGTGCTGTATCCCTTCGGCGAAATCCGGGGAATTGAATAAAGCAGGGTAAACGAAGGAAGAGCGTCCTTCGGACGTAGTAAGGGATCCCTCCACTTCGGTCGGGATGACACCTGTGCGATATTATGCAATTGGATAATAGTATTCATTGAGCACTATAAAACAAAGAGCATCGCTTCAAGGCGATGCCCTCTTTGATTTACTGAAATCAGAAGAATTTAACGGTTTCTTCCAGGGGCTTCCGGGGAGGTGTGGCGGGAGCAGCGTCGCTCTTGCCGACGGCGATGACGGAGATCAGTTCCTCGTTATCCGGAATGCCGAGCTTTTCGCGGAGCAGGTCCACGTCCCGCAGGCCCATGATCAGGGTGTCATAGCCCAGATCTTTGGCCGCGAGGATCAGGTAGGCGTCATGCAGGCCCAGGTCGTAGATGCCCCAGCCGTTGCCGATATCGTCAACGGGCTGGCCATCCGGACCGAAACCGACAATGCCTTTGACAAAGGTGGTTACGATGAGCGCGGCGTTGGCCGAGCTGTTCCGGTTAAAGGAAGGAAGCGCGGCGTCCCGCAGGGACTCCAGGACTTCCGGCGTTTCCAGCACGTAGCAACGGGCGGTCTGCTGGTTCATCCAGGAGGGCGCCTGCTGGGCGGCTTTGCAGATGGCTTCCAGGTCTTTGCGGGTGGCGCCGGAATTGTAGCTCCGGACGCTGCGGCGGGCGGCAATCAGGTCCTTGAATTCCATGATATGTCCTCCTTTATATGTGTGTTGGTCAGTCAGCTTTTTTCTTAAACAGGGCCTTCTTCACAACGCCCTTGGGATCGGACACCAGGAGGATGACCAGCCAGATGATCAGGGCGAGCGCCACGACGGACAGGCCCAGGAACAGATCATTCAGCATATCCGCAGGCGCCGGGGTGAAGTAAGCAGCCTTCAGTTCCGCATATTCAAAGATGGCGTCCACCAGCCACATCAGGGAAGCACCCCAGAAGAGCCAGCAGAGGATGCCGAGCTTCATTTCGTTTTTCGGAGCGTTTTTATACCAGAGAACTGTGCTGATAATGGCAGCAAAAACAGATACAAGTAGTGTCATGTCTGTGTCCTCCCTTACGCCTTGACGGGTTCAGCCTTGAGGGCCCGCTTTTCAATGACGGCGGACACACCCAGCATAGCCAGCCAGACCAGGGTGACCAGGGCAGCCATGGACACACCGACAGTTGCCATTTCATGCAGCATTTCGGCCGCGTCAGCCGGATCGGCCGCTGCTGTAAGGAAGGGGAACCACGGTACAACCTCTCCGTGCCAGACGTGCTCGAAAGCCAGCAGGGCGGAACCGCCCCAGAGCAGGTTGGTGAGCCACTTCAGTTTCCGGGAGAAGGGGACTTTATACGCAGTTTCCGGAGTGCCGTCCAGGACGACGGAGACTTCTTCAGGCTGCTTTTCCTTCTTCTCGATCACTTTTCTCACAACGGTAACGACGATTGCTTCCACGGCGGGGACGATAAAACATGCCATATTTGCTTCCTCCTTTTATATCATGAACGCGGATTTCCTGCGTTCAGTATAAACATTTGAGTTTACTCTAAGTCAACAGGGAAAACGGCGTCAGGACAGGCTTTTGAGGACAGCTTCCCGGATGGCGCTCAGCGGTACATTATGTTCCTTTGCCAGGGCCGCGATATCCTCATATTCCGGCTTGACCCGATCCACGCCCATGCCGGAGGCATGCTTGACCCGGACGGGGCCGTATTCTGTGGTGACGGTTTCCTGCTTCCGGTCCAGCACATACCGGCTCATGTCCTGGCGGCGGATCCCCAGGGTAGTGGTGTGCTTCATCATAACTTCCGCCAGCTGATCCGCGTCCTGCGCCAGGCAGATGACCGACAGCAGGATGCCAGGGCGGCTCTTCTTCATGCCGATGGGCTGAGTGTAGACGTCCCGGGCGCCGGCAGCGAAGAGCTGCTCCATGGCAAAGGCGATATCCTCGCCGGTCATGTCGTCCAGATTGCACTCGAGGCGGGTAATGGTTTCCCGCTCTCCTTCACTTTCGCCCAGGAAGGCGCGGACACAGTTGGCCTGCTCAAAATCCTTTTTGCCCATGCCGTAGCCGATGGCTTCCACGGCCATAACAGGACGGCTGCCGAAACGGGAGACAAAGTGCTTCAGCAGGGCAGCGCCGGTGGGCGTGCAGAGCTCACCCCTGATTTCCCCACCGTAGGAGGGAATGCCTTCCAGGATCAGCGCGGTGGCCGGGGCGGGAACGGGCAGGATACCATGGGCACAGTGCACATGGCCGCTGCCGGTGTGAACGGGGGAGGCAATGACCTGGTCCGGGGAAAGCTGTTCCATCAGCAGGCAGACGCCTACAACGTCCGCCACCGCGTCCAGGGTACCCACTTCATGGAAATGGATCTCGGTGACGGGACGGCCGTGGACCCGGCTTTCCGCGTCAGCAATAAGAGCATACACAGCCTTGGCGTCGGCCTTGACCCGGTCGGACACATCCAGACTGTTGATCAGCGCTTCAATATCCGCCACGGAGGCATGGTGATGATGTCCATGGTCGTGATCGTGATGATGATCATGTTCTTCTTCATGGTGATCATGGCCATGCTCGTGATGATGATCGTGATCATGGTGGTGATGTTCATGGTCATGATCATGGTGATCGTGATCATGGTGATCGTGATCATGATGGTGGTGGTCATGGGCGTCTCCGGTTTCTTCCTCCACGCCGTCCACGGTAACCTTCACATGCGTTCCGGTGATGCCGCACTTGACCGATCCTTCGGCAGCAACCGTGACGCCGGGCAGGCCGATGGCGTTCATTTTGTCAATGAAAGCCTGGCGGTCGCCGGTCAGCTCCAGCAGGGCGGCGGTGAGCATATCCCCGGCAGCGCCCATGGCGCATTCCAGATACAGTGTCTTCATTTGGCTGTTCTCCTGTTATTCAGAATCAGGCGGCCCCGTTCCAGGACCATGACAAGCAAGGGAACCAGGACGATCTGCAGGATAATTCCGAGGACAGGCTTGGCAAACGCCCTGACCCAGACAAAGGCCAGCAGGGCGTCATTGATCTTTACCAGGCCCAGGCTGGTCAGGAGAAGGTATACGATGCCGTATACAATACGGCCCGCAAGCATGGCGACGATCAGGGAAACGTAGATGCTCCATTTCTTTTTCGGCAGCAGCATATAAAGCAGCCCGGACAGGGCGCCGTATGTGGCCAGCTCAAAGGCCATTACCGTGGCATCGGGGAAAATGCCGGGCATACCGTTCAGCAGCGAACTGAGCAGCGGAGCTGTAAAGCCAACCACGAGGCCCCAGGACCAGCCGCACAGGAAACCGCACAGCAGCACAGGAATATGCATCAGATTCAGGGTTTTACCGATATCCGGAATGAGTCCGGCAACTCTTGGCATCATGACAGCCAAAGCCAGCAGTAAAGCGGCATAGGTCAGTTTGCGAACTTTCAGGGAAGACAAGGGCAGTTCTCCTCTCATATATCGTTGGCAGTGATCTGCTTCAAGTATACTTATGTTAAACCTTAAAGTAAACTCCAAGTCAAGAGTCTGGATGCAATAAATGAAAAACTGGCGGGAAAAGGTACTCTATTTTTCCGATTTCATCCTTTATTCATATGGCTGACGCCTGTATGATAAACGGCGAACACAGCTGATTCCCGGAATCCCGGCGGAAACGGACGGAAAGAAACAGAGCGGGATGAGAGGGAATGCAGCGCAGATACGTATCGGACAAGGCAAAAAATTCAGACAGAAATGAGAGCATCAGTAATGAATAAAATGAAGAAGACCGGAATCCTGCTGCTGGTATTGGTTCTGGCGCTGACTGCGTGCACATCCTTTGCCGACACGGGAGAGAGAGGAAACACCATGAACAACATCGACGTCAGACAACAGACAGAATTCCGGTATAACCGGTTCGCGGATCTGTACTACTACCTGCTGGCACATATGCCCATTGATTATGCAGCGGACGTATCAGATCCTGAATATACGGCGGAAATGGCAGGCAAACTGGGCATTTTTCCGGGTATTCCTCCCAAACTGACGGAGTATTATGAAGAGAATTTTGACCGGCTGGCGATTACCGGCTTTATTCCGCTGGCCGTGAATAACACCCAGCAGTTCAGGGAAGCGCTGGTTTCCTGCGGCCAGCTGACAGACCGGGATATGGAAGCCTTTGTGGATCCGATGATTGAAATCTGTGACAGGGTCTCCGAAAGGTTTTATGAGTGGTGGACAGCGCATCATGAAGAGGTGGCGCCGCAGACGGACAAGGTATACGACCGTTTCCGGACGCTCACGGACCGGGTTGGCGCTTTTTTCAACAACCTGGAGATGAAACCTTCGGTGCTCTTTTCATACAGCCTGCGGAAGAACGGTCGGGCGTTTTTCCAGCCGGGAGAAATCATCGTCTATCTGACCTACCCGGAAAAACCGGAGGAAATTACGGGCTGTTTCCTGCAGTACCTGCATGAATGCACCCATTCCGTCACCGATCCGCTGATGAACCGGAATATCCTTATGGCGGACGGATCCCATGACATTGCGGAATACCAGGTGCTGGTTTTTGACGAGTACCTGCTGGACGCCCTTTATCCGGAAATGACCCAAACCTACCGGGAATGGATCGGACAGGAATACCTGGACTATTCCCACAAAGCACTTGGGGAAGAGGGAGAAGAAAGACTCAGGGAACGCCTGAAGCAGATGCTGGCGAAGGAATGAGGAGAAAACTGCAATGAAGAAAATCACGACGATTCTGCTGGACATGTACGGGGTGATCCTGGAGGAAAGCAAGGGTTTTTTCATTCCCTATACATTCGGTTCCTTCGACCAGGCGGAGCATGAACGGCTGACGAGGCAATTCAAGGAAGAAAAGCTGTTTACCAGGGCGGCGAACGGGGAGATGACTTCGGACGAGTTCCTGACGCAGCTTGGGTTTAAGGATCCGCAGTTTCATATGGTCAACTATATTGACAACTTCCTTACGCTGGACCCGGGATTCAGGGAGTTCGCGGAGAAGTATTACAGGCAGTATGACTTTGTGCTCCTTTCCAATGACGTGTCCGAGTGGAGCGCCTACATTACAAAGCATCATGACCTGGATCAGTATTTCACCCATAAGATCGTCAGCGGGGATGTAAAATGCCGCAAGCCGGACCGCAGAATCTATGAGATTGCGCTGGAAAGAACAGGGAAGAAGCCGGAGGAATGCTGCTTTGTGGACAACAGCGTGAAGAACCTGATCACAGCGGCTGAACTGGGCATTGAACCGATCCTGTTCAACCGGGACGGGGAAGAGTATACCGGCACCATCGTCAATTCCTTCGCGGAGCTGGCGGAGTTACTGGGATAAGGAGAAAAGAATGAGGATCGGACTGGCTTCCTACCGGAGCGAGAACAGGAATACAGCTTTCAACATCAGCCAGATTGAGCGGGCGCTCAAAGAAGCGCAGGGAAAGGTTGACCTGCTCTGCTTCGGGGAAGCGTTTCTCCAGGGTTTTGATTCCCTGGACTGGAAGTATGAAACGGATAAGGAAACGGCGGTCGCACAGGACTCGGAAATCATAGACCGGCTGCGCTGCCTGACGGTGCAGTACCACACAGCGATGCTGGTTGGATATATCGAAAGGGAAGGAGATACCCTGTATTCCTCCTGCATTGTGCTGGCGGAGGGAAAGACCGTCCATAATTACCGGCGGATCTCCCGGGGCTGGAAAGACTATACCCGGACGGACGATCACTACCGGGAAGGAACAGAGACCGGGGAGTTCAGCCTGCAGGGGAAGAAGATCATGCTGTCCCTTTGCGGAGACATGTGGGATTTCCCTGAAAGGTTCAAAACAGATCACCTGCTGATCTGGCCCGTTTATGTGAACTACACCCTGGAGGACTGGGAGTCAGGAACAGTTGAAGACTACGCGGCTCAGGCGGCGCTGGCCGCAAAGGATGCGCTGCTCGTCAATCCCCTGGATAATGATCCGGTGAGCCATGGCGGCGCGTTCCGGTTCCGGAACGGAAAGGTGACGGACCGCATTGCCTTTGACAGCGAGCAGATCCTGATTGTGGACGTGGAATGAGTTGAAAAGACAGCGGCCGGCCTGCCATGGTCTGAAGAGACCCGCAGACCGGCTGTTTTACTGTCCGGAAAGAAAAAATGTTGATGAGGGCGTGCAGATTGCCCCTCCTCATTCGTCTAATGTATGTAACGTTACAAAACCGGAGGCATGATACTGTGGACAAGGGATTCTTCATCGCGGAGATCGAAGCCTGCTCGGAAACGATGTACCGGGTAGCCTGGTCGATCCTGCGGAACGAGACCGACGTGCAGGACGCGTTGCAGGACGCGGCACTCAAAGCCTGGGAAAAGCGGAGTAAGGTGCGGGAGGAAAAGTATTTCCGCACATGGCTGATCCGCATATTGATAAACGTATGCTATGACATACAAAGAAGGCACCGGAACACCGTTCCACTGGAGAAGATTCCCGCCCAGACCTATGCGAAAGCACCGGACCCGGAACTGGCCATAGCGCTGAGAGCCGTTCCGGAGAAGCTTCGGCTGCCCCTTGTGCTGTGCTACTGCGAAGGCATGAGCTATGAGGAAGCCGCGGACGTGCTGCGGATTCCCATGACCACCCTGCGGGGCCGGCTCAACCGGGGAAAAGACGCATTGAGAAAGGAGCTGAAAGCGGAATGAAGCGCGATATGAAAGAAATCAATCTGCAGAACGCCTTCTGGCCGATGACGGATGAATGTCACGACAAGCTGAACACTGCTCTCAGCGGCCTGAGGGAGGAAGAACCTGTGAAAAGATTTACTGCAAGAACAGTTTTAATAGCAGCCTGTATTATTGTTGCCCTGATGGCGGTGGCACTTGCTGCCGGACAAATCCTGGGATGGACAGATTTCTACTCAAATTTTTATAATACATTTGTACCGGACGGAGCCCAGCAAATTATGCGGGATAATGGTGAGGTGACCTACACAGTCGGTCCGGTAACCTTTACTGTGGGCGGGTTGTATTTCGACGGTCATATCGCGACAGCTTCGACGAATGCCAGACTGGCGGAGGGAATAAATGCGCTACTGACCGGAAACGATCCGTATGACGCCATCGGCGCGAACGGAGAAAATGGTGAGATGATCGCGCAAAAGCTTGGTGTGGATCCGGAACTGTCCTGGGTGGATGCGGCCAAGGAACTGAAGATTCCGCTGTACAGCGTACGGGCTATCCTGGAAGCGCCTGAAGAGTATTCCGGGGAAGCAATGGAAGATCCGATGTTCAATGATGATGGTAGCCTGACATACTTCTCCATGCCGCTGCTTAACGGGAAATTTCATGGTGAAGCAATGGAGTTTGGACTCTATCTGAGGGTTCAGGAAATCAATGTGGAAGATCCGGCGCAACAAGCGGAAGCATTGAAAGAACATAAAACCATCAGCATTCCTTTGGAGGCACCGGATGATACCAAAGAATATACTGTGCCGACGAATATGATTGTGGAGGATACAGTACGGCTGGATTCTGTCAGGGGCGATCTCTTCTCCGGAGGCTTGTACCTGACCGCCTCCTATACGGTGCTGAAGGAGGATACTTCAGAGGATGATGCTGTGGATGTCCTGTACAGCCTGGAATATGTCCAGCCCAATGGAGAACCTTTCCCGACAGGAATGAGTCTTTCTGGCGGCGTTAAGGATTTTGACACGTGGCCTGTGGTTGAAACTGAAGACATGATTTCTGCGAATCAATTCCCGGAAAAGATCGGATTGATGATTAATGGGGACGAGGCTTCGATCGTGATACTGGAACTGAAGAAGTAAAATACCGGGGCGCCGCCGGACAATAGGGCGGCGCTCCATTTGAGGAAACAAAATGAAACGATTGATTTGTATCCTGCTGGCTGTTTTTGCGCTGATCCTGTCGGGGATTGCCGGCGCGCAGGCTAAGACACTTCGTGTGGTTGGAGAGTTTTATGACTTGCCTAAAGCTATGCAATGGTATAAGGACTGGGTCAAGCTTCATCCCAGGGACGAACTGAAGGTGAACACGAGCATCTATCCTACTTATCAAAACGCAGAGGACCTGATTAAAGCGCTGGAGGCGAAAAAGGGAAAATACAGCGTCATGAGGATACAGTCGGTCTATGCGGACTGGGAACAGGTGCGTGATTCCGGACTGCTGGTTGATCTGTCTGGATCAGAGCAGCTGACATCTTACGTCGGGCGGATGTATTCGGTTTTTCAGGAAATGGTTTACAAAGACGGGAAACTGACAGGTGTTCCCTGCGCTTCGTGTGTGGACTGGGCAGGATTATGCTGCAATCCGGAATGCTGGGAAAAAGCCGGATACGGAACAGAGGATGTTCCGACGTGCTTCCTGGAATTGCTTGATTTCCTGGAAAAATGGGCGGAAAGAAATGAAGCAGAACCGACAGGAATCAGCCTGATGCAGACATACCTGTTTGTCAATTTCGCCAGGGACAGCTATACAGACTGGCTGAGCAGGTTTTATGTGGATCAGTACGTCAACCAGTGCCTGAGACAGGGCGAAAAACCTGTTTTCAACACACCTGAAGCGATAACCATACTGAAGAAGATCGCCTGGATCGGCGAAGCACTGTATGAATGCGATTCGAAGGTTCCGCGCACGGAAATCCAATGGGAGACCGAGGGTGAGTACGGGTTCCATACCTCCTGGCTTCTGGAAGACGGAATGTACGGGTCATATATCATACCGTGCAGGGTTACGAAAGATGCCCCGGTAATTTATCCGGTGCATATGGAGATACTTTGCATTCCGCAGAATGCCCCGGAACGGGAGCTGGCGCTGGAGTTTGTGGAACACTATATCCAGCATGTAAACGACGCGATACCGTCAGACGATATGTCATATGAAACAAGGGACTATCTTGAATGGAAATCACAGCTGCTGACGGATGCGGAAGCAACGGATTCTTACCGGGAAATGGTCAGCCATATGGAGTATTCACACAGGAATTATGAAATTCCTTATGCACAGAAGATTCAGAAAGCCATCAGCAAATTTGCCGCAGGCAGCATAAGCGCTGAAGAGCTTGTGGTGATTATTGACGAGAGTATCACTGCGGGTCTGGGAAGTGATAATCCGGGAGACTGAAAAGATGAAACGAATGATATGTATCCTGCTTGCAATAGCGATGCTTATCCCGGTCTGCACTGCCTGGGCGGAAAAGGATGGGGAAGCCCTCATTGTGTATGAAGCTGGCGAGAGTCTGGCGAAGGAATGGTCCGAAATGCTTGGACTGAAGCAGCCGCCAATCGAACTTGATTGTACAGAATCTGTCCTGGAACTGGTAAAGGGAGATACCGCACCTGATATTTGTGGCTATGACTTTTTTGCACTCAAAGAGGCCGGAATGGTTGCAGCCTTCGAACCTACTGAACTGATGAAGGAAGATATGGCGGCCATGCCGCAGTATCTGCAGGATGTGTTGCGGGATAACCTGATGACAGAGGACGGCAAACTGTCAGGTTATTTGGATAATCTTGATGTACAACCTCTGGGGTTTTATGTGCCGGATGCCTGGGAAGCTTCTCCGTATCGGGATATGACTCCGCCTTCATCTGTAGAGGAAATCCTGGATTTCCTGGAAATCTACCTGGAAACGCCCCATGACGGGTTCTGCTTTATTCATGATGCTACTGATGGCTGGTGGGGCAGGCTGTGGGTTGTGACCCTTCTGATGAGATGCTGGGCCATACAGAGCAATTATGCGAAGATTCCACTGAGATATAACAACCCGGAGTTTATCCGGCTGCTGGAGCGGACGGTGGATCTTTTTAACAGACTGCTCAAAGTAGAAAAGGGTAGGAAAAACCAGAAAGGACGCCAGCTGTTTCAGGACAATCTGTTTAGTCGTGGACCTACAGGCAACAACCTGGATACCATAACCTATGCCAGCCTGATTCCATGGCGGCTCACAAAGGACCAGCCACCGCTGATTCATGTCATGGCGGATTTTTACTGTGTGCGCACCGGCAGCCCGTATGAAGATCGTGCGGCAGAGCTGCTGGAACGTATTATTCCGGGTCGAGAAGCTTATTGTTCCAGGGAAATCAGACCTTTGATTTATGAATTCATTAATCCGGACAGGGTCGATGTTGAAGGGTTCAACAAGATGATTCTGAAGAAACTCGGGGGAAAATACTCCTGGAAACTGGTCACACAGGAATTTATCGACAGCATATGGGATATCCATAAATACGCCGTTCCAGCCATTGTTCCCGATGATTATCAGAATTTAAACGACCACATCAACGAAAATCCAGAGGCTTTGTTCAGGAAACTCCTGGACGGAGAGGTTACTGCTGCAGATTTCGCGGCAAAATGGGATGAAATGAACCACTGGGCTGAACCTGCTCAATGATAAAAACATGGGGAAACAAATGAAAAGACGAATTTGTGTTTTGCTATTGGCAGTTATGTTGGCACTGAGTCTGATACTCTGTACCGGTGGAATGGCCGAAGAGAAAGATTTTATTGTTACTGTGGTAAGTCTGGCTGATGCATTTGCAAAGTTTGAGAATCCGGACTTATATCCCGAGAGAGACATACATTTACCTGAACTACAGGAAGAAATCCGGTCGGGTCAGGCTCCGGATTTGATCATTACGTATGGTGATATTGAAACACTGAAGGAGCTTGGTGCGATTGTTCCTTTTACTCCCAGTGAGATGCTGGTGAAAGATTTTGAAACAATGCCGCCCTTTATCCGGGAAGCAACACGAAAATATCTGATAACAGAGGATGGACAGTTCTGGGGATGCATCCGCGGCGGCCTCTGGCTCAAAACCATGCTTTTTTATGTACCCAGCGCATGGGCAGACTCCCCATTCCATGACAGAACGCCTCCGACCTCATTTGAAGAATTCCTGGATTTCGCAGAAGTTTATCTGGATACTCCGCATGAAGGTTTCTGTCTTCTGTATAACTGGAGCAATGAGAAGCTGTGTGTGCAGAGTGAGATCCTGAGTATGCTTCTGGATAGCTGGATCATCCAGCAGCAATATGCAGGGGAACCGTACCGGTTTACCAGTGATGAGTTTATCAGCCTTCTTGATCGGACGAAGAAACTGTTTGCCAGGCTGGCAAAAGAGGAACCGCTAACTCAGAAGAAACAAAAGAAACTGCGGGAGTTATTCACTAATCCGGGAGTAACATATGACGGCGGGAAAGCAAATTGCAGCCGTGAACTATATAACTGGGATCACATGATTCCTTACCGGGTTTTTGCCAACCAGCCTCCGTTGATTAATATAGAAACAGCGTTTATCTCTGTTGGCAACAGCAGTGCAGATCCGGCAGAAATAACAAGGTGTATGGAGGAAAAAGTCAGAAGACGAGACAGACACTCTGGTGTTGTAGAAGCCACATACATTCATCCGGAACAGATGGATGTGGAAGTCTTGAACAAGTGGTATCATTCTTACCAAAAGGACGGAGTGTTTACTCAGCAATGGCTTGACAGTATTCAGCGGATCCAGGGTGTTCCCTGTATGACAGATCCATATTGGATATGCGGTAAGGCTACTGCTTCTGATTGCGATTCTTTAGGCAGGGTGAACAGTCAGTTTATGACCAGCGAGAAGATGACGCCAGAGAAATATGCGGAGATCTGGGAAGGTTGGAGCCAGTGAGCTGATGTTTGATAATCCGGGAGATGAAAATGAAAAGACGATTCTGTATTCTGCTGGCGGCAGTAATGCTGGTATTTACCCTGACATCCTTGACCAATGTGAAGGCTGTAACGGATGATTTCCATGTGAGTGTGGCAAACCTGAAGGAAGCATTGGCTCACATGGAGGATTCCCTGCATTGGGAGTCTATAACTTATTCCAGGTTGCTGGATAGAATCCAATCTGGACAGGAGCCCGATTTACTCAATACGCAGGTGGTATTCGGTGAATTACAGGCACTCAAGGATGCCGGAGTGATTACTCCTTTTACGCCGGATGAAACGCTGGTCAACGATTTAGAATCGATGCCGCCTTTTACTCAAGAATTGATCCGGAAATACCTTGTGACGGAAAACGGACAGTTCTGGGGATGCGCGGATTATTTCGACCTGAAAGCCATGCTTTTTTACGTGCCCGACGCCTGGGCGGATTCGCCATTCCGGGACAGAACGCCCCCGACATCTTTTGAGGAATTCCTGGATTTCGCGGAACTTTACATGGATACCCCGCATAAGGGCTTCTGTCTTCTGAGTGCCTGGGCAAATGAGAAGTTTTTTGTGGAAAATGAGATTCTGAAAATGCTGCTGTACACATGGACAATACAGCAACAGTATGCCGGAGAACCATTCCGGTTTACCAGTGAAGAGTTTATCAGCCTTCTGGACCGGACGAAAAAGCTGCTTATCAGGCTGCAGAAGGAAGAGCCGAAGATGAATAAGAAGCAGAAAGGCCTCCGGGAACTGTTTACCAATACGGGAGGAGGATCCCATGGCGGCAAAACAGAGGTAAGCCGGGAGTTATATAACTGGGATCATATGATCCCTTACCGGATCTATGCCAGTCAGCCACCGCTTGTCAATGCATGGGGTGATCGTGTTGTCTGCGTCTGCAACCCTGAAGCTGATACGGCTGAGGTGAACCGGTATATGGAGAACCTGATCAGGCAGCGGGACTGGCCGGAGGAGCATACAGTTCCATATTGTGCGTATACACATCCGGAACGGATGGACGCCGATGAATGCAACAAGGAATACTTTCCCAAAGTCAAAGATGGATACATGACACAGCAGTGGCTTGACAGTATCGGACGGATCCAGGGCGTTCCCTGCTGGATAAGCGAGTATTATTTCTGGTATGGCAGTGAGGACGAGTATGGTTGGAAGTCACATGAAATGGCGATGGAGTTTATCAAGAATACAAAAATGACTGCGGAAAAATACGCGCAGGAACTGGAAAGAATGAGCCAGTGAGCTGCAAAAACCAGAACCAGAATCGGTTTGCCGGTTCTGGTCTTTTTTTCTTGACAGATTTGAAATCACAGGATACAATATCGAACGAACGTTCGATTACAATTTACATACAGGAGGACACTATGCCGAAAGAAAACAAAAAGGAACTGATTATCCGGGAAGCCCTGAAGCTGTTTTCCGAAAAGGGATTTGCGGCCGTCTCCATGCGGGACCTGGCGGAATCTGTCGGCATCAGCGTCAGTACGATCTATCACTATTATGAGAGTAAGCAGGCCCTGGTCCAGGGCATGATTGAACTGGCCAATGAGCTGACCGCGAAAGCCCGGGATTCCTTTTTCCGGATCCTGAGCGGCACGGAGAAGGTGGAATGCGAACCTTTTGTGCGTGCGGGAGTCATGTATGTGACAGCGTACCTGCGGCACGAACAGATCGATCCCCTGCTGCGGATGCTGGAGAGCGAGCGGTTCCATGAACCCGCCGCGGAGGAAGCCTGGCAGAAGATGATGTTTACCGATCCGATCGCACATGAGGCCAAAGTGTTTGAACTGCTGGCTGTCCGGGGAGAAATCCGGGAAACAGACGCGGACAGGCTGGCCGGGGAATATCACGGGATTGTCATGCTGGGCTATTTTACCGGGGATACGGACAGGATGGCCCGGGAACTGACGGCGTTTTACAACAGAGTATTTAACAGATAAGGGAGACAGGACATGAAGAAGTACAGAAGTGAAAAGAGCGGACAGGCCATCCTGGAGACCTATGACCGGATCCTGTCCACCTGGCAGTGTGAGACAAAGGAAAGGGACGTGGAGACAGAATACGGAACCACCCACGTGATCGAATGCGGGGCGGAGGAAGCCCCGGCGCTGGTGCTTTTCCACGGAGTGGGGGACGACTCGGCGCTGATGTGGATCTACAACGCGCCGGAACTGGGAAAACACTTCCATCTTTACGCCATCGACACGATGGGCGGCCCGGGGAAGAGTGTGCCCAACGAGAACTACAACAAGGAATTTGACGACGTGCGTTGGATCGACGGGGTGCTGGACGCGCTGGAAATTGAGAAGGCCTTCTTCGCGGGCGTATCTATGGGCGGATACCTGGTGCAGATTTATACGCTGATGCGCCCGGAACGGGTGCTGAAGACCATCAGCATCTCCGGCACGGTACCGGTGGGCGGAAAGAAGAACTCCATGTCGGCGATGATGAAGATCTTCCTGCCGGAGGCACTGTTTCCGACGGATAAAAACGTGACCAAACTGCTCAAGAAATTGAGCGGGGAAAACTACGCCGTCTTCACAGAAAACAAGGAGATCATGGCCCATTACAAGAGCCTGCTGAAGGGCTTCAACAACATGGCCATGGGATACCATAAGCTCCACGCGTTCACCCCGGAAGAGGTGGACCGGATCCGGGATAAGGTGACATACCTGGTCGGCACGGAGGATCCGTTTGAGATGATCGGTGGAAGGGAAGTCCTGGAACAGAATCACATGGACGCTGTATTCTATGAAAAGGCCGGACACGGGCTGAACCATGAGCGGGCGGAGAAGATTAACCGGAAGATGATCAGTATTCTCCAGGGAGCGGCGGAATAACCAGTTCAGCTTTATCTATCAGCGGCACAATCCTATATCTCCTGTAGGAGCGAAAACGGAAGTCGATTGCGATAAGCCGGCAATAAACATCATGGAACCGGGAGTGTCATGACAGACCATCGGTATGATTTGTGCATGTACGATTAATACCGTTGGTAACTTCATTAAAGACGGGGCTTTTATATAATTGAATTGTTTCAATCATGCAGCGACACATTATGGGCAGCCATACCAAGTGATATTCCAGAAAGCGGAGGAAGCATATACTTCGGATATAACACCGCCACAGGATACTGCATTACCAGTCTGGGGAGAATCGAGAGCGAATGTATTACTACAGCTTATTTTATCCCGCCGGTGAACCCTGCCATGAAGAAAACACAGGGAATCTTGACCGTAAACGGCATTATGACCGTGTGCACCGGAGAAAGATAAAGAGGGAATTATATGAACAAAAAACGCCTGAACCGGGACAAATGGGGGTTCCAGTATTACCCGTATTACCAGATGAGGATTGACCATGAACTGTTTCACGGGCTTGTGTGCCTGATCCGGTTTACGGACGGGGAAAAGAATTACTGGGAAACGCCGAAAGCCGGCAGGATCCAGGTGACCGGTGAAGGGATGACCTGGCTGGAGCTGATTCCGGATGATACCCGCCGGGTGATCACCGCCATGTATTTTCCGGACGGAACCCATGGACCGGAACGGGAAAGCTATCCGGTGACCGCAAATGAACAATACCAGCCGTCCATCTGGTATATTGATATCATTGAGGGTACCGAGTATGATGAAGACGGCGTTGCGGCGTTTATCGACAAATACCTGGATGTGATCATAACGCCGGAAGGCGACGTGAAGGTAGACGACCGGGATGAACTGGACGCGGCGTACGCTTCCGGAGACCTGACCAAAGAGCAGTACGACGCGGCCCTGGCGGAGGGCGAAGACATCCTGAAGGCATACGGCGGCGATATCCGCGGGCTGGACGCGTGGTGCGCGGCGGTGCGGCAGCTGGCGGAGGACCGGATCGCGGCAGGGGAGCCAATCACTATGTGCCGGGAAGTCCGGGAGTGGAGAAAAACACAGGGAGAATCCTGATACGGAAAGGCTGGAGAACCGTTATGAATCAGACAGAGAAGGCACTGGCTCTCGCGAAAAGCGATAGGCTGAACTGCATCGCGGAACTGGATGAAACCGCACTGGAACAGGCAAAAGCACAGGAAGCGGACAAACAGGACAAGCCGCTGGCCGGGATACCGGTGCTGGTGAAAGACAATATTGACGTGAAAGGGCTGCATACCACGGCGGGCAGCCTGGCACTGGCGGACAATATCGCCCAAGAGGACGCACCGGTGATCCGGAACCTGCGCAGGAACGGCGCGGTGATCCTGGGAAAAACCAACATGACGGAATTCGCCAATTATACAACCGATGGTATGCCGGGTGGATACAGCTCCCGCGGCGGGCAGGTGATTCACGCGGTGAATCCGAAGCTTTCACCCACCGGCTCTTCCTCCGGATCGGCCGTGGCGGTCGCAGCGGGAATTGTACCGATGGCTGTGGGAACGGATACGTCCCACTCTGTTACCGGCTGCGCGATGTTCAACGGGATCTGCGGGCTGAAACCGCCGGTGGGAACACTGTCGGCGGAAGGGATCATTCCCATTGCCAGGACGTTGGACAGCGCAGGGGCGATGGCGCGGAACCTGACCGACGCACTGAAACTGTATTCCGCCATGCGGGACGAACCGCTGCCGGAACTGAAGCCCCTCAGGATGGACAAGCTTCGCATTGCGGTGAACCGGGCAAACAGGGAGCATCTTCAGTGCCAGGAACAGTTCCTGAACAGCCTGCTGAGGAAGCTGAAAACAGGCGGGGCCGTGATCGGAGAAGTGGATCAGGGAGCGGCGCCTGAAATGGTGACGATCATGCAGTGGGAATTCGGGCCGATGCTGGAAGACTATCTGGCAAAATCCACGGCGGAACGGAAAACCCTGGCGGAGATTGTCGCGTACTATGAAGCCAATCCGGATACCATGATGAAGTACGGGGACAAATTGCTGCGGGCAGCGCTGGATGAAACGCCCGGCGGACTCGAGGGGAAACCCTATCTGGACGCCCTGGAAGCACGCAGGGAAGCCATTGCGAAGGTTATGGCGGAGATTGAGGATTATGACGCTGTCCTGATGACGGGACCGACAAGCATCATGCATTATTGCGGCCTGCCGACGGTTACGGTGGCAGGAGCAGAAAAGAACCCGGACGGTGTGAATGAGGCAGTGATCCTGTACGGAAAGGATGAGTACAGGCTGTATGAAGCCGCCCTGGCGATTGAACAGGTGATGCTGAAGATATAGGGCATTCGGGAGCCCCCGGGCTTTTGAAAACGGCAATTTCCGGGTTGACAAGGGGAAAGACTTCTGGTGTAATAAGATTAATCTTTGAAAGGCAGGTGAGTGACATGGTTTACCAGGCATACCGGATTGAGAACTTCTGTCATTCACCGAAAGCCGTCTGAAGCAGTCAGCGGGCACAGGTCGATACGGAAAGTACAGTGTTCTCGATTTCGGGGACACTTTTTTGTTTGACTGCGGAAGGAGAATAAAGCAGATGACATTTGAATCAGTGAGGAATAATCCGGAGCTCTGTGAACAGGTGAAGGCCTACTGCCGGGAAAAGTGGGAAAAGGTCAGCGGCGTCTTCGCCCGGACGGCGGACAGGAGCGTCAGCGCAGAGCAGTTTCCCCAGACGTGGGTGATGCTGATGAAGACCCCGGAAGGGAACCGGGTGACCGGGTTTTACCAGCTGGAAGAAAAGGACCGGCTGACCATCCATACAGAGCTGACGCCTTTCATCACTACGCTGTTTGTGGATCCCGGGATGCACGGCGGAAAAGGGTTCGGGGAGATGATCCTGAACCACGCACGGTGCGTGCTGGGCAGCATGGGATATGACACCGCCTACCTCTGTACGGATCATATTGGCTACTATGAACAGTACGGCTTTGAGGAGATCGGGCTGGATCTTACCGATTACGGGCAGCCGACAAAGGTGTATATCACGGATACGCTGGGCGATTTCCGGTATGAGGTTTTTGACCGGAAGCACCCGATGCCGGATCATACGCGGCTGGCGGTTTACGGGCTGCAGCACGAGGTGCAGGAGAACCCGGCTTTCCTGCTGTGGTTCCTGAAGAACGCGGCGGTTACCGGACAGTATCCGAAGTTTTTCACGGTGACAGCCTTCCGGGGAGAAGGGGTGGCCGGCACGGTGAACGCCATGCGCAGCCCGGAGGATTCGCGGAGCTGGTACATCGGGGATCTGATCGTGGCGGAAGACTGCCGCGGACAGGGGATCGCGGATAAGATGATCCGAAAGGTGCTGACCCGGATCGGCCGGTGCGCCGTAGGCGGGGAGACGGTCTGCTCCTATATCGAAAAGGACAACGAGGCTTCCAGAGGCCTGCACCGGAAGCTTGGCTTTGAGGACACCGGGGAACTGAAACCCTTCGGGGAACTGCACTTTGGGGAAAACATAACCACCTGGATCCGGGAAATTTAACAGGGGAAAGAACGTGCCCGGAGGCCCGGAATCGTGTATAATGAATAGGCGAACGGGAAAAGAAATAGAAACGATCAGATGAATATAGATGTTTAAGGAGGAACAACAATGTCTTTTGATCCTGAAAGGTATACACACGATTCCGACAGATCGGCCCTGAAGGCTTTGCAGTCCATCCCGGGCTTTTCCCTGCTGATCAAGGGATTCATGAATCTCTGGAACGAGCCCCAGGAGAGGATCCTGAACATGTCCACCCGGATTAAGCTGGGGGAGAACCAGATGAAGAAGTACTATGACATGCTGCCGCCGATCTGCGAGAAGCTGGGGATTCCGGTGCCGGACCTGTACCTGGAGCTGGACGTGAAGCCCAACGCGTACACATACGGCGATTCCAATCCCTTTATTGTGCTCACATCCGGACTGCTGAAAGCACTTCCTGAAGACCTGATCCCGACGATCCTGGCCCATGAATGCGGGCATATCGCCTGCCATCACGCACTGTACAGGACTATGGGCCGGCTGGTGCTCAGCGGAGCGTCCACGGCCATCTCCTCGGTGATAAAGCTGGGCGGCCTGCTGACCGTGCCGCTGCAGGTGGCGTTCTATTACTGGATGCGGTGCAGTGAGTTTTCCGCGGACCGGGCGGCTGTGCTCTGTGACGGAACGGCAAGCAAAATGCAGGAAGTCTGCATGCGCCTGGCCGGGTGGGACAAGGACATTATGGCCGACGCGAACATCGACGCCTTCCTGCAGCAGGCGGCGGACTACAAGGAAATGATTAATGGAAGCGCCTGGAACAAGACGCTGGAGTATATGATCATGAGCCAGATCAGCCATCCGCTGACAGCGGTCCGGGCGATGGAGTGCGGCGAGTGGGCAAAGAGCGATCTGTTCAACCGGATCCTGAACGGCATTCCGGATCCGGCGGAGGCAAAGCCCGCGGAGGAGGCACCGGTGAATGACGCTCCCGCTTCCCCTGCCGAACCGCAGAAGCCGGAGCCCTTTGATATCCTCGGCCTGCTGGGCCTGAAGAAACAGGACGAGGATAAACCGGAGCAGCCGACAGTACAGGCCGCACCCGTGGAAACGGAAGCGGAAAAGGAACTGCGCTGGTACCGGAAGATGGCGGAAGAAGGCCTGATCACCTGGGACCAGTATGAGCAGAAGAAAAAGGAACTGCTGGGCGAATAATCCCAAAGAATAAAAACAGCCGCCGGTTGAAGCCGGCGGCTGTTTTCTGTGCGGGAATGATATTACCGGGAAGGGACAGGGGAGAGGACGCCGGGAGCCCGTTCGGGGCTTTTGTCCCGGCAGGGTTCTCCGGCAAAATCTTCCCAGAGGGCCCGGCAGGCCAGGTCTTCCCGGATCAGCAGGGTAATGACCTTTTCCAGATCCTTCACCCGGACCAGAATGCCCCATCTTTTCTCCTCCGAGGGCATGTTGAAGGTGTTTGCAAAGAAGACATCGTAGAAAGGCATTTTGAAAGGAATGTGTTCATCCCTCAGGATCTCCCGGATGCGGAAGATTTCAGCTGTTTTCCATTCGGGGCCTATAGATGTCCAACGTTTCATAGTGATGATCCCTCCTTCGTGCAGGATCATCGTAGCAGGTTTCAGGAATTGTTTCTTGTCATTTCTTGTGAACTTTTGTCGGCTGTTTTTTCAAACACCAGATGATTGAAGAAGGCGATCTTCCGGTATTCATCCATTGCGGCGGCCTTTGTTTCCAGGGCAAGCATGGATTGATACCAATCACTGGTGAACTTGATTTCATTATTGGAAGACAGCCCGTAGAACGTCCGGATCCCGAAAACGTCCTTAAGAACCATCTGGTCAGCCAGGAAATCCACGAGGTATTCGTTGCTGTAAACGCTTCTGTCTCCAAACATGCTGCTCTCAGCCTGGTCCTTGCTGAGCAGATCCAGGGCGGCCTTCGGATTGTCATTCAGGACCGCATAACCCATAGCCCTGCCCAGGTCATTGTGTTTCACAATCGACAGGATTCCGCCGGGCTTCAGGACCCGTTCCAGCTGTATCAGGATATAATCAATGTCATCCACATATTCCAGCACGTTGTGGCAGATGACAACGTCATAGGTGTTATCAGCAACCGCAGACAGGAATTCTGTTCCCTTCGGGATCAGCGTATAGTTATTGCTCCTGACGCGCAGGCTCACCATTTCCTTGTTCGGCTCCGCGGCGGTGACATCGTGGTGCTCCGCATAGTGATCCGCCGTGAGGCAGAAACCGGCGCCAAAGTCCAGGATCTTCAGCCTTTTTTCGTTTGGGAGATTCAGCTGGTTGTAAATCAGGTCATAGAACATCCTGCCCCAGGGTTGATCCACTACATTCCTGTAATTCTGAATCTGATTGGACATAAGTATCTCCTTTACAACCGTTATTGTTTCTGCGCGATGATCCTGTACCAGTCGATTTTCTCAAAGTCCGTTTCCGGAAAGTTGCAGGGAACCGGGCGCAGGGAGATTGGACCATAGCCCAGCTCCGCCAGCTTCTTTTCGACGATGGACAGCGGGAAGGGATTGTAATGCTCCTCAAAAATTTCTTTCTGGACGATCCTGTTCTCCTGCTCAAAGGTGTACAGCAGGTTGAAGGTGATCGACCCGTCCGGATTGTGGTCCCAGACCTGGACAAGGTTGACCCTTGTGCCGTCATGGAAGAAGGGATTGTACAGGTAGAAACGCTGCTTTTCCCGCCGGATCTTTTCCCAGTTCCGGGAGTCGAAACAGAGGTATCCGCCGGGCTTCACGTGGGCGTCCATGCCTTCAAGGGTTTTCAGGACGTCTTCGTTGGTCACGTAGGCCAGCGAGTTTCCGGTGCTGGCGACGCAGTCAAACTGCCTGTCCTCCCAGACGGAGAGATCCCTGAAATCGCTGCATTTCAGCTCAATGGGTTTTTGCTTCGCGGCAGCCTTTTTCCCGCACCGGGAAAGCATTGTTTCACTCAGGTCGGATCCGCTGATCTCAATGCCGAGTTCCTGGAGCGGCAGGGTCATGCTGCCTGAACCGATGCTGACGTCGAGAAGGGTATGAATGGGCCGGTCGCCCAGGAATTCCTTCCAGTCATTCCGGATGATTTCAGTCCGTTTTTCGTTTTCGATCAGGTCATAGATCTCCGCCCGATCATAGAGATGACTCATGGGGGTTTATCCTCCAAAGTGTTTATTAGGGAAATCAGAACAGGCCGTTTTTGGTCGGCTTTCCGTGACCGTACCAGATTGTCCGGTCGCCCAGGGCCCGGATCTTTTCGGCACTCTTTTCGATAGCGTCCCTGTCATAGAAGAGGTGTCCCACACCGGGCCGGATCCAGTTATCCAGGGCATCGCCGACGAGCAGGTGCTTTTCCTCCACGTCCACGCCGATGGAACCCAGGGTGTGACCGGGAAGTTCGATCACTCTGGCGTTAAAGCCGTAAGCGCTCAGATCCTCTCCCTCACCGACGAAGATCAGGTTATCCGGCCGCTCGACGGGGGTGTTTTTCAGTACCTTCAGGGACATGCCGAGAACCACGGTTCCCACCACGCCGGAAGACTTCAAAGGCTGTTTATCAAAGCTTTCAAAAAGCTCCTCGTCCTTCGGATGCATGGCTACGGGAACACCATATCTTTTGGACAGTTCTGCCGCGTTTTCCGCATGATCAAAATGGACATGCGTCAGCACGATCAGTTTCATTTCGTATTTATCGCACTCCGCAATCACCTGATCCAGACACTGTTTGCTGGCGGTGTCCACAAGGATTGCTTTGGTGCCGTCGGTGATCAGGTAGCAGTTATCCGTGCCGCCTTTGATCCGCTTGATTGTAGTCATAGATTTGCTCCTATCTGAAAGTGAAGATGAAGATGGATTGACTCAGACGTCAAAGGCCCATTTGCCCCGGCGGAAGATCGGAACGGTTTTGCCGTCCCTGGTGACCGCGTCGATATCCAGGCCTTCGTAGCCGATCATGAAATCATTGTGTTCCATGGAATCGTTGATACCCATTTCACGGCATTCATCCACTGTTTTGTTTTCAAAGCCGCGGATGGTGTTGGTGAAGCCCATGCCCAGCGCCAGATGGCAGGCGGCGTTCTCATCAAAGAGGGTTTCGTAGAACAGGATTCCGGATTCGGAAATCGGGGAATTGACCGGCACCAGGGCGCATTCGCCCAGGTAAGCCGCGCCCTCATCCATGGAGATCATCTGCTCCAGCAGGGCCTGGTTCTTTTCGGCATGGACTTCCACAGCCTTTCCGTTTTCAAAGCGTACCCAGAAGTTTTCAATGAGCTGGCCGTTGTAGGAAAGGGGCTTGGTGGCATAGACAATGCCTTCAGCTTTCCCACGCATGGGAGAGGTGTAGCATTCCTCGCTGGGAATATTGGCGTCGAAAGGGACACCACCGATGGTAGTATCGACGCCGCCGGTGAAGGTTCCCTCCGGGATCAGTCCAACGGTCAGGTTGGTGCCGTTATCACCCCTGTAGCGCAGTTCGGCGATGCCCAGGTTGTTGAGGAAGACGCAGCGGTCATGCAGGTCCTTGTTGTGGGTTTCCCAGGCGGCAATGGGATCCTCGGTGGCACGGGAAGTGAAAAGGATCGCTTCCCAGAGCTTTTCAATGGCTCTGCCCTTCGGCAGGCCGGGGAAGACTTTCTTTGCCCAGGCGGCGCCGGGAACAGCGGCGATACACCACTGATACTTGTTCTCCATGGCATCAAAGTAGGGCTTGTAAATGGGCCAGCTTTTCTGATCCGCTTTCGCCACCTTTGCTTGATTGATACCCTTCAGGCCGTCCGGATCGGCGGAGATCAGGGTGATGGAGGCGGGCAGCGTATCCACATAGTGCTGGAGGCGGACCTTTTCCCATTCCTCAACTTTAGCCAGGGAAGTGACACTCCGGTGACGGACGTTCAGCTTATAGAGCGGCTGGTGACCGAATTCCACTCTGACTCTTCCGGCACCGGCTTTATAGCACTCGTCCACCAGCATTTCCACAAATCTGGGCTGGTCAAGTTCACAATAGATGATAACCTCCTGGCCTTTCTGGATGTTGACGCCCATACGGGCAATCAGTTTCGCATAGTTGCGAAGGACGGTCTGTTTCATGAAGAGTTCCTCCCGGGAATGATATGGTATAGATATGATCTTGATCAGGGAACACAGCAAATGTTATTGGACGGGTTTACGAATGAATGCTCCCAATTGTACCATATACGCGGCGGAAACGAAAGAAGAATACACGCGTATTTGATATTCATGGTATTATGAATACAGATACATTACGGACGGAAAGGAAAGTGCCAAATGAGGGATCTGTATATCCGGAGCATGGGCCTGCTGGAACAGCTGCCCCGGGAAAACTATCTGGCAAAGCTGCCGGTGGTAAAGCACCTGGCGGACGACGGGATTACATTCCATAAGCAGGTGACTTTCTTTGTCGGGGAGAACGGATCCGGGAAATCCACGCTGATTGAGGCGCTGGCGATCTCCCAGGGCTTCAATCCGGAGGGCGGAACGAAGAACTTCCATTTTTCCACGGAGAACTCCCATTCGGAGCTGTGCAATTACCTGAAGGTTGTGCGGGGATTTCTCCATCCGCGGGACGGTTTCTTCCTCCGGGCGGAGAGTTTTTATAACGTGGCGTCCAACATTGACCAGATGGACAGGGAGCCCGGGTGCGGGGGCCCTGTGATTAACAGTTACGGCGGTGTATCCCTGCATCGGCAGTCCCATGGAGAAAGCTTCCTGGCGCTGGTGGAGAACCGGTTCGGAGGACAGGGACTGTATATCCTGGATGAGCCGGAAGCGGCCATGTCGCCCCGGGGAATCATCCGGCTGATGCAGAATATGGATGAGCTGGTCCGGAGGGACAGCCAGTTTATAATCGCGACTCATTCCCCGATGCTGCTGGCATTCCCGGGCGCAGAGGTTTACCAGATCCGTGAGGAAGGAATTGACAGCGTGCGCTTTCAGGACACGGATCACTACAGGACAACGGTGAGGTTTTTGCAGAACCCGGAGAGCGCGGTGGAGGAAATCCTGGGGAGGGAATAGAGACAGGTAGGAGGCGGTGTCATCGCTTTGCGATGACAAATGCTGTGATCGCTGTTACCAAAGCCGCTGTGCGCCTTTGACAGCTGTAGCATGGGAGTTGTTACCCAAATCATAGATTTGGACAACTCCTCAACAATTAAGAATGCAGAATGCAGAATGATCCGCTGCGGCGGGAATGACAACGTGGGCGCTGTGAGTTATTCAATGTGCTTTGGGTGTCATCTTGAGCAAGTGAGCGTAGCGAACGCGTCGAAAGATCTCCCAGCCCGTTTGCAATCGGGAACGCAATCGGAACATCAGGGTGATGAATGAAGAGTAAAGAGCGTGCCGCTACACGGAAGGTAAATAAAAAAGTACACCTATCAAGATTGATGGAGAGAAAAATGGATATCAGGCAACTGGACTATGATGAATATAAATGGCCGTGCATGAGACCCGGAGCTTTAATTACAAGGCGATATCCTTTTATAAGAAGAACGGCTTCCAGGTCATCGGTTTTGACAGATATGCCTATTCAAACCATGACCCGGAGAAACATAATATGCGGATTGAAATGGGTAAAATGCTGGACCGGTAAACCGGATGAGACCGGCATTGAAAAATATACAGGAGGAAGAAATATGCAGATTGGAAGCTCCAATAATACCGAAGCGGTGAAGGAACAGTATAAAACATCCAATGGACTGGATACCAGGATTTCGTTCCATGACAAGTATTCAACCAACAAACTTGGATATGGAAACTGGATTGTTTCAAATTACCAGATCAGCGCAGGAATGAAGGTCCTGGAACTGGGATGCGGTACGGGAAGCCTGTGGATCGGAAGGGATGAACTGATCAGTCAGTTTGGAAAACTTGTGCTCACGGACTTTTCGGAGGGAATGCTCGATACTGCGAGGAAGAACCTGGGAGAAAAGGATCAGATTGAGTATCGGGTGGCGGATATTCAGGACCTGCCGTTTGAGGACAACTCCTTTGACGTGGTGATTGCCAATTCCATGCTTTATCATGTTCCCGACATCAATAAAGGAATCAGCGAAGTCAGAAGAGTACTGAAGGACGACGGAACGTTCTATTGTGCGACCCTGGGAGAAAACAACTTTGTTGAGCAGCTTGCCGAATGGTTTAAGCTCAGCGGGGAGAACTTCAATCCCAACCATAATTTCACGATGCAGAACGGAGCACAGAAATTAAAGACTGCTTTTTCAGAGATTGAGGCAAGGATCTACAAGGATTCCCTTCACATAACGGATATTGACGATCTTGTAAGCTATCTGACCAGTCTGGCTTCGCTCAAGGCTTTGAATGACGTTCCGGTGGAACGGCTGAAGGAAATCATAGCAGAGCATGCCGTAAACGGTGTGGTGGATCTGCCCAAAGAGTACGGAATGTTTATAGCCCGGGGATATGCGGGATAATATGGGGAGGGGAAATACCCTGCCAGCCGAAAAAATGAATCCGAACCTTTTATGGGTTCGGATTTTCTGTTTGTCTCATTTGACAGCCCACCAGGCTGATATTTGGCCCATTGAAAACTGCAACAATGAATGCCTGCGGGCACTATGAGTTGAGCATCGATCATCAATGTGTCCGGGAATCCGGGCATATATCAGGATGAGGCTGCTGTGCGTTTAGTGGGGATTGGCGAAGAAGTTGATAATGCTGTCTATACCCTGAAGGGCATTTGCGTCGTCTGCGGCAGGTGTTACATTGGTGTTGTGGCTGGATACCAGATCGTGAATGGATTGACAGTTCATATGCCGTAAAAGGATACGAGCTGTGCTGTATGCCTTTTCCATATGGCCGTCACCGCCGCCGACCAGCATTACTGCGCCCTTTTTCTCTTTAGGGATGGGCTTTTCTTTCCGAAAGAACGTGGCGCAGTAATAGGTCTGGAGCCCGCTTCCCAGATCCAGCAGTTTGCCGGTCAGCTCTGAAAAATACACCGGGGAAGCGATCAGGATGTTGTCACATTCCTGAATGTAGTCATAGATCTCCTGCATTCCATCGGCAATGGCGCAGCCGCTGTGTTCCCAGCAGTATCGGCAGTCAACGCAGGGGGAAACGTCGCAGTGATAGGCGTCTACGATTTTATATTCTCCAGGCAGTTTCTTCGTCAGCTCTCTGATCAGGCTGACGGTGTCGCCGTTTGCCCTGGGAGAACCGTTCAGTATCAGTGTTTTCATTGCACTCCTGCTTATTTATGCCATACTTCGTTCATGAATTTGATCCGTCTTTCAAGCCACGTTGCAAGCTGTTCGGCAGACTCCTCTTCGTTTTTGCAGGCATAGGCCTGCCGGTTCAGTTCATAGTCGATGGGAGACTTGTCTCTCATATTGCTCCAGCGTTTATAGTTTTTCGTAAATGCGGATTTGTACTTCTGGCTGTCAGAACGGACTGACTCAATGGCTTCGGTGAACACGCCCCGATCATAAAGATCTGTCCACTTCCGGGCAATGATATCTGTGAACCATTCCTGCTTCATCAGTACGGTGAGCCAAGGGTTGATTGCCTTGTACACATGATCCACATCATCCACTACATTGGCTGCGTGGTACCCGCGTCCGTACTCGACGACATAACGGTTTCCCATGGCTGAATCAAAGTCCCAGGGTGCTTCAAACCGCAGCTTTTTGTCACCGTCGGGACTGAGATCGGCACTCATGAAAAAGCTGGAATAGTAAATATCCGGATCGCAGGTGAGTTCACTGAGTATATACATATCCGCAAGGGACTGAACGTCGACGATAGCTTCGACAGCTTCCCGGGGCGTCATTGACGACGATACAGTATTGCGGTAATCGTCGGTCATCTCCAGGGCTTTATCGTCATAGGCGGCAGAATACATGATGACGTATGCGTTGGAAATAAAGTTCCGGATTGTGATGCGCTGGGTTTCGGAGCGGACATTGCTCTTGATCGTGAAGCCCACAAGATCCTGCTTATGCTGGGGATCCGTGCAAAGTGGTGTGAAAGGGTTTGCATTGGGATAACCGTTAAACGGAATCAGCGGCGCAAAATTGTTGTAATTGATGGTGAAGGAGTGCAGGCGGTCCTCCAACGTGTAATATGCGTCATATTCCACAAAGTATCCCACGTTCGGGCCGTTTTCTCCTTCTTTGGGTTCAGGCACGTTTACGCGGCCCTTGGCTGCTTCCTGCTGTTCCGCGAGGAGGTATACGCCCCAGTATTTACCGTTGATCTCCACCTCAACCAGTTCGCAGTCGGAACAGTAAAGGTCTTCTCTCAGGATTTTGTGTGCCAGTTCAAAGGCTGTTTTGTTCCGCAGCATGGAAAGGTCCTTGTATTCCGCCAGCAGGAGCCAGTTTTTGAACGGCTGTCCTTCGTTAAGGTCGCCAAGGGACTGCTTTTCCGTGAATTTGATCCGCAACGGCTTTTTTTCATAGCTGGTGGTCCAGTTACCCCGGACTTTGACCTGCGCCGGCTGCTTGCTGACGGTGGTTTTACCATCTGTTCCGGTATAGGAGACGGTGCATTCGACATAATAGGGTTCGGGAGGAATCTTGTAATTGGGCGTCCAGGAGGCGATTGCCGCAGAGACGTTGCCCTTGACAGGTTCAGTTACAAAGCGGGTGCCTTCTCCCTTGGTAACGGTTTTGATGGAAATCAGGGGCAACAGCCGTTTGCCGGCTGCCTGTGCACCGGCACAGCAAAGAAGAGCCATTGCGATAAGCAGTGCGGCAAGGAATGCTTTCGTATGTTTCATACTGCAGGTCCCTCCCTGTAGATAGGTATGGTTTTTTATGGGGTGTAGGGTTTTGGGGGCTATGGAATCATTCTACAGAAGGGGGAGGTGAAAGTCAAATGAGGGGAATGAATACTGAAAACTTAAGACTTAAAACTTAAAAATGGGAGGAGGGGGGAGGGAACATAGGGGGAGCGAGGGAAACGGTACCCCAGTGGGGCATTTGCCAAAGGCAAAAGTGACCCGGAGTCCTCTCGTGCGCGGTGCGCGAGGCGGGAATTATGCCCGCGGTGCGCGCGCGAATCCAAACCGAAACGAGCGGTGAGCGCGCTCCAAGCGCGAACAGCGACGATTGAGGTTGCGGAGAGTCGATTCCGTTCGCTCAATGGTCGTTCAAGTCCCTTGGAGCGGGACTTGCCCTCCCTTTCGCGCTAACAAACTCGGGTCACTTCCGCCTGTGGCGGACAGCCCACCGGGCTGACGTTTCCCTCCTTTGCCCCTGTTCCGCAACCTCAATAGTCGCAACTCCCCACTGGGGAGATTGCTCCTTTTCGGTTGATCTCACCTCTGACGAAATTTCCGCCACTGGCGGTCGTCAGAGGTTCGCCCTCTCCAATGCTTCGCATTGTCTTCGGGCAGGAGGTTCGACTTCCCCTAGGCGCACAAAAAATATGGCAGGGCGTTAAGCCCTGCCAATGTTTTGTGGAGCATAGGGGAGTCGAACCCCTGACCTCGACAATGCGAATGTCGCGCGCTACCAACTGTGCTAATGCCCCATATAGGTACCCGGATCAGTCCGGGTCAGCTTCCTCGACTTTAACGTCCAGAGGTCTGGGACGTTCTCCTTAGCGGAGATGCGTAAAGAACGTCGAAACGCTCCATGCGCAAGCGGCAGTATATCACAGCATAAGTGAAAAATCAAGCGTTTTTTCCGGCAAAGCTTTGACTCATAAGAACGTTTCCGATATAATTCCCGTGTCCTGATAATTGAAAAAACGGAGGCAGAGATATGACCGGCAGATATTGCAAAACAAGGCTGATGAAAAGCCTGTGCAAAACCGGCATGTTCATATTGTTTTTTGTCGTTTTGTGTTTACTTGTCCCTGTTTCGGCGGAGACAGGGGAGTTGAGTATTTCCCTGCCGGAGACGGTAAAGGGATATACGCCCTGCGAGATTGTGATCCAGTCCCCGGTGGACGGAGAAGCGGAACTGAAGCTGTTTGACGGGACGCAGAACCTGTGGATGGTCCGGAAGGTGCAGCTGAAGGAAGGGGAAAACATCCTTCCCTGGGACGGACTGGGAGAATACGGGGAGCGGATGTTTGCCGGACCCTATCGCTTTGTGGTGAAGGTGAAGACGCCGGACGGCAGGGAACTGGCAAAGGAAAAGAAATTTGATATCAGCGGAACAACGGAGACGCTGGTTTACGCGCTGCCTTCCTCGGATACGATGTACCTGGAGGGCGGAGACAAATGGTTTGTGGAGTGCTATGTGTCCGCAACCTGCCTGGTGGCGATGGAGGTCAAGGATAAAGATGGCAACATTGTCTATACCCGGGATGAAAGCGTGCGGGATCCGGACGGCGTCTGCATCAACTGGCGCGGATCGATCGATACCCGGCACAAGCTCAGCCCAGGGGAATACACGGTCCGGATGTGGAGCAAGCTGAACCCGGAGTATGATCATACTTTCCCGCTGACGATCGTGGATAAAGCGCCGGAGAAGCCGGCAATCGCGGCTACCGGCCCGGTGATGCCGGAGAGGGGCATGAGCGATGAGGAAATCTGGGAGATCATGATGAAGCCCTCCGTGGTCATCAACGACAACGGAACCTTCCGCCGCTTTAACCTGTACGGGACGCCGAAGACGGGCACCCGGCCGATAGGTACGCTGCGTTGCGCCCTGCAGGGACTGGAGATCCTGGATACGGACGGCGTGTGGGCACACGTCCGGGCTGCCCGCCACGAGGACGGACAGATGGTGGAAGGCTATTACCTGGTCAAGAACCTGACGGTTTACAATCCGAACCCGCACTACGGGGTGCTGATCGACAAGAAGGAACAGACGCTGACCGTATTTGAGGACGGGAAGCGGATCGGCACCATACCGGTTTCCACCGGCCTGGTGACCCCGGGCAACTCCTACCGGGAGACGCCGCCCGGGGCATTCCTGACGGACGTGCATACGGGCGCCAGCTTTGCCCAGGAGGGATACCGGTATGAGTATCCGCTGCGGTATGACGGCGGCAACTATATCCACGGCGTCGGCTACGTCCGGAACGGCCGTTCCCGGGACTATTCCAACAATGAGCAGCAGCTGGGAAAGAAGGCTTCCCACGGCTGCACGAGGGTCAGTCTTTTCCTCCGGGAAGGCAGTCCGATCAACATGTACTGGCTGTGGATCCACCTGCCGTATCACACCCGAATCCTCATCCTGGACGACTAATTTATCTTTTCCTATATAAATGAAGGAAAAAAAGTCATTGACAACGAAATAAAACTATTTAGTATATTATGCGGATTTTTATCGCATGAAGGAGGATGTATCCATGGCTCTGACCCCGAAAGATATCGCCGCGATGCTTGATCATTCAACGCTTCAGCCCTGGCTGACAGAAGACGATATACGGCGCGGCTGCGAGGTCGCCCTGAAATATCAGACAGCGAGCGTGTGCGCACGCCCCTGCGACGTGCCGATACTGAGTGAAATGCTGAAGGGCAGCCCTGTGAAGGTCTGCACCGTCATCGGCTTCCCCCACGGCGCGCACCAGACTGCCGTTAAGGTTACTGAGGCAAAGCAGGCACTGGCTGAAGGCTGCGAGGAGCTGGACATGGTCCTCAATATCGGCAAGCTGAAGCACGGCGACGCCGATTATGTGGAGAATGAGATCCGTCAGCTGGCTGAGACCGCCCACGCGGCCGGCGCCATCCTGAAGGTCATTCTCGAAACCTGCTACCTGACAGAAGAGGAAAAGATCCTTGCCTGCCATCTGAGCGAGAAAGCCGGTGCGGACTTCGTCAAGACCAGCACGGGCTACGGCTCCGCCGGATGTACGATTGAGGATCTGAAGCTGATGCGGGCCAATGTGTCGGAGGCAATCCGAATTAAGGGCTCCGGCGGCATCCGGGACCTTGATACGGTCCTGTCCGCACGGGCCGTCGGAGCAAGCCGCTGCGGTGTGAGCGCCACGGAGAAAATCATGGCGGAAGCCGAAAAGCGGTATGCGGAAGGCACACTGAAGGAGATTGAAGATCTCAAAGAGATGTCTGGTGGATATTGAGTCCGAAGGACAGACAAATTCAGAATTAAGAATTCAGAATTCAGAATTATAACTGGAAGAGGTTATCGACTATGTACACTAAAGTTGCGACTGACATGAATTTTGTTTCCCGGGAGCAGGCTATCGCGAAGATGTGGAATGAGAAGGACATCATCCGCAAGTCCTATCATCACCGGGATGGAAGCGAACGCTTTACCTTCTTTGACGGACCGCCTACCGCAAACGGCAAGCCCCATATCGGCCATATCGAGACCCGCGTTATCAAGGACCTGATCCCGCGCTACCAGACCATGAAGGGCAAGAGCGTGCTGCGCAAGGCCGGCTGGGACACCCACGGCCTGCCCGTTGAACTGGAAGTGGAAAAAGCCCTGGGCCTGGACGGCAAGCCCCAGATCGAAAAATACGGCATCGAGCCCTTCATCGGCGAGTGCAAGAAGAGCGTGTGGAAGTACCTGCACGAGTGGGAAAAGATGTCCGAAAAGGTCGGCTACTGGGTCGACATGGAGCATCCCTATATCACCTATGAAAACTACTACATCGAGTCCGAGTGGTGGAGCCTGAAGCAGATCCACGAAAAGGGACTGCTGTACCAGGGCCACAAGATCGTGCCTTACTGCCCCCGCTGCGGAACCGCCCTGTCCAGCCACGAAGTGGCCCAGGGCTACAAGAACGTGAAGGAAACTTCCGCGTTTGTCCGCTTTGCCGTGAAGGGTGAGGAGAACACCTACCTGCTGGCCTGGACCACCACCCCCTGGACCCTGCCGAGCAACCTGGCGCTGTGCGTGAACCCCCGCGACACCTACTGCAAGTTCACCGCGCCGGACGGAAAGAAATACATTATGGCCAAGGCTCTGACCGAGAAAGTGTTTGAGGGACAGGAACTGGCCTTTGAAGCCGAATTCACCGGCACCGACCTGAAGGGTACGGAGTACGAGCCCCTGTACCGCTTCGTGGAGCCGGACAAGAAAGCCTGGTTCGTGGTCTGCGACGACTACGTCACCATGGAAGACGGTACCGGTATCGTGCATATCGCTCCCGCCTTCGGTGAAGACGACAACCGGGTTTGCCGCGAGAACAACGTGCCCTTCGTGAACCTGGTGGACACCCAGGGTAAGTTCATTGCCGAAACCACCTGGGCCGGAACCTTCGTGAAGGATGCGGATCCCCTGATCCTGCAGGACCTGAAGGACCGCGGCCTGCTGTTCGCGGCTGTGCCCTTCGCCCATGACTATCCCTTCTGCTGGCGCTGCGACACGCCCCTGCTGTATTACGCACGGCCCACATGGTTCATCAAGATGACCGCGCTGCGGGACAACCTGGTGCGCAACAACCGGACCATCAACTGGATGCCGGACAACATCAAGGAAGGCCGTATGGGCAACTTCCTGGAGAACGTCATCGACTGGGGCCTCAGCCGTGAACGGTACTGGGGAACGCCCCTGCCGGTATGGAAGTGCGAAGAAGGCCACCTGCACGTGATCGGTTCCATCAAGGAGCTGCGCGAGATGGCCATCAACGATCCGGGTCCGGACATCGAACTGCACCGTCCCTTCATCGACGCGGTGACCATCCGCTGCCCCGAGTGCGGCAAGGAAATGCACCGGGTGAAGGAAGTTATCGACTGCTGGTACGACTCCGGCTCCATGCCTTTCGCCCAGTGGCACTATCCCTTTGAACACAAGGAAGAGTTTGAAGCGAACTTCCCCGCGGACTTCATCTCCGAAGCCATCGACCAGACCCGCGGATGGTTCTACACCCTGGAAGCGATCTCCACCCTGCTGTTTGACCGGGCGCCCTTCAAAAACTGTATCGTGCTGGGTCACGTGCAGGACGCCGAAGGCCGCAAGATGTCCAAGCACCTGGGCAACGTGGTGGATCCCTTCGTAATGCTGGATAAGTTCGGCGCCGACGCGCTGCGCTGGTACTTCTACACCACCTCCGCTCCGTGGCTGCCCAGCCGCTTCAGCGAGGAAGCCGTGCAGGAAGGACAGCGGAAGTTCCTGGCCACCCTGCAGAACACCTACGCGTTCTTCGCCATGTATGCCCAGATCGACGGATTCGATCCTGTGGCCCATCCGCTGGAGAAGACCGAGCTGACCCTGATGGATCGCTGGATCCTGTCCAAGCTGAACACCCTGATCGACCAGGTGGACGATGACCTGGCCAACTACCGGGTGACCGAGAGCGCCAACAAGCTGGCCGCCTTCGTGGACGAGCTGAGCAACTGGTACGTGCGCCGGGGCCGTGAACGGTTCTGGGGCAAGGGCATGGGCGGAGACAAGGAAGCCGCTTTCGCCACCCTGTATCATGTGCTGGTGACCCTGAGCAAGCTGTGCGCGCCCTTCATTCCGTTCCTGGCAGAAGAGATCTACCAGAACCTGGTGGTGAACAACGTGCCCGGCGCTCCGGAAAGCGTACACCTGTGCGACTTCCCGGTGGCTGACAAGGCTGCCGTGAACGCCGATATCGAAGAGCAGATGGATGCCCTGGTGGAAGCGATCCAGCTGGGCCGCGCCTGCCGCAACACCGCGAACCTGAAGGTGCGCCAGCCCGTGCAGAAGCTGTACGTCAAGGGCGCGAAATTCGAGAAGGCCTACCAGGAGCTGTGCGAAGACGAGCTGAACGTGAAGGAAGTCATCTTCACCGACGACGCCCGCGCCTTCACCACCTACCTGCTGAAGCCGCAGATGCGGACCCTGGGACCGAAGTACGGCAAGCTGCTGGGCAAGATCGGCCAGCACCTGGGCCAGATGGACGGCAACGACGTGGTGGACGCCTTCGCCCGCGGCGAGGAAGTCTCCTTCATGATCGATGACACCGAAGTGAAGCTGAACAAGGACGACGTGCTGACCACGCCCATGAACAAGCCCGGATTCATCGCGGCGGAAGACCGCGGCGTGACCGTGGTGCTGGATACCAACCTGAATGACGAGCTGATCCGCGAAGGGTACGCCCGCGAGGTAATCTCCAAGGTGCAGACCATGCGTAAGGACGCCGGCTTCGAAGTGACCGACCGCATCAGCCTGTACTACGAAGGCGATGACGAGCTGGCCGCCGCACTGGAAGCCTACGCCGAGATGATCGGCAGGACCACACTGGCCACCTCCATGGCACGAGGCACCGCGCCGGAAGGCAGCGTAAGCCAGAAGTGGGATATCAACGGAAAGAAAGCTGAACTGGGGATCGCGAAAGCATGAGGATCGCCATGATCGGGCAGGACGTACCGACGCTCCTGCCCGCCCTTTTAACTGACCTGCTTTTTGCCGGAGACGAGGCGAATGCCGAAGTCACGGTGGAGGAAGGCAATCCTGCGATGCAGGAGCTGCTGCAGGGCTACGGGGAAAAGATCTTTGCAAAGGCCGGAAAGGGAGGAACCTTTCAGGTCTTTTCAGAGCGGGAAAAAGTGCTGGATGGCGCCGACTGCGTGATCTACGCAGGTGACTGCCAGGCAGCCAGCCGCTTCTTCCAGGACCGCAGCGCCCTGGACTCCGACGAGGAGGAAGATCCCGGCCTGACGGACCAGGCGCGGGTGAACGGCGGCATCGAAGGTCTGCTGCACGCGCTGCGGGCCGGAGAAGTGATCCTGAAGCTCTGCGACGATATGGACAAATACTGCCCCAAGGCGCTGGTGATCAATCTGGGCCAGCCTGTGGCGCGAACCACCGCGGTGTTTGAAGACCGGGGATACCGCTGCTACGGGATGGGCCGGACGCCCATGCGGGGCGCCAACGGTATTGATACCTATGCCAAGCGGCTGCAGATCCGCCCGGAGAACGTGCAGGCGGTGACCGCCGGCCTGCCGGGATTCGCTTTCCTGATCGAGATGAAGGACGGGAAAACGGACCTGCTGACAAAGCTGAAGAAAGCTGCGGACAACGGCGAACTGGGCAGCCTGGCCAGGCGCTGGCTGGGCTGGTGGGACGCGATCCCGGCAGGGGATGTGACGGACCACGCGGAGTTCCTGCCCGCCCAGGAAGGCTTTATCCCGGATGAACGCCCCGAATTCGGGGAGACCGTGGAAAAGCGCAAGGAACGCATCCTGTATATGAACACCGTGCGGGATCAGGGAGCGGACAGCCGCGAGGGAGCTATGGCCCAGCTGCTGCTGCTTTCCAAAGTGCCGCCGGTGCGGCCGATGAAGCTGGCCCTTGCGCTGCTGCGGGGCGAGACGGCGGAGATTCCCGCCGTGGCGAGGAAGAATGGCGGCACCATGCCGCAGCTCTCCCCTGAAGCAATCATCGAGACCGCCCTTGTGCTGAAGGACGGAAAGCAGGAGACACCTGCGATCCGGGTTCCGGAAGCGCTGGCGGATATCCTGTGCGAAGTGGACAACGCGAACCGGCTGGCGGCGAAGGCTGCCTTCGGCGACCGGGAAGCCCTGCGGGAGTATGTGGAAACAGACCCGGCGCTGGACGGACTGGACCGGCTGTACTGCCGGGACGTCGTGGACGCGCTGATTGAAATGCACAAGGACGTGCTGACGCGCTTCTGAGCAATTCACAATTCATAATTCATAATTCACAATTATGAAGTGTGAAACCGGAAAGTCTGGCATTGCTGTGGTAAGCATATTGTATGTGATCAGCTTTGGATAGATTAGCGCAGTATATTTCATTATGAATTATGAATTGTGAATTATGAATTGAAAGGGAACCGATTTATGTTCTTAGCTGACAGCTGGAAGGACTATGAAGTGTTGGATACCGGCGACGGCGAAAAGCTTGAGCGCTGGGGCGATATTATCCTGCGCAGACCGGATCCGCAGACGATCTGGCCCAAGGCTCAGGAGAAGCTCTGGAAGAGCGCCCAGGCCCATTATCACCGGAGCGAACGGGGCGGCGGCGAATGGGAGTTCCTGAAGAAACTGCCGGAACGCTGGACCGTGAAGCACGGGGATCTTTCCTTCTATGTGCGGCCGACGGGCTTCAAACATACAGGCCTGTTTCCGGAACAGGCGGCCAACTGGATCTGGATGAGCGATCTGATCCGGAAGGACGGACGGAAAGACATCAAGGTGCTGAACCTGTTCGGCTATACCGGCGGAGCCACGCTGGCCTGTGCCGCAGCGGGCGCGCATGTGACCCATGTGGACGCGGCCAAGGGCATGGTGCAGTGGGCAAAGGAGAACCGGGAGCTGAGCAAGCTGCCGGAAGACAGGTTCCGCTGGATTGTGGAAGACGCCCTGCGCTTTGTGCAGCGGGAGCTGCGGCGCGGCAACAGCTATGACGGCATCCTGATGGATCCGCCCAGCTACGGCCGGGGACCTTCCGGCGAAGTATGGAAACTGGAGAACGAACTGTACGGGCTGATTGACACCTGCGCGCAGGCGCTGAGCAAGGAGCCCCTGTTCTTCCTGATCAACAGCTATACCACCGGATTCCAGGCAAGCGTACTGAGCAACATGCTGGAGAAGTGTGTGGTGAGCCGCTTCGGCGGGAAGGTGGACAGCGAAGAGCTGTGCCTGCCCGTGACCGCGGGAGGCGTGCTGCCCTGCGGCGCCAGCGGGAGGTGGCAGCGTGATTGACCTGATCGGGGATATCCTGTACGAGGATAACCAGGTGCTGGTGGCGGTCAAACCGCCGAACATGCTGTCCCAGGCGGACAGGACCGGGGATCCGGATATCCTGAGCGTACTGAAGAACTATATTAAAGAGAAGTATCACAAGCCCGGCAACGTCTACCTGGGCCTGGTGCACCGGCTGGACCGGCCGGTCGGCGGGCTGATGGTGTTTGCCCGGACCAGCAAGGCGGCAGCGCGGCTGGACGCCCAGCTCCGGGAACATGATATCGGCCGGCAGTACCTGTGCGTGGTGACCGGCGACGTGCCGGATGAATTCACCCTGACCGATTACCTGATCCACGATGAGATCAAGAACCGGGAAGTGGTCTGCGAGGCGGACGAGAAGGGCGGCAAAATGGCCGTGCTTCACGGCCGCTGCATTGACCGCCGGAACGGCACCGCCCTGTGCGCGATCCGCCTGGAAACCGGACGGAAGCATCAGATCCGGGCGCAGATGAGCAATATCGGGGCGCCGCTGTGGGGAGACAACCGCTACGGCAAAGGTATCCCGGGACAGCAGATCGCCCTGTGGGGCTATAAGCTGGCCTTTCGTCATCCCACCCAGAACGAGCTGATGACCTTCCACTCCCTGCCGGACGGAGGCATCTGGGATACTTACGCAGACCTGCTGACAATTCCGGAGGATACGGATATTCCCAAGGAACGTCCGGCCCTGGTGCTGCGCGAAGAGGTTGTGCAGAAGCTGGAAGAGTTTGATAAGTTCAAACCGATCAAGCAAGACGACTTGCTTTGATCTCAATGAACAATTAATACTGATACAGCCAAGTGAACTGTCCTGAGGTGTCATCCCGAGCGAAGTCGAGGGATCCCTTGCTACTGAAGACCAGAAAGGAATCCGATTTGAGTAAACCATTCAGTTATGAAGTGCTCCATGTGTGCAAGCAGTCCGGCGCGCGGCTGGGCGTGCTGCACACACCGCATGGAGATATTCCCACGCCGATCTATATGCCGGTGGGTACCAGCGCCTGCGTGAAGGCGATGACGCCCCGGGAAATGAAGGAAATCGGCACCAAGATCCTGTTGTCCAATACCTACCACCTGCATCTGCGGCCGGGCGAAGCCCTGGTGAAGGAAGCCGGCGGGCTGCATAAGTTCATGGGATGGGACGGCCCGATCCTGACGGACAGCGGCGGATTCCAGGTGTTCTCCCTGGCGGGAATCCGGAAGATCAAAGAGGAAGGCGTTACCTTCCAGAGCCATCTGGACGGCTCCCGGCAGTTTATCGGCCCGGAAGAGTCCATGGATATCCAGCAGGCGCTGGGCTCCGATATCGCCATGGCCTTTGACGTGTGCTCTCCCTATCCCTGCGACTGGGAGACAGCGAAGAAGAACATGGAAATCACCCACCGTTGGGCGGAACGGTGCAAACAGCACCACACCCGGGAAGACCAGGCGCTGTTCGGCATTGTGCAGGGCGCGTTCTACAAGGACCTGCGGGTGGAGAGCGCCAAGGTGCTTTCTGATATGGACTTCATCGGCTATGGCATCGGCGGCCTGAGCGTGGGCGAGCCGAAGCCCATCATGTATGAAATGCTGGATGAACTGATGCCCCATATGCCGGAGCAGAAACCCCGGTACCTGATGGGCGTCGGAACGCCGGACTGCTTCATCGAGGCAGTGATCCGGGGTGTGGATATGTTTGACTGCGTACTGGCCACCCGTATTGCCCGCAACGGCAGCGTGATGACCAGCAAGGGCCGGGTTGTGGTGAAGAACGGGAAATACGCCCACGACTTCAGCCCCCTGGACGACCAGTGCGACTGCTACGCCTGCAAGAACTTCACCCGGGCTTATATCCGGCACCTGTTCAACGCGAAGGAGATCACCGGCGGACGGCTGGCCTCGATCCACAACCTGCGGTTCCTGATCCATATGATGGAGGAAATCCGGGAAGCGATCGCGAATGACAGCCTTCTTGATTACAGGAAAGAATTCTATGAACGCTATGATCTCACTAAGAATTTCTGATGAGTCAGAAATTCTTAGGAATTCATAATTCACAATTCATAATTCATAATTATGATTAGTGAATTTACCCGGTGCGTGTCCTGTATCATTGTGCATTATGCATTATGAATTATGCATTATATAAAGGAGGACAAACCCATGAAGATCTTACCCGTTAGCGACCCGTCATTCCAGAACTACGGCCAGGTGATGACCGGCTACGACCTGAAGGAACTGCTGGAGACCCTGGACAAGGTTACTCCCTGCCCGGACGGCGTGGAATATGTGCCGGAGCAGCCCGAGCTGCAGGCGCTGGCCATCGAAAAGGACCTGCGGAACAACGCGTATGGCGGAATGCCCATCCAGATCGGCTGGTGCAACGGCCACAACACCAAGATGAACTGCCTGGAGTATCACCGGGACAGCGAGCTGAACGTCGGCACGGAAGATTTCATCCTGCTGCTGGCCAAGCGTGAAGATATCGTGGACGGCATTCTGGACACTGACAAGGTTGTTGCCTATCTGTGCCCCGCCGGCACCATGGTTGAAGTATATGCCACGACCCTGCACTACGCTCCCTGCAGCGCCAAGAAGGGCCAGGGCTTCAAAGTGATCGTGGTTCTGCCCAAGGGAACGAACCTGGCAAAGCCCGAGTTCACCGTGAAGAATGCTGAAGACGAACTGATGACCGCTGCCAACAAGTGGCTGCTGGCTCATGCGGATTCCGCTGAAGCCGCTTCCGGCGCGAAGGTCTGCATCAAGGGTGTGAACCCGGATATCGCGGATCTGATCTGATCAGCAATATAAACAGAGGACGCTGCAATGAACGCAGCGTCCTTTTTCATGTTGTGGTATAATATATCTGTTAAGCTGACAAAACAAAGCAGGAAAAAACAGGATGTTTCCGCGCGGATCGTTTAATGTATTAACAATACGAGGACGGGAGGCAAAGAGTATGGACAGACCCATTACTACACTGTTTATGCTGATGTCGGTGGACGGAAAAATAAGCACGGGAGCGTCTGACGTGCTGGATGTGGATCAGGACTTCCCCTACATGGATGGCGTTAAGGAAGGCCTTCATCAGTATTATGAGATAGAGCAGACCACGGACTTGTGGTCGCTGAACACCGGCAGGGTGCAGGCAAAGCTTGGGGTGAATGAAAAAGAGATGCCGCCCAAAACACCGGTTTCTTTTGTTCTGGTCGATAATTCCCATCTGAACGAGCACGGGGTCAGGTTCTTCTGCGAGCTGTCGAAGCAGTTTGTGCTGATTACCACCAATCCGGATCATCCGGCCTTCAGGGTGAAGGCGGATAACCTGGGGGTAATCCTTCAGGAAAAACAGTGCCTGGAAGAGGCGCTTGTGAGGCTGAAGGAAGAATACGGGTGCGACAGGATCACGATCCAGAGCGGCGGAACCGTGAACGGACTGTTCCTGAGGGAAAAGCTCTTTGACTTTGTGGACATCGTTGTGGCGCCGGTGCTGGTCGGAGGAAAGAATACCTCCACCTTGATTGACGGCGAATCCATTACCACCAGGGAGGAACTGGACAAGCTGGGGATACTGAAGCTGATCGATTGCGAGCAGCTGGAAGACTCATACGTCAGGCTAAGGTATGAAGTGATCGGCTAACAGAGGACAAAAGGCAAAGGACGCTGCAATGACGCAGCGCCCTTTGCTTATTCATTTGCTGTGAATTAAAGCTTATATAGTTCGCTGAATTTCTTCTTCAGGTAGTTTGTATAAATCTTCGCGTCCAGCGAACCGCCCATGGCGGCAGGCAGCAGATCCTGCGGCTTTTTCAGGCTGCCGTACTGGTGAATCTTATCGGCCAGCCAGGCGGTAACGGGGGCAAGGTCGCCCTTTTCCACCGTGGTCCAGACGTCCACGTCCTTTTCCATCTGCCCCAGCATCTGCACGCCGTAGGCACTGCCCAGGGCGTAGCTGGGGAAGTAGCCGATGCCGCCGAAGGACCAGTGGCTGTCCTGCAGGACGCCGCGCTTATGATCCGGCACGTCCACGCCCAGCACTTCCTTGTACAGCCGGTTCCATTCACCCGGAACATCTGCCACCTTCAGGTCGCCGGCGATCATGGCCTTTTCCAGCTCATAGCGGATCATGACGTGCAGGGAATAGGTCAGTTCATCCGCCTCGGTCCGGATCAGGGACGGTTTGGACAGATTGATGGCGGAATACAGCTCCTCCTCGGTGATATCCTTCATCTGGTCCGGGAAGACTTCCTTCATGATCTTCAGCAGGGGTGTGCAGAAGGCGCGGCTGCGGCCGATGATGTTCTCGTAGAAACGGGACTGGCTTTCATGTACGCCCATGGATACGCCGTTGGCCAGATTGGAGAACTGCAGGTCGTCCCGGATGTTCAGCTCGTACAGGGCGTGACCGCCTTCATGGATGACGCTGTACATGCTGGAGAAGGGATCATTCTCATAATAGTGAGTGGTGATACGCACGTCCCACTTGTTGGTGCTGTCGGTGAAGGGGTGCTCGGTTTCGCCCAGGGTGCAGTTCAGGGGATCAATGCCTTCCAGGGCCATAACCTTCCGGGAGAACAGGCGCTGGTCATGGACAGACCAGGGTCTTTTCATGAAGGCGGGAACCGGCTTTTCCCGGGCGGCGACTTCCTTAATGACCGGGGACAGATCCTCCCGCAGGGTGCGGAAGAAGGGATCCAGGGATTCCATGGAAGCCCCTTTTTCAAACTGGTCCAGCAGGACGTCATAGGCGGGCTTGGATGGATCCTTGAGGGAGGCGAAACGGCGGCGGAAGGCTACGATCTTATCCAGATAGGGAGCAAACAGGTCCCAGTCGCTCTTTTCCTTCGCGTCATGCCAGACGGCGCCGGATTCGTTTGTCAGCTCCTGATAGGCAACGAACTCCTCCATGGGCAGGATGTTGTATTCATCATAATTCTCCTTCAGCAGTTCCGCCTTGCGGAAGGTGACCTCGTCGGTCTCCTCTTTATGCTGCAGGATGGTCTCCAGCATTTCTCCGGTTTCCGGGTTGACCAGCTGCTTGTAGGCCAGCTCGGTCAGGTAAGCCAGGGCCATACCCCGGCCCTTCCAGGAATTTTTGGGCGCGACGGTATCGCCATCCACGTACAAAATGCTCTGGGCGTGGTTCAGGGCATAGGTGGATTTTTCCAGTTCATCAAGTTTTGCGATTGCTTCGGTCAGATTCATGGTTTCACGCTCCTTTTCTCAGGTATCGATTATATCAGACAAATGTTAAAAAAGTAAGAACAATTGTGCAAAATGTTGACACTGTATATTGCTGATGCTACAATATGTGCCAATGTGGCAAACGGTTACGATCGTTACGGTTTGTTCGGACAAAAGCACATATTGTTAGGAGACAGGACCCGATGGACACGCGCGAGACAGGGAAGCATAAAAGCTGGCGGGGATTTTTTTCTTTTTTGGCCGTTTTGGTGATGATGACGGTATTTCTGACCGGGGGAGCGGCCGCGGAACAGACTGAAGCGCATACCCACGAAGGATGGACGGAGGTTGAAACATTACCGACAGCATCCGGACAATACTATCTGGCAAAGGATATTGAAATCTCTTCTGCCTGGACAATCGGGAGCGGAGTGGAAATCTCACTGTGCCTGAACGACCATTCAATCACCATGACGTCTGCAGGGATCGGAATTGTCATCAACGGCGGTACGCTGAACCTGTATGACTGCGGAACGACGGTACACAGCTATACCATTGATAAACAGCCGGCGACGATCGGCAGCGGAACGGGCTCCTTTACCGGCGGCTATATTACCCATGCCGCCGGTAAAGCCGGTCCCGCAATACACTTAAGAACAAATGCCAGCAAGTTCAACATGTACGGGGGAACGCTGATCGGGAATGACAATTTGCGCGATCAGTATCATTCCGGCGCGGTAGACCTGTTAAGCGGCACATTCAATCTGTATAACGGAACAATTGCCGGTAATCTTGGAAGCGATTGGTTGGGCGGCGGAGGAGTATATATTACCTCGGGCCAGATGAATATGTACGGCGGTGAGATCAGACACAATGATGGGGGATATGGCGGCAGCGGCATAATGATTTATGGCGGCACTTTGAATATGAGCGACGGCAGTATTCACCATAATACAGGGAACCTGGGCGGAGGCGTTTTTCTGGCAGAAGGAACTGTTTCCATGACAGGGGGTAGTATTGCTGAGAATACTGCGAACGGTGTCGGCGGGGTGGTAGTTAATGGGACATTCAATATGTCCGGAGGCAGCATTACGGGAAACACTGATTCCGGTAAATATGGCTGTGTAAACATCGGCGGGACGTTGAATCTGTCCGGTGGCAATATTACAGGGAACACTTCCAATAAAGGCGGTATAATGTGTGAAACAGGCACAATTAATCTTTCCGGAAATCCGGTGGTTACCGGTAACGTGAATCATTCCGGTGATGAGGTGAATGTCTATCTGCAGAACAACAAGCCTATGAACATTATCGGTGAAATGACCAGCGGCGCATCCGTCGGTATAACCACGCAGACTGCACCGACACCAGGAAACCCGGCCAAATTCGGTTTGAAATACAGGAATACGAATACGACGTCCCCGGATAACTGGTTTTTCAGCGACAAAGGCCTGGATGTGATCATGATGAATGACACATCCGATCAAAACGCCTATGTTGCGGCTAAGGTCACCCTGACCTATGACGGAAACGGCGCGGACTCAGGTGCCGCACCGGCTTCAAAGACTGTCACGCATGGCACTGCTGTAACAGTGGAGGGTGCTGGAACCCTGAAAAAAGCAGGGTGCCTCTTCAGCGGCTGGGGACGGGAACCGGGAATACGCCGTACTGTTGAATCAGAGGACGCTGCGTCGGATGACGAAGGCCGGAATTTCTACGCTTCGGGAGACACCATTGAGATGAACGGGGATACCACCCTGTATGCTCAGTGGGAAGAAGGCCATACCGTGACCTGGCAGAATGGGGACGGTTCTGTCCTGGATGACAAAGGATGGAAGAATGGAGATCCGGAGCCGGAAACGGAAAAGACACCCACGAAGAAGCCGGACGAGCAGTATGTCTATACCTTCTCTGAGTGGGATGAACCTGTTATTGATGAGGACGGAAACAGGGTTTACAAGCCGAAGTTTACAACGAAGCTGCAAAAGTATACAATCACCTTTGTGGATGAGGATAACAGCGTCCTGAAGGCGGCAACTGAATATGAGTACGGGAACGTGCCGATGAAGCCGGACGATCCGGCCGGTAAAGAGACGGAGAAGAGTATCCTGACCTTTACAGGATGGAGTGACGGAACCACAACCTATGCTCCCGGCGCTACACTGCCTGAGGTGAAGAAGAACATGACCTATAAGGCGGTGTACAGTGCTGCGGATAAGCCGACCGCAACGGCAGCGGTGGGACTGGGAGCGGCTCCGTCTGAGAGTCCGTCTGCAAGTCCTTCTGCGACACCGACAGCGACGCCAACTACTGCGGCGGTACCGTCAGCAACGCCCACAGCGGCATCGACAGCTACAACAGTACCTACAGCAACAACGGTACCAACAGCGATGCCCACAGTGGCACAGACAGAAACAACAGCACCCACAGCGACGCCTGTACAAACAGTAACAGCGGCACCGACAGCAACGCCACCAACGATAACTGCAACGCCGATGGTCAATCCGACAGCGGCACCGACGGCAACTCCCAAGCCGGTGCCGAAAACCGGAGACAGCGAGGATCTGTTCCTGTGGACCGGCCTGATGGTTCTTTGCGCGGGTGTGCTGGCAGCGATGCTTGTTGTGATTCCTTATCTGAAGAGAAGGAAGTAAAAGAGGGTAAAGGATCATGCCGTATTATCCGGAGAGAAGACCGGATCCGTATGCGGAAGAGCGGAAGCGGATCGAGGAAGCCGCGGCGCGGAAAAAGCGCCGCAGGCTTGCCCTTGCTGCCGTATTCGCCCTGATGATTATTTACAGCGTGATTCGACTGATCGCTTACGGTGTGGAATACTATTCCTCCCGGGAGACCAGCCAGGCCCTTTATGAACTGTATGAAGAACCCACAGAGGCGGTTGCTGTCACTCCGACGGCAGCGCCGACAGCCGTGCTCGTGACAGCGGCACCCCGGCAGGAAATGACGACCCCGGAGCCGGAACCGACGCAGTCCCTTACCCTTCAGCCGGTTCCTTATCCGAATAATCAGAATCTCCAGATTTCCGAGCGCTTCCGGAAACTGAAAAAGAAGAGCAGCTATATTATGGGCTGGCTGAGCATGGACCAGCTGGAGGAAGCGGTTGGACTGAAGGACAACACCTACTTCCTGACCCATGATATCAACGGAAAGAAAAACGCGAACGGCGCAATCTTTACGGACTCCAGCATTAACCTTTTGACTAGGCCTTATACGGTCTATCTTTTCGGCCATAACATGAAGAGCGGGAATATGTTCGGCCGGCTGCGGAAGTATAAGGAAAGCGCCTATTACTACAAGCACAGGATTATTACGTTCGATAGCCAGTATGAAGACGGGAAATATGCTGTGTTTGCCGTGGCGGAAATCAGCACGGAACCGGGGGATCCGAATTACTATAACCTGTGGGCCCTCGACTCCAACCGGGTGGATGAGCGGGAAGAAGCCGTGAAGCAGCTGCTCGCCCGGTCTTACCACGCGAATATGCTGGACGTACAGCCGGATGAACAGCTGCTGATTCTGGTGACCTGCTACAACAAAGATACGGATCGGCTGATCGTTGCGGCACGGAGACTGCGGGACGGGGAAAGCGAGAATAACCTTACGCTTCCGCACTATTGAGCGGCTGATTCTGGCAGAAAAAAACTCCTGAAAAAAGTGCTTTACAAAGCGAAAATTCTATGATAATATACCATCTGTTCGGGGCATTAGCGCAGTTGGTAGCGCACAACACTGGCAGTGTTGGGGTCAGGAGTTCGAATCTCCTATGCTCCACATCAAAACCCGGAATCACCTTTACGGTGGTTCCGGGTTTTGACTTTTGGATCATCGTCGATTCGAACTCCCTGATCAAATAAACTGCCAGTGGGCAGTGGAGGGGGAAAGCCGCCGAGGACCTCCAGTGGAGGAAATCTCGTCGGCGGCTTTCTCAACCGAAACGAGCGAGCTGTCCGGGGGACAGTCGCGACGATTGAGGTTGCGGAACAGGAGTTCGAATCTCCGGGCAGGATACCCTGGATTTTTGTTTTTTGTGTACCGAATGTGTACCGGTTTTTGAAAATGGACGGAATAATCGGCAAGAGCAGTGACAGAGGGACAGACTTTCAGTCACATTTTCTTCGAAAACAGTGACAGACAGTCAGTCCCTTGCAGTCACACTCTTGCCGCTTTTCGTCCTCCGGACGTAGTAAGGGATTTCTCCACTTCACTTCGTTCCGGTCGAAATGACAGCCTTATTGCACGCTGTTCTGCCATATAGATGGCACTTGTCCACATAAAAACTGCGGAGATTTTTACTCCGCAGTTTTGTTTAGTCGGCCTATATTTCTCACAGATCCATTCCTTCGAATCCCTGCCAGACGTTCTTGCCGCTGTAAGTAATGGCTTCAGCTTCGCCGCGCAGGACTTTCAGGACCGGGAAGGCCATGGCTTCCTGCTCCATCTCGCCCGGGTAGACATAGATCGGGGCAATCCAGCCGCAGCGTTCCTTGATTCCTTCGGTGATATCGTCAAAGCGCATCAGTCCGCCGGTGAGCAGGATCGCATCCACCTTGCCGCAAAGCACGGCGCTCATTTCACCGATGCTCTTGCAGATCTGGTAAATCATGGTGTTCCAGACCAGGGTGGCCTTTTTGTCTCCCTGTTCCACCAGCGCATGGACCGTATCCGAGTTGGATGTTCCGAAAAGGCTGACGAAACCACCGGAACGGGAGCACATCCGCCGCACATCATCCAGGGGATGGGTTTCAAGATAATCCAGCAGCTCCAGCACGGGCACGCTGCCGATCCGGGTGGGGGCAAAGGGACCGTCACCGTCCGCACCCATGGTGCCGTCGATCATTTTTCCGTGATAATGCGTACTGACGGTAACGCCGCCGTCAATATGGCCCACAATGAAATTGCAGTCCTCATACCGCTTGCCGATGGATTCCGCATGGGCTTCGGCGACGGCCTTGGGATTCAGCACATGGGAGTGGGGCGTGCGGTAGAGCCCCCGGATGCCGGTAAGGCGCGCGTAATCGCAGTATTCATCCACATTGGTGGGATTGAGTGTATAGGCAGGCTTGTGATAGTTCTGCGCGAAGCGCCAGGCCAGCATGACGCCCAGCTTCGCGGCGTGCTCGCTGCCGCCGACGGCGGCTTCGGTATCGTCATACAGCTTCTGGTCGATAATGGTGACGCCGCTGGGCTGGGTGCAGGCGCTGCCGCCGCGGCCGACGAACACATCGATATCGGACGGGTCTACCCCTTCCTCCTTCAGCATATCCAGGATGACCTGATACCGGAAAGGCACCTGGCCGTTCACATGGGGGAACTGCAGCAGAACCGGCGCGTCATGGAACTGGCTTTTCTGGAACAGTTCCTTTTTGTTCACAAAGAGGCTGATTTTGGTGGAGGTGGAACCGGGATTGATGACCAAGATTTTAAAATCCATAACTATAACCCAACGCTATTCTTCAAGAATAAGCTTTCTTCTCAGAAAGCTGGAATATCAATTCGACGTAATGGAATGATAACCCTTTGCATTAATTATGTTTTTCAGGGACAGGGGAAAGGCAGCCGTTTTTTGATGACCGAATCCGGCATCTCATGCACAGAAACCGGCAACATACGTCCGGGCATCTTGAACCTCTCGGGTCCTTCTGTTACTGTATGCCCCGCAAAAGCATTACGGGAGGTACGACATGATTCAATGCACTGGAATTGAAAAATCCTACACAGAAAAAAAGGTCCTGTCCGGAATCAGTTTCGATATTCCTGATGGACAGATTTTCGGACTGCTGGGACCCTCTGGCGCCGGAAAAACGACACTGATCAAAATCCTGACAGGGCAGCTGGCGTTTGACGAGGGATCGGCGATGATCCTCCAGAAGAACGTGAGGCGCCTCTCGGGCGAGGATAAGAAAAAGATCGGTATCATGATGGATCAGTTTGGCGTATATGAACGGCTGTCCTGCTACGACAACCTGAAGGTGTTCGCGGACATCTACGGCACGCCGAAGGAAAAGATCATGGAAACGCTGAAGCTGGTGGGTCTGGAGGATTCCGCGAAGAAGCCTGCTTCCGCCCTGTCCAAGGGCATGCGGGTCCGGTTGCAGCTGGCCCGGGTGTTCATGGTTTCCCCGGAAATCATCTTCCTGGACGAGCCGACCACCGGCCTGGATCCGATGACGATGAAGCAGATCCACAAGATCATCCTGGACAAGAAAAAGCACGGATGCACCATCTTCCTTACGACCCACAACATGGAAGAAGCGGCCAAGCTTTGCGACACGGTAGCCTTGCTGAATGAGGGCGTGATCGTGGACAGCGGCGCACCGGATGAAATCTGCCGCCGGTTCAACCACCAGAAGCGGATTGTGCTGCACCTGAACACGGGCGAAGATATGGAGCTGCCCCACAGCAAGGAATCCGCAGAGAAGATCAGCAAGCTGCTGGAAGAGGAACGCGTGGAAACCATTCACTCCTCTGAGCCGACGCTGGAAACCGTATTCCTGGAACTGACCGGAAGAAAACTGGAGGAAGAATGAACATGAATAATATTCTTATTATGATCAGAAAGCAGATGAAGGATACCTTCAAGAACAAGGCGGTCCTGATTCAGCTTATATTGCTGCCGGTGGTTTCGTTTATCCTGGAACGGGTGATCAGACCGGAAGGCGTTCCGGAACTGATGTATACCAAAATGTTTGCCGCCATGTATATGGCCATGGCGCCCCTGACCGCCATGTCAGCCATCATTGCGGAGGAAAAAGAAAAGAACACCCTCCGGGTGCTGATGATGTCCAACGTGAAGCCCGGACAGTACCTGACGGGCATCGGCGCCTATGTGTGGATCATCAGTATGATTGGTTCGGTGCTGTTTGCTGTTTCCTTCCCGGCGGCGGATATGCCCTTCTTCTTCCTGGTGATGGGTGTGGGCTTCCTGATCTCCATCGTGATCGGCGCCGTGATCGGAATCACCGCAAAGAACCAGATGTCCGCCGGTTCTGTGGGCGCGATGGCGATGATTATCCTTTCCTTCATTCCGATGTTTGCCATGTTCAATGAAGGAATTGGCGCGGTGGCGCGGTTCCTTTACACCCAGCAGACCCGGTTCCTGCTTGACGCTATGTCCTTTGCTGAAATAAAATGGGACGGAGCTGTCATCCTGGCAGCGAATGCTATCCTGGCGGTGGTGATGTTCTTTGTCGCCTTCAGGAAAAAAGGACTGGAATAAGTGAAGATAGATATCGACATCAACGACCAATACCCGGAGACATCCGTAACGATCCATGCCCCGAGGCTGAGCCAGGACATTGAGAAACTGATCGCGATGATGCGGATGCTCGATATGCAGGTCAGCGCGGAAAAGAACGGGGAAACCTACATCCTGGACGCCAACAAGATCCTGTATATCGAGGCAGTGGAACGGAAGACCTTCATCTACACAGAGACGGAGATGTATGAGTCTGAACTGAAACTGTACGAGGTGGAGGAACAGCTTCTTGAAAGGGACTTCCTGAGGGTCAGCAAACAGACGATTGTGAACCTGAGGATGATCAAGAGCCTGAAAGCGGACATCAACCGGAAAATCAGGCTGACCCTGCAAAACGGAGAACAGATTATGGTTTCCCGCATGTACTCGGACGAGCTGCGCCAGAAGCTGGGGGTGAGGTAAGATGAAAGAAAAAATCAAATACCTCAACTGGCTTGTGAAAGAAATTATGGCAAGCTTCGCCGGGGGCGTGGTGACTCTGTGCGCAATGAGCTGGCTGATGGGCGATCTGGGAGCGAAAGTATCCCCCATATTCAGCCTCGGGAAAAGCGGGATTTCGCTTGAAACCCTGATGCAGTTCCTCCTGCTCGCGGTGTTTTCCGTCGTGGTGAAGGACGTGTTCATGACGGACCGATGGATCAAAAACATGAGCGTTTTCCTGAGAAAGACCCTCTATTTCTTCGTGATCGTACTGGGCGTGTTCGTGATGAGCCGCCTGTGGAAATGGTTCCCGGCAGACGCCGCCAGCGCCTGGATTGTCTTCGGCATATTCTTCGCTGTGGCGATGGTCATTACCACAATACTGACCAGAACCAAGGAAATAACGGAGAACAATAAACTGCAGGAAGCGCTGGAAGAATTCAAGAAAAGAAAAACAGAAGAATAACGGGGCAGCGGGGCGGAAGCTCCGCTGCTTTTTGTTATAGAACAATGAAGGGTCAGGGTTTTCGGAGGATGGCAAGCTTCTTGCGGGCGTTCCCGGCGTATGCTACAATCCAGACAGACCGAAGCTGTTATTGAGACAGTAGATCCGGACAGGAGAAAGGCATCACAGATGGAAGTAAAAACGCTGGTTGAACTGTATGACGAGCGCCCGCTGGAGAATGTGCTGGGCGTGGAGATCTTTCATCCGGACAAGGTGATCTACGTCTGCCCGGAGGGAACGCCGGAACATGCCCAGAGGCAGCTGAAGGATTACTTTGACCATCGCGGGATCGAGGCCGCGATGGAGTTCCTGTATGTGAATATCTACGATACGGAGAAGATCCTGGCGTTGTTCCGGTCTGTGCTGAAGGAGCATCCGGACGCGGTGATGGATATCACGGGAGGCACGGACGCGGTGCTGTTCGCGGCCGGGTTTGCCTGCTCGGAAGCAGCGATTCCCGTGGTGACTTACAGCCGTACGATGAATAAGTTTTACAGCATCCAGAACGCGCCGTCCATGCACGGCTTTGTCTGCGATATCTCCTTCTCGGTGGAGGACTGTTTCCTGATGGCCGGCGGATCCATGCGCAAAGGCCGGGTGGATAACAGTATTCTGTCCCGGTACATGGAGGATATTGATCCGTTCTTTGCCGTTTTCCTGAAATACCGCCGCCAGTGGGACAGGATCGTAACGTATATCCAGCGGATTTCGCCGGCGCGGGAGGACGGAACCTATTCGCTGAGCGTGCAGGGTGACTATACTGTCAAAGGAGAACAGGGTGCCCGGCTGACAGCTCCGGAGGAAGCCCTGCGGGATTTGGAAAAGATCCGGATGATCTCCGGACTCAAGATTGTGCCGGAGGAAAGCGTGGAATTCTATTTCCGGGATCCGCAGGTCCGCGCCTGGCTGCGGGACGTGGGCAGCGTGCTGGAACTGTATATCTATAAAGCCTGCCTGGATACCGGTATATTCAACGACGTGCGGACCAGTGCCGTTGTGGACTGGAACGGGGATGAAAAGGATCACGCAGTCTCCAACGAACTGGACGTGATGTGCACCCAGGGGATTACCCCGGTGTTTATCAGCTGCAAGACCTGCATGATCCGGACTGAAGCCCTGAACGAACTGGCAGTCCTGCGGGACCGCTTCGGCGGGCAGATTGCCCGGGCCGCCATTGTGACCGCCGAACCTGCCGGGGCATCTGCACGGAACCGGGCGGCGGAACTGAATATCCGGATCATCGACCTGAACGACCTGCAGGAAGGCAATGTGGCGGAGAGCATCAGAAGCCTGATGAAGTAATTCAGAAATCAGAATTCAGAATTAAAAGGACACAATACATGAAGCAGTTCCTGTAACAATCTGGTGCAACACAGGAAGCCCCGGAATCGCCGAGATGGTGATTCCGGGGCTTTTTTACATAGCTTACGAAAACGTAAGGCAGAAGTCACCTGAAAGTAAGGTTGGCCTGATATGCTTATAGCCAAGGAGGGATGACTCATGGAAATCATACGCGGAGGACGGCAGGCAGGGGCCTGCGCAAACAATGAATCTGTTCTTTCCGCATGGTATGACGCCTATGGCACAGAAATCCTGCGCTATTGCTTTATGATGCTGGGCAACCGGACAGATGCGGAAGACGCTACCCAGGAGACATTCCTGAAGGCCTGGCGGAGTATTGGCCGTTTTGAAGCGAAAAACGGATGCTCTGCCCGTACATGGATTACCCGGATTGCAGGAAACACCTGCCGGGATTACCTCAAAAGAAGCTGGTACAAGCATGAAAGCAGACTGATTTCCCCCGAAGACCTGAAAAAACTTGGAAATGCTCCGGAAGAAGACCGGGAGCTGATTATGGACGTGATGAACCTGCCGGAGAAATACCGCCAGGTGCTCCTGCTGGTATCCATGCAGGGAATGACGATCCGCGAAGCGGCGGAATGCATGCAGACCAGCGCGGCTACCATATTCAGAAGACTGGAGAAAGCCAGGCAAATGATCGCCTGACATCCGGGATATATCCTCCTTTCCATTGGAAGCCCTGCCGGGAGACAGACGGCAGGGCTTCTGTATAGTCTTTGGCATGAAAAAGACGGAGCGAAAGCTCCGCCTTTTCTGTATCCTTACAGCCTGACCAGCCTGATGACGTCCGCCAGCCAGGCGGCGCTGCCCTCAATGCGGTATTTTTCCGTGACTCCGTCTTCCAGTACCGTGACAGGAAGGTCTGACAGGATTTCTTCTGTTTCGTCTATATCCAGTTTTGCCTTTGCCGCAATCCCGTCTGCGGTGACATACAGGTCAGGATCCCTGACGGTAAGATCCTGAAGGGCAAAAAACACCTTCAGCGCTTTCCGGTCGGAGAGCATCTTCAGGGCGGCCTGTATGGCGCGGAGTTCCGCTGCCTTCGGGCTTTGGTACGCGTCGTTCCGGGTGAAAAGGAGGACGTTGCCGCTGCGCAGGGTGTTTCCGGGAGCCTCGCTGCAGGCGGAAAGCCCCCAGCGGGTCATGTTTTCCTCCGCATAGTTCTTCTCGCTCCAGGGCAGGCGCTTCTTATAGCCGTCGGTCATGACGATCTCATGCAGCTGGGCAGCCAGGCGGTAGGCATCCTCAAAGCTCTGCCCTTCCGGGAGATTTGTAAAATATGACTTCAGGCCGAGACAGAGGGAATCCAGGCTGCCGGAAGGAGTATGACCCATGAGTTCATCGACGGATATGCCAAAGAGATCCGCAAGGACAGGCAGCAGCTGGATATCCGGGCAGCACTGGCCCGACTCCCATTTGGAGACGGTCTGGTTGGTGACGCCCAGCTGCTGCGCCAGGGCTTCCTGGGTGAGGCCTTTCTGACGCCGCAGGAAGGCAATCTGTTCATTCAGTTGAATCTGTGCCATATCAGTCACTCCGTATCTTTTATTCCGGCCGGTGTTTAAATTGTAGCTTTGAAAATGCGGGAAAACAATAACGCAGTTGTTGAAATCCTGCTCTTTTTTCCAACCTGAGGTTGGAGATCTATTTACTCTGAAACAGCAAAATAAAAAAGGCTATCTTATCTGATTTATCCTTTTTACGACGGGCCAAGTATGGTATAGTGTTCACGATGTATACAGAGCACATCACAGTCCAATAAAGCAATCATATATAAAACGGTTCCGGTATGGAACCCGGGGAGGAGAAACCGAATGAGGAAAATGAGCAAAATGCTGGCTGCGCTGCTGGCGCTGGTGATGACGCTGACAGCCTGCGGAATGGCTTTCGCGGAGCAGGAAGCGCGGAAGATCGAAACGCCCGCGGACGCGGATGAATGGATCCAGACGCTCTTCGGAGAGCATCCGGAGGAACTGGACAGCGCCTGGGAGTTGATGCCTGAACTGAAAACCGCGCTGGAAGCGGCCGGCGGTATGAAGGCGGTTGCGATGCAAATTACTTCCATCGGCGAGGTCAAAGAAATCCAGCCGGCTTATCAGAAGGAAATCCAGGGCTATCAGTTTTTCTATATTCCCTGCATTTTCTCCACGACGTCTGTGGATATTGTCCTGGTAACACTGGATGGCGCGGTTGCGGGTGTACAGACAAGCATCTTTTCCGGTAAACAGGAAGGAAGCGACCTGGTCGGCGTTGAGCTGAACCTGCCGGTTCCCGAACTGGGCGAGCTGCCGGGCAGCCTGACCCTGCCGGCCGGAGACGGCCCGTTCCCGGTGATTGTGCTGGTGCACGGCTCCGGCCCCAACGACATGGATGAGAGCATCGGCTATGTGAGGCCCTTCAAAGACCTGGCGGAAGGCCTGGCCGCGAAGGGAGTGGCGGTCTACCGCTACGACAAGCGGACTTATACCTACAAGGCAGAGCTGGCTGATAACTATCAGCTGACGCTGATGGAAGAAACGGTGGACGACGCAGTGGCGGCGGTACAGATGCTGGCACAGCAGGAAAAGATTGATCCGGAAAGGATCTATGTGCTGGGACACAGCCTGGGCGGCATCGCGATTCCGATGATTGACAAGGTGCTGAAAGAGCAGCCTGCGGCCGCCTGCGGATATGTGATGATGGCGGGCTCCCCCAGGAAGCTGGACGAGCTGTTCCGGGAACAGTATGAGTTCATGTTCTCTACGCAGCCGGAGGTTATGGAGCAGGCCGGGATGAACAAGGAGGACATTCTCAGCGAACTGGACAGGCTGAACGACCTGGACACGCTGGCAGACAGCGATGCCATTCAGGGTGCTTACGCGCCGTACTGGAAGTGGCTGGCGGAATATGACCAGCTGAAGATGGCGGAGGAGATCACAGCGCCGGTCCTGGTGCTTCAGGGTGAAGAGGACTGGCAGGTGACGATGAAGGACTTCGAAATCTGGAAGGAAGCCTTCGGGGACAAGGAAAACTGGACCATGATTTCCTATCCCGGACTGATCCATACCATGACCCCCGGCGTGATGAATGACGTGTCCGCGAACTATGCGAAAGCCGCAAAAGTGGATGAAAAGGTCATCGGCGATATTGCGGAATTTATCCTGGAAGAGAAAAAATAAACCCCGCCGGAAACCCTGCTGAGCCCAAAGAAATCAATGCTTATATAAAGGAACCGCCTGAATGGCGGTTCTTTTTTTCCCATTCGGGGCGAAACAAAACCATACACGGATTCGTCTATTTATATGTACGCCCCTTTTTGGGGCATACAGAAGGAGGTAAAACGAAAATGAAAAGACTTTTAACACTGGTAACGGCACTGATTATGATTTTTACGCTGGCGGCTGCCGCCCTGGCTGAAGAAAACAATGTTCTGCTGCAGGTTGTTGATGACTGCGACAAGCTGCTGTTCAACACCGACAACGTGACCCTGAAGGGTAATATGGAGTTCTCTTTTGACGGAAACTGGTTCAAGACGATAGACGGCGTTTACCAGCAGGAAGGATACGACGCCTGCTGCGACCTGAAGGTGAAGAGCCCGAAGAAGGACGGATCTGTTAAGAACAGCGGTTATACCATCTTTGATGATGACGGCGCTGTCCGTGTTGTGGAAGTCGTTTATCCCGGCACCTACAAGACCGCCGGAAGCATCAAAAACAACACGATCCTGCGTGCCTCTTCCCGGACTGACCTGGTGATCAATGCTTTCCGTATGCTGGCCAATATGGCTGACGCATTCGCAGAGGTGACCGTGGGTACAGCTGAAAACGGCGGAAAGACCATTCACCTGAAGCTGAACGGAAACTCCACAGAGCTCCTGAACACCGGACTGATGCTGCTGATGCAGTTCACCGGTGACCGTTTCCTCAGGATGAACAGTGACGAATACAAGAACCAGACGGGCAAGATCGGCGACTATGTCTCCATTGCCCGGGGCGTGCTTGCGACGACCCAGTCCATGAGCATTCAGAACGCGGAAATGACCCTGAAGGTAAACGACAAGGGCGAACTGGAAGCCGCCGAGGGCAGCGCCAGCGTGAAGCTGACCACCAACAAGGACGGAGAGCATACGCTGGAAGGCAAGTTCAGCCTGGAAGTTTCCGACCGGGGAACCACCAAGGCGGAACACTTTGACGAGAGCAAGCACGTTGTGCCGGCCAAGAACTAAGAAAACATTTCCAGCCTGAAATGAGCTGCGGGGCATCCATCCGGATGCCCCGCAGTTTTTTTGTATGGATGATTTTATCTCTTCCGGGCCAGACGCAGGGTGATGATCTGGAAGGGATGGAAGGACAGGGTAAAGGTGCCGTCCGATACGGGAAGAATATCCTGCGGATCCTCGGCAAGGGAGCAGGTGCAGACCGCACTGAAGGGCAGGAAGGGATGAATCATGACGGTGCGTGTACCGCCCATGCTCTCATACAGGCGGATCACCAGGTCACCGGTGCCGTCCTCAGACAGCTTGACGCTTTCCACGGTGACGGCGGGATCACTGGAATTCAGCAGGCGAAGCGGCACAGAAGAACCGGGGACGGTGATCAGCGGATCGTTCAGCGCTTCGGCAGCCTCGATGACGCCACTGGTTTCCAGCGGGCCGTCCCAGGCGCGGTAGGCGTAAATGAACCGGTGGCGTCCGCGGTCAGCCGCGGCGTCCGGGTAGGTGGGCGCCCGCAGCAGGCTCAGGCTGATGACCCCGTCATTGACGGATACCCCGTATTTACAATCGTTCAGAAGCGCCGCGCCATGGGTGGCGTCCCGCAGGACGGTCCAGTCATGGGCGCAGACCTCAAACCGGTCCGCGTCATACTGACGGGAACGGTGGGCGGGACGGGAGATATAGCCGAACTGGATCTTATGATCCGCGTTATCCGCGTCAATGCCGGTATCAAAGGAAACCTTCAGGAGGCGGTGGCGCTCCTGCCAGTCAGCCTCGGTAATAAACTCGAGCTGTTCGTCCTCCCCGGTGAGGCGGATCCACTGGGTAATGACAGAAGAGGAGAAACGGGTGGTAACCTTCAGCTCCGCGAAGAGGCCGCCGGCGCAGGTGATCTCCGCTTCATACTCCGCGTCCATGGGCACTTCCCGCCGTTCGGTCTGGCTGTCAATATCCCAGGCGTCAAAGTGCCGGGGAAGATCCCGGTAAAGATGGAACACATTGGAGGGTGTGCGAACCCGCTCCCGATCATCCTGCAGGAGAATCATGGAGAGCAGCTCGCCCTTCTTTGAAATGACGGCGCGCAGGACGGAATTCTGCATGACATAATTGCTGCCCTGGCGGCGAACGGTGACGTTGCTGTGGACCGGGACCTCAGCCGGATACATGGTGACGGCGGACATGGGCTCCAGGCAGGCAAGCACCAGCGCCTCATCCTTATAGGCGGCAGCCTGGAACCGAACACCCTCCCGGGTGACGGCACCGCCGGTGAACCGCTCATCCGCCAGGATGACCCGGGTGATCCGGTGGGAAGAGGGGTTGAAGACCGTGAGGCCCAGGCCGTTCCGGCAGAAGGCAAGCAGCGCTTCCCGGGCACCGCGTACGGCAGTATCGCGGACACGGGCGATATCCATCCGAGCCTGCTCATAAACCCGGGCGATGGAGGAACCGGGCAGGATATCATGGAACTGGTTGGTCAGGAGCAGTTTCCAGGCACTTTCCAGCTCTTCCGCGGGATAGGCGGCACGGCCGGTGAAGGAGGCCATGGCGGCGAGCATTTCCCATACCCGCAGGACATGCTCCGCCCGGCGGTTGCCTTTCTTGATCAGGGCTTGGGTGGTATAGGTTCCGCGGTGGCAGGGGAAATACAGCTCTCCCCGGTAAATGGGCAGGGAACCGTTGTTCCGCTTTTTCAGGTAATCCTCCGGGGTCATCCAGTAGAGCCTGGGTGCTCCCTGGAGATCCCGCTGGCGCCGGATCTGCTCCAGGTCGTCCCGGGTAGGTCCGCCGCCGCCGTCTCCCTGGCCGAAGGGCAGGTAGAAATCACGGCTGCCGTCCTTTTCCAGCCGGCTGACCCAGCGGGTATGCACGGTTTTCGCGTCCACAGCGGTTTCATAGGACATGTGCAGATAGCTGGGAATGACGGTGCCGTCCAGCCCGCGCCAGAGGAAGGCGTGATGCGGGAAGGGTTCAGAGTCGTTATAGGACCAGAAGATCTTCTGGGTGGTGAGGCCGGTCATGCCGAAGCCTTTGATGATCTGCGGCAGGGCAGCACTGTAGCCGAAGGTGTCCGGCAGCCAGGCAACACGGCTGTCCACGCCCAGCATTTCCCGGAAATACCGGCGCCCGTACAGGAACTGGCGCACCAGGGCTTCGCCGCCGGCCAGGTTCGTATCCGGTTCCACCCACATGCCGCCATCGGCAATCCAGCGGCCGTCGGCGATGGCTTCCCGGACTTCCTCGAAGAGCTCCGGATAGTGCTGGCGGCAAAGCTCATATTCCGCACACTGGCTCTGGAGGAACTTTGCCTCCGGATACTCCTTGAGCAGGCGTAGGACGGCCGCAAAGGTGCGGGCGGTTTTCCGCCGGGTTTCCTCAATGGGCCAGAGCCAGGCATAATCCAGATGGGAGTTGGCGATAACGCCCATGGAGGCGGCAAAGGTGCCGTTATGCGCGTTGACCAGGGGCGCAATCTGCTGCCGGGCGTCCAGGTATGCCTGCCGGCGCTGCGGCAGGGGCTGCTCCATATCCAGGGTATCCAGCAGGCGGGCAAAGCCGTCTGCCAGGGCCTCCCGGAAAGGATCATTCGCTTCCAGGTAATCGTGCACGTCCCGGAGGACGGTCAGGTCCAGCCAGAGCTGATAGGCTTCCTCATTCCACCAGCCGAAGGTGCTCCGCCCGGTGACGGCCGGGCCGGTGCGGGTGAAGGTGACGCCTTCCTCCGGGAAGACGGGACGACCGGGATGGTCCGGCAGGGGAGTGCCGCCGTAGACTTCCAGGGCGATCTCAAAGGTTTCGCCGCCTTCCGCGTTCCGGCAGACGGCCTGATCGGAAATATACTGGTGCGGATGAGCCATCCGGTCACCCCGGCGGGCGCCGAAGACCTTTCCGTTGACGTAGAGGACGGATTCACCGCCGGGATTCAGGTCCATGACGATCCGCTCCCCGCGGGCCTCCTCCGGCACGGTGAAACGGCCGAACATCCAGGCATAATCCCAGGGCATGCCCCAGGGGGTTCCGGCCGGCCAGGGCTCCCGGGGATAGGTTTCCGCTTCCCGCAGGTTCAGGACGGAAGGCGCAGAAAAGCCCTCCAGGACTATTTCGCCCAGAGGGTGATAAAGATCCGCTGCCAGCGCATCAATGACGTGCCGAAGCTGACCGGTGATTTCCTTATTCATTTAAGCAGCTCCTTCGAAATGATCCTTTGTGCTGAAGGCAGAACGCTCTATGACAGATTCATCCATATCTCTGATATGATGATACTCCATCGGCGATGCGGAAGGCAAGGGGAACAGAATAAAATTACAGAAAATCAGGCCCGGAAGGAGAAAATTCCGGGCCTGATGTGATTATGTTTTTTTATACCGGAGCGGCGGCGCACAGTACTCAAAGATGACGCTGTCATTATCCTTTGAATCCGCCACCGCGTCATGGGAGGTCCAGCCGACCAGCAGGACGCCTTTTCCGCGCTTCCGCAGGACGCGGGCGGGACGGGCGCCGATCTTGTAAGCGATGAAGTCAGGCTTGTTCAGGAAAGAGAAACGGCAGTCCGCCAGGAGCCGGGAATAAAGGGCGGGAAGGGACGTGCCATAATCTTCCCGGGGCTGGGACAGCTGGCCGCGGAAGATCTCCGGGGCATTTTTCCGGAACCAGAGGACAATCCGGGGATCGAAAGACTCAATGCAGAAGACGCCGGGATAACTGCGGAGGAGTTCCCGGGTTTTTTCGCACAGCTCTGTATTCCGGGGACCGGTCTTCAGCTCCACGATCAGGGGACCGGCGCCCTGCCGCAGGACGGCGAGGACGTCTGTGAACAGGGGCAGGGTTTCCTCCGTATCCAGCAGCTTCATCTGCTGCAGGTCAGAGAGGGGATAATCAATGACCTTGCCGTGGACGCCGCAGATCCGGTCCAGGGTATCATCATGGAAGACGACCACCTGCCCGTCGGCGGAAAGCTGGACGTCCAGCTCCACCCCGTAGCCTTTTTCCACCGCGGCGCGGAAGGCCGGGAGGGAGTTCTCGGGAACGCCGTGATGATTGTCATACAGGCCCCGGTGGGCATAATAGAAACCGCTGAAATCCGAAGCGGTATACTGTCTCATTTCAGTCTTCCTCCGCAAAGGCTTCCAGGCCGGAAGCATTGGCTATTTTCCGGGTTTTAATATTCTTGACCAGCAGGATGAAGACCAGGGCACTGCAGACGGTCAGGATGGAAGAGTAGACGGGCAGGGCACCCCAGGCGCCGGTCTTCATGAAGATGAGGCCCAGCAGGACGGGGGTGACGGTCTGGGCGGACATGCTGGCCGCGTAGTAATAACCGGTGAACTTGCCGATCTTCTTCGAGGTGCACAGCTCCACCACCATGGGGAAGGAGCAGTTGTGAACCAGGGCCATACCGAAGCCCTTCAGGGCCCAGACGCCGAAGAGGATGGCCGGGAAGGAGAACTCCCCGTTTACGCCGACCACCTTGCCGGTGGGCCTGACGAAGATCATGATCAGGGTGGCCAGGAAGGAAATGATCAGACCGATGGACACGGTCCATTTCCGCCCGATTTTCTCGGCAATACCACCGGCGATCAGGAAACCGACTGCGGAGGCCAGACCGCCGCCCAGGGTCAGGATCATGGTGGCGCTGGAAGCAGCCTGCAGGTAGTAGATCACATAGTTGCCGATGTAGGTGCCGATGGCATTGTCAGACATGAACCAGAGGAATTCGGCCCCGAGGATGGCCAGGAGCATGCGCCGGTTGGCGGGGGACATGGGACCTTCGTCCGTGGCCGGGTTTTCAATGGCCGCGAGGCGCTCGCCCTCAGCCAGCTCGTCCTTCATCTCTTCCTCAATCTTGTTTTCCTTGATGGTGAAGAAGAGCACCAGCGCGGAGACGACCATCAGGAGGGAGGCGACCAGGAAGGGGATCTCAATGATCCACATCTTGGTGCTGCGGTCCGTGACGTTGATATAATCACTCAGCTTCAGGAAGACACCGAGGATGGTGGCAAAGCCGCCGCCGAGATAGCCCATGATATTGATGATACCGTTGGCCTTGGCCCGGAGGGGCTTGGGCGTGATATCAGGCATCAGGGCCACAGCGGGATTCCGGTACATCATCATGAAGATGAGGACGATGCCCATCATGATGATCATGCCGGCAATATTATTCTGATGGAAGAAGAGGGGAATGAAGGGGAAGGCAACCGCGGCAACGAAGGTGCCGACGAGGATGTAAGGCATCCGCTTGCCGATGGGCGTCCGGGTTTTATCGGAGAGGTTGCCGAAGACGGGCAGCAGGATCAAGGCCGCCAGGTTATCGCAGGCCATGATGATACCGACCAGCCACTGGACGTTGAGGATGTTTTCCGGCGCGCTGGCTTTCAGCTCCGCCGAGGTCAGCCCGTACATCCGGTGGGCGAACAGATCCGTCAGGAAGGTGGGGCACCAGGAATCATACACCTGCCACAGCAGGAGGATGCCAAAGAAAGCAAAGCCGATCTGACAGGTCCGTTTTACGTTCAGTTTCATACGATATGTTCCTTTCCGCACAGTGATATTCCGTCTGCACCGCCGGCGAGATTCTGTCCGGCGGCTGCCGGTATTCTGTGTTTTTCCCTATCAGGTGGATTATACCACAAGGAAGCGGGAAAAGGCCAACAAATACGGTTGACAGATGAGGCGGTAAAGGATAAAAAAGAGAGGAGAAAATGACTGCTGGAAGTTAAACAGCTTCAGGCAGAAGGAGTCCAGGAATGAACAGACCTTTGATCGCGATCCCCATGGGAGACGCTGCCGGAATCGGACCGGAAATCGTGCTGAAGACCATTGCCGACGCACAGACGCAGGAGACTGCCCGCTGCGTGGTGATCGGGGATAAGGGCGTGCTGGAACTGGCCGGGACTTATCCCGGAATGCCGGAAGTGCGGATCAACGTGATCCGGGAACCGGCTGAAGGAGAGTATGCCCCCGGGGTGCTGAACCTGATTGACCTGCACAACATTGACCTGAGCAGGCTGAAGGTGGGCACCGTGGACGGCATGTGCGGCAAGGCTGCCTACGAATACATTGCAGAAAGCATCCGCCTGGCGAACGAAGGCCTGGCGGACGCCGTGGCCACCACACCGATCAACAAGGAATCCCTGCGGGCCGGCGGGGTTCCCTATATCGGCCATACGGAGATCTTTGGGGCGCTGACAGGGACAGAGGATCCCCTGACCATGTTCGAGGTGCGGGGAATGAGGGTATTTTTCCTGACGCGGCACGTATCCCTGCGGCAGGCCTGCGACCTGGTGACAAAAGACCGGATCAAGGATTACGTCAAACGGTGTACGGAAGCGCTGCGCCGGCTGGGCGTGACGGAAGGAACCATGGCGATTGCCGGACTGAATCCCCACAGCGGGGAGCACGGGCTGTTCGGAAACGAAGAGGTGGAACAGATATATCCCGCGGTGGAGGAACTGCGGCAGGAAGGCTATGACGTGGCCGGGCCCATCGGGGCGGACTCGGTGTTCCACCTGGCGCTGCAGGGACGCTACAACAGCGTACTGTCCCTGTACCACGACCAGGGGCATATCGCCACCAAGACGCTGGACTTTGAGCGGACGATCGCCGTGACCAACGGCATGCCCATCCTGCGGACCTCTGTGGACCACGGAACGGCGATGGACATTGCGGGCAAGGGAATCGCCAGCGCGGTCAGCATGATCGAAGCAGTGCGGGTGGCGGTGAAATACGCGCCGGCGTTTTCAGAGAAAATCAGAATTCAGAATTAAGAATTAAGAGTGAAAAATGCCTCTGAATCATGGCTTTACAAAAAGGCCAGTCAGAGGCTTTTTTAATGCCTGCGGAAAACAAAAAGCGGGATGAAAAGTATTTGCAAATAGATTTACAACTCCATTACAATATTTCAGTATTTGCTGTGATATACTGAACCGGGGTGATGAGAAATGGCAAACATTCTGTTCGTGGACGATGAATCCGCAATCCGGGATATGCTGAAAACAGTGCTGAAACTGGCGGGTCACAGCCCCATGGAAGCGGCAGACGCAGACCAGGCACGGCAGATTCTGCAGGGGCAGGACGCTGATCTGGCACTGGTGGATATTATGATGCCCGGAGAAGACGGCTTTTCGCTGGCAAGGGACCTGATTGCTTCCGGAATACCGGTGCTGTTCCTGACAGCCAAAACCGCTGTGCAGGATCGGGTCCGCGGACTGCGAATGGGTGCGGAAGACTATGTTCTCAAGCCCTTTGAACCGGAGGAGCTGCTTGCGCGCATCGACGTGATTCTCCGGAGGACCCAGCCGAAGGTTTATGAGGAGAAGAACCTGCGGGTCGATTTTGACGGCCGCAGCGTCATCGTGAGGGGAAAACCGGTGACAATGACGATGACGGAGTTTGACCTGCTGGCGCTGCTGGTGCGGAACGCCGGGGCGGCCCTCAGTCGGGACAAGATCCTGTCGTCTGTGTGGGGATGGGACTTTATCGGGGAAACCCGTACGGTGGACGTGCATATCCAGCACCTGCGGGCGAAACTGGGGAACAATACCATTGAGACAATCTATAAGTACGGCTACCGCTGGAACGGGGGCGTCAGCGACACATGAAAAAAAGGATGTCGGTGCTGCTCCTCCTGGTGACGGTGCCTATTTTCTTCGGGCTGGCCTGGTTCATGAGCAGCCGCAGTTTCACCCTGTCCATGGAACGGGAGAAACAGCGGACGCAGATGACAGAGACCCTGATTTTCCGGGAAGTCCAGAGGGATATGGTAAACCTGAACTTCAGCGGCGCCGTGACCTATGCGGCGCAATACAGGCAGTATTACCAGCCCCAGGGAATTGAGCTGATTTTCTGCTGGAACAACAGCACCATAGACGGCTCGCCCTTTCCGAATGAAGACTGCAGGAAGCTGCTGACCGGACAGCGCAGCGCACTGCTGAGCACGCGAAGCTCACCGGAATACTACGCGGTCGCGGAGCCGGTGAACAGCCAGCTGACCATGATCCTGGTCCGGGATGTGAGCGACCTGTATGAAATGAAAAATCAATACCGCAGGATCGCCTACGGTGCTGCGGCAGGCGCTTCCGTGCTGCTGACGGTGCTGACGCTGCTGCTGACAGGCATTCTGACGCGGCCGATCCGCCGACTGACGAAGGCGGCGGACGCGGTGGCCGGGAATACCGGGGAGCAGGTGCCGCTGCCGGTGGAACGGCGGGACGAGATCGGCACCCTGGCACGGGCATTTTCCCGCATGCAGAATGCGGTCGGGGAACGGGAAACGGAACTGCGGGAGGAAAGCGAATCCCGGCAGGCTTTGCTGGACGCACTTGCGCATGAGATGCGCACGCCGCTGACGTCCCTGCTGGGAAACGCCCGGCTGATGCAGCGGGAGCTTCCGCCGGAAGACCGGAAACGGATTGCGGACAGCATGGCGGGAGAGATCCGTCGTCTTACGGACATGGACCAGCAGCTGATGAAACTGACCGGCCTGCGAAATGAAGAGCCGGAGATGGAAACAGTTTCTGTGATGCGGGTCCTGGAGGAAACGGCTGCGCGGCTGAACGGGCAGGCGGCGGAACATATGATTGAAATCAAGGGCGAGGACAGCGTGATCCGGGGAGACAGGGAACTGCTGTCCCTGCTTGTAAATAACCTGGCCGTGAACGCGATCCGTGCCTCCGAGCCGGGAACGACCGTTACACTGACCGCCCTGCCGGACGGTTTTTCCGTGCGGGACCGGGGAATCGGCATGACAGCGGAGGCACTGGAACATGCCTGCGAACCCTTCTGGAAAGCGGATAAAGCGAGAACCCGCCGGAACGGCGGCGCCGGACTGGGACTGAGCCTGTGCAAGAGGATTGCCGAGCTCCACCAGGGTGAACTGCACTTTGAATCCGAGCCCGGAAAAGGGACGACGGTCACCTTTACAACTCCATTACGGGCCGTTGATGACTCCGTTACAAGTAATGAGGCATGATACACCTGTCAGCAGGAAGTGAATGTGTCCCGGGAACACATCAAACAGGCGCTGACAGAAAGAAGGGATAGGAAAATGATCAAAAAGATACTGACAGGGCTGCTGTGCGCGGCACTGCTGCTGTCAGGCCTCGCGGCGGCAGAAAACGTGGTCGAGACACTGCCCACGACGGCGCCGATGCCGAAGCCTGAGATCGAAAAAAACGAGTATGGCTTTACTGACCTGAGCGTGTTTTATGAAGGCATGGAGGATTGCTGGAATTACCAGATGCCTGGTTTTTCCAAGACGGAAACCGAGCGCCTGCCGGAAGCACAGCGCCGCTGGGATGAAGGCGCACGGCCGGAAAGCAGCATCCTGAACCTGACGGAGCATGTGAAGCTGTCGCTGGTGGAACTGCCCAAGGAGCAATATGAAGGCGAAAGCTGGTTCCTGCTGCTGCCCTACAGTGAACTGACGGACGAGGAACTGCTGCAGGTGGTGGACGCCTTTGGCCAGATGGGCATCCGGATTGACGCCCCCATGGTCAACTGGCACAACTGCATGCGCGGCGGCGGATGTGAAGCAGGCCTGCGTTCACTGACAGAGGAAGAAGAAGACCGCTTTTCTTCCATTGGTGAACTGTACACCCGCTCCGGCCTTCGCCCGGAAACGCCGTTTACTGCCCTGGTGACGGACGACGGCCTGGGATACGTCACTCTGGACGAGGAAGAATACAGCGGCCTGGATATGGTGACTTTTGAGCCGGCCAGGCGTATTACGGATGAAGAACTCCTGCAGATGTACGCATTATATTTCGATGAACCTGCCGCGGCACCGGGCAAGATGGCGGAATATGAGACACAGCTCCGGAAGGAAATGTCCAATCTGCTGGGAATGCCCCTGTCCGCAAAACGGACAGCCGGCGAGGATGTCTGGCGTGCCAACGAGTGGGATGCATATGAAACAGACCGAATGATATATAACACACAATTCGGTGAAGTGGGTGGAAAAGAACGAACCTGGAGCGGAAGCATTGACGTAGACACTGGCAAACTGACTAGTGCCCGTGTAACGATAGATGATCGTTATTACAAGGACTCTGATATGTACCCTGACGTCCATATGGATCCCTGGGATGCCCGGTGGGAAGAGATGGCCAGGGAAACGGTGGCATCACTCCGGATCGACGGTGAAAAGGGCATTATAAAGGTCCAGAATCAGGGGACGTACTCTATAAACCGTGTGGAAAGCGCTGAGGTCCGCGTGTGGATGGAGGACGGCGGCGTATACAGCGTGACAATTGCGTTTATGTTTGAGCACCCGGTAGAAATCGAATATCAGGATGCCATTTCCTATGCCGGCCAAGTGGACATCTGGACTGATATTGTAAACGGGGAGATGAAAGAAAGATGAACAGGCAGAAGATTATTGCGCGCATGACGCTCCTGCTGCTCCTGGCAGTCTTTTGCTTCGGAACAGCAACGGCGGAAAAAACGGATACAGCCGGCGGTCGTGTGGTCGTCTGGAAAGTGACGGAGCCGGAAATTGATATCGACATCCTGCTGGACGAAACCTTCAACAGGGGTACAGAGAACGAATGGACAGACATCCGGGAAGAAAAACGGGAATTCAACGGGCGTTTCTGGGATACAAAGAGTGAAGAGGGACCGCCCTTCTGCGGCGTGGAAAGCTGGTGGGGCACCGGTTATCTGCTCAGCTTCGATATTTACCGGCAGGCTGACTATTACGGGAAGTACAAGTATTATTACGATATTGGAACCCAAAATACCATTCCGGAAGAGAGCGGCTTTGGAGCGGAACGGGCTGCGGAAACCATTGCCCGGTCCGAGGACCTGCTGAAACGGCTAGGACTGTACGGGGAATCTTACCAGCCCAGTCCCGTATCCTTCACAACCTGCGGCAGGATAAAGGGAACCACAAAGTCCAGGAAGGTGCTCTTTGAGGAATTGCTGGACGGCCTGCCTGTACGCTGGTCCCAGGATTCTCTGTACGACAATGCCAGGGGTAAAGACCCGACAGCCTATTATCTTTATACGGAATTAGCATGGTCTGATGAAGAGGGCCTGCTGAAAATGGATGCTTACTGGAGCGGATTTGAGCCCCTGACCCGGGCGGAGAACACGCTTTCCGCGGAGGAAGCTGCCGCACGGTTTGCCGAAGCGGGCCTGAAAGAGCAACAGCCCGAAGCCTGCTGGTTTCTCAGCGGTAACGGAAAGGAAGCCACAGCTACCCTGGCGTGGCGGGTGGAACACACCTTCCTCAGTGCCGTGGACGGGGTCTGGCTGCAGACACAGTGACAGGGAAACAGGACACCCGAAGTTTCGGGTGTCCTGTTTCAATGAAGAATGAAAAATGGTGGAAAAAACCGCTTCCGAAGGAAGCGGTTCTTTGTTGAATTATTAAGGGATTCCTCCACTTCGGCTCTGCCTCCGGTCGGAATGACACCCTTAATGTTATCTTGCGTTATGGACAAAAAAGACAACAGGCTGATTCTGCAATCCGTATATATAGTAAATAATCTTGAAGAAATCAGCCAATCTTTTCAATCTGAATCTCCGGGTAAAGCCGGTCATAATCCGCGGGATCGAAGTCCCCGGTGAAGAGGCTGAGGGCGTTGGCTGCGGAAACCGCCAGGGCCATGCGGAAGGTTTCCTCTATGGGCAGGCGGCGGGCAAAGCCAACGGCGAAACCGGCCACCATGCTGTCCCCGCAGCCGACGGTGTTGCGGGGGGTGATTCTCGGCGGTTTGCCATGGAAGACACCCCGGTCACAGGACAGGAGGGCGCCTTCTTCTCCCATGGAGAGCACCACATAGGGAATGCCGTCCCTGTGCAGGCCGGTGAGGGCTTTTACAGCCTCCTCCCGGCCGGAAACACTGTGACCGGTCAGCTGGGCAATCTCATCCTCGTTGGGCTTGATGAAGAGGGGCTTTTCCTTTACGGAAGCAATGAGGCGGCTGCCGCTGGTATCGACCAGCACGGGAATGCCGGCGGCGCGGCTGCGGCGGATGAGCTCACAATAGAAATCCTCCGGCACGCCCCGGGGCACGCTGCCGCTGATGGTGACCACATCCGCTTCCGGCAGGCAGGCGCTGAAATCGGTAAGGAACCGGTCGATATCCTCCTGCGTGACGGGCTGGCCGGGCTCCAGGTACTCTGTGGAGCGGCCGTTGGACAGATCCCAGCAGTTGATACAGCTGCGGGTTTCACCCTGCACATGGGTAAAGGCACAGCGGACCAGGGGAGAGGAGATCAACGACTCCAGGTACTGCCCGTTGAACCCGCCGACAAAGCCCATGGCGGTGACGGGCTCCTGCAGCTTCGCGGCTACACGGCTGACGTTCAGGCCCTTGCCGCCGGCAGTGTTGTGGACCTCCTTCACCCGCATGACGGTTTCCGGATGGATGGATTCCATCAGATAGAGTTTATCAATGGAGGTGTTCAGCGTTACAGTCAGGATCATATGCATCGCTCTCCGAATCGTTTCATCATGCAAATAATGTAAATGAGAAAAGGAAGAAAGTCAAGTATATAAATAAGTTGAGCGCAAAACAAAAAAAGGATTGACAAGGAATGAAAACCGGTCGTATAATGTGAAAAAAGCGAAACGATTCGCTTTTATGAAAAGAGGGATATGGAATGGCGTTCGTCACTACCGGAGAGATGCTGAAGAAAGCTCAGGAAGGCGGCTATGCCATCGGCGCGTTCAACGCGGAAAACCTGGAGATGGTCCAGGCTATTATTGCTGCGGCTGAGGCGGAGAACGCGCCCGTGATGATACAGACTACGCCCGGTACGCTGAAATACGCGGGACCGAAATGCTTTGCCGGCATTGTGAGCCGGATGGCCCGGGACGTAAAGGTGCCTGTGGCGCTGCACCTGGATCACGGAAACAGCTATGAACTGGCGGAAGAATGCGCCCGGGAAGGATATACCTCCCTGATGATCGACGGATCAAAGCTTCCGTATGAAGAGAACATCGCGCTGACCCGCCGGGTTGTGGCCATGGCCTGCGGCCTGCCGGTGGAAGCGGAACTGGGCACGGTGGGCGGCAAGGAAGACGGCATGGAAGCCAAACCCCAGTACACCGATCCGGATGAAGCGGCCGACTTTGTGAACCGGACGGGCATCAGCAGCTTCGCGGTGGCGATCGGCACAGCCCACGGGGTATACAAGGGAGAACCGAAGCTGGACCTGGACCGGCTGTCCGCAGTGCGGGAAAAGGTCAGCATTCCGCTGGTACTGCATGGAACTTCCGGCGTGCCGGAAGACCAGGTGAGGGAATGTATCCGCCGGGGCATCTGCAAGGTGAACTACGCGACGGACCTGCGCATTGCCTTTACGGCCGGCGTGAAGAAGGCCATCGGGGAACAGCCGGAGGCCTTTGATCCGAAAAAGTACCTGGCGGAAGGCCGCAAGGCCGTGCAGAGCCGGGTGCAGGAACTGATCCGGCTGCTGGGGAGCAGCGGAAAAGCCTGAGCAATACGAAAACGAGGAGAGTGCGGAGATGAGAACCCTGCTGCTTGGCGTGGATATCGGAACCTCCTCCTGTAAGACGGCCCTGTTTGATCCGGAAGGAAAGGTCGTCGCCCAGGGCGGATGCGAATATCCCGTCAGTTATCCCCGGAAGGGCTGGGCGGAACAGGATCCGGCCCAATGGTGGGAAGGCGTATGCCGTGCGGTGCGGGAAATGATCTCCGATAACGGCATCGACCCGGCGGAAATCGCCGGAATCGGTACGGACGGACAGAGCTGGTCCGCCATCGCGCTGGACAGGGAAGGCAATGTGCTGTGTCCGACGCCGATCTGGACGGATACCCGGAGCGAGGAAATCTGCCGGGAGACAGAAGACAGGCTGACAGCAGAAAAACTGTTTGACCTGTGCGGAAATCCGGCCAAGCCGGGATATACCTGGCCGAAGATCCTCTGGTACCGGAAGCACCGGCCGGAGGTGTTTGAGAAGACAGAAAAGATCCTGCAGTCGAACAGCTATATCGTCTACAGGATGACCGGTGAGATCACACAGGATATCTCCCAGGGATACGGACTGGCCTGCTTCGATATGCGGAAGGGCTGCTGGGACGAGGAAATGTGCGAAGCACTGGGCATTCCGCGGAGAATGCTGCCGGAGATCGTACCCTGCCATCAGATTGTGGGAAAACTGACCGTGGATGCGGCAAAACAGATGGGACTGCGGGAAGGTATTCCGGTGGCGGCGGGCGGACTGGACGCGGCCTGCGGCACACTGGGAGCCGGCGTGGTATCTCCCGGACAGACCCAGGAGCAGGGCGGACAGGCCGGCGGCATGAGCATCTGCATTGATCAGTACGCGGCGGATCCGCGGCTGATCCTCGGCTTCCACGTGGTGCCGGGACGGTGGCTGCTGCAGGGCGGAACGACCGGCGGGGGCGGCGCCCTGAAATGGCTGCGGGAAACAATGTGCCCGGAGCTGAGTTTCGCGGAGATGAGCGCACTGGCGGAAACCGCGGAGCCGGGCAGCGGCGGAGTGACCTTCCTGCCGTACATGGCGGGAGAACGGAGCCCGATCTGGGATCCGAAGGCCTGCGGCGTATTTTTCGGACTGAACTTCGGCGTGACCCGGGCGCAGATGATCCGGGCATGCATGGAAGGCGTGGCCTATTCCCTGAGGCATAACCTGGAGACGGCGGCGGAAGCCGGCGCCCGGGCGGGCGTGCTGCGGGCTATGGGCGGAAGCGCCAACAGCCGGATCTGGACACAGATCAAGGCGGACGTGACCGGCTGCGGGATTGAGGTGCCCGGAAGCGATACGGCGACTACTCTCGGGGCGGCGATGCTGGCCGGGGTCGGAACGGGCGTATGGCAGGGCTTCGAAGAGGCGGCCCGGCAGACGATCCGGGTGAACCGGACCTATGAACCGGATCCCGCGGTGAAGGAAATCTATGACTGGGGATATGAAACCTACCGGAAGCTGTACGGGAATCTGAAAGATCTGATGAACGCATGACCGGGCAGCCGGTGAAAGGAAGGAAAACAGGACTATGAAAGCAGCGGTGCTGTACGGAAATGAGGATATCCGCTATGCGGACTGGGAGACGCCGGTGTGCCGGCCCGGGACGGTAAAGGTCCGGGTGAGGGCGACCGGTATCTGCGGCAGCGACGTGCCGCGGGTGCTGAACCACGGGGCGCACTTCTATCCGGTGGTGCTTGGACACGAATTCAGCGGAGACGTGGTGGAGATCGGCGAAGGCGTGGAAGGCCTGAAGGTTGGCGACACGGTGAGCGGCGCGCCGCTGGTGCCCTGCATGAAATGCGCGGACTGCCAGCAGGGGAACTTCTCCCTGTGCCGGCATTACAGCTTTATCGGCAGCCGGGAGCAGGGAAGTTTCGCGGAATATGTGGTGATCCCTGCGGCAAACGCTATCAAATACGATCCGTCCATTCCCTATGAGCAGGCGGCCATGTTTGAGCCTTCCACAGTGGCGGTGCACGGCCTGCTGCAGGCCCGGTACCGGGGCGGCGAAACCGTGGCGATCCTGGGCTGCGGCACCATCGGCATCTTTACCCTGCAGTGGGCAAAGATCCTGGGCGCAAAGCAGATTGTGGCCTTTGACATTGACGACGGCCGGCTGGAGCTGGCAAAGCGGATGGGCGCGAACCAGACCGTGAACACCCTGAAGGAAGGCTTTATGGAAGAAGCCAAGGCGCTGACCGGCGGCCGGGGCTTTGAAAACGTACTGGAGACCGCGGGCAACCCGGTGACCATGCGGATGGCCTTTGAACTGGCGGCCAACAAGGCGAAGGTGTGCTTCATCGGGACACCCCATACGGACCTGACCTTTACCCCGGCCCAGTGGGAAAACATGAACCGGAAGGAATTCTACCTGACGGGCAGCTGGATGAGCTATTCCGCTCCCTTCCCGGGAAAGGAATGGACGCTGACGGCCCACTGCTTCGCAGACGGGCGGCTGAAATTCGATCCGTCGATGATCTTCCGCAAATTCCCGCTCAGCCAGGCGGCGGAAGCCTTCGCACTGTATAAGAACCCGCGGGACGTTCACGGCAAGATCATGCTGATCAACGAAGAACCTGAAAAGTAAAAAAGCAAATAACCATAAAGAAAGAAAATAGGGAGGACACAAGCATGGCATTCATCGATCCGAAACTGGTTCCCAAAAGAAAACTGTCCAACGGCCAGGAGATCCCCTGCATCGGTATGGGTACCTTCGGCAGCGACCGTTTTACCCCTGAACAGGTGTCCGGTGCTGTGGCCGGAGCGATCCGCAGCGGCTACCGCCTGTTTGACTGCGCGTCCGTATACGGCAATGAGGATCTGATCGGCCAGGTGTTTGCCCAGGCCATGAAGGAAGGCGTTGTAAAGCGCGAAGAACTGTTTGTGACCTCCAAGGTCTGGAATGACATGCACGGACAGGGCGACGTACTGCTGTCCTGCGCAAAGACCCTGAAAGACCTGCAGCTGGACTACCTGGACTTCTACTTTGTCCACTGGCCCTTCCCGAACTATCATGCACCTTTCTGCGACGGCGACAGCCGCAATCCGGACAGCAAGCCCTTCTCCGTGGAAGAGTTCATGAGCACCTGGCGCCAGATGGAACGCCTGGTGGATATGGGCCTGGTGAAGAACATCGGTATGAGCAGCATGACCATCCCGAAGCTGGAAGCTGTGCTGCCCCTGTGCCGCATCCAGCCCGCAGTGATTGAGATGGAACTGCATCCCTGCTTCCAGCAGCCGGAACTGTATGACTACGTCGTGGCCCACGGCATCCAGCCCATCGGCTTCTGCCCCATCGGCAGCCCCACCCGGCCCGACCGTGACATGACGCCCGACGATATAGCCGATATTCAGGTGCCGGAAGTGGTGGAAATCGCGAAGGCCCACGGTGTGCATCCGGCTGTGATCTGCCTGAAGTGGGCCGTGCAGCGGGGACAGATCCCGATTCCCTTCTCCATCCACGAGAACGAGTATGTGTCCAACTTGATGTGCACGGTACAGGATCCGCTGACGGAAGAAGAAATGAAGATCATGAAGAGCGTGGACAGGAACTGCCGCCTGATCAAGGGACAGGTTTTCCTGTGGCCCGGCGCCAACGACTGGCACGACCTGTGGGACGAAGACGGAACCATCACGAAGTAATAAACTGTAAATGAGGTGCGGATATGCTGAAGGGAATTCCTGCGATCATTCCCCCGGAACTGATGAAGATCCTGATGGAAATGGGCCACGGAGACGAACTGCTGATCTGTGACGGAAACTATCCGAAGTTCGGCTGCCCGGAACGGTGCGTCCGCATGGACGGCCACGGAATATCGGAGATTCTGGACGCCATTCTTCAATTCATGCCGCTGGATCCCTACGTGGAGAATCCGACGATCCTCATGGCGGTGCTGCCGGGAGATCCGTACAAGCCCGAGATCTGGGAAACCTACCGGGAGATCGGGAAGAAACACGAGGAAAAGGGCCTGCGGGAAATCGCCGTGCAGAAGCCTGAATTCTATCCCCGGGGCGCGAAGTGCTATGCCTGTATCGCAACCAGCGAAACAGCCCTTTATGCCAACATCATCCTGAAGAAGGGTGTTGTAATACCTTAATCGGTAATCAGTTCTCCTCCTTTTTATCCTTTTTATGGACAGCCGTGCTGCGGGGCGCGGCTGTCTTCCTTTTACAGGCAAAAGAAAAGGCCGGTGCGTGACGCGCCGGCCTTGTTTTTGAGTGCTGCCTTCAGGATCAGCCCTTTGTTCCGGTGAGGGCGATACCCTCAATGAACTGACGCTGGAAGAGCAGATAGAGCACCATCATCGGGATCATAGCCAGCGTGGAGCCGGCCATCAGGATCGGATAACGGGTGGTGTACTGACCCTGCATGGAGGAGATACCCGCGGACAGGGTCATCATGTTGATGTTGTTGTTCACGATCAGCGGCCACATCATGTCGCTGTAGGCGAAGACCGCAGTGAAGACCGCCAGGGCGATCATGGCCGTTTTGGTCAGCGGAAGCATGATCCGGAAGAAAACCTGGAAGGTGTTGCATCCGTCCAGGACGGCCGCTTCCGAAAGCACATTGGGCAGGCTCATATAGAACTGCCTCAGGAAGAAGGTTCCGAAGGCACTGACCAGGCCGGGGAACAGCAGGGCGAAGATGCTGTTCAGTTTTCCCATGCCCGCGAGCATCTGATACTGCGGAATGATGAAGATCTGGTTCGGCAGCATCATCTGGGACAGCACAATGAAAAAGAAGAAGCGCTTAAACGGAAAACGCAGTTTGGCAAAGGCAAATCCTGCCATGCTGGAGAAAACCAGCGCGCAGATGATCCGTAAAAACATCAGCATCAGCGTGTTGAAGTACAATGCCCCGAAGGGGAGCGTACGGGTAACTTCGGTATAGTTCTCCGTGAGCCATTCTCTGGGGAGAATTGTGGGCGGGATCAGGAGAGATTCGCCATTGCTTTTGAAGCTCGTCAGAATCATCCATACAAAGGGGAAGATCATCACGAACGAGCCGATGATCAGGATGATGTGAATGATCATCCTGCTGCGTGAACGGTAGTTTGATTTCCGCTTTACCGCAGCCGGGGCGACTGTCGTCATATTCAATCCTCCTTCATTCGTAATGAACGAGCTTCTTTTCGGAAATAAACTGGATTGCCGTAAAGATCGCTATAATCACAAAAGTATAGATAACGATGGCGGAACCGTATCCCTTGTTGAATTTCTCAAAGGCCTCCCGGTAGAACAGGGTCATCAGCACCGTGGCGTTCTTGTAAGCCGGATTCCGGGTGTTGATCAGCAGATAGATGGTATCGAACTGCTTCAGGGAGGTCATGGCGCGCATCAGCACCACAAAGAACAGGGTGGGCGAAACCATGGGGATCGTGATATGGAAGAAAGACTGTATGCCATTGGCTCCGTCAATTTCGGCTGCCTCATAGTAACTCTTTGAGATACTTTGCAGGCCGGCCAGGATCAGGACCAGGTCATAGCCGATGGCAGACCAGACCCCGATAATGGCACAGGAAAGCAGCGCTGTGTTCGGATCCGCCAGCCAGCTGGGTCCCTGGATGCCGATTGCCTTCAGGGCGATATTCAGGATGCCGTTTTCGGCGTTGAAGATCCAGCGCCAGACCATGGCAACCGCGGCGGGAGCAACCACCATGGGCAGGAAATAGATGCCGCGGTAAATATCCCGGCCCCGGATTTTACTGTTCAGCAGAGCAGCGAAGATCAGCGAAAGCAGCACGCCTACCGGTACGGTGAGCACCATGTACAGGAGCGTGTTGATGGTTGCGTGACCGATCATGCTGTCCTTGAACAGCTTTTCAAAGTTCTTCAGGCCGACATAGACTTCCGGCCCCAGGCCCTGGGTTTTATACAGGCTTCGCCGGATGGTGTCGAAAAACGGATAGATGTTCAGCACGCACAGGCCGATAATGGTCGGCGCGATCAGGATAAAGGCGGCAGCCACAACCTTGGGATCGTAATGTTCCCGCCGGCTGAGACGAGGCGCGGCAGGCTTGGATAAAACGGTCACGGGATGCCAACCCTCCTTTCTGTTAATACGCCACAAGCCGCGGCAGGGAATGCCGCGGCAGTGGCGCCTGTTTCTGAGATAAACCGGTTAAGGTATCAGATCAGATTCCTTCGATGTCGCAGATGATCTCGTGCAGCTCGTTGCAGGCTTCTTCCACGGTCTTGCTGCCGGCATACACTTCGTTCATCAGTTCTTCTTCCTGGCTCTCCCAGAGGCTCTTGTTGGGGGAGAAGGGATACTGCACACCGTAGGAGATCATTTCCGGATAGCAGGCAATGTTGATGGTGGTGAAGTTATCGGTGAAGTACTTCTCGGTTCCGGCGAAGGCGGGAATCGCAGCCTTCTTTTCAGCCTGCAGCTTGTTGGCTTCTTCGGTGCCGCAGAACTGGATGAAGTCTTTCACAACTTCGGGATACTTGGTGGAGGCGGCGCCGGCATAGCCCAGACCATTGTAGATGGAGGCGCGGGTCTTGCCCTGGGGCAGGACGGCCAGGTCGAACTTGTCAGCGAAGAGCTCGTTGTTGGTGTAGGAGCTCATCATCCAGCTGCCGGTGAAGCACATGGCCAGCTTGCCAGCCTGCATCTGATCATCCACACCCATATCCACGAAGGATTCCTGGCTGGGAGATACCTGATGGACCTTCTGCAGGTCAACCCACCACTGGATGGCTTCCTGGGTGGCAGCCTGGTCATAACCGGACTTGCCGTCTTCGAAAGCGAAGCCTTCGTTCTGATAGATCAGGTTCAGGTAACCGGACTGACGATCGTTGGGAGCGCCGAAGCCGTAGATGCCCTTTTCAGGATCGGTCAGCTTCTTCGCGGTTTCCAGCAGGGTGTCCCAGGTCCAGGTGTCATCCGGATAGGCGATGCCGGCGTTGTCGAAGATTTCCTTATTGTAGACCAGGGCGATGGTGTCGTAGTCCTTCGGGACGGCGTAGTGCACATTGTTGAAGTTGTACAGGGCGGTGACGCCTGCCGGATAGGGAGTATAGTCATACTCAAAGTCCAGGGGCAGGAGCTTGTCAGCGGTCACATACTTGAAGAACTGGTTGGAGTGCATCCAGAACACGTCGGGCATTGCTTCGCCGCTGCCCTGGGCAGACGCTTCCAGCTTGGTCCAGTACTGATCCCAGGGAGTAACCTGGACTTCAACAGTGACGCCGGGATGAGCAGCCATATACGCGTCGGCGATAGCTTTCATGCCGGGCTCCTGGTTATTGTCCCAGAAGGCAAAGGTGATGGTGACATTCTCTTCAGCGCTCGCAAAGGAGACAAAGGAGAAGAGCATGCACAGGGTCAAAAGGATCGCGAACAGCTTACGCATCAAAGGGTACCTCCTTATGGATGATATTTGTTGACTAAACCATAGCACAAGGCTGAGGGAAGAAAAAAGTACTATTCATAACACACATTTATACAATTCTCACATGACTTTGCGAAAAAATGTTCAGAAAGGGATAAAACACGCCAATATAGGCATAAATTGTACGTATTTATTAACGGAAACGATTCGTTTGCGAGAATAGTGCAAATAGAATGATCGTTTTAGTCCTTGTTTCCGGTCGGGCATGGATTATAATGATGAATATCAGTATGGATTGATATGCAGAGAATGGAAGACTTGAAAAATAAAAGGAACGGAGGGACGCGGCATGCAGGAAATGACGTATGGTGTGCTTCAGCGGACGCCGTCCCTTGTGTCCCTTTCCACTATTGCCATGGCAACGGACTTCCAATATGAATGTCCGTCCGGAATGTACAGCCTGCTGTGCGCTGTGACCGGAAGCTGCACCCTGATTGCCGCAGACCGGAAAATCCGCCTGGTAGGATCCAGGATGGCCTTCCTTTCCGGCAGCCTGTGTTATCAGATGAAGGACGCCTCCCCGGACCTGTCCGTGACGCGGCTGGACTTTTCCACCGGCAGCGGCGGAAACTGCGGCTACGGGCTGAACCAGCTGGAGCGCGTATATCCCCGCGTCAGGAACCTGATGGAAGGACACGGAATCTGCGTGGAATTTGAGGATTCCCGTACGGTGGTGCTTTCCTCCCTGAGGAATATGCTGAGTTTTTCCTCTTTTCCGCCGGAACAGCGGGACCTGCAGACGACGCTGACATTGTGCGCAATCCTGGCCGGCATATCCGCCGCACTGGATGAGGAAAGCTCACGCGGGCGGAACTACAGCCCGCGGATCCGCAAAGTACTGGAATATATTGAAGAGAACTATATGTTCTGTATTTCCACAGAGGATATAGCCGAGGTTGCGGGGGTTCATGTGGGACACCTGCACCGCATATTCCCGGATGAGACGGGAATGCGGATCGGGGAATACCTGACGCATCTGCGGATTGAAAAGGCAAAGAGCCTGCTGATGCATACCGATATTCCCAACTCTTCCATCGCCACCCGGATCGGGATCAGCTCCCAGCAGTATTTCTGCCGGATGTTCAAAAAGGAAACCGGCATGTCTCCCCAGGAATACCGGAAGTCCTACGCGCTGACCTGTCACTATGATCCGGCATTCTATCCCGCGCCGATCAACGGCTCTGATCCGGAAACGGGAGGTGAAGAGGCATGAATTCCATCTATGACGCCGAGAACCTCCAGAACGGATTTGTGCCCGTGGTTTACGGCTATTATGACCGGGCAAACATGATGGAATCCACCCCGGAGGTTATCAACCACAGCCACTCCCTGTGCGAGATCATGTACGTCAACGAAGGCACCATGAGCATCGAAACAGAGAGCAACGGGTTCAACCAGGTGAGCTGCAACCAGTTTATCCTGATCGACGCAGGGATCCGCCACTGGGATCTGCGGTTCAACAAAGGGCTGTGCAGCATGATGAACATCGAGTTCCAGTATGAGGAAGGGACGGGGCTTGCCCCGGACCTGGCCAGCCTGCTGAAAGCGGACGGCAAAATGCGGGAGATGTTTGAGCAGCAGCCCCGGGTGCTGACGCTGAGCGACCGGAACGGGGTTGTGCATCAGCTGATGAAGACTATCGTTCCGCTGGCAGACAGTGCCAATGAGCAGGGCAGGCATCTGTGCTCCCTGCTGTGTACGCAGGTGATGCTGGAAGTGGCCCGGCTCCGCGGAATGAACCAGTCCCGGGAATCTGTCGGGAACCATTATATTTCAGAGGCCCTGGACATCCTGAACAACAACTATGCAGAACCGCTGACAGCGTCCTCGGTGGCGGAGGAACTGCATATCCATCCATCCTACCTGCACCGGCTGTTCCGCGAGTACACCAGCCGGACCATGAAGGACCACCTGCAGCGGATCAGGATCCAGCACGCCCAGGAAATGCTGATTGAAACCCGGAAGAGCATGCTGGAGATTGCCTGCGAGGTGGGATTCAGCAATACACAGCAATTCCAGCAGCTGTTCAGGCGGCTTACGGGGATGCGTCCCCTGGAGTACCGTAAACTGAACCAGAAGGAATATGAACGGCCGCCCAAAAGCGCCGGAGATAATACACAGACAGAGGAGGATACATATGCCTAAGATCACATTCATGGGGGCCGGATCCACGGTCTTTGCCAAGAACGTCCTGGGGGACAGCATGCTGACTCCCGCCCTGGCGGAGAGTGAGATTGCCCTGTACGACATCGACGCCGTACGGCTGGACGAATCTTACCAGATGCTTCAGGCAATCAACCGCAACAACGGGTCCAAGGCCCGGATCGAAAAATACCTGGGAACGGAAAACCGCAAGGACGCGCTGCGCGGCGCGAACTATGTGGTAAACGCGATACAGGTAGGCGGCTATGATCCCTGCACAATCACTGACTTCGAAATTCCGAAGAAATACGGCCTGAAGCAGACGATTGCGGACACGCTGGGCGTGGGCGGCGTTTTCCGGGCGCTGCGTACGATTCCGGTGATGCTGGACTTTGCGCGGGACATGGAAGAAGTATGCCCGGACGCCTGGCTGCTGAACTATACGAACCCCATGGCCATGCTGACAGGCGCGATGCTGACTATGACCCCGATCAAGACCGTGGGCCTGTGCCACAGCGTACAGGTGTGCGCGCCCACGCTGCTGAAGGAACTGGGCATGGAATATGACGATTCCGTGCAGTGGAAGATCGCGGGTATCAACCACCAGGCCTGGCTGCTGGAAATCACAAAGGACGGTGTGGATCTTTATCCGGAGATCAAACGCCGGGCGCTGCTGTATAACCAGGGCAAACTGGACATCGGCTCCTTTGAGGAACGGATCCGGGGCCTGAGCCAGGGCGAGGAGCTGCCTGAGTGGTGGATCGAAGGCATGAAAGCGGACTACAAGCTCTATCAGGAAAAGGGCCGGCACGGAGATATGGTGCGGCTGGAAATCATGCGCCGCTTCGGATACTACATTACGGAATCCAGCGAGCATAATTCCGAATATACTCCCTGGTTCATCAAGGAACGTTATCCGGAACTGATTGAGCGCTTCAACATCCCGCTGGATGAATATCCGCGCCGCTGCATCCACCAGATTGAAGACTGGAAAAAGCGGGGCCATGAACTGACCCAGAATCCGCTGCTGAGCCATAAGCGTACCCATGAATACGCCAGCTATATCATGGAGGCCATGGAGACCGGGATTCCGACCCGGATCGGCGGCAATGTGCTGAACAACGGCCTGATCACCAACCTGCCGCGCAATGCCTGCGTGGAAGTGCCCTGCCTGGTGGACCGCAACGGCGTGCAGCCCACCTACGTGGGAGACCTGCCGGAACAGTGCGCGGCACTGAACCGGACCAACATCAACGTACAGCTGCTGACGATCGAAGCGGCCCGCACGCTGAAGAAGGATTATATTTACCAGGCTGTTATGATGGATCCCCATGCCGGCGCAGAACTGTCCATTGACGATATCGTGGCAATGTGCGACGAGCTGATCGAAGCGCACGGCGACTGGATGCCTGCCTTCCACTGATCAGTATTGACAAAGCAAACGCCGCGTTCCCAACCGGGAACGCGGCGTTTTGTTCTGTTCAAAATTCAGGGATTCAGGGGCCGGACGGAGGAACCTTCTGTCAGCTCCGTGGTCAGCGTGACGATGCGGGGAGAATAGCTTTCACGGTTTGAAAGCATATCCAGCATCAGGTTGGCGCATTCACGGCCGATGCCCAGCTGGGGCTGGCGGATCAGGGTCAGGTCCGGGAAGATGCCGCCGAAGAGCTCCAGTTTATCGAAGCCGATGACGGAAAGATCCTTCGGGACTTCAATCCCGTTCTGCTGCAGGGCGAGCATGCCGCCGAGGGTCATTTCAAAGTTGGTGATGAACAGGGCCGTGGGCGGATCATCCAGCTTAACCAGCTCCTGAACGGCCTGGTAGCCGCCGTCCATGGTATAGTCACCGTAACGGATATACCGGTCATCCGGTGTGATACCGGCGTCCCGCAGGGCGCTCAGGTAACCGGTGAGACGGGCATCAGTGGTATAGAGGTGCTGGCTGCCCAGAACAAGACCGATTTTCCGGTGCCCCAGATCCAGAAGTTTGTGGACGGCCTGGCCGGAAGCGTAAACATTGTCAATGATAACGGCGCTGACGCGGCTGCGAAGGGAATTGATCAGCCGGTCCACCAGCAGGATGGGGATGTTGGCCTCGAGAGCAGCCTTGAGATGATCACCGGTGGCGTCGGTGGCCATATTGATGAGCCCGTCCACCCGGCGGTGCATCAGGAACTCCACGGCCTCCTTTTCACGTTTCGGGTCGCTGCGGCAGTCGCAGACGATAACGGCATAATCGTGACGACGGAGGATATCCTCCATGGAGGAGATGATGGAAGTGATGAAGGCGTTACTGAGCTCGGGAATGATGACGCCGATGACGCGGGATTGCTGCGTTTTCAGGCTGCGGGCCACTTCATTGGGCACGTAATGCAGCTTTTTAACCGCGGCCTCAATGAGCAGGCGGTTTTTGTCACGGACGGTTCCGCCGTTGAAATACTTTGAAAGCGTGGCCAGTCCGAGCCCCGTTTCCCGTGCAAGATCTTTCATTGTTGCTGCCATGAGAAAATCCTCCGTGCCTTATGCGATCGGGTGCATAAGCATTAACTTTACAGGTATTGTAACATCATGACAAAAGGAATGCAAACGAAACGTTTCAAGGCTTGAAAAGCTTTCAATGAAAGGGAAAGACGGTTTTCAGAATGCGATTTTCAGCGGAACACCTGTATATTTTATGTTTTTCAGTTCGGTTTGCCCGTCCGGACAGATCAGCGTAATCCGGAAAACGGCATCCACAGGCAGGGTGCCTTCCGCCTGATCCAGGGAAAGAATCCGGCGCTTTTCATCCCAGTGCATGGGAATCCGCAGGAACGCGCCCTGCAGGTAATCCATGCCGTCTCCGCTGTCATCATAAAGTATGAAATCGCCGTCAGTACCGCTGAAAACAAGCAGTTCTTCAGCGGGGAAGGGCAGATCCGCCGTACTGCAGACGCCGGAAGCCCAGGGCAGGATGCTGCCCGCACGGACAAACACCGGGAAACGGTTCAGCGGCGTATCCAGCTTCAGCGTGTTGCCTGCAGCATAATAAGCCCTGGTAAACAGATCGTACCAGCCGCCTTCCGGCAGGGTGACGGCGGTTTCACTGCCTCCGTCAGCCAGAGGACGGGTGACCGGTTTAACCAGGATGGAATCTCCGAGCATATACTGATCTGCCAGCGGCCAAAGCCGCTGATCACTGCCAAAGGCTGTGAGCATTGCGCGGATCATCGGAACGCCCGTCCGGCAGCATTGGGCAGCGGCGGAATAAAGGTAAGGCAGGAGACTGTAACGCAGCGCGATAGTTTCCCGCAGGCAGTGATACTCCTTGCTGTCCTCAGTCCCGAAAGCCCAGGGTTCACGCGGCGTATCGGTTCCATGGGAGCGGAAGACGGGCAGCATGGCGCCGAACTGGAACCAGCGGATATACAGTTCACGGTAACCGGGATCACTGACGCCGTCTGGATAGTCCCCGCGCCAGAACCAGGGATCCTTCCGCCCGACGAAGAAAGCGCCGATGTCCAGGGTCCACCACGGGATACCGCTGCAGGAAACGCGGACGGCTTCAACAACCTGCTTTTCCAGAACATCCCAACGGGCAGAGATATCACCGGACCAGAGGATTGCCCCGAGACTGCCGGCATCAAGGCTGCCGCTGCGGGACAGGAAAAGAGGACGCTTATGCGGGATGTCCTTCAGCCAATGTTCCCGGAGCCCCTGAAGATGGCGGGATGCATAGAAGTTCATTTCTTCCGGATCCATCCGCAGGGAGGAATCTTCCGTTATCAGCCGGTACCTGGTTTCAGGATCCCGTTTTTCTTCCCCGCACCAGTCAGGATCGGTAATCGGCTCGCAGCTGTCGCACCACAGGGCGTCCGTGCCTCCGTCCATCCAGTGACGGCGGCACTGCTGCCAGTAGAGCTCCCTGGCTTCAGAAGAAAAGGCGTCATAAATCCGGCTGGCAGGCAGGAACTGACCGGAGGCGGCGAACTCATCGCAATCCCGGCCTTTGGCAGCGTTCGGCCATACGGAAACCATCAGGTGGATATGCATCCGGTGAAGTTCTTCGGTCAGATTCCGGATATCAGGGAAACGGACGGGATCCGGCGTCTTGTCCCCCCAGCAGCCGTCCTGCCAGCTCATCCAGTCCAGGACGATACAATCGAGCCCAAGATTCCGGCGGCGGAATTCCCGGGAAACGGAGAGCAGTTCCTCCGCACTGTGATAGCGCTCTTTGCTCTGAATATACCCGAAGGCCCATTTGGGAAGCATGGCAGGTTTTCCGGCCAGGCAGGAGAGCTTCCGGAGAACGTCCGCGCAGTCGCTGCCCCGGATAACGAGATAGGAGACAACGCGGGCTGCGTCCAGCTCAAAGGAGAAGGAAGAACCATCCCCATGGTATTTCATGGCGCAGCCGGCTTCGATCAGAAGGCCCCATCCGCTGCTGCTGAGCAGGAAAGGAATGGGGATCTTCATGTTGTGTTCATAAAGGAGTTCTGATTCCCGGGCATAGTCAAAGACACCGTCCTCATGTGCGCCCAGACCCGTCAGGACCGGGGAACCGGGAAAAGAGAAACGGAGTATGACAGAACAGCTTTCACCGGCCGGACGGCATTCTCCGGCATCAAAAGAAACGACCTCTCCGTTGGCGGTCTGCTTTACCTCACCGCCGCCGCTTTCCCCGCACAGACGGAATACAGGACGCGGGGTAAAGACGCAGCCTGTCTGCGTCAGATATATTCCTGTATGATCCCGGAAAGAGACAGGGACAAAAGGATCACCATCCGCCGGGGTCAGGCGGATCCGGGTGACGCCGGGAGCAAGATCAGTACGGGTCATGGCTGGCTCCTTAACAGAAACGTTTTGCTTAAATGGACAATATTATTATACAGAAAACAGAAACAAAAGGGAATACGGAGCAGCAGGTTTGTTCAAAGAAAATAAAGCTTTGAAAACACCGGAGGCGTGTGTTGACAAAAGGGCACGGTTTTATATATACTGATAATACAAGACGAAACGTTACGGTTAACAGCATTAAAAGACAGAAAAGGAATGTGCGGAACGGTGAGATACTATCTGGCCATTGATATCGGAGCGTCCAGCGGCCGGCATATAGTCGGATGGCCGGAGGACGGAAAGATCCGGACGGTTGAGGTTTACCGGTTTCCCAACGGGATGAAGGAAACAGACGACGGACTGATCTGGGACCTGGAAACGCTGGTGATGAACATCCGGATGGGGATCGAGGAGGCATTCAAGTATTTTCCGGATATTGTGAGCCTCTCTGTGGATACCTGGGGCGTGGATTATGTGCTGATGAAGGGCGAAAAGGAGATCCTGCCCTGTTATGCCTACCGGGACAGCCGCACAGGACCGGCCATACCGGAAGTGCACCGGCGGATGCCCTTTGAAGAGCTGTACCGGCGGACCGGCATCCAGCATCAGCCCTTCAATAGCATCTACCAGCTGTACGCGGATCAAACGGCGGGAAGACTGGCAGAAGCTGACGCTTTCCTGCCGATGCCATCCTACCTGATGTACCGGCTGTGCGGCGGAAAAGCCCATGAGTACACAGAGGCGACCACCGGAGGAATGGTGAACGCAAAGACGGGGGAGTATGATCCCGCAATCGTGGAAGCCCTGGGCTTCCCGCGCCACCTGTTTCCAAAGCTGCGGAAACCGGGAACGGTGATCGGCGCATACCGGGGGATGAAAGTGGTGCTCTGCGCGACGCACGACACGGCAAGCGCGGTGGAGGCAATTCCCATGGAAGGAAACGAGCTGTTTCTTTCCTCCGGAACCTGGAGCCTGCTGGGAATGAAGATACCCTCCCCGCTGACAGACCGGAAGAGCATGGAGGCAGCCTATTCAAATGAGGGCGGCGTGGGATGCAGCCTGTACCTGAAGAACATTATCGGGATGTGGCTGGTAAACCGCCTGCGGGAGGAACTCTGCCCCGGAAAGCCCTGGGATGAGATCACGGCAGAGGCGGAACAGGATGGATTCGACGGGCTTGTTGACGCGGAGGATCCGGATTTCCTGGCACCGGAAAGCATGAAGGAAGCGTTTGACGCAAAGCTGGCGGCAAAACCGGCAAGCACGGCAGGCTATTTCCGGTGCGCATACCGGTCCCTGGCCGACACCTACGGCCGGGCGGTCCGGACGATGGAAGCATGCACGGGAATCTGCCGCAGCAAGCTGTATATTGTGGGCGGCGGTGCAAAGAACAATTACCTGAACAGGCTGACCGCGCAGGCCACCGGGAAACAGGTGATCGCACTACCCATGGAGGCAACGGCAGAAGGAAATATCAAAGTCCAGATTCGGGCGGATATACAGGAGGCAGGACAGTGAAAAGGAATATATTGTTTGAACCGTGGATGACCGAGATGATCAGGACGCTGACAAACATGTACAACCACGGCTGGGATGAACGGAACGGCGGCAACGTGAGCATGCTGGTGGACGAGGAACAGGTGGTCAGATGCCTGGATCCGGACCGGGTGATCCGCCGGATTCCGACAGGGTTCACAGCGACAGAACTGGCAGGAAAGTATTTCCTGGTGACCGGCACGGGCAAGTATTTCAAGAACGTGCAGTACGCGCCGGCTGTCAACCTGGGACTGGTGCGGATCACAGCGGCCGGGGATGAGGCGGAGCTCCTGTGGGGATTCACGGACGGAGGCACGTTTACCAGCGAATTCGCAGCTCATATGATGACCCATGCGGCCCGGCTGCGGGTGAACCCGGAAAACCGGATCTATATGCACTGCCACCCGACCAACCTGCTGGCGATGACGTACGTGCACGAACTGGATGAACGGTCCTTTACGCGTACACTGTGGCAGATGTGCACGGAATGCATTGTGGTATTCCCGGAAGGAGTGAATATCCTTCCCTGCGTCGTGTGCGGCACCAACCAGCTGGGCATGGACACGGCGGAGAAGATGAAGACAGCCCGGCTGGTGATCTGGAGCCAGCACGGACTGTCAGCCGTGGGAAACACGCTGGATGAAGCCTTCGGTCTGATTGAGACGGTGGAAAAGGCAGCGGAGATCTATATGAAGATTGCCGGGCTGCCCCGGATTAATACGATAAGTGACGAGATATTGCAGGGACTGGCGGAGAGGTTTGGACTAGTACCGAGGGAGGGGTACCTCAATAACGCCTGAGGCGTTATTGAGAATGAATAATGAAAACTTAAAACTTAAGACTTAAAAATGATATACACTCAAAACCCTTTTTTCGGGATAAGGAAAAGTCAGGGCTTCGGAAGAAGCTCTGACTTTTTTGATATGAGTATTTAAACGGGTTATTTCTTGTAGAAGGGACCGTAGGTGGCGCAGGCGCGGTAATCGGCGCCTTCCTTATCCATGCCGAAGGCATTCCAGGCGGCAGGACGGAAGATATCCGCGACAGGCACGTTGTGCATGGCTACAGGAATGCGTAGCATGGAGCACAGGGTGATCAGGTCCGCACCGATATGGCCGTAGCTGATGGCACCGTGATTGGCACCCCAGCAGTTCATGACGTCATAGGCGCTCCGGAAGGGGCTGCCTTCCTTCCCGTCGCAGCGGGGCGTGAACCAGGTGCAAGGCCAGGTGTAGTCGGTCCGTTTCCAGAGAATATCGGTGACCTCGTCCGGAAGGTTTACGGTCCAGCCTTCGGCAATTTGCAGCATGGGGCCCAGGCCATCCACCAGGTTCAGGCGGATCATGGTGGCAGGCATTTCACAGTCTGTGACAAAACGGCTGGAATAGCCGCCGCCCCGGAAATAACCGAGATCGGCATAGTTCCAGGTGGTGTTTTCCATGATGGCTTTCTGGTCCGCCACGGTGACGTCATACCAGGGCTTCATCAGCCGGGTGCCGTTCTCATCCCGGGCTTGTCCGTTGGCGTCCAGGCAGCAGGCACCGGAGTTGATCAGGTGGATGAAGCCGCCGTTTTCCTTCGCGGCGCCTTCCACATCATAACCCGTGCAGCGTTTGACAGCTTCAGGACTCCAGAAGGTGCGGACGTCCGCGAACATCTGGGCACGGTTGGTGAGCAGCTTCATGAAGAGCATGCCCAGGCCGTTGAGCACATCGTTTTCCGTGGCGAAGACGTAGGGCTCCCGGGCGCCGTTGTGGTCGAAGCTGGTATTCAGCATGGCTTCCGGGAAGTCACAGTTGGGATAGAAATCCGTCCACTGGCGCTGGCCCTGGAAGCCGCCGGCGATGGCGTTATGCCCCACGGCTTCTTCCTCGCAGCCGGAAGGCAGATTTGGATTACCGTTGAGCAGGTCCTTGATGATCAGGTACATCTTCAGGGTGAATTCCCAGTCCTGATCCTTCTGGTCCCGGGTCTTCTGCAGTTCGGGAGGATTCTTGTCAAAGCCTTCCCGCACGTTCTCCTCACTCCAGGATTTCAGCCTTTCCAGTTCCTTGCGGTCATAGATGCCGAGGGTCATGCGGCGGATGATTTCCACCTCGTCCACAGACTCGACCCGCATGCCGAGATATTCCTCAATAAACTTTGAGTCGATGATGGAACCGCCGATGCCCATGGTGATGGCGCCGATCTGGAGATAGCTTTTGCCGCGCATGGTGGCAGCTGCCACGGCAGCCCGGCCGAAGCGAAGCAGTTTCTCCTTCACATCCTCCGGGATGGAGGTATCGTCCGCTTCCTGTACCTCATGGCCGTAAATGCCGAAGACCGGAAGTCCTTTCTGGGCATGCGTTGCCAGGACGCTGGCAAGATAGACAGCGCCGGGACGCTCGGTGCCGTTAAAGCCCCAGACGGCCTTGATAGTGTTCCGGTCCATGTCCATGGTTTCGGAACCGTAGCACCAGCAGGGGGTGACGGTCAGGGTGACGGCGACGCCTTCGCGGCGGAACTTTTCCTCACAGGCGGCAGCCTCGGCTACCCGGCCGATAGTTGTGTCCGCGATGACGACCTTTACCGGCTCGCCGTTGGAATAGCGCAGGTTTTCCTCAAACAGCCGGGCGGCGGAACGGGCCATGTTCATGGTCTGGTCCTCCAGGCTTTCCCGCACCTTCAGGGCGCCCCGGCGGCCGTCAATCGTCGGCCGGATGCCGATCACGGGATAGCTGCCCAGGTATCTGTTTTTTACCATTGTTCATTAACCTCCTTGCGGTTTGCCTGACAGAGAGAAAACGGATGGAGATCCGGAGATCCCCATCCGTTCCTTACCGGACCCGTCAGGAACGGGCTCGATGAGTAAGATCAGTCATACAGGTTGTCAGCGATCTCGGGAGTATCGATGTTCTCGAGGGTGTAGAAAGCACAACCGGTATCGGTGTCTTCAACGGCTTCGCCCTTGGCACTGGCCAGGAGCAGGTCGATGGTCACGCGGCCGATGCCGACGGGGGACTGGGTCACAGCGCCGTACATAACGCCGCTGCGGATGGCGGCCTTCAGGGTAGCACCGGAGTCAAAGCCCACAGCGATGACGGTGTCATCACCGGTGCCGCACTTGAACAGGTTGTTGTCAGCGGCGACAACGCCTTCAGCGGCAACCTGGTTGGAACCGAACACAGCGATCAGGTCTTCTTCGTTCAGCAGCACGGAAGCTTCATTGGCGCACAGTTCCACGGTGGACTGAGCGGGCACCTTGGCTTCGATGATGATCTTGGCGTCAGCTTCAGCGGCCTTCTCACCCTTGATGCCGTTGACATAGAATTCGTTACCGGTCACGGCAACCTTCCAGCCCTTTTCAGCGGCCAGCTCGATGATCCTGTCGATGAAACCGAGGCCGCGCTGGGTCACGGATTCACCGGTGGCGTCCTGGTTGACTTCACCAATGCGGACAGTACCGGGGGCAGCTTCGATCCGGGCAACGATCTTCGCCCACATACCATCGGCGGCAACGGTGCCGGCGATGTAGTTGTTGGTGGAAGCGTTGGCATAGACAGCGCCTTCGGGAGCGCCGGGAACACCGGAGTCAAAACCGATGATCGGGATCTTCTTGGACAGGGCATCATTCAGCAGATCGTTGAAAGCGTTCTGGTCAACGGCGGCGAAACCGATGGCGGCGGGAGCGGCGTTCAGCGCAGAGGTGAACTGCTGTACCTGCTGGGCCACATCAGATTCGGAGTCGGGGCCGACGAAGTTCATGGTGATCTTGTCAGTGCCTTCAGCATTGATCTTGTCCACTTCTTCCTTGGCGCCTTTCAGAACAGCCTGCCAATAGGTGGACTGGAAGCCCTTCGAGACGATCTCGAAGTGGTACTCATCCGCGAACGCGGCAGAGATACCGAGAACCATAACCAGGGCAAGGATGAGAGCGACCAGTTTCTTCATATGGGGATACCTCCTTACTTTATATATGTACATCCGTCCGGGATGCCACATACGGAAATCATTTGCCGTTGCGCATCTTATCGATGGTCACGGCGCCCATCAGGATACAGCCGGTGATGAGCAGCTGCCAGTCGGCATTCAGTCCGACGAAGGGGAGACCGACCTGCAGCAGGGAGATCAGGAGCACGCCCAGGAAGGTTCCGAAGACAGAACCGGAACCGCCGGTCATAGCCGTGCCGCCGATGATGGCGGCGCCGATGGCGTTCAGCTCAAAGCCGGCGCCCTGGCCGGGCGTGATATTGGAGAAGGTGGCGGCGTAGGTCACGGCTGCCAGGCCGGTGAACAGGCCGCAGATCATATAGGCGAAGATGTGCCACTTCAGCACGTTTACCCCGGAAAGCTTCAGGGCTTCCTTGTTGGAGCCGATGGCGATGGTATAGCGTCCGACGCGGGTCTTGTTGAGGACCAGGGACATGATGATGACCAGCAGGATCATCCAGACCATTCCCAGGGGAACGGGCATCCGCCCGGTATCTGTTTTGACCACGAGCCGGAAAACGCTCCGGAATCCGGCACCGGGTTCCATGCCGTCCGGCCAGGTGCCGGAGAAGCCGCCGGTAAGGATGGAGCCGATGCCGCGGCAGAACATCATGCTGGCCAGGGTCATGATAAAGGGCGGGACATTCAGCTTGGCTACGCCGAAGCCGTTTACCGCGCCCATGGTGACGCCCATGAGAATCGTGATGATAATCGCCGCCCACAGGGGCCAGCCGCAGATGCGCATCAGGTAGGAGCCGATCAGTGAATAGCAGATCAGGCCGGTACCCATGCTCAGGTCATTACCGCCGGTGATCAGCGGGAAGGTGACGCCGATGGCCATGAGCAGCGTGTAATACATGTTGCTGCAGATCTGCACAAGAGTCGTGTACTTCCGGAAGGAAGGACTGGCGATGTAGAAGAAGCCGTACAGCAGGATCAGAACCGCGATGATGATCAGGCGCTGGAAGGCGCTGGAACGGATGAATGCCGAGCGGGCTGCTTTTTTCCGGTCAATGGTGTTTTCCATTTGCTTACCCCTTTCTCCGCATTTGTCAGTTCCTGCGGCGGCGGCTCATCACGTCAGCGATTACCGCGCCGAGAAGGATCAGAGCAGTCAGAGAATACTGGAAGGCAATGTTGAAGCCCATGGACAGGATGCCTTCCTGCATGATGGCGATGATGAAGGAGCCGATCACGGTGCCGAGGATGGAGGCGAGGCCGCCGGCCATGGAAGTGCCGCCCATGACGCAGGCCGCAATGGCTTCATTGTTGAAGGTGTCGCCTTTGACCGGCTGGACCGTGGTGTAGCATCCGACATAGAAGATGGCGGCCAGTCCGGCGAGGGTACCGCAGATTACATAGGCCAGCATCTCCCAGCGGCGCGTATCCACGCCGGAGAGGCGGACAGCCTCCCGGTTGGCACCCAGGCAGATCATGTAACGGCCGGCCTTGGTCTTGTTCAGCACGATGGAGCAGATGATCGCCACGATGATCAGGATGATCAGGCCGGTAGGGATGTTCAGCTTGCTGCCGCCTACGGTGACCTCCAGGTTGGAGAGCTTCCGGTACCAGCCGCCCGGATCGGTACTGCCGGGCCAGGATACATTCTGGGTCTTGGTGAAGATGGAACCGATGCCCTTGGCGATCTGCATCAGCGCCAGGGAGGTGATGAAGGATGGCAGGTGCAGGTAGGAGACGAAGAAGCCGCCGACCGTACCGAAGACCATACCGATGAGGGGGCACATGATCAGGGAAATCCACATGGGGAATCCATAGTTATTGAAACAGTAGCCTGAGATCAGCGCCGCCGCGAACATGACCGGACCGACGGAGAAGTCGATACCGCCCGTGGCGATAACGAAGGTGACGCCCAGGGCCAGGAAACCGATGAAGTATCCGTAGTTGATGGCGCTGGTGAACCGGGCATAGGTCAGGAAGACGTTGCCGTGATTCAGCACACCGCTGAGTACCTGGAAGATCAGGCACAGCAGGATGATGACACCGATCAGGACGACCCGGTTGAAGCCCATAATCCTGACCAGCCTGAGGGATTTGAACCGTTCAAGCATTGCTTTCATACCGCCTCTCCCTCCTGCCGGGCTTTCCGGTTCTGCATATCAATATCCCGGGTGGCGGCGGCCATGATCTTTTCCTGGGTGGCCTCCGCAATATCAAACTCACCGGTTTTCCGGCCTTCGCACATGACGATGATCCGGTCGGACATGCGCAGGATTTCTGCCAGCTCCGAAGAGATCATGATGATGGCTTTGCCGGAGGCAGCCAGCTGATTCATGAGTTCGTAGATTTCCTGCTTGGCGCCGACGTCGATGCCGCGGGTCGGCTCGTCAAAGATCATGATCTGGGAATCGTTGACCAGCCATTTCGCGATAACCACCTTCTGCTGGTTGCCGCCGGAGAGGTTTTCAACCAGCTGGTCGATGCCGGGGGTCTTTGTCTTCAGTGCGTCCACATATTTCTGTGTAACGGCCTCTTCCGCGGCCTTGTCAATGAAGATTCCTTTGGTGTATTTCTTCAGGGTGGCCAGGGTGGAATTCTCCGTGATGTTCTTCTTCAGAACGACACCGAAACGTTTCCGATCTTCGGATAAATAACTAAGCCCTGCTTCTACTGCCTCTTTCGGAGAGGTGATGGACACTTTCTCTCCGTTGATCCAGATGTCGCCGCTCTGCTTGGGATCGGCTCCGAACAGGGCGCGGGCGGTCTCGGTCCGGCCGGCGCCGACCAGGCCCGCAAAGCCAAGGATTTCACCCCGGTGCAGTTCAAAACTGACGTCCTGAACCATCCGCCCGGCGTTGAGGTGTTCCACCTTCAGGACCACCGGCGCATCCGCAGCGCAGCGGCTCTCGGTCTTGGGCTCTTCATAGATGACGCGGCCGACCATCATGTCGATGATGTCTTCCTTGGTGCACTCCTCGGTGATCAGGGTGCCGATATACTGGCCGTCCCGCATGACGGAGACCCGGTCCGTGATCTTCTTGATCTCATCCATGCGGTGGGAAATATAGACAATACCGTATCCGCGGGCCCGCAGGTCCCGGATGATGACAAAGAGCTGATCGATCTCCGCGTCGGTCAGCGCCGCGGTGGGCTCGTCAAAAATGATGACCTTCGCGTCATGGGAAATAGCCTTGGCGATTTCGCACATCTGCTGCTTTGCCACGGTCAGGCTGCTCATGGTCTCTTTGGGATCGATCTCGATATTCAGCTGGGCGAAAAGCTTGCGGGCTTCTTCATTCATGGCTTTGTCATTGATGAACAGGCCGCGCTTCGGCTCCCGGCCGATGAAGATATTCTGGGCGACGGTCAGGTGGCCCATCATGTTCAGCTCCTGGTGAACGATGACGATCCCGGCCTGCTGCGCCTCCCGGGGATTATGGAATTCGACTTCCTTTCCCTCGAAGGTGATGGAACCGGCATCTTTGGTATAGATTCCGGTGAGCACTTTCATCAGGGTGGACTTGCCGGCGCCGTTTTCACCCATGAGGGCATGGACTTCCCCGCGACGGACTTCAAAATCGACATGATCCAGGGCGTGAACGCCGGGGAAGTATTTGTCGATCCCTTTCATTGTCAGGATCACTTCTCCCATGAAGCATCCTCCTTTGGTGATGATCATCAGGCTGCAAATATATAAATGAAGACTGAAATCAAGCCGGTTTCAACGGCTTCAATATATGAATAACAGCCTACAATAACCTAACGTTTCATTTCTACGGCATAAACGCCGGTGCTTGTGTATAGAATAATATAGGCATACATGCTTGTCAAGGGAGAAAATGAAAAACAGGATAAAAAAGTGAATCGTTTCGCCGAATAACGGGCAGAATTTCTGATTAGTTACTTTTGGATGAATCCGATTTGCTGTATAATGACAAAACCATCTGAAAGAGGATCAGGAGAGAGTGTGTATGACGTACAAGGAGATCCTGGCGGCTGCGATGCGGCAGTCAGCCATTGACTGTTCCTGCGGGGAAGAGGACTTCCGCGGGGTTACCCATGTATTCGTTGAAAACAAGGCATCGGAACAGGCAAGCAAGTTCCTGAAAAGCCCCAATACCTGCAGGCTGGTCTCCTACGGCTCCAACGTCGTGGCCTCCTGCCGGAAGGACCTGATCCCGGAAGTGGAAGCGCTTGTGAACGGACAGGAAAAGTTTCACCGGTGCTTTGAGCCGATGGCCATCTATGAGCTGAACAAAATCCTGCAGAAAGCAGGCGCCCGGGTGGCCTGGATGCACAGCTTCTACCTGCCGGATCCGGACGCGGTTTTCAGTGCGGAACTGACCTGTCCCTATGAGATGCGGGAAATGCATCCGGAGGATTTCACGGATTTGTATGTGCCGGAATGGAGTAACGCGCTGAGCAGTCCGGCGAAGAAGCACCTGGATATGCTGGGCTACGGTGCCTACGACGGGGACAAGCTGATTGGCCTGGCGGGATGCTCCGATGACTGCGTGGAGATGTGGCAGATCGGGATTGACGTGCTGCCGGAATACCGGCGCAAAGGCGTGGCATCCGCGCTGACCAACAGGCTGGCACGGGCAATCTTTGAACATGGGAAAATCCCGCTGTATGCTGCGGCCTGGTCCAATGTGCGGTCCATCCGGAACGGGATGAAGAGCGGATTCAGGCCGGCATGGGCGGCGCTCGAGTCAGAAATAATTAATACTGAAAACTGAAAACTTAAGACTTAAAAATGATGGAAAAAGCCCACTTCCGAAACTACGGAAGTGGGCTTTTTGATTGTTTGAACTGAATTACGCTACGGCATTCAGGTAGTTGAAGAGTTTCATTTCATCCTTATAGGAGGAAGCGAACAGTTCGGGCTCGTTGATGCCTTCGCCACGAATCATTTCTGCGATACCCAGGTAACGCTGTGCAGGATCTTTCAGGTCATATTGATCACCCTGCGCAGTGACAACCAGCACGGAAGCGTCGCAGCGGTCGAGTGTTTCTTCAAACAGTTTCAGTTCATCATTATTTCTGATCTTCATTGTATTCACTCCTTTGCGATCAGAATGTCCGGAAGAAGTTGTACGGCTCCTTCCGTATAACTATGATACAACAAAGAAATGGCAATACAATCGAAATTCAGGCGATTTCAGGGACAAATTGTACAGGTTTAAGCATACATGTCGTATCTGGCCAAAAACAGACACATGGGTTTTACCGGTCAGTCCAGGAGGGCAACAGCCACGTCATTCACGTTGGTGCCGGTGGGGCCGGTGATGATCAGGCCGCCGGTTTTCTCCAGGGCGTGATAGGCGTCGTTGTCCTGCAGCACCGCGTCAATGGACAGGCCATGGGCCAGCAGTTCCGCACAGGTATCGCCGTCCGCATAGCCGCCGGCGGCATCCGTGGGGCCGTCGGTCCCGTCGCTGCCGACGGAGAAGACCGCCGCCCGTTCCAGCCCGGCGATGCCTGCCGCGGCGGAAAGAGCAATCTCCTGGTTCCGTCCGCCTTTTCCATGGCCGGTCAGCTTTACAACCGTTTCGCCGCCGGCGATGAAGGCCATAGCCTTGGGATCCCCGGCGTGGGTTTTCAGGATGGAAGCGAGGAAGCTGCCGGCTTCCCGGGCCTGGCAGCAGAGCTGATCGGTCAGGAGGACAGGTTCATAGCCCAGGTTCCGGCAGGTGACGGCCGCGGCCGCGCACAGCTCCCGGACACTGCCGTTGATCTGGGTATGCACGTTATCCAGCGTCTTGGGCGTTTCAATCGTCAGCAGGCGTTCCGCCGCGTCAGACATCCGCAGGTTGTACTTCTGCCGGATGCGCTGGGCGTCCTCGGCGGTGGCAGAGTCCGGACAGGCAGGACCGGAAGCGATCATGTCCAGCGGATCCCCGAGGATATCGGAGAGGACGACGGCTTCCACCTTGCCAGGCCAGCAGAGCTGGGCAAAACGGCCGCCCTTGACCTGGGACAGGCGTTTGCGGATGGTGTTGATCTCCACAATATCCGCGCCGCAGGCCAGCAGCTGGCCGGTGATATCCTGCAGCTCCTCCGCGGGGACCAGCGGCTTTTCAAACAGCGCGCTGCCGCCGCCGGAGAGGAGGAAGAGGACAGTGTCCTTTTCCGACAGGTCCGCCACGAGATCCAGGGCTGCCTGGGTGCCCCGGAAGGAGTTTTCATCCGGCACCGGATGGCCTGCCTCAAAGCAGGTGAAATTTGCGATGGGACCCATGACATGATCGTATTTGGTGACGACCACGCCGTTTTCAATCCGGTCGCCAAGGCAGTCGGAAGCTGCCTTTGCCATCTGCCACGCGGCTTTGCCGGCGGCTACCAGCAGTACCCGGCCGGGGAACTCCATGCCGGAAAGGGCACGCTGCACAGCCGCGTCCGGCTGTACCGCCGCGATGGCTTCGCGGACGATCTGATCCGCATGATCACGCAATTGTCGGTTCATATAAACCTCCAGGGATGATAATGAAAAATGAATACTGAAAACTGAAAACTTAAAAACGATGGATGGATGGCTACACCATCCTTTGAATAAATGCGTCCTTCGGACGTAGTAAGGGATTCCTCGACTATGCTCGGAATGACACCAGGTTTCGTATCGCAAGTAGATGGATGAGAAGAAGACGCGCACCATGTCCGAAGGCATGGTGCGCTGAGGTTTTGGTTGAGATCAGAAAATCAGACTGAGGATAAAGATCTCAATAATGGAAGCAATACCGATGACCAGGGTCATCAGGGTCTGGGTCTTGTAGCCCTGCTCAGGCTGCATATCACCGAAGTTGGTAACCACCCAGAAGTAGCTGTCGTTGGCATGGGAGACGGTCATTGCGCCGGCACCGATGGCCATGACCACCAGGGCGATCTGCACGGGAGCAGTGAAGCCAAGCACACCGAGGAGCGGCGCCACAATACCGGCCGTGGTTGTAATCGCGACGGTGGAGGAACCCTGTGCGCTCTTGAGGATAGCCGCGAGCAGGAAGGGGAAGAAGATGCCGATGGCCTGCAGGGTGGTGGCGTTGGCGGTGATGTAGTTGACCATATCGGAGGAGGAAATCACCTTGCCAAGTACGCCGCCGGCCGCGGTGACGAACAGGATCGGTCCGACAGTCTTCAGGGTTTCATTGGTCAGATTGTAGAAATCCTTGCCCTTGCCGGCAGTGAAAAGCTGGATGATGGCCAGGACAGCACCGACGGCCAGAGCCATGATGGGTTTGCCCAGGAAGGTCAGCAGGTCAGCAAAAGCTCCGGTCCAGCCGGCCATGGAGGAAACGGAGGACAGGGCCATCAGCAGGATCGGGATCAGCAGGGGAGCCAGGGCATTGCAACCGCCCGGCAGCTTGCCGTATTCGGCCTTGAGCTCTTCATAGGTCTTGACCACTTCGCCGTTGTCAACGGTCTCATCGGCACTCTTGATCTTTTTGCCGATGAACTTGGCGAAGATCAGGCCGGCAATCAGCGGGAAGATGGAGCACAGCACGCCGATGCCGATGACCAGGAGCAGGTAATCTCCCGCACCGAGGGTCTGGGCCGCCGCGATGGGGCCGGGGGTCGGCGGGATGAACACATGGGAGATGTAAAGGCCGCAGGAGAGGCAGACCGTCATCGCCACGGAGGAGACGCCGGTACGCTTGACCAGGGCTTTACGGATGGGGTTCAGGATAACGAAGCCGCTGTCGCAGAAGACGGGGATGGAAACCACCCAGCCCATCAGCTCGATGGCCAGCTGGGGATTCTTTTCACCCACCAGTTTGATCACCATGTCAGCCAGCTTCAGGGCAGCGCCGGTCTTTTCCAGCACAGCGCCGATGAAGGCACCGAGGATGATGACAATACCAATGGAGGTGAAGGTCCCGGAGAAGCCCGAACCGATGATATCGGGAATCTGTTTCAGCGGGATACCGGCAACAATGGCGAGCAGCAGCGAAATGCCCATGATCGCCAGGAAAGGATGAACCTTCAGCTTGGAGATCAGAAGGATCATCAGGACGATCGCGACAATGAACGCGATGATAAGCGGAAGACCGGTCATAAGAAACCCTCCTTACTAAATATGGAATTGTCGCCAACAGTTCAATACCATATGCAGTGTAGCACCGCAAAAACGGAATGTCAACGAAATTGTATTTATTTTGTATTTTGGCACTGACTTGCCCGCTTTCCTGCAGCGTGCTATCATAAAAACATGAATGCGCACAGTATACGCGCGCGGACGGATACAGAAACGGAGAATGATGATGATGAATACCATTCTGCTGGTGGAAGACGATACCGACCTGCGGGAAGGACTGACGGAGCTGTTTGTCCGGGACGGATATGAGGTAATCACCGCCGGCTCCCTGAAGGAAGCCCGGGAACGCCTGACGGACGCCGTGCAGGCAATGGTGATGGACGTGGGCCTGCCGGACGGCGACGGCGTCAGCCTGTGCCGGGAATGGCGGGAAGCCGGTGAAACCCGGCCGGTACTTTTCCTGACCGCCCGGGGCGAGGAGTTTGACGTGGTCCGGGGGCTGGATTCCGGCGGAAATGATTATGTGACCAAGCCTTTCCGGATGCAGGAGCTGCTGAGCCGGGTACGGGTGCTGCTGCGCAGCAGCCAGGCGGTCCGGCCCCTCAGCCGGAGCGGCTTTGTGGTGAACCGGGAACGGATGCAGGTGATGAAGGACGGCGAAGCGCTGCCCCTGACCCTGACGGAATACAAGATTGTGACCATGCTGATGGATCATCCGTCCGTGGTGCCGCGGGAACGCCTGCTGGAGGTCCTGTGGGACGAGGGCGGCAAGTTTATCGATGACAACACGCTGTCGGTGCATATGAGCCGGCTGCGGGAGAAGGTGGGCGCTGAGCACATCAGCACCATTCGGGGAGTGGGATATCAATGGTTGGATACATCCTCAGCGGAATCCTCCTGCTGATCCTGGCAGGAATCGTAATCCGCCACCTGTGCAACAACAGGCGGCTGAAACAGCTGTCCGAAAATATGGAGGATTACCTGGTAGGGATCGGCGGGAACCTGCCGCTTTCCCTGAAAGAGGATACGATCGCGCAGGTGGAGAACGCCGCCATGGAGATGCAGAACCGCATTGACGTGGCCGAAGAACGGTTCCGCCAGGAGGCAAAGCGGACCAGCAACCTGACGGCGGATATTTCCCATCAGCTGAAGACGCCCCTGGCCTCCCTGCGGCTGTACTGCGAAATGGATTCCAGCCCCCACTGTGAACAGCAGATTGTCCAGATTGAGCGCATGGAAACGCTGATCAGCAGCCTACTGCGGCTGGAAAGGCTTTGCGCGGACGGCTATCAGTTTGAATACGCGAAATGCGATCTCCGGAAGATGATTGAGCGGGACTGGCAGCAGATGCATCCCCTGTGGCCCGGACGGACGCTGACCATTGAAGGGGAGGCGACCATCCGCTGCGACGAGAAATGGCTGGCGGAAGCTTTCCGGAACCTGCTCAAGAACGCCTGTGAGCATACGGCGGAAGACGGACATATCTGGATCTATATGGAAACCACGGACAAGTTTTTATACTGCACGCTGGAGGACGACGGCGGCGGTGCCTCGCCGAAGGACCTGCCCCACCTGTTTGACCGCTTTTACCGGGCGGAGGGACAGAGCAAGAAGGGTGCCGGCCTGGGCCTGGCCATTGTGAAAGAGATTATTTACCGGCATCATGGGCAGATACTGGCACAGAATACAAAGAAGGGGCTGAAGTTTACGATTTCGATGCCGGTGCTGGACATGATCAGGACCTGAGATATAACTTAAAACTTAAGACTTAAGACTGAAGACTTGAGAGTTGTATAGTAAAAGTGGACACCTCGAAGACTGAATGATAAAGTAAAGGAAAGAGGTGGACACAAATGCATAGAACATACAGCAAAGAGTTTAAGATCAAAGCATGTGAACTGGTGTTAAAAGATGGACTCAAGTATGCGGTAGTGGCGGAGAAACTGGGGATAGACAAGATCCTGCTGTACCAGTGGACAAGCGCATACGAGACCTACGGAGAAGAAGCGTTTGTAGGGAAAGGACACCAGAGAGCAGCGGATGCCGAGTTGAAGAAGCTTCGAAAAGAGTATGAGAAGCTGAAAATGGAGAATGAGATCCTAAAAAAAGCAGCGGCATACTTTGCGAAACACCCAGCAGACGAGTGAGGTTTGCGAAAGAGGAACTCAAGGAATATCCGGTAAGTGAAGTATGCAAAGTGCTGGGTGTGTCAAAGAGTAATTACTACAAAGAAAGGAAACGGACAGAAAAAGAAGAAAAAGAAGAGGAAAAAGCGGTCGTTCAGTCTTTCGCAGAGAACCACGGAAGATATGGAAGGATACGCATCCGGAAGGAACTGCAAAGGAAAGGAATAGAGATTAGTGAATACCGGATAAGCAATATCCTGCGAAAGAACGGACTGAAAGCGAAGTGCGGCAGACGGAGAAAGTGGAGAAAAGAGAAGAAGGATGCTCCACAGTATCTGGAAGAGAACCTGATCAAGAAGAAATTCGAAGTAGTTCAGCCGAACTATCTATGGTGCAGTGACATAACAGAGCTGAGATGTCACGGAACAAAAGTTTATGTATGCGGCATTATAGACGTAGCGACAAGACGGATCGTTGGATGGAGCATCGCTAAAACGCAAACACAGAAGCTGGTGCAGGATGCATTCAGAATGGCTGTGGGAAGAAACCCAAAGCGGCCAGAGAATGCGGTGTACCACAGTGACCGAGGATGCCAGTACACAGCAAAGAAGACGAAGGAACTGGTCGAAAGCCATGGCTTTCGAAAGAGTATGTCCAGGCCGGGGAAACCGAATGACAACCAGCCGATTGAAAGCTTCTGGAGAACGCTTGAATGTGAAATGGATGATATCCGTTCACTGCGGTTTGAGGAAGCAGCCAGGACAATCGTGAACTTCATTGAGATGTACTACAATGCGGATCGCCTCCATTCAGGTATTAACTACATGTCGCCAAATGATTTTTTCAGTCTTTAATGTGTCCACTAATCTGTACAAGTTTCCTTAAAAATGAGTTGAAAATGAAATATTTGCCGATGGCAAATATGAAATATTGAGCCGCAAGCGGCTCAATGTGAAATATCGCTTCGCGATGTGAAATATTCGGCCAGAGGCCGAATGTGAAAGAGACTTCATTTCCGCGTTTGGTTTACTTTGGGATGATACCGGAGGAACCGTCCCCTCGGTATCCAAGATAATAAATGAATACTTAAAACTGAAGACTTAAAAATTGAGCGTCCTTCGGACGTAGTAAGGGATTCCTCCACGCGGCCTGCGGCCTTGGTCGGAATGACACCCTAACGATATTGCAGCTGCAGCGACCTGATTGCTTGTGCGTATCATATACGAGGTAAGGACTCTTGGTTGCTTACTTGAAAGAAGAAAGAAGTTTCTTACGAAAGTGTAAGGTTAAAGTCACTTGAAAGTAAGGTTCATTTGGTATGGTTGTTCCCGAGGAGGAATGAATGATGGAGATTATTCGTTGTGAAGAGCTTATGAAGACCTACGGGAATAACAGCGCCGCGGTGCATGCCGTGGACGGTGTGAACCTCTCTTTTGAACAAGGTACTTTTACCGCCATTACCGGTAAGAGCGGCAGCGGCAAATCCACCCTGCTTCATCTTCTTTCCGGTCTGGACAGACCGACTTCCGGTAAGGTGATTTATCAGGAAAACAACCTGTTTCAATATAATGACAATCAGCTGTCGGTGCTGCGGCGCCGCCGCTTCGGCTTTGTGTTCCAGGCCTACAACCTGGTGCGCGAGCTGACCGCACAGGAGAACATCCTGCTGCCGGTCATGCTGGACAACCGCAAGCCGGACGAAGAGTACCTGAAACGGCTGACAGACATGCTGGGTATTGAAGACCGGCTGAACCACCTGCCCGGTGCCATGAGCGGCGGACAGCAGCAGCGGGTCTGTATTGCCCGTGCCCTGGCCAATAAGCCCGCGATCCTGTTCGCCGATGAGCCTACCGGTAACCTGGACGGAAAGACTGGCCGGGAAGTGCTGACTCTGATGCGTACCATCAGCACTGAGCTGGGCATTACCATGATCCTGGTGACACATGACCTGGGTGTTGCGGAACAGGCAGACAGGATTATCCGCCTGGAAGACGGCAAAGTGGCGGAAGACAGCGGTGAGGGGGCTTCCTTATGAAGAACCTCACATTAAGCAGGGTTGCCAGGGCGAATATCCGGGTGAACCGGAAAGCCTATGTCAGCCTTTTTGTCGGTATCCTGCTGGCGGTTTTCCTGGCCACGGCCACGAGCCTGTGCGCCTGGGGAACTGTACGCGGACATGAAGAACAGATGGCCCAGCGCGTCGGCTGGATGGATATGTTTGAGCTGGGAAACTACGGCCCGACGGATGACCAGCTGCGCAACTGCGGCTTTTTCCAGCGGCTCGGCCACGTGACAGTTGACGCAACCGTGAAGGACAGCAAGATCTGTACCGGCTATTATGACGAAGAAGCTGAAAAGCTGATGAACCGGGTCCTGATCGAGGGCCGTATGCCGGAAAAACCGGGAGAAATCGCCGCGGAACAGAGCGCACTGGTCCGGCTGGGCGTGGACAAGGCATCTGTCGGCGATACGCTGAAGCTGACGATGACCCCGATCCACGGCGAGGAAGAGGAAAAGAGTTTTATACTGGTCGGTATCCTGAATGAGCAAACCACCTATCTGGAGATGCGTCTGGATGAGGAAGGAATGCGGTTCCCGGCCATGCTGGTTTCCCCTGAGGAAACCTATAAAGTGGGCAGCAAGGTTGTTCACCGTGTGCTGACCTACGCCCCGCTGATCACCTTTAACCAGGTGGTCCGGAACTGCCCCCTGGCGCCTGAACTGAATGTGTATACGTACACCTACGGCGTCAGCCGGGAAACCGGTGAGGCGGTTTATGACGACTCGGGTTACGCCCGCGCAAGGAACCTTATCAGCCGGATTGCCCTATGGGTTGTGCTGGGCGCAGCGCTGATGCTGTCCGCCTGCGTTGGAATTACCACAGCGATGGAAAGCCTGCTGAGCCGGAAGAACGAGGACATCGGCATGCTGCGCGCCATCGGCGCCACCCGCAGGCAGGTCCGCCGGATCTACGGCGCTGAAGCCTGGATGCTGACAGCGACCGCGCTGCCTGCCGGCCTGCTGCTGGGTATTATCGTGACCTGGATTATTTCCATGCTGGCCCCGGATCAGGTGGTTTTCTCCCTGAACCTGTGGCTGCTGATTCCGATCCTGTGTATTTCCGGACTGTGCGTTTTTGTTGCCTCCCGCCTGCCGCTTTACCACGCGTCGGCCCAGATGCCCATGGGCGTGCTGCGGGACACCGCGCTGCTGCGCCGTGCCGGAAAAGTGCGGAACCACATGGAATTCAAAACGGACCGGCTGATTGCCGGACGCCGCGTGCGGCTCCATCCCCTGCGCCAGGCAGGGACTGCCGGCATGATTGCCCTGACCCTGCTTTCCACCCTGCTTCTGGGTGAGGTGGTACTGGGCATCCGGCAGCAGAACAACGACACCCCGGCGTTTGAGATGAACGGCCCCTATGACAGCGCATGGGTAACGGATCCTTTTTCCCAGCCGTCTTCCGACGCGGAAGAGATCCGGTATGAAATGCGGAAAATCCCTTCCTATGAAGGCGTTACCAAGGTGCAGTCCGTTACATACCTCAATGCCAACCTGCTGATGCCTGAGGTGCCGGATTATTTCAAAACCAGGAAAGTCGACACAGTCGGGTCGGACGGTGAACATATCGTCCACTCTGTCGGCACCATGCATGGAATCGGATCCGGAAATGACTGGCTGTTCATGAACGATGAGGAACTGGCGGACGCCCGGGCCCGGAGCAATGAAGACTGGGGCGCGCAGGAAGCGGTCCAGAACGTGGAACGGATGGACCTGATTCGCAGCCAGCTTGGCATTACGGAAACCATTGTGCCGATCACTGTCCAGGTGCTGGACTGCGATCCGACGGCATTCAGGGAATATGTTACAGACGGCTCCATCAATCCGGAAAAGCTGGACAGCGGGGAACAGGTGCTGGTTTACGCTCCGAATCTTTGCGCCAGGAAGACTGAAAACGGCGGTCTTGCAATGGAAACATTCTCCCGGATAGATGAAATCAAGGACAAAGAATGGGATATAATCATTCAAAATGACTATTTCAAACAGGGCCTGCAGCTGAGCCTGCTGGAACTGTCAGGGAGAAAAGCAGACGAAGCGCCGATGACTTACGACATCGGCAGTGAATGGAAAGACTGGTACCAGTCCATGGATTGCGTCCGAGCCGAAACCAAAGTGGGTGCGGTGCTGGGCAGTGACGCCCATATCGACGGGATTTACCTGAGCGGGATTACCGTGATCCTGACAGACAGGGGCGCACAGGCCATGGGCCTGAAACTGCCCAATCCTTCGTACGCGGAAGTTTTCTGTTCCAGGAAACTGACAGAGGATCAGGAGGCTTTCATTGACAACCAGCTGAACCAGATCGCCACAAGGGGCTTCATGATGGTGGATAACCAGCTTCAAACTGCCCGGACAAAGCAGGCCAGGAAGATCCGTGAGATTGCGATTCTGACCGGCATGATCCTGCTGTTCTTTGCCGTATCCGTGTTCATGCAGGTGACGGGTGTTTCCCGGCAGATCCGGTCCGATACCCGGATGATCGGCACACTGCGTGCCGTGGGTGCGGACCTGAGGACGCTGGTCGGCTGCTACCGCCTGCCGGTCTGGGCCTGCGCGGGCGCCGCACTGATTCCGTGCCTGCTGTTCTACGCAGTCACCGAATTCAGGACGTTCAGATTGTTTACACATAACCATCCGGTGATTATGATCCCGGTTTTGATTGTGCTGGCTGCCTGTGTGGCACTGGCCTGTACCGCAGGTATCCGCAGCAGGCTGATCAAGGTTGCCCGTCAGCCGATTGTCGAGAATATCAGGGAGTTGTAACAGATAATATGAAAAAGAAGAGACTGTTCGCGGTCCTGCTGACCGCTGTGCTTCTTGTACCCATTTTCGCCGCCTGCGGCGAGGGTGCACCGGCCCTCAGCCTGGATGAGAACAGGATTCTCCGGGGGATGGACCGGTCCTGGTACCAGGGATATGAAGCTTCCACAGACAGAAACAAATGGAGCCTGATCCTCCCCATCAGGACAGAAGGGGAAGTTGAATCCGTTATGGCGGAACTGCAGGTGAAAAACCCGCGGGTGACGCCTTTCAAATCCCAGGATATGACGGTGGAAGCCCATGAAGATGAAGAAACAGGCATCTGGGAGGTTCGTTTCACCCTGTCCATGCTGTCCAACCTGAAAAATGCCGACTATCCCTGTGTGATCCGTGTGACGGCGAAAGGCAGGGACGGACAGGAACAGAGCCTGGATATTCCCTATACCGTCCGGGTACGGGGCAACGAAGAAGCCCTGGAAAAACCCCGGATCAGTATAAGCGACGTACAGGCTGACCTGTCTGTCGGCGAGGATGGCGAAGTGAAGCTGACGCTGACCAACCCCTGCGCTGCCACGGATATTGAAAATCTGGAACTGAAGATCAGTGACGAGGCAGGACATATCCTGCCCCGGGACGCTGAGAAAGTGTACCTGGGCAGCCTGCCCATCGGCGAGAGCATCACCGTAACCTATCCGGTCACCGTAGTGCAGAAGGCCACGGTCGTACCGCACATGCTGAAGATGGCAATGACCTGGAATGCGGTGGGTGCCGAGGCCAGCTATGAATGCAGCAATACAGTGGCCGTGCACCAGTCCATCCGGATGGAACAGGGCGGGATCAGGATGGCTCCGTCTGTCTATGCCGGAGACTCCGTAACCCTGACGCTGCCGCTGATGAACATGGGCAAGGCGGATATTGTGAATGTGATGGCCACGGTTTCCATGCCCGGCATTACGGACAGGCAGAGCGTACTGGTGGGTACCATCCAGCCCGGAGAAACCCGGCAGGCGCAGCTGATCCTGACAACATCCAAGGATGTCACCGGTGAATATACCGGTACCGTGACCGTGGACTGCACGGATGAAGACGGCAATCCGGCTTCTCTTGAACTGCCGGTAAACCTGAAGGTCGATCCGCCGCTCAAGAAGAACACAGAAGAGAAAGCGGAGGGAGAGAACGAAAAGAAAGAAAAAGTCTCTCCGCTGACGATTGCACTGGGCGGAGGATGCGGCCTGCTGCTGATCCTGCTGGTGCTTCAGGGCGTTATCCTGAGACGCAAACTGCACAGGCTCGAAGAAGACAAGCTGTAAAGCAGGGCCTTTCATATAGATGGGTATACCCAAAGGCACCGGGACAGTTCAACTGCCCGGTGCCGTCTTTTTATATTCAATACTTTTGAAGGAACCGATCCGCTTCATCGGCCAGCTCTTCCGGAATATCCGTATCAATATTGTGGCCGGAGCGGGAATACATGACCAGCCTGCAGTCCGGCAGGCAGCAGGCGGTGCGGGTCATCAGCGCGGGGGTGCTGATGGGGTCGTCCGTGCCGCCGAGGATCAGGGTCGGGGTCTGCAGGGAACGGAGTACCTCGCGCAGCCTTTCTTCCGTACCACAGCACATAAGGGGACGGCCGTAATCCACCTGCTTTTCCAGGGGATCCGCTTTCGGCAGGCTCTTCAGCCAGGCTTCCCGCTTTTCCCTGCGGGCCAGGCGGTCCGGATCGTCCGTGGGCGGATCAAAGGGCGGCGGGGCGGAGATCAGGCCCTGCAGAAGCATCTGGCGGTAGGACATGACTCCGGCTTCCAGACTGTGGGGGCCGGGGACGACAGCTACGAAGGCTTTGACCCTCTCCGGGTAACGCCAGAGCAGATGCCAGCCAATACCTGCTCCGTGGGAGGCACCGAGATAGAAGAAACGGTCCAGGCCCAGGGAATCCGCCAGGACGATGACATCCCCGGCAAACACGTCATACCAGCGTTCTCCATAGTCCTCCGTCACATAGGAGGAAGGGGCAAAGCCCCGGAGGGTCAAGCAGTATACATGGTATCCTTTTCGGGCCAGGGCCTGCTGCAGTCCGTCCGGATAGAAAAGCCCGGCCATGGCGGAAAGAACCACCCGGCCGCCGGTGCCGAATTCCTCGTAGTGCAGACGAAGGCCGTCCTTTGTGATGAGTTCGCCCATTATGTGCTGCTCCTTTGGTTGTTTATATGGGGTATTATACTTCAAAAGAACGCACCGGAAAAGCTTGCTTTTCCGGCGGCTCATGCGGTATGATGCGGATAACAGGCGGAAGGGGTGATAAGGCATGAAGTACGGCTTCTATGGATGGGAACAGGCGCTGGTTCCGGCAGTGAACCGGGAGTACCCGGGGATCGGGACACCCAGGGACCTGTATGAAGCCCTGTGGAACGTGTGGACAAAAGAAACCTGCGCACCCCGGATGCAGAAGGACTGGAGCAAAGAAAACCGGACGCTGGGTCAGTGCTCCATTACCGCCTTCCTGGCACAGGATATTTTCGGCGGAAAGGTCTTTGGCGTGCCGCTGGGGGACGGGAATTATCACTGTTTCAATGTGGTCGGCGACTGTGTTTTTGACCTGACCAGTGAGCAGTTCGGTGACGAGAAGCTGGACTATTCCCTGCTGCATGAGCAGACGAGGGAAGAACACTTCAGGAAGCGGGAAAAGTTTGAAAGGTATGAGAAACTGAAGGCGAAGCTTTCTGAATTCAGAATTCAGAATTAAGAATTCAGAATTAATACTGCGCCGACAGGCAGGACATAAATTCATAATTCACAATTCATAATTATTTTGGTTATACCAATTGGACAAATCCATTCTGTGAGGACAGTTTAATGATGAATGTGTTGATTGAGAATCTTGAGCGTATTCACACAACGGAGATGGGTGTGGAGAGGATCAGGAGAAACCTGGGCCTGGGGGAGCAGGACGTGGTTGCCTGGTGCAGGGAAAAGATTCAGGATTCCAGGGCTGAAGCAGAACGGAGAGGAAAGAACTGGTACATCCGGATCGACGGCTGCGAGATTACGGTCAACGCATACAGCTACACGATTATTACCGCACATAGGATAAAGGAATGAACGCATGAACTGTACTTTGCTGATCGGATTCAAAGGGAGGAATAACCTGTCCGGGGAGCTGGTGAAAGCGCTGGGACGGGATTATTGCCTGCTGACCAATTCCTTCGGCGGGGTGAAGAAGGATATTGACGCCATTGACGCGGCATATGACAGCGTCATACTGTTCGGTGTGGATAAGAACCTGGCGGGTACGGTGAGGATTGAAAGAACAGCGGAGAAGGACGGCATCAGGTGTTCGTCAAGGCTGGATTTGGAAAGAATGACGGACGGCTTCCGGGAAGCCGGGCTGGAAGCAAAGGTCTCTGAGACGCCGACGGCCTATCTGTGCAACGAAGCATACTGGCATCTGCTCCGGAAGTTCAGCGGAAGAGCGGTGCTGATCCATATTCCAACGATGAAAAACGCTGATGAGTTTTTTGTGGTAAAGGTGCAGCGGGCACTGGGTTTTTGAGACGGAGGTGTATACGTCGTGATTGCACTGGCTTGTGACCATCATGGGGTGGCACTGAAACAGGAACTGATGAAGATGCTGGATGAGATGGGCCTCACCTGGAAAGACTTTGGCACCTATGACGCCAACAACCCGGGCGACGATTATCCGGTGTACGGATACAAGGCCGCGCAGGCGGTGGCTTCGGGCGAATGCGACCGGGGAATCCTGCTGTGCGGCACGGGCATGGGGATCAGCATTGTGGCGTGCAAGGTCAGGGGGATCCGGGTATGCACCTGCAGCGACGTGTACAGCGCGGAGATGAGCAAACGCCACAACAACAGCAATATCCTGACCATGGGTGCACTGGTTGTGGGGAATGAAAAAGCGAAGATGATAGCCCGCAGCTGGCTGAATGCCGAGTTTGAAGGCGGCCGCCACCAGCGGCGGATCGATATGATCGAAAAGATTGAGAACGGGGAAGACCCGGAAATGGAAAAGGGGAAATAATGAAGGCACTGATTGTATACTGCCACCCGTCGGAGGATTCCTTTACCCGGCATGTGCGGGACGCGTTTATCAAAGGAATCACGGATGGGGGAAATGAATATATCCTGTCTGACCTGTATGCCATGGATTTCAGGACGGATATGTCTGAAAAGGAATACCTCCGGGACGCCAATTACAGAAACACAAACGACCTGGCGGAGGATGTACTGGCAGAGCAGGATAAGATCAATGCGGCGGATGCGATTGTACTGATCTATCCGGTGTTCTGGACGGAAGCCCCGGCGAAGCTGGTGGGCTGGATTGACCGGGTGTGGTCTTACGGCTTTGCCTACGGCGAGAAACGGATGAAGACACTGGACAAGGCGCTGATCCTGTGCACAGCGGGCAATACGATGGAACGGCTGGAAAAGTTCGGCCTGCTGGACAGCATGAAGAAAGTGATGTTCGGCGACCGGTTCTTCAACCGGATCCGGAAGCAGGAGTTTGTGGTTTTTGACGGGATGACCAGGGAACTGGCACAGCGGGAGCAAAACTGGGAACAGAACCTGGCAGAAGCCTACGAGAAGGGCAGAACCCTGTTTGATGACAGGGAGGAACCGTTCTCCGTGGACGGCCGGCTGTTTACCGCAGTAGAGAACTCTGAATCCGGAGAGGTTTCCGATCAGACGATCTTCTGCTATCACCAGAAAGGGAACGTGATCTGGGCGGAGTATTCCGGCGGAAGCGTCGTGAAAGGGTTCCTTGTGGGAACCATGGATGAGAAGCAATGCCTGCATTTTACCTATCAGCACATCAATACAGCCGGGGAACTGAAGGCCGGATCCTGTGACTCTGAACCGCAGGAGGAAAACGGCAGGCTGCGGTTTTATGAAAAGTGGCAATGGACGACGGGCGAGGCGGGAAACTCTATCATTGAAGAAATCTGACAGCAGACACGACTGTACACAGAACAGAAAGAGGCATCCGCATGTTTAAAGAGTACTTATTGCAGAATTGGGTTTTGATCCTTATTCTGTTTGCGTATGCGGTTGCCCTGAAAATGACGGTTTCGCTGGCACCCAGAAGCATCAAACGAATGTATCTGCTGATCGGTGAAATCTTCCTTCTCTCCATTGTCGTGTATGTGGAGTTTTACCTGGCTGACCGGGGGTTGAACCGGGAGCTGCGGGTTGTGCTGATGGCCCTCCGGTACAGTGCCACGCCGATTATCATCGCGCAGGTGCTTTATACGATGAACAAGGAACTGCACAGGTATATTTTTATTCCCGCAGCCCTGCATGGAGTTATCAATTTCATTTCCATCTTTACCGGGATTGTTTTCCGGATTGACAGCGACAATGTATTCCGCCGCGGACCGCTCGGACTGCTGCCCTACATCATGGCGGGGGCGTACTGCGTCTTCCTGATCTACATTCTGTATACCCGCAGCAATAAGAAACTGATAGAACTTTCCCCGATCGGCTTCCTCTGCTTTGCGTTCGCACTGGGACTGTTCCTGCCGTTTGTGTTCGGCAGTGCCTACTCCCAGATTTTCTGCGCAACCATCGCTATTGCCCTTTTCACATACTATGTGTTTTCCGTTCTCCAGGTAACCCGGAAGGACCTGATGACAGGCATGCTCAACCGTTCGGCCTATTACGCGGATATATACAACAATCCGGAAGATATCAGCGCCCTGGTCTCGCTGGACATGAACGGACTGAAAACCATCAATGATACCGACGGCCACGCGGCCGGTGACGATGCGCTGATCACCCTGGCGATTTGTTTTATGCGTGCGCTGAAACGCAGGCAGGCCGGATACCGGGTGGGCGGCGACGAGTTCATTATCGTCTGCAGGAAATGCACGCGGGACGAGGTGCTCCAGCTGATTGAACGCATCCGGGCCAATGTGGCGGAAACGCCCTACAGCTGCGCTGTCGGCTTCAGCTATATCAGCGAAGGAACGAAGGATATAGACGCGCTGCTCCGGGAATCAGACGCCATGATGTACGCGGAGAAAGCACAGTATTATGAAAGCACCGGGAAGGACCGGCGGAAGAACTGAGACGGTGCCGCCCCGGCAGCCGGAAAAGAGGAACAGATTCATGAAAGATTTCAGTATCCAGGAAATGCAGGAGATGCAAAAGCAGCTGCAGGAACAGTACAAAGGCAAATGGGAACCGATCGGACCGGAGACCGGGAAGAACAAGCTGCTCTGGATGATCGGGGAGACCGGCGAAGTCATCGACATCGTCAAGAAAAACGGCGGCACAAAAGCGGCGCAGGATCCTGAACTGCGGAAGGATCTTGTGGAAGAGATGGCGGACGTGCTGATGTATTACAATGACGTGATGCTCTGCTACGGCATCACACCGGAAGAGCTGAAAGCGGCCTATACAGAAAAGTTTGAGAAGAACATGAAGCGCTGGTAAAGCAAACATGAGGTAAAACAGTGGACAATGTATTTGAACAGGTGGAAAAGAATATAGACAACCTGGTCCTGGGCAACGCGGACTGGACGGCATCCGCCACAAAGGAAGAGCTGGAAGCGGCCCGAAAAGGGGAACTGCATTTGCGCTTCTGGAACGGGGAAGTGCCGGCAGAATGGCTGCGTGATATCAAAGGGAAACGGGTGCTGTGCCTGGCGGGTGCCGGCGGGCTGCAGGCGCCGCTGTTTGCCTGCGCCGGGGCAAAGGTAACGGTGATTGACCTCTCCGGCGGGATGCTGGAGAAGGACCGGGCAATCGCGGAACGGGAGAGACTGGACATTGAGATCGTGAAAGGTAACATGTGTGACCTGTCCCGGTTTGCGGATGCATCCTTTGACATGATCTTCAACCCGCCGTCCCTGATGTATATCCCGGACGTCAGCGTGGTGTTCCGGGAATGCTTCCGGGTGCTGGCCAAAGGCGGGGAGCTGATGATCATGGCGCCGGCTCCCATTAACTATATGTGCGACTGGGCGGAGAATGAGCAGGGCGGCTATTACAAGACGGTTCACCGGGTGCCATGCTGTACCCGGGAGTACGATGATTCCGAGTGGATCGAGTACGGCCACACCATGGAGGAATACCTGGGCGGAATGATCCGATGCGGTTTTGTGCTGAACGGATATCTGGAGTGCCAGGGCGAGGATATTACAGAACTCAATTTCCTGGCGAGGGCAGTGAAACCTGAATAAACAGAGGATGATCATTAAAAATGGAAAGAATCGGAGCGGTCCAGGCCTGCGTGGACAAAATCGTAGCGGCACGAACAAAAGAGATTGATATCAAATTCGGCTATGTGCATCTGTACAGCGTATCGCAGACCTGTGCGCTGCTGGCAATGAAACGGCAGCAGAACGTGGAGCTGGCCGCGATTGCCGGCCTGCTGCACGACATCTATGCCTACCAGACAGGAAACAGGAAGGATCATGCCCATCAGGGTGCTGCTGCGGCAAGGAAGATCCTGCAGGAGCTGAATCTGTTTTCAGAAGAAGAGATTGATATGATTTCGCATGCGATTTACCGTCACAGCGATAAAGACGAGGTTGATTCACCCTTTGACGAGGTGCTGAAGGACGCGGACGCGCTGCAGCACTTCCTGATTATGCCGCTGGTTGCTCCTGCACCGCATGAAGCGGCCCGGGTCAGCAAGCTGAAGGAAGAGCTGGGAATCCAATAAAACATATTATTCATCCGCTATGATCCCGAAATGGATCATGGCTTTTTTAATGCCGTCGTCCTCCGGACGGGCGGTGGTCCAGGAGCAGGCAGCCTTCACATCCTCCGGGGCATTGCCCATGGCGATGCTGTGGCCCACATGCTCAAACATGGTCATATCATTCCGGCTGTCACCGAAGGCATAGCAGTCTTCGAAAGCGACGTTCAGCTTCTGCCGGATGACGTCAATGCCGGTTCCTTTGGAATAGGCGGCGGGGATCACTTCCCAGCCTCCCTTGCCCCGGTCGATGGCGGTGTAGGGCAGGCCGACAGCGGCAGTTGCTTCCTCCAGCCGGTCGATCAGATCCCGGGTGTCGGAAAAGCAGAACATTTTGACCGCCCTGAATTCTGGATCTGTTTCGGTGACGTCCCGGTCGATCCCGTTTTTCCGGGCATAGTTCCGGAAAATGGGAATGGCGGGATGGGCAGGAGAGAGCGGGTCAAAATACATGGCGGTATCGCATTCATAGACAACCGGTATTTCCAGGTCCAGGAAGACCTGACGGAGGCGGAGGGTCCGGGCCGGGTCATATTCCATGCTCTGCAGCGTTTCACCCCGGAAGACAATCCGGGTGCCGCAGCCCATGATCCAGCCGTCCACCGGGAAACCGTCCAGGCGGTGATCCAGGTTGCAAAGGGTCCGGCCGGTATTGATGAAGATGAGGTGACCGTTCTCATGCGCTTTTTCCAGGGATGGCAGGACGGAGGCCGGCAGCTTCCGGCTGTCGTCAAACAGGGTTCCGTCGATATCGAAAAACAGCAGCATGAATACCCTCCAAAGGTCAGGAATGAGTCTCTATTGTAGCCGGATTGGCGATTCTTTTCAACAAAAAACGGAGACCGGACAGGTCTCCGTACAGGACAATTGTTTATGTGCTTTATTTCCGGATGCCCCTGACAGCCAGGGAAACGGCATAGCACAGGGCGGAAACCAGCACGATGGACGCGCCGGCACTGGTATCCAGATAATAGGAAAGGGTCAGGCCGAGGAGGCCGCTGAAGAGGGCCAGGACCACGGACCAGACCGCATGCTGGCGGGAGGACCGGGCGAGGTTGCGGCCTGCGGCGGCCGGCAGGATCAGCAGGGCATTGATCAGCATGACACCGACCCAGCGGATGGAAAGCATGACCGCGACCGCGACCATGACCACGAAGGCGCATTCCACCAGGCGGGTTTTAATGCCGCGGCTGCGGGCCAGGAAACTGTCCACGCTGGTGAGCAGCAGAGAGTTATACAGCAGGGCCCACAGGATCAGCGTGCCGATGAGGGCCAGCAGCAGCCAGAGCAGGTCGGAGGGGGTGACAGCAAGCACATCGCCGATCAGCAGGGAAGAATACTTCGCAAACTTTCCGCCCCGGGCGAGGATCAGCAGACCCGCAGCCACGGAGGTGGAGGAGAATACGGAAATGACGGTATCGGTGGAAGCGGAGCCGGACTGCTTGATGACGCAGATCAGGATGGCCCAGATGATCCCGAAAACCAGCATGGCAACCAGATCGTTCCGCAAGCCGAGGATGATGCCCAGGCCGATACCGGTGAGGGCGGAATGGCCCAGCGCGTCTGAGAAGAAAGCCATCTGGTGATTGACCGCCATGGTGCCCAGCAGGCCCAGGAGCGGGGTCAGCAGCAGGATCGCCAGGAAGGCGTTTTTCATGAAAGAGTACTGATAAGCCTCCAGCGGGAGGATTGCACCGAGGATGCTGTAGATCGTATCCATCATTCCGCCTCCTCTTCTTCACCGCTGTAGCCGAATACGGCAGAAAACTCCGGAGAGGAGAAAACGCTCTCAGCGGAGCCCTGGGCAAGGACTGATTTGTCCAGCAGGACCACATGGTCGGCGTATTCCCGGACAAAGCGCAGGTCGTGACTGACCAGCAGGATGGCCATGTGATGGGTCTGCTTCAGATCCAGAAGCGTATCCAGGAACATTTTCAGGCCGTTGCGGTCGATGCCGCTGACCGGTTCATCCAGCACCAGCAGGTCCGGCGCGGGATTCATGGCCAGGGCCAGGAGAACGCGCTGCAGTTCACCGCCGGAACAGCGGCCCAGGGGCCGGTCCGCCAGATCGCCGGCATTGACGGCGGCAAGGGCTTCATCCACCAGCGCACGAGTCTTTTTGCCGACGCCGGTCCAGACCGGACGCTTTGAAAGAGAGGCGGCCATGAAATCCCGGACTGTGAGGGGCATTTCCCGGTCAAACTGCAGATGCTGCGGTACATAGCCGGTCCGCAGGTGAGGAATATCCAGCCCGCGGCCGTCCACATGACGAATCAGGCCTGTGTGGGGAAGCTCTCCCAGCAGGGCGCGGATCAGTGTGGTTTTACCGGCACCGTTCTGGCCGATGAGTACGGTGAGCTGTCCGCAGTGGATGTGCATGGACACATCCTGGAGCAGGGTCTGGCCGCCGCGGCGGACAGTAATCCGGTCCAGATCGATGTGACAAAGCTCGCAGTGATGCAGGGGCATTGATCTTCCCGCCTCCTTGAAATTCAGCGCATGATGATGTATTATAGCATAGATTCCTATGCGAAGGAATATTATAAGGAAACGGGAGCGTATACGTCATGATTGCACTGGCTTGTGACCATACCGGAGTGGCCCTGAAACAGGAACTGATGAAGATGCTGGACGAGATGGGACTCGCCTGGAAAGACTACGGCAATTATGATGCGAATAACCGGGATGACGACTACCCGGTATACGGATACAAGGCTGCAAAAGCCGTTGCGGACGGCGAATGCGACCGGGGTATCCTGATCTGCGGCACCGGCATCGGCATCGGCATCGCCGCCGGCAAGGTGAAGGGCATCCGCGTCTGCACCTGCAGCGACGTGTACAGCGCAGAACTGAGCAAACGGCACAACAACAGCAACATCCTGACCATGGGAGCCCGGGTGGTGGGCACAGAGCTGGCGAAGATGATCGCGAAGCACTGGCTGACCGCCGAGTTTGAGGGCGGCCGCCATCAGCGGCGCATCGACATGATCGCGAGGATTGAAAACGGAGAAGCTCCGGAAGCGTAAACCGCTGTCCGGAGCATGTTATGAAAGGCAGAATATGGCGAAGATTATCGCAATTGCGAACCAGAAGGGCGGCGTGGGTAAAACAACCACAGCCGTGAACCTGTCCGCGGCCATTGCGCAGGCAGGCAAAAAGGTCCTGATGGTAGACCTGGATCCCCAGGGAAACACAACCAGCGGCTTCGGCAGGAGCGTGAACGAGCGCAGCTCGGTTTACGACGCGCTGATGGGCCGCGCGGATCTGAAAAACTGCATTCAGGACACGGATATCAAAAAGCTGAAGCTGATCGGATCGGACATCCGCCTGGCGGGCGCCGAAGTGGAACTGGTCAGCGTAAAGGACCGGGAGTTTTTCCTGAAAAAGCTGCTGGGCGTGGTGCGGGATGATTATGACTTCATTTTCGTGGACTGCCCACCGAGCCTGAGCCTGCTGACACTGAACGCCATGGCGGCAGCGGACAGCGTGCTGGTGCCGATCCAGTGCGAGTATTACGCGCTGGAGGGCGTGACCAGTCTGATGAACACCGTGAACCGGGTGAAGCACACCTTCAACCCCAGGCTGGAGATCGAGGGCATCCTGCTGACCATGCTGGACGGCCGGACAAACCTGGGCCTGCAGGTGGTGGACCAGGTTAAGAAGCACTTCAAGAAGGCGGTGTTCGCGACCACGATCCCGCGGAACGTCCGCCTGGGTGAAGCACCCAGCCATGGAGAACCGATCTGCATTTACGACCCGCGGAGCAGCGGCGCCCTGGCCTATGAATCCCTGGCCAAGGAAGTACTGTCCCGCAACAAGAAAAAGAAGTAAGCAATAGGAGACTGCAGTTATGCCGAAGAAGACGCACGGCCTCGGAAGGGGACTGGATTCCCTGTTCGCGGGAGCCGAAGACTGGGGAACCAGTATACAGGAAATCCCCGTGGGCGAACTGGATCCGAACCCGGATCAGCCCCGGCGCACCTTCAGCCCGGAAAGCATCAGCCAGCTGGCGGACAGCATCCGGGAGCAAGGTGTATTGCAGCCCCTGCTGGTTGCTCCCGCAGGGGGCGGCCGCTATATGATCATTGCCGGTGAACGCCGCTACCGCGCGGGCCGTGAAGCCGGACTGGAGACGCTGCCCTGCATCGTCAAGGATATTGACGTGATCCGGCAGCGTGAAATCGCGCTGATTGAGAACCTGCAGCGCGAGGACCTGAACCCCATCGAAGCCGCGAAGGGCATCCGTGCCCTGATGGACCAGTGCGGCTATACGCAGGAGAAGGTCAGCTTCCGCCTGGGCAAGAGCCGTCCGGCGGTGGCCAACATGCTGCGCCTGCTGCAGCTGCCGGACGAAGTGACCGAGATGGTGAAGGACGGGCTGCTGACCGCTGGCCATGCCCGGGTGCTTGCCGGTGTGAACAGCAGCGCGGAACAGCTGCGCCTTGCCCATAAAGCAGTGGACGAAGGCCTGAACGTGCGCCAGATGGAGCAGCTGGTGAAGGCCCTGGGCGCCAAGCCCAAGAAGAAAGCCGCACCGAAGCGCCTGCCTGCGGAACTGAACGAACTGCAGGAAAAGATCCTGCGCCGGACCGGACTGAAGAGCACCCTGACGGGCAGCATCTCCAAGGGACGGATTGTGCTGCAGTACAGCAGCCGGGAAGAGCTGGAGAGGCTGAATGACATCCTCGATAAGATCGGGGATTAATTCAGAATTCAGAATTAAGAATTAAGTGTTTTCGACGGAGGGATACAGTGGGTAAGAACGAGCTGCCGAAGGAGCCGTACTGGGACGGACCGCTGTCACATCCCTTTTACAGCAAGGTAGTCAAGCGGATCCTGGATCTGCTGCTGGCACTGATCCTGCTGATTCCCGGATTGATTGTGATGATTCCGCTGGCCATCTGGGTCAAGCTGGATTCGGAAGGCCCGGTTTTCTACCGGGCGGTACGGGGCGGTTATCATAACCAGCCCTTCCGTATTTTCAAGTTCCGCAGCATGGTGGTGGACGCTGACAAGACCGGCGGCTGCACCGCCAAGAACGACGACCGGGTGACCCGGGCAGGCCGGGTGATGCGGCGGCTGAAGCTGGACGAGCTGCCCCAGCTGTTCAACATTATCAAGGGCGACATGAGCTTTGTCGGCCCGCGGCCGGAACTGCTGCTGTACACAGAGCAGTATACGGAGGAACAGCAGTGCATCATGTGGGTGCGGCCGGGCATCACGGACCGGAGCAGCATCGTGTATATTGCCCAGGATGAGATCGTGGGCGAGGAAGATCCGGTAGCCAACTTTGAACGGCTGATCCTGCCGGAGAAGAACCGCCTGCGGGTGGAATACGCCAGGAGCCAGAGCTTTGCGCTGGACGCGGGACTGTTTTTTGAAACAATCGGTGGTGTATTTCATAAAGCAGAAGTTATGAGAAAAGAGAAAGTAAATTCATAATTCATAATTCATAATTCACAATTATGAATGGTTGAACCGGCATATATATGAAACGGAGAGACGCAGACTGTTTGTGAGTGAGATGAACACTATAAAATTATGAATTATGAATTATGAATTAAGAAGGAGACGGCATGGAAAGCTACGAGGCGCTGGTGCACAGCGGGTTTGAAGGGGAACCGGACGTCCGGGATCCGAAAACGCTGGCCTGGCTGATTCGCAGGAACGGTCTGGAAATGACCCACCTGAGCCGGGGCAGCCATATCGGCAGCGTACTCAGTGTCGCGGAGATTATCGCGGTGCTTTATGCCCGCGTGCTGAATGTGGATCCGAAGGAACCGAAGAAGCCGGACCGGGACCGCCTGATTCTGAGCAAGGGTCACGCGGGCAGCGCGGTATACGCCGCACTGGCGGAGACCGGCTTTTTTCCTGTTGAACAGCTGAAGACACATTACGCCAACGGATCGATCCTGTCCGGTCATGTGAGCCATAAGGGCGTGCCGGGAGTGGAGGTTTCCACCGGTTCCCTGGGACATGGCCTGGGCGTAGGGACCGGCATGGCGCTGGGCGCAAAGATGGACGGCGCCCAGTGGCGGACCTATGTGGTGCTGGGAGACGGCGAGTGCGACGAAGGTTCCGTATGGGAAGCCGCGCTGCAGGCGGCCCAGTACAAGCTGGACCGGCTGATTGCCGTGGTTGACTACAACCATATGCAGAGCCTGGCCACGGTGGATGAGACCCTGCGGCTGGAACCCTTTGAGCAGAAATGGAAGGATTTCGGCTGGAACGCAATCAGCGTGGACGGCCATGATACGGAAGCCCTGCTGAAGGCTTTTGAGTGGGCAAAGGAAAACGCCGGCAGCCGGAAACCGTCGGTGATCCTGGCTCATACCGTGAAGGGCAAAGGGATCTCCTTTATGGAGAACAACATCCTGTGGCATTACCGGACGCCCCAGGGCGAGGAATATGACGCAGCACTGAAGGAACTGGAGGCAATCAGACCGTGAGAGACGCGTTTGCGCGGGTCCTTGAGGAGGAGATGGAGCAGAATGAGCGGATCGTCCTGATTACGGGCGACCTGGGCTTTGGCGTGCTCCGGCAGATCCACAGGCGCTTTCCGGACCGGCTGATTAACGCCGGCATCGCGGAACAGGGCATGGTCAGCATGGCTGCCGGCCTGGCGACTACGGGCAGGACCGTACTGGTTTATTCCATCGGCAACTTCCCGGTGCTCCGTCCGCTGGAACAGATCCGGAACGACTGCGTGTACCACAAGGCGGACGTGAAGATCGTATGCGTGGGCGGCGGCTTCGTATACGGAAGCCTGGGCATGAGCCATCACGCGACGGAAGATATGTCCGTGATGCGCGCGATTCCGGAAATGATCTGCTATACGCCCGGCGATCCCGCGGAGACCGAGGCTGTGACCCACGACATGATCTGGCGGAAGGGCACATGCTATCTGCGGCTGGGCCGGGGCAATGAACCGAAAGTGCATGAAGGCCCGGTGAAGGGCTGGTCCTTTCCCAAGGCCATTACGCTGCGGGGCGGCAAGGATATAGCCATCCTGAGCTGCGGCGGCATCCTGACCCAGGCGATGGACGCGGCGGAGCGGCTGGCGGAGAAAGGCATCAGCGCGCGGGTGGTGAGCTTCCCCTGCCTGAAGCCCCTGGACACTGACACGGTGAAGGAACTGCTGGCAAACTTCCGGCGGATTATCACCGTGGAAGAGCATACGATCATCGGCGGCTTCGGCAGCGCGGTCTGCGAACTGGCTGCGGAAGAGGGAACCGGATGCCGGGTGAAGCGGATCGGACTGAACGACTGCTTTACCACCGTGGTGGGAGACCGGCAGTACCTGAGAGAGATATACGGGATGGACGGGGAAGCCATTGCCGACAAGGCGGAAGCTTTCCTGGAAGAGTGAGGCGCGAAGATGAAAAGGGAACTGACGCTGGACGAGATCCACGAGGAGCTGCTCTGCCAGCTGCGGGACATCAAGGCGATCTGTGACAGGCACGGGATTGAGTACAACCTGATGTGCGGAACGCTGCTGGGCGCGGTGCGCCACAAGGGGTTCATTCCCTGGGATGACGACGTGGACCTGCTGATGACCCGGGAGGAATTCACCAAATTCCGTCAGATTTATCCCAAAGAATGTGACAGCCGGTTTGAGCTGACCTACCTGGACACCTGGACACCCCGGGTGATGAACCGGGATCCGGAGAAGGCGGCTGCCTTTACGGACTTCTTTATCCTGGATCCGCTGCCGCCGGAAGGCTGGCAGAGGAAACTGCATCTGCTGCACCTGCACCTGCTGCAGGGCATGATGAAAAAGAACGTGGACTACAGCCGGTTCAACCTGAAGAACCGGATCCTGCTGAAGGCGACCCACCTGCTGGGCATGCCCTTCAGCTATGCCTGGAAAGCAAAGCGGTACGACAAGGTGTCCACCCGGATCAGGAGCGGGAACGACCTGCACATGTCCAATGGCGCGTTTGAGCTGATGACGCATGTGTGGCATCCGGAACAGTTTGCCGAAAAAATCACGGCGCCCTTTGAGGACGTGGAGTGCCTGATTCCGAAGAAGTATGACGAGGTGCTGACCGTGCTCTTCGGACCGGACTATATGACGCCGCCGCCGGAAGCGGAACGGGTTGCGAAGCATTTGGATCTCTGATCCAAATACTTCACAACAATTCATAATTCATAATTCACAATTCATAATTTTGAATTGTCAACCTGGCTTTTACTTCCTGAAATAAGGAAAGCTGGCAGTATGTGACATGGAATTGCGGCAGGGAAAAGCATACAATCATTATGAATTATGAATTCTGAATTGCGAATTCAGAGATTGACGAGAAACGGGGATAAGACCAGGTGGACATGTTTTTCTGCCCCCTGTACTCCGGATCAAGCGGAAACGCGCTGTTCTGCCAGTACGGGAACACAAGGCTGCTGATTGACGCGGGGAAGTCCGGGAAGACGATCGAGGACGCACTGGCTTCCATCGGCGCGGATATACGGAGCATCAGCGGGGTACTGATTACCCATGAACACAGCGACCACATTTCCGGCGCGGGCGTGCTGGCGCGGAAATATAACCTGCCGCTGTATGCCACGAGGGAGACCTGGTGGGCGATGCGGGGCAAGCTGGGAAAGATTCCGCAGGAATGCATGCGGGAGATCGAAGCCGGAAAGGATTTCTGGCTCGGCGATATCGGCGTGGTACCCTTTTCCATTCCGCATGACGCGGCGGATCCGGTAGGCTTCAGGCTGTACGGCGGAAACCTGAGCGTTTCCACAGCGACGGACCTGGGCTATTTTTCGGAAGATGTGTACGCCAATGTGGCGGGCAGCACGCTGGTGCTGCTGGAAAGCAATCACGACCCGGATATGCTGCGGGCCAACCCGCGGTATAACGCGGCGCTGAAGGCACGGATCCTGGGGGATCACGGCCACCTGAGCAACGAAGCATGCTCATCGGCGCTGCTGCGGCTGATCAATGCCGGGACGGGCAATGTGATCCTCGGCCACCTGAGCGGAGAGAACAATACGCCCACGCTGGCCCGGAAAGTATCCTCTGACGCACTGGCCCGGGAAGGCATCCGGCCGGGGGAGGACATCCGGATGGAGGTGGCGCTGCGGGACGAGGTCGGCAGCGTCTATATACTGAAAGAGAGAACATAAGGTTATGATTATACTGGCCCTTCAGGACGTAAAGAAGAGCTTCGGCACCCATGAGGTGCTGAAGTCTGTTTCCTTTACCCTTCAGGACGGGGAACGGATGGGCCTGGTTGGAGTCAACGGCAGCGGCAAAAGTACCATCATGAAGATCATTGCCGGACTGGAAACTGCCGACAGCGGCACCGTGAGCATGCAGAAAGGGCTCCGGATCGGTTATCTGGCCCAGCAGGGCGAGCTGACCGGGGAGGAGACGGTGCTGGAAACGCTGGAGAGCGTCTTTGAACCCCAGCGGCGTATGGAAGCGGAACTGCGGTCCCTGGAGCAGGAAATGGCTGAATCCGGGTCTGATCCGGAAGCACTGCGGATCCTGGGCGGGAAATATGACACGCTGACCCGGGAGTTTGAACGGAGTAACGGCTACGGATGGCGGTCTTCTGTGCAGGGTGTGCTGGCCGGTCTGGAGCTCCGGGAGTTCCAGGATATGAAGACAGGACTGCTGTCCGGCGGCGAGCGCACCAGGCTGTGCCTGGGACGGATGCTGCTGACGGAACCGGATCTGCTGCTGCTGGACGAACCGACCAACCACCTTGACCTGAAGAGCATTGCCTGGCTGGAAGAGTACCTGGCTGCTTTCCACGGCGCTGTGCTTGTCATCAGCCACGACCGGTATTTCCTGGACCGGGTGTGCGGCCGGATGGCGGAGCTGCTGCTGGGCAATGTAGAGACATACAGCGGAAACTATACCGAATACCTGGAAAAGCGGACGACTGTGTACGAAAACCGGATGCGGGCCTGGAAGCTGCAGCAGAAGGAAATCGCCCGGCAGGAAGCCATTATCGCCATGTACCGCCGGTTCAATAAGGAGAAGAGCATACGGATTGCCAACAGCAAGCAGAAACGGCTGGATATGGTTGAACGGCTGGAGAAGCCTGAAGATGAAAGCACAATCCGGTTCCGGTTTGAAACCCGGCGGCGTACGGGTGATGACGTGCTGATGACCGAAGGCCTGAGTAAGGGCTACGGGGACCGGATCCTGTTCAGGGATCTGAAGATGCACGTCCGCGCCGGAGACCGGATTGCCCTGATCGGTGACAACGGCACAGGCAAGAGTACGCTGCTCCAATGCCTGATCGGCGTGGAAAAGCCGGACGCAGGTGTAATCCGCTGGGGAACAGGCGTGGATCTGGGATACTACGACCAGCACCAGTCGGAGCTGCATGAGAACAAAACCGTGCTGGATGAGGTATGGGACCGGTTCCCGAGAATGGAACAGTATGAGGTGCGGGGAGCGCTGGGCCTGTTCCTGTTTACCGGGGATGAGGTTTTTGAGCCGGTCAGTACCCTGAGCGGCGGCGAGAAGGGCCGGGTGGCCCTGACGGAGCTGATGCTGCGGAAGGATAATGTGCTGCTGCTGGACGAACCGACCAACCACCTGGACATGGACAGCCGCGAAGCGCTGGAGAACGCGCTGAGCGATTTCCCGGGGACGATTATCTCGGTCAGCCATGACCGTTACTTTATCAACCGCTTTGCTGAAAAGGTCTGGGTACTGGATGGAAACGAGATCAAGGAGTACCTGGGCAACTATGACAGCTACGCGCTGAAGGTCAGCCGTGACCAGGAACCGGACGGCAGTGCTCCGCAGCAGACCCGGACAGCGATGGACAAGGAAAAGCGCAGGAGCCGGGAAGAGGAAAGGAAACTCCGGGAACAGAAGGAAGCGCTGAAGGCGGCGGAGCAGGCGATTGCCCGCGCGGAGAAGGAAGCCGGAGAGATGGAGGCGGAACTGGCGGATCCGGAGATCTGGAAAGATCCGGACAAGGCAGCCGAAACCACCCGGCGGTATAACGCCCTGAAGGATGAGATTGAGCGCCTGTATGAACAATATGATGCGCTTGAGAGCAGTCTGTAATACAAGATACAGCATATGACGCCCGGAACCGAAAGGTTCCGGGCGATTTGTATGTTTCAGGGGGACTGTAAATAGACACACATGATGGGGTGTATATAAATATCGGACGAAAGCATTGATAAATATAGAAAGTTTATGTTGTAAAATTGAAAAATATTTTTTTGAGACCAGGAAAAGGGGGAATAGGCGAAAAATAGGGACACACCAGTAACAGTGTTCACATATGAATGACGGGACGCAAGTAAAACCGACGTTTACGGGAAATCGAAAAAGTAAAAAAGTTCAAAAAAATTTTCAAAAAACTGCTTTTTACCTCTTGAAAAAATAGAAAGACTCATATATAATTCTCCTGTTGTCTGTTTAGGGATGAAGTGGTAAGTTGCCGTCCGGCCAGACGGGTAATTATCACGGACCAGCCCGCTAATCGGGCGACGGACTCGAAGGCGTCAGAGAGGATCTGCACCTGCAGTGGATCCCGGAGAACGCAAACGAGAACGAATTGAGGAGGTTAACAGGAATGGCCAACCAGAAAATCCGTATCAAGCTGAAGAGCTACGAGCACAAACTGATCGACCAGAGCGCGGAGCGGATCGTTGAAACCGCAAAGCGTACCGGCGCTCGTGTCTCCGGCCCCATCCCGCTCCCCACGGAAAGGGAGATCGTCACTATCCTTCGCGCCGTCCATAAGTACAAGGACAGCCGCGAACAGTTCGAACGCCGCACCCATAAGCGGTTGATCGACATCAACAATCCGAATCCCAAGACGGTGGACGCCATGATGAAGCTCGATCTTCCTGCTGGTGTCGAAATCGAAATGAAACTGTGAGGCAGGAGGAGCGATTAATATGAAGAAAGCGATCGTGGGCAAAAAGATCGGCATGACGCAGGTCTTCACTGAAGACGGCCGTCTCGTACCGGTCACCGTGATTGAAGCGGGCCCCTGCACAGTGGTGCAGACCAAGAACATCGAAAGCGACGGCTACGATGCCGTACAGGTCGGTTTCGGCGACCTGACCGAGAACCGCGCCAAGAAACTGCTCACCAAGCCTGAAATCGGCCACTTCAAGAAGGCCGGCGTGGAGGCCAAGCGCACCCTGCGTGAATTCCGGTTTGAAGACTGCAGCAGCTACAAAGTCGGCGACGTTCTGAAGTGCGACCAGTTCGCCCAGGGCGACAAGATCGACATCACCGGAACCAGCAAGGGTCACGGATACACCGGTCCCATCCAGCGGTGGAACCAGCACACCGGCCCCATGGCTCACGGCTCCAAGTATCACCGCGGCGTGGGTTCCATGAGCGCGAACTCCGACCCCAGCCGGGTATTCAAGAACAAGCACATGGCCGGCCACTACGGTGTGGATAAGGTCACGGTGCAGAACCTGGAAGTCGTCCAGGTGGACGCGGAACGCAACCTGCTGCTGGTCAAGGGCGCTGTGCCCGGCCCCAACGAAGGTCTGCTGATTATCCGTGACACCTGCAAGGCCTGAAGCTGAGCAAGGAGGAAGAGACAATGGCAAAAACCGCACTTTATAATATGGAAGGAAAGACCATCGGCGAAGTTGAGCTGAGCGACGAGATCTTCGCGGCTCCGATCAACGAAGCAGCGATGCACCTGATGGTCCGCTCCTACCTGGCAGCACAGCGCCAGGGAACACAGAGCTCCCTGACCCGCGGCGAAGTCCGCGGAGGCGGCCGGAAGATCTACCGCCAGAAGGGCACCGGTAACGCCCGCCACCATGGCAACCGCGCACCCCAGTTCAAGCACGGCGGTGTCGTGTTCGCCCCCAAGCCCCGTGATTACGATCTGGCCGTGAACAAGAAGGTTCGCCGCCTGGCTTTCAAGAGCGCCATGACCACCAAGCTGAACGCTGGCGAGATCATCGTTGTTGACAAGCTGGAGCTGAAGGATGCCAAGACCAAGCTGATGGCCGAAACGCTGAAGAAGCTGCAGGCTGAAAAGAAGGCCCTGGTGATCCTGCCCGAGCGTGAAGAGAGCATCATCCGCGCGACCGCGAACCTGCCCCAGGCGAAGGTCAGCTACGTGAACACTCTGAACGTTTACGACATCCTGAACGCCGACAAGCTGGTTATGACCGTTGCGGCCAAGGAAAGCGTCGAGGAGGTGTACGCATGAAGAACCCCCATGACATCATCAAGCGGCCGATCCTGACGGAAAAGGCTTACGAAGGAATCGACGAGAAGCGCTACGTTTTCGAAGTCGACATCAAGGCCAACAAGGCCGAGATCAAGAACGCCATTGAAACCGTGTTCGCGGAAGACGGCGTGAAAGTTGCCAAGGTCAACACCCTGCGCACCATCGGTAAGATGAAGCGCCAGGGCCGCACCCAGGGCATGACCCCCGAAACCAAAAAGGCCTATGTGATTCTGAAGAAGGACTCCAAGCCCATCAAGTTCTTCGAAGGCATGGCACAGTAACGCAAGGGAGGAACGAAAGAAATGGCTATCCGAGTTTACAAGCCGACTTCGCCCGCCCGGCGGCATATGTCGGTTCTGACCTTTGAAGAGGTCACCAAGAAAGCGCCCGAGAAGAGCCTGACCGAGGTTCTGAAGAAGAACAGCGGCCGGAACAAGCAGGGCAAGATCACCGTCCGTCATCAGGGCGGCGGCAACAAGCGGAAATACCGCATCATCGACTTCAAGCGCGACAAGGTGGATATCCCCGCCAAGGTCAGCGCGATCGAGTACGACCCGAACCGCAGCGCCTTCATCGCCCTGCTGAACTATGTGGACGGCGAGAAGCGCTACATCCTGGCTCCTCTGGGCCTGAAGGTCGGGGACACCGTGATCAGCAGCGACAGCGCGGACATCAAGCCCGGTAACGCCCTGCCGATCAGCAACATCCCCGTTGGTACCCTGATCCACAACCTGGAGCTGAAGCCCGGCCGCGGCGGCCAGCTGGTACGCAGTGCCGGCATGAGCGCCCAGCTGATGGCTAAGGAAAATGGTTACGCTCAGGTCCGCCTGCCCAGCGGCGAAATGCGGAAGCTTCCGCTGAACGCCAAGGCCACCATCGGTACCGTGGGTAACACCGATCACGAGAACGTACGCCTGGGTAAAGCCGGCCGCGTTCGCCACATGGGTATCCGGCCCACCGTCCGCGGTGTGGTTATGAACCCCTGCGATCACCCGCACGGCGGCGGCGAGGGCAAGAGCCCCGTTGGTATGCCGGCTCCTGTTACTCCCTGGGGTAAGCCCGCTCTGGGTCTGAAGACCAGGAAGCACAAGAAGTATTCCAACAAGATGATCGTCAAGCGCGCAAGCTCGAAGTAAAGGAGGCACCTGAAAGATATGAGTCGTTCCGTAAAGAAGGGCCCTTATGTAGAGCCCGCGCTGATGAAGCGCATCACCGAGATGAATGCGAGCGGCAAAAAAGCGGTCGTGAAGACCTGGAGCCGTTCCAGCACGATCTTCCCGGACTTTGTGGGCCATACCGTTGCTGTGCATGACGGCCGGAAGCATGTTCCGGTTTATGTAACAGAGGACATGGTCGGTCATAAGCTGGGCGAGTTCGCCCCCACCCGCACCTTCCGCGGCCACGCCGGGGACAAGAACAGCGCGCGGAAGTAATTGAAAGAGGAGGAAAAACGAAATGGCTACCCGTTCGAAAGAAAAGGCAGCGGCCCGTAAGGCGAACGCCGACAAGCGTCCCCAGGCTCATGCCAAGTACATTCGCATCTCTCCTCGGAAGGTGAAGATCGTGATCGATCTGATCCGCGGGAAGAGCGTGGATGAAGCCGCAGCGATCCTGCAGTTCACCCCCAAGGCCGCGAGCCCCGTGGTCCTGAAGGTTCTGAACAGCGCCATCGCCAACGCGGTGAACAACCAGGAACTGAACCGTGACAACCTCTACGTCGCCGAAGTGTATGCCAATCCCGGTCCTACGCTGAAGCGCTACGTTGCCCGCAGCCGCGGCAGCGCGTCACCGATGCTCAAGCGCACCAGCCACATCAGCGTGGTGCTGGACCAGAAGTAAGGCGAAGGAGGAAAAGACATGGGTCAGAAAGTAAATCCCCACGGTGCACGGGTCGGAGTCATCTATGACTGGAGCACCCGCTGGTACGCCGGGAAGAAGGATTTTGCCAACAATCTGGTGGAAGATTTCAAGCTTCGCAAGATGCTGAAAGAAAAGTACTACTCCACCGGTATCAGCCACATTGATATCGAACGTACGGCGCAGACCATGACAGTGAACATCTTCACTGCCAAGCCCGGCATGATTATCGGCCGCGGCGGCGCCGGCATCGAAGAGCTCAAGAAGAACATCACCGAGTTCCTGGGCCGTCCCTGCCACATCAACGTGATGGAGATCAAGCAGCCCGACGCCGATGCTCAGCTGGTTGCTGAGAACATCGCCCAGCAGCTCGAGAAGCGCATCAGCTTCCGCCGTGCTCTGAAGCAGGCCATGGGCCGCAGCATGAAGATCCCGGGAGTCAAGGGTATCAAGACTGCTGTCAGCGGACGTCTGGGCGGCGCCGATATCGCCCGCAGCGAGCACTATCATGACGGATCTATTCCGCTGCAGACCCTGCGCGCGAACATCGACTACGGCTTCTCCGAAGCTAAGACCACTTACGGCCGTCTGGGCGTTAAGGTCTGGATCTACAAGGGCCAGATCCTGCCCCGGGCCAAGAAAGCCCCTGCCGGGAAGGAGGGAAAGTAAGCCATGTTAATGCCCAAGAGAGTTAAACACCGCAAGCAGTTCCGCGGCCGCATGAAGGGTAAAGCCCAGCGGGGCAACACCCTGGCTTACGGCGAATTCGGACTGCAAGCCACCGAACCGCACTGGGTTACCAGCCAGCAGATCGAGGCGGCCCGTATCGCCCTGACCCGTTACACCAAGCGTGGCGGTCAGGTATGGATCAAGATTTTCCCCGACAAACCGGTAACGGCCAAGCCCGCCGAGACCCGCATGGGTTCCGGTAAAGGCGCTCCTGAGTACTGGGTAGCCGTGGTTAAGCCCGGCAGAGTGCTGTTTGAAATCGCCGGCGTCTCCGAAGAAGTCGCCCGTGAAGCGCTCCGTCTGGCCAGCCACAAGCTGCCTCTGAAGACCAAGCTGATCACCAAGGCAACCGAAGCCGCTAAGGCAGCCGCAGAAGTGACAGCCAAAGAAGCGGGTGGTGAAGAAGCATGAAGGCGAATGAATTGAATGCCATGAGCAAGGAACAGCTCGAGCAGAAGGTTAAGGAACTGAAGAGCGAACTGTTTGGCCTTCGCTTCCAGCTCGCGACGGGCCAGCTGCAGAACACCATGCAGATCAGCCAACTGAAGCGCGATATCGCACGGTGTAAGACGATCCTTCGGCAGAAGGATGAAGCCTGAGAAAGGAGGCAGCTGGAACAATGGAAGAAAGAGGACTTCGTAAAACAAGGATCGGCGTTGTGGTCAGCGACAAGATGGACAAGACCTGTGTCATCCAGATCAAGACCCGCGTCCGTCATCCCCTGTACGGAAAAATCATGAACAAGACCAGCAAGCTGAAGGTTCATGATGAAAATAATGAATGCGGCATCGGAGATACCATCAAAGTGATGGAAACCCGTCCGCTGAGCAAGGACAAGCGTTGGCGTCTCGTTGAGATCATCGAGAAAGCTAAGTAATTTAAGGAGGAAACCGCTATGATTCAGCCGCAAACCCGGCTTAAGGTAGCCGATAATTCCGGCGCCAAGGAAATCATGTGCATCCGTGTTCTGGGCGGTTCTTTCCGGCGTGACGGCAGCATCGGTGATGTCATCGTGGCCAGCGTCAAGACTGCAACCCCCGGCGGCACCGTGAAGAAGGGCGAGGTCGTCAAGGCCGTTATCGTCCGTATGCGCAAGAACAAGCGCCGTCCTGACGGCAGCTACATCAAGTTTGACGACAACGCCGCCGTCATCATCAACGACCAGAATATGCCCCGCGGAACCCGTATCTTTGGGCCCGTGGCTCGCGAGCTGCGTGAGAAGGATTTCATGAAGATCGTCTCTCTGGCTCCCGAAGTACTGTAAGGAGGCAGAACGGTAATGCATGTAAAGAGTAAAGATACCGTGATCGTTATCAGCGGCAAGGACAAGGGCAAGAAGGGTAAGATCTCCGCTGCTTTCCCGAAGCTGAACCGTGTGACGGTTGAAGGCGTGAATGTTGTCACCAAGCATCAGAAGGCCCGCAACGCCATGACCCCCGGCGGCATCATCCACAAGGAAATGCCCATTGACGCCAGCAACGTTATGCTGGTTTGCCCCAAGTGCGGCAAGCCCACCCGTGTAAACAACAAGGCCGAAAAGGTCACTGATGAAAACGGCAAGAGCCACCGCAAACTGATCCGCGTCTGCAAGAAGTGCGGCGCCGAAATCGACTGATAAGGAGGAAGAGCCAAATGGCAACCAGAATCAAGGAAAAATATCTGGCCGAGGCGATTCCTGCCCTGGAGGAAAAGTTCGGCTACAAGAACGCCATGCAGGTTCCGAAGCTCGCCAAGATCGTCATCAACATGGGTCTGGGCGATTGCAAGGATAATGCGAAGGCCATGGAAATGGCTGTTAACGAACTGACCGCTATCGCCGGTCAGAAGCCCCTGGTCACCAAGGCCAAGAAGTCCATCGCTAACTTCAAAGTCCGTGAGGGCATGAACGTTGGCGCCAAGGTCACCCTGCGCGGTGCCCGGATGGAAGAGTTCATGGATAAGCTGGTCAGCGTTGCCCTGCCCCGCGTCCGCGACTTCCGCGGCGTGAGCGCCAAGGCTTTCGACGGCCGCGGCAACTACAGCCTGGGCATCCGTGAACAGCTGCTGTTCCCCGAAATCGAATACGATAAGGTGGAGAAGATCCGCGGTATGGAAATCGTGTTCGTAACGACCGCGAAGACGGACGAAGAGTGCAAGGAGCTGCTGAGGCTTCTGGGCATGCCCTTCGAGGCGTAATGAGGAGGAGGACAGAATAATGGCAAAACTGAGCATGAAACTCAAGCAGCAGAGGCCGGCCAAATTCTCAACCCGCGCCTACACCCGTTGCCGCATCTGTGGCAGACCCCACAGCGTGCTGCGCAAGTATGGCGTATGCCGCATCTGCTTCCGGGAACTGGCCTATAAGGGACAGATTCCGGGTGTCCGCAAGGCCAGCTGGTAAGCGAAAGGAGGAGACAGGAAATGGTTATTAACGATCCCATCGCCGATATGCTCACCCGCATCCGCAACGGACAGGTGGCCCGGCACGACGCCGTGACCATGCCCGCCAGCAATACCAAGAAGGCGATCGCGAAGATCCTTCTGAACGAGGGATACGTCAAGGCGGTTGACTTTATTGATGACGGACTCCAGGGCGAGATCAAAATCACCCTGAAATATCTGAACGGCAAGCAGACCCCTGTTATCGCGGGTCTGAAGCGCATCTCCAAGCCCGGTCTGCGGGTTTATGCCCGCAGCGAAGAGCTGCCGAAGGTTCTCGGCGGCCTGGGCATCGCCATCATCAGCACCAGCAAGGGACTGATGACCGACAAGGAAGCACGGAAGGCTGCCATCGGCGGCGAAGTGCTGGCGTACATCTGGTAATCACCGTTCACGCATAAAGTCGTAACGGGTAGAAATTTGCCGAAAGGCAAAAAACATTCGTGTTACTGACCGCAGAGGAGGAATGACAAAATGTCTCGAATCGGAAAACTTCCGATCACAGTACCCGCGGGCGTGACGGTGACGGTGGACGAGAACAACCTGGTGACAGTGAAGGGCCCCAAGGGCACCCTGAGCCAGCAGGTTAATCCCGACATCACCATCAAACAGGAAGGCAATGTCCTGACCCTGGAACGCCCCACTGATTCCAAGCCCCACAAGGCCATGCATGGTCTGTACCGGGCACTGGTAAACAATATGGTCGTCGGCGTGACCGAAGGTTTCGCCAAGACCCTGGAGATGGTTGGTACCGGTTACCGCGCTGCCGCGGAAGGCAAGACCCTGACCATCAACATCGGCTTCAGCCACCCCGTGGTTCTTGAAGCTCCCGAAGGAATCACCTTCGAAACTCCCAACCAGACCACCATCGTGGTTAAGGGAAGCAACAAACAGCAGGTTGGCAACCTCGCGGCGGACATCCGCGCCATTCGGAAGCCTGAACCCTATCTGGGCAAGGGCATTAAGTACCAGAATGAGCACATCCGTCGTAAGGAAGGCAAGACCGGTAAGTAAGAGAGGGAGTGACTGCAGATGTTTAAGAAACGTGACCGTAATGAAATTCGCGTGATCCGTCACGCACGGGTACGGAAAAAGATCAGCGGCACCCCCGAAGCCCCGCGTCTTTCCGTATATCGCTCCAACAAGCACATTCAGGCTCAGATCATTGACGACACCAAGGGCATTACCCTGGTGAGCGCCAGCACCATGGATCCCGCCCTGAAGGGCCAGCTGGACGAAGTGGACAAGAAGGGTGCCGCCAAACTCGTGGGCAAGCTCATCGCGGAGCGCGCCGTCGAAGCCGGCATCAAGACCGTGGTCTTTGACCGCGGAGGGTACATGTACACCGGGCGCGTCGCCGCTGTGGCTGACGGCGCACGGGAAGCCGGACTTGAATTCTGATAAGGAGGACGACGCAAATGCAACGCACAGAACAGGTCAGCGAATTCAAAGAGCGCCTGGTAGCCGTCAACCGCGTCAGCAAGACTGTTAAGGGCGGCCGCAACATGCGGTTCAGCGCTCTGGTAGTCGTTGGCGACGAGAATGGCCGCGTCGGTGCCGGCATGGGTAAGGCTGCCGAAATTCCGGAAGCTATCCGCAAGGCCAATGAAGACGCTAAAAAGCACCTGGTGAACGTGCCGCTGGACGGCACCACGATTCCCCATGAAATGACCGGATATTATTCCACCGCGAAGTCCGTGCTGATCCCCGCTCCCGAAGGTACCGGTGTGATCGCGGGCGGCGCTGCCCGTGCCGTGCTGGAAATGGCCGGCATCAAGGATATCCGGACCAAGAGTTTCGGAACCAACAACCCGATCAACATGGTTAAAGCTACCATCGAAGCCCTGAAGCAGGTGCGCAGCGCCGAGCAGGTTGCCAAGATGCGCGGCAAGACCGTGGAAGAGATCCTGGGATAAGGAGGCAGAAGAGATGAAACTGAAGATTACCCTGGTGAAGTCTCCGATCGCCAGCCTGCCCAAGCATAAGGCGACCGTCGCCGCTCTGGGCCTGCGTAAAGTCGGCCAGACCGTGACCCAGCCTGATAACCCCGCTATCCGGGGCCAGATCTTCGCCGTGAAGCACATGGTGAAGGTTGAGGAAGTTGACGAATAAAGGAGGTTGAACCCCTATGAAACTGCATGAACTGCGTCCCGCCGAAGGGTCCACTTCCGCTCAGAAGCGGCTGGGCCGCGGCGCCGGATCCGGCCTGGGCAAGACCTCCGGTAAAGGTCACAAGGGTGCCAAAGCCCGCAGCGGCGGCGGCAAGCGGCCCGGATTTGAAGGCGGCCAGATGCCTCTGTACCGCCGTGTGCCTAAGCGTGGATTTACCAACGTATTCGGCACCGATTACGCTACCGTGAATGTTGAACGCCTGGAAGTCTTTGAAGACGGTGCTGTGGTGGATGCCGCCGCTCTGCTCGAGAAGAAGATCATCCGCAAGGAACTGGCCGGTGTGAAGATTCTCGGCGTAGGCGAACTGACGAAGAAGCTGACCGTGAAAGCGGCCAAGTTCTCCGCTACCGCCAAGGAAAAGATCGAAGCCGTCGGCGGAAAGGCCGAGGTGATTTAAAATGATCGAAAGCATTCGTAAGATGTGGAAGATTGGTGAGCTTCGCAAGAAGATCATCTACACGTTCCTGATGCTGCTGGTTTACCGTCTCGTCGGTGTTATCCCGGCACCTGGTGTGGATGCTGTGAAGGTTTTTAACTCCGCCGGCATGTCTAACACGAATCTGCTGGGACTGGTCAACATGATGACCGGTAATGCTTTCGAGAAAATGACGCTGATGGCCATGGGTATTACTCCCTACATCAACGCCAGCATTATTATGCAGCTGCTGACCATCGCTATTCCTGCTCTGGAACGCCTGAGCAAGGAAGAGGACGGCCGTCAGAAGATCAACCGGATTACCCGGTACGTAACCATCGGCCTGGCTGCCCTGCAGGCTATCGGACTTGTCCGCGGCCTGGGCTTCATCAAGGCTGGCTGGATCAACTACGTCCTGGTCGGTGTGAGCATGGCCGGTGGTACCGCCCTGGCTATGTGGATTGGTGAGCGGATTACCGAGAAGGGAATCGGCAACGGCATCAGCCTGCTGATCTTCGCCGGTATCATCTCCAACCTGTTCAACGGTATTGTCAGCGGATTCACCATGGCGAGCGGAAATGCCACCACTTCCGGCTGGCTGACCCTCATCATCGTCGTGGTCACCTGCATCCTGATGACCGTTGTTGTGACCTTTGTGGAACTGGGCGAGCGCAGGATTCCCCTGCAGATCGCCAAGCAGGTGAAGGGCCGCCGCGTATACGGCGGACAGAACACCCACATGAGCCTGAAAGTGGTCTCTGTCGGCGTGCTGCCCCTGATCTTCGCTTATTCCTTCCTGGCTTTCCCGGGAACGATCGCTCAGCTGATCGACCCCAATAAGCAGGGTTGGTTCACACAGTGGTGGGAAGCAAACATGAATCAGGGCAAGATCGGATACATGATCGTTTCCGGTCTGCTGATCATCGCTTTTACTTTCTTCTATTCTTCCATCAGCTTTGATCCCAAGCAGCAGGCTGAACAGCTGCAGCAGCAGGGCGCCGTGATTCCCGGACAGCGGGGCAAGAACATCCGGCAGTACCTGCAGAACATTGTCAGCCGTCTGAACCTGTTCGCAGCATTCTTCCTGGCCATCCTGGCCGCTGTGCCTACGCTGCTGATCACACTGGCTGGTGTGAGCGCGAACAGCATTCCGTTCGCTGCCAGCTCCATCCTGATCGCTGTGAGCGTGTCCCTTGAGACCGTCCGCACCATCCAGGGTGAAATGAGTGTCCGCGGCATCGACATGGACATGGACGGATTCATGTAAGCCGAAGGCTTGCTGAAACCGAATGAATAATGAATTTATTCATTAGAATGATGGAGTGTCATTATGAACATTATCTTCTTAGGGCCTCCAGGGGCCGGTAAGGGAACACAGGCGCAGCGCATCTGCGACGCGCTGAAAATTCCGCAGATCTCCACCGGAGACATTCTCCGCCGGGCGATCAAGGACGGTACTGAGACAGGACTGAAGGCGAAGAGCTTTATCGACGCCGGCAAGCTGGTTCCGGACGAAGTCATCATCGACATCGTGAAGGAACGCCTGGCCATGGATGACTGCAAAGGCGGTTATATCCTGGACGGGTTCCCCCGTACCGTACCGCAGGCGGAAGCCCTGAGCACCTTCGCTACCATCGACAGCGTTATTGAGCTGGCCGTGGACGACCAGGTGCTGGTAGACAGACTGAGCGGACGCCGCGTCTGTCTCAAGTGCGGCGCTACCTACCACGTCAGTATGCTGAACGGCAAGACCACCTGCGACAAGTGTGGTGAGGAACTGATTCAGCGGGATGACGACAAAGCAGAGACCGTGCTGAACCGGCTGCAGGTATATCATGCCCAGACAGCGCCCCTGATCGGATACTACGGACAGAAGGGCCTGCTGAAAACGATCCCCGGGGATCAGGGCATTGACGGTATATTCACGGCGATCATGAACGCCCTTGGAGCGAAAGCATGATCAGCCTGAAAAATCCGAGCCAGATCGCAAAGATGCGTGAAGCAGGGAAGATCCTCCGTGAGGTAGAGGATGAGGTACGCCTGGCCATCAAGCCCGGCGTATCCACCGCGGAACTGGATATCCTGGCTGAAAAGCTGATCCGGAAACACCGCGCGATTCCTTCTTCCCTTCACTATGAGGGCTATCCCTGCAGCATCTGCGCGAGCATCAACGATGAGGTGGTGCACGGCATTCCCAGCGACCGCAGGATCCTGAAGGATGGAGACATCATTTCAGTGGACTGCACGCTGCTCCTCGACGGCTGGCAGGCTGACTCCGCTTTTACAGCGGGCGTCGGAACCATCAGCGAAGAGGCGGAGAAACTGATCCGGGTAACCGAGGAATGTTTCTGGAAAGCCGCCAGGCAGTGTGTGGCCGGAAACCGGCTTGGCGACGTGGGCTATGCAGTCCAGAGCCTGGCCGAAGCGAACGGGTTTGCCCCGATCCGCGAGTTTACGGGCCACGGTATCGGCAGGGAGATGCATGAAGATCCCGCCGTGTACAATTTCGGTGAACCCGGCAGGGGAATGAGACTGCGCAAGGGCATGGTCCTGGCAGTCGAACCCATGATTGCCGCCGGCGACTGGCATCTGTCTGTTGACGATGACGGCTGGTGCGCAAGAACCGTGGATCACAGCCTGACTGCTCATTATGAGCACACACTTGCCATCAACGAAGAAGGGCTTCCGGAACTCCTGACCCTTCCCGGATTTACCTGGGAGGAATAAGGATGAAAGAATCTTTCAGCTTTGAGCCTGGCAGAGTGGTGGAAAGCACACAGGGAAGGGATAAGGGACTTTGCTTCCTGATCCTGGAGAATGTGTCCGAAGGCATCGTCATGATCGCCGACGGCAGCCACCACAAGCTGGAAAACCCGAAGAAGAAAAAGACGAAACATCTGCGCGCAAAACCGGTGCTGCTGAACCTGAAGGCTTTGCGGCCGGAAGGCGGAGCGCTGCAGAACAGCGATCTGAGAAGAGCGCTGGAAGACAACGGTTTTGCCGATAAACGCTCGCTGCGAGAGGGGGACTGAGTTTGTCCAAGAGCGACGTAATCGAAATGGAAGGCAAAGTGATTGAAGCTTTGCCCAACGCCATGTTCCAGGTGGAGCTTCAGAACGGCCACCAGATCCTGGCGCATATCTCCGGCAAGATGAGGATGAATTTCATCCGGATCTATCCCGGTGACAAAGTAACGATTGAACTATCGCCCTATGATCTGACCAGAGGCCGGATCACCTGGCGCAGCAAGAACTGATCCTGAAAGAGGAGGGTATAACGATGAAAGTTCGTCCGTCTGTAAAGCCGATCTGCGAAAAGTGCAAGATCATCAAGCGCAAGGGCCGCGTTATGGTCATTTGCGAGAATCCCAAGCACAAGCAGAAACAGGGCTGAGCAACCGAAACCCGCACCGGTGCAAACCGGGTGCGGGTTTTTCTTTTTGCCCGCGGTCCGGAACCGGAAAACCGTTTCCTGACGCCCCAGGTGGGGACGCGGGTGGCTGTCCCTTTACGGAAATATGCCCTTGTGATAGAATAGGTGGGTAAAGGAGGGAAAGCCGTGTACAGACGTTATTCCCAGGTGGGAGACGGCAATATGTCTCTCTCACAAATGAACAGGAACCGAATCAGAAACATCATTATCCTGCTGCTGCTGGCGGCGGTGGTGGCACTGCTGGTGCTCAGCATTCCCATGCTGCAGGGTAAGAACAACACCCATAAGCTTTATATTTCCCAGATGCAGAAGGAATGCAAGGAAGCTTATGCGGATACAGCCTCACTGAGCCGGACAGCCGGCGCGGATTCCGCACAGATCCTTGCACGCGTACGGTGCAACGTCCATGCCATGCGGGTAATCAACAACCTGAGCAACACTGAGAACGGACATCCATTTGTGGAAGACGCAAAACTGCAGAGCCTGCTGAACGAAGTAGACCGTTTCCTGGGAGTGCTTTCAACAGGAATGGCCACGGGAGAAAACGCAACCGCTCTCCAGACAGCACTGTCTGAACTGCAGGAGATCGTAGGCAATCTGGAATAACCAAGAGCAGAAGCGGAGATCCCGCTTCTTTTCATTCGGGGAAGGGGAAAAGACAGTGATCAACTGGGGAGAAAAACTGGAGGAAAAGATCCGGATGCTGCCGGATTCCCCAGGCTGCTATCTGATGAAGGACGCCTCGGGTGAGATTATTTACGTCGGCAAGGCCGTTAACCTGAAAAACCGGGTGAGGAGCTATTTCCGGGATACGGCGCATACGCCCAAGGTGGCGGCGATGATCGCCCACATAGACGATTTTGATATATTGCTGTGCGAGACGAACCTGGAAGCGCTGATCCTGGAATGCAACCTGATCAAACGGCACAAACCGTATTACAACATCCTGCTGAAGGATGACAAGCATTATCCCTATCTGAAGGTGGACATGCGCCAGCCCTTCCCGCGGCTGGAACTGTGCCGGAAAATGGAAAAGGACGGAGCCAAGTATTTCGGACCGTACATCGGCGCCAACGCTGTGCGCCAGGTGATCGAAGCGGTGCGGGATGTGTTTCCCATCCGTTCCTGCAAGCAGGTCCTGCCGCCGAAGAGCCCCAAACGTCCCTGCATGAACTACGACATCGGCCGCTGCCTTGCCCCCTGTGCCGGAAAGTGCACGGAGGAAGCCTATCGGGAGATGATGGAGGGTGTGCTGAGTTTCCTGGGCGGGGACTATGACGGCGTGCTGAAAAAACTGAGGAAGGATATGGAGGAAGCTGCCGCCGCACTGCGGTTTGAAAAGGCAGCGGCAATCCGGGATAAAATCCGGGACGTGCAGGGGCTGATGGAACGCCAGATCGCCCTGCGGACAGACCGGAGCGAACAGGACCTGATCGCCCTGGCCCAGGACGGACTGGACGCGATGATCCAGATCCTGTACGTCCGGGGAGGCCGGATGGTGGGCGGCGATCATTTTGCACTGCCAAGGGAAGGCGGGGAGGAACCGGGAGAAGTGATCGCGTCCTTCCTGACCCAGTATTATGAGCAGGCAGGCCTGATTCCCCGGAACGTGCTGTGCCAGACGCTGCCGGAAGGGGCGGCGGAGCAGCTGGAGCTCTGGCTGCGGGAAAAGAAAGGATCCGCGGTTACCGTTGCCACGCCGCAGCGGGGAGAAAAGCATGAACTGGTGCTGCTGGCGGAAAAGAATGCCCGGGACGCCCTGATGAAGCGGAATGCCCGCCGGACCATCCACGAGGAACGGACGGTGGAGGCAGCGAAGAACCTGGGCAAAATCCTGGGAATGGACCGGTATCCCCGGCGGATTGAAGGCTACGATATATCGAATACCCAGGGCGTGCAGAGCGTGGCGGCCATGGTGGTATTCATTGACGGTGAACCGGCGAAAAAGGAATACAGGCACTTCCGGATCAAGACCGTGGAAGGAGCCAATGATTTTGCGTCCCTGTATGAGACGCTGAGCCGCCGGTATGCCCACGCGGCCCGGGAGGCAGAGGAAGGAACGGAACAGGGCAAGTTTACAGACCTGCCGGACCTGATCCTCATCGACGGCGGACCGCAGCAGCTGCGGTTTGCCAGGCAGGCGATCCTGGACCTGGGCATTGAGCCGCCGGCCATGTTCGGCCTGGCGGAGAGACTGGAGGAAATCTGGCTGCCAGACGCGGAGGAACCGATCCTGCTGGATCACCGTACCCCGGAACTGCAGCTGGTACAGCGCGTCCGGAACGAGGCGCACCGGTTCGGTATTATCCATCACCGGGCGCTGCGCGGAAAAGCCTCCATTCATTCACAGCTGGAGGATATTCCCGGCGTGGGTCCGGCACGGCGGAAGGCCCTGCTGAAGGCCTTTGGCAGCCTGAAAGCCATTAAGGCGGCGGATCTTGAGACACTGGCCGGCGTACCCGGTATGAATCGTGCTGCGGCAGAAGCGGTGAGAGCCTGGGCGGAAAAATAAAGGTTGCCATACGATATGAATCCATGAGATAATAATTTATTGTAATTCAGAATTCAGAATTAAGAATTCAGAATTATAACAAACAATCAACCAAAGCCTGAATGAATACAGATTCAAGATGAAAAACAGCTTTGCAATATGCATTATTCATTGATTACTGGGAGGATCTCCGCATGGCTACCGCACTCTGGGTAAAGACGATCCGGCATCACAGGACTGACCGGCAGACTACGGTTCCCTGTACCCGGGCGGACGCCCACAGGGCACTGCTGGAAGCCTGCCACGAGCTGGATCTTCCGGAACCGATCTGGCTGGATAAAAACGAGCGGGAATGGGATGAATTCGGAATGACCCGTTTCCTGCCGGACGCTTTTTTTGAGTCGGTGCCTTTTGAAAAGCTGGAGATTGAATATATCGATCCGGACGCTCCAAAGAAGAAGAGCCAGGATCCGAGAAACGCCTTCTAACGAGGTAGGAGGGGAAACTAATTCAGAATTCAGAATTAAGAATTCAGAATTAAAGGTTAACCTCTGTATATGTCAGAGGCTGCGTAAAAAACAAGGAGTAACCATGGAACAGAGAGTTTATGAGCTGATTGACAGCTATCGGGACGCTTATACGGAAACATTGCAGCGCTGGATACGGATTCCCTCCATACGGGGAAAAGCGGAAGCCGGCGCGCCTTTCGGACGGGAAATCCGGAATATGCTGGACACCGCCATGGCGGACGCCCGGGAGATGGGCTTTGAGGTACGGGATTTTGACGGCTATGCCTGTGACGTGACGCTGGGCGACGCCGTGGAAAAGATTGCCGTGCTGGGTCACCTGGATGTGGTGCCCGTCGGGGACGGATGGACGAAACCGCCGTTTGAGGCCCTGATTGAGAATGGCCGGATGTACGGCCGGGGAACCAACGACGACAAGGGTCCGGCACTGGCATCGCTGTTTGCCATGAAGGCGATCAGGGAAGCGGGAATTCCGCTGAAGAAGGGCATCCGCCTGATCCTCGGCTGCGACGAGGAAGAAGGCTGGGAAGACATGGCCTACTACGGCGCGCATGAAAAGATTCCGGATGTGGGATTCAGCCCGGACGCAAGCTTCCCGCTGATCAACACGGAGAAAGGCATGCTCTGCCTGGAACTGCGTGCTCCGGAAGCGAAAGACGGCCTGAAAATCCTGGAACTGTCCACCGGAGACCGGATCAACGTCATTCCCGGTGAATGCAGGGCACTGGTTGAAGGCGGGGCGGACATTGCTGAAAAAGTCAGCGCATACGCGGAAAAGACGGGCCTGCCCTATACGGCGGAGGTAACCGGAAAGGGCGTATGGATTACCGCCACCGGTATTCCCGGACACAGCGCCTATCCGGAAGGAAAACGGAACGCCATCGGTATGATGCTCCTGCTGCTGAAAGCGCTGGGCGCTGAAGGCCCGGTTGCCGTACTGGCAGACGCGGTAGGCACTGAGCATGACGGAAAGAGCCTCGGATGTGCCTGTAGGGACGATGTGTCCGAAGAACTGACCTGCAATATGGGGATCCTGAAGCTGGAAAACGGCAGCTGGTACGGCACGCTGGACATGCGCTGCCCGGTGACTGCCGACCAGAAAAAACTGAAGGAAGCCGCCGCAGCCAGCCTCAAGGGTTTTGACGTGAATGCAGCGGTTCAGAAGCCGCCGCACCACGTGCCGGCAGAGGGTGAACTGGTGACCAGCCTGCTGGCTGCCTATGAGGAAGAAACGGGACTGGAAGGAAAGCCCATGTCCACCGGCGGCGGAACCTACGCCAAGGTGCTGAAGCAGGGCGTTGCCTTCGGGGCGTTGTTCCCGGATGAGGAAGACCTGGCACACCAGGCGGATGAATACGAGGATATCGACAGGCTGATGCTGGCCATGAAGATATACGCGAACGCCTTAATTCGCCTGGCAGGCGAATGATTAATTCAGAATTCAGAATTAAGAATTCAGAATGATATATAGTTCAGCCGCACGGAAATGAGAACAAAGACAGAAGTATGAGTATAGGAGAATGAACGAATATGATTACAGTAAGCAATGTATCACTGACATTCGGCGGACAGAAGCTTTTTTCCGGCGCGGACCTGAAGTTCCTCCCGGGCAACTGCTACGGCATCATCGGTGCGAACGGCGCGGGAAAATCCACTTTCCTGCGGATCCTGAGCGGTGAGCTGGAACCCACCACCGGCTCTGTGACCATTCCGCCCACAGAGCGCATGAGCACCCTGAAGCAGGACCATTTCATGTATGACGCCTATCCGGTACTGGATACGGTTATCATGGGCAACCAGCGCCTGTATGACATCATGAAGGAAAAGGACGCCCTCTATGCCAAGCCCGATTTCAGCGAAGCGGACGGCGAAAAGGCGGCTGAGCTGGAAGGCGAATTTGCCGAGATGGACGGCTGGAACGCGGAAAGCGACGCGGCCACGCTGCTGACCGGCCTGGGCATTCCGGCGGAAGAGCATACGATGCTCATGTCCGAGCTGCAGGCAGGCGATAAATTCAAGGTGCTGCTGGCGCAGGCGCTGTTCGGCAATCCGGACATCCTGCTGCTGGACGAACCGACCAACAACCTGGACAACCGTTCCGTGGCCTGGCTGGAAGATTTCCTGATGGATTTCCCCGGCACCCTGATCGTGGTCAGCCATGACCGGTGGTTCCTGAACAACGTGTGTACCCACATTGTGGATATCGACTATAACCAGGTGAAGCTGTACGTGGGCAACTATGACTTCTGGTACGAATCCAGCAAGATCATGCAGGCCCTGATGAACGACCAGAAGAAGCGCCGCGAGGATAAGATCCGTGAACTGCAGGCTTTCATCCAGCGGTTCTCCTCCAACAAGTCCAAGGCCAAGCAGGCCACCAGCCGCCGCAAGCTGCTGGATCAGCTGACCATCGAACAGATGCCGGCTTCCAGCCGCCGCTATCCCTGGGTTGCTTTCACCCCTGACCGGGAAGCGGGCAAGGACATCCTGCAGGTGACGGACCTGAACTATACGCAGGACGGCGTGCAGCTGCTGAAGGACGTTTCCTTCCTGGTGACCAAGGGCCAGAAGATCGCCCTGGTGGGCAACGAACAGGCCCAGACGGCGCTGTTCCGCATCCTGGCGGAGGAAATCCAGCCGGACAGCGGTACGGTGAAGTGGGGCGTGACCATCTCCACCAGCTATTTCCCGAAGGACAACAGCAAGTATTTTGACGGCTGCGACCTGACCATGATGCAGTGGTTTGCCCAGTATTCCCCGGAACAGCTGGAAACCTATATGCGCGGCTTCCTGGGCCGAATGCTGTTCAGCGGAGACGACGTGTACAAACCTGTGAACGTCCTCTCCGGCGGTGAGAAAGTGCGCTGCATGCTGAGCCGTATGATGCTTTCCGGCGCGAACTTCCTGATGCTGGACCAGCCCACCAACCACCTGGACCTGGAATCCATCACCGCGGTGAACAACGGCCTGATCAACTTCCCGGGCAACGTGATTTTCACCAGCCAGGACCACCAGTTTATCTCCACTGTAGCCGACAGAATCATTGAGATTAAGCCGGATGGCACGATTGCTGACTACCTGTGCAACTACGAAGAGTACCTCGAGAAAACAAAGGAAACGTTTACACAGGATAAGTGAATGTGCTATACTTAAAAATGACCGTTTTCGGACGGACAATTATACAGGAGGAAAAAGCTCCATGAAATACGGCCACTTTGACGACAAAGCGCGGGAGTATGTGATTGATACGCCGCGGACTCCGTATCCCTGGATTAACTATCTCGGCTGCGAGAAGTTTTTCGGCATCATCAGCAATACGGCCGGCGGCTACTGCTTCTATCGTGATGCAAGACTGCGCCGGATTACCCGCTACCGGTACAACAATATGCCGATCGACAACGGCGGCCGGTATTTCTATATCAATGATAACGGCACCGTCTGGAACCCCGGATGGAAGCCCGTCAAGACCGAGCTGGATGAGTATTCCTGCCGCCACGGCATGGGTTACACCATCATCACCGGTAAAAAGAACGGCCTGAAGGCCTCCCAGAAGAGCTTCGTGCCCATGGGCTACGACGCTGAGGTGCACCAGGTGACCCTGACGAACGAAAGCGACGCCGCCAAGGACGTGATCCTGACCAGCTTCGTGGAGTTCTGCCTGTGGAACGCGCAGGACGACATGCTGAACTTCCAGCGCAACTTCTCCACCGGTGAAGTGGAAGTGGAAGACGGCGTTGTCTACCACAAGACCGAGTACCGCGAACGCCGGAATCACTATTCCTTCTACGCGGTGAATACACCCATTGACGGTTTCGATACCGATATGGAAACCTTCCTGGGCATGTACAACGGCTTTGAAAATCCCCAGGCCGTGCTGACCGGCAAGATGGGCAACTCCGTTGCCTCCGGCTGGCAGCCCATGGCCGCCCACCAGATCAAAGTGCATCTGGAAAAGGGTGAGGAAAAGAAATTCAACTTCGTGCTGGGCTATGTGGAACTGCCCGTCGAAGAAAAATGGGAAAAGAAGGGCGTCATCAACAAGAAGCCCGCAAAGGCCATGCTGGCCGCCCTGTCTTCCGATGAACAGGTTGACAAGGCCTTTGCCCAGCTGAAGGCCCACTGGGACAACCTGCTGAGCGCCTATACGCTGACCTCCTCCGAGGAGAAGCTGAACCGGATGGTCAACATCTGGAATCCCTATCAGTGCATGGTGACCTTCAACATGAGCCGGTCCACCTCCATGTTTGAGAGCGGCATCGGCCGCGGTATGGGCTTCCGCGATTCCAGCCAGGACCTGCTGGGCTTTGTGCACCAGATTCCGGAACGTGCCCGGGAGCGTATCCTGGACATCGCCGCGACCCAGTTCCGTGACGGCGGCTGCTACCATCAGTATCAGCCCCTGACCAAGAAGGGCAACAACGACATCGGCGGCGGCTTCAACGATGACCCGCTGTGGCTGATTGCCGGTACCGCTGCCTATATCAAGGAAACCGGCGACTTCGGCATCCTGGACGCCGCGACGCCCTATGACTGCAATCCGGATGACTGCGGCACGCTGCTGGAGCACCTGGAAGCCAGCTTCATGCATGTGGTGAACAACCGCGGACCGCACGGCCTGCCGCTGATCGGCCGGGCGGACTGGAACGACTGCCTGAACCTGAACTGCTATTCCGATACGCCGGACGAGAGCTTCCAGACCTTCTCCAATCCCAACGCGCCGGATGAGCGGGTGGCTGAATCCGTGCTGATTGCCGGCATGTTCGTGTCCATCGGACCGGAACTGGTGGCAATTGAGCGCCGCAAGGGCAACAACGACAAGGCAGACGCCTATCAGAAGGATATCGACGCTATGACCGCCGCCATCGAAAAGGACGGCTGGGACGGCGAATGGTTTGTCCGCGCCTATGACGCCATGGGCAACAAGGTCGGCAGCAAGGAATGCGAGGACGGCAAGATCTTCATTGAATCCCAGGGCTACTGCGTAATGGCCGGGGTCGGCGTGGAGAACGGCATGGCTGAAAAGGCGCTGGAGAGCGTCCACAACATCCTGGAGACAGAGCACGGCATCGTACTGCTGCAGCCCGCCTACAAGGAATATCACCTGGAGCTGGGCGAAGTCAGCTCCTACCCGCCGGGATATAAAGAAAACGCCGGTATTTTCTGCCACAACAATCCCTGGATTATCGCGGCAGAGACCGTGGTAGGCCACGGCGACCGGGCCTTCGACCTGTACAGCCGGATTGCTCCCGCCTGGCGCGAGGAGATCTCCGACCTGCACAAGCTGGAGCCCTATGTCTACAGCCAGATGATCGCCGGCAAGGACGCGAAGAACTTCGGCCAGGCCAAGAACAGCTGGCTGACCGGTACCGCAGCCTGGAACTTCTACGTGATCAGCAATTACATCCTGGGCGTCAAGCCTGATTGGGACGGCCTGAAGATCGATCCCTGCGTGCCTCACACCTGGGACGGCTACAAGGTGAGCCGCCGCTTCCGCGGAGCGATCTACGACATTGAGATCAAGAATCCGTCTCATGTCTGCCGCGGTGTGAAGAAGGTCACCGTGGACGGGAAGGAAATCAGCGGCAATGTGCTGCCGGCCTTCGCGGACGGAAAGACCCACGCGGTGGAAGTTATCCTCGGATAACGCCTCATCTGAATATCATGAATCCCCTGTTCCGACCCGGAACAGGGGATTTTCACATAAAAAGAGAACCGCCGGAAATCCGGCGGTTCCGAAGGAAAGTATGGAGGTTACTTGGCGAGGTAAGCTTCCAGCTGAGCATTGGCTTCATTCAGGTAAGCTTCCATTCCGGCAGCATCCAGAGCGGCCAGGAAGGAGGGCAGTTCAGTCTCGGGATCGACAGCGCCGCAGTCCAGAGCCAGGGCGTACTGAGCAGCAACGTTGCCCAGGGCAGCCATTTCATTTTCAACGGGGCTGTTGTCGAACACGAAGCCCAGGGAAGGAATGCCCTTAGCGCCGGCATAGTATTCCTGGAAGGACTTACGGAAGCCCTTGCCTTCGGAAGCGGTGTCGGGCAGGATGGTGACGTTGCCAACGCCGTTGGTCCAGGGGCTGTAGGTGGCGCGGGCTTCGTCATTGAAGACGACCAGGCCTTCGTCGTTCAGGGTGTAGTGGATGCCTTCAACACCGTAATTCATCAGGGTCATGAGAACCGGGTCGCTGTTCAGCAGGGCCAGGAACTTGAAGGCTTCTTCCGGATGCTCGGAAGCGGAGTTGATAGCCATCATGGCGCCCTGGGAAGCGGTGGTGTCCACATAAGGATCGGTGCAGGGCACGAACTTGATTTCAGCGCCGCGGGCCAGCACGTCGGCAGAGTATTCATAGCCGAAGGCGTAGGACTGGGTGCCGATCAGGTAGGAAGCGTCCTTCTGGTGGTTGGTGCGGCAATCGTTGGAGGTTTCACCCACGGACAGGGCGGGATCGATGTAGCCGGCTTCGTAGTAGGCATGCATCTTCTCAGCGAAGGCCTTGTATTCGGGAGTGCCGAACTTGTTGACCAGCTTGTTGCCGTAGACGCCGTCAGCAGACACATCTTCGGGGTTCAGGTACAGGGACAGCAGGTTGGTGGAACCGGCGTCACCAGCCACGATGATGGAGTTGGTAACCATACGCTCGGCAACCATGGGCTCCACGAGGAAGGGATAGAAGCTGTCGCCTTTGACTTCCTTGGCCTTAGCGAAGATTTCGTCCCAGTCGAAGAATCCCTTGGCCATGAGATCGTCCACGGTGTAGCCCAGTTCGGTCAGCAGGGTGACGTTCACGTCCCAGGTGTTCTGGGTGGCGGTGTCTTTGAAGCCGTTGACGGCGTAAACGCCCTTGCCTTCAGCACCTTCGATGGTGGCGGCCTGCATCAGGCTTTCCGGAATGGCGGCCTTCAGATCGGCACCGTACTGCTCGATCAGGTCGTCCAGCTTCAGGAAGTAGCCCTTCTTGGCGTAGCTGTTGTATTCGTCAGAGCTCCAGGAGCAGGTGAAGACGATGTCAACATCCTTGTCGCCGGAGGTCAGGGCGTTGACGGCCTTCTCGTCGAAGTCGCCCCAGGTGCCCCAGATGACTTCCAGTTTCGCGCCGACTTTGTCAGCGATGTACTCGTTGACTTTTTCGAGCACGGCGGAGTCGTCGGAAACGTTGCTGCCATGGAACATGATGGTGATGGTGGGCAGATCGTCAGCGGCGGCAAAGCTGCACACGGACAGGATCAGCGCCAGGGTCAGAATGAGAGACAGGAACTTTTTCATGGTCATCCTCCTTATTTTCAGCACCTTCCCGGGTGCTGATATTCTATATTTTTAAGGGCTGTGCCCTTAAATTACGATTAACCTTTTACCGAACCAATGGTCAAACCAGCGACCACGTAGCGCTGGAAGAAGGGGTAAGCGCAGGCAATCGGGACTACGATGAACACGACCAGGGCCATCTTCAGGGACTGGGAGGGCAGCTGTGCCGCGGCTTTGGCAGCATCCGCACCCAGCATGGAGGAGTTCTTGGCCAGGAAGTCCGCGTTGCGCTGCATCCGCATCAGCAGATACTGCAGGGGCATGATTTCCATGTTCTTGTTCAGGTACAGCAGGGACAGGAACCATTCATTCCAGTAGGCCAGGGAGACCAGCAGGGCGATGGTGGCAATGCCGGGCTTCACGACCGGGAGTACGATCCGCAGGAGAGTGGAGTATTCTCCGCTGCCATCGATGGTGGCGGCTTCAATCAGCTCCGTCGGGACGGTGGTCTGGAGGAAGGTCCGCATGATGATGACATTGAAGGGACTGAAGAGCATGGGGACGATCAGGGCGGCGTAGTTGTCGCTGAGCCCCAGAACGCTCTTGCAGATAACGAAGGTGGGTACCAGACCGCCTCCGAAGATCATCGTGAAGAAGCTGAGGAAGTTGAAGAAGTTACGAAACCTGTAGTCCCTGCGGAACAGCGGGTAAGCGTACAGCACTGTAATGGAGACGCTCAGGAGTGTACCGACCGCAGTGATCAGGAAGGAGTTAAAGTAGCTTCTCCAAAGGGCATTCCCCAGCTGGAAGGTGTAGGTGAAGGCTTGGGTGCTCCAGGAAAGAGGAGCGAAGGAATAACCGATCTGACGAATGCTTTCCTCGGAAGAGAAAGCGATGATGATGACGAAGATGAAGGGGATAATGCACATCAGCGAGAATGCTGCCAGCACCAGGTGGAAGACGCTCTGGGTTCCCGTGCCGAAGCGATTCAGGGAGAAGGAGCCTGCCTTGATCTTCTTCTTAGCAGATTGACTAACAGCTGTCATCGGGCGAACCTCCTCAATAATCAGAACAGGGAACTGTCGGGGTCAATTTTGCGAACCAGGGAATTGGCACCGATAATGCAGATCAGGCCGATAAAGCTCTGCAGGAAACCGGCGGCTGAGCTCATGCCCAGGTTATGGGTGTTGGCGTAAGCCCTGTACACGTAGGTATCCACAACCTGCGTGACCGGATACAGAGAACCGGAGTTCTGGGGGACGTTGTAGAACAGGCCGAAGTCCGCGTTGAAGATCTTGCCGACGTTCATGATCAGCAGGATGACGATCATGGGGCGGATGCCGGGAAGGGTCACGTGCCAGATTTGCTGCCATTTGGTGGCACCGTCAACAGCCGCAGCTTCATACTGGGTGGTGTCGATGCCGGTGATGGCGGCCAGGTACAGCACGGAGGAGTATCCCAGGTTCTTCCACAGGTTACAGATGGTCAGGATCAACGGCCACCAGGTGGTATCGTGATAGAAGTTTGTCACTTTCTGTCCGGCGGCTTTCTGCATGAAGGGGATCATGCCGCTTGTGGGATCCAGGAACGCCAGGACGAAGTAGCTGGCGACGACCCAGGACAGGAAGTAGGGGAAGAACATCATGGTCTGGTACGTCTTGGCCAGGAACCGCGTGGTCAGTTCACTCATCATGACCGCGAAGGCTACTGAAATGACCAGGCCGAGAAGGATCCACAGGAGGTTGTAACCCAGGGTGTTGCGGATCATGATGCCCGTATCCGGGGATTTCAGGAACTCAAAGTTCTTCAGTCCAACCCATTCACTCTTGACGATATTGTTCCAGAATGTGTTGGGACGGAATGCCCGGTAGTTCTTAAAGGCAATCACAATGCCGAACATGGGCAGGTAGCGGATCAGAAGTAGCCAGACGGCGCCGGGCAGCATCATGGTGGTAAGCCAGAAGGTCTTCTTCGTGGCGGCGAAGCTGCGGAGCCCGAGGCGACGCCTGTCTTTTGCCTGAAGCGCTGTCATGGGCTTTCATCCTCCTTCATTGTCTTATCTGGTGATTAAATTCTATAAAAAGGACAATTTTCTGTCATTATCCTCTATTGTCAAATCTTGACTCCGGTTGCGCTGTTGGCCAAAGGATTGAAAAATAACGGATTCAGGGAACGACGGTATGTATATATATAATCGGAAGCCGCAGGATTTTCTGCCATTGACAGGGGTTGACAGCAGAATGCCAATCCGAGACAAAAAATGCCATACCTGTTCCTTCTTCTTGAGCTTTTGATTTGGTATGCTTATAATGAAAAATACAGCGCAGGAGGTTCTATATGCGTTACGGATATTTTGACGACGCCGCACGCGAGTACGTGATTGACCGGGTCGACGTGCCTGTTTCCATGACAAACTATCTGGGTACCCAGCGGATGGGTACCGTGATATCCCATAACGCCGGAGGATACAGCTGGCTGGACAGCCCGCAGCATCACCGGATTACCCGATTCCGTCCCAACGGCGTCCCCATGGACTGGCCGGGACACTATGTCTACCTGCGTGATGATGAAAGCGGGAAGTACTGGTCCCTGAGCTGGCAGCCCACGGGTCTCCCGCTGGATGAAGCGAAATATGAAGCGCGGCACGGCCTGAGCTATTCCCGCTTCAAGTGCGATTACCAGGATATCAGCGCGGAGCAGATCCTGTTTATTCCCCGGGAAGCCGGGAAGGAAGATCCGGTAGAGATTTTCGACGTCCGGATCCGGAACAATTCCAGCCGGGAGCGGAACCTCAGCGTATACGGCTATGTGGAGTTCTCCTTCCATGAAATTGACATGGACAACCAGAACTTCCAGATGAGCCTGTATGCCGCCGGTTCCCACTACGAGAACGACGCGGTGCTCTGCGAGCTCCACTATGAGCCCAACGCCTGGCAGTTCTTCGCCGGCAACTTTGTGCCGGACGGCTACGACGGCGTGCGGGAAGCCTTCATCGGCAACTACTGCACGGAGCGGAACCCGGCAGGCGTGAACACCGGAAAGCTGACGGCCTCCCATGAACTGGGCGGCAATCCCTGCGGCGCGCTGCAGAAGAAGCTGACCCTGAAGCCGGGCGAGGAAGCGCGGGTGCTGTTCTACCTGGGTACCGGCAAGGGCGACGCCGCGGAAAAGGCCAGGAAGCGCTATGACGAAGCGGGCACGGATGAAGCCTTCGCGGAACTGCGCAGCTTCTGGGACGCCAAGCTGGGCGGCCTGCAGGTGACTGTTCCCCATGAAAACATGAACCGCTCCCTGAACATCTGGAACCTGTACCAGAGCGAAGTGAACGTCCTGTTCTCCCGGTTCTCCTCCTTTATTGAAGTGGGCGGACGCACCGGCCTGGGATACCGGGATACGGCGCAGGACGCTATGTGCATTCCCCACGCGGAACCGGATATGTGCATGAAGCGCATCCGGCAGCTGCTGCACGGACAGATGAAGCAGGGCTACGGCCTGCACCTGTTTGATCCGGCAGTACTGGAGAAGGAAGAAACGGACGGCTTCAAGTCTCCCACGGTGATTCCGGAGGCGGACAAGAAGGGCATGCTGCACGGGCTGAAGGACGCCTGCGCGGACGACGCCCTGTGGCTGATCCCGGCGATTGTGGAAAACGTGCGGGAGAGCGGCGACCTGAGCTTCTTTGACCAGGAGATTCCCTTTGCCGATGAAGGCAGCGGAACCGTCTGGGATCATATGAAGGCGGCACTGGATTTCTCCTATGAACAGGTGGGCAGCCACGGCGTAACCAAGGGCCTGCGGGCGGACTGGAACGACTGCCTGAACCTGGGCGGCGGCGAAAGCGCAATGGTGGCTTTCCTGCTGGTGTGGGCGACGAACCACTTCCTGGATGCGGCCCGGGCTATGGGACGCAAGGAAGATGAAGCAAAATACACGGCGCTGAAAGCACACATGGAAGAGACCTGCCGGAAGCAGCTGTGGGACGGAAAATGGTTCCTGCGCGGCTTCACGGCAGCCGGGGCGCCGATCGGCTCCCAGGCGGCAGTGGAAGGCAAGGTCCATATGGAAAGCAATACCTGGGCTGTGATCAGCGGCGCCGCGGACCGGGAACAGGGCCTGAGCTGCATGGACGCGGTGGATGAATGGCTGTACACCCCCTGGGGCCTGATGCTGAACGCGCCGTCCTTCGTCACGCTGGATGACAGCATCGGCTTTGTGACCCGGGTTTATCCGGGCGTCAAGGAAAACGGCGCTATCTTCAGCCATCCGAACCCCTGGGCCTGGGTGGCGGAGTGCATGCTGGGCCGGGGCAGCCGTGCCATGAAGTTCTACGACGCGCTGCTGCCGGAAAACCAGAACGACAAGATGGAAATCCGGCAGGCGGAGCCCTACAGCTACTGCCAGTTCATCATGGGCAAGGATCACACAGCCCACGGCCGGGCACGGCATCCCTTCATGACCGGTTCCTCCGGCTGGGCTTATTACGCGGCGACCCGCTACATGCTGGGCATCCGGCCCGGATTTGAGGGGCTGACGGTGGATCCCTGCATCCCGGCGCACTGGGACGGCTTTGAGGCGGTCCGGAAGTGGCGCGGTGCCGAATACAGGATCAAGGTAACGAATCCCTCCCATGTGGAAAAGGGCATTGGACGGATCCTGGCGGACGGCAAGCCTGTGGAAACCATTCCGGTCTTCGATGAAGGCATTCACTTCATCGACGTGGAGCTGAAAGGAGAGTGATCCGGCATGATTAAGTTCGGTACCGGCGGCTGGAGAGCAATCATCGGCGACGAATTCACCCGGGCGAATATCCGCCTGGTGGCTGCCGCACTGGCCCGCAGGATGAAGCGGGAAGGCGCGGACAAAGAAGGAATCTGTGTGGGCTATGACCGGCGTTTCCTGAGCCGGGAAGCCCTGATCTGGTTCTGCGAAGTGCTGGCCGGCGAAGGCATCCAGGTGTTCTTTGTGAATATGAGCTGCCCGACGCCCCAGATTATGTTTACCGTAAAGGAAAAGAAACTGCCCTACGGCGCCATGGTGACGGCCAGCCACAACCCGGCGATCTGGAACGGTATCAAGCTGTTCACTTTCGGCGGACGGGACGCTGCCCAGGACGTAACGGAAGCAATCCAGGAGGAAGCAAACAGCCTCCGGGAGGATGAGATCCGGGATATGGGCTTTGAAGAAGCCAAGACCGCGGGCATCATCAAAATCATCGATCCGCGGGACGCCTACCTGGATTCCATCCTCGGCCAGGTGAATGTGGACGCGATCCGGAAACGGAGGCTGCGGATTGTGCTGGATCCGATGTTCGGCGTGAGCCTGACGGGCCTGCAGACGATCCTGTATACCTGCCGCTGCGACGTGGACGTGATCAACGACCGGCATGACGCCTTCTTCGGACGTCACCTGCCGGCGCCGAACCCGGACACGCTGGTGGACCTGCAGTATGCCGTGAAGGAACACAGGGCCGACGTGGGTATTGCCACGGACGGCGACGCGGACCGGCTGGGCATTATTGACGAAAACGGCCGGTACGTGACGGCAAACGAAATCCTGGCACTGCTGTATTACTACCTGCTGGAGTACAAAGGCTGGCAGGGCGCGGCGGTGCGGAATATCGCCACCACCCACCTGCTGGACCGGATCGCGGAGGACCACGGGCAGGAGTGTGTGGAGGTCCCTGTCGGATTCAAACATATTTCCGCGGGCATGGAAGCCCATGACGCCCTGATCGGCGGAGAATCCTCCGGCGGTCTGACAGTCCGGGGACATATCTCCGGTAAGGACGGCCTGTACGCGGCCAGCCTGCTGGTGGAAATGCTCAGCGTCAGCGGCAAGAAGCTCAGCGAACTGCTGCAGCTGCTGTATGACAAGTACGGCGAACTGCATACGGCTGAGTATGACTGGGCACTGACCGAGGAAAAACGGGAAGAGATCGCGAAAAAGATTATGACGGACAAAGAGCTGCCCGCTTTCAACCGGAAGGTGGAAAAGGTCAGCTACCTGGACGGCTGCAAGGTTTACCTGGACGGCGGCTGGGTAATTGTCCGCTTCTCCGGTACGGAACCCAGGGTACGTATTTTTGCCGAAGCGGAAACTGAAGAAGAAGCAAAACGCACCGTAAAACTGATGGCAGACTTTACCGGCCTGCCGTGGGAGGAATAAACTCTCCGGGATAACCGGGGAAAGGAAAGGACCATGGGAAAGGATACGGGCAGGAAAACGAAAAAGCGCCTGTTTGGAAGCATCCGGCATTCGCTGCGTGCTCAGATAGGCCTGATCGTGCTGCTCAGTTATCTGACGCCCGTGGTCCTTTTGGGCGTTTTTACGGGCGGTTTCATGATGAAACGGCTGGAGAACCAGACCCGGATGGCGGTCACGTCCGGCGCCGAACAGGCGTGGACGATGACGGAGCAGAATATTGAACGGACGCTGAACCTGGCCAGGGACGCCACCTATGACGGTGAACTGACGGATACCTGGCAGAGATGGAAAGACGGAAGTATCGGAAATTCCGAATATACACGGCTGTGCCGGAGCTACCTGGAAAGAAAGTACAGCCGGGAGCCCCTGCTGTCTTTTGCCGCCTGTTTTCCGGTGAGCAATCCGGAAATGATCCGGTATATCCGGGGCGAAACGCTGGACGGATCCGGGGAGCTGGAGAAGCTACGGGAAACCGTGCAGATCATGGGAGAACAACTGGACACCCGCTGCCGCTTCTTTCGGTTCGGGGAGCGCATCTACCTGGTGCGCAACCTGCTGAACCTCCGGATGGAGCGCTTCGGCATGCTGATCCTGGGAATCAACGAAGCACAGCTGTTCCAGCCGCTGAATGAGCTGGGAGCGGACTGGGACGCGCAGGTGGCCTTCCAGCTGGATGACTGCGGAGATCCTGAAAACCAGTGGGTGGACCTGGCACAGGGACTGACAGATGACGGAAAGGAAAAACTGTATTATACCCGGCTGTCCGCGGACAGGGAGAACAGCCTGAACCTGCAGCTGACCATGGACAGAAGGAAACAGTACAGCGAGATCTACACCTTCCGGCTGCTCCTGCTGGTGATGGCCCTGCTGCTGATCCCGATCATGGTACTGATCGGCATCTACCTGAGTCGGCGCATCGTAAAGCCCCTGACACTCCTGTCCGCAGCCAGCCGGCGTATTGAGGAAGGCGAACCCGGCGTGACGGTTCCCCTGAACGGCGGGGATGAGCTGGGCCGCCTGGGACGGTCCTTCTCCAAGATGTCCCTGCGGCTGAAGGAACTGATTGACAAAACCTATAAAGAAGAAATTGAACTGAAAAACGCGCAGATCCTGGCCCTGCAGAGCCGGATCAATCCGCATTTCATCAACAACGCCCTGGAAGATATCAACTGGCAGGCCCGGATGGAAGGATCGGAGAGTATCTCCTCCATGGTGACCTCCCTGTCCGTGCTGCTGAACGCCACCATGGCGCGGCAGGACCGGCGGCTGGTAACCCTGCGGGAAGAGATGGAAGTGGCGGAGGCCTATATCTATTTCATCCAACAGCGCTTCGGCCCGGACCTGACGATGAACCGGGAAATCGAGGAAAAAGCGCTGGACGGCATCCTGCCGCTGCTGACAATCCAGCCGCTGCTGGAGAACGCAGTGGAGCACGGCATTGCCCCGGCGGGCGGCGGAACGATTACCATCCGCTGCTCCCTGAACGATGCCTGCATGCATATCGCAATCATCAATACAGGCAGGGAGACGGGCAAAGAGGACAGGGAGCGGATTGAAGCGGCCCTGCACGGACAGCCCACCGGAAAGCACCTGGGCCTGGCGAATATCGTGAACAGGCTGCGCCTGATCTACGGGGAAGCGGTGACGATCCTCGTGGATACGGACATCCCCGGACAGACCACGGTCAGCATCGTGATTCCCCGGGAGATTCCCTAAAGGAGGCAAAAGCATATGCGAATCAGGAAATGGATTGCGGTTACGGCGGCGCTGCTGCTGACAGTCCTTGCCGGAACAGGAACGGCGGAGGGCGGCGTTACGCTGCGCACCATCAGCTGTTTTGCGGGGTTGGACGGCTCCGCGGATGAATACGTCGCGATTCTGCAGCATTATGAATCGATGACCGGCAATACGGTAATCGACAATTCCTCCATCATCGACGAGGCGTGGAAGACTGCGATCCTCAAGGATTTCGCTGCAGGAAATGAACCGGATATCCTTTTCTTCTTCGCGGCGGGAGCGGACTCGGCTCCGATCCTGTCCCGGGTTGTTTCCCTGGAGGAAATCAACGCGGATTATCCGGATATGAACCTGCCGGAAGCCGATATCCTGCGGGAACCGGACGGGAAGGTTTATGCCGTGCCGGTGAGAGGGTACTGGGAAGGTCTGTATGTGCATACAGACCTGTTTGAGCTTTATCACGCTCCGCTGCCGACGGATTGGGATTCCCTGATGGAAGCCATCCGGATTTTCCGGGAGAACGATATTATCCCGATTGCTGTATCCCTGTCGGACATTCCCCATTACCTGGCGGAAATGTCCCTGCTGGCCTGCGCCTCCAAGGAAGACCTGGCGGCAAGACCGAAGACTTTTGAAGAAGTGCCTGCCTCCTGGCTGGAGGCGATGAGCCTGATCCGGGAGCTGGCGGAAGCGGGCGCTTTCGCGGATAACGCGTGGAGCACCTACGAGACCGCGTCCACGAACCTGTTCCTGACCAAGAAGGCAGCCATGCAGATGGATGGCAGCTGGCTGGAGTCCTCCTTCTCCTACGGGATGATGGATACCCTGCGGGTGCTGCCCATGCCGCTGCGGAACGGGGAGGGAGTATCCGACTGCTATCTCGGCGGCGTATCCATGGGCTTTTACCTGACCCGCAGGGCCTGGGAATCCGGGCGGCGGGACGCGGCGGTAGCCCTGCTGAAGGAACTGACCAGTGAAGAAAGCATCCGGGAACTGGGAAGCTCCTCCCTTTCCGGACGGCTGCTGGATTCCGCAAAGGATATGCAGACGGGAAGGCAGATGGTCAGCCCGCTGCAGGACGCAATGAACAGCAAGGCCCGGGAAGTCTGGCTGCTGGAATGCATCCCCGCGGTGGCGGAGGGCACAATGACGCCGGAAGAATGCTGGCGCCGGGTGATGAGCCTGGCTCCTTTCGGGGAATGAGGTGAAGAGATGTATCGGGTAGTCCTTGTGGACGATGAAAGACTGATTATCCGCGGACTGTCCACGGTGATTCCGTGGGCAGAACTTGGCTGTGAAATCGCCGGTACAGCCCATGACGGCGTCAGCGGCCTGGAACTGATCCGCAGCATCCGGCCGGATATCGTGCTGACGGATATCCGGATGCCGAACATGGACGGACTGACAATGCTGGCAGCCATCCGCAGCGAGTTTCCGGGCATCCAGATGTCCGTGCTGACGGCTTACCGGGATTTTGAATACGCCCGGAAGGCCATTACGCTGGGCGTGTGCCGATACCTGCTCAAGCCCAGCAACCTGGATGAACTGCAGGAAGCCGTGAAGCTGATGGTTTCCCGGCTGGACGCCATGCCGCAGCTGCCAGAGGATCCGGATGACGAATCCGTGAAGGAAGCCGGCAACCACCTGGTCAAGGCGGCGCTGGCCTATATGAAGGAACACTGCACAGAGCAGCATCTTTCCCTGGGAGAGGTGGCGGATCACGTTTATGTGAGCCAGTGGCATCTGTCCAAGCTGCTGAATCGTGAAACGGATCAGAGCTTCTTTGACCTGCTGGGAAGTATGCGGATTGCCAAAGCCAAAAAACTGCTGGCGGATCCGGCGCTCCGGATACATGAAATTGCGGAAATGGCAGGCTTCTCAGACGTGGCGCATTTCTCCCGCAGCTTCAAGAAAATCGCCGGCTGCACGCCCGGAGAATATAGGAATCATCAGATGTAAATACAAATTTTGTTATAAATGGTCTTAAATTCTCAAAAAAAATACAAAAGAGAGAAGGAATTCGCCAAGGAGTGTCGAAATAATAAAACAGAAACAAAATGAAAGGGTGTGATGCCGATGGCACACGATCTTTCACAGAGAGGGAATCTGATCGGATAACCTTTCTGTGAGAATCATGTATCACAAATTTGAAAGGAGCCCATCGGAAATATGAAACTTACAATACAGGCACGTAACATGTCGGTCAGCCCGGCAATCACTCAGAGGATCGAGAAGAAGACGGAAACCATGGGCAAGTATCTCTGGCCGGAGACAGAGATGCAGGTAAGAATGAGAAAGGAGAAGAACGACCGCCGGGTGGTGGAAATCACCGTTCCCATGGGAAAGAACGTCATCCTGCGCAGCGAGTCCTCCGCGGACGACAACCTGTTCCTCGCCATTGACAAAGCCCTGGCGAAGATGGAACGGCAGATCCGGAAACACCGGACGAAGCTGGGCAAGAACCTGAGAGAAGAAATCCCGGATGTGCCGGAGTATATTGAAGAGGATTCAGGCGAAGAAGAGAAAGAGAGAAAGGTGGTTAAGCAGAAGACCTTCCCGGTACGCCCCATGAGCGTGGAAGACGCCGCAATTGAAATGGAACTGCTGGGACATAATTTCTTCGCCTTTGTAAATATCGACACAGACCGGACCAACGTCCTCTATCTGAGAAAGGATGGAGATCTGGGTCTGCTGGAGCCGGAAGCTTAATGAGACTGTAAAGTCCGGATAGGACAATCAGGAACGGCAAAAAAAGCTCAAACAGCATGTGGAATTTCCGGAGAGAAGCCATGCACATCAAAACGCGATTAGCGATCAGAGCGACAAGGCCGTAAAATGACCCTGAGATCCGGACCGTACAATATACCCCGGGGCCGCGGGTGCGGCCCCATTTTTTTGCATTTCTTGAATATCATCCGCTGGTTTGCTATAATTTCCCTTGAATTCGGGAAGGAGACGATCCGTATGCGGTGCAGCTGTAAGCAATGCGGAACCTACATGATCCAGGCGGAAAGCGATCATCTGGGCTGTATCTGCCCGGATTGCGGCTACCGCTGCAATGACTGCCTGGGAACCAATACGGTGGTCAGCCGGGAAAGGCTGAAGGACCTGGCCTTTGATCCCCGGTTTGATCCGGAAAACATCGCCGCGTCCTTTGATGAGGATCCGGAAGACGCCGAATGGTTTGATGACAGGCCCTGACCCGGCTTTACACGGTTTTGCGGCTATGCTATAATGCCGACGTTGTTTTTTTGCCGGGACATTTATAATGCCCGCCGGAGGATATATGCTGAAACATTACATTATTTCATTTTTGATTTCCATGGTTCCCCTGATCGAGCTCAGGGGCGCTTTACCTTACGCACTGGCCAACGGGATTCCCACCCTGCCTGCTTATATCGTATGCATGGTGGCCAATATGCTGCCGGTGCCGGTGATCTTTTTCTTTGCACGCAAGGTGCTGGAATGGGGCAAGGATAAAAAATACATCGGGCGCTTCTTTACTTTCTGCCTGGAAAAGGGTCACAAAGCTGGCGAAAAGCTGAAGGAAAAGGCCGGCACCAAGGGACTTTTCATCGCGCTTCTGCTGTTTGTCGGCATTCCGCTTCCCGGAACCGGCGCATGGACGGGCACCCTGGCTGCAAGCATCCTGGATATGGATTTCAAATCCAGCGTCATTGCTGTGCTGCTGGGCGTCCTGCTGGCTGCCATCATTATGGGTGTAGGAAGCCTGATTGTTATCAACGGCGTACAACTTTTTGCCTGAAGGGAAGGTTAGTTCAATGCTGCAGTGGATTCTTGACATTCTGCGCGGAGCCGTTATCGGCGTTTCCAATATCATCCCCGGTGTATCCGGCGGAACCATGGCGGTGTCCATGGGTATTTATGACCGCGTGATCTATGCGGTGAACAACCTTTTCAAGCAGTTCAAGAAGAACTTCAAGGATCTTCTGCCGATTATCATCGGCGTGCTGATCGGCCTGTTTGCATTTGCCGCGCTCATCGGCACCCTGCTGGGAACGAAGTCCGCGGAGATTCCGATCACCCGCCTGCCCACCAATTTCGCGTTCATCGGCCTGATTCTCGGGGGACTTCCCGCCATTTACAAGCGGGTCAATATGAAGAGCGCCAAGATCCCCGGCGTGATCCTGTTCCTGGTCTTCCTGGCGCTGGTAGTGGTTCTGCCCCTGCTGAATCCTCCGGAAGCGCGGACAGTGGATCATTCCATCGGAACCATCCTGCTGATGATCCCGCTGGGCGCAATTGCTTCCTCCACCATGGTCATTCCGGGTATCTCCGGCTCCATGATCCTGATGCTCCTGGGCTACTACAACCCGGTTATCAATGCCATGAATGACCTGCGGGGCGGGGACTGGTCCAGCCTGGCGATTCTGGCACCCTATGTCATCGGACTTCTTGTGGGCATCGTGTTCATCGCGAAGCTGATGAACTTCCTGCTTAAAAAGCATGCCGCGCTGACCTTCTCCGCGATTTTCGGCCTGGTGATCGGATCTCCTGTGGCACTGCTGATGCAGAACAGGGAATGCTTCCAGATCGCAAATACCGGAAACTGGATTGCAAGCATTGCCTGCCTGATCATCGGGTTTGCGATTGCCTGGTTTATGTCCACGCTGGATAAGAAGGAAGCATAAGACAAGGACTGATCCGGGCAGGCACACATACACGACAGGGACTGATTCAGCACGTAAAAAATTTCTTCCGTAATGGAAAAAATAGTGATTGACATCCGTCAAAAAATCGTGTATATTATGACAGTCGCCTGCGGGATAGACCGTGGGAAGGATGCACCGGGGTGTAGCGCAGTCTGGCTAGCGCACGTGCTTTGGGAGCATGGGGCCGGGGGTTCGAATCCCTTCACCCCGACTCAAATCACCTCGTACGTGGCTCCGTGGTCAAGAGGCCTAAGACACCGCCCTTTCACGGCGGCTACCCGGGTTCGAATCCCGGCGGAGTCACTTTTTCTTCCTTTCCGATATGGGCCTTTAGCTCAGTTGGTCAGAGCGGCCGGCTCATAACCGGTTGGTCCGGGGTTCAAGTCCCTGAAGGCCCACAGCCATTTGGCCCGGTAGCTCAGTTGGTTAGAGCGCCAGCCTGTCACGCTGGAGGTCGAGGGTTCGAGCCCCTTCCGGGTCGCCACTTTTACGGTAGGACTCGCAGAACGAGCTTCGTGCTGGCGTAGCTCAATTGGCAGAGCAGCTGATTTGTAATCAGCAGGTTGCGGGTTCGAGTCCCATCGCCAGCTCCACCCTTTGGGTCAAGAGGGACATCATATGGGTAGGTTCCCGAGTGGCCAAAGGGAGCAGACTGTAAATCTGCCGCTATTAGCTTCGGTGGTTCGAATCCACCCCTGCCCACCATACTTGCGGGAATGGCGGAATTGGCAGACGCGCATGATTCAGGTTCATGTGTACGTACGTACTTGCAGGTTCAAGTCCTGTTTCCCGCACGTAGAGCTCTTGAGAGATCAAGAGCTCTTTTCTTTTTACTTCCGATCATCCGGCTGCGGTTTCTTTGCCATTGCTCCGGTATGATGTATGTACTTTATGATCCAATCATATTATTTCATGATTGCAGAATGCAAAAGTGTAACGTAAATCACCTTGTTTTTCATATATTCAGCTGATATAATAGGAAAAACAACTATGCAAAAATCTAAACTCAGGAGTAAACGTTTACATGAGTACTGATACCGTACTTGTAAAAAAGAAAACGGCAAGGCGGAAAAACCGTTTTTTGCGGAAGTTCTTTCGTGTACTGATCGTTTTGGTATTGATCCTGGCGATCATTACTGCAGCTGTGTATTTTTACAGCCAGTATACGCAGACCCATTACCTGATCAGATTCTATCAGGAGACATCCGGAAAAGTCAGTGACAACATCCGGATCGCGGTTGTCTCCGATATTCATAACCGGGAATACGGGGAAAACAACGAAACGCTGATTTCTGACATCCGAGCCCTGAAACCAGATCTGATTCTTATCCCGGGCGATATGGTGATCCGGGAACAGGATGACTACCGGCCCATGCTGAATCTTGTGTCCTCATTATCCGGGATCGCGCCGTGTTACGGGGTTCTCGGAAATCATGAGAGCGAACGCATTTATTACCGGGACGACCAGGAACTGCCCGGGAAGTTCAGAGACGCGGGGCTGAAGCTGCTGCGCAACGCGACTGAAGAGGTCCGGATCGGAAATGACGTGATCCAGCTGATCGGAGTGGAAGGCAGCGCTCACGGATTTGAAGCATACGGCGGACGGGAATTCATGGATAAAACCGTGATCAATCCATCTGCGTACAGCATTCTGATGACCCATGTTCCGATCCTCTTTGAACCGCAGCTGGCCGGATATGATTTCGACCTGGGAATCGCGGGACACGTGCACGGCGGGATTGTGAACCTGCCTTTTGCCGGAGGCCTGTATTCGGACGAAGAAGGATTCTTCCCGCGCTTTACTGCGGGGGAATACACGCTGCAGAACCAACAGAAACTGATCGTTAGCGCGGGACTCGGCGATTCCAAACCGTTCCCGCCGCGGATCAATAACATGCCGGAACTGGTTGTGATCGATATTGACCGGTATTAGGAATTCCCGGTGTACAACCGCCGCACAGCACGTCTGCAGGATGACCTGAAAGATAAGAAGGAGAAGGAATGAAAGAGAAGAACAAAATCCGGACTGGCGAATCCGCAGGAACGCCCGGAATTTCCGGCAAAGTATGGAACGGCATGCGAAATGCTTTGAAAGTATTCCGGAAGAGGTGGCGTTTCTTTCTCATTGTTTTTATGCTTGTTTTCCTGGCATTGTGCGGTTATCACTATTTTGTAAACAAGCACACGGCCAGCACTGTGCTGTCGCTGGATTATGAGGAAGCTTCCAAAGGCCTGACGCCCAACAGGACGCGGTTCAACATCTTCGAGATCCAGGGCGGCGAAGTGATGGAACGGCTGATTGAATATGCCGGCCTGGAAGGAAAGATCACTCCGAAAGAACTGAGCGAATGCATCAACGTCCAGGCAACGCATGATAAAAGCATCAGCGGCAGCGTGAACTATATCAGCACCTCGTTTGTTGTGGAGTTTACAGTCAACGGGGCTATGGCCGGAAGAACCGCGGAAGATATGCTTTCACTTCTTTGCAAAGCGTATCGCGAGTACTTCGTGGAGCACTACGGATACAATCACTCCATCCTGTCTTTTGAGATTGATGACCTGAAATTCAATGACGAGTATCTGACCGCGGTTGATCTGCTGGACCTGAAGTGCAGCCAGCTGGAGAAATATGTACAGCTTCGCAGGCGGGAAAGCAAAAACTATCAGGAACCGGATACCGGAATTACTTTTTCAGCGCTGGAACAGCGGGTGAATAACTTCTATGACTATGACCTCGCAAAACTCCGATCCTATGTGATTGAAAACGGCATAGCGAATGACCGGGCTGGCCTTATCAGCATGCTGGATTACAAAATACGTATGGATCGGCTGATGTACAGCAAACTGATGGCCGCGTACGATGAGGACAACAATGGAATCCGGATGTACGATGCGGCAATGAGCGCTGTTGTCATGATTCCTACCCAGGATCAGACGATGCAGTATTATATGTCCAGGACCAAAACCGGGATGGACAATATGGCCCTTCACGCCGACGCGCAGCTTGCAGGCGCGACAGAACGGCTGGAGCAGATTGAATACAGCACTTATCTGACTGAAAAGCTGAAGACAAGGCTGTCTGACCGGAAGAAAAAAGCGAAGGCTGACGCTATGATCCACGAGATGGACGAAACACTGGATAAACTTGCCGCTGATATCCAGACGGCGGACAGCGCATATACGAGCGCAAGAGCCCGCAACTATATCAGTTTCAGCGATGACAGCAGGGGCTTTAAGGATCAGATTGACCTCGTTCATTCTCTCCTTTATTCCGTGCTGGCCCTGATCGCGTTACTGGCCTGCGTGCTGCTGTGGAAGATTCTTTCAGACAAGGAGAAAGAAGTATGAGACAATTCAGCATTCTGCGCTATCTGAAGAAATTCAGCCTGCTGATCTTTCTTCTGTCCGTGATCGGCTCCCTGTTTATCTATTTCTACGCCAAATCCCAGCAGCGGTATGTGGCTTCCACGGTGATCCAGTATACCAACTCCGCTGCCAAAGAGGGGTATACACCGGACGGAAGTCCCCTGAATGTGGAAGAAATCTATTCTTCGACGGTGATTGACGCTGCCATGGCAGACCTGGGATTTCATTCCAATATTGATTCTGTCCGCTCCAACTGCTATGTGGAGGAAGTGGTTCCGGAAACACAGCAGAAGCTGAATGAAGCCCTGGTGGAAAAGGGTGAGGATCCCTCCTATGTTACGGATACGTACCGGGTATATTTTATCGGCAACAATGATACCGGTGAGGATTATGCCTGGAACATGCTGGACGCCATCATCAAGAATTATTACGAGTTCTATGCAGGAAAGTATGTGGAGGAACCGCTGCAGGGCAACGGCGTTTCCGTGCTGGCGGAAGGGAACTATGACTATGTGGAAAGTACGCAGGTGATGGAGGATTCCATTTCGGAAATGCTGGATTACCTGCTGAGCAAACGGGAAGACTATCCGTATTTCCGGTCGGTGGACACGGGATATACATACAACGACCTGTACCGTATCTACCGCCTGCTGTACAATTACGAAATTCCCGGCCTCTATGCGGCAATACTGTCCAATGCGGAGACGAATGACAGCGACCTGCTGGTGAGCCGGCTGACAAAAGACTGCGAGGATCTGCAGCTGTATATCGAAAACCGGCAGGAACGGTCAAAATCCCTGAAAAAACTGATTGACAATTACAGCATCCGCAACAAGGAAATGATGGATTATCATTATCAAAGTGCGGAGAACGGAACGGAATCCATCCTGAAGGATGTTGAATACAATCATGAGCATAGTAACAAGGAAACAACATATGACGGCCTGATCCAGGAATATGTGGACCTGAACATCGATGTCCGGCAGAAAACAATCGAGAAGGAACACAAGGAATACCTGCTGTCTGTGTTTGAGGCCGAGGACCATGCACAGGGGCGGAAGACTTTCAGTTCCGAAGAAATCCGTGAAAAGATCAATCGCTGTGCAGAACTGGCAAACAAATACTATCAGTACGTGGAAAACACGGGACGCGAACTGAACCGCCAGCTGAGCGCAAATTATCTGGCGATGATCAGCAGCATCAATGTTCAGCCGACTGTGAACATCAAGCTGTACCTTGTGCTTGCCATCATATTGTTTGTGCTGGTGGGCGGCATCGGAGCTGTACTGCTGGGAAGAGCACTGGACTTTATCGACTATTTCCGGTATGTGGATAAAACCGTTCAAATTCCGAACCGGGCCAGATGCGACGTGTATATCAGTGAATGGGCGAACAAACTGCTGGATGAGAATTTTGCCTGCGTAGCATTGAAGATGGATTCCCTGAGCAGCCTGTCCAATGAATACGGACGGGAAGCCGGTGATGAAGTGCTGAAGGACTTTGCGGCGATTCTGAAGAGCTACGGCGACCTGTACGGATTTGTGGGGCATAACGGCAGCGGCGTCTTCTACGCCTTCTTCCCGAAATGCCCGCCGGACAAGCTGGATGTGATTCTGAAAGCAATCGGACGCCAGGTTGAGAAATACAATAACCTGAATCAGGGACATACTGTTCACTATATCTCCGGCAAAGCTGTTTCAAGCGAGGACCACATTTTTGAAATCAGAGATCTGCTCAGGCTTGCCCTGCAGAGAATGCATTCTGAACAGAATGAGGCCGAATCAGAGGATGTTTCCGGTAAAAATGCACCGGAGAAAACCCGGAATCGCACAAAGCCGGTAAGCACGGGGAAAAAAAATGATGCGCAATAACTCCCTGCTGAATGGTGAATACAGCCGGATGCAGCAAACAACAAGAAAGGAATGCCCGGTATTTATCGCATTTCTCGCTGTTGCCTGCACCGTTTTCGCCGGCCTCGGAGACTGGAAGACACTCAATGATGCATACGGAGCGTTGCCGAAAGTCATCGTGCTCGGGACGATCGTATGTGCATTCCTGTGTTTCCTTGTGACCGCAGATTTCGCAAAGATCAGGAAGGCAATAGGGTATTTTCCCATCTTCCTGCTCATGATTGCCGTTTATACCCTGGTCAGCCTGTATATATGGATCACGGATCTTTCCCAGACAGCATCCATCAGCCGGGCAGGGCAGAAGATCCTGTTCCAGACAATTGTTATTATTTACTGTGTATTCATGTGCTACCTGTTTGAAGACAGGGCGATCAATTACATGTTTTTCAGCATGTGCGCCACAAACGCGGCCATCATTCTGCTGGAAATGCCGAAGTACGGTTTCGTGGAGAGCATTTCTTCCGTTGTGACCTGCCTGATCACGTTCGGTGAGGCTGAAGGGTTTGTGCGGGCGCTGGAAATCCATGATATCACTTTCCTGTTCGGACAGTTCTTCATTTACTACATGATGTTTGCACCGAAAGGCTCAAAACCGGAGAAACGCATCCGGCGCCTGGGGGTGATCCTCTCCGTATTTTTCATGCTGGTGGGATTGAAACGCAGCGTCCTGCCGGCGGTGCTTTTTGTATGTGTATTCGTAAAGCTGGTCCGGAAGGCCCGGAAACCGGGAAAGTTTATCATGGCGACGGGGATCAGCCTGTTTCTGTTTTTCTACCTGTATCTCTACCTGACGCGGAACGGTATCCTGGTGGCGTTTCTGGAGTCGCTGGGGGTTGACATGATGGGCCGCGATGTCCTGTGGAAGCTGCCAAATGACTACTATGAGCTTTCCCCGCTGTGGAAGGGATTGGGCTTCGAAGGCGTGACCGACCTGGTGAATATCTGGTACAGCAACGGACTGATCAATCATCCATTTCCGCTGCACAATGATATCCTGAAGATCTTTATTGAACTCGGCGCGCTGGGATTCACCCTGTGGGCGGGGATCAATTATATCCTGTATCCCTCTTACTGGATGAAACAGCATGATACGGAAACCGGATTGCTGTATATAGCCATATTGGCCTATATGACCGTAACGTACCTGACGGACAATACAGCTTTCTATTTCTGGAGCTGTATCGGCCTGAAACTGATTCCCATGAGTTACAGCTACCGGATCCGCGAAAAGCTGAAGCAGGTTCGGTGGAAAGCGCCGACACCGGATGAAGCGATGAATGAGATCCGGCTGATTGAGATGGGAGAATGATGGAAAATGCTGCACATACTAAAGCGGCTGCCGGCTTATCTGAAGGATGTGTTTTTGCTGACGCTGCTCCGGCCCATCGCCGCGGTACTGAGAAAAACGAGCAATGCATACCGCCATCTCTGGCTGGTAATGGAACGCGGGTATGACGCCAGGGATAACGCATACTGGTTTTTCCGCTATCTGCGGGAACAGCAGCCGCAGATCAACGTGTGCTTTGTCATTGATCCGGCCAGCCCGGATTACGGAAAGGTTGCGCAGCTTGGCAAGGTCGCTGCATGGAGATCGCTGAAACACTATCTGATGTATCTGGCTGCAGATATGCTGATTGGTACCCATGTCCAGCCTGCCTCGCCCGACCTGATGGCTTTTTATCATCTTCGTCAGATGGGGATCCGGCCAAGGGGGAAACAGATTTTCCTGCAGCACGGGATTATTCAGAACAACATGAGACTGATGAGATATCCCGGGCTGAAGCTTGACTTTTTTGCCAGCGGCAGCAGGATGGAATACGATTACCTCGTATCTGAATACGGTTTCCCGGAAGGCGTGATTCAATACACGGGATTATGCAGATATGACAATCTCCTCCGGGGAAACAAGCCTTCCAATGAAATCCTTGTTATGCCCACCTGGCGGGGTTCGGACTATCCACGGGGAGAACAGTTTTACGGAACGGCCTTTTACCGGCATTTCCAGTCCCTGCTGGAGAATGCCCGCCTGCTCCGCCTCCTGGAGGAGCGGGATCTCAGGCTGATATTCTATCCTCACATTGAGCTTCAGGAAGAATTGGATAAGTTCAAAGCTCCATCGGACCGGATTGTCCTGGCAAGCTGGAAGGATTATGATGTCCAGACGCTGCTGATGCGCTGCAGCCTGCTGATTACGGATTATTCCAGTGTGTTCTTTGACGTGGGATATATGGAAAAGCCGGTGATATATTATCAGTTCGATCTGGAAGATTTCCGGAAATATCATTACCAGGAAGGCTATTTTTCTGCAGAGAAGCACGGATTCGGTCCTGTTGCCAGGACAGAGGAAGAAGTGATGGACGCCTTATATGAATGTGCCGGGAATGATTTCCGGGTGCAGGAAGAATACCGGAACCGCCTGGAGGCCTTTTTCCCGGTTCGGGATGAAAACAACTGTGAGCGGACGTACCGGATCCTCAGCCGTATGAGCGGGGAAAAATGACAGGAAACGGGCGCCGCGCCCCAAACAGCGGCAGGGGAGGAACCCAAGAAGATGCTTCGTGTGCTGCATTCCGTCAGCAATATGGGACGTGCGGGAATCGAAACCATGCTGATGAACTATTACCGGGAGATAGACCGGAGCCGGATCCAGTTTGATTTCCTGGCCAACAAACCGGTACCGGGCGAATATGACGAGGAGATCCGCCGCCTGGGCGGGAGGGTGTTTGTCAGTCCCGGGCTGAATCCGCTGCATTTTCCCCGGTACAGGCGGTACATGGCGGAGCTTCTGCGCGACAATCCCGATATCCGTATCGTTCACGCGCATAATGAGGCGATGGGGTATTATGCTCTCCAAAGCGCCAGAGACGCCGGAATCCGGATCCGGATTGCGCATGCGCACAATACGCGGATTATCCGTGATTACAAGTATCCGCTGAAGATGGTCTGCAAGCAGCTGCTTCCCGGCGCGGCAACGGATTACTGGAGCTGCGGCAGGGACGCAGGGATCTATTATTACGGGGAAAAACGCTGGAACACATCCGGCTTCATTCTGCATAACGCAATCGACGTGGAACGGTTCGGGTTCCGGCCGGAAGTCCGGGAACGCAAGAGGCGGCAGCAAGGACTGGACAAATGCTTTGTGATCGGCCATGTGGGCAGATTCAACGTCCAGAAGAACCATAGCCGGCTGCTGGATATTTTTGCCGCTGCCGCCAGGGACATTCCTGAAGCCCGCCTCGTCCTGATCGGCACCGGCGAGCTGGAACAGGCCATGAAGGAGAAGGCGCGCGGCCTCGGAATCCTGGACAGGACGATTATGCCCGGGCAGATGGCGGATGTCAGCGAATGGTACCAGGCAATGGACTGTTTCGTACTTCCTTCGCTGTTTGAAGGACTTCCGGTGGTCGGCATCGAGGCGCAGGCAGCCGGACTGCCGTGTGTGTTCTCTGACCGGGTTACAGACGAGATCCTGCTCTCTCCGGAAGCGCGAAGGATTTCCCTCGACACGGACGACGCGGAATGGGCCAGGCAGATTGCAGCGATAAGACAAACAGAAACGAACCGGCTGCAGGGAAAGGAAACTGTCCGCCAGGCAGGGTATGACATACATACGGAAGCGCGGAAACTTCAGGAGATCTACCTGGAAATGGAAGCCCGCGCGTATTCCACCGCACAGCCGGAAGCCTGAAGGACCGGCTTGCCCGTCTGTTATGAAAGGAGGGAATGATCAGCGTGCAGAAAGAAGCGAAACGGATCGCAATAATCGGACACAAATTCATCCCCTCCAGGGACGGAGGAGTGGAGGTTGTTGTAAGCAACCTTGCGCCGCATCTCGCGGAGGCCGGCTATAAGGTGACCTGCTATAACAGGACAAGCAAAGAGGCCAGGAAGCTTCGGAGACAAGGGAACCTGGCACGGGAATACCGGGGAGTCCGGCTGATCTGGACGCCGACGGTGGACCGCCGCGGGCTGGCGGCTGTATCCTCCTCAGTCCTTGCGACGATCATGGCGGCATTCAGCCGGTTTGATTTGGTGCACTTCCATGCGGAGGGACCGTGTGTTTTCTGCTGGCTGCCGAGACTCATGGGCAAAAAGGTCGTGGTGACTGTCCACGGGCTTGACCATAAGCGTCAGAAATGGGGGAAGTTCGCTTCCGCATATATTCTGCGAGGAGAAAAAGCGGCGGTTCGTCATGCCCACAGCATTATCGTGCTGAACACCAGCATGCAGGAGTATTTCCTCAGGGAATACGGACGGGATACGGTGCTGATTCCCAACGGTGTCGAACCGGCAGAGATTCGGCCGGCTCGTGAGATTATCGAGCAGTTCGGACTGGTTTCCCGGGGATACATCCTTTTTGTGGGCCGCCTTGATCCGGGAAAAGGAATTCACTACCTCATTGATGCATACCGGAAGCTCCATACGGATAAGAAGCTGGTGATCGCCGGCGGATCATCGGATACAGATGACTATGTGAAGCAGCTGCATGAAATGGCCGGAGATACCCCGTCCATCATCTTTACCGGTTTCCTGCAGGGGCCTGTCCTGGAAGAGCTGTACAGCAATGCGCATCTGTATGTGCTGCCCAGCGACCACGAGGGTATGCCGCTCAGCCTGCTGGAGGCTATGAATTACGGCTGCTGCTGCGTGACATCCGATATCAGGGAGTGTACAGCTGTTATGAACGGCTGCGGCCTCACTTTTCCCCGCGGGAACGCGGAAGCCCTGCGGGAGACGCTGCAGAACCTGTGCGACCATCCCGATCAGGCGGAAGCATATCGCAGTGAAGCCCGGGAAGTGATTTCGTCCAAGTATACCTGGCAGGAGATTGCGGAGCAGACGGACAGGCTGTACAGGAGACTCCTGGACGGCTGAGATCGGGCATACGGCTGGAGGTATCCTGCCCGGAAATCCCTGAAATCCAACTGAAAGGACTGCAGCAATCGGCATGAAGCTTGAACGCACCAGAAACGCGACAAGGAACATTGTGTTTGACGGGACACTGGAAATGGCCAACCTGCTGTTTCCGTTTGTCATTCGCTCTGTCATGCTGCATTGCCTGGGAACAGAATACCTGGGCCTGAACGGCCTGTTCAAGTCGCTCCTGACCTTCCTGAACCTGGCAGAGCTCGGCGTGGGCAGCGCAATGGTATTCAGCATGTACAAACCCATTGCCGAAGATGATACCCGGACCATCTGCGCCCTGCTGCGCCTGTATCGTACCCTCTACCGGATCATCGGACTGGTAATCGCCATGCTGGGGCTGCTCCTGATCCCTGTTCTGCCGGGACTCATCAAGGGGGATGTCCCCGCCGGCATGAACCTGTACGTCCTGTACCTGATGAACCTGGGGAACACGGTGGTGACGTACTGGCTGTTCGCTTACAAAAGCAGCCTGCTCCAGGCGCACCAGCGGCGGGATGTAATCAGCAAGGTCAGCCTGGCGGTGCGGATCACGGAATATACCCTGAAGATCCTGATCCTGGTTTTTATACGGGATTATTATCTCTACCTGTCCGTCCAGCTGCTGAGCCAGATTACCGTGAACGTGCTGACGGCGGTGTACGCGTCCAGAATGTATCCCCGATACGTGCCCGAAGGAAACCTGCCGAAAGAAAAGCGAATGGATATTCTGCGCAGGGTACGGGATCTTTTTACTTCCAAGCTTTCCGCCACGGTTTTTGATTCCGCGGACACCCTGGTGATCTCCGCTTTTATGGGCCTGACCGTCCTGGCACTTTATCAGAATTACTATTTTGTGATTACCGCACTGCGGATCATGCTGGTGGTGCTTCTCAACGCCTGTATGGCCGGAGTGGGCAACAAGATGGTCATGGAGAGCCGGGAAGCGAATTACCGGGACCTGGAAAAGATCAGCCTCCTGTTCAGTTGGGTGCTGGGGGTGAGCAGCTCCATGCTGCTGTGTGTATTCCAGCCGTTTATGAATCTCTGGATGGGCGAAGAGAATATGCTCCCCATGGGGCTGGTGCTTTGCTTCGTCGTTTATTACTACTCCATGGGTGCCAATAAGCTGGTCAATATGTTCAAGGATGCAGCGGGCATATGGCGGCAGGACCGCTGGAGGCCCCTGACGGCGGCGCTGGTCAATCTGGGCCTGAACCTGGCCACGGTCCGGTGGCTGGGGCTGTACGGGGTGCTGCTTTCCTCGGTTATCTCCATCGTTGCTATCCAGATTCCCTGGCTGTTCCACAACCTGTTCAGGGAAGTGTTCCCCCGGGAACAGCTGGGCCGGTATATCCGGCTTTTCTGCGGACTGACGGCGGCTGCCCTGGCATCCTGCACAGCATCATGGTTTGCCTGCCGCCTGTTTACGCTGGATACATGGCCGGCCCTGATCCTGAATGCCGCAGTGAGTTTCCTGGTACCGAATCTGATCTACTTTGCCATTTACGGACGAAACCACGTGTTCCGGGAAAGCCTTTCACAGCTGAAAAGGAACATCCTGCCGGGAAACCGGAAGACACAGGATGCGGACACCCCAGTCGGGGAAGGGAGAACCGAAGAATGATCAGTGTTATTGTGCCGGTATATAATGTGGAAAAATACCTGAGAAAATGCGTGGATAGTATCCTGAATCAAACCTATACCGATTTTGAATTGCTGCTGGTGGATGATGGCTCAACGGATGGGTGCCCGCAGATTTGCGATGATTACGCAGCCTGTGATTCCCGCGTGCGGGTGATCCATAAGCCCAACGGCGGGTTGATTTCCGCCCGGAATAAGGGCATCCTTGCTGCCCGGGGGGACTATGTCTGTATCCTGGACGGGGATGACTGGGCTCTCGAAAACATGCTGCAATTCATTCACGATACCGTATCCGGTTCACCGGAACTGCCCGACATGGTGCTTTTCGCTGCCCACAATGTATATGCGGATCATATGGAAGATACGCTGAACAATGTACCGGAAGGATACTACAACCGGGAACGACTGGAGAAGGAAATTTTCCCGTATCTGCTTATGGATACGCGGACCGGGCTTCATCCGGGCAGGATTCAGGCACATACCTGGGATAAGGCTTTCAGGCGTGAACTGCTGGTCGGGCATTATACACGTGACGAGAGGATCCGCGTTTTTACCGACGTGCCCATGACCTATGAATGCCTTCTGCACTGCCAGTACGTGTACATATGCAACGAACCTTTGTATATGTACAATAAAACCAATGAGGACTCGATCCGTGCCAGAAGCCGGGAGAACCTCCTCACAAAAAGTTTCGGTTACCTGGTCGCCTATATGAGGGAGCATATGAGCGGCCTGACGCCAACCATCGGCCGCCAGCTCAACGAATACGCGGCAATGCTGATTATCCGTACCGGAAAATGGCGTGTCCAGACGGAGCCCTCCCTGCGGGACGCAGCGCGGCATATGAAGCAGGGACTCCGTGAATCGGAGATGCTGTCCTTTGTGTCAGTCAAGGGCCTGCCGCGAAAGGCGGGAGCCGTCATCCTGCTGCTGAAAATGCATCTGGTGATGCCGGCTGTGCTGCTGTGCGCCGCCCGGGTCAGGCAGGAGAAAAAACTGGACGTATAAATCATCATGGAAAGCAGGTGTAAGCATGTACAAACGAAGGGTGCGCGGCTGGTCCCAGCATATAGACTTTATGTTTCTGGACATCCTCTGCGCTTTCGTCAGCCTTCTGGCTGCATTCCTGATCGTTGAAAAGGAAGGTGTAAACTCCCGCTTTTTCTGGTGGATGGCCCTGGAAATCATCCTGGTGAATACGGTTGTGATGATTGTCATGGACACCTATCACAGTGTGCTGCATCATTCACCGTGGGATGAGATGATCCGGCTCCTCAGCCAGACAGGAAATGTGATACTTGTCCTGCTGATTATCCGGCTGCTGGACCAGTCTGTTGAAGCAGACCTGCTGAAGATCACGCTATATGGCTTGCCGATGTATCTGGTGTCCTGTTATATCATGCGTCAGGTATACAAGAGTTTTCTGAAGAAAAAACACCATATCCATAACCGGCATTCCATGCTGATTGCGTTGGAAGCCTCCCAAATTCCGACAGTCATCCCGAGAATTCTCCGTTCGAATTACGGAATCTACCGATTCTCCGGTATGGCGATTATGGGAGCCAATTCTTCCGAAGAACAGGTGAGGCATGCGCTGAACCAGGTGCGGGAGGAGTATCCGGAAGTGGACACGATTCCGGTTGTGGCTACAGCTGATACGCTGGAGCAATACCTGACCAATAACTGGGTGGATGAAGTGTATCTGGACGTTCCGCCCGGAACAGATATGCCTGTGGACCTTATCAACAGCCTCATGCGCATAGGTATTACCATTCATACCGCCCTTACGTCCCTGGATGACATCGAATCCCGGCATAAGAACGTGGAATGGATCTGCGGTCACCTGACCATTACGACTTCTCTGGGTTATGTCACAGGGCGTGATCTGCTGCTGAAGCGAATCATGGATATCGCAGGCGGACTGATCGGTGCCCTGATTACACTGCTTCTTATTCCGACTGTAGGATTGGCAATCTGGCTCTCTGATCCGGGACCGATCTTTTTCTCCCAGATCCGGATCGGTGAAAACGGGAAGAAGTTCAGGATGTATAAGTTCCGCAGCATGTATATGGATGCGGAAGCACGGAAAAAGCAGGTGGCAAAGGAAAACGGCCAGGAAGGCCACCTTATGTTCAAGATGGAAAATGATCCGCGCATTATCGGAAGCAAACAAGGCCCTGACGGAAAATGGAAGAAGGGGGTGGGCGGATGGATCCGCGCCCTGTCCCTGGATGAGTTTCCTCAGTTTTTCAATGTCCTGAAAGGTGAAATGTCCCTGGTTGGAACCCGTCCGCCTACGGTGGACGAATGGCAGCGGTACGAGCCCTATCACCGGTCCAGGATGTCCACACGGCCTGGAATTACGGGACTCTGGCAGGTCAGCGGCCGCAGCAATATCCGCGATTTTAACACAGTGGTTCGTATGGACCGGGAATACATCGAAAACTGGTCTCTCAAAAAGGATATTTATATCTTATTCAAAACCATATGGGTTGTGTTCAGACGGATCGGAACGATGTAACTCCCATGTTATCTATCAAGTCCTGTTTCCCGCACGTAAGGGCTCCTGAGAGATCAGGAGCCCTTTTCTTAAGTTTCAGCATCACAAATAAGGAGACAGGGGAATGTATCCCTGCCTCCATAAACTGTCGTCTGTCTTACGTTATAATTCGATCTCCGCAGCAACCTGTTCATCCAGGCAGGAGCCGCCGGCGTATACCTGATATTGACCGGGCTCAATAACCTTTTTCCCGGCATCCTCCATATAGATTTCCAGGTCGCAGGGATTGACAACGAAGACTGCTTCCGCGCTTTCTCCGGGTGCGAGGCTGTGAAGCCGTTCAAAGCCGATAAGCCGGCGCAGCGGGTGGACCGTTTTCGAGGGCGATACGCGCCTGATATACAACTGGGCCACCTCATCGCCGGTTACGGCGCCGGTGTTCGTTACATTCACGGAGACCCGCAGGCCGCCGTTCTGTTTCTCAACCTTCAGACCGCTGTAGCCGAAGGCGGCATAGCTCAGGCCGTAGCCGAAGGGATACAGCACCGGTTTGTCAAAGTACCGGTAGGTACGGGGGTGATTGATCAGGTCATAGTCTTCCATCGGCGGCAGGTCTGCATCGCTTTTATACCAGGTCATCGGGAGACGTCCGGCCGGGTTCGCTTCCCCAAAGATTGCAGCGGCCAGGCCGTTGCCCAGATCCTGGGAACCGGTTGCGTTCAGCAGAATGGCCGGCACATGCTCCTGCATCCAGTTGATGGCGTAAGGATAGTTTGTGATCAGGACAACCGCGACGTTCGGGTTTACCTCGTATACCGCCTCCAGCAGTTTCTGCTGCAGGGGGATCATTTCAATGGTGCTCCGGTCGATCTCTTCCTTCGCGTTCATGACAGGGTTGCAGCCCAGGGCAACAATGACCTTTTTTGCTTTCCTGGCCAGTTCCTTTGCGCGCTGGATGCCGTCGGAGACAATCTCCACGGTGAGCGCTGTCGCTTCCTTTTCGGAACCGGCCCAGGCTTCCAGAATATTGCCGCCTTCCTTGGTGTTGCTTTCGGGTGCGAGACGGACCAGAGGATCCGTCTTCAGCTTTCCGTCCTCCAGGTAGACGTTGCGGTTGCCAAAACAGTAGAGCTTCACGTCGCAAGCTTCGTCATTCCAGTATTCGGTGAGCTCCACGCAGTTTGCATTCCGGGGCTGCGGTGTGCGGACAGCGTCCGCTTTGCCGATGGTGAAGTTTTCCATGAGTTTAAAGGTGAATGGTTCATCGGAAGACAGGGTGATCTTTCCGTCCGGTCCCACCGTCGCGTATTTCCTGAATTCGGGAGCGTAGAGGAAATTGCTGCCGCAGCCCCAGTTCAGCTGTTCGAAGACGACGGCATCTTCCGCTTTATCCACCAGGATTAATTCTGCCGGGCCGGGATCAGGGGTTCCCCACGGGATCCGCGCCGGAAGGCTGGCGCCGATATACTTGTCTCCGGCCCTGAAGCGGAACAGGGTTTGTCCGCTTTCATAGGGAATTGTCCGGTGCATCTTCTTTTCCAGGCCGGCCTTCAGCGTCACCCTGTACAGCGGCTTTCCGGCGTACCAGTCCATGTACCAATTGTTTCCCACAAATCCGATCAGAGCAATATCGTCCTCTTTTGAGAAGGGCAGGAAATGGTTCTCGTTTTTCAGCAGGACGTTGGAGGCCTTGCTCATTTCCAGGGAGATCCGTTTCGCCTCATCCGTCCCCACATCAGCCATATCCAGTTCGGCATAGGGGTCCTCCGGATCGAAGGCACCCTGGCGGATCAGCTCTACAACCGTGCAGACAATAGATTTATCCATTTCTTCTTCGCTGATCAGGCCGCGCTCATAGGCTTCCTTTGCCGCTTTAACGACCTCGGTCTGATTGTCCAGCATGGCGTCCACACCGGCTTTCACACCCTCAGCCAGGGTTTCCGCATGGGATTCATAATAATGATGGAAGTTTACGGTCTGCAGGAAATCGCCGCCGTCCGTCATGGCATACTGAATGCCCCACTGATCCTTCAGGATGTCCTGAACCTCATGGTTGAGCATGGCGGGCAGATGATTGATCTCATTATAGGAGGTCATAACGCCTTCCGCATGGCCTTCCTGAGCGCAATAGCGGAAAGGCTCCAGTTCATAGTCGTACTTGACCTTGTCGCTGATGTCAAAGCTGTCGTATGCGCGCCGGTATTCCTGATTGTTGGCATAAAAGTGCTTCAGTACCGCGGCGGTCCGGATACGGTCTCCCCGGGCACCGGGGGCAAGGGGCGTGCCGTCATAGTTATGCTCGTCCTGCATGCCGGTGATGTATGCGGAGGCCATCTTACCGGTCAGGTACGGGTCTTCGCCGTATCCTTCTTCGTTCCGGCCCCAGCGGGGATCACGGCACAGATCGACAGTGGGCGCAAGGCGGCCGTGACCGCCCTTGCCGACAGCATTTCCGAAGGCGCGGGATTCCTTTCCGGTCACGTCACCGGCTTTGCGGATCAGCTCCCGGTCAAAAGTTGCGGCCATACCGATGGGCTGGGTAAAGGAAGTGGTCGGAGTCGGCGGATACAGCTCTCCCTGACCGGCCCGGGCCTGAACGCCGTGGGCTCCCTCGCCGCCGCAGGTGGAGGCGATGATCCCCAGACGGTCGTTCCGGACCCGCAGGGAGAACCAGCTGAACTTTTCCTCAACCGACATTTGGGAAACGAGCCATTTCGCACGGGCTTCGTTCGAAAGGCCTGTATCATACAAAGGGGTATTTCTGTCCATATGCTGACCTCTTTTCCTTCGACAATTGTTTTAAATATCTTAAACCATAGAGTTGACTTCAAGTCAATAAATAAAAGATCATTCTGATGAACTGTTCCAGCAGCCTGTCATTTGTTGCTGTCGCTTCTCGCTTTTTGTGATATTGTTGATTTCCGGCTATACACATGGTATATTCGCAGTTAATGACACTGGAGGAAAACGATCATGACAAACAAGGAATTGCAAAGCATTTATTTCGGCGCCTATACTTTTGATGAGACAGAAGACGGCTGGCTGCAGGCGTTCCAGTATTCGAAGGAGCAGGTGGCATATTTTGAATCCTGCATCAAGATCGGACTGGATTTCTGGTATGACCGGTGCCTGGCCACTACCGCCAAGACGCTGGAGATGACCACGGACGCCCGGACGATTTCCTTTGAATACAAATTTATCTGGGAGGGATCCCCGGACTCCTTTGAACTGATGGTTGACAGACTGATTACCGAAATCCGTTACGTGAAGGACCTGCCGAAGGAAGGAAAGCTGGAATGGAAGCTTCCGGAAGGGAAAAAGGATATTGTGATTTATCTTCCTGCGGACGCGACCGTGCTGATCCGCAACTGCGAGATTGACGGATCCTTTACTCCGGCGCGCAAGAATGAAAAGGTGCTGTGGCTCGGGGATTCGATTACCCAGGGCTACGGACCGCTTCGCTCCGCGATGACGTACGTCAGCGTGGCCAACAGGATCCTGAACTACGATATCATCAACCAGGGAATCGGCGGATACGTCTATGACAAAAAGTCCCTGATGAAGATGGAAGGCTATACACCGGACAAGATTATTGTGGCCCTGGGAACAAACCAGTTCGGCTGTGAAACCATGAAAGACGTGGAAGAATACTATGAAACGCTGATCGGAATTTACGGAGAACGGATCCCGGTTCTTTGCATTTCACCCCTATGGCGCGGGGATTTGCCGGAACAGATTCCCGTGCTGATCCGCTTCTGCGAAAACGTGAAAGCGATCGCCGGCCGTTATTCCAATGTGAAAGTGGTTGACGGGTTCAGACTGGTTCCGCACCTTCCGGAGTACTTCCTGGACAATCTCCATCCCAATGCGCTGGGAGCGGAAGTCTACGGCAGGAACCTGGTGGAAGCGATCAGGAACCTGAAGTTCTGACCTGGATCCGGGAGCTAAACAGATCCATTACACTGAGAAGAGGAGCGTATGTTATGAAAGTACTTGTACTGAACGGGAGCCCCAAGAAGAAAAGCGATACCTTCCGGATGGCGGAAGCCTTCCTGCGGGGACTGAATAAAAACCAGGAACACGAGGTTCAGATCGTCAACGTGATTGACAAAAAGATCGCCCCCTGCAGGGGATGCTTCGGCTGCTGGCAGAAGCTGGACGGTCACTGCGTGATTGAGGATGACCAGAATGCCCTCCTGGACGAATACCGGAGTGCCGACATCATCATCTGGAACTTTCCGCTGTATTGCTACGGCATGCCGTCCCACCTGAAGGCGTTCCTGGACCGGACAATCCCGCTGGTCAAAATGGATATGCGCCAGGAGGAGAACGGAAGGGTACGGCATGAAGCCCTGGTCGATTTTTCCAGGATACATACGGTGGTTCTCTGCGGATGCGGATTCCCGGACTGGGAAGGAAATTTTGACGGACTGAAGATGCAGTGCAGGCAGTGCTTCGGCAACCTGGAAATGGTTTGTGTTCCGGAAACTCCCATGCTGAACGTCCCGGAAGCCGCACCGCTGGCGGATCCGCTGCTGGCCAGCTTTGAAAAGGCAGGGGAGGAATATGCCGCCAGCCTGAAGCTTTCAGCGGAGACAATCGCCAGGCTGGAAACCCCGATGATCCCGAAGGAGATGTATATCAATATTGTGAACGGAAACGCATAAGGCATTGCATTTCATAAAACGGACTCCTGGAAAACAGGAGTCTTTTTGATTTCAGCCGTTCAACGCGAAAAAAGAACCGGAAAGTCGTCTGCTGTTCCGTTATCACGTTATTGATCGTAAAGCAGTTTTCAGCTATGATAACCTGGAAAATAAGACTGTGTATGGAGAATCAGAAATATGATCCAGGATATTGAACCATCCAGGCTGGACAACGCATTCAGGCCGGGAATCCCTGAGGAAAAAGATTTCGTCCTGCTTTTTGACGTGGACGGAAGAATACTTGTCAGAACAGGAGACGGAAAGATTCGTTTTACCACTGGGAAAGAGGTTCCGGCAGACGGTACAGTTTATCTGTTTTCGGTGGATGGGGACAGGTATTTCTGCGCGCTGACACCCGCCGGGACAGCGCTTCCGGGGTTTGAATTCAGGACAGTGCGGGAGCTGCGGGACGCCGGCAGCGGCAAAGAGCTTTTTGCCGCATTTACCGCATATCACCTGTGGCGGTGGTATGCCGAGAACCGCCGGTGCGGACGGTGCGGCGGGGAAAACAGATGCCATTCCGCGGAACGGGCCCTGCAATGCAGCATTTGCGGGCATGTGGTTTATCCGAGGATCAATCCGGCTGTCATTGTCGGCGTCATCAAAGGTGACAGCCTGCTGATCACCCGGTACCGGAAAGGCTATGCGCACAACGCGCTGGTTGCCGGTTTTACGGAAATCGGCGAGACGCTGGAGCAGACCGTGCATCGGGAGGTTATGGAAGAAACCGGCGTCAGGGTGCATAACATCCGGTATTACAAGTCCCAGCCCTGGGGAATGGCGCAGGACCTGCTGGTGGGCTTTTACTGTGGCGCGGACGAGGAGTCCGTGATCCGGATGGATCCGAATGAACTGAAATATGCTGAATGGGTACGGCGGGAAGACATCGTCCTGCAGCCGAACAACCTGAGCCTCACCAATGAGATGATGAGGATGTTTAAAGAAGGGAAAAAGGTATAAGGCAAATGATTGAGTTTAAGAAATTTACCGATTTCCCGCGGGGCACGCTCTATGATATCCTTGCGGACGCCTATTCCTACGATAAAAGAAACCGGCAGATCTGGGAGGAGAACTGGAAGGAGACGGATGACTTCTTCTATGATAATCCGGAGATTGCCGACAAATACAGCCTGGTCACCTGCCTGGACGGAGAACCGATCGGGTTTGTGACGTGGGATCCGCGGCACAGACCGGATTACGTCGAGATCGGCCATAACGGTATCCGGGAACAATACAAGCGCAGGGGATACGGACATCTGCAGCTGGAAGAGGCCTTGCGCAGGATCCGGGCGTATGAGGGACTGAAGCGGATCATTGTGTGTACCAACAGTAACCTGATCGCTCCGAGGAATTATGAGTCAGTTGGCTTCGTTCTATATGACAGGAAGCCCAATGAGACGAAAAGCGCATATACCGGGGATTATCTATACTACGAAATCGTTCTGTAAGGGGAAAGCCTGACAGCATGAATGAAGAACTGATCAGAGACACCTATTTGACCCGAAACAAGGTCAAAACGCTGAAGCATGTGGAAGAAGTGGCGGAGACGGCGGCATGGCTGGCGGGGATCCATAAGCTGGATATACAGAAAGCCAGGACGGCGGCGCTGCTGCATGACATCAGTGCGGTGATGTCGCCGCTGGAAATGTATGAGACGGCTGTGGAACGCGGCATGCCGATTGATCCGGCAGAGGAGAAATATCATTTTCTCCTGCACCAGCGGATATCCAGGATCATTGCGGAGGAACAGTTCGGCATCCGGGATGAGGATATCCTGAGTGCGGTTGAATGCCACACGACCCTGAAGCAAAACGCCGGTCCGTATGACCAGCTTGTCTTTATCGCGGACAAGATCTCCTGGGATCAGGAAGGGGTTCCGCCTTATTATGAGGAGCTGAAGAAAATGGCCGAGGAATCCCTGGAAGAGGCCTGCTTCTTTTATATCCGTTATCAGTTCGAAAACAAACTGCTGCTCATGCCGCACCGATGGATTTCGGAAGCATATGAGGATCTGAAGAAAAACCGGGGATGAATAATTGCAGAGCTGAACGGGCCGATGATATAATGAACCCGTCTCAGGACAGGAATAAAAGTACATAAGAGCAGAAAGGAACAGGAGCATGGTTACGGAAAGCAGCAACAGTATCATGAATTGGCTCAAGGATGCTGGACTGAAGCTTCTCGGCGGTATCGCGGTGCTTGTGATAGGATTCCTGCTGGTTCATTGGATCGGCAATATTCTCAAGCACAACAAGAAATTCCACGCGATTGAACCGACGCTGCGGGGTTTCCTGCAGAACCTGGTCAAGATCACCCTTTCCGCGATTGTGGTCCTGACCGCCGTGAATATTATAGGTATTCCCATGACCTCCGTTCTGACGCTGCTGGCTTCCGGAGGCGTGGCCATCGGCCTTGCGCTGCAGGGCGCAGTAGGAAACCTGCTCGGCGGACTGATTCTCCTGATTCTGCGGCCGATCCGGGCGGGGGAATACGTAAAGATCGGCGACAGCGAAGGCACCGTCAAAACCGTGGGCGCTTACTATACGGAGCTGATTACCGTGGACAACAAACAGCTCTGCCTGCCCAACGGTGCCCTGACCAATACGACCATTGTCAATTTCTCCCGGGAGGGAACGAGACGGCTGGATCTGACTTTCTCTGTTGACTATGGCAGCGATATGGATCAGGTGTACCGGGTGCTGAACGACCTGGTGGGCCAGGAGACAGCCGTTCTGAAGGATCCGGCTCCGCAGATTGTCCTTTCCAAGTGCGCGGACAGCAGCCTGGATTTTGCAGTCCGGGTCTGGGTCAAAACCGCTGATTACTGGCCGGTGAACTTCCGGCTGCTGGATAAAGGAAAGCGGGCGCTGGACGCCGCCGGTATCTCCATTCCGTTCCCTCAGATGGACGTGCACGTCAAATCCTGACCGAACTGAAAACGGAGTTCCTGAATATCAGGAACTCTTTTTTGATGCTTGCCAGATGAGCAGGGATCTGGGATAATAGTCCGGTTTGAATGAACAAACACTGCCCGGAGGAACGCATGAAACAGGAACGGAAAAGAATACTGATTATCTATACCGGCGGAACCATCGGCATGATGAAGACCCGCCACGGCTATGCCCCGCAGAAGGAGAAGTTCCATCAGCTGCTGGACGCCATTCCGGAGCTTAAGGCAGAGGGCATGCCGGACTGGGAAGTTGTGGACATGGATCCGCTGCTGGATTCCTCCAACATTACCGTAAGGGAATGGAACACCATCGGCACCATGATTGCCGGCAACTATGACCGGTTTGACGGATTTGTTATCCTCCACGGAACAGATACCATGGCCTATACGGCTTCGGCCCTCTCTTTTACCCTGCGGAACAACAGCAAACCGGTGATCCTGACCGGATCCCAGATTCCGCTGTGCGAGATCCGGAACGACGCCCGGGACAACCTGATTACCGCCATGCAGGTGGCGGCAGATGACCGGGTGCATGAGGTGTGCCTGTATTTCGGCGGGAAGCTGCTGCGCGGGAACCGGTCCATCAAGTATTCCGCGGATGACCTGATCGCCTTTGAATCCCCAAACTTCCAGCCGCTGGCGGAGGTGGGAATTGAGATCCGGTACAATTTCCCCGCACTGCTTCCGGCCTGCAAAGAGACATTTTCCCTGCAGACCCTGAAGAGCGTTCCCATCGGGGTTATCAAGGTTTTCCCCGGAATTCAGTTTGAACTGTTTGATTCGATTATGACAGAGCGGCTGAAGGGAATCGTAATCGAAACCTTCGGCGCCGGCAACATTCCCGGATCCTCGGACGCGCTGCTGCCGATTATCCGCAAGGCCAGTGAAAACGGAACTATTATTATCGTCTGCTCCCAGTGCCCGCACGGCACCGTCGCACTGGGTGCGTACGAGACCTCGGAGGCACTGCGGAACGCAGGCGCGGTCAGCGGGTATGACATCACCACGGAGGCTGCCGTTGCCAAGCTGTACTATTTGTTCAGCTGCGGGCTGGAGGAGAAGGAAATCCGCTCCAGAATGGAGCAGAGCCTGCGCGGAGAAATCACAATCTGAAGACGTAAGGCAACAAGGCAGAAGGGCTCCTGAAGCATCAGGAGTTCTTTTTTTGCGTTCTTTTTGTATTTCAATTGACAATCCGGGGATGCAGTGATAGCTTACTGAAAAATAGTCCGGACAAGTTATTCATACGAGGGAGGATGAATTGATTATGAACGGTTTACTCATGATGATCATTGCCATCGTTGTACTGGGCGCCGGCTATCTCGTTTACGGCCGCTGGCTGGCGAAAAAGTGGGGTATTGATCCCAAAACCAAGACGCCGGCCTACGAACTGCGGGATGGCGTTGACTATGAACCTGCCGATACCCATGTGGTCTTCGGACACCAGTTTGCTTCCATTGCCGGCGCTGGCCCCATCAACGGTCCTGTGCAGGCGGCGGTTTTCGGCTGGGTGCCGGTGCTGCTGTGGGTCCTGATCGGCGGCGTATTCTTCGGCGCTGTGCAGGACTTTTCCGCTATGTACGCCTCTGTGAAGAACAAGGGACGTACCATCGGCTATATCATTGAGGAATACATCGGCAAGGTCGGCAAGAAGCTTTTCCTGCTGTTCTGCTGGCTGTTCTGTATCCTGGTGGTTGCAGCTTTTGCCGACGTGGTTGCCGGCACATTCAACGGCTTTGCCGCCGACGGCGCCCGGATTACTGCCAACGGCAGCGTTGCGACCACAAGCATGCTGTTTATCGTCGAAGCGGTGGCCCTGGGCTTCCTGCTCCGGTTCTCCAAGATGAACAAATGGGTCAACACCCTGATTGCCATCGCCCTGCTGGTGGTCGGCGTCGCGGTGGGCCTGGCCCTGCCGGTGTTCATTCCGGCCAATACCTGGCATATCATCGTGTTCATCTATATCATGATTGCTTCCGTGGTTCCGGTGTGGGCCCTGCTGCAGCCCCGGGACTACCTGAACAGCTACCTGCTGGTGTTCATGATCCTGGCCGCGGTGGTTGGTATCATGGCGACCAATCCCAGCATCAACCTGCCGGCATTCACCAGTTTCACGGTGGCAGGAACCGGCAACCTGTTCCCGATCCTGTTCGTGACCATCGCCTGCGGCGCCGTTTCCGGCTTCCATGCCCTGGTTTCTTCCGGTACAGCCTCCAAGCAGATTAAGAATGAAAAGCATATGCTGCCGGTTTCTTTCGGCGCCATGCTGATGGAATCCCTGCTGGCTGTGATCTCCCTGATCGCAGTGGCCAGCTTCGCGGCGGGAGAAGCCGCGGCGGCTGGTTATTCCACCCCCACGCAGGTGTTTGCGGGCGGCGTTGCCAACTTCCTGGAGAAGCTGGGCATGCCCCATAACATTATCTTCACGCTGATCAATCTGGCGGTTTCCGCTTTCGCCTTGACCTCCCTTGACTCGGTTGCCCGGATCGGCCGGCTGTCCTTCCAGGAGCTGTTCCTGGACGCCTCCATCAAGGATGAGGACATGAAGCCCTGGCGCAAGGTGGTAACCAACAAATACTTTGCGACGGTGATTACGCTGGTGCTGGCCTATATCCTGGCGAAGATGGGCTACAAGAACATCTGGCCGCTGTTCGGCAGCGCCAACCAGCTGCTCAGCGCACTGGCACTCATTGCCTGCGCCGTTTACCTGAAGAAGACCAACCGCAAGGGATGGATGCTGTGGATCCCCATGGTCATCATGCTCTGCGTGACGCTGACGGCCCTGGTACAGAAGATCATTACGCTGATTGGTGATCCGACCGCGGGGAACATCCTGCAGCTCGCCTTTGCAACAGCCCTGTTTGTCCTCGGCGTGATCGTGGCGGTCCTCGGCTTCAGGCGGCTGGCTGAAAAGACTCCGCAGGAGGCGCAGGAAGCGCAGAACGCATAAGAACGACTGTAAAGCATCCGGGAAACCGGATGCTTTTTTTATTTGGCGGCATGCAATTTGTTCCGGACGCTGTTGACAGGAATGAGGGCTTTCCGTAAAATGAAACCAGATGTCTGAAATGTACACACAGACTGAAAAACAGAAAAGGAGAATGAAAAAATGGACATGAACCGCCGTGAATTTTTGCGTACCGCCGGAAAAGCCGCACTGGGTGCGGTCGCAGTCAGCAGCCTGCCGCTGCCTGTTGTGGCGGAAGGGAAGGAAACTCCCGTATGGCCCTGGAAATATGTGCCGCTGGACAAGGATGAGCTGTTGAAGCGCTGCTATGAAAAGTTCTATGAATACGGAGGCTGCGGCGGAGGATGCTTTGGCGGCATCATCGACATCATGAGTGAAGTGACCGGCTATCCCTATAATGAGATGGTTCCCGGCCGCACATGCGCCCTGATGGGCGGCGGCTTTGGCGCGGGAACGCTCTGCGGTTCCCTGGCGGGCGCCCTGATGTTTGTGGGCCTGGTGTGCGAACCCCAGGACGCGGCTGCTGTGCGTGACCAGCTGTTTGCCTGGTACCGGGAACACAGCTTCCCGCAATACCAGCCTGAATTTGAATCCATCACTACCGTGGCCCACTCCATCAACTGCGTTGATTCCGTAGGCACCTATATGGCGGCGACCGGATACAAGATGGCGGATCCGGAACGCAAAGCCCGCTGCGCGTCTGTGACGGCCGAAGTGGCAGTCAAAGCCATTTCCCTGCTGAACGTCCTGTACGGATACGAAGAGGCTGAACCGGAAGAGGAAGCCGCTCCCGCAGAGGAGGCGCTGGCAGCCAATGAGTATATCGGCACCGGCATCAGCGAAATCGGCGGCGAGGTGAAGGTGAAGGTCACCATGGACGGGGACAAGATCGCGAAGATTGAAGTGCTGAGCCACAACGAAACTGCCGGCGTCAGCGATCCGGCCTTTGCGGCCATTCCCGACGCGATCATTGCGGCTAACTCCACCGAGATTGATACAGTTTCCGGCGCGACCAAGACCAGCGAAGCCCTGATTGCCGCCGTGAACGATGCCCTGGCGCAAATCAAGAAATAAAAAACCGCGGCATATTACAGTCAACAGGACCGGAGGCTTTTCAGACAGGCCTCCGGTTTTTGCTCAGCCTGCAGCGGCACTGGCAGAAATTGCCTGTTGTGTTATAATAGACATGTCCGATCTGGTTTTCCGGGCATTCTTTTACGTTGAGACCGAGGGAGATGAAAGCGTGAACATTCTGCACCTGAAGTATGCTGTGAGCATCGCGGACAACGGCTCCATCAACAAGGCAGCGGAAGAAATTCATGTAGCCCAGCCCAACCTGAGCCGGGTAATCAAGGAACTGGAAGCCGACCTGGGGATTACCATTTTCCAGCGCAGTGCCCACGGTATGATCCTGACCCCGGAAGGGGAGGAGTTTGTGGGCCGGGCCAGGAAGATCCTGGAGCAGGTGGACGACATGGAACACATGTACAAGTCCGGACAGCCGGCCTGCCAGCGCTTTTCCATCTCCGCCCCGCGGGCCAGCTACATCTCCGACGCTTTTGCCCATTTTTCCCGGTCACTGAGCAAGGATGACGCGGAAGTTTTCTACCAGGAAACCAATGTACTGAAGGCTGTGAGAAACATCCTGGAGGTAGGGTATAACCTGGGCATCCTCCGGTATGCCTCCAAGCATGAAAAGTATTTCCGGGAGATGCTGGAAGATAAGGACCTGACCGGGGACCTGATTATGGAATTCACCTACTGTCTGATCATGCATGAGGACAGCCCGCTGGCAAAAATGGAGACCATCCGGATGAAAGACCTGGCCGGATATATCCAGATCGCGCATGCGGATCCCTATGTACCCTCCATGCCGCTGTCCGTGGTCAAGAATGAAGAACTGCCGGATATTCCCCGGAGGATTTATGTGTTTGAGCGGGGCAGCCAGATGGATCTGCTTTCGGAAAACCCGGAAACCTTTATGTGGGTTTCCCCGATTCCGGAGCGGCTGCTGAAGAACCTCCACCTGGTGCAGAGACGCTGCGTGGATAACCAGAAACTGTACCGGGACGTGCTGATCCGCAGGAAGAATTATCACCTGACAGAGCTGGATAAGCAGTTTATAACGGAACTGACAATTTCGAAGAGAAACTGCATGATGGCTGAAAATGCATGATGCATTTTCAGTAATGAATACTGAAAACTGAAGACTTAAGACTTAAAAATGGTGGATAAAACCGCACCTGCAGGTGCGGTTTTTTTTGATTATAAACGTTCTTCGAACGTAGTAAGGGATATCCGCAACCTCAATGGTCGTGACTCTCCACTGGAGAGCTCACTTCCTTTCGGTTGACCTCTCGGGGCTGCCGCCCGTTTTCCGCTGAGAAAGAGCCACTGGCTCTTTCTCCAGGCGCTACAAACCCTCTTAGGAATTTCAGCCACTGGCTGCCCTCAGAGGTTCGCCCTCCACGGTCGGAATGACAGCCTTGCGTGTTGTCAGGCTAATTGAAAAGAGTATAGATTGTTGAGTTTTCAAGGGGTTGACCTGCTTCGGGAGGGAGCGGGTTTTCTTTTTATATCGATATATCGATAAAGAGTTATCGATATATATATAACTCATATACGGTTTTGGTAATTCCGCTGAGGCGCCTGATCTTCTATAATAACCCGCGGCAAGGAGGGAAGGGCCATGAGGAGCAGTACGCTGTCCAAAGCGACGATGGGTAGGCTGCCGTTGTATCTGCAGTTTATCCGCACCGTACAGACGGAGAATGTTTCATCCGCGACTGTTGCCCGGGCATTGGGACTGGGCGAGGTTCAGGTTCGAAAAGACCTGGCCAGCATCTGTCCGGCGGGGATGCCGAAGATTGGCTATCCGACGGAGCGGCTCCGGGAAGACCTGGAAGCAGTGCTGGGCATGAAGCAGACGATCCCTGCGGTGGTGGTCGGCGCCGGTAAACTGGGCAGGGCCCTGATGGCCTATGACGGATTCCGGGAGTACGGGCTGGAGATCGCGGCGGCGTTCGATACCCGCGTGACCGATTCAAGCCACGAACGGAAACCGATCCTTCCCATGGAAGAGATGACCGGATGGTGCCGGGAACATGAGGTTCACATCGGGATCCTGACCGTACCGGCAGGAGCGGCCCAGGAGGCTGCGGACCAGATGGTGAACAGCGGCATCACAGCGATTCTCAGTTTTGTTTCCGTGCCGATCCGGGTACCGGATACCGTGACGGTGAAGCATGAAAACATTGCGTTATCCCTTGCCTGCCTGAAGATCGTAGCAGGCATGTCCAATGAAACAACGGAGGAGGATTCACATGGATCAGAAGACCTATGAAACGGTGGACAGCCCGGAAACACTGGAGGCTGCCATAGCCCGGGTGCGGGAAGCACAGCGCCAGTACGCCTCCTACACCCAGGAACAGGTGGACAGGATTTTCCTGGCAGCGGCAACCGCCGCCAATCAGGCCCGCATTCCCCTGGCCAGGATGGCTGTTGAGGAAACCGGCATGGGTGTGGTGGAAGACAAAGTGATCAAAAACCACTATGCCAGCGAATATATCTACAATGCCTACCGGGACACCAAAACCTGCGGTGTGATTGAAGAAGACAAAGCCGGCGGTATGAAGAAGATTGCGGAGCCCATCGGTGTGGTGGCCGCCGTGATTCCGACCACAAACCCAACATCCACTGCCATTTTCAAATCCCTGATCTGTCTGAAGACCCGCAACGGTATTATCATCAGCCCCCATCCCCGTGCCAAACAGGCCACGATCGCTGCCGCGAAGGTAGTGCTGGAAGCAGCGGTCAAAGCCGGCGCACCGGAAGGCATCATCTCCTGGATTGACGTGCCCAGCCTTGAAATGACCAACACCGTGATGAAGGAAGCGGACATTATCCTGGCGACCGGCGGTCCCGGCATGGTGAAGGCGGCCTACTCCAGCGGCAAGCCAGCCCTGGGCGTGGGCGCCGGCAACGTGCCCGCGGTGATCGACGAAAGTGCGGATATCCTGCTGGCAGTCAACAGCATCATCCATTCCAAGACCTTCGATAACGGCATGATCTGCGCTTCTGAACAGAGCGTGATCGTCGTGGACAGCGTCTATGACAGCGTGAAGGCTGAATTCGCTGCCCGGGGCTGCTGGTTCCTGAAGGGAGAAGAGCTGAACAAGGTCCGGAAGACCATCCTGATCAACGGCGCCCTGAACGCAAAGATTGTGGGACAGAGCGCATACAGGATTGCCGAGCTTGCGGGTGTGACCGTTCCGGAAGGCACGAAGGTGCTGATCGGTGAGGTTGAATCCGTGGATATCTCCGAGGAATTCGCCCATGAGAAGCTATCCCCGGTGCTGGCAATGTACCGGGCACAGGATCTGGAAGACGCGTTTGCGAAGGCTGACAGGCTGATCGCGGACGGCGGTTACGGCCACACCGCTTCCCTGTATATCAATACCCAGAAGAAGCAGGAAGTGCTGGATGCTTTCGCGGCCCGGATGAAGACCTGCCGCATTGTGGTGAACACCCCATCCTCCCAGGGCGGCATCGGTGACCTGTACAATTTCCGGATGATGCCTTCTCTGACGCTGGGCTGCGGCAGCTGGGGCGGAAACTCCGTGTCTGAAAACGTGGGTGTGAAGCACCTGCTGAATATCAAAACCGTGACGGAAAGAAGGGAAAACATGCTCTGGTTCCGCGCTCCTGAAAAGGTATACATCAAGAAAGGCTGCCTGCCGGTGGCCCTGAGCGAACTGAAAACCGTGATGGGAAAGAAAAAGGCCTTCGTGGTAACAGACAGTTTCCTTTACCACAACGGCAACACCAAGCCGATTACCGACAAGCTGGATGAGATGGGAATCAGCCATGCCACCTTCTTCGACGTAGCGCCCGATCCGACCCTGGCCTGCGCCAAAGCCGGCGCCGAGCAGATGCGCCTGTTCCAGCCGGACGTGATCATCGCCCTGGGCGGCGGAAGCGCCATGGACGCGGCAAAGATCATGTGGGTGCTGTATGAGCATCCCGAGGTTGACTTCATGGACATGGCCATGCGCTTCATGGATATCCGCAAGCGGGTATATACCTTCCCGAAGATGGGCGAAAAGGCGTACTTTGTCGCGATCCCCACTTCCGCCGGAACCGGCAGCGAAGTGACTCCCTTCGCGGTTATCACCGATGAACAGAGCGGCGTAAAGTATCCGCTGGCGGATTACGAGCTGCTGCCAAATATGGCAATCATTGACACGGATTTCCATATGACCGCCCCCAAGGGCCTGACCGCGGCCAGCGGTATCGACGCGGTGACGCACGCGCTGGAAGCCTACGCTTCCATGCTGGCAACCGACTATACGGACGGACTGGCCATCCAGGCACTGAAGAACATCTTCACCTACCTGCCCCGGGCTTACGATGACGGCATGACGGACGTGGAAGCCCGTGAGAAGATGGCCAACGCCGCCACCATGGCTGGTATGGCTTTCGCCAACGCTTTCCTGGGTGTGTGCCACTCCATGGCGCACAAGCTGGGCGCCTTCCATCACATTGCCCACGGCGTGGCCAATGCACTGATGATTGAAGAGGTGCTGCGGTTCAACGCCGCGGAAACCCCGGCCAAGATGGGGACCTTCCCCCAGTATGAATATCCCCACACCATGCGGCGGTACGCTGAAGTGGCGGAAGCACTGGGCATTACGGAAGGTACCGACGAAGACAAGCTGGAAGCGCTGATCAAGAAGATCAATGACCTGAAAGCCTATGTGGGCATCAAGTCCACGATCCGGGATTATGTGCCGGATGAGAAGGACTTCCTGGACCGGCTGGACGCCATGACAGAGCAGGCCTTCGACGATCAGTGCACCGGCGCCAATCCCCGGTATCCGCTGATGAGCGAAATCAAGCAGATGTACCTGAATGCCTACTACGGCGGGAAGCACTTCACCGAAACGGCCAAGCCCACTGAGTATGACATTGCCACCTACGAGGATGACGCGGCCAAGAAAGCCTATCGTCCCGGACATAAGCTGTGAAAGGGGGAAGGACAATGAATCAGGATCGAGTAATTGCCGTACGGAACGCCAAGACGATTTACCGGGACGGAGACCGGTGCCTGAAGGTGTTCAACGCTGAATATTCCAAGGCAGACGTGCTGAATGAAGCGCTGAACCAGGCCCGCATCGAGGAAACCGGACTGCATATCCCCAAGGTTCTGGAAGTGACCGTGCTGGACGGAAAATGGACCATCGTGTCCGAATTTATTGCCGGAAAAACCCTGAGCCAGCTGATGAAAGAAAACCCCGACGATAAGGACAAATACATCGGGCAGATGGTGGACCTGCAGCTGGAAGTGCAGAGCAAAACCTGCCCGCTGCTGAACAAGCTGAAGGACAAGATGAACCGCAAGATCAGCCAGGCCAGCCTGGACGCCACCATCCGGTATGATCTTCATACCCGGCTGGAGGGAATGCCGAAGCACAACAAGGTGTGCCACGGCGACTTCCGTCCCTCCAATATCATCATCGCGAACGACGGAACGCCCTACATCCTGGACTGGAGCCATGTGACCCAGGGCAATGCCTCCGCCGACGCGGCCCGGACCTACCTGCTGTTCTGCCTGAAGGGCGATACCGAAGGCGCTGAAAAGTACCTGGACCTGTTCTGTGAAAAGAGCAACACGGACAGGCGGTACGTCCAGAAGTGGATGCCGATTGTGGCGGCCAGCCAGTCGGTGAAGGGCAACGAACAGGAGCGGGAATTCCTGCTCAGATGGGTCAACGTGGTGGAGTACGAATAAGAACGGAGGATAAAGCATATGAAAATCACAGTGTGTATCGGGTCTTCCTGCCACATCAAGGGATCACGGCCGGTAGTTGAACAGCTGCAGGCCCTGATCGCGGAGAATGATCTGGGAGACCGGATCGAACTGGGCGGCACCTTCTGCATGGGCAAATGCCAGCAGGGTGTGTGCGTGACCGTGGACGGGGCACTGTTCTCCGTTTCACCTGAAAGCGTAAAGGAATTTTTTGAGAAACAAGTGAAGGCGAAGCTGGCGTAAATCAATACGCACCGGGCGGAGGAAACACCGCCCGGCGCCTTTTTGCAAGGAGGAAGCCGCATGCCGCACGGCCTGACACTGAAAAAAACAAACTGTAAAAACTGTTATAAATGTATCCGGCACTGCCCGGTGAAATCCATCCGCTTTTCGGGAAACCAGGCCCATATTATCGGCAATGAGTGCATCCTGTGCGGTACCTGTTTTGTTGTCTGTCCGCAAAATGCCAAGCAGATTGTGGACGAGACGGAAAAGGTGAAGGTAATGATCCAGAGCGGGGAGCCCGTTGTGGCCTCCCTGGCGCCTTCCTTTATCGCAAACTATCCCGGCGTGGGTATTGAAAGCATGCGGGAAGCCCTGCAGAGACTGGGCTTCCGGGACGCGGAGGAAACCGCCCTGGGAGCTACCCAGGTGAAGCGGGAATACGACCGTATGCTGCGGGAGGATGACCGCGATATCGTCATCTCTTCCTGCTGCCACAGCGTCAACCTACTGATCCAGAAGTTCTTCCCGCGGGAGCTGAAGTACCTGGCGGACGTGGTTTCGCCCATGCAGGCCCACTGCCAGGACATCAAAAAGCGGATTCCCAACGCGAAGACGGTGTTCATCGGACCCTGCCTGGCCAAGAAGGATGAGGCGGAATACTACGAGGGAATCGTGGACGCCGTGCTGACCTTTGAGGAACTGACCAGCTGGCTGCGGGCGGAGAAGATCGGCCTGCGGCAGGATATCACCCCTGAACCCAACAGCCGGACACGGTTCTTTCCTACAACCGGCGGCATCCTGAAGACCATGGACTGCGACGCACCGGATTATACCTACCTGGCAGTGGACGGCGTGGAAAACTGCATCGCGGCCCTGAAGGACATCGAGAGCGGAAGGATCCACCACTGCTTTATAGAGATGAGCGCGTGCAAGGGCAGCTGCCTGGGCGGCCCGGTGATGGAAAAGAACCGGTGCAGCCCCGTGCAGGATTACCTTGCGGTGTCTTCCTTCGCAGGGGACAGCGATTTTGAAATCCGGCAGCCGGAGAACCGGCAGATGCGGAAGTTCTTTGAGCCCATTGACCTGAAGGCGGCCATGCCGTCAGAAGCGGAAATCACGGAGATCCTGCGGGAAATGGGCAAGTTCAAGCCCAGCCAGGAGCTGAACTGCGGCTCCTGCGGATACGATACGTGCCGGGAAAAGGCGATTGCCATCTACCAGGGAAAGGCCGAAATCTCCATGTGCCTGCCTTTCCTGATGAACAAGGCGGAGAACATGACGGACGCCATTTCCCGCAATTCCCCCAACGGCATCCTGATGCTCAATGACCGGCTGGAGGTTCAGCAGATCAACCCCATGATGATGAAGCTGCTGAATATCCATGATGCCGGCGCGGTGCTGGGCGACCAGGTGGTGCGCATCCTGGATCCGCTGCCCTTCATGAAGGTGCAGAAGACCCACAGGGGGATTTTCAACGAGCGGGTATACCTGACCGAATACGGCTGCTATGTGGAGCAGACCGTGGTGCCCGCGGAGGAAGGCCGGATGATCCTGTGCATCATGCGCGACGTGACCATGGAAGAGGAAACGCGCAGAGAGAAGGAAGAGATCAGCCGGCAGACGGTGGAAGTGGCAGACAAGGTGGTGGAGAAGCAGATGCGCATTGTGCAGGAGATTGCTTCCATGCTGGGCGAGACCGCTGCGGAAACCAAGATTGCGCTGTCCAAGCTGAAGGAGTCGATTACCAATGAATGATCTTTGCTGCGATATCGGCTTCAAAAGCATTAACCATACAGGCGAACAGCTGTGCGGCGATCATGTGGATATCGCCGAGCAGGAGGATGGCTCCACGGTGATCGTGCTGGCGGACGGACTGGGCAGCGGCGTGAAGGCCAGCATCCTGTCCACCCTGACCAGCAAGATCATTTCCACCATGCTGGCGGCGGGCCTTTCGCTGGAAGAGTGCGTGGAAACCATCGCCGCCACCCTGCCGGTCTGCTCGGTGCGGGGCGTGGCCTATTCCACCTTTACCATCCTGCGGATCATCCAGAACCGTATGGCGGAAGTGATCCAGTATGACAATCCCCATGTGATCCTGCTGCGGGACGGCGCCAACTGGGACTATCCCCGGCAAGAGATGTCCATCGGCGGGAAGCAGATTTACCGCTCGGTGATCCGGCTGCAGGAAAACGACGTGTTCATTGCCATGAGCGACGGCTGTCCCCATGCCGGCATCGGCGTAGGATACAACTTCGGCTGGAAGCGGGAAGATATCATCTCCTACATGGAGGCCATGAACCTGTGCGGGTATTCCGCAAAGCTGCTGTCCACCATGCTGGTGGACGAGTGCGACCGGCTGTACGGCGGGAAGCCCGGCGATGACGCCACGTCCTGTGTGGTGCGGATGCGCAGGCGGGTGCCGATGAATATGCTCTTCGGCCCGCCCGGAAACCGGGACGATACGGACCGGATGATGAGCCTGTTCTTTGCCAAGGAAGGGAAGCATATCATCTGCGGCGGAACCACATCCTCCCTGGCGGCAAAGTGGCTGAACAAGCCGCTGCGGCCTTCCCTGAACTACGAGGGAGACATTCCGCCCATCGCGAAGCTGGAAGGTGTGGACCTGGTGACCGAAGGCGTGATCACGGTGAACCGGGTGGTGCAGTACGCCCAGGATTTCATCGGGGACAATACCTGCTACGACGAATGGAGCAATCGCAAGGACGGGGCTTCCCTGATCAGCCAGCTGCTGTTTGAGGAAGCGACGGATATCAACTTCTATGTAGGCCGGGCAATCAATCCGGCGCATCAGAACCCGGACCTGCCGATCAATTTCAGCATTAAGATGAACCTGGTCCAGGAATTGAGCGCGGCACTGCAGAAGATGGGCAAACGGATCAAGGTCAGTTATTTTTGAGGTGAGAGCATGCATAAGTTTGATACGAAGGTTCAACATCTGAAATACAAAGTGCTGCGGGAAGTGGCGCGCCACGCCTGGAATGATACGCTGATGGAAAACGTGATGGACATCCCGAAGGCCATTGTGCCCGGCAAGGTGCCGACTATGCGCTGCTGCGTATACAAGGAGCGGGCGATCCTGGGAGAACGGGTCAAGCTGGCTATGGGCGGTGGAAACTCGGACAACATCATCCAGGTGATCGACATTGCCTGCGACGACTGCCCCGCGGTGGGATACCAGGTTACGGAATCCTGCCGGGGCTGCCTGGCCCACCGCTGCGAGGACGTGTGCAAGCGCGGCGCGATTTCCTTCGACCACAAGCACGAGGCGCACATTGACAAAACCAAGTGCGTGGAATGCGGCATGTGCGCCAAGGTATGCCCCTACAGCGCCATTGTGAACCGCAAGCGGCCCTGCCAGAATGCCTGCAAGATCAAAGCCATCTCGATCAACGAGGATAACGCGGCGAAGATTGACGACGAGAAGTGCATCCAGTGCGGTGCGTGCGTATATCAGTGCCCCTTCGGCGCCATCTCTGACAAGTCCTTTATCATCAATGTAATCGATATGCTGAAGCGGAGCCGGGACAACAGCAAGTATAAGGTGTACGCGCTGGTGGCGCCCGCCATCGGCAGCCAGATGAACTACGTGAAACTGGGACAGGTGATCACCGGCATCAAGAAGCTGGGCTTCTATACGGTGGTGGAAGTGGCCCTGGGCGGTGACATGGTGGCGCAGACGGAATCCAGGGAACTGGTGGAGAAGGGATTCCTGACCAGCTCCTGCTGCCCGGCGTTTGTGCGCTACGTCAAAACCGCTTTCCCGGCACTGGCTCCCTACATCTCCCACAATATGTCCCCGATGGCAACCCTGGCCAAGTATATCAAGGAACATGAGGAAAACGTGAAGATCGTCTTCATCGGGCCCTGCACGGCCAAGAAGGCGGAGGTGCAGCTGGACAGCGTGAAGCCCTATGTGGACGCGGCAATCACCTTTGAGGAACTGCAGGCGTTGTTTGACAGCCGGGATATTGACCTGACCACCCTGGAGGAGGCAACGCTGGACAATGCCTCCTACTTCGGCCGGATTTTTGCCCGGAGCGGCGGACTGTCCGACGCGGTTGCCGAAGCGCTGAAGGAACAGCAGCTGGACGAGTTTGAACTGAAGGCCTGCACCTGCGACGGTATTGAAGAGTGCAAGGCTGCCCTGATGCGCAAGAGCCGGAATGCCCTGGACGCGAACTTCATCGAAGGCATGGCCTGCATCAGTGGCTGTATCGGCGGGGCAGGCAACCTGACCCACGGTGAAAAGAACAAGGCGGCGGTGGACCAGTACGGTCATGAAGCGCTGGAAAAGACCATCGCGGACGCGGTATCCATGCTGAAATAAACAGTTTCAGAATGCGGGAGCCCCTGAGGAATCAGGGGCTCTTTTTCTCATTTCCCTTGCTGTTCGAATAAATGATTAGATAAACATCTAAATAGTATTGCAAATCCGATTAGACTATGATATGATAAAAATGCGCCAGGGTAATGATGTGTATTTCGAAATGGACTTCAAGCGCCGGCTACATCGATTATACCGGATGCGGATAAATGGAGGTAACAGTATGATTGAACAGAAAGTATCTGAAATGAACAAATGGTTTGATGAAAAGATTGCGGCGTGCGGACAGCGCGACCGGGAACTGACTGCGGATGACCGGCAGGATGAAGCAGTTTTTGAAAAAGTGAAGGGCAATATCTATGACAATTACCGTACTATGCTGGGGGCGGGCGTGCGGATCGGCAGGGGAGATCCCGCCGCGGTGAAGCAGTTCTTTATCGGGTGGACGGAGACCATTCCGGCCAGCTGGAAGACCGCGTATGAAAAGGCGAAGGAACACGACGACCTGGCCAGGATGCAGACAGAGCAGGTCAAACTGGACGTGGTTCATGAAATCCGTGAACAGTTTGAAAAGGTATGGGAGGGAGCAGAATGACAGAAACCGAAGCTATCCGGCTTTTCAAATGCCTGTCGGATAAATCCCGGCTACAGATCCTGAAATCGCTGGCGATTGAGGATATGTATGTGGAACGCCTGGCCGAAAGACTGGGGATTTCCGCACCGACGGTATCCTTCCATCTCAAGAAGCTGGCGGATGCCGGGGCTGTAACATCCTACAAAAGCCAGTACTATATGATGTACTCGCTGAACAAGGCTGTGTTTGAGGTTAGCATCCTGAAGATTATCCAGGAAGAGTCTGACGAGGCCCGGGAGCAGGCGAAGCGGGACGAAGAATACCGCCAGAAGGTCATCAATGCCTTCTTTGAATACGGAAAGCTGAAAGCCATCCCTGCCCAGCAGAAGAAGGAACGGATCGTGCTGGAAGTGATTGCCGACGCCTTCGAGTATGACCGGATTTATCCGGAACGGGAAGTGAATATCATCATTGCGGATTTTCATGACGATTTCTGCACAATCCGCCGGGACCTGATCTCGGAAGGCCTTCTGGACCGGAATTCCCAAGGATACTGGCGGATTAAACCGCAGAAATAATCCAGTATGTGCAGCGCGGCCCCGGTGTTTGTCACCGGGGCCGCGTTCTGTATCAGATCCGCTGTTTTTTTGCGTGTGCAGATGATATACTAGAGCAGATCTGGAACTCATAACAGAAAAGGAAAGAAGCACCCATGAAATACATACTGCAGATATTTGCGGGATCATGGCACGCGGAACATGACAAGCCGGAGGACATGATCCGCAAAATTGAAGAGATTTCCGCCCGGATTCCGGTTGAAAAGGTGATTATCGGCTGGAATACGGATGCGGCAGTTTACAGGACGCTGGGGACGTATCTTCACGAAAAGGGCATCCAGATGGTGCTCTGGCTTCCGGTCTTTACGGAGATCAGCGACGTGGCGGAGACCGAGCCGGCGGTGGACCTTTTCGGGAGACCGATTGAAACTCCCGTCGAGCAGGAAGGGAAGGCATTCGTATTTTCCTGCCCGTCGTCCCGGCGGAATATCCAGGCTGTGAAGGACGTATATGAGCGTTATTTTGCTGAATGCGGCTTTGACGGGGTATTCCTGGACAGGGTCAGGAGCCAGTCCTTTGTGACCGGTGCGTCCGGCGTTTTAAGCTGCGGGTGTGAAAACTGCAGGCAGGTTTTCCGGCAAAAAGGCGTGAATACAGATGCTGTCCGGGAACAATATGAGCTGAAAAAGGATTCCTTTTTTGACATGTCGGCTTATCCGACGGACGGGCAGTTTGTCCTGGAAGATCCGCTGGCCCAGCGCTTTTTTGAGGCAAAGGAAGAAATCATAGCCGAGTCAGTCTGGGATCTCAGCCGGTTTTTCAAGGAGAAAGGCCTGATTGTCGGGCTGGATCTGTTTGCTCCGGTTGTCAGCCGGTTTGTGGGCCAGAACTACGGGATGATCACGAAGTACGCTGACTTCATCAAGCCGATGCTTTACCGGAGGACAGACGCTCCCGCGGGAATCGGATATGAATACGCGCTGTTTGAACAGCATGCCCCCAAGGCCCGAGGCCGCGTCAGCCTTCCGGAAGGCATCACCCTGCTGGAAACCCAGCTGGATGCGGTGGGGAAGGTTGCATGCGGGAAATATCCGGGGATTGAGATCAATTATGATAAGGAAATTGTCAGGACGGATCCGGACTATATAGCGGAATCCCTGGCTGCGGTCAGGCGTCACGGATTTGAAGGCGCCGCGTTATGCTGGAATATCATGGAAGCGCCGGAAACGCATATTGAGGCGGCTGTCAGACAGGAAAATGAACAGCGGTAATGCAGCCGGCGCTTGAATTGTGCGGCCGGTCCGGTATACAATGGCAAAAACAGGATATTCATTCGTAGGTGATACTGCATCAAGCAGAGGAGGGCAAAACGATTGAAACCGTATCTTGAGGAAAAAGAGGCTGTACTGGCAGAGGCGGGTTCCTCCATGGAAGGCCTGAGCGACGAAGAGGCTGCGGTACGGCTTGTCCGGGATGGACACAACAAGCTGAAGGAAGGCGAAAAGGAAAGCCTGATCAGGAAGTTCCTCGGGGAACTGAAGGATCCCATGACCATCGTCCTGATTATCGCTGCGGTGGTAAGCGCCATCACGGCATTGTATGCCGGTGAGAGCCTGACCGATACCATCATCATCCTGGCGGTGGTGCTGATCAACGCCTGCCTGGGCGTTTACCAGGAGAGCAAGGCGGAGGCCGCAATTGAGGCGCTGCAGCAAGTGGCGGCAGCTACCGCGAAGGTAATCCGCGGCGGCCACCTGAAAACCATCCACGCGGACGAAGTGGTCCGGGGCGATATGCTGATCCTGGAGGCCGGGGATGCTGTGCCCGCGGACGCCCGGATTGTGGAATGCGCGTCCATGAAGACGCAGGAAGCGGCCCTGACCGGTGAATCCACGGATGTGGAGAAGCAGAGCGAAGCGCTGGCAGCCGCCGAGAACGGGGAAGTCTCCCTGGGCGACCGGAAGAACATGGTGTACATGGGCTCCATCGTCACCTATGGACGGGGACACGCCGTTGTGACCGGCACAGGCATGGATACGGAAATGGGCGCCATTGCGGATGCCCTGACCAACGCGAAGGACGAGGAGACACCCCTGCAGATCAAGCTGAAGGAACTGTCCCGGAAACTGTCCGCCATGATCCTGGTGATCTGCGCCTTTGTGTTTATCGTCAACCTGGTGCGGAACGGCGGAAAGGCCGTCCTGGACACCTTCATGATCGCGGTTTCCCTGGCCGTGGCGGCCATTCCGGAAGGCCTGAGCGCGGTGGTAACGGTGCTGCTCTCCATCGGCGTGACCAAGATGAGCAAGAACCATGCCATTATCCGGAAGCTGACGGCTGTGGAGACCCTGGGCTGCACCCAGATTATCTGCTCGGATAAAACCGGTACCCTGACCCAGAACAAAATGACCGTGGTCCGGAAAGTGACTGACGATGAGAAACTGCTGATGTCCGCCATGGCCCTGTGTTCCGACGCGGAGCTGGAGGAAGGGGAGGCTGTGGGCGAAGCGACCGAATGCGCGCTGGTCAACGACGCCAACCGGAACGGCATGCCCAAGGAAGAGCTGGCGGCAGACCTGCCGCGGGTGGATGAAGCCCCCTTTGATTCTCTGCGCAAAATGATGACCACCCTGCACCGGATGGGTGCCGGGCATGGATTTATTCAATTTACCAAGGGCGCCCCGGATGAGGTGCTGCGCCGCTGTACGAAGATCTGGCAGGGCGGCCAGGCGGTTCCGATCACCAAAGAACAGCGGGAGCAGATTCTTGCTGAAAACAAAGGGATGGCGGACCAGGCCCTGCGGGTGCTGGGCGCTGCCCAGCGGATTTATGACGAGCGTCCTGCTTCCAACGCCGCTGAGGATCTGGAGCAGGATCTGACCTGGATCGGCATGTGCGGCATGATCGATCCCATCCGGCCCGAAGTGAAGGACGCCATACAAAAGTGCCGCAGCGCCGGCATCCGGCCCATCATGATCACCGGCGACCACAAGGATACAGCTACGGCTATTGCCCGGGAACTGGGCATCCTGCAGCCCGGCCAGATGGCGATCACCGGCGCGGAACTGGACGCGATCCCGGACGAAGTGTTTGCGCATGACGTAAGGCGCTATTCCGTCTATGCCAGGGTGCAGCCGGAGAATAAGGTGCGCATCGTGAACGCCTGGAAGGCGCTGGGCATGGTGACAGCCATGACCGGAGACGGTGTCAATGACGCCCCCTCCATCAAGAGCGCGGATATCGGCGTGGGCATGGGCATTACCGGTACCGACGTGACCAAGTCCGTGGCGGATATGATCCTGACGGATGACAACTTTGCCACCATCGTTTCCGCGGTCGGCGAAGGCCGCCGGATCTATGACAACATCCGCAAGGCCATCCAGTTCCTGCTGTCCGCCAACCTGGCGGAGGTGCTGGCGGTGTTTTCCGCCACGCTGATGGGCTTTACCATTCTCAAACCGGTCCACATCCTGTGGATCAACCTGATCACAGATACGCTGCCGGCAATCGCGCTGGGCATGGAGGATGCGGAAAAAGACGTGATGCAGCGTCCGCCGCGGCACCGGAAGGAAAGCATCTTCGCAGACGGGCTGGGCTTCGGTATCGCCTTCCAGGGGCTGATTATCGCCGCCGTGACAGTGTTCAGCTACTTTATCGGACACCGGATGGAAAGCGGAGCCTGGGGGATTGCGGAATCCCCGGCCGGCATGACCATGGCTTTCCTGACGCTGAGCATGGTCGAAATTTTCCATTCCTTCAATATGCGGTCCAGGCATGCTTCCTTGTTCAGCCTGAAGAAGCAGAACATGTGGCTGTGGGGAACGCTGGCCTTCTCGCTGCTGATTACAGCCGCGGTCATCTTTGTGCCGTTCCTGAACAAGGCTTTCTCCTTTACGCCGATCACGCTTGCTGAATACCTGACAGCGATGGCGCTGGCCCTGGTCGTGATCCCGATTGTGGAGATTGAAAAGGCGATCCGGCGCTGGACGATGCGGAAAAACCGCAAATAAAACCCTGAAATTTGTTCTTGACACGGGCGTTTGTTCCGTAGTATAGTCATCCCAATATTTTTCGGAAAGGAGCGCTTCTCTGTGAAACGGTACGTGTGTGAACTGAATAATTATGCTGTCGTCGCGAACGTTGAATGGCTGGTCCGCGTTCATTTTACGTACCCTCAAGCACACATCAGAGAAGCGTAGCCCCGGCAGATCCGGACAAGGTTTATCAAGCCGCTTATCTCTGATGATAAGCGGCTTTTTAGTTTACATCCCGGAAGGAGAATGAGGCCATGATTTTCACGGAAAAAACCATCACACTGAAGGACGGACGAAACTGTATCCTGAAGCCGCCTGTTCCGGAAAAAGCGGAGGAAATGATCAGCTACCTGAAGCAGATCGCCGGCGAAACCCAGTTTATGTCGCGCTATCCGGATGAGATCAGGAAAGAAGCGGAAGACGAACGGGCATTTCTCAACAGGACGCTGGAGGATCCGAAAGCTGTGATGATCGTGGCTGAAGCAGACGGGAAGGTAGTCGGGAGCTGCTCCGTATTCAGTAACCAGGAGAAACGGAAGATCCGCCACCGGTGTTCCATGGGGATAGGCCTGCTGGAGGAATACTGCGAACAGGGCCTGGGCACGGCCATGCTCAATATGCTGATCGAGATGGCTAAGCAGATGGGCTACGAGCTGATGGAACTGATCGTGGTGGCGGACAATACCCGGGCGCAGGGTCTGTACCGCAAATGCGGATTTATCGAAAGCGGCCGGTATTATCACGGGATGAAGTTTGACGACGGAAGCTATCACGACGAGATCCTGATGTATAAAGAACTGTGAAGGAGGATGGAAAAATGCGCGAAGAGAAAGAAGCGATCCGCTCCCATTATGACGCGGATCCCCTGAAGGAATGGGACCGACTGCAGAAAAGGACTCCTTATGAAAAGTATATTACGACCCATATGATGGACCGGTATATCCAGCCCGGCAGCAGGATCCTGGATATCGGCGGAGGCCCGGGACAGTATTCCATCCACTACGCGAGGCAGGGGCATACGATGACGCTGCTGGACCTGAGCGACGAGAACGTGCGCTTCGCAAAAAAGAAAGCACGGCAGTACGGGGTGAAGATCACGGCGGTGCAGGGAGACGCAACGGATCTGTCCCGGTTCCCTGACAATTCCTTTGATACGGTTTTCCTGATGGGACCGCTGTATCACCTGCTGACAGAGGAAAGCAGGATCCGGGCCATCCAGGAAGCTAAACGGGTCCTGAAACCCGGCGGATACCTGTTCAGCAGCTTTATCCTGACCTTCGGCGGGGTTGTCTACGGCATGCGGGAAATCCAGGAAACGATCCTGATGCCGGAAGAAGAGGAATTCTATGAACTGGCCGCAAAGGGGGAAAGTTTTTCCGGAGAGTCCTTCACCTACGCGTATATGATCACCGTCGAAGACGCGAAGAAGCTGCTGGCTTCCATCCCCGGCCTGAAGACAGAGACCGCTTTCAGCCAGGAAGGAATCCTGGCACCCTACAAGCGGGTGCTCAGCAAGAGCCCGAGGAAGATCAGGAAAGCCTGGTGCGACTACGCACTGCGGTTCTGCGAGAAGGAAGAGTACCTGGCACATTCGGAGCACCTGATGATTGTGTCCCGGAAGGAAGCATAAGGAGAGAAGAAGATGAACATTAACCTGGAGACGGAACGGCTGATCCTGCGGAACCTGACCCCGGATGATTACCGGGAAGTATTCAAATGGTGCGGGGATCCGGACGTGGCGCGCTATATGGTTTATCCCGTATACACGAAGGCGGAGGACGTGAAAGCGTGGCTGGAGACACTGGATCCGGACAGTCCGGACGATTATGACGCGGGCATCGTGCTGAAAGAAACCGGAGATCTGATCGGAAGCGGCGGCCTGTATTACTGGGAAGAAGAGGACCTCTGGACGATCGGGTACAACCTGCGGAAAGATCAGTGGGGAAACGGATATGCTGCGGAAATGATCCGGGCGGTACTGGAACTGGTCCGGAGCCAGAGGGATGTCCGGGGAATCCGGGGAACGTTTGCCAGGGAAAACAACCGAAGCCGCCGGGTGATGGAAAAGCTGGGCATGACCTATGAAAAAGACGTGATCCTGACCAAGCTGGACGGAAGCAGCAGCTATCCGGGTGAAGAATACAGGAGGTTGTTCCGATGAATTATCTGGATGAATTCTACAGTGTCTGTGATGAAGAAAACCGGCTCCTTTCCCGGCACGGCCAGGTAGAGTACCTGACCACCATGAAATACATTCATGAATGTATAGACGGGATGGACGATCCCTCCATCCTGGAGGTCGGAGCGGGAACAGGAAGATACAGCGTGACCCTGGCGAAGGAAGACTACCGGATGACTGCCGTGGAACTGGTGAAACACAACCTGGAAGTGCTGAAATCAAAGCTGGACGGAACGGAACCGATCCGGGCCCTGCAGGGGAATGTGCTGGACCTGTCCTTCCTGCCGGACAACGCCTTTGACTTAACTATGCTGCTGGGACCGATGTATCACCTGTATACCCGGGAGGATAAACTCCGGGCGTTAAGGGAAGCGGTCCGGGTGACGAAACCGGGCGGATATATCCTGGCAGCTTACTGTATGAACGAGCCGACGGTGATCAATTACGCGTTCGGATCCAAACATGTGCAGGACCTGCTGGAGCGGAACATGCTTTCGCCGGACTGGCACCTGGGCAGCGACCCGGCGGAAGTATTCGACCTGATCAGGACAGAGGAGATTGCTTCGCTGGACGCTGAAATACCGGTGGAACGGGTGAAGCTGATTGCCACGGACGGCGCGACCAATTACCAAAGGGCGATGGTTGACGAAATGGACGATGAGACCTTCAGGAAATGGCTGGAGTACCACTTCGCAATCTGCGAACGGCAGGATCTGATCGGGGCATCCCATCATACCCTGGATATCCTCCGGAAAAACTGAAAGAGCATTCCGTGATTCCGGATTGCAACTTTCAGACAAGATCTCTATAATCAAAAGCAGACGGAAAGAACTGTAAAAAGATGTAAACGTACGGGAGGTCTGTATGAAAAAGTGGTATGACGAGGAATATGAGTTCACGGTTGAAGTGACAGGATTCCTGCGGGGAGATCATACGGAACGCTACTGCCGGAACGGGGAAGAACCTGGCGACAAATACACCTGCACCTACGGCTGCCCGGTGAACCAGGACGGACAGGGAATCTGCTCCAAGACGATGATGATTCTCTATCCGCTGATGGAGGCTGTGCGCAGCGGCGGAGACCTGGAGAACCTGGGCGGAGACAGCAAATATACCAAAACGATTGTGTGCCCGGACGGCTGCGTGATGTTCAGGCTGACCGCAAAGCCGCTGGGGAATGAGAATTTCCATAAAGGCGGGTTCTGGAAGGAACCCTGAAGGGAAATATATGCTGAGACTGAGACCTTACAAGGCCTGTGACGCACAAACGATTGTTTCCTGGATCGGGGACGAAACCATGTTCCGGAAATGGAGCGCGGACCGGTTTGAGTCCTATCCGATTACAGCGGAGGACCTGAACCGGCACTATGACAGGATGGCTGATTCGGACTCCTTTTATGAAATGACAGCCTTCGATGAGACCGGCGTGGCGGGACATCTGATCATGCGATTCACGGATGAAAAGAAAACCATTCTCCGGTTCGGCTTTGTGATCGTGGACGACGGGAAGCGCGGATACGGATACGGCAGGGAAATGCTTCAGCTGGCTATCCGGTATGCTTTCGATATTTTGAAGGCGGACAGGATCACCCTGGGTGTTTTTGAAAACAACGAGCCGGCATACCGGTGCTACCGGGCTGTCGGATTCCGGGATAAGGATACCGGAGAAACGGAATACTATCACTTTGGGAACGAAGCCTGGAAATGCCTGGAGCTTGAAATGGACAGGCCTGAATAAGGCAGGGAGAAAGCCGGGAGGGAAAACGGTATATGGCGCAGCAACATGACGTGTATCTCTTTGGACAGATCCTGGGTACCCATTCTTTCCTGCTGAGGGACGGATTCCTCCAGCCGGATGAATACGCGGAAATCAAGGACCAGTATTTCCTGCCGGGTGGTGAAACCGGGACGGCGGCAACAGTACTGGATTCTCTTGGGGTGTCCGTCAAAATGGACGGGACATGGATCGGCACAGAGGTCGCCCCGATGCTGAAGGCGTTTTACGCGGACAAGCAGGTGGACCTGTCTTCCATGTGCTTTACAGAAGATCCCGGTGTGATGGACTATGTGGTGATTGCCGGGTTGGTTCGGTCTCCCATGGGCCGGTTCCAGACGCTGTTTTCCACGGGAGAACGCTGGTGGAACATTCCGAAGGAAGAAGATATCGCAGGCTGCAAAGCAGCGGCAGTGGATCCCTATTTCCGGGATGAATCCCTGCTGGCAGCTGAACTCTGCCGGAGGAACGGCGTACCCTTTGTGACGATTGACAGTCCGCATGATTCCCGGCTGCATCAGATGGCGGCGGTGAATGTGGTTTCCAAAGAATGTGTACCGGAGTATTACGCGGGCATGGCGCCGGAAGCTGTTATGGAAAAGATGCAGCAGGAAACGGACGGGCTGACCATTATCACCCAGGGCGGGGGAGACATGCTCTATGCCCGGAAGGGAGAACCCATACACCGGATGAAGCCGTTCCCTGTGACAGTCCGGAGCACGCTGGGCGCCGGTGATACCTTCAAGGCGGGCTGCGTATACGGACTGATGCAGGGTATGCAGGATGAAGAACTGGTGCGGTTTGCCAGCGCTTGCTCTGCAATCGCTATTTCCCGGTTCCCGCTGCCGCTGAATCCACCGAAACTTGAAGAGGTAAAGGCGCTGACAGGCAACTGACACTCTACGAAGCGTAGGTTGCAGGCAGCGGTCGGCGGCGCTATGCTCATCCGGAAAGGAGTGATAAGAAATGGATCACTATGTAACCGGAGCAACGATCAAGGCGCTGCGGGAGAAACAACGGATGACACAGGCAGAGCTGGCGGAAAAACTCTGCGTCAGCGATAAGACCGTATCCAAATGGGAAAACGGAAGGGGATTTCCGGACGTATCCCTGCTGGAACCGCTGGGAAAGGCACTGCATATATCCGTGGCGGAGCTGCTGTGCGGGCAGGCTGTTGTGAATACCAACCGGGCATCCAATATGCTGAAAAGCCGGTTTTATGTATGCCCTGTGTGCGGAAATGTGCTCTTCGCGAGAGGGGACGCGATGATTTCCTGCTGCGGGATTCAGCTGCCGGCACTGGAAACGGAAGAGCCGGATCCGGCACACAGGCTGGAAGTGCAGATGGTGGAGGATGAGATTTATGTATCCGCAGAACATCCCATGAGCAAGGAGCATTACCTGTCCTTTATCGCCTATATGACACCGGACAGCTGCGAGATCAAAGCACTGTATCCGGAAGGAAATGCGGAAACGCGGTTCTTTTTCCGCAGAAGCGGATGGCTGTATTACTACTGTAACCAGCACGGGTTATTCAGACAGAAAACAGACAGGACGGTGAACGTCCTGGAATGACGGGAGTTCAGAAATGGAAATCTGGGATTTGTATGATGAACAGGGAAGAAAGACCGGAGAAACATGGGAACGGGGCAGGATGCAGGAAATTCCCGAAGGGAGATATCATCTGGTCTGTGATGTCCTGATCCGGCACCGGGACGGGACGTTTCTCCTGACCCTCCGGGACGACCGTAAGGAAGCGTTCCCCGGCTGCTGGGAAGCCAGCGCCGGAGGAGCCGCCCAGGCCGGCGAAAACCCGGAGGAAGCGGCACGGAGGGAAATGCGGGAAGAAACCGGACTGGAGGCGGAAATGCTGGAGCTGATCGGGATTACCCGGAACCCGAAGACAAGGTCGGTAGTTTATGCCTACCTGGCGGTGGTGGACTGCGCGAAAGACGCTGTCCGGCTCCAGGAGGGAGAAACGGTGGATTATCAGTGGACAGAGCCGGAAACATTCTTTGGCCTGATTCCCAAAGAACCGGTGCTGAAAAAACAGTATGCGAGGTATAAACCCTACCTGGATCAGCTGGAAATTGGCTGACCGGGATACAATGACCGGAGAGTATTATGATCAATCAGATAAAGGACAAGAAGGTTATTTTCTTCGACGTAGGCTATACACTGGACAGGCCGGCATCAGGCGACTGGATGTTTACCGGAAAGTTCCTGGAGCTGGCCGGGGAGAAACTGAAACAGCACAGTGAGGCGGAAATCAACGCGGCCAGGGATGCAGGACTGCGTTATCTGGCGGAGAACCACCTGGTGACCTCTGTTGAGGAGGAACAGAAGCAGTTTTACCGGTACTATTCGATTGTTTCAGAACAGCTGGGCCTGGGACTGACAACAGACGAACTGGAACAGGCGGCCCGGGACCGCACCTTCAATATGGAAAACTATATTCCATATCCCGGGATTCAAGAGGTGCTGGAAACCCTGAGCAGGACGCATAAGCTGGGGATCATCTCTGACACGTGGCCGAGCATTGAACAGCAGCTGGAGTACATCGGTGTTTCCCGATACTTTTCCTTCCAGACCTACAGCTGTTTTGTGGGCGTGTTCAAGCCGGACAGGCACATGTTCCTGGACGCATTGGGCAAATGCGGCGCAGCGCCTGAAGAGACGGTTTTTATCGACGACAGTGTACGCAACCTGGAAGGAGCGGCTGAACTGGGAATCACCCCCATCCTGATCGCGGCCAATCCGGCAGCGGATGTGGAAACATCCTATCTGAAAATACATGACCTGAGGGAACTGATCCGGTCTGATGAAACGGAGGTAGGCGAATGAGTCTTGCGTTTGTCCAGACCGGTGTGGAGAACCCGGACGCACAAACGCTCCTGCGGGAGCTGAACGAAACCCTGATGGGTATTCTGGGCCATAACGGAATGGCACATGTTTGCTTTGACGACTTCAGCCAGGACAAAGGCTTCTTCCTGGTGGGATATGATGACGGTACTCCTGTGTGCTGTGCCGGGCTGCGTCAGTTGGACGACGAAACCGGGGAAATCAAGCGCGTGTATGCCAGAAAGAACCGCAAAGGCATCGGCGCCGCATTGATGAAGGCCATGGAAAAACTGGCCGGGAAGACCGGCTACAGGCGGCTGGTGCTGGAGTGTCGGGAAGGCAATCCCCACGCCATTGAATTCTATAAGAAGAACGGATACCAGGTCTGCGAAAATTATCCGCCCTATGAGAACGAAGTGGACGCCGTATGCCTGGACAAGGAACTGTGACAGGGATTCAGGAGGGAAAAATGGACAAGGAAGTGCAGGTGTGCGGGGAAACCTACCGGATTATCCGGCTGCTGGGGCACGGTAAGGGCGGGTATTCCTATCTGGCGGAAAAGGACGGCCGGCAGGTCGTGCTCAAGCAGATCCATCACGAGCCCTGTGAGTATTACCATTTCGGCAACAAGATCGAGGCGGAACGCCGGGACTATGAACGGCTGCGGCAGGCCGGGATCAGGATTCCGGAGATGATTGCCATCGATGAGGAAGCTGAACGGGTGGTCAAGGAATATATTGCCGGCGAAACCATATTCGACCTGGTGAAGGACGGGAAATCCGCCGATCCCTATCTGGAACAGGTGCGGGAAATGGCAGCAAAAGCCAGATCAGCGGGACTGAACATCGATTATTTTCCGGCGAATTTTGTGATCCGGGACGGCCTGATCTGGTATGTGGATTACGAGTGCAACGAGTACATGGATGAGTGGAATTTTGAGAACTGGGGAATCAGATACTGGTCCCGGACACCGGAGTTCCTGGCATATCTGAAAGAACACGGACAGGCGGAATAAATCCGCCTGTTTTTTTGTCCGGAACTGACAAGGAAAAATATGGCAAACTTGTGATTGATTTTACCGGGATACTGATGTATAATCCCGCTAATATTTTTTCAGGAGGGAAACGCCTGTGAAGAAGAAATACGGATGGACAGTCTATGGAATCCTCGGACTCATCTTTGCACCGATGGGGCTGCTGTTTCTTGTGCTGGGTGTGGCTTTGTGGTCTGCAGGCGCCGGACAAAAACCGGAAGATCCTATCATATTCCTGGCAGTTTTCGGAGGGGTTGGCGCCATTTTCCTGCTGATCGGCCTGCTGTGCCTGGGAAAGGATATCCGGCGCAGGGCCCGCCAGCGCCGTGCCTATGAGGGCGGGTACTACGTGATGGCTAAAATTGCCGGCGTGAAGGCGAACCGGAACGTGAACGGTGCGCACGGGAATCCGTATATGCTGGAATGCCACTATACCGATCCGGATTCCGGCGTCGCGCATGTGTGGTACAGCCGGTATCTGTATACGGATGTGACGGACCTGTTGAAGTCGGATGAAGTGCCGGTTTATACGGACCGGTATGATTACAGCGTCGGCTTTGTAGATGTTGACGCGATCCTTCCGGAAATCCGTGTTCATGGTTAAAAACATAAAACTGACGGAGGAAAGTCGATGAACCAGCTGCCCTATCTTGCGGTGATTGTTGACCTTGACCGGACGCTGCTGCGGACGGACAAAACCATTTCAGACTATACCCTTGATGTGCTGCGAGACTGGCAGCAGGCAGGCGCCTATCTGTTTGCCGCAACTGCGAGGCCGGAAAGAGCCATCATGGATTACCGAAGGATTATTGACTTCCAGGCGGTAACCACGCTGAACGGGGCGCGGACCATTACGCCGGACAGGGTGTATGAGAATACCATTGCAACGGAGGACGCCCTGTCCATCCTTAAACAGCTTTCCGGGATGGAAGGCGTGGTGATCTCCGTGGAGGCCGAGAACGGCATTTACGCCAACCAGGACATTCCCATCTGGAGTCCCCGGGTGATTGAAAATATCGGAGAGCTTCCCCGGCGGGAAAAGATCTATAAGGTCCTGGCCAGTCATCCGGACTGTCCGCCGGAGCAGATCCTGATTGACCTGCCGGAAACGGTATACAGTACCGTGGCAGATAAAAAACTGCGCCAGTATATGGGCGGTACCGCAACCAAGTGGCGGGGGATTCAGCAACTGCTGGACAGTGTGAAACTGGAGGCAGAACAGGCCGTGTATTTCGGCGATGACAACGACGATGTGGAGCCGATCCGGAGATGCGGATACGGTGTGGCGGTGAGCAACGCGCTGGACTGCGTCAAAGCTGTAGCGGATGAAGTGGCGGAGAGCAATGATGACGACGGCGTGGCCCGGACACTGGCCAGGCTGTGGACACGCAGCTGATATATCAAGGGATTCCTCGACTTCGCTCGGAATGACACCTGATGCACGTCATCCCATTCCAGGAACAAAGTGAAATTAGAAATGTCTGAAAACAGAGAAGCCGGGATCAGTCAATGCTGATCCCGGCTTCTTCGAACTTGTCCCGCATGGTGGGGTTGCCTTTCGTAAGCTTTTTGATCGTAAGATCCTGGGCCTTATCATTGGCCAGCCGCAGCTGGTTGCCGGACTTGGTGAGGGATTCCTTGACCTTTTCCAGGTGCTTGATGGTTTCATCAATCTCGCTGATGGCCTTATCAAAATGAGACTGGGCAATCTGATAGTTCTTGCCGAACTTGTCCCGGAACTCCAGCAGCGCCTGGTCAAACTGCTGGACATCCAGGCTCTGGCGGCGTACGGTTTCCAGCTCCCGGCGGACCTGCGTGTTGGAAAGCGCGGCGTTGCGCAGAAGGGAGATGAGGGGCAGGAAGAACTGGGGACGGACGATATACATCTTCTCATACCGGTACTCGGTGACAATGCCCGCATTGTACAGGTCGCTGTCAGGCTCCAGCATGGTGACCAGCACCGCGTACTCGCAGTTTTTCTTTTTGCGATCCTTGTCCAGCTTGTCGATGAAGTCATCGTTCTTATGCTTTTTCTCGGTGGCGTCCGCCTCATTCTTCATTTCGAAGAGGATGGAGAGGAGGGGAAGCCCGTCCTCCGTTTCCTCCCGGTAAACGAAGTCGCCCTTGGTGCCCTCGATGACCTCATTATCCTTTTCAAAATAGGCGCGGGGGAAGGCCATCATCCGGACCTGGTTGAAAGTGGTCAGGCAGTGCTGCTCCAGGCTTTCACCGATCATCTTGGTGGACTGGCGAAGCTTGAAGTCCCGGTACTGTTCCACTTCCGCCTCCAGACGCGCCACCTCGGTTTTATGCGCTTCCTTCAGGCTCTGCTCGCGGATTTCGGCTGCCTGCTTTTCCTGAATCACTTTTCCGCGCAATTCAGTAATCTCGTTTTCTTTTTCCTGAATGGCTGTCCGGACGGCAAGCTGTTTCTCTGTTTCCGCCGCACGGGCGCTGTCTTTCAGATGGTTGATTTCCAGGTCTTTTTCGGTAAGAGCCTGCCTATGCTTTGCGTTCAGCTCGGCCAGTGCCTTTTCCTGGACAGCGGCGCTTTCACGGCGGACGGAATTGACCCGGTCCTCCACTTCTTTTTCAAACAGCGCGTTGCGAACCTGTGAAACGATGGAGGCATAACCGGCCTCATCCACCTGAAAAACCTTCCCGCAATTGGGACATTTGATCTCGTTCATGGATAACCTCCCCGGAAAAAACCGGCAATCTGATCTGGTTTTCTGAATGCCCTATTTTAGCACAGGGAAAAGGAAAATGTCCACGAGGCAAATTGTCACCCAAAAGAGACTGAAAAGGTTGACGATCAGGAGACGATAATGATATCATCACCCGGAAGAAACGGAGGGACGGCCTGTATGTATATCAGGGAAAAGGCGCTGGCACTGCTGGAAACCGGAGAAACGGTATCCGGTGAACAGCTCGCGAAGGAGCTGGGTGTAAGCCGGAACGCGGTGTGGAAGGTGATGAAACGCCTGCGGGAAGACGGCTATGAGATTGAAGCGGTGACAAACCGTGGATATCGGCTGGTTTCTGCCCCGGATGTGCTGAGCGAGGCCGGAATCCGCAAATGGCTGAAGACCCGGGAGCTGGGCAGGGAGCTCGAAATCCATGACCGGCTTGATTCCACAAACAACCGGGCCAAGATGCTGGCTGCAGCCGGGGCAAAGCATGGCACGGTGATCATTGCCGACAGCCAGAGCGGCGGCCGGGGCCGGCAGGGACGCAGCTTTTTCTCTCCAGATCACAGCGGCGTATATATGACAATGATCCTGAGACCCGACTGCGCACCGGACCAGGCAGGATTGCTGACCTCCCTGGCGGCTGTGGCAACGGCGCGGGCTGTGGAGAAGACCGCGGATGTGAAGGCGGATATCAAATGGGTGAACGACCTGTATATCAGCGGCAGGAAGATCTGCGGCATCCTGTGCGAGGCAGGCCTGGGCATGGAAGCCGGAAAGCTGGAATATGCCGTGGCCGGGATCGGTGTGAATACGGCGCGGATGCAGTTTCCGCCGGAACTGCAGGAGATTGCAACCTCCATTGGCAATGAGTGCGGCGAAGCCCCGGAACGGAACCGGCTGATTGCCGAGATCCTGAACGAGACAGAGGCCCTGCTGGGAGACCTGAAGACAGGACATTTCCTGGAGGAAAGCCGGAAACGGTCCAACGTGATTGGCCGGACGGTGACGGTCATCGAAGGAGACAAGAGATATCCGGCCAAGGCAGTGGATATAGATGACCAGGGCCGGCTGGTGATTGAAACCGAGGACGGACGCACCTGCCTGAACTACGGTGAAGTAAGCCTGAAACTGACAGACAATGGAGCAGAGGGAAAATGAGTAGGAAAATGAAGACATTGGATATGACAACGATCGCTGTGATGGCGGCATTGATCTGCGTGGCGGGACCGCTGACGATTCCCGCAGGACCGATTCCGCTGTCCCTGGCGACTTTCGCGGTTTACCTGGCCGGATCTGTGCTGGGACGAAAAAAAGGAACTATTGCGGTGGGGCTCTATCTGCTGATCGGTATCATCGGGGTTCCGGTGTTCAGCGGCTTCAGCGGGGGATTCCAGAAGCTGGCCGGGGTGACCGGCGGGTATCTGATCGGTTACCTGCCCTGCGCGTATATGTCCGGCGAAGGCGCGGAGAAGAGAGAACAGATCGGCTGGTGGTATCATCCGCTGATGATGATCGCAGGGACGGCGCTGCTGTACCTGGTGGGCACGGTGAATTTTATGCTCCACACAGGAAACGGCCTGGGCGCGGCACTGGCCCTGTGCGTGGTGCCATTCCTGATCGGTGACGCAGTTAAGATTGCTGCGGCGGCACTGCTGACAGTACCGGTGAGGAAAGCGGTTAAACTAATTAAGAATTAAGAATTCAGAATTAATACCTGAACGTGTGCGGGAACCGTACACGTTTTTTTTCTGCGGAGAAGGAAAACAACAGTAGAAAATAGAAACGTTTCGTGTATAATGTATAGGAGTAATCAACAAAGCGAAGAAAGAGCGGGTTGAAGTATGAGATTTGAGCCGACGTTTGAATCACTGAGACAGTATTCCGCACCGGAATGGTTCCGGGACGCCAAATTCGGAATCTGGAGCCACTGGGGTCCCCAGAGCGTGCCGATGTTCGGTGACTGGTATGCCCGGAACATGTATATCCAGGGCCAGCCGCAATATGAGTATCACCTGCGTCACTACGGCCACCCTTCCAAGTTCGGCTACAAGGATATCTGTGCCCTGTGGAAGGCGGAAAAGTTCGATCCGGACGCGCTGATCGCAAAGTATTACAAGGCAGGCGCCCGGTATCTGATGACCCAGGCGACCCATCATGATCACTTCTTCAACTATGATTCCCAAATCAACCGCATGAACAGCATGAATGTGGGGCCCCACAAGGATATCCTGGCGCTGTGGAAAGCCGCGGCAGACAAGTATCAGCTGCCTTTCGGCATCAGCGAGCACCTGGGGGCTTCCTTCTCCTGGTGGCGGGTGAACAAAGGCTGTGACAAGACCGGTCCTTATGCGGGTGTGCCCTATGACGGCAACGATCCGGCGTATCAGGACTTCTACCACGCGAACCAGGAGCATGGCACAGGGGAGGACCTGACGCCCTGGTATACCGATAACGAGCAGTTCCGGGATTACTGGCTGAAGTGCGTGAATGAGATGATTGATAAGTTCAAGCCTGACCTGCTGTATACCGACGGCGTGCTGCCATTCGGTGATCACTGGATGGCGGAACAGGGCAAACTGACGGATCTGTCTGTATATAACCGCGGCCTGCAGGCGGTGGCCAGGCTCTATAACACGTCCATTGACAAACACGGAGAAAACCAGGCGGTGTACCTGCAGAAGGACCGTCGGGAAGAAATCTTCAGCGTGGGTGTGCTGGATATTGAAAAGAGCCAGCTGCCCGGTATCATGCCGGAACCGTGGCATACAGATACCTGTATCGGCAACTGGTTCTATGACGTGCATCATCCCTACAAGAGTCCGGAACAGATTGTGGAGATGCTGGTGGACATTATCTCCAAAAACGGCGTAATGCTGCTGAATATTCTCCAGCGGCCGGACGGCACCATCGACGAAGACGCGGAATACATCCTGGACAGGCTGGCGGAGTGGTTCGCCATCAACAGCGAGGCGGTTTACGGTACAAGGCCGTGGCGGACCTTCGGCGAGGGTGAAACGCGGGTGAAGATTGACGGCTTTACCGAGGAAAAGACGGACTGGAACCTGAGTGACGTTCGCTATGTGCAGAAGGAGGGCGCGGTTTATGCCTTCCTGCTGGGTGCAAAGGGAGGAGAAACATTAACGCTGCGCAGCTTCGCGGAGGATGAGGTGAAGAGCGTGGAGCTGCTGGGATACGGACCGGTGGAGTTCAGGAAGGACTACGGGGTAGTAGTCGTGAAACTGCCGGAGAGACTTCCAAGTTTCTGTGCTAACACGCTGAAACTTGGAATCAATGCATAATGCACAATGCATAATTAATACTCAAAACGCATGAAAAAAGAGTGTCCTGTGAAGGACACTCTTTTGATTATCAGGTTTAGGTTGATTACAGGCGTTCCGTGATTTCCTTTTCGAGCTTTTTGATCAGCTCTTCCAGGGTCATGGAAGTTGTCTGGTCGGTGGCGCGGTCACGGACGGAAACAGTGTTTTCCGCGATTTCCTTTTCGCCGATGATCAGCATGTAAGGAACTTTGTCCTCCTGGCGGGCGTAACGGATCTTGTAGCCGATCTTTTCATTGCGCTCATCCAGCTCGGCGCGGATGCCGTCGTCCAGCAGCGCTTCGGTGACCTTGGCCGCATAGTCCATGCTCTTGTCGCTGACGGGGAGAACCTTGACCTGGACGGGAGCAACCCACAGCGGGAAGGCACCCTTGGTTTCCTCAATCAGGTAAGCCATGAAGCGGTCGATGGAGCCCAGGATCGCGCGGTGCAGCACGACGGGGGTCTTTTCGGAACCATCCTGGTCCACATACTTCAGGTTGAATTTGGCCGGCAGGCAGAAGTCCAGCTGGCAGGTGCTCAGCGTGTATTCTGCACCGATGGCGGGCTTGACGTTCACGTCCAGCTTCGGACCGTAGAAGGCGGCTTCGCCGATTTCTTCCGTGAAGTCGATGTTCAGCTCCTTCAGCACTTCACGCAGGGCGGATTCCGCACGGTTCCACATCTCGTCATCCTGATGATACTTGACCTTGTCTTCCGGATCACGCAGGGACAGCACGCAGCGGTAGTCTGTGATATGGAAGTCCTGGTAGACTTCGCGGATCAGGTTGACTACGCTGGAAACCTCATCCTTGATCTGTTCGGGCGTGACGAAGAGGTGGGCGTCATTCTGGCAGAAGTGACGGCCGCGCTCAATACCCTTCAGGGTGCCGCTGGGCTCGAACCGGAAGTCATGGGCGATTTCACCGATGCGGATCGGCAGATCCCGGTAGGAATGCAGCCGGTTGGCGTAGATCATCATGTGATGGGGGCAGTTCATGGGACGAAGCACGAAGCTTTCGCCTTCCACCTCCATGGCGGGGAACATGTTGTCCTTGTAATGATCCCAGTGGCCGCTGGTGCGGTACAGATCCACTGTGCCGACGCAGGGGGTCATGACATGCTGATAGCCCAGGCGGAGTTCCTTATCCCGGATATAGTTTTCCAGCTCACGCCAGATGGTATAGCCCTTGGGCAGGAACATGGGCAGTCCCTTGCCGACCAGGTCGTCTGTCATGAACAGGCCCATTTCTTTACCGATGCGGCGGTGATCGCGGGCTTTGGCTTCCTCAACCTGCTTCTCATAGGCGGCCAGCTCTTCCTGGTTCCGGAAGGCGACGCCGTTGAGGCGGGTAAGCATCTTGTTGTTCTGGTTGTTCTTCCAGTAGGCACCGGACAGGGCGGTGAGCTTGAAAGCCTTCAGCGCCTTGGTGTAGGTGAGGTGCGGGCCGACGCACATGTCGATGTAGTCGCCCTGCTGGTAGAAGGTGATGACGGCGTCATCGGGCAGGTCGGCAATGTGCTCGACCTTGTAGATTTCACCGCGGTCCTGCATGAGCTTGACAGCCTCATCACGGGGCAGGGGATAGACCTTGAAGGGCAGGTTTTCCTTCACGATCTTCTGCATTTCCGCCTGGATGGCGGGCAGGTCTTCATCTGTGAGTTTGACGTCGCCCAGATCGATGTCATAATGGAATCCCTTTTCAGTGGCGGGACCATAGGCAAAGTGGGCATCGGGGTACAGGCGTTTGACCGCCTGGGCCATGATATGAGCGGCAGAGTGACGGAGCACCTCCAGCTCATCTTCCGCGGGACATTCCGCGACATGACCGTCGTTGTAGATGATTTTCATGGAATACCCTCCTTTTTTCCGGGCGTCTGTGTACAAAAAAGCATCCGCCCTGCATTCTTGTGCCGGGACGGATGCTGAAAAAGCATTCGCGGTTCCACCCTGCTTGTTGTAAAACCACTCATTGAGCCGCTTTATCGGTCGGCAGCCGCTTCTCATCCGGGAATGGTATCGTATCAGGGCCTTGCTGCGGGCTTGCACCTTCTCCCGCTCTCTGTGAACCGGTTTCCTGACCGCGTGTTTCCCTTCATCTGAAAAGGATACAGGCAGTATACCCCCTTCGGGGATGAAAATCAAGCCTTTTCTGTATTTCCCAAAATCTGCGCTGAACGCCTGAAAACAAGGAGAAAGAACTTTGACACTTTTTCCCATATATGGTATGATTCTTCAGTCCTGAAACACAAAGGATGGAGGAATAGCATGCGCAGAATAACAGCAGTGCTTTTGCTTATGATTCTGCTGTTCTCCGCGGCCAGCGCGCCGGCGGAGGATTTTCTGCTGGGCGTCGCTCCTGAACCATCCGATATAACGCCTTCCTTCCGGTCAGAGGAACCCCGGGACGGGGAACCGGATGACAGCTACTGGGATACCCCCATGAACCTGGATGACGAGGAAGCCATCTGGAAGATGCTGACCCTGCCCATCACCGTGGCAGATATCGACATGAACAAGCAGATGGTGATCTATTCCCAACCGGATGAGAGCAGCGAAGGCATCGGTATGCTGACCGGCCAGAGCCAGGGCGTGCATGTGCTGGAAACGCTGGATAACGGATGGACCAAGATTGAAACATATTCTACCAGTTTCCACGACAGCAAGGTAAAGAACTTCAACGCCTTTGTGACAGGCTATGTGCCGACCAAGAAGCTGAAAACCGTGGAAGTGAACCAGAACTATGGTATCGTGATCGACAAGCTGACACAGCGGCTGTACCTCTTCAAGGACGGCCACCTGGAGACATCGCTGGCGGTGTCAACGGGCAAGTACAATCCCAGCGCGAAGAAGCAGCAGCCCTATAATGAAACCCGTTCCGGTGAATACCTGATTATTTATACCAAGACCGGTGCCCTGATAGACGACGAGTCCGGCATGGTCTGCAACTATGCCCTGAAGTTCAACGCGGCGGATTACATTCACGAGGTGCCTCACCGGAAGAACAACGACGGCTCCAAGAATTACCGCGGATTTGAGGAAATCCTCGGCAGCCGCGCCAGTCATGGCTGCATCCGGGTACAGGCGAAACAGAACCGGGCAGGGTACAGCATGTCCGTGTTGTCCAACCTGATCAAAAAGCGGCAGGATAAAAACTGCGTCAAACTGGTGATCTGGGAAGACTACCAGGGACGGCAGGTGAAGATTCCGGACGATGATACTCCGCTGTACTACAACCCCAAGGGTGGAAGCAAATACCATTCGCAGGACAACTGCGTGAACATCAAAAAGCGGTACCTGCCGCTGACCGAGTTCCCCTACGGCGAACTGGATGAAGCGCCCTACAACAAGCTGACGCCCTGTCCCTACTGCGTGCCCAGTCCCCGGAAGGCGGTGCTGGAGGAGATCAACAAGGTTCACATGGAATCCTCTCCCGGAGAAGTGATGAGCGTTTACAACGAGATAATCAACGGGAAAAAGAAAAAGTAGTGGAAATGAAAATCCCGCTTCCGGACTGGCCGGAAGCGGGATTTTTTATGTGTACCTTATTTGTTTTCAACGATGCGGCGGACGCGAATGACGCCGTCGATTTCCTTCAGCCGTTCCACGGTGTCATGGGGCATGGGATGGCTGAGATCCAGCAGGGTGTAGGCGTAATCACCGCGGCTCTTGTTGGCCAGGTTTTCGATGTTCAGTCCCTGGTTGCCGAAGAAGTTGGTGATCTGGCTGAGCATGTTCGGGATGTTCCGGTGCAGGATGGCAACGCGGGCTTCCGTTTCGCAGAAGCCGAGGTTGATTTCCGGATAGTTGACGGAATTGCGGATGTTGCCGTTGTCCAGGTAATCCTGCAGCTGCTTCACGGCCATGACCGCACAGTTGTCTTCCGCTTCCTCCGTGGAGGCACCCAGGTGCGGGATGACAATGGCATTTTTCATATGGGCGCTGGCGGGCGTGGGGAAGTCGGACACATAACGTTTGACCATACCGGCTTCCAGGGCGCTGGCCAGGGCTTTTTCATCCACCAGGGTATCCCGGGCGAAGTTCAGCAGGACGACGCCATTCTTCATCTGGGCGATCGCTTCGGCACTGATCATGCCTTTTGTGCTTGCGGTGGCAGGCACGTGGATGGTGATATAGTCGCTGGCCGCGTAGACTTCTTCGATCTTCTCCGCATGGATGACCATGGGGGAAAGATTCCAGGCGGAATTGACGGACAGGTAGGGGTCGAAACCATAGACCTTCATGCCCAGGGAGATGGCGGCATTGGCAACCAGGACGCCGATGGCACCCAGACCGATGACGCCCAGGGTCTTGCCCTTGAGCTCTGTGCCGGCGAAGGCTTTCTTGGCCTTCTCAGTGGTCTTGGCGATGTTTTCATCATCCGCGTTTTCCCGGACCCAGTTGATGCCGCCGGCGATGTCACGGGAAGCCAGGAACATGCCGCAGAGCACCAGCTCCTTGACGGAATTGGCGTTGGCACCGGGAGTGTTGAACACCACGATGCCCTCTTCCGCGCAGCGGTCCAGCGGGATGTTGTTGACGCCTGCACCCGCGCGGGCGATGGCCCGGAGGCCGGCGGGGAAGGACATTTCCTTCATGTCGGCGGAGCGAACCAGCACGCCGGCAGCCTCGTCGATGGAATCAATCAGCGTATAGCCGGAGCGGAAACCGTCCGTGCCGATCTTCGCGATATTATTCAGACAAAAGATTTTACGGTCTTTCATATTCACAAACTCCTTTCCTTGCGTCAATTCCAGATCGTAGCACAAAGCCCCTGCCCGGTCAAGGAAAGGGCAGGAAAAGAACAGTGTTGACAAATACCCCGGGAGGGTATATGATCATAATACCCCACGGGGGTATATCACATGCGGGAAATGAGGAGAAGCAGATGAGCGAAACGAACGCCTGTCCGCATTGCAGCGAACGGAAAAAGAAGCGCACAGCGGAGGAACAGAACGCGCTGCTTCGGCGCCTGAAGCTGGTGGAGGGCCAGATCCGGGGCATCCAGAAGATGGTGGAGGAAGACGCCTACTGTCCGGATATCCTGATCCAGGTGTCAGCGGTGAGCGCCGCACTGAACAGCTTCAACAAGGAACTGCTGGCCTGCCATATCCGCAGCTGCGTATCGGAGGATATCCGGAACGGCAAGGAAGAAGCCATTGATGAGTTTGTCAAAGTGATGCAGAAACTCATGAAGTGAGAAGAGAGGAAACCATGGAACAATACATTGTGACCGGTATGAGCTGCGCGGCCTGCCAGGCACGGGTGGAGAAAGCCGTGGGGCAGGTGCCGGGCGTCTGCTCGGTATCTGTCAGCCTGCTGACCAACTCCATGGGCGTTGAGGGCAGCGCATCGCAGGAGGAAATCATCCGCGCGGTGGAGGCGGCAGGATACGGTGCGAGCCCGAAGGGGGCAACTGCCGGAGAGACTAAGGCGGATTACCTGGCCGCACAGGAGAAAGCGCTGCAGGACCGGGAAACCCCGAAGCTGAAGCGCAGGCTCCTGTTGTCAGTCGGCTTCCTGGCGGTGCTGATGTACATTACGATGGGTCATCACATGGCGGGATGGCCGCTGCCGGCTTTCCTGACGCATAATCACCTGGCGCTGACGCTGACCCAGATGCTGCTGGCCCTGACTGTGATGATCATCAACGGGAAATTCTTTACCAGCGGATTCCGTTCCCTGGTTCACGGCGCACCGAACATGGATACGCTGGTGGCGCTGGGATCTTCGGTATCCTTTGGCTGGAGCCTGTTTGTGTTCTACCGGATGTGCGGGATGATTACAGCCGGAGCGTCCAACAGTGAGCTGATGGACCTGTATCATCAGCAGCTGTACTTTGAATCCGCGGCGATGATTCCGGCCCTGATTACTGTGGGCAAGATGCTGGAAGCCCGGTCCAAGGGCAAGACAACGAACGCATTGAAGAGCCTGATGAAGCTGGCACCGCAGACGGCAGTGCTGCTCCGGGAAGGTACGGAAACTGAAGTGCCGATTGCGGAGGTCAAAACAGGGGATCTGTTTGTGGTACGTCCGGGAGACAGCATCCCGGTGGACGGTATTGTGGTTTCCGGAGCGGGCGCGGTGAATGAATCCACCCTGACCGGGGAAAGCATTCTCGTGGACAAGGCGGAAGGCGACAAGGTCAGCGCAGCTACCATCAACCAGTCCGGATTCCTGACCTGCCGGGCGACAAGGGTGGGAGAGGATACCACCCTGAGCCAGATTATCCGGATGGTTTCAGACGCGGCGGCTACCAAGGCACCGATAGTGCGGATCGCGGACAAGGTATCCGGCGTCTTTGTGCCTGCCGTGATCGGGATTGCCCTGATCGTAACTACGGGCTGGATGATTGCCGGCGCGTCCGCAGGGGACGCGGTGGCCAGGGGCATTTCCGTGCTGGTGATCTCCTGCCCCTGCGCACTGGGACTGGCTACACCGGTGGCTATCATGGTGGGCAACGGCCTGGGAGCGAAGAACGGCATCCTGTTCAAGACGGGTGAAGCACTCGAAACGGCGGGGAAAGCACAGATTATCGCCCTGGACAAGACCGGCACGATTACTTCCGGAGAACCGGGCGTAACGGACCTGATTCCCGCGGAAGGCAGGACAGAAGCAGAATTGCTGGCCGGGGCAGTCGCCCTGGAGCAGGGGAGCGAGCATCCGCTAGCCAAAGCCATCCTGCGGGCGGCGGAAGAGCAGCAGCTGAAACCGGAAAGCATATCCGATTTCCGGGCCCTGCCGGGAAACGGACTGGAGGGTACAGCAGGCGGGAAACGCCTCCACGGCGGCAGCGGCAGCTACATCGGCAGCCTGGTGAAGGTACCGGAGGAGATGAACCGGCAGGCTGAAAAGCTGGCGGAACAGGGCAAGACTCCGCTGTTCTTTGAGGAAGACGGGCAGATGCTGGGCGTGATCGCTGTGGCGGACCGGATCCGGGAAGATTCCCGGGAGGGAATCCGGCAGCTGAAAAACCAGGGCCTGCGGGTAGTGATGCTGACGGGGGACAACGAGCGGACAGCGCAGGCCATCGCGGCCCAGGCCGGTGTGGATGAATGGGTGGCCGGGGTCCTGCCGGAAGGCAAGGAGGAAGTGATCCGGAAACTGCAGGAATACGGCCGGGTTGCCATGGTGGGTGACGGAATCAACGACGCGCCGGCACTGACCCGGGCGGATACCGGAATTGCCATCGGCGCCGGAACGGACGTAGCGATCGACAGCGCGGATATTGTGCTGATGAATTCCGCCCTGACTGATGTGGCGGCAGCGATCCGGCTGAGCCGGGCAACGCTGCGGAACATCCATGAAAACTTGTTCTGGGCCTTCTTCTATAACCTGATTTGCATTCCACTGGCGGCAGGCCTCTTCGGATGGAAGATGAGCCCGATGATCGGGGCGGCGGCCATGAGCCTTTCCAGCTTTACGGTTTGCATGAACGCCCTGCGGCTGAACCTGTTCAGGCTGAAGGATCCGGGAAAGGATAAACCGCTGAAGGCGGCGAATATACCCCTTACCATTACAGAAACAATCAAAGAGGAACAAAAGAAAGAGAGGATCGGTACCATGACAAAGACAGTAAAAATCAAAGGAATGATGTGCGGGCACTGCGAGGCGTCCGTGAAGAAGGCGCTGGAGGCGCTTCCCTTTATTGCAGAAGCGGTGGTCAGCCATGACGCGGGAACCGCGGTAATCACCCTGTCCGGAGAGCTGGATGAAGCAGCGGTGAAGGCTGCCGTGGAAGCCAAGGATTTCACCTTCGAAGGGATAAAATAAAAGCATATTGACGGGGCATGTAACCCGGCTGGAAACAGCCGGGTTTTCTGATGCTCCGGAAAGGCAGGAAACACCTTGCAGACAAGGGAAAACAAACAGTTACACAAAATAATGAAGGAAAATCCAAATTGTAATGAAAATACTGCAAAAATGTAACAATTGATTGTAAATACAGATTGTAGGGCCCGCAAACAATATGGTATTATTAACCAAATGGCAAGAAAGAAGTACGGACAGCTTCTTACCCTCCTTGTTCAGAAACCTGCATCCATAGAAATGTTACATTATAGCCGACGGAGAGATGACTATGTTCAGAAGCATAAGACGCCCGGTGGTTCTCCTGCTCATTCTGCTTGCGCTGTTCATTGCGTTGAACGGTGCATTGTCTTTATCCGTCGGGTACGCAGCGGGTACCGTTCAGATCCGGGACGCGAAGCTGAAGTGGGTGACGACCGACTACGACGGGATCCCCGAACGCCTGCTGCTCAAAAAAGAGTACGACAACGGCACGTTCTCCGTCCAGTACCAGATGGACATCGTGCTGACAGGCGCGGAAGCGCACGCACCGGGAACGGTCCGGATCACGGCGCCGAAGCAGATCTTCCACCAGCGGAGCTCGCGGCCGGACGGAAGCGTCCAGGCCGCCGGATACGGAAACATGACCTATTCGGTCCCGGCAGCGCCGGCCGAAGGATCCTCCTGGCACAGGGAGGACACGGGCGACGGCCGGTATGTGATTGTCAACGACGCGACGATCGACGCGGCCGCCTCCCTCATGTTCCAGTGCACGATCACCGGCCTGCAGCCGAACAGGCTCGTGGACATGCTGCCGAGCGATCCCCTGAAGGTGACGGTGGAAGTCACCGCCCGGGACGGCACGAAGGACACGATGGACACGCAGGAATTGACGGCCGTGATCGACACCAGGGCCGCGCTGACCACTTACGGATCGACGCCCGGCGCGTCCCTGACCGGGACGGTCTACAATTCATCGGACAACATCTCCCCGAATGTCCTCAGCAACCTGCCAGGCGGCGCGGAAACGGCGAACGGCTATGTCTTTGTATGCTGGAAGACCCGGCCTTACTACGACGCGTCGCAGTATTTCCGCCTGGACATGGACCTGTGGGCCGGGGAGGCCGCCGGAAACGAGGCGGCGATTCCCGGGATCGTCCTGGGCAGGACCGCCGGCGGCGGTACGGTCACCACGCAGGATTCCGGCGCGCAGGCCGGAGAACACTACAGCCGGACGGTCACGACCTACGACTGGGACGACAAGGGTACTCAAAACGGAAACCGCATGCAGAATATCTGGGTCGCCTATCCGACCGCCCAGATGCAGGCGAACAAGACCTACACGATCCGCGCCGCCGCGGCGTGGAAGATGACCGAGGCAGACCCGGCGCGGGGAAACGACCCGCAGGAGGTCACGGAGAAGAGCGTGGACGCCTCGGTGAACTATACGCACTCGGGATGGGAGTATCCGGCGGGAAGATTCGGCGTTTACAAGTACACGGATTCCCATCCGGATCATACGCACCCGACGATAGCGAAAGACGTGCCGGACGGCAGCGAGAACACCTACCACAATAAAAACCATACGTACGCCATGGCGGTCGGCGCGCTGCGGAACAACCAGCCCGTGACGATTGAATACGAGGTGCTGACCGCCGGGTACGGCTACAAGTATACCGCGGGCCCGACCAGCGAGGTCCCGGATCTCCCGGAGGGATGGGAATACGATCCAGCCCATTACCTGAACTGGAACTACCTGATGGAGACCACGGACGACACGCTGACCGTCCAGAATGTCTCCGGCGCCCTGCAGCCCGGCGACTACTGCTTCACCGGGATCACCGTCGGCGCGCCGGAAATGTTCAGCTACGGGTACCTGCAGCCCTCCCAGTCCCAGTACATGATGGAGAATTCGACCTTTGGCTACAAGCCGGACAACAGCCTGCCGAAGCCGGACGTGGAGGTCTGGGTCAAGTACGCGGACGGCAGCTGGGCGCTGCTGGAAACGGTGTCTCTGCGGAGCGGGACGAAAAAGATCACCTTCCCGGAAGGCGTCATCGGCTACAAAACCCGCTTCGCGACCAACCAGGCGGCCTGCAAGGTGGCCGTATGGCCGACGGTGAAACTGCTCCCGAGCGATCATCTGAAGGACATCGTGGAGACGGTCCTCCGGAGCCATACAAACGTCGTCGTGGATAACGACGCCGAGCTGAAAACGACTTACTATTACAGTGCAACCCGGCCGGAGGAGGTCCAGCCGTCCCAGGAGGCCTGGCTGCAGGCGGCGGCCGCCGGAAGCTTCCAGGAGACGAGCGACAGCAGCAGCGCGACGCTGGCCGTCGCCGGCTTCAGCGTATACGGAAACGCGGGAATTGAGCCGGACCCGCCGAAGAACGATACGGTGAACCGCCGGATCAAGGCGAGCATGTACATGTACGTCGACGAGAAGAGCAACCTGTCGACCCTGGAGGAATACAACGCGGCGGTCGCGGCGGGCGCGGTGATTCCGGAGACCTCCGGCACATGGTATCTCCTGCTGCCGGAGAACATGACCCCGGTCATGAGCAGCGTCAGCCTGCGGAGCGGCGACCGGATCATCGAAAAGGAGGTTTACGAAAACTTCCGGGGCAGCGGACGGGCCCTGCTGGTGGTCCGCGGTACGCTGTCGCCGGACGTTAGTGACAGCTATTCCGGGGCGAAAGGATATTTTACGGACCGGATCTTCCTGTCCCTGGACGCGTACATGCCCTGGGAGGACTACGCGGACCTGGAAGGCAACAAATATGTGAAATATTACGCGGCCTTCGAGTCGGGCAATCCCGGCACGCTGGGCAACCTTCCGTCGACCAGCAACTATTACCAGAGTATCGGCTATCCGGACGCGTGGCCGAATATTTCGGGCACCTGGCTGAACATCAATTCCACGGAGATCAGGGATGCCATGACGGACCTGGATCCGGACACGGACGAAGCGCGTTTCGTCTACCTGTACGGCAGTCTTGGCCTCGGCAACATCAATATCATGAACCAGGTGGAATTCCGGAAGGACGTGCGCGCGGGGAGCACAGGCGCCTGGGCAAAGGGCACCGCGGGCGAGACCCAGGTGACCGTGACCGAGGGCGGCAGCTATACCTACCGCATGACCGTGGCTGCCAAAAACGACAGCTATATCGGCGGCATCATGTTCTACGACGCGATCGAGGAGTTTGCCCCCGCCGACGATGCGGAGCCCGGCCTGGCCGCGAAAAAGGCATGGTCCGGGGAATGGCAGGGAAAAGGCCAGTGGAAGGGAACGCTCGTGTCCGTGGACCTGACAGAACTGATCAGCAAGGGTTTCGGGCCGTGGGTGTATTACACGGAGAAGCCCGGGCTGAAGTTCGGCGCGCAAGGTTCGATCGACACGACGGACACGCACGGAATCCTGCAATCCTTCAGCGGATGGAACAGTGACTATAACCTGTTTAACCAGGACCTCTGGAAGCGGGTGCCCGAGGGGGCCATCGTGAACGGCGTGTGGACCGTGCCGGAGGGAACCAAAGTGGCGGCCATCGCCGTGGACGCGCAGCGGGGAACGAATCCCCGCACGATATGCCTGCTGTCGCCGGGGGACAAGGTTTCTGTTTACCTGAACATGAAGGCGCCGTCGGACGGCGGCAGCGACAGCAAATGGAACGCGAAAGGCGCGTATGCCCATAAAACGGACAACGCTTCCTCGCCGGACGATGTCGACTGGATCGCGGCAATGGACCCGGCCAGCAACATGTACGCGTACAACCAGGCGGCAGCTGTCTATCTCCGGTTCTCCACGCCCAACGCCCAGGCGTCCCACGGGTATGCCCGGGACCGGTCGGTGCTGGATTTTGAGTACACCCGGCTGGGCATCGTGCCCGAGACGATCCTGGTGCGGAAGACATGGGTCGACAAGGCCTGGGTGACCAACGTCGGATACATGGAGAATCACGACGGGTTGCGCCCGGACCAGGTAACGGTGAAGCTGAAGGGCGTGCCAAAGCTGCCCTCCGGAACCGCGCTGACCGCAGAGAATAACACGACCTTTGAGGACACCCTGGTCCTGACGGCGGACGACGGCTGGCAGGGCATCTTCCGGAGCGCCCCGGCGCTGGACCGGTACGGGGTTCCGTATGCCTATACCGTGACGGAAGACCCGGTGCCGGGCTACTCCACGGCGGTCTACAAGGACGATAACCGCTCCTACGAGATCGTCAACAAGCATGAGAGGGAACAGGTAACCATCACCGGCAGAAAGCTCTGGCTGTACCCGGACGGTTCGCCTGCGGAGCCGGACGTTGACAAGGCCCAAATGAACCTGCGGCGGGTGAACGAGAAGGGCGAGACTGAACAGATACCCTTCAAGGACTATCACAAGAACACAAATCCATCGAAGGATAATTCGTGGACCTATACCTTCTCAGGTTATGAGCGTTATGCACCGGGTGGATATGAGTACAAATATGTTCTTGTGGAAAACACGCCAAGTGGCTGGTTCTCCCAGAATGACGCGGTTCCTGCAGGCGTTACGGTGACGGCGGAGTACGATCCGGACGATCTCACCACCTTCCGCAACTTCAAAAATCCGGACTTCGGCTATGCCATGATCTACACTTATGTGACCGATGATTCCAGACCGGCTGAAGGCAACAATACCGTTCTGCCGTCCTTTGATTTCATTTTGAAACTGACAAACGGAGATGAACCACTGGACGGTGAGTACGAATACCTCATCTATAACAAAGGACCGAATGGCACCAATGACACGACAATCCCAGCAGATGCGGTGGTGGTCGGCAGCGGTACGGTCTGCAATAACGGAACCATCACACTTGAGGATAAACAATGCGCCAAGGTCATTGGACTGCCGGCCGGGAGCAAGTGCAAAATAGAGAAACAGCCGCCCGCGGGCTGGAGTACGCGGGGCGGTAATGATACATATGTAATCAGATCAGCGGAAACCGTAAAGTTTAACGTCATAAATGACTACACGGCCGAAGGCTATGCTGAAATCAGCGGAACGAAACGGCTGCTGGGAAGAGAACAGCGGGCGGGGGAATTCTCCTTCGAAGTACTGGACGAAAACCAACGGACCCGCGGGGGTGATGAAAACGAGAACTATGGCCAGGTGATCGATACGGTGAAGACGGGCGCAAGCCGCGGGACAGTGACCGGCGGCGACGGCACAGTGACCGGTCTGGCGATGTTTACCTTTACACCTGAGTTCGGCAACGAAGAATACTATCCGATCTACGAATACGGCGGAACAAAAACGCTGCACTACAAGTTCCGGGAAAAAGTCCCGGAAGGCGCGCAGACGGTGAACGGTGTCCCGGTGTACGACGACGTGACCTACGACACGCGCGAGATCGAAGTGGCCATCATATTTACGGATAATAAGGACGGTACCCTGAAGGCGACGGTGACCACAGCGACGGGCGATCCGCTGTCCTTCACGAATACATACGCTTTCAAAAGGAACATCACCCTGACTGCCCATAAGGAACTGGTCGGGCGGACGCTGCAGCCGGAGGAATTCTCCTTTGAGGTCCGGCGGAAGGGTGCTCCGGCAGACTCTGCTCCGATTGCAACGGGAAAGAACGATGCGGAAGGCAATGTCACCTTCACGCCGGACATCATTCTGACGGAAAGGGATCTGGACGCCATCTCATCACAGACCGGTATCGGCGATCTCACGTTCCTTATCAGCGAGGTGCAGGGAACGGATCCGACGGTGGCGTATATGACCACGCCGAGGGAAGCGAAGGTGCAGATCGCGCAGACGGAGGACGGCAAACTGCTTGTTGCGATGCCCGGGCAGACAATTAAACGCCCGGAAATCCTCTGTAACGCCTGCGGCGGTACAGGAGAGGCTGGTGGCTTTTCAGCGGTGATTGTAGACGTGGGAGAGAAAGCCGCTGGAGAGATAATCAACCTGAACAGCTTTTTCAATGCTGAATATATGGATATCTGCTCCAATTGCGGCGGAACGGGATATGCTTCGGACGGCACGGGAGGTTCATGTACAAAGTGCAACGGGGCAGGAGCCACGTTCAAGGCATGTACCCATCCTAACTTCAACATGGAAGGAAATTATTGTCCAGACTGCATCTATAACTTTATCGATATGAAGGGGATCCATCTTTCTGACGGCAATGTGTTATTGATTTTCCCGTATGGTGGCCCCTTTACCCTAGCACAAATCTGTGCTAAAAACGAAATGGATCCGGCAGGTTTCCCTGCTTCTGCTTCACGCTACGTGATGATTGCCTATCTTTTTACAGAGGAGCATTGGGATGCAATAACAAAGAATCCTGATTATGTGCATTTTACGGAGCTAATTGACAGAGCTGCCATTGTCTATCTCGTGGATGGCGGAACGAATAACACTTGTCCGGTTTGCAACGGAAACAAGGTTATACCTGGTGGCCCGTATATCGACGGCGATGCGCTGCCTGTACAGCTGGTAAACTATCTGAATACTGAGGTTTCCTTTACAGCAGAAAAAACACTGGAGGGGCAGCCTGCATCAGAACCGTTTACGTTTGTTTTGCTGGAAACCGACGAGGAGAGAAGAACAGAGACAGAGATCGCACGGACGCAGAACGGAACGGACGGAAAGATCGCTTTTGAACCAATTGCGCTGAATCCGGCTACTCCCAAAACGTATTATTATATCGTCCGCGAAGTGGCAGACGCGGAGAACAGAACGATTGCGTATGACACCGGTGAGGATATCTACAAGGTGACGGTCAGCCTGGATGACGACGGGATTCCTGTTGTTGACAAGAAACTGATGTCCGGTGATGGCGTGTTCCGGAATACCTACAAGGGCGGAACACTGGAAATTGAAGTCAAAACCGGCGGACATATCCCGCACTGGCCCTGGTGGCACCCCCCAAAATTCCCTGTAAACGTGGTGCTGAAGGACTGTGAAGGCAGGCCGCTGGCAGGATATCCGCTTCCTACATCAACGCAGAAGGTGAAGGTTTCCGCCAAGGCAGGGAACGGTATGCTGACGGTTTCAGACGTCATGACCCGGGCAGAAAGCACGACGGGGAATGTGACGGACAGCGAAGGCCGCGGGACAATCCTGATCGAGGGCGGAAGCGTCGCCACGATTACGGGACTGCCGGACGGCGTGACCTATGAGGCTTCCCAGCCGGCAGACAGCATGCCCAAGGGCTACAGCCAGGGCAGCGCGGAAGGTACTACGGGAACCATCCGGGCAGGTCAGGTGAGCAAGGCTACCTTCGAAAACAACTACAAGGGAGAAGAAGGAGAAGAACCGGCGCCGACATCGGAACAACCGAAGCCTTCCGCAGAACCGACGCCTTCTGATAAACCTACAGATGAGCCCACTGTGAAACCCACGGCTACATCGACAGCAAAGCCCACAGATGAGTCCACGGTGAAACCTGTGGCCACACCAACAGCAAAGCCCACAGACGCGTCGACCGCGAAGCCGACAGACGTATCCACAGTGAAGCCTACAGAGGGGACAACCGTGAAACCCACAGAGACTCCGAAGGCCACACCTACCGCTGCGCCTGCTCCGACAGATACCTCCAAACCGCAGCCGGTTCCGAAGACCGGAGATACGGACAACCCGATGCTGTGGGTGGGATTGATCCTGATCGGACTGATTGGTATCGGCGGCCTGGCATACGGTAAATACCGGAAAAAGAAATAAACGTACAGAATGATCAAAGAAAGAAGTACCGGCTGTTCATGCCGGTACTTCCTTTTTAGATGAATATCACTGTTTTCTGTGGATGTACATGAGGACGAAGTTCAGGACCTGATAAAGTCCTTTTGAAAGGAACTCCCTGTCCCGGATGCCGAATTCATGACCGGAATTGAACCAGTCCTCCCAGGCCCGGTCATAACATTCAGCCTCCTTAACCTCAATATCGCACCGGTTCCCGCATTCCTTTTCAAGCAGCGCCTTCCACCAATCCACCGTTTTGAAACACAGGGAGTCGTCTCCTTCCGCCCAGGTTTCGAACAGGGTGCGCAGGTCGCCGCAGGGCTCCTCACTTAGACCTGGAACCGCGATCATGACGGTGCCGCCGGGCCGGACAAAGGGCAGGATTTTATCCGCAAAGATCCCTTCCTTACAGCCGAAATAATGATAGGAATCCACGCTGACAACCGCGTCAAAGTATCCGCGGGCAAAAGGCATATCCAGCGCGTCTCCGTGGATCGGGATGATCTTATCTTCCAGGTCCAGGGAGCGGATCCGCTTCAGGTTATCCGCCGCGTCCACCCAGAGATCGAAGGCGTATACAGACTTCGCAGGCGTTTCATTGGCGAGGAAGACTGAAGTCAGCGCCATACCGCAGCCCAAATCGAGGGTGCGGTCATAGCATACATCGGACGGACTCCTGCGGAGCAGTTCATCCAGCAGGAGGAAAGAGTTGGGACCCATGAGGTAATCCTTTGTGAAGTACTGAGTATATTTATCCATTCTGTTCATGTGTTTGTTCTTCCTTTCATTCTTCATTCTGTTTGCCTTCTTTGATCACAATCACCGCATCCGGATCAAACTTGCGCGACATGGTATGGGCGGCTTTCCGGTTGGCGACGGTATCAAAGATAATTGAAAAATCATAGTCCGGCGGGTAGAGCTGGGAGGCCGGGACAAGCAGCTGCAGCCGGTTGTGGCGTACAGTCAGCTTCTGCCCCTGCAGCTGGATGATGACGTTGCCGTCGTCATCGGCCGGGCGGTATACGATAGCGTTCTTCTTGTCCGGCAGGAGCAGGACGCTGTCCCCCATGCAGAAACGTTCAAAGCTGCTGTCCGTTTTCCGGACCAGGCGCTGCAGGCGGGTGGAGGGAATGTGCATGGGATGCTGCACCGGCTCCGGTATGGTTTCCGGCCCATGCTCCGCAACCAGTTTCGCACGGGACAGGAGCCCTTCATCCATACCAAGGCGGCGGGCAATTTCAATGGCGCAGCTTTTTCCGCTCTTGCCAAGCTCCAGATGATACAGCGGCTTCAGGGACACCCGGTCGAAAGCCATCCGTCCCGGAACGACCTGATCGGTTTGCTCCGCCCATTGCTTGATCTGGGGATCGTGGGTGGTAACCATGAAGAAGCATCCGCGGCGCAGCAGTTCCTCCAGAATCGCGGCGGCAAGGCCGGAACCTTCAGCCGGATCCGTGCCGCTGCCCAGTTCGTCCAGAAGGACCAGGCTGTCCCGGGAACAATGACGCAGGATGCGGATGATATTGGTCATATGGCCGGAGAAGGTGGACAGGTTCTGGCTGATGCTCTGGCTGTCCCCGATATCGCAGAATACGGCATCCATCATGCCGATGACGGTACCCTCCGCACAGGGAATATGCAGCCCGCACTGGGCCATGAGGGTCAGCAGGCCGACGGTTTTCAGGCAGACTGTTTTTCCACCGGTGTTCGGACCGGTGACGGCAATGCCGGAGTCGGGGAAGGCAAGCTCCAGACTGAGGGGGACGCAGGCCTGACGATCCAGGAGTGGATGTCGGGCATTGACCAGGCATATCCTGCGTTCGGCGGTCAGTTCGGCCGGGCGGGCATCCATCTCCAGGCTCAGTTTGGCCCGGGCAAAGAGCATATCCAGGTCTGTCATGACACGAACGGCTTCCCGCAATGGTTCGGCCTGGGAGGCTACCCGGTCGCTGAGTTCCCAGAGGATGCGTCTCTCCTCCGTATCAATATCGATCATCAGCTGATCCAGGGCCTGGCGCATTGACTGAACGGCGGAGGGCTCCATAAAGACGGTGCTTCCTTTGCCGGAGGTATCCACAACACGGCCGGGGAACTGATTCTGGAAACGCTTCAGCACCGGCAGGACGAAGGTTCCGCCGCGCTGGGTGATATAGTTGTCTGCCAATTCGGCTTTATGATGAAAGATAATCTGGTTGAGCTTTTCCCGGATGCCCTGCTCGGTATGCTCCCGCTGGCGCCGGAGATTCCGGAGGGCAGGGGAGGCGTCATCCAGGACTTCTTCCTCCCGGACGGAATGTTCAATTTCATCCTCCAGGCTCGCCAGGTCAGGCAGCTCTGTATACCAGGAGGCGATGCCGGCACTGTGGACCTGGGCGTTCTGCAGGTAGCGGCGCAGGCGGCGTACAGCCGCACAGAAGCGGGCGATGGACGTCAGCTGCGCGGGCAGCAGCATGCCGCCCTGCAGTGCTTCAGTCAGGCCTGTATCTGTGCCTTCGGTTTCCGCCAGGGGCGGGGTGCCGGTGTTTTCAATGACGCGGCGGGCGGCAGTCGTTTCCTCCATACGGGCATAGCAAAGCCCCTCATTCAGGATGGGTTCTGTTTCCGCCAGCAGGCGGCGCGCGGCCTGTGAAACGGCCTGTTCTTTCAGTTGTTCAATGATTTGGTCAAAACCTAACGTAAGCATATCCTGTATCATGTGGATTCCCCTTATCCGTATTTGATTGACATGAGCGAAGATCAGGGAATGCGACACAACAAAAAGGCAAACAAAAAAGTGCCCGGTAACTGTCAGAACCGCGCCATGGCATAAGCAAACAAGCGATCATGTCATCGCTTCATTTCAATTGCCATGTTCCCTGTTACTGAACAGTCTCCAAACACACCTCCACAGGATTGCCCGCTCTCGTCGGGATCGCTGTCGGGCACATTATAAACCGGACGAAAAAACTTTGTCAAGCCTTATATTCCGGGCACTTGACGGCCGTCAAATATTCGCCGGGGAGAAGTCTTGAAAAAACCGAACAAACAGCATATAATCAAAAAACAGTTTGCGGAAGAGGTGAAGCAGCGTGTTCAATATCGGGTTTTCTGAACTGATCATTGTGCTGCTGATCGCTTTTCTGGTTGTCGGCCCGAAGGATCTTCCCAAGGTGGCACGCTGGCTGGGCCGCATGGTCAAAAAACTGAAGCAGATGATCAACGAAGTGAAGAAAGAGACCGGCTGGGCTGATCTGGAAAAAGAGATCAACGATACGAAGACGGATCTCAACAAGTCCGTGAAGGACCTGAAAAAGGACCTGGATATCACGTCTGAACTGAAGGGCGCCTCCGCTGATCTGAACAAGAGCCTGAACAGTGTGAAGGATGAGCTTCATCAGACCGGAAAAGAGATTCAGGAAGAAACCAAAGAGATCAAGGAAGAGACGATGAAAAAATAAGCCTGCAGCGTCAGGCATAAGGAGGATACAAACATGCGTCTGGGAACTACGGAAATCATCTTAATTGTGGTGCTTGCACTGGTACTGTTCGGCGGCGGCAAACTGGCCGGCGTTGGCAAAGCCCTGGGAAAGAGCATCAAGGACTTCAAGCATGAAGTGAAGGAAGATGACGACAACACATCCGATGAGGATGAGGACGAAAAGCCCGCCAAGAGCACCAAAGCAAAGAAGTAACAGGGCTGCCGTGATCGTATGAGCAAAAAGAATAGCAAAGAGCTTCGGAAGGGAGACAATCAGACGGAGCTGGAAGAAACGGAGCAGCAGATGCCGGACGGCGGCGGAGCGCCGCTGCTGGTTCACCTGCAGGCCCTGCGGCGCGTGCTGATCGTATCCGCCGCGGCAGTGGCTGTTGCGTTTTTCCTGGTGTTCTATCTCGCAATCGAAACGCTGATGGCCTGGATTATTGGACCTATTGCGGAGCGCGGGATTGAAATCATCTACACAGCCATGTCTGAAGCACTGGTGACCAAATTCAAGGTCGCGATTATCGCGGCGTTGATCCTGGCTTCGCCGGTGATCATCTGGCAGATCTGGAGCTTTATCAAACCCGCCCTTTTCCCCAAAGAGAAAAAGGCGTTCCGCATCCTGTTCCTGATTGCCCTGTTCCTGTTCCTGCTGGGCGTGGTCTTCTGCTACATGGCAGTATACATGCTGGCAGTGGATTTCTTCTTGGTGGCGGGCGACAACCTGGCAACACCGATGCTGTCCATCGACAAATACGTCAGCTTCCTGTTCGGCTTTATTGTTCCCTTCGGACTGGCGTTTCAGCTGCCGGTGGCACTGTACCTGACCACCCGGATCGGATGGACCAACTACAAGATGCTGGCTTCCAAACGGAAGTTTGTGGTGCTTGGCATTTTTGTCATTGCCGCCATTCTGACACCTCCGGATGTGGTATCCCAGCTGGCACTGGGACTGCCGATGATCCTGTTGTATGAGATCGGCATCCAGGCCTGCCGCCTGACCAAGCCGAGGGAAAGAGAATAAAACATTGAGACAAAAAACGACCGTCTGCGTTATGCAGACGGTCGTTTGGTTTTATTTGGTGTACTGGCTGAAAACCTGTTTGGCCACTTCGATGAACTGACTGACAACGGCGGAGCGGGGCTCCCGGTATACCAGCCCGATGGGCCAGCTCATGTCCATTTTCAGCGGAATGGTCCGGAGCGGATGGAACTGGCTGCCCACATGGGGAGGAACCAGGCCGATATGTCCATCCTCAAAGGAGCGGACAACGGTGTACAGATCCATCACGCGGGGATCTTCGCTGATACGGATGTCCGGATACGATTTTTCCACATACTCCCGAAGACCGGGCAGCCGGTCAAACCGATAGACAATGATATGCTGTCCCGCCAGGTCGTCCAGGGTCAGGATATCATGGGAGGCCAGGGGGTGATTGGGGGACATCATACAGTCGCGGCCTTCCCAGAACAGCGGTTCAAAATTGCGCCCGGCGGCATGTGCCCTGGGACAGTCAAAGTATTCAATCACGTCCAGTGCACCACGGTCAAGGTCACTGAAAAGCTGTTCTTCACTCTCCATGACCGGTTTCTGGACAATATGGGGATACTTCTGGTAAAAGGGTCCGCTGACCCGGGGGAACAGATCGGGCTGAAGGCCAAGAATGGCACCCACCCGCAGTGACTTGTTCAGGGAGTCGGTTTCCCGACAGCGGGCAAGCAGGGATTCCGTGTCAGACCGGAGCTTGATGACGCCGTCCAGAAAGGTTTCCCCTGCCGGGGTCAGGCGAATGCCGGCGGCTCCTCTTTCAAAAAGCTTGAAACCAATTTCTGATTCCAAACGGTTGATTTGCTGCTGCAGCGCCGGAGATGAAATAAATAAGGCGTCTGCGGCTGCGTTGATGCTGTTGTACTTTGTGAGGGTAATAAAGGTGTCCAGGTTCTTTGTGTTCATAATGCGCCTCGGGTGTTTGCTGAGTAAAAAGGTTTCCCTTTTCACCTTTATACAAGAAATCTTCTTCTAATGCAAGAGCAAAGATACTATAATTTTGATACAAATAAAAGCCAGATGAGTGGCTATACAAGGAAGGAGTCTTTTGCCATGGAAAAAAACATTTCCCGCCGTTCATTCCTGAAGGGCGCTGCCATTGGTGCCGCAGGGCTGACTGTTGCCAGTGCCGGACTGAACCTGCGTGACGCAAAGGCTGATGAAGAAATCGCGTGGGACGCGGAGTATGACGTAGTTGTGCTGGGTTACGGCGGAGCCGGTGCCAACGCTGCTGTTGCTGCTTTTGAGCAGGGCGCGAAGGTGCTGCTGGCTGAAAAAGCCCCCGAAGGCGCTGAAGGCGGAAACACCGCAGTTTCCGGTCAGTTCGTTATGGCTACCGATGATGCTGACGGACTGTATGAGTACCTGACCACCCTGATGGGCAAGTTCCAGAACTGGGATCCCGACGCTGTCCGCGCTTACTGCGAAGGCTGCGTTGAGAACTATGCCTGGATGACCGGCCCCATGGGCGGCGATGCTGCGATCATTTCTCCTACCGATCATCCCTCTGCCGGCATGGAAGCCACCAACAAGGACTGGAAATATGCTGACGGCAGCGAAGGCAACCTGACCGACCCCTACAAGCTGGGCCGTACCGATTACTGGTATTACAACTGGGCTGAGTTCCCGGAAATCCCCGCCAGCAAGCACTGCCTGTGCCTGACTGCTACCGGTTCCCGCTTCGACCGCGGCTACTACAACCTGTGCCAGGAAGCTGTGAAAGCCCGTCCCATCGACGTGTGGTTCTCCGCTCCCGGTAAGAAGCTGATTACCGACGCTGAAGGCGCTGTGATCGGTGTGATCATCAACAAGGACGGCACTGACGTGAAGATCAAGGTCAACGGCGGTGTGGTTCTGGCCTGCGGCGGTTTCGAACACAACCAGGAAATGGTTTCCAGCTATCTGCAGATGCCCTATGTCCATCAGCAGGGTGGTCTGTACAACGACGGCGACGGCATCAAGATGGCGCTGGGAGCTGGTGCCGACCTGTGGCATATGTCTAACTCCGCCGGCTTCACCTGGACCCACAAGCGGCCCCACCTGGACGCTGTGAGCCTGTTCAGCGGCCCCAATGCCACCAGCGGTATCTACGTTGGCCTGGGCGGCGACCGCTTCATGGATGAATCCGGTGCTACCCGCCATGGCCGTATCTACATCGGCGGCCGCTGGATCTCCACTCCCATGCCCCTGCCGGCCTACCTGGTGCAGGATTCCGACCAGCTGGCCAATGGCAAGAAGCTGGTAAGCGCTTTCTCTGACGGATATGTTGACGAGCTGGCCACCGGCGAAGTCCTGATGGGCGAAACGCTGGAAGACCTGGCCGAAGCGATCCGGCAGTCCGAGGGCGGCAAGGATGCTCCCGACTTCAGCACCGAGCGTTTCGTGGCTGCGGTCAATGCCTACAACAAGCGTTATGATGCCGGTGAGGATGCCGACTACGGCCGTCCCTTCAGCACCATGGTGCCCGTCAAGAAGGGCCCCTTCTACGCCACCAAGATCGGCCCGACCTACTTCAACACCCAGGGCGGTCCCCGCAAGAACAAGTTCGGCCAGGTCATCAACACTGACGGACTGCCGATCGAAGGTCTGTTCGAAGCCGGTGAAATGGGCTCCATCTTCTGCGACATGTACAACGGCTCCGGCAACCTGGGCGAGACCATGGTCTTCGGCCGCATTTCCGGTACCAACGCCGCCAAGCGCGCCAAGGGCGAATTCAAGAGCGAAGAAACCCCTGTGACCACCTTCGTTGGTGAGATCTACGCGCCCGGCACTACCAGACCCGCCAGTGCTATCGCTGCGGCGTCCGCCGACGTTACCGGTACTTTCGCTGACGGTGAATACGAAGGCGAAGGCAACGGCATCAACGGCAAGATCAAGGTTAAGGTCATCATCAAGGATGGAAAGATTGACAATGTTGAAATCCTTGAGCATGCTGAGACCGAAGGTCTCGGCGGTGTTGCGCTCCCGCAGTATGCTGCCCAGACTGTTGAAAAGCAGAGCCTGGACATCGACGTGGTTTCCGGCGTGACCGTTTCCATGAACGGCTACAAGGAAGCTGTCAACGACGCCCTGTCCAAGGCCGTAAAGTGATTTTGACAGGATCTTCTTCATAACCAGGGTTAAGGGGTTCCGCTTCGGCGGAACCCCGATTTTTATACCGACCGGAAAGCGTCCGGGCCGAATGATTGTTGTTCGAGATACCTATCTGTGATATGCTGATCAAGCAGGTAATAAGGAAGAATCAGGAAAGACCGGAGGAGAAATTGTGAAGAACAGGCTGATACAGATCGCACAGGAAGCAGGTGCCTTTTTCCGGCGGGATGCGCTGACAGACGTGGTCAGCAAGGAAGGCCACGCGAATTATGTGACAAACATCGACTGCAAGGTTCAGGAGTTTCTGGAGAAAGAGCTTCTGCAGCTGCTGCCCGGTTCTGAGTTTATCGGGGAGGAGAAAGAAAACCAGGCCCTGACGGACGTGCCGACATGGATTGTGGATCCGCTGGACGGCACGACCAATATGATCCATGATTACCGCATGTCAGCAGTATCCATTGCGTTGTGCCGGAACAAAAAGCCGGTGATCGGCGTGATCTGGCAGCCCTTTACGCAGGAACTGTTCTATGCTGAAGAAGGAGCGGGGGCATTCCTCAATGACCGCCCGATCCATGTGTCTGATACGCCTTTCCGGAATGCGTTGGTTGCTTTCGGAACGGCGCCTTATTATGAGGAACTGGAAGATATCGGCATGAAGCTGGCAAGTGAATATCTCCATCAATGCGCGGATATCCGCAGGAGCGGCTCAGCGGCGCTGGACCTGGCATACCTGGCCTACGGAAGGCATGATATATTCTTCGAACTGAGGCTGAAACCGTGGGATTATGCCGCAGGCAGCCTGATCGTACAGGAGGCGGGCGGACAGGTACAGATGCCGCTGGCAGGCGGAGAAATGGATTACGACCTTTCCACGGCTATCCTTTCAGCCAATCCCCTGTGCATGCCGATGGCTTTGGAAGTATTCCGCAAAACCGTACCGCACCTGGGACAGAAGTAAATTTCCGGAAACGGTTCGGTGGAATCCAGTATTGGTTTTTGAAAAGGAACAGGAAAAAAGGATATACCATAAAAAATCGGCTGATGATTCAGCCGGCTTTTTGTTGCCCGTGAGGAGTTCAATATGATATCCTATAAAATGATCGGGAAATTGATGCCATACTCTATCGAAAAAGAATAACTGTTCTTTACGAAAAGACAAAAGATCCGGGAAGGATTTGTCAGATATGGCTGATCAGGATTCCTTTCAGAGAAGAAGGTTATTTGCGTGAATGTAGCTGCAACACTCGGGTTTTCTCTTGTATGCTGGGGAGTATTTCTCTACCTGTTCCATAAAGACCGGAGCAGATACCGGAACTGTTATGTCCTGACGTTTGCTATCCTTTCTTTGTTTCCTTTGATTATATGTATCTCGGGGAACAACTGGCAGGAGCCTATGATTGTGATCATAATGGCTTTCCTGCTGAGTATTCTGATTGTTCCTTTTTTCCTGATTTATAACGGATTTGTGATGATGCGGAAAGAAGGTAGGCATCTTTCCCAGCTGCTTTCCTTGGGCCTCGGAATTGCTATCCTGGCGGGTGAAGCCATCCTGGCGGCAGGCGTACTATACTATGCCTACGTCGGAAACAAAACGCCTTTTCTGATTCAACGCACTATATGGCCGGTGCTGGGTGCTGTTTTCTGCATGACCGTCATTTACGGATCAGTATCTTTCCTGATTTTCATGATTTATACGCTGTTCCTTCAGATCATCCCCCGGAAAAAAGACTTCGATTATGTGATTATCCACGGTTCAGGCCTGCTGGAAGGGGACAGGGTTCCGAAACTGCTGCAGGATCGCCTGGATAAGGCGATTGAGGTATACAGGCAGGATCCGACACCGCCCAAACTGATTCCTTCCGGCGGACAGGGCTCTGATGAAAGCATTCCGGAAGCGGAAGCAATGAAACGGTATCTGCTTTCGAAAGGCATCCCGGAGGAGGACATTCTTCCGGAAGAGCGGTCCACAACAACTCTTGAAAACCTGCGCTATTCCCAGGAAATCATCAACAGTTTTCCCGGAAGAAAGTATACGGCACTCGTCTCCAGCAATTACCATGTGTACAGGGCTCTCCGGTACTGCCGTGAGATCCGCCTGAAGTGTACCGGCATCGGCAGTCATGTGACTTTCTACTATTGGCCGAACGCCATGATTCGGGAATACATTGCGATCCACGCCGAAAAGAAGCATCTGATCCTGTTTGTCCTGGGATGGCTCTGCTGTTTGGCCTTACTGCTGGCGATGATTTACATATGATCAAAATCCTGTTTGTCCGCCACGTCAGCACTGACTGAAGGGATAACGGGACATGCCCGCAGGCAATAACAAACTATTATCTCGTGAAGTTTTGCGGAATCAAAGAAAGGATAAAAACATCATGTCATTTGCAGAACACAGGGAAAGACTTTATCAATCTTTGGCGGAAAACACATTGGTAGTTTCCTATGCCGGTATCCCCATTCATACCAATGAGGATGATTATTTTGATTTCGTGGTCAACAGCCAGTATTTCTACTTAACAGGACTGGAACGGGAAAATACAGCGTTCCTGGCATATAAGACGGCGGAAAAGACACGGGAGTTTCTGTTCATTGAAGAGCCGGATCCGCTTTCTGAACGGTGGACCGGAAAAATGCCTACTGTGGAGGAAGCCCGGGCAATCTCCGGGATTGAGGACGTACGCTATACGGACAGCCTGGAAGGTGCGATCAGCAGCTTTATGGGGCGGTTCCATGTGGAACAGGCGTACTTCGACCTGTACCGCTGCCAGATGAACGATCTGCCGGATTACAATCTGGTAATGGCAGAACGGTTCAGGCAGGCCTATCCGCATGTGATCCTGAAGGATTTGCATACGGCTTGCGTGCCGCTCAGGGAACAGAAGGATGCGCAGGAGGTGGAAAGCATCCGCAAAGCGGTGGACATTACCCGCCAGGGACTGGAATATGTGATGAAAAACCTGAAACCGGGTATGATGGAATATCAGGTACAGGCGGACTTTGAGTATACATGCAGACGGCTGGGCGTGAAGCGCCAGGCATTCCCCACGATCGCCGGTTCAGGCATTAACGGATGCATGATGCACTACGAGACAAACCACTGTGAAGTGAAGGATGGCTCACTGGTCCTGCTAGACCTGGGCGTAAAATATGAAAACTACTGCAGCGATATTACGAGGACCTATCCGGCTAACGGAAAGTTCAGCCCGAGACAGCGCGAGATCTATGAGCTGGTCCTTAAAGCGAATGAGGCGGTTGCTGCGGCCGCGAAGCCTGGTATGACCATAAAAGACCTGAACGATGTCGCAAGTCGGACCCTCGGGGAAGGTCTGATTGCCCTGGGGATGATCCAGGAGGTCTCAGAGGTAAACAAGTATTACATGCACAGCGTGAGCCACCCTATCGGGATTGATGTGCACGACATCTCCCTGGCCGGGGATGTGCTTGCGCCCGGCTGGATTATCAGCAATGAGCCGGGATTATACATCGATGAAGAAGCAATCGGTATCCGTATCGAGGATGATCTCCTGATTACTGAGGACGGGTGCGAAGTCCTTTCGAAGGATATCATTAAAGATCCTGATGAGATCGAAGCATTTATGGCATAAAACGGTGCATAATATCAAGCACCGGCAAGTGATGAAAGGTTTTTCGAAAGAATGATCAAAGTGCTTTTTATCTGCCACGGGAACATTTGTCGAAGTGCTGCGGCGGAAATGGTGATGAAGCAAATGGCGCGGGAGCAGGGGAGGAAAGACCTGCAGATTGCTTCCGCGGCGGCAACGCGGGAAGAGATTGGAAACGACATCTATCCGCCGATGAAAAAAGCCCTGGCTGCGGCCGGATACCAGTGTGAACGGCATGCGGCCAGGCAGACCACACGGGCAGAATATTCACAGTGGGATTATATCGTCGGAATGGACGATGAGAACATGTGGGATATGAGGCATATCTACGGCGGGGACCCGGAAGGGAAACTGTCCATGCTGCTGGACTGGGCGGGAAAGCCCGGACAGGAGATTGACGATCCCTGGTATACCCGGGACTTTAACGGCGTGCTGAAGCAGATAGAAGAAGGAGTCAGGGGAATGATGCGGAGCATCAGATCAAATTAAGAATTAAGAATTCAGAATTAAGAATTAATACTTCTTTACATACGGGATGATACAGGAGAGGAGGTTGTGGATCGGGATGAATCTGAATAGAGAAGATTATGTGGATCCGAGATGCGTGCTGTGCGGAAAACCGGGCGAAGAGGAAAGTGTGCAGCCGGTGCCTGTGGGACGGATCATGGATAAGCTCCGGGAGTATGAGGACCGGAATGACTGGCCTGCCGTGGAACGGCACCTGAAGTACTGGCTGGCAGAGGCAGAAGCCAACCGGGACGAGCGTGGCCAGCTGATGCTGCATAACGAGCTGATGGGCTATTACCGGAAACAGGGAAAACAGGAACCTGCCCTCCGGAATGCTGAGCAGGCAGCTGCACTGGTGGAAAAGCTGGGCATGCAGGATACGGTAACGGCCGGGACGACCTGGGTGAACGCGGGTACGGTGCGGGAAGCCTTCGGGGATCCCGCCGGCGGACTGGCATACTTTGAACGGGCCCGGGCCAACTATGAAAAGAACCTGCCGCTGAACGACGGAAGGCTTGGCGGTTTGTATAACAACATGGCACTTTCCCTGGCGGTCTGCGGACAGTATGACGAAGCCATGGAAATGTTCCGCAAGGCCATCTGTGTAATGAAAACCCAGGAACACGGAGAACTGGAACAGGCGATTACCTGGCTCAACATGGCGGATGCGGCGGAAGCAGCGATGGGAGCTGAAAACGCGGATGCGACCGTGGAAGAATACCTGGAAACGGCGGAGGAACTGCTGAACACGAAGAGCCTGCCGCGGAACGGATACTATGCCTTTGTATGTGAAAAGTGTGCGCCGGTATTCGGCCACTACGGCTGGTTCGCTACGGAAGCGGAACTGAGAAAGAGAGCGGAAGAGATCAATGACAGGTCTTGAACTGGCACGGGCCTACTGGGAAACGTACGGGGTGCCGATGATCCGGGAACAGTTTCCCGAATATGAGGAAATTGCTGCCGCGGCACTGACCGGAAGCGGTTCAGAATGCTACGGGTTTGACGACGACATTTCCCGGGATCATGACTTTGAACCAGGTTTCTGCCTGTTTATCCCCGGAGAGGAAATTGTGGACCGGCGGACGGCATTCCTGATGGAACGGGCATATGCGAAGCTGCCCGCCGAATTCGAAGGATACCGGCGGCAAAAGCTGCAGCCGGTGGGCGGACAGCGGCATGGCGTTTTTCGGATTGATGAATATTTTACGGAGAAGATCGGGTGCCCGGCGGAGCAGCTGACAACGGAACAGTGGCTGCGGCTGCCGGAATACGCGCTGGCGGAGGCTGTGAACGGCGAAGTGTTCCGGGATCCGGCCGGGCTGCTGACGGACTGCCGGACCCTCCTGAAGAATATGCCGGAGGACATCCGCCGGAAGCGGCTGGCCGGCCGGCTGCTGCTGATGGCTCAGAGCGGACAGTACAATTATCAGCGGTGCCTGAAGCACGGAGAAACCGGTGCGGCACAGCTGGCAGTGGGTGAATTTGTGAAAAACACCCTGTCCGCAGTATTCCTGCTGAACAGGGCGTATATGCCGTATTACAAGTGGAGCTTCCGGGCACTGAAGGCACTGCCGGGAGGCGAGGACCTGGGCAGGAGCCTGGAATGGCTGCTGACCACCGATAACGGGGAAACCATCGCGGAGGACAAATACTTCTGCATGGAGGGGATCGCTTCCCAGGTGATTGATCTTCTGCAGGAACAAGGACTGACGGAAGCAACCTGCGGAGATCTGGAGAAGCATGCGTATTCGGTGAATGACGGAATTAAGGATGGGGAAGTGAGGAATTTGCATATACTCTATTGTGTAGAGTAATGAATTATAATGAATACTTAAGACTTAAAACTTAAGAATGAATAATGGTGGAAAAAACTCCTGCGACATCGCAGGAGTTTTCTTGATAATATGTGCCCTTCGGGCATAGAAAGGGATTTCTCGACGCCGCCTGCGGCGTTGCTCGAAATGACAACGATGGTCAGTTAAAGGAATGCTAAAAAAGGTTTACTTAAGCAGTTTTTTGAGAGCCGCGGGGAGTTCGGTTAAGGCGTTGATGACGCCGTCGGGGTTTTCGGCTTTGCCGAAGCCATAGGCGGCGTGGATGAAGGGAATACCGGCCTGGAGGGAAGCCTCCTGGTCTTTTTTCGTGTCTCCGATATAGACGCCTTTTTTGTAACCGTTGCGTTCCATGACGAGACGGATGTTCTCGCCTTTGGTCAGGCCGGTGCGCTCCCATTCCTCATAATCGAGGAAGAGATCGCCGGCACCGGAAGAGGCGAGGAAAGCGTCGATATAGCCCCGCTGACAATTGCTGACCACAGCCAGCTGATAGCCTTCCGCTTTCAGGGCTTCCATGGTCGCACGGAAATCCGGATAGAGGGTGCCGCAATGGGAATGGAGATACTCCACTTCATAGACGCAGCAGATATCAAAGATCTCATCCCGGCGGGGAATCTCCAGGTCTGCGTAAAGCGTCTGGCCGATTTCCTTCATGGTCAGCCCCATAACGCTGTGAATATCGTCGTTTGTGAGCAGGGGCAGGCCGGGGCATTCCCGCTGGAAAACTTCATTCCAGGCTTCAGCAACGGGCGCGGCGGAATCCCAGAGAGTACCATCCAGATCAAATAAGAGCAGGGTATCCTTCACCTTCATAATGTCTCCTCCTTAAAAGGATGGAGACATTATATCACAATTCGGAACACATTCCGAATTGTGAATGATATGTTTGCCAAAGGCAAACATGATATATTCTGCTTTCAGTAGAATATGATATATTGAGCCTGCGGCTCAATGTGATATATTCGCCTGGCGGCGAATGTTGTAATATACTGTTTGCCTATAAAGGATTCAGGCGCCTTTTGCTGAATCAATACTGGTATTATGTATAAACAAGTACAAACTATATAAAGGGATTCCTCCACGCGCTGACGCTTGGTCGGAATGACATATGGGTTGGCATCTTCGTTTACTTGAACTTTAAAAATATTTTATCAAAGGTATTGACAGAGTAAATATATTTGATAAAATATAAATGCAAAAAGGATTTCAAGGAGGGGATGCGGTGGAACGCTATGATATCGCCATAATCGGTACCGGACCTGCAGGGGTTTCGGCGGCGCTGACGGCGAAGAACCGGAACAAAAGCATCCTGCTGCTGGGCAGCCGGCAGATGAGTGAAAAGGTAGCCAAGGCTCACGAAATCCGGAATTATCCGGGACTGCCTTTTGTAAAAGGAGAAGACCTGGCAACCGCTTTCCGCAATCAGCTGGAGCAGATGGAAATCCCAGTGACGGAGCAGAGAATCGGCGCCGTTTATGCGATGGGTGATTACTTCGCACTGCAGGCGGGGGAGGAAATGCTGGAGGCCAGGACGGTGATCCTTGCCACGGGCGTGGTGATGGCTAAAACCCTGCCGGGAGAAGAACAATACCTGGGCCGGGGCGTGAGCTACTGTGCAACCTGTGACGCACCGCTGTACCGTAGCCGAACCGCTGTGGTGATCGGCTACAGCCCCCGGGAAGAAGCGGAAGCCGCTTTCCTGGCAGGCGTATGCAGCAGGGTGACATATTTCCCGATGTATAAGGATGAGACAGACCTTCCGGAAAGCGTGGAGGTCATCCGCGAAACACCGGAGGAAATCCTGAAGCGGGAGACCGGCCTTGCGGTAAAGACAGCAGCCGGAGAGTACGCTACCGACGGGGTATTCGTGCTGCGGGAAGCAGTGGCGCCGTCCCAGCTGGTGCCAGGGCTGGAAACAGACGGAACGCATGTGAAAGTGAACCGCCGGATGGAAACCAATCTCCCGGGACTGTTTGCCTGCGGAGACCTGACCGGAACACCTTACCAGTATGTGAAGGCGGCGGGAGAAGGAAATGTTGCCGCCATCAGCGCGGCAGCCTATATCGATAAGAAAGCAAAAGAATAAGGAGGATAAAACAATGGTTAAGAAGGTTAATACTGAAGAGTTCCAGAACGAAGCAATGAAGGCACCCGTGGCTGTAGTGGATTTCAACGCAACCTGGTGCGGACCCTGCCGGATGCTGGCACCGGTACTGGAAGACATTTCCGAAAAGTATGCCGACAAGGTCAGTTTCTACAGCGTGGACGTGGATGAAAGTCCGATGCTGGCGATGCAGTACCGGGTGAATTCCGTACCCTGCCTCGTGCTGCTGAAGAACGGAGAGTTTGTTGACCAGAGCATCGGCTTCCGTCCGGAACCGCAGCTGACTGCGTGGATCGACGGTAATCTTTGATGGAGGGAACAACAGCCATGAGCGATCAGAACAGGAAGCAGCCCGGGGAAGAATACCCCCAGCTGAAGCTGGACAGCCAGCTCTGTTTTCCGCTGTATGCCTGCGCCCGGAAGGTGACCAATGCTTACGGCCCGCTGCTGAAGCCGCTGGGCCTGACCTATACTCAGTACATCGTGATGCTGGCTCTGTGGGAAACCGGTAAGGAGAAAGTCGGAGAACTGTGCAGCAGGCTGTACCTGGACTGCGGCACAATGACCCCGATGCTCAAGAAGATGGAAGAGAGCGGCCTGCTGACCCGGTGCCGCTGCAAAGATGACGAGCGCTGCGTGTCAATCTGCCTGACAGAAAAGGGCTGGGCTCTGCGTGAACAGGTGAAGGACATTCCGGAAAAGATCGGAGGATGCATCACCCTTCCGCAGGAGGAAACCTATGAACTGTACCGGCTGCTGCATAAGCTGCTGGACAACATAGAAGAATAATGAAGGAGAAAACGAAAATGAAGAAGCTGGTAGCTGTATTGATGGCCCTGTTTATGCTGACTGCTTCTGCCGCAATGGCGGAAACTGCCCTGGAGGAAATCCAGGCGAGGGGAACCCTGACGATCGCCATGGAAGGTGCCTGGCAGCCCTGGACCTACCACGATGAAAGCGGCACACTGACCGGCTTTGACGTGGAGGTCGGCGCCCTGATCGCGGAAGGACTGGGCGTAACCCCGGAATACATGGAAACCGCATGGGACGGCATCCTGGCCGGTGTGGATTCCGGACGCTTTGACATTGCCTGCAACGGTGTGGGTTATACGGAAAAACGGGCGGAAAGCTATAACTTCAGCACCCCTTACGTTTATACAGAAATGGTGCTGGTAGTCAGGGCGGACAATGAGGACATCAAGTCCCTGGACGATCTGAAAGGAAAGAAGACCGCAAATTCCCCGAACTCCACTTATGCCATGCGTTCTGAAGCAGCCGGTGCCGAGGTGGTCTATGTGGACACCCTGGGTGAAACCATGGAAATGCTGCAGCAGGGCCGCGTGGAAGCTACGCTGAACGCGAAGGATTCCGTGGATGCCTATCTGGCGGAACATCCGGAAGCACAGATCAAGGTTGTGCTGAGCGTTGCCGGTGAACCGGTGGCGATCCCCATGCAGAAGGGCGAACGGACCGAAACCCTGATGGAGGAGATCAACCGGATCCTGGAAGAGGCACGGCAGAACGGAAAGCTGGCAGAACTGAGCAACAAGTATTTCGGCAGGGACCTGACAAAGGAAGAATAATCATACGCCGATACAGGTGATAATCAATGACTGAAAGACTTTGGGGCATTCTAACGGATTCCTTTCCGAAAATGCTGGAATACGGAATCAAGGTGACCATTCCGCTGACCATCCTGTCTTTTGCACTTGCACTGACAGTGGCGCTGGGCGTGGCCCTGATTCAGTATGCCAGGGTGAAGGGAATCCGCCAGCTCTGCCGGTTTTACATCTGGATTACCCGCGGCACACCGCTGCTGGTGCAGCTTTATATTGTTTTCTACGGACTGCCCAAGATCGGTATTGTGCTGGACGCGTTTCCGTCGGCGGTTATTGTCCTGGGACTGAATGAAGCCGCATACATGGCTGAAACGATCCGCGGGACCCTGGAAAGCGTGAGCGCAGGCCAGCTGGAAGCCGGCTACTGCGTGGGAATGAGCTGGCCGAAGATTATGTGGCATGTGGTGCTACCCCAGGCAATGCGGACCGCCTTCCCGGCTTTGTCCAACTCTATGATTGCCATGCTGAAGGAAACATCCATGGCAGCGACGATCACGGTCATGGAACTTTTCCGTCAGGCACAGGTGATTAACGGGCGGGTTTATGAGCCGCTGGCGCTGTACATTGAAGCAGCGTTGATTTACCTGATCTTCTGCACGATCCTGACCTGGCTGCAACACCGTGGAGAGAAAAAGCTCGGCAGCTATGGAGGTGTCCGCGCATGATGCTGGAAATCAGAGATGTGAAGAAAAGCTTCGGCGGACTGACGGTACTTGACGGTATCAGCCTGGACGTGGAGAAAGGTGACGTAGTAGCCATTCTCGGCCCCAGCGGCTCAGGAAAGACTACTTTCCTGCGCTGCCTGAATTATCTGGAAACCGCGGACAGCGGGAGCATGACGTTTGACGGGGAAAAGTTTGACCTGCACAGCACGGGAAAAAGGGATATAGCCCGGCTGAGAAGGAAAACGGCCTTTGTTTTCCAGAATTACAATCTGTTCCTGAATAAGACGGTGCTGCAGAATGTGACGCTGGGACTGACCTCCGGAATGGGAATGGATAAGAAGAAAGCAGAGGCTGTTGCCCTGGAAATGCTGGAAAAGGTGGGCATGGCGGATAAGCTGCAGAATTATCCCAACCAGCTTTCCGGCGGACAGCAGCAGCGGGTGGCGATTGCCCGTGCAATGGCGACGAATCCCGAAATCATCTACTTTGACGAGCCGACCAGCGCGCTGGATCCTGAACTGATCGGCGAGGTGCTGGCTGTGATGCGGAAACTGGCGGAGGACGGGATGACGATGCTGGTGGTCACCCACGAAATGGATTTCGCCCGGAATGTGTCCAACAAGGTCATGTTTATGGAAGGCGGGAAGGTTGTGGAAACCGCTCCGTCAAAACAATTCTTTGAAAACCCGGAGGAAGAACGGGTGAAAGAGTTTATAAGGAAAATACAGAATCTATGATTCTGTATTTTCTTTTAGTGAAGGATGAATAATGATATAATGTCCAGGCAGGAAGCAGCAGGAAGGAATGAAGGTATGAAGAATACCATCAGAAAAATTGTCAGGATCGCCGTGACGGGGATCCTGTTTCTGCTGCTATTCACTGGGAACGCTTTTGCTGTGCGGGAAAGAACGCTGACAGCAAGCTGTCCGTCTGTGAGCGGTGAAAAGGTGACGGCCCGGTGGAAGCGGGGAGAGATGACGCTTTTCCTGCCGGGATGCTGGGACCTGACAAAGATATCGCTGGAGCTGGAAGGCTCGGAAACCATCCTGCTGGGTGATGATCGAACAGAAGCAGTGGCAGGGCGGGAAACCGACCTGTCCGGGCTGAACGGACAGAAGATCCAGGTGCTGGACGGCGGCGGTGAAAACCGCGGCATGCTGACCATCATGCAGGGATCGGACATTCCCGCACTGCTGCTTCAGGTTGACGGAGAGAAACTGAAAAAAGTCAATAACAGCAAGAAAAACGTGATCACGGAAGGTCATGCCGCCTATATAGAAGCAGACGGAACGGTTACCTATGACGGTACGCTGGAACAGCTGAAGGGCCGGGGAAACAATTCATTCCGGTACAGCAAGAAACCGTATCAAATCAAACTGGGAGAAAAGGCATCCCTCAGTGGCATGGGGAAAGGGAAAACCTGGGTGCTGCTTGCCAACTGGGTGGACGTCAGCCTGCTGCGGAATCAGATCGTGCTGGATATGAGCCGGGAAATCGGGCTGAAGAATGCTGTGGACTGCGTCCAGGCAGACGTATGGATCAACGGGAACTATCAGGGACTATATCTGATCACGGAAAAGATCCAGATCGGCGGGGACAGGATTGACATCGCCAACCTGGAAAAGGCGACGGAAAAGGTTAACAGTGAACCGTTCAACGCCGGACCGATCATCACGGAAAAGTCATCCGCGTATCCGCTGATCCGGAGCTATCCCGACATAAAGGATCCGGAGGATGTTACCGGCGGATACATCCTGACCATTGAAAAAAAGGCCAGGATGAAGAATTACGTGCTGGCTGGGTTCCGGACAAAGGAAGAACTGAACATCCGGATCAAGGAACCGACTTATCCCAGCCGGGGTCAGGCGGAATACCTGTTTGCACGGATAACAGAAATGCACAAGGCCCTCCTGGCAAAGGACGGGATTGAACCAGAAACTGGAAAGTCCTATGAGGAATACCTGGATGTAACCTCTTTTGCCCAGCGGTTCCTGATTGAGGAATGGACCAAGAACTATGACTTTACCGGCGGAAGCCAGTTCCTGTACAAGGATTCGGACCTGAATGATCCGCTGATTTACGCAGGGCCTTCCTGGGACTATGACCTTTGCTTCGGTAATATGAATGACAGGGGATACCCTCCGACAGGAAAGTACCTGACGGCTTACCGGAGAAACGGCAATCTGTACTGGCTGCTGTACAATCACATGGCTTTCAGGCAGAAGGTCGGGGAGATCTGGGCGAAGACCTTCCGTTCCGCAACTGCGGTGTTGCTGGGCGATAAAGAGGCCGAAACGGAAGGGGAAGTCCGTTCCCTGGATGAGTACGCGGATCGGATCGACGCTTCAGTGAAGATGAACTATACCAGATGGAACGTCAGCCGGGACGCGACAGGTCCCGGATCCGGAGGGAGCTTTGAGAGGGCGGTGGTCTACCTGAAGAAGTGGATTGCTGAACGCACAGCCTGGATGGATGCGGAGTACACGCCTTCAGCGGAAAAAGCTGAATGACAAAAAAACAGGATTAATACGGAAAACGACCTTCCGGCGCATTGACAAAGGCGCCGGGCAGGCATACACTTTCTCCCGTAAAGGCAAGGGCGTCTTTAACAGTGTGTGTTAAAGGCGCTTTGTTCTATCAGAACATAAGCAAAACCAAAGGAGGTTTCGATTCACATGTCTTACGTTGATGAGGTCATTGAACGCGTTGTCCGGGAAAATCCCAACGAGCCCGAATTCCATCAGGCTGCCAAGGAAGTGCTGAACTCCCTGCGCCCCGTGGTGGATGCCAATGAAGAAAAGTTCCGCAAGGACGCCCTGCTGGAGCGTCTGGTCAATCCGGAACGGCAGCTGAAGTTCCGCGTGCCGTGGGTGGATGACAAGGGACAGGTTCAGGTGAACACCGGCTACCGTGTGCAGTACAGCAGCGCCATCGGACCCTACAAGGGAGGCATTCGTCTGCATCCGTCCGTAAACCTGGGCATCATCAAATTCCTGGGCTTCGAACAGATTTTCAAGAATTCCCTGACCGGCCTGCCCATCGGCGGCGGCAAGGGCGGCAGCGACTTTGACCCCAAGGGTAAGAGCGATCGCGAAGTGATGGCTTTCTGCCAGAGCTTCATGACCGAACTGTGCAAGTACATCGGTGCTGACACTGACGTGCCCGCCGGTGATATCGGAACCGGTGCCCGTGAAATCGGTTATATGTTTGGACAGTACAAGCGGATCCGCGGCGTATACGAAGGCGTGCTGACCGGTAAGGGACTGAGCTACGGCGGCTCCCTGGCCCGGAAAGAAGCGACCGGCTACGGCCTGCTGTACATCACCCAGGAAATGCTGAAGAGCAAGGGCGACAGCCTGCAGGGCAAGACCGTGATCGTGTCCGGTGCCGGCAACGTGGCGACCTACGCCATCGAAAAGGCTTATCAGCTGGGCGGCAAGCCCGTGACCTGCTCTGACTCCACCGGCTGGGTGTACGATGCCGAAGGTATCGATCTGGCTGCCCTGAAGGAGATCAAGGAAGTCAAGCGTGCCCGCCTGAGCGAGTACAAGAACTATCGCCCCAACGCCGAATATCATGAAGGCCGCGGCGTCTGGTCCGTGAAGGCTGACATCGCTCTGCCCTGCGCGACCCAGAACGAACTGAACCTGGATGATGCCAAGGCCCTGGTTGCCAACGGCGTGAAGGTTGTTGCTGAAGGCGCGAACATGCCCACCACCCAGGAAGCGACCGATTACCTGCAGGCAAACGGCGTGGTCTTCCTGCCCGGCAAGGCTGCCAACGCCGGCGGCGTGGCCACCTCCGCTCTGGAAATGTCCCAGAACAGCGAGCGCCTGAGCTGGTCCTTCGAAGAAGTTGACCAGAAGCTGCAGGGCATCATGGCGAACATCTTCCACAACATCGACAACGCTGCCAAGAAGTACGGCTTCGAAGGCAACTACGTGGTCGGCGCGAACATCGCCGGTTTCGAAAAGGTTGTCGACGCGATGAACGCTCAGGGAATTGTCTAATTAATACAAAAAAGAATGGTGCATAAAGCACCATTCTTTTTTATGTAATGAATACTGAAAAATGAAAACTTTGCGATCGTCGTAATCCATTTCTGCGGCGCCTATGGCTTGCAGAAATGGACGACTGTAGCATGGGAGTCATTAGCCGTGCTAAAGCACGGATGACTCCTCAATAACTTAATAATGGTGGGGAGAACAGCTTCCGGAGCGGAAGCTGTTCTTTTGAATTGAAAAAGCCTGCCGGAGGCAGGCAAGTGATGAGTTAAGAGTGATGAGTTAAGAGTGATGAGTGAAAAGTGAAGAGTGCAGAGTTAATAGTTAAGTGTAAAAGAGCCGCCCCGAAGGGCGGCTGCTTTTCACTTAACTATTCTGCCAGGCCTTAACCTTGTCAGCGGCGAGACGCTTGATGGTCTCTTCCGGATAGGGGGACTCAGTTCCGCCGTAACCATACAGGAAGAACTTGCCGCCCTGGGTCTTGTACAGGGACTCTTCATAGCCCTTGGGATCGCCGAATACGCCGAAAACTTTCTTCTGGATCAGTTCGGAAGCGTCGGTATCGTACTCGATCTTGCAGATAACCTTCTTCATATGCCTCTTCCTTTCGCGCTGTGCGCCTGATACTGAAAATGTGTTCTGCGGATCGTTCCGCCAAAAGATACTATATCACATAAGGGCTTCAGCAACAATGGACTGCAAATGGCAAAAGAAAACCAAATGAGGCAAATTCCCATGAAATGGGAGTTTGTACGGCGAAAACAATGCAAAAATCGTAAAGAATGAAAGCAGATTTCAGATTTTCAGGCTTTCATCGGAAAGAGTCCGGATGCCGTTGGCATTCAGCAGCTCTTCCGCGGTTTTTACATCATTGACCCGGATGACCACATAGGCTTCTTCCGGGCCGGAACCGGTGAAAGCGTACATATATTCAATATTGATGTTTGCCTCGTTGAGAGCCGTAAGGATGGGGTAGAGGGCGCCGCTGCGGTCGCTCATGAGTGCGGCAACCACTTCTGTTTTGGAGAAGAGATACTTATCACCCAGGACCTTGCAGGCGGTGTCAGTATCGGAAACGATGATGCGGAGAATACCAAAGTCATTGGCTTCGGCAATACTCATGGCACGGATATTGATGCCTGCGTCGGAAAGGGCCTGGATGGCTTCGATCAGCGCGCCGGGCTGGTTCATCAGAAAGACGGACAATTGCGTAATAGCCATAGGAACCTCCTGTTCAATTCAGAATTAAGAATTCAGAATTCAGAATTATTGCTTGGGTTCATGCCGAAAAGAGAAAGGATGACATAAGGAACGTGCAATGTTTTTCTATATTATATCAGTGGAGTTTGCGTTTGTCGATGACGCGGACGGCTTTACCTTCGCTGCGGGTAATGGTCTTGGGGGCAACCAGGTGGATCTTGGGTCCGATACCAAGCATTGTGCGCATGGCGGACTCAAGCCCCTTTTCCATCTTCTGGATCTGGCCCATCAGGTCGGAGAACTGGTCCGGACTGACTTCAACATAGACATCGAAGGTATCAGTGTTCCGTTCACGGTCGAGGACGATCTGATAGTTGGGCGTATAGCCTTCGTTGAGCAGGACGGTTTCGATCTGGCTCGGGAAGACGTTGACGCCGCGGATGATTAGCATATCGTCACTGCGGCCCATGGGCTTGGCCATGCGGACATGAGTACGGCCGCAGGAGCAGGGCGTACGGTTCAGCACGCAAAGGTCACGGGTACGGTAGCGGAGCAGCGGGAAGGCTTCCTTATCCAGCGCGGTGAAGACCAGCTCACCGACAGAACCTTCCGGCAGGACTTCGCCTGTATCGGGATCGATGATTTCAGCGTAGAAGTGGTCTTCATTGATGTGCATGCCCTTCTGCTCTTCACACTCGAAAGCCACCCCGGGGCCGCTGGTTTCAGTGAGACCGTAGATATCGTAGGCTTTGATACCCAGGCTCTTTTCGATTTCATGGCGCATCTCTTCAGTCCAGGGCTCCGCACCGAAGATGCCGGCTTTGAGCTTGTTATCTTCAGGCTTGAATCCCTGCTCTTTCAGGGATTCGCCGATGTAGGCGGCGTAGGAAGGCGTGCAGCAGATGATGGTGGATTCCAGGTCCATCATGAACTGGATCTGGCGCTCTGTGTTACCGGAAGACATGGGCAGGGTCAGGCAGCCTACCTTATGGGAACCGCCATGCAGGCCGGAACCGCCGGTGAAGAGGCCGTAGCCGTAGCAAACCTGTACCACGTCTTCTTCTGTGCCGCCGGCAGCGACGATCGCCCGGGCACAGCAGTCTTCCCACAGGTCGATATCGTGCTGGGTGTAGAAGGCGACAACACGCTTGCCGGTAGTACCGGAGGTGGAATGGATGCGGACACAGTCCTTCAGATCAGTGCCCAGCAGTCCATAGGGATATGTGTCCCGCAGGTCCGCTTTGCTGAGGAAGGGGAGCTTTTTGATGTCGTCCACGGTTTTGATATCATCCGGCGTGAGACCTCTCTCTTCCATCAGATGACGGTAATAGGGGACGTTGTCCCAGACATGGTGGATTTGTTTGACGAGCTTTTCATTCTGGATTTCCAGGATTTTTTCCCTTGGGGCTGTTTCAATTTCCGGCTGGTAATATCTCTTCATAAGCGTTCACTCCTTTGTGATGTTGCAAAACTGTGTAGAGCGCATTAAGCCTTAAGGTATTAGTCAGCGATGGGTATCGGTCTGTGATCGCCGTTACCCATTTCTGCGGCGCCTTCGGCTTGCAGTAATGGACGGCTGTAGCATGGGAAGCGTTACGCAAATCGGAGATTTAGACGCATCCTCAACCGATGGAGCGGAACTATCAAGAAAGCCAGATAGTTTCCAGAAAAAAACCACCGCCTTTTTTCATCTCAAAAGGCGGTGGATTCAAAGCGCTCTGTGCGTCTGATTAATCCATCGCTGACTTGGTAAAGAAGAAGATAGCTGCGAATGATTTCATTGCTGAAATCTCCTTTCTGAAAAACGGATCTCATTACCGTTGCAATGACTATATGCCCGGAAGGGGAAGGTTGTCAACAGGCTCTTTTGTATTGTTGATGTTTTTACAATGGGTTGGTTGACATAAAATGGCACGAATGATATATTCTCACTGTCGCCGGCCTACCGGCCGGCAGTGTATAGCAGGAGGAAAAAAATGGCTGAGAATTATGTATTGTTTACAGATTCCGCTTGTGATATTCATCCGGACAAACTGGCGGAATGGAATGTAAAGATGCTTCCGCTGGCGTTCCTGTTTACAGATACAAACGTGGAACAGAAAGATCACGACGAACCGATCGGCGAGTTCTACAAGTCCATGCGCGCGGGACGGGTTGCCAAGACCTCCTGCGTCAATGAAGACGCGTTTGAAAACGCGTTCACTGAGATCCTTGAAGCTGGTCAGGATATCCTGTACCTGGGATTGTCCGGCGGACTGAGCGTGACCCCTGACAATGCCAAGAAGGTTGCAGAAAGACTGGCAAAAAAGTATCCTGACAGGAAAATCGAAGCGATCGATTCTCTGTCCGCTTCCGCCGGCGAAGGCCTGTTTGTGTATCTGGCCGTGAAGAACCGGGACGCAGGCATGACGCTGGAAGAAAACGCGGAAGCGCTCCGGAAGGAGATTCCCCATGTGTGCCACTGGTTTACGGTGGAAGACCTGGTATACCTGAAGCGCGGCGGACGGGTCAGCGCAGCCACAGCTCTGCTGGGTACGGCGCTGAATGTGAAGCCGGTGCTGCATGTGGACAATGAAGGCCACCTGATCAAGATGACCCAGGTGCACGGACGGAAAAAGTCCATCAAGACGCTGGCAGAGAAACTGGGCCAGACGATCCGGCCGGATTCCCCGATCTTCATTTCCAATGCTGACTGCCTGGAAGACGCAGAGATGCTGAAGGATATCATTAAGAACGAATGCGGCATGGATGTGACGCTGATTACCAGCATTGGTTCTGTAATCGGCGCCCACGCCGGTCCCGGAACCCTGGCACTGTTCTTTATGGGAAAAGAGAGATAAATCAAACAACCTTCGGAATGTGATTCCGAAGGTTGTTTTAATGAATACTGAAAACTTAAGACTTAAAACTGAAAAATAAAAATGCTGTACGGCAGTAGTGGACACATCAAAGACTGAATGGTAAAGTAAAGGGAAGAGGTGAACACAAATGCATAAGACATACAGCAAGGAGTTTAAGGTCAAAGCATGTGAAATGGTTCTAAAAGATGGAATGAAGCATGCAGAAGCAGCGGAAAGGCTGGGAATCAACAAGATCCTGCTTTATCAGTGGACGAGCGCATACGAGATCAATGGTGAAAAAGTGTTCGTAGGGAAAGGACATCAGAGGGCAGAGGATGCTGAGCTGAGAAAACGTCGCAAAGAGAATGCAGAGCTGAAGATGGAGAATGAGATTCTAAGAAAATGCAACAGCATACTATGCGAAAAACCCGACAGACGAGTGAGATTTGCACAGAAGGAACTCAAGGAATATCCGGTAAGTAAAGTATGCAAGGTGCTGGGCATATCAAGAAGTTATTACTATAAGGTGAGAAAACCGACAGAAGAGTGAAGAGAAAAGCATAGAGAAAGGTTGCCTAAGAGACTGGATGAAAGCCATAACTGAAAATGGAGAAATAACCCCTGGTAAATTGCGAAATACGATATTTACCGGGGGCTTTCTTTCTGCTATTCTCTTTTCAGCCGGTAAACAGGGCCGGCATTAAGCCCCGAAGAGGGGCATGAAAGGAACGAGAAACGATGAAAAAGGGACTGATTATTCTGATTGCCGCCATTGTGCTGGTGCTGCTGGTGGCGACAACGTGCACCGCGACGGTGCAGACGGGGTATACCGGTATTGTGACGACCTTCGGCAAGGTTGAAGACGTTACGCTGGAGGCGGGACTGCACTTCAAGAGCCCCTTCCAGAGAATTATTCCCATGGATAACCGTGAGCAGAAGAGCACCTTCAACACGGAAGCGTTCTCCAGTGACATCCAGCAGGTGCAGATTACCGGATCCATCAACTATGCGATCAACAAGAGCACGGCGATGAACCTGTTCAAGGAAGTCGGTACAGACTACTTCAACAAGCTGGTTTATCCCCGGATGCTGGAGATTACCAAGGGCGTGTTCAGCAAATACACTGCCGAGAACCTGGTGGCAAACCGCCAGAAGCTGAGCGAATCCATCCGCGAAGGCCTGGACAATGAACTGGATGAATACGGCATCAACGTAATCAGCGTGAGCATTGAGAACCTGGACTTCACCGACGCCTTTACCGATGCCGTTGAAGCCAAGCAGGTGGCTGCCCAGAAGAAGCTGCAGGCTGAAATTGAGCAGAACCAGATGACCATGGAAACCCAGCAGCAGGCAGAGCGGAAACGCATCAATGCTGAAGCGGAAGCCAATGTGGCGAAGATCAACGCGGACGCAGACGCTTATGCCCTGCAGGTGCGCAGCGAAGCTGAAGCTGAGGCGAACAAGAAGATCGCCGAATCCCTGACGGAAAACCTGATCCGCTTCAACGAGATCAAGAGCTGGGACGGCAAACTGCCCACCTATATGGCGGGACAGGGCGCTACCACCGTACCGATCCTGAACATGGGCGAAACGGAAGCTGCCCAGTAACATACCCCAAAGAAACAGCGGGGAGCCGGAAGGCTCCCCGCTTTGTTTGCAATCAGGCATTATCAGTCAGTCAGGTGAGTGAAGCCGTCACCGATGGCTTCGTGAGCTTCAACAATGATGACGAAGGCTTTTTCGTCCTCTTCCCGCAGGATCCGCTTCAGGGCCATAATCTCGCTGCGGCCGATGACACACAGGAGGGTGGGACGCTCTGCACCGGTATAGGCGCCGCGGGCAGTCAGCTGGGTAACGCCTCGGTCCATATCCCGCATGATCCGGTCGGAGATTTCCTGCCAGCGGGAGGAAATGATGAAGCAGGCTTTGTTGGAAGAGAAACCAATGATGATGGTGTCCATAACCCGCGCGGAAAGGAAAATGCAGATCAGGGAATAAAGCGCTTCTGTTGCGCCGATCAGGAAACCGGCAGAGACCACAACGGCGAAATCAATCGCAAAAAGGAAGGAACCGGTGGAAATAAACTGGAAGCGTTTATTAACCATCCGGGCTACCATGTCCGATCCGCCGGTGGTTGCGCCGCCGCGCATGATCAGTCCCAGGCCGGCGCCCAGCATGACACCGCCGTAAAGGGCGCCGAGCAGCGGATCTGTCGTCATGGGCTGCAGGGGAAGAACGTCAATGAACAGGGTGAAGAACAGGGTGGCGACCAGGCTGCGGAAGGCGAAGATCCGGCCCATGGCCCTGTAGCTGATCAGGAAAAGCGGAATGTTCATGATCAGGGTGACGGTACCAACCGGCCAATGGAACAGGTGATTCAGGATGGTGGCGATACCGGTTATGCCGCCAGGGGCAATTTTGTTGGGCGTCATGAACAGGGGATAGGCCGCGCCGCCGACCATGGCGCCCAGAATAATCTGGGCATAAGAGAAGAAACGCTCCGCAGCTGCAGGCCTTTTGCTGATAGCGGAACGCAGAGATTTAACCATGAGAGAACACCCCTTCCGGGCCATTGAGGCTGACTGAAATACAAAATAAATACAAAGAAACTTTATCATAATCGTTGCTTGCAGGCAAGAGCTTGTGCATATGTTCCGGGAAGAATATAATTCATATAAGAATGCGCAAGCTCTTGCACAATTCACAATTCATAATTCATAATTCATAATTGAGAAGGTTGGGCGGACGTTGGTCGTTGTTGAGTGAATGAGTTTAGAGTGAAGAGTGATGAGTTGCCCCTTCAGGGGCAGCGAAGAGCTGACATTAACGGAGGCATGTCATGAGCAGGGTGAAAATCATCGGAGACAGGAATGGGCGGGTCTGGCCGCTGGTACTCCGTGACGCGGAGGAAAGCAGAAAAGCCGGACGAAGGCTGATTCTGTATGTGCCCGAGCAGTATACCCTGCAGGCGGAGCGGGACATCATTACCGGCCTGAAGCTGCCGGGACTGCTGGACATCCAGGTGATCAGCCCGCGGAAACTGAAACAGCAGGTTAAAGAGCAGACGGGGACGGGAACAAGGCGCCCGCTGAATGAAATGGGCCGGGCAATGGCGGTTCACCGGGTGATGACGGAACAGGAGGAAAACCTGTCCTACTACCGGAACATGACGGAGTTGTCCGGCGCGGTGTCCCGCGTCAGCGGGGCGCTGGATGAACTGCGGGAAAGCGATATAACGCCGGAGGAACTGGATGAGTACGCCGCCGGCACGGGAACAGGCGCGGAACGCGCCAAGCTGAACGACCTGAAAATCCTCTGGGATGGATATGAGACGCTGATCTCGGAACAGTTTGATGAAGAAAAAGCTATCTGGACCGATGCTGTAAGCCGGCTGGAAAACAGCGGATTGTGGAACGGTGCAGACGTAGCGGTTTACGGTTTTGACGCGATCCGGCCGGACCTGAGGGAACTGATTGCCCACCTTTGCGGCAAGGTAAACAGCCTGTCGGTTTATCTGATCATGGATGAAAAACAGGCTCCGGACGGACGGATCTTTACACAGCAGCATGAAAGCACAGACCAGCTGATCAAGGCCCTCGAGGAAGTCAGGACGCTTTCAGATGAAGTCTATCCGCACAGCGTACGGGAAGGCTGTGCCCCGGCACTGCAGTTCCTGGACCGGAATCTGTTTGCGTTGAATCCGGAAACCTGGACGGGGGAAACGGAAGGCGTGCTGAAACTATATGCCGGCAGTTCTCCGTGGGATGAGGCGGAAACCGTTGCGTCCACGCTGCGGGGATGGCATGAGGAAGGCATTCCGTGGAACCAGATGGCAATTGCCCTTCCGCCGGGAGCCGGATCTGAAGGAATCCTGAGGGCAAATCTGAAGATCAGCGGTATTCCCTTTGTGTGGCAGCAAAAGGACAAAGCGGTGAATCATCCCGTATGCCGTATGCTGCTCAGTGCACTGTCCATCCTGAGTGACGGCTATCGCACGGACAAGGTGATCACAGTGGCGCGGAGCGGCTTCTGCACACTGACGGAAGCAGAAGGCCTGTGCCTGGAGGACTATGCCCGGGCACACGGCATAGAGGGAAGAAGATGGCAGCGCCCCTTTACAAACGGGGAGGACGCGGAGGAAACGGAAGCGCTCCGGCAGCGGCTGCTGGAGCCGGTGGAGGAACTGCGGACGAACCTGAAGGAAGCCAGGAACGCGGCGGAGTCCGCGGAGGCGCTGGTTGGATTCCTGGAGGCGCAAAACGTATGGAACAGGCTGCAGGAAGAGGAAGAAATGCTCCTGCAACATGAAATGTACAGGGAAGCGATTATCAACAGGCAGATCTGGAAACTGCTGATGGATCTGCTGGATCAGCTTGGTACGCTTCTGGGCGTGCGGCGCGCGGCAATCAGGGATCTGCGGTATATGCTGGAAAGCGCACTGAATCCGGTGTCGCTTGCTGCGCTGCCGGAGCAGGAAGACGGCGTCATAATCGGTGAGACAGGGCATCTGCTGGCAGGCGATATCCGGGCACTGATTCTTCCGCAGGCGCAGGATGGCATGCTTACAGCACCGGAAAGCGGCTGGCTGACGGATACCGAACGGAAAAGGATGGAGGAAGCCACCGGGAAAACCATCGGCATCAGCCGGGAGGCAGGCTGCCTGATCCGGAAATATGACTTCTATCGTACCCTGACGTTGCCGCGGGAGAAGCTGATGATCAGCTGGAGCCTGCGTTCGGAAGAAGGAGGCGCACTGCAGCCGGACGGACTGATCGCCCAGATCAGGGAACTGTATCCGAATATCCATGAAGAGGGCGGCATGCTGGGCCAGGAGAACCGGAAGGATCCGGCAACGCCTCGGGAAGCACTGGAAGGTGTGGGAAACTGGCTGACAGAGTTGAAGGACGGTATGATACCGGAAATGCCTCAGGTCTGGAGAACGGCCCTGGTTCAGCTGCTGCACAACGGTACATACGGAAAGGCGGCGCACCGGCTCCTGGAGGAAATGCTGCCGCAGAAAGAAGAGCAGAAGCTGGAAAAGGATACAGCCAGGAAACTGTTTATGACAGACCGGCTGTCCATCAGCCGGCTGGAGCAGTTTGCATCCTGCCCGTACAGGCACTTTATTGATTATGGCCTGCGGCCGGTGAAACAGGAAGAATTTACCTATGAGAGCAACGACGCGGGGACTTTCTTCCATGAAGCGCTGGACCGGTATATGAAGCAGGCCGGCACGCAGAAAGACTGGCCGTATTTTACGGCGGAGCAGGTGGACAACGTCATGGATACCATCCTGACGGAGCTGACAGAGGAGTGGAAGGATACACCGCTGCGGGAAGACGCGATGGGAGAATGGACGGGCGAGGGATACCTGCGCCGCGTCCGCCGGGCTGCGCAGGTGCTGACCCGGTTTGCCGCAAACAGCGAATTCCGGACGATAGCAACGGAGCAGCCCTTCGGTGAAAATGAAGGCCTTCCGCCGGTGATCATCACACTCGCGGACGGAAGCAAGACGGCGATTCGGGGACAGATTGACCGGATTGACACCTATGAAAACGGCGAAGGCGTCTGGCTGCGGGTGGTAGACAACAAGAGCAGGGGAAAGAAACCGGATCCCGCTAAAATGGAGGACGGAGAGCAGCTGCAGCTGATGATTTACCTGAAAGCCGCGGCTGACAGCATGCCGGGCACCCGGCCGGCCGGCGCCATGTTCTTTCCCATTGAGGATAAAGAAGTGTCCACGGATGAGGATAATCCGGAAAAGATTGAGAACGACCGGATCAGCGAGGTTCGGATGAAGGGCCTGGTCACGGCTGAGGAAGACCTGATCCGGGCCATGGACCGGGACGTGCATCCGTTCTCCGTGGACAAGGTGTTCAATAAGGACGGAACCATCAGCAAATCCGCATCCTGGGCCGTGGAAGAAAAGACGCTCAGCGGCCTGATGGACGCGGCGGTTGAAAAAGCAGGAGAACTCTGCGGCCGTATGCGGGACGGTGATATTGCCGCCATGCCGGGCGAGGATTCCCTCGGACCGGTATGCCGATACTGTGATTACAAGGCAATCTGCCGCAACGGCGGCAGGGAAACACGCAAGCTGAACACCGGGATAACTTATCAGGATATCGCCGGGAAAAACACGTTGCGCTAAAACCAAAAGTAGCGTATAATGCTCTCAGAGAAAACCCCATAAAAGGAGGCTGGTTCCCATGATACAGGTAATTGCAGGCAAAAAGGGCTCCGGAAAAACGAAGCGGCTGATTGACCTGACCAATACCACTGCCCGCGACGCGGTACACGACGTCATTTTCCTGGATGATGACAATCGCTACATGTTCGACGTGGACCACAAGGTTCGTTTTATCAACGCCGAAGATTATCATATTCACAGCACCGATATGTTTATCGGCTTCCTGTGCGGAATCCTTTCATCCAACTTCGACGTCGGCACCATCTTTATTGACGCTTTCCTGAAGCTGAGCCATACTGAGCTGGCTGATACGGAGCCGATTGTGAAGGTGCTGGTTGAACTGGGTGCAAAGCATGATGTTGATTTTGTACTGAGCCTGAGCGCCGATCCGGAAGAGATCCCGGTGTTCTTCAAACAGTATCTGATCTGATCTGACAAGCAAACACGGAAGAGGCGGCGGCATTTCCCGGCGCCTCTTTTTTCCAGAACGGAAACATATTAAAGAACCGGAGTGTGATTCATTCGTGTCTTTCTTCTCCACCCGCGGTGAAAGCTGTGTTACGGCCAGCCAGGCAATCCTGCATGGTCTGGCGCCGGACGGAGGCCTGTACGTCCCCGCTATGTTCCCGTCTGTTCCGATGAACAGAATTTCCTCCTTCTGCGAGATGGATTATGCCGCACGCGCGGTTTCCATCCTGAAGCGGTACCTGGAGGACTTCAACATTCCGGAAATTGAGGAAGCAGTCCGCGCAGCCTATAACACGGAACGTTTTGATACGCCGGAAATTGCCCCGGTGAAACAGATTGATGACGCCACCTGGGTGCTGGAACTTTTCCACGGACCGACGCTGGCCTTCAAGGACATGGCGCTTCAGTTGCTTCCGCACCTGACCCGTCTTGCCGCTGTGAAGAACGGTGAAAAGCGGGAAATCAGCATCCTGGTTGCTACCAGCGGCGATACAGGCAAAGCGGCACTTGAAGGCTTCCGCGATGTACCCGGCACAAGCTGTACCGTGTTCTATCCGCAGGAAGGCGTCAGCGACGTACAGAAGCTGCAGATGGTCACCACCGGAGGAAACAACACGCATGTTATCGCGGTCAAGGGCAACTTTGACGACGCCCAGACCGGTGTGAAGGAGCTTTTCTCCTCTCCGGAGTTTGTCAAGCAGATGGAAGAGCGGGGCAAGATCCTGTCTTCTGCCAACTCCATCAACTTCGGACGGCTTGTTCCCCAGATTGTGTATTACTTCTCCGCATACGCGGACCTGGTCAACAAACACGCCATCACCCCGGGGGATCCCGTGAATTTCTGCGTTCCGACCGGAAACTTCGGCGATATCCTGGCTGGGTACTATGCCCGGAATATGGGACTGCCGGTGAACAAGCTGATCTGTGCCAGCAATCGGAACAACGTGCTGACGGACTTCTTCAACAGCGGCACCTATTCCACACACCGCACATTCTTCAAGACACTGAGCCCCAGCATGGACATTCTCGTTTCCTCCAACCTGGAACGGCTGCTGTATGAAGCCGCAGACCGGGACGGCGCGCTGATCAAACGGTGGATGGAGCAGCTGAAGGAAAGCGGAAGCTATTCCATCGGTGAGCAGCGGAGAGACTGGATGGCAGACGTGTTCTGGGGAGACTGCGCAGACAACAAGGATACGCTGAAGGAGATCGGGAAGCGGTTCCTTGAGGATCATTACCTTATGGATCCGCATACGGCTGTGGGCGGCCATGTGCTCCGCCAGTACCGGCTGAAGACAAATGACGCCACCCCGACCGTTCTGCTGTCCACGGCGAGCCCCTACAAGTTCGCGGCGGACGTGCTGCGCGGAATTGCGGGAGCAGACGCCGCGGAAGGCAAGGACGCCTTTGCATGCAGCGAAGAGCTGGAGAAACTGACGGGCGTACCGATGCCCGCACAGGTAAAAGCGCTGAAGGATCTGCCCGTACGCCATACGGCGGAGTGCGAGCGCGACGCCATGGGAGAAGCGGTGCTCAAAGCCTTTGAGCTGTAATAAAAGATGGTGCAGTATCTGCACCATCTTTTTCGTGAAAACTTTGCGATCGCCGTATTCCATTTCTGCATCGCCTATGGTTCGCAGAAATGGACGGCTGTAGCATGGCAGTTGTATTCCGCAATCTCAATGGTCGCAACTCTACACTGTAGAGCTTACTCCCTTTCGATTGACCTCAGACCCGATGAGATTCCCGCCACTGGCGGTCATCGGCTCTTCGCCCAAATCAAAGATTTGGACAACTGCTCAATAACTTAAAAATGGTGGAGAGAACAGCTTCCAAATGGAAGCTGTTCTTTTGATTTGATGGAGCCATCACGCGGATGGCTCTTAGTAAGGGATCCTTCGACTGTGCTCAGGATGACAAAAAAGCCTGTATAAAATGAATACAGGCTTTTTTGTCAGTTTTTTCTTTTCAAACGGCTTTGTATATGATAAAATGTCCTGTGGATGTGCCCACATAAGGGTTATATCCGGAAAGGCGTGATCTTTTTGACCGCATCGGAGCGGCTGATCAATCAGCTCCGCCTCGGCCCCAAAGCGGCTGTCGCGGTGCATGATCCATCCAATATGTTTTATCTGACCGAGGGGTATACGGGCGAAGGCCTGGTATACATCTCCGAGGCCAGCAGAGTAATCATTACAGACTTCCGCTACACAGAACAGGCGGAAAGACAGGCCCCGGACTTCCGGGTGGAAATGATCGGGAAGGGCCGGAACCACAACAAGATCCTCGCGGAACTGGTCAAAGCGGAAGCAATTACCGAACTGCGGGTGGAAACGAATTACCTGTCCGTTGACGACTTTGAGGCGCTGCGCGGCGCGGTGGGAGAGGAAGTCTCCTGTGTGCCGCTGAACAAGGTTCTCCAGCAGCTGAGACAGATAAAAACCCCCAACGAGATCGTGGTAATCCGCAAGGCCTGCGATATCACATCCGAAGCTTTCAACGCGATCCTTCCGAAGATCCAGCCCGGCATGACCGAGAAGGAACTTCAGATTGAACTGGACTTCACAATGCTGCGCCTGGGCGCGGATGAACTTGCATTCGACACCATCATCGCCTCCGGGGAGAACGGCAGCCTCTGCCACGCGATCCCGGGAAGCCGGACGCTGAAGAACGGCGACATGATCACCATGGATTTCGGCGCGAAGGTGGGCGGTTACTGCAGCGATATGACCCGTACGGTCGCGCTGGGACAGCCGTCAGACGAGATGCGCAAGGTCTATGAAACCGTGCTGCGGGCCCAGTCGATGTGTGAAGACGCGCTTATGGCCGGAAAGACCTGCTCCGATATCGACAAGCTGGCCCGGGACTATATCGACGCCCGGGGCTACGCGGGACGGTTCGGGCATGGGCTGGGACATTCCGTGGGCATTGATATCCACGAAGATCCCCGGCTGAGCCAGACCTGCAATGACATCCTGCAGGCCGGCCATGTGGTTACGGTGGAGCCTGGCATCTACCTGCCCGGCATTGGCGGCGTGAGGATCGAGGACACCTGCCTGGTGAAGGAAAACGGCTGTGTACCGCTGACGACGGCGGATAAGCAGCTTATCATCCTGTAAATACAGAATCCCAGAACGAATTGAACGGAGGAATGACACAATGATTACCGCTGGCGATTTCAAAAAGGGCATTACGATTGAATGGGACGGTGGCGTCTGGAATATCGTCGATTTCCAGCACGTGAAGCCCGGCAAGGGAGCGGCTTTCGTCCGCACCAAGATCAAGAACGTGATGACCGGTGCTGTGGTTGAACGCAGCTTCAACCCGACGGACAAAATGCCCAAGGCCATCATCGAGACCAAGGAAATGCAGTACGTCTACAACGACGGCGACCTGTACTACTTCATGGACGTGGAAACCTATGAACAGCTGCCGCTGAGCAAGGACCAGGTCGAAGACGCGATCCCCTTCGTGAAGGAAGGCACCAACGTGACCGTCCGCTTCTTCAAGGGCAGCGCCTTCTCCGTGGAAGCTCCGAACTTTGTTGTGCTGGAAGTGACCGATACCGAACCCGGCTTCGCCGGCGATACCGCATCCAACACCTACAAGCCCGCTACGCTGGAGACCGGCTTCAGCCTGCAGGTGCCGCTGTTCATCAACACCGGCGACAAGATCCAGATCGATACCCGCAGCGGCGAGTACCTCAAGCGCGCCTGATCGGCGAACTGTGACGACCGCATACGGACCGGGAGGAACGGAAATGAGCAGACTGACTGACAGGATCAGTTATCTTCAGGGACTGGCGGAAGGCATGAAGCTGAATCCGGACAAGGATTCCCACAAGCTGATTCTCGGCATTCTGGAAGTGCTGGGTGAAGTTGGCGAATCCTTTGAAGCCCTGGCAGAATCCCACGGGGAGCTGAGCGACTACGTGGAGAGCATCGATGAGGATCTGGCTGATCTGGAAGCGGATCTTTATGACGATGAAGACGAAGAACTGGCAGAAGAGGACGAGGATCAGGCTTTTGAAGGCGTGATCGAGTATGAATGCCCTCACTGCGGCGCTTCTGTCGAGATTGATCCGGACGAAGTGGACTTTGATGAGGACGCCCTTTGCCCCCAGTGCGGCAAGGAACTTTTCCCCGAACTGCCGGAGGAAGAAGCCGACGGAGAAACGGAAGAAGAGGAGTAATCCTGCTTCTGTGATCCGGAATCAGCACGGTGCGAAGGGAGACTCCGCACAGAGCCTCCTGCCATGATTTACCGGAATTGTTTTTATGGGCTGCCTGAAGGCAGCCCTTCTTTTATAGGAGAAGACAGATGAGCGGAGACGAGATCAGGATCGCGGTGATATCCGATACGCACGGGATGCTGCGCAGATGCGTGATGGCTGAAGTGCAGGACTGCAGCTGCATCCTGCATGCCGGAGATATCATCCGGGAAAGCGACCTGGATGAGCTGGCCGTAAACGGAAGCATATACGCTGTCCGGGGAAACAATGATATCTGGATGCCGGGCGTCTGTGACCTGGCAGGTATTCTCCGCTTCCAGATCGGCGGGGTATCGTTCTGCATGGTTCATGACCACAGGGACGTTCCACGGGACCTGGAGGGTGTGGACGCGGTGATCTACGGGCATTCCCACCGCTACAGCGAGGAATGGACAGACGGACGGCTTTGGCTGAACCCGGGCAGCTGCGGACGGGCCCGCTTTGGCAGCGACGTGACCATGGCCAAGCTTGTTCTGCGCGGCGGAAAGATCCAGAGCGTGAAGAAAATCGAGTTTGCAAACGACGATGAGTAAGCCCGGACAGGCGGGATATTGATCCTGTACAGGTGAATGGTGTATACTTTTTGCCGAAAGAAGGGAAACAGATGACCAGAGGAAAACCGGCCTGGCGGCCGAAAAAGAAACGGCAGTCCGTCAGTATCGGCCGGATCATGGCTTTTACGTTCCTGGGGATTATCCTGCTCGGCACACTGCTGCTGACCCTGCCGGTATTGTCCCGGAACGGACAGGGTGCAAGCGTTATGACAGCGCTGTTTACCGCCACGTCTGCCACCTGTGTTACAGGGCTGGTGCTGGCGGATACCTGGAGCCAGTGGAGCAATTTCGGCCAGGTGGTTATCCTGATGATGATTGAGGTGGGCGGACTCGGGTTTATGTCCGCGGCCTCTCTGGCCTATTTCAGCCTAAGAAGGAAGATCTCCATCCAGCAGCAGCTGGTGATGGCTGAAGCAATCGGATCGAACATGAACGACGTGGTGGAGCACCAGAAGCGGCTGCTGATCCGGGCCTTTACGGTTGAAGGCGTCGGTGCCGTGATTCTTACCGCGCGTTTCCTGACGGAATATTCTTTCCCGCTGGCACTGAAACTGGGTATATTCCATTCTGTTTCGGCCTTCTGCAATGCGGGATTTGACGTGCTGGGCTTTATCAAACCCGGTGCAAGCCTGATTGTTTACCAGACGGATCCGGTGATCTGCCTGACGCTGAGCGCGCTGGTTATCCTCGGTGGACTTGGTTTCCTGGTATGGGACGAACTCCTGCGTGAAAGAAGTCCGAAAAAGTGGAGCGTATACACCAAACTGGTGATGATCACCACGGGGACGCTGCTCCTGGCAGGCACAGTGCTGTTCTGCCTGATTGAATGGCGCAATCCCTCCACGCTGGGACCGCTTTCGGTACCGAAAAAGATCCTGGCAGCCTTCTTCCAGTCCATGACCCTGCGTACCGCAGGCTTTGCCGGAGTGGACCAGGGCATGCTGACATCCGCTGGTAAAGCAGTTTCCATCTTTATGATGCTGATCGGCGGTTCCTCCGGATCCACGGCAGGCGGCCTGAAGACGGTGACGTTTGTGGTGCTGCTGCTGTTCCTGTGGAACCGGATGCGCGGACGCCATACCGTGAGCGTCTTCAGCCGGACAATCTCCGACGATCATGTGCTCAATGCCATTACCATCTTCATGCTGATGGTGCTGCTGGCATTCGCCGGCGCGACACTGATCTGCGCCACCTCCCAGGTGGGCTTTGCGGACAGCCTGTTTGAAACAGTCTCAGCGATCGGTACGGTGGGCCTGACGGCAGGAGCTACGCCGAGGCTGAGCACAGTGTCCAAATGCATGATTATTGTGTTTATGTACTTCGGAAGGGTGGGCCTGCTGACCCTCAGCTTCGGTTTCCTGAAGAAAAAGCCTTCCGGGGAAAAGTATAAATATGCGAATACCGATCTGCTGATCGGATAACAGGAGGTTGCGTTCGATGAAATCCTATGTTGTGATCGGCCTGGGCCGTTTCGGAACGGAGCTGGCGACCCGTCTTTATGCCCGCGGTGAAGAAGTGATGGTTATTGATACCGACGAGCAGCTGATTGACAAAATTGCCGACAAGGTGACACGGGCGGTAGCGGCGGATGCGCGCGACCTGGACGTGCTGACGAAGCTGGGCGTTGAGAACTTTGAACATGCGATCGTAGCCGTGGGTTCCGACCTCGCATCCTCAGCGCTGATTACCATGAACCTGAAGAGCCTGAACGTGCCCTACATCCTTTGCAAGGCCCATGACGATACCTACCGGGAAATCCTGGAACGGCTGGGCGCTGACAAGGTGATCATTCCGGAACGGGAAGTGGCGGACAAACTGGCTCTGGGCATGACCCAGGCCGGCGTTATGGAATACATTGAGCTGTCCCAGGAATTCGGCATTGTGGAAATGCAGCCGATTGCCGAATGGGTGGGGAAGACCATCCGGGAGCTGGAGCTGCGCACCCGGTACGGCGTGAACGTGATTGCTGTCCGAGGCGAGGGTGATACGATCAAAATCCCGCCGGACATTGACACCCCCATACCCGAAGACGTGGTCATGGTGATGCTCGGAAAGTATGAAATGTTTGAAAGCCTGAAGAAGAAATAATCAAGGCTGCTGCCAAGGAGGAAACAATGGCGAAACCGGTTCTGTGGGTCGTGATTCCCTGCTACAACGAGGAACAGGTATTACCCATTACCGCCCCTTGGTTCCTGAAGAAGATTCAGGAGCTGACAGAGGCTGAAAAAATCAGCATAAACAGCCGGATCCTGTTTGTTAACGACGGATCGGCGGACAAAACATGGGAAATTATCCGGGATCTGGCTGCGCAGGATGAACACTATATCGGCATCTGCCAGAGTCGGAACCGGGGACACCAGAACGCGGTGCTTGCCGGGCTTATGGAAGCAAAGGACAAGTGTGATATCACCATTTCCATCGATTGTGACGGACAGGATGATATCAATGCCATGGACCGCATGGTGGATGAGTACCTGAACGGCGTGGAGATCGTGTACGGTGTACGCGCAAAAAGGGACAAAGATTCCTTTTTCAAGCGGTTTACAGCAGAAGGCTTCTATAAGTTCATGAAATTCCTTGGGGCTGAGGTGGTGTTCAACCACGCGGACTACCGGCTGATTTCCGCACGGGTGCTGCAGCACCTGGCAGACTTTGAGGAAGTCAATATCTTCCTTCGGGGCATGGTGCCGCTGGTGGGCTTCCAGAGCGCTACGGTAACCTATGACCGCGCGGAGCGCCTGGCGGGGAAGAGCCATTATCCGCTGCGGAAGATGCTGGCACTGGCGTTCAACGGGATCACAAGCCTCTCCGTGAAACCCATCAGCCTGATTACCTCCTTCGGGATCGGATTCAGCGTAGTAGGCCTGATCCTGATGATATGGGCCGTTATACGGGCGATTATGGGCCAGACGGTTGTCGGCTGGGCTTCCACAATCTGTATCATCTGCCTGCTGGGCGGTATCCAGCTGATCAGCATCGGAATCCTGGGCCAGTATATCGGAAAGACATACCTGGAGACCAAACACCGTCCCCGGTATATCATCTCTGCCAGGACCTGGGAAAAAGAGGAAAGAAAGTACCTGGAAGACAATAACTCCTGACCGGAAAGACAAAACTTGCAAAGCCCTGGAAGCGTTGATTTTATTGGAATCGTTACCATTTTTGCACTTTTTCAAAAACAAGATAAAAACAATTTAAGCCGGATAAAGTCATACGTAGACTTTCCGGTTTATTTTTTTCAAACACACTGCAAAAAGTCGCTTTCTGACTTGCTTTTTTGATGTGGGAGACCTATAATCAAATCTGTAGAAGTATGTACATGTAAGGGGATTTCTCTTCGCTTTACATGGAAATAATTGGATGAAGCGTTTATAAACTGAAAACCGAAGGTATAACCAGAGGGGAGAATCACTCATGAAAAAGCACCTTCAGCGAATCATGTCTTTGCTGTGTGTTCTTGCTCTTGCGCTGGGCTGTGTCTGCGCTCTGGCAGAAGAAATACAGTATGAAGACCGTATCATTACTGCCAAATGGATGGACGGGGATAATTATGACGGTGTTCGCCCTGAATCCGTAAATGCGTACCTGGCCGGACAGAAGGCAACGCTGAATGAGGAAAACGGCTGGACCGGAGTGGTCTCAGTACCTGCTGACACTGATAATGAATGGACTTATGACAGTGTTGAAGGATATGCCGCAACCCTGAGCAAGGATGCTGTTTCCGTGGTGACCTTCAACCGTCCCGTGGCCCCGGCCATTTCCGTATCCGCTACGGTTGCATGGGATGATTCCGACAACGCCGGCAAAATCCGGCCTGAATCCGTACAGCTGATGCTGCTGGCTGACGGGGAAGCCTACGGCGAACCGCTGACTGCGAAGAACCCGGGCTGGAAAGTAACCTGGAATGACCTGCCGGTCTTCAAGCCCAATGCCGATACCAAAATTGAATATACGGTTAAGCAGCTGCAGACTCCCGACGGCTATACTTCCACCGCCTCCGGGCTGGAAGTGAAAAACACCCTCCAAACCGGATCCCTGAACCTGACGGCCGCCGTTACCGGCGCACCGGAAGGCGCAGATCTTTCCGCACTGACCCTGACAGTGGACGGTCCGGATCCTTCCATGCCCAGGACCCTTACCTGGGCACAGATCTCCGGCGGTTCTTTCAGCTTCGACAATGTGCTGCCCGGTGCCTACCTGGTCCGCGGCACCAACGCCGATACGCTGGTGGAAGGCTATTCCATGGACACGGCGAACAGCAAGGTATCCGACGCCGTGATGGTCAAGGCCGGAGAAGCCGCTACCCTGACATACAAATACGCCTATAAACTTCCCGAAGCGATTGAAGCAGAGGAAGATTATGATCCGATGGCCAACATCGGCGCGCTGAGCTTTGAAATCCTGGGACCGGATGACCGGATGCCCGTCACAATCACATACAGCCAGTTCACGAACGGCCAGTATGAACTGGGCGACCTGGTTCCCGGCGTATACACAGTGGTGGAGCGGAACGCGGAAACGCTGGTGAAGTACTACACCCTGACCGGCGCCAGCGTGACCGGCATGAAGCTGGAGGTTACTCCGGATGGAACGGCGACAGCCAAATTGTTCAACCAGTATGTGCCCGCCCCGACACCCGAACCCGACGCCGAGTTTGTGGATATTCCGGTTACCAAGACCTGGAATGACAATAACAACAAGGACGGCAACCGTCCTGACGCGATTACGGTGCGCCTGTTCGCGGACGGCGTGGAAGTGGACAGCCACATCCTGACCGCCGGCGAGAACTGGGCCTTCACCTTTGTTGAAAAGCCCCGTTACCAGGAAGACAACAAGACAGAAGTCGTCTACACGATCAATGAAGACGCGGTGCCCATGTACGCCGCGGAGATCAACGGTTACAACATTGTCAACCAGTACCGCCCCGAAGTGACGAGCATTTCCGTCAGCAAGATCTGGGTGGACAAGGATAACGCCGCCGGTATCCGGCCGAGCAGCATCGCGATGACCCTCTCTGACGGCCAGAAGGTGGTCAAGGTAGTCGTCCTGGATGCGACGAACGGATGGACCGCTACAGTCAATGACCTTCCCACTGTTGTGAACGGCCAGCCTGCCAAGTACGGCTGGAAGGAACAGGAAGTCATCGGGTATACCCTGACCGGTGTAAAGGAAGAGGGCAACGCCATGACCTTCACCAACACCATCTGGGAGAGACCGGAAAAGCCGACGGAAGGCAAGACCCCGAAGACCGCTGGTGAAACCTGGTATTTCTTTGAAGAGTATGATACGCCTCTGGGTGTGGAAGTTATCATTAACCACGTCGGAGATTGTTTCGATTAAAGAAGGAAGGATCTGATCACTGTGAACAAACTGCAACGAATCCTGTGCCTGCTTCTGACCGTGCTCCTGATGGCCCAGGCGCCCCTGCTGTCACTGGCAGAAGGAGAACAGGCCGAGTTTGAAGCTCCTGAGGAACTGATTGTCGGACATCCCACAATCACCAAGGGCGACTTCTTTACCGAGCTGTTCGGCAATGATACCGCTGATATCGACGTTCGTGCCCTGATCCACGGATACAACCTGGTAAACTGGGACCAGAACCAGGGTACATACGTGTTTGATCCCAGCGTTGTGGAAACGATCGGACCGGTGGAGGTTGACGAAGTGGGCAACCACACCTACAAGATGATCCTCTGCGACGATCTGTATTATTCCGACGGAACGCCCATCACAGCCTGGGACTACGCATTCTCCCTGCTGCTGATGATGAGCCCTGAAATCGAAGCAATCGGCGGTAAGATTTATCGCGCCGAGCATCTGCTGGGCTACGATGACTATATTGCCACCCGGAAAAAGATCATGGCCGGCGAAGAGCTGACGGACGATGACGTCCGGAGCCTGAGCGGTGTGGAAGTCCATAGCGACCATGAGATCTGGTTCCACCTGGACGGCGAATTCCTGCCTTACTTCTTCGAAACCGGTCTGCTGCTGACTGTGCCATATCCGATCGGCGTAATCGCTCCCGGATGCAAGGTTTATGACGACGGCTTCGGCGTATATCTCGGAAACGAAGACCTGTACGTCAGCGAGCCTGTGTTCACCCCTGAACTGCTGCAGAAGACCATCCTGGATCCGGAAACCGGATACAATTCCCATCCGTCCGTGGTGTCCGGCCCCTACAAGATGGTTTCCTGGGACGCCGCGACAGGCGAAGGCCACTACGAAATCAACCCCTACTTTAAGGGTGCCTGGATGCACAACAACCTGCCCGGTCCAGACTATTCCGGTCCGGCAAACTATATCCAGGTCATGGATATTGACAATGAGACGCCCAAGCTGGATGCCAACGGCGATGAGATCTGGCTGGTGAAACCCACCATTGAGAAGATCAAGTTCGTTGTGGCTGACAATGACACCCTGATCCAGCAGCTTGCTGACGGTGAACTGCACCTGGTCAACAAGGTGACTTATGGCCAGACGATTCTGGAAGGCCTGCAGAAGGGCGGAGAATTCGGTATCCGCAGCCAGCCCTATCCCCGGATCGGCCTTTCCTTCCTGACCTTCACCTATGACTGGCCCACCGTCCATGACAAGGAAGTCCGCCAGGCGATCGCCTGGTGTATGGACCGTGACCTGCTGGGCTCCCTGTATTGCGGAAGCGCTGACGGCGGTCAGTCTTTCTTCACCCGTGTGGATGGCTACTACGGCATTGAGCAGTGGGAATACAAACTGCTGAAGGGCGAAATCAGTTATCCCGTCAATTTCCTGGATCAGGTGACTCTGCCCCAGGTCCTGACAAAGGACGGCGAGGAAGAAGACCTGACCAAGAAGTATAAGAATCGTTACGTGGAAACCCAGGAAGACTATGAGAAGGCCATTGCTGCCTGGCAGGCTCTTGCTGATGAATGGAAAGACAAGCTGGTAAAGTATACCGTGGATCTGTCCAAGGCGAAGAAGCTGCTGGAAAAGGCCGGCTGGACCCTGAACCGCAACGGTGACGCTTTCACGGAAGGCGTGGATGACGTCCGCTGTAAGAAGATGGACGACGGCACCCTGGTTGCCCTGGACCTGAAGCTGATGTATCCGGAAGGCAACCATATGGCGGAACTCATGCAGACCGCGGTACGTACAGATACTATCGCAGCGCCTGAAGACGTACAGCCGGACGCCGGTGTCGGAAGCTTCGTGGACAATCTTGCTGCCGTCGGCATCAAGCTGGAGCTGGTGCCCGAACCGATGGAAGAACTGCTGAAGTCCTACTACCGGCAGAAGGAACGCACCACCGACATGATCTACCTCGCGACGAACTTCCACGTGATCGTGGACCCGTCCATCACCTATTCCACGGATACCACGAAGAACCACGAAATCTGGAACAACACCTATTCGGATGACGAGGAACTCTGGTATGACGCCAAGGCCATGCGCCGGACTGAGCCGGGTGACGTCTTCGAATATGTATCCAAGTGGGTTACCTTCCAGGAACGGTACAACGAAGTACTGCCCACGATCCCGATCTATTCGAACATCTACTTCGACTTCTTCAACCAGTATCTCCAGAACTACTATATCACCGGACAGGTGACGTGGTCCCAGGCAATTCTCCCTGCATACTTCGCACTGGAGAATATGGAGACACCCGCTGCGGCGACAGAAGCGGAAGGCGACTTCGAAACCTTCGAGTGATCCAAAGAACCAAACCGGGCGCTGTACACAGCGCCCGGTTTTTTGACAGGAGAATTTGACCATGCACCAGATCCTTTGCTCCACGGGGGCACTGATCGGAAGACCCAACGGCAGGGATTACCGCTTGCTGAAACAATTCTGTCCCCGGCTTGAATGCGACGGATTCGAGTTTATGCTGTACAGCACCTGGTATGATCAGATTGAACAACTGACAACCTTTCTGAAGTCAATTCAGCTGAATATCCCGGTTATGCACTGCGAGAAATCCCTTTCAGAGCATATTTCCATCGGCGGAGACGAGGAATTGCGCGAGGCCTTCCGGCTGTTTGAAATAAACTGCAGCGTGGCGGAAGCGGCAGGCGCGGAGAAAATGGTTTTCCACCTGTGGAACGGGATTATCTCAGATTCAAATTTTGAGAACAATCTCCGGGCTTATTCGGAACTGCGGGAAAGGGCAGAGAAACACGGACTGACGCTGCTGGTTGAGAACGTAATCTGCAACGGAACCGATCCGATGACCCACTGGGTGGAGCTTTATCAGCATTATCCGGAGATCCGGTTTGTATTTGATACCAAGATGGCGGATTTTCACCGCCAGCTGGAGCTGCTGTATGAGCCGGAATATGACTGGCTCTGGAAGGAAAAACATATCCTGCATTACCATGTAAATGATTATGGCGGCGGATATAAGGACTGGAGCAACCTGAAGGTCCTGCCGATGGGAAAAGGACATATTGATTTTGAACGCTTTTTCCGGTTTGTCAGAGAGACAGGGTATGCAGGAGATTTCACGTTTGAAGCCACGGGCTTCGATAAGACAGGCACAGTGAACATCCGGAACCTGAATGAACAGTTTGCTCTGGCCAGAAAGTACCTGAATCAGGTATAATGATCATACAGGCAGACAAATTGATAAGCATGGAAAGCGAGGAAGGAAACATGCTCTTTGGAACACTGGAAGCCGGCGGAACCAAAATGGTTCTGTCTGTAGGGAATGAGCAGAATGAACTTCTGGAACAGGTCAGTATTCCGACAGAAGCGCCGGAAAAAACAATTCCGGCGATGATTGACTGGTTCAGGGGAAAAGGAATCGTGTCCCTGGGAATCGGTACATTCGGCCCTGTTGATCTGAAGAGGGAGTCTTCCACATACGGATGGATCACTAAAACACCGAAGCCTGGCTGGAGCGATAAGCCACTTCTGCCGCCCATGCGGGATGAACTGGGCATACCGGCACTTATTGATACGGATGTGAATGCTGCCGCCCTGGCAGAGTGGAAGCTGGGTGCGGCCAGGGGACTGAACAGCTGCGCATATGTCACGGTCGGGACAGGGATCGGGGCTGGTCTGGTCATTGAGGGAAAACTGGTTCACGGCCTTGTACATCCGGAACTTGGGCACATGCTGCTGCGCCAGGAGACCCAGGATCAAACTCCGGTCGGTTTTTGTCCATACCATACAGGATGCCTGGAGGGACTGGCTTCAGGACCCGCTATAGAGAAGCGATGGGGAAGGAAAGGGTACGAACTTCCGGAGGACCATCCGGCCTGGGACCTGGAAGCAGCATACCTGGCCCAGATGTGCGTGAATATGATCTGCGCTTTCTCCCCGGAGAAGATTATCCTGGGCGGCGGTGTGATGCAGCAGAAGCACCTTTTCCCGCTGATCCGCCGGAAGACGCTTTCACTGCTGAACGGATATGTACAGGCGAAAGAGATTCTTGAGGATATTGATCATTTTATTGTTGAACCGGGGTTGGGGACAAAAAGTGGAGCAACCGGAGCACTGCTTCTTGCACAACAGGCTTTCGAAGAAACCAAAATGAACGCATAAAACAGTACAAATAGAAACAGAAAAAGTGCAGAACCCATTGAAGGAACAGGCGTTTCAAAAAATGTCTGTTCCTTCATTATTTTTGTCTTTTGCGAATATTTGAGATATCAATTCGATGAATAAGGATGCAACAAAACATGTAATTTCGACCCGAATTATAAGGAAAAAACAAAAAAAACTATTATGAAACCGATACCATGCAAGTGATATCAAGGCCTACAGCATAATTACATGGGTTACATTGCATTGTTACACGTCATTGGAAAGTAAAATATGGGTGTTGTACGAACCAGATTATCAAGCTTTTGCAGAAAAATGATGTAATTTTATGGATAAAAATGGTAAAAAAACGCTAAAAAACAGGTTACTTTATGCAATAATGCAAAAACAGACGAGTAATTATGAAAATGCATCCAAAAACAGATTGTATACAGGGATGTATCATCAGGAATGTCCATATTTATTAGCGCTTACAGAAAATGGATATAAAAGGGTTGAAAACAATTTTCTTGTGTGGTATGATTTGTGTGGTTAACTATGCCCATTTTGACCATATATTACACTTCCGAAAATGATTCGATGTAACTTTTATGTAACGCAAAATCGGAAGCAGACCTGAAAAGATATCAATCACCCAGTAATATGGGAGGGGTAAAGATATGATGAAGCAGCTCAAAAAGGTTTTCTCCATCCTGTGTGCTATCGCCTTGCTGATTTCCAGCACGGCTATGGTGTATGCAGAAGATGAAGGGACCGAGGTGGCGGTCGCTCCGGTTGAAGCGCCAACGGAGGCTCCTACGGAAGCGCCGACGGAAGCTCCGACTCCCGAACCGACTGAGGCTCCTACGCCGGTTCCTACCGAGGCGCCTACTCCGGCACCTACGGAAGCTCCGACTGAAGCGCCTACGCCTGTTCCGACTGAGGCACCCACGGCTGCTCCTACGGAAGCCCCGACTCCGGCTCCGACCGAAGCACCCACGGCTGCTCCGACCGAAGCACCCACGGCTGCTCCGACTGAAGCGCCTACGGCTGCTCCTACCGAAGCGCCTACAGCTGCTCCGACCGAGGCGCCCACTGCCGCTCCGACCGAAGCTCCTGTTGAAGCACCGATCGAAGAACCGACCGCTGCTCCCACTGCCGCTCCGACGGAAGCACCTGTTATTGTGGAAGAAGACGATGATCTGGTTGAGCTCGATGATGACTGGGGTTACGTTGATCCTGAGGTTATCAGTGAAAACGTACCGGATATCACCGATGAGCTGAAGGGTATCCGGAACATTGAAATGAACCTTGGTCAGACCCTGTCTGATACCATCGGCCTGAACGACGAACTGATCATTGCCCTGAAGGGATGCGGAAAGAATCCTGTTGAACTGAAACTCTACGCTTCCAATAGTGCATCTATCCGTACAGTGCTTGATGGGAAGGCTGTCAACTTTACCCCTGTTGACAGCGACATCCCGAACATGAAGCTGTATGTATATGAAATATCCAACCCTGCCGGCCGTAAACATGAGATTATTCTTTCTTCTATAGATACTGTTTCTTTCAGACTGGTTGCCAGCGAAAAACAGAACGAAGCTGTTGAAGCTCCGGATGCCCAGGAAACAGCGCCTGCTGTCGAGGCAGTAACCGATAACGCTGCGCCTATTCAGAATGAGGCTGCTTCCGCACCTGTCAGCGAAGAACAGACTGCTGCCGCTCCGCAGCCGATTCCCACTGAAGGTTCTGTACCGGCTCCGCAACCGATTCCTGTCGAGGAAGTTGTACCGATTCCGCAGCCGATTCCTGTCGAAGAAGTAGTTCCTGTCCCGCAACCGATTCCTGCTGAAGAGAGCGTTCCCACTGTGAACGAGGCTGAAACAACCGCTCCGGTTGAAGTGCCGGCTGAAGCCTCTGCAGCCGAGGAAGTGCCGACCGAAGCGCCCACGGAAGATACTGATGAAGTATCCGCTGAGATACCGTCTGAGGTGCCTGCCGAAGTATCCGCAGAAGAAACTGCAGAAGAAACTGCAGAAGAAACTGCAGAAGAAACTGCAGAAGAAGTACCGGCTGCTCCTGCTGAAACTCCTGCTCCCACCGTACAGCCTTCCGATAAGAATTATGATGCGCTGAAGGTTGGATTCCAGATCAGCGACAATCTGGTTTCAGGACAGAAGGGAAAGATTCAGATCAAGTGCGGCAAGAACGAGAATGTCACACTGAAATTTGTTGCCAGCCCGGACGATGTGAATGTATCTATTGAAGGAAGCGATATCCAGTTCACATCTATCGGTAACGGCACCTATGTCTGCGAACTGAAGAACATTGCATTCCGTAAATTCAACATTACGATTTCCGCAAAACAGAATCTGGCGTTCACGCTGAGTTCCTTTGCGGTAAAGACAGAAGCTCCTGCTGAAGAGACTGAAGAGCCTGTCATGGAAAACGAGGCTCCCGTTGAAGAGACTGAAGAACCTGCAGTTGAAGCAGAAACTCCTGATGAGCAAACCGAAGAGCCTACGGCTGAAGACGTAACTCCGGACGAGGTGACAGATGAGGAATCCGTCGCTGAGGCAGAAGCTGCTACGGAGCAGACCGAAGAGCCCGTGGAAGAAGCGGAATATAATAATGAAGAAAAAGAAAATGAATCCTCCGAGGAAGTAATACCTGAGGAAGCAGAGAAAGACGAGGAAACTGAAAAAGAGACCGAAGTCTACAATGTGCCCGAAGAAGATGCGGAAAACGATGAAACCGTTGAAGATGAAGGGCTTACGGATTCCGAAGAAGTGAATGAAGACGAAGAAAACGGTGAAACAGAGACTAAAGAACGGAAAGTGTCTTTCACTTATTCCTGGGATGACGAAAAACCTTCCATCGGTTCTATCGTTCATATGAAAGCAACGGTAACAGGGTATGAAGATGTTGATTATGTACTCCAGTGGCAGTACAGCGAAAACCCTGATACCTCTGAATGGACAGATTATCCGGGTGCAAATGATGAGACGTTCGATCTGCAGATTACTGAAGAGAATAACAACTTCTTCTGGAGAGTCAGCGTTTTCCTGAAATAAAACAGAATATACAAATCAATAACGCATATTAATCAATCAACCCTGACGAGTCGTGTCAAATGATTGTGAAAAAGGGGAAATCACAATGAAGAAAACCAATAGACTTCTCGCGATCGTGCTCTCTTTGATGATGCTTTTCCAGAGCGCACCTCTTGCTGCTTTTGCTGAGGGCCCTGACAGCTCATCTGAAAGCTATCAGATCGGTATTATTGATGACAACAGTCAGGGAGAAACCGATATCGAGACAGATGAGACTGTCAGATACAGGGATGAGAAAGTTCCGAAGGAGAATGCGGGACAGATCAGCATTGATGTTGATTATGTCAATGAGGAACAGAATGCCCTTGGTGAGGATTTCACCAAGCTTCAGCTTCCTGCATTTGAAGAGGAACTGGATCTGATCTCTGCTCCTGTTAATACGATCAGAATTGCCAATGATAAAGGGACAACCGCTTACGTATTTAACAGAGCTCTTCTGAACGGACAGACGGTCGAAGGCATCCGGAAGCAGGAGGAAGAGGCATACGAGACAATTCGCTCCTATTATGATGCTGAAGGCAATGTGATTTCTGATCCTACAGAGGAACAGATCAGCGCTGCAATTCCGGACGATGACAACCAGGGTTCCGATTCAACAGAAACCACTGATGAGAATGAAACGATTACTACTTATCAGGCCAGGATCAACAATGAATGGACTCAGCTGACAGAAGACACCACTATCCAGTTCGTATTTGATGCAAAAGAAGCCACGGTCGTTGATGTCAGGGCAGATTATTACAATACATTCTCTGAAGGAATCGGCGATGAATATATCGGGCTTCCCCTGCCCGAGTTTACGGACGATATTCTGAATCTGGTCAACAACGGAGAAACCCGTGCGGTTAATGATCTCGTCATTGAACAGGGAGCTTCCGATAAGATCATCAAGTATACATTCGAATATGCGATGATCAATAACAGACGCATTTCCGCCCTGAAGAGGGAACAGATTGATCCAGAGTATCTTGAAGAAGGCATTGACGCTTCTGTTCCGGTTTATTCCTATTCATATAAATTATTATATATGAATGAATGGAAGAAACTGACAGAAGATACAACTGTACGGTTTGTTTTCAGCGACGGAAGCAGATATTTCTATTCCTATGAAGATGCGACTGTAAAGGTAACCGCACGTCTTCAGTATAAAAACGCTGTGCCGGATACGGCTGAACTGAAGGTTACTCAGATTAAATCCGGCGAAATCTTTGAAACATATATTGCTGCGCTGAATGATGCGAGAACGCAGGAAGAAATAGAACAGAACAAAGTCTATGACGCGAGCAATACCTATCTGTTTGACGTCGCGTTTATTGACTGCAAATATGATGAAGACGGCAATCCCATTGAAGGCTCTGAATATGAATATCAGCCTGTAGATGGCAGTGTGGATATCAAAATCGTCATCAAGGAAAACGGTTTTGATGAGTCTGAAGTCAACCACCTGACGCTGGATGAGGAAACCAAAGCCAGCGGCGATACAACACTGGAAGCATCACAGAACGCGTCCAAGAATAATATCGAAGTCACGCCCGTGGATTCCACGGACTCCAAAGATTCCAACGACAACAGCATTACGGAATTCAAACTGGACGGTTTCTCCATTATCTCCATTACCGGAACAAATGTTAACAAGGTTGAGATTGATAAAACGCCGGGAGCGGCCATCAGTACAACAGGTATTCTGGGCGATGCATACAGTTACGGTATTGTAACTGAAGATTACTATGCCCCCGGAGAATCAGAATCCAGCTTTGCCACCAAGGTTTTTCACTCCGGCGGCGGTCAGCTGGGCGACACAAATGCAAGAAACAATTCGGACACACAGTACTGGATGCTGGGTAAATGGGAAGGTCAGACGGCAAAGATTAAGGGTCACAGTGCTGTCATCACGCTGCCGGAAGGCGTGGAGAAAAATATCGATTTCAAAGCAAGTGATTTTTCAGGCATATATGAACTGATCTATCGCAGCCAGTCTGATATCAATACAGCCGTTGACAATATGATCTCCGGCACGATGTCTTCGACCCTGGCTTCCCGTACAACTATTAACGGCGGAAATAAAGGAAGCAACGGCGGAGAGTTGCCCAATACAAACGGCAATCACCTGTATCTTGATTTCACCAGGGCGGGCGCCGGAACCTTCTACATTGACGTGCCTGCGGGTTCCAACCTGGAAAAGGTGATCGCTACCTCCGGCCAGCTGCATTTAAAAGTAAACAGTGATCAGCGTGTTGTTTTCAACATGAAAAACACTGGCTACATTAACGTAGCGAAATATATGCTGTCAATTAATGGCGGAAATGAGATTGGCACTGATGAGATAGTTAAAGATGGAAAATACAGCGATTATGTCGAAAAGGTTGTATTCAATTGTCCGAACGCTTCTAATCTAAATGTCTCTTCTTCCTGTGGTGTATTCCTGGCACCCAAAGCAGCGGCTACCGCAGACGGTGTAGGCGGAGGCTGGATGGTTTCCAAAACCATGAAGCATCAGTGCGAATGGCATAACCTGAATGCGCACATTCCGTCCTATCATTTTGATTCTGCAGCACTTGGCGCTGCAAAGCATATAGATGGGGACGTTTTAACAGAAGATGCACTTAATCAGAAGTTTACCTTTAAGCTGTATGAAAAAACAAACAATCGGTGGAAACAGATAGACAGTGTAAATAATGTGAGTTCCAGTATCACATTCAAAGAGATACAGTATAAAAATGAAGGAACGCATATTTACAGGATTACTGAAAGTTCCGGTCAGGTAACAGTTAATGGCGCCACCTATTCTCCGGACAGTACCATATATTATGCAAAAGTTGTTGTAACGAAATCCCAGATGGGCAATGTTACTTCCTATAAGGCTGTAACAACATACTACAAGGACGAGAATTGCACAAAGAAACTTGAGGGAACCCCGGTATTCAACAACATCCAGGAAAAAGGCGACCTGGAGCTGAGCAAGAACCTGATCAGCGACCGGGCAGCGGATGCGGACCAGATGTTCACCTTCACGGTGACGCTGAGTGATACCGGTATCAACGGTACCTATGGCGGCATGACGTTCAGGAACGGTGTAGCGACAGTGCAGCTGAAGGGCGGCCAGAAGGCCACCGCGACCGGCCTGCCGACAGGTACCGGCTATATAATCACGGAAGCTTCCGCTACAGGCTTCCAGCAGACGGGTATAACCGGTAATACGGGTACGATCAGCACGACGAAGTCTGAAGCGAGTTTCACGAACGTCCGCGAAACCGGCGACCTGGAGCTGAACAAGATCCTGGTCAGCGACCGGGCGGCAGATGCGGACCAGGTGTTCACCTTCACGGTGACACTGGGCGACACCGATATCAACGGTACCTACGACGGTATGACGTTCGTTGACGGTGTGGCGACGGTTGAACTGAAGGGCGGCGAGACGGCCACCGCGAAGGGCCTGCCGACCGATATTTCCTATACGATCACAGAAGCGTCTGCAGAAGGCTTTGAACTGACCCGGAAGACCGGAGACACCGGTACAATCAGCACGACGCAGTCCACGGCCACCTTCACGAATACCCGTGACACCGGTGACCTGGAACTGAGCAAGGTGTTGATGAGCTACCGGACTGCGGATGCGAACCAGGTGTTCACATTCACAATCGAACTCAGCGACACATCCATCACAAAAGAATACAGCGGCGTGCAGTTTACCGACGGCGTGGCGACGGTAGAACTGAAGGGCGGCGAGAACAAGCTGATCGAGGGCCTACCGACCGAAGTCGGTTTTACAGTTACCGAGGCGTCCGTTCCCGGATTCCAGGTGACGGGCAGGACTGGCGATGAAGGCACGATCAGTACGACGAAGTCCAATGTGATCTTCACGAACACCCGCGAAACCGGCGACCTGGAGCTGAGCAAAGTACTGATCAGCGACAGGGCTGCTGATAAGGAACAGGTGTTTACCTTCACGGTGAAGCTGTTCGACACCGGCATCAACGGCATCTTCGGCGACATGGATTTCGATAACGGCGTAGCGACGGTTACGCTGAAGGGCGGCGAAAGTGCAACGGCGACGGGCTTGCCGACCGACATCCTCTATGCGATTACCGAAGCTTCCGCTACGGGCTTCCAGCAGACAGGCGATACCGGGAACAAAGGTTCCATCAGCACGACAAAGGCCACTGCGACCTTCACGAATACCCGTGAGACAGGTGACCTGGAACTGAGCAAAGTACTGGTCAGCGACGCGGCCGCGGACAAGAACCAGGTATTCACCTTCACGATCCAGCTGGATGACATTTCTATTACAAAGAAATACAGCGGCGTACAGTTTACCGACGGTAAGGCAACGGTTAAACTGAAGGGCGGCGAGAGCAAGCTGATTACGGGCCTGCCGACCGGCGTCGGATATACAGTGACCGAAGCGTCCGTAGCCGGATTCCAGGTGACGGGCAAGACCGGCGACACCGGCACGATCAGCACGACGAAGTCCACCGCGACCTTTACGAACACCCGTGACACCGGCAATCTGGACGTCACCAAGAGCGTGACGAGCTCCACGCCGAACGACAAGAACAAGGACTTCAGCTTCACCGTAACGCTGAGCGATACAACGATCAACGGTACATACGGTGATATGACGTTCACGAACGGTGTGGCGAACTTCACCCTGAAGCACAACGAGACCAAGACGGCGAAGGGACTGCCGACCGGAATCACCTATAAAGTCGAAGAGGCGGCAGACGGGAAGTTCATCACCACCAAGACGGGAGAAACCGGAAAAATCGCGACGGGCACAATGACCGCGAGTTTCTCCAACGCGAAGGATGAAGGCGGACTGCAGGTCAGCAAGACAGTAAAGAGTATTATTGAGGCTGACAAGAACATCAAGTTCGCGTTCACCGTAACGCTGAATGACAAGACGATCAACGGCACATACGGTGACATGACGTTCACAAACGGCGTGGCAACCTTCGAACTGGTGAGCGGACAGATCAAGACCGCGACAGGCCTGGAGAAGGGACTCGAATACACCGTAACAGAAACTGACAACGATCTGTTTACAACAAGCTGGAACGCAAAGACCGGCACCATCGGTGACGAGACAAGCGTGGCAGCCTTCACAAACACCCGTAAGACGGGCGACCTGGAGCTGAACAAGATCCTGGTCAGCGACCGGGCAGCGGATGCAGACCAGGAGTTCACCTTCACGGTGACACTGGGAGATAGCAGCATCAACGGCGAATTCGGCGGAATGACGTTCAAGGACGGCGTGGCGACGGTTCAGCTTAAGGGCGGCGAGACCAAGACGGCGGAAGGACTGCCGACAGCTATCAGCTACACGATTACCGAAGCATCTGCGGACGGTTTTGAACTGACCAGCAAGACCGGTGAAGAAGGCACGATCAGCACAACGAAGTCCATCGCGACTTTCACGAACACCCGTGACACGGGTGACCTGGAGCTGAGCAAGGTTCTGATCAGCGACCGGGCAGCTGACAAGGATATTCATTTCGCCTTCACAGTGACACTGGGCGATGAAAGCATCAACGGCACCTACGGCGACATGACGTTCACGAACGGCGTGGCGACGGTCGAACTGAAGGGCGGCGAGAAGGCTGAAGCGATAGGCCTGCCGACTGACATCACCTATACGATTACCGAAGCTTCCGCTACGGGCTTCAAGCTGACGAGTGAGACCGGAAAGAACGGCACAATCAGCACGACGAAGTCCATCGCGACCTTCACAAATACCCGTAAGACGGGCGACCTGGAGCTGAGCAAGGAACTGATCAGCAAACGGACCGCGGACAAGGATCAGGTATTCACCTTCACGGTAACTTTGGGCGACAACAGCATCAACGGTACCTACGGCGGCATGACGTTTACGAACGGCGTGGCGACGGTTGAACTGAAGGGCGGCGCAAAGGCCACAGCGACAAGCCTGCCGACCGACATCACCTATACGATTACCGAAGCTTCTGCTACCGGATTCCAGGTGACTGGCAAGACCGGCGATACCGGCACGATCAGCACGACAAAGTCTGTCGCGACCTTCACGAACACCCGTGATACCGGCGACCTGGAGCTGAGCAAAGTGCTGGTCAGCGACAGGACTGCGGATAAGAGCAAGGTGTTTACTTTCACAGTGACGCTGGGCGATACGGGCATCAGCGGCACTTACGGCGGCATGACGTTCAAGAAGGGCGTGGCGAAGGTTGAGCTGAAGGGCGGCGAGAAGGCCACCGCAACGGGCCTGCCGACTGACATCACCTATACGATTACCGAAGCTTCCGCTACCGGATTCCAGGTGACTGGTAAGACCGGCGACACAGGCTCCATCAGCACGACGAAATCTGAAGCGACCTTCACGAACACCCGTGACACGGGCGACCTGGAGCTGAGCAAGGAACTGGTCAGCGACCGGGCAGCTGACAAGGACCAGGTGTTTACCTTCACGGTCAAGCTGAACGATACCGGCATCAACGGCACCTACGGCGGCATGACATTTACGAAGGGTGTAGCGACGGTTGAACTGAAGGGCGGCGAGACGGCCACCGCAACAGGCCTGCCGACCGAAATCACCTATACGATCACCGAAGCTTCCGCTACCGGATTCAAGCAGACGGGTGTGACCGGGAAAACCGGTTCCATCAAGACGACGAAGTCCACTGCGACCTTCACGAACACCCGCGATACCGGTGACCTGGAGCTGAGCAAGGAACTGATCAGCGACAGGACTGCAGATACGGATAAAGTATTCACATTCACAATCGAACTGAGTGACACATCCATTACAAAAGAATACAATGGTGTGCAGTTTACCAACGGCAAAGCAACGGTTAAACTGAAGGGCGGCCAGAGCAAGGTGATTAAGGGCCTGCCGACCGATATCACCTATACGGTTACCGAAGCTTCCGCTACGGGCTTCCAGCTGACGGGTGTGACCGGAGACAGCGGCACAATCAGCACAACAAAGTCTGAAGCGAATTTCGAGAATACCCGTGAGAAGGGCAACCTGGTGCTGAGCAAAGCTCTGATCAGCGACCGGGCTGCGGACAAGAACCAGGTGTTCACCTTCACGGTGAAGCTGTTCGACACCGGCATCAACGACACCTACGGGGACATGACGTTTGTTGACGGTGTTGCGACGGTTATGCTGAAGGGCGGCGAAAAGGCTGAAGCGACGGGCCTGCCGACCGACATCACCTATGAGATTACCGAAGCTTCCGCTGACGGATTCCAGGTGACTGGCAAGACGGGAGACACCGGTTCCATCAGCACTACGAAGGCTGAAGCAACCTTCACAAACACCCGTGAGACGGGCGACCTGGAGCTGAGCAAGAAACTGATCAGCGACGCGGCAGCAGACAAGGACCAGGTATTCACCTTCACGATTCAGCTGGATGACATTTCCATTAATAAGACATACAGCGACGTGCAGTTTACCGACGGCAAAGCGACGGTCAAACTGAAGGGCGGCGAGAGCAAGCTGATTAAGGGCCTGCCGACCGGCGTCGGATATACAGTTACCGAAGCTTCCGCTGACGGATTCCAGGTGACAGGCAAGACCGGCGACACCGGTACGATCAGCACGACGAAGTCGAAGGCAGAGTTTACCAATACCCGTGACACCGGTGACCTGGACGTCACCAAGAGCGTGACGAGCTCCACGCCGAACGACCTGAACAAGGACTTCAGCTTCACCGTAACGCTGAGCGATACAACGATCAACGGTACATACGGTGATATGACGTTTGCGAACGGCGTGGCGAACTTCACCCTGAAGCACGGCGAAACCAAGAAAGCAAAAGGCCTGCCGACCGGGATCAGCTACACTGTCGAAGAGGAGAGGGACGGTAAGTTCATCACCACCAAGACAGGAGAAACCGGCAAGATCGCGACAGGTACAATCACCGCGAGTTTCTCCAACGCGAAGGACGAGGGCGGGCTGCAGGTCAGCAAGACGGTACAGAGCATTATCGAAGCTGACAAGAGCATCAAGTTCGCGTTCACCGTAACGCTGAAGGATACGACTATCAACGGCACTTACGGTGACATGACGTTTGAAAACGGCGTAGCGACCTTTGAACTGGCGAGCGGAGAGAGCAAGAGCGCGACAGGTCTGGAGAAGGGACTTGAATACACCGTAACAGAAACGGATAACGATCTGTTTACAACTAGCTGGAACGCAAAGACCGGCACCATCGGTGCTCAGACAAGCATTGCCGCTTTCACGAACACCCGTAAGACGGGCGACCTGGAGTTGAGTAAGAAACTGATCAGCGACCGTGCAGCGGATGCAGACCAGGTATTCACCTTCACGGTGACGCTGGGCAATGACACCATTAACGGCGAATTCGGTGACATGACGTTCGTGAACGGTGTGGCGACGGTTGAGCTGAAGGGCGGCGCAAGCAAGACAGCGAAAGGCCTGCCGACTGCTATCAGCTACACGATTACCGAAGCTTCCGCTACGGGCTTCCGGCAGACGGGTGTGACCGGAGACACCGGTTCCATCAAGACAGGGAAGACCACGGCGAAATTCACGAACACCCGCGACACGGGCGACCTGGAGCTGAGCAAGGTTCTGATCAGCGACCGGGCAGCGGATGCGGACCAGGTGTTCACCTTCACAGTGACGCTGGGAGATACCGGCATCAACGGCACTTACGGCGACATGACGTTCACGAATGGCGTGGCGACAGTGAAACTCAAGGGCGGCAAGAAGGCTGAAGCGACAGGCCTGCCGACCGATATCACCTATACGATCACTGAAGCTTCCGCTACGGGCTTCAAGCTGACGAACAAGACAGGTGACACCGGTTCCATCAGCACGACGAAGTCCACGGCGACCTTCACGAACACCCGCGACACCGGCGATCTGGAACTGAGCAAGAAACTGATCAGCAACCGGACTGCGGATGCGGACCAGGAGTTCACCTTCACGGTAACGCTGGGCGACGACAGCATCAACGGCACCTACGGCGACATGACGTTTGCTGACGGCGTGGCGACGGTTGCACTGAAGGGCGGCGAGAAGGCCATCGCTAACGGCCTGCCGACCGAGATCAGCTATACGATTACCGAAGCTTCTGCTACGGGCTTCCAGCAGACGGGTGTGACCGGAGACACCGGTTCCATCAGCACAACGAAGGCTGAAGCGGTCTTCACGAACACCCGTGAGACGGGGGATCTGGAGCTGAGCAAGGAACTGATCAGTGACCGGGCAGCGGATGCGAACCAGGTGTTCACCTTCACCGTGACACTGGGCGATACCGGCATCAACGGCACCTACGGCAACATGACGTTCGAAAACGGTGTGGCGACGGTTGAACTGAAGGGCGGCGAGAAGGCCAGCGCAACAGGCCTGCCGACCGACATTACCTACGCCATCACTGAAGCTTCCGCTACCGGATTCCAGGTGACGGGTAAGGCCGGAGATACCGGTTCCATCAGCACAACGAAGTCTGAAGCGAGCTTCACGAACAGTCGTGAGAAGGGCGAACTGGAACTGAGAAAGGTTCTGATCAGCGACCGGGCAGCGGATGCAGACCAGGTATTTACCTTCACAGTGACGCTGGGCGACAAGACGATCAGTGGCACCTATGGTGATATGACGTTTACGAACGGCGTGGCGACCGTAAAACTGAAGGGCGGCGTAAGCAAGACAGCGGAAGGCCTGCCGACTGATATTACCTATACGATCACCGAAGCTTCCGCTACGGGCTTCAAGCTGACGGGCAAGACCGGAGACGCCGGTTCCATCAAGACAACGAAGTCCACAGCGACCTTCACGAATACACGTGACACCGGCGATCTGGAACTGAGCAAGAAACTGATCAGCAAACGGACCGCGGACAAGGAACAGGTATTCACCTTCACCGTGACGCTGGGCGATGAAAGCATCAGCGGCACATACGGCAATATGTCGTTCAAAAACGGCGTAGCGACGGTTGAACTGAAGGGCGGCGAGAAGGCGACCGCTAAGGGCCTGCCGACCGACATCAGCTACACGATCACAGAAGCAGACGCGGAAGGCTTTGAACTGACCGGTAAAACCGGCGACGAAGGCACAATCAGCAAAACGACATCTGAAGCGGTCTTTACGAACACCCGCGACACCGGCGATCTGGAGCTGAGCAAGGTACTGGTCAGCGACCGTGCAGCAGACAAGAACCAGGTGTTTACCTTCACGGTAACACTGGGCGATACCGGCATCAGCGGCACCTTCGGCGACATGACGTTCAAGAACGGCGTGGCGAAGGTAGAGCTGAAGGGCGGCGAGAAGGCTGAAGCGACGGGCTTGCCGACCGAGATCGCCTATACGATCACCGAAGCTTCTGCTACGGGTTTCCAGCAGACAGGTGCGACCGGAAACACCGGTTCCATCAGCACGACGAAGTCTGAAGCGGTCTTCACGAATACCCGTGAGACAGGCGACCTGGAGCTGAGCAAGAAACTGTTCAGTGACGCGGCCGCGGATAAGAACCAGGTGTTCACATTCACAATCCAGCTGAATGACATTTCCATTAATAAGACATACAGCGGCGTGCAGTTTACCGGCGGTAGGGCGACGGTCGAACTGAAGGGCGGCGAGAGCAAGCTGATTAAGGGCCTGCCGACCGACGTCGGATACACAGTTACTGAAGCATCCGTATCCGGATTCCAGGTGACGGGCAAGACCGGTGACAAGAGCACGATCAGCACGACGAAGTCTGACGTAATCTTCGAGAATACCCGTGACAAAGGTAATCTGGAAGTTACCAAGAGCGTGACGAGTTCTACGCCGAATGACCTGAAGAAGGACTTCAGTTTCACCGTGACGCTGAGCGATACAACGATCAACGGTACTTACGGCGGCATGACGTTCGAAAACGGTGTGGCGAACTTCACCCTGAAGCACGGCGAGACCAAGAAGGCAGAAGGTCTGCCCACAGGAATCACCTATAAAGTCGAAGAGGCGAGGGACGGGAAGTTCATCACCACCAAGACAGGAGAAACCGGAACGATCGCAACGGGCACTACTACCGCAAGTTTCTCCAACGCGAAGGACGAAGGTGGGCTGCAGGTCAGCAAAACAGTACAGAGCATTATCGAAGCTGACAAGAACATTAAGTTCACATTCACCGTAACGCTGAATGATACGACGATCAACGGAACCTACGGTGGTATGAAGTTCGTAAACGGTGTGGCGACCTTCGAACTGGCGAGCGGAGAGACCAAGAGCGCAACAGGCCTGGAGAAGGGACTTGAATACACCGTAACAGAAACTGACAACAATCTGTTTACAACAAGCTGGAACGGGGCCACCGGCACCATCGGTGATGTGACTGGCGTGGCAGCCTTCACGAACACCCGTAAGACGGGAGACCTGGAGCTGAGCAAGAAACTGATCAGCGACCGGGCGGCGGATGCAGACCAGGTATTCACCTTCACCGTGACGCTGGGTGATGAAAGCATCAACGGCGAATTCGGCGGCATGACGTTTGTTGACGGTGTAGCGACGGTTGAACTGAAGGGCGGCGAGAAGGCCACTGCTAAGGGCCTGCCGACCGCTATCAGCTATACGATCACTGAAGCTTCCGCCACAGGCTTCAAGCAGACGGGTGTGACCGGAAACACCGGATCCATCAGCACGACGAAGTCTGAAGCGACCTTCACGAACACCCGTGACACCGGTGACCTGGAGCTGAGCAAGAAACTGGTCAGCAACCGGACCGCGGACAAGAACCAGATGTTCACCTTCACGGTGAAACTGGGTGATACCGGCATTAACGGTAAGTACGGCGACATGACGTTCGAAAACGGCGTGGCGACGGTTGAACTGAAGGGCGGCGAGAAGGCCACCGCAACAGGCCTGCCGACTGAGATTTCCTATACGATCACCGAAGCTGACGCGGAAGGCTTCAAGCTGACGGGCAAGACCGGAGACACCGGTTCCATCAGCACAACGAAGTCTGAAGCAACCTTCACGAATACCCGTGACACCGGCGATCTGGAGCTGAGCAAGGAACTGGTCAGCAAACGGACCGCGGACAAGGAACAGGTATTCACCTTCACCGTGACACTGGGCGATACCGGCATCAACGGTAAGTACGGCGACATGACGTTCGAAAACGGCGTGGCGACGGTTGAACTGAAGGGCGGCGCGAAGGCCACCGCTAAGGGCCTGCCGACCGAGATTTCCTATACGATCACTGAAGCAGATGCGGAAGGCTTCAAGCTGACGGGCAAGACCGGTGAAGAAGGCACGATCAGCAAGACGACATCTGAAGCGACCTTCACGAATACCCGTGACACCGGCGATCTGGAGCTGAGCAAGGAACTGATCAGCAAACGGACTGCGGACAAGGACCAGGTATTCACCTTCACCGTGACACTGGGCGATACCGGCATCAACGGTAAGTACGGCGACATGACGTTCGAAAACGGCGTGGCGACGGTTGAACTGAAGGGCGGTGCAAAAGCCACCGCTAAGGGCCTGCCGACCGAGATCACCTATGAGATCACCGAAGCTGACGCGGAAGGCTTCAAGCTGACGGGCAAGACCGGTGAAGAAGGCACGATCAGCAAGACGACATCTGAAGCGGTCTTCACGAACACCCGTGACACCGGAGACCTGGAGCTGAGCAAGAAACTTGTCAGCGACGCGGCAGCGGACAAGAACCAGGTGTTCACCTTCACAGTGACACTGGGCGACACCGGCATCAGCGGCACCTTCGGCGACATGACGTTTGCTGACGGCGTGGCGACGGTAACGCTGAAGGGCGGCGCGAAGGCTACAGCGACAGGCCTGCCGACCGAGATTTCCTATACGATCACCGAAGCGGATGCGGAAGGCTTCAAGCTGACGGGCAAGACCGGAGACACCGGATCCATCAGCACGACGAAGTCTGAAGCGACCTTCACGAACACCCGTGAGACGGGCAAGCTGGAGCTGATCAAGAAACTGATCAGCGACGCAGCAGCGGATAAGGATCAGGTGTTCACCTTCACGATTCAGCTGGATGACACTTCTATTACAAAGACATACAGCGGCGTGCAGTTTATCGGCGGCAAGGCGACGGTCGAACTGAAGGGCGGCGAGAGCAAGCTGATTGAAGGCCTGCCGACCGGCGTCGGATACACAGTTACCGAAGCTTCCGCAGACGGATTCCAGGTGACGGGCAAGACCGGAGACAAGGGTACGATCAGCACGACGAAGTCGAAGGCAGAGTTTACCAACACCCGTGACACCGGCGACCTGGATGTTACCAAGAGCGTGACGAGTTCCACGCCGAACGACAAGAACAAGGACTTCAGCTTCACCGTAACGCTGAGCGACACGACGATCAACGGTACATACGGCGATATGACGTTCGAAAACGGCGTGGCGACCTTCACCCTGAAGCACAATGAGACCAAGAAGGCGAAAGGCCTGCCGACCGGAATCAGCTACACTGTCGAAGAGGAGAGGGACGGTAAGTTCATCACCACCAAGACAGGAGAAACCGGAACGATCGCGACAGGTACAATCACCGCGAGTTTCTCCAACGCGAAGGACGAGGGCGGGCTGCAGGTCAGCAAGACGGTACAGAGCATTATCGAAGCTGACAAGAGCATTAAGTTCACATTCACCGTAACCCTGAAGGATACGAGATCAACGGCACTTACGGTGACATGACGTTCGAAAACGGTGTAGCGACCTTCGAACTGGCGAGCGGAGAGATCAAGAGCGCGACAGGCCTGGAGAAGGGACTTGAATACACCGTAACAGAAACGGATAACGATCTGTTTACAACAAGCTGGAACGCAAAGACCGGCACCATCGGTGACGTGACAAGCATTGCAGCCTTCACGAACACCCGTAAGACGGGCGATCTGGAGCTGAGCAAGGAACTGATCAGTGACAGGGCTGCGGATGCAGACCAGGTGTTCACCTTCACGGTGACGCTGGGCGATAACAGCATCAACGGCAAATTCGGCAACATGACGTTCAAGGACGGCGTGGCAACAGTTGAACTGAAGGGCGGCGAGACGGCGACCGCAACTGGCCTGCCGACCGCCATCAGCTACACGATTACCGAAGCTTCCGCCACGGGCTTCCAGCAGACGGGTGTGACCGGAGACGCCGGTTCCATCAAGACAGGGAAGACCACGGCGAAATTCACGAACACCCGCGACACGGGCGACCTGGATCTGAGCAAGGTTCTGATCAGCGACCGGGCGGCGGATGCGGACCAGGTGTTCACGTTTACCGTGACGCTGAGTGACAAGACGATCAGCGGCACCTACGGCGACATGACGTTTGCGAAGGGCGTGGCGACGGTCGACCTGAAGGGCGGCAAGACAGCGACAGCCAAGGGCCTGCCGACCGAGATCACCTATACCATTACTGAAGCAGACGCGGAAGGCTTTGAACTGACCGGCAAGACCGGAGATACCGGCACGATCAGCACGAAGAAGTCCACGGCGACCTTCACGAACACCCGTGACACCGGTGACCTGGAGCTGAGCAAGGAACTGATCAGTGAAAGGACTGCGGATGCGGATCAGGTGTTCACCTTCACCGTGACGCTGAGTGACAAGACGATCAGCGGCACCTACGGCGACATGACGTTTGCTGAGGGTGTAGCGACGGTTGAACTGAAGGGCGGCGAGAAGGCCACTGCTAAGGGCCTGCCGACCGAGATCACCTATGAGATCACCGAAGCAGACGCGGAAGGCTTCAAGCTGACGGGCAAGACCGGAGACACCGGTTCCATCAGCACGACGAAGTCTGAAGCGACCTTCACGAACACCCGTGACACCGGCGACCTGGAGCTGAGCAAGAAACTGGTCAGCAAACGGACCGCGGACAAGAACCAGGTGTTCACCTTCACGGTGAAACTGGGTGATACCGGCATCAACGGTAAGTACGGCGACATGACGTTCGAAAACGGCGTGGCGACGGTTGAACTGAAGGGCGGTGCAAAGGCCACCGCAACGGGCCTGCCGACCGAGATCACCTATGAGATTACCGAAGCAGACGCGGAAGGCTTCAAGCTGACGGGCAAGACCGGAGACACCGGTTCCATCAGCACAACGAAGTCTGAGGCAACCTTCACGAATACCCGTGACACCGGCGATCTGGAGCTGAGCAAGGAACTGGTCAGCAAACGGACCGCGGACAAGGACCAGGTATTCACGTTCACCGTGACACTGGGCGATACCGGCATCAACGGTAAGTACGGCGACATGACGTTCGAAAACGGCGTGGCGACGGTTGAACTGAAGGGCGGTGCAAAAGCCACCGCTAAGGGCCTGCCGACCGAGATTACCTATGAGATCACCGAAGCTGACGCGGAAGGCTTCAAGCTAACGGGCAAGACCGGTGAAGAAGGCACGATCAGCAAGACGACATCTGAAGCGACCTTCACGAATACCCGTGACACCGGCGATCTGGAGCTGAGCAAGGAACTGATCAGCAAACGGACTGCGGACAAGGACCAGGTATTCACCTTCACCGTGACACTGGGCGATACCGGCATCAACGGTAAGTACGGCGACATGACGTTCGAAAACGGCGTGGCGACGGTTGAACTGAAGGGCGGTGCAAAAGCCACCGCTAAGGGCCTGCCGACCGAGATCACCTATGAGATCACCGAAGCTGACGCGGAAGGCTTCAAGCTGACGGGCAAGACCGGTGAAGAAGGCACGATCAGCAAGACGACATCTGAAGCGGTCTTCACGAACACCCGTGACACCGGAGACCTGGAGCTGAGCAAGAAACTTGTCAGCGACGCGGCAGCGGACAAGAACCAGGTGTTCACCTTCACAGTGACACTGGGCGACACCGGCATCAGCGGCACCTTCGGCGACATGACGTTTGCTGACGGCGTGGCGACGGTAACGCTGAAGGGCGGCGCGAAGGCTACAGCGACAGGCCTGCCGACCGAGATTTCCTATACGATCACCGAAGCGGATGCGGAAGGCTTCAAGCTGACGGGCAAGACCGGAGACACCGGATCCATCAGCACGACGAAGTCTGAAGCGACCTTCACGAACACCCGTGAGACGGGCAAGCTGGAGCTGATCAAGAAACTGATCAGCGACGCAGCAGCGGATAAGGATCAGGTGTTCACCTTCACGATTCAGCTGGATGACACTTCTATTACAAAGACATACAGCGGCGTGCAGTTTATCGGCGGCAAGGCGACGGTCGAACTGAAGGGCGGCGAGAGCAAGCTGATTGAAGGCCTGCCGACCGGCGTCGGATACACAGTTACCGAAGCTTCCGCAGACGGATTCCAGGTGACGGGCAAGACCGGAGACAAGGGTACGATCAGCACGACGAAGTCGAAGGCAGAGTTTACCAACACCCGTGACACCGGCGACCTGGATGTTACCAAGAGCGTGACGAGTTCCACGCCGAACGACAAGAACAAGGACTTCAGCTTCACCGTAACGCTGAGCGACACGACGATCAACGGTACATACGGCGATATGACGTTCGAAAACGGCGTGGCGACCTTCACCCTGAAGCACAATGAGACCAAGAAGGCGAAAGGCCTGCCGACCGGAATCAGCTACACTGTCGAAGAGGAGAGGGACGGTAAGTTCATCACCACCAAGACAGGAGAAACCGGAACGATCGCGACAGGTACAATCACCGCGAGTTTCTCCAACGCGAAGGACGAGGGCGGGCTGCAGGTCAGCAAGACGGTACAGAGCATTATCGAAGCTGACAAGAGCATTAAGTTCACATTCACCGTAACCCTGAAGGATACGACGATCAACGGCACTTACGGTGACATGACGTTCGAAAACGGTGTAGCGACCTTCGAACTGGCGAGCGGAGAGATCAAGAGCGCGACAGGCCTGGAGAAGGGACTTGAATACACCGTAACAGAAACGGATAACGATCTGTTTACAACAAGCTGGAACGCAAAGACCGGCACCATCGGTGACGTGACAAGCATTGCAGCCTTCACGAACACCCGTAAGACGGGCGATCTGGAGCTGAGCAAGGAACTGATCAGTGACAGGGCTGCGGATGCAGACCAGGTGTTCACCTTCACGGTGACGCTGGGCGATAACAGCATCAACGGCAAATTCGGCAACATGACGTTCAAGGACGGCGTGGCAACAGTTGAACTGAAGGGCGGCGAGACGGCGACCGCAACTGGCCTGCCGACCGCCATCAGCTACACGATTACCGAAGCTTCCGCCACGGGCTTCCAGCAGACGGGTGTGACCGGAGACGCCGGTTCCATCAAGACAGGGAAGACCACGGCGAAATTCACGAACACCCGCGACACGGGCGACCTGGATCTGAGCAAGGTTCTGATCAGCGACCGGGCGGCGGATGCGGACCAGGTGTTCACGTTTACCGTGACGCTGAGTGACAAGACGATCAGCGGCACCTACGGCGACATGACGTTTGCGAAGGGCGTGGCGACGGTCGACCTGAAGGGCGGCAAGACAGCGACAGCCAAGGGCCTGCCGACCGAGATCACCTATACCATTACTGAAGCAGACGCGGAAGGCTTTGAACTGACCGGCAAGACCGGAGATACCGGCACGATCAGCACGAAGAAGTCCACGGCGACCTTCACGAACAGCCGTGACACCGGTGACCTGGAGCTGAGCAAGGAACTGATCAGTGAAAGGACTGCGGATGCGGATCAGGTGTTCACCTTCACCGTGACGCTGAGTGACAAGACGATCAGCGGCACCTACGGCGACATGACGTTTGCTGAGGGTGTAGCGACGGTTGAACTGAAGGGCGGCGAGAAGGCCACTGCTAAGGGCCTGCCGACCGAGATCACCTATGAGATCACCGAAGCAGACGCGGAAGGCTTCAAGCTGACGGGCAAGACCGGAGACACCGGTTCCATCAGCACGACGAAGTCTGAAGCGACCTTCACGAACACCCGTGACACCGGCGACCTGGAGCTGAGCAAGAAACTGGTCAGCAAACGGACCGCGGACAAGAACCAGGTGTTCACCTTCACGGTGAAACTGGGTGATACCGGCATCAACGGTAAGTACGGCGACATGACGTTCGAAAACGGCGTGGCGACGGTTGAACTGAAGGGCGGTGCAAAGGCCACCGCAACGGGCCTGCCGACCGAGATCACCTATGAGATTACCGAAGCAGACGCGGAAGGCTTCAAGCTGACGGGCAAGACCGGAGACACCGGTTCCATCAGCACAACGAAGTCTGAGGCAACCTTCACGAATACCCGTGACACCGGCGATCTGGAGCTGAGCAAGGAACTGGTCAGCAAACGGACCGCGGACAAGGACCAGGTATTCACGTTCACCGTGACACTGGGCGATACCGGCATCAACGGTAAGTACGGCGACATGACGTTCGAAAACGGCGTGGCGACGGTTGAACTGAAGGGCGGTGCAAAAGCCACCGCTAAGGGCCTGCCGACCGAGATTACCTATGAGATCACCGAAGCTGACGCGGAAGGCTTCAAGCTGACGGGCAAGACCGGTGAAGAAGGCACGATCAGCAAGACGACATCTGAAGCGGTCTTCACGAACACCCGTGACACCGGAGACCTGGAGCTGAGCAAGAAACTTGTCAGCGACGCGGCAGCGGACAAGAACCAGGTGTTCACCTTCACAGTGACACTGGGCGACACCGGCATCAGCGGCACCTTCGGCGACATGACGTTTGCTGACGGCGTGGCGACGGTAACGCTGAAGGGCGGCGCGAAGGCTACAGCGACAGGCCTGCCGACCGAGATTTCCTATACGATCACCGAAGCGGATGCGGAAGGCTTCAAGCTGACGGGCAAGACCGGTGAAGAAGGCACGATCAGCAAGACGACAACTGAAGCGGTCTTCACGAACACTCGTGACACCGGCGACCTGGAGCTGAGCAAGAAACTGGTCAGTGACAGGGCCGCGGATGCGGACCAGGTGTTCACCTTCACGGTGACACTGGGCGACACCGGCATCAGCGGCACCTTCGGCGACATGACGTTTGCTGACGGCGTGGCGACGGTAACGCTGAAGGGCGGCGCGAAGGCTACAGCGACAGGCCTGCCGACCGAGATTTCCTATACGATCACCGAAGCGGATGCGGAAGGCTTCAAGCTGACGGGCAAGACCGGAGACACCGGATCCATCAGCACGACGAAGTCTGAAGCGACCTTCACGAACACCCGTGACACCGGCGATCTGGAGCTGAGCAAGAAACTGATCAGTGACGCGGCGGCAGATAAGGATGTTAAGTTTACCTTTACAGTGACACTGGGTGACGAAAGCATCAATGCCACCTACGGCGACATGACGTTTGTCGGCGGCGTGGCGACAGTTGAACTGAAGGGCGGCGCGAAGGCTACAGCGACAGGCCTGCCGACTGAAATCACTTATGAGATCACCGAAGCTTCTGCTGACGGATTCCAGGTGACAGGCAAGACCGGCGACAAGGGCACGATCAGCACAACGAAGTCTGAAGCTGTCTTCACGAACACCCGTGACACCGGTGACCTGGAAGTCAAGAAAACAGTTACCAGCACTACCAGTACGGATCTGAGCAGGGATTACAAGTTTACCGTGACGCTGAGTGACAACACCATTACCGGTACTTATGGCGGAATGATATTCACCAACGGCGTGGCGAACTTCACCCTGAAGCACAATGAGACCAAGAAAGCGGAAGGACTCCCGACCGGCATTACTTACAAGGTTGTGGAAGAAAAGCCGGATGGATTTATTGTGACTGAATCCGATGCTGAAGGTACCATTAAGACAACAATGTCGACCGCATCCTTCAACAACGCGAAGGAAGAGGGCGACCTGCAGGTTACCAAGACCGTACGCAGCGATATTGCAGCGGACAAAGACCGGCTCTTCCATTTCACAGTGACACTGGATGACACGACGATCAACGGTGACTACGGTGAGATGACATTTGAGAACGGCGTGGCGACCTTCGACCTGAAAGACAACCAGGTGAAGAAGGCTTCCGGCCTGCCGAAGGGAATTAAGTACACTGTAACCGAAGCGGACGATGAACTGTTTACAACCACATGGACAGGCGAGACCGGCACGATCAGCGGAACGACGTGTGTGGCAGCCTTCACGAACACCCGTAAGACGGGCGACCTGGAGCTGAGCAAGAAACTGATCAGCGACAGGGCAGCGGACAAGAACCAGGTATTCACCTTCACAGTGAAACTGGGTGAAAGCACGATCAGCGGCACCTATGGCAACATGACGTTCGTGAACGGCGTGGCGACGGTTGAGCTGAAGGGCGGCGAGACGGCGACCGCAACTGGCCTGCCGACCGCCATCAGCTACACGATTACCGAAGCTTCCGCCACGGGCTTCCAGCAGACGGGTGTGACCGGAGACGCCGGTTCCATCAAGACAGGGAAGACCACGGCGAAATTCACGAACACCCGCGACACGGGCGACCTGGATCTGAGCAAGGTTCTGATCAGCGACCGGGCGGCGGATGCGGACCAGGTGTTCACGTTTACCGTGACGCTGAGTGACAAGACGATCAGCGGCACCTACGGCGACATGACGTTTGCGAAGGGCGTGGCGACGGTCGACCTGAAGGGCGGCAAGACAGCGACAGCCAAGGGCCTGCCGACCGAGATCACCTATACCATTACTGAAGCAGACGCGGAAGGCTTTGAACTGACCGGCAAGACCGGAGATACCGGCACGATCAGCACGAAGAAGTCCACGGCGACCTTCACGAACACCCGTGACACCGGTGACCTGGAGCTGAGCAAGGAACTGATCAGTGAAAGGACTGCGGATGCGGATCAGGTGTTCACCTTCACCGTGACGCTGAGTGACAAGACGATCAGCGGCACCTACGGCGACATGACGTTTGCTGAGGGTGTAGCGACGGTTGAACTGAAGGGCGGCGAGAAGGCCACTGCTAAGGGCCTGCCGACCGAGATCACCTATGAGATCACCGAAGCAGACGCGGAAGGCTTCAAGCTGACGGGCAAGACCGGAGACACCGGTTCCATCAGCACGACGAAGTCTGAAGCGACCTTCACGAACACCCGTGACACCGGCGACCTGGAGCTGAGCAAGAAACTGGTCAGCAAACGGACCGCGGACAAGAACCAGGTGTTCACCTTCACGGTGAAACTGGGTGATACCGGCATCAACGGTAAGTACGGCGACATGACGTTCGAAAACGGCGTGGCGACGGTTGAACTGAAGGGCGGTGCAAAGGCCACCGCAACGGGCCTGCCGACCGAGATCACCTATGAGATTACCGAAGCAGACGCGGAAGGCTTCAAGCTGACGGGCAAGACCGGAGACACCGGTTCCATCAGCACAACGAAGTCTGAGGCAACCTTCACGAATACCCGTGACACCGGCGATCTGGAGCTGAGCAAGGAACTGGTCAGCAAACGGACCGCGGACAAGGACCAGGTATTCACGTTCACCGTGACACTGGGCGATACCGGCATCAACGGTAAGTACGGCGACATGACGTTCGAAAACGGCGTGGCGACGGTTGAACTGAAGGGCGGTGCAAAAGCCACCGCTAAGGGCCTGCCGACCGAGATTACCTATGAGATCACCGAAGCTGACGCGGAAGGCTTCAAGCTGACGGGCAAGACCGGTGAAGAAGGCACGATCAGCAAGACGACATCTGAAGCGACCTTCACGAATACCCGTGACACCGGCGATCTGGAGCTGAGCAAGGAACTGATCAGCAAACGGACTGCGGACAAGGACCAGGTATTCACCTTCACAGTGACACTGGGCGATACCGGCATCAACGGTAAGTACGGCGACATGACGTTCGAAAACGGCGTGGCGACGGTTGAACTGAAGGGCGGTGCAAAAGCCACCGCTAAGGGCCTGCCGACCGAGATCACCTATGAGATCACCGAAGCTGACGCGGAAGGCTTCAAGCTGACGGGCAAGACCGGTGAAGAAGGCACGATCAGCAAGACGACATCTGAAGCGGTCTTCACGAACACCCGTGACACCGGAGACCTGGAGCTGAGCAAGAAACTTGTCAGCGACGCGGCAGCGGACAAGAACCAGGTGTTCACCTTCACAGTGACACTGGGCGACACCGGCATCAGCGGCACCTTCGGCGACATGACGTTTGCTGACGGCGTGGCGACGGTAACGCTGAAGGGCGGCGCGAAGGCTACAGCGACAGGCCTGCCGACCGAGATTTCCTATACGATCACCGAAGCGGATGCGGAAGGCTTCAAGCTGACGGGCAAGACCGGAGACACCGGATCCATCAGCACGACGAAGTCTGAAGCGACCTTCACGAACACCCGTGACACCGGCGATCTGGAGCTGAGCAAGAAACTGATCAGTGACGCGGCGGCAGATAAGGATGTTAAGTTTACCTTTACAGTGACACTGGGTGACGAAAGCATCAATGCCACCTACGGCGACATGACGTTTGTCGGCGGCGTGGCGACAGTTGAACTGAAGGGCGGCGCGAAGGCTACAGCGACAGGCCTGCCGACTGAAATCACTTATGAGATCACCGAAGCTTCTGCTGACGGATTCCAGGTGACAGGCAAGACCGGCGACAAGGGCACGATCAGCACAACGAAGTCTGAAGCTGTCTTCACGAACACCCGTGACACCGGTGACCTGGAAGTCAAGAAAACAGTTACCAGCACTACCAGTACGGATCTGAGCAGGGATTACAAGTTTACCGTGACGCTGAGTGACAACACCATTACCGGTACTTATGGCGGAATGATATTCACCAACGGCGTGGCGAACTTCACCCTGAAGCACAATGAGACCAAGAAAGCGGAAGGACTCCCGACCGGCATTACTTACAAGGTTGTGGAAGAAAAGCCGGATGGATTTATTGTGACTGAATCCGATGCTGAAGGTACCATTAAGACAACAATGTCGACCGCATCCTTCAACAACGCGAAGGAAGAGGGCGACCTGCAGGTTACCAAGACCGTACGCAGCGATATTGCAGCGGACAAAGACCGGCTCTTCCATTTCACAGTGACACTGGATGACACGACGATCAACGGTGACTACGGTGAGATGACATTTGAGAACGGCGTGGCGACCTTCGACCTGAAAGACAACCAGGTGAAGAAGGCTTCCGGCCTGCCGAAGGGAATTAAGTACACTGTAACCGAAGCGGACGATGAACTGTTTACAACCACATGGACAGGCGAGACCGGCACGATCAGCGGAACGACGTGTGTGGCAGCCTTCACGAACACCCGTAAGACGGGCGACCTGGAGCTGAGCAAGAAACTGATCAGCGACAGGGCAGCGGACAAGAACCAGGTATTCACCTTCACAGTGAAACTGGGTGAAAGCACGATCAGCGGCACCTATGGCAACATGACGTTCGTGAACGGCGTGGCGACGGTTGAGCTGAAGGGCGGCGAGACGGCGACCGCAACTGGCCTGCCGACCGCCATCAGCTACACGATTACCGAAGCTTCCGCCACGGGCTTCCAGCAGACGGGTGTGACCGGAGACGCCGGTTCCATCAAGACAGGGAAGACCACGGCGAAATTCACGAACACCCGCGACACGGGCGACCTGGATCTGAGCAAGGTTCTGATCAGCGACCGGGCGGCGGATGCGGACCAGGTGTTCACGTTTACCGTGACGCTGAGTGACAAGACGATCAGCGGCACCTACGGCGACATGACGTTTGCGAAGGGCGTGGCGACGGTCGACCTGAAGGGCGGCAAGACAGCGACAGCCAAGGGCCTGCCGACCGAGATCACCTATACCATTACTGAAGCAGACGCGGAAGGCTTTGAACTGACCGGCAAGACCGGAGATACCGGCACGATCAGCACGAAGAAGTCCACGGCGACCTTCACGAACACCCGTGACACCGGTGACCTGGAGCTGAGCAAGGAACTGATCAGTGAAAGGACTGCGGATGCGGATCAGGTGTTCACCTTCACCGTGACGCTGAGTGACAAGACGATCAGCGGCACCTACGGCGACATGACGTTTGCTGAGGGTGTAGCGACGGTTGAACTGAAGGGCGGCGAGAAGGCCACTGCTAAGGGCCTGCCGACCGAGATCACCTATGAGATCACCGAAGCAGACGCGGAAGGCTTCAAGCTGACGGGCAAGACCGGAGACACCGGTTCCATCAGCACGACGAAGTCTGAAGCGACCTTCACGAACACCCGTGACACCGGCGACCTGGAGCTGAGCAAGAAACTGGTCAGCAAACGGACCGCGGACAAGAACCAGGTGTTCACCTTCACGGTGAAACTGGGTGATACCGGCATCAACGGTAAGTACGGCGACATGACGTTCGAAAACGGCGTGGCGACGGTTGAACTGAAGGGCGGTGCAAAGGCCACCGCAACGGGCCTGCCGACCGAGATCACCTATGAGATTACCGAAGCAGACGCGGAAGGCTTCAAGCTGACGGGCAAGACCGGAGACACCGGTTCCATCAGCACAACGAAGTCTGAGGCAACCTTCACGAATACCCGTGACACCGGCGATCTGGAGCTGAGCAAGGAACTGGTCAGCAAACGGACCGCGGACAAGGACCAGGTATTCACGTTCACCGTGACACTGGGCGATACCGGCATCAACGGTAAGTACGGCGACATGACGTTCGAAAACGGCGTGGCGACGGTTGAACTGAAGGGCGGTGCAAAAGCCACCGCTAAGGGCCTGCCGACCGAGATTACCTATGAGATCACCGAAGCTGACGCGGAAGGCTTCAAGCTGACGGGCAAGACCGGTGAAGAAGGCACGATCAGCAAGACGACATCTGAAGCGACCTTCACGAATACCCGTGACACCGGCGATCTGGAGCTGAGCAAGGAACTGATCAGCAAACGGACTGCGGACAAGGACCAGGTATTCACCTTCACCGTGACACTGGGCGACACCGGCATCAGCGGCACCTTCGGCGACATGACGTTTGCTGACGGCGTGGCGACGGTAACGCTGAAGGGCGGCGCGAAGGCTACAGCGACAGGCCTGCCGACCGAGATTTCCTATACGATCACCGAAGCGGATGCGGAAGGCTTCAAGCTGACGGGCAAGACCGGTGAAGAAGGCACGATCAGCAAGACGACAACTGAAGCGGTCTTCACGAACACTCGTGACACCGGCGACCTGGAGCTGAGCAAGAAACTGGTCAGTGACAGGGCCGCGGATGCGGACCAGGTGTTCACCTTCACGGTGACACTGGGCGACACCGGCATCAACGGTAAGTACGGCGACATGACGTTCACGAACGGCGTGGCGACGGTTGAACTGAAGGGCGGCGCAAAGGCCACAGCGACAGGCCTGCCGACCGAGATTTCCTATGAGATCACCGAAGCGGATGCGGAAGGCTTCAAGCTGACGGGCAAGACCGGAGACACCGGTTCCATCAGCACGACGAAGTCTGAAGCGACCTTCACGAACACCCGTGACACCGGCGATCTGGAGCTGAGCAAGAAACTGATCAGTGACCGGACCGCAGACAAGAACCAGGTGTTCACCTTCACGGTGACGCTGGGCGATGACAGCATCAACGGCAGCTACGGAGACATGACATTTGAAAGCGGCGTAGCAACAGTTGAGCTGAAGGGCGGCGAGAAGTCCACAGCGACAGGCCTGCCGACTGATATCAACTACAGCATTACTGAAGCGAATGCAGAAGGCTTCCAGCAGACGGGCGTAACCGGAAATACCGGTTTCATCACGACGACGAAGTCTGAAGCGACCTTCACGAATACCCGTGACACAGGCGACCTGGAGCTGAGCAAAGTGCTGGTCAGCGACAGGGCAGCGGACAAGAACCAGATATTCACCTTCACAGTGACACTGGGCGATACCGGCATCAGCGGCACTTACGGCGACATTGCGTTCACGGATGGTGTGGCGACAGTTGAACTGAAGGGCGGCGAGAAGGCTGAAGCGACAGGTCTGCCGACCGACATCACCTATACGATCACCGAAGCAACGGCGGAAGGCTTCCAGCTGATCGGCAAGACCGGAGATACCGGCTCCATCAGTACGACGAAGTCCACGGCGGCCTTCACGAACACCCGTGACACCGGCGATCTGGAGCTGAGCAAGGTGCTGGTCAGTGACGCGGCAGCGGATAAGGATGTTCAGTTTACCTTCACGGTGAAGCTGGGTGACGACAGTATCAACGGCACTTACGGCGACATGAAGTTTGAGAAGGGCGTGGCGACCGTTGAGCTGAAGGGCGGTGAGAAGGCTACAGCGACGGGTCTGCCGACCGACATCACCTATAGCATTACAGAAGCAGATGCGGAAGGCTTCCAGCTGACAGGCAAGACCGGAGACACCGGCACGATCAGCACGACGAAGTCTGCAGCGACCTTCACGAACACCCGCGAGACGGGCGACCTGGAAGTCAAAAAGACAGTTACCAGCAGCACCGCCGCGGACCTGAGCAAAGATTATTCGTTCACGGTGACGCTGAGTGACAACACCATTAACGGCACCTACGGATGGATGACCTTCACCAATGGTGTGGCTGCCTTCACTCTGAAACATGGCGAATCCAGAAAGGCGGAAGGCCTTCCGACCGGAATCGCATACGAAGTTGTTGAAGATAAGCCTGATGGCTTCATTGTGATCAGCTCCGATGAAAACGGCACGATCAAAACGACGCTGTCCACCGCATCCTTCAACAACACGAAGGAAGAAGGAGACCTGCAGGTTGCCAAGACTGTCAGCAGCGAAATTGCGACAGACAAGGAACGGCTCTTCCACTTCACGGTAACGCTGGACGATACAACGATCAACGGTACCTACGGTGAGATGACGTTCGAAAACGGTGTGGCGGAATTTGACCTCAAGGATAACCAGGTGAAGAAAGCCACCGGTCTGCCGAAGGGTGTCAGATACACGGTAACAGAAGAAAACTACAACGAGTTTACAACAACATACGAAGGCACAACTGGAACAATCAGCGAAAAGATTGGCGTAGCCGCATTCACGAATACGCGTAAGATGACCGAAGTCACTGTTGAGAAGATTTGGGATGACAAAGACAATCAGAGTGACAAACGGCCGGATAACGTAATGGTCCAGCTGCAGGCTAACGGAGCAGACTTTGGCGAAGCTGTTGAACTGAACGCCGGAAACAAATGGAAGCATACCTGGCCTGACCTGGTCGAGGTTGATGAAAACGGTGAGATTCAGTACACAGTCACTGAAGCCCAGGTTTCCGGATATAAGACTCCTGTTATCACGAAGATTTCCGATAACGGATGGGCTTATACCATTACCAATAGTATTACGCACGTCGAAGTCAAGAAGACCGATATTGCGAACGGCGAGGAAGTTGCCGGAGCGAAACTGATCGTGACGGACAAGGACGACGAAGAAGTCGATTCCTGGACGACAGAAGCGGACGGCAATAATCACATCATCGAAGGACTGAAGACGGGCGAAGAGAACGTCTACACCCTGATTGAGACTGTGGCGCCTGAAGGCTACGAAATCACAACGAACATCACGTTCTGGATTGACGAGACCGGCGATGTCCATGTGACGGGCGCAAGGACGGAGACCAAGGACGGCGAGACAGTCATCCTGGTCGAGGACAAGAAGACGCACGTCGAGATCAGCAAGGTTGACGTAGTCGGCGGCGAAGAGCTGGAAGGCGCGACAATCCAGATCCGGAGAGAACTGGCCGCGGGTGAGGAGAAAGCGGCAGACAAGAACTACGTAGAAGAGGACGGCAAGGTTTATGAAGTCGTCGAAGAGTGGGTGTCTGAGAAAGACAAGACTCACGTAGTGAAGGGCCTGCTGACAGAGACCGAATACATCCTGCGTGAGGAAGTGGCACCGGAAGGCTATACCATTACGTCTGACACCACATTCACGATCGACGTGAATGGTGATGTGACGAGCAGCGGTACGACAACGACGGATGAATACGGACATACCATACTGCTGGTTGAAGACACGAAGACACACGTCGAGATCAGCAAGGTTGACGTAGTCGGCGGCGAAGAGCTGGAAGGCGCGACAATCCAGATCCGGAGAGAACTGGCTGCGGGTGAGGAGAAAGCGGCAGACAAGAACTACGTAGAAGAGGACGGCAAGGTTTATGAAGTCGTCGAAGAGTGGGTGTCTGAGAAAGACAAGACTCACGTAGTGAAGGGCCTGCTGACAGAGACCGAATACATCCTGCGTGAGGAAGTGGCACCGGAAGGTATACCATTACGTCTGACACCACATTCACGATCGACGTGAATGGTGATGTAACGAGCAGCGGTACGACAACGACGGATGAATACGGACATACCATACTGCTGGTTGAAGACACGAAGACACACGTCGAGATCAGCAAGGTTGACGTAGTCGGCGGCGAAGAGCTGGAAGGCGCGACAATCCAGATCCGGAGAGAACTGGCCGCGGGTGAGGAGAAAGCGGCAGACAAGAACTACGTAGAAGAGGACGGCAAGGTTTATGAAGTCGTCGAAGAGTGGGTGTCTGAGAAAGACAAGACTCACGTAGTGAAGGGCCTGCTGACAGAGACCGAATACATCCTGCGTGAGGAAGTGGCACCGGAAGGCTATACCATTACGTCTGACACCACATTCACGATCGACGTGAATGGTGATGTGACGAGCAGCGGTACGACAACGACGGATGAATACGGACATACCATACTGCTGGTTGAAGACACGAAGACACACGTCGAGATCAGCAAGGTTGACGTAGTCGGCGGCGAAGAGCTGGAAGGCGCGACAATCCAGATCCGGAGAGAACTGGCCGCGGGCGAGGAGAAAGCGGCAGACAAGAACTACGTAGAAGAGGACGGCAAGGTTTATGAAGTCGTCGAAGAGTGGGTGTCTGAGAAAGACAAGACTCACGTAGTGAAGGGCCTGCTGACAGAGACCGAATACATCCTGCGTGAGGAAGTGGCACCGGAAGGCTATACCATTACGTCTGACACCACATTCACGATCGACGTGAATGGTGATGTAACGAGCAGCGGTACGACAACGACGGATGAATACGGACATACCATACTGCTGGTTGAAGACACGAAGACACACGTCGAGATCAGCAAGGTTGACGTAGTCGGCGGCGAAGAGCTGGAAGGCGCGACAATCCAGATCCGGAGAGAACTGGCCGCGGGTGAGGAGAAAGCGGCAGACAAGAACTACGTAGAAGAGGACGGCAAGGTTTATGAAGTCGTCGAAGAGTGGGTGTCTGAGAAAGACAAGACTCACGTAGTAAAGGGCCTGCTGACAGAGACCGAATACATCCTGCGTGAGGAAGTGGCACCGGAAGGCTATACCATTACGTCTGACACCACATTCACGATCGACGTGAATGGTGATGTAACGAGCAGCGGTACGACAACGACGGATGAATACGGACATACCATACTGCTGGTTGAAGACACGAAGACACACGTCGAGATCAGCAAGGTTGACGTAGTCGGCGGCGAAGAGCTGGAAGGCGCGACAATCCAGATCCGGAGAGAACTGGCCGCGGGTGAGGAGAAAGCGGCAGACAAGAACTACGTAGAAGAGGACGGCAAGGTTTATGAAGTCGTCGAAGAGTGGGTGTCTGAGAAAGACAAGACTCACGTAGTAAAGGGCCTGCTGACAGAGACCGAATACATCCTGCGTGAGGAAGTGGCACCGGAAGGCTATACCATTACGTCTGACACCACATTCACGATCGACGTGAATGGTGATGTAACGAGCAGCGGTACGACAACGACGGATGAATACGGACATACCATACTGCTGGTTGAAGACACGAAGACACACGTCGAGATCAGCAAGGTTGACGTAGTCGGCGGCGAAGAGCTGGAAGGCGCGACAATCCAGATCCGAGAGAACTGGCCGCGGGTGAGGAGAAAGCGGCAGACAAGAACTACGTAGAAGAGGACGGCAAGGTTTATGAAGTCGTCGAAGAGTGGGTGTCTGAGAAAGACAAGACTCACGTAGTGAAGGGCCTGCTGACAGAGACCGAATACATCCTGCGTGAGGAAGTGGCACCGGAAGGCTATACCATTACGTCTGACACCACATTCACGATCGACGTGAATGGTGATGTAACGAGCAGCGGTACGACAACGACGGATGAATACGGACATACCATACTGCTGGTTGAAGACACGAAGACACACGTCGAGATCAGCAAGGTTGACGTAGTCGGCGGCGAAGAGCTGGAAGGCGCGACAATCCAGATCCGGAGAGAACTGGCCGCGGGTGAGGAGAAAGCGGCAGACAAGAACTACGTAGAAGAGGACGGCAAGGTTTATGAAGTCGTCGAAGAGTGGGTGTCTGAGAAAGACAAGACTCACGTAGTGAAGGGCCTGCTGACAGAGACCGAATACATCCTGCGTGAGGAAGTGGCACCGGAAGGCTATACCATTACGTCTGACACCACATTCACGATCGACGTGAATGGTGATGTAACGAGCAGCGGTACGACAACGACGGATGAATACGGACATACCATACTGCTGGTTGAAGACACGAAGACACACGTCGAGATCAGCAAGGTTGACGTAGTCGGCGGCGAAGAGCTGGAAGGCGCGACAATCCAGATCCGGAGAGAACTGGCCGCGGGCGAGGAGAAAGCGGCAGACAAGAACTACGTAGAAGAGGACGGCAAGGTTTATGAAGTCGTCGAAGAGTGGGTGTCTGAGAAAGACAAGACTCACGTAGTGAAGGGCCTGCTGACAGAGACCGAATACATCCTGCGTGAGGAAGTGGCACCGGAAGGCTATACCATTACGTCTGACACCACATTCACGATCGACGTGAATGGTGATGTAACGAGCAGCGGTACGACAACGACGGATGAATACGGACATACCATACTGCTGGTTGAAGACACGAAGACGCACGTCGAGATCAGCAAGGTTGACGTGGTAGACGGCAAAGAACTGGAAGGCGCGACAATCCAGATCCTGAGAAAACTGGCCGCGGGCGAGGAACAGACAGAAGGCAAGAACTACATTGAAAAGGACGATAAGACTTATGAAATCGTCGAAGAGTGGGTGTCTGAGAAAGACAAGACTCACGTAGTAGAAGGCCTGCTGACTGATACCGAATACACGCTGCATGAAACTGTTGCTCCTAAGGATTATGAGATTGCAAGCGATACCAACTTCACCATTGACGCTACCGGTAAGGTAACGGGCAGCGCTACCATCACAACAGGTAAGAATGGCAAGACTCTCATTCTTGTGGAAGATAATATGATCACTTCCGTAAGCGTGAAGAAAGTCTGGGATGACAACCACAACCAGGATGGTAAACGTCCGATAAGCATTAACGTGAAGCTGCTTGCTGATGGCAAGGACACTGGCTTAAGTGTAAAGCTGAGAGCGGCTAATGAATGGACTGCCACGATTGACAACCTGCGGAAGTTCTCCGGCAAGAAGGAAATTGAATACTCCTGGTCTGAAGAAGGCCTGCCGGAAGGCTATGAACTGACGGGCAATGTGACCGAAGGCACACTTACCACTCTGACGAACCATCACACGCCTGAAGAAACCGAAGCCAGCATCAGGAAGGTCTGGGTTCTGGACAACAAGGAAAACAAGAACCCGCCTGAAAAACTGACGGTAATGCTCTCTGACGGGCAGACGGTTGAACTGAACGCTGCCAATAACTGGAGCGCGACGATTGAAAACCTGCCGAAATACAGGAACTTCGGCGAAGAGATTGAGTACACCTGGACAGAAGTCGACTTGCCGGAAGGCTTTGAACTGACTGACACGTCCAGGAACGGCAAGGTCACGACGCTGACGAACACGTACTATGTGAAGCCGACCAGGCTGCCGCTTGAAGCGACGAAGATCCTGACAGGCCGTATGTGGACTGCAGAGGACAACTTCGAATTCACGCTGGCTGCGGATAAGGACAATCCGGACGGCGCGGTGCTGCCGGCCACGACCGTCAAGTATGCAGACATTAACAGCAAGTCTGTTGTCTTTGACGATATCGTGTTCAACAAGTACGGAACCTACAAGTTCACGATCACTGAAACCGAAGGCCATATCAAGGGTGTTACCTATGATACCGAGCCCAAAGTATTCACCGTTGTTATCAAGGATAACGGAGCTGGCGCCCTGTATGTTGACAGCGTTACCAACGACGGATATGTTGATATCAGGAACCCGTATGAATCCTGCGGTGAAATCCAGTTCTTCGCGAAGAAGATTCTGATCGGACGCAACCTGACAGAAGGCATGTACACCTTCGCACTGAAGGATGAAGACGGCAACACGCTGCAGACCGCATCCTGCGACGCTGAAGGCAAGGTAACGTTCGCACCGATCACCTACAGCGAAGAAGATATGGTGGTTGACGGAAAGATCGTAACCGAACGGCAGTACACTTACACCATCAGCGAAGTGAAGCCCGAAGGTGATGAACTTGACAAGACGGTCATCTATGACGGCGCTGTCAAGGAAATCACGGTGACACTCACAGATGACCAGGAAGGCACGATCACCACGGATCCCGAAACCGGAGACCTGGGAATCACCTTCATCAACACGGTTGTGAAGATCCAGAAGACGGATGTTGCTACCGGTAAAGAACTGAGTGGAGCACACCTCCAGATCCTGGACAAGACCGGTGCTGTGATCGATGAATGGGATTCCGTAACCGGCAAGCCGCATGAAGCGAAGAACCTGAAGATTGATGAAGAATATACCCTGACGGAAACCATCACTCCGAAGGATTACGCCTTCACGGCAGACGCAACATTCAGCGTAGACAAGGAAGGCAAGATCACAACCAGCGGACTGAAGGCACGCGAAGACGGTGTGCTCCTGCTGGAAGACAAGCTTGCCGAGAAGCCGAAGTTCGAAAAGAAGATTAAGGACACGAATGACACGACGGGCGAGACCAGCGGCTGGCAGGACAGCGCAGACTATGACATCGGCGACGCTGTACCTTACAGACTGCAGGCAACCCTGGCGGACAACGTGACCGACTACCTGAAGTACCACATCACCTTCCACGATTACATGGATGAAGGCCTGACCTTCAACGGAATCGACAAGGTGACAGTGAACGGAACAGAAGTGACGGCAGATGCCTACACTCTGGATTCCGAAGAACACAGCTTCGACCTGACGCTTGAATGGGGCGACGGTGAGAGAAAGATCACAGATGAAAGCCTGAACAAGGCCGTCATCGAAGTGCTCTTCACCGCAATCCTGAATGAGAACGCAGCCCTGGGCGCTGAAGGCAACGTCAACACCGGCAAGCTGGAATACAGCTGCAACCCGAATGTTGAACAGGGCGGCAAACCCAGTGAAGAAACCGAAGAAACCAAGGAAGATTCGGTCATCGCCTTCACCTATAAGGTTGAAGTGAACAAGCTGAGCGAGACCGGAGCACCTCTGGCGGGCGCGGAATTCAAGCTGGAGAAGAAGGTGGCAGGCGACCAGCTGAAGCTGATTGAATGCATCACGGCTGAAAGCGGAGACATGTTCACCTTCAGCGGACTGGATGACGGCACCTATATCCTGACGGAGACCAAGAAGCCCGATGGATACAAGGGCATTGATCCGATCGAATTCACAGTCACTGCGGATCATACGATTGTCTGGGAAGGCGAGGCAAGGAACACGATCCTGACCAAGCTGACCGGCAACGTAATCACAGGCGAGATTGAATTCACCGAAAACACCGGCGCAGGCAGCCTGGTAACCTCTGTGAAGAATACGCCTGAACCCACATCCGCTGCAGTGAAGAAGATCTGGAAGGATGCTGAGAACCGCGACGGCCTGCGGCCGCTGTCCCTGCGCATTGAGCTGCTGGCGGACGGCGAAGGCACCGGCAAGTTCGCAGTGCTGGATTCCTCCAACAACTGGACGGCTATGATCAACAACCTGCCGAAGATGAACAACGGCAAGGCGATTGAGTACAGCTGGAAGGAGCCCGCAGTATTCGGCTACACGCTGACGGGCAGCCAGAAGAACGGCATCCTGACTACGCTGACGAACACTCACGGTCCGGATGAGACTGAAGTGAACGTACGCAAGGTCTGGGTTGACGCCAATAACGCGGCTGGCAAGCGGCCCGAGAGCATCACAGTGCAGCTGTATGCTGACGGACAGGCTGCAGGCGCAGCGGTCAAGCTGGACGCTTCCAACAACTGGAGCTACAGCTGGACGAAGCTGGCCAAGAACGCCAATGAGGCGGGCCTGACCAGAGAAATCAAGTACACGGTTGCTGAAACCGAAATTCCGGAAGGCTATATCGCCAAGACCACCGGAAATGCCTCCACGGGTTATGTGATTACCAATACCTTCGAGAGCGGCAAGCTGATTATTGAGAAGGAATTTGATATCGAACCCTGGGAGCCATTCGGTCCGGACGACAGCCCGATGGATATCCCGGTTATCAAGACCTGGAACGATAACAACAACAAGGACGGCAACAGGCCCGGAGCTGTTACGGTGAGACTGCTGGCGGACGGCGTGGAAGTCGCCACCGCCCAGCTCGCCGAATCGAACGGCTGGAAGACGGTATTCACCGGACTTCCGAGGCTGACGGCCGAGAAGCAGAAGATTGTGTATACCATCACTGAGGATCTGGTTGAATGGTACGAGGCGGAGATTCACGGATTCAACATCCGGAACAACTACAAGCCTGAGCTTACCAGCGTAACGGTCCGGAAGGAATGGGACGACAAGGACAACAACCAGAACCTGAGACCGGAAAGCATCGTGATGACGCTGAACAACGGTATGACAGTCCTGCTGAGCGCAGGAAACAACTGGACCGCGACGATCAGCGACCTGCCGACCAGAGTGAACGGGCAGCCTGCCACATACACCTGGACAGAGCAGAAGGTGCTGAACTACAACCTGACCAGTGTGGTGACGGAAGGCAACACAACGACCTTCACCAACACCCTCTGGAAGCGTCCTGAGACACCGCCGACGGAAGGCAAGAAACCGAAGACTGCCGGCGAAACCGTAACCTTCGAAGAGTACAAGACGCCTCTGGGAGTTGAATCCATCATCAACCACGTTGGTGACTGCTTCGACTAAACCAAACCACGGTTCTGCGGGCCGGCTGAAAAGCCGGCCCGCTTTCTGTTTCAAAGCAGAAGGAGAACATGAAAACACAGGGAATGTTGCTTGACAGGGCAAAACCACAAGAATATAATAGTTTTTAGTGATTAACCACTATATTTTGTGGATAGAGAGGAAAATGCATATGAAATACCTTCTTGGGATCGACCTGGGAACATCCGGCACGAAAACAGTTTTGTTCGATCAGAACGGTAAGGGTATCTGCTCCGCAACCGTGGAATATCCGATGTACCAGCCGCAGAACGGCTGGGCGGAACAGGATCCCAAGGACTGGTATAATGCCGCGGTCAGCACGATCCGTACAGTGCTTGAGAAGAGCGGTGTGGACAAGGAAGACGTGGTTTCCATGGGCATCAGCGGTCAGATGCACGGCCTTGTGATGCTGGATGAGAAAGACGAAGTCATCCGTCCTTCCATCATCTGGTGCGACCAGCGGACCGCCAAGGAATGTGAAGAGATTACCGCCAAGGTCGGATACGATAATCTGATCAGGATTACCGCGAACCCCGCGCTGCCCGGATTTACCCTTTCCAAGCTGATTTGGGTGCGGAACCATGAGCCGGAAAACTACGCAAAGTGCAAGCACGTGCTGCTGCCCAAGGACTACGTCCGGTTTATGCTGACCGGAGATTTCGCCACAGAGGTTTCTGACGCCAGCGGTATGCAGATGCTGGACGTGCCGAACCGCTGCTGGAGCGACGAACTGCTGGGCATCCTGGACATCGACAAGAGCATGCTGGCCAAGGTTTATGAGAGCTGCGAAGTGACCGGCCATATCTCCGCCAAAGCAGCTGAACTGACCGGACTGAGCGAGAAGACACTGGTTGTCGGCGGCGCCGGAGACAATGCTGCCGCAGCAGTCGGTACCGGCGTTGTGGAAGACGGAAAAGCCTTCACGACCATCGGCACAAGCGGCGTTGTGTTTGCTCATACGGATAAGCTGGCGATTGACCCCAAGGGTCGTGTACATACCTTCTGCTGCGCGGTGCCCGGCGCATGGCATGTGATGGGTGTTACCCAGGCTGCCGGCCTGAGCCTGAAGTGGTTCCGCGACAACTTCTGCGGAGCTGAGAAGATCACCGCAGAAGCGATGGGCGTTGATACTTACGAACTGACGAACCAGGAAGCGGCCCAGAGCCCCATCGGCGCCAACAAGCTGATTTACGCGCCGTACCTGATGGGTGAGCGGACCCCGCATCTGGACAGTGACTGCCGCGGAATCTTCTTCGGTCTGAGCGCAATGCACCAGCGCCGGGATCTGTTGCGTGCGGTTATGGAAGGCGTTACCTACAGCCTGAATGATTGCCTGGGCGTGCTGGCCGGAATGGGCGTTGCACCTGAAACGATGCTGGCCTGCGGCGGCGGTGGAAAGAGCCCGCTGTGGCGTCAGATGCTGGCGGACGTGATGAACTGCCCCGTGGCAACCACCATCAATACGGAAGGCCCCGCCCTGGGTGTTGCCATTCTGGCGGGTGTCGGCGCAGGACTGTACGGCAGTGTTCAGGAAGCCTGCAGGGCGATGATCAAGGTCAATCCTGCACAGAATCCGATCGCCGAGAACGTGCCGAAATACGCGAAAGTGTATGAAGTGTTCAAGAAGCTGTACACAGCCAACAAGGAACTGTACAAGGAACTGGGAACAATCGAGTAATTAATACTGAAAACATAAAACTGAAGACTCTGGAATAATAGATTGGTTGAACCCACGAGAACACCTGACAGCACAGTGGAGGGAAAGATTATGAAATGCCAGTATTGCAGCTGCCTGGACAGTAAAGTAATTGACTCCCGGCCGACGGATGACGGAAACAGCATCCGGCGCAGGAGAGAATGTACAAACTGCGGCAGACGTTTTACAACCTATGAAAAGGTTGAACTCAGTCCTCTGTTTGTGGTAAAGCGGGACGGACGCCGGGAGAGCTTTGACAGCCGGAAGATCAAGGCGGGTATCCTGCATGCCTGCGATAAGCTGCCTGTGAGTATGCAGCAGATCGACGAGATTGTGACCCGGGTGGAACAGAAGGCCTATGCCACGATGGACGGAGAAATTGCTTCCGAAAAGATCGGCGATATGGTTATGTCTGAACTGAAGAACCTGAACGACGTCGCCTATGTGCGCTTTGCGGCAGTATACCGGAAGTTCACCGACGTGGGCACATTCATGAACGAGCTGAAGAAGCTTGTTGATGAGAAAATGTAATTGCCTGATAAGCTATACAGGAGGGGAAAAACATGATTTTCAGCTGGATTATCAAGATTGCACTGTGGGCGCTGGCTGGTTTCGCGGCCAGCAAGATCATGAAGGGAAGACCTGACGGACTGCTCAGCAACATCCTGCTGGGCCTGGTCGGCGGTGTTGTGGGCAACCTGCTGTTCAGCCTGATCGGTCTTGACTCCATCAACGGAGTCGGAAACATCATCGTTTCCGTGATTGGCGCATGCGCAGTCCTGTTCTGCGTTAAGAAGTGTTCGCGAAATAACAGTGACAAATGAAAAATCCCGCTGCATGAAGCAGCAGGATTTTTCATTGCGTTTGGATTATTCATCATCCGCACGGAAAGCGTAGATGGTGGTGGTGTCATACTTTTCACCGGGACGAAGGATCGTGGTGCCGGGGAAGTTGGGATGATTGGGATCATCCGGGCAGTGCTGGGTTTCCAGGCAGAAACCGGAATAATGGCCGTAATCCGCGCCTTCCTTGCCACCCTTTACATCCAGTGTGCAGGCGGTGTAAAGCTGAATGGCAGGCTGGTCAGTCAGCACTTCCATATAGCGGCCGGATTCTTCATGATATACGCTGGCTGCAGCGCCCATGGCTTCACCCTTGCGGAGAACGAAGTTGTGGTCATAACCGCCGGCGGGAATCATCTGGGGGCAGGTTTCATAAACTTCAAGTCCTTCTTCCAGCAACAGGCCGTCGCGGAGATCCAGGGGCGTTCCGACAACGGGCATATAGTCGCCGGTGGGGATCAGGCCGCTGTCCACCTTGGTGATGACATCGGCATCGATGGCAACTTCGTGATCCTTGACGGTGCCGTGCTTGTGGCCGCCCAGGTTGAAGTAGGTGTGGTTGGTGAGGTTGCAGAGGGTGGGCTTGTCAGTGGTGGCTTCATAGCGGATGATCAGATCGCACATATCATTCCAGGTGAAGGTCACGGTTACATCCAGATTGCCGGGATAGTTTTCCTCACCATCGGGGGAAACACGATGGAAGGAAACAGAATCCTCATGTTCGCCTTCTTTGGGGGTGCCGGTCCAGAAATGAGCCGCGAAGCCGACGTTGCCGCCGTGCAGGTGGTTTTTGCCGTTGTCATTGAGGGCAACCTGGTACTGGACACCGTCGATGGAAAATTTGCCGGCTCCGATACGGTTGCCATAACGGCCGACTGTATCGCCGAAGCAGCCGTGAGGCCCGATATAGCGATCCAGGGAGTCGAAACCAAGGGCAACATCATCCATATTGCCGCCGGCATCCGGGACGATAATGGAGGTGACAATGGCGCCCCACTCCATAACAGTGACAGAAGCGCCCATGCTGTTGGTCATGGTAAACTTATGGACATCTTTTCCTTTGGGGGATTTTCCCCAGATTTCCGTTTTGATGGACATAGCACGATTCCTCCCAGTTTTTTTCGATTGACCTTTTTCTCCGGGGAATGCTTCCGCAACGGCCTGAAATGATATGGACCGGCATGGAAAAGCAGAATGTATTTATACATGCCGGAGAAAAACGATTTTATTGATCAACATCCTCTTGTATTGTAAGGGTTTCAGGGGGATTGTCAAGAGCAGCGGGACCGGTTTCCAGCGCGGAAAGCTTGCGCTGGATGGAACGGGATTTTGTAACAGCTGAATCAATGGATTCTCCCGCCTGATCCAGACGGCGGCGAGTGTTTTCCAGTGTTTCCGCAAAGCGGGTAAAGTCCTTTTTGATTTCACCCAGCAGAAGCCAGACTTCTCCGGAACGCTTCTCAATGGCCAGCGTACGGAAGCCCATCTGCAGGGCGTTGAGCATGGCAGAGAAGGTACCGGGTCCCGCAATGACGATCCGTTGCTCCCGCTGCAGGGTTTCGACTAGTTCCGGCGTCTGAAGCGCTTCGGAATACAGGCCTTCCACAGGCAGGAACATGATGGCAAAGTCCGTGGTATAAGGCGGGGAGATATACTTTTCAGAGATCTTTTTCGCTTCCTGCTTCAGGCGCTGGATGAGCGCCTTCCGGGCAGCTTCAGCACCGGCAGCGTCTCCCTGCTGGGCGGCATCCGTCAGGCGGATATAGTCCTCCTGGGGGAACTTGCTGTCCACGGGCAGATATACCGTATTTCCACTCTGGTCCGGCAGGCAAACCGCAAACTCAACCCGTTCCGCAGAGCCGGGGACGACGGCAACGTTTTCCTCGTATTGGCCGGGAGCCAGCGTCTGGCGGATCAGGTTGCCCAGCTGCATTTCACCCCAGATACCACGGGTTTTGACATTGGTGAGAACCTTTTTCAGATCCCCGACACCGGATGCCAGGGTGTGCATTTCACCGAGTCCTTTATAGACGGACTCGAGACGCTCACTGACCTGGGCAAAGGACTGATCCAGCTTCTTGTCCAGGCTTTCCGACAAGCGGTCATCCACGGTTTTGCGCATCTCAGTAAGCTGACGCTCATTCTCCAGGCGGAGATCATTGATCTTTTCCTCCTGGTTCCGGGTGGAAAGAAGAACCTGACGTTGCATGCTTTCCAGCAATGTAGACTGACCCTGTCCCATCTGGGACAGGGTGGTCATGAGCGACTGATTGGTTTCATAAAGGGATTTTGCCGCTTCATCGTGCTGGGCGTCAAGCTCATCCAGAAGACGGTTGCCAAGATTGACCAGGCCGTGTTCCTGGGTCATCCGGTCGCGTTCCTGTTTATGGTCAAGCGCAGACTGCCTGATCAAAAGGATAATCAGGAGAAGCAGGCAAAGAATAAGTAAAAGAGGCGTTATAAATTCGTAAGTCATTTTATCAAGGGATCCCTCGGCCAGGCTCGGGATGACAATGAAGGCATAGCCTTCATTGTGGCTGATGTGTGGAGACTCTTACCATGTTTGTGAGTTGACAAGATTACATGTCTCTTCTGCCTTCAAGGGCTTTATAGAGGGTGACTTCATCCGTATACTCCAAGTCGCCGCCGACGGGAACACCGTGGGCGATCCGGGTACATTTGACATTCATGGGCTTCAGAAGACGCGCAATATAGGTTGCGGTTGCCTCGCCCTCCACATCCGGATTGGTTGCGAGAATAACCTCGTTTACTTCTTCCGTGCCGAGACGCGCAAGAAGCTCCCGGATGTGGATGTCATCGGGACCGACGCCTTCCATGGGAGACAGGGTTCCATGAAGCACGTGGTAAAGCCCGTGATACTCATGCATTCGTTCAAGCGCCGCCACATCCCGGGGATCGCGAACCACGCAGATCTGGCCGTTGTGACGGGTGGGATCCGCGCATATGGGGCAGGCATCGCCGGTGGAATAATTACCGCAGGTTTCGCAGAAGCGTATAGCTTTGCGGCCTTCCCAGAGTGCGACAGAGAGGGCACGGACGTTTTCCTGCGGCTGCGAGGCCAGATGATAAGCAAGGCGCTGGGCCGTTTTAGGCCCTATGCCGGGCAGCTTGGCCAGTTCCATGGCCATGGCCGCAATGGGCTCAAACTGACTGCTCATCTCAGAACAGACCACCCATTCCGGGAGCCATGCGGTTCATCGCGGTTTCGCGGGCTTCCTCGCCCTTGCGAAGCGCTTCGTTCACCGCAGCCATCACCAGATCCTGCAGCATTTCGATATCGTCCGGATCCACAACCTGGGGATCGATGGTGATCGCGGTCAGCTCGCGCTTGCCGCTGACTTTGACGGAAACCATTCCGCCGCCGGCGGTAGCTTCGTATTCAGCTTCGTCCAGGCGTTCCTGGGCTTCCTGCATCTGCTGCTGCATTTTCTGCGCCTGACGCATAAGCTGCTGCATGTTGGCGCCTCCACCGAAGCCGCCGAAATTCTGTCTACCCATAATTGATGTACCTCCAATGTAAAATTCATAATTCAGAATTCATAATTCAGAATTATTGATTGTGTGGGAAATTGCCTGATGGTTAATGACCGGGGAAAGGATTATGTGGATTCCGGAGAAGCGGGTTCTTCGGAAACGGGAGCTGGGACGGCCGTAACGCCGGTGACGATGTCGTCCAGGATGGCCATGACGTAGGGCATTCCCTTGCCAGCCCGGTTCTGGAGCAGGATATCGTCCCGGGAGAGTTTGCTGACCGGACTGCGGGCCTGGTAGACCAGCAGATCGCAGGGCAGATCACGGTTGATCCGGCTGACATCGGCAATGCACTTGCCGTTGGAGCCGTTCTTGTTGAAGTAGAAGCAGCGGACGCCCTTGCCGGCACGGTTCTGGGGTTCAAAATCAAGCTGGGGAATGCGCTTGGCCCAGCCGCGCTCAGAGAAGATGACGATTTCATCGGTTTCCTCAAGCTGGCTGACCCAGAGCACATCATCTCCGCTTTCCACACTCATGCCCTTGACGCCTGTGGCGATCCGTCCCTGGACCGGAACAGTGGAGAGCGGGAAGCGGATGCTCATGCCGCCCCTGGTGATAAGCAGCAGATCGCCCTCATGCGCGGCGGGAAGAATGGCCAGGAGCGCATCACCCTTCTTCAGGGACAGGCAAGGATACTTCCGGCTGCGGACATCATAGTCCACGGCCGCGGTGCGCTTGATCATACCGTTCTTTGTGATGAACAGGAAGTCCGGCAGATCCTTCATCTTCGCGGAATCGCAGGTCAGCATAAGCAGCGGCTGCTCGTTCTCCTCGATGCCCATGAGGACGCCTGAAAGAAGCTGGCCGCGGTCCTTCGGCTTGCATTCCGCAATCTTGCCGACATTGATGGGATAGCAGTTGCCCAGATCGGTGAAGATATAGAGATTCTCCGCCGTAGTGGTCGGAAGCAGCCAGCGGGCGCTTTCAGTGAGGTTTTCTTCCGCTGTGGGAAGCGGAGTACGCTTCAGCAGGGCGGGAGAAACACGCTTGAGGTAGCCGCCCTCGGTGTAGACGATCACAGCGTCTTCCGGTTCGGGCGTGTTGTCCGGCAGATCCACGGGAGCATCCTCAGGAACTTCCAGCGTGGTGCGGCGGTCATTGGCAAACTCCTCCGCAATGGCTTCCATTTCCTTGCGTATAACTTCATTCAGCTTCTTTCCGCTCTTCAGGATGCCTTCGAGACGGGCAATCAGCTTCAGGATATCCGCGTATTCCTTCCGGAGGGCTTCCACTTCCAGATTGGTCAGGCGCTGCAGGCGCATATCAAGGATGGCCTGGGCCTGGATCTCGGTCAGCGCAAACCGCTCCATGAGGCCGATACGGGCTTCTTTCGGGCTCTTGCTGGCACGGATCAGGGCAATAACCTCATCCAGATTATCCAGGGCGATCATCAGGCCTTCCAGAACATGAGCGCGGGCCTTTGCCTGCTTCAGTTCATACTCCGTGCGGCGGGTGACAACCTGCTTCTGGTAATCAATATAGCTGGCAATGAGTTCCTTCAGGCTCAGCTGCTTCGGCTTGCCGCCGACAATGGCGACCATATTGACGCCGAAGGTGACCTGAAGGTCGGAATACTTATACAGATAGGACAGGGTCCGCAGGGGATCCACGTCGCGCTTGAGCTCAATAACGGCCCGCATACCGGTGCGGTCGCTCTCATCGCGGATATCATAGATACCGCCGAGAGCCACTTTTTTATCCTCGCTCAGTTTCTGGATTTTTTCCAGCATGGCGGCTTTATTGATCTGATAAGGAATTTCGGTAATGACGAGGAGCTTCCTTCCGGAAGGGCCGTCCTCGATATTGACCCGGGCACGGAGGGTCAGCTTGCCTTTGCCGGTTTCATAGCCGCGGCGGATCTCCTCATTGCAGAGCAGCACGCCGCCGGTGGGAAAGTCCGGACCGGGGAGGATCTTCATCAGTTCATCCAGGGTGATATCCGGGTTTTCCATCTGGGCGATGACGGCGCGGACGGCTTCTCCCAGGTTGTGGGTGGGAATGTTGGTGGCCAGACCGACAGCGATACCGTTGGCGCCGTTTACCAGCAGGTTCGGGAAACGGGCGGGCAGCATGTCCGGCTCTTTCAGGGTATCATCGAAATTCAGACGGAAAGGTACGGTATCCTTCTCGATATCCCGCAGCATTTCCATGGCCAGGGGCGTCATCCGGGCTTCCGTATAACGCATGGCGGCAGCGCCGTCACCGTCGATGGAGCCGAAGTTTCCGTGGCCGTCCACCATGGGGCAGCGCATGGAGAAGTCCTGCGCCATGTGCACCAGGGCACCGTAGACAGAGGAGTCACCGTGGGGATGATATTTACCGAGACAGTCGCCGACGATACGGGCGCACTTGCGGTGCGGTTTGTCCGGCGTGGTGCCGAGTTCCATCATGGTATAGAGGATACGACGCTGAACAGGCTTCAGTCCGTCCTCCACCCGGGGAAGGGCGCGCTCCAGGATAACATGTTCGGCATAGGGCATCATGCTGTTATGCATGACGTCTTCCATATTGATATCAAGAATCCGGGAAGGATCGTCCTTGACGATAGGCTTTTCAGGTTCTTTACGCTTCGCCATGCTTACTGCTCTCCTTCCTGCGCCTGCACGCTGTGGCCGTCCAGCTCCGCATCGAACGTGTCTGTACGGTTAAAGTCAGCGTGTTCGCTGATGTAATCGCGGCGGGGTTCCACCTTGTCTCCCATGAGGACGGTGGTGAGCCGGTCCGCCAGGGCAGCATCCTCAATGCCCACGCGCATGAGCTTGCGCTGGGACGGATCCATGGTGGTTTCCCACAACTGCTCAGGGTTCATCTCACCCAGACCTTTGTACCGCTGCAGGGTGTATCCCTTGCCCACGGTACGGGTGGCTTTGGCCAGCTCCTTGTCATCGTAGGCGTAGATGACTTTCTGGCCCTTCTGGATTTTATAGAGCGGAGGCATACCGATGTATACATGACCGCCGGTGATCAGGTCCTTCATATAACGGAAGAAGAAAGTGAGCAGGATTGCCCGGATGTGGGCGCCGTCCTGGTCAGCATCGGAAAGGATGATGACTTTGCCGTATTTGAGATTGTTCAGGGTAAAGCCTTCATCAATACCGGTACCCAGGGCGGTAATGAGACTGCGGAATTCTTCATTGGCGAGGACCTGGTCCAGATGCTTTTTCTCAACGTTCAGGGGTTTGCCGCGGAGGGGAAGGATGGCCTGGAAACGACGATCCCGGCCCTGCTTGGCGCTGCCGCCTGCGGAGTCACCTTCCACGATGAAGAGCTCATTATCCTCCCAATGGCGTCCGGTGCAGCTGGAGAGCTTGCCGACCAGCGGAGCAGCTTCCAGCTGGCTGGCCTTACGGATGTTGTCACGGGTCTTGCGGGCGGCTTCCCGGGCCTGGGCAGCGCGCATCGCCTTGGAGACGATGGCGTTGGCGACTTCCTGGTTTTTCAGGTTGTCCAGCCAGTCCAGCAACTGCTGGGTAACGATCGCTTCCACGGCGGGACGCACTTCACTGTTGCCGAGGCGGCCCTTGGTCTGGCCTTCAAACTGGGGATTCTTGACCATGGTGGTCAGGACACAAGTGAGGCCTTCGCGGAAATCTTCACCCGCCAGGTTATTATCCTTTTCCTTCAGCAGGCCGACGCGGCGGGCATAATCGTTGAAGCACTTGGTAAAGGCGGTTTTGAAACCGGCCTCATGGGTGCCGCCCTCCGGCGTGTTGATGTTGTTGACATAAGAGAAGAGGCTTTCGGTGTAGCCGTCGGTATACTGGATGGCCGCGCGGCAGATGATCGAGTCACGCTTGCCTTCAATATAAATGATATCTTCCTGCAGGGCGTTTTTGCCGGCATTCAGATAACGGACATAATCGGAAATACCTCCGTCATAGCAGAAGACACGGGTGCGGCTGTCCGCGTCGGCAATCCGCTCATCCGTGAAGGTGATGCGGATACCGCGGTTCAGATATGCCAGCTCCTGCAGGCGGCGGGCGACGGTTTCAGTATGGAAACGGACGTCCTCGAAAATCTCATCGTCCGGAAGGAAACGAACCAGGGTGCCCTTTTTACGGGTGTTGCCAAGGACTTCCAGCGGACCCTCGGGCTTGCCGGCATGGACTTTGCCGGTGGCAGGATCCATAGCGCTGGTGAAGGCCATGCGGTAATGGGTCCAGTTGAGGAAGACGTCGACGGTGAGCCACTTGCTCAAGGCGTTGACGACGCTGGCACCGACGCCGTGGAGGCCGCCGGAATAGTCGTAGTTCTCACTGTTGAACTTACCACCGGCATGCAACACAGTGAAGATAACTTCCACACCGGGCTTGTGCATGGTCGGATGGTCGTCCACAGGCATGCCGCGGCCGTTGTCATAGACGCTGGCGGAGCCGTCCTTATGCAGGGTGACGGACACTTCGGAAGCGAAGCCGTTGGCCGCTTCATCAATAGCGTTGTCCACGATCTCCCACAGGAGATGGTGAAGGCCGCGGGAAGAAGTAGTACCGATATACATGCCGGGGCGCATACGCACAGCCTCCAGGCCTTCCAGCACCTGGATATTACCGGCATTATAGGTTTGGGATGCCATGGGTTCACTCCTTTGGGGCTTTCAATGAAAGGCCCGAATGATGACAGTATATTATACCATAAAATGTGCCTGAAAAGAAAGGGGAACACAAGACTTTGTAATCGCTTTAGCGATCACAAAGTCAATGATATGTTTTCCTGCGGAAAACATGATATATTGAACCGCATAGCGGTTCAATGTGATACATCGCTTCGCGATATGATATATTCGTTCGCAAGCGAACGAATGTTGTATATTGCTTTTTCTGCTTGCGGGAAAGGTTTTTCGTCTAAAAGGGAAAAATACGAGGGTGAAATTTATCAGATAAGTCGTTTATTCGCGGGAATTCGGGGAATATAATACGGCCAGGATGAGGGAAAAACCGGAGTCCTGATCTGCAGACCATACGGGAACAAAGGAGGACTGATAATCGTTTGAAAGAGTAGAGTTCAATTGCTCCGCTTAAGGCGGCGCGGTTGACAGGTATACGAAAAAAGGGGATAATATTTTTCGTATACGATGAAGGAGGATGTGCTAATGAAGCGCATTTTATGTATTATACTTGCCCTGGGAATTCTGACCGGAACGATGTCTTTTGCTGTAGCGGAAGAAGATGAAGACTTCCAGTTCTCCGATGAAGAACTGCGGGAAATGCAGGAAGAGGAAGACCAGGCTGAAAACTATATTGAAGCCGAAGTACAGGGTGAGGTTTACCATGAAAAGACCCTGGAGGATTTTGACATGAATTCTCCTGCACTGTATAAGGCTAAGATGCGTACGGATTTTAACGGAACGATCTACTCTGAAAAGTGGAAGAGTGAAGAAGACATCACGCCCAAGATGAGACTGGCGGACGCCAGGGGAAAAAAAGTTGACATCCTGTACGTCGGCCTGATCTGGTTCATCGTGCGTCGGGATAATGTGATCGGCTACGTGAGACGGCAGCAGATTGCCAAGAGCGATATTGAGTCCGTTGATCCGGAGAATATCCCTCCCTTCAATGTGCAGAAGCACGCCTATATTGCCAAGACTGCCACCACCTGCCATGTACGGAAGAGCATGACGCCTTCCAAAGGCGACGGAGATGACGGAAACAACTGGGTCATCCTGAAACCGGGTACGGAGCTGAGCATCTGGCAGTTCTATAACGGCTGGGCAATGGTGAACTACTGGCGGGAATACGGCTATATCGATCCCAACGAACTGACGGATCTGATTCCTGTATCTCCCACAGATGAGGAACTGTTCCCGGACAGCCCAATTGCCGCTTATACCAGCTACTACAAAATGACACAGAACGAAACGAATCTGAACCGGATCCACAATATCAAAACCGGCTGCCAGTATATATCCCAGGTTCTGCAGCCCGGTGAACGCCTGGACGCAAACAAAACCATGGGTCCTTACCGGCCGGGCAAGGGATACAAACAGGCCGGCGTGCTGACCGCAGGAACCTCCAAGCTGGGTTATGGCGGCGGTACCTGCCAGGTTTCCAGTACGCTGTACAATGCCCTGATTCAGCTGCCGGATATTGAAATCAATCACCGCCGGCCTCACGGCGGCAACGGTGCTGCCTACCTGCCGATCCACTGCGACGCGGCTGTGGGCAATCCGGAATTGAACCTGATTTTCACCAACCGATATGATTTCCCGATCAGGATTCTGGGCACCTCCAATGATGACGGCGCCCTGCTGATGCGGGTTTACCGGTATCACGGAGAAGAAATCACGGAAGCAAATTAAAACATTTTATAAAACAAGGGGGAGAAAACATGAATTCCATTTTGTCCATTGTTATGGTTATCGTGATGGCTTTCAGCTCCATCGGCGGCATGACCGCAGCGCTGAAAGAGCCTGTGTCCTTTGAAGCAAAGATCAACGTGGACGCAGACGGGATCCTGGCTCTTGCCGGAACCGAAGCGACGGAAGAAACAAAACAGACCATTACCATTGTGAAGGATATTGTTGGAGCCCTGACCCTGAAGGGCGTCGCCGCCAAGGACAACGCCGAACTGGATGTGCTGGCCGGTGATGACGTCATGCTCTCCATCGGTGTTAAGAACGCTGAAGACGGAGGCTTGATTGCCGCTTCATCCCTGCTGGGAAGCCAGGTCATCTCTGTATCCGCGGAAACCGTACAGGCTCTCCAGCAGCAGGTGCAGGCATCCATGACTGAGGCTTCCGCCGGAATGGGCGGGATGGAGAACCTGAATAAGGAGCAGATCGCCAAAGATTTTGCCGAAATCGTTGAGAAGGCGATGAAAGCATTTGAAGAAAAGAAGGGTGAAACCGAGACCGGCGAGTTTACCGTGGATGATCTGAAGTTTACGGCAAAGACGCCCGTCAACATGACCTATACAGAGTTCATGGAACTGGTCCTGAACAGCACGAAAGAACTGCTGGCCAAGGAATCCCTTCAGCCGGTTGTACAGGCTGCCAGCAAGGATAAGGATCTTATCGCTGAAATCGACAAAGAGATTGAGAAGCTGAACAGCATGCCCGAAGAAGAAAAGCCGGAAGTGCAGTTCGCCCTCTACTCCAACGAAAACGAAGGCGGTTACTTTGTCTGCGATATGACCAAAGCAGCTAAGGAAGAGACTGAAAAGCCGGAAACCATGCACGTCGGTATCGGCGGCGGGGAAGAACCTGTCAGGATCCGCTTCAGCTTTGAACAGAATCAGGAAACAATGAACATTGCCGCCGACGTCTCAAAAGACAATGCGGCTGATCTTAAGGCTCATGTAAACGCAAAAGACGGATCCGTTGCTGACATTGCCGTAACCTGTGACGCGGCCGGCAGCCTGGACATGGCTTTTGATATCAACTCCAAGGACGCTGTCGCGAAGATTCTTGCGAAAACAGAACCCGTGGAAGGCGAACGGACAAAGTACACCCTGGATGTGTTTATGAACAACGCTGAACAGCCTCTTGTGAACATTACAGGATCCGTGGGAAAGGGCGGAGAAGCTGTTTCTGTATACGAGGGAGAGAACATCACAGTCCTTCCGTTTGAAACGCTGATGAATGATACGGACGGTACTGCCAGCGGAAAACTGCAGATCACCCTGACAGCCGGCATACTGAAGGCAATCACCGTACTGACCAGGAACCTGCCTGAAGAGACCGGAACCTGGCTGAACAAGCAGGTGATGCAGCAGATGATGCCCAAAACTACTACAATCACAAAAACCCAGACTGAAACCGTGACAGCTGAATAATTGTATACATAAAGTACAGGGAGGAGAGACAAGCGCTCTCCTCCTTCTCTGTTCACAGAAAAATGAATGGATGTTTTATACAGGAATCAACCGAAGAAAAAGCGAAATATATATAATTGTATGTTGCCGGCAGACATATTTCCGGAAGAGAATCACCGGCAGAGATGGAGAGTAACAAAATGGAAAAAATCGCAAGCTTCCAGGTAAACCACCTGAACCTGTTGCCGGGCCTTTACCTGTCCCGGACGGACAGCCGGGAACAATGCACGGCTTCCACATTTGACCTGCGGGTGACCGCACCAAACCGTGAACCGGTGATGGATACCCCGGCCATTCATACAATAGAGCATCTTGGAGCAACATTCCTCCGCAACAGCAGCAGGAAAAACGAAGTGATTTATTTCGGACCCATGGGATGCAGAACCGGGTTTTACCTGGTAGTTTTCGGGGAACAAAGCGCGGAGGACGTTTATCCGCTGGTCCTGGAAATGTGCGACTTTATCCTCGGCTTTGAGGGGGAAATTCCCGGAGCGCGGCCGGAAGAATGCGGAAACTGGTCTGAGCAGAACCTGAACATGGCGAAATACTATATCAGGAGATACCGTGAAGATCTGACAACCTACAGGCGGCTGTCCTATCCCGGATAAACAGGAATACTGAAGTTGACAAACAAAAAGGCGGAACCATCTGTATCCGCAGGGAGCATGAAATGAAGAGTGTTACCCAGCTGCCGGAGATCGGGAACCTTCCCGATCTTCTGCGCTTTGAAAACGGAGAAGCAGTACAGACGCCCTGGGACTGGAAACGCAGGAGAACAGAGCTGATCAGCCTGTACTCGGAATATGTGTACGGATACATGCCGGATAAAGCAAAGGAAACTGTGGAATGGCAGCTGCGGGAAGACTCGGAAACAGGCGGAAAACTGCTGACAATCACGATTTCCGCGGAGGGACGCAGCGCGTCCTTTTCCGTACTGGCAGGGCTCCCGGCAGGCACAGCGCCGGAAGACGGTTCACCTTTTTATATCGAGTACTGGCCATGGCACTATCAGAACTGGTTTACGAAGGAATGGGTGACCGGTTTTTCGGACAACTGCCGGTATGCCATGGAAAGAGGATATGCCTGTTTCCAGTATGACTGCTCCCAGGTGTCCGCAGACAACGAGACACGGACCGGCGCATTTTTTACCCTGTATCCATACGCGGAAGAAGATCCCGCACAGCAGCGGGGTGTGCTGCTGGCATGGGCGTGGGGTGTGAGCAAGATTATTGACGCCCTGGAAGCCGGGGCAGGCAAAGAACTGGGGATCAACCCGGAACTTTCACTGGTTGGAGGCGTATCCCGGTACGGGAAAAGCGCAGCGGTGGCCGGCGCCTGGGACGAGCGGATCCGCGTGACGATTCCGTCCTGTTCAGGGGCGGGAGGCGTTGCAGTGTTCCGGACGGACAATCATGGAAAGACCTATGATCTTACAAGCCTGGGCGGACCGGCAGAATGGGAGAACGAATCAGTGAATGAACCGTTTTCCAATCTGCAGGGAGGAGAAGGATACTGGTTCTGCGGCAACTTCACAAGGCTCCTGTCAGCCCGGACGCTGCCGGTGGATCAGCATATGCTGTGCGCACTGGCGGCGGGAAAGAACCGCCATATGATCATTGTGACCGGCATTGTTTCAGAAGGATGGAACAATACAGAAGGACAGTGCCTGGCCTATGCCGCGTCCCAGCCGGTTTGGGATCTGCTGGACTGCGGTGAACAGAACAACATGATCATTCACCTGGACGGACATGCGATCCTGCATTCAGATATGCAGGTAATCCTGGACTACTGCGACGCCTGCCTGCGGGGAATCCGGACAGACAGTTTCGGAAACCTCACGGATGGTATGCGGGGGAACCTGTTCCTGCAATATAACCGGGACAGGCTGGATCCGTTTTTCGGTCCGTATCTTAAGTAAACAAGAAAAAACACCGAAGAGGAGAAACTTATGAGCAGAAAAATGGCGGTTTATGAGCCATTTCTGAAACCGAAACACAAGGAAACGATCCGCACAGCAGCTGTGCAGCACGGCTTTGAGGTCAGGCTTGTGGATGAGCCGGAGAAAGATAAGGATTATCTGATGGAGTGCGAAGTGATTTTCGGCCAGCTGCCGGAGATCGCACGCGCATCTTCCACCCTGAAATGGATCTGTACACCGTTTGCGGGGGTTGACCAGTTCCTGAAGCCGGGTTCCTTCGCCAATCCGGACGCGATGCTGTCCAATTCCTCCGGCGCATACGGCGTGACGATTTCGGAGCATACCATTATGATGCTGCTGGACATCCTGCGCCGGCAGCCGGAATACAGGCAGATTGTGGCCCGGCATGAATGGAGACGGGACCTGCTGGTCCGCTCCATCAAGGACGCCCGGGTTACCCTGCTTGGTACGGGAGATATCGGACTGGAAACAGCCAGGAGACTAAAAGCGTTTCTGCCGGCATGTGTGATTGGCGTAAACAGGAGCGGCAGGAATCCTGACAACTGTTTTGACAGGATCCTGACACAGGATCAGTGGGAAGAAGTGCTGCCGGAAACGGATGTGCTGATTATTTCCCTGCCCGGAACAAAGGAAGCGTACCATATGGTGGGTGAAAAGCAGCTTGGGCAGCTGCCGGACGGCGCGGTGATTATCAATGTAGGACGCGGCACCGTAATCGACCAGGAGGCACTGATCAGAGAACTGAAGAACGGACGGCTGTATGCCGGACTGGACGTGTTTGAAAAAGAACCGCTGGAAGAAAACGATCCGGTATGGGAACTGCCGAACCTGCTTATTACGCCGCATACAGCCGGAAATATGACGCTGGAGCATACGGTGAACAGGATTGTTGAGATGTTTGTGGAGGACCTGGGCAGATACTGCGCCGGGGAAACCCCCGGACACCTGGTAGACAGGCAAAGAGGCTATTAAAATATCCGGAGGATAAACGGAACGTGAACGACCGATATGTGATTATACGGGATGAACAGGATACCGGCACAGGCAGGGAACTGTATCTTGACCAGATCCTGTGGGAACCGGACTGCGGCATCCGGGCAGGCGGAAGCGTTCGCCACGACGGGGAGAACCTGCTGGTACATCTATGGGCAAAAGAAAAAGATATCCGCGCGGAATACACCGCGCCGCTTTCGCCTGTACATGAGGACAGCTGCCTGGAGTTCTTCTTTATGCCGGAGGGAGAAGAGCGTTACCTGAACTTTGAAATCAATCCCAACGGATGCCTTCACATCGGCTTCGGCAGGAACAGAAACGACAGGGAACGGATTGTGCCGGACAATCCGGAAAAGCTGTTCAGTATCCGGACTGCACGGACGGCGGAGGGCTGGGAAACGAAATACCGGATTCCGGACGCATTCCTCCGGAAGTACTATCCGGGTTTCGCTTTTTCCGGCATCCTGAAGGCAAACGTCTACAAATGCGGGGACAAGACGGTTCATCCTCACTATCTGGCCTGGCAGCCGGTAGGTACCCCCACGCCGGATTATCACAGGCCGGAATACTTCGGTGAAATGGTATTCGGCTGACGGAAGAGCTGAGAGAGAATCAGGCGGGTGAATATGATGCGATATGAAAGAAAAGAAAAAGAGCAGCTGCCGGTACTGGCAATCTGCTATGACTTTGATAAGACCCTGACGCCGGACGATATGCAGGCACAGGGCTATATCCAGTCTGTGGGCTATGACGTGGACCGTTTCTGGGAAGAAACCAACATCCTGGCCCATGAGCAGCAGATGGATTCCAACCTGGCCTATATGTACAAGATGGTGAAGGAAGCAGAGGGCAACCTGATCCTGAACCGTAAAGCCCTGATGGAATACGGGGCAAAGGTGAAGGTATTCCCCGGTGTGGAGGAATGGTTTGAACGCATCCGGGAATACGGCAGAGAGCACGGTGTGCTGGTGGAACACTATATCATTTCCTCCGGGCTGAAAGAAATGATTGAAGGGACAGAAATGGCAAAGCAGGGCGCGTTTGAACGAATCTATGCCAGCTCCTTCTGCTACAACGACCGGGGCGTGGCCATCTGGCCGGCGCAGGCGGTCAACTATACCAACAAGACACAGTTCCTTTTCCGGATAGAAAAAGGAACCCTGGACGTCAACGATCCCGCGGTGAATGATTATTATCCGCGGGACCTGATCAGGATTCCTTTCCGCAATATGGTTTATATCGGGGACAGCGATACCGACATCCCCTGCATGAAACTGGTGAATTCCTATGGCGGGCATGCCATCGGAGTCTATGATCCCTCTACCGGCAATATGGAGAAAGTGAAGAAGATGATCCGGGAGAACAGGATTCGCTACTATTCACCGGCGGATTACACCGAGGGATGCGCACTGGATACGCTGGTGAAGAAAATCATTATGAGAACCGCGGCCAACGAGGCGCTGGAAGCGGAACACATGGCCTGTGAACAGGAAACAGAACAGTGATTAAATGAAACGTACAGAGGCTCCGTTACATCATGACGAATGAATTCAAAATACGGATTGCCAACAGGTGGCGGATGTTCTCTTTGCTGCCCGTGAACAAGTTATCCACACAAATCACATCATTGCCATCCCGAATCGGCCTGTCGCACAAATGAGAACCAAGAAAGCCCGTGTCGTCAGTTACCAGAATACGTGTTTTCCATACAGGTTATTTCCTCCCTGCACTTTCTTTTGCTCCATGATACTTTTCTCATATTACGGGAAATATAGTAAACAAAAGGAATGTGTCATTTTTCAAAGGACGATTTTTCCGGAAACAGTGTTTCCATGAAGTTCTTATATTTGATGATATCTTCTTCCGTTGTATTCTCACTGTCGTTTATACACGCACAAACAGGATGCTTCATATACAACCGTTTGAACAATGAAATATGGAATAGTTCATGCGTTGTCGTGAAAAACCCGTCAAGATAGCGGGATGGAAAGAGATACATCCTGCAATAATCGAAGAAATGTTTAACAAATGAAGTCCAGTCATGTGTAATTAATTCACACGCTTCATTGGATAAAAAGTAATAATGAAAGATTACCCTTTGGAGATCATTTGTTTTTCTTACGCGGTTATGAAAAAACGCATTAAATTCTTTTTGAAATTCCTGAACACAGTTTTTCATGCCCGTTTTCGTATATACGTCAATGTTATGCCAAGGGACAAGATCAAACTCTTTTCCATAATAGTCAAACAGCACTTTCCGGGAATTTATGATCGCTTTAAAATAATAACTATTGGGTCCGATGTGTTGTCTCCGCATCCGCACAAGGGGCTTTCCGTCTTTCACGAAAAAATCTGGCGTAACATCATTGCAAAAGAGCATGTCGTCATTCGCATAAAGAAAGATCTCTGAAAGGTTTGGTATGCGCCAGAGATGGGCTTCGATCACGTTGCTGTTGTAGCATGGAAGAATATCCGATGGCATAATCTCCTCGTTTTGAACGATGTGGAGCTTGGGATGATCGGTATTCAGCCAGTCCGGCATGGAAGAGTCGGTCACAATATAGATGTTATTGATCCATGGCGCATATTTTTCGACAGAGCGCAGGGAATACATCAATTCTTTGTTGTCCCTGATCCTGCAGACGCCATTGATTTGATCTTTCGCATACTGGCTTCGCTTTGCTAGAAATTCCTCATCATTGCCGTTTACATAGAGATATACCAAATCAATGGGATGATCGTAGGTTGACATCTTCTTTTTCTCCTTTTTCTTTCGTGCCTTTGCTTTTCTTTTCTGATAATTAACAATGAATTGCCGACCTGAATCAGCCTATCGAACAAATGAGAACCAAGAAAGCCCGTGCCGCCAATTACGAGAATATGTGTTTTCATCTTTGCTCCATGATATTCTGCCCCTTATTACGGGAAATATAATAAACACATGATTTGTGTCATTTTTCAAAGGAGGATTTTTCCGGAAACAATTTTTCCATGAGTTCCTTATATTCCTTTAGATCCACTTCCGTCGTATCCTCACTGTCGTTTATACACGCACAAAAAGGATGCTTGAAAAATAGCTTTTTATATAGCGGAGACCTTATCAATTCTCTACATACATAACGAGGACCTTTGAACAATAGTTGCTTAAATTGTGGGGACTTAAACAAATCATGTGTCGTTGAATTAAAACCATCGAGATATTTGGCAGGGGAAAATAGCATTCTGCCATAATCAAACAGTCTTTTAATGTGGGACGATTGGTCGTGTGTCACTAACAGGCATGCTTCAGTGAATATCAAATAATACTGAAAAAGAACCCTATGAATATCATTATCTTTTCTTATATGATTGTGAGAACAGGCTTCAAGTTCTTTCCTGAATTCCTTTGCGCACGCATCTATCCCCGTTTTCGTATAAACATCAATATTATGCCATGGAACAAGTGCGTATTCTTTTCTATAATGGTCAAATAACGTTTTTTTTGAATTCAAAATGATCCTTTTATAATTGTTAGTGGGAGCAATATCATTTTTCACCATCCGAACAATGGGTTTGCTGTCTTTTACAAAAAAATCCGGCGACACATGATTTCCGAAAAACATATCATCATTTGCATAAAGGAAAATTTCCGACAATCCCGGAATTCTGTGGAGATAGCACTCGATCACGGAACTGTTAAAGCAAGGCAGACTATCCGTCGGCAAAATGATTTCATGGCCGACAACATGAAGCTTCGGGTGATCCGTGTTCAGCCAAGCCGGCATGGATGAATTGGAAACGATGTAGATATTCCTGATCCACGGCGCGTATTTTTCCACGGATCGCAGGGAATACATCAATTCTTTGTTATCCCTGAACCTGCAGACGCTGTTGTTCTGATCCATCGCGTATTGGTTTCGTTTGGCAATCCACGCCTCATCGCTGCTGTTTACATAGAGGTATACCAAATCAATGGGAAGATCGTAGGTTGACATTTTGTTTCGTCGAGTAGACAGTCTCGACATTCCTTTCCTATATTTATTCATTTGCGTGAAAGGCTTGTCTACTGCCCCTCATAGAACCGTACGTGCGGCTCTCACATTCCACCATCCACGCTTAAACCCTGCCTCGCGGCTCGGGCTTCAAGGCTGTGTTCCGGCTGTCCGCTACGGCTTTTACCGGGGAGGGACTTACCCTCTCCTGCCTTACACGCACCGTATTGGCGCACTTCCTTCATGCTTTTGTTTTCTCTTTATTAAGTATTGAAAAATGAACTGCAGTTCTTTTCTAAAAAAGAGGACGCTTAAAACGAGATACAGCACGCCTAAAATGCCCGCGTAGGCAGCCGCATGCAGAAGCCACGGAAGAAGAGAGTATTCATTCAGCGGCAAACCGAAATAACATACTGAAACGCCGATTCCCGTCGCCGCCAGAAATAGCAGCAGTTTGCGGTAAAAGAACCACTGCTTTCTTCCTGGAATGATTTTGGTAGTAAAATAAATATGGAATACCATCCTGTAACTCATTGCCACGCACGTGCCGATAGCGACGCCGATCAGCCCCAGGTGCTTTATCAACGCAATGGAAACAGCGATATTGAGAAACGCTTCCATGAAAGCCGGCACGGTGAGTTTTTTGAATTGATTCGCCGAATAGGCAAGGGTACAATGCGGAGATTTTAAGAGATAGATCGCTTCCGCCAGCACAAGCAGGAAACCGAACAAGGGCTGATAATAATCCGCATCGGTAACCCCTTTTGTATAGAGCATTACGAACGGTGTAATCAGCAGGCCGCCCATAGTAAACAGGAAAAACACCAGGAAAAACACGATATACTCATATAAATCCATTTTCTGATGTAACGCTTTCATATCCCCCCTTGCATAAATCTGGCCGATGGCTGGGTCTATCCCGGATACCAGAGATTGAATGAGCGTTTTTAATCCGTTGCTTGCCACCAGCGCGTACACACTGTACACAGAAACCGTAGGCAGGCCGGTGAAAACCGTCAAAACAGCGACGTCCGTCCCATTATGGATGAACGCAGCCAGATTGATCGCAAATCCGTTCCAGCGATCCTTCAATAAATTGCGATCTGGCTTGGCTTTCCAGTCTATTGCATAGTATTTTTTCGCATAATAATCAAAAATCAAAGGTTGTATGGTGTACAATAAACCGTTTATCAGATAAATCAGATGAATGCTGGGATAAATCTTTATGGACACATAGACCAGCGCCACGTTTAACAGGGTGATCGCGCTTTGGAGCAGGAACACGATATAGCCTTTTTTATCTGCCTTGAAGAGTGTCTGATACGTAATAGAAAACATATATTGCATCAAAAGCGCGATAGACAGAATGACGGTGAGCGACCCGGCAAACAAGAAATCCAATCCCGACGCGAGCGGATAGATGACTGCCAGACAAAGGGAATAAACAATAAAGATAGTGCCGATGCCGCGATAAAATCTTTTCGCGGCGGATATTACGCTGCTGAGGCGATCATGATCCGCATCCACCAGAGGCTTGTACAGATTTGCGGATACGACGGCTGTCACGCCGCCTTCGATCAACGCGATATACTTCAAAAATTGACTGATGGAAGCTACGAGGCCGTTCATCGTGGAGCCAAAATAATGCAAAACGATTCTGGGAATGATAAATCCGCTGATTACAAGGCACACCCGAAACAACAGACTTGACAGCATATTTAAAAGCGTTACTTTGCTTCTCATTGTCTTCTTGCTTTCTTACATAAAAATGTAATATTTTCATGTGTAATTTGTGTTATAAATCATCTTATTGCTCAATGCATGACAAGAAAAAGGAATGATACTCCTCGGCAATTTTTCGATAATGAAAAGTATACCGCAGCTTTTCGCTCGTCTGTTCCAGCGCTTTTTCAGTCGGAGGATCATCCAGGCAATCCATGATTGCCTTTGCCAATGCTTCTGGATTTTGAAGATCGTCGTAATATTGCGCAAATCCAAAGGTAACCTCGCGATTGACTGGAATATCGGAAACAAGCGCAGGTATTTTTTTAATCATGGCTTCCACAGCTGTCATGCCAAATCCCTCAAAAAGTGAAGGATTGACATAGAGTGCTGTTTGCGAAAGAATTTCATCGATTTTCTCATCGCTGATGAATCCGGTAAAATGCACGACCCGCTCAAGACCATGTTGTTCAACGTACTCCTTCAGGTATTGTACCCGTGGCGGTATATTTCCAATCAGCACAAGCTGATAAGGTATTTTTTCCTTGATGATTTCAAACGCTTTTATTAAAGTAATAGTATTCTTATGGCTGTACTGGCAGTTAATTGCGCAGATATATTTTTTAGCATTATTTTCTTTGGGATGATACGAATCTGTTATAATCGGGTTGTAAATCATTTTCACTTTCTTGGCGTATTGCGGATAGAATGATGTGATTTCCTGCTTGTCAAAATTTGAAATGGCAATGATGGCGTCTGCGTGTTTAAAATCAAATGCATATATTATTTTATATATAAAATATTTGTAATACGGTACTTTTTCTGCCCCCAATACACGATGGGTTATATCCCTAATGTCGTGTGGAATCATGACGGTTTTTGTCGGTAGTTTAAAAAGTCCATTGATGTATCGAATGTGAAACAGAACCTGAATATGATCCTCTTTGATGATTTTTCGTAACTTCAATGTGTTGATATACATCGTTTGAAGCATATGAAGCGCATTGTCTCCAAGCCTTCTTTTGCTTTTCAAAACCCGGTATTGAGCATCCGGCGCCAAATGACGCAGTGTCTTCACAGAATAATCCCAACAAATGACCTCATATTGATCCGCCGTGCCGTTATCTTGCAGTCCTTTCAGTAAATTCAGCGCGACCTGATCCTTTCCACCATCGTGTTTTGGACTTAAGTAAATCAAATTGATGGCTTTATTCACTGCTTCTTCCTCCATACAAACACCTTATTGCCTGAAAAACAATCTATTCACGCTGTATACGTTACATCAATGAATCAATAATTTCCGTCATCCTGTCCCAGGAAAAACGGTATGCTTCTTTCCGGATATTTTCTGTGAACTCGGCTTCCTTGTTTTCTTCAAAGAACCGGATCACGGCGTCTGCCAGTTCCTTCTCGTTTTCCGGCTCCACCAGATAACCGGTTTTTCCATCCGTAACCACGTCCGGCAGCCCGCCCACATTGGTGGATATAACAGGCCTTTCAAAACCGAATGCCATTTGAATGACCCCGCTTTGGGTAGCGCTGATATACGGAAGAACAACAAGATCGGAAGCAAAGAAGTAGTTTTCCACTTCGCTGTCTGGCATATAGCCTTTCTGTACACAGATATGGTCTGAAACCCCTGTTTCCTGAATCAGCTGCATATACGCTGCCTGATCTTCTCCAAAATCTCCCGCAATAAGCAGTTCCACATCCTTATGGCGGCTGACCACGCGGGGTATGGCCTGAATCAAATATTTCAGGCCTTTGTATTCCCGCACAAAGCCAAAGAATAAAAGGATTTTTTTATCCGCGGACAGACCTAGTTTTTCCCGCGCCTCCAGCTTTGTCAATTCGTGGAAACGGAAAGCGTTGTAAGTCGGGTGGACAGTGCGTTGGCAGATTGGATTCCTGATGATCGTTTTCAAATCATCCTCATCCATTTTTGACTGCACAATGAACGCGTCGCCTTTTTTTAATGTGCGCTGGGCAAGTAGACGATCCATCGGAAAACGCTCATGCGGAAACACATTATGGCAAACAAATATTTTTTTTGCTTTGATCATGCGGCACAGCACTTGATAGCAGGGAGCAAAGTATGGATGCCACCACTGGATAATCACCGCAGCGGGTTTCAGGCGGTTGATCCTGTTTGCGGTACAGAACCAATTGAAAGGATGGGCGGTATTGATCAAAAACTGAGCTTTATCAATCTTAAATGTGTCATTGGAGTAATCCTTCTGTTCCTTATGAAACAAAATTCTGGGATACTGCATTTTGTATGACACAAGCTCCACCTCGTATTTTTTCGCCAACGCCCGATACATTTGCCCTGTGTAGTGGGAAATCCCGCCTTTGTAAGGATATACGGGGCCGATCAAAACGATCTTTTCTTTCGCCATACTTTCACCTTCGCCATGGAATAACTATGTTCATTAGGAAATCTTCCTGTTCGGTTCCTCTTCTTCCTCGATTTTTGCTGCAGCATAATCCGCCTTCCTGGCGTGATACTGCACATCCTCCAAGATTTTACGTTCGGCGGCGATGGTATCGCTGAGGATTCCCACCACGTAGGTCATAAAGCCCATCATAAGCAAGGTGCTGGCCAGGATCAGGGATTGGATATGACCGGCAGAATGTCCCTGGAACAGGAACACCAGAAAGCGGATACCCAGGATCACGCCGAGGCCAAAGGGAATGGAGCCCAGGACTGTGAAGAACGTCAATGGCTTATACAGCACATAAGCCCGCAGGATAGTAAGCATGGATTTTTTTACATAGCCCAGCATACTGTTGAACAGACGGCTGGGCCGCAGTTCGCCGTTGGTGTGGATAGGCACGGAGGTCATGGGGATACGCTCGCGGCCAGCCTGCACGATGGTCTCCAGGGTATAGGTATATTCGTTGGTCACGTTCAGACGCAGGGCCGCCTCCCGGCTGAAAGCGCGGAAGCCGCTGGGAGCGTCTGGAATGTCCGACTTGGACACGCGGCGTACCACCCATGAGCCGAAGTGCTGCAATTTCTTTTTTAGGGGCGAAAAATGTTCCGTATGGTCAATGGGCCGCTCGCCGATGACGATGTCGCTCTTTCCTTCCAGAATGGGCCGAACGATGGTTTCGATATCGTCTCCGCAATACTGGTTGTCTGCGTCGGTATTCACGATGATGTCCGCCCCGTTGCGCAGGCAGGCATCCAGGCCCGCCATGAAGCCCTTGGCCAGGCCCCGGTTCTTGGTGAAGTTCACCACATAATGCACGCCCAAGCGCCTGGCCACTTTCACGGTGTCGTCGCAGCTACCATCGTTAACGATGAGATATTCAATTGTGTCAATGCCGTCAATGTGCCTGGGCAGGTCGTTCAGGGCAATTTCCAGGGTTTCCGCTTCGTTGTAGCAGGGAATTTGGATGATGAGTTTCATATGAGATACGTCCTTTACATTTTTTGTGCTGCCTTATTTATTGTACATAGGATACTTTGGTGCGAGTTTGCTGCATTGTTTTTTACTGATCGCTTATTGTTTCAAATGAATAGGTAAAGTTTTTTATCCATCCAGTCAGACCTTCACCCAAGGATAATAACGTATCAGGTGAGTTATACATTGTTGTGAAAGGATAAGTAGTACTTATCACTTTAACTCCGTCAATTTCAAGGATACCTTTCCCTCGATTAAATTGATAATACACATGGTGGTCATTTCCATCGTTAATCAGACTGTTGTCAAACCATGAGGAAAAAGAATTCACGCCATCATTCGTAATACCAATAAAACTCATTTTTTCCTTCAAGCCGAATATGATGCTCATTTCATTCTGCCAATAAACATATTTATTTAAAACGTCCGCCTTCCCAAATGAAGCCTGGTCTTGCACACATAGATCCATTTCAAACGAAAAACAGGTGAAAGGAGCGGAAGTATTGGTTTGCAAGGATATAGATCCATTCCCGGTAAAACCAATTCTATCCTCATATATATTGATATTTGTATAATCAATGACGCCTTCCAGGTTGTTTTTTTTCAGGAGATCTGTCTCCGTTTTATTGCTTCTCCAAGCTTTTACATAGGAAGAACTGCCCCATATTTTATATTCATCGAGATAGTGCCCTGAAATCAACTGTGAATCGTGCGTTGTTAATACAATGTCATTATCGCCCAATGATGATAAGATATTCTTATCAGTAAAACATATAATTGGTTTTTCAATCAGTAAAAACTGCATGTGCTCGATGATATATTCATCATCAGGCACATAGTAATATATTTTTTCAATCGACTGATCCTGCTGTATCTGCTTGGCGAGTTTTTCTTCATTTGCGCATCCTTCAACAGACCAGGAGTACGTACTATTGAGGGACGTAAATGCCATATATACGAATAAAGCGCTCAATATACAAGCTACCACGCAGGCTTTAGATTTGTTCTTTCCCTTTTCTGAAAGAGAATACAAATTGGCGTTTAGTATCGCATAAATACACAGGACGAAAATATTGATCAATAACAGAACGAACAAAAGTTCACGCCTTTCCAGGAAAAGGGAAATACCCGGGCAATTGACGCTTATATGCCCATCTGAATTCTGCGGGGGCAGTATGTATATTGTAAAAAATATGGATGCAACTGACGAAAAAACAGAGAATAGAATCTGTAAAAAATTCAATTTCTCACGCTTAACAAGTCCTATGTAAAGTTCATACGCAATTAAAACACTAATGGTGAAGTCATGATATCGTCCATATGTCAGAAAATCACTTCTACCAGAAAAATTTAATAAAAAGGCAGCTGATATTGCTTCCATCGCAAATAAATTGAAAAGCAAATATAGTCCCAATATTGTAATAATACGTATTTTTCCAGCTTTTTTTTCAGTATAAGTATTCTTTACAACTCGTATGGCAGCAACGAAAATAATCGAAAACGATGCTAACCCGGAATACGCCGTTTTTCCTAAGAATCCAATAAAGAATTTCACGACGCCCTCCGCCGTAAATAATTCTTTTATCTTTCCAATTTGGCCAGAGAGTTGATTTTTACTTGGATTATTTAAATGTATTGCTGCCTGATACAATTTTGTAAGGACATAGTAGGAAGCAGCCAATAGAATTGCTGACAAAACAAAAGCGGCCAATGCACGATAGTTTTTCCTTTTTAAGTTGAGCGAAATAAAGAAGAGAACCAATACGGGAACGAGCGCAATTGTTCTTTTATGTGCTGCAAGTAAAATAGCAATAATTATAAGAAGTAAAATGGCATAGGCCACTTTCTGTTTTTTTATATACGCAATAAATGACATTGTTAATAATGTATAAAGAAAAAGAATAAAAGTCTCTGCCATTGTAAATTGTGTATACACAAGATTGCCAGAATAAAGGGTACTGACTAAGGCGATGAACATCGCTTGGATCGGTTGGCACTTTGTATTTTTTAAAGTACGATAAATCAAAGTATATATACATGCCAACATGAAAATATTAGCACCAATTGCAATCTGGTACTTTAATGTTTGAGATACTCCGAGTTTCAATATCGGCGCCAGGATAATTCCGTAACCATAACCAAAATAACCATTATATGACGCGACACTTTTCCAATCAATTCCGACAAAGGTTGCTCCGGCTGTCCAATACCCAAATTCATCGCCCACGATTCGCAGGGATGTGTTCTTTGCCATATTGTACATGCCAAGGTACACGATCACAGTAAGTCCTATTATCATCGCTATCGCTGATTGATAACGAGTGAAAAAGTCTCGAAAATAAACCGTTTTTTCTTTCTCTGTACTCTTCATGATAAACAGACTCTCTTTCCTCATTTTACAGTTTGCGGTTCACTTGCGTTACAGATGAGCCATATCTCCCTTTTTCTCAGCTTTTCCAGCACTGTTTTGATTCCTTCCGTGTTTTTTCCATTACAGACCAGCAAAATATCCTCTGTATCAATCACGATCAAACCTTCCAACCTCGTTGCTGCGATCGTTTTTCTCCCGAGCATCAACGAATGACAGGTATTTATGGTAATCACATTTCCCTGCCCATTGTCCCGCAAGAGATGGTAACCAGCGGCAGACCATGATACATGCTTTCGCCATAGCGTAGTAGCACCGCCGTCATGCGGCACAGTCTGTACAACTCGTTTAGCTGTCCATCCGACGCAGCTCTTTCGATCACAATGCCGTTCTTCCCATTCAATTCTATTGCTTTATTTGGCATTTTGCTGCCGGCGATATGAAGCTGGATGTCCGGTGTTATTTTTCGTAGCTTCGGCATGATTTCGAAAACGAGCCATTGAACCGCTTACAAATTGGGTCTGTGGGCAAAGCCGCCCACGAAGAACAAAGCCTCTTTCCATTCAAAACGATACGGTTCATCCGGCACGTCGTCAAAGATGTACTCTCATGGATTGAAACTCAGCCGGCAGGATGCAGGCTTATATTCAGAACCTGTATTTTTTTATTTATGGGCTTCATTTTCGCATGAAAGTGGAGTCCATTTTTTTGCACGTTGGGGTGCGGTTGGGTAATTGAGGCATAGTAAAACCCTAGGAACATTTTTTTTCCTAGGGTTTAAAAGCGGAGAAGCCGGGATTTGAACCCGGGCGACCCTCAACGGATCCTACTCCCTTAGCAGGGGAGCCCCTTCGGCCACTTGGGTACTTCTCCATGTCAAGGCTGGCGGAGCGAGAGGGATTCGAACCCCCGGTACCTTTCGGTATCACTGGTTTTCAAGACCAGCGCCTTCAACCGCTCGGCCATCGCTCCAGAGCTAACCAGCCCGATTATATTACCATGAGAGGTGTGCCTCGTCAAGGGCTTTTTGTTGCGGTAAATAAGCAAATCAGATATAATATTACGGATCGGAGTTGAGACAACATGGGCAATGTTTTCTATTTTGACTGGGAAGTAGACCTGATTGAGTGGCTGCAGAAAACCATCGGATCAGCCGGGCAGGCGATAGCCAAAGCGGTAACGTTTATCGGCGGGGAAACCGTGATGCTGCTGGTGCTGCTGGTCGTTTTGTTTTGCTACAAAAAAGAATCGGGAAAACGCTGCGGCTTTACGATGGTAGCGGCCAGCATGTGGTTTCCGATGATCAAAAACATTGTGCTGCGGATCAGGCCGTACATGGCGCATCCTGAACGCATTGAAGCCCTGACGGTTGTCCAGGAGGACGCAGATCCCCTGGATATTATCCAGCAGGGATATTCATTTCCCAGCGGCCACAGCGCGAATGCGGTGGCAATGTACGGAAGTATTGCCCGGGAAATCCGGAAAAAGTGGATGTGGTGGCTGGCGGTGATTGTGCCGCTGCTGATCGGCGTGAGCCGTTTTGATGTCGGAGTGCATTACCCCACGGACGTGCTGGCTGGATGGCTGGTGGGCCTGGCAGCACTTGGATTCAGCATGCTGCTGGAAAAGAAAGTGAAGAAGGAATGGGTTCGCAGCCTGATCCTGCTGACGGTGACCATGCCCGGAATCTTCTGGTGTACAAGCCGGGATTATTTCACTTCCCTGGGACTGCTGATCGGCATGGTAACGGTTTTCCCCTATGAAAAGAAGTATATCAACTTCCAGGATACGAAGAATGTATGGGCGATGATCCTGCGGGTGGCCGGTGCCTTTGCGGTATACGCGGCGATGAACACCGTGCTGAAGCTGCCTTTTGACAAGGAATGGCTGAACAGCGGAACGCTGGGAGCAAACCTGATCCGTTCCGCGCGATATGCCATTATGCTGTTTGTGCTTCTGGGAGTATATCCGAGAGTATTTCCGGCCTACGAAAAAATCGGAAGGAAAAACAATTCATAATTCATTATTATGCTGTCCTCGAACAGTGCGGATTATTCAGTACGCATAGGGAAACAAAGTGAGGAGCGGGGGAATGGAGTACCGGGTCGGACCGGAAGAAACCGGAAGAAAGGTTCGCGATATCCTGAGGCGATCCATGGGTGTAAGCTATTCTGCGATGAAGAGCGCCAAATGGAACGGCCGGATCCGGATGAACGGAGAACCGGTTCGCGCGGACGCGAAAGTGGCGGAAGGCGATCTGATCAGCATAGAATGGGAAGAGGATGTTCCGGTTTATCAGCTGAATCCGTTTGAGCTGCCGCTGGAGATTCCCTATGAGGATGAACATCTGATGGTTGTGGCGAAACCAGGAGGGATTGCCAGCCAGAGCAGCCGGAACCATCCGGATGATTCGCTTGAAAACGCAGTATATTCCTATTTCGGGTGCCCGGAAAACTTTGTATACCGCCCGGTAAACCGGCTGGACAAAGGGACAGGCGGGCTGATGGTTGTTGCCAAGACACCGCATACGCAGCATCTCCTGCAGCGGGAACTGCATACACCGGCATTCAGGAGACGCTATCTGGCGTTGACAGACGGAATGCCGGCTGAAAAGGAAGGCATTCTGGACTTCCCGATTGACAAGGTGCTGGGTGCGACCATCAAGCGGATGATCAGTCCTGACGGGAAACCCTCCAGGACCCGATACAGGGTGCTGAAGGAACAGGGTAAAGGTGCGCTGATCCTGCTGGAACTGGAAACAGGCAGAACACATCAGATCCGGGTGCACCTGAGCCATATCGGATGCCCGGTGAGGGGCGATTTCCTTTACGGGCAGGAGCAGCCGGCAGAGTTTCCGGGCTGCTTTGCCCTGCACAGCGCCATGGTGGAACTGCGGCACCCGATTACAGGAGAGATCATCCGCCTGACCAGTCTTCCGGAATGGGCGGACAGGATGGAACCTTCTGTTCTTTTCATGGACTTTAATTGACATTTCATAATTCATAATTCATAATTCACAATTACAGGATTCTCATTCTCATGAATATGGCGGACGCCCGTTTTTTGAGGATGAGATTTCAGTATGTGCAAAAAGACAAGGGGATTTAACACTTATGACCATTATTGAATTGTTGGAAAGAAATGCCAGAGAATGGCCTGACGATACCGCACTGGTTGAGATTAACCCCGATCAGCCTGAAACCAGACGGGTTACCTGGCACGATTTTGAACTGGTGGAACCCAGCGCAAAACAGAAGCACTACCGCCGGGAAATTACCTGGGCGGTTTTTGATGAAAAGGCCAACCGGGTGGCCAATATGCTCCGGAGCCACGGCATCGGCAAGGGCAAGAAGGTTGCCATCCTGATGATGAACTGCATTGACTGGCTTCCGATCTACTTCGGTATCCTGAAGACCGGCGCGGTGGTGGTTCCCATGAACTTCCGCTATGCATCCAATGAAATTGAGTACTGCCTGAACCTGTCCGAAAGCAATATGCTCATTTTCGGACCGGAATTCATCGGCCGTATTGAAGAAATAGCAGACAAGATTCCCCATGTGGCACTGGTGTTTGAAGGCCCCGGCTGCCCGAGCTTTGCGGATGACCTGATGGAACTGATCAACGAGAGCAGTTCCAGCTTCCCGAAGTGCGACCTGACAGAGGATGACGACGCTGCGATCTACTTCTCTTCCGGCACCACCGGCTTTCCGAAGGCGATCCTGCATAAGCATCGCAGCCTGATCCATTCCGCACGGGTGGAGCAGGCCCATCACGGTCAGACGAAGAATGACTGTTTCCTGTGCATTCCGCCGCTGTATCACACCGGCGCGAAGATGCACTGGTTCGGCAGCCTGATCTCCGGCGGCAAAGCAGTGATCCTGAAGGGTACCCGCCCCCAGACAATCTTGGAGGCAGTCAGCAGCGAACAGTGCACAATTGTGTGGCTGCTGGTTCCGTGGGCACAGGACGTGCTGACGGCGCTGGACAGCGGAGAACTGAAACTGTCTGACTATAAACTGGATCAGTGGCGGCTGATGCATATCGGCGCGCAGCCGGTGCCCCAGAGCCTGATCCACCGCTGGCTGGAATATTTCCCGAACCATCAGTATGACACCAACTACGGCCTGAGCGAGTCCATCGGTCCCGGCGCGGTACACCTGGGCATTGAGAACGTCCGCAAGGTCGGTGCAATCGGCATTCCCGGATACGGCTGGGAGACGAAGATTATCCGTCCGGACGGCACGGAAGTGGCACCGGGTGAAGTCGGTGAACTGTGCCTGAAAGGACCTGGCGTAATGGTCTGCTACTACAACAACCCCCAGGCAACGGCTGAGACGCTGAAAGACGGCTGGCTGCTGACGGGCGATATGGCGCGGCAGGATGAAGAAGGCTTCATCTACCTGGTGGACCGGAAAAAGGACGTGGTTATCACCGGCGGTGAGAACCTGTATCCTGTTGAAATTGAGAACTTTATGGCGGCCTATCCGCCGATCAAGGACGTGGCCGTGATCGGTCTCCCGGACGCACGCCTGGGCGAAATTGCCGCGGCGATTGTGGAACTGGTGCCGGGCAGTACCGCCACGGTGGAAGATATCCAGGAGTTCTGCCTGGGCATGCCGCGGTATAAGCGGCCGAGGAAGATCATCCTGGCTCCCGTGCCGCGGAACGCGACAGGGAAGATTGAAAAGCCCAAGCTTCGCCGGATGTACGGCGGAGAAGGGCTGGTTGATTCTCAGAACCGCAGTTAAGCGATTCAGAGAATCAACAATGAAGAATGAAAAATGAAGAATTAATGGTTGAGGATGGCATGTCATGAAGAAACTGTTAATTGGTAATGAAGCAGTGGCCTGGGGCCTTTACAACGGCGGAATCGGCCTGGTGAGCAGTTATCCGGGTACTCCGAGTACGGAGATCACGGAATTCCTTGCCAAGCATGATGATATCCACAGCGAGTGGGCGCCGAATGAGAAAGTGGCTATGGAAGCGGCTTTCGGTGCGAGCCTGGCGGGGATGCGGAGCGTCTGCGCCATGAAGCACGTGGGACTGAACGTGGCGGCTGATCCGCTGTTCACGCTGAGCTATACGGGCGTGACCGGCGGTATGGTGGTGTGCGTGGCGGACGATCCGGCGATGCATTCCAGCCAGAACGAGCAGGATTCCCGGCATTATGCCATTGCGGCGAAGGTGCCGATGCTGGAGCCTTCCGATTCCGCGGAAGCTTATGCATTTGCCCGTTCCGCTTTTGAACTGAGCGAAAAATATGACACGCCGGTACTGCTCCGGATGTGCACGCGCATCGCTCACAGCCAGTGCGTGGTGGACATCGGCGAGCGGGAAGAAGTGCCGCTGAAGGAATATGTGAAGCAGCCTTCCAAGTATATTATGATGCCCGGCTATGCCAAGCAGCGCCATCCCATTGTGGAAGAACGGACAGAGAAGCTGAAGGCGCTGGCGGAAGACTGTATGTATAACAAGGTCGAGCTGGCGGACAACCGCGAGATCGGCATTATCACTTCCGGCTGCAGCTATCTGTATGTGAAGGAAGTCTTCGGTGACGACGTGAGCGTGCTGAAGATCGGCATGCCCAATCCGCTGCCGGAGAAGATGATCCGGGACTTTGCGGCACAGGTGAAGAAGCTTTATGTGATTGAAGAGCTGGATCCGGTGATCGAAAACCATGTGAAGGCACTGGGCATTGCCGTAACCGGCAAGAGCCTGTTCTCCGCCATCGGCGAGTTCAGCCAGAAGACGATCCGCGAAGCTTTCCTGAAGGAAGGCTATCCGGTGAAGGATATTCCGGAAGCCCAGGGAGACGCTCCCGCGGTTCCCGGCCGCCCGCCGATGATGTGCTCCGGCTGCCCGCACCGCGGCATGTATTACACGCTGGTGAAGAACCATATCACCGTGCTGGGTGATATCGGCTGCTATACGCTGGGTGCGGTTGCACCGCTGAACGCGCTGGATTCCACCCTGTGCATGGGTGCCAGCATTTCCGGCATTCACGGATTCAACGCTGCCCGCGGCAAGGAAACGGAAAAGAAGACCGTGGCCGTGATCGGCGACAGTACCTTCATGCACAGCGGTATGACCGGACTGGTGAACATCGCATACAACGCGACCAATTCCACCGTGATTATCCTGGATAACTCCATCACCGGCATGACCGGACACCAGCAGAACCCCACAACCGGATACAACATCAAGGGTGATCCGGCGGCAAAGGTGAACCTGGAAGCCCTGTGCAAAGCACTGGGCATCAACCGGGTGCGGGTTGTGGATCCCTATGACCTGAAGGCCTGCGAAGAAGCAGTGCTGGAAGAACTGGCTGTAGAGGAACCGAGCGTGATTATCTCCCGCCGGCCCTGCGTACTGCTGAAATATGTGAAGCCGAAAACACCGCTGCAGGTGGATATGGATAAGTGCCGGGGATGCAAGAAGTGCATGAAGATGGGCTGCCCGTCCATCAGCTTTAAGGAAGGCAAAGCCCGGATTGACAAGACACTTTGTGTAGGCTGCGGCGTGTGCGAACAGCTGTGTGCCTTCGGCGCGATCGGAGGTAAAAACGAATGAGAACAATGAGTGTAATGATCGTAGGCGTCGGCGGACAGGGAAGCCTGCTGGCCTCCAGACTGCTGGGAACCCTGCTGACGGATGAAGGCTATGATGTAAAGGTCAGCGAGGTGCACGGCATGAGCCAGCGCGGCGGCAGCGTCGTAACCTATGTGCGGTTTGGCGAGAAGGTGTACAGCCCCATCGTAACCGAAGGCGAGTGCGACTATATCATCAGCTTTGAAAAACTGGAAGCTGCCCGTTATGCGGGATGCCTGCGCAAGGGCGGCAAGATAATCGTGAACACCCAGGAAATTGATCCGATGCCGGTGATCACCGGAGCTGCGGAATATCCGGCGGGCGTACTGGAAGAACTGAAGGCCAAGGGATTCGATATTGATGACTTTGACGCGCTGACACCCGCGGTGGAGGCAGGAAGCTCCAAGGCGGTCAATATCGTTCTGATGGGCCATTTCGCGAAGTGCACGGAAATCCCGAAGGAAAAGTGGCTGGCGGCTCTTGAAAAGGTCATCAACCCGAAGTTCCTGGAAATGAACAAAACCGCTTTTGAGCGCGGCTACGGCGCATAAGAAAAGAAGAAAACCGGCGAAGCAGGATGAAAGCTTCGCCGGTTTTTTTCGTTTGTTTTTGTCTGCTTTTATCTGCAGAGAAGTGTAACGGCATTGTGGACATTGCGGACCTCGACTGTGGATGTGCCTTCCGCTTCTTCACCGTCCAGGGTCCATTTAACATCGGACGTGCCGGAGAAGGTGAATACGGAGGCCCGCAGGAAAAGCAGGGAAGGATCATCGTAGTGACGGGTCCGGAGAGCTGTGATAATCCGGTTCAGGGCAAGCAGGTCCTGAGGGAAGGGAATGAGCAGCGCCTCAAAAAGACCGTCACTCATGTGGACCTCGGTGTCATCCAGCTTCAGGACACCGCCCAGGGAAGTGGAATTACACACGGCACCGAAGATGTAATCATCCTCATATTTCCGGCCGTCAGCATTGATCTTCATATGAATGGGATGAATGTCCGCCAGGGAGCGAATGCCTTCCAGGATATAGGCGGCATGGCCGATCACATTTTTCACGTTCTGGGGCGTGGACCAGGCAACACTTGTGAAGGCTCCGAAGGAAGCGGTGTAACTGAAGTACCGGTCAGAACCGAAAAGACCGATATCCAGGAGGCGGGGCTGGCCGAAAATAATGGAATCGCAGGCGGGAAGCGGCTCCAGGGGCAGATCGAGGCCGTTGGCAAAGTCGTTGGTGCTGCCGCAGGGAATGTATCCCAGCGGGGTTTTATGACTGCCCTGAAGCAGGCCGGTGATGACTTCATTCAGCGTGCCATCTCCGCCGCAGGCAACGACCAGGTCGGTCTCTCCGCCGTGAAGACGGGCAAAGTCTGTGGCATCGCCGCGCTTTTCCGTGACATAAACAGAACAAAGCCATTCCGCCCGGTTGAACAGGGAAATCATTTCAGGCAGAAAACGCCGTGCCTGCCGCATGCCGGCGTTGGGGTTGATGATGAGGAATACGGATTTCATGGAAGAATTCATAATTCAAAATTCATTGCGATCGCCGTTACCAAAGTACCTTTGGTACTTTGACGGCTGTAGCATGGCAGTTGTATTCCGCAATCTCAATGGTCGCAACTCCACACCGTGGAGCTTGCTTCCTTTCGATTGACCTCAGATCCGATGAGATTTCCGCCACCGGCGGTCATCGGCTCTTCGCCCCAAATCAAAGATTTGGACAACTGCTCAAATTCATAATAGTATACAGTTACAGGATGATTATATGATAAGAACGAGAGAAAGACAATAAAAATAGGTAGGAGGTAGGAAGTAGGAGGGAGGAGATGCCGCCTGATGGCGGAGTGTATAGTGAAGAGTGAAGAGTGTACAGTTGCCCTGCGGGCAGTGAAGAGTTGTTGTCAAGGCGCAAGAATCATTCTGCCTTGACAACAGGGCGGGATAAGACTAAATTGGTTTCGACATATATTTGTACGTACCGGAAGGAGATGTCCTTTTGAGACACTGGATGAAATATATCAAGCCTTACAAGGCCTGGTTTATTCTCGGCCCGCTGTGCATGATTGTGGAAGTCATCGGTGAAGTGCTGATGCCTATGCTTCTGGCACGCGTGATTAACGCTGGGAATATGGGAACGCTGACGGTCGGGTCCAGCATCGGGACGGCAGGACTGATGATCCTGATCGCTGTTTTCATGATGGCTGGCGGCATCGGCGGATGTTATTTCAGTTCCAAAGCCAGTATTGCTTTTGCCGGCGATATCCGCAACGATCTGTACAGCAAGATCCAGAGATTCTCTTTTGGCAATATTGACCGGTTTTCCACCGGTTCCCTTGTGACGCGGGTGACCAATGACGTGACGCAGATGCAGAACTTTGTGGCAATGCTGATGCGGATGGCGCTGCGGGCCCCGGGTATGATGATCGGCGGCCTGATCATGGCGATCCGCCTGCGGCCTGACCTGGCGACGATCTTCTGGGTCAGTATTCCAGCGCTGCTTCTGTTTGTAGGCGGAAACATCCTGACCGCTTTCCCGCGCTTCAAGGAAGTGCAGGCCAAAGTGGACGGCCTGAACTCCACCGTGCAGGAAAACATCACCAATGTGCGGGTGGTGAAATCCTTTGTACGGGAAGAAGATGAAATCAAGAAATTCGGCAAAGCCAACAGCGACCTGAAAAATGCGGCGATGCGCGCCATGCGGATTGTGATCCAGATGCAGCCGGTCACGACACTGATGATGTATATCACGGTGATCGGGGTAGCCTGGCAGGGCCACGCGCTGGTGCTGAACGGCGAGATGGCCGTTGGCGATCTGTCCGCGTTTGTCAACTATGTGATTCAGATCCTGTCCTCCCTGATCATGGTTACCTTCCTGTTCATGATGTCTTCCCGGGCCATGGCGAGTGCCAAGCGTATCCGTGAAGTGCTGGAAGAGGAACCGGACCTGAATGATGACGACGCAAAACAGAAGGACCTGACTGTGAAGGAAGGCAGCGTTGAATTCCGTCATGTATCCTTCCGGTACTACAAGCACAGCGAGGACAGCGTGCTGGAGGATATCAGCCTGACCATTGAACCCGGCACCATTGTGGGAATCATCGGTTCCACCGGCTGCGGAAAGAGCACGCTGGTTTCCATGATTCCGCGACTGTATGATCCGGATGAAGGCGAAATCCTGGTGGATGGAGTGAACGTCAGGGATTACAGCCTGTACAACCTGCGCGAAGGCGTGGGCATGGTACTGCAGAAGAACGTGCTGTTCTCCGGTACCGTGGCCGAAAACCTGCGCTGGGGTGACGAGAATGCCACAGATGAGGAAATGATCGCCGCGGCAAAATCCTCCCAGGCGGACAAGTTTGTCTCTTCCTTTACGGACGGATATGAAAGCAATCTGGACAAGGGCGGAAACAACCTGTCCGGCGGCCAGAAGCAGCGGCTCTGTATTGCACGGGCCCTGCTGAAGAAACCGAAGATCCTGATCCTGGATGACTCCACATCTGCTGTGGATACGGCGACGGAAGCGCAGATCCGGAATGCTTTCTCCAATGAACTGGCGGGAAGCACAAAGATCATTATCGCCCAGCGGATTGCTTCCGTGATGGACGCGGATCAGATTATTGTGATGAACGAAGGCCGGATTACCGGCGTGGGCACCCATGACGAACTGCTGGCCTCCAATACCGAATATCGTGAGATTGCAGAGTCCCAGCTCGGAAAGAAGGGGGCGTAAGGCATGGCAAGGTCACTTGAAAGACTGAGAAAGCAATACGCCGCCAAACCCGGGGATATGCGGAAAATGGGAGGCGGACCCCGCGGAGGCCCGCCCGGCCGCGGCATGACAGGCAAGCCCAAGAATGCCGGTCAGACGATCCGCCGGCTGATGGGTTATGTGGGACAGTACTGGTACAAGCTGGTGCTGGTGCTGTTGTGCATGCTGGTGACCACGGTAACGAGCCTGTGCGGCGGTTACCTGATGGCGCCGATCGTCGACCACCTGGCACTGGCGGTGAATCCGGATACAGTGATTACCATGAGCCCAATTGAGAAAATCGCGGATGGAATCCTGACAAAGATTACCGCAGGCGAAATGGTGCAGAACTGGATCGCTTCCGGTACGATCCAGGCAGTGTCCGCCTATGTGGCGGTTGCGCTGATTGTACTGGCTATCATCTACCTGGTGGGCGTGTGCACCACCTATCTGCAGGCGCGGCTGATGATGTCTGTTTCCCTGAAGGTGATCGAGACAATCCGGAACGACCTGTTCAGGAAAATGCAGAGCCTGCCGGTGCGCTACTATGATGGACATCCGACCGGCGAACTGATGAGCCGCTACACCAACGATATTGACAACATCGATACGATGATCAATAACTCCCTGGTGGGACTGGTGTCCGGCCTGATCACCCTGATCGGTACGTTTATCTTCATGATTACCACGAGCTGGATCCTGACGCTGATCACGATCCTGTTCATTCCGGTGTTCCTGTTCGGCGGAATGATCATCGCGAAGAGGAGCGCTAAGTACTATGCCTGGCAGCAGGCGGCGCTGGGCGCGGTGAACGGCTATATCGAAGAGACCGTGACCGGGGCAAAGGTTATCAAGGTTTTCAACCACGAGAGCGAGTGCGAGGAAGAATTCGGCCTGCTGAACGGTGACCTGAAGGACAAACAGTTCGGCGCCCAGTTCTGGGGCGGCATCATGTGGCCGGTGATGGGCAATGTGGGCCAGGTGACCTACGCGGTGACCATCGGTGTGGGCGGCATCCTGATGTGCACAGGCGGATTCACTCCCGGCGCACTGACAGTCTTTGCCGGATACAGCCGGCAGTTCTCCATGCCGATTAACCAGATGTCCCAGCAGGCGACCACCATCCTGGCGGCACTGGCCGGAGCGGAACGCGTTTTCGCGGTGATGGATGCGGAACCGGAAGTTCCGGACAGGGAAGGCGTCGAAGAGACTGAAATCCGCGGCGACGTGGTGGTTGAGCATGTGACCTTCGGCTATGTGCCGGATAAGATCGTGCTGAAAGACATCTCACTGTATGCCCATCCCGGTCAGAAGATTGCTTTTGTCGGTTCCACCGGCGCGGGCAAGACCACGGTGACGAATCTGCTGAACCGTTTCTATGATATCGAAGAGGGAATCATCACCATTGACGGGAAGGATATCAAGGATTATCCGAGGGAATGGCTGCGGAAGAACATTGCCATGGTACTGCAGGATACCCACCTGTTCACCGGTACGGTAAGAGAAAATATCCGCTACGGCCGGCTGGACGCCACGGATGAGGAAGTGGAGGAAGCGGCTAAGCTGGCCAGTGCCCACAGCTTCATCATGCGGCTGGAAAACGGCTATGACACGATGCTGGAAGGCGACGGCGCCAACCTGAGCCAGGGCCAGCGCCAGCTGCTGAATATTGCCCGGGCAGCTGTGAGCAAGGCACCGATCCTGGTGCTGGACGAAGCAACCAGCAGTGTTGACACCCGTACGGAGCGCCATATTGAACATGGTATGGACCGGCTGATGAAGAACCGGACAACCTTTGTGATTGCCCACCGGCTGAGTACAGTCCGGAACGCGAATGCCATCATGGTACTGGAGAAAGGCGAAATCATCGAACGCGGAACGCATGACGATCTGCTGGAGATGAAGGGAAGGTACTATGAGCTGTACACGGGGAAGAAGGAACTTGATTGATCCTGGGGATCAATCAAGTAATGAATAATTTGCGATCGCCGTATTCCATTTCTTCGTCGCCTACAGCTCGCAGAAATGGACGGCTGTAGCATGGCAGTTGTTACCCAAATCAAGATTTGGACAACTGCTCAATAACTTAAAACTTAAAAATGGCGGACAACACAGCTTCCGGGAACCGGAAGCTGTGTTTTTGAATTGATAATATGTGGAGGTGCAGAGTGAACGAAAAAGGAGATGAATGTATACAAAGTTGCTGAAATGAGGCTGGATAAGGGTTCCTTCGGATTTTGGACAGATTGTAACACTTTTGGCATATAATCTTCATTGAATTATGCGGTTAAATGGCGTATAATTTTGCCTATCCCAAGAGGGAATGTTCGTGTTTTTGGAGGCACCATGGAAGCACTGCGCCGGATGATCCTGGAAAAAGGCAAGGGAATCGGGAACGATATCGTCAAAGTGGATATGTTCCTGAATCATCGGATCGATACGGCCCTGCTGTTCCAGATGGGCGAAGCATGGGCGGACGAATTCAGGAATGAAAAACCGGAAATTGTGCTGACTGTGGAAGCAAGCGGCATTGCCATGGCTGTGGCTGCGGCCCACGCACTGGGCGACATCCCGGTGGTGTTTGCCAAGAAGAGCGCGACCGCGGTGCAGAATGACGAGACGGTTCAGGCACCTGTTTATTCTTTCACCCATAAGAAACAGAACATTATCCGCATTGAAAAACAATATCTGCCGGAAGGTACAAGAGTACTGATCATCGACGATTTCCTGGCGGACGGGCAGGCGGTACACGGCCTGATGAGCCTGTGCGAACAGCAGAAAGCTACAGTCGTCGGCGTGGGTATCGCTGTTGAAAAGGGTTTCCAGCCCGGCGGCAAAGCCCTGAGGGAGTCCGGCATTCATCTTAAGTCTTTGGCAGTTGTGGAAGGCATTGAGAACGGAAACATCGTTCTCCGGCCGGAGGACGACTGATCCAATAGAAAAAAACAAAACTCCGTAATCCAAAGAGTAAGAGGAGGAAAAACAACATGAAAAAGGTTCTTGCCCTGGTTCTGGCTCTGGCCCTGTGCCTGACCGCTTTTGCAGCTTTTGCTGACGGCGTTGCCAAGGAAGACATCAAACTGGGTGTCATCCTGCTGCACGACGAAGACTCCACCTATGACCTGAACTTCATCAACGGCGTGAAGGATGCCGCCGCTGCTCTGGGACTGTCTGATGACCAGGTGATCATCAAGCGCAACATTCCCGAATCCAATGACTGCTATGAAGCCGCTCTGGACCTGGCCGATGAAGGCTGCCAGATCGTTTTCGCCGACAGCTTCGGTCATGAGACCTTCATGCTGCAGGCTGCCAAGGATAAGCCCGAAGTGGACTTCTGCCACGCCACCGGCACCATGGCTCACACCGAGAAGCTGGCTAACTTCCACAATGCTTTCGCCGCAATCTATGAAGGCCGCTATCTGGCTGGCGTTGCCGCCGGTCTGAAGCTGAACGAGATCAAGGAAGCCGGCAAGCTGAAGGGCGAAGTTCCCATGATGGGTTACGTCGGTGCCTTCACCTATGCTGAAGTGGTTTCCGGCTACACCAGCTTCTACCTGGGCGCCAAGAGCGTTTGCCCCGATGTTATCATGAAGGTTCAGTTCACCGGTTCCTGGTACGATGAGAAGGAAGAAAAGGCTGCTGCCGAAGCCCTGATCGCTGCCGGCGCTGACCTGATCTCCCAGCACGCTGACTCCATGGGTGCTCCCACTGCCTGCGAGAACGCCGGTATCCCGGATGTTTCCTACAATGGCTCCACCGTGGAAAGCTGCCCCAACACCTTCATCGTGGCCAGCCGTATTGACTGGGCTCCCTACTTCCAGTACATCATCGGACAGAAGGTTGCCGGTGAAGCCATCGACACCGACTGGACCGGCACCATTGCTACCGGTTCTGTGAAGCTGACCGACGTGAACGAGCAGGCTGCTGCTGCCGGCACCGTTGAGAAGCTGGCTGAAGTGAAGGCTCAGTTCGAAGCCGGCACCCTGAAGGTGTTCGACACCGCTACCGAAGGCTTCATCACCAAGGACAAGGCTCCCCTGACCTCCTACCTGGCTGATGTTGATACCGATCCTGCCTACACTCCCGATACCGAAGTGGTTGCTGACGGCTACTTCCATGAATCCGAATTCCGCAGCGCTCCCTACTTCGATGTGAACATCGACGGTATCGAGCTGCTGAACACCGCTTTCTGATGAAGAGAGCCCTGTGAAGTAAATATACGGACTGCCACTCATTTCCAGTGGCAGTCCGTATCCTTTTATGATAAGATAAAACGAGTACTATAGGACGCATTTTTCGGAGGACAGATCGTGGAGAAGCAGCTTGCGCTTCAAATGCGCGGAATTACCAAAAGGTTCGGCCCGGTGGTGGCGAACAACCATGTGGACCTGGACGTTTACAGGGGAGAAATCCTGGCTGTTCTGGGAGAGAATGGCTGCGGCAAGACTACCCTGATGAATATGATTGCCGGTATCTATTTCCCGGATGAAGGCCAGATCCTGATCGACGGGAAAGAAGTCGTGATCCGCTCTCCAAAGGATGCGTTTGAGCATAAGATTGGTATGATTCACCAGCATTTCAAACTGGTGGATCTGTTTACGGCTGCCGAGAATGTGGTGCTCGGTACAGAGTCGAAGGAAAAGTATAATCTGAAGGCCGTTAATGCCCAGGTGACCCAGATTGCGGAACGCTACGGCTTCCGGCTGGATCCGGCCAAGAAGATCTATGACATGTCTGTTTCCGAGAAGCAGACAGTGGAAATCATCAAGGTGCTGTACCGCGGCGCGGATATCCTGATCCTGGATGAGCCGACCGCCGTACTGACGCCCCAGGAAATCACCCGGCTGTTTGACGTGCTGCGCCGGATGAAGGAAGACGGCAAGAGCATCATTATCATTACCCACAAACTGAATGAAGTAATGGAAGTCAGCGACAGAGTGGCCATCCTGCGCCGGGGTGAGCATGTTGCCACCGTCAATACGGCGGAGACCTCTGAAGCAGAACTGACAGAGATGATGGTCGGTAAGAAGATCGACCTGAATATTCACCGTTCCACGCCGATAAATGCGATTCCGCGCCTGGTGGTGGAGGACCTGAACCTGTACAACGCAGAAGGCATCCATGTGCTGAAGGATATTTCCTTCACCGCCAATGGCGGGGAAATCCTGGGCATTGCCGGCATCGCCGGCAGCGGGCAGAAGGAACTGCTGGAATCCATTTCCGGCCTGCAGCCAGTTGAAAGCGGAAAGATCACTTTCTATAACCCGAAAAAAGACCGGCCGGTCAGTTTCTTCCACAAGAGCATGAAACAGGTCAGGGCGCTGGCCGAAAAAGGCGCGTTCCATGACCGGAACCTGAATGACGTAACCTTCCATGGCATGAGCAACAAGGCCGTCCGGAAGTGGGTACAAAACGGGGACGTGCTGTTCCGTGAGGATGAAGTCATGAACCTGCGGGACAAGACGCCGCTGGAGATCCGTCAGCTGGGCGTTCACCTGAGCTTTGTGCCGGAAGACCGGCTGGGCATGGGCCTGGTCGGCAGCATGGATATTACAGATAACATGATGCTGCGCAGTTACCGGAAGGGCAAGCTGGGCTTCCTGAACCGGAAAAAGCCGAAGGCGCAGGCTGAAGAGATTATCCGGGAGCTGGAAGTTTCCACACCCGGCGTTTCCACACCGGTGCGCCGTTTGTCCGGCGGTAATGTCCAGAAGGTACTGGTAGGCCGGGAAATTGCCTACACTCCCAAAGTGTTGATGGCTGCCTATCCCGTGCGCGGACTGGATATCAACTCCAGCTATACGATTTACAACCTGCTGAACCGGCAGAAGGAAAACGGAGTAGCTGTGATCTACGTCGGTGAGGACCTGGACGTGCTGCTGGAGCTGTGTGACCGGATTATGGTCATCAACGGCGGCGCAATTACAGGTATTGTCGATGCCAGAACAACCACGAAAGAAGAAATCGGTCTGCTGATGACCAAAACGGATGAGCGGAAGGAGGAGGACGCGTGAGCACAGTCAAGAAAAATGAAGTCCGTGAACCGCTGATCCACCTCAGTAAACGGACTTCCGTCAATCCGGTGAGGGCGTGGGCGATCCGCATCGCGGCTATCGCGCTGGGTCTGATTGTCTGCGGACTGGTGGCTTTCCTGCTGATTGAAAAGCTGAATGCACACCCGGAGAAGATCGGCGATTTCTATGCCGCATTTATCAAAGGATCTTTTTCAACCAGCCGTAAACTATGGAAATTCCTGAAAAATATCGCAATTCTGCTTTGTGTTTCCCTGGCGCTGACTCCGGCTTTCCGGATGCGCTTCTGGAACATCGGCGGAGAAGGACAGACGCTGGTCGGCGTACTGGGCGCGATCGCGGTGGACTTCTACCTGGGCGGTAAGATCCCGGAGTGGCTGCTGCTGATCCTGATGTTTATTGCGGCACTGCTGACCGGTGCGGTATGGGGTGTGATTCCGGCACTGTTCAGGGCGAAGTGGGGAACGAATGAGACCCTGTTTACCCTGATGATGAACTATGTGGCAACCTTCCTGGTGAGCTATTTCCTGGTGGTCTGGGTGCCGAGCGGATCTTCTTCCCTGGGCAAGCTGAAATACGGCAAGCTGCCTTCCATCGGCAATGATTACCTGCTGATTATCCTGGTTGTGGTGGCGCTGGCCGTCGCACTGTATATCTACCTGAACTATACCAAGCACGGATATGAGATTAACGTAGTGGGTGAAAGCGTACGGACAGCCCAATACGTCGGCATCAACGAAAAGAAGGTTATTATCCGGACCATGATCCTTTCCGGTGCACTGTGCGGACTGGCCGGATACCTGATTGCTGCCGGCCTGGACCAGACGGTGACAACGGAGTCCGCCGGAGGACAGGGATTCACCGGCATTATGGTTGCCTGGCTCGGCAAATTCAATCCGCTGGCGATGATCCTGACTGCCGGACTGATTCAGCTGCTGAATCAGGGTGCTGCCCAGATCAGCCAGGATTTCGACGTGTCCGGTGCTTTCCCGAACGTCATTGTCGGCATTATCCTGTTCTTTATTATCGGCAGTGAATTCTTTATCAACTATGAGATCCATTTCCGCGGACATCACAGCCACGCGGAAGCCGGAAAGGAGGCCGTCAAATGAATATCTGGCTGAACTTTCTGATTGACTCGCTGGCTTTCGGCGCGACATTTATGTACGGCTCCACGGGCGAAATCCTGACGGAGAAAGCCGGACACCTGAACCTGGGTATTCCCGGTATCATGTGCATGGGCGGCGCTGGCGGATGCCTGATCCTGAACATGATCGGCAAGAGCGGCCTTCCGCCGTTCCTGATTGTGCTCCTGGGGATCCTGGGCTCCGTGCTCCTGTCCATGCTCTGCGGCCTGATCTATTCTTTCCTGACGGTAACGCTCCGGGCAAACCAGAATGTGACCGGTCTGGCTCTGACCACCTTTGGCGTAGGCCTGATGAAGGTGATCATGAGCAAACTGGACGCGACTGTATACCTGATCGGACCGAAAATGATGTATCGCTGGCCTTTCGCAGGCAGGCAGGATAGTCTGCAGTGCCTTGGCGTACTCTTTTTCCTGGCGATTATTATCGTACTGCTGAGCAGCTGGGTGCTGTTCCGTACCCGGGTCGGGCTGCAGCTGCGTGCTGTGGGTGAAAACCCGGCGACTGCGGACGCGGTGGGCATTAACGTGACCCGATATAAATACATGGCCACCTGCATCGGAAGCGGTATTGCCGGCCTGGGAGGATTCTACTACATTATCGACTATATGGTGTCCCAGGAAGCATATCTGAGCCTGGAAGCCTTTGGATGGCTGAGCATCGCGCTGGTTATCTTTGCGCTGTGGCGGCCGCATCTGACGATTATCGGATCCTTTGTGTTCGGGTTCCTGTTCTCTTGCTCCAGCTATATCACCAATATCAGCTGGATTCAGGTGACCATGGCCACCAAACCGCTGTTGAAGATGCTGCCGTATGTGGTAACCATTATTGTGCTGGTGATTTCCAGCATCCGGAACAAGCGGGAGAATCAACCGCCGGCTTCTCTTGGATTGAGTTATTTCCGCGAGGAAAGGTAAATATAATTCAGAATTCAGAATTAATACTTTTGCTGAACAATAGAAAGCTGGTAGTAATAGCAGAAAGGTATCATATTTTATGAAGATCAGAATGACCGCAGACAGCACATGCGACCTGACGCCGGACTGGATCCGGAAGTATCAGATCGGTGTTGCACCGCTGAGCGTAATCATTGACGGACAAGTATTCCATGACGGAGTGGACGTGACACCCCGGGATATCTTCCGTGCGACTGAAGCCGGTAAGTCTGTCCGTACGGCCGCAGTGAATACGTACGAGTACAAGGAATTCTTCAAAGAACAGCTGAAAAACTGCGATCAGCTGGTGCATATCTGCCTGAGCAGTGAGTTTTCCACGAGCTATGGCGACGCTGTGGAAGCCAGCAAGGAAGTCGGCAATGTGTTTGTGGTGGACAGCCGCAATCTTTCCACGGGCAGTGGACTGCTGGTGCTGGAGGGCATTAAAATGATCCAGGAGGGTGCGGACGACGGAGCAGCCATTGCTGAAGCGCTTCGCGCCAAGACTGGCCTGGTCTGCTCCAGCTTCGTGGTCAGGACAATCGACTACCTGCGGCGCGGAGGCCGCTGCAGCGGACTGGAGGCGCTGGGCGCAAAGATGCTGCATATCCGTCCTTCCATTGTGGTTGCGGATGGCAAAATGCATCCCGGCCAGAAGTATCGCGGACGGTATGAACATTACCTGAAGCATTACATTCGGGACGTACTGGAGAATGATCAGAATATCGACTTCAGCCGGGTCGTGGTGGTTCATTCTCCCAGCGAGGAAGGCCTGGTACGGTTTGCCATTGATACGGTGAAGAGCTACGGTCTGTTCCGGGAAGTGCTGGAGGCCATGGCAGGCTGCACGATTTGCACCCACTGCGGACCGGACACCCTTGGACTGATGTTCATGCGGAAAGAAGAAAAGGACAGCTGATTGATGAACAAGAATCCGAAGATGATTGCCGGAATTGCCGGGCTGGCAGTGATGCTGATCCTGGCTGTTGTCCTGGCAACTTATATGATTCCGACCATTGGCGAGGTCCGGCGGGAAATGAGCCTGACACCGACACCACTGCCGCCTGTGCCTGGTTCGGTACGTGCTGCGGGCTATGTGGAGCAGGACACTCCGGAACCGGCACTGGGGACAGGATCCAGGGGAGACAAGGTAACCAGGCTGCAGGAACGGCTGAAGGCCCTGGGATACTATGACGGCGAGATCGACGGCCAGTTCGGCCAGGGGACACAGGAGGCTGTCATTGCGTTCCAGATGAAGAACGGGCTTGATGCTGACGGCTATGCAGGGGAAAAGACGCAAGCCTTACTGTACAGCGATGAAGCAGTCAGAAATGACAATGAAGAATGAAAATTTAAAGGAAACCCGCTCCGGAGAAATCCGGAGCGGGTTTTAGTGTAGAGTGAAGAGTGAAAAGTGAAGAGTTATGTTTTGGATTCTTTTGGTTCTGCGAATGAGAGAGCCAAAAGAATCCAAAACATAGGAGCAACAAGGCAAACAGGATAGGAAAAGATGCCCTGGATTGCATAGCACAAAACGGACGCGGAACAGGGGGTAAGAAGCGGAAGGCATCTGTCGTGCCTGCGGAATATGGACAGGAGCAGGAGCAGGACGAACAGGATCAGGGCAGGCAGCCCGTGATTGACCAGCTGGTTCAGATACTCACTATGAGGAGCATCAAAGACATTCGGCAGGGGATGCCCATCCTGTTCGGCGGGAATGATCAGATTGTTTTCTTGTATGAAGTGATTGAAGCGGGAAGCGAACGTGCCCGAACCGCCGCCGGTGAGAAGACTTTCCCCTGAAAGGAGCAGGCTGTAGTACCAGACAGCAATCCGGTCGCTGCCGAAGGAAAGACGTATCCGTCCGTGAAGGATTTCATGAAGTTCCCAGATGCCGCCGCCATACAATGGCCAGAACCAGACGACGAGCAGGACGGCGATAATCAGCAGGATGAATGCCAGCAGGCGATACTTTTTCGGTATAAAGCACAGCAAGGTAACCAGGAACAGGACAGCCAGGGAAATGACACCGAACTGGACGTCCATGGTGATGATCAGATAGAGGGAGAGGAGAAAAGCAATCGAAACAGGTAGGAGGTAGGAGGTAGGAGGTAGGATGTAGGAAGTTTGACGGGAGTTGTTGGATGCGTGGAATTTGGGAAGATTTGACAGCAGGGCATAGAGAAAGAGACCGGCGAGGAGCAGGAGATAGCCGGTGCCCATATCGATGTTGCCGATGGTGCCCTGAAACTCCGGATTCTTCGCATAGCTTCTTCCGGGCGGGTATAGCCCCAAAGGATTTTCGCCGCTTCGCTGCAGCATAACAATGACAAAGAAAACAGCAACACCGGCTGCTGCGGAAAGCAGGACGGGTTTCAGGTGAACACGGGAAAAGAAAAAGCAAATAAAGAGGGAAAAATAGCACAGCTGTGAGGCCAGACCCTCAAAATGTACGGGCTTTCCCCGCCACCAGACATCCGGATCATAGGAGCCGGTACAGAGCAGGCAGGTGATCAAGATCCAAAGGATGTGTAAAGAAGCGATGATGGCAGGGAAGACGTCACGAAACGACAGCTTCCGGCCGGGTTCTTTATTCAGGATACGGTCCCGGACCAGGTCAAAGAGAAAACAAGGCAGGGTTATGCCAGTCAGGATCAGCATGATGATCCATTTGTTGTATGTGATATGGGCATAGGATCCGCCCAGCAGCGGAAACAGCCCAAGCCAGAGACAGGCGGAAAGGGTCATTCCATATCCGTATTTTGACTGTGCGGATCGCATACGGGACCATCCTTTCCGTTGTTTTTCCAGCTATGATATGGTAAAATCAAGCAAAGTAAGTATACATCATCCGAACCTTTCCGCACAAGAGCGCGGAGGGATTGTCGAAAGGAAGCGGATGCCATGAAAGTAGTGCTGGAAAACCTGACAAAGTGTTTCCCGTCCCGAAATAAGAAGGGGGCGGAGGTCATTGCTGTCAACAATTTCAATTTTGAAATCCCGGACGGTAAGCTGATCGGCCTGCTGGGCCCCAGCGGCTGCGGAAAAAGCACGACGCTGAACCTGATCAGCGGACTGGAGACGCCGACAAAGGGAAAGATATACTTCGGGGATGAAGACGTGACGAACCTTCCGCCGGAAGAGCGGGGCGTCGGTCTTGTATTCCAGAATTATGCCCTTTATCCGCATATGACGGTGGAGGAGAACATCATCTTTCCGCTGCAGAACCTGAAGGGCGCACAGAAGATGTCCAAGGAAGCCATGCACCAGAAGGCGGTGGAGACCGCGAAACTGGTGCAGCTGGACGGCCTTATGGAACGGAAACCGAAGGAGCTTTCCGGCGGCCAGCAGCAGCGCGTGGCCATTGCCCGGGCTCTGGTGAAAATCCCGAAGGTTCTGCTGCTGGATGAGCCGTTGAGCAACCTGGACGCCAGGTTGAGGCTGCAGACGCGGGAAGAACTCCGCCGGATTCAGCGGGAGACAGGGGTTACCACGATTTTCGTGACGCATGACCAGGAAGAAGCCATGAGTATCAGTGACCTGATCATCGTAATGAAGGACGGCGTGGTACACCAGATCGGAAAACCCCAGGATGTTTATGATGAGCCTGCGAACCTGTTTGTGGCTCAGTTCCTGGGGACGCCGCAGATCAATGTGTTCCATGGCGAGGTGAAAAACGAAAAACTGTATATCGGTGAGGAAGACGTACTGGATGTGCCCGGACGGAAGGACATGCATGTATGGGTCGGCATCCGGCCGGAAGGCTTTATCCCGGACGCGAATGAAGGGCGTATGACCTGCCAGATGGACCGGGTGGAAGTGATGGGACGGGACGTGAGCGTTGTTTCCACACATCCGCAGATGACAGGCAGGAGCATCCGTTCCATTGTCAGCGCCGAAAACAAATTCGATCCGGACCAGAAGACCGTGCGTTTCAACCTGAAACCGTATAAGGTTTTCCTGTTTGACAAGGAGAGCGAGGAACGGGTATGAAAAAGAACAACCTGAAGGCCTGGCTGTATCTGCTGCCGGCGATCCTTTTTCTGGGCGTGTTCATGGTCTATCCGCTGATCGACGTATGCTTCTATTCCGTTGAGGAAAACTACCAATCCATTGCACAAACCTATACCGGCGTCGGACTGGGCAATTTCGGCCATGTGCTGAGCGATCCGTTCTTTATCCAGGCGCTGAAGAATACCCTGATCCTGGTGGCTATTACAGTGCCTGTGAGCACAGGAATCTCCCTGCTGATCGCCTTGGGCCTCAGCTCAATCAAAACGCTGAAAAAAGCTTTCCAGACCATTTACTTCCTGCCGTATGTGACCAATACGCTGGCTGTCGGCCTGGTGTTCATGATCCTGTTCGCACGGACGGAATACACGGATGGCCTGATCAACGCGCTGATCAGTTCGATGGGATATGACATGGTTGACTTCATTAACGGACCGTACTGGGCAAAGATGCTGGTGACCTGCCTGTATACGGTCTGGATTGTTATGCCTTTCAAGATCCTGATCCTGACAAGCGCGCTGGCAAGCGTCAACCAGGATTATTACAAAGCTGCCAAGGTGGACGGGGCAAGCAGCGGACGGATTTTCCGGAAGATTACCCTGCCCATGATCAGCCCGACTGTTTTCTATCTAGTCATTACCGGCTTTATCGGAGCCTTCAAGGCTTACAGTGACGAGGTCGCGCTGTTTGGCGTAAACCTGAATGAAGCAGGCATGAACACGATAGTCGGTTATGTCTATGACATGCTGTACAGTGATAAGGGAGGATATCCCGGCTACGCGGCGGCAGCGGCATTGATCCTGTTTGCTATTGTGTTTACGATTACCTACATTAACCTGAAGTTCAGCAGAAACAAGGTACAGTATATGTAAATCAATTCATAATTCACAATTCATAATTCATCATTATGATTGGAATCCTGACCATGAGCTGCGAAGATGAGTATACAGGTGTTTGGGGATGAAGAAATATGATTGAGAAAAAGAACGCAAGGGTATCACGGGGACTGATTTACCTGTTCCTGGTGATCTGGGCGGTTATTGTTCTGTTTCCCTTTTACTGGATGGTGCTGACCAGCGTCAAGAATACCGCATCTTACAACAATGAAAAAACCCCTGAGTTCATTACCATGGAACCGACAGGGGAGAACTACGTCAAAGCCTTTACTGAGGTCAGTCTCGGAAGGTATTTTGCGAATACTTTGATTTTCACTGTGGCGACTACGGGATTGATGATGCTGGTGATTGTGCCGGCGGCATTTGCATTCTCCAGACTGGAATTCAAGGGGAAAAACCTGCTGTTTGCTTTGTTCCTGAGCCTGATGATGATTCCTACGGAGCTGGTGATTATCACCAACTATGTGACGATCGTCAACTGGGGATTCCAGAAGGGCGACCTGACCTATCTTGGTCTGATCCTTCCTTCGGTAACCAGTGTGTTCTATATCTACCTGCTGAAGGAAAACTTTGAAGCTATTCCGGATGAACTGTACAATGCGGCAAAGGTGGACGGTACCAGCGACCTGAAGTACCTGCTTAAGGTGATGGTGCCCATCAGCCAGCCGACGATTGTGACCATAGCCATCCTGAAAGTAATTGAATGCTGGAACAGCTATGTATGGCCGAGACTGATTACCAAAGAATCAAAGTATTTCCTGGTATCGAACGGCATCCAGGCGATCCGGGAGAGCGGATTCGGCCGTCAGGATATTCCGGCAATGATGGCGGCTGTGGTGGTCGTCAGCATCCCGCTGATTGTGCTTTTCCTGGTGTTCCGTGACAAGATTATGGCGGGAGTTTCCAGGGGAGGAACAAAGGGATAAGTTGAGGCAGGAGGTAGGAAGTAGGAAGTAGGAGGTACAGGCAGTGAAGAGAAAGAATGTAAAGCGGATCGCAGTTTGTGCGATGCTTGTTATATCACTGATTCTGCTGTCCGGATGCCATGGACGGCTGGAGAGCCGGGAAGCGACGGGAGCCGGGAATGCGAAGATCCCGGAACCGTTTGATGATTCCAAGCCGATTGAACTGGTCTTCTGGGCCAAGAATGATACCAACAAGGTGCAGACGGCTGTTTATACGAACGCCATCAAAGAATTTGAAGAAATGTATCCGAATGTGAAGATCAATCTGCGCCTGTACGCGGATTACGGGCGGATCTTTGCTGACGTGATTACCAATATTGCGACGAAAACAACACCGAATGTATGCATTACCTATCCGGACCATATCGCCACGTATATGACAGGCCAGGACGTTGTGCTGCAGATGGATGACTGGATGAAAGACAGCCGGTACGGGCTTGGGGGAAGCGAGGTCCGCTTTGATTCCCCGAAACAGGAGGAGATTGTACCGGAATTCCTGGCAGAGTGCGTGCTGGAAGACCATTATTACGCCATGCCCTATATGCGCTCCACAGAAGCCCTGTACGTCAATGAGGATATGGTAAAGAAGCTGGGATACGAACTGCCTGAAGTGGTAACCTGGGACTTTGTGTGGGAAGTCAGCGAAAAGGCCATGGAGAAAAACGAAGACGGCACCTTTAAGATTAACGGCCAGAAGGTGATGATTCCCTTTATCTACAAGAGCACGGACAATATGATGATTACCATGCTCAAACAGCTGGACGCTCCGTATTCCACAGCGGAGGGGGAAGTGCTGCTCTTCAACGACACCACCAAGGGACTGCTGGAAGAAATCTATAAGCACGCAAAGAGCCGGGCTTTCTCCACGTTTGCCATCAGCAGCTACCCGGGCAACTTCCTCAATGCCGGACAGTGCATCTTTGCGATTGACTCCACTGCCGGCGCTACCTGGATGGGAAGCGAAGCGCCGATGCTGGACATTCATGAGGAACAGGTGGTTCCGTTCAATATCCGGGTGATGCCGATTCCGCAGTTTAAACCGGAAGAACCGAAGATGATCAGCCAGGGCCCCAGCATCTGTATCTTCAACAAGGATGATCCCCAGGAAGTGCTGGCCAGCTGGCTGTTTACCCAGTATCTGATCAGCAATAAGGTTCAGCTGGGTTATGCGGAGACAGAAGGTTATCTGCCGGTGACCCTGAAGGCTCAGCAAAGCGCAGAGTATCGGGATTACCTGAGCAGGAAAGGCGAGGACGACGACCATTATTCCGTGAAGATTGAAGCCAGCGAGCTGCTGCAAAAGTACACCTCGGATACCTTTGTTACGCCGGTGTTCAACGGCAGCAACAGCCTGCGTTCCGCTGCCGGACAGCTGATTGAAAGCACTGCGAAAAGCGCACGCCGGAAAGAAAAGATGAGCGACGCGTATATCGAAAAGCTGTACGCTGACGTGACCAGCCTTTTCCAGCTGGATCAGATTGAAGTCAAAGCAGGGAAGAAGGTGTCCTTCGGGGAGCTTCCTTCCGAATCAAAAACGCTGCTGATTGTTATCCCGTGCATTTGGATCCTGATTGGTCTGTACGCATTCCTGACCAAGCGGAAGAACCGTAAGAAAACGTAAAAACGGATGAGGTCCGTTGTGTTTTTACGCTGTTTGATGTATGATAAACCCGGAAAGCGGAGGGGGGAATCCCTCCTGGAATAATGAAAGGAGAACAGCTATTATGAAAAAGATTATCAGCCTGATTCTGGTTCTTGCCCTTGCACTGTGCCTGGTTCCTGTGCTGGCTGAAGAAGAAGCCGCCGATGAGGAAGCGAGCGAACTGGTACTGATGTCCCATGAGGATTATGTCCTGGCTGAGATGGATGCTCCCGTGTATGTGGAAACCTATGTGCAGGCACACCAGAACTGGTGGAACGACAAGATGACCATTTATGCCCAGAGCGAAGACGGTGCATATTTCATCTATGAACTGGGCATTTCCAAGGATGAAGCTGCCAAGCTGGTTCCCGGTACCAAGATTGCCGTGAAGGGCTTCAAGGGCGAGTGGAGCGGCGAGGTTGAAATCCTCGATGCGACTTATGAAATCCTTGAGGGCGATCCCTTCATCGCGACCGCTACCGATGTGACCGCTCTGCTGGGCACTGACGAACTGATCAATCATCAGAACGAACTGGTGGCTTTCAAGGGCATGACTGTGGAAGCTTATGACGATAGCGGCGCTGCTTTTGCTTACAAAGATGCGGAAGGCAAGACCGATGACCTGTACTTCAAGGTTTCCAAGGATGGACAGACCTATGATTTCTGCGTTGAGTTCTATCTCTGCGGCAATGATACTGAAGTGTACAAGGCTGTGGAAGCCCTGAAGGTCGGCGATGTGGTTGATCTGGAAGGATTCCTCTACTGGTACAATGGTGCTAACCCCCATATCACCAGCGTAACCGCCGCACAGTAAAAGCGTTTGTTTCAGCCTCCGGACAGAAATGTCCGGAGGCTTTTATTTTTTTTGCTTGACATTTTAATCCGGGTCATGTATTATATCCCTTGCGCTCGCAGGAGCGGATGACGCGGGGTGGAGCAGTTGGCAGCTCGTCGGGCTCATAACCCGGAGGTCGGGGGTTCAAATCCCTCCCCCGCAACCATATGGCTCAATAGCTCAGTTGGCTAGAGCATTCGGTTCATACCCGGAGTGTCATAGGTTCGAGTCCTATTTGAGCCACATAAGAAAACAGACCCTACAAGGGTCTGTTTTCTTATGTTTTTGGCTCAAAAGGACTCGACCTATGACACGACGGGACCCGGGGGACAGCCGCCGAGGACTGCCAGTGGCAGAAATTTCGTCGGCAGCTGTCTCAACCGAAACGAGCGATCTGTCCGGGGGACAGTCGCGACGATTGAGGTTGCGGGATAGGTTCGAGTCCGTGCCGGATATCAGGTTGCGTGGATAGGTTCGAGTCCGTGCCGGATATCATAACGCTAAAGAGAATCTTGCAACGCCGACTGAGGTTGCGGGATAGGTTCGAGTCCTATTTGAGCCACACATCGAAACGAGACCTTCATGGTCTCGTTTTTTGTTGACCAAATGTTTTCCTTCTTCTATAATAAAAAAGATAAGTCAAGACAATCATCAACACAACTGCAAAGGTGGGAAATACATGGATAAATGGGACAAGCGGTTCATGCAGATGGCGTTTACAATCGCAGACTGGTCCAGCTGCTTTCGCGCAGGTCGCAAAATTGGCTGTGTGATCGTCAAAGACAAGCGGATCATGACCACCGGATATAACGGAGCACCGGCGGGTATCAAAACATGCCGGGACAAGGGCGTATGCCTTCGGGATAAACTGGGGATTCCCAGCGGCACGCAGATGGAAACCTGCTATGCAGTGCATGCAGAGCAGAACGCGATTGTTCAGGCTGCCAAGCTGGGTGTTTCCATTGACGGTGCCACGCTGTACTGCACCCATCAGCCCTGTTCCATGTGCTGCAAGATGATTATCAATTCCGGTATCCGGAGAGTGATTTACAAAGAAGGCTATCCGGATCCCTTCACGCTGGAACTGTTTGCGGAGGCAGGCGTACAGCTGGAGAGATTCGAAGAGGACATCTGAATTCAGAGAAAAAGGTTGGACAATAAGTGAGATATCATATCGACACAATTCCCGTATGGGATGCCATGAAAATGGACGGTGAGTGCTTTCTCTGTGCCCTGGAGCGCAAGACGGAGCTGGGGGAAGCAGATCGTTATCTGGGCGCGTCGGTGATGGAACCAGACGTGCGTGTAAAGGTAAATGACCGGGGCTTCTGCAGGAAGCATCATGCTATGCTTTTCTCCATGAGCAACCGCCTGGGTCATGCCCTGATGCTGGAAAGCCACACCATTGAAATCCGGGAGAAACTGGCCAGGATTTCCGATAAACTGGAGAAAACCGCAGCGCAGCTGAAGAATGCCGGAATCGGGGATAAGCTGAGCGGAAAAACAAAAACTGCTACGGATGAAATCCTGAAGCAGGCGCAGGCAGTGAACGAAATGGCAGGAAGCTGCCTGATGTGTGATACCATTGAAGAGAACATGAACCGGTATCTTCATACCTTCTTCCATCTTTATCAGAATGACGGAGAATTCCGCAACCGGTTTGAGCAAAGCAAGGGACTGTGCCTGCCGCATCTGGGGAAACTGCTGGAGACCGCGACGCAGGAGCTTGGTGCCAAAGACCTGGGCCGGTTCGTTGAGACGCTGACAAGGATGGAAAAGGAGAACATGGACCGGATTCAGGAGGATATCTCCTGGTTTATTAAAAAGTTTGATTACCGGTATGAAAACGAAAGCTGGAAGAACAGCAAGGATGCTGTGGAACGCACTGTGAACAAGGTGCGCGGCTGGTGCGTCGGGAAAGAACCAAACAACAATGAATAATTAACAATGACCATTGCGTGTCCCGGAAATGAGAAGGGAGAATGCCAGATGATGACCATCAGGGAAGTCATGGAAATTGTGGATGGAAAGGTGCTTGTCGGGGCAGACAGACTGGATGAACGGGTGGATACGGCCTGCGGATCCGACCTGATGAGCGACGTGCTGGCTTTTGTGAAAGAAAAAGCCGTGCTGATCACAGGACTGATTAATCCCCATGTGCTCCGGACATCTGAGATGCTGGACATTACCTGCATCGTCTTCTCGCGGGGGAAAATGCCCAGCGAAGAGATGCTGGAGATGGCGGAGGAAATCGGTATCACGGTGATTTCCAGTCCGCTGACAACTTATACCGCGTGCGGAGAACTGTATGTTCACGGCCTGCCTGGTACGAAAAGGAAGACAGGCGTAAAAGAGGGGGTGTAAGCGTTGGCGTACATCCTTGAGAAAAGCTTTCCTGTGGAAGCAGGCGCATATACCACAGCCGGCGAGGCATCCACAACTATCAAAAGGACTCTGAAACAGCTTGGCATCAGTGCGGAAGTGCTTCGGCATGTGTCTGTTGCCTGCTATGAGGTGGAGCTGAACCTGGTTATCCACTCACTGGGCGGAACGCTGACGCTTCTGGTGGATCCGGAAAAGGTGACGCTAATATCCAAGGACGTGGGTCCCGGCATTCCGGATATTGATATGGCCATGACGGAGGGATTCTCCACAGCCAGTGCGGAGGCACGGACGCTGGGATTCGGCGCCGGCATGGGCTTGCCGAATATGAAGCGGAACGCGACAGAATTCGATATCCAGAGTGAAGTGGGCGTCGGAACGACGATAACGATGTCGTTTGCTCTTGCAGGATAATTCATCATTCACAATTCATAATTTGAAGTATTGTCTGGAGATTGAGTATTAAGCAAAGACAGAGAATAAGATGAGTAATTCCGAAGGTGATTCTTTTCCCCAGGGTGAACAGATCATCAATTCGGTTATACAGGAGACAGGCTATGGAACAGAAACGGTTTCATTCGGTGAGGCTGGAAGGCGATAAATGCAGGGGCTGTACGAACTGTCTGAAGCGGTGCCCGACAGAGGCAATCCGCGTCAGAGGCGGACGGGCGCACATTATTGATGAGCGCTGCATTGACTGCGGCGAATGTATCCGCGTGTGCGGTTATCATGCCAAGGTGGCCGTGACGGATCCGCTGTCCTCCATCAGCGGCTTCAAGTATAAGATTGCACTGCCCGCACCGAGCCTGTATGGACAGTTCCAGAACCTGAAGAGCATCAGCCAGGTGCTGAACGGCCTGAAACAGATGGGTTTTGATGACGCATTTGAGGTGGCGAGGGGAGCGGACGTTGTATCCCGGGCTATCCGGGAACGCCTGAAGAATCCGGATCTGCCCAGACCGGTGATCTCTTCTGCCTGTCCTGCTATCGTGCGACTGATCCAGGTCCGTTTCCCGGATCTGCTGGATCATATTGTGGACGTACGCCAGCCGATGGAAGTGGCGGCTATGATTGCCAAGCGGGAATATGCCCGTTCGCACGGTGTGAAGGAAGAAGAAATCGGCTGTTTCTTTATTACTCCCTGTCCGGCAAAGGTGACGGCAATCCGCAGACCGATCGGCCACGCGAAGAGCGCGGTGGATGGAGCCATTTCCGTGCTCGAGATCTATGGCTTGCTTTCCAGCCAGATCCGGAATGCTCCGGTGGATATCAGTCTGGAAACAGCATCGGACCTGGGCGTGGGCTGGGCCAGAAGCGGCGGCGAATGCAATGCCGTAAGCCCGGAGAACTCCATGTCTGTGGACGGAATTGAAAACTGTATCCATGTGCTGGAAGAAATTGAAGATAACAGGTTGAAACACCTTGAGTTCTTTGAGGGCGCTGCCTGCACAGGCGGCTGTGTGGGCGGACCGCTGAACTTTGAAAACAACTATGTGGCACGGTCCAACGTCCGTCGCCTTGCCAGCCGGGATCAGAACCCGGAACTCAACGTGGACAATGGTATGATGACGAAGTATCCGCTGTACGACGACCTGAGCATCCTGCCGAACTCCGCGATGAAGCTGGATGAAGATCTGATGGAAGCCATGCGCAAGATGGAACGCATTGACAAGATCTATAAGGAACTGCCGGGCTTCGACTGCGGAAGCTGCGGAAGTCCGACATGCAGGACGTTTGCAGAAGACGTTGTTCAAGGCGTTGCAACCAAAATGGATTGTATACACATGATGAAGGAACAACTTCGTGTAATGGCCCAGCAGATGGTCGATCTTGCAAAAACTACTCGAGAATAGTTTTTGCAAGAGCTGAGAATGATTTGAGGATTGGGAGGAACTGTGACGATGACTGTAAAAGAGCTTTGTGAGCTGATTGAAGCGAAGGATATGACGCCGGAAGCGGATAAGAGCGTGGAGGTTTCCTGCGGGTATACCTGCGACCTGCTGAGCTGGGTGATGGCTCACGGTACAGCAGGGATGGCGTGGGTGACTGTGCAGACTCATATGAACGTAATTGCTGTAGCCAGCCTGATGGAGATGGCTGCAGTGATTATCCCCGAAGATATTGAGATGGAAGCACCCTCGCTGGAAAAAGCCCAGAGTGAAGGAATCAACGTGCTTCAGACGCCGCTGACGGCCTATGAGATCTGCGCGCGGCTGGCGGAGGCAGGACTGCCCGGAAAGAACCGGGAGGTATAAAACATGTGGGTGGATCTTCATATTCACTCCTGTCTCAGTCCCTGCGCGGATGACGACATGACGCCGGCGAATATCTGCGGCATGGCGCATATCAAGGGACTGGACGCGATTGCGGTGACAGACCATAATACAGCCCGGAATCTGCCTTTTGTGAAAGAGGCAGCGGATTATTACGGCCTGATACTGCTGCCGGGGATGGAGATCACCACAAAGGAAGAAGTGCATCTGCTGGGATATTTCCGTGATGTGGATACAGCTGTGGAGGTCGGGGAGATCTTTTCCAGCCATCTGCCGCCGATGAAAAACAAGCCGGATTTCTTTGGCAATCAGCTGGTGATGAACACGGACGATGAAACGGTTGACGTGGAAGAACGGCTGCTGATCGGCGCGACTGACCTGGACCTGGCGGAGTGTACCCGGATTATCCGGGAACACGGCGGCGCGGCGGTACCGGCCCATATCAACCGGGGACACGGGCTGCTGGTGAACCTGGGACTTTTTCCGGAAGAACCGGATTTCCCGGTGGTGGAGGTACGGCCGGAACTGCCGGTCAACGAGAAACTGATCGCCGGGAAAAAGCGGCTGTGGTCTTCAGACGCCCATCATTTAGGGGATATCCTGGAGGCAGTGAGCGAGCTTGATACTGACCGTTTTTCACTGGGCGGATTGTTTGATCTAATCAAAAATGAAAAATGAAGAGTTAAGATACAGATAATGTACAGGGGTTATTGTTGAGGCGTGCCGGGCGAGGATGACCGGCGCGCCTCCTGCGTTTTGGACAGGAGCGAAGGCCGGAAGCCTTGAAAAACAAGGAGTTTGTTAGCAGTGACTAACCAAAAAGTTTAATATTTCAACCGTTAAAGCCCTTTTCTTTCAAGGGCGAATATGATAAAATCAATCGGATAGCTGTAATGGGCAGAGTCTGCCTTTACATAAGTCTCAAAAACATCCCAAGGAGGTCAAGGACTGTATGCCTGACAACAAGGAAAAGTACGCAAAGCTGCAGGAAGTGATCGAGAAACACAAGGGTGAACGCGGTGCCGTGATGCCCTGCCTGCAGGAAGCCATGAACATTTTCGGCTATGTGCCGCAGGATGTTCAGGAAATGATCGCGGACGGACTGGGAACGACCCTGTCTGAAGTCTACGGTGTTTCCACTTTCTACTCCCAGTTCTCCCTGAAGCCCAAGGGAAAACACGTGATCGGTGTGTGCCTGGGCACTGCCTGCTATGTCAAGGGAAGCCAGAAGATCATCGAGAAACTGTCTGAAGAGCTGAAAATCCAGCCCGGAGACACTACAGATGACGGCCTGTTCACACTGAACGCCACCCGTTGCCTGGGTGCCTGCGGTCTTGCTCCTGTTATGATGATCGGCGAAGAGGTATACGGCCGGCTGACGCCGGATCAGGTCCCCGGTATTCTCGAAACCTATCGTGCGTGATCTGAGTCTTCACCTGCTGGATCTGGCGCAGAACAGTATCACAGCCGGCGCGAGCCTGGTGACCATCCGTCTGACCCTGGAAGAGAACGGGATGCTGACCATGGAACTCGCGGATAATGGTAAAGGAATGAGCCCGGAGCTGCTGGCCCGGGTAACCAGTCCTTTTGCCACAACCCGGACAACCCGCAAGGTTGGACTGGGAATTCCCATGATGAAGGAGAACGCCGAAAGAGCCGGAGGCACTTTCCATCTGGAAAGTGAGGAAGGAAAGGGAACAACCCTGACCTGTTCCATGGACACCGGCAACATCGACTGTCTTCCGCTTGGGGATTTATCCGGTACTTTGCTGAGTCTGATGCTGACCAATCCGTTGTTTCCGGATTTCCTTTTTGAGGGCAAAAGCCCGAAAGGAGAGGGAAGTTTCGATACGAGAGAGGTCAGGAATGCGCTGGGCAGCGACATCCCCTTTAACGAGCCTTCCGTGGCCGCGTGGCTGAAGGAAGCGCTGGACGAGGAAATCAACTCAATCTTTGGAGGTGTATTGATATGAAATCTTTGGCAGATCTGGAAGCCATCCGCGCAAAGACGCTGGAAAGCATTAACATGCGCAAGGACACGGACGCCTGCCGCGTTGTGATCGGCATGGCCACCTGCGGTATTGCCGCCGGCGCCCGCCCCGTGATGCTTGCCTTTATGGAAGAAATCCAGAAGCGGAACCTGCAGCACGTGACCGTGAGCCAGACCGGCTGCATCGGTATGTGCCGTTATGAGCCCATGCTGGACGTGATCCTGCCCGGCAAGGAAAAGGTTACCTACATCCACGTGAAGCCTGAAATGGTGCCGCGGATCGTAGCTGAGCACATTGTTAACGGTCAGCCTGTGGAAGAATATACCATCGGCGCCGCAAAAGACTAATTAACGACAAAGAGGAGGAAAACCCAGATGGAGCTTTATCGTTCTCATGTGCTGGTCTGCGGCGGCACCGGCTGTTCTTCTTCCGGTTCCGCGAAGCTGATTGAACGCTTCGAGGAGCAGCTGAAGGAAAAGGGCCTTGACAAGGAAGTCAAGGTAGTCCGCACGGGCTGCTTCGGACTGTGCGAAGCCGGTCCCGTTGTTATCGTTTATCCCGAAGGAACTTTCTACAGCCGCGTTAAGGAAGAAGACGTGGATGAGATCGTATCCGAGCACCTGCTGAAGGGCCGTAAGGTTCAGCACCTGGTCTATGTGGATCACAAGACCCACGAGAGCAGCGTTCAGAAGAGCCTGAATGAGATCGGCTTCTACAAGCAGCAGCAGCGCGTCGCACTGCGGAACTGCGGTGTGATCGATCCTGAAAACATCGATGAATACATTGCCTTCGACGGCTATAAGGCCCTGGCAAAGGCCCTGACCGAAATGACTCCTGAGCAGGTTTGCCAGGAAGTGCTGGATTCCGGTCTGCGCGGCCGCGGCGGCGCCGGTTTCCCCACCGGTAAGAAGTGGCAGTTCGCCCGTGCCAGCCAGGCTGAGCACAAGTACTTCGTCTGTAACGCTGACGAAGGCGACCCCGGCGCGTTCATGGACCGCTCCCTGCTGGAAGGCGATCCCCACGCGATCCTGGAAGCCATGGCCATCGGCGGCTACGCCATCGGCGCTGATGAAGGCTGGATTTACGTCCGCGCTGAGTACCCCATCGCCGTGAAGCGCCTGGAGAAGGCCATCGAGCAGGCTCATGAATACGGCCTGCTGGGTGAGAACATCTTCGGCACCGGCTTCAACTTTGACATTCACATCCGTCTGGGCGCCGGCGCGTTCGTGTGCGGCGAAGAAACCGCTCTGATGGCCTCTATCGAAGGCAAACGCGGCGAGCCCCGTCCGAAGCCCCCGTTCCCGGCTGTGAAGGGTCTGTTTGAGAGCCCCACCAACATCAACAACGTTGAAACCCTGGGCAACATCGCCCAGATCATCCTGAAGGGTGCGGACTGGTTCAAGTCCATTGGTATTCCTTCCTCCACCGGTACAAAAGTTTTCGCCCTGGGCGGCAAGATCAACAACACCGGTCTGGTGGAAGTTCCCATGGGTATCCCGCTGCGCACCATCATTGAGGACATCGGCGGCGGCTGCCCGAACGGCAAGAAGTTCAAGGCCGTTCAGACTGGCGGTCCTTCCGGCGGATGTATCCCCGCCAGCATGCTGGACATCTCCGTGGACTATGACAGCCTGACCAAGATCGGCGCCATGATGGGTTCCGGCGGTATGATCGTCATGGACGAAGACAACTGTATGGTGGACATCGCCCGCTTCTTCCTCGACTTCACAGTTGATGAGAGCTGCGGTAAGTGCACACCCTGCCGCGTTGGTACCCGCCGCATGCTGGAGATCCTTGAACGGATCACCCAGGGCAAGGGCGAAGAAGGCGACATCGAGAAGCTGGAAACCCTGGCCGAAAACATCAAGAGCAGCGCTCTGTGCGGTCTGGGCCAGACGGCTCCGAACCCGGTGCTTTCCACCATCAAGTACTTCCGCGATGAGTATGAAGCGCACATCAAGGAAAAGCGCTGCCCGGCACATCACTGCCAGGCCCTGCTGAACTACAAGATCACCGACGCCTGCCGCGGCTGTACCGCCTGCGCCCGCAAGTGCCCGGTGAACGCGATCACCGGCAACGTCAAGGAACAGCACGTGATCGACCAGAACAAGTGCATCAAGTGCGGAAGCTGCATGGCGACATGTAAGTTCGGCGCTATCATCAAGGAATAATCGCGCGAGGAGGAACAACACAAATGGAAAATCTCGTTAAGCTTACGATTGACGGCGTCAGTGTTGAAGTTCCGGCCGGCACGACGGTTCTGGAAGCGGCGAAAAAAGCCGGGATCAACATCCCCACGCTGTGCTACCTGAAGGATATCAACCAGATCGGCGCCTGCCGTATGTGTATCGTTGACACCGGCGCCCGCGCTTTCGGCGCGGCCTGCGTGCTGCCCGTGAGCAACGGCATGAACGTCAAGACCAATACCCCCAAGATCCGGGAAGCCCGCCGGGTGAACCTGGAGCTGCTGCTGAGCAACCACGACAAGAAGTGCCTGGACTGCGCCCGCAACCAGAAGTGCGAACTGCAGCAGATGTGCCAGGACCTGGGCGTGGATGACGTGGACAAGTACAAGGGCAAGATGAACGAGTATGACATCGACGATCTGAGCCCCTCCATCGTCCGCAACAACAACAAATGTATCCTGTGCCGCCGCTGCGTTGCCGCCTGTAACAACACTCAGGCTGTCGGCGTTATCGGCCCCATGGGACGCGGCTTCAAGACCAAGATCGGCAGCGCCTGGGAACAGCCGCTGAACGACGTGGCCTGCATCAACTGCGGTCAGTGTATCGCAGCCTGCCCGACCGGCGCCCTGTATGAGAAGGATTCCACCAAGGCTGTGTGGGATCTGCTGAATGACGAAACCAAGACAGTGGTTGTGCAGCCCGCTCCCGCGGTCCGCGCCGCCCTGGGTGAAGAGTTCGGCATCCCGATGGGCACTGCTGTGACCGGCAAAATGGCCGCTGCCCTGCGCCGCCTTGGTTTCGACAAGGTGTTTGACACCGACTGGGCTGCTGACCTGACCATCATGGAAGAAGGCACCGAGTTCATCGGCCGCCTGACCAACGGCGGTGTGCTGCCGATGATCACCAGCTGCTCTCCCGGATGGATCAAGTTCTGCGAAACCTACTATCCGGACTTCATTCCGAACCTGTCTTCCTGCAAATCTCCCCACGAGATGGAAGGCGCGATGATCAAGACCTACTGGGCGGAGAAGGTCGGCATCGATCCCAAGGACATCAAGGTTGTGTCCGTGATGCCCTGTACCGCCAAGAAGTTCGAGGCGAAGCGTCCCGAACTGGGCCACAACGGCCTGGCAGACGTTGATGAAGTCATCACCACCCGTGAACTGGCCAAGATGATCAAGGAAGCCGGTATCGACTTCGCAAACCTGCCCGATGAAGACTTTGATCCCGTCCTCGGCGAAAGCACGGGCGCGGGCGTCATCTTCGGCGCGACCGGCGGCGTTATGGAAGCTGCCCTGCGTACCGTCTATGAAATCGTGACCAAGGAAACGCTGGACAAGGTCGACTTCACAGCGGTCCGCGGTATCGAAGGAGTGAAGGAAGCCACCATCAAGGTGGGCGATCTGGACGTCAACGTGGCGGTTGCCCACGGCACTGCCAACGCGGCGAAGCTGCTGGACAGCGTCCGCAGCGGTGAGAAGACCTACCACTTCATCGAGGTCATGGGCTGCCCCGGCGGCTGCGTGACCGGCGGCGGTCAGCCCATCGTATCCGCCCAGAAGCGGATGGAATGCGATCCCAAGACCCTGCGTGCCGCGGCCCTGTACAACGAGGACGCGAACAAGCCGCAGCGGAAGTCCCACGAGAACGCTTCCATCATGGCGGTTTACAAAGACTACCTGGGCGAGCCCAACAGCCATCTGGCTCACGAGCTGCTGCATACCCACTATACAGCCCGCCCGAAGTACAAGAAGTAATCCGGAGATTACTCCAGGCAGCGCATTTGCAAAAATGCGCTGCTTTTTTGTGTAAAAAAATAAACGGACAGCAGCCATAAGTGCTGACTGGCTTGGAAACAGGATATGTACCGCCTTTTCTTGCCGGATTTGTATGAATCGTGTAAAATTTTACAGTGCTCCATCATCTCCCTGCGGGATCAGGAACTGAAGCACGAGAAGGGATTAACCTGGCACAAAAGGGGGCTGTCCTGTGGACCAGAGAAACGAATACTCGAAGAAGGCAATCCGCGAAGCGCTGATTCGGCTGTCCCGAACCAAGCCCTATACTGAAATTTCCGTCAGGGAGTTATGCCGGGAAGCAAAAGTGTCCCGCTCCACGTTTTACAACAATTACCGCTTTTTCAATGATGTGGTTGTGGAAATGAGCGAAGCATATATGGAAAAGCTCCGGGGCAGGCGCCTGACCAGGGAATTCTTTGATTCTTTGAAGGACGAAGGCGACGAGCTGAAACTGCTGCTGGACAGCGGTATGTTCGGGCGGGAATTCAGCCTGTATCTGCGTGAGATCGTTCAGGAAGAGATTTCGGCCATACATCAGCGGGATCCCGGGGATATCTCCGTCAACGTCGCTACGCTTTACCATGCTTTCGGTATCTTTGGCGTGCTGCAGAATCTGCTGGCTGTTCAGGGTGAACCGCGGATCAAAGAGGAGGTCTACCGAAGGGGAATTGACACGCTGATGGAGATCATAGAAAGCTTTACCGATCCGCCCTCTATGCTTCCGTAAACGCGGTTGGCGGCTGCGCGGGGGAATAGTATCTGGAGTTATTGAACACTTTTTCGTGTTTCGGTACGATAAAACCGGGATAGGTTTTGCTTCAACAATGAATATGATAGGATATCCGCAGGAAGAGTCGAAAACTGTTCGACGATTAATGCGGATATTTTTGATGAATGCTTGAGGGGATTCAAATGACAGAGACAAGGAATCAATCCATCTGGAAAAACTTTATCCACTTAATCCGACAGATCCGGCTGCCTGTTTTATTCCTTGCGTCTGCGTTTCTGCTCAATTTGGGTAAAGCTGCAATTGAGCTGACAATTCCTGAAAAAATCGCCGGCCTGGCTGACCTGGAGTTTACCGCCGTAAACAGTCCTGTGGTAAAAACCGCGGTCAGTATCTGCCTTACGCTTTTTGCCCTGGCCCTGGCAGAGTTTGTCGGCGGACTTGTTTCGACTTATATTACCTATATCGCCAAGGCACGCATCCATCGGAACTTTCAGGCGGCGGCTTCCCGCAAGGTGTTTTCCCTGACTGCCGCGGAGGCGGAGGCACGTGATCCCAAGGAATTCATCTCCCGCATCACGACGGATACCGGCTTTGTAAGTGATTTTCTGATTGATCTGCTGGTCATTGAGATTCCAAGACTGTATTTCATCACAAGTACGCTTGTGAAGGTTTCCCGTATGGGCAACGGGTCGCTTTTGCTTGGCTTTATCCTGATTATTCCGGTCATTGTTCTCGGCGCCCTCTGGTCCGGCCGCGTAACATACAAAAGCCAGACCCGGCTTCAAAACTCCATTGCCCGCCTGACAGCCAGGCTTGCCGAAAAGGTGGAGCATGTGGAGATCATCAAGGCATACAACAAGACCGAGGATGAGATTGCAGACGGAGACGGCTTCATTGACGAGATGAAGGCTGCGCAGAAGAAGACCACGATGGCCGCCGCTTTCAACCAGCTGATTGCAAACATCCTGTACGCAGTGCCGACGCTGATCATTATGACGGCCGGTGCAATCCTGCTTCTGGGCGGGGATATCACTACGGCTCAGTTTATCGCATACTTCGGCCTCGGCGCGACCTATCAGAAGTATATTGCGGACCATCTTACCCTGTGGGTGCTGGGCAAGAAAGCCCAGGGCGCAACACTGCGTATTTCTGAAATCCTGACGCTCAATGAGGACAGCGGCGGTGAACAGAAGGCTGGCCGGCCGGATGATCTCAGGTTTGAACATGTCAGCTTCTCCCGCGGCGGAACTAAAACGCTTTCAGATGTCTCCTTCACGGTGAAGAACGGCAGCAAGTTTGCCATTGTGGGCGGAAGTGGAGCCGGGAAATCAACGCTGCTGAACCTGATTGAACAGTTTTACCGTCCGGAGCAGGGCCGTATCACACTGGGCGGCGTGGATATACGCGAATTTGAGATCAGCAGCTACCGGAACCTGTTTTCCTATCTTCCGCAGAATGCCCCGGGCTTTGACGGAACCGTGCGCGATTTTCTTTGCTACGGATCCGGGACGCCTCATTCCGATGAGGAACTGAACAAGTTCCTGAAGGAAGTCGATATGCTGGAGGCAGTCGAGCTGAACGGCGGCCTGGATTACGAGGTCGGGCCGGGAGCGTCGAAGCTCTCCGGCGGACAGAGACAGCGGCTGGCCGTGGCCAGAATGCTGCTGGCAGGAACTAAAATGGTTCTTGCGGATGAGGCTACGAGCGCGCTGGATTATGAAGGGTCCGGGCGTATTGCTGCGCTGATCGACCGATACGCGGCAGGGAAGACAAGGATCATTGTTGCGCACGATCTTTCCACCGTGCAGGACGCGGACACGATCCTGGTGCTTAACAAGGGCCGTGTTATGGGCTGCGGATCCCATGAAGAGCTGAAGAACTGCTGTCCGGAATACCGGAGCCTGCTGTCGGCCGGAGAGGGGGCGAAACAATGAAGAACAAGTCCAGCCTTGCAATGGAAAACGTCACGATCAGGACGAAGAAGCCATTGAGAACCCTCTATCAGGGCGTGAAGCTGCCCGTGCTCCGTACCTTGTTCGGATCGCTGCTGTACCTGGTCGGTACACTGATTGTTGCGTCGCAGGCTGACACTGTGGCCGCGATCTCTGTCGGTAAATTCCAGAATTTTTCGCCCATTGTCACCTATGCACTGATGTGCATCCTCGGCTATGTGTTTTCCTATGCCAGCGTGGTGGCGGACCTCGGCTTTGTGGAGCTGGCGGCGGGGATCCGGAAAAAGATCTGGAAGAAAGTCATGCGACTCCCGTTCAGCTATTACGACCGTGAAAGTCCCAACCGGGTCTTAAGCCGCGTCACCTCAGACCCGGAGTATTCCTACCTGCCCTTTAAGCTGCTTCAACTCATTTTTACGCTGCTGGCTTTTCTTCCGATTGTCCTGGCGGGTGAGGCGGCCGTCGGTGAACTGACTCCGTACCTGCTCATCGGATTTATCGTTACCATCGGTATTATGTTTTTCTCCGCCCGCTTCAGCGAGCGGGGGGCTGTGTATGTGGCCGGAAAGCTGTCTGCTTTTACCGCGTTTCTCGCAGAACGTTTCGGCAGAATCCGCTTCATCAAAGCCATGAACAGCGAGGAAAAAGAGAATGCGGCCGGCCTTCGCTGCATTGAGGATCGCTACGAGGCGGACAAATACAACGCCATGGCCAATACCCTTGTGATGTTCGGCCAGACCTTTCTGATTTTCGTTCTGTTTACCGTTGCTTTTCTCATCGGCAGCATGCTGATCCGGAACGGCCGCGTTCAGTCCGGTACGACGCTGGCCGCGTTCTACGCTTACGGCAACAACCTGGTGCTGGTGTTCCAGTTCTTTGCCCAGTTCCCGTCCGTGTTCTCCGCTACAAAGGGCGGCAGCAAAAAGATCGTCTCCATCCTGGAGGAAGAAGAAGAGGATCCGGATCAGGGGAAAAGCGAGTTTACGGCAGCCGGGGATCTGTGTATGGATAAGGTCTCCTTCGGCTACAACGACAGGGAAGTTATCCACAGCGTCAGCACGCATATCCCCAAAGGAAAGATTACAGCCATTGTCGGCCCGAACGGCAGCGGTAAAACAACAGTGCTGCGCCTGCTGAACCGCCTGTATCCGGATTACGGCGGAAACATCCGGATCGGCGAGGCCGGAAACGAGGTGTCCCTGCGCGCCTGGCGTGACCGCTTCGGCGTTGTCAGCCAGAACGCCGGCCTTTTCGAAGGAAGTATCCGCGACAATATCTGCTATGGCGTCAGGGATGTTAAGGAAGAGGAGCTGCAGGCTGTCATCTCCCTGGCCTGCCTGGAAGACCTGATCGCCTCCCATGAGGGAGGACTCGACTTCAACGTCGGTTTCAACGGAGAGAAGCTCTCCGGAGGCGAACAGCAGCGCATTGCCATTGCCAGGGCCATGCTGAAGAATCCGGACTATCTGATCCTGGACGAAGCCACCGCCAATCTTGACCCCGTGACGGAGGAAAAGATCAGGGCAGGCATCCGGGCCCTTATACAGGGCCGGACAGCCATCATCGTGGCACATAACTACCGAACGGTAGCGGAAGCCCAGCATGTGATCGTGATGCGCAACGGAACCGTCGAGGATGAAGGAACCGTTGAGGAATTAAAGGACAGGAATGCATTTTTCAAGGCGTTTGCCGGGCATTGAGAGGAGAAGTCTATGATATTCAAGTATCTGGAATGGATTCGCCTGCTGTACGATATGAAGCGGTATCAAGAGGTGGACGACTATGACGGAACGGCCAGACCGGATCATCTTTTCAGGTTTTATCCGGAAGGCACCGTCTGCAGCGACGGCAGCCGCTATCACGGGCTGTTCCGTATGGGCAGGGAGAACAAACTGCTCATCATGCTGGACGGCGGCGGCTTCGCCTATGACAAATATACCGCTGCACGCCCCTCCGGCGATACATTCGATGAGAACAATCCGACCTTTTATGACAGCTGGTGCAAACCCAGCAAGGACGCCTATGCCCGGCTGGGCATGTTCCACGAGAAGAGCAAAAAGAGCCCCTTTTACGGCTGGAGTCTCCTGTGTGTACCCTACGCCACCGGCGATTTCCACGGCGGGGCGGGGGAGTTTACCTATACGGATCTGGAAGGGAAGGAGCGAATCTTCCGTGCTCACGGGAATATCAATTTGCATCAGTGTATCGATTTTGCAAAGCAATTCTGCCCGCATCCGGAGAAACTGGTTGTGCTGGGCAGCAGCGCGGGCGGTTTCGGTACGGCACTGGTCGGCAATGACATCCTGGAGAGCTTCCCTGACTGCGATGATTGTACCTGCATCGTGGATGGGGCAGCCATAGACTTTGCCTTAAAGGAATGTGCCGAGACGCTCTGGCAGGTGCCGGAATCCATCGGCGCAGCGCTTCATACCGGCGATCCGGTGGCTGACGGGCTGGAATACCTCTATGCGCATCAAAAAGGCAGGGTGAAGATCGGTTATGTGATCTCCCTGCGCGACTGCGTCCTGATGCGGTACCAGAACTTTATCGATACGAAAAAAGAGATGGGCTGGCCGCCGGAAGCAGGGGAACGTATGGAACGCATCATCTGCGGCACGGTGAAACGCCTGTCCGCCGCCATTCCCGACATCAGCTATTTCCTTTATAACTACAACTTCAACGATATCAAAGGGCGTCCGGTCGAATCCAACGGGGCGACTTCCCACTGCTGCCTCTGGATTCCGGAATTCATGCGCTTTGAGCGCGAAGGCTGCACCGGATTGCAGTGGGTCAGAAACGTGATTGACGGGGAAACCACGCAGATCGGCAGGAATCTGCTGACCTGAGCACCATCAGGGCGGAGGATCGGAACATGAAATATGTATTGAACACTGAGAATTATCATAACTTTGATATGATTCAGGACAATACTCTGCCTTCCAGAAGCTATTTCATCCCCTTCAGCCGAAAGGAACGGATGGAGGGAATAGAAACCAGGGAAAAGAGATACCGATCTGACAAGGCTGAGGTGCTGAGCGGTGAGTGGGATTTCCGCTTTTACCGGGATCCGAAGGAACTGCCCGCGGTGCTTGATACGGACAATCTGGCGTTTGACCGGATACAGGTTCCGTCCTGCTGGCAGTTTACCGGTTATGCAAAGCCATTCTATCTCAACACCCGATATCAGTTTCCGTTCAGACCGCCAGTGATTCCTACGACCGAAAAAACCGGCAGGATCTTCTTCACAATGGGCGCAGATACCAGACCGGGATTTCATTGGGTCACACCGGAGGATGAATACAATTCTGTCGGCGTGTACCGCCGTTTTATCCACATAACGGACAAGCCGGGAAAGGCCGTTATTTCTTTCCTGGGCGTGGCCAGCTGCATTGACCTGTACATGAACGGTGCTTATGTCGGCTATTCGGAAGGAAGCCACAATACCTGTGAGTTCGATCTGACCCCCTTCCTTACGGAGGGCGCGAACGAGCTTGTCTGCGTTGTTCATCGCTGGTGCACCGGAACATACCTGGAGTGCCAGGATATGTTCCGGAACAACGGTATTTTCCGGGACGTGCTGTTGTTCCTCTGTGATGAAACGGATATTTTCGATTTCTCTTTCGCGCCTTTTTATTCCGGGGGAAGATATCGCGCAGAGATCAGTGTACAAGGTATTGGCGCAGCATCCTGCCGGATCTCGCTGAAAGGTCCGGGCATTGAAAAAGAAGCGACACTTGCCATCTGCGGAGAACAATCAAGTATTGTCAGATTCGGAGACCTTGAGCCAGTGGAATGGAACGCCGAATACCCCGTTCTTTACGAGCTGCTGCTTGAAACCGAAAGCTGCGCGGTCAGCACGAAGGTTGGCTTCAGGCGCGTCAGCATTGAGGGAAATCTCTTTAAGCTGAACGGGCGTTTGCTGAAGCTCAAAGGAGTCAATCATCACGATACCACGCCCGGCACCGGCTATACGATGACCGCCGCGGAGATCGTGAGGGATGTGGAGCTGTGCAAGGAGTACAACATCGACACCATCCGCACCTCCCACTATCCGCCGGATCCGCTCCTGCTGGAACTGGCCGACGAACTGGGCATTTATATCATCGATGAGGCGGATATTGAGACGCACGGCGCCCAGACAATGACTTTTCCGCCTGATTTCAGCAGGATCAGCAAAAACCGCAAATGGGCGTCACACTATGTGAGACGGGCTGAACAGATGTTTGAACGGGACAAAAACCATCCGTCCATTATCATGTGGAGCCTGGGAAACGAATCCGGCGGGTTTGCCTGCCAGGATGAAATGGCGGCTTTTATCAAATCACGTTCCGAACTCCCGATTCATTATGAAGGAGCGGTACACTCCAAAAAGATTGCTTATGACGTGGCAAGCCAGATGTATCCCCCTGCCGGAGACCTGCACAGGATCGGCGAGGGAACGCATGAACAGAAAGCATTTCTGGACAGGCCGTATTTCCTTTGCGAATATGCCCATGCCATGGGACTTGGTCCGGGCAGCGTGGAGAGCTACTGGAAGGAAATCTATGCCTATGACAACCTGCTGGGAGGCTGCGTATGGGAGATGAATGACCACGCGGTCAGGCACGGGGACGGAAGCTATACATACGGCGGCGATCACGGCGAGTATATGCACGATGGAAATTTCTGCGTAGACGGGCTCTTCTTTCCCAACCGGACACCATCCTCCGGTGCGAAGCATATCCGGTTTATCTATCGGCCGATCCGGGTCAGCTATTGCGGTCAGAACCGATTTGAGGTCTTCAATACAACCGCTTTTTCTGACGGAAGCCGGTATTTTCTGCGTTTCTCCGCGGGCGGGGAGCTTTTCCATGAAGAAGCTTATTCCGTGCCGCCTCTCAGCAAAAAAGTCATTTGCATTCCACTGCCGGAGCATGACGGCGGAGCTGACTTTTTCGTCGATATAGAAACTGTGGATACAGTCACCGGCCGGACCGCGTCTGTCGAGCAGCTCATTCTGAACGAGTGTTTCCGAAAAGCCGGTGAGCTGAAAAGAACGGCGCTTCCGAAGGACTTTGCCGTGGATGCACAGGGACGTGTTTCATTCGGCACGCTGAATTCCGCGCGGGAGGATACACTGCTTTACCGGGCGGCCACGGATAACGACGCACTGCTTCTGGGAATGATTCCCCAGGCTCTGCATGTTCAGCGGTTCTATGACACAAAGGAAAAGATTACCGGTATCGACAGGGAAAGCGGGCGGATTGAGGTCAGGAAGGTTCTTGCCTGCGGAAAGCTGCGCTTTGAGGAAACAACAGCCTATACCGGCACCGAAGACGGCGTCCTTGTACAGTGCACGCTCCACCCGGTGAAGGGCAGGGCATTGCTCCCGCGATATGCCAAGGCGTTCCGCCTGGACAAAGCTTTTGACCGGGTATCCTACTACGGCCGCGATGGTGAGAGCTATGCTGATATGAAGGAGCATGCGCCTGTAGCTCATGTGGAATGCCGCGTGTCCGACATGACTGAACCCTATATCCGTCCGCAGGAATCGGGAAACCGGGCGGACACAAGGTTCGCCGCACTCTCGGATGGTCGGGAGACATACATTTTTGAGGCGGTCGGAAACGCGTTTGAACTGGGCATTAAACCCTATTCAGACCGAGAACTGATCTCAATGCGTCACCGGGAAGATATCGTTCGCAGCGGTACTTACGCGGCTGTTTCCCTGTTTCAGGCCGGGATCGGAAGCGGGAGCTGCGGACCGATTGCCGGCGATTCATACCAATACCCCATGACAAAAGACTTTCATTTTTCCTTCCTGATCAGAAAAGAAAGCGCGCGTTCGATCTGAACGCGCCACTTTTGTTTAGGCGTCCTTTATGATAAAATAATCTGTATGGAAGGAGTGAAACGGCATGATTCAGGAGATTAGGATTACGACACTGGAAGACCTGATGCCACTGCTTTCTGAACAGGATTACAGACCGGAACTGAAACGGAACCGGTCCGGTTTTCTGTACCGGGGAATGCCGGATTCCGAGTACAAAATGGCGACCAGCCTGAGCCGCTGCTGCAAGGAAAAACAGAAAACGCTGGAACCGGCTATCCTGAACAACTTTGCCAAATATGCTGTACGGGAGGATCCTACGGTAGCACGGAACGTCTGGTACCAGATGATTACCGGACAGCACAATGGCCTGCCGACAAGGCTGCTGGACTGGACCCATTCCGCACTGGTGGCGCTTCATTTTGCCATGACGGAGGAATGTCTGGAGGAAATGGACGCCCATGACTGCGTGGTGTGGCGGATTGACATGAACGAGCAGATTGAACATCTGCCGGAAAAGTACAGGCTGGCCATCGGCCGGGAACAGACGACGCTGTTTTCCGTGGAAATGCTGACAAAGATTACGGACAGCCTGTATCAGTACGACGAGGATATGGGAGACCGGTCCATGGTCATTATCGAGCCGCCGAGCACGAATGACCGGATTATTATGCAGTATTCCTTCTTCTCCGTGATCCCGATGGGTATGACGGACATAGAGGCTTTCCTGGATGCCCATACGCAGAATACAGTTAAATATGTGATTGACCGGCAGCTGAGATGGCGTGTAAGGGATATGCTGGACAGCCTGAACATCTCGGAACGTTTGCTTTATCCGGGACTGGAAGGGCTGAGCAAGTGGATCGCGCGGCACTATTATGTGAAATGAAAAAACTAATTCACAATTCATAATTCATAATTCATAATGATATATTGTTATACCAATACGAAAGGGGTCAGGCAGATGAAGATCAAACAAGGGGTGGGCATTGTCATCTGTCTGTTTTTATTTGCAGCTGTTCTGGGATTTGCCAGCGCAGCACGGGCGGATGTGATCATCAATGAGGTGATGGCCTCCAACGGATATTATGAGAACGGGCATGCCTGGGACTGGGTGGAACTGTACAACAACGGAGACAGTACGGAAAACCTGTCCGGCTGGGGCTTCACAGACAGCAAGAAGGATCTGTACAAGTTCACTTTTCCGGACGGAACAAAGCTGAAGGCAGGGGAGTACCTGACCATCTGGTGTACCGGAACGGAAAACAAAACGCCGGGCAAGGGCGATACATTCTATGCGGATTTCAAGATCTCTTCCAGCGGAGAGACGCTGCGGCTGACGGACGAGGACGAGGATGAAGTCCAGAAACTGAAGATGCCGGAACAGTACGGATGCGTGAGCTACGGCCTGCCTTCCGGCGGCGGGGAATACGGTTTTTTTGAAAAGCCCACACGGGGAAAGAAAAACGAGTCCGAAGCTTATACCCGGCGCCTGCAGGAACCGGAGATCGTGACAGCTGCCGGTTTCTATGAGGGCAGTGTGACAGTGGAGGTCCGGGGTGAAGAGGGTGCGGAACTGCACTATACCACGGACGGAGAAACACCCACGAAGAAGAGCAAGGTTTTTCCCAAAGAAGGCCTGACACTGAAAAAGACTACGCCGCTGCGGGTGAAAGCTTTCCTGGACAACGCTGTTTCCTCACCGGTGGCAGGGGCAACCTATTTCATTGACGACGCCCCGAAAACAGCGATTGTTTCCCTGATTTCAGACGACCAGTACCTGTTCAGCAAGAAAACAGGCATACTGACGAAGGGAACCGGCAGTATTCCGAATTACTCCAAAGGATATGAGTATCCGGTTCATATTGAGTATTTCAACAAAGACGGAAAACAGGAAATCAGCCAGACAGGCACCATGACCTGCTCCGGCCACAGCGCACGGATCAACAGCCAGAAGAGCATCGCCCTGTATGCCCGGAAAGCCTGGGGCGCGGATCAGTTTATGTTCAATCCGTTCCGGACAAGGGATTATGTCGGATATAAGAGTTTGCTGCTGCGGGCGGCCAACAGTGACTTTTCCGCCACGCGCCTGAGGGATATCGTAGCCAGCAGCCTGGCAGAGGGACAGGATATCCTGTACCAGGATCATGAAGTGATCCAGGTCTATATCAACGGCCGGTACTGGGGACACTACAACCTGCGGGAAAAGATCAACAAGTACTTTGTGGCGGCCTATGAGGGCGTGACAGAGGAAACGGATATTGACAATATTGATATCCTGGCCCGGACAGGAACAGACGAGTTCCTTCAGAACGGGGATAATAAAGACTGGCTTGAGCTGTGCGATTTCTGCAAGAAGAATGACCTGAACAAGCCTGAAAACCTGGCCTGGCTGGAGGAACGGCTGGACATAGACAATATGTTCACCCATGCCGCCTTTGAGATTATCCTGGGCAATGTGGACTTTACTAATGTCCGGGTATACCGGGTGCCCGGCGGCAAGTGGAAGTACCTGCTTTTCGACGTGGAAGCCTGCTGGCGGAACCTGGATCCCACACCGATTGAATACTACATCAAACCCCTGAACGCCAAGATCCAGGGCTTCCGGCATGAACCGCTGAACGCACTGTTCAAAGTGCCGGAGATGAAGGCGCGATTCCTGCAACGGGTGAGCGAACTTCTTTCCACCGTGTTCCGCTGGGACAATGTGGAAAAGCATTTTGATGACGTGATTGAAGTGCTGAAACCGATTCTTCCAAGACATATTGAGCGCTGGAAGAACATGAAGATGGAAAACTGGAAAAAGAACATTCACGCCACCAAGTATTATGCCCGGGTGAGACCCAAGAAGATTCCGGAAATGCTGAAAAAGGCTATGAAGCTGACGAATGCCGAAGTGGAGGAATACTTCGGAGAGACGCTGAAGCTGCTGGAAGAGACGAATAAAAAGCCGGAGGAATAATTCATAATTCACAATTCATAATTCATAATTATGAAAGGATATCCCGGACTATGGTTAATAAAATGCAGATAAAGACATTGGGGCATATTGTGGATGACGGGGAAGGGCTGTGGATGATTTCATCCGCGGCGGAAATTGGATTCCGGGTAACGGGCGCCACGAAGGTGAAGCTGGAACTGCTGGCAGATGATACGGTGCTGGATCCGGAAAAGGAGCCTTATCTGCCACGGTTTGCGATCCGGCTGGACGGGAAGAAGGTTGTTGACGCCCGGCTGACTGCCAAGGAAGAAACTGTGACGGTTTTTGACGGAGCAGAGGCGCGGGACGCAGAGATCCGGCTGATCAAGCTGAATGAAAGCACCTCGAACCTGATGGCGCTGAGAAAGATCGATACGGACGGAAAGATCAGCCCACTTCCGGAAAAACCGATGAAGATCGAATTTATCGGGGATTCCATCACCTGCGGATACGGCGTGGAAGGGAAGAGTGAAGCGGAAACATTCACCACGGCAACGGAAAACGCGGAGAAATCCTATGCTTATCTGACGGCAGAGGAGCTGAACGCGGATGCTGTGATGACCTGCTTTTCCGGTCATGGCCTCATCTCCGGATATACGGACAATCCGGCGGTACGCAATGAAGCAGACCTGGTGCAGCCGTTTTATGAGAAGGAAGGGCGAAACGACTTCCGGCTGGCTTCAGGAAAGAGAGCGGAAGAAATTGAACGGGATTTCAGCGCCTTTCAGCCGGACTGGATTGTGCTTAACCTGGGGACCAACGACCTGAGCTGGTGCGGAACAAGCCCGGAGCGGGGGCTTCTGTTTGCGGAACAGTATGCGGCCTTCCTGAAGACTGTGCGGAAACATAATCCCAAGGCAGAAATCCTCTGTATTCTCGGCGTGATGGGAACGGGACTGAATCCCATGGTGCAACAGGCGGTGAATCACTACAGCAGGGAAACAGGGGACCGGAGCATCCATGTGCTCATGCTGGAAGAGCAGAATGCCGCCAGGGACGGATACGGAGCAGATTATCACCCCAATGAAATAACCCAGCGGCTGCTGGCCGGGAAAGTGACGGACGCGATCAGACAATGGACAAGACAATGAAACTGAGATATCCCTGCCTGGTACTGGATCATGATGATACCACGGTGAACTCCACCGCGACGGTTCATTATCCCTGCTTTGTCGAGTACATGGAAAAATACTTTCCGAATGTCCACCTGACGCTGGAGGAATACTTCCGGTACAACTTTGACCCGGGCGTGATCGAGCTGTTCACAAACATCTGCGGGATGACCTGGGAGCAGATGATGGATGAGGAAGAATACTGGAAGGAATATGTGAAGCATCATATTCCCAAAGCCTATCCGGGAATCCGGGAGATCCTGCTGGAGCAGAAGAGAAGGGGCGGGAAGATCTGCGTAGTGAGCCATTCCTTCGCAGACTATATCAGGCGGGATTACCGGGAAAACAACCTGCCGGAACCGGATCTGATCTTCGGTTGGGAATGCCCGCCGGAACAGCGTAAACCGTCCGTTTATCCGCTGGAACAGATCATGAAAAATTACGGATTGAAACCGGAAGAGCTACTAGTTGTGGACGACCTGAAGCCGGGCTATGATATGGCCAAGGCGGCCGGCGTTCCCTTTGCCGCGGCAGGATGGTCCAACGACATTCCACAGATTGAATCCTTCATGAAAACAAACTGCGGTCTTTATTTCAAAACGGTGGACGAATTGCATAAATTCCTGTTTGACTGATCCCTCAGGAAATGGGTATATGCTTTTTATACCAGGTATAAGCTTTTTATACCTGGTATATGTTTTTTCTACCCGGAGCGTCGAATGAAAACAAACCAAACCAATAATATTCAACTTGCGGTTCGTTGAACCGCATTTTTGCGTCTGTTATAATTTTACTAAATCAAACGGATGGATCAAATTCATACAGAGCGCCTTCAGTGGAGATGATCTATCTTCGTTTAACAGTATCATAAACTTTAAGGAGGACAAGTATTATGAAAAAGATCATTGCTCTCGTACTCGCACTGTCAATGGTGCTCGGCCTTGTCGGCACCGTTCATGCGGAAGACAAAATCAAGATCGGTATCTCGATCTGGAGTTCCACCGACACGCTGGGCAGCGAAGTCAAACGTCTGATCGACGCGGCTGCCGATGCTCTGGGCGTTGAAACCCAGTGGGTTGACCAGGCTCACATCTCCGAGCAGGTGACCGCTTCCGCCGAAACCCTGGCGATGGCCGACTGCGACGGTATGATTATCTGCAACTCCTCTTCTTCTGAGATGGGTTCCGTCATCAAGACCTGCAATGACAACGAAATGTATGTCGCGCAGTTCTTCCGCGTAATCGATCCGGCCGCCTATCCTGATGAAGATGCTGCGGCGAAGGCCTCCAAGTACTATGTAGGCGCTGTGCATGAATCCGAGTTCGACAACGGCAAGCAGCTGGTGACCATCCTGGCCAACAAGGGCTGCCGGAAGATCGGCCTGGAAGGCTGGGAACCCGGTGACGCTACTTTCCAGGGACGCTGGGAAGGCTACAAGGCCGGCGTTGAAGAGTGGAATGCCGCTCACGCTGACGACACGATTGAACTGCTCGAGCCGCAGTACGGCCGTACCACCACTGATACCGGCCGTCAGACCGCTGAAGCTATCATCGACGCCAATCCCGACATCGACGCTCTGATCGTTGCCGGCGGCGGCGGAGACACCCTGCTGGGCGCTATCGCCGGTATCGAAGCCAAGGGCCTGACCGGCAAGATCGCTGTGGTTTCCACCGACTTCCTGCCTGACCTGGACGCCAAGCTCGAGAGCGGCGCGATGGCTGCTGAATCCGGCGGACACTATGCCGACCCCTTCTTCGCCTTCCTGATGGTTTACAATGCCATTAAGGGCAACTATCCCACCACCGAAGACGGCTACTATGAGATGATCTTCCCCTACATGTTCGTTGACTCTCCGGAAAGCTACGCTGCTTATGCGCAGTACTTCACCGGCAGCGAACTGCCCTACACCGCTGACGAAATCAAGGCCCTGGCCGAAATGTCCTACGACGATCTGGCCGCTGCCTGCGCCGCGCTGTCTGTTGAAGACGTTGTGGCCCGTCACGCGAAATAATCCGGTATAAAATCCGGGCGGTCACCAGGCGCGGTGACCGTCCCGGTTTTTCTCGTAATTCATTTCATGCTATACTATACAGAGACCGATAAAAACTTCACAGGTTCAGATTATCAGGCCGGCTGAACAAGCCGGAGCCAAAGGGAGCGAAGTACATGCCCACCAAACTGCAGAAGCTGAAGGGAACAAAAGCGTACGGCGTCATGATGCTGGCGGCGATGGTTTTGTTTTTCTACGCCGTATTCAAGATCCTGACACCGGACAATTTCGGTTCCCCTGCCAACCTTTATTCCTATCTGCAATCGTCCATCATCTATTCAGTCGGCGGCTGCGGCCTGTATTTCATTGTGGTCATGGGTCTGTTTGACTTTGCAGTCGGTTCCAATATCGTACTGTCTTCCATTGTGGGCGTAATCCTGTCACAGCACTTCGGCTATATCGGCTTTGTGGTCGGATGCCTGGGCTGCGGTACGCTGATCGGCTTGCTGATCGGAACACTGTACAACCAGCTGAATGTGCCTTCCATGATTGTTACGGTCGGCCTGATGCTCATCTTTGAGTGCGTGGCTGTCATCGTGGCCGGCGGCGTAAAACAGACGCTGGCACCGGAACTGCGCTTCTTCAGCGGCGCGCCCGGAAACATTATCCTGGCCGGACTTGCCTTCGGGCTGATGTATTTCATCCTGAACTATACCAAGATCGGTACCTACTGCAACGCGATCGGCTCCAATGAGTTTACCGCGAAGAACATGGGTATCAGCGTGAAGAAGTACAAGCTGATCGGCTTTATGCTGCTTCACTTCTTCGTCGGGATCATGGCTATCCTGACAGTCTCCTACGGCACGACCATGACGGCACTGACCGGCATGAGCACCATGAGCCGTAACTTCCAGCCGCTGATGGGAACTTTCTTCGGCGTTGCGTTCAAAAAATACGGCATGCCGATTACCGCCATTGTGGTGGGTGAGTTCATCATCTCCATGATTTTCAGCGGCTTTGTTGCGCTGGGCGCACCGACCACCATCCAGAATGTGGTCACAGGCGCGGCGCTTCTGATTATCGTTGCCCTGACTGCCCGCGGCAGTAAAGGCAGCGTCGTAAAGTGAGGGCAGTGCGTATGGATAACAGGACAGTTCTCGTTGCCGAGCACATTGACAAGCGCTTCGGTATTACGCATGCCGTGAATGACGTATCCCTGACAGTGTCCGCAGGTGAGATCCGGGGCCTGATCGGGGAGAACGGATCCGGCAAGAGCACCTTCTGCCAGATGCTGTGCGGGATCTATTCCATCGGCGGAGGAACCTTCACGCTGGACGGGGAGGAATTGAGTATCCGCAATCAGGTGGATGCAAACAACGCAGGAATCGCGATCATCGTTCAGGAAATGGGCACGCTGTCCGGCCTGACGGTGGCAGAAAATATATATCTGGGGCATGAAGGACCCTTCATGCACAAGGGAATCAAGGATACCCGCGCCATGAACCGGGAAGCGCAGAGATTGCTGGATGAATACGGCTTCGGACGGATCAAGGCGGGCGTGATGATCGACCACTATAACTTTGAAGACCGCAAGCTGGTGGAAATCGTCAAGGCGACCTATATGAAGCCCAAGATCCTGGTCATTGACGAGACAACAACGGCGCTGAGCCAGAACGGCCGTCTGGAACTGTATAAGATCATGGACGCCGTCCGGGCGGACGGCCGCACGGTGATCTTTATCAGCCATGACCTGGGTGAGGTGCTGGCCCATACGGATAAGGTATCCGTGCTGCGGGACGGCGAGTATATTGATACCGTGGTTTCCTCTGAAGTGACAGAGGATGACCTGAAGCGCCTGATGGTCGGCCGGGAAATCGGTTCCGCCTATTACCGGACAGACTTCGGCCAGCCGGTATCTGACGAGACCGTGCTTTCTGTGAGAAACGTGACGGTGAACGGTGAACTGGAAGACGTATCCTTTGACCTGCATAAGGGTGAAATCCTGGGCTTCGGCGGCCTGTCCGAGTGCGGCATGCATGAAATCGGCAAGGCGGTTTTCGGAGCTTCCTGGAACCGGGAGGGTACGGTGACCCTGGCGGACGGAACGGAAATCAACGATATTCCCACAGCCATTAAAAAGTCCATTGCCTATGCATCCAAGGACCGGGATAACGAATCCATTATCCTGAATGAATCCATCCGCAACAATGTAGTCCTGCCTTCCCTGGAGGACCTGTCCAACCACGGCCTGCTGAATGGACGGAAAATGACGCGCTTCGCGAATGAACAGGCGAAGAACATGCAGACCAAAATGCAGAATGTAAACCAGTTTGTTTCCGATCTGTCCGGTGGAAACAAGCAGAAGGTGGTTCTGGCCCGCTGGTTGGGCAAGGGCAGCCAGATCCTGGTGCTGGATTCCCCGACCCGCGGTATTGACGTGAAAGTGAAGCAGGCAATATACGCACTGATGGCGGAACTGAAGGAACAGGGAAGATCCATCATCATGATCAGCGAAGAGATTCCGGAACTGCTGGGCATGTCGGACCGGATCCTCGTCATGAAGGACGGCAGGATTAACGGTGAATTCCAGCGCGATCCGGATCTGAATGAAGAAACGCTGATTGCGAAGATGGTGTAAAGGGGGCGGGAAGAATGGAAAAGAAAAACGTGGAAAAGAATGAACAATCCAAACTTCGCGCTTTCCTGACAGGCGATCGCCTGAAAGCGCTGCTGCCGCTGATCGGCTTTGTGGTGATCCTGCTGGTCATGCACATTATGACAAACGGCAAGATCCTGACACCGAAGAAGATGCGGCTGCTGCTGTCACAGATTTATTACCCGACAATCGTGGCAACCGGTGTGTTCTTTATCATGACACTGGGTTCCATCGACTTTACGGAAGGATCCACGCTGGGTGTGGCTTCCATTGTGGTCAGCGCACTGTCCTTCTACAGCATTCCGCTGGCGATTGTCGGCGGTATCCTGACCGGTGCGCTTATCGGCGCAGTGAACGGATTCTTCCATGTGAAGTTCAGGTTGCCGAGTTTCATCGTTACCATCTGTACAATGTACCTGTTCCGCGGAGTCTGCGCGTATTTCACGACAGAGACCGCTGTGCCTGCAAGCAATGCCATCAAGGCGCTGGATCAGGACTGGCTGAAGATTACCATTACCCTGGCGGTGCTGGTGATTGCCTTCTTCCTGTTCAAGTTTACCCGGATCGGCAACGACGTGAAGGCTGTCGGCTCCGGTGAGACCGCGGCCCGGTTCTCCGGCGTCCGGACCGCCCGGGTGAAGTTCCTTGCCTTCGTCAGCGCAGGTGCGCTGACCGGCCTGGCTGCCTTCGTCAACGTAATCAAGGTCGGTTCCATTACCGCTACAGCCGGCAACCAGCTGGAAACACAGATCCTGATTTCCCTGGTTCTGGGCGGACTGCCGATCACGGGCGGCGCCAAGGTGCGTTTCTCCAACATCGTGATTGGTACGCTGATGTATGCGGTTCTAAACAGCGGCCTGTCCATTCTCGGTTATGAACCGCAGGTGCAGCAGATGATCAAGGGTATCGTGTTCCTGGTCTTCGTTGCACTGACCATTGACCGTAAAGCACTGAAGGTCATTAAGTAAGCGTATAAGCAGGGTATCCTCATATTCTCTCTCCTTTTGGCTTCCTTCCGACAGGGAAGGAAGCCTTTTTGTATGTACAACATCGAGACTTTATCACATAAAACGAAACGTTACGTTTTTATTCGGTAAAAGTTCGAATTCATTCGTACTTGTCCAAATCGGTAGAATTGCCACCAGATGTATGCTACAATGCGTACCGGTTGAACGAGGTTTCAATGCGGTGGATCCGCATGAAAAAATAATATTTTTAAGGAGACGGTAACATGAAGAAGACCCTTGCTATCCTGTTGGCTGCTATCCTGGTGCTGAGCTGCTTCAGCTTCGCGACCGCGGAAGCCAAGACCTACAAAGTCGGCGTATCCATCTATCAGTACACTGACAACTTTATGACCCTGTACCGGAACGAGATTGAAGCTTACTTCAAGACCCTTGAGACCGAAGACGTGAAGTATGAAATCACCATGGCCGACGGCAAGAACGACATGGCTGAGCAGACCAACCAGGTCCGCAACTTCATCACCCAGGGCATGGATGTGATCATCCTGAACCTGGTGCAGACCTCTTCCGCTGACGCTGTGATCGACGAGATCGTGGCAGCTGGCATCCCGCTGGTGCTGATCAACCGTGAGCCCCTGGCTTATGACGCTGACGGCAACACCCTGGATGAGAAGTATGAAGGCATCCTGAACAATGCCCAGGTTTGCTACGTCGGTGCTGACGCCCGTCAGTCCGGTACCTTCCAGGGCCAGATGGTTGCTGATCTGGAGAACCACGGCGACATCAACGGCGATGGAAAGATCTCCTACATCATGATCGAAGGCGATCCGGAAAACATCGATGCCCAGTATCGCACCACCTTCTCCATCAAAGCACTGACCGACGCCGGATACGAAGTTGAATGCCTGGATGACCAGGTGGGCAACTGGGATCAGACCAAGGGCCAGGAACTGTGCGCGAACGCCCTGAGCAAGTATGGCGACAAGATCGAAGTTGTGTTCTGCAACAACGACGGTATGGCGCTGGGCGCTGAAACCGCCATCGAAGCTGCCGGCCGTAAGGTTGGCGAAGACATCTACCTGCTGGGTGTTGACGCTCTGCCCGAAGCAATCGACCTGATCAAGGAAGGCAACATGACCGGTACCGTGCTGAACGACCATATCGGCCAGAGCCATGCCGCGGTTGACGTTGCTGTGAAACTGCTGAACGGCGAAGCGATCGATAACTACTACTGGGTTGACTATGTCATGGTCAACAAGGCCTACGTGGACGCCCAGTAATCATCCGCTGATACAGATCAGATTGTGATTTGATTTGGAGGTGGGTGAGCCGGCTCTTGGCTCACCCACCTTTTCGGAGTATAATAAGATATAATACAAAAAAAGAAGCGCTTTTTGCCCCGTGCCTTTTCGGGGACACGGCGCAAAGGGTACTGAAGAAACCAATACGAGAGGAGGCATGCCCTCATGTCCGAATACGTACTGGAAATGACGGGCGTCAGCAAGTCTTTCCCGGGCGTTAAAGCGCTGGACAATGTACAACTGAAGCTTCGGCCAGGCAAAGTACATGCCCTGATGGGGGAAAACGGCGCCGGCAAATCCACCCTGATGAAGTGTATGTTCGGCATATACAAAATGGATGAGGGTCAGATTCTGATGGACGGGCAACCGGTGACCATCGATGACCCGATGGATGCCCTGAACAAAGGAATTGCCATGGTGCACCAGGAACTGCAGCCCATACCGGCAAGGACGGTTGGCGAGAATATTTTCCTGGGACGTTATCCCATGAAAAAGGCGCTGGGCTTTATTCCGATGGTGGATCATGCGAAGATGTATGCGGATACCGCGGATCTGCTGAAGAAGGTCCGGATGAACTTTGACCCGAAACAGAAGGTCGGGGAACTCAGCGTTTCTCAAATGCAGTCTGTGGAAATCGCGAAGGCGGTATCAGCGAACTGCCGGGTGCTGATCCTGGACGAGCCGACTTCCTCCCTGACGGCAAACGAAGTGGAGGCCCTGTTCCGGATCATCGAGGACCTGAAGGCTGAAGGCGTTGCGGTTGTTTATATCTCCCATAAAATGGACGAGATCCTGCGGATCGGCGACGAAGTCACCATCATGCGGGACGGCAGGTATATCGGAACCTGGGAAGCAGACGAACTGACCACGGATAAAATCATCACCCTGATGGTGGGACGGGAACTGACCAATCTGTATCCCAAACGGGAGAATGTTCCGGGCGAAGTGGTCTTTGAAGTGAAGGATTTCACCTCTATTAATCCCAGGTCCTTCCGGAATGTCAGTTTCCAGCTTCGCAGGGGAGAAATCCTCGGCGTCGGCGGCCTGGTGGGCGCACAGCGGACGGAACTGATGGAAGGACTGTTCGGTATCCGGTCCCATACCACGGGGCAGATTTTCTACAAGGGGCAGGAGATTACAATCACACGCCCGAAAGACGCCATCGACCAGGGAATCGCCATGCTGACGGAAGACCGGCGCGGAAGCGGAATCATGGGCGTGCTGAGCGTGGCGGACAATATCTCCATTTCTTCGTTGAACAAGTACCTGGATCACGGATACTTCATCAACGGCAAAAAGGTGGAGCAGCTGGTACAGGACAACGTGAAGAAAATGAATATCAAAACCCCGTCCTCCAAAACGCTGATCAAATCCCTGTCCGGCGGAAACCAGCAGAAGGTACTGGTGGGACGTTGGCTTGCGAATAACCCTGATGTGCTGATCCTGGATGAGCCGACCCGCGGTATTGACGTCGGAGCGAAATATGAAATCTACTGCATTATTGCGGACCTGGCCAAAGAAGGAAAGAGCATCATCATGATCTCCTCGGAAATGAGCGAGCTGATCGGTATGTCCGACCGGATTATGGTAATGTGCGACGGCAGGGTCACCGGTTTTGTGGAGGGCAGTGAAGCCACCCAGGAAAACATCATGACCTATGCGACACAGTTTGAATGACGAAGGAGGCAATAAAGATGGAAACGACTAAAACACAGGAAAGCTTCGCAAATAAGCTGATAAAGGTCATTACCCGGAATCCTATCGTCTTCCTGCTGCTGATCGCGGCAATCGTCGTAGGCTGCCTGGTGGAAAACTTTTTCTCCTGGGCAAACCTGACGAACCTGCTGAGCAATACAGCCATCCGGTTCCTGATTGCACTGGGTGTTTCCGGCTGCCTGATTACAAAGGGCACGGACCTGTCCGCCGGACGCCAGGTCGGTTTCGCGGCTGTTGTGGCAGGCATTATGTGCCAGCGGGGAGATTATAACGGAAGATTGTGGAAATTCCTCCCTGAAATGAACATCGGTCTGGTATTTGTGATTGTCGTGCTGGGAGGTCTGATCTGGGGCCTGATTAACGGCCTGGTTGTATCAAAGCTGCATGTGCCGCCGTTCATCGCAACGCTGGGCACCCAGACGATTATTTACGGCATTTCCCTGGTGATCTCCGACGCACAGCCGATCGGTGGATTCCAGAAGATCTACACCACCCTGATCAACGGCCGCATCGGCAATGTGAGGGGATTCCACCTGCCTTACCTGCTGTTCGTGGCCGCGGTTTTCGGTCTCGTGTTCTGGTTCATCTATAATAAAATGCGTTTCGGCAAGTACATGTATGCCATTGGCGGTAATGATATCGCTGCTGAGGTTTCCGGTGTGAATACCACAAAGACGCTGATCCGGATTTACACAACAGCCGGTATTATGTACGCCGTTGCCGGCTACCTGCTTGCTGCAAAGTCTGGCGGAGCCTCTGCTTCCATGGGCCAGGGCTATGAACTGGAAGCCATCGCGGGATGTACGATCGGCGGTGTTTCCACCACAGGCGGTATCGGTACGGTGCCCGGTATCCTGATCGGTGTGCTGGTGTTTGAACTGCTGAAGATCATCCTGCAGTTCCTCGGCGTCAACCCGTATTACAACTATGTGGTGCAGGGCCTGGTTATCGTCCTGGCTGTTGCACTGGACATCCGCAAGTATATTGCGAAGAAGTAAGCTATGGATTCAAAAGAAAGAGAACCTGAACAGAACGAAAAGACGCTGGAAGAGCGGGAAAAAAAGCTTGAGAAACAGGAAAAGGAGCTGGGCTTCTTTTCCCAGGCAGTCAAGGACAAGAAGGAATCCCTGTATGATCGCGTCAACGTCAGCGTAAAGACGATGGACAAGGTTATCGGCGTAATCAGTCTTTTGCTGATCATCGTGGCGATCCTGATTGTCCTGGAAGCCACCGGAGTGTTTAAACTGTAAACTGCATTATGCGGTTACGGCACAGAAGTTGTTATACAGGCGGTTCTTACCCGGAAGGGAAGAACCGCTTTCTGTTGCAGACAGATCAGAGGGCTGGCTTGCATTTGAATGAAATGCATGTAAAATGGTACAAAAGAAGAAAAAACAGGATGGGATGTGTTCACTTATGAATAACAATACGGGCAGATCTTCAATAATGGCTGTCGCCGGCGGTTATATTCTTTACCTGGCCTACGAGCTTCTGAAAAACCTGATCGATAATGTTCCGACGACCATGCCGCGTGCGGTACAGATTCTGGCTATCGTTTTCTTTGCCGGAGCCGGAGCAGCGCTGCTGGTTTTAGCATGGAAAACCTGGAAAAAAGGAAGGGAAGATCAGGACCAGAATCCTGTAGACCTTGAGACACAAGAGACGGAAGCAAAAAGTGAGGAACAGGGTCCCAAATCGTGAAAACGTTTGCCTCCAAAAGCAAGGAAATACATAATTGTTTTCTTTCGGTATCGTTTCCAATTTTTTTGAAAAAGCCTTTACAAACGATATCTGAAAGTGTAAAATATGGTCAGTTCATTTCCGGATGAACAATCCGGGAAAAAAATTAAAAAGGAGTGTACCCATACTATGAAGAAGATTCTTGCTCTGGTACTCGCTCTGGCGCTGGTTCTGTCCTGTGCCTCCGCTCTGGCCGCCAAAGTTGGCGTGTCCATGCCCACCAAAGACCTGCAGCGCTGGAATCAGGACGGCGAATACATGGAAAAGCTGCTGACCGAAGCTGGCTTCGAAGCTGAACTCCAGTACGCCTCCAACGACGTTCCCACCCAGCTGAACCAGGTTGAAACCATGATCGACGACGGTTGCGAAGTTATCGTTATCGCCGCTATCGAAGGTTCCTCCCTCGGCGCCGCTCTGGACAAGGCCGCTGAAAAGGGCGTCAAGGTTATCGCTTATGACCGTCTGCTGATGGACAACGCGAACGTTGACTACTATGCCACCTTCGACAACTTCAAGGTTGGCGTCGTGCAGGGCGAATTTGTTGAAAAGGCTCTGGACCTCGCGAATGCTGCTGGCCCCTTCACCTTCGAATTCACCGCCGGCGACCCCGGTGACAACAATGCGGGCTTCTTCTTCAACGGCGCTATGTCCGTCCTGAAGAAGTACATCGACGAAGGCAAGATCGTTGTGACCTCCGGACAGACCGAGTTCGCTGACGTTGCTACCCCCACCTGGAAGACCGACGTTGCTCAGAAGCGCGCTGAAGATATCCTGACCGCCAACTATGCTGACGGCAAGAAGATCGACGCTTGGGTCTGCTCCAACGACTCCACCGCTCTGGGCGTGACCAACGCTCTGGAAGACAACTACGATGTTGATACCCTGGGCTGGCCGATCATCACCGGTCAGGACTGCGACATCGCCAACACCAAGAACATGATCGCCGGCAAGCAGAGCATGTCCGTGTTCAAAGACACCCGTACTCTGGCTGCTCAGGTTGTGAAGATGGTTGGTCAGATCCTGGCTGGCGAAACAGTTGACGTGAACGACGAAGAGACCTACAACAACAATGTGAAGGTTGTTCCTTCCTTCCTGTGCGATCCCGTGTTCGCGAACGCTGAAAACTACAAGACCATCCTGATCGATTCCGGCTACTACACCGAGGATCAGCTTCAGTAATGAATTCCCGGTAACCAATTAAGATGCAGGCGGGCCTGGCCCGCCTGCATCGTTTAAGGAAAACATTTATTTTCCATCCAAATGAAAGGCTGGAGGAGAACAATGGCAAAGATTTTGCTGGAAATGAGGAATATCACCAAGACATTCCCGGGCGTCAAGGCTCTTGACAACGTGAATTTCAAGGTTGAAGAAGGCGAGATCCACGCGCTGGTAGGGGAGAACGGCGCCGGAAAATCCACCCTGATGAACGTGCTGAGCGGTATTTATCCTTACGGCACCTATGAGGGAGATATCGTCTACGACGGAAATGTCTGCCAATTCCATAACATCAAAGATTCTGAGAAACTGGGCATCGTCATTATCCATCAGGAACTGGCGCTGGTTCCGGAAATGACGATTGGTGAGAATATGTATCTGGGCAATGAGCGCGGGCATAAACTTGCCATTGACTGGAATACCACTTATTCCGAAGCCGATAAATACCTGAAGATGGTGGGCCTTTCCGAAAGCTCCAAGGTTCAGGTCAAGAATATCGGTACCGGTAAGCAGCAGCTGGTTGAAATCGCCAAGGCATTGGCTAAAAAAGCGAGACTGCTGATCCTGGATGAGCCCACATCCTCTCTGAACGAAGAAGATTCCCGCGCGCTGCTGGACCTCATGCTTGAGTTCAAGAAGCAGGGGATGACCATGATTATCATCTCCCATAAACTCAATGAGGTCGCCTACGTAGCGGATACGATAACGGTGGTTCGCGACGGCGCGACCATCGAGACGATTGACAACCACGGAACCGAGCAGGTTTCCGAGGAAAGGATCATCAAGGGCATGGTCGGCCGCGAAATGACCAACCGCTTCCCGAAACGGGAAGGCGTCGCCATTGGAGACGTTCAGCTGGAGATCAACAACTGGACAGTTCACCATCCGCTGTATCCGGAACGCAAGGTTGTGGACGACGTTTCCATGTACGTCCGCAAGGGCGAGGTTGTCGGTATCTACGGCCTGATGGGCGCCGGACGGACGGAACTGGCCATGAGTATTTTCGGCCAGAGCTACGGAACCAATATCTCCGGCGAAATGAAGATCGACGGAAAGCCGGTCAAGATGAAGAAGAGCGAAGCAGATGCCATCAAGCATAAGATCGCTTATGTTACAGAAGACCGTAAAGGTAACGGCCTGGTGCTGAGCCAGTCCATTAAGGTTAATACTTCTCTTGCTCACCTGGACGCAATCTCCAGCCACACGGTGATCGACGGCGATAAGGAATATGCCGTTGCAGAAGAATACCGTGACAAGCTGAAGATCAAGACCCCCACAGTTGAACAGCTGGTGGGCAACCTCTCCGGCGGTAACCAGCAGAAGGTGCTGCTGGCCAAGTGGATGTTCGCCGAACCGGACATCATGCTGCTGGACGAGCCGACCCGCGGTATCGACGTCGGCGCGAAATACGAGATCTACTGCATCATCAATGACCTGGCAGCTGCCGGGAAGTCCGTGGTCATGATCTCTTCCGAGCTGCCGGAAGTGCTGGGTATGAGCGACCGGATCTATATCATGAACGAAGGTAAGTTTGTCGGCGAAATGAAAGCGGAGGAAGCAACCCAGGAAAGCATCATGGCTGTAATCCTCCAGTCGGGAAGGGGTGCATAACGATGAATGAAAACAAGATGAGCGTTGGCGCTTTTTTCCAGAAATACACCATGGTAATCGCACTGGTGGTTGTGGTGATCTTCTTCGCCATTGCTACGGGCGGCGGCTCCCTCAAGCCCGGCAGTATCAACAACCTGATCTCCCAGAACGGTTATGTGTTCGTACTGGCAGCCGGTATGCTGCTGTGTATCCTGACCGGTGGTAACATCGACCTGTCTGTTGGCTCTGTGGTCTGTTTTGCTGCGGCTGTCGGCTGTGTGCTGATGGACAACAAGGTGAACATGTGGATCGCTGTGATTGCTATGCTGGGCATCGGCCTTGCGATCGGTACTTTCCAGGGCTTCTGGATTGCTAAACTGCATGTGCCGGCATTCATTGCCACACTGTCAGGCATGTACGCATTCCGCGGACTGTCCAATGTGGTGCTGCAGGGATACCGGGTGGATATCACAAACAGTACTTTCCTGTTCCTCTTCGGCAGCGGCCGGACAAGCTATATTCCGGACTTTATCAAGCAGATGACGGGTTCGGAAAGCAGCCTGAACCTGACCTGTCTGATCTTTGGCATTGCGGCCACACTGATCTATATCCTGATGACTGTCAGGAAGATCCTGGTCCAGAAGAAACTGAACATCCATCAGTCCATCATTGGACAGAGCATTACGACCCTTCTTATCTCTGCCGTGATTCTTTTCCTGACCTGGCAGATGGCAAGCTACAGAGGCATTCCCATGGTGCTGATCTGGATTGCCCTGGTGCTTGGGATTTACCAGTACATTACGACCAAGACAGCTATGGGACGTCATCTCTACGCGGTCGGCGGCAATGAGAAAGCAACGGCTCTGTCCGGCGTGAAGACCCGGAATGTGTACTGGTTCGCTTATGCCAGCATCGGTCTGATGGCCGGTCTGGCCGGTATCCTGACTGCGGCCCGTGCCAAGGGCATTGACCCCACCTACGGTGAAGGCTATGAAATGGACGCTATAGCATCCTGCTTCATCGGCGGTGCTTCCGCATACGGCGGCGTCGGCAAGGTATCCGGTATGATTATCGGTGCTGTGCTGATGGGTGTTATCAACCAGGGCATGAATATGGTCGGCGTTGACTCCAACTACCAGAAGGTGGTTAAAGGACTTGTGCTACTGCTGGCGGTTGTCTTCGATGTACTGTCCAAGCGGCAGAAGCGGTAAGGAAAGGAGGATGGCAAGACAATGGAAGGAAAAGTTATCAATCAATCCAATATCAGAAAAGCTGACCCGGTTTCCATGCTGAAAAAGAATGCCATGCTCATCATCCTGATCCTGGTGTTTATTTTCTTCACAATTATGACGAACGGCCGGATGTTCAAACCGACCAGCTTCGCTTCCCTGATTAACCAGAACGCTTATGTATACATCCTCGGCTGCGGTATGCTGATGTGCATGCTGACCGGCGGTAACATCGATCTGAGCTGCGGCGCATTTGTCTGCCTGCTGGGTGCTATCGGCGGTATGATGATGGTCATCTGGGGATGGAGCACGGGCGTGTCCCTGGTGGCCATGCTGCTGGTCGGTATCATCTACGGATGCGGCCTGGGCGCCCTGATTGCTTATGTGCGTGTGCCTCCGTGGATTGCAACACTGGCCGGTTACCTGGCTTTCCGCGGCCTGGGTACTTCTATTCTCAGCGTATCCATCACGAATTCGATTTCCTTCAAAGATAAGCCGGATTTCCTGAACATTTTCTCCGGCGTGCTGTTCAAGACCTCTGAAGGTCAGCTGAATGTGCCGTGCATGGTTGTAGGCATCGTTGCCGCACTGCTGGTAGTGCTTCTGATCTTCAAAAACAGGCTGACTCGGCTGAAGAAGGGTTATGAAGTTGACACGATCGGCATGGATATCGTCAAGAGCGTGCTTGGTGCTGCTGTGATCCTGCTGGTCATGTTCAAACTGGCTTATGCCGGCGGTATCCCGACGGTTCTTCTGTGGGTTGCTGCGGTGGTTCTGTTCTACGCTTTCATTACGAGCAAGACTACGATCGGCCGTCACTTCTATGTGGTGGGCGGCAATATCGAAGCGGCTCGCCTGTCCGGTGTAAACACCAAGAAGATCATGTTCATCGCTTACCTGAACATGGCAATCCTGACAGCAATCTCCGCTATGACGGTTGTTTCCCGGTATACCGCGGCAAACGCTGACGCCGGAAAGAACTTCGAAATGGATGCCATCTCCGCCTGCGTTGTGGGCGGCGTATCTGCCAGCGGCGGAGCCGGATCCGTGCTGGGCATGGTGATCGGCGCTACCCTGATCGGTGTGATCAACCTGGGCATGTTCCAGATCAATCTGGACGCGAACTATCAGCGTGTGGTCAAGGGCTTCGTGCTGCTGGCTGCCGTGGTGTTTGACATCCTGTCCAAGAAAAAGCAGCGCTGATAAAAGTACTGTTTCAACGGAAGAGCAGAAGCTCTTCCGTTTTTTGTTGCTTTTTTCGTCGCGATGACATATGCTTGTTAAAGAACAAAGCCCTGCAGAGGTGAAAACATGAGTATGATTTGCAGACAATGCGGTAAAACCATTGAGAATGAAGAAGCAGCCTTCTGTCCGTACTGCGGAACAAAACTGGCAGCGGAAAAAGCTTCTGAGACCGTGAACGAGGAAGCGGAAAAGTGGATCCGCAAAGCACGGGCAATCAACAGTTATCCGGAAAAGAAGAAGATCCTGCTGAAAGGCCTGGAGGCATGTCCGGGAGACCGTGATATTGAGTGGGAACTGCTCTTTATCGGCGAGGAAGGTCCGAAAAAGGGCTGGGCGCTTGATTTTTCGATCATCAAATGCTGGGTGCTGGAATTATACCGCAAGCCGGGAGAATTCTCCGAAGAAAAGCGTAACAGCATGCGATCCCAGCTGTTTGAGGCACCGCAGCTGGTCAGCTGCCTGCAGAAGTTTGAGGATCCAAAGCAAAAGCAGCAGGAATACCTGCTGCGGCTTTGCCGCGAGTATACGGAAATCTTCCTGGAGGGTGACAGCCAGGTCATGGGAAAACTGTTTGGTTTTTCCCTGGAACGGAACAAGGAGAAACGGCTCGCCGTGCCGGCTGCACAGATGATTGAACGGATGAAGGTAGATGAGAAACTACTTCCGGAACAGAGGGAACAGCTTTGGAAAGCCATGTATCAGGCTTATGCGGTCAGGGCACAGGACAATACGCAGTACTTAGATGAGCAGCTGAGGTAATCAGCTGCTCATCCAATGAAAAATGAAGAATGGTAGAAAAAACTCCTGCGGTAATCGCAGGAGTTTTATTGATTTTATACGTTTTCAGAAAGGAACGCCTCGATCAAGTCGGATGCCTCGGCAACCGGGTCCGCTGACATGTCCAGCCAGTGAATCCGGGGATCGCGCCGGAACCAGGTCATCTGACGCTTAGCGAACTTTTTGATGGCGTTTCCCAGCTCTTCCTTCATCTGCTCATAACCGATTTTACCGGTCAGATACCAGGTCAGGTATTTGTATTCAAGCCCAAGCTTGACCATGAATTCCTCACTGACACCTTCATCCAGCAGGGCTTTGACTTCTTCCACCATGCCTTCCTGAAGCCTGCGTTCCAGACGTTCATCAATCCGCTGCTTCAGGATTTCACGGGGCCAGGTGACGCCGAGCTTCAAAAGCTTATAACGCGGATTTTTCCCGGCAGGACGGTCATCACCGGCTTCCAGTTTTTCCAGAGCGCGCATGACACGGTGACGGTTACGTGGATCTATATCGGTATCCGGGAGTTTCTGCTTCAGCATTTCATACAGTTCCGGCGTTTCAAAGGTCTCCAGATGCGCACGGAGACTGTGATCCGGCGCTTTGTCGCTGATTTCATATCCGTCTGCGACAGCGTCCACATACAGGCCTGTGCCGCCCACCAGGAAGGGGAGACGATCCCGGGAGAGAATATCGTCTATGGCCTCATAGGCCAGACGCTGGAAATCCGCCATGGAGAAGAATTCGCCGGGATTCCTGACGTCCAGCAGGTGATGTGGGACCCCCTCCATCTCTTCAGGGGTAATCTTGCCGGAACCGAGATCCAGACGACAGAAAACCTGCCTGGAGTCAGCAGATATGATTTCGCCTCCGAAACGGGCAGCCAGCTTCACGCCCAGAGAGCTTTTCCCGGAGGCGTTGGTCCCTTCAATAACGATCATTTTCGGAAGCATGTTTTTCACTCCTTTAATTACATAAAAAGCCCGGAAAAGATGATATCACAGGGGTTCCGGGCGCGCAAGGGTGCCTGAGAGGCGGATAAGGGCAAAAACATGGCATATTTTGTGTCTAAAACGCCCAGAATGGCACAAAATAAGGCGTTTCGGCAAAAAAAGACTTGACATAAGGACTGGAATGGTTATACTACAATTGAAAATTCTTTCAAGGAGGTCCCCATAATGAATAAGGGTGAACTGATTGCTGCTCTGGCAGCCAAGACTGAAATGACCAAGAAAGATTCTGAAGCCGCTCTGAACGCCGTTCTGGACGTGATCGCTGAGAGCATGGCTAAGGGTGAGAAAGTGCAGCTGATCGGATTTGGCACCTTCGAAGCCAAGAACCGTCCTGCCCGTGTTGCCCGCAATCCCCGCACCGGCGCTTCCGTGAAGATCGCTGCTTGCAAGGCTCCCGCTTTCAAGGCCGGCAAAGCTCTGAAGGACGCTGTGAACAAGTAATCCGGTTATCCGATCCCGCAGCCGTAAGGCTGCGGGATTTTTGTTTGTGCAGGCGTTTATATTTATTGCAAAAGGTATATAGTTGTGCTAAACTGACTATATTGGGTTTACATATGGTCAACAGGGGAGGAAATAGCTATGATCGCAAGAATGGGCAAGACGCGCTTCATTATTTGCGCAGCGCTGGTTCTTGTGGTTTGTGCGGCCGTGATTGTTGCCGCATGCGGGCTGAATCTTCCAGAAGCAACCGGACAAACCGTTAAGAAAGACGGCAAAATGACCATTGACTGTAGCAACATGTCTGAAGGATATATCATGGTCAAGGCAAAAAAGACCACCAAAAGGCTGAAACTGCAGATTGCTACATCAGGAGCAAAACTGAATTACGACCTGAACAGTGATGGAGAGTATGAGGTTTTCCCGCTGCAGTTTGGTAACGGAAAATATCAGATTTCTCTTTTTGAAAATGTGAGCGGGAAGAAGTATTCCAAAGAGGGCACTGTTAAGCTGAGCGTAAAAATGCCCGATGAGCTCAGTTGTTTCCTCTATCCGAATCAATATGTCTCCTACAATGAGAATACAGCTTGCGTTCAGCAGGCGGAGAAACTGTGTGAGGGCATGACAGATCAGACTGAGATTTACGGTACGATCTGCAAATATGTGCTCAAGAACTTTGTATATGACTACATCAAGAGCGTGACTGTCAAACCCGGACTGCTGCCCCAGATTGATGACTGCTGGAACAACAAGATGGGCATCTGCCAGGACCTGGCGGCAATGACATGCGCGATGCTGCGATCCCAGGGAGTTCCGGCCCGCCTGATGATTGGTACGGTCGGTTCCAATACCTATCATGCTTGGGTCGTGGCGGTGGTAAATGGCAAGAATGAATTCTTCGATCCTACCGCTGAAATGAATGCCAGCTCCAAGACGGATGCCTATACAACAGAAAGATATTATTAATCCGAATGGGTTAAAGCGATATATTTGGAGGATCATATCATGGCGACCGATATAAAGAAGAAAAAGAGAATTATGTCCTCGGAGGAACTTAGCAGCTTCTGCGATCAGATTGCCTTGATGCTCAGCTCCGGCATGACGCTCCGCGACGGTATTGAAATGCTGGCCGAGGACGAAATGAAAGGGAATGACAAGGTTCATCCTTATACCAATCTGTATAAAGTTGTAGACGAAACAGGTTCTCTTTATGTTGCTATGAAAGAGAACGAGGAAGAATGGCCTTCCTATATGATCGAAATGGTGGATATCGGTGAGCAGACCGGCCGCCTGGAAGACATTATGGTCAGCCTTTCCACCTACTATCAGAGAGAAGGACGTATCCGCTCTGCTGCTGTCAGCGCGATCACTTATCCGCTGGTGCTTGGCGTGATGCTTGTGATTATTATCGGTGTACTGCTCTGGCGTGTGCTGCCCATCTTCCGCAGGGTGCTTGCCTCCCTGGGCGTTGACGCTTCCGGAAGCGGTTCTGTGCTGATGAAGATCGGTTCCTGGGCCGGATGGATCGTTCTCGGACTGATTGCGCTGGTCGTGATCTGCACGATTGTGATTGTGATCCTGATGAGAACCAGGATGAAAGATAAGGTCATGCATTTCCTGAAGAATCTCTTCCCGCCGGTACGAAGACTGACGGAAAAGCTTTCAGCTTCCCGGGTGGCCGGTATTCTCGGACTGATGCTGCACAGCGGTTTCCCGATGGAAAATGCGCTGGAAATGGCCCCTGCCGCGCTGGCAGATCAGGAATCAATTAATAAAGTTAACTTCATCCGCGATGAAATGAAGAAAGATCAGACCTTCCAGGAGGCCCTGTCCAAGAGCGGACTGTTTGCTGATTTCCATAACCGTATGCTGAAGGTCGGCGCTGCGTCCGGACATGAGCCCCAGGTGATGGAGAAAATCGCTGAGATCTATGAAGAACAGGTGGAAGACGGCCTGGATCATCTGATCTCCATTGTGGAACCGACGCTGGTTGCGCTGCTGTCCATTGTGATCGGCGCGATCCTGCTGAGCGTCATGCTGCCGATGGCAGGCGTATTGGGCTCAATGTAAGCCATTGGGCTCTATGAAGAATGAAAGATGAAAAATGAAGAATTGAATGAGTGTGCGTTCAATGTTCATTTGTGATGTGCAAAACAAGAAAAGCGGGGAGGAGGGAAGAAGATGAAAATGAATAAAAAAGATGTTGCATCCATTGCCATTTTCATTGTCCTGATCCTTTCCTTTGTCCTGCTGATTAACAGTATTACAACCAAAAACAACGGACGGGAACTTCAGATTGTACGGGACGCCGTGAAAAACGCGGCGCTGACCTGCTATGCCGTGGAAGGCGTCTATCCGGACGATCTCGACTATCTGCGGGAGCATTATCACCTGTCCTACAACGAAGAAAAATACCACGTGTTCTATGAGCCCCTGGCATCCAACCTGATGCCTTCCATTAAGGTTGCAGAGAGGGGAGGGAAAATGGACAAGTGAGTAAGCCTGTTGTTTCCCGTTCTCCCCGAATTATCCAGAGCGTATTTGTTCTGCTGCTCCTGTCCCTGTTCGCCTGTCTGAGTGCCTTCCTGGTAACCATGGGAGCCCAGATTTATAAGAACACAGTGGACAGCGCTGAAGAAAACAATCATTCCCGGATCGCTTCTGCGGTGATCCGCAGCGCTGTATGGGCTGAAGACGGCGGAGACATACAGATTGAGCAGATGAGTGAGGATATCACTGCCCTGTCTGTAGTTAATGAATATGACGGCGTGAAGTACTATAAGAGACTGTACTGCGCAATGGATTCAGATCCCCTTGACGGGGAACCCCGTTCCTTCCTGTGGGAAAGCTATAACAGTGAAGGCGTTGAATTCAAACCTGAAAACGGCGAGTCTCTGTGTGAACTGAACGGTTTTGTGCCTTCCATAGAAAACAATATGCTGACGGTGGAGCTTGAAACACCAGCCGGTACGAAGAGCACCATCCGGATGGCATTGCGGACGGGAGGTGCAGTGAAATGAAAAGCAGAAGCCGCTCCAATACATTGCTGATCGAACTGCTGCTTGTGATTTTTTTCTTCATGTGCTCCGCAGGAATTCTGGTGCAGATCTTTGCCAGCGCGAAGCTGAAGAGCAGGACGGCTCACATAATCAATGCCTCCATGCTGGAGGCGGAAAACATCGCAGAGGATCTGTATGCCTCGGATGATCCCGATGCCGTACTTGCGTCTTATGGATTTACAGCCAGGGATGGCAGCTGGGAGCTTCAGAAGGATGGATATCTGCTGAAGGTGGTTCCCCAAAGTGAAGAGACCGAATCCGGAACGCTCCGATCCTATGAAATCACAGGTGTTCAGGGAGAAAAGACGCTGATCACTCTGCCTTCCACCCGGTTTATTCCCAGGGAGGTGAGCCAGTGAACAAGCGTAAAATAGCCCTGGGACCAGGCGCTGCGTCCCTGATCCTGATCGTGGTGGTGCTTTCCCTGTGCATGCTTGCCATGCTGACACAGATTGCCGCGAAGAACGATTATAATCTCTGCACCAGAAGTGCTGAAATGGTACAGAAGGTTTATGAACTGAATGCGCAAAGCGAACAGAATTTCGCAAAGCTGGACAGCGTGCTGGTATCCGCACGGAAGGAAGCGATGGATATGCAGGCGTATCTGGATAAAGTAAAGGAACTGCTGCCGGAAGGCATGGCACTGGATGAAGACCGGGTCACCTGGACCGAACCCCTGGACAACCGCAACCTTGAGTGTATCGTACAGCTGCTTCCCATTGAGGATACGCAGCGGGCCAAATGGATCTCTCATAAGCTGGCAGTTGAAGAGCCGGAGGATGATTGGGAATGGTAGAAACGCTCGATGATATCCTGAGAAAAGCATTGGAATATCATGGATCCGACGTGTTTGTTGTGCCCGGATCCCATATCATGACAAAATCACACGGCAAGATGATCCCGATCTCTGAAGAGAAGGCCTTGCCGAATGATATTGCTGTGCTGGTGGGAAGAGCATACGAGCTGGCACGGCGGGAACAGGATACGCTCATCAACGAGGGCGATGATGACTTTTCATTCGCTGTACGTGACCTGAGCCGTTTCCGCTGCAATACGTATCGTCAAAGGGGCTCCCTTGCGATGACCTGCCGTGTTGTTGCGTTCGGCGTTCCGGATCCGAAAACCTATAATATTCCAGACGTGGTTATGCGGCTTGCTGATCTGCGGAGCGGCATGGTTCTTGTGACGGGGCCGGCAGGCAACGGTAAAAGTACTACGCTGGCCTGCCTGGTAGACCAGATTAACGCAACCCGCAGCGGCCATATAATTACTATTGAAGACCCCATCGAGTATTTGCACCCGCACAAGCAATGCATCGTCAGCCAGAGGGAAGTTCCCGGAGACGCATCGAGCTTTGCCCGTGCACTGCGTGCCGCCCTGCGCCAGGCACCGGACGTGATCATGCTCGGTGAAATGCGTGACATAGAAACCATATCCACTGCCATTACGGCGGCGGAAACCGGCCATCTGCTGCTGTCCTCCCTGCATACGCTGGGCGCGGCAAAGACGATTGACCGTGTGATTGACGCTTTCCCTGCCAACCAGCAGAACCAGATCCGGGCACAGCTTTCCATGGTGCTCCGTGCGGTTGTATCCCAGCGGCTGATCCTGACGAAGGACGGAACGCTGCATCCGGTATTTGAGGTCATGTGCGTCAATCCGGCTATCCAGAACCTGATCCGCGAAGGAAAGACGCATCAGATTGATAACGCGATCTTCGGCGGCGGTGCGGATATGCTGTCCATGGATACTGAACTGGCAAAACTGCTCAGGGATGGCAAGATCGACAAGGAGCAGGCTTCCCTGTACGCTATTCATCCTGAAACGGTAGAACGCCAGGCACGATTCATGAAGAACTGAATGACCGATAAACAGGCATCCGGTATCATACCGGATGCTTTTTTTGTGGGGGAAATCGCATAGTTACATAAAAGTTACAAGAAAAACAAATAAAAATCCGTATCACGTAATTTACATATCATCGAAATGTGTTATAATATATGCAGAGAAAGTGAGAACGTGCATCCGATAACAAAAAAGAGTTACTTAGAACACAGACATACAGAAGAAAAACGCATAAAGCGGAAAGAAAAAACGAAATGCTGTAACCAGACGATTTCGCAACATATTTCCTACACGCAATCAGACGCATATTCAATATAAAAAGGCACCAGCTGACTGATTCCCGGTTTCATATCAACAATATGAATCCGGGACGGTACAGTATATGTGCACGGAACGAGGTGGAAAGATGATAGCCGGCAAAAGAAAGACCATCGGAGTCTTCCTTTGCAAAGCCTATACGGTTTTTGACAATGCGGTATATCATGCCCTGGAGGAGGAAGCACACAGGCTTAACTATGACGTGATTATATTCACGACGGTTGGCTTTTTCTCAAGCCAGAATGAGTATGACAGCCAGGAAAGGGGAATGTTCTCCTTTGCTCCCATAGAACAGCTGGATGGAATCATTGTTGCACCTGACACTTACGAGATCGAAGGATTCAGGGATCAGCTTTATGAGGAACTGAAGAGAAGAGCGAAATGCCCCATTGTTTCAATCCGACATCAGGAAGACGAATACGACTGTGTGTATACGGACGAAAACCTGGCAATCCGCCCGCTGATGAAGCATCTGCTGGAGGATCACGGACTGAAGCGGGTGGTGTTCCTTGCCGGATATGAAGGACATCCGGACGGAGAAAAACGGCTGCAGGTTTACAAAGAGGAAATGGCCTTGCATGGACTGCCTGTAGATGAGGAGAAGGATATTGCCCACGGGACCATGTGGCTGAACTGCGGAGACATGGCCTATGAAGCCTTTTTCTCCGATCCTGAACGCCGCCCGGAAGCGGTGGTATGCGCCAATGACTTCATGGCAATCGGCCTGATGCGGACGCTGAAGAAGCATGGACTGAGAATTCCGGAGGACGTTATCGTTACAGGCTTTGATAACGTGCAGAACTTTGCGCTCAATGAGCCGATGCTGACAACTGTTGAACAGAATTTTGAAGAGATGGCTTCCAAAGCCATGGAGGAACTGGACAGGCAGATCCGCGGTGAATACGGTGAAAACGGGAAGAAAGAAATAAAGCGGATTGCCATTGGCGGGCAGCTGATCCTTGGGGAAAGCTGCGGCTGCGGCGGACGCGGGGAAGACTTCTACGTCAAAACCAGCATGGAACGGGCTGAACTGGTGGACAACATGAATTCCCGGGAAGTCAGCATGACTTACCTGACAATTGAGCTGAACGCCTGCGATGACCTGAAGGATCTGCACCGTGTGCTGGTGAACAAGATGGATGATACCAGGATGGTGCGGGACTATTACCTGTGTCTGTTTGAGAAAGGAAAGGACGTATACGGTGAGCCTGTTTTCGCGGAGGAACAGACGGAAAAAGCCTGCCTGGTTCATGTAATGAAGGACCGGCAGGATCACGGGATGCCGATGATTACCTTTGACCGCTGCAAGCTGCTGCCGGAGATGGCGGAACGGGCGGAAGAACCTCAGGTGCTGTACCTGGTCCTGCTGCACCAGAGAGAAAAGGCATATGGTTATGCCCTGTTCCACTATCAGCCCGGGGAAGTGCCCACAAACTTCTTCCAGCACTGGAATATCATCCTTTCCGGCGCGCTGAGCAATATGCATAAGCGTGATGAGCTGAAGGTGCTGTATGAGGAAAGAAGACTGAGCAGCATCACGGACGTGATGACGCGGCTGCTGAACAGGCGTGGCCTGGAAGAGCAGCTGTCGCCAATCTGGCAGCGGCTGTGTGCCATGGGGGAAAGCGCGGCCTTTATCAGTTTTGATATGGACCGGCTGAAGCAGATCAATGATACCTTCGGACACCAGGCGGGGGACTATGCTATTCGCCTGACGGGTGACGCGATCCGCAGGGCTGCCCCAAAGGACGCTATCCTGGCCCGTATGGGCGGTGATGAATTCCTGGCGGTGATGCCCAGGGCAGACGACCAGGCCGCCAAGCGGTTTATGAGAGACTTCCAGAAACAGCTGAAAGCCCTGAACAAACAGGAAGACAGGGCATTCAATGTGGAGGCCAGCTGCGGAGCAGTGGTTATCCATATGAACGGCTTGTCCACCATTGAGGAATGCATCCAGAGAAGCGACGAGGAATTGTACCGCCAGAAAGAAAAAAGGCACACCGAAAGATATGAGTAATATCCGGTGTGCAAAAAGCAGGGGGATCGGAACTTGTTCCGATCCCCATATTATTTAATCAGTTTTCGCTGCCTTCAATCACCGCGTTGCTCAGGACAATGGATGAGAACGGGGGAAGATTGAAGGTAAGAACGCCATCCGTGACGATGCCCCAGACTTCGTTGCTTGCCAGATGCCCGTCCTGGGTGGTCTGGATGCAGCAACGGAAGGTTTCTCCCTCCGGCGCTCCGGCATCCCGGACATGAAGCCTGAAGTCGGTCAGGTTTCCGGTATTGTTTACAGCGATTATACAACGTGTATCACTGTTGAACCGGGCGTAGGCGATCCGGCCGTAATCCGCCAGCAGCGGCTTGATGGAACCGGTCTTCAGCACGGGGAGGGTACGGCGCAGGCGGATCAGATCCCGGTGCAGATCAATGAGGCTCTGGTCTTCATGTCCCCAGGGATAGGTGCGGCGGTTATCCGGATCTGTCCAGCCCACCTGACCCGCTTCATCAGCGTAGTAGACGGTGGGGGCGCCGGGCCAGGTCATCTGGATTGTGACGGCTTCCCGGAAAACGCCCTTGTTGATCCCGGCTGCGGCAGCGCCGGAACCCAGGGTGGTGATCCTGCCGATCATCCGGTTGGTGCGCGTCAGGAAACGGGAATGATCATGATTGGAGAGCTCGTTCATCGCGCACATGAGGGACGGGTATTTGAACCGGGACATCTTGTCCGCCATGATCCCGAAGAAGGCGGAGCCGTTCTGGTACAGGTCATCCCGGTAAGAGTCAGAATGCTTTTCCATACCGGTGAGGAACCAGGTTACCGGCTCCATAAAGGCATCATAATTCATGATGCTGTCCCATTCACGGCCGTTCAGCCAGGCGGTGGGGTCACCGTAATGCTCCGCAACGATCAGCGCATTGGGATTGACGGCTTTGACACGATCACGGAAGGTCTGCCAGAATTTATGGTTGAATTCAGTGCTGTGCCCCAGGTCGGCTGCAACGTCCAGGCGCCAGCCGTCGATGCAATAAGGCGGAGAAAGCCATTTTTCGGCGATTTTATACACTTCTTCGCACAGGTCGGGAGAATCTTCATAATTCAGCTTAGGCAGGGTGGAATAGCCCCACCAGCCCTCATACATGGGGGTTCTGCCGTTGCCTGAATCGTTGAAGTGGAAATAGGAGCGATAGGGGCTGTGGATGCTCTGGTAGGCACCTGGCTGGAAACCGGCTTTTCCGAGATATATCCCTTCATGATCCATCCACTTATTGAAGGATCCGCAGTGATTGAATACACCGTCCAGGATAATTTTCATTCCCCGGCGGTGAAGCTCCTGGCAGAGGGTGGCAAAGAGCGCATCGCTCTTCTCCAGGTTTTCCTCACTGGTGACACGGCGAATATATTTGGGCGCATAACCGTTATGCTTTTCCCAGGCCTGCATGACATGATCCATATCGTCGGTAATCACGCCAAAATGGGGATCAATATGTTCATAGTCCTGGCAATCGTACTTATGGCTGGAAGGGGAAACGAAGACAGGATTGAGGTAAAGGACCTCAATTCCCAGATCCTGCAGGTAATCCAGTTTATCGATAATCCCCTGAAGATCGCCGCCGTAGAAACAGCGGATATCCGTATCACCGGGCAGGGCATCCCAGTCAGCAATATGCTTTGAGTGGCCAACGGTGTAATAGTACTCATTGTCCACAACATCGTTGGAGGGGTCTCCGTTGCAGAAACGATCCGGGAAGATCTGGTACTGAACGGCGCCCTTGGCCCAGTCGGGGACATGAAAACCGGGAATGAAACGGAAGGCATATGCCGGGTTATAATCCGGTACATGATGCTCATCAGCGCGGACACCGCTTTTGTCAAAAGCGATTTTAGTACCGTCCGGGCATTCAATCAGGAAACGGTAGATAACCTCATTTTCGTTGCAGATGATACCGGCTTCATAATAATCAAAAAAGTCATCACTTTTGATCTTGTACATCATTGTGCCGACAGTGATGGACTCAAAAAGCAGAATAACACGTTCCGCACTGTCCTTGGCGACCCGCAGACGGATCCGTACAGAATCCCCGCAATCCGGTTCCGAAGGGAAGCGGTAATCCGGAGACTCGTCACTGAAGACGGCGGAAAGGATGGAATGACTGACAGCCATGAAAAACCTCCTGAAAGTTCAATCAACCTTTATATTATAACCAAAAGAGGGAACAGTTACAAGAAAACAGAGAATGATATTACATGCAAAGGTGCAAAAAAACGTTGACAGTGCAAAAACATTGTGATATTATACTTTAGCTGTCACGGACAGCATGTGGGCTCGTAGCTCAGCTGGATAGAGTGTTTGACTACGAATCAAAAGGTCGTGGGTTCGAATCCCGCCGGGCTCACCAAAGAAAAATACCACCCTTCATGGGTGGTATTTTTCTTTGGTTTTAGTCCGGCAGGGATCCGAACGCACGACCGTAGGGAGTGGGGGAATGATCCGAGTGGTGCCCCAGTGGGGCATTCGCCGAAGGCGAAAACGAGGTGAGTGAGTCAAGCGAAACAAGCAGCGGTTTGCAGCGGAAGCAAGAACCGCTGCGCCGATTGAGCTTGCGGAGGAATCCCGCCGGGCTCCCACCCGCCTCAAGCCGCTTCCCCTTGTCCTGTTGGCTTGTTTTGTGCGCGTATGTGTGATAGTATTCATAAACGCGTTATGAACGCGGCGATACCAGAACGATTGGAAAGACTGGAACACACAATGCTTTTTGCGACTTCGGACTTACATGGATTTCCTCTGGACAAATTCCTTAAAATGCTTGAGAAGGCGGGCTTCTCGTCATCAGATCATCTGTATGTAATCGGGGATGTGATTGACCGCTTTGGCGATGGTGGAATCGCCATGCTGCGCTGGATGATGCGGCAGGAAAACGTGACATTCATCAAGGGAAACCACGAGGATATGCTGCTGAAATGCGATTTCCTGTTTACCAGGGATGAGAGCCAGGCAGAGGAAGAATCACTGACGTCGGAGCAGGAACGCGCTTTGAAACACTGGAACCGGAACGGCAGTTCTATCACCATAGAAAACATGATGAAACTGAAGGAAAAAGATCCGGAAGAGCTGAACAGGCTGCTGGACTATATCCGGTCAGCATCGGTTTACGTAGAAACAGCTGTGCCAATGAAGCGCTTTGTGCTGGTGCACGGGGGACTGAAGGATTTCGCACCGGAGAAAAGAATGGATGAATACGATGCGTTTGAACTGATGTGGACGCGTCCGGTCCTGGAAGACAGATACTGGGATAACAAGCTGGTCATTATCGGTCATACGCCGACGCATGAGTATGGTGTGGGTGCAGACGGTCAGATGCTTGTGACGAAAACCTGGGTGGATATTGATACCGGAGCGGCAGACGGAGGAAGCCCCATGCTGTTGCGGCTGGATGATACGCATCCGTTTTACACAGAATACAGAAACGAATAAAGCAGAAAAGCTCTCCCTTGTGGAGAGCTTTTTCTGTTGGTTTGAGCCCGGCAGGGATCCGAACCACACGACCGTAGGGAGTGGCAAAGGAGCCGAATGTCAGCACTGTGTGCTGTCCGGCGAAGCCGGAAGTGAGGCGAGTTTGTTAGCGCAAAAGGGAGAACGGAACCCGCTCCAAGGGTTTCGGGCGACCATTGAGCGAACGGAATTCGAATCCCGCCAGGCACCAACAAGACAAAATAATCGTCCCCTTGTCTTGTGATGCAGGTCCCGGAATGGATCAATGGTTTATTACCGAAGGATAACGCAGAACAGCACATTCCGGTTTGTCCGGCTGATGTTAACCCGGAAAACCGAAAGTGAATCATTCCATTGAATAAAGAACAAAAACTATCCATTGAGTATGACTATGTAATCGTTGACACGATTAACAAGCTTGGTTTACAATAAACAATGGCAGAAAACGATTACAATCTAGCGGAAAGAAATGGTTCGGATATGGTCAGACTGAAGGATATAGCTGAGGCATGCGGTGTTTCAATTGCGACTGTTTCACGCGCTTTAAACGGTTTAACCAATGAAGGCAAGGAAAGGACTGCGTTTATCTGCCAGACGGCAAAAGAAATGGGATATTATCCGAATGCAGCCGCCAGGACGCTGAAGACAAGCAAATCAAACAACATTGGTATCATCTATGAAGATATGATGACCCATGTGTATTTCAGCACCCTTTTCGATTCCCTCCGGCGTGAATCGGAGAAACTTGGATATGACCTGACCTTTATAGGCCGGGGTGACTTTACAGGCCAGCAGTATTATGAGAATGCCCGGCAAAGATGCCTGGACGGTGTAATTGTTGTCCAGGCGGATTTCGATGCCGCCGGAATTATGCATCTTGCAACCAGCAGCATTCCCACGGTCATTGTTGACCACACCTATGAAGGCGTTGATTGTGTGACCAGTGATAACCGGGCCAGTATGGAACAGATTGTCCGCTATGTATACCTGCATGGGCACCGGAAAATTGCCATTATCCAGGGTCAGAAGGGAATGGTCAGTCGTGAGCGCCTGGCCGGTTTCTATAAAGCATGTGTTGAATTGGGCGTCAGGGTTCCGGTGGAATATGTTCGTGAAGGACTTTTCCAGAACGCTGTGGCTTGCACGGAGGATATCCTTGAGCTGATGAAACTTCCGGACCGGCCTACCTGCGTCCTTTGTCCGGATGATGGGAGCGCTGTGGGCGCGATGGCGCGGCTGCATGCGAAGGGCATCAAGGTGCCGGAAGATATTGCCCTGGTTGGATATGACGGAACACTTATGAGCCAGATTATTACCCCACGTCTGACAACATTCAGCCAGGATTGCACAAGGATTGCCCAGGAAGTATTCAGCATGCTGATTGACGCGATAGAGTATCCGGATACCCACATACCGAAGCAGGTCACCGTAGTCGGAAAAATCATCGAAGGTGAAACGGTGTAAGCAAGATAAGGCATTACCACGAAACTGCACACAAAAGACCTCTGTTTCAACAGAAACAGAGGCCTTTTTTCGGCTTCAGACGGTTTATTCCTCTTCCGGAGTTATTCCCATCTTCTTTGTCAGGTCACCCAGGGATTTATCATACTGGGCCTTTGTAATGGCTCCGTTATTCAGGAACGTGTCCAGGGTTTGCTTCTGGCTGAGATACAGCTTCCTGAGCTGCACCCTGCGGGTTTCAGGATCTGTATTCCGGTTGGATGAATCCATATGCGCAACCTCCATTGCTATTTCCGGCTGATGAAGGGATCCCAGCGGCCGGTGAGATAATGCCAGAAAAAGAAGACAAAAAGCAGCATGTTATGGCCGATCATACAGCCCCAGGCTGCAATCAGCCCCAGGCCCAGAAGCTGCGTGCAAACAAAGGTTCCGGCAATCCGGACAGCCCACATGCAGATAACGTTGTAAACAAAGGGTGCTGTAGTTTTTCCGACACCCTGCATCAGGCCTTCCACGACGATCGGAACACCGTAGAACGGTTCGGAGACTGCAACCATCCGCAGGACGGTGGTTCCCAGACGGACTACATTCTCATCCGCACTGAACAGGCGAACCAGAGGCTCCGCAAACAGGAAGAGCAGGCCGCCGGAGACGATCATCAGACCTACCTCGAGCGGCAGAATTGTACTTCCCAGACGTTTCAGCCTGTCATGATCCTTTGCACCATAAGCGTTTCCGCTTAAGGTGGCCGCGGCTGTCTGCATACCCCAACCGGGAATATAGAAGGCGCTCTCAACCGTGTTTGCGATGGTATGGGCCGCAGTGGAGATTCCGCCGAGGGCATTGATCATGGAGGCGAAAACCACATAGCCGAAGGAAGTGGCGAAGCGCTGGGCCAGATTCGGAAGGGCAACCCGGAAGCAGGGACGCAGGATCACCGGATCAGGCCGGAAGGACTGGCCGATCGGTGAGATAGAGGGATGCTTCCATAAGGCCCGCGTCATGGCCAGGCCGCCATAGACAAAGGAAGCAGCGCTGGCCAGAGCAGCGCCCTTCACGCCGAGACCGGCGCCCGGGAAGGGAATGGACAGATTCAGGACGGATAATGTACGGGAAGGATAAATCAGCAGGATGTTCAGCACTACATTGATGCCGTTCACAATCAGGCCGATCCGCATCGGCGTCCGGGTGTCTCCGGCGGAACGAAGGACGGTTCCGAGCAGAATGGATGCTGTCCTGAAAAGCATAGGGATATAGATGATCAGGAAGTATTCAGAGGCAAGATCGCGGATGGCGGGATCCACCTGCATCCAGGCCGGTACATAACCGGCAGCCATGACCGTCAGGAGGGTCAGCAGTGAACCAAGCAGCAGGGTAATGGTACAGGCCTGGGCACTGGCTTTTCTGGCTTCATCCGGCCTGCCGGCACCGATCTTCCTGGCGATAAAGGCGAGGAAACCGATTCCAACAGCGGAAACGACACTGCCGATTAACCAGTTTACCGTGCCTGTAGCACCTACGGCAGCTGTGGCCTGGGTGCCCAGGGAACCAACCATTGCCGTATCGATATACTGGACAGCTGTCTGAGTCAGCTGTTCCAGCATTGTTGGCCAGGCCAGGGTGAAGACCGTACCAAGCATGGACCGGTCAAATCTGCTTCTTTCCCGCACTTGTTTCTGACGACTCCTCTTCGAGATAAACAGCCGGTCCGGGCCTGAAGTAAAACCTTTCCGGCAGGCAAACGACTGATTGCAACGGTCATTCTATCATGCTTTTACAGGATGTCAACAGACGGGATAAAGCCCCTTTGTCAGACGGCTTGCACTATGAATAAAAACAATGTTATGATTCGATCGCGGAGAACTATCCGAAGACTGAATTGAGAGATAAAAACGTATGAGATACAGCAATATTACAAAGGGAACTTTCCTGGACAGGCCGAACAGGTTTATTGCCCATGTGGAGATGGACGGCCGCAGGGAGACGGTACACGTCAAGAATACGGGACGGTGCAGGGAACTGCTCCTACCCGGGGCGGAGGTCTGGCTGACCGCACCGGGAACGGAAGGACGAAAGACAAAGTATGACCTGGTGACCGTCCGCAAAGAGAACGGCATGCTGGTCAACATTGACAGCCAGGCACCGAATGCTGTCGTGCGGGAATGGCTGGAACGTCAGGGGTATGACGTCATCATTCCCGAATACACCTACGGTGATTCGAGAATCGACTTCTATCTGGAACGGGACATGGAAAAGACACTAATGGAAGTCAAGGGCTGTACACTGGAAATAGACGGAATCGGCTATTTTCCTGACGCTCCGACGGATCGTGGCGTCAAACACCTCCGGGAACTGGCAAAGGCCGTGAAGAACGGGTACAGGACAGTGATTGCTTTTGCAATCCAGATGGACGGAATTACGGAAGTGAGGCCGAATATACAGACACACCCGGAGTTTGGCAGTGCAATGCAGGAAGCGGCGGACGCGGGAGTGGAAATTCTTTTCCTTCCATGCCATGTGGAAACCGATCAATTATCAATCATCAAGTAATTGAAATCCGCCTGTCTTCACAGACAGGCGGTTCCTTTTGAACGAGTGTTTTTTCAGGTGTCGGATTCGGGAACAGTGTAGTGTGGCATAATGATGCCTTCACGGTCAAAGCGGGCTTTGACCCGGGTGCGGATTTCCCGCTCAATACGCCAGTGCTCACCGACAGGACAGACAACGGCCACCTGGAGCCGGACTGAATTCTTATCGAAAGCGACGATGCTCATGACATCCGGAACGGTTTTCATGCCTTCCACTTCCTTGGCGGCGATCTCCATTTCCTCTTTGACCATGTTCACCAGGCGCTCCTGGTTTTCCTCATAGGGGCAGGGGATATTGACAATGGCCCGCTTAAAACCGCGGCTCATGTTGGTGATGGTGCGAATATCGCCGTTGGGGATGCAGTAGATGTTTCCGTTGTAGTTGCGGATGGAAGTTGTCCGGATGGTAATGGTTTCCACTGTGCCGTCCAGTCCGTTGATGCTGACCAGGTCGCCGACAGCAATGGAGCCTTCACCCCAGATGAACAGACCGGAAAGCAGGTCCTTGACCAGCGTCTGGGCACCGAAGGCCAGCGCAATACCGACAACCCCGGCAGCAGCCAGGATGGAGGTAACGTCCACGCCGAAGAGCCGGAGAATGATCGTGGCCAGGATAAAGAACATGATATAGCTGAAAACGCTGGTGATAATGGAACGGAAGGTTTCGGAACGCTGGGTGTTGACGCGGCCATTCTGGCAGCGCCGTCTGGAAACCTTGATAATAATCAGTTTGCCGAGCTTCAGGAGAAGAAGCCCTACGATCAGTACCGCACCGGCAATCAGCAGCCGGCTGACAAGCTGGGGCAGGTGGGAGAGAAAAGCATCGGCACTCTCAGCTGCGTTGTTGACTGTATCCTTAAGGTCATTGGCAACCTGCTCGCCCATACCGGGAACCGGCGTGGACCTGGCAGCAATGTATCTGACAGCATTTAACATACAGCATCCTCCGTTTGATTCGTCGGATCGTTATCCTGTTTGCGAGTATGGCCGCAAAGGCCGATTTTCTCCAGCAACAGCGTGATCACACCGACAAACAGGAAGAGGTAATAGGTAAAGAAACGCCAGAGCAAAAGGGCGAGGCCTTTTGTTCCGCCGGGAAAGATTCCGTTGAAATAGCACATAAAACCGCCTTCCTGGGCGCCGCTGGCACCGGGAAGGGGCGTATAGCTGGCGCTGACAAAGAGCAGAAGGCCCAGGGTCAGCAGATGATACCAGGGAGTGCCGGAAAGCCCGAAGGCATAATAGACAAAGACAATGGAACCGGTCAGGGCGAGCATGCTCAGCGTACTGCACAGGCACTGGAAGAACAGCTGCACAGGGGAGGAGAGCAAATCGCGGATGGCCGTATGGTAGGTATCCAGTACCTCATATGTTCCGTTGAGGGCTGCTTCCTTGTCTTTAATCAGCCGGATCCGGGCAAGGAGTCCGATCAGACCGGAGGCAAGCTTACGGATGAGTGTACGCCGGAAAGCGGCCAGCAGTACCAGCGGAACCACGCTGAAATTGATGATCCAGCCAATGCGGACCGCCCAGATGACGCCGCCAAGCTGCTGATAAACAAAGGAACGGTTGAACAGCAGGAAGAGCAGGCTGAGCAGGGAAACCATAAACTGATTGGCGATGAGCCGGATGGTGACAGAGGTGGTGCCGTTTCCTACGGGAACACCGGCCTTGCGGAGTGAATTGACCTGCATCGGCTGACCGCCGCTGGCACCGGGGGTGATATTACTGTAAAAGAAACCGATCAGCGTGACGCTGAGTACGGTCCAGAGGTTCAGCCGGAAACCTTGCTTTTTCAGGCAGTACCAGGTGCCCAGCGCATCAAAGAAGGTATAGGCAGCCCAGCAAAGCAGCAGACCGGCAATCCAGCGGGCATCCAGACTGCGGAGCGTATCCCAGGCGTTAGCCAGTTCGGGATTGCCGAAAGCGATACAGAAGACGGCGACAAAGGAGAGAACGATGAACAGTATGCTGAGGACACTCTTCAGCTTTTGATTCATGCCGGCGTCTCCTTTCTCCATAACTATATCCCTATTATTTTATCCGGTTTTCACAGTTCTGTCCAGCTGAGGGGACGGATGACAGCTTTTCAAACAGCAGGATGCATGGTAAAATATGGACAGTTCCGAAAAAGAACGACAGGAGATGAAACATTTGAATCCTGCACAGTCTGAACCTATGGTCAGCGTTGTTATTCCGGCTTATAACGTGACAAAAACCCTGCCGCGTCTGCTGGATTGCCTGCTGAACCAGACATGGCAGAATCTGCAGATTATACTTATTGATGACGGAAGTGAAGACGGGACAGCGGCGATGGCAAAGGAAGCCGCAGAAAAAGATCCGCGTCTGACCGTGATCACCCAGGGTAATCTTGGCATTTCCTATGCGCGGAATGCGGGCCTGGCCAAGTGTGAAGGTAAATATATCCGTTTCATTGACGCAGACGATACACTGCCGCTGGATTCCATCGAGCGGATGGTCCGGCGGGCGGAGAAGGACGGCTCCGAGCTGGTGATCGGCGGATATGATCAGTATTTCGGCGACAGACGCAGTTTCCATAATCTGGCGGGGCGGGACGATACAGTTCCCAGTGAAGAGATGATGCGTCACCTGTGTGATCATGCCAACTCCTATTTCTACGGTGTGCTGTGGAACAAACTGTTCCTGCGGGAGATCGTGGAGAAGTGCGGCTGCCATTTCCAGGAAGACCTGACCTGGGGTGAGGACTTCGCCTTTGTAATGGATTATTTTTCCGGAGTGAATCAGGTGTCCTTTATGAAGGATTCCCTGTACGATTACCGGCGTACGGCAAACAGTACCTCCATCCGGCAGGTGCTGGACAGCGTAAAGCACCCGGCAGAGAATACCCGGATCAAGGGAGAACTGTACTGGCATCTGAAGAATATGTACCGGAAACGGGGACTGTACGAGAAGTATAAAAACAGGCTGTGGCTGTACCTGTTCAGGGTGGGGCTGGGCTGAGGACGCATGAATGCGACCTCAGCCAATGAATAATGAAAACTTAAAACTTAAAACTGAAGAATGTCGGAAAAAACTCCTGCGAAGAACGCAGGAGTTTTTTGATTGAGAAATCAGTGATGAGTGGAGAGTGAAGAGTTTAGAGTGTAGAGTTGGCACGGCCTTTTACTTGCCGTGTGCCGAACAATGCAATGACTGTGCCGACAGCACAGATAGCGACGGCGGTGAGCATAGTCGGTTTGACACCGGCGGTATCGAACATCTGTCCGCCGATGAGGCTGGCCAGAACAGAGCCGATGGTTGTCATGCTGAAGGCGAGGCTCTGGGCTTTCGCGGAATCCTTCCGGGCTACCTGGCGGTCAGCGTAGCTGACGATCAGCACGGTATAGAGGGCGTAGCTGGGCGCCTGAAGTACGCGGGCGGCAAAGAACAGCGGAATGGTCGGTGCCAGGGCGTAGGCCAGGATCTTCAGTACAAAGAATACAAAGGAGAGACGGATATAATGCACCGTATCCCATTTCTTCGGCAGTTTTGAGGAGAACATCATGATGGGCACTTCCGTGATGGCTGTGAAGGCAGCAACATAGCCCATGATAGCGGTATCTCCGCCGAGGGCACGGATTTCATTGATCAGGAAGTTGCCGTCCATGTTGTGCGCGATGAAGATGATAATAGTACCGAAGAGCATGAGGCAGAACATCCTGTTTTCCCGGATAAAGACGGGCAGGGAGGAAGACTGCTCCCGGATTTCTGTTTCAGCCGGCGGCATGGCGGCTTCAGCTTCCCGGAGATCCCGGTCAATCAGCCGGTTGCCGGCGAACTGGAGCAGGACAACAGCCAATCCGGCAAAGGGCAGGGACAGATGGCCCCAGCGGGCTGTAATGATGCCCAGAAGGGTGCTCAGGATGACGAATGAAAAACTGCCCATGGAACGGGCGAAACCGAAATTGAGGGGTGCCTTGGCCCGCTCCAGCCGTACGCACAGATCCAGGTTCATGGCGTTGACCGGCATCATGGCGGTGATGTACAGCACATAGCAGGCAGCATTGAAGAAATCCCGGCGGGGATGTACCCGCAGGACGATGAGCAGCGCCACCTGAATGGCCAGCAGCACATTCACTACCGAGGCATGACGGAGATTCCGGTTCCGGTCAATCCGGGCGCCGAGGACAGGACTGAGCAGTGCTCCGCCCACGTTGCCCAATGCCAGGATGAGGCCGAGCTCGGCATTGGAGCAGCCGATACCCTGCAGATAGACGGCCGCATAGGCGGTAACCACACAGAAGGCCATCCAGAACCCGCCGGTAATAAGCGTGTAATGGAGGGTAACGGGAGACAATCCTTTTTTCATCACTTTACTCCGTTATGGATTAATCAGAAACCAAGGGAGTCATTTACCAGGATTACGTGGATCCGGCCGGCATGGCGGCTGAACCGGGTGATCAGGAACTGGCAGCAGATGGTATCCGGGCTCTTGCAGTCCATGCACTTGCCGGTTTTCGCGCAGGGCGTGGACAGGCCGAACCGCTGGGCATTGGTCGGGGCGGCGATGTTCCGGGCACGCTTCATGGCATTGTCCAGATCACCGCAGACCTTATTCATCCCCACGATAAACAGGACTTCCTTTGGACCCTGGCAGATGGCGGATACGCGGTTGGCGTTTCCGTCAATGTTCACGAGGATACCGTCGTCTGTCATGGCGTTCACACTGGCAAGGAAGACATCCGCGTCATAGGCGGCCAGCATGGCGGCCCGCTTATCTTCCATAGCATCCCGATCAATGAAATGATAATTGCCGTCTTTGACGGCCTGCACCAGGCCGATTTCATGGGCACTCATGGCACCGCCCATGGTGACGGTGCTGTATTCCGGAATCAGGCTGAGGGCGAGCTTCAGGGCTTCTTCCTTTGAGGCGGCATAGTATCCGCTCATATTGCGGGATTCCAGCCCTTTGATGACTTTCTGCGCAAGGAGCTCGTTCCTTTTGAAGATGTTTGTATTCATCCGCGGCCTCCTGTATTTGTCCGTTATTGTTCTTTGTACTGCGATGATAACAAAAAAGGAACGGACCTTCAAGAATAAAAAAGGTTTTGAATGAAATAAAAGAGAGGTTTCAGCTTGAACTGAAACCTCTCTGGCTTATACGGTTTATTTCAGGGGCTTCCGGGCAATGATCAGGTACCGGTGAGTGGTGCCGTCGATGCTGCCTTTTTCCTCTAACTGTGCCTGCATCTGCAGCAGACGGTCAAAGCAGCTGTCCACAGAGAAACCGGGAAACTCCCACTCAATGATACGGGCGAACCAGACAAACGCGCCCACATCATAGAAGCGGATCTGTCCAAAGTGTTCTTCCGCCCTGACAATCTCGAAACCGGCCTGCTCAAAAGCCCTTTGCTGCACGGAAAGGTGAAGACCGGAAGTGGGATCCGCTGTATCCGGGAATACCATCCGCACCAGGTCCAGGTCATTACGGTCGCCGACCTGCTGGGTGATAAACAGGCCGCAGGGTTTCAGCACCCGGTACAGCTCATCCGGGCAAAAATCGCCGTGCCGGTTGATCACCAGATCGAAGGAGCTGTCATTATAGGGGAGATGAGCCGGATCGGAACACTCCTTCAGGTCGATTCCCAGGGGAATCAGCTTTTCCTGGCAGAGCTTCACGTTGGGCGGGAAGCCTTCGGTTGCCGCGGTGTTCTCATAGGGATGTCCCAGGGAAAGAAGGAATTCACCGCCGCCGGTGTCATAGTCCAGGAGCTTCATGTCCTTCTTCAGGTACTGACGGACAAGACTGTCGTAGTCCCAGGGGATATCATGTTCCTCTTCGTACTTGTCGGCGATGTGGGAGAAATCCCAGCCGTGAATGTGGGCGATGGCTTCTTCCTGTTTCCAGAGTTCTTTTAATTCCTGATGATTCATTATTCTGCGTTCCTTTCTTTTTCATGATTGATATTGGGAAGAAAGGTGCAGTTCCTGACAACAGATTCTGTTACTGTTTGCTTACTCGGTGCAACCTGCTGTCAGTTTTAAAGAACTGCACCGAGTTGTTATCTCGCATCCTCATTGGTTACCTCCTGTCATGTTTTACAAACACAACATGGAAATTATAGCACAATCACTTTCAGGAAGGAAACTGTTTTATTGAGGAATAAGAAACCCTCCCTTCACCGGGAAGGGAGGGTGAGAATCTTATTTGTCGAAAGCCGGGGGAACAGGCTTTGTGATTTCCTGCAGGCGCCGCTGGCGGCGGGTGAGCATGTCGGCGGATTTGGCCTGGATGTCACCGGCCTTGGTCAGGGCCCACTTGGTCAGGCTCGGGCCGACCAGTTCATAGATCAGCACGGAGAACAGGACAATGTTCCGGATCAGGGTACCTTCGACACCGCCGAGCACGCGGTAGGCTGTGGAGCACATACCCAGAGCCACACCGGCCTGGGGCAGCAGGGTGATGCCCAGATACTTTTTGACGGTTTTCGGACTCTTTGCAAGAACAGAAGACCAATGGGCGCCGATAATCTTACCCATGGAACGGAACAGGATATAGATCACACCGATCAGTACTACGGAAAGATCCGCAAAGACACTGAAATCCAGCGCCGCACCGCTGAGCACGAAGAACAGGGTGATGGCCGGGCCGGACCAACGGTCCGCCTGCAGCATCAGGTCCTCGCTCAGGGGGCAGAAGTTGCAGAAGATAGTGCCCAGCATCATGCAGACCAGCAGGGAAGAGAAACCGAAGGTGAAAGGACCAATCGGGATTTTCAGCTGGCTGACGGCCACGGTGAGCACCACGCTGCCGACGATCAGGGCGTTACGGTTGCGGTGGGAGTGGAAGAACCGCTCCAGCCAGGTGAGACCAAGGCCGACCAGGGCGCCGAAACCGACAGAAAGAATGACTTCCATCAGGGGCTCAATGATCAGGGCTGCAATATGGGTGGTGCCATTCTTCATGGACTGGGCAATACCGAAGGAAACGGCAAAGATCACCAGACCGACAGCGTCATCCAGGGCGACAACAGGGAGCAGCACATCCGTGACCGGACCTTTAGCCTTGTACTGACGGACAACCATCAGGGTGGCGGCCGGAGCGGTTGCAGCGGCGATGGCACCGAGGGTGATGGCTACGGGCATCGGAAGCAGATCGGGCATCATGAAATGCAGGGCAATCAAGGCGATATCCACAAAAGCTGTAGCAACCACGGCCTGCAGGATACCGATGATGGTAGCCTGTTTTCCCGTCTGCTTCAGGGCAGAAAGGCGGAATTCATGACCGATGGCGAAGGCGATGAAGCCCAGGGCCACATCGGAAATCATGGACAGGGAATCCACTTGTTCAGAGGTATTGAAGCCCAGGCAGGGCACCCCCAGACGGCCCAGCACACAGGGACCGATCAGGATGCCGGCCACCAGATAGGCGGTAACGTCCGGCAAGCGGAATTTTACAAAAAGCCGTGTCATGAGCAGACCGGCGAAAAGGGCCAGGGCAAGCAGCAAAAGTGTCTGCATAAAAGGCTACGCTTCCTTTCAGAAATCCATTGTGCGGCATTTCGCACGCCGATGGATTGTATCACCAAATCAGAAAAATCACAATGATTTTTCGGTAAAGAGCAATGAATAATGAAAACTTATGTTTTAAGGCTAAAAACAGATAACAAAACAGCGCTGACGGCATTGTTTCTGTGAATTATAAGTGTCAACGTTAATCATTGTTCGGGTTAATGACTTGTGGTAGAATTACATCAGAATGAATCCGGGAGGGATATGTAAGATGAATGTGACAAAGGATATCCGTTATATCGGGGTCAATGATCATGAGATCGACCTGTTTGAAGGAATGTATATCGTGCCGGAAGGCATGGCTTACAATTCCTATGTCATTCTGGACGAGAAGGTGGCTGTGATGGATACGGCTGACCGGAACTTCGTCCAGGAATGGATGGGCAACCTGGAAGCCGCTTTGGAAGGGAAAAAACCGGACTACCTGATTGTACAGCATATGGAACCGGACCATTCCTCCGGAATCTCCGCCTTCATGGAAGCATATCCGGAAGCCAAAGTTGTAGCAACCGCCAAGGCCTTCACGATGATGAAGAACTTCACCGGCACGGACTATACCGGCCGGGGTATTGTGGTGAAGGAAGGGGACAAACTGGAACTGGGCAGCCACGTGCTGACCTTTGTGACCGCGCCCATGGTCCACTGGCCTGAGGTCATGTTCACCTATGACAGCACGGACAAGGTGCTGTTTTCCGCGGATGCCTTTGGCAAGTTCGGCGCGCTGGACGCGGAGGACGAAGAAGGCTGGGCCTGCGAAGCCCGCCGGTATTACTTCGGCATCGTGGGTAAGTACGGTGCCCAGGTACAGGCAGTGCTGAAGAAAGCCGCAGCCCTGGATATCCAGATCATCTGTCCGCTGCATGGACCGATCCTGAATGAGAATCTCGGCTACTACCTGGACCTGTACAACACCTGGTCCTCCTACGGCGTGGAAAGCGAGGGTGTTGCTGTATTCTACACCTCCGTGTACGGCCATACGAAAGAGGCGGCCGAATTCATGGCGGCGAAGCTGCAGGAACTGGGCTGCCCGAAGGTGGCCATCAGCGACCTGGCCCGGGACGACATGGCGGAAGCAGTGGAGGACGCTTTCCGGTACGGAAAGATTGTGCTGGCTACCACAACCTATAACGCTGATGTGTTCCCCTTCATGAGGGAGTTCATTGAGCACCTGACGGAACGGAACTACCAGAACCGGAAGATCGGCTTCATTGAGAACGGCAGCTGGGCCCCGACGGCAGCGAAAGTGATGAAAGGCATGCTTGAAGGCTGCAAGAACACAACGTTCGCGGAGACAGAGGTGAAGATCCTGTCCGCCATGACGGAAGAGAACAAGGCGCAAATCGAAGCGTTAGCGAAAGAGCTTATTAATGCATAATGATCCGTTGCGGCGTGGAGAAATGACAGTATTACATTATGGGAAAGTATAAGAAAAGGGTCATCGGGACTATCCGATGGCCCTTGTTCATTATGTGTGATAATTAGTGACGCATGTGATTGATGTCGACAAGCTCGGTATTCTGCAGGGTAAAGCGGGAACCGAGGATGTCCATCAGGGCGTTGGCGGTGTCCAGTGAGGTCATGCAGGGGATACCCAGAACCATGGCCTTGCGGTGGAGAACAGTGTAGTCGCCCACAGTGTCGTCCTTGACAGCACCGGTATAGATGATGTAGTTCACGGAGCCGTTTTCCATCAGGCCGATGATCTCATCGCTGATCTTCGGGTCAGCAACGGGAGTCACGTGGATGCCGACGGCGGAAATGGCCCGGGCGGTATCCTTGGTGGCGTAGACGCTGATACCCTGATCGTAGCAGCGCTTGGCAACGGCAATGGCATCCGGGAAGTCCTCATCCTCAACGGACAGAAGCACGCCGGTGTGATCCTTTTCACGGGCGGTGGGCAGATGGAAGCCGGCAGCGGACAGGCCTTTGAACAACGCTTCTGCCTTGGTGATGCCGATGCCCAGCACTTCACCGGTGGACTTCATTTCCGGTCCGAGGATGGAGTCAGCGTCGTTCAGCTTCTCAAAGGAGAAGACCGGTACCTTGATGGCACAGTAGGGCGGGACTGGATAGAGCCCGGTACCGTAGCCCAGATCCTTCAACGGCTCGTCCAGCATGACGCGGGAAGCGAGATCCACCATGGGAACGCCGGTGACCTTTGAAATATAGGGGATTGTCCGGGAAGCCCGGGGATTCACTTCGATGACGTACAGTTCATTGTCATAGATCAGGTACTGGATGTTGACCAGGCCCTTGGTGCCCAGCGCGAGGGCGAGCTTGGTGGAGATATCGCAGATCTTCTCCTGGAACTTTTCCGTCAGGTTGAAAGGCGGATAAACGGCGATGGAGTCGCCGCTGTGAACACCGGCACGTTCAATATGTTCCATGATACCGGGGATCAGCACATCCTTGCCGTCGGAGATGACATCCACTTCCAGCTCAATGCCGGGCAGATACTGGTCCACCAGCACAGGGTTCTCGATGCCGCCGGAGAGGATCCGGGTCATGTAGTCCACGGTGTGCTTCCGGCTGCGGGAAATGGTCATGTTCTGGCCGCCGATCACGTAGGAGGGACGCAGCAGCACGGGATACCCCAGGCCTTCCGCGGCGGCAACCGCTTCTTCCATGGTGCGGACACCCATGCCGCGGGGACGGCGGATGCTGAACTGTTCCAGCAGGGCGTCGAACCGCTCACGGTCTTCAGCGATATCAATGGATTCAGCGCTGGTGCCCAGGATGCGGATGCCCTGGGAATCCAGGAACTGGGTCAGCTTGATGGCGGTCTGGCCGCCGAAGGCTACCACGACGCCGACGGGCTTTTCCACGGCGATGACGTTCATGACGTCTTCCGGAGTGAGAGGCTCGAAGTACAGGCGGTCTGCGGTGTCATAGTCGGTGGAGACGGTCTCCGGGTTATTGTTGATGATGACCACATCATAGCCGATGCGGCGCAGGGTCCACACACAGTGGACGGAGGAGTAGTCGAACTCGATACCCTGGCCGATCCGGATGGGACCGGAACCAAGCACGATGACCACAGGACGGCCGGAACGCTTCAGGCTCCGGGACTCGCAGGCCTTGTCCGTGCAGGAGTAGAAGTAAGGTGTCTCTGCAGCAAATTCAGCACCGCAGGTATCCACCATCTTATAGCTCATCTTCCAGCCGGGGACTTCCTTCGCACCGGTGATCCGCATGATGGCTTTGTCCGGATAACCCATTTTCTTGAAGGTTTCATAGTCGCCGGGCTGCAGGCCTTTGCCTTCGGTCCGCATTTCCAGTTCAGCCATGGCGCGGAGCCGGTAGAGGAAGAACCGGTCGATCTTTGTGATCTCAAAGATCTCGTCCACGGTCATACCCTGCTTCAGGGCTTCAAAGACGGTGAAGAGACGGCGGTCATCCTGGCGGGCCAGGCGATCCCGGATGGGTTCGTCCGTCAGGGGAAGCGCGTTCAGCGTATCCAGGGAGATTTCCGCACCGCGGACAGCCTTCATCAGGGCTTCCTCGAAGCGCTGGCCGATGGCCATGACTTCGCCGGTGGCCTTCATCTGGGTGCCCAGACGGCGGGAAGAACCATAGAACTTATCAAAGGGCCACTTCGGGAACTTGACGACCACATAGTCGACGGTGGGCTCGAAGCAGGCGCAGGTTTTGCCGGTAATATCGTTGGCGATCTCGTCCAGGGAATAACCCAGGGCCAGACGGGTTGTGATCTTGGCGATCGGATAACCGGTGGCTTTGCTGGCCAGAGCGGAGGAGCGGCTGACACGGGGATTGACCTCGATGACCGCGTATTCGAAGGAATCGGGATTCAGGGCGAACTGGCAGTTGCAGCCGCCGACGATGCCGATGGCGCTGATGATATCCAGCGACGCGGTACGGAGCATCTGGTACTCCTTGTCGGACAGGGTCAGGGCAGGCGCCACAACCACGCTGTCACCGGTATGAATACCTACGGGGTCCACGTTTTCCATGGAGCAGACGGCGATGACGTTGCCCTGGGCGTCCCGCATGGTTTCAAACTCAATTTCCTTCCAGCCGGAGATGCACTTCTCCACCAGAATCTGGGTAATGGGGGAAGCGTCGAGACCCGCACGGGCGATGACACGCATTTCCTCTTCATTGGCAGCAATACCGCCGCCGCTGCCGCCCAGGGTATAGGCGGGACGGACAATGACGGGATAGCCGATTTCATTAGCCCATTTCAGGGCGTCCTCCATGTTTTCCGCAATGCCGGAGGGTACGCATGGCTGGCCGGCCTTCAGCATGGTTTCACGGAAACGCTCGCGGTCTTCCGCCCGCTCGATGGCTTCAATGGGAGAACCCAGCAGACGGACACCGAACTCTTCCAGTGTGCCGTCGCGGCTCAGCTGCATGGCCAGGGTCAGGCCGGTCTGGCCGCCGAGGCCGGCGATCAGTCCGTCCGGACGTTCCTTTTCGATGACCCGGCGGACGGTGGCCGCGTTCAGCGGCTCCAGGTAGATTTCATCCGCCAGATGCTGGTCGGTCATGATGGTGGCGGGGTTGGAGTTGACCAACACCACGTTGATGCCTTCCGCTTTCAGCACGCGGCAGGCCTGAGCACCAGCGTAGTCAAATTCAGCAGCCTGGCCGATGACGATGGGGCCGGAACCGATGACCAGAACCTTTTTGATTGAACTGTCCTTAGGCATTGGTTTTTCCTCCATTCGTCATATTTGCAACAAACCGGTCAAACAGAACCGCGGTATCCCGGGGTCCGGAAGCGGCTTCGGGATGGAACTGAACGGTGAAGCATTTCAGATCCGGATAATCCATACCCTCGCAGCTGCCGTCATTGGCGTTCCGGAAGGATTCTGTACCGATTCCCTTCAGGGAATCCGCCACGACCGCGTAGCCGTGGTTCTGGGAAGTGATATAGGTACGGCCGGCAGCCAGATCCCGAACGGGCTGGTTGCCGCCGCGGTGACCGTATTTCAGCTTGATGGTATCTCCGCCCAGGGCGAGGGCAGTCAGCTGGTGACCGAGGCAGATGCCGAAGACCGGCAGTTTCCCGATCAGCTTTTTGAGCTCGCCGATGCAGAAGGTGTTTTCTTTCGGATCCCCGGGACCGTTGGACAGCATGATGCCGTCCGGATCGGAAGCCAGGATGGCTTCCGCAGTGGTGCGGGCGGGCCACACCGTGACAGAACAGCCACGCTTCTGCAGGCTGCGGATGATATTGTGCTTGGCACCGTAATCGATCAGGGCAACGCGGCAGACTTCCTTGCCTTCAGCAGGGAAGGTTTCCTTTACGGCTTCCGTGACAGAGTCTACGGCATCTTTTACTGTGAACGCCTTGATCTCGCTGAGATCGGATGGGATTTCATCGCAGATCATGGCGTTCATGACGCCCTCTTCCCGGGTGATACGGACGATCTCACGGGTGTCCACACCGCACAAGCCGGGGATGCCCTTGGCGACCAGGTATTCATTCAGCGGATAGGCAGAGCGGAAGTTGGAAGGTGTGTCGCACAGCTCCCGGACGATATAGCCGAACAGTTCGCTGTGCCCTTCAAAGTCTTCCTCAATGACACCATAGTTGCCGATCAGCGGGAAAGTTTGGGTGACGATCTGACCGTAATAGCTGGGGTCCGTCAGGGTTTCCAGATAGCCTTCCATACCGGTGGTGAAGACCAGTTCGCCGATCCGGTTGAGGGGCGCGCCGATACGACGGCCTTCAAAGACGGTTCCGTTAGCAAGCACAAGATAAGCCATAGTTTAAACTCCTTAGGTATAAAGTAGGAGGTGATAACGAGGTAGGAGAGAGGAGGTAGGAAGTAGGAGGTAAACGGTTATTTGCAAGCGGCTTTAATGACGTCTGCAGCTTTGATCAGAAGTTCGTCCGGGATGTTGAGGGCGGGGAGAAGACGGACCTTGTCCTTCGCGGTGAGACAGAGGACACCGTTTTCCCTGCAGGCGGCCAGCACTTCCGCGGCGGGTTTGGTGGTCTTCAGACCGATCATCAGGCCCAGGCCGGAGATGCTTTCAATTCCGGGAGCCCCTTCCAGCAGACTGCGGATCAGCTGGCTTTTGCGGGTAACATCAGCCAGGAAGTCGTCTGTCAGCCGTTCCACGATGGAGAGCGCCGCAGCCGCGGCGATCGGATTGCCGCCGAAGGTGGATCCGTGATCACCGTAGGAAAGGACGTCTTTCACTTTCCCGCTCATCAGCGTGGCCCCCATGGGCAGGCCGCCGGCCAGACCCTTGGCGGTGGAGACCACATCAGGCTGCAGACCGTACTGCATATAGGCATACATGGTGCCGGTGCGGCCGTTGCCGGTCTGCACCTCGTCCACCATGAGCAGGATGTCCTGCTCCTTCAGGAAAGCAGCCAGTTCTTTCACGAAGGCCGGATCCAGGGCGATGACGCCGCCTTCACCCTGTACCATCTCGATGAGAACCGCGGCGACAGTACCATTGGCGCATAGCTTTTTCAACGCGTCCATATCTCCGGCGGGGAAAGAAGCGAAACCGGGAGTCAGGGGCTGGAAGAGCTCATGGAAATGATCCTGACCGGTGGCGGCCAGGGTGGTCAGCGTACGGCCGTGGAAGCTCTGCTCCAGCGTCACGATGGTGGAACAGGCAGGTCCCTTATGTTCCGCTGCCCATTTCCGGGCAACTTTGATGGCACATTCGTTAGCTTCTGCTCCGGAGTTGGAGAAAAAGACTTTGGACATGCCGGTCTTGTCACACAGGGCCTTGGCCAGGTTGGCGCAGGGGGCAGTGTAGAACAGGTTCGACATATGCTGAACGCTGTGGATCTGCTTCTCCACAGCCGCGATCCACTCATCATCCGCCACACCGAAAGAGGTGACGGCAATGCCGGAACCCATGTCGATATATTCCTTACCGTTGACATCCTTTACCAGGGAGCCTTTGCCGCTGACAATCTCAATGGGGAACCGCTTATAGGTGGAGGCGACGTATTGGTTGTCCAGTTCGATGGTGTTCATAGGAACCTCCGGATAATTATCAGAATTAAGAATTCAGAATTAATGGTGGACAAAATATCTTCATCCTGCGGATTTGATATTTTGACGCTCACTCCCAGCGATCGTCGCGGCCGCTCTGTCTTTGCCTACGGCTCGTCAATCGCGGGCTCCTGTAGCTGTGGGTGGCGTTACCAAAATATCTTCATCCTGCGGATTTGATATTTTGACGCTCACTCCCAGCGATCGTCGCGGCCGCTCTGTCTTTGCCTACGGCTCGTCAATCGCGGGCTCCTGTAGCTGTGGGTGGCGTTACCAAAATATCTTCATCCTGCGGATTTGATATTTTGACGCTCACTCCCAGCCCTTTTGCCTGTCATCAGCTTCTTCTCCTTTGGAGACCATGGTGCCGGCACCTTCGTCGGTGAGGAGCTCCATCAGGATGGAGTGAGGGACGCGGCCGTCCATGATAACCACGTTGCGAACGCCACGGGAAAGGGCTTTCGCACAGCATTCCACCTTCGGGATCATGCCGCCGGAGATAATGCCGCTGTCATACAGGGAGGGCAGCTCAGGCAGGGTGATCTGGGGAATCAGGGTGGAAGGATCATTCTTGTCCTTCAGCACGCCGGCGATGTCCGTCATCATGATCAGACGCTCGGCACCCAGCGCACCGGCAATATAGGCTGCGGCGGTATCACCGTTGATATTGTAGGCATTGCCGCTCTTGTCGCAACCGACGGTGGAGACTACCGGGATATATCCCCGGTCCAGCAGGTCGGTAACTGGCTGGATATGCACTTTCTGGATTTCACCCACATAGCCCAGGCGTTCGTCCTTCATACTGCACTGCAGCAGGCGTCCATCCATGCCTGAAAGACCGACGGCTTTTCCACCCTTCATTTCCAGCAGGTTGACCAGCGTTTTGTTGATCTTGCCGGCAAGAACCATCTGGACGATGTCCATGGTTTCTTTATCTGTCACCCGCAGACCGTCCACAAACTCCGGCTTTTTGCCGAGCCTGTCCATGAGATCGTTGATCTCCGGTCCACCGCCATGAACCAGCACAATGCGTACGCCGATAAGCCACAGCAGGACGATGTCCTCCATGACCTGCTGCTTCAACTGGTCGTTGATCATGGCGTTGCCGCCGTATTTTACGACGACCACTTTACCGGCGTAACGGCGGATGTAAGGCAGGGCGGCGGTCAGGACTTCCGCACGCTCCATGTTAGTGAGGTTGGTATTCATCATAGCACTCCTTATGATCTTCACTGATTGGAATCAAAATTCATAATTCACAATTCATAATTCATAATTGAGTTACTTTTCAGACCTGTTGAATGAAACAACGTGTCAGGTCCGATAATCGCCGTTGATTTTGACGTAGTCATAGGTGAGATCACAGCCCCAGGCTGTGGCTTCCTCATTACCCATGTTCATATCGCAGTCAAAGTGCACATCGTGCTCTGAGAGGATGGCCAGGGCCTTTTCTTCATCAAAGAGCTGTACGCAGCCGTCCTTATAGAAGCAGACGGAACCGGATTTGCCTGTCATGGTGATGACGATGTTTGCCGGATCAAAGGCCGGACCGGCATAGCCGAGGGCACAGAGCACCCGGCCGCAGTTGGCGTCCTTGCCGTAGATCATGGCTTTGACCAGACTGGATCCGGCTACAGAACGGGCAAGGGTCCGGGCATTTTCCTTCGTGTCGGCGTTGAAAACGCGGATCTCCAGCAGGTGGGTGGCGCCTTCACCATCGGAGGCCATCAGGACTGACAGATCATGGCAGACGCTGTACAGGGCGGAGCAGAAGAGCTCATAGCTTTCATCTTCCGTGGTGATCGGCTTGTTACCGGCAAGGCTGCTGGAGAAGAGCAGCAGGGTATCGTTGGTGCTGGTGTCGCCGTCCACGGTGATCATGTTGAAGGTATCCTTGATTACATTGCTGAGGGCTTTCTGCAGCAGGGAAGGATCGATGGCGCAGTCTGTGGCCAGATAGCCCAGCATGGTGCACATGTTCGGATGAATCATGCCAGAGCCCTTGCTCATGCCGCCAAGGCGGACAGTAACGGTTCCTTCACCTGAAGCAGCGGGGAGATCGAATTCTACAGCATATTCTTTGTTCACGGTATCGGTGGTCATGATGGCCTTGCTGGCCAGGGTGCCGGCTTCAGCAGAATCGGAAAGATTCTTTGCCATCACGGTGACACCGGCAGTGATCCGGTCCAGGGGTACATTCGGACCGATGACGCCGGTGGAGCCAACCAGAACTTCATCGGCGGAGATTCCCAGGATTTCGGCGGTGTGCTTCGCTGTTTCGCTGCACAGGCGCATGCCTTCCGCACCGGTGCCTGCATTGGCAATGCCGGTGTTGACAACCACCGCACGGGCGGGCCTACCGGACTTTACAATGCCCATATCCCAGAGCACCGGAGCAGCCTTTACCCTGTTGGAGGTGAAGGTTCCGGCTACGGCGCAGGGGACATCCGTAAACAGCAGCGCCATATCCCGACGGTTCTGATACTTGATGGCCGCTTCGCAGCTTGCAGCCTTAAATCCCTTTGCTGCTGTGAAACCGCCCGCGATCTTACGAATCTTCATTGTCTTCTCCTATAAAACGCGTAATGTTTTTATCGTTCAGTACGAAATCGTAGTAGTTAACGTCGGAACGTTTGTTCCAGCCGATCTGTTTCCAGAAGGCGTTTCCGGCGTCGTTGGCTGTGAAGGCAATCAATGCCACTTTGTTGATGCCCATGGCCTTCAGCTGATGCATACAGAAGCCGACCATGTGGGTGCCGATGCCCCGGCGCCGGTATTCCTTTGCGACGCATACATGATACAGTGCGCCCTGGCGGCCGTCAGAACCGCACAGGATTGTGCCGACGATCCGGTTCCCGGCCTTCGCGACAACGCTTGTGGTGGGATTCCGCTGAATGAAACGCTCAATGTCTTCCCGGGAGTCATCCAGCGCCCGGATGCCGAACCCCCGGATGGTCATCCAGAGAGCCCGGACATCGTCGTAGTCCTCCGGCTTCATCGGCATGATGTCGATTTCGTTGATTAACTGCTGATCCATCATTAACTCCCCGTTGAGTTTGATGCTGCCGGGTTTATACCGGCTTAAACCACCAATCCTTCGGCTTCATCAAGGCCAAGGGCGATGTTCATGTTCTGGATAGCCGCACCTGAGGCCCCTTTGCCCAGGTTGTCAAAGCGGGAAACCAGAAGGATACGTTCTTCATTGCCGTAAACAGAGACCTGCAGGTCGTCCCGGCCGGCAAAGGCACCGGCGGACAGGAAGCTGCTTTCATCCGGTGTTTCCGCAAAGCGGATCAGGCCCTTCTGATAATATGTCTTATAAACTTCACGGATTTCATCAGGTGTAGCGGAGGTTTCCGCGGGCGTCAGGGGTACTGTGACTTCCATGCCGGCGTAGTACGGCGCCACAATGGGGCTGAATACCGGAGCGTGATCCAGACCGCAGAGCTTGGCCATTTCCGGAAGATGCTTGTGCATCTGGGTGAGGCCGTACTGCCTGGGTGCATGATACAGGGGATCCACGTTTTCCGCTTCATACTCCGCGATCATTTTCTTTCCGCCGCCGGAATATCCGGTAAGGGAGAAGCTGGAAAGACGGACATCCTTTTTCAGAAGACCGGCGGAGACCAGCGGAGCAACCAGGGAGATGAACCCGGTGGCATGGCAGCCGGGGTTGGCGATACGTTTTGCTGTTTTCAGCTTCTCCCGCAGGCCGGTCAGTTCCGGCATGCCGTAAATCCAGTCCTCCGATACCCTGTGGGCGGTGGAGGTGTCGATGATGACAGCATCCGGACTGGTCACGAAGGAGGCGGCTTCTATTGCTGCTGCATCCGGCAGGCAGAGGAAGGAAACTGCGGCACTGTTCAGTGCATCCGCCCGGGCGGTGGGATCCTTGCGGGTCTCTTCCGGCAGGATAATCAGTTCAATATCCTTCCGGGCGGAAAGCCGTTCCCGGATCCGCAGGCCGGTGGTGCCGGCGCTTCCGTCAATAAATACCTTAATCATAGTGTCCTTTCAGGACAATTCATAATTCATAATTCATAATTCATAATTATGATTACTATGACTGACAAACTGTCCAATTCAATTGAGATATCTGCTGATGATATGAAACCATCCCGCCGGTGGGGGCGGGAATGGTATAAAAACGGTTTTGCTTATTTTTTGTTGGCGGCGTCCACCAGAGCCTGAACCTTGGTGGGAAGACCGAACAGGGTGATGAAGCCAGCAGAATCCTTCTGGTCATAATCGCTGGCACCGAAGGTGGCGATATCTTCAGAATACAGGGAGTAATCACTCCAGACACCGGCCTTGATGATGTTGCCCTTGTAGAGCTTGAGCTTCACTTTACCGGTAACCTTCTCCTGGGTCTTGTCCACGAAGGCGGACAGTGCTTCCCGCAGGGGAGAGAACCACAGGCCGTTGTAAACCAGCTCGGCGAAGGTGATGGACAGCTTCTGCTTCTCGTGCATGGTGAGCTTGTCCAGGCAGATGGACTCGAGGGTCTCATGAGCCTTGTAGAGGATCGTTCCGCCAGGAGTCTCATAGACGCCGCGGCACTTCATGCCGACCAGCCGGTTCTCGACGATGTCGATGATGCCGATGCCGTTGGCGCCGCCCAGCTCATTCAGCTTCAGGATGATGTTCTTGGCGGACATCTTCTCGCCATCCAGAGCAACCGGAATGCCCTTTTCAAAATCGATGGTCACATAAGTGGGAGCATCGGGGGCATCGATGGGAGAAACACCCATTTCCAGGAAGCCGGGCTTTTCGTACAGCGGCTCGTTGCCGGTGTCTTCCAGATCCATGCCTTCATGGCTCAGGTGCCAGAGGTTCTTATCCTTGGAGTAGTTGGTTTCCCGGTTGATCTTCAGCGGGATGTTGTGCGCTTCGGCGTAGTCGATTTCCTCATCCCGGGACTGGATGCTCCACTCACGCCAGGGGGCGATGATGGGCATGTCGGGTGCGAAGTGCTTCACAGCCAGCTCGAACCGGACCTGGTCATTGCCCTTGCCTGTGCAGCCATGGCAGATGGCGTCAGCGCCTTCCTTCTTGGCGATTTCCACCAGACCCTTGGCGATGCAGGGCCGCGCGTGGCTGGTGCCCAGCAGGTAGTCTTCATAGACAGCGCCGGCTTTCATGGTGGGGATGATGTAGTCATCCACATATTCTTCAGTCAGGTCCAGCACGTACAGCTTGCTGGCACCGGTCTTGATGGCCTTTTCTTCCAGACCGTCCAGTTCGGTACCCTGGCCGACGTCGCCGGAGACGGCGATGATTTCAGGATCGTTGTAGTTCTCCTTCAGCCACGGGATGATGATGGATGTATCGAGACCGCCGGAGTAGGCGAGGACGACTTTCTTGATGTCAGCTTTATTCATTGGGGTGACCTCCTTCTGCATGATTATGCAGGCAATATACACCCCTTAAAACCGGATGTCAAGAGGAAAACAATAGAAAATCATAACATTTTTAAAGAAACATATAAAATGAATATATGCATAATGTTATGCATAAACAGTACAAATAATGAATAGAAATGAAAAAGCCCGGCAATGCCGGGCGAGGTGTCAGTCTTCGGGCCAGGGTTCGTCAAAGGGTACCCATATTTTATGCCTGAAGCATCTACGGAAGCGATAGAAGCGATCGTGCTCACGCCATTTGTGTGAAATGGCGGAACCCTTGACGGTGAAATCAGCGGTGCAGTTGGGGTGAAGTTCCTTGAAACGGGTTTGTTCTGATTCTGGAAGCTTCTTCAGCCCGTTTGCCCAGAACCGATCCAGGGAAGTGACTTCATCCAGAGGGGACAGGTCCGTCACCCAGGTGGAGGAGACGTTCAGATCCAGCATTTCCTTACAGTTGGCCAGGGGAGACAGATCAGAAACGTGGGTGTTATGCACTTCCAGGTACTTCAGGTGGGAAAGCTTCCCGACTTCAGTCAGGTCATCAACATGATCGTTGTTGGAGATGATCAGCAGCTCCAAGTCCGGGAAGAAGCGGAGGAAGCTCAGGTCTGTGAAGGAGTTATGTCCCACATCCAGGGCTTTCAGGCCGGGAATATACTGTAGCAGTTCCAGATCTGAGGATTTCAGACGGGTGCCATAATCCGTGTGATTCAGCGTGCTGTAGGCGGTAGCGTTGGTAGGACAGTAGTGTTCTCCGCGGAGATGAACAATCCATTCAAAATGAATTTCAGGATGCTCTTCCATCAGGGGAATGAAAGTGTCATTGGAGGGCAGCTTGTTGGTGGAGTTGTCCACGGACTTCACATTCGGGCAAAGGGCCAGCAGCAGACGGAAAGTATTATCATTCAGATCCTTCTTTGCTTTGGTCAGATCCAGTGCTTCACTTTCATCCGAGAAGGTGACGCCGTTCCATTTACAGGTAAAATGGAACACAGCGCCTTCCGGCAGCGCGTTGCGGATATCCGTGAGCTGCTGCGGGTTCCAGCCGACATTTGTGGCAACGGCCTCCATGGGCTGGTTGTTTTTGACATATTTCAGTGCCTTGCTGTAGTTGGACGGCAGATCATCGGCATAAGCGGAACAGGCAGCGGCCAGCAACAGGAAGAGCAAACAGAAAGACAGGATGCAGAGTCGTTTTTTCATCCTGAAACCTCCTTTGAAAGGAATGAAATTATTATCATAAAAGAAGGAATCCATGTCAAGCCGATTGCTTCAAGAAGCTTGCGTGGAATGCCTTCCTATGATATAAATAACTTTGTATGAAAAGTCTGGGAGGAGTTATCTGAAATGCGTTCAGAAAAGCGTTTTCTTCTTGTGCTGGCGGTCGTTGTACTGACCTTCTGTATGCTTGGTTCCGCCATGGCGGAAATCAAGCCGATTCCGCAGGATATGCTGGAACATGGCACAGCACCGAAAGCGGAGGGCTGGATCGAGCCGAACAAGGAATATGAGGACGAGTCTATTCATGCAGTACTGAATCAGAGAAAGAATTATGATTCCAAGTCCAGCGACGGCGGCACCACCATCAGCTGGGTTGTGATCGAGATCAAGGATCCTTCTCAGATCCGTACGGCACTGAGCTTTGACAGCTTCGATATCAAGAAGGGCGCACAGCCTGAGGAGATCGTTCCTTATCTCAACGCGGTGGTTGCTTTCAATGACGACTATGTCAAGATGAACAACTTCAAGGGCTATGTTATGCGCCAGGGGGAACTGCTCCTGAATAACCTGGACGACTGGGAAGAAGGCATGAAACAGGACGTACTGGTTGTTGATGACCAGGGCGATCTGTCTGTGGTTCAGAAAGCGACTTCCGCCGATATGGATGCTTTCCTGGCAAAACTGGAAGCAGACGGAAAAAAGGCTGTTAACATCTTCACCTTTGGACCTGCTCTGGTGATTGACGGCGTCGCCCAGAAAATTGAGAGGAATACGAGCACGCATTCCCTGAACCTGGCGACAGCAAGGACGGCATTCTGCCAGCTGGATACGCTGAAGTACGCGGTATTTACCGTGGATTCCGCCAAGACCGGATACGGCATGAATGGCCAGGAGCTGGCGGATTTCATCGTCAAAACGTTTCCGGAATGCAAGGTGGCCTATAACCTGGACGGAGGTGGAACTTCCGAACTCTGGCTGGGACAGAAAAAGGTCAATAAGGCGATCGGCATGCGGGAAATCCCGGGCATGATCTATTTCGCTTCTGCGGCATCGGGGGATTGACATAATGGATACCTTTGCTCTGGTTATTACAGGGGCGGCGGTGCTTGCATTGGCACTGATGCTTCTGCAAAAGAAGAAGACCGGAATTCGGGCCGGCACAGCTTTTATTTTCGGAGCGCTTGCGTTTCCGCTGTGCGTCCTGATTGGCCGGGCGGCTTTCTTCCTTTGTTCTATTGAATGGATCAAAAACAGCGAACTGTCCTTCTGGGATTTTATCAGCAGCGGATACAGCTATATGCTCTATGGCGCTGTGCTCGGCGGTTTCGCCGCAGTATTCCTTACCGCAAAGATCACCGGTCAGTCCTTTGGAAAGATTGCGGACGCGGCAGCGGCTCCGGCGGCACTGCTGATTATTGCCGGACGGTTTGCAGAATATCTGATTGGCGCGGGTTATGGTACAGGCGTAAAGACATGGTTCGATCCCGAGGGAGAGTGGAGCATGATCGCCTGGGAAGAACCGGACGCGATCTGCCGTTTCCCCTTTGCAGTCAAGAATTACTATGGCGCCTGGCGTTTTTCCATCAACCTGTGGGAAGGCCTGGCAGCCATTGTGTTCCTGATCGTGCTTCTGAGAATGAAAAAACGGAAGACCGGCGGAGCATGCTCCCTTCTGCTCCTGATGTATGCTTCCTGCCAGATTCTCTTTGAATCCATGCGGAAGGACGAAGTAATCATCTGGGGATTTGTGAAGGCCAATCAGCTGATCAGTGCGATCCTGGTGCTGGGCATTCTGGTCTTCTGCTGGCTGAAGCAGCCGAAGGAACAACGGAACGTGAAGGAACTGTGCATCCGTATTGCAATGCTGCTGATCTTTGCCGGAATTATTATGCTTCTGGAATTCGCGCTCGATCAGAAGATCAATTTCCTGCTCTGGATGCGTGTGGACCTGAACTATCTTGTGATGGCTGCCTGCTGCCTCGGAATGCTTCTGACCGTTCTGCCGCAATGGCGCAAGGCCTGGCCGAAAGAAGAAGCATAAAACTCCAGAAAAAGTCCTTGCAAATATTTTTCAGCTATGCTATAATCCCTTTCGCTGACCGTTTGGGATTATAGCTCAGTTGGTTAGAGCACCACGTTGACATCGTGGGGGTCATAGGTTCGAGTCCTACTAATCCCACCAAAGCGAAAAAGGCCATCCGAAAGGATTGGCCTTTTTGCTTTGTTTGAAATAGTCGAACCTTGACGCTAGGGGGCTCCACGATCGTGGGGGCAAACGAGAGAAGCGTCAGCCCAGTGGGCTGTCCGACAGAGTCGGAAGCGACTCGAGTTTGTTAGCGCGAAAGTGAGCACAGAGTCCGCTCCAAGGATTCTGTGCGACCATTGAGCGAACGGAACATAGGTTCGAGTCCTACTAATCCCACCAAGCAAAAAACAGATCCATCAAGGATCTGTTTTTTCTTTATCTAATTCTGTTCACATACATTGTTATGGAACATAACAGCTATTGATGACTGCCGGCTTGTCAATCTTCCGCGTATTTAAATCCTCTTCAGGTAGAAGTATTCCGAAAAGCCATCTTCCTCATTTGTATAATGACCGACCTGCTGGTACCCAAGGGCTTCGTAAAACTCTTTGCCTTGCCAGTCAAAGGTGTCCAGCCGAATCATATTTGCGCCCAGAACTTTTGCTCTTTTTTCCATTTCACGCATTAACAAGGAGCCATACCCTTTACGACGATATTCCTCCTTTACGAATACCGTGGAGACATACAGAATCCGGAACGCCGTCATCACAGCCGAAAGACCGGCAATCAGCTGATCGTTGTCACAAATGCCGATTTCAACGCTTCCATCCAGCCTGAATTTGATGAATGAGTAATCGTATTCGTCAAGCATGTCTTCGAGGGCTGTGCTTTGTTCTTCAGTCAAATCGATGATTTCAATTTCTTTCATCACTGTAGTCTTCCTTTTTCAAAGTGTTTTGTGAGTGTTTTTAACGTTATCGCTATCAGTTGTTTTGTTGACACATGATAAAGGTAATTTATCCCGTATATCAGATCCCTAGTTCTTTTTTCAATCGTGCGAGAAGTTCGCGCCTTTCACCCCATCTGAAGGCCCAGGGCGCTTTTTTTATCGTATTATAGTAAGCTCTTTGCAAAACACATAACGTGTCCAGCTGATTAAGAGCATACTGCTTGATGATAGTTTCCATCGGCCTGTACAGTTTACAGATCTGTAAAACAGCAGAATCATAATCCTGAGGAGATAGATTCTTTGATCGCTTCATATCAGTAAGAAGCAGATCAAAAAACTGAATGTCCTTTGCTACAATAATATGCAGTGCATCGGGGCGCTCTTTTTCTTCAAGATCATTATATATAAACTTTAAGGCTGTGAGGGTTCCATTAGATATGGTATTGATGGAATCAGAGTAATTGCCTGATATGAAATTAAGTGCATGGCAGTATGCATGGAAGAAGACGATTTCCCAGTTGTTGGGTGCCTCACGCAACGCCAGCTCATAGTACTTTTCACTTTCGGGATAATTGTTTTCCTTATAGAAACGTCTAGCCAGTGTTAAAAGGTTTTCTATATCGTCGGATTTATCGATTTTTACGGAGCCAATCAGTTTCATGGCTTCTTCCAGACTGTATTTTGTCTTGCAGTTCTGGCAGACGAAAACACCATCCTGTTTCATGATGTCATTGCTGCCGCAGAGTTCACATTTGATAGCCTGCATATTAGTTAATCCTTTCTATGGATGATATTTGAGAATGCTATACGCCGATTGTATATGCTTGCTTAACAGAAAGCAATAAGATAATTTGTTTATGATCGAGGCGGACATTAGAATCTGCTACCAGTGTCCATAATCGTTCCCGTTGGGACCATTGTGTTTGTACCGGATTATGCTAGAATGCCATCAGGAGGTGGTGACATTTGATCAAGGCTGTGGTTTTTGACATGTTCGAGACTCTGGTGACCCTTTTTACAGGCAGAACGTACTTTGGAGAAGATCTGGCCGCGGATGTTGGCGCAGATCTTTTTACGTTCAGGAAAGAATGGCACTCCATCGAAAAGGACAGAAGTACCGGTAAGTACACGATTGAAGAAGGACTTGAGATCGTCCTGAAAAGACTGGGAATTTATACGGAAGAAAAGGTGAAACTTGGCGCGACGAAACGACGTGAAGCCCTGGGCGATTCTTTCTCAGCCATTCCCGAGGATACATTCCGGATGCTGAAGGGACTAAAGGAGCGGGGGATCAAGATCGGCCTTATCACCAATACATTCTCGGATGAGCGGGATGTCATCCGGGAAAGCAAGCTGTTTCCATACTTTGACGCGGTGCTGATTTCCTTTGAGCAGGGAATCTGCAAGCCGGACCTCGCATTATATGAGAAAATGATAGGACTGCTGAATGTGAAGGCGGAAGAGTGCCTGTATGTGGGTGACGGCGGCTCCAGGGAACTGTATGCTGCCCGTGAAGCCGGAATGCATCCGGTACAGTGCACCTGGTTCCATGAAAGGGCGTATGAACCGCATATTCCATGTCCCATCCTGGATGAGTTTGAGCATGCGGAGCATCAGCTGGATATCCTGAAATATATAGATCAAATGGAAGACTGAAAAACTAACTTTTCGCTTTTTTACAAACAGTCCTGTCTTCAATGGCAGGACTGTTTTTTTGCCGGTTGGACAGGCATAGGCGCATATGATAAAATCCTATCCTGAAGCCCGGAAATCCGGGGTTCAGAAATGAGAAGGAAAAGGATTCAAACAGAGCATGATTTCAAACAAACGTGATCTTGGCGGCCTTAAAACAAAAGACGGCAAAACCATCCGTCCGGGAATGATCATCCGTTCAGCCCAGCTGGGAGAGGCGGAGGAATCTGACCTGAACGGTATTTCAACCATTATTGACCTGAGGACAATCGCGGAACGGGAAGAGAAGCCTGACCAGGCCTGCGGAAGGGAATACCTTCCGATTCCGATTTTTGAAAAAGTGAATGAAGGGATTGACGGCGTCAGTCATGAGGAAAAGAAGCAGCAGAGCCTGATTCCGGATATGGCGGTGCTGTACGGCATCCTGATGCGGGTGTATGCGGATTCCTTCCGGAAGGTAATGACAGCCATCCTGGAGCATGATTACGGTAGGGGAGCGGTTCTCTGGCACTGCACGGAAGGGAAGGATCGGTGCGGAATGACTACCGCGCTGATCCTGGAAGCGCTGGGCGTTGACCGGGATACAATCCTGGAGGATTATCTGAAGACCAATCTGATCAATATCCCCAAAGCAGAAGCAGTTCGCGAGAAACTGCTGGCGACCCACGGAGCGGAAATGGCAGAAAGCGCCTATCAGGCATACATCGCGGATGAACGGTATCTGCGTTCGGCCTGGGAAGAGATGGGCAATGACTACATTACCGGAAGACTGGGGATTCCGGAAGAAACTCTGGAAGCGTTCCGGAAAACGGTCCTTGAATGAAAGGATAAGAAAGATAAGTATGAAGACGATCGGAAATCTGTTGTGGTTTATCTTCGGTGGATTTGTCAGCGGGCTGCTCTGGCTGATTGCTGGACTGCTCTGCTGTGTGACGGTGATCGGTATTCCGCTGGGACGGCAGTGCTTCAAATTTGCCAGCCTGTCCTTCTGGCCGTTCGGAAAAGAAATTCTCTACGGCGGAGGAGCAGCCTCCACGCTGGCTAATGTGATCTGGCTTGTCTGCTGCGGTTTATGGATGGCTGTTTTTAACCTGATTGTCGGTTTCCTCTGGTGCTGCACGGTGATCGGGATTCCCTTCGGAAAACAGTTTTTCAAAATAGCCAAGCTGGCGCTGACGCCGTTTGGCGCAAAAATTATCCATCATTAATAATAATGGGCATTCCATTACGGAATGCCCATTTTATTATGCAACCTGTTATCTTTATTCAGCTTTTCCCGCTGTAAAGAGTTGCAGCTTCGCGAAGAAGTCCTCCAGGATATACCGGGAGTCAACGCTTTTATAGACACGGATGACAGGATTACCGGGCCTGGATGAGGAAGACGTGTCCTCCCCGACATGAGGCGCTTGGGTATAGACGTATTTACCGCATTCGGGATTCAGCGCAATGGCGATGGCGGGAGAATCTCCGAGGGACCAGGATTCGCCCTGGGTCCAGCCAGCGCGGGGAGAAAGATTGTAATCAATCATGTTCTCGTACAGATGCTTTCCGATCCGGCCGCAGGGGAGAACCTTCAGTTTCAGCTCTGCCAGACCTACGGTGATGGTGGTATAGACATCAGAGGGAACCAGCCACACATCCGCACCGCTTTCCAGCACATAATTGGCGGCGGTGACGTCATTGCCGGCATTGAATTCCCGGAAAGGCGCCGGTTTGTCCGATACGCCGTGGGTGCCGATCCAGATGATCCTGATCCGGTCCTTTATGGCGGGTTTCCGGTGCAGGGCTGCAGCCAGGTTTGTGATTGCACCCTGACAGAGAATATACAGGGGCTTCGGATCATCCTTCATGGCCTCGCTGATGATGAAGTCCGCCGCTTCAGAAACTGACTCCGGCCAGCCGACGACGTCGACAGGATCTTCTTCTCCCATGAAGACAGGAACCTTCAGATCCATAGCGTCCAGAATGGTCATAATCTCATCATAGCTCTTCTGAACGGAGCCTTTTTCATTGAAGTGTTCCGCCAGAATGCCTTTTACAATCAGTTTGGGGCTCAGAAGCGCCTGGACAATGGCAAAGGGATCGTCGGCCTCACAGGCCGCATCCGTATCGATTATGACCCGTATCTTTTTCTCATCCGGTATTCTGATCATCTGAATCGTCCTTTCATCCGGAGGACTTATTCTTCCTCCGGTTGGTTGCTGACCGGAAGATTATCCAGTACAGTCAGTGCATCAGCAAAGTGTTTGTAAAGTGTGTAGAAGCGGAATATACCGTACATTGGGCGTACTTCCCGGGCAACATCGCCAATGCCGGAAATCTGCTCTTTCAGGAAAGGTATATTTTTCTGCCTCAGGGCATCTTCCAGCATGTTACTTTGCAGTTCATACAGATCGATCAGGAAGCAAAGATCTTCCGGTTCCGGTGTACGACCGTCTTCTTTATTGCAATCTGTACATCTGTCACCCGAATAAAGACGTTTGCATCTCTGACAGTAGAGCAGATGACCGGGAAGTTCTTTGGGTTCCTGAATCTCTGATTCCTCAACCTGTTCAAGCTGCACAGGAGATTCGGCTTCTTGCGGCGTGTTTTGCTCCGGAAGATCAGAAGAATTGGCAGTTTCTTCAGGCTCTGTGAAAATATCTTCACCGTGGAATAAGGCCTGGAACTCTTCTTTCAGCTTAATTGTATCCTGTAAAGAAAGCCTGCCACAGTTATCTTCCTTTTTCAACCGGGCAAGAATTGCATCAATTTCCGGATATTCCTCTTCAAATTCATAGGAGTCCCAGATGTTACAGATTTTCCGGATTGTTTTCGCGTCTTCTATATCTTCCAGGAACAGATCTTCCTGCAAGGGCTTACCGGAGCTTCTTCTCTTCGTCAGCAGGGCAATCCGGGCATCCCGACCGATCGGGGTCTCATGAAGCAGATGCTTCCGGTTTTCTGCTTTCGAAGGTGCATCTTCTTCACCAGGCGCCCGGAAAACGTTAGCATGATAGCATTCTTCACACACATGGAGGGTTTTGGTTTTCCCGTGAACGGTTGTTACAACCGGAATGAGGGTGTCTGTCGGGATATCGCACAGTTCACATGTTTTTTCTGCTTCTTCAGGTGCACTTTCCGAAGCTTCCGTTTTACGATTCTTGTAACGGACATAGAGTACTCTGGCTACCGCAATGATAAGCCAGACCGCAACGCCAAAGATGGACAGAAAAGAGCAGAGTATGCCGAGCAGAACCAGATAAACGGCAGAGCTTTTCCAGTTTTTCAATACGACATTTTTCTCCGGTTCCCGGTTCCCGTGATTGGCATCATATGACATAAACGAAACACCCCTTTCGGCATACAATATACCAGAAGGGGTGTTTTGTTGTCATCACAGCGATGTAACAAATGTACATTTTATGCAAAGATTTGTTTTCACGGTCAGACAAACTGGCGGATCTGCTCTTCCAATGCTTTCAATGCCTTGTATTCCCGAAGATAGAGACCGCGTCTCATTTCATCCGTATCCGCATAGGAAGCGTGCTTTGAAAAGATATCAATGGCTTCCTCCAGGGACAGCCAGCAGGGAACCATGCCGACTTCCTTTTCCCGATCTGTCAGTTTAACTTCGGTTGTTCCGATGATCCTGCCGAAGAAGTACCGGCTGACACCCTTCCAGTCTTCATAGTATTCGTCCAATTCAAGCATACATTCCGAAGGTTCGACCAGGAACCCGGTTTCTTCCGCCACTTCCCGGGCACAGCATGCACGTTCATCTTCATCGCCTTCGAGTCCGCCGCCCGGAATCATATACTGCCCGGTTTTAGTTTCATAGGACAACAGGATTTTACCGTCCTGTACAATGATTCCGCGGCAGGCTGTGCGGCAGACGTCCCAGTGTCCAAAATAATTGTCTCCGATCGTTTCAAGCGTTATCATAATGCCTCCTGTTATTCACGGCTTTTTCCGTGCAGTACAAAAACCTGGTTGGGATAATTGAATTCCATTGTAAGTTCAGCTTCACAAAAGCCATATTTCCTGTACAAAGCGCGGGGTGCTGTTCCTTTTTCATCCTCTTCCCGGAAGGTGGATACCGTGATGTCCCGGCTTCGGTCCAGTTCTCCAAGGGCTGTTTCCAGAAGAATGGAGGCGATTCCGTTCCTGCGGTATTCAGGATGGACAGCCAGGCAGCAGATCATATTGCGGTTCCTGGAAAACAGCAGCACGCCGGCAATCCGGTTCCCATCCTTTACGCAAAGAGCCTGTTGTTTTCCAAAGAATTTCAGGACGGTATGACGATGTTCTTCCAGGGATTCTTCTGTTTCCAGACCGGGGAAATTATTCCTGACAAGACGGACAAGATCCATCCACTGATCTATATCAGCCGGTTCGCCGAACAAGCATTCAGAGGATATATTGTTTTTCATCATTTCTTATTGCCTCTGTTCATAATAATATCCAGCAATTCCATTGTGATATACTCCAGATCCTGCACCCCGTCAATGACATAATCAGATGACGGTTTGATATCCTTCAACATCTGCACATAAGCGATCCGGGCATAGTTCAGATAGACATTCATTTCTTCCCGTATTTCATCCGCGGAGGCATTCTTCATGTCCCGGAGTATCCTGCGCGCCATGGCGATATCTAGCGGAGTATCGATGAACACAGCGCAGTCAATATAATCCCTGATCAGGCTGTGCCTGTAGGCAAAGGGATAATCCAGCAGCAGATAATCATACTTACCGCAGCGGATAATCTTCTCGATATCCGCTTTCAGGGGAGAGAGATCCCATACGTTGTAATCAGCACCGTCCAGTACCCACTGATGGAAATCTTCGACTTCACCATCAAAGGAGTAGTCATCAAAATGCAGGGATGCGCATCGGGGGAGCTTTTTCTTCACTGTGTTGACTGCGGTGGTCTTGCCACCGGCTGTTACAGCGGAAACAGCAATGATCTTCATTGATTCAGATCCTTTCAGGCTGATGATACCGATATCCATCCGTAATTCTGATAAATGCCCTGATATGGCCGTCTATCGGACGCTCAACCACTTGTGAAATGTTGCCCTTGTTTCCTTCAGCTACAATGATTGTATTCCCAGGATTCCGCAGGACAATACCGATATGGTCATGCTCCTGATTGTTGAAGACCCGGTCATAAAGAACAATATCACCGGCTTCCGGCACAAAGGCATCCGTTCCTTTATGGTAACCGATCCGGTCATCGCCAATCGCCCACTCTTCCCAGGCAATACATCCCGCCAGATGGCAGGACCTGCATTCGTCCGGCCGGATGGGGAGATCAAACCCTGCTTCCTTGCAACAGTAGTACACGAAGGCTGCACACCATACGCCGTCTGCTTCCTGCAGGGTCCACCCGGGGAAAAACCGGATAAGGGGCTCAAGATTGGATTCCTTGCCTTCAATATACCCGTGAAAGGGAAGCAGGGCCTTTTCTTCCGCGACCTTTGCCAATGCTTTTCGGGTTGCCTTTTCCATCGCTGTTCTCACTTTCATTATTCCAGGTTCTTCCTGAACCAGAAGGAGGTTTTCTGAAAGCCCAGCCGTTCATAAAAGGCGTGGGCTTCTGTTCTCCTGATCCCTGAAGCCAGTCCGATATACGGCGCGCCTTCCTGAAGAGCCAGCTGTTCCACGCGGTCCATCAGCATTTTGCCGATACCCAGACGCCGGTATTCCGGAAGAACGCCCAGACCGTTCATTTTGATATACCCGCCCGGATGACCAATGGCGAGCACTTTCACAACGGTCACGAGCCCGACGACCTTTCCGTCTGTTTCCGCAATAAAAGTATGGTAATGATTATCCTGCGCCATTTGCGCATAGATTTCCGCAACGCTTTGCTCTGTGGCGTTATAAATATCCAGCACGTCACGCCAGATGGCGGAAACGGCCGCATAGTCGGATTCCTGTATGGGCCTGATTGTCACCTGCATCATGATGTCTCCTTTTTATGGTTTCCTGGCCAGCTGCAGATCAATCGTATCAAATATGGTGATGGCCCCGCCATGCCTGTTGATTGTTTCTTCTATGGCGTCAAAGAAGCGTTCCCGGATGCTTTCCTCGATCGTGATATGGTCTGAATAAGTTCCGATCAGCGCCCTGTATTCAGCAGCTGTCAGGATCCGCTGCCTGTAAAACAGGGCATACCGCGTGTCTGTAAACCCGTATTGATCGGCGATCTTTGCCCTTGCGGCTGCCTGCTCTTCCGTATACTCAGAAGGCGTCCTCGGCTGCTTTCCGTAATAGGGATAATAGTATTCGGCATAGGCACGCTGTATTTCCGCGAGCAGTTCCGGATTATCCTTTGCCTGATAGGGATGATTGGCAAACCGGGCAAAAGCTCCTCCCGACTTCAGTATCCGGAAAACCTTTGGATATCCGATTTCCTCCGGAACCCAATGGAAGGCGGAGGCAGAGTACACGAGATCAAAAGCATCTTCCGGCAGGACTGCATCTTCAAATTTGCCGGTAATCACTGAAAAGAGGGGGTAATCACGAAACTTTTCCCTGCATACCTGCGCCAGCTGATCACCGTATTCCACCGCCGTCAGCGCACAGCCGGTTTTCAGGACAGGCAGTGAAGCCTGGCCCGCGCCGATACCAATTTCCACCGATGCACAGGAGGCGTTCAGCGGAGCATAGGCAAACAATGCCTGATACAGTTCATCCGGGTAACCGGGACGCATCTTATCATAGGTTCCGGATACGGTGTTGAATGTCCATCCTTTTCCCTGGTTCGCCGATTCCATTTTACAGCCTCCTCTTCATCATATTCATTTACAGCTTTTTACATAAGCAGTGGAGGATTGTTCCGTCCTCCGGTTTGTAGATCTTTCCTTTTTCGCAGAGGACAACCTCCAGGCCTGCCTGTACCGCAAAGCGAGTCAGATCAGATGCCTCAAAAGTTTCCCAGTACATTTCCGTATCGGCATAGGGGTAGAACTTCCGGCCATTGAGGCAGTTGGGATAATACGCCTGAAGAAAATGCAGATCATGTCCGGAGAAACTGAAGAGACCGTCTTTCCTGAGGACTCTTTTGCATTCCGCCAGGAATTCCTGTTTATACTCATCTCCGTACAGCAGCCCGAAGGTCTGGGCCCATATTATAACCACATCAAACGATGCATCCGGAAAGGCCAGGGTTTTCCCGTCATAATCGAAAAAGGGGATAGAATACCCTTTTTCAGCAGATAACTGCTTAACCTGGGAGATAACTTCCTTTGAGATATCTATTCCGACAACGTCAAAACCCATTTCCGCCAGGGCGAAAGCTTCACGTCCCAGACCGCAGCCGATATCCAGGATCCTGGCACCGGCAGGAAAACAGCGGATCACAGTCCGTTCCCATTCCTTCAGCGCGGGATTCCACTGCTGCATTTCATCCACATTCTTTTTATCTTCATACCATTGCGTGACAAGGTTGCTCATTGTTCATCCTTTCCAAGGCTTCAGCCTTCCTTCGGTTTTCGGGCCAGGTACAGGATATAGGTATCATTGAATACGATTTTGTTTCCGGCTTCCAGAACAGCTTCCCTCAGGCCGCTGAAGAATTTAGTTTTATAAGGTTCCGGAATCACGATGGAAGTGCAGTGGGTTCCGCTGTATAAAGCAAATTCATCCGCGGTAAAGACGCGCTGCCCATGAAAATCCCGCCGTTCAAAATTCACATAACCATAATTGGAAGCGTTGGTGTAGCTGAAGGGAGCACGCATCTCATTATAGGTTGCTTCCGGTTTGAAGTATTTGGCGTAGACTTCCTGGATCCGGTTATAAAGCGTTTCGTTCGGGGTCTTGTAATCATCGCTGGTCAGCATCATGGCCAGGGTTCCGCCCGGCTTCAGCAGGTCAAAGGTCTTTGAAAAGGCGACTGCTTCCGGGATCCACTGGATGGTCGCGGCGGAATAAATCATATCGAACTTCTGATCGCCGTAATCATGGGTGATGAAATCATCATTCACAATATGGAAGTTAGGCCGGTTTCCGTATTTTTCCTTCATCTTTGCGTAAAGATGTTCACCCAGTTCAATCGCGTGATAATCGCAGCCGGTTTCCAGAATCGGATCGGTTGCCTGGCCTGTCCCGGGACCGATCTCAAGCACTGATACACCCGGCCCGATTCCTGCGTAGTCAATCAGGTCAGCAAAGAGTTCAGCACTGTACCGGGGCCTGTATTTGTCGAACTGTTCCGGGATTTGATCAAACACTTTCCTGTATTCCATCGTCAGGTTTCCTCCTTTTCTGTGACGATCAGTTTTTGATCGCAATCGCGGTGAATTCGCCCGGCAGGCTGTCGTTTTCCCAGGCGGGATGTTCATCCAGCTGTTTCAGGCAGAACCCGCACCGGATGATGGAATTGATGATCTCGCTCATGGTATACCGGCGGTAGCTGCATTTGGGCATCTGGCTCCGGATCTCTTCCGGGAAGAAACGGGCATGGGCCATTTCCCCCTCATAGACATCCGTTGAGAAATAGCTCATGGTGGGGCGCCCAAGGTTCAGGCTGTCCAGGATCTTGGTAAAAGGATGGAAATCGCTGCAGATCATTTTTCCGCCCGGCTTCAGAATGGAGTACATCATTTTCATAAACTCATCGATCGTATGGAAATAATGCAGGATTCCGCCCTCCATGAAGACGATGTCGAAATAACCGGCATACTTTTCCAGATCAATCTCCAGAATGTCGCAAACCTCATAATTCAGAGGAACATTTGCTGCCTGCGCTGTTTCCATGGCATAGCGTTTGTTCTCTTCGGAGATGTCGAAAACTGTCACGTCAGCTCCGAGCAGCGCCAGGGGAACGGCTTTTTTTCCGCAGGACCCGCAGATGTTGGCAATCCGGACGCCTTTATAGCTGTCGAAGTACTGTGCGTATTTTCTCAGCATCTTTTCCGGATCCGCGGCATCTTCCTTTGCCCGTTCTGCCGGGGTTCCGGAATTTTTGACCCAGAAATCATAGGCGTTGTATTCCCATGCTTTCTTGTGCTGCTTTGTGTACTCTTTCATTCCGGTTCACTCCTTTATTCTGTTTTTATACTCCATTTGTCAGAAAGGAAATTAACAGGGAGACTGGAATCAGTCGGCTGAACTGTTCTGTTGCAGCTTTTCCCATTCCTCCCGGGTTATCGCATAGGCATAAGAGATCGTATTCTTCGGATCCGGATATTCCTTGACCTTCTTCATCCCGTTGGCCAGAGCAGTGGACCAGGAACCGATGTTTGTGTACTTCATGTAGGAGTAGAAGATATCGTACTGTGTGTTACGGAACCCCCAGTCCCGGACAGCCCGGGCGGCTTCTTTTGCAAAACCACGCCGCCAGTACTTTTTATGGATATGATACCCGATTTCCGGCAGGATTTCACCATCAATATTCTGGAGGGTAATACCGCAGTCTCCGATAAACTCACCGGTTTCCTTCAGGACAACTGCCCAGAGACCGAATCCGTATTTCTCATAGTTATCCAGATTCCAGGTGATCCAGTTTCGGGTTTTCTCCTCATCAAAGGGTGCCGGATAGTGCTGCATGGTTTCGGGATCCGACAGGATCTCGTAGAGGGCGGGAAAGTCGTCGAGAGTATAAGGTCTCAATAATAGTCGTTCTGTTTCAATCATAGTCGGTCTCCTTTAATTCACAATTCATAATTCATAATTCATAATTATATGTCTTTGGACTCGGAAGGGAAGCAGTGTGAGGAGGGGAGCATGGGTGAGGGATCGCCTTTGTGCCAGATGGCCAGGCGGTGCAGGGGACGGGTCATCATGACGTACAGGATCCGGCAAAGGAATTCATCCTCCGGGAAGTTTTCCGCGGAGGCATCGCAGATACCTACACAGTCGAACTCCATGCCCTTGACAATGCTGGCCGGAAGGATCATGACGCCGCCCCGGTATTCGGAATCCGTTTCTGAAAGCAGGTGGGCATCCAGTTCCTGACCGATCTGTTTATACAGCTTCTTTGCCTGCTCCGCTGTTTTTTCGATCAGGGCGATACTGTGGTATCCCTCCTGCCGCCAGGCCTGCACCTGTTCCCGGATCCGGGAAAGACGTTCTTTATCGCTGTCAGCCTGGATGATCTTCGGCTTTTCGCCGTGCCGCAGCACGGGTTTTGTTTCACAGATGCCGGGGATGGGATAACGGGCGGAAACGGTCTGCGCCAGATTCATGATCTCGACGGTGTTCCGGTAGCTGACGGTCAGCTGCTTCAGGTCCGCCTTGTTCTCAAAGACCGGCTCCTTCCATTCTTCCCAGCTGCGGATTCCCTCATCCGCCCGGATACCCTGGTATAGGTCACCGACCAGGGTGAAGGTTGCCGCGGGATTAGCCTGTTTCAGCAGCTCAATCTGGAAGGGGGAGAAGTCCTGGCATTCATCGATGACGATATGCTTCATCTGCTTTGTCTTCAGTCCGTAGAGGGCTTTGCAGATCATCACCAGCATCGGCAGGTCCTCCTGCCGCAGGGTACCGTCTTCCGGAAGCAGTTCCTCACCGGGATAGCATTCCTCGAGGAAGTTTTTGTAAAGCCCTGTCAGGTCCGGCAGCGGGAATTTATCCCGGTATTTGCCGAGGTATTCCTCAGCCCGGGCGTCGATTTCCTTATAGCGTTGGTCCCGGATCGTATACAGATCCTTGATCTTCTGCTGCCGCAAGGTGCTTTCCCGCATATTGGCCTTGATCTTCAAGACCATCTGTTCCGCACTGGTATTATACCGGTCCTTCAGCAGGGTAACGGCGGACTGTACTCTCTTGCGGATGATCTTTTTCAGCTCACTGATCCTCTGCTCCAGCGGGAAGTAGCGCAGATCGCGCAGGAACACGGTTTCAAGCTCTTCGTGCTCCATGAGGGGAACGCCGGCCATTTTAAAGCCTTTGTCCGGCAGAATGGCAGTCTGTAATTGATCTAGGTAGCTCTCCAGTTTCTTCATCATGGCCAGGGAACCTTTAAGACGTAGAATCCGTCCGGCTTTTTCCCGCTCTGCCTCTGAGAGGGTCAGATTCTTTTCCAGCCGGCTTTCCCGCTGCAGTTTCGGCATCCGGCGGCCCATGCCTTCCCGGCACCAGCCTTCGAAGGTGGTTTGTACGACCCGTTCGACACCCAGATCAGGAAGAACCTGAGAGATATAGGAGAGGAACAGCGGGTTGGGCGCCAGGATCATCATGTTTTCAGGTTTCAGTGTTTTCTGATAAGTATAGAGCAGGTAAGCAATCCGGTGCAAAGCGATGGTGGTTTTTCCGCTTCCCGCGGCGCCCTGTACCAGCAGGTGTGCGGCGAGGGGATGACGGATGACGATGTTCTGCTCCGCCTGTATGGTGGTGACAATTTCCCGCAGTCTGTCCGTGGAAATGCTGCCCAGAACCTCCTGCAGATAGGTTTCCTGGGAAACAATGCCGCTGTCGAACAGACTGATAAGTTCCCGCTCCCGGACGGTCAGCATCCGCTTCAGGGTCAGCTCGCCCTCCACGTGTCCGTCCGGCGCCTCATAGTCCATTTTTCCGATCTGGCCGGAGTAATACAGGTTCGCAACGGGGGAGCGCCAGTCCACCACAACCGGAGTCAGCGCAGCCGGATCCAGAACGCCCCAGCGTCCCAGATACCAGGTTTCCGGAGAGCTGCCGGCGGGAGTGAAATCCAGCCGGGCAAAGTAAGCCTGCCCGGCGGCCATGGTCAGCTGACGCAGCCGGTCCAGCTTGGCCTTGAACAGCTGCAGGTATACCTCCTCCTGATCGTCCGGTACAATGTTTGCATGAACATCCATTTCCTCACCGGCTTTTGCCCCAGTGAGGGCTTCCACTTCCCTGATTTCCCGGTCAATGGTGTCCCGAGCCTGCTGAAGATGAAGATACTCTTCCTTCGCAGATGGATGTTCGGGTAATGTGACAGATTCCATAATCGTCCTTTCCCGGCAAAAATATAAAAGCCTCTGCCGTATTTTTTCTACGCAGAGGCTTACGGATTCTATGTCCTGCAAGCGTGTGGAAGTGCATGATAACAGAACAAATCCGGGTTTGTCAAGAACGAATGACACTTTTTTTGCATATTTTACATTTATTACAAAACAACAATGCTGTAAGGGCTTTTACGGGGTTTCCTCTGATTCCGGGATATATCTGGCTCGTTCACCGCCGACCAGCAGAGGACGGGTGCGGGCTGCGGAAATCCGGGCTTCCCCAACCTGTGAAATGCTGAGCCGAACAGGTACGGCAACACGACGGAGATGCATTCCGATCAGGGTCTGGCCAATATCAAGACCGGCATCCGCCTGAATGGCCAGGACTGCCACAGGGTCTTTGAAACGCTTCCAGGCCGCAGTGGCCAGAGAACCTCCGGCCTTGATCCGGGGAACGACCCATACAATTTCATAACCATAGCGCTCCGCCGTTTCCCTTTCCATGATCAGGGAACGGTTCAGATGCTCACAGCACTGGAATGCAGGCGCCACACCGGCATCACCGCATACCTTCATCACGGCTTCCACCACGGCTTCACCGTATTCATAGGTGGAATTGTGACCGATGGTGCCGCCGGCTATTTCGCTGGAGCTGCCGCCGATAACCAGCAGCTTTACCGGATTGAAATGGGGACGGTTTTCCTGGAGCAGGGCTGTAACAGCCTGTTCTGTCTGGGCATATACCAGTTCAGCAGTGATATTCATAGCTGTTCGATCCTTTCCTGATCTTGGTGAGTTTATACTTTATTGCATAACGCGATTTCAGCTCTGTCATATCCGGTCCAGCAGATTACGGATCTGATCTTCTTTTTCCCGGATATACCGGATGCGATTGATGGTGTTCCGGACCTCCGAGACGCCCATGGCCTGTTCTTCTTCGTCCTGGCACTGTCCCAAAGCCCTGGTGATATTATACTCCAGCCATTCAATCCAGGTATAGGCCAGACCCACTACACTTCCGTAATTCCTGAAGCCGTTATCCCAGGTTTCCAGGTATCCGTCAAAGAAGGCTTTTGTATTCGCCAGATCCAGAGTGCAGGTCGTGATGCCGGACCACTGCAGGGACAGCTGCAGAACGTGGGACACAGGGTTGCCGTAATCCAGGCATTCCAGATCAATCATCACCGGTTTGCCTTTATCCCACATGACATTCTTGGGATCCATATCCTCATTGGTAATGCATTCAATAGCAGGCAGTGCCAGCCGGGCGGCGTTCAATGCTTCCTGCGCGTCGTTCAGCAGCTGTTCGTTCTCCTTCAGCAGGGGAGTGATGATGATGTTCTGCCTGTCCGCCTCCGCAATGTATTCCGCCCAGTTGATGGTACTGAGTTCCGGAATGACAGGTGCCGTATACCTGGACTGCAGGGCGTGGATGCGGGCCTGAATGATTCCGGCCTGACGGCACTGATCCGGTGTGATGTTGTTCCAGTCCGTGATGCTGCCGTTCTGCCAGCGGAAGACATAGAAATACTCATTGGCCACTTTCTGCATCTTTTGTCCATTGAGTGTCAAGGCAGCTACTACCGGGATTCCGGCATCCTCGATGATCTGTTCCAGCGTTTCCGCTTTCCGGTAATTATCCATGACATTCGGCCGTTTCATGATCTCCGGATTCAGATGCTTTACAGCATAGGAACGTTCCGGGGTATTCACCCGGTACATTCTGTGCATATAGCCGCCGGAGACAGGCGTAACAGGCGGCAGGATTTGTCCGAGACCGGCTGCTTCAAACAGCCTGGCAATAGTTTTTTCGATATCCATCATAATTCATCAGCCGGTATAAACGACTTCAAACTCCTCACAGACGAGTTTCATATCCTCGTCAAATTCAAGATCCGCTTCTTTCAGTTCTTCTGTGAAAAACCTTTTATGCACCTCACGCCAGTATGCCAGGGACCGGTCTCCTTCGCCTTCTTTGAATGCATGTTCCGCAGTCACCTGGCTGAAAGGCGTGACATATACTTTGGTTGTCCTGGTGATACAGACAGCCTGTTCATTGGAGTCCAGGATGATGTTGTATGCGCCTGCTTCCGGCAGGTCTTCCTTTTCCAGCTCGTAAAAGCAGTATGCGGAGCAGGTGGCGGTCTTGATTCCGTCCTTTACAAGCCGAGCCAGGGTGTCCGCATCATCCCCGAAAGACCAGGCGTCATATTCACCGGTTAATCCGGATTGATTCCACATTTCTTCTGCTGTCATTGTTGATTTCTCCTGATGTTTTTCATAAGGTTCCGCGCGGGCGAAACCAGCAATCATCATAGCATGAATACAGGGAAAAAGCGAGGGAACAGCAGACAGATGTATTCTTCTGTCTGTGCGATTAGTTGCAAAACAAAACAGTTGACAAAATCAACTAAAAGGGTTATTCTCTGTCGCATAAAGGAGGCGGGAAGAATGAATCAGGTGAAACAGCTGCGGGAATATACCAGGGAACTGGAATGTCATCTGGCAAACATGAATCAATCAGACTGCTGCCAGTGCGGTGTGAATACGTCACAGTGCTTCCTGCTGGTAGAAATCGGCCGAAAACCCGGCATCTGTGTCAAGGAGCTGGCTGAGGCTCTGCGGCTGGACAAAAGCGGCATCAGCCGAAGCGTGGAGGAACTGGTTCAGAAAGGTTATGTGAACCGGGAACCGTCGAGTGAAGACAGACGGAGCGTTGTGCTGTCCCTGACAGACAGCGGCAGGGAGCGGTTTGACAGGATTGAGAACGACATGGATATGAAGTTCCGGAAGGTTCTGTCCGGTATTGAAACGGAAAAGCGGGAACAGGTTCTGGAGGCGCTGAGACTCTATAACGAAGCCTGCAGGAAAGCGGAGTGCAAATGCGAATGATACATCAGGAAAAAGCAGTTGAGTATTTCAACAGGGGGTTTCACTGCTCACAGGCCGTTCTGGCTGCCTATGCGGATCAGTGCGGCCTGACAGAGGAAAAGGCGCTGAAGCTGGGCGCCTGTTTCGGAAGCGGAATGAGAAAAGGTGAGGTATGCGGTGCCTGTACCGGTGCGCTGATGGTGCTGGGTATCTTATACGGATACGATGACCCGGAAAATCAAAAAAGCAAGCAGACAGCGGACGAAGTGAACGACAGGATGATGGACGGATTTGCCCAAGCCTGCGGATCCTGCCTTTGTAAGGAAATCCTGGGGTATGATATATCCAAACCGGAAGAGAAACAGCAGGCCCGGGAAAAGAACCTGTTCAGGGAAGTATGCCCGCAGATGGTGAAGAACGCGGTCAATGTACTGGAAGATATTATCAGGGAGAGACGAGAAAATGGATAACAAACTGACAATCCGGGACGTCCGGACAGAAGACGCGGAAAGACTTGTTGAGATTTATGCCCATTACGTTCAGAATACGGCAGTTTCCTTTGAATACGAAGTGCCGACTGTGGAAGAATTCGCAAACAGAATACAGAAGATCAGCGCAAAGTATCCTTATGTGGTCTGCCTGGATCAGGATAAAGTGATCGGCTATGCGTATGCCGGCCGGTACAGCCCCAGGGAAGCCTATAACTGGACGGTAACCACCTCCATTTATATTGACAAGGATCATCACCGGAAGGGCGCCGGCACTTTACTCTATGCTGCACTGGAAGAAAAACTGCGGGAGAGGGGAATTGTCAATCTGCTGGCCGGAATTGCATATGTGGAAGAAGAGGATGAATACCTGACGCATGACAGTGTGTATTTCCATCAAAAGATGGGATATGCCCAGGTGGCCCGGATGATGACCGTCGGCAAGAAATATGACAGATGGTATGACCTGCTCTGGCTGCAGAAAAAGCTGTAGAGCAGCAAAAACCATGCAAAAACCCGGTTGGGGAGAAAGATTCCCAACCGGGTTTGTTTTATCGGTATATATTTACTTTTTGCCGGAGAACCGGGCCATAGGTTCACCCCATGCACCGAGGTCTGTTCCTTTCCAGCTGAAGTAGCGGCTGCAGGTGGTTTTGACAGGCGCAATCGCATTCAGCTTATCCAGGGAAGTACCCTTACCGTTCGCCAGCGTTTCATCCTGCAGTACGTTGCGGATGCTGCACAGCATGATCTCGCCGTCATCCTGCTGAATAAAGTCCTTGACTTCCAGTTCAAAGACAACGGGGGAAACTGCCAGAACCGGTACTGGCAGTACGCTGCCTTTTTCAATTTCTATATCCAGGTTCATTTTTTCCGGGTTATGTCCGTCTGTGCATCCCAGATAATCCGCCAGGGGGAGCATTTCTTCCGTAACCAGATTGGCTGAAAACACCTTCTGCCGGTGAATGTTATCCTTTGTCAGCTTGCTGCCGCCGATGCAGGCCATCACACCCAGTTGCGTGTCCCAGGTGTAGCTGAACCAGCAGAAAAGGCCGAAATCGGCTTTGCCGTTTTCATCATAGGTTCCGTAGAGGAAAAGCGTCTGGGGACAGTAATCGTTCGTAGGAGATAAACTGATTTTACTCATGGTTGTTTCCTTTCTGAGTCATTCGCTCAAGGGAGATTTGTCATTTCTGTCTGCTTCGCGTACGTTGTCCAGCACCCGGAGCAACATGCTTTCAAAGGAGGTGATCTCTTCGTCCTCAAACCCCCGGAAGTAGATGCCGGTCATCTCTTCCGACACAGCAGCATACTGTTCCTTGCACTGCTGTGCTTTCGGACCGAGGAAGATCCGAACCACACGCCGGTCTTCCGTGGAACGGATGCGCTTTACCAGACCGGCATTTTCCATCCGGTCCAGCATGCTTGTCAGCGTACTGTTGGCCAATCCAGTCCGCTGGCCGATCTCATGCGCGGAAAGACCGTCCTGCTGCCAGAGCGCGTCCAGGATTTTTCCCTGCGGGCCGTTAAAGGTATCCGCACCGGAAGCATCCAGCAGCTTTTCAAATACACGGCCGCCGATCAGGCGGATCTGGGCGATATAATCACCGCTGCGTGATATTCTCATGGTTATCCTCCTTCCATGTAGAATATTACTATATAGAAATAATATCGTCAAGTCCTTTCTGAAAAAGAGAGATAAACTTTTGAAAAAGCCATTGACCCGAACACGGTGTCGCGGTTTACAGTGATTCCAGCGGAGAGAATTGAACGCTGTGATCCTCCGGCCGGAAGCATAAGAAAGGGAAAAGGTGAATGGTATGAGTCTCGAATTCAGGAAAGCAGGCACGTCAGACGTGCCGGTGCTGAACAGCCTGTCCAAACAGGCATTTGACACGGACGTTGAAGTCGGTGGCACTTCGACAGGAGGGCCTCCTGGATATATGTCTGTTCCGTTTCATATGAAGATGGCGAGGACAGGCCATCTGTATAAGCTTACGGAAAACGGCCTGATTATTGGCGGAGCTCTTCTGTTTCAGGATGGGGAGGAGCTGAATGTCGGCAGGATATTTATCAATCCGGAACACTTCCGTAAGGGATATGGGATCCGGATGATGGAAGCCATTGAGGATATGTTCACTAACGTGAAGGTATTCACGCTGGATACGCCTGTATGGAACATCCGAACCAATGCTTTTTATACAAAGCTGGGCTATACGGAAGTGAGGCGCGACGGAGACTTTATCTATTATGCCAAACAGCGGTAATCTGAAAGAATATGAAAGAAGACCCGGATCATGATAATGAACCGGGTCTTTCTGTATCCGCCTGCGGTCAGCAGATGAGCCGAAGCTCTTCCATGTTGTTTTCAAAAACGCCTGTTTTCCGGAAACCAACAGATTCATACAGTTTTTTTGCGTTGACGTTGCCGGGAATGACGCCGGTGTAGATTTCCTGCGCATGGAAACGTTCCTTCAGGAATGCGATACCGAGTTCCAGCGCTTTTCGCCCATAGCCTTTATGCTGATGTTCCCGGTCGATCAGCAGTTTCCATAGGGTGTAGTACTGCTTGGTTTCATAATAACCCATCATGATGAAGCCGACGATTTCCTGATCACTGTAAACCGCGAAAGGGAAGGCAGTCTCCTGATAAACATAGGCCTGAGCCAGGGATTCCGCGGTGGTGGAAACATAGCCGGTCTGGTCATCGTTGATTTTCAGACTGAGCACTTCATCCAGATTGTCCTGTGTGACAGGTTTGATCTGCACCATCTGTTCCTCCGAAAAAATGTATATTCGTTACCTGAGTGTACCGCCATGGAAGGTGCATTCATATACCTTTATTTCGCCCCGGTAGATTTCCTCATATCCCTGGAACCAGGTAAAATCACCCGTTACCTTGCAGCGGTAGGTATATTCTCCGGCCTGATAGTATTCCGGCCCCCGGTAGGGCATTTTCCGGTCGGCATGACGAAGAGCTTCCTTCAGGAAATTCCCGCTGAAGCTGTCATCCAGCACCCTGCCCATATAGTTCATTGCATACACAGCGGTTCCATCGTGCCAAACGGCTTCTTCCCCGGCAAACTGTTCTCCGCCGACGTATGTGTCGTGATACAGATAACGGCCGTTTTCATACCTGAAATCGTGGGATTGGGGACGGGTGGAATCCACCTCGTTCTGAAATGCGGCATAGGTGTTCACGTTGGCTTCCAGCCGGAATGCAATCAGCTCTTCCATGTCGGAGTCCTGTTTCGCAGCAGGGCGGACAGCACAGTCCTGATCCTTTACCAGGTAATCCACGCTGACGTTGAGCAGATTGCTGATCTGGATCAGGTTGAATATGTCCGGATAGACCTGTCCGGCTTCCCATTTGGCAACTGCCTGCCTGGAGACTCCTGTTTTTTCCGCCAGTTCTTCCTGCGTCAGGCCTTTATTTTTCCTGAGCAGCTGAAGTTTTTCAGAAAAGATCATTTTCATCACCTCGGGAACAGAGTAACAGGTTTAGCGTTGCTTTCACATCAATCAACAGTAGCAATTTTGCTGCTTCTGCTATACAAAATGTGAATCTGATCATTACAGTTCTTTTGACAGAAGCCAGAAACCTTCATCAGGAGCCGGATTCATGTTTTCGTCCATAGCGCAGGGATCTGCATAGCAGTTCTTGATCTTTGAAATGAAGCCAAGCCGATGATAAAGCCTGACGTTCTGTTCCTCTTCCGGACCGACACCGATGGTGGCACGCTGAAAACCGGCAGACTTCAGATCGGCCAGGACAGTTTCCATCAGTTTGCTGCCGAGCCCCTGACCACGGTATTCCTTCCGGATCCTGAATGCACACAGGTAAGCAGTGGAGCTCCCATCTGCGAAATCATGATCCGCTTCTATATTCCGGAAAGCATACAGCTCCCCGATCAGCTCTCCCTCATGCTCCAGCGTCCAGAAATCCGCATTTCCGGAGCTGATATTCTGATAAAAGAACCGGGCTGTGGGCGAGGCTGCATTCACATCCGGATAATCCCATAGCTTCAGCATTTCTTCACCGGAAGCTTTTCTGATTAACATATTTTCCCTCGCTTAAAAGTAATGCTCCATCAGGCGGTTCACCCATCCAGGAACGACAGCCTCTTTTCTGTCATAAACAGGATAATAAGGCTTGATATCCAGAACCGGGGTACCATTGACAGCGTCAAGGCCCTTCACGGTAAGCGTACGGTCCGAGACAGAGACGATTTCGACAGACGTCATCCCGATGCGGTTGGGCCTGTCTTTTGCCCTTTGGGAGAAGATGCCAACCATGGGCATATCTTCCCGGTTCTGCGGACGTCTCTGCAGATGCTTTTCCTTCATATACTGCGCCTGATCCAGATAATACAGGATAATTGCATGGGAGAATTGTTCCAGTCCGGACAGGCCGCCGGCATATTGTTCCTCAAGCGTTATGGATGAGACGTTTTCGCCCCAGGCAGTATCCTTTTTCTCCGAAACGGTGTTTTCCACCCGGCCGATCGGCTTCATTTCAATTGAATTCATTTTATCGGATTCCTTGCTTTATTCTTTTCCTGTGCAGAAAGCAATGCAGTCCAGGATATAACGGATGAGCATATCTCCGTATTTCGCATTTCCCCATTGCCAGGAAGGGTCGTTTTCACTGAGCGGATGCTTGTCGGAAACCATCAGGGCAACAGCGTTCCGGATTCCATACAGATTGCACAGGTTAATCAGCGCGGAGGCTTCCATGTCCACAGCTGCACAGCCGATGTCGCGCCAGAACTGTTCCTTGCCGTAGGTCTGCCGGTAAACCGCGTCGGTGGTTACGGTTGGCTCCCGAAACACCCGAAAGCCTTTTCTCTGAAAGAAGGCAGCGAGCGTTTCGAAAGAAAAGGGAGGGGTGACTTGTGCAAAGCCAGGATCCTCCAGATAATGCCGGGAGGTTCCTTCCTCGCTCCATACTTTATCGGGAAGAATGATATCTCCTACGGACAGATGACCGGCGAAACCGCCGCACAGGCCAATCAGGAATACTTCCTTCACGCCAAGAATGTGAAGCGTTTCAACGGTGCAGGCAATCTGCGGCGCCGCATAGCCTCCATGGAGGAAACAGACATCAGTATTTCCTTCTATTCCAAGCACCTCGGAATGGGTGATGAATCCGGGAAGCTTCTCCATGAGCTGCCGACAGGGATAATGCTCCTTCAGTACCGGCATCCCTTTTCCCAAGCAAAAAACAACCGCCCTGGCAGGGAGTACAGGAACCTTCATGCCGGGGTATTTGCTTTCAATCTGTTTTACGGGGCTGAGGATGGGTTCCCCGGGATCATACCATGACATGAATTTGCTCCCTTCCGATTCTGTGATCAGGTATCCTGCCGCAGCAATTCGATATAGTAGTCCAGCAGTTCAAAAATCCAGTCATGCAGCCGGGAAAAACGGAATCCCAGGGACGCAGCCAGATCCGTGTTAATGCTGTATTCCGGTTCCCCGTTATAGGGTGCCGCGTCACCGCCGGCGTTCAGAACTGCCTTTTTCCCGGTCTTCTGTTCAACATAGTCCAGCATTTCCCGGATGGAGATTGTGCCTTCTGAAGAGCCGTTGACGGCGCCCCTGAAGTCCTTTTCTGCAAGAAACGCCAGGAACTTTCCAGCTTCATCGGAACGGATAAAGCCCATCTGACAGTCCACATTGTCGATAAACATGGGGATGGATTTCATGACGTGCTCTACATAGAACAGCAGGCGCTTTGTATAATCATCCTTTCCGATGACGAAGGGATACCGTACGGCAATCCAGTTCCGGTCCGGATATTTCTGCCACAAGGCGCATTCCGCCTGACGCTTGATTTCATCATAGGGGAAATCCGGCCTGCCGCACCAGATCAGTTCCTTTGCGGTTCCGTCAAAATCGGATTCTACAGTGTTGAGATGTTTCGGTTCATAAACTGCAGTGGTGGACATGTGGATGTACCGGCCGAAGTCCGCTGCTTCCATGAGGGATCGTATATCATTGGAACAGTAGGCCAGCTTGTCTATGATGACATCGAAGCGCCTGCCGGACAACGTTTTACGGACGTTTTTCTCATCGGTTCTGTCTAAAATGATCCGTTTGACCTTGCTGCCGAAGCTGTCAGGGGACAAGCCCCGTGTAACGATCGTCACATCATGCCCAGTATCCAGCAGTGCCTCAACCATGGGGATGCCAAAGAACCGTGTGCCGCCGATTACCAGAATGTTCATATTGCTGTCTCCATACCATGTATTCCCGGATTCCGGAGAAATCATTCCCCGTAAAGCAGATCCTGGATGATGAAATCCCGGGACAGGGGAGTCCAGTGACCGGGAAGACAGGTTTCAGGATTCACCTGACGTATGGTTTCCGCCAGCTTGTTGGCCAGATCCTGATCCACCTCCCAGCCGGGGAATGCACCGCCGGTGCAGTCACCCATGATCAGGAGCTTGTCCCCGGGAACTTCAATCAGGGTGGAGTCATCCGTATGAGGCGCTTCCGCCTGGAAAATCCGGACAGGACAGCTGCCGGGATCCAGCGTCATCTCACCGCTGAAGACCATATCCGGAAGGGTAACGATGACCGGCTTGTTATCCGCGTATTCACGCTGGATTGATTCATGCATGGCGAGAAAGAAAGCCGGGCCTTCCTTGGCCAGGCGGTCGCGGATATCCCGCAGGTACTGTGTTGTCCGTTCGTTGGCCAGAGTGAGCCCGTGAACCGCGTGCATGGCGAAGGTGTGATCCCAGTGCCAATGCGTCAGCACGGTGAGCTGCGGCAGGGGGAGGCCTGCTTCTTCCAGCTCCCGGTAGAATTCCCGGATGTGTTCTTCAGAGTGGCCCGCGTCCACTGCCAGGCTCCAGCGGTCTCCGCGGATATAGCTGAGATTCGGGCGGTCCCTCTCTTCTTCAAAGGGATATACCCAGACCCGTTCTGTGAGTTGATTCAGTCTCATCTATATAATTCTCCTTTTTTCATCTTTCAGGTAAAGCTGCAGGGAAGAATCATTTCTTCCATTTCCGGATGCATCGCCAGGGCATTTTTGACGTCAATGGTGTAATCGACGACGGTGCAGTGGGCGTTCACATCGTCATAGTATTCCCGGATCCGTTTTCCGCCCATGGCCTCCATTGTTTTCCAGGAGGCCGGGTTGTCCAGATCGGCATCCATGAAGACGCTGTCGATTCCGAAATGATCGCAGACCTTCAGCCCCAGATACAGGTTGATATTGTTGTATCCTTTGCCACGCTCCGTAGGTCTGATGCTGTATCCGATGTTTCCGCCGTAGTGCTTCAGCTTTTCATTCAGGGTAAGGCGGATGTTGATCATGCCAACAATCCGCTGATCACTTTCCCTGACCAGGAAATAGGTCCGGCCGGGTACTTTTTCCTCATTCGGCACCCGGGTATAATCCAGATTCAGCTTTTCCAGCCAGCCTTCATAATTATTTAGAAACCGGGGCAATCCTCCGGCTCCGTTGATGTCGGAATTGTACCGGTAGAATTCCTTGATATAATCAATGGCGGCTTCTTTCCGTTCCGGGCCGGGTATTTCAAAATAAAAACGTTCCATACTGTTACTGACTCCTGTATCGTTATGAATTAAACATCGCAAGGTAAATGCTAAGTACCATCCAGGCGGAAAGGGAATAGAAGTTTCCGTGTTTATCCCGCCCGGTCCGGAAGATTTCCTGCGCATGTTCCCGGTCCAGCAGTTCAAAACCGTTAAACAGCTCGGAGCCTTCCGCTCCGTTCTGGTTCAGGTCGTCCAGGTTATCCAGGGTAATTTCCGCACAGAGGAAGGCGTTGCTTTCATCGGTCATGCCGGGGGTAGAGAAGGCACAGGGATTCAGGACGTATACCCGGTCGCTGGCCTTCACTGTCAGGCCGGTTTCTTCTTTGATCTCCCTGATCGCGGCTTTCACCAGCGGATCGTCACTTTGCCTGTCTTCCGGATCCAGCAGCCCGGCGACGGGGCTGAGGAGGAACTGACCGATCGGATAGCGGTACTCATAGGACATAAGCAGGCGCGTCTTATTTCCCGGCAGGTGCAGCACAACGGCGATAGTGACAGCGTCCGGCAGCATTTCCCGGAAAGCCTCATCCGGCAGTTTTGCGACAAGATCCTCCGGTTTTCGCCTGGACACGGAGAAATAATGCCGGTTTTCCGCGTACTGATGATCGTACATTCTCAGGAACCGCGCGTCATACAGCGTCTCAACATGATCCTTATTCACTTTGCTGTTCATGATCATCACCTCATATCGTGTCTGCATGGGAGTGTTTTATGCATCGTGACGGGGATAACTGATTTCATCACCCCATGATTTGATTTCGTTGAAGAAGCCGTTCACAGCCATGAGACCGTAATGCCACAGGAAGGCACGGTCGCGCTCACAGATTTCGTCGAGCTTCATCCAAAGCACTTCTTTCAGCGGCGGATTGTCCACCGGCTCCTCCGGGTCATATCCGGTAATTGCTTCCTGACCTTCTGGTACGCTGACTTCAAAGGAGTATTCAGCGCCGCCTCCGGATTTATACTGTACAGCCAGCGGCCGGAGGATGGTTCCGTCCAGCCCGCATTCTTCCTTCAGCTCCCGGAGAACTGCCTGTTCAGGAGTTTCACCAGGCTCTATACCGCCGCCGGGCAGGGTGAAGAATTCATGACCGAAATAGAACACCCGTTCCATCAGGATTTTACCGTCACGGATGACAACCGCCACGCTGCGGCTGCGCTGGTAAACATATTCCGTTTCCTTATCAGTAACGGCGCAGGCCTGCGGCATATGCTGATCAAAGTATGCCCGTATTTCTGCAGCGGTATCAGCCACCTTGCTCCAGACGGCTTCATCCGCATGATCAACGGCATACCGGGAGACTTCCCTGAGATGCTGAATGCCGCTGCCGAATTGTTCCCTGATCCATTTGTGCGCGGGGAAGATCCAGATATGGAAGTGATGCGAACGCTCTTCCTGTACCAGGGTGATCTCATCTGCGATATGAAGCTCCTTCAGGGCTTTTGCCGCGCAGGAAAGGATATCGCCGATCTCGGATCTTTCGTCCTTTGCCAGTTCGGCAAAAGACTGGAAATGCCGCTTCGCGGTAATGATCAGGAAACCGGGAATCGGGATCTGAGGATCCGCAGCCAGGACGACAGAACGGCCGTTATGGATGATTCCACCCGGAAGCTTTACTTTTCCGTCTACGATATCACAGCCAATGCACCCGGGATCCGGTTTGCCGGTCACGGAACAACAGGCAGGATTGAATTCCATACAGATCACCTCGGAACCACTGCTATATCAGTAACAGATTACAACAGACGGACAGTTTCCACAATGTTATACCCGTTTTCTTCGACCCTTGAGAATTCAATCTGTTCAATATGAGCTTCAAAGGGGGCAAAGTGCTTTCGTATTTCATTGCAAAGTGTGTTCAGATCCGCGGCCGGATCGCAAAGCAGTGTGGTGTGGGGATACCAGGTTTCTCCACGAGTCCAGCGATCCAGGTGCTCACCGAAAGCCATTTCGATTCTGTTGTGAAGGGAACTCAAAGGTTCTGAAGACGCCGGCACAGCAACGAGGATGGAGGTTTCAGAAAGGACCTCCAGTTTTTCATAGCGGACAGAAAACGAATGGGCATCCCGGAGCATTTTCCTGCAGGCTGTAATAAATACTTCTGTATCCTCCGGAAGATACGTGGCAAGGGTGATATGCGCATAAAGCGGGGAAGAAAAACGAACCTGAGGCATGGCGGTTTCACGCAGCCTGCTGAGCTTGTCATTTACATCAGGAGACAGTTTCGCGATGACACAGAGCATTTTGTCAACCTCCGTTATATCGATCACTGCAGTTTCGGTTTCTTACTGCCTGGCGCGATCACAATTCCCTGGTTTCAGAACCTTTTTGCAAAGGCGACATTACCGATCTGCTCGGTAAAACCGTTATGCTGATAAAAGGTATAGGCAGGGACATCCTTATCTGTCAGCAGGAAAATCTGGCATATTCCTTTTTCCGACAGATAAGCCTCAATCGCTTTCATGAAGGCGGTGCCGATTCCTTTTCCCTGTGAGTGCCTGTCGACGCAGAACTCATTGATGACGTATTCCGTTCCGGAATACCAGTGTTTGATATAGCCCATGGATAAACCCATAATCCGGTCACCGTCAAAATAACCAAGGGTAAGGGAATAGGACTGGCCTGTCAGATCGGTAATGTAGGCATCAAGCTGCTTCCGGTCACTCCAGTCATCATTCCAGGGCTCGTTGGTGAAAACGTCGGTAAACAGGTCGGTGATCATCTTCCGATCTTCAAGAGATAATACTTTCAGTTCCATTTTTTTACTCCAATTGACTCAAAAAAGGGGCGTTCCGGTCCTTGTCCGAAAGAACCGGATCTTCACAGGGAAGCTCCAGCACAATCACAGGGTCCCGGTAGTTGATGGCCGTTGCATATCCATGGATAAATATCCTGTCTGCAGCAAAGTACTGGACGGTGTTTTCTTCAAGTGAAAGGAAGGCATGGCCGAAGCCTGAAGGGATGTACACAAAAGCGGGATTTGCGGCGTCCAGTTCCAGAACCTGCCATTGGGTATAGGTCGCGGAGTCTTTCCGCAGATCCACTACATAGTCCAGTCCTTTTCCCTGCAGGACGGAGATGAGTTTTGCCTGCGGATAAGGCTCCTCCTGGTAATGGATACCGAAGAAGGTATGGCGTACAGGCATGGTATAGATCCGCTGCACTTTCCAGTCTGCCTGCGGAACAGTCTCCCGCAGCTGATCCGGAGACAGGTCCGTCATTGTTCCGCAGACGTCTGTCCGGACAGCGGGTTCGAGTACCAGAACCTCATCAAACAAGCATTGCCTGGTTTTCATTTCCTTATCCTCTTTTTTTCAGCATTCAGGCTGGTCCTTATATACGATCCTGCGGTCTTCCGGCTGATAGGGGTGGGCTTTGCAGACCTGGCCGAAATATTCGTAATCAATATCGTTTTCGGTGTTCCCGGCTTCCAGATCTTTCAGCGCGGCCAGCATCGTATCAAACAGCTCAATGCCGCAGGGAGCCTGGCAATGTCCATGCAGGATCGTATCAAACTGATCCCGCAGGGGAAGCAACCGTTCCATACTTTCGATCTGCGTCCGGACAGGCAGGGATTCTTCCAGCTGCAGCCAAAGATGCTGTACCATACCGTCTCCGGCAAAAAGAATGCGATCCTTCCGGTCCAGAAGTACGATTTCACCCGCCGTGTGACCTGGAAAATGAATGGCTTCCAGTTCCACTCCGCCCAGATCGAAAACCTGCCCGTCCTCAATATTCTCAAAGGGCGGGAACTTGATGCCAAACTGCTTCATGGCAGCCTGCATCTCAGGATGGTTGATCGACTCCTCAGCCAGGGGCAGATCCGCCAGGTTCATATAAGCCTTGTCAAAAGCCCAGTTTCCGCCCATATGGTCTCCGTGCCCATGGGTATTGATGCAGACCAGGGGCAGGGGAGTCAAGGCTTCCGCGACTGCGCGGATATTGCTCATACCGAGAGAGGTATCGATGACAGCAGCCTGTTTTGTTCCGGCCACTACGTAGCAGGTGGCTGCATGATTATCGTCCAGCAGCCAGACGTGATCATTGATCGGGATGACATTGGGGATTCTCAGTTCGGGCATGGTTTTTTCCTCCTGTTATCTGAATATATCTGTCCGGAAGGATTCAGCAATCCGAAAGGTCTGTTCTGTTCCGGTGCGCTTAGCCGGAAGCTGCATGGAATCGTGATAAACGGGCAACTGAACACAGCGCAAAGTTGATTGTACAATAGCAGTTCAGGCCAAAGCTGTCAATGTCGGACGGGAAAAGCCGGTATGATGTATAAAAAGAAGGAATATTATGATGCACATACAATAATTAACGATAAACGTTAAAAATATATTGACAAACATATAAACGATGTATAGTATTACAACTGTAAGCAACCGGTAAAGGTTTCGTTGAGAGCAGCAGATAAGGAGCAATATGGAGGAACAGCGATGGATACAACGGATGTAATGGAAAGAACACTGGCACAGGAAAAGGGCCGGTTTGATAAGTTCTGTAAGCTCATGCACGTTTTCAGTACACTGATGTGGATCCTGTTAACGATCGGGGCAGTTTTCTGCCTGATTGTATCTATCGTCCAGGAGGTACAGTACGAAAATAACGGGGGAGAAGCCAGAATGCCGGAAACACTGATATCAGTGTTTTATGTGTTCCTGGTGATGGGCGGAATCGGCCTTTTGTGGAATTCAGCACGACACATTTTCCGCCGGTTGAGGACTGCGGAGACTCCTTTCTGCTATGACATTGCGGACAAAATCAAGGGGACGGGATTCCTTGCGATCCTGCTCGGTATAATGAGCTTTGTTTACAGGATGATTGTTGAACTGCTTGCCAGGAACGGGGTTATCAAACATTTTGTGAAATCGGATGGCTTTGTGGACATAGGATACCCGTTCATCTATTCCGTCATCATCCTGGGAGTGGTACTGATGATGATAGCCTATGTTTTCAACTACGGATGCAAGCTCCAGCAGGAATCGGACGAAACACTGTGAGGACGGTGAGCGTATGATCATTTTACGTCTGGACAGGGTAATGGCGGACAGAAAGATGTCCCTGAATGAGTTGTCGGAAAAAGTTGGCGTGGCAAACGTCAATCTTTCAAAGATGAAGACAGGAAAGATCAGCGCGGTGCGGTTTTCGACGCTGAATGAGATCTGCAGGGTGCTGCATTGCCAGCCGGGAGACATACTGGAATATGCCGAAGATGAAGAGGGCTGAAACGCGAGCGTTTGCCCTCTTTTTCGGCATATTCCAGCAATGAACAATGAACAATTAACAATGAACAATTATATATACTCTGATTCTGATTCGTGCACAATAGCCTGAGAAGAGGTTTGACAAGCTGCGGGGTCCGGTGGTAGGATACAGATAACGATTGATGAGAGGGGCGGGAAGATGCGCAAGTAACGGATTTTGATGTCAGGAAAGCCGCTGTATGAGCGGCCTATTTCGGGCGTCAAAATACCGGAGCGCAGCTTCCGGCTTTTTTTCGTGCCGATCTGTTTCCGGTTTGACGCCTCACCGGAGGTGTATCTATATGTTAACAGTTCGCAATTTATCCATTCTGCACAACAAAGATTTACGGCCGCTGATCAAGGATCTGTCCTTTACGCTGTCCGGCAATGACCGCCTTGCCGTGATCGGCGAGGAAGGCAACGGCAAGTCCGCTTTGCTGCAGGCCATTGTCTGTCCGGAAAAACTGAACCAGTGGGCTGAAATCAGCGGAAGCATCCACTATTCCGGCGAAAAGCTCGGCTATCTGCCGCAGGAAGCGCCGTCGGAATGGAATGACGTGCCGGCCTATACACTGTGCATGGGAACCCCGGCCTTTACAGATATGGATCCGGGTGACCTGGCAGCATTGTGCCGGAACCTGTCCATGGATCAGGAACTCTGCTGGTCAGATACAGAATTCGGCCTGCTTTCCGGCGGGGAGAAGGTCCGGCTCCGCCTGCTGCTGCTTTTATGTGAACAGCCGACGATGCTCCTGCTGGACGAGCCGGGAAACGACCTGGATCTGGACGCTATCCTGGCACTGGAACGCTTCCTGCTGACCTGTAATCTGCCTGTGCTGTACGTCAGCCATGATGAAGGACTCCTGAAGGCGACCGCCACACAGGTGCTGCATCTGGAATCCCTGCACGGTCGGGCGGAACCGAGATGGACCTGGGACAAGGAACCCTATGAAACCTATGTCCGGAACAGAAGAAACCAGCTGGACAGGCAGGAGCAGATCTGGAAAAGCGAGCAGCGGGAGCGGCAGATCCAGGAAGAAAAGTTCAGAAAGATTGAGCAGGCTGTTGCCCATGCACAGGAGAACATTTCGCGCCAGGATCCGCATGGCGGGAGACTGCTGAAAAAGAAAATGAAGGCCGTCAAGAGCCTGGAGCACCGCTATGAACGGGAACAGGAGAATGCTACGGAACGTCCGGCGGAAGAGTTTTCCATGTACGCGCTGTTTTCAGATATTCAGCCGATTCCGAAGGGAAGGGGTGTGCTGGATCTGAACATGGAACAGCTTTCCGCGGGAGAACGAAAGCTGGCATCGGACCTGCATCTTCAGATCCGCGGCTCAGAAAAGATCCTGATTATCGGCAGCAACGGCACGGGAAAAACAACCCTCCTGCGCGTGATCGAAGAGAAACTGCGGGAAGACTCCAGATTCCGGACGGCCCTCATGCCCCAGCATTATGAGGAAGGACTGAACTTTTCCCTGACACCCGTGGAATTCCTGAATACGGACGGAAGCAAAGAACAGAAGACTTCCATTCGTGCGTCCCTGATTGCCATGAAGTTTTCACGGGATGAGCTGGATCATCCGATCCGATCTTTATCCGGCGGGCAGAAGGCGAAGGTGCTGCTGCTGAAACTGATGATGGCTCATCCGGACGTGCTGCTGATGGACGAACCTACCCGGAATCTGTCTCCGCTTTCCGCCCCGGTGATGCGGGAAATGATCCGGAGCTTTCCGGGCGCGGTGATCTGCATCACGCACGACCGGCTGCTGATCGACGACTGGCCGGGGAGAGTGCTCCGGCTTTCGGAAGAAGGACTGATCCCTGTGAACGCGACAGCGAATAATGAAGGAGGCGACTGATTATGAAAAAGATCGCGGTATTACTGTATCCGGATTTTTCGCTGCAGGAAATCACCTGCCTTACTTCCGTGCTGACAGTGTGGTTCGGTGAAAGCATCGATTATATTGCCAGTGAAAACAGTGAAGTGAAAAGCGAGGAAGGCCTGCGGATCCTGCCGACGAAGACCACAGCGGACGTGAAAGTTTCAGACTATGACTGTGTGATCCTGCCGGGGACTGTCAATCCGCTTCCGGCACTGTTTGACGAGCGGATAATCAACTTCCTCCGGGAAGGCAGGGAATCAGATGCCCTGTTTGCTGCCATCTCATCCGCCCCGATCCTGCTTTCCAAGGCAGGGATCCTGAAAGGTAAAAAGTTTACTGCGGGCTATTTTATGCAGCTGGCGGAGACCTTCGATTTTGTTGAGAAGGAAAACTTCATCCATAAAGGAGTTGTGGAGGACGGAAACGTCATTACCGGTATCGGCATGTTCTTCCGGGAGTTTGCGGAAGCAGTCCTCCGGAAGCTTGACTATGATATCGGAGAGGAATTTATGCGGGACCGGCCGGATGAGTATTCAGAAGAAGACCTGACATTCCGGTGGTCTGATGAAGACTATCGTGAATTCCTGGAAGAGCTGAAACCGTATACCGGTGAAACTTAAGCGGAAACGTGGACAAACAGACCCCAAAACGTTACAATGAAAAATAGCTAAACAAGATGAAAGAAGAGGTACGGCTATGCGGAAAACAGCTGCTGCAATAACAGTGATTTTGCTGCTGATTGCAGCAGCTTTTTCTTCACATGCCGTGACCATTGAAGCAGGGCGGATCAGGCCGTTTGACGACAACATCCTGACGGTGACATCTGAAGACGGCGGTAAGCTGACCATTGAGGCTGTCAGCGGAACCATTCCGCTGGAGAACCCGGTGACAAATCTGAAGATTGAAGGCGGAACTGTGGAAATCCACTGGAACGCCCTGTCTTTCAACGGGGAACCGCTGACACCCGGCAGTGTAACGCTGCGTGCACTGCTGGCCGGTAATGACCTTACGACGGAAGCGGCAGAGATCAGGCTGAAGGTGGATTCACCCAAACCGGCGGTATTCTGCTGCCTCCCGGTGACACAGACTTTTTACGCGAACGGAAAGAATGTGCTGAGAATAGAGTGTGCTATATCCTGCAAAGGGACATATGAACTACAGATCGCACGGAAGGAAAAACCGGACGAAGCGGTTTGGCACAACCGTACAGTATACAGCGGACGCGGTGCTCCGATGGTGATCAGCTGGGATGGCAAGGGGAAGGATCACAAAGTCTGTCCGCCGGGGGAATACATTATTTCCGCCTGGCCTGCCAACAACAGCAAATATATGCAGACAGCGGAGATTACCCTGCTTCCGGAACCGCTGCCCGAACCGGAACTGACAGTAACCGGCAGTCTGATCCCGGAGGATCTGACGGATGACGCTGCTGTCTGGGCAGCGCTGATGGCACCCGTGGCTGTCGGGGACGGACCCGAGGGTAAAGGCCTGAAGATCATGAACGCTAAAGCGGGCAAGGAGTGTATCGGGACCGTGTCCTGCCGGACGGTAGGAGTTGCTGTGCTGGAGCTGTATGATGACGGATGGGCCAAAATCGGGGCATGGCGCCAGATGGACGGCGCTTATATTGAAGGATATGTGAAGACCAGCAAACTCCGGATGGTCCGGCCGAACACCCGCTACGGCGCAGTGGTGGATAAAAAGAAACAAACCCTGACGGTTTATGAGAACGGGAAAAAGCTGGGAACTGCCATGGTTTCCACCGGATTTACGACGGCGGAGGACAGGACAGCTGATACCCACAGCGGCATTTACCTGCTGGGAACAAGGATGGACGGCTTTGGAACAGACGGACACACCTATGCATATCCCATCCGGATGGAACGGCTGAACCTGATCCATCAGATGGGATATGAGATGAAGAACGGCGAACGTGACTTCAGTGCGGAAATGGAGACGCTCGGCACCATGGCCAGTCATGGATGCGTACGGGTTGATGCCCGGATTACAGAGGAAAACAACGGAATCAATGCCTGGTGGATCTGGACGCATATGGGTCATGACTCCAAGATCATTGTGACTCCCGAGGACTGAAGCAACCCTTGTTCAATCCCGGCAGATGGGATATAATGTATACAAATCGTGCTGACAATTCAATTGAGCGTTAATCAATCGGGACGGGGGCACATCAAATGAAGATGAAACTTCTGAACAGAGGCAAAGGCGTCTCACTGCGGGCTATTCACATCGCGATGATAGTCTGCGCTGTTGTGATCTCCCTTCTCCTGGTTTTCTCCACCTATCAATCCGCCAGTGTTTTCTCCTCCCTGTCCAAAGCGGCGGGGGATTATTCTGTCCGGCAGAAGGCGGCCCATGAGCTGATGGAAGCTTCCGATTACCTGACGGAAATGGTGCAGCGCTTTACGCTTGAAGGGAATACCCAATATCTGGATGATTATTTTGAAGAAGTGTTTGTTTCCCGCAGACGGGAGGAATCCATCACCAGCATGTCGGAAGGGGATACGGAAAAGGGACTGGTGACGCAACTGCAGGAGGCCATGACGGAATCCACTTCCCTGTCTTACCGGGAATACTACGCGATGAAGCTGGTCATTGAAGCCCGGGAGATCCGGGATTATCCGGATACACTCCGGGGTGTGGAACTCAAGGAAGAAGATACCCTGCTCTCCGCGGATGAAAAGATGAGCCTTGCCCGGGAAATGGTGATGGGTACGGAATACTATGAGCACAAGGAAAGCATCCGGAATAAACTGAGATCCAGCCTGGAAGTGCTGGACCAGCAGATGACCGCCACCCGGCAGAGCACTTCAGCGGACCTGAACAGGGAGCTGACGCTGGTGCGTATTGTGATCGCAATCCTGACGGTTGTGATCATCCTGCTGATCTGGCTGACGGCTCGCCTGGGTACCATGCCGCTGATGGAAGCCGGCAAGTGTGCGGAGGATGGCAGAAAGATTCCTGAGACCGGCGCAAAGGAATTCAGGAGGCTCGCCGGGAAGTATAATAAGATGTTGGAGCAACTGAACGGAAGCAAGGAGGAGAACCAGTGAGCTATCTGGAAAAAACGATTGCCTCAAAAGACGGTTACCCGCTTGCCCTGCGAATTTATGAAGCCGATACACCTAAAGCTGTGGTAAAATGTATTCACGGCATGGAGGAGTACCAGGACCGGTACATGTCCTTTGCGGAGTATCTCCAGGAAGCCGGGTATACGGTGGTGACCGCAAACCTGCGGGGCCATGGCCCGGACGCTCCGAAGCTGTCCCATATAGCGGACCGGGAAGGCCACCAGCGCCTGCTGGAGGACGAAGAAGCGATCCTGAATGATATTCACGCACAATGGCCCGGTGTACCGGTGATTCTGTTCGGCCATTCGATGGGAACAATCATTGCCCGGGTGTTCCTGCAAAAGTTCAGCCGGGAGTTCCACAAAGCTGTACTTTCCGGATATCCCAATCCTAACGGAGCGGCAGGGGCCGGCATTGTGCTGACAGATCTGATTGCTTCCTTTAAGGGTGCGGACGGGTATTCCAAAGTGGTGGACGGTATGGTACTGGGGCCGTTTTCAAAGGCTGTACCGGACGCAAAGACCCCGCAGGACTGGCTCTCTGTGAATCCGGATAATGTACGCCGCTATATTGAGGATCCGCTCTGTGGTGCGCGTTTTACCCTGGGAAGCTATAACGCACTGTTCCATCTGATCCGGATGATGGACAGTCCGGAACTGTATGAGGACGTCTGGAAAGAACTGCCGATCCTGATGATCTCCGGGAAGGATGATCCATGCACCGGAGGCGAAAAGGGGCGCGCAGATTCAGAAAACCGTTTGCGGAGAGCCGGATTCCGGGAACTGGAAATTGTTACCCTGGAAGGTATGCGGCATGAAATCCTGAATGAAAAAAACCGGAAAGAGGTTTACCGCAGGATTCTGGAATTTATGGATAAAGAATAAACCGCGAGAGCGGTTTTATCACAAGGCCGCGGAAACGGCGAAAGGAGATACTGACAATGAGCAAGAAACTGGAAGAATATGTGGTGACGATCCCCGATTTCCCCGAACCCGGGATTATGTTCAGGGACATTACTTCCGTAATTCAGGATCCGGACGGACTGAAGCTTGCTGTGGACGGCCTGGCAAACCTTGTTAAGGATACGGACTTTGACCTGATTGTGGGACCGGAATCCCGCGGATTTATCTTTGGTGTGCCGGTAGCATATCTGACCGGGAAAGGATTTATTCCGGTTCGGAAAAAGGGCAAACTGCCCCGTGAAACAGTGAGCCAGAAATATGACCTGGAGTACGGCCAGGCTGAGGTTGAAATCCATGTGGATGCGATCAAGCCCGGTCAGAAGGTCGTCATTGTGGATGACCTGATTGCTACAGGCGGCAGTGCGGAAGCAGCTGTCAAACTGGTAGAACAGCTGGGCGGCAAGGTTGTGAAAATGATCTTTGTGATGGAACTGGCAGGCCTGAAAGGCCGCGAGAAGCTGAAAGATTATGACGTGGAATCCCTGATTGTGTACGAAGGGAAATAAATGCCGCCACAATGAAGAATGAAGAATGACATGAAAATCCCGGAGAACGATTTGTTCTCCGGGATTTCTTTATCGCTACAACAGGTTATATATGGCGGATAAACTATCAATCATTTTACATTCTTAATTCTTCATTGTAATCAGTGTCCTGCATCAAACTGGATGGAGTTGATGATGGAATTAACGGTTTTCTCGACAGAAGATTCATCGGCAGAATAGGTAAATTCCAATGTGACGCTGTTCCCACGATCCATCCAGGTATAGGAGATGATCACGTCGCCAGATTCCTCCGTGCGGGCATAGAGCATGCTCATGCCGTTGATGGATACATAGCCGGATTCTGTTTCAGTGCCAGTCAGCACTTCAAACAGATCGGAACCGGCAATTTCACCCTGATAGGATGCATAGCCCTGAACGGTCAGCTTGTTGCCGTGCCAGTAGAAGCACAAATCCGGATCGCCGACGAGGTTCTCCTCAACAAAATGATCCGGCAGCTTCACGGAGAAACCACCCGTGGCACATTCCACCCTCTGCGCCATGGCGGCAGAAAGGGAAAAGACCATTAATACAACCAATAAAATCCCAATCAAACGCTTCATGGGAAAACCTCCTTCGGAACCATCCCACTATATAACGAGCGTAAGTAACAATTCCCTGCATACATGAGGGGAAAATGCAATCGTTCTGTAACCAAACGCATTTTATCACATGCGGGCGTGAAAAGAAAAACTTTTTTTTACGATATACCTTGACAGGCGAGGTATGTTTGTGTATGATCTATCTCGAAAGGGGGCAGTAACCATGACAATTTCAGCAGATCTGCTGCGTGGATATACTGATACAATCATCATGCAGCAGCTGACAGACACAGACGGATACGGCTATGGTATCAGCCGCACCATCGCGGAAAAGAGTGAAGGTATGGTGCAACTGAAGGAAGCAACATTGTATACTGCTTTCCGCAGAATGGAAGAAAACGGATATATCCGTTCCTACTGGGGAGACGAGGCTACCGGTGCCAGACGGCGCTATTACAGCCTGACGGATCCAGGAAGAGCCAAGCTCGCGGAAGAAAAAGACGCATGGGAAGAAACCCGGCGGGTAATGGACACATTATTGGGATAATGTTAATGAATACCAGAGAGGGGATAAATAAAATGAATCAGACAGTGAAGAGGATTGTGGACATCCTGTTCCAGGAAACCGTGGAAAATGATGAAACAAAGGCCCTGCATGAAGAACTGATGAACAACTGCCAGGAGCACTATCAGGACCTGATCAGCCGCGGACTGAGTGAGGACGAGGCGGTTGCTGAAGTGGTTGAAAGCCTGAAGGGAATGAAGGACGTCATTGCCCAGTATCCGAAAAAAACGGCCGGTCCGGCTTCCTTCTCAGACAACGAGGAGGCGGAGGAAGGCAAGCGGTTTGTGTTCACCGGCGTGGATACGCTGAAAGCGGAAACAACTGATCAGGATATCACTGTCAGCCCGTCCGCGGACGGGGCTGTGCATATCTGGTGCGATGACGCTGAAGGCATGAAGGCTGAACGGGTCGGAAACGAAGTGCGGATTACCGGAGCAAAAAAGATGGAAAAGATCGCTCCGAACTTCCAGTTTCCTGAAGGTGAGGAAATCAGCATCAGCGGTATCCTGAATATGGTGGGAAAGGCCATCCGGAATGTTGCGACCAACATCCAGGGCGGTGCTCCGATCTTTATTGAAGTACCGGACGGACAAATGAAGGAAATTGAGCTGAACAGCCGCAGCGGAGATATCGAATGCAGCTGCGCTATGGCCCGGAAGATGGTGGTCCGTTCCACCAGCGGCGATGTGACGCTGGAACCGGTTACCGAAAAAACAGCGGAGAAGCTGATTGTCAGCACTGTCAGCGGCGATGCCGAGGTTCACGGCTCCGCGCTGGAAGGCGAGATCAGCAGCATGAGCGGAAGTGTGACCGTGGACGGCGTGTTCGAGACGCTTGAAATGAAGAGCACGAGCGGCGACGTGGAATTCAACGGCTCCGTGCTGGACACAACGGGTTCCGCCATCAGCGGAGACGTAAGCATTACGGTAGAAAATACGACGGTGAAGAATATCACAGGAAAGAGCACAAGCGGCGACGTGGAGATTTATCTGCCCCGCGGCCTGCACAGCGTGCACGCGGAGTGTTCCACCGTGAGCGGAGACTGCTGCTCCAGGGTTTCTGACGCCGGAATGAATGCAGAAGTGAAGATTTCCGCAAAGAGTATCAGCGGCGATGTAACTGTAGAATAAAAAAATACAAAAAATATGTAACGAGCCAAAAACAAAACAATGGCAAAGAAAAGGAATACCTGTTATAATGCATACAACAGGTATTCTTTTTTTCTGCCTTTCTGAGCTTTTCCGTGGACAGCCGGCCGCGCCGGCAGAGGAGAAGGAACGATGAAAAGCCGGCGCTTTCGTAAGATTGTGAGTTTGCTAACAGGGGTGACCCTGTTTTTCTGCGCGCCTTTCTGTTCCGCGGCTGCGGAGTTTTATCTGGAAAATGAGTTAAATTACGTGGACGGCTCCATGGATATCAGTCATGGTATTCCGGATAACGCTACCGGTGTGATGGACCGCATCAAACGTAAGGGCGTGCTTCGTGTGGCCACGGAGCCATATTTCGCGCCTCAGGAGTTTATTGATCCGGAAAAGACAGGAACGGATCAGTATGCCGGAGCGGATATGGAACTGGCCAGGCTGATTGCTTTACGGATGGGTGTGGAACTGGAAATTGTTCCGATGGAGTATACCCAGGTGCTGCCTGCGCTGACAGACAATCTTGTAGACCTTACGATCTCCGCCATTGCCTTTACACCCAGAAGGGCAGCGGCCTATACGATGTCCAAAGGGTACTACTTTACCGAAAGCGCGGCAACAACTGCTTTTGTGATCAGGGAAGCGGACCGGGAACAGTACACATCCGTTGAGGATTTATCAGATAAAACCCTGATCGTCCAGAGCAGTTCTCTGCAGGAAGCGCTGGTGGCAAAGAACGTCAGAAACTACCGGGAGTTACGGCGTGTTTCTTCTGTACAGACCGTGTACGAAGCAGTGAGACAGGGGAAGGCAGACGTCGGCATCGTCGATCTGGAAACCGCACAAACCTATATCCGGAACAATCAGGGATCGGGTCTCATTCTGGCAGAGGGCCTGTATTATGTACCGGATGAACAGTATCTTGGCAACCGGGTGGTTGCCAAAAAGGGTGAACTGCAGCTGATCTATTTTGTGAACGGCGTGATAGATGAGGTACTGAACAACGGAACTTATTTAAAGTGGATTGAAGACGCACAGAAACGGGCCGATGAACTGGGACTGTGAGCCGGCTGCTGAGGAGGAACGCAGGTGAAGAACAGAAAAATCTTCATAGTGGCATTCAGCGTGCAGATCCTGCTGTGCCTGTTCCTGGACTGGGGAGGGGAGCAGCTGGCATCCCGCCTGAACTGGCCGATCTGGCTTGATTCAGTCGGGACGGCTCTTGCTGCCTATCTTATGGGGCCGTGGTGCGGTGCGGTAATCGGCGCAACTTATAATCTGCTGGCGTATATCCTGTACGGGAATCCCTGGTATTATGCCCTGATCAGCATCATTATTGCTGTGTTTACCGGATTTGCTGCCAGAAAGAAGTACCTGGATACGCTGCTTGGTACCCTTACAGCCGGCGCAATCCTGGCTGCGATTACTGCCGGAGGCGCTTATCCGATCAACCTGATCCTGAATCACGGAGATACGGGAAGCGCCTGGGGAAACGCTGTCATCGGCTTCCTGGGAGAAGCCGGTTTTCCGCTATGGGTAGGCCTGGGGATTGCGGAACTTTATGTGGAAGTGCTGGACAAGCTGATCGTTCTGCTGCTGATTTTCCTGCTTGTACGGTCTGTACGGATCTTCAGGCTCTGGCGGAAGGTCAGAAAGGGCAGGGGGAAATACGGATATCGCTCCGGCCTTCTTCGCAGCATTGTGCTGCTGGTTGCGGCCGGGTTATGCTTTGCGGGCACAGGATCCGCCCCAATGGCCGCAAAGGCGGAGGATGAAGTCCTGTCCGGTGACATCAATTACAACGATTATGTGCAGACTGTCTATTCAAGCACCAACGGGCTTCCATGCGGAGAAGCCAACGATATCAATATTACCGGAGACGGGATTATCTGGATCGGCACTTATGCCGGTCTGTACCGGTATAACGGGCGGGAATTCAAGTGGATGGACGGCTTTGATTCGGTCCGGAACGTCAACTGCCTGTACGTGGATGAGGAAGGTCGTCTGTGGATCGGAACCAACGATAACGGTCTGTCGATTGTAATCAATGAGCAGGTTGTCAATGTAATTGACCAGAGCCAGGGACTGCCGTCCAATTCCGTAAAGTCCATTGTCAGGAGCTCAGACGGATATTATTACATCGGAACAACCGGGAGCATGCAGATCCTGACGCTGAACTGTGGACTGAAAAAGCTGAGTACGCTTTCTGAAGTCGCCTATGCGGAACAGGTGACGGCTGATGATAAGGGGAATGTAGTAGCGGTAACGAATGAGGGAACCTTGTTTCTGCTCCAGCAGGGACAGATTGTCTCCTCCCGGCAGCTGCCGGAGAGGCAGACGGTTTTCAAAAGCTGTACATTCGATCCGGAGGGATATCTGCTGGCCGCCACTTCCGGCAATGAGGTGTTCCGGTTTGACGTCAGCAAAGGCTGGTTTGACCTGAAGGGCACCATCGAATGCCCGGGACTGGTAACAATCAAAAATCTGCATTTCATGGATAACGGCGGGCTGTTCATCTGTGCGGACAACGGAATTGCCTATGTTAATACAGCCGGTGTCTACGAACGAATCAACACCAATGATTTCAACAACTCTATTGATAACATGCTGGTGGACTATCAGGGAAACCTGTGGTTCACTTCCTCCCGGCTGGGCCTGCTGCGCCTGGCAGCATCGGATTTCCGGGATATCTATTCCACTGCGGGCATGGAGAACCGGGTGACCAATACGGTAGTGCAGTGGAACGGTGCCTATTATATCGGAACGGACAAGGGCATGGATGCAGTTGATCTGAAAGGAATGAATCAGATCAACGATGCGGTGACCAGACGTTTTGCCGGCATCCGGATCCGCTGCATGATGGTGGATGCTCAGGATCACCTGTGGGTATGTACATACGGCAGCGGACTGGTGGAACTGGAACCGGATGGCACTGAGTATGTTTATAACCGGGACAACGGAGCCTTCGGCAACCGTGCGCGCGTAGTCATTCAGCTGCGGGACGGAACGATCCTGGCGGCGGGTGATACGGGACTGAGCTATATCCGGAACCATATGATTGAACATACGATTGTATATACCGAAGGCCGCATCAGCAGTATGGTTCTGACAATCACAGAAATGCAGGATGGAACAATCCTGGCCGGGACGGACGGAAACGGTCTGGCGGTGATTGAAAACCGTGAGGTTGTCAGGATGCTGACACGGGTCAACGGACTGAGCAGCGAAGTGATTCTCCGGACAGTACCTGATACAAAGACCGGCGGCGTATTTGTGGTTACAAGTAACGGCCTGTGCTACATGAATACGGATGAAACTATCCGTAAACTGGACAACTTCCCGTATTTCAACAACTATGATATCTGGATCAAGGGAACAGACACCCTGTTCGTGCTGTCCAGCGCCGGTATTTATACGGTGGACCGGAATGAGGTACTGAGCGGTAAAGATGAAATCTCATACGACCTCCTGGATTCACGCAGGGGCCTGAACAGCAGCCTGACGGCCAACTCATGGACCTGGTTTAACGAAGATAACGGAGAACTGTATCTGCCCTGTGATACAGGCGTGTTTGTGATCAACACCAATACATTCTCCTCCGGAGCGAAGGTCTACAGGCTGAGTGTGCCGACAATGCGGATGGACGGTGTTGTTCACCGGGTGGACCGGAGTGTGACACAGCGGATTCCGCGAGGTGTGAGCCGTCTGGAAATCAATCCGGAAGTGATTAACTATACCATCCAGGATCCCAATGTGGGTTATATGCTGGAGGGCTTTGATACAGAATGGACGGTTGTGCCCCAGAATTCCCTGAGCACCATTTCCTATACAAACCTGACAGCCGGAGATTATGTATTCCATCTGGCGGTGTTTGACAATAACCGGGAAAACGTGATTGTTGAACGTACATATAATATAACCAAGGAAAAGGAAATGTACGACAACAGCTGGTTTATTTTCTATATCCTTTCCGTTCCGATGTTTACAGTGGGCTGGGTTACATGGCTGCTGGTGAAACGCCATGAACGGAAGATGCAGGAACAGCTGGAAATGGCCAACAAACAGATTGAAATGGGCAAACAAACGGTTATCGCCATTGCCCGCACGGTGGACGCCAAGGACCAGCGAACCAGTGACCACAGTAAACGGGTTGCCATTTATTCGGCGCAGATTGCCCGGGCATACGGCCTGGATGAAAAACAGTGCCGGGATATTGAATGGTCGGCCCAGATGCATGATATCGGCAAAATCGGTATACCTGACGCAATTCTGAACAAACCCGCCCGACTGACGGATGAGGAATACGCTACCATGAAGTCCCATACAACCAGGGGCGCTGAGATCCTGAAGGACTTTACGCTGCTGGACAACGTTATTGACGGTGCGCAGTATCATCATGAACGGTATGACGGGCGCGGCTATCCGAAGGGACTGAAAGGGGAGGAAATCCCTCTTTTCGCCAGGATTATCGGTGTGGCGGATGCTTTTGACGCAATGACGGCGAACCGTATCTACCGTCAGCAGATGGACTTCAGCTATGTACTGGGTGAAATGCAGCGGTGCCGGGGAACTCAGTTCGATCCGAAGTTTGTGGATATCCTGCTGAAACTGATCAATGACGGAACCATTGATCTGAATAAGATTTATCATGTCCCGAAGGAAGAAAGCGACCAGGCGGAGCGGGAAGCTGCCATTGCCCGTGAAGAGAAGGAACGGCAGCGTGAAGAGGCGCCTGTCTCTCCGGGCAGTTATGCTGAAATCAAGACGACTGAGCAGGGAGGGAAAGCATGATGAAAAAAATTGTGCTGACCGTCGTCATCTGTGTGATTGTACTGGCGGCTGTGTCTTTCCTGACCGGATTCTGGAACAACTCCCCGAAGATCAATGTGACCCGCGTGGGTTTTGTCTATTCCGAAGATGAGAGTACGCCCTATACGGCAAACTTTGCCAAAGCACAACACGCACTCGAAGAGGAATACGGTGACAAAGTTGAGGTTCTCTATAAGAGCAATGTGCACAGCCGGGATTCAGAACAGCCTATACGGGATCTGATCCGGGAAGGTGTCAGGATTATCTTTATCAACCTGGATTCGGATATTCCTGTGACATTGGCCAGGGAATTCCCGGACGTACAGTTCTGCCAGATTTCCATGCCGACAATCAGCCTGGACGGCACAACAGAAAACTATCATACCTTTAACGGGGAAATATACCAGGCACGCTATGTGAGCGGCATTGCCGCCGGTATGAAGCTTCGGCAGCTTCTGGATAACGGAGCGTTGCTGCCGCGGGACGCATTGGTAGGATATGTCGGAGCGAACGCAAGTGCGGAGGTTATTTCGGGATACACGGCTTTCCTGCTGGGCGTACGCAGCGTGGCGCCTGAGGCAACAATGCGGGTTCGTTACACAGGCAGCTGGAGCAATTACGCAGAGGAAAAGGAGCAGACACGGGAGCTGATCAATGAAGGCTGTGTGATCATTGCGCAGCACGTCAATACAATGGCTTCCGCTATAGCCTGCGAAGAGGCCGCTGCATCCGGACAGAGTGTCTATCACGTGGGATACCATCAAAGTATGATGGACGTCGCACCGTCCTGTGCGCTGTGCAGTGTCCGGACAAACTGGGCGCCTTATGTAATCCAGGCGGTAAAGGCAGTCATGAAGGGCGAGAAAATTGAGAATGTTGTGGAAGCACACGCACATGGCCGGGATATGAGCGCTGGTTTTGAGAGCGGCTGGGTGGAACTGCTGGAACTGAACAAATCAATTGCAGCAGAAGGAACAAGGGAGAAGATTGACAACGCGATTGAGAACCTGATAAAAGGAAAGACAAAAGTCTTCAGCGGTAACTATACAGGCGTCAACCCCCTGAATCCGGCAAACATCATTGATCTGAACGCAGGCTATACCGAGAACCAGTATTCCTCCAATCCGTCGTTCGGATATGTGCTGAAGGAATGCATCACGGTGGAAAACTGAAAACAATGAACAATGAATAATGAATAATGAATAATTAAAGGATAGAAAAGGAGCGCGATTCTTATGAATCGCGCTCCAATGTTATTTAGTCTTATTGATCCTCTTTATTTGCCCTGTGTTCCTGAATCAGGCTTTTGATCAGGGAGAAGAGGAAAAGAGGAATTCCGATGATCCCGGCCGGAAGCCATATTGCGGAACAAAAGGTGCCGAACTGCTGCAGAGCATGATCATACTTCTTTGGCTGGACCAATGCGGCGGGATTTTGTTCCACTGTCAGGCCAACACCGAAGATCACAATCAACAGCAGGCCAAGAAACAGGGAAACGGCACCGGATTTCTTATTCTTCATACAGGTAATCCTCAGTTGAGGAACTTCTTGTGAACCCAACCGGTATACTCGTTATACTTGACTTTAGCCCAGTCACCTGAAACAGCGAGGACTTCAACTGTATCACCCAACTGCAGACGGCCGACACCGTCCACGTTGGAAGACCAGTCACCCTTCTGCTTATGGAAGTTCAGGTCATTGATGTTAACGGTGGTGGTGTAGGGCTGGAATTCCTGCTTCGGAGCGGGAGTGGCGGAAGGATCCATTGTTTCAATGGCGGGAGCGTCGCCGGGGGCGGCGAGCTGCAGGAAGCTGTTGTCCATGTAGCCCTTCTGGCCATTATACTGGATGTAGTCCCACTTTGTGTCATGACTCAGTACGATTACGGGAGCACCATAAGGAACGTTGAAAACAACGGAGTAATTCTTGGAATTACCTTTGCGTACATGAACCTGCTTCTTATTATCGCTTACAACATAAGCAGTGTAGGAACTGCTGGCAGCAGGAGCTGAATCTACAACGGGAGTGGGAGCGGGAACACTGGTGGAAAGGAAACGATTCATCATCCAGCCTTCGTTTCCGCCTACCTGGACCTTATCCCATTCAACACTGTGATAAACCACCTGTACCTGAGTTCCGGTAGGATACTCAGCAATAATGGGAGAATTGGTGCTGGCGGACTGACGAAGGTTTACTGTGCGGTAGCCGGCGTTGAAAACATACGCTGTGTAATTTGCAGCGGAATCAGCATTGGAGGTGGATGCATTTCCGGAAGCCTTCACCTGCTTTTTGCTGAGCAGGCCGTTCATGATATAACCGCTTCCCAGATCTCCGGCGCTGACATAGTCATATTTGGAACCATGGGAAAGAACGGAAACCTTTGTGCCCTTGGCAAGGGTGGCGACTGCAGAGAAGTTGCCATCCGGGCCCTTGCGCATGGAGGTGTCATCCTTGGTAACCCAGGCCTTATAAGAACTCGCCTTGGTAATATACTTGGCAAGGACATAACCTTCTGTACCGTTGGAGAAAGTCACATAAGACCAGCCGTCTTTAGTGCTGGAAACGGTGCAGGCATAGTCCTTCCGGTAACTGCCGAGCACATTGGCGCTGTCATCCGGCAGGTAACGCACCTTCAGAGAGGAGGTGTTAACCCGGTACCAGGTTGCAGCAGAAGCTACCCCAACCGGAATCAGCAGGGCAAGCACCAGAAGCAGTGCAATTAAACGTTTCTTCATCAGAGTTCCCTCCCATAAAGTAATACCACTATGAAAAACCACAATGATTATATACAATATTTTTCGAATTGAAAACCCTTTTTGAAGAAATATTTACGAAAATATTATCGAAAAACAACGAAATAGTTACCTAAAGAATATACATCTACAACATATTGTGGTAAAAAAATCCTTGACTTTATCACGGTAAAGCATTATCATGGTAAAGAAATTTATCAGAAGCCGGTTTTCGGACCGATTTGTGACCATGGAGGAATGAACATGCAGATTGACGACAGCGTAATGAACGGCCAGGAGAGGATCAGTTTCCGCCTTCGTTCCCTGTATTCCGAATACGGATATGAGCGCTACCGGATGAGCAAGTTTGAAGAATATGATCTGTACAGCCGGAACAAGGATTTCCTGTTTTCGGAGGGGGTTATTACCTTTACAGATACAAACGGACGCCTGATGGCACTGAAACCCGACGTGACGCTTTCCATCGTCAAAAACAGGAAAGATACACCTGGTATGCTCCAGAAGCTGTATTACCATGAAAACGTCTATCGTGTTTCTGCGGCGGCAGACGGCTTCAGGGAACAGACACAGGTAGGACTTGAATGCATGGGCAATGTTGACGGCGCCTGTATTGCAGAGGTCCTGAAGCTTGCAGCGGAGAGCCTGAAGCTTTGTTCGGACAATTTTGTGCTGGAGATCAGCCATGTAGGTATCCTGAACGCATTTGTGGATGCCATTGCTCCGGACCAGTCAGTGAAGAAAGCCATTCTGGAATGCGCGGGTCAGAAAAACCTCCACGGGATCAGCCGGGTATGCCGTGATAATGGTATTTCGGAAGGCGCGGAAAATGCGCTGAAGGAACTGCTTGGACTATATGGAACACCCCGTACCGTGATGCCGAAGATTCGCGCACTGGCAGCGGAATACGGAGCCGGAGAGATGGCCGATGAGCTTGGCCGGGCGGTAGCCGGATTCACGGGCAGCGATATTGAAGACCGGGTTCAGATTGACTTTTCCGCCACCGGCGACGTGAAGTATTATAACGGGATTGCCTTTAAAGGCTTTATCAGCGGTATCCCCGGCAGTGTGCTTTCCGGCGGACAGTATGACGCGCTGATGAGAAAGATGGGCAGGAAAGACCGGGCGATCGGATTCGCTGTGTTCCTGGACATGCTGGAAAGACTGACAGAGGAGGAAAACTTCCGTGCTTAATATTGCTTTACCTAAGGGCAGACTGGGCGAGAAAGTCTATGCCATGTTCGCAAAAGCCGGTTTTGAATGCCCCGCACTGATGGAAAACAGCCGGAAACTGATTTTTGACAATGAGGAAGCCGGCGTCAGGTACTTCTGGGTAAAGCCCTCTGACGTGGCAATTTATGTGGAACGCGGCGCAGCCGATATCGGCGTTGCGGGAAAGGATATCCTGCTGGAGTACCGGCCGGACGTCTATGAGCTGCTGGATTTGAATGTGGGGAAATGCCGCATGGCGGTGGCTGCACCGGCTGGATTCCAGGATGATATGAACCGGACGCTGCGGGTTGCCACAAAGTTTTCCCGCATTGCCAGGGATTATTACACATCCGTTGGCCGGGATATTGACATCATCCATCTGAACGGTTCCATCGAGATCGCTCCGATTCTCGGATTGTCAGACGTGATTGTGGATATCGTGGAAACGGGCACCACCCTGCGTGAGAATAATCTCTCGGTGATTGAGGAGATAGTCCCGATTTCGGCACGGCTGATCGCCAATAAGTCCGGTTTCAAATTCCGGACAGAACAGATTGAAAGACTGACTGAGGGACTGAGAAAGGAAGTGCAGGAAGCATGATCCGGATTATGAAATACGGAGAGGTATCCAACGATGAGATCTTCGACCGTGCCATGCCCACTGTGAATGTGACCGACAAGGTCGCAGAAATCATCCGCAGCGTACGGGAACGGGGAGACGAAGCCCTGCTTGAATATACGGAAAAATATGACGGTGCGAAACTGGAAAGCGTGCTGGTGACGCCCGAGGAAATGGAAGAGGCGCTGACTCAGATTACTCCCGAATTCATGGCCATCCTGGAAAAGGCTGCCGCCAATATCCGGAAGTTCCACAGCCGGCAGGTGCGTAATTCCTTCATTATAAATGATGAGCCCGGCGTGGTGATGGGCCAGAAGGTTATTCCGGTGGATCGGGCCGGTATTTATGTGCCAGGCGGAACAGCTCCGCTTTCCTCTACAGTGCTGATGGATGTGATTCCGGCGAAAATAGCCGGCGTAAAGGAAGTGGTGCTGACCACTCCCCCCGGAAAAGACGGAAAAATCAACGCTGCGATCCTCGCTGCGGCGAAAGTGGCCGGGGCGGATCGTATCGTGAAAGCTGGCGGAGCACAGGCGATTGCGGCACTGGCATACGGAACGGAATCCGTGCCGAAAACAGATAAAATTGTCGGCCCCGGCAACGCATTTGTGGCGGAAGCCAAGCGGCAGGTTTATGGTGTTGTTTCCATTGATATGATTGCAGGCCCCAGTGAAATTCTGGTGGCTGCCGACGGCAAATCCAATCCCGCATACCTGGCGGCAGACCTGCTGAGCCAGGCGGAACATGATAAGGTGGCCAGTGCGGTACTGGTAACCGATTCCATGGAATTGGCTGAAAAGGTGCGGGATGAACTGGAAAAACAGATTCCGCAGCTGGACCGGGCTGAGATTGCTCGGATCTCCATCGATAATAACGGCAAGATCATTGTGGCGGACGACCTGAGGACAGTTATTGACATTGCCAACGAGATTGCGCCGGAACACCTGGAGCTGTGTGTGGATAATCCGTTTGACTGGCTGGACAGCATCCGGCATGCCGGATCGGTTTTCCTCGGACGCAACTGTCCGGAAGCGCTGGGGGATTATCTTGCCGGACCGAACCACACGCTGCCGACACAGGGAACCGCCAAATTTTCCAGTCCTCTTTCGGTGGATGACTTTGTGAAGAAAACACAGTATACTTATTTCACCAGGGACGCACTGGCGGCTGTTGCGGAAGACGTGGCAGCTTTCGCCAGGATGGAAGGCCTGACAGGGCACGCGAGGAGCGCGGTTATCCGTACAATGGAAAGCGAAGCATAAACAACGTTATTGATCGGGAAGGATGGGGAGAGAAAATGAGCCGGTTCTTTTCAGATAAGTATAAAGATCTGGAACCGTATACTCCCGGTGAGCAGCCGAGAGAGCAGAAATATATCAAGCTGAATACGAATGAGAATCCCTATCCGCCGCTGCCGGAAGTGGCCGAGGCGGTCAGGAAGGCCAGTGACAAGCTGTATCTCTACTCTGATACGGAATGTGTGGAGTTGAGGAAAACCCTGGCGGAAAGGCTGAATGTATCTCCGGATGAGCTGCTGATGACCAACGGCTCAGACGAGATCCTCAATTTTGCCTTCATGGCTTTTTGTGACAAACATACGCCGGCCTACTTCGCGGATATCACGTATGGATTTTATCCGGTTTTCGCGGATATCAACCAGGTCCCCTATGAAGAGATTCCGCTGAAGGAAGACCTGACGATTGACATCAGTGATTATTTCCAGAAAGCGGGCACCATCTTCATTGCCAATCCAAACGCACCGACAGCCATTGCCCTGCGGCGAAGCGAAATCGAGGAGATCCTGAAGCAGAATCTCTATAATGTGGTGGTTGTGGATGAAGCGTATGTGGATTTCGGGGCGGAGAGCTGCGTTCCGCTGATTAAGGAATATGACAACCTGCTTGTTACACAGACCTTTTCCAAGTCCCGTTCCATGGCCGGCGCACGGCTGGGAATGGGCATCGGCAATCCGGAACTGATCCGTGACCTGAACGCAATCAAGTATTCCATCAACCCCTATAACGTCAACTCCCTGACATCCGCGGCCGGCGTGGCCAGCCTGAAACTGGATGAATATAATATGAAGAACTGCGAGATTATTATGGAAACCCGCAGCCGGAGCGAAAGAGCACTTCGGGAACTGGGTTTTGAAATGACGACCTCGCAGACCAATTTCCTCTTTGCACGACATCCGGATATATCCGGCGAGGATCTGTATCTTGAACTGAAAAAGAAGGGGATCCTGATCCGTCACTTCAGCAAGGAAAGGATCAAGGATTATAACCGGATTACCGTCGGTACACCCGAACAGATGGAGAAACTGACAGCAGCCATCAAACAGATATTGGAGGAAAAAGCATGAGACAGGCTGAAGTAAGCCGCAAGACCGGCGAAACAGATATCCGGATCAGGCTGGATCTGGATGGAACAGGCAAGAACGTCATCGATACCGGTGTGGGCTTCCTGGATCACATGCTGACGCTGTTTGCCCGGCACGGACGTTTCGATCTGGAGGTTTCCTGCAAGGGAGACACCTATGTGGATGATCATCACTCTGTGGAAGATATCGGTATTGCCCTGGGCAAGGCTTTTGAGCAGGCCCTGGGAGATAAAAAGGGTATTGTCCGCTATGGCAGCACAATCCTGCCCATGGATGAGAGCCTGATCCTCAGCGCTGTGGATCTTTCCGGACGCGGCCTGCTGGTGTATGACCTGCAGATCCCTGCTGAGAAGGTCGGTGCTTTTGATACGGAACTGACGGAGGAATTTTTCCGGGCGCTGGCCCACAATGCCTGTGCCACGCTGCATATCAGGCAGCTTGCCGGCGGCAACAGCCACCACATTATTGAAGGAGCATTCAAGAGCGTAGCCCGCAGCCTACGGACTGCAGTGGCTATTGATCCGGCCTGTGCGGATGAAATTCCTTCAACGAAAGGAGTTCTGTGATGATTGCGATCATCGACTACGGCGTCGGGAATCTGTTCTCCCTGCGGTCTTCGTTTGCGGCCATCGGACAGGATGCTGTGGTGACCAGCGATATTGAGGAGATCCGCAGGGCAGACCGGCTGATTCTGCCCGGGGTCGGCGCTTTCCAGGATGCGGCGGAAAAGCTGCGTGCCTCCGGTATGGACAAGGCGGTGAAAGAAGAAACCGCCAAGGGGAAGCCGCTGATGGGTGTGTGCCTTGGTATGCAGATGCTGTTTGAACGCAGCTATGAATACGGCGAGCATGAAGGGCTCGGTCTTCTGAAAGGCGAGATTCGTCCTATTGCGGAACGGATTCCGGAAGGGCTGAAAATCCCCCAGATGGGCTGGAATGCCCTGAGGATCGTGAAGGATTCTCCCTTGCTGAAATACACCCGGAAAGGCGAGTATGTATATTTCGTCCATTCCTACAGCGCGGTGAACTGCGAGGAGAGCCTGCTGGCTGTGACGGAATACGGCGCAGACCTGACGGCGTGTGTGGGCTGCGGCAATGTATTCGGCTGTCAGTTCCACCCGGAAAAAAGCGGGGAAGTGGGTCTTCGGATTCTGAAAGCCTTCTGTGAGATAGGAGGAAACGCATAACATGATCCTGTTTCCTGCTATTGATTTATATGAAGGCAAGGCAGTGCGCCTGTACAAGGGTGATTATGCCCAGATGACTGTTTACAGTGAGCACCCGGAAGAAATCGGCCGGGATTTTGCCGCAAAGGGTGCAACTCATGCGCATCTTGTAGACCTGGAGGGCGCAAAAAGCGGAACGACGCCGAACCTGGAGACGGTGCTGAAGATTAAAGAGGTGGCCGGGCTGTTCTGTGAGATCGGCGGCGGCATCCGCAGCATGGAAACCGTGAAAACCTATCTGTCAGCCGGGCTGGACAGGGTGATCCTGGGAACGGCAGCGGTGGAGGATCCCGCTTTCCTGCGGGAAGCAGTGGACACTTACGGAGAGAAGATTGCTGTGGGCGTGGATGTCCGGGACGGATATGTGGCTATCAAGGGATGGATGGAAAAATCCGCCCTGGAGTTTATGGCGTTCTGCCGGCAGATGGAAAGCATCGGGGTTAAGACCCTGATCTGCACGGATATTTCCCGGGACGGCGCTATGCGGGGTACGAACCGGGAAATGTACCGGCAGCTGTCAGAAAGCCTGGGACTGCAGATTACGGCTTCCGGCGGGGTATCCACCCTGGAAGATGTAGAGAGCCTGCGGAAGATGAACCTGTACGGCGCCATCATTGGTAAGGCGTACTATACCGGGGACATTGATCTGAAGAAAGCAATAGAGGTGGCACGGTGATTACAAAGCGAATCATTCCCTGCCTGGACGTGAAGGACGGACGGGTGGTCAAGGGTGTCAACTTCCAGAAGCTTGGGGATGTGGCATCCCCGGTGGAACTGGCGAAGTATTACAGTGAAAACGGCGCGGATGAACTTGTGTTTTATGACATAACGGCTTCCGCTGAAGGCCGGGCACTGTTTACGGATATCCTGACGGAAACGGCACGTACGGTGTTTATCCCCCTGACAGTGGGCGGCGGCATCAATACCACGGATGACTTTGACCGGGTGCTGAAGTGCGGTGCGGACAAGGTGTCGGTTAATTCCGGCGCGATTCGGGACCCTTCGCTGGTAGGCAAGGCGGCAAAGCTTTACGGCGACCAGTGCGTGGTGCTGAGCGTGGACGTGAAGCGCGTGGACGGCGTTTTCAGGATTTTTGCCAAAGGCGGCCGGGAGAATACCGGCATGGAAGCGATTGAATGGGTCCGCCGGTGCGTCGGAGAAGGTGCCGGAGAGGTCGTGGTCAACTCCATGGACACAGACGGTGTGAAGCAGGGGTTCGACCTGGAACTGCTGGAGAAGGTCTGCGACGTGGTGAAGGTGCCGGTGATTGCGTCCGGCGGCGCAGGGTGTATTGAGGATTTCATCACGCTGTTCAAGGCGCTGCCCGGAGTGGATGCGGGGCTGGCGGCTTCGATCTTCCACTTCGGTGAAGTGGCGATCAATGACCTGAAGCGTGAAATGCAGAGGAATGGGATTCCGGCAAGGATATAAGAGAATTCACAATTCATAATTCATAATTCACAATTATGGATTGTGAAAAACCAAATCATATGGTTATACAAAACAAGGAACTGCAATCATCTTTCATAGAGAATCAGTAACTGGCATTATGAATTATGAATTGGAGGATTAATCATGCTGAACATCGACGAACTGAAATTTGACGAGAAGGGCCTGATACCGGCCATTGTGGTGGACGCGGAGAACGGGAAAGTGCTGATGATGGCCTATATGAACAGGGAAAGCCTGAAGATTTCCATGGAGAAAGGCCTGACCTGCTTCTGGAGCCGGAGCCGCCAGGAACTGTGGCTGAAGGGAGAAACCAGCGGAAACTATCAGCATATCGTGTCCATTACGGCGGACTGCGACCGGGATACGCTGCTGGTGAAGGTGGAAAAGGACGGTCCGGCCTGCCACACGGGCAACGAAACCTGTTTCAATGACGTGATCTGGGAGAGCGACGAACTGCATGAGTTTACCTACGAGGGCCTCATGGAACTGATCGCCGGCCGGAAGACGGAGAAGAAGGAAGGTTCCTATACCACCTACCTGTTCGAGAAAGGACTGGACAAGATCCTGAAGAAGGTGGGCGAGGAGACCACGGAGGTGATCATCGCTGCCAAGGATAAGGATAAGAAGAACACAATTTATGAAATCGCGGACCTGACCTATCATGTGATGGTTCTGATGATTGAAGCGGGTATTTCCCTGGATGATATCCATAAGGAACTGGCATCCCGCCATGTGATTGACCACAAGGTGAAGCAGGAGAAAATGGTCTGATGAAAGATCTGCACATGCATACTGTCTTTTCTGACGGAAAGAACACTCCGGAGGAGATGGTTCAGGAAGCGATCCGGATGGGACTGGATACCGTTGGAATCTCTGATCACAGTCATCTGGATCCCTGCGGCATGACGCTTGAAACCAGCGCCGAATACCGGGCAGAGATCGCCCGGCTGAAGGAGAAGTATGCCGGTCAGATCCGGGTGCTGTGCGGCCTGGAGCGGGATTTCATTTCAGATGACTTTGCGGAATATGATTATGTGATCGGATCGGTCCATCTGCTGACGATGCCGGACGGGCACCACGTGTCCATTGACTGGACCGCGGACAAACAGCGGGAAGGCGTGGAAAAGTATTTCGGGGGCGACTGGTACGCTTTTGCGGAAGCGTTTTTTGAAACGGAAGCAAAGGTCGTGGAAGTGACAAAGTGCGATATTATCGGCCACTTTGACCTGATCAGCAAGTTCATAGAACAGGAGCCTGCTTTTGACGTGCATCATCCCCGCTATGTGAAGGCATGGCAGAAAGCGGCGGATGCCCTGCTGAAAACCGGAAAACCTTTTGAGATCAATACGGGTGCGATTTCACGGGGATACCGTACGTCACCTTATCCTGCCAGGGAGATCCGGGACTATATCCGGGCGCACGGCGGAAAGCTGATCCTGTCCAGTGACAGCCACAGCAAAGAAACAATCGCATTTAAGTTTGAAGAATATGCTGATGAGGCGGATCCTCAAATTCAGAATTCAGAATTCAGAATTCAGAATTAATGGTTTGGCCAGCCAATCAATTGATTGTGACAGCATGAAAAAGTTTCTGAAGAAATTCGGGAACTTTTTTTAGTTGGCTACGTCCTACAGAGTGAGACCGGAAAAACCGGTAATGAGAAAGGAGATTGAATACATATGAAGCGGATTACAGCGATCATCCTGGCGGTGCTGATGGTGCTGGCCATTGCAGCAGGTGCCATGGGCGAGGAAAACAAAATCTGGTTCAAGGGGGACACGGGGGAGAAGGTCACCTGGATTCAGACGAGGCTGAAGGAACTGGAATACCTGGACAAAGAACCCAATGGCGTTTTTGATGAAGATACGGAGCGGGCCCTGCGTGAATTCCAGCAGGTCCAGAGACTGCTGGTAACCGGCATGGCGGACAGCGTTACGATGGAGATGCTGGAAACCACGACGACTAAAAAATCAGAAGCAAGGAACTGGTCATACGACGAAATCATGTATGAAGCAACAGAGGCTGCGGCAGGCGTATCCTATGCGGAATCCTTCGCAAATATGTCCACAAGCATGCCGATGACCGCGGCTTCCAAAGGCCGGATCGACTGGAACACGGAGGAATACACCACCTTTGAGAGCAACCGCTTCCTCAGCGTGCTGACTTCTCCGCTGTCTACTTTTGCGGCGGACGTGGATACCTCTTCATACGCCCTGTTTCGCCGGAAGGTGCTGAGCGGGGAGCGGATTCCGGCAAACAGTATCCGGATTGAAGAGATGCTGAATTACTTCCATTACGACTATACGCAGCCCAGGGACGGCGAGCCCTTCGGCGTGACAACTGAAATCGCACCCTGCCCCTGGAACGAAAAAACGAAGCTGCTGCTGATCGGTCTGCAGGCCGCGGAAGTTCGTAAGGATGAACGTCCCGGACATAACCTGGTTTTCCTGATCGACACCTCCGGCAGCATGAACGGCAGCGACCGGCTGGATCTTGTGAAGCGGGCGTTCCTGCTGCTGCTTGATGAGCTGGACCCGGAAGATACCATCTCCATTGTGACTTACGCCAACCGGGACCGGGTGGTACTGGAAGGCACACCCGCAGCGGATAAGACCCGGATCATGGAAGCAATCAGCGAGCTGGAAGCCCACGGCGGAACCAACGGAAGTGCGGGTATCCTGCGGGCATATGAGATCGCGGAAAAGTATTATGTTGAAGACGGCGTAAACCGTATCCTGCTGGCTACGGACGGCGACCTGAACGTGGGTGTGACCAGCGAAGGAGACCTGGCTCAACTGGTAACTGAAAAGAAGAAGAACGGTATCAGCCTGACCTGCCTTGGATTCGGCATGGGCAACTACAAGGATAACAAGATGGAAGCCCTGGCAGACTACGGCGACGGCAACTGCCGGTATATCGATACCATTTACGAAGCACGGAAAGCGCTTGTGGAGGAAGGCGGCGGCACGTTTATAACTGTAGCCAAGGACGTGAAAATCCAGGTGGATTTCAACCCGGCAATGGTGAAGGGATATCGCCTGATCGGTTATGAAGACCGTTTGATGGCGGCTGAAGACTTTGCCAACGACGAGAAGGACGGCGGCGAGATCGGCAGCGGCCACCGGATGACGGCACTGTATGAGATTGTTCCGGCAGACTCTGATTTCAATTTCGGTGAAGTTGGAAGCCGGTACCAGGAAACTCAGGCTGCTGCCGGCGGAGACTGGTTGACGGTAAGCATCCGGGCAAAGGAACCGGAAGGCACTGTGAGCAAACTGTATGAGTATCCTGTGAACGATGAAGCGGTCAAGGCTGAACTGAGTGAAAATATGCGGTTCGCGGCCGCGGTGGCTGAAGCCGGAATGCTGCTCAGGGAAAGCGAATGGAAAGGACAGGCCACATGGGCACAGGCGCTGGAGCTGGCGAGAGGATGCCAGGACGTGAGCGGAGACGTCTATAAGGAAGAATTCGTATACCTGCTTACGTTGCTGGAAAGAGCGAACTGAAACTGATTACACAGACAAAAAGTCACTGAAAGATAACAAAAAGCGGTGACAAAAACGGTATAAGTGAATATAATGGCATGGATGCAAATCCGGAAGGAGCATAACCATGCCATTTTTATATGAAACCCATATGCATACCTGCCAGGGGAGCGCCTGCGGCAGGGCAACCGGTAAAGAACAGGCCAGGGCGTATAAGGAGGCCGGCTTTACAGGCATTATCATTACAGATCATTTCTTCGGCGGGAACACTGCTGTTGACCGGAACCTTCCCTGGGAAGAACGGGTGGATCTGTTCTGGAAGGGATACGAAGACGCGAAGGAAGAGGGAGACAAAATCGGCCTGGACGTTTTCTTCGGACTTGAACAGAACATTCACTTTGATGAGTACCTGATTTACGGGCTGACCAAGGAATATATGAAAGCCCACCCGGAGATGGAACACTGGAACCGGCACCAGCAGCTGGAAGAGGTTCATAAGGCCGGCGGCTGCGTGATCCAGGCACATCCGTTCCGGATGCGGAGCTATATGGACCGGATCCGGCTGGGACTGAAATACTGCGACGGTATTGAGGTGGCCAATGCAGGAAACGATCCCCTGGATGATGCACGGGCCTGGCTTTACGGACAGGAATATGGACTGATTATGTCAGCCGGCTCCGACAATCACTGCGGCGCCAACTGGCCGCTGTACGGTGTGGCAATGGATCACAGGCTGACGGATGTTCTGGATTATGCCAGAACAATCCTGGCCGGAAAGCAGATGGAACTGCTGCTTCCGGAAGGAAGGCTGATTATGCCGGAGAATCCGGTAATTGATGAAAGGCACAAGGCCTATATGCTGGATGACGAGGAACAGGACGTTCCGACAACCAAAGAATGGACTGAGTAAAAAACAAGGGCTTCCGCTGAGACGGAAGCCCTTGTTTTTTTATATCTGTCAGAAGGTGCTGGCTTTTTTCATCAGGCGGAGCCCCTTCCAGTTGGGGTCTTTCCGGTTCGGCGTTTCGGGAAGATCAAATTCATAGGCCATGCTGGCGTTGATGACAGGAATGCCGTTCCAGTCACGCTCACGAATAAAGTGGGAACCGGTATAAGCCTGGTGTACATGACCGTGAACCATGACAGCGGGATGCCAGGTGTCCAGCAGGGGACCAAAGCATTCGAATCCCCGATGCGCAAGGTCCTCCTGGTCTCCAAAGCCCCGGATCGGGGAATGGGTCAGCAGGATATCAAATCCGCCGGTGGCTTTCAGCATTCGCCGGTATGAAGCAATGCGGGAAGCCATTTCTTTCTCGGTATACATATTCTTTGCGTCCGGACGGTAGCGGATGGATCCGCCCAGACCGAATATCCGGACGCCCTTGATCTGGACAACCGTTCCGTCCGCACACAGGCAGCCTTCCGGCGGCTCTTTTTCATAACGGTCATCATGATTGCCGGGTACATAAATGATGGGCGCGTTGGTGAAGCAGGTCAGGAAAGACAGATATTTGGCGGGAAGATCTCCTGCGGAGAGGATGATATCCACATTGCGCAGTGCTTCCCGGCAAAGATCACCCCAGAGCCGGGGAGAAGGTTCGTCTGCTATAGCCAGAATCCGCATATCATTCGCTCACTTTCTGTTCCAGCTGAAAGCTGAAAGCTCGGGCTTCAGTTCTCCGTTGAATCCCTGAAGGCGTACCAGAGGACGAGCGGATTCAATGAGTTCTTCTGCATCAGGCAGCGTGCCGATAATGTTATCAGCCAGGTAATCCATACAAAGAATTTCAGCAGGGGTGAGACGCCGGTCTGCATCGCAGCGCAAAGTGCCGCTCTGGTCACGCAATTCTCCTTCAAACGGTGTGAAGGAACCTTCACGGATCTGCTCACGGAAATGATGAATCACCCGGGCAGCGTATGGATCGAAGCGGGATGAGAAAGCAACGTCCAGGATATTGGAACCGAGGCCCCACCAGTAATTGGTTACGTTTTCCTTGCTTTCCGCCTGGTTGAAAGTACCGTTCAGGATACGTTCCGTCATCATCCGATAGAAGAGTCCCCAATGAGGGACCAGCGTAGCCATGTGGAGAATTTCTCCGCCGTCGCGGACATACAGGCCATAATCACGGGCATCGCGGTTCGGCGCGGTGATGTCCCGGTTGCAGATTACGCGGATTTCGGGATCTTCAAAAGGCATTTCCTGATCAAACCAGGAGGCAGAGAACCAGTTCAGATAGATCTTTGCCTGCGGGTTGACCATTCGGGCACCCAGGGCGAATGCATTGGCCGCAGCCGGGACGCCGTAAATCGGGAAGTCGGCAATATATCCGATTTTTCCGTTTTCGGAGAGGATGCCCGCGGCCAGGCCCAGCAGGAACTTTGCTTCATAGAACCGGATATAATAGGTGCGGATATTCGTGTAGTTGGACAGCAGGGAACAACAGAGGAACCGGACTTCGGGGTGCTTCAGTGCCGGTTCCACAGCACTGTTGAGCATAACAGGGGAAGTTGCAAAAATAGCGGTATAGCCGTCGGCAATCAGCCGGTCAACTTCCTCGGCAAATTCTGTCCGGGAAGGCACGATGCGCGTTGTGGTCTCCAGCCGGTCCCCCAGCTTTTCCTCGGCTTCCAGACGCCCCAGGTTGTGCCAGTAGTTCCAGGCGGAATCCTGGATGGAACGGTTGAAGAGGAAGGCTGCTTTGATTTTTGAAGGATGGAACAGCGCTGAAATTAAAGGAACGGGAGGCTGAACCTGCTCCATGACCAGGTTCACACGGCCGTCCCGGGATTCAAATTCCCGGGACATGAGACGGACGCGCTCCCCGGTTTTTCCCAGATCGTCATCCCTGACGTCCTCATAGCCGAAAGTAGTCAGATAAAGCAGGAAAGCATCTCCACAGGGCAGAACTTCCTTGCCGCGGGTCTGGGTAAGATAGTTTTCGGCAAAATAATGATAGAGCTTGCGCAGGGAGAGGATCTCGTCGTCGGTCCATTTTTCTCCTGCACGGACACCCGGCAGGGAAAGAAGCTTCTGATAGGAACCGGGACGGGAGAAGAAGATGGCATAAAGGCCGGTTTCCTTGCAGAAATCGCAGTATTCATAATAGGAAACAATTTCCGGATCATCACTCATGGACGGATACACGCGGGTAACGTCTGCCTCGATATCCCGGGCATCGAGATACTTCATGACAGAGGCTCGTTTATTGCCTTCGATGACATAGTAGTATCCCATATATTCCAATACTGTGATGGGCTGGTTGACACCTTTGGCTTCCACACTTTCACAGAGATGCTCCCATTTGCTGGCGAACTCGCTGCCGCCTTCGAGAATAGGCATGAACCCATTTGCAAAGGCATAGCTGCGGCCACGGGAAACGGAGCCGATGACCCGGTCAAGGGGAATGGTCATAATACCGAGGGACAGACGGCTGAGAGAGGAAAGGGCAGGAACCCGCTCCTCCAGAACAGGAAGGTAAGGGTCGGTGTTGGATTGGATAGCGTTCTGGTAAACGCGGAGACCTTCCCGGCGGGCTTTGCTGTAATGATCCATATAATCACTTCGTTTCTGAATTAAATTCCGGTTTCACAATTATATCAACCAGACAGAATACCTGCAGGAGCGAGTATAATTATGAAAGTTCAAGGCAACAGAAAGCATATATATATTATCATTGTTTGAAAGAAATAGCAAAAAGACGAACGTTTCCGGATACGTGAATGCGGAAAGTACGATTTTTGTACAATCTGGGAGGAAAACATACAGATTAGCTGTCTTGAGAAAAAAATAGGAGAATGATAGAATATTTTCGTGTATTCTTGATTACGGAGGGACACGCAATGCCGGAAATCGGGATGATTCTGCGTGAAGGGAAAGGCAAGAAAGTCTACGCGACGGACGACCCTGATAAAGCGATCGTCTATTTCAAAGACGAGGCCATGGCGTTTCACGGCCTGAAGAGGGGACGGATCCTCGGCAAGGGCGAAGTGAACAATTCGGTGTGCGAGCACCTTTTTCATCTGCTGGAAGAACACGGAATCGAAAGCCATTATCTGGAACATATTGACGCAAGGCACTGCCTGGTGAAGCGGTGCGATATGATTCCTCTTTCTGTGAAAATCCGCAACCGTTCTGCCGGACAGCTGGCTGAACGTACCGGGATTCCTGTGGGAACGAAGCTGGAGCCGCCTGTGGTGGAGTTTGAACTGCGGAACACCGGGATGGAAGCGGATCCGTTGGTGAACAACTCCCATATCTATGCGATGAAGCTGGCCACACCGGAGGAAATGGAAGAGATTACCCGCGTCAGCCTGAAGATCAATGAAATCCTGACAGCGTACCTGAAGGATATCAGCATCGAACTGATCGACTTTAAACTGGAGTTTGGGCGCTATCACGGACGGATCATTGTCGCAGATGAGATTACTCCGGACACTGCCCGGTTCTGGGACGCCGGAACGCATGAACCGCTGGATATCGACCGGTTCAGAAGAGACATGGACAATGTGGCAGAGGCATATCAGGAAGTGCTTCACCGCATGATGGGTGTGAGTTAAGAAGATATGATCAGAAGAACGCTTTGTATGCTGCTGATGCTGACGCTTCTCTGGGGCGGACTGCATGCGGCAGCAGAAGAAAAAGGCGAGTTTCCGGCATTGAATGATGCCGGTTTTCTGGACTCCGGGGAATTTGTCTGGGAAGATGAAGAAAACGGAGTCTGGCGGTATGCCAGCAGCACGCTGAGAGTCGAAATCTTCCGCCGGGAGCAGAAAAAACCGGCTCGGGTCTGGTATGAGGCTGAAGTCTTCTGTGCTGAAGGATCTGTGGGTCCGAGGATGATTGCCAATGATCCGGAACATTGGAAAACCGCGGCGAATATGGAGTATCCCTACAAGATCGCCCGGAAATACGGTACAGTGTTTGCTGTTTCCAATGACTTTGCCCAGCTGCGCCTGCAGCAGAAGAAAAGCCGGCCCGGAATCATTATCCGTGACGGGAAGATCTGGTCGGACAGAACCAAGAAGAAAGGCGTAAAGGATTTTCCGAACCTGGACTGCCTTGCGATCTGGCCGGACGGAGACATGAAGGTTTACTACAGTGACGAAAAAACCGCTGAGGAATACCTGGAAGACGGTGCGGTTGACGTACTGGCTTTCGGTCCGATCCTGATCCGGGATGGGAAACTGAATGAAGAAGCCCTGAAGAAATACGGCACCAGTCATGCCCAGCGTACCGCGGTAGGCATGGTGGAGAAGGGCCATTATTTCTTTATGATGCTGGAAGGCCGGATCAAGCGGAGCAAGGGTGACGGTATCAGTTTCCTTGCGGAAAAGCTGCTGGAGAAGGGATGCACCCTGGGGTTCAACCTGGACGGCGGGGAAACTGCTTGCATTGTCTTTATGGGACATCAGCTGTGCAAGCTGAAGGATGGGAAGAAACTATCATCCCGGAGAACGAGTGATATCCTGGGAGTTGGTACTTCAGAACTCCTTCCTGCAGTGTCCGATCCGTGGTAAAACCGCAGAAACTGTTGCAATACAAGGAAACTTGTGATAGAATGCCATGCGGTGTTTTATGCGCACCGCTGTTTTATGCTGAAATGATTCAGTGAAATGATCAGGAGGAAGATAATTCATGAGCCATACCTACGAGAAGCTGTCCGGAAACAAAGCGAAACTGACCTTTACGATCCCCGCGGAGCAGTTTGATGAAGCGATGACGCAGGCTTTCTTTAAGATGCGCAAGCGTATCAACGTTCCGGGTTTCCGGAAGGGCAAGGCTCCGCGCAAAATGATCGAGACCCTTTACGGCGAGAGCGTTTTCTATGATGACGCCTTCGAGATCATCTTCCCGGACGCGTACCGTGCGGCTGTTGAAGAATATGATCTGAAGCCCGTGGATCAGCCCCAGATTGACCTGGACGAGATCGGCGCCGGCAAGGACCTGAAGTTCCATCTGGAAGTGTTTGTCAGGCCCGACGTGACGCTGGGCGATTACAAGGGACTGACCGTTGAAGCCGATCTGCAGAAGCTGACGGACGAAATGGTGGATGCCCGTATTGAGGAAGACCGCAAAAAGGCCAGCCGTACGATTGACGTGGAAGACCGTCCCGTACAGGAAGGTGACACAGTCAACCTGGACTATGCAGGTTCCGTGGACGGCGTTGCTTTCGCCGGCGGTACCGCTCAGGGCCAGACCCTGACCATCGGCAGCCATCAGTTCATCCCCGGATTCGAGGAACAGATGGTCGGTATGCAGCTGGGCGAGGAGAAAGACCTGAACGTCAAGTTCCCCGATGAGTACCATGCTGAGGAACTGAAGGGCAAGGACGCTGTGTTCCATGTAAAGGTGAACGGCATCCAGATGACCGAAGCGCCGGAACTGGACGATGATTTCGCCGCTGACATCAGCGATTTCAATACCTTCAAAGAGTATAAGGAAAGCATCGTTAAGGAATTGAGCGACCGCGTCGCGAAGAACAACGATATTGCTGCTGAGAACGCGCTTGTCGAGAAGGCTGCTGAAAATGCCCAGATCGATATTCCGGAAGCCATGATTGATGATCAGGCGAACTATATGGTTCGTGAGATGGCTATGCGGATGAGCTACCAGGGCTTGCGTATGGAAGACTATCTGAAGTACACCGGCCAGACCATGGACGGCGTGAAGCAGATGTACAAGCCTGAAGCAGAAAAGCGGGTACGGATTGAACTGGTGATTGACGCCATCCGCAAGGCCGAGAAGATCGAGCCCACTGAGGAAGACATTGAGAAGGCGATTGCCGAGCAGGCTGAGCAGATGGGACAGGAAGTGGAAACTTTCAAGAAGAACCTGACTGAGGAACAGAAGGGTTACCTGAAGGACAATGCCGCGATCCGCCTGGTGCTGGATCTGCTGAAGAAGGACGCCAAGGTGGAGGAAAAGAAGGCGGAAGCTCCTGCGGAAGAAAAGCCCGCGAAGAAGACCGCTGCCAAGAAGACCACCAAGAAGGCTGAAACTGCGGAAGTTCCCGCGGAAGAAAAAACCGCCAAGAAGCCCGCAGCCAAGAAGGCCACCAAGAAGGCTGACGCAGCAGAAGCTCCTGCGGAAGAAAAGCCCGCCAAGAAACCCGCTGCCAAGAAGACGGCAAAGAAAACTGACGCTGAATAAGAATGCCTTTAACGGCGGCCCGGCCGGGCCGCCGTTTCAGTCAAAGGAGGGAACGATATGCCGCTTATTCCGATGGTCATTGAACAGACGAACAGGGGAGAACGCTCCTACGATATTTATTCCAGGCTGCTGAAGGACAGGATTGTCTTTCTCGGCGGAGAGATCACCGATGATACCGCCAATCTGGTGGTTGCGCAGCTGCTGTTCCTTGAAATGGAAGATCCGGACAGTGATATCAGCCTGTACATTAACAGTCCCGGCGGATCTGTGACAGCCGGTATGGCAATTTACGATACGATGAAGTACATCCGGCCGCAGGTGCGTACGGTCTGCGTCGGCATGGCCGCCAGCATGGGCGCCTTCCTGCTGATGGCCGGTGAAAAAGGCAAGAGGCTTGCTCTGCCGAATGCCGAAGTGATGATCCATCAGCCCCTGGGCGGCGCCCAGGGCCAGGCTACAGACGTAGCGATCCGGGCCGAATGGCTGATGAAGACAAAGAAGAAAATGACTGCCATGATGGCTGAAATGACAGGCCAGCCCCTGAAAAAGGTTCAGGCGGACGTTGAACGCGACTATTTCATGAGCGCGGAAGAAGCGCTGGATTATCATATTATTGATGAGATCTATCAGCCGCGGGACAAGCAGAAAAAGTGAGGTTGAAGCATGGCCAACAATATGAACAGACAGACACCCCGCTGCTCCTTCTGTGGTAAGGAACAGCGTATGGTAAAACGGCTGGTGGCCGGTCCGAACGTTTATATATGCGATGAATGTATCGCCCTGTGTAACGAGATCCTGAGCGAAGAGGATCTCCTGCTTGATGATGCTTCCAGGGATATGCTCGCACCGGTGAAGCTGCCTTCACCCGCGGAGATGAAAAAGATCCTGGACGAGTATGTGATCGGACAGGAACGGGCGAAACGCGCACTGAGTGTGGCAGTGTACAACCACTACAAGCGGATTAACCGGAAGCAGACGCGGGATGATGTGGAACTCCAGAAGAGCAATATCCTGCTTCTGGGCCCCACGGGCAGCGGAAAAACCTACCTGGCCCAAACCCTGGCCCGGATCCTGGAAGTTCCGTTCGCAATCGCCGACGCTACCAGCGTTACAGAGGCCGGCTATGTGGGCGATGATGTGGAAACTATCCTGCTTCGCCTGATTCAGGCGGCGGACTGGGATATTGAGAAGGCACAGCGCGGTATTGTCTACATCGATGAGATAGACAAAATTGCCCGCAAAGGCGAGAATATGTCCATTACACGTGACGTCAGCGGCGAGGGGGTTCAGCAGGCACTGCTGAAAATCCTGGAGGGAACGGAAGCTGCTGTGCCGCCCCAGGGCGGACGGAAACACCCGCATCAGGAAATGATCAGGATTGATACAACCAATATCCTGTTTATCTGCGGCGGTGCTTTTGACGGACTGGTACCGATTATTGAAAACCGTATCGGAAAGAAAACGCTGGGCTTTGGCGCCGAAATCCAGAGCCAGCGGGATCCTGCCCGGACAGACGCACTGAAGGACGTACAGCCGGAAGACCTGACCAAATACGGCCTGATTCCGGAATTCGTCGGTCGCCTGCCGATTCTGGTTACGCTGGATGCACTGGATGAGGACGCACTGATCCGGATCCTGACAGAGCCGAAGAACGCACTGTGCAAGCAGTATTCCACACTGCTGGATATGGATAACATCCGGCTTATCTTTGAAGATGACGCTATCCGGGAGATTGCCCGACAGGCCATTGACCGCAAATGCGGCGCCCGCGGCCTGCGCGCCATCATTGAGAACGCGATGCTGGACACCATGTTTGAACTTCCGGGAATGCCGGACGTCAACGAGTGCATTATTACAAAGGAAGCAATCAACGGCGGAAAGCCGACACTGATCTCCGGCGTAGGCAAGAGAACTGCCAGGCGCGCAGAGAAAAAGACGGACGAAACGGACGCCTCCTGAATAAAAAGCTGACGGTATGGGCTTTACCGGCTCCGTATATACTGTATGCGAAACAGCCGGTAAGCCCCGGGCCGTTCATGACAAGAGGATATCATGAAGAAAAATCAGACAATCGAATTGCCTGTACTGCCCCTGAGAGGACTGATGCTCTTTCCGAACATGGTCCTTCATTTTGACGTGGGCAGAAAAAAATCCCTGGCCGCACTGGAACAGGGGATGATGGAAAAACAGCGGGTATTTCTGATCAGCCAGAAAAGTGACGATACGGAAGACCCCACATGGAAAGACCTGTGCAAGGTCGGTACCATTGCGGAAATCAAGCAGGTGATGAATCTGCCCGGTGAGAACATCCGTGTGCTCGTGGAAGGCTCAAGCCGGGGCGTGATTCTGGAAAAGCTCGGCGATGATCCCTGCATGAAAGCGGTCATCAAGGTCTGCGAAGACCGGGCTGTCCGATCGGCGGAAGCAAAAGCACTTCTGCGCACCGCACAGGATCTGTTTGAGGAATATGCAAGAACCTCCCAGCGTGTCAGCCAGGATACGGTGGAATCGATCCATGCCATTGAAAAAGCCGGAGAGGCTGCAGACCTTCTGGCAGCAAATGTGCTGACAAAGCGGGAAGACCGGCAGGATATCCTGGATGAGCTGAATCCGATAGCCCGCCTGGAAAAGGTCTGTTCGATCCTGATGCGTGAAACCGATATGGCTGATACGGAGAAACAGATCCAGGCCCGCATCCGGAAACAGGTGGAGAAGAATCAGAAAGACTATTATCTGCGGGAGCAGATCAAGGCAATCCAGACTGAACTGGGCGACGGAGATGAAACCGATACAGCCGACCTGCGGAAGCGGCTTGCTGAGACTCCCCTGAACGATGAAGCCCGCAGCAAGTGCGAGAAAGAGCTGGACAGGCTGTCACGCATGGCACCGGGAAGCCCGGAAAGCTCTGTCAGCCAGACTTATATTGAGTGGATCCTGGATCTGCCCTGGGGAAAGGAAACAGAAGACAATCTGGATCTGAACCGGGCAAGGGAAATCCTGAACAGGGATCATTACGGCCTGGAGGACGTCAAGGAACGGATTATCGAATACCTGGCGGTTCTTCAGCTGAAAAAGGATATGAAGGGACCGATCCTTTGCTTTGTGGGTCCTCCCGGTGTGGGTAAGACCAGTATTGTCAAAGCAATCGCTGAGGCTGTCGGCCGGAAGTTTGTCCAGGTCAGCCTGGGCGGAGTCCGGGATGAAGCGGAAATCCGGGGTCATCGCCGCACCTATATCGGCTCCATCCCCGGCCGCATTATTGCTGGCATGAAGCAGGCCGGCACCTGCAATCCTGTGTTCCTGTTTGATGAAATTGACAAGATGAGCGGCGATTTCCGGGGTGATCCGGCTTCCGCCATGCTGGAAGTGCTGGATTCAGAACAGAACAATGCCTTCCGGGATCATTACATGGAGCTCCCCTTTGACCTGAGCAAAGTGATGTTTATCACTACGGCCAATACTATGGAAACGATCCCTGCGCCGCTGCTGGACCGGATGGAACTGATTGAGGTTTCCAGCTATACGGAAGAGGAAAAGCTTCAGATCCTTAAGCGCCACCTGCTGCCGAAACAGATCCGGGAGCATGGGATGAAGCCGAACGCACTGAAAGCGGACGACAGCATCCTGAAGATGATGATTGAGGATTATACCCGTGAGGCGGGTGTGCGTACACTGGAAAGAACAGCTGCAAAGCTGTGCCGCAAAGCCGCCGTACGGATGCTGGACCAGGGCAAACATTCCATGACCATTTCAAAGAAGGCCCTGCGGGAAATGCTCGGCGCACCCCGGTATCTGCGGGAAGCACCGGAGAAAGAGCCTCGTGTGGGCGTGGTCAACGGACTGGCCTATACCAGCGTGGGCGGCGAAATGCTGGAAGTAGAGTGCACTACCATGAGCGGCAAGGGCACCCTGAAGCTGACAGGTCAGCTGGGAGACGTGATGAAGGAATCAGCAGAAGCGGCCTTTACCTGGGTCCGTGCCCACAGTGAAGAACTGGGACTGCAGAAAGATTTTTACCAGAGCATGGATATTCACATCCATGTGCCGGAAGGCGCTGTGCCCAAGGACGGCCCTTCCGCCGGCGTGACGATGACCACAGCGCTGGTGAGCGCGCTGACCGGTAAACCCGTGCGTCAGGACGTTGCAATGACGGGCGAGGTGACGCTGCGCGGCCGGGTGCTGCCGATTGGCGGACTGAAGGAAAAAACCATGGCTGCGTACAGGGCCGGTATCCGTACGCTGGTGATTCCGGAAGAAAACCAGAAAGACCTGGAAAAGATTCCGGAACATGTACTTGAACAGTTTAAGGTGATCAAGGCTGCAGACGTGAAGGATGTGCTGAAAACAGCAATTGTCAATGCATAATGCATAATGAATTAACCGGCTGGGAAAGGAGCGTGAACTATATGATGGAAATCAAAAGCGCAGAGTTTGTGACTTCCATGGCCGACTACGGGCCGTTTACAGGAAAGGGCCTGCCCCAGATTGCTGTGGCCGGTAAGAGTAATGTTGGAAAGAGCACGCTGATCAACCGGCTGTGCAGGCGGAACAAGCTGGCACGCACCAGCTCCACGCCGGGTAAAACAAGACTGCTGAATGTGTTCCTGCTGAATAACGAGTTCCATCTGGTTGACTTGCCCGGCTATGGGTTTGCAAAAGTGGACAAAAAAGAAAAACAGCGCTGGGGCCAGATGATGCAGGATTATTTCGAAAAAGCGGATGAACTGCTTCATGTGCTGTGCCTGGTGGATATCCGCCACGAACCCACAGAGGATGATAAACAGATGAACCGTTTCCTGAGGGAAATGGATATTCCGTTCTCAGTGATAGCCACAAAGGCGGACAAGATCAGCCGCGGTGCACGTAGCAAATACCTGGCTCCGATCTGCAGGGCGCTGAGCGTCCAGCCCTGGGAAATCATCTGTTTCAGCGGAGAGGATGGCACGGGTCGCGATGATCTGCTGAAGCTGATGGACGATATTCTTCATCCGGCTGAATCATAAGTTTACTATTTTTTGCCAAAAGTATTCTTTTCCTATTGCATATGATGTATATGCATAGTATAATCCATGACCGTAGATCACGAGGTGCTTTCGGCAGAAAAGTGGAGGAGAAAGCCATTTAGTGGAGAAACACTCAGTTTTTTCCTCTGTTTTTAATGCGCTGGTGTAAAAGAATGCATCAAAAGTGAGAACTACGATCAACAATGTGGGAATTCATACCAGAATTGCCACGTTTGAGGAGGAAACAATATGAATCTGGTCAAGTGCCCCCGCTGCGACCTGAACTACATCCGGGAGGATGAAAAGTACTGCAAGGTTTGCCTGCAGGAGATGAAAGGGGAGTCCCGCTCCGAAGAAATTGAACTGTGCAGCATCTGCAATGAGGAACCGTGTCTGCCCGGAAAAGATGTGTGCCTGTTCTGTCTGCGGGAGATGAACAAGAGCAACAGCGCTGATGATACCGATAACGGAACGGAAACAGAAAACGTTGACACCTCTACCATCGGTGATATGGACGCTGTCAGCGGTATGGATGAAATTATTCCCGACGTGGAAGAAGAAGAAACGGACGAATTCGGAGAAATTGACCAGGAACTGAGCCTGGAGGACGTCCGGGAAGATGAAGAAAGAGACGCGGACGATGACGCGGAGGAAGAAGAGATCTGATTTCTGCCCGTCCGTGACACAGTTAAAGGAGTAAGCATGCGCCTGTTTGCCATTGGAGACCTGCACCTGCCCGGGGGAGACGATAAACCCATGGACGTGTTTGGTCCCCAGTGGGACAGGCATTTTTTACGCATACAGGAAAACTGGCAGAAGCTGGTTGAAGATGAGGACACAGTGCTGATTCCGGGGGATATCAGCTGGGCGATGCAGCTTGAGGACGCCAGGGCAGATCTGGAAGCAATCGGCAGTTTGCCGGGAAGTAAAGTGATCTGCAAAGGGAATCATGACTATTGGTGGAATTCCATCAGCCGCGTACGTTCCATCCTGCCTTCGTCGATTACCGCGATACAGCACAGCGCGGCTGACCTGGGAGAAGCAACGGTCTGCGGTACAAGGGGATGGCTGATTCCAACAAAGGAAGCACCCCTTGACGCGCAGAATGAGAAAATCTTCCTGCGCGAAGCAGAGAGGCTTCGCCTGGCCCTGGACGCGGCAAAAAATATAGCAGGCGGAAGGCCGCTGATTGTTATGATGCATTATCCGCCACTGCTGGAGGCGGAAACGGACACGCTTTTTACTTCAATACTGGAGGAATACCGGGTGCATACAGTGGTATACGGCCATCTGCACGGAGCCGGGATACAGATTGGTTTTAACGGTGAGCACAATGGAATCAGATACCACCTGGTTTCCTGTGACAGTATCGGATTCTGTCCGAAAATAATCCTCTGATAAAAAAATATTAATTTTTTAGTACATATTTTTTCCTGGACCGGGCTCCCAAATGGGGCTTGGTCCTTTTTTTATACCAAATATTGTTGGAATGAAAAAGTACTGGCACAATCACTTTATAAATATTACAAAAATATTACAAAAGGATTACAAAAACACACATTAAAAACATTGAAACAATCTGAGCAGGGGTTGCGGAGAATCAAAACTTGTGTTAAATTTGTGGGGAAAAAGGGAAGAGAATCCCAAAATCGAACATAAAAGTGGTAGAGAGGGGGAAAGCGTAGTGGATGATACCAAAAAAATGAATCCCGAAGAAAACGCTGAAACCCTTGAAAAGAAAGAGGAAAACCGGGTTAAACGGTTTATAGGGTCTTTCAACCACAGCCTGGATAGCAAAGGACGCCTGGTGATTCCCCAGGGGTTCCGGGAAAAACTGGGAGACACATTCTGTATTGCCCCTTCTTTCGACTTTGAATCAGTAGCGATTTACCCGACGGAAAAGTGGGAGGAGAGGAACGAGACATATGAACGGCTGGGCAAGCTGAACCCGGCTCTGAACCGATACCTTGAACAGTTTTACGCACTGAGCTTTGATGAACAGACCTGCGACGCACAGGGCAGGGTTCTCCTGCCGGCCAACATCAGGCAGAAAATCCTGCATGAAGAGCGGGATATGGAAATTACCGGAGCTAATGATCATGTACGCGTAGCCGCTGTTTCCGCCAGCGGAGACGCCTGGAACAAGTTTAAGGACGAATTGCCGCAGCTTCTGGAAATGATTGCGGGACTGGAAGCGCAGAAAGAATGAAAGAGGTGAGTATGGATGACTGAAATGACTGCCAGGGTCAGAAACAGGCTGCAGGACGGTATGATCAACTGGCAGGAGAAGCGGTTCCGTAAAGAGGATTTCCGTCAGCAGCAGGCAGACATACATCGGTCCAGAATGACATGTTCTGCCTCCCTCCCGTCATTCCACCAGACGCAGGACTGGACAGGCGGTATCGCTGTCTGCGGACGAAAGCCGGTGATAGAGGAAGCGAAACCTGCAAGACGTGTGTTTTCTTCTGAAGGTATCCGGTGGGATGCAGCGCTGACTGCACTGATTATTGCGGGAGTACTGCTGATTGCCTTGCTGCTTGCTGACATGGCGGCAATCGGAGCTACCGGACATACTGTCAACAAACTGAATGCTTCTATTGAAGAACTTGCATCCGAAAATGAATGGATCAGGGGAGAAATTGAAAGGGGGAGCGACAGCGCAAGCGTATGCTCTGAAGCGGTTAAGCTGAACCTGATTTCATCCAAAGGCGCAAAGACCATCCGCCTGACGGCGCCGGTCAACGCGCAGATGACTGTTTCCACAGCAGCCCAGGCGGCAGAGAATGCCGAGCTGCAGATCAGATTGACTTCTTATGCGGGAGACTGAATCAGTCGGTCTCCCATTTCGCATTTCCGCCGAGTGGAAAAGAAAGCGGTTTTGTGGTAATCTTATAGCAGGCTGAACCGGCCGGAAATGAAAGGTGGACAAACATGAAACTGTGGGAATTACTGACGGAGCTTCCTTACGTGGAAGAAACCCGCGGCAATATGAATACGGAAATACGGGAACTGACCTCTTCCAGCAGGGACAAGACGGATGCGGGACTGTTTTTCTGTATCGTCGGCGCACGCTTTGACGCTCATGATTACGCATGGGAAGCGGTGGAAAACGGCTGCGTTGCTCTGATTGTTGAACATTTTGTGGAAATGGATGTTCCGCAGGTTCTGGTAAATAACGGCCGTGCCGCGATGGCTCGTATTGCAGAGGCTTTTTACGGACATCCGTCCCGGCAGATGCGCATGATCGGCATCACGGGCACAAAAGGAAAAACCACGACCACATACCTGCTGCAGAGTATCTGCGAAAAAGCGGGCCTGAAGTGCGGCATTATCGGATCCACCGGCACTGTGGTTGAAGAACAGCATCTGGACAGTAAACTGACCACCCCCGATCCCATTGAGCTGCAGAAGATGCTGCGGATGATGGCGGATGAAGGTGTGAAGGTTGTGTGCATGGAAGTATCTGCGCACGCAATTGATATGAACCGTCTTGACGGCATGACTTTTGAGGTGGGCTGCTACACAAACCTGAGCCAGGATCATCTGGACTACTTCTATACCATGGAGCGGTATTTTGAAACCAAGAAGCAGTTCTTTACCAGCGGAATGGTTAAGAATGCCGCCATGAACGCGGATGACGAGACGTCTGCAAAGCTGAAGGACGGTATCTGCTGCCCCTTTATCACGTATGGAATCTGCGTGGATGCCGACGTTTTCGCCCGTGACATCGAAATTACCGAAGAAGGGGCCAAATTCAACGTACAGCTCCACGGAATGAACCAGATTGCCATCCGGATGCGGATGACCGGTATGTTCAATGTTTACAACGCGCTGGCTGCCACCAGCTGTGCGCTGATTATGGGAATCGCGCCCGAAAAGATCAAGGCGGGCCTGGAAGCGGTAACACGCGTGCCCGGACGGATTGAAGTGCTGCAGACAGATACACCCTACAAAGTGATCCTGGACTACAGCCATTCTCCGGATGCGCTGGAAAATATCCTGAAGACTGTCCGCCAGTTTGCGCGGAACCGTGTGATTGCATTGTTTGGCTGCGGCGGCGACAGGGATAAGGGCAAACGCCCCATGATGGGTGAGATCGGCGGACGGCTGGCGGATTACTGTATTCTGACTTCCGATAATCCCCGGACTGAAAACCCGATGGTTATCCTTGCAGCCATAGAAAAGGGAATCAAACCTACAGGAAAACCATATGAAGTGATCGAAAACCGCCGCGAGGCGATCAGGCACGCACTGCGTATGGCAGAAGAGGGAGACGTAATCGTGCTCGCGGGTAAAGGCCATGAGACCTATCAGGAGATCATGGGAATCAAGCGGCCGTTTGACGAAAAGGTGATCGTCAGCGATCTGCTGCTTGAAATGCAGAAGGAGCAGGATTAAGGTATGTATTACAGAATGATCGGAGCCGCCCTGATTGCACTGGCTGCGGCACTCCTGATCGGACCGGGACTGATCCGATATCTGAAAAAACTGCATTTCGGCCAGACAATTTATGAACTGGGCCCCAGCCACCAGCAGAAGCAGGGAACACCTGTAATGGGCGGTCTGATGATGGCGGCCGGTATTCTGCTGGGTTCTCTGGTTTTCCATCCCGCAGAATGGGAAGGAAAGTGGGATTTTGTTTTCCCACTGCTGGCTGTTTCTTTCCTGAGTATGGGTGTGGGTTTTGCGGATGATTATATCAAGGCCGTAAAGAAACGCCATGACGGACTGAACCCCTGGCAGAAGATTGCCGGACAGGTGATTGTTTCCCTGGTGTTCAGTGTATATTGTTTTGTCTCGCCCAAGGTTGGCAGCTCGATTATTATTCCTTTTATCGGGACGGAATGGAACCTGGGTATTTTCTATATTCCACTGATGACTCTGCTTGTGATCTTTATCGTGAACAGCAGCAATCTCCAGGACGGCCTGGACGGCCTACTCGGATCTGTGACAGCTGCGGGATCCTCCGCATGGGGTGTTATCTGTGCAATCCTGATCCTGGCTGCAAGGCTGACAGGAAAAGGAGACGCCAACGGCGCGGCAACCATCGGAGTGTTTGCCATGAGCATGGCGGGTGCCTGCCTGGGATTCCTGCGTTATAATCGCTATCCCGCAAGGACTTTCATGGGTGATACGGGCAGCATGCTGCTTGGTGGCGGTATGGTGTCCATCGCAATGCTGCTTCGTCAGCCCCTGCTGCTGGTGCTGATCTGCTTCTGCCCCATCATGAGCAGTGTGAGCGTGATTATGCAGCGTTATTATTTCAAACTGACTCACGGGAAGCGTATTTTCCTGATGAGCCCGATTCATCATCATTTTGAGAAAAAAGGATATTCTGAAACACGGATTGTGAGCATGTACACAGGCATTACGCTGGTGCTGAGCCTGATTGCAGTACTTGCGGTCTGCCAGGCGTTCTGAGGAGTATCATTATGAATTACGAAAAGAAAAAAGTATTGGTGGTCGGTATGGCACGCAGCGGTGTTGCCGCTGCGCAGCTTCTGCGCGCATCCGGTGCAGAAGTGACCGTCAACGATTCAAAAACAGAAGAAGAGCTCGGTCAGCAGCTGAAGCCGCTGGAAGGGCTGCAGCTGGAACGCTGTTTCGGCTGCCCGGCCATGGACCTGCTTGAGGGAAAAGACTGCCTCGTTATTTCTCCCGGTATTCCGGACACTGCACCTTTTGTGGTGAAGGCAAAGGAAATGGGAATCTATGTGATCGGTGAGCTTGAACTTGCCGCGCAGCTGTCCCGGGGCACCCTGATTGCCGTGACCGGTACGAACGGAAAGACGACAACGGTATCCCTGCTGGGTGAGATTTTTGCCAACAGCGGCAAAGTGACCCATGTGGTCGGTAATATTGGCTATCCTTTCTCGCTTGCTTCGCTGGTCAGCCGGAAGGAAGATATGATCGTATGCGAGGTATCCTCATTCCAGATGGAGACGGCGGATACGTTCCATCCACATGTGGCGCTGCTGACCAATATTACAGAGGATCATCTGAACCGGCACGGCACCATGGAAGTATATACCGCTATGAAAATGCGGATGTTTAAAAACCAGACCGCATCCGATTACGCAGTGTTCAACGCGGATGATCCGGGACTGGAAGGCCTGAGCAAGCAGGTAAAGAGTCGGGTGCTTTTCTTCAGCCGGAAACAGGAAGTGAAGGAAGGCGCTTTCGTCCGTGACGGTCAGATTATGATCCGTATGGACGGGAATGAAAAAAAGATCTGCGGTACGGATGAAGTGTTTATTCCGGGTCCGCATAACCTGGAGAATGCCCTGGGCGCGGTCTGTGTAGCAGCGGCGATGAATGTACCTGTTCCGGTAATCCGGCACAGCCTGAAGACTTTCCGCGGCGTGGAACACCGGATTGAAACCGTGCGGGAACTGGACGGCGTGGAATACATCAATGACAGCAAGGGAACAAATGTTGATTCCACCATCAAGGCAGTTCAGACAATGAGCCAGCCGACAGTCATTATTCTGGGAGGGTATGACAAGCATACTTCCTTTGATCCGCTGTCCCGTGAGATTATCAACAGTCCGATGATCCGCCATGCTGTGCTGATCGGTGAAACCGCCGGACTGATCCGGAACAGCCTGGAGAGAGTCGGATTCAATCACCTGACAGACGCCGGATCCATGCGGGAAGCGGTGGAAACAGCCCGCAGCCTGGCGGATAAGGGATGGTGCGTACTGCTGAGCCCTGCATGCGCCAGCTTTGACATGTTCAAAGATTACGAGGAACGTGGTCGGGTGTTTAAGGAGATTGTAAGGGAATTGAAATAAACAGACCAAAGTCTGTTTTGACGATTGCGGTCAATAACATCGCATCGGAAGCATTTCTGAGAAGGGGTTAAGGGTGTACTGATGGACGGACAGAACGGCGGCTACAGGCCGAGAACCGCGGGTGAGCGGAGCGGAACAGCCGGCAACGGTGATAACGGTGTCCGTGACTGGCAGCGCAACACCTGGTTCGGACCGGCTCCGGTCAACACCAATCCCTTTGACGAACCGGAAGACGCACCCGAACTGAAAGCAAGCCGGTCTGAGAACGTTAATGAGCATATCGGAGATTTCTGGAATGCTCCGGGTCAGACCAGCCAGAATACATCTCCCTTTCAACAACAGAATACAGGAACAGGCGCACGTGACAGGGCTCCGGAAAAGAGAAAAGAAGGACGGCCGCGGATTATCCGTACGGCCGTGATTCTGTTGCTATTGATAACGGCCGTGATCCTTGTCCTTCGATTTGCGGTATACAGCGTGAAGGAAATCCGCGTTATCGGGAATTCCATTATTTCTGCCGAGGAAATAATACGGGTGAGCGGCATCCATCGCGGTGACAGCATAATTATGCTTGACGAGAAAGCAGTGGAGAACCGGATCCAGTCGGATTACAGACTGCGTTTCGGATATATGGCCAGGGAACTTCCCAGTACGGTCATAATTTCCGTAAGGGAAAGGGAACCCTGCTGCTGGCTGACTTACTGCGGCATTCTGTATGTGATGGATAAAAACCGCATGGTTCTTTATGAGAGTGAAAATCCGAATAACCGTCCGGCGGAACTTGTGGAGATCAAAGGCCTGGAAGTCAGGTCCAATACACTGGTGGGTCAGTACGTCACATTGGGTAATGAGACGCAGCAAAGCATCTTTACAGAGCTGTTCCTGGAAATGAAAGTTTTAAGCTGCACAGATAAAATTGCCGAAGCGGATATCAGCAATACGAGCTCCATCCTGCTGACAACACGGGACGGATTTACCGTCAGCATGGGAGACAGGAAAAACATACACGCGAAGCTCCGCAGCCTCATGGTGGTTCAGGATGAACTGAAGAACAGGGGATATACGGGCGGCACAATCAATGTTTCCAATCCGGAAACTCCCATTTTTACGCCATAAGAGCGGTTTGGACTGAATGCTGTAACCCGGCATGAAAAGCATTGAATAAAATTGTTACAAAAATGCAGAAAAATGTAATAAAAATGTGCCAAACTCTTGCAATAACAGGCTAAAGAAGGTATAATTCCTTAAGGTATACATTATTTTGAAGTAACTGACCGTGATCTGTTTCACGGATCCGGATAACAGGGGGCATGAGAAACCTATGAAAACAACGGTTGCAGCCATTGATTTCGGTACGAGCAAGATAGTTACGCTCGTTGCTGAAAACAGCGGCAGTCAGCGCTGTGACATCACCGCTGCCGGTGTGACAAAGTATGATGGTTATCTCGAAGAGGGATGGAACAATCCCGGCGCGCTGGATGAAGCGATCCGCCGCTCTATTGCAGACGCGGAAGAACAGTCCGGCAGCAAGATCAAGGAGATCAACGTCGGTGTTCCCGGTGCGTTTACCCACGTTTACGCCACCAAAGTTACAATCCCTCTGAAGGGAACCGATCCGAGGGTCACCGCGGCTGATGTCAAGGCTGCTTTCAGCAAGGCTGCTGAAAACCTGACCAACGTACCCGGCGTTGTGGTTCACTCCAGCCCCGCATGGTTTATGGTGGACAGCGGTAAAAAGACGCTGGAACCTGTCGGAATGAAAGGCCGCGAAATGACAGCCTTCATCAGCTTTGCGGTAGGGAACAGATTCTTTATCGATGACGTGACCAACCGTATGGCGGATCTGGGGATCGTTGTTACCGGATTCTATTCCACATCTGCCGGTGAGGCCATGCTTTACCTGAATGAGCAGGAACGCGATCACACTTCAGTGCTGATTGATATGGGATACCTGAACACGGAGATCATCGGTGTTGAGGGAGACGCCATCATCTATCACAAGGTGCTGGACGTCGGCGGCGGCAACCTGGCTGTTGCGCTGGCGGAAGAACTCGACATTTCCCTGAGTGCCGCGGAAGATATCAAGCGGAAATTTGTTTACGGTATCGAAACCTCCGGAGAAACCTATGAGGTTCCCGGGGCAGACGGACAGAAGGGCACAGTGTTTACAAGGGAGCAGGTTAAGCCTGTTCTCTGCACGGAACTTGATGATATCTGCGCGAAGATCAAAGAAGCCGTGGACGATGATTTCGGCGGACTGGGAAGCTGGTCCAACGTATTCCTGACCGGCGGCGGACTGAACTTCAACCGCGGCGGCAAGGAGTATCTTGCCGGCAGACTCGGACGGCCGGTACAGGAAACACCGCGTCGGACAACCAAACTGAACAGCCATTGTTTCTCAAGCGCTCTGGGACTGATGGATCTGATCATCGATACGATCGAACAGCAGCGTCAGCCGGCAGCCGGCGCAAGTGGCAAAATCAAAGACTTTTTCCGCAGTCTGTTGGGAGGTTAAGAGTATGATTGAATTCCAGAACGAAGAACAGAGCACTTTCGCATCAATTAAGGTGGTCGGATGCGGCGGCGGCGGAAACAATGCCGTCAACCGCATGGTGAATGCCGGACTGCGCGGAGTTGATTTTATCTCCGTCAATACAGACCGTCAGGCTCTGAGCCAGACAAATGCACAGGTTAAGATTCAGATTGGCGAAAAGTTGACAAAGGGTCTGGGTGCAGGCGCTATTCCTGAGGTGGGACGTCGTGCTGCCGAAGAAAGCCGCGAAGAAATTGCCTCTGCCCTGAAAGGGGCGGACCTGGTGTTCATCACCGCTGGTATGGGCGGCGGCACCGGTACCGGTGCAGCTCCGATCGTTGCAGAGATTGCACGGGATCTGGGTACGCTGACGATTGCGGTTGTGACCAAGCCCTTCAACTTTGAAGGAAAACAGCGGATGAAGAATGCGGAAGCCGGCATTGCCGAGCTGAAGCAGCATGTTGACACCCTGGTTGTGATTCCCAATGACCGTCTGCTTCAGGTGGTAAACAAGGGAACCACAATGATCGAAGCTTTCCAGATTGCCGATGACGTGCTGCGCCAGGGCATCCAGGGCATCAGTGACCTGATCGCTGTGCCTGCCATGATCAACCTGGACTTTGCCGACGTGAAGACAGTTATGGAATCCGGCGGTATGGCCCATATGGGTATTGGCCTTGGAAGCGGCGAAAACAAGCTGGTGGAAGCAGCCAAGAACGCAATTTCCTCTCCGCTGCTTGAGACGAACATTGACGGCGCACGCGCTGTGCTGATCAACGTGACCGGCGGCGAAGATATCTCCATCGTGGATATCAATGAGGCAGCCAACCTGATTATGGAAGCGGCGGATCCCGACGCAAACATCATTTTCGGCGCGGGTATCGACGAAACAATGGGCGACGAGGTGCGCATCACTGTTATTGCCACCGGTTTCGAAAAGACGCCGTTCCCTGTAAAGGAACCGGCCCGCAAGCCTCGTGAGATTGAGCATGAACGCCTCTTCGGTTCTTTCGGGACGAATTTCTCCAGAAGTGAATCAACAGCGGCCCGGACATCCTTTGATACACCGGCAGCTTCTCCCGCAAGTCCCTTCTCTTCCGGCAATACCGGAGAGGTGCCGACCTTTATGAGCAGCAGCCGTCCCAGCATGGGTGTGCCCGGCATGGTGAATACCGGTTCCTTCCAGACCGGATTCAGCTATCAGCAAACCGCGCCGCAGCAGCCTGTACAGGCAACGCAGCCCTTCGCACCGATGGGACAGCCCGCGGGAGTGCCCCAGGCTACAGCTGCCTTCGGCACACAGCCTGCCAACTATCAGCCGCTGTTTAACAACAACGGACAGGTAACCGGCCAGACCGGAGCGTACCAGCCCGTGCCTCAGAACCAGGCTATGGAAACAGATTCACATGGAGTTCCCAATTTCATGAAGCGGAAAAAGTAAGATCAGACAAGCAGGCGGCGGATGCAGATCCGCCGCCTTTTTTATACCTGCAGAAAAGATGGCTGGAAAAAGTACCTTCGGTAGGATATAATATAATGTCAGAGTATATTGTTTCGGGAGGTCGCGTATGCGCAAAGGTATTGTCTGGATTCTGGTGATTCTCATGCTGTTCTCCACGGCATGCGGTGAAAGCATGCAGAAAGCACCCGATTATATTATGGAAGGTTATGACGGAGACGTAACCTACCGCGTTTGGGATACCAATCTTTTCTTTGAGCGGATGCAGGAGAAAACAGGCATTTCTTTCCAGTATTCACAGTACAGTGATTATGATAAGTGGACGCAGCGCAAGGAAGAACTGAAGGCAAACGACAATCTTCCGGACGTTCTTTTCAAGGCGGAACTGAATGCTTCTGAGGTTCGCGATCTTTACCAGGCAGGCAGGATTATTGATCTTGCTCCTTATCTGGAACAGTACGCACCGGATCTGTGGAAGCTCCTGGAAGAACACCCTGACTGGAAAAAAGCGATTACGATGGCGGATGGCGCCATCCCCGCACTGCCTGCAATCAATACGCTGCAGAACAACGATGCCATGTGGATTAATACGGCATGGCTGAAAAAACTCAAGCTGGACACTCCCTCATCAGCCGATGAGCTGACGGAAGTGCTCAGGGCTTTCAAAACAGGGGATCCCAACGGAAACTATCAGCAGGATGAGATCCCGCTGGCGTTTGTCGGCATGTGGGAACTTCGCTTCCTGGCGCACGCTTTCGGAATGGTTGATAATGACTATTACATCAGCGAAAAGGAAGGTATTGTATCTTCCTCGCTGACTTCCGAGGAAAACCGGGCTTTCCTGACCTGGCTTCATCAGCTGTGGGAAGAAGGACTGCTGGATTCGACTGGCTTTTCGACTACAGATAATCTCCGTCAGATTACAGACGAGAATAAGGCAATCCCGTACGGCGTGCTGCTTTCCACCACTCCGCTGACCATTCTGCCTCAGAAGGCTCTGGAACAGTATGCGCTGCTTGAACCTCTGAGCTGTAACGGAACAAAAGTATACCGGGATTTTGCAGGCGACCTTGTAAGGGGCACCTTTGCCATTACCTCTGCATGCAAGGAGCCGGAGAAACTGGTTGCCTGGGTGAATACCCTTTATACACAGGAAGGCAGCCTGATGGCTTACTATGGCCTTGAAGGGGAAGAGTATATCTGGAATGAAAACGGACTGTGGGAGTGGAACTATCCGCTGCAGACTGTGGCCGACGAGATTCTTCCGACGCATACCATCAGCGAGGGCGGAACGGCTCCTTCCTGGGTGGATGCCGGTTTCCAGACGAAATATATGGACGAGGCAACACGGAATGTGGTGGAGGCCCTCCAGAAGCTGAAACAGTACAGCGTTATTCCTTATCCGCCTGTGACGCTGAACGCGGAAGACGAAGCGAAGGTTGCGGAGATCCAGAACAACCTGTCCCGCTATGTTGAAAAGGCGATGGCTTGCTTTGTAACAGGTGATACAGAACTGACAGATGAAAACTGGGAAGAGTTCTGCAGGACAGTGGAGGAAAAGGGACTGCTTGAAATGATCGGAATCTGGCAGAAGGCCATTCAGTAAACGGAGGTGATCCGGATGAGTAGTTATACAGAGGATAAGATCAGGAAACTGCTTTCAGAAAGCGTACAGGATCAGCTCCGGTATCTGTACGGTTCAGACAGGAAAACGATTGAAATGCAGACACAGCGATATGCCAGTCTGCTCAGCCGTCATGCGGCCATTTTCGGGGAATGCGGGGACGTGCAGCTGATCAGCGCGCCCGGAAGAACGGAAATCGGCGGCAATCATACGGATCATAACCACGGCAGGGTGCTTGCGGCATCCGTGAACCTTGACGCGTTGTGCGCTGTCAGTCCCCGGGATGACATGAAGGTGCGTTTTCACAGCGAGGGATATGATGCCATTGAGATGGATCTGACAGACCTGTCTGTGATGCCCGAAGAAAAGGGAACGACGCGGGCGCTGATCCGGGGTGTGGCTGCCGGTATGAAGAAGGCAGGGTACAAAATCGGGGGCTTTGACGCTGCTGTGACATCCACAGTGGCAGGAGGCAGCGGCCTGAGCAGCTCCGCAGCCCTGGAAGTGATGCTTACCGGCGTGCTGGACAGCCTGTATAACGCTTTTGAGATGCCTTATGTGCTCCGTGCACAGATCAGCAAGCAGGCGGAAAACGAATATTTCGGTAAACCTTCCGGGCTGCTGGATCAGATGGCCAGCGCAGCGGGCGGACTGGTGACCGTCGACTTCCGGGATACAGATCATCCGGAAGTGGAGGCGATTTCCTATGATTTCGCCAAGAAGGGATATTCACTTGTTGTTGTGGCCACAGGCGGATCGCATGCAAACCTGACAGATCATTACGCGGCGATTCCGGCAGAGATGAAGAGCGTGGCGGAATGCTTCGGCCAGCCGGTCCTGCGGGGACTGACCGGAGAACAGATCATGGAGAAGATCGGTGAACTCCGGGTCAAAGTCAGCGACAGGGCGCTTCTGCGGGCCTTCCATTTCATTCAGGAAGACGAGCGTGTGCCGGAACAGGTGGCAGCATTGAAGGAGGACCGGATCGGGGACTTCCTGCAGCTGATCATTGACAGCGGCCGGTCCAGCTACATGTACCTGCAGAATATCTACGCGGATCCTGCCGACCAGAGCCTGAGCCTGGCCCTGTGCATGGCGGAAGATATGCTGCGCGGCAAAGGCGCATGGCGGATTCACGGCGGCGGATTTGCGGGTACGACGCTGAACTTTGTGCCGCAGGAAATGGTTGGCCGTTTTGTGGAAACAATGAACTGCGCGTTCGGGAAGGACGCATGCAGTGTGCTGAATATTCGTCCCGTTGGCACAGCAAGAATCGATTTTTAATCGATTCAATGAAGACTGAAAACTAAAGACTGAAGAATGAATAATGATAGTTGGATTGACGGAATGAACACAGTGATAACAAACAGTGCAGCGGAGACCAGGGAGCTCGGAAAGCGGCTGGCGGAAAAACTGAAAGCAGGAGACGTGATCCTGCTGGAAGGAGACCTGGGAGCCGGAAAAAGCGAGTTTGCCCGGGGCGTGGCAAAAGGGCTGGGAGTGACGGAGACCGTCACCAGCCCCAGCTTTACAATCCTGAACGTTTACGAGAGCGGAAAGCTGCCGCTGTATCACTTCGACTGGTACCGGCTGGAAAGCTCGGAAGAGCTGTATGAACTCGGGATGGATGAATATCTGGGAGGAAACGGGATCGCGCTGGTGGAATGGCCGGCACAGTGCCCGGACGCGGTGCCGGAGGAATGCCTCCGGATCCGGATAACAGCAACAGGAGAAAACAGCCGCCAGATTGAAACGGAACCCTGCGGCGGTTTCAGGATGATTACGCTGGAATGAGGCGGGAACAATGATAATACTGGTAATTGACACTTCAGGTCCTGTGTGCGGTACAGCCGTCATGGACGAAGAAAAGGTATACAGTGAGTTTACGGCTCAGAATAAAAACACCCATTCCGCCAGCCTGATGCCGATGATTGAGGCTGCGCTGAACGCGGCAGGAAAAGAAATCGGCGAGCTGGACGCCGTGGCCGCGGTGACAGGCCCCGGAAGCTTTACAGGCGTCCGCATCGGCGTGGCTACCGCAAAGGGACTGGCACACGGGGCGGGACTGCCCTGCATTCCCGTGGACGCGCTGGAAGCACTGAGTGAATCGGCCGGAGAATTTGACGGTATTGTGTGCCCGATCCAGGACGCGCGTGCCGGACAGGTATACGGGGCGGCTTTCCGGAAAGCGGAAAGGCTGACCGGAGACGCACCGATGAAGCTGGAGGAATACCTGGATACAGTGGAAGCACTGGGGGAACGCTTCCTTTTCATTGGCGACGGGGCACCTGTCCACAAGCAGGCGATTACGGCACGCCTTGGTGACAGGGCTGAGTTCGCACTCGCTTTCCGCGGTTATCTGCGTCCGTCCGCCGCTGGCTCCATTGCGCTCCGAAAAGGCGGGGAGACTGATTACCTGGGCCTGCAGGCCACATATCTGCGTCCGCCGAATGCCCAGAAAAACAAAAAGCTGCTGGAGGCCATGGGGCATGAGTGAACCGGTGATCCGTTTCATGCGGTTAAAGGACGTGGACCAGGTCGCTGAAATAGAGCAGGCCACCTTCGCGCGGCCCTGGAGCAGGGAAAGCTTCCGGCAGGAGGTGACCCGGAACGCGGTTGCCAGGTATCTGGTGGCGGAAGAGGACGGCAAGATCCTCGGTTATGCCGGGGCATGGATTATCCTGGACGAAAGCCATATTACCAACATCGCTGTGAGGGAAGAGGCACGAGGCAGGGGAATCGGCAAAAAGCTGACAGCCGAGCTGCTTCAGGTTCTCTCCAATCTGGGTGCGTCCTATGCCACGCTGGAGGTGCGGGTGAGCAATCTCCGGGCGCAGAATCTTTACAAAAGCCTTGGATTTGTTTCTGTCGGGAAGCGGAAACGGTATTATGAAGATAATAACGAGGATGCCTTCCTGATGGTTTGTGAACATATGCCGGAAGTGGATCCGGATTATACTGAAGAGCCCTGGATTGAAAAGGAGGATGAGCAATGAGCCGCGTGTTTCTGACTGTGCTGGATGCTGTAGGTACCGGTGAAGCCCCTGATGCTGCCGATTACGGCGATGTTGGTGCCAATACGCTGGGACATGTGATTGCCGCCTGCAACCCGAAACTGCCGAACATGGCAGAGATGGGTCTCGGACGGATCCCCGGAACCGGATACGCCTGGGACGGACCTGTGAAGGGAGCCTATGGCCGGGGAAGGGAAGTCAGCAAGGGCAAGGATACGACCTCGGGCCACTGGGAAATTGCCGGGGTACAGGTCAAAACCGCTTTCCCTACTTTCCCTGAAGGCTTTCCGGCCTCCTTTATGGAAGCGTACGAGAAAGCTATCGGTTATAAATGCATCGGAAACAAGACGGCTTCCGGAACGGTGATTCTTGAGGAACTGGGAGAGGAACACCTGAAAAACCATACGCCGATTGTTTACACAAGCGCGGACAGCGTGTTCCAGATTGCCTGCCATGAGGAGCTTTTCCCGCCGGAAAAACTCTACGAGTTCTGCCGGATTGCCCGGGAGATGCTCCAGGGTGAACTGGGAGTAGGCCGGGTGATCGCACGGCCTTTTGTCGGACAGCCCGGCAGCTTTAAACGGACCGGCAACCGCCGCGACTTTTCTCTGCCGCCCTGCGGCAGGACGCTTGCTGACGCTGTGAAGGAAGCAGGTATGGAAAGCATCGGCGTGGGCAAAATTGAGGACATCCTGGCCCACCAGGGACTGACAAAGAGCGATCATGCCGCCGGAAACCCGGCCTGCATGGACGCACTGATCCGGTTTATGAAAACCGACTTCGACGGTCTGTGCTTTACCAACCTGGTGGATACAGACTCTGTATACGGACACAGGAACGATCCTGTGGGCTTCGCGGGGGCACTGGAGGCATTTGACGCCAGACTGCCGGAAATGAAATCATTGCTCCATCCCGGGGATCTGATGATCATTACCGCGGATCACGGCTGCGATCCCTGTTTCCTCCAGTCCACGGACCATACCCGGGAATATATTCCGATCCTGGCGTGGACACCCGGCATGAACACCGCGGCAGACCTGGGTGTACGCAGCACTTTTGCGGACATCGGCGCTACCTGTGCTGAATGGCTGGGACTGCCGGATCGTTTCGGAGCGGAATCCTTCGCAAAGGCTCTGAAGGAATAAACACAGAACAATCAAAGGATATGAATAGGTATGAATAAACTGAAAGCACTGCTGCCGGTTCTCCTGCTTCTGCTTCTGCTGCTGACTGTGGTTCCCGCGACAGCGGAAGAGGCGGAAAACCTGACCGGCGGACTGACCGTAAAGACTGTGGACAAGCCCGGGAAGATCAGCTGTATTACTGACGGCAAATACACCACTTTTTGGGAAAGCAGCAAGCAGAAGAATCCCTGGGTGATTCTTTCTTCTGACCAGCCGATCTACGGCCTGTATCTGTGTTTTCAGAAGATGCCGGATACCTATGTGATCCAGAAACAGAGCGGTGAGGACTGGGTTACCGTGGCGGAAGGCGGCAACCCCCATTATCACCATGCTTTCTTTGAACTGGACGGGGTGAAGAAAATCCGGATCCTGTCCACCATGGAAAAGAAAAACTCCATGGGATTCAATGAAATTTTTGCCTTTGGCAAGGGCGAGGTGCCGGACTGGGTTCAGCGCTGGGAAGAACCAGCAGAGAAAGCAGACCTGCTGGTGCTTGTTGCCCATCCGGATGATGAGCTGCTGTTTACGGGCGGTGCTATTCCGGTTTACAACACGGAACAGGGAAGACAGGTTGAAGTAGCCTATCTGACATACAGCAACACCACCAGGCGCAGCGAAGCTCTGAACGGCCTGTGGGCCATGGGTGTGCGACACTATCCCGTGTTCGGCGGTTTTGCGGACAACTATGCCAATACCGGCAAAGTGAAAGACGCCTATAAAAATGCCGGCGGTAAGGATAAAGTGCTGGACTGGGTAACGGAACTGTACCGGCGTTTCCGGCCGGAAGTGGTGGTTACCCACGCGGAGAACGGAGAATATGGCCATCCGCAGCATAAGATGGTTGCTGACGCTGCTGTGGAATGCTTTGAGCGGGCTGCAGACCCCATGAAATCCCCTGATTCCTACCAGGCTTTCGATACCTGGCAGGTGAAGAAACTGTACCTGCATCAGTACGGAGAAGAAGCTGAGCAGACTGTTCTGGACTGGGCTCAGCCCCTGAAGGCCTTTAACGGCAGAACCGGTGCCCAGATGGCGGCGGAAGCTTTTAAACTGCATGCCAGCCAGCAGGGAATGGGTTCCAAGATCAAGGGGAAATTCGTTGAGTTTACCGTGGAGGAAACCGGTGCGAAGATGTATCCCTATGATCATTTCGGCCTGCGCAGCACCACGGTCGGACCGGATGAAGCAAAAAATGATTTCCTGGAGCATATCGACGCGGCTGATCTGACGCACGCGGAAAAGGTTCCGGCAGAAACAAAAGAAGAAGAACCTGCCCAGGACGAAACAGAAGAAGAGCCGGATACTGAAGAGCCGGACGAGGAAGAGATTCCGGAGGAACCTGAGACAGACGAAACAGAAAAAGACACGGATGTGGAAGTGGAACCTGAGACAGAGGAAACTGAAGAGCCTGAACAGGCAGAAGAGGCTGAAACAGAGAAGCCTTACACGGGGACAGCCCAGGCATTCGCTGAAGTGACAGCCCCGGAATGGGCGAATGTGGAGCTGAACAGCCGCGGCTTCCTGGACGAAGGGGAATATGTATACGCAGATGATGAGAACGGCCGGTACATCTACGTTAACCAGACTATCCGTGTTGTAATCAACCGGACGATTGAGGAGCCGGATCCCAAGCATCCGTTCTACTGCTTCAAAGCACACATCTGGTGCGACACCGAGGCGGGTGAACTGCCGGTAACGGTATATAACAATCCGGAAAAGCCGAAGAGCGGCAAGGAGTTCATGCGCAACATTGCATTGAACAACAATGTGGTGTTTGCGACCACAACAGACTATTACATTTACCGCATCAAGCAGAAATACCCGACCGGCATCGAGGTCAGGAATGGGGAGGTCATCTTTGACGATCCCCATAAGCTGGAATACATCAAGGGAAGCATGCCGACCTATGAGACGCTGGCACTTTACGCGGATGGACACGCGGACAGCCTGCCCAATCCGGACAAGAGCGCCGGGAAATATGTGGAGGAAGGCGCAACACAGGTATACTCCTTCGGACCGTGCCTGGTGAAGGACGGCAAGCTGACGGAGTATTCCCTGAACCTGACCAATACAAGCTATCATCCGCGGCTGGCAATCGGTGTTGTCGAGAACGGCCATTATGTGGTGGTCATGTGCGAAGGGCGGATCAAACGTTCCAAGGGTGTTCAGATGGCTTATCTTGCGGAGCTGATGATGCAGGAAGGCTGCACTATTGCCGTGAATATGGATGGCGGACAGAGCGCTGCGGTCGCGTTCATGGGCCACCAGCTGAACCAGGTCTGGAGTTCCCAGCCCAACGGTCGGGAGCAGGCGGATATCCTCGCTTTCGGTACCTCCGGGCAGGTCGGTTCTTTCGAAATGGCTGATGAGTTTAAAACAAAGCGGAAGAAATAACGCAAATAATGCTTGACAGGCAAGGGCCGGAAGTGATATCTTATTTCAGTGCCGCTCGGGAGAGGTCTGTCCAAATGCGCATCGCGCAACCTCAGAATCCCGGCGAGATTGTAATCAGGAGGTGCTGTCCCATGTACGCTATTATTGCAGCGGGCGGCAGACAATACCGTGTATCCCAGGGCGATGTGATCTACATCGACAAAGTCAACCAGGAAGCTAATTCCAAGATTTCCTTCGATGTGCTGATGATCGGCGGCGAAGGCGACGTGAAAGTCGGCAATCCCACCATTGAAGGCGCTAAGGTCGAGGGCAAGGTCATTGCTCAGGTAAAGGGTGAAAAGATCACCGTTTACAAGTACAAGAGCAAGAAAGACACCAAGAGAAAGATCGGCCATCGTCAGCCCTACACCAAGGTGGAGATCACCGCGATCAACGCGTAATGATCACCGCAGTCCTGTACCGGGAAGGGGGAAACCTGACCGGCTGCCGGCTTGAGGGTCACAGCGGCTGGGCGGAATCAGGCCGTGACATTGTATGTGCGGCTGCTTCCATTCTCGGTTGTACCTGTGTGAACGCGCTGGAAAGCGTGTGCGGCGTTATACCGGAGATTACTGAGTATAACGAAGACAAGGGTGTGCTGGCGTTTGAACTTCCGGAAACAACGGAAAAAGAAAACGCAGAGGCACAGATCGTGATGAAGACACTCAGGCAGGGACTGAAAGATCTCGCGGAAGCCTATCCGCAGAACGTGACATTTTCCATTAAAGAACGGAGGAAACAACAATGATGAAGCTTAATCTTCAACTGTTCGCTCATAAAAAAGGTATGGGCTCCACCCGTAACGGCCGCGACAGCGAGTCCAAGCGTCTTGGACCGAAGCGTGCCGACGGACAGATGGCGCTGGCCGGCAACATTCTCGTGCGTCAGCGCGGCACCCACATCCATCCCGGCCACAATGTAGGCATCGGCAAGGATGATACCCTGTTCGCCAAGACCACCGGTATCGTTCGGTTCGAGCGTCTGGGCAAGGATCGCAAGCAGGTCTCCGTATATCCCGTTGAGACCGCGGCCGAAGCTCAGTAATAACGGGCAAGATGAATCAGGGCTGTTGCGTCGCAACAGCCCTTTTAGTCAATTATGATGGAGGAATGAACCATGAGTGAGACCAAAAAGACGTTCTACATCACCACGCCGATCTATTATCCGTCCGGAAACATGACTATCGGCCACACCTATACCACTGTCGCTGCCGATACCATGACCCGGTTCAAGAAGATGCAGGGCTATGACGCCTATTTCCTGACCGGTACGGACGAGCATGGCCAGAAGATCGAGAAGAAGGCGGCGGAAGCCGGTGTTACCCCGATCCAGTACGTGGACAAGATCGTCGCGGAGACGCAGGATCTCTGGAAGCTCATGGACATTCAGTATGATGATTTTATCCGCACTACCGAGGAACGGCATATCAAGGTTGTGCAGAAAATCTTCCGCCAGTTCTATGAACAGGGAGACATCTACAAGGCTGAGTATGAGGGGATGTACTGCACTCCCTGCGAAAGCTTCTGGACACCTACCCAGTTGGTGGAAAAAGACGGCGTGAAGGTCTGCCCTGACTGCGGACGTCCCTGCCAGCCCATGAAGGAAGAAAGCTATTTCTTCAAGATGAGCAAATACCAGGACTGGCTCATTGACTATATCGAAACCCATCCGGACTTCATCCAGCCGGCAAAGCGGGCCAACGAAATGCTGACCAATTTCCTGCGCCCAGGCCTTCAGGACCTGTGCGTGAGCCGTACCAGCGTCAAGTGGGGCGTTCCGGTGGATTTCGATGAGAAGCACACTGTGTACGTCTGGATCGACGCGCTGAGCAACTACATCACCGCGCTGGGATACGGCACGGATCATGATGAACTGTTCAAAAAGTACTGGCCGGCGGATATTCACCTGGTAGGTAAGGAAATCGTTCGTTTCCACACGATTTACTGGCCGATCATGCTGCATGCGCTGGGCCTGCCGCTGCCCAAGCAGGTATTCGGTCACGGCTGGCTGCTCTTCGGCGCGGACCGGATGAGCAAGTCCAAGGGCAATGTTGTTTATCCCGGCCCCATTGTGGCCCGCTACGGCGTGGATCCGCTCCGTTATTACCTGATGAGGGAAATGCCTTTCGGCGCGGATGGCAACTACACCAATGAATCTTTCCTGACCCGCATGAACGCGGACCTGGCGAACGACCTGGGCAACCTGGTAAGCCGGACCGTGGCGATGATCGAGAAGTATTTTGACGGTGTCCTGCCCGCCTGGACAGACGCGGTTGATCCGGAACTGGATACCCCCCTGCAGGAGCACTGTGCCGCCCTGCCGAAACTGGTGGACGAACAGATGGATAAGCTGCAGTTCTCCCAGGCCCTGGCCGAGATCTGGAAGGTGATCGGTGAGTGCAACAAGTATATTGACCTGACCCAGCCCTGGGTTCTGGGCAAGGATCCGGAGAAGAAGGACCGGCTGGCGAACGTGATGCTGACCCTGGCGGAATGCGTACGGTTTGCTGCTGTGCTGATCGGACCCTTCATGCCCTCTACGCCCGCCCGCATCTTCGCCCAGCTGGGTGTTACGGATGAAAGCCTGAAGACCTGGGACAGCCTGAAGACCTTCGGCCTGCTGCCTGCCGGCACCAAGGTGCAGAAGGGCGAGGCCCTGTTCCCGCGGATTGACGTGAACAAGGAGCTGGAAGCCCTGGCCGGCGGCAAGGAAGAAAAGAAGGCTGCCAAAGCTGAGGAAAAGCAGCAGAAGAAGGAACAGAAGGCTGAAAAGAAGCACGAAGAACCGGAATATCCTGCTGAGATCGATATCAATGATTTCTTCAAGTGCAAGATCCAGGTGGCCCGCGTGCTGGCCTGTGAAAAGGTGGAGAAGAGCACCAAGCTGCTGAAGTTCCGCCTGGGCCTGGGCAAAGACGGAGAACGCATAGTGGTCAGCGGCATCCAGAAATGGTATGAGCCGGAAACCCTGGTAGGAACCCAGGTGGCGGTAATCACCAACCTGAAGCCTGCCAAGCTGGCCGGTATCGAAAGCCAGGGCATGATCCTGTCCGCACTGGACGATAACGGCAACCTGAGGCTGGTTTCTGTCGGCGAAGGCGTTGAGGACGGCGCCCTGATCGGATGATGGAATGGTTTGACAGCCACTGCCATGTGGATGAAGAAGTCTTTGATGAAGACCGGGAAGAAGCGCTTGCCCGCATGGCGGAGCACGGCATTACCCGGTACGCGGTGATTGGCTCCGATATGGAAACCTCCCGGCGGGCCATCAGGTTTGCCCGGGAACACGCGGGAGCCATCGCGGTCGGCGGTATCCACCCCCATGAAGCCAAGGGCTTCCGGGAGGAAGATCTCGCGGAGATGGCGGACTGGTACCGGAAGGGAAAGATCAAAGCCATCGGCGAGATTGGACTGGACTTCTACTACGACCACAGCCCCAGGGAAATCCAACGGGAAGTCTGCATCCGTCAGATGGAACTGGCCTGGGAACTGAAAGCTCCCGTGGCCTATCATATCCGGGACGCACATGCTGAAATGCTGGAAATCATGAAAGGCATGAAGGCGAAGCTGACCGGCGGGATCATCCACTGCTTCTCCGGAAGCGCGGAAATCGCGAAGGAGTACCTGAAGCTTGGATACTACATCTCCTTTGCAGGCCCGCTGACCTTCAAAAAGGCCCCCAAACTGCAGGAAGCCTGCCGGATCGTTCCAAAGAACCGGCTGCTGATTGAAACTGACAGTCCCTACATGGCGCCTGAACCGGTCAGGGGACGGCGGAACGAACCGGCAAACGTCCGGTACGTGGGAATGAAGCTGGCGGAAATACGGGGAGAAACACCCGAAGAAGTGGCAGAATATACGACAGAGAATGCGAAAAAAGTATACGGGCTTGAGTAAATTAAAGAATGGCCTTCCCATTGGGGAGGCCATTCTTATTGCCCGCAAGCGGGCAAATGATATTTTCGCCTTCGGCGAAAGTGATAGTTTGTGACTGAGGTGTTTTGCGAGTTCGAAAAGATAAATGACTGGTTGAGAGTTTAAAACATTCGTCGAAGACGAATATATCACATTTTGACGAAGTCAAAATATATCATTTCGGCAGAAGGTGCAGACTTCTGCCGAATATTCATAGGCAAATGCCTATGAATGTGCTAATATATTATGGTTGGAGGTGCGTCATGGGAAAGATTGTGGTGGTTGCCGAGAAGCCCAGTGTGGGAAGAGATATTGCACGGGTGCTCGGCTGCCGGACAGGCGGCGACGGATGCCTGATCGGGGACCGGTACATCGTTACCTGGGCCGTGGGGCACCTGGTGACGCTGGTTGAGCCGAACGAACTGGATCCGAAGTATGAAAAGTGGTCCTTCGCGACGCTGCCCATCCTGCCGGAAACCATTCCCCTGAAAGTGATCTCCACTACCAGGGATCAATTCAGCAGGGTCAAAAAGCTGATTAATGATAAAGAGACAGATTCGCTGATTTGCGCGACAGATGCCGGGCGGGAAGGCGAACTGATTTTCCGGTATATCTATGAAAAAGCCGGCTGTACAAAGCCTTTCCAGCGCCTGTGGATCTCATCGATGACAGATGAGGCCATTACGGAAGGCTTCCGGGATATCCGGCCGGGAGCGGACTATGACGGGCTGTATGAAAGTGCCCGGTGCCGGAGCAAGGCAGACTGGCTGGTAGGGATGAATGCCAGCAGGGCATTTACACTGAAATACAATACGCTCCTTTCCATCGGCCGTGTACAGACGCCGACGCTGGCGATCCTGGTGAAACGCCGGAAGGAAATTGAAAACTTCAAGCCGGAAGGGTTCTGCACACTAACCGCCGATTTCGGTGATTACAGCGGCGTATACTTTTCCGATAAACTGGATCCGGATACCCACCTGAAAGAAAAAGAAGACGCGGAAAAGATTGCCGCGGAAGTGAAGGATAAGACAGGTACCGTAATCCAGGCTGAAACCACCCGGAAGAAGGAGCTTCCGCCGCAGCTGTATGACCTGACCAGCCTGCAGCGGGACGCAAACCGCATGCTGGGCTTTACCGCGGATAAAACGCTGAAAACGGCCCAGAGCCTGTACGAAAAACACAAGGCGCTGACTTATCCCCGTACAGACAGCCGGTTTCTTCCGCCGGATATGATACCGCGGGTAGTACAGACCATGAAGCTGCTGCCGGAAACCTACCAGAAGTTTGTTCCGGGTGCGCTGCCCGGCGGAAAACTGCCGGTGAGCAAACGAACCATCGATCAGACAAAGGTCACGGATCACCACGCGATCATTCCCACAGCCAAACGGGCGGATCCTTCCAAGTTCACTGAAGACGAGCGGAAGCTCTATGACATGGTGGCCAGGAGGCTGCTTGCAGCCTTTTATCCGGCCTGTGACTATGACGCGACGAAGATTGTCACGAAGGTGGAGGAACATCTGTTCCGCACTACCGGCAAAGTGATTGTGAACAACGGATGGCATGACGTGCCGCCGCTGGAGAACCCGCCGAAGGCCAAGAAGAAGACGGCTGAGGAAGGGGAAAGCGAAAATCCGCTGCCGCCCCTGCAGGAAGGGGATACACGGCCGGTCCGCGGTACGAAGATCAAAGAAGACAAGACCAAACCGCCGGCACCCCATACGGACGCCAGCCTGCTGGCAGCCATGGAAACCGCAGGCAAGGAACTGGATGATGAAGAGCTGGTCCGGCAGATGAAGGGAAGTGGCATTGGTACGCCGGCCACCCGGGCGGCTATCATTGAGCGGCTGCTGAAAGTCGGGTACGCGCAGCGGAAGGGTAAAACCCTGCAGGCTACAGACAAGGGCGTTATGCTGATCGACGTGGTCCCGGGTGAGCTTTCTAGTCCAGAACTGACAGGACGCTGGGAACTGGCTCTGCATGATATCACGGACGGAGCGCAGGATCCGCAGCGTTTTATGGACGGAATTGCCCGGATGAGCAGCTTTCTGGTAGACTATGCACGAAATACCGCTGCAGCTGTAAGTTTCCCCGCAGAAGAACGCAAATACGGCAAAGGCGGCGCAAAGAAGAAAATCACGTCGGCTCCGCTGCCCGGTACGGTCTGTCCCGTGTGCGGCAAAGGCGGAGTCCGGGAAAACGGCAGGGCCTTTGGCTGCACCGAGAAGGGCTGCAACTTCACCCTTTGGAAAGACTGCCTGGAAAAGGGCGGCGGGCCTGCATTGACCGGGAAACTGGTGCAGCTGCTGCTGGAGAAAAAACAACTGCAGGGTTCCACGGGAATCCTGATGATCAAGGAGGGCCATCTGCTGTTCTATCCGAACGGCAGCGAACGGCCTTCCGTGGACCGGCCCATGGTTTATATCAAACAGCGCTGAGAAAGGATGATGCACAATGATGAACGGGTATGACAAGCAGGAGGCACTGGATTTTATTCTGGCCAGAATTCACACAAAGGATCATCCGGAACTGGCGGATTGTCTGCCGGGGCTGATCAGCCAGGCGATCGACGCTGATATGGCGTATATGCATGAGCATCATGTGATCGATGAGAACGGGAACGCCGGTACCGAATACTATGAGGATGACGAAGCCTTCGAGTATATGGTGGAAAAACTGGCAGAGCAGAACAAGCTGGATCCGGTAAAGGCTGTCAAGCTTGCCTCGCTGGTGGATGACTTCATGGATTATCAGCAGGAGTATCTCGAATCCAAAGGACTGGTGGACTGGGACGATGAGTAAGAAGATTATGCTGGTTTTCGGCACCCGGCCGGAAGCAATCAAGATGTGCCCCCTGGTCAAGGAACTGAAGACCCGGAAGAATGTTGAAACCCTGGTGTGCGTCACGGGACAGCACAGGGGCATGCTGCAGCAGGTGCTGGACGCCTTCGACGTGAAGCCGGACTATGACCTGGCAATCATGCAGCAGCGCCAGACCCTGTTTGACATCACCACACGGGTGCTGCAGGGTATGAAGGACGTGCTGGAGAAGGAAAAGCCGGACGCGGTTCTTGTACATGGAGATACAAGCACCACTTTCGCGGCGGCACTGGCCTGCTTCTATCTGCAGATTCCGGTGGGCCATGTGGAAGCCGGTCTGAGAACCTATAATCTGCTTTCTCCCTATCCGGAGGAGTTTAACCGCCAGTGCGTATCCATCCTGGCAAACTGGAATTTTGCTCCCACGCCCCTGAGCCGGGACAACCTGATCAGGGAAGGCAAGAAGCCTGAGTCAATCTATGTGACGGGCAATACGGTCATTGACGCTTTGAAGACCACCGTAAGGGAGAACTTCAGCCATCCTGACCTGGAATGGGCCGGAAACAGCAGGCTGATCCTGCTGACTGCCCACCGGCGGGAGAATCTTGGAGAACCCATGCATGCCATGTTCCGTGCCATCCGGCGGGTGGTTGAGGAACATGAGGACGTGAAGGCACTGTATCCGATCCATATGAATCCCGTCGTGCGGGAAGCGGCGGACGCGGAACTGAGCGGATGCGAACGGATCCGGCTGACAGAGCCGCTGGAGGTGCTGGACTGCCATAACCTGATGGCGCGGAGCTACCTGATCCTGACAGACAGCGGCGGCATCCAGGAGGAAGCGCCGAGCCTGGGCAAACCGGTACTGGTGATGCGTGATACGACTGAACGGCCGGAAGGTATCCAGGCCGGCACGCTGAAGCTTGTGGGAACGAATGAAGAGACGATTTACCGGGAGTTCACAAAGCTCCTGGATGACCGGCAGGCATATGATCAGATGGCACATGCGGAGAACCCCTACGGAGACGGACACGCCTGTGAACGGATTGCGGATATCCTGACCGGCGAACAGTAACGGACGGAGTGAGAGAAGATGGCCCGGGCAGGGATCATAACTTTTCTGCATAACAACAATTACGGTTCCTCGCTGCAGGCTTACGCGCTGCAGCGAACCCTCCGGGAACTGGGATGCGAATGCCTGCACCTGGATTATGAACCGGACAGAAAAGAAAAAATATGGAATCTGCTGACCAGCGGCAACGACCTGAAGCTGATCCTGGACGGGATCCGCAAGCGCAGCGTCTGGGCGGATCAGAGCGGTGCACGCCGTAAGAGCGAAGCCATTCCGGCTTTTTACCGGAAAAGAATGCAGCTTTCTGCACCCTGCCGGAACCGTAAGGATCTGCGGCGGGAAAGTGAAAACTGCGACCTGCTGGTGTGCGGCAGCGACCAGATCTGGAATCCGGTCTGGCTGAACCCGGCTTATTTCCTGACTTTTGCGGGGAATGAGAAGAATAAGATTGCCTATGCGGCCAGCCTGGGAATCAGCAGGCTGCCGAAATCTTCCAAGATCCGTAAAATCAAACGATGGACAAAAAACTTCCGGGCGATTTCGGTCCGGGAACAGGAAGGTATGGAACTGCTTGAGCAGATGACCGGCCTGAAGGCAGACGTTATGCCGGATCCGGTCTGCCTGCTGACGCGGGACGAATGGAACGGGATTGCAGGAGATGCTCCGGAAGGAGAACCGTACCTGCTTTGCTACTTTATCGGCGAGAACGCGGACTACTGGAACCGGGTACGTCAGCTGCAGGCAGAGACGGGGCTGCGGGTGCTGGTGATGCCGGTTACCGCTGAGAGCTATCGCAGCGGCTATGAACTGCTGGACGGAGCCGGTCCGGAAGAATTCCTGGGTGCGGTCCGGGACGCGGCCTGCTTCTGCACGGACAGTTTCCACGGACTGGTATTCGGAACGATATTCGGTACACGGACGGATGTGTGCCGCCGTTACCGGGAAGACGATCCGGAAAGCAAAAACAGCCGGGTGGACCAATTCCTGAGGGATATGGAAAGCAGCAGCCTGGAAGAAATGCGGAAGCAGGGAAGAGAATGGCTGCAGAGAGTATTGTACAAAACGCATAAGGCCTGAAGCCTTACGCGTTTTGTAATGATATATTTGTCTCCGACAAATATGATATATTGAGCCGCGGATATTCCGCGGCTCAATGTGATATATTCGCCCAAAGGGCGAATGTGACAGAGTGTTAAACCAATAGAGTGAAAAGTGAAGAGTGAAGAGTGTTTTATCGGTTTCGAAGAAACAGATAAAAGAAAACCCGTCTGTTGCACTACAGACGGGTTAATTGTGATTCTTAAGGGCTCAGGCCTCTTCGTGGACCTTGGGCAGTGCGCGCTGCACATTGCCGCTGCGCAGGCAACGGGTGCACACGTTCATCCGCTTGGCGGTGCCATTGACCATCACGCGAACGCTCTGCACATTGGGCGCCCAGATGCGATGGCTCTTGCGGTTGGAATGGCTGACGTTGTTGCCGTTCAGCGTGCCCTTCTCACAAATCTCACAAAACTTACCCATGGAAATCATCCTCCTCGTTGGAGTTACACATCAAGCCTTGCTATGATATCACGCTATGGAACAAAATGCAAGCGGTTTTTTGAATTCTTTAAGCTGAACTTCAACCGGCTCCAGAAAGCGGAAGAACCCGGCAGCACCTGATGGCGAATTCTTTCTTTACAGGGGGCCGGCAATACGGAGGTTTTCACCAAGTGATACCCCATTTGAAGAAATATTTGAATACGGAAGCTATCTGACGCATGCGGCCCTTGAAAGTACGGGTGTTTTCACGGGCCCAGCGGTGGGTGACGCACATTTCGGGGTGATAAACGATACTGCCGAGGCGTTCTTCCAGAATGCGGCGGCTCAGGTCGGAATCCTCCTGGTAAAGGAAGAAACGGGGATCGAAACCTTCCAGCTTCTTGAAGATCTCGGTACGGATGAACAGGAAACAACCGGTGGCGAACTCAACGGGGACAGGATAGCGGATGTCCATGTCCGCCATGGTGAAGTCTGCACGCCATCGGCGGAAAAGTTTGCTGTAGTTTTCAAACAGCCCTCCCAGAAGGTAATGGACGGAAATCCGCTTTTTCGGAAGATACTGCTCGGTGCCGTCTTCATTCAGCACACGGGGCGTCAGGATTGCGATGTTCGGATGGGCTTCCATATACATGATCATACGGTTGAGCAGGGAAGGCTCAAAGGTAACGTCCGGATTCATGATCAGATGATATTTGCTCTGAAGGTGGGGAAGCACCGCGTTATTGGCACGGCCGAAGCCGATGTTTGACTTCTGGGGGAGAACGGTTACACCCGGGAACAGCCATTCGGCTTTTTCGGCGGTTGGATCATCCGGCGTATTATCCACCAGGTAGACGTCCACATCCACATCTGCGTTCTGAATACATCTCAGGGCATGGGTCAGCTCATCACCGCAGTGATAAAGCACCAGGCAGGCAGAAAGAATCGAAGCCATCTGAAAAGCCTCCGGAATCATCATTTTCAATACCTGTATTTTACAGGCTGCGGGCAAATTTGTCCATAACGGGACAGGCATAAACAGCAAACCGCACCTGATTGTCACGCTCCGATAACTTATGGTAGAATACCGGAGCGGGATTATGGAATATAAGAGTACGGGGTGAAAGGATCATGAAACTGATATCCTGGAATGTGAATGGACTGCGCGCTGTGATGGGCAAGGGCTTTATGGAAACTTTTGCCGCACTGGACGCCGATATTTTCTGCCTGCAGGAAACCAAGCTGCAGGAAGGACAGATTGATATGGATCTTCCCGGCTATCATCAGTATTGGAACTACGCGGAGAAGAAAGGCTATTCCGGCACGGCTGTTTTTACCCGGCAGGAGCCGTTGTCTGTCCGCTACGGAATCGGGACGGATGCTTTTGATCATGAAGGCCGGGTCATTACCCTGGAGTTTCCCGGGTTCTTTTTCCTGACGGTTTATACCCCCAACTCCCAGGACGGACTCGCAAGACTGCCGTACCGGATGGAGTGGGAGGACGCGTTCCTTGCCTATATCCAGAAACTGGACAGTGAGAAGCCGGTGATCTTCTGCGGTGACCTGAATGTGGCACACCAGGAGATTGACCTGAAGAATCCGAAAAGCAATCAGCATAACGCGGGCTTTACCCAGGAGGAAAGGGACAAGATGACCCACCTTCTGAGCAGCGGATTTGTGGACACTTTCCGCTGGTTCCATCCGGACGCAAGGGATGAATACAGCTGGTGGAGTTATCGCTTCCATGCCCGGGAAAAGAACGCGGGGTGGCGGATAGACTATTTCATTGTTTCAGATCGTCTGAAAGACCGGCTGGAGAGCGCCGGAATTCATCAGGAGGTTTTCGGATCAGATCACTGCCCAGTGGAGCTGATGCTCCGGAATGACTGAGGTCTGGTTATTTCAGCTGACAGATGATATACTGACAGAACCGGCGGCCTGACGCCGGGATACTGTATGAGACTGCTGCCGTTTTCCCGGAAAGGAAGAAAGCGGCTTTAAGGAAGAAGGTTTTTTTCTGAGTAAATTTGCTGTTTTTGTTGACCTGGAGAACTGCGGCGCGAAGGTGGCTACCCTTCGGAGCATTCTTGAGAAGGTTAAGATCCGCGGTGACATTCTGCTGGGGAAGGTTTACGGCTATACGGATAAATTCGGCGACCTGAAGGAAGTGCTGCTGAGCAATACCTTTACGGTTGTGCCGAGCCTGCGCTACGGAATCAGCCAGAAGAACAACGCGGACATCCAGCTGGTAATCGACGCGCTTGAGGTGGCATACAAGAACGAACTCATCGACAGCTTCTGCATTGTGTCAGGTGACAGCGACTATACCCCGCTGGTCGGCAAGCTGAAGAGCATGGGTAAGTTTGTGTTGGGCATCAGCCGCAGTGAGGCTGCCAGCAATATCTTTATCAATGCGTGCAACGAGTTCCAGTTCCTGGAATCTGTCGGCAAGCGCAACGTGGAGAAGCCGAAGCGCCAGAAGGCCAGCGTCTCCACAGAGGAAGCGGCGGACGAGAGCGAGCTGAACAAGCTGCTGACCACCGTGCTGGAAGAGCAGGACCAGGATGAAATCTATGCCAGCGAACTGAAGGAAACCCTGCTGCGACTGCGTCCGGATTTCAACGAAAAGGCTTATGGCTGCGCTACGTTCTTCAAGCTGCTGACGAAGCTGGCAAACCGCTTCGGCGATTTGCGGGTACATAATGACAACTTCAACGTTATGGTCGGCCTGAACAGCGCCAGTGACAACGGAGAAACCATTCCGCAGCTGACTCGTGAAAACTGGAAGGAAGCTTTTGCCGCTCAGATTCGTGCTTATAAAGAGGGAGGATTTGACAGAGTCAATCCTTCCATCCTGAAGGCGGACATCATTACGGCATATCCGGACTTTACCGAGCGGGCGATCGGATTCAAGCGTTTCTCTGACGTGATGAAGCAGCTGGAAAAAGACGGCCTGGTCATTGTGGAAATGGACGAACAGAAAACCATGCTGATCAAACTGCTCTGATACCGGAATCAACAGATGAAACCTTCATGAAAGGAGAACAACCATGAAATATCTTCGTCGGATCGTATGGTTTTTTGCGAACCGGCTGCTGGTTCTCTGCCTGATTCTGGGATTGATCATGACAGTATTCTATTACACGATGAATCTCAGCAACATTCAGATTGTTCTGAAGGACGGCATGGCAAACCGGGCAAAGTACATCATGGGGATGGAAAATAACCGGAAAGAACTGGACAAGTATTTCCAGGCAGGATGCCTGGAGAACGACAATGCTGTCAGAGCAGCGGATGAGGGGAATTCTCCCTACGAGAATTACAACGTCCGCGGTATTGACCACCGCCTGGAAATGGGATTTTTGTGGGTCTGGCCCTGGGAAAATTCCGTCAGGCTTACCGTTAAGGAAAAGATTCCGCGGATTGACGGCCGTGTCAAGGGCAGCAAGGCAGATGAAGTGATCGCAAAAGAGGGAAATGAAGCCCTCTATCCGCCTGCGTGGCAGGATGCGGAGTACCGGGCATACCTGATCCGGGAGAACGGCCAGTGGAAGATCAAAACGCTGACTTCAGCCAGATAACAGAGCACCAAAAACTTTTTCAGAAAAATTTGAGAAAAAGTGCTTGACAAATGGCTTGCTCTTTGTTATTCTATCCAAGCTCGCTTGCGAGAGATCGCAAAGGAACCGAGCGAAGCGAACCTTGAAAACGATACAGAGATAATAACGCGCAATAAGGAAAAAGACAGCGAAGATTCCAAAGAGTTTAACATCGAAAGATGTTTAAGGATTAAACGGAAGAGTTTGATCCTGGCTCAGGACGAACGCTGGCGGCGTGCCTAACACATGCAAGTCGAGCGGGGACATTGCGACAGATTTGAAATTTTCGGATGGATATGAAGATGTAATGTTCTAGCGGCGGACGGGTGAGTAACGCGTGAGCAACCTGTCCCTTACAGGGGGATAACACAGCGAAAGTTGTACTAATACCGCATAAGACCACAGAGTGACATCGCTTAGGGGTCAAAGGAGCAATCCGGTAAGGGGTGGGCTCGCGTCCGATTAGATAGTTGGTGAGGTAACGGCCCACCAAGTCGACGATCGGTAGCCGACCTGAGAGGGTGATCGGCCACATTGGGACTGAGACACGGCCCAAACTCCTACGGGAGGCAGCAGTGGGGAATATTGGGCAATGGGGGAAACCCTGACCCAGCAACGCCGCGTGAGGGAAGAAGGTTTTCGGATCGTAAACCTCTGTCCTTGGTGAAGAGAAAGAGACGGTAGCCAAGGAGGAAGCCCCGGCTAACTACGTGCCAGCAGCCGCGGTAATACGTAGGGGGCGAGCGTTGTCCGGAATGATTGGGCGTAAAGGGCGCGTAGGCGGCCCGGTAAGTCTGGAGTGAAAGTCCTGCTTTTAAGGTGGGAATTGCTTTGGATACTGTCGGGCTTGAGTGCAGGAGAGGTAAGTGGAATTCCCAGTGTAGCGGTGAAATGCGTAGAGATTGGGAGGAACACCAGTGGCGAAGGCGACTTACTGGACTGTAACTGACGCTGAGGCGCGAAAGTGTGGGGAGCAAACAGGATTAGATACCCTGGTAGTCCACACTGTAAACGATGAATGCTAGGTGTAGGGGGTATCGACCCCTTCTGTGCCGCAGTTAACACAATAAGCATTCCGCCTGGGGAGTACGGCCGCAAGGTTGAAACTCAAAGGAATTGACGGGGGCCCGCACAAGCAGCGGAGCATGTGGTTTAATTCGACGCAACGCGAAGAACCTTACCAGGTCTTGACATCCAGTAAAACTTGTAGAGATACATCGTGAGCTTGCTCATACTGAGACAGGTGGTGCATGGTTGTCGTCAGCTCGTGTCGTGAGATGTTGGGTTAAGTCCCGCAACGAGCGCAACCCTTATTTTCAGTTACTAACAGGTAGTGCTGAGGACTCTGAAGAGACTGCCGGGGACAACTCGGAGGAAGGTGGGGACGACGTCAAATCATCATGCCCCTTATGACCTGGGCTACACACGTGCTACAATGGCCACCACAGAGAGGAGCGAACCCGTAAGGGAGAGCGGATCTCAAAAAAGTGGTCCCAGTTCGGATTGTGGGCTGCAACCCGCCCACATGAAGTCGGAGTTGCTAGTAATCGCGGATCAGCATGCCGCGGTGAATACGTTCCCGGGCCTTGTACACACCGCCCGTCACACCATGGGAGTTGGGAGTGCCCAAAGTCGGTGAGGTAACCGCAAGGAGCCAGCCGCCTAAGGCAAGACCAATGACTGGGGTGAAGTCGTAACAAGGTAGCCGTATCGGAAGGTGCGGCTGGATCACCTCCTTTCTAGGGAGAAAGCAGAAGCCGAAAGGTGGACGCCGAAACCGAGGTCGATCGACCGGATAAAACCGGTCGTCATAAAAAAGCTTCAAAGAAGCAAACGGAACGTCAACGAACGTTCGAAAAAGAATTGAGCTGTTCCTTACAGCGCGCAAAACTCTGTATCGTCTTCAAGGCTCGCGAAGCTCCGAGCTTAAATGAATAGTGCCGATTATGTGGGGGTTTAGCTCAGCTGGGAGAGCGCCTGCCTTGCAAGCAGGAGGTCAGCGGTTCGATCCCGCTAATCTCCACTCACATGGGTCGCTAGCTCAGTCGGTTAGAGCACCCGCCTGATAAGCGGGAGGTCGGTGGTTCGAGTCCACTGCGACCCACACTCTTTCTCAATTTGAGAAGAGGCACGCGCACCTTGACAACTGCACAGCAAAGAAACAAGATTCAGGAAAGACCAGTTAAAGGTAAACAATTTTACTCAAATTGGTCTCAGGATCAAGAACGACGAGAAATCAAGCTACAAAGAGCACAGGGTGGATGCCCTGGCACCATACGCCGACGAAGGACGTGGCAAGCTGCGATAAGCTACGGGGAGCCGCAAGCAGGCACCGATCCGTAGACATCCGAATGGGGAAACCCGGCAGGTGAAGAACCTGTCACCGTAAGATGAATCCATAGTCTTACAGGAGGGCACGCGGGGAACTGAAACATCTAAGTACCCGCAGGAAGAGAAATTAATTTAAAGATTTCCTAAGTAGCGGCGAGCGAACGGGAAAGAGGCCAAACCGGGGGGCATGCTCCCCGGGGTTGTGGGTCAGTAACGTGTATGGAAGACTTTAGCCGAAGAGAGATGGAAAGCTCAGCCAAAGAGGGTAACAGCCCCGTAAGCGAAAGAGTCAACCAGCTAACTGATACCAGAGTACCGCAGGGCACGTGAAACCCGGCGGGAAGCAGGGTGGACCACCATCCAAGCCTAAATACGATATGGTGACCGATAGCGCATAGTACCGTGAGGGAAAGGTGAAAAGAACCCCGGGAGGGGAGTGAAAGAGAACCTGAAACCCTGTGTTTACAAGCAGAGAAAGTACACGTTATGTACGATCTCGTACTTTTTGTAGAACGGACCGGCGAGTTACGTTATGCAGCGAGGTTAAGGACTGAAGGTCCGGAGCCGAAGCGAAAGCGAGTTTGAATAGGGCGATAGTTGCATGACGTAGACCCGAAACCGGGTGACCTATCCATGGCCAGGTTGAAGTGGGAGTAAAATCCCATGGAGGACCGAACCAGACGTCTGTTGAAAAAGGCGGGGATGAGCTGTGGATAGGGGAGAAATTCCAATCGAACCCGGAGATAGCTGGTTCTCCTCGAAATAGCTTTAGGGCTAGCCTCATGGATAATTGATGGGGGTAGAGCACTGAATGGGCGCGGGGGACTCAAATCCTACCAAACTCTATCAAACTGCGAATACCATACAATGCAAACCATGGGAGTCAGTCCGCGAGAGATAAGTTCCGCGGGCAAAGGGGAACACCCCAGATCAACCGCTAAGGTCCCAAAGTACACGTTAAGTGGAGAAGGATGTGGAATTGCACAGACAACCAGGATGTTGGCTCAGAAGCAGCCACACATTTAAAGAGTGCGTAATAGCTCACTGGTCGAGTGGTTGTGCGCCGAAAATGTCCGGGGCTAAAACGTGACACCGAAGCGATGGATGCGCGTAAGCGCGTGGTAGAGGAGCGTTCTGTGGGGGCTGAAGCCGTATCGAGAGGCACGGTGGACCGCACAGAAGAGAGAATGCCGGTATGAGTAGCGAGAGCGAAGCGAGAAACTTCGCCGTCGAAAGCCCAAGGTTTCCTGGGGAAGGTTCATCCACCCAGGGTAAGTCGGGGCCTAAGCCGAGGACGGAAGTCGTAGGCGATGGACAGCAGGTGTATATTCCTGCACTACCGAAGAATGAAGCAGTGACACAGAAGGATAGTCTGAGCGGGGTGATGGTCAACTCCGTACAAGCACTGAGGTTGGAACGTAGTGAAGTACGCGTTCCTTTAAGCTGAGGTGTGATGTGGACCGAAATTAAGTAGGGAAGCAGATGAGTTCACGCTGGCGAGAAAAGCTGCTAGTATATCTGAAGGTACCCGTACCGGAAACCGACGCAGGTGGGCGAGGAGAATCCTGAGACGAACGGGAGAACCCTTGTTAAGGAACTCGGCAAAATGACCCCGTAACTTCGGGATAAGGGGTGCCTCGAGAGAGGCCGCAGAGAATAGGCTCAAGCGACTGTTTAGCAAAAACACAGGTATCTGCGAAAGCGAGAGCTGACGTATAGGTGCTGACACCTGCCCGGTGCTGGAAGGTTAAGGGAACATGTTAGAGCAATCGAAGCATCGAACCGAAGCCCCAGTAAACGGCGGCCGTAACTATAACGGTCCTAAGGTAGCGAAATTCCTTGTCGGGTAAGTTCCGACCCGCACGAATGGTGTAACGATTTGAGCGCTGTCTCAACAGGGGCCCGGTGAAATTGAAGTATGGGTGAAGATGCCCATTACCCGCGACTGGACGGAAAGACCCCGTAGAGCTTTACTGTAGCCTGATATTGGATTTCGGTAACGGATGCACAGGATAGGTGGGAGACTTGGATGTTAGGACTTCGGTCTTAGCGGAGTCGCTGTTGGGATACCACTCTTCTGTTACTGGAATTCTAACATGGACCCGTGAACCGGGTAATGGACAGTGTCAGGTGGACAGTTTGACTGGGGCGGTCGCCTCCGAAAGAGTAACGGAGGCGCCCAAAGGTACCCTCAGAATGGATGGAAATCATTCGAAGAGTGCAAAGGCAGAAGGGTGCCTGACTGCGAGAGTGACAATTCGAGCAGAGACGAAAGTCGGGCTTAGTGATCCGGCGGTATTGAGTGGAAAAGCCGTCGCTTAACGGATAAAAGCTACCTCGGGGATAACAGGCTGATCTCCCCCAAGAGTCCACATCGACGGGGAGGTTTGGCACCTCGATGTCGGCTCGTCGCATCCTGGGGCTGAAGCAGGTCCCAAGGGTTTGGCTGTTCGCCAATTAAAGCGGCACGCGAGCTGGGTTCAGAACGTCGTGAGACAGTTCGGTCCCTATCCATCGTGGGCGTAGGAGTCATGAGAGGAGCTGTTCCTAGTACGAGAGGACCGGAATGGACGCATCACTGGTGCAACTGTTGTCGTGCCAACGGCATAGCAGGGAAGCGAAATGCGGACGGGATAAACGCTGAAGGCATCTAAGCGTGAAGCCCACCTCAAGATAAAGACTCCCATTGCGCAAGCAAGTAAGACCCCTGGAGGACTACCAGGTAGATAGGTCATCGGTGGAAGTGCGGTAACGCATGGAGCTTGATGATACTAATAGGTCGAGGGCTTGATTTCATGATTGGTCCAGAGACCAATTAAGGTAACAGATAAACTAACAGGTCAGATTTTCCTGAATATTGTAGCTGTGCAGTTGTCAGTGTGCGCAAGGACACTGAACCATTTTCGGTGGCAATGACGAAGAGGTCCCACCTGTTCCCATACCGAACACAGAAGTTAAGCTCTTCAGTGCCGATGGTACTTGGCTGGTAACGGCCCGGGAGAGTAGGTCGCCGCCGGATTCCAAAAAAATCACCTGAGTAATCAGGTGATTTTTTTGTGGAATCAAGGCGGCGCGCCCCCGCAATCTCAATCGTCGCAGAGAATCTCGCGGGGACGCTTCGGCCCTCTGCTCGTTTCGATTGACTCGCTCACCTCGTTTTCGCCTTTGGCGAATGCCCCACTGGGCCATTACTCGGATCACTCCCCGGATTCCAAATAGGCAGTTGCTTACGCAACTGCTAAAATACTTTGTAGCCAAATGGATTTAGAAACACAGGCGGTGAGAGGGGAGACGAAGAGGTCCCTCCGCAACCTCAATCGTCGCACTGCTCCCTTGGAGCGGTCGCATTGCTCGTTTCGGTAAGGATTCGCGCGCGCACCGCGGGCGGAATTCCCGCCTCGCGCACCGCGCACGACAGGACTCCGCCTCAATTCGGCTTCGCCGACAGCCCACTGGGCTGACATTCGGCTCGCTCCCATGTTCCATACCGAACACAGAGCACTGCTGCCTACAGCAGTGCAAAGATACTTTGCAATATTGAACAATGATTGGATTGGCAATTCTGATTGACAGGAGGTGCTATGCACCTCCTTGATTGCTTTGATGCACTGGCAGCATAGCATGTCAAGGATGCCGAAGGCACGGCGCAGCCGCTGTGTCCTTGACTGGGTATGCTGACTGTGCTTCAAACTAGTTTTATTTCATACCAACACAGAGTACCGCAATCTGATAGGCAACAACGCAAAGATACTGAATCATGAATGAATTGGGCAATTCTGATTGACAGGAGGTGCTATGCACCTCCTTGATTGCTTTTGTGCACTGGAAGCATAGCATGTCAAGGATGACAAAGGCACGGCGCAGCCGATGTGTCCTTGACAAGGTATGCTGAGTGTGCTTAAACCTGGTTTTATTTCATACCGAACACAGGGCGCTGCTGTTCAATAGGCAGCAGTGTAAAGATACTTTAATACTTTCAACAGTATATATACTTGTTATATACAAAATATGTGGATTGAGAAAGAAATACGGTCTGTTTTATGGCGAACAGGTATAAAAAGACCGCCTGTGGGTGTGCAGGCGGGGATATGCATATTAATAAATTACAGAAGGCAGGAGAGGCCGAAAAGGAGCTGGGCGGCGTAGTAGGTGATCATGATGGCCCAGTCGACGGAGCGGCCGGCAGTGAAGAGGAGGCGGGCAAGGATCATCACGTCGCTGATGAAGAAGAGTGCGCCGCCGATGGCGATCAGCTGGCCCTGGAGAGTATTAAGGGTGAAACAGGCAATTGCACAGGCTGACGCGAGGCAGAGAATAGTGCCATAAACCGCAATGATGGGCATGGTTTTTCCGATGGGCTTCCGCCAGCGCCAGAGGAGGAAAACCATGATTCCCAGCAAGCACAAGGCCGCAATCAGGTGGAAGCCGGCGACCGGGCAGAGACGGGTAAAGAAACCGATATAGCAGATATGCCCGGCAATGAAGAATCCGGCGCCGATATACATGTTGAATTCCAGAATCCAGTCTGCTATTGCATGAAATAACAGGGCTGCAAAGCAGATCCAGTACTGCGGATCCAGACGAATGGCGGCAGTCAACGCAAGACTTGCCGCACAGAGGGTTCCAAGGGATTTAAAAGCAGCCGCAAGCTTCATATGCAGTGCTTTTTTGTAATACAGAAAGAAAGGAAGGCAGACAAAGATGGACAGAGCGCATACAGCGTACATCCACAGCATGAATTATTCCTCCGTTGACTCCTGAGATTCTTCCGGGATCCAGGGCATGAGGAAGATCGTGATATACATATTCTTCTTGGTATAGGCGTAGCCATAGGAGAAGATGTTGGTTTCCTCACGGTCACGTTCTTCCTGTGGAACAAGGGACATATCCTTGGGCTTCTGCTTTTTGTCGGAAGCCTTATTCAGATCGTAATCGCGGATATACATTTTTACGGTATGTCCTTTTACGTTGCCTTCAATGGTGGTGATCCGGTAAATGCCGTCGGAAAGCTTTTCCACGTCGTAAACAAGACCCACATGATAATAAGGCGTGGAACCGCCGGAGCCTTCATTGCCATAGACGGCGATATAGCCTTTCTGGGGTACGCGGGTAATCCGGTTCAGCTTGGCATATCCTTCATAAAGCTTTCCGACACCGGCTTCCTTTACGTGGAACAGACCATCGACTTCACCGTCTTCAATCTTGTTCTTTTCCTCCATAGGGATGCCGGCTTCCAGCATGCACCAGGTAACGAAACCGCCGCACCACTCAAATTTGTAGTCGTTCCGCCATTTGGTGTATTTGTTCTTTTCCTTCAGGTTTTTACCGTCGGTTTCGATCAGCTGCTCATAGGCAATGTCCAGCATGTTCTGGATTTCAGCCGGGATATCCTGAACAACTTCCGTGGTGATCTCCCGGGCTGTGTATTCCGTGGCTTTCTTTTTCGCAGCCAGAGAAGTGGAGCAGCAGAGGATCAAAACAAGCATAAGCGCCAGGGCGCGTTTCATCTTTATCATTGGTCGTTCATTCCTTTCACAGGGGATCAGAGGCCCAATACATTATACTCTTCTTCCGGAGGATTGTCAGTCCCCGGAACCGTGTTTTCGACCGAAAAACCTGCCCAGGGATCAGGTGTGCTTTCCGGGGACGGAGAGCTTTCCGGTGAGACTGAAGGATCCGGAGACGAGGACAGGCCGGGAACAGGAAGAGAGAGGGAAGAGAGCGAGACCCCGGTGGTTTTCAGAACGTGTCCCGTGCACAGCACAACTGTCAGCAGAAAAGCGCAGACAATCAGCAGCGTGAGCAGGCGGAAACGGGAACGCATCTGTTTCATACAATAGTCCTTTCAGTTCAGGGAAATCACTTGGCCAGCATGGCCAGATGGGCATCCTCTGCCAGGTCAGAATCGTTCCGGCCGGAAATACCGCAGAGGATCCCGGCGAGGAAGAAATGGGCACAAAGTGAAGGAAGGGACGTTGTCATAAGCGGCATTTCCAGTTCACTGAAGGGCAGGAAGCCGAAGAACGACAAGACAGATGACAGCGTGTATAAGCCCAGAAGCAGGCAGATTCCCATGGCAAGGATCGCATGAAAACGCATCCGGGCACAGGAAGCCACCGTGGTTCCGTGCAGGATAAGGGGAAGATACAGCAGCACCGTCAGGCCGGTGAAAACCAGGCCGTAATGGCCGAGCAGGCGGGAGAAAAGGGAACCGGATTCCGGAACAGACAATCCCTCCGGAAACAGGTCCGCTCCCAAGGCTCCGACGGCCTTCAGCGTATCCGCAGATAACGCTTCCTGGGAAACAAGGGCAGGCGTATGGGCTGTGTACATGCCGTAGAACAGGAGCACAAAGGCAGCCAGTGAAGGCAGGACAACCAGCAGACGGCCGTCGGCCGCAAAGAGGAGCAGCAGGGTCGTGAGTCCCCAGATCAGGGCATCCGCTGTTTCACCCCGGAGCAGCAGCAGGACAGCGGCGGCAATGCCGAGGCCAGCCGCGGAGATCGGTCCTTCCCGGGAAAGGAGAACGGCGAAGGCAATCAGCAGCAGAGCCAGCGCGGGCTGCGTGACCGGCAGGGTGAAGGTGGGCGCAATCAGCTTTCCGGCCAGCAGAAGCAGGCCGAGGAAGGCCGCGGATATAGCAGTGAGCAAGGAACCGGACAGGGAACGGATCAGGATGGCACCGACGATCAGGACAATGATCCCGATGCCACAGCTGACAGCCTGAACCAGGGCAGTGTCCGGTACAGTCATGGCCAGGGAGGCGATCCCCACGGAACAGAAGAAGAGAGATAAGGCCAGGATCAGCCTGTCCAGGGAAAAAGCCCGGGCAAGGATGGTACAGCACAGCAGCATGGCGCAGGGGACGCCTGCGGCAAGCATGTAGAGCCTGTAATCTCCCGCCTGCAGCGCCGGAACCAGGAAGAAAAACAGGGCGAGGAACAGCATAACGCCGCTGAAACGGAAGCGGGCAGAGGATTTTTGCTTTGTCATTCGCTCCAGTCCTCCTTCCAGCGATCAGCGCGTTTACGGCGCGGGGCAGCAGGCGCCTGCGGCGGTACTTCCTGTACAGGCTGCTGTTCCGGGACTTGCTGAGGAACCGGCTGAACCGGAACAGGCTGTTCGACGGGCATCTGAAGGGGACCCGGTTCCTGCCAGGAAGGCGGGTAGAAAGCAGGCTGCACATTCATGGGTTCCTGCGGATACTGCATCGGAACCTGTACAGGCTGCGGCATCGGATCAGAAAAGGAAACGACGGCAGGCTGCGGGGGAATAAAGGTTCGGTTAGTATGAGAAAGGGCGGCAAAAAGCTGCAGCCTGAGTACGGCACTGCCGATCTGCAGCACGGATCCATGTACCAGCGGCATATCCATGCCCCTGCGGGTGACGGGGACACCGTCGATCAGGACTTCACAGCCAACCCGGGGACGGATCAGCAGACCTGTTCCATCCTGCCAGGAGAAATCAAGGTGATGTGAACTCACACCGGGGCAGGGAATGACCAGATCGCAGGAGCGCAGCGAACCAAGCACGCCTTCCCGGGGGACAGGAAACCAGGTATCCACGGGCAGTTCATCACTGCCGGAAAGAACGACGAGTTCACCCACGGTTCCGGCACCCGGGAGATTTTTGAACCGATCCCGGCGCTCTTTCCGGTCGGAATGATGCCAGGAGAAGGCCAGGAACAGGAGCATGAGCGCAAGGACAATAAAAAGCCAGCGTGAAGCCTGGGAAAGAACCGAGTAGATTTCCGGACTTACGCTGAACATAGATGATCCTTTCTTAAATCAGAATTCAGAATTAAGAATTCAGAATTATAAAGAGTTTTACTGAGCTATAGCGTTTAACAGGGTTTTGACGTTCTGCATCATGATGGATTCATAGTAATCCAGGGGCGGGTTTTCAGGACCGCTGGTCATGGGATCCAGTTCGCAGACGGGGATGCCGGTCTCGTTAACCAGGGTGTTGACGGAAGGATCCTCTTCAGCCGATTTCAGGATCAGCGGCATCGGGATGCCGAGGTTGAAGATGAGTTCTGTCACCCGGACCAGCTGTGCGGTCGGCAGGATGTCTTCCGGTTCCTTGTTGACAACGGCCGCGGCAGTCAGCCCGCAGGCTTCGGCAAAGTAGGGGAAAGCCTCATGGAAGATGATGACTTTCCGGTCTATGTCTTTGGTCTCCTCCCGGATGGTTTCATCCAGCGCCTGAAGACGTTCCTGATACGCATGCAGGTTTTCCAGGATTTCCGCCTCCCTGTCCGGCATCAGGCGGATCAATCCTTCCGCCAGGTTGGCAGCCATACCGGCAGCCCGCTGGGGATCCAGCCAGAGATGGGAATTGACTTCCTCGTCCTCTTCGGCTTCGCCGATTTCGACGGTGTCTGATTCGTGGAGAAAGGGAAGGCCGGCAGTCGCGTCAATGACCGGCAGATTGGGATACGCTCCCGTAACGACCGGCAGGAAAGATTCCATTCCAGCGCCGTTGACCAGCAGGGCATCCGCCTGTGAAAGCGTGACCATATCGGAGTTCTGCAGGGTGTAATCGTGCAGGCAGCCCGTTGTCGGCTCCGCCAGGTTCACAACTTTGACGGATTCAATCCCTTCAGTCAGGTTCAGGGTCAGAATCCAGACAGGGTAAAAGCTGGTAACGATAGTTTCTGCGGCAGCAAGAGCCGGAAGGAAAAGCGTAAGTACAAGCAGAAGGGCAAGTAATTTCTTCATGGAGAACCTCATTTCAATTCAGAATTCAGAATTAAGAATTCAGAATTATATATTCTTTCATCAGGATTAACAGAGGAGACAATAGATCATTATGAATTATGAATTGTGAATTATGAATTTTCTAACGCGCCGGTGCGGGCGGAACGTCTTCCGGATCCATCCAGGGCTCCCATTCAGCACGGGGCCGGCTGTCCCGGATGATCCTGGCAATGATCTTCCGCTCCGAGGCGGGCATGAAATCAGCATATCGGGTATAGAGTACGCGCATGGCAGAGAAGGAACCGGTGTCCATGCAGTACTGATGCAGGGAGTCGTAGGTGACAGAGTAGACCTTCAGATGATCAAAAAGAACGCCCATCACATCATCGGAGGCGTCCCTGAACTCTGCCGAACGGATCCGGCGTACAGTGCCGTTATCCATCTGTGCACCCATGGAGGGGCCGAGCTGCTCATAGACTGTATTGAAAAGCACATCCTCGAGACTGGCGGCCAGATCGGAGAAGGTATCCCGGTAAGGTGCAAAGTTCCGTAAGAGCGCGGCAGCCTTCTCCCAGATTCCGGGACGGTCCACCAGGGCAGACCCGAAGCGGAAACGCAGGGCTTCCCTAACATGCCAGGCTTCGATCATGCCCATCCCTCCGTAATAGTTTCCTTATATAATGTATACTGTATGATATCATAAAATGAAGTAATTGTTAACTTTTCACGGCGATTTTGTCGGCGAATACAAAAAACAGGAAAAAAACGATGCAAAAAAACGGCCTATACCATAAATCTAGTGGAGTCGGCCGGAACAAATACAAAACCTTGACAGAAAAAATGAAAGAATTCTAACATTTTAATCGTTTTATCCACAGGGCAAGAACCTTGAAATTACTCAATGTTTTTGCTATGATAGTCGAGCCGGTTTGCAAAAGGCCAGTTTTCCACAGCCCGGTTATCCACAGCTCACGAACCCTCGTGCGCTTTTTTCGCCGCCTTTTGCAGCATATGAAGCAAATCATCGCTTTTGCGTTTTAATAACCAGATGAATGGAGAATGTATTGATGAACATGGAGTCGCTCTGGGAGCAGACGTGTGCCCTGCTGTCGCGGGAAATGAACTACGTGTCCTACAGCACGTGGGTAGACGGCAATATGGTGCCCGGGATGCTGGAGGACGATACTCTGTTTGTCGTGGTGAAAATGGAACGCATGATCTCCATGATCCAGAACAAGTATGCGGATCTGATTGAGCGGAAACTGACGGAAGTAGCCGGCAAGGCTGTCCATATTGTGCTGCTGACGAAGGATGAGATGAAAGCCCGTACTGAAACCGATGAAGATACGGATAAAACGGATGATACAGATCCCCATCTCAATCCCAAATATACTTTTGAAAGCTTCGTGGTTGGCAACGGTAACCGCTTTGCCCATGCCGCGGCGCTGGCGGTGGCCGAGAGCCCCGCGGAAGCCTATAACCCGCTGTTCATATACGGCGGCGTGGGTCTTGGCAAGACCCACCTGATGCAGGCAATCGGACATTTCATCCATCAGTCTGATCCGAAGAAGAAAATCCTGTACATGACCAGCGAAAGCTTTACCAACGAACTGATCAGCGCGATCCAGCTGAAGAAGACCTATGAATTCAGGGAGAAGATCCGGAAGGTTGACGTGCTGATGGTGGACGATATCCAGTTCATCGCCGGCCGGGAGAGTACCCAGCAGGAGTTCTTCAATACCTTCAATGAACTGCATAATGACAACAAGCAGATTATCCTGACCAGCGATAAACCGCCGAAGGATATCCAACGCCTGGAGGAACGGCTGTGCAGCCGTTTCGAGTGGGGTCTGGTGGCCGACATTCAGCGTCCGGACGTGGATACCCGTGTGGCTATCCTGCGGGAGAAGACCGTGCAGGACAATATCGAAGTGCCGGACGATGTGCTGCAGCTGATCGCCGGCAAGATTGACAGCAACATCCGTGAACTGGAAGGCTGCCTGACCCGGCTGGTGGCTTATTCCACCCTGGTGAAGGAACCGATCACCCTGGATCTTTGCGAGCGGGCCCTGAAGGAGATCTTCGATTCCAAACGGCATAAGCAGATCACCTCCGAGCTGATCATGCAGACCGTCAGCGATTATTACGGATTGTCCATGGATGACATGACCGGTCCCACCCGGAAACGGGAAATCACGGTGCCCCGGCAGATTGCCATGTACCTGACCCGGGAGATGACAGGCATGAGCCTGCCCCAGATCGGAACGGTATTCGGCGGCCGGGATCATACGACGGTATTGCACAGCTGCAAGACGGTGGAAGCGAACATGACTGCGAACACCGATATCAAGGCTGTGGTGGAGGACATTAAAACACTGGTGAAGAACGCACAATAAAATTCAGAATTAAGAATTCAGAATGATCAGAGAGCGAGGCGTAAAGGCTTCGCTCTTTGTTTATGTATAAGGCACTAAAACTAAGAAAAACCAATAAAGAATTGACATTTTATGCTACATAATCCATAATTCATAATTACGGTAATTGGTGATAACAGGATCACCGGTGATCGTTTTGATGAGACAAATCATGATTGCACGGGAGTGGAGCACATGGAGCAGAAGATCAAGGCACTGCAGGAACAGATGGAACAGAAAATCGGCCAGATCGACACAAAGGAAAAGCTGGCTGAATTCTGGCAGGAGTTTCTGGGCAAGAAGGGTGCCATCGCCGATCTGATGAAGGGCCTGGGTGCCGTGGCCAAGGAAGACCGGCCGGCTATGGGCAAAGTCATCAATGAGTTCAAGGTGCTGGTGGAAGAAAAGTACCAGGCCCTGAGCGCAAAGATGGACGAGCTTGAGCTGGCTGCCCGCAACCGCCGGGAACAGGTGGATATTACCCTGCCCGGAAAGGGACTGCCGCTGGGCGGACTGCATCCCCTGACGCTGGTGAAGAATGAAATGATCAACGTTTTTGCCAGCATGGGCTTCGATATTTTCGAAGGACCGGAAATCGAGGATGATGATCACAACTTTACCCGCCTGAACGTGCCGAAGGATCATCCTTCCCGTGATATGCAGGATACTTTCTACCTGGAAAATGAACTGCTGCTGCGTACGCAGACAAGCGGCGGCCAGATCCGCGTGATGGACATGCAGAAGCCGCCGATCAAGGTGCTGGTTCCCGGACGGGTTTTCCGTTCCGACAGCGACGCGACCCATTCTCCCATGTTCCATCAGATGGAAGGCCTGGTGGTGGACAAGGGCATTACCCTGTGCGACCTGCAGGGTATGCTGGACAAGTTCGTGCAGCAGATTTTTGACGCGGACGTGCGCACCCGGCTCCGTCCCAGCTATTTCCCCTTCACAGAACCGAGCGTTGAAGTGGACGTCAGCTGTTTTGAATGCGGCGGCAAGGGCTGCAGCCTGTGCAAGCACACCGGCTGGATTGAAGTGCTCGGCGGCGGTGTGGTTCATCCCAAGGTGCTGGAAAACTGCGGCATCGATCCGAACGTCTATTCCGGCATCGCGTTCGGTATCGGCATTGAGCGGATCACCATGCTGAAGTACGGTATCAACAATATCGGACTGCTGTTTGAGAACGATATGAGATTCCTGAAGCAATTCAAAGAATGACATCAAATTCAGAATTCAGAATTAAGAATTCAGAATTATTACTTAGACTATCATACCAGGACAGAAACAGTTTATGGAATGATAATGCAGGGCAGGGGAGATAAAAGATGAAAGTACCTTACAGCTGGTTAAAGGAATATGTGGATATTGATATCACAGCGGAAGAGCTTCAGGAGAAGCTGTTCGGCTGCGGTTTTGAAGTGGAAGAGCTGATCGACCTGGGAAAGGAAGTCAGCCGCGTGGTCGTGGGCGAGGTGCTCTCCTGCGAACCTGTGGAAGGCACACACCTGCAGATCTGCCAGGTGAACTGCGGTTCCTACGGTAATCCGATCCAGATTGTGACCGGCGCGCCGAACGTTTATGCGGGCATGCATACGCCTGCTGCGCTGGACAATTCCACGCTGCCCGGAGGAATCACCATCAAGGCAAAGCCCCTGAAGGGGATCCCTTCAGACGGTATGCTCTGCTCCGGTGAGGAACTGGGCCTGAATGACGACCTGTATCCCGGCGCGGAGGTCTATGGCCTCATGGATCTGCCGAAGGACACGTTACCGGGAACGGATATCCGTGAAGTTGTCGGAATGAATGATTATATCTTTGACGTCACCATTACGGCGAACCGTCCGGACTGCCAGAGTATCCTGGGCATTGCCCGTGAGGTGGCGGCCGCCCTCGGTAAGGAACTGAAGATGCCTGCCACCGACTACACGGTCAGCGATTACGTTTTCCCCGGCCTGGACATCACCGTGGAAGCGCCTGATCTGTGCCCGCGCTACCTGGGACACGGTGTACGCAATATCACCGTCGGGGAGAGCCCGCGGTGGATGAAACGGAACCTGGCCCTGTGCGGACTGCGCAGCATTTCCAATGTGGTTGATATCACGAACTATGTGCTGCTGGAGATCGGCCAGCCGATGCATGCCTTCGACATGGATCAGCTGCAGGATCGCCGTATCATTGTCCGCCGGGCTAAAGACGGCGAGAAGATCCAGACGCTGGACGAAAAGGAATTCACCCTGACGCCTGACAACCTCGTGATCTGCGACGGAAACCGTCCTGTGGCCCTGGCCGGTATCATGGGCGGCCTGAACAGCGAGATTACGGAGAAGACAACCCAGCTGCTTTTTGAGGCGGCCAAATTTGCCCGGGACAACGTACGGAAAACTTCCCGTGCGCTGGGACAGAGCAGCGATTCTTCCGCCAGGTTTGAGAAGGGCATCAGCGAATACATTACAGAGCTGGGTATGGCCCGCGCACTGCACCTGATCCAGGAGCTGGGCTGCGGTGAGATCACCTCCAGCACCTTTGACTGCAGCGCCGGAGCACCGAGGGAAGGAAAGCGGTTTACCGCCAGCCTGAAGCGGATCAACGCGATTCTCGGCATCGAAGTGCCGGCGGAGGACGTGCTGCGGATTCTGAAGAATCTGAACTTTGAAGTGAAGCAGGACGGCGATACGCTGGACGTAACTGCCCCGCGTTACCGTGAAGATATTGAGGTCGGCGAACCGGACCTGGCGGAGGAAGTAATCCGCGAATACGGTTATGATCACGTGATCCCCACCTTCCTGAAGGCGGCGACCGTGACCAGCGGCGGCAAGACCCCGGCACAGCAGCGCAGGGATCGTGTCTGCCGGATCATGTGCGGACAGGGCTATCATGAAGCCTACACCATGTCCTTCTATTCCGACAGCGACCTGGATTTCCTGCGGATTCCGGAAGGCGCGCCGGAACGGAATGTGCTGCGCATCAAAAACCCGATTTCAGTCAACCTTTCCATCATGCGGCCTCTGCTGGCACCCAGCCTGGTGAACGTTGTGGTGGAGAACCTGAAGAAGGGCAACAACGACGGCCGGATCTTCGAGATCAGCAACATCTATATTCCGAGGGACGGGGAGATGCCGGAAGAAAGGCCGCATCTTGGTTTCGCAGCCTTCGGTGACGCTGAGGATTTCTTTACCGTGAAGGGAACCGTTGAAGCGCTGGGTGAAGCCCTCGGTCTGTCCTTCGACGTGGAACGGGCTGTCGACGTGCCGTGGCTGCATCCCGGAATCGCCGCCTACATCCTTTGTGAAGGAGAACGGATCGGCTGCTTCGGAAAGCTGGCCAACGAAGTGACGGGTGAACTGAAGCTGCACAAGGACGCCAAGTCCAATCACAAGATCTTCCTGGGCGAAATTGATTACAACGCCATGATGAACCACATGGCTGCCAGTTTCCGGTATCGTCCTCTGTCTGTATTCCCGTCCGTTGTGCGCGACCTGGCACTGACGGTGGCGGAGGAGACGGCCTGCGGCGACCTCATGAAGGAAATTGCCCGGGCCTGCCCGAGCGTCAGCGACGTGGAACTGTTCGACATTTATCGGGGAGAACAGATCGGCGAGGGACGCAAGAGCATGGCCTTCAAGATCACCTTTGAGGCGGCCGACAAAGCCCTGACCCCTGAAGAACTGGATAAATACATTAAAAAAATTCTTGGGAATCTGAAATTCAAACTCGGAGCTGAAATCCGATAAACCAGATTTTTCAACACTGAAAACATTTCCGGAAAGCGACGTCTGCCAGATGTCGCTTTTTTGTACGTACAATTGACATGAAAATATATTGCAATTATAATTAACACGGTATTTTTAGATTGCATTTGTAACCAATTTCACAGTATCAGGGAATCTGATTTTCCGGCGTGCAAACGTCGCAAGTGGGAGATGAACTCATGTCAAGGAAATGGCGGAACATTCTCATCGGCGTCCTTGTCGCTGCTCTTGTAATTGCCGGGATCTGGCTGCTCAGCCGGTCCGAGAACAGTTTCAGGAGCAAGTATGAGGGCGCTGATCTGTCCACAGATGTCAGCGGCATTGGACGGAGCAACACCTATACCTCTTATCTGGAGAAGTATGCGAATCTGCCCGCTGTCAGTGAAGCTGTTGAGGTGGACCTGGCCTCCTTCGAAGGGAAAGGCGGCGAAGTCTGTGCGGACGGTGTGCTGACGGCTGATGAGTCAGAGCTTACCTGGAAGGTGAATGTACCTAAGGCCGGCTTGTACAATATCCGCCTGGATTACCTGACAGTGGAAAGCCGCGGTGTGGATATTGAGCGTGAAATTGCGATTAACGGGGAAGTTCCTTTCACCGGCGCAAGCACGCTTTGTTTCTCTCGCCTGTGGACCGACGCAAACGAGGTGCGCAAGGACAACCAGGGGAATGATATCCGTCCTACGCAGGTGGAACGCTTTGAAAAGCAGAGCGCATACTGCAAGGACGACATGGGATATCAGACAGAGCCCTATGCCTTCTATTTCAATGAAGGGGAGAATGAACTGACGATCCGTGCTGTCAATGAGCCGGTGATTCTTTGCGCTGTTTCGCTGACGCCGATTATGAAGTCTCCCACTTATGCGGAATACGCAGCAGCCCAGCCTGAGGTTTCCGCCAGCGAAGAGGCGCTGAACTACAGCCAGACAATCCAGGGAGAATCCGCCGTGCTGCGCAGCACGCCGAGCCTTTACGGACGTTATGACCGCAGCTCCGCCCTGACAGAACCCTATTCCGTATCAAATTCAATCCTGAATTATATCGGCGGCGAACCCTGGACCCATCCCGGCGAGTGGATCCAGTGGGAGTTTGAAGTACCGGAAGACGGATACTACAACATTTCCATCAAAGCACGGCAGATGTACCAGCGCGGCGCGCTGTCCGCACGAACCGTTTATATCGACGGTGAGATTCCGTTTGAAGATCTTGAAGCAGTAACATTCAGCTACAGCACCGGTTGGGACATGCACACCCTGAGCGACAAGGAAGGCACCCCCTTCCGCTTCTGGCTGAAGAAAGGAAGCCATTCCATCCGCATGGAAGTGACCATGGGAGAAATGGGGCCTGTCCTGAAATCCGTGGAAGACAGCATCTTCCGCCTGAACCAGATTTACCGCAAAATCCTGGTTCTGACAGGCGCCAATCCGGATAAATACCGTGATTACAACCTGAAGCGGATTTATCCCGAAGCCATTGAGGCGATGGATCTGGAAAGCAAACGCCTGTATAAAATCGTGGATGATACGGTGGCTATCACCGGTGAGAAGAGCGACCGGATTGCCTCCGCACAGACGCTGGCTGTACAGCTTGAAACCTTTGTGAAAAAGAATGAACGGATCACAGAATCCTTCCAGAACTTCCGGGACAACATTACTTCGCTCGGAACCGCAATGCAGAACATGGCCGAGAGCAAGCTGGACGTGGATCTGATTATGGTAACAGGCGAGAACGTCAATGTTCCGGAGGTTCGCAGCAATGTCTTCCAGGATATTATTCATGAAGTCCGGAGCTGCCTGAGTTCCTATACCGTAGACTATAACAGCCTGGGCGACAAGTATGAGGATACGGACGACGTGGTGGAGATCTGGATCACCACGGGCCGCGACCAGAGTACGGTGCTGAAGAATCTGGTTGACAATACCTTTACCGCAAAGACCGGCATTAAAGTGAACGTCAAGCTGGTGCTGCAGGACGCCATCCTGCCCGCTGTTGTCGCAGGAAACGGCCCGGACGTGGTGCTGAGCCTCAGCGGCTGGTTTGCTGTGAACTATGCCATGCGTAACGCGGTTGAAGACCTGACCCAGTTTGAAGACTTTGAAGAGGTTACCAAACCGTTTACAAAGAGCATCCTGGAACCGCTGACTTATAATGACAGCAAGAAGATCGGTATTTACGGACTGCCTGAAACCCAGGATTTCGCCGTGCTGTTCTACCGCAAGGACGTTATGGAAGAGCTGGGTCTGGCTGTTCCGCAGACCTGGGATGAGCTGATTGCGGAGCTGCCGACGATTCAGGGCAACAGCCTGACGATCGGTATCAATTTCCCGGACATCCGGGTTGTGGACAACTCCGTGCTGAATTCCATGATTTATCAGAATGGCGGAGAAATCTACGACAAGGAAGCCAAGCACACGCTGGTGGACAGCGAGGCAGGCGTAGCCGGATTCAAGCAGTATACGAGCCTGTACAACGACTACGGCCTGCCGGTGGTGTTCGACTTCCCGAGCCGGTTCCGCAGCGGCGAGATGCCGATGGGCATCCAGAACTACAATATGTACAACACCCTCATGGTTTCCGCTCCGGAAATCCGCGGCCTGTGGGACTTTACCCTGTTCCCGGGAACGATGAAAGAGGATGGAACCATTGACCATACTGCCCAGACAAGCGGACTGTGCTGTATGATGATTGCGACAAACAATGAAACAAAAAAGAAAAATGCCTGGGAGTTTATGAAGTGGTGGGTGAGCGCGGACGCGCAGGTTCGCTTCGGCCGGGAGATGGAAAGCATCCTGGGTGCTTCCGCCCGGTACCAGACAGCCAATCAGGATGCGCTGACGCAGCTGGCCTGGTCTGACAAGCAGCTGAAAGTGCTGAAAGAACAGATGTCACAGACCCGGGGCTTCCCGGAGATCGCCGGCGGATATTCAACGCAGCGCCATCTCATCAACGCAGTACGTAAGGTGATCAATACCAAGGAAGATCAGCGGGAGACACTGCTGACTTACGCACGAACCATTAATGAAGAGATTAAGATCAAACGGCGGGAATTCAACCTGCCGGTTGATTGAGAAAGGAAGGAGGGAAGCGAATATGCAGTCACAGTCATTTGCTCATAGATACCTGGCTATGAGGCGGGACAAAATCGCACACGGGTGGACGCTTGCAAAACGGAACAAGGGCTGCTACCTGTTCCTGGCTCCATACGCGATTCTGTTCATTACCTTCTTCATTCTGCCGATCTGCACATCGATCATTTACAGTTTTACTTACTACAACATCCTGGAACCTGCCCGTTTTATCGGACTGCAGAACTATACGAACCTGTTCCTGCAGGATGAAATATTCCTGACATCTGTTAAGAACACTTTCGTTTGCGCCGTCATTATTGGGCCGGTTGGATATATCCTTTCCTTCCTGTTTGCCTGGTTTATCAATGAACTGCCGAAATGGCTGCGGGCGGTGGCGGTTATCGTATTCTACATCCCCTCTATCGGCGGTGCTGCCTTCGAAGTGTTCAACACGATTTTCCGTGGCGACGCCTACGGATGGTTCAACGCCCTCCTGATGGAGTACGGCATGATCAACGCGCCGGTTCTGTGGCTGACCGATCCGCGGTACATGCTGACCATTGTTATCATCGTATCCCTGTGGATGAGCATGGGTACCGGCTTCCTGAGCTTTGTGGCCGGCTTCCAGGGCATTGACCGCAGCATGTATGAAGCCGGATATGTGGACGGTGTACGGAACCGCTGGCAGGAGCTGTATCATATCACGCTGCCCAGCATGAAGCCCATGCTGCTGTTCGGCGCTGTTATGAGCATTACATCCTCCTTCAACGTCGGCGCCGTACCGCGGGCCCTGTGCGGATTCCCCTCCACAGACTATGCGGCCCGTACGGTTGTTACCCACCTGTTTGACTACGGATATACCCGCTTCGAAATGGGTTATGCCAGCGCCATTGCGGTGATCCTGTTCGTGGCGATGATTCTGTGCAAGAAAGCAATTACCGGATTGCTGGGAAGGGTGGGTACCTGATATGAGTGAGATTAACACCGTAAGATCCAATGGTACCCTGCAGCTCATCAACGGTAAGAAGTACCGCGGCGAACTGGTTGCCGGTGAAACCGGCGCGGCTTTCTATGCCAAAGGACAGAAGGTGCCTGTAGCTGAATGGCACTATGCCCGGATGAACCGGATGGACAATATCCGCCGGGGTGGTACTACCAGCCAGATCACTGTTATCCTGAAGGACGATACCCGTTACGTGTTCGAACTTGCCCAGGGCCTGAAGCTTTACAGCCATATGGATAAAAACTGGGCAGATAAGCCTGTGAAGGTCAAAACGCGGGGCGATATCCTGCATGAGCAGGCGGAACGGCTGGGCCAGAAGATTGAGGTGCCGAAGAAGCACCTGATTGTCCGGCGGCATCCCAACCGGTCTATTACGGGCGACGTGATCATTTACCTGCTGCTTGCCCTGGTTGCGGTTGCCATGCTGTTCCCGCTGGTATTCCTGCTGGGATCCAGTCTGAAACCCCTGGATGAACTTTTCCGGTTTCCGCCGCCCGTGTGGCCCACCCGTCCGACGATGGACAACTTCTCCGACCTGTTCGTGACGATGGGACAGAGCTGGGTACCCTTCAGCAGATATCTGGTGAATACCATCTTCATTACCGTGGTTGGTACTTTCGGTCATCTGGTGATTGCCGGCATGGCGGCTTTCGTGCTGGCCAAATATGATTTCCCGGGCGGACGGCTGTTCTTCCTGCTGGCCACCACTTTCCTGATGTTCGCTTCCGGTGTGGTTACGGACATCCCCAACTACCTGATTATGAGACGGCTGGGCCTGGTAGATACCTATTGGGCTCTGATCCTGCCTGCGTTTGCCGCGCCGATCGGTCTGTTCCTGATGAAACAGTTCATGGAAGGACTGCCTACAGCTTTGATTGAAGCGGCGACCATTGACGGTGCCGGACGGTTCCGGGTTTTCTGGAGCATTGTGATGCCCAACGTGAAACCGGCCTGGCTGACGATGATCATCTTCAGCGTACAGTCCCTGTGGAACAACCCGGCAGGAACCATCATCTATTCCGAGGCGAAAAAACCGCTGGTATACGCACTGCAGCAAATCCAGGGCGGCGCGGCGGTCAACATCGCCCGTACAGGCCAGGTGGCCGCGGCCAATGTGATTATCGTCGCGGTTCCGGTGCTCATCTTCATTTTCAGCCAGAGCCGGATCCTGGAGACCATGGCCTCCTCCGGCATCAAGGACTAAGAGGGGAGGAAATGATGATGAAAAAAGCGGTTTCCTTTCTGATGATCCTGATCATGCTGTTCACGGCCTGTACCGCGCTGGCGGACGACAGCTTCAACGTGAACAAGGATGGCTACAGCACATCCTATACCTACGGATATGACTACTGGCGCGACGTACAGGAGTCTCCGGACGCCTACCGGGTCGAAACAGTCATCGACAGCGTTGACCTCGGCCTGGATGCGCGCATGAACAAGCCCCAGAGCCTGTTTGCACGGAACAATGACCTGTATGTTGCCGACACGTTCAACAACCGGATTCTCCAGCTTGAATACAGGAACGGCCAGGCAAAGCTGACAAGAATCATTGATCATGTGGCGGGAGGATCTCCTGAGAATTTCAACACCCCGTACGACGTATATGTGGACGTGGATGGGAATATCTACGTTGCGGATTACGGCAACCTGCGCGTCGTGATGATGGATAAGGACCTGAACTGGATCAAAGAGTTTACGAAACCTGCGGACGCCACCTTTGACCAGAGCCTGGATTTCCTGCCGAAGAAGATCACGGTTGACGTTGCAGGACGACTGTATGCACTGGTCACGAACGTCAACAAGGGTATCGTGAAGTATGAGTCGGACACCACGTTTACCGGATTCATCGGTGCAACGCCTGTGAACTTTTCAACCTTTGATTACATCTGGAAAAAATACTTCATGACCCAGGAACAGCGGGACGCTTCTCCGTCTTTTGTTCCGACGGAATATGAAAACATGTACATGGACAAGGACGGTTTCATCTATGCCACGCTGACAAACTTTGATGAAGGCGCCCTGGACGCAGGCCAGGTAAACCCGATCCGCCGCCTGAACGGCCTGGGAAATGATATCCTGATCGCAAACGACAGATATCCTCCCATCGGCGACCTCTGGTGGCAGAAGGGTGAATCTTCCTACTTCGGTCCGGCCAGACTGACGGACATTACTGTTTTCGACAATGATATCTACATCGTTCTGGACCGGATACGCGGACGTCTGTTCGGCTATGACAGCCAGGGCATCATGCTGTGGGCATTCGGTACCCGCGGCAATATTGAAGGCGCCTTTACCAGCCCGATCAGTCTGGAACATATCGGAAATGACCTGTTTGTGCTGGATCAGCTGGAAAACAGTATTACGATTTTTACGCCCACGGAATACGGCCTGAAGATTTATGACGCCATCAACAAATACCAGGACGGCGATTATGACGAGAGCGCGAACGTGTGGACGGAAGTGCTGAGGCAGAACGCCAATTATCCCATGGCTTTCCGGGGCATCGGACGTACGGTGCTGAGGCAGAACAAGTTTGAGGAGGCCATGGAGTATTTCAAGATGGCCCATGACCGGGAAAACTACGGCAGGACTTTCAAACTGTACCGGAAGGAATGGATTGAAAAGAATGCCCTATGGATTTTCCTGGGAGTGATACTGCTGCTGATTGTGCCGTTGATCCTTGGAAGAATCAAGAGAATGAAGTGGGAGGTGATCATGCATGAGCAGAGCAAAATCCGCAGAAACGCTGAGTGATGCCGCAGCCGTCAGTAACAGACGGAAAGAATCCCGGGCAGAATACAAGCGTGCACTGAGGTATGCCCTTTACGTGATTACCCATCCCTTTGACGGATTCTGGGACCTGACCCGTGAGCATAAGGGGAACCTGGCCGCAGCCACCACATTCCTGGCGCTGTTCCTGATTACCCGTGTGCTGAAGATCCTGTGTACCAGTTTCCAGTTCTTTGATGCGGCTGTACAGCATATCAATGTATTTGAGGAAATGGGCTCCCTGCTGCTGCCCTTCCTGATTCTATGTCTGGCCAACTGGGCGATGACAACCCTGTTTGAAGGAAAAGGCCGGTTCAAGGATATCTACATTGGTATGTGCTATGCGCTGGTGCCCTATATCATGATCCAGCTTCCGATGATCCTGGTCAGCAACATACTGACCTATGAAGAGGGAAGTCTTTACAGCGTCATGCTTTCGATCAGCGTGATCTGGAGTGTGTTCCTCGTGTTTGTCGGTCTGATGGAGATTCATGACTACGGTCCCGGAAAAACCTTTATCTTCATTATTGTAACAATTGTAGGTGCCTGCGTGATCATTTTCCTGGCCCTTGTATTCTTCAGCCTGCTGAGCGATGCCGTCGGGTTCTTTGTGAGCCTGTACCGTGAAGCAGCCTACCGGCTGAATTAAGGAGGGATGAAGACAATGAGAAAGAAATCCATCCTGAGGCGGCTGATTCCGTGGATCATTGCAATTGTACTGATCGCCGGGGCGGCGTTTGTGCTCAACAAAATTTATACCAGTCCGGGCAAGAGTTTTGCCAGGGATACAAAGATCATCTATTTTGAAGGCGACGGAAAGCCGCTGACCATGGAAAATGACCAGCTGCTCTTCGAAATGGACGGTGCGACAAGCCTGTTCAAGGTAACCAACAAGGCAACGGGCAAGGTGTGGTTTTCCAACCCGGAAAACCGCGAGAACGACAAGATTGCCCGCGGTACCACGCTGGAATACCTGTCCAGTACGCTGAATGTTTCATATTATGATGATATCAATAAGACAGAAATGAATAACTTCACAGGATCCATCAAAAACCAGAGCTTTGAGATCCTGCAGGAAGAAGACGGATCCATCCGTGTGAATTATTCCCTGGGAAAGAATGCCGGTAAGCGGTATATCATTCCGAACGCTATGACACGGGAAAGATACGATACCTTCCTGAAAGCAATGAGCAAGAAGGACCAGGGTAAATTCAAAAACCACTATACCCTGTATGAAACGAAAAAGCTGGACAGCAAAAAGAACAAGGATGAGATCATTGCCCTGTATCCCAGTGTGCTGGAGCAGGATCTGTACATCCTGAAGTCTGACCGGAAAGATGAACAGAAGAAACAGGCGGAAGATCTCCTGCAAAAAGCCGGATATACCGAAGAGGATTATCTGCTGGACCAGGAACTGATGGCCGGCGAAAAGGAAAGCAGCGGACCGGTGTTCAATATCAGCGTCCTTTACAGGCTGGAAGGCAAGGACCTGGTTGTATCCGTGCCGTACAGCGATATCACCTGCTCCTCGGATTATCCGCTGGTCTTTGTGGACGTGCTGCCGATGTTCGGCGCTGCGGGAACAGATCAGGAAGGGTTTACCCTGGTTCCGGAAGGCGGCGGAGCCATTATCCGCTATAACAACGGAAGACTGTCCCAGAGTTCCTACTATGCCAATATGTACGGCTGGGATTACGGTACAAAGCGGGACAGCGTTACCAGTGAAACCGAAAACGCGTTCCCTGTCTTTGGCATGAGCCATGAGGACGGTTCTTTCATCTGTATTATGGAAGGCGCAGATTCCTATGGCGGTGTGTGCGCCGATATTTCCGGACGACTGAACGAATACAACACGGTCTTCGGAAGATATAACATTCTGCATTCTGACAATGTGGAAGTGGACGAAAAGAAGTCCGCGCGTCTGTTCCTGATGTACGAGAAGCAGATCCCGGATGATACGCTGGTTCAGCGTTACCGCTTCCTGGACGGCAACGGATACGTGAATATGGCGGAAACCTACGGTGAGTATCTGCGTGCCAAGCCCGAAATGCGCGGTGAGTGCGCGTCCGAAGAGATGCCGGTGAATGTGGAACTGGTCGGTGCAATCAACAAGGTTGAAGTCAAACTGGGCCTGCCGATGGAAGCCATCGTGCCCACCACGACTTTTGAACAGGCTGAAAGCATCATGAACGACTTCCTGGATGGCGGCGTAAAAGACCTGAACCTCCGGATGACAGGCTGGTGCAACGGCGGCGCCATGCAGAGAGTGCTTACCAGCATCCATGTCGAAGGCTGCCTGGGCGGCGAAAACGGCATGAAGAAGCTGATTGCCAGCGCTGCGGCAAAGGGCGTGGACCTGTACTTTGACGGCATTTCCTGCTTCGCCTATCACAGCAACATCCTGAACGGATTCAACACGCTGTCCGATTCCGCAAGGGCAACGACACGGAATGTGATTAAACTGTATCCTTATGACATCGTCACATATCGTCAGTCCACCTGGATGGATAAATACACGTATTACCTGGTGAAACCGTCCTATGCCAAGCAATGTGCGGAGAACCTGATCAACGGCCTGAAGGATCGTGGTGTTGCGGGCGTTGCATTCCGTGATATCGGCAATCTGCTCAGCGCTGACTACCAGGACAGCAATACGGTGACCCGTGAACAGGTCAAGGTTATGGATACGCAGACACTGGAGGACGCGGTTTCTGCAGGACTGAAGGTCATCATCAAGGAGGGTAACGCATACTCGATTCCCTATGCGGACCTGATCACCGACATGAACCTGACCGGCAATGCCTACGCCCTGCTGGACTACAGCATTCCCTTCTACCAGATTGCCATTCACGGCCTGAAGGATTACACCGGCGAGGCACTGAACCTGGCAGGGGATCCGCAGACGCTGCTGCTTGAATCCGCGGAATATGGCGCCGGCCTGAACTTCACCTTCATGGAGAAGGATACCAGGGTGCTGAAGGACACAATGTTCAGTTGCTATACTTCCTCTCATTATGAGCCCTGGAAAGAGGAAGTCATCGCGATGATCACCCGGTACCAGAAGGAAATGTCCGGTCTGAACCGCCAGGCCATCATCGGACATGAGCGGCTGAACGAGGATGTGGCGGTGACCACATACGCCGACGGTACACAGGTTTATGTCAACTACAGCACAAGGGATTACAGAGCCGGAAGCGTAAAAGTACCCGCGCGGGATTACCTGGTGAAAAGAGGTGGCGGACAATGAGTAAAAAGAACCGGAAATACCGGGAACACTGGTACAGCGGCATTACCGAAGCGTTCCAGATGTTCTTCCCCGGCAGCAAGATCTATCATACGATTCCTGCCCGCCGTGCCCGCACCGGAGTATTATTTATCCTGCCTTTCATTATCGGCTTCCTCGCGTTCATGGTGAAACCGCTGGCGGTATCCCTGCAGATGAGCTTCAGCCGGTATATCATCAATACCGGTGAGATGACTTACAACGGCATTTACAACTACAACTATGCATTCAATACGGACCCGGATTTCAACAAGATGCTGGTGGACGAAATCAGCCGTATGGCCATCAACGTGATTGCCACGCTAGTTATGAGCTTCGTGATCGCCGTGATCCTGAACCAGAAATTCAAGGGCCGGATCCTGTGCCGGATTATCTTCTTCCTGCCGGTTATCCTGTCTTCCGGCGTGCTGCCCGGCATTGAAACCAACAGCAGCTCCCTGAACCTGCTCAACAGCATGTCGGAAGCAATGGGGGATTCATCGGGGGTCAACATAGCAGCTTCCATTGAGGATCTGCTGCAGGTATCCGGCGTCGGCCAGGGTGTGTTCGATGTCGTATTCCAGATGATCAACTCGATATACGACATCGTGATGGCCAGCGGTATCCAGATCATCGTATTCCTGTCCGGACTGCAGTCCATTTCCCCGTCGCTTTACGAGGCGGCGGATGTGGAAGGCTGCTCCGCATGGGAATCCTTCTGGAAAATCACTTTCCCGATGGTCAGCCCGCTGCTGCTGGTGAACTGCATCTACACGATCATTGACTTCTTCATGAAGAATAACAACCAGGTCATGGAGCATATCAACAACATCTATATGAACGGCGTTCGAATGGATCTGGGCATTGCGGCGGCTGAAAGCTGGATCTACTTTGCCGTTGCGATCGTCTTTATCGGCATCAGCGCTTTCATCATCTCAAGGGCGGTGAAATCCTATGAGTAAAGATAATACGATCTTTATCGGAAAGAATAAGAGCTTCAAAGAACGGAACCGCCGCAGCGGCGGCTACCTGATGAAGCGCAGGATCAAGGAGATCAGCATTTCCGTTATCCGGGCCCTGCTGATGTTCGGTCTCTGCTTTATGATCATTTCCCCGATGATCAGCCGTCTTTCCATGAGCCTGATGGAAGAGAAGGATCTGTACGATACCACGATCGTGCTGCTGCCCCGGAATATTACGCTGGATAACTTTACGGCAGTGGCACGGGCAACATCCATGCCCACATCCATGCTCAATACCCTGTGGATTTCTATCCTGAGCAGTATCTGCCAGGTTGTGGCCTGTACACTGGTGGCTTATGGATTTGCACGGTTTGAGTTTCCCCTGAAAAAGTTCTGGTTTGCCTGCGTCATTGCTTTGATTATCATTCCGCCGCAGACGATCCAGAGCGCCCTGTACCGCACGTTTACCCGTTTTGATCTTTTCGGCATTATTACACTGTTCAACGGTCAGCCGCTGAACATCCGTAAGTCCCTGTGGCCCTATCTGATGATGTGCCTGACCTGCATGGGACTGAAGGACGGCCTGTATATCTACATGCTGAGGCAGTATTTCAAGAATGTGCCGGAAAGTCTGGAAGAGGCAGCCTATGTGGATGGCTGCGGAACCATGCATACCTTCCTGAAGATCATGCTTCCGGACGCGGTACCGATTATCGCCAGCTGTTTCCTGTTCAGCTTCGTGTGGCAATGGACGGATCTGTTCTATTCGCGGAATTTCCTGTCCGGATATAAGCTCTATGCGCCTGAACTGAGCTCGATTACAGACCGGATGGCGGACGAACTGTCCAAGATGGCGGGTACACCTGTGACGCCGTCCGCAGGACGTTCCCTGCAGCTGATCTCCATCGGCGTGCTGTTCTGCTGTGTTCCGCTGATCATTCTGTACTGTTTCACGCAGCGTACATTCGTGGAAAGCCTGGCCATGACAGGCTCCAAGGAATAAGCACAAAATGCGAAAAATGTACATACTTGTACTTGATTAAATGGAAAATACGGTCTATAATTGTCCTGAACGGCGGGGGATCCGCAACTTACAATTGTACCTATACAGATTTCCGCGGGAAATCTGTAAGGAAATAAAAAAGGAGGTTTTCTCATTATGAAGAAAATCATGGCTCTGGTATTGGCCGCTCTGATGGTTCTGGGCTGCTGCAGCTTCGCTGCGGCGGAAGACATTCCGGAAGAATATCCGGAAATCATCGAAGGCCTCGACTTCGGTGGTGCTACTGTCTATATCAACGACTGGTATTCTTCCGGTGAGCGCGCTGAAGAACCCACCGAAGAACAGCAGGCTCAGTATGACTACTGGGATTGGCTGGAAGAAACCTACAATGTGAAGCTTGTTGAAATCAAGCTGGGCGACTGGGACGGCATGGTTGCTGAACTCCAGAACATCGTTTCCAACAAGGACAACAGCGAACTGCGCATCGTCGGCGTGTCCGGCGGTTTCTGCGGCCCCGTTCTGGCGAACGGCCTGTTCTCTGAATGGACCTATGGTCTTGAGAACTTCAACCAGGCGACGGTTGAATTCATGACCATCGGCGGCAAGTGCTACGGCGTTTGCGGCGGCAAGTTCTTCGAGCCCCGTCAGTGCGTGTTCTTCAACAAGAAGGTTCTGGAAGACGCCGGCATCAAGTGGGACGAAATCTATGACGCTCAGGCTGACGGAAGCTGGACCTGGGAAAAGATGGAAAGCTACATGGACGCTGTGAAGGCCGATAAGGACAACGACGGCGAACTGGACGTCTTCGCCCTGACCGGTAACTTCGATGACGGCGTTGTGGGTCTGGTTGTGAGCAACGACGCTGACTTCTATGAGAAGACCGCTGAAGGCAAACTGGTTTACTCCGCTGACAGCGACAACACCCTGGCTGCCCTGAACCGCGCCCAGGAATGGAACCGGAACTACTATCGTCCCTACGTCAACTGGGATGACTATAAGCAGTTCTGGCCGGAAGGCAATGTTGCTTTCCTGATTGGTCAGTCCTATGAAGGCTTCAACGGCAACGACGTCGTGAACAACGTTGAAGAGTGGGGCTGCGTCTGCATGCCCAAGGGACCCGCTGCTGAAGCTTACACCAGCGCTGCTGACAACAACGTGTTCGGTATTCCCGCCGTGTACGACGAGGAGACCTCTCTGAAGCTGCAGCAGATCTACACCCTGTATCGGAAGAACCCCGTCATCGACGCGGATGAAGATGCATGGGCGACCCGCCTGTACGAACTGACCGATGAGCGCGCTGTCGAAGAGACCTACGCTTATCTGCGTGAGAACGGCACCATCATGAACTTCAACTACATCGGAGACCGCAACAGCACCATCGGCCCGAACCTGACCTGGGGCATCATGGGCGGCGCTGCTTCCGAGCAGGTTGAAGCTGCACGTCTGGCCATGGAAGATATGGCTGCTGTGTTCAACGGCGACAAGACTCAGGAACAGGTTGACGCTGAAAAGGCCGAGCGCGATGCCGCTGCTGCCGCTGCTGCTGAAGCCGCTGCTGCTGAAGAAGCCGCTGAGGAACCCGCTGCTGAATAAGCCGGATAATCCTTCGGTTTTCCGGACCGCCCGCAAGGGCGGTCCTTTTTGTATCCATTTCAGAATTATGGTTTTTATGATGCATTACACCTTGAATAATCCGATCTGAACAGGTAGAATATGTACGAACAAATTCGTGTCAGAAAGGACCTAATATCATGGGTAAAAAGCTTCTGGTTTTCCTGATGATTCTCTCCCTGCTGGGAAGTTGTGTTTCCGTACTGGCGGATGACGCGGTAACTGTCTATACCTCTGATTTCAGCAAGGATACTGACGGATGGTATGGCCGTGGAGCGCAGTCTGCCAGGACCGCCGAAAGCACGCTGAAAACCACCGGACGGCAGAGCAGCTGGAACTCCCCTGGACGGGATTTCGACCTGGTGGAGGGCGGCAAATATAACCTGAGCGTTGAAGTGAAGCAGGATGAGCTGGACAGCGCCAATTTCATGATCTCCATTGCCCACAGCGTGGAAGGAATGGAAACCTATGAGAACCTGGCTTTCGGCAAGGCGAAAAAGGGCGAATGGACCACCCTGACAGGCAGTTACACTGCCGGTCACTTTGACCGCAGCGTACTGTATGTGGAGACCACCGGTGCCGATACGCTGGACTTTGAAATCCGCGCTTTTACGGTTACCGCGCCGGAAGGCGTACCGGAACCCAAGCTGACGGAGCCCCCTATGGTGATCGAAGAAGCGGACAGCATGCCGAGCCTGAAGGAAATCTACGCGGACAAGTTTGATTTCGGCTCTGCCGCACCTCAGATGGTATTCCGTGATCCGAAATGGATGAACCTGATGAAGGAACAGTTCAGCATCCTGACGCCGGAAAACGAAATGAAGCCGGATGCGGTTCTGGATGTGAACGGAAGCAAGGCGCTGCTGAAGGAAACCGGGGATGAAACAGCGGTGGCAGTTCATTTTGACGCGGCCAAGTCGCTGCTGCGGTTTGCACAAAGCAACGGAATTAAAGTCCATGGTCATGTACTGGTCTGGCACAGCCAGACGCCTGAAGCGTTCTTCCATGAGGACTATGACGCCAAGAAGCCGCTGGTGAGCCGGGAAGTAATGCTGGGCCGGATGGAAAACTATATCAAGGGCGTCTTTGAGTATCTTGACGCCAACTATCCGGGCGTAGTTGTTTCCTGGGATGTGCTGAACGAAGCAATTGACGACGGGAGCAACTGGCTGCGGAACAGCAACTGGAAAAAGATCATCGGCGATGACTATCCGAACTTTGCCTATGCCTACGCGCGGAAATACGCGCCGGAAGGCACGAAGCTCTACTATAACGATTACAATACCGCCATCGGGGGAAAGCTCCGGGGCATTGTGAAGCTGCTGAACACCCTGATTCCGGAAGGCAATATTGACGGATACGGCTTTCAGATGCATCATAACGTTTCTTTCCCCTCCATTCAGCAGATCAGGACAGCGGTGGAAACCATTGCCGCCCTGGGACTGCGCCTGCGGGTGAGCGAGCTGGATGTGACGGTGAGCAATAACAGCGAGGCCTCCTTTAAGAAGCAGGCAAAGTATTATGCGGACGTGATGAAAATCCTGATTGACCATGCGGATCAGTTTGAAGCGGTCCAGGTATGGGGACTGACGGATATGATGAGCTGGCGGGGCAGCCAGTTCCCGCTGCTGTTTGACGGCAGGGGAAATCCGAAACCTGCGTTCTGGGCAGTTGCGGATCCGGAAAACTACCAGTGATGATACAGGAGGGGAAACCCTCCTGTTTTCATTTAGTATGAATTGGAAAAAACTTGAAAAGGAAAGTTAATCGCGTTATACTCACAATGGTTATATATAAATTAATCTGTTTTTTTCCGGTAACTGTTTGACCGGTTTATTCCGGAATACCGGACAGGGAGAGAACGGATGGAAATCTATCATCCCAGAGATGAAGAGCTGCTTCGGGAAATGAAGCGAGTGAGACGTTCCGACAGACGGAGACGTCTCTGCCGGGGTCTGATTATTTTACTGACCCTGAGCATTGCTGTCGGTCTGTTTGTATTCCTCCGGTATTACCAGCTGGCAGTGGCACACGGAACCGGGATGGGGGATACACTGCCGGAGGGAAGCCTGCTGCTCATACGCAAATCGGAAGCAGGACAGGTATTTCATGCCGGGGATATCATCCTGTATGAAAAGAGACTGGCCAAACCGGTTGAACTGACGATCCTGAGCCCCAAAGGGAAAACCCGCCGTTACTGCCGGTACGTCCTTTACCGGGACGTGGGAACCACAAGGCAGTACTACGCGTCCACAGAAGGAGGAAATGCCTGGATTTCCACTGTAACGGGCGCAGATATCTTTGAGAGTACCGAAGAGGGAACGGTCAGCATAGGTACAGAGAACCTGAAGAACGGTGAATACTGGCTGAAGGAAGTGGAAGCCTCCTACGGCCAGGCGGTGCTGACGGATCCGATTCCGTTTGCGGTTGTCAATCCGGTCAAAACACAGCTTAAGCGTGTGCTGGCAGGCCCCGGGGAACGGGTGGTGCTGAGCCCTTACGCCGAGACACGGGTAAACGGACTGGAAATCAGCACAGACTATACTTCCGGCCGCACAGAAGACGCTGCGCCGGAAGGCCGCCGGGTGATCATGGCCAGGGACCGGTATTTTGTGCAGGGAGACCAGCTGAGTCTTTCAGTGGACAGCCGGGAAACAGACTACAGTACGGTTTCTGAAGGGGAGATCCTGGGGCGGGCAGAGTTTGCACTTTGGCCGCTGCAGAGTTTCGGAAACCTGACAGGCAGACAGACTGTTGTCGCCGGTACGGAAACGGAGGCGGCGGAATGAAAAAACTGCTTGCATGGATTCTCGCTTTCCTGCTGCTGGCTGTCGTCTTCGGTCACTTCCTGTATCCTGTTTTATCCGACCAGCTGGGCAGGCACCGTGACGCTGAGATCATGCAGGGATACCGGGAAAAGACGGCGGCAATGGACAAGGAGCAGCGCGAAAAGCTATTTGCGGAAGCAGCGGAATGGAACGCTGGCCTGGAAGAAATCCGGATGGAGGATATCTTCACGGCCGGGATTACAAGAACGACCCGGGATTACCAGAACCATATGAACGTCCATTCGGGCGTGATTGCCGGACTGGTAATCCCTGATATCGGAATATCCCTGCCTGTGTATCATCTGAGTACTGAAACACCGGCGACACAGAAACTGATTCATGTGGACACAAGTTCCCTGCCGGCGGACGGAAGCCGGGAAAACATCGTCCTCGCGGGACCTGGCGTGCTGAAGGCTGAAGGCATCCTGGGGGATATCGGACTGACGGACGACCGGATGCTGGAAGACCTGGACAAGCTGATTCCCGGCAGCCTGGTAATCCTGAATGTGCTGGACCGGACGATGGTATACCGGGTCAAAGGCGTTCAGATGCTGTCTCCTGCCGGACTGAAAGAGCTGGATCTGACGCCTGGAGAAGGGGACGAAAAGCTGACGCTCGTTTCCCAGCGGAAGGACCAGCGGCTGCTGGTTCAGGCGGAGCGGATCCCGATCCGGGAGGCCCGGACGCTGCTGGCGGAAAATGACCAGGCTACCTTCCCGGCAAACTGGCAGAACGTATTGCTGCTGGGTTGTCCGGTGCTGCTGGCGGGCTTGCTGGTGCTGTGGATGATTGAACTGATCCGGGGACGGTTTTACCGCCTCCCCGATGAAGGAAAAAGGGAAGATCCGGAACAGATGGAGAAAGCCCTGGAAACCATGGATCAGATTTCGAATGAAATCAAAGAGGAAGAAGAGACATGAAGAGACGCGGAATGGGAATGCTGTGCATCGCGATTGTATTCGCGCTGCTGTTTTCCTGTGTGTCTGTTCCGGCTGGCACGGAGGAAGCAAACGACGGCTGGCTGAGTATTACCATAGGTGATGACCGGAACGAGTTTGACCCGTCCGGAATCCGGATGGCGATTTATCTGATTGCCACAGGCGATTACGGCGACTGGACGATGGAGGATACCTTCAGCGATATCACAGTCTTCGTGCGGAGTGACGGTTCCGCCTCCGTGGATATGACGCTGAGCCAGATCCGGCAGCGGATCGCGGACCGGAAAATCAAACCGACCGCCGACGGAGTCAGCGATGAGAAGGGTAAAATCGAGTTTAAGGAGCTGGCTCACGGGATTTACTATGTCGAGATGACAGCAGGACCGGAACGCCTGACGATGAGCGCCATGCTGCTGTCCGTGCCGAACAGCACCGGCAGCGTACAGGTGCGGGCGATGGCCAAGTATGAATACGAAACACCGACGCCCAGTCCGACGCCGTCGCCGAAGCCTACGTTTACACCTTTTGTACCGCCGGTTGATCCGGTAACACCTTCGCCAACGCCATCCCCGACGCCTTCTCCGACGCCGACTGTGCCGGCGGATGAATCGCCGACACCGTCTGTAACACCGGAAGTCACACCGACGGCCCCTGAAACCGTCACAGAGAAACCTACTGCCGGTCCGACAGGGAAACCAGTCATTACCAAAAAGCCGGTTCCGACGCCGCCACCGACAGAGTCCCCGAACACACCGGTTCCGAGACATGTGCCCACACTGCGGCCGAATCCCGGGGAAACGACGATTGCCATTGAGGATTATGAAGTTGCACTTGGCCTTTACAATATCCAGATCCATGTGGGCGTTTGCTTTGAGTAAGACCTGAAGGGAAGGTTCAGGAGTCATGAGAAGATTGATTGCGATGCTTACCGCCGGAATCCTGCTGTTCAGCGGGAGTGCAGCCTTCGCGGAGGCACCTGCCCTTACATATCCGGACAGGGATTACGGGGAACTGGTCGTCGGCAATCCGACGCGGATGGACGGAAAGTTCTTTACGGGCATGTGGGGAAACGCCACAACAGATATTGATGTCCGGACCCTGGTTCACGCTTATTACCTGGTGGAATGGGGCTATGACAGCGGTTTCCTGAGAGCCAATCCGGTCGTTGCTTCCGCCCAGGGTGTTTTTGAGGATTCAAAGGGTGTCCGGATCTACCGGTTCCAGCTTTGCGACGACCTGTATTATTCCGACGGAACAGAGATTACTGCCTGGGACTACGCTTTTTCTGTATTGTTCCAGGCTGCGCCGGAAATTGCCGAACTGGGCGGGCGGCCCATGGATCTTTCCTACCTGGAAGGCTATGAAGAGTATATTTCCGGAGAAGTACCTTATCTCTCCGGCGTCAGGGTGACGGATGAAAGGATGATTGAATTCCGGGTCAAACCGGAAGCACTGCCGTATTTCTTTGAGATGTACCGGATGGGATTCCTGCCGTATCCCATTCACGAAATCGCGCCCGGCTGCAAGGTGTATGATGACGGGAAAGGCGTATATATCGGCAACGAGGATCCGGAGGTGGAAGGGAAGATCTTCTGCACGGAACTGCTCCAGGCTACGGTCATGGATCCGGAGAATGGCTACCTGTCCCATCCAACGGTGGGCAGCGGCCCCTATGTGCTGACATCCTGGGACGGGGAAACCTGCACATTCGAGATCAATCCCTATTTCAAGGGGAATGCGGAAGGTTTCAAACCCACGATCCCGAAACTGCGTTTTACCCTGGCAAAAGATGAAGATATGATTGAAAAGCTGGAAGCGGATGAATTCCAGCTGCTGAACAAAGTGGTCCGCAGGGATACAATTACAAAGGGAATTGAACTGGTTTCTGAAGGAAAAGGATATACATTGACCAACTATCCCCGGATCGGTCTTTCCTTCATTGTCTTCACCCCGGACAGGCCGGCAGTGCAGGAAAAGAACGTACGCCAGGCGATTGCCTACTGTATGGACAAGAAAGCCTTGCAGGATGAATACACCTATCTGTACGGCATTCCTGTAGATGGAATGCTGGGCATCGGCCAGTGGATGTATGGCATGGTAAAGGGGACGGAAGACTATCCGGAGACACTGCCGGAGGATCCCACACCGGAGGAAGAGGAAGCATACGACGCCAGGATTGAGGAGTGGGAATCCCTTTCCCTGGATGGCGTGAAACATTATGAGCTGAATGTGGAAAAGGCCAGACGACTGCTGGACGCGGACGGCTGGACAATGAACGAGAACGGCGAACGGTATGCCGCCGGCAGGGACGATGTACGCTGCAAAAAGGTACAGGGTGAACTGCTGACGCTGGACCTGACCCTAGCGTATCCGGAAAGCAATGAAATGGCGGAGGCCATGGAGGCTTGTTTTGTCGAACCCCTGAAAGAAGCCGGCATCCGCCTGACGCTGGTCCCCATGACGATGAACGACCTGGTGCATGCTTATCACGACCGGGATATTGAGGGTATCGACATGTTCTACGTGGGGGATGACTTCAATATTGAATTTGATCCCCAGCTGTTCTTCCTGGCGGGAGACCCGGAAGCGCCGGCGGAGGACACCCTGGCCTGGGCGCATGCGCAGATGTCGGAATATGCCCGGCAGATGCTGGAAACCGTGCCGAGCGATGCGCTGGGTTTTGTGCAGAAATGGATCACCCTCCAGGAACAGCTGAGCGAGCTGCTGCCGCTGATTCCGGTATACTCCAATGTATACTATGATTTCTATACCAGCGACCTGATGAACTATGACATCATCCGGTATATTACCTGGGGCGACGCCATCGTCGCGTCCAGCTACTATAACGTGTACCAGTCCATGGTGGACCGGGGAATCGATCCAACCGATACAGAGGACGAATTCGAAATACTGCCGTAAGGAAATGCGGCTGGATTGCGGAGGAACAGTGCATGGCCAAAAACATGCTGAAAAGCCTTGGGCGTTTTGAACTGCTGGAACTGATCTATACCATGCGCAAGGAAAACCTGGAACTGAAGGAACGCTGTGAAGCGGCTGAGCGGAAAGTTGCTGAGATCCGGGAACAGACGGACAAGCAGCTGGATTATGCGCGCCGGGATTATGAAAACCGGATTGAGGAACTCCGGATGCAGGGTGCCGCGAAGGACCTGCAGATCCGGATGAAGAAGATCGAGGAACAGCTGCGGCTGCTGCAGAAGCTGACCATGGTGGATATCGACCTGCCGGAACTGCCGACAGAGGAAGAGATTGAGCAGGCGGCAAAGCAGGAAGAAAAGGAACCGGAAGCAGAAACCGATGCCCCGGAGGAAGACGGGAAAACTGAGTAAACGAGGGAACAGCCATGGCCAGGAAACCCAGGAGAGCCGATACACTGCCGGATCTGAACGAGATTGAATCCGAAATGAGCCAGGTCCGCAGCAAGGGAAAGTTCAGGCAGGCACTGAAGGGTACCATCGGGACGTTTATCGTGGTGGCAGCCCTGGCAGTGATCGTAGCCTTCATCTTCCTGCCGGTTCTGCGGATTACGAACGGACACAATATGGAACCCGGCTTCCAGCCGGGGGATATCGTGTTGCTGACGAAAAACGACGAAGTGAACAACGGTGAGATCTGCGCTTTTTACTTTAACAACAAGCTGCTCCTGCGCCGCGTGATCGCGCGGGAAGGAGATACGGTTGAGATTGACGAGAAAGGCTATGTGAAGGTAAACGGTGAGTTCCTGGAGGAAGACGGGTACATTTCAGAGCATGCGCTGGGCCAATGCGACATTGATTTCCCGTTCCGGGTGCCTGCCGGACAGTTCTTTGTGCTGGGAGACAACCGGGACTATGCCTTTGACAGCAGGGCAACCAATTTCGGCTGTATTTCCCAGGAAGAGATCTTCGGGAAACCGATGGCCCGGATTTACCCTTTTAACCGGCTTGGCTGGTTCGGATTCTGAGAGAAGGAAACATATGGAAAAAACGTTCAAAAATAGCGACAGATGTATGCAAAAGCATTGACAACTATTGGAAACACGCCTATAATTACATCACAATAGAAAACCTGTATGCAATGTTACTGAATAACGGAGATCCTGAAGGGTATTCATTAAAAGCATTTAATTGATAAACCGCTTTGTGATCAAAATAATGAATGAGGGGATGCTGACAATGAAAAAACTGTTTGCTTTGATGCTGGCGCTGGCTATGATGCTGACGGTGGTGTGTGCCTTCGCGGAAGGTGAGGGCGGAGAAGGCGGCGGAGAAACGGGTGGAGAGACGACAACCGGTACGACTTCAACTCCAAGCATCACGATTGAATCTACTTCAAAGGAAGCAGAGGCTGCAACGGATACTACTCAATATACTTGGTACCGGATCCTGGAAGCTGATATAGGTAAGGATCCGGAAATAAATGGTACTAGTCAGTCAGGTGGTGGAGTAACCTACCATACGGATTCAGCAACTAAAGCAGCAGCCCTGGAAGGGACTAACTTGTTTAATCTCAGTCAGATTGGTGATACAAACTATTGGTCTGTAGAGCTGAAAGATCCGAATACGTCAGGGGCACAGATCGCAGAAGCCATAGGTAACATTGAAAATTTTAGAAATATATTCCCTAAAGGGACATTCAGCCAGGAAGAAGTGGCCGGCAGTGCTACCACTGGAGCTGTGGCTCCCGGATATTATTACATTGAATCCACAGCCGGTAAGGAAGTGGTTGTGCAGACACTGACCGCTGTAACCATTAAAGAAAAGAATACTTTCCCGACAGTAGAAAAAGAAGTCGATTCTGATGATAAAAATGCTCAAATCGGAGACGAGATTACATATACCCTGAAAGTTAAAGTCCCGTCCACAGCAAATGATGATATCGTTCTGACAGACACCATGACTGCCGGCCTGAGTTATAAAAAGGTTGAATCAATGAAGATAGGCGGAGTGAATGGTGAAGATGTAGCTGCGGATAATTATACAGCTGAAGCCACAGCGACCGGGTTTACCCTTACTTTGCCCAAGGAGCTTGTGGAATCTGCTGCTGCAGAGGCAGATGCGAACACAAAGTATACAGAAATTGTAATTGTCTACACAGCGGTTCTCGACGGGGATGCCCAGACGGCCAATCCGGAAAAGAACTCGGTTGTTCTGGCTTACGGTGAACATTACACAACGGTTCCCAAGGAAACAGAAATCAGGACTTATGAATTTACATTTGATAAAGTAGACGGTGTAACGAATGGAAAACTGGCAGGTGCAGAGTTCAAACTTCTGCTGGCCGGAAATCCTATGCGGCTGGTTAAAGTGACCGAGGGAGAAGTATACCGGGTTGCAATGCCTGATGAAACGGAAAACGTAACAGATACAATTGTTACCAATGGGAGTACGATAACAATTAATGGCTTGGATACGGATAATTCCTATAAGCTGCAGGAAACAAAAGCCCCCACAGGTGGTTACACTATCCTGAAGGAGCCTATTGATATAGAGGCGTCGGCTCCGGCTCCTAATAAGAAACCAATGGAGATAAGAAATAATCAAGGCACGGTTCTTCCCAGCACCGGCGGTTCCGGTACCACGATCTTCTACGTGATCGGCGGACTGCTGATCATCGGCGCGGCTGTGGTCCTGGTGGCCCGCCGCAAGGCACAGGAATAATCACTGAGAATATCGAAAAGCCCGGACTCTGAGGGGTCCGGGCTTTTCTGAATTCAAAATTCATAATTCATAATTCATAATTAAGATTGAACTGAAAGCGGGAAAAGTTACAATTCAGGTTCGTGAAAACTGCTTGTACAAACGTTTGCTTGAAGAGGGAAGGCTGTTTGCGTATAATAGCAGCAGGACGAAAACCTTTACACGGGAGGAACATACAGGATGCAGAAGAAGACGATTGTGGCGCTGCTGCTGGCGCTTTGCCTGGTGGTCAGTGCAGCCGCAGGACTGGCGGAACCACCGGTCCAGACGGAAGGAATTACGATCCCGGTGATTGAGGATATGAAGCAATTTGATATTCCGAATACTGATGCCATGAAGCTGATGCGCGACATGAAGTGCGGATGGAACCTGGGGAACACGTTTGACGCGTATAACGGATACAGTACGCATGATAACGGTACGGGCATGGAAACCAGCTGGGTTGGGGCAAAGACTACCCCGGAACTGATCACGGCCATCAAGGAAGCCGGATTCAATACGATCCGCATTCCGGTGAGCTGGCATAACCATGTAGATGAAAATGATGTCATCGACAAGGAATGGATTGACCGGGTGAGGGAAGTGGCCGGCTGGGCACTGGACCTGGGGATGTATGTTATTGTGAATGTGCACCACGACAATGACGTCAAATACCTCTATCCGGATACTGTCCATTATGACCGTTCTGCGGCTTACCTGACTTCCATCTGGACCCAGATGGCAGAAGCTTTCAAGGACTGTGACGAACACCTGATCCTGGAATCCATGAACGAACCCCGGCTGGTGGGCACACAGTATGAATGGAGCTGGAGCAACGCTGTATCCGACTGCCGCCTTTCCGCCAAATACATCAATCAACTGAACCAGCTGTTTGTGGACATTGTCCGGACTTCCGGCGGAAACAACGCGACGCGGTACCTGGCGGTGCCGGCCTACTGCGCGGCGCCCTGGAACGCGGCGGACCAGGCTTTCCAGCTGCCGAATGATACTGTTGAAAAGCGGATCATTGTATCAGCCCATGCCTATACGCCTTACAACTTTGCCCTGAATCTCCAGAGTAATGACCGCACCTTTGACCTGGAAAAAGACCAGAGCAAGAAGAGCGAGATTGCCGGCTTTATGAACAGCCTGTATAACAGGTTCGTCAAGTACGGCACCCCGGTGATGATGGACGAGTTCGGCGCGCTGGACAAGAGCGGCAACCTGCAGGACCGGGTCAATTTCACGGCCTACTATGTGGCTTCAGCCAGTGCCCGGGGAATTACCTGCGTCTGGTGGGACAATCATGCGTTCAGCGGAAACGGGGAACGCTTCGGCCTGATCCGGCGCAACACGCTGGAATGGGTCTATCCGGATATTGCCCTGGCCATCCAGGCGAACTGCCTGATCAACCGGTAAGGAAGTAAACAGGATCATGAAGAAAGCGGGAAAGACTCCGAAAGGCGGAGCCGGGAAACAAAAGAAACACCGGGTATCGAACCTGATCCTGGTGCTGATTCTGCTTGCCGGCGTAGCCATTGCGGGGTATCCGGCGTTCAGCGATTACTGGAACAGTATGCACCAGACCCGGGCAATTGCGGGATACGCGGAGCGCGTGGCCGAACTGAGCAACGACGAATATGCCGCCGTATGGGAAGCTGCACTGGACTACAACCGGAGGCTGGCTTCCAACCCGAATCCCTGGGCCATGTCCGACGAAGACATAGACGACTATGAACGGCAGCTGAACGTGGACGGTACGGGAAATATGGGATTCATTTCCATCCCACGGATTGACGTGAACCTGCCGGTCTATCACGGAACAAGCGAAGCGGTGCTGCAGAACTCCATCGGACATATTGACGAGACCTCCCTGCCGGCAGGCAGCATACATCCGGACGAGGATGATTATGACAAGGTGGAATATGCCTCCCACAGTGTGCTGAGCGGCCATCGCGGCCTGCCGAGCGCCAAACTGTTCAGTGATCTGGACGTGATGGAAATAGGAGATGTATTTTACCTGACTGTCCTGGACCAGACGCTGACCTATCAGGTGGACAAGATTACGGTCATCCTGCCGGAAGACAGCTCTGAGCTGGGGCTGTTTCCAGGCAAAGACTACTGCACGCTGATGACCTGTACGCCCTACGGCATCAATACGCACCGGCTGCTGGTACGCGGCGTGCGGGTGGAAAACGACAAGGAACTGATCGACGTGCGTGTGACGGCAGATGCCCTGAAGGTGGAGCCGCTGTATGTGGTTCCGTTTATCGCGGGGCCGGTTTTGTTGCTGATGATCCTTTGGGTTGTGCTGTTTGCGGGCCGAAAAAAGAAGTCAAGATATTATTAGACGAAAAAAAACATTACAAATACCCCTGAAAGGCCGGAAATATCCGGCCTTTTTAGTACAAATTATTGACAAAAACAGGAAACAGATACATAATAACCATGGATAAGTATAAGATGTAACTAACCTTTCAAAAAGGTTGTAATATAAACAAAAGAGGGATTGTTTCATGAATCGGAAGCGTGTTTTCCGGCGCACTGGAACAGGGAGGAGAATATTATCTTTCCTCTTTGCTTTCGTGTGGCTTTTTTCCGCTTCCGGTCTTTCCGCCTATGCAGAAGGCGATATCATCTATTCCGAACCAGTTACCGCGCCGATCCGGGCGATTGAAACACCGCAGCCGGAGACGGCTGAAGTTGAGCCGCTCGAGCTTCCTGAAGGAGATGAAAACCCGGAAGAATCCGATATCCTGCCGGAGGAAGATGAAGGGCTGAACGAAGCAGCAGGACAGCCTGAGACTGAGCCTGCGGCGGGTGAAACAAGTGAGCATCCGGAAGGGAATACAGGCGATACCGGAAACGGGGTTACGGAGGAAACAGCCGGAACAGAGGATCCTGCAGGAGATCAGCAGGAGAGCATCCCTGAGGAGAATCCGGAAGAACAAACGGAAGATACGACAGAAGACAGCGAAGCCGAGACTGAACCTGCAGCTGAACCGGAACCGGAAAGAACCTGGTATGCCGGCAGCCTGACGGCTGAAACAGAAGGCTGTACCGTGCGGATCGATTATCCGGCGGAGGCCCGTATCGATGAGGCAGCCATCCTTTCCCTGGAAACCGCGAAAGGCGCGGAGCTTTATACCGCGCTGAAATCCGCTGCAAAGGTGATCCGGAATGAAGAAAACGAGACCTGGAACCAGCAGGTATCGGAAGACGGAAACCTGTTCTATGTGCTGAAGCTGACCAACCCGGACGGAAATGAGATCCTGCCGGCGGCGGGTATGAACCTGATCTGTGAACAATTGGACAGCCCTGAAGGCGTGACTTACTTCCTGACCGGCAGCAATGCCCGGATCCTGGAGGAACAGGATGGCGTGCTGTCTGTCAGCGATTACCGCATGGAGCCCTTTGGCTACGCAACGGTTGACCGGATCCAGACCGGGATTGTGAAGCAGGAATACCAGGCGGAAGACTTCCTGGTGACGGCTGCGTACGGACCGGAAGCGGGATTCCCCTCCGATACAGAGATGAAGGTGCGGGAGATCCAGCCGGGCACGCCGGAATACGCGTTATACAGCGGCATGACGGAAGAAACGCTGGGTGAGGAATGGAGAGAAATCACCCTGGAGCGTTACTTCGACATTACCTTTGTCAGCGGCGGAAAAGAAGTGGAACCGCAGGCTGACGTGGACGTGCAGATCATTTTCAAGGACGTCATCGAGCTGACGGAAGAAAATGACGTCCAGGCCGTGCATATTGAAAACAACGAGGCAAAGGTGATCGAATCCGAAACGGAATCCAACGAAGACGCCGCCAGACAGAGCGGGGAAGTTATCGATACCGTGTCCTTCATGTCGGACAGCTTCTCGGTGTACGGTGTGGTGCAGCGCACAAAGATAACGCAGAAGGTGCTGGCCGCGGACGGAAACACCTATGAGATCAGCGTGACCTACAGCCAGGAAGCGGGCATTCCTTCGGACGCGGAACTGGTGGTGACGGAGCTGCAGCCGGATGACGAGCGGTATGCAGAATGCCTGCAGAAGGCTGTGAGGGCGGCCCTTGAACAGTCCGGCATCGAAATACCCGCCGAGGATGAGCGGGTGTATATTGCAGCGGACCAGTACGGCCGGTTCTTTGATATTGAGATCCGGTCCGGCGGGCAGAAGATCGAACCGGAAGGTAGTGTGTCGGTGAAGATCAGCCTGGCGGATACTCCGGAAGAGCGAATGGAAGAACTGCTTGTGGTTCACTTTGAGGAAACAGAACCGGATATCCTCAGTGCGGAGATTGACACAGAAGAACATATTCAGTTTGAAACGGATTCCTTCTCGGTATACGGTGTGATCACCATGCCATCCAGCCAGCCCCAGAACGACCTGGGCGACCTGGACAGCAGAAGGTTTACCATGAACCATAACGGGCAGTATGTGACGAGCACCATTGACAGTGCCACCACAAACCTGTTCCATAAAACAAGGAACGCGAATGAAGCGACCGTCTGGACGTTTGAGGCAACCGACACAGACGGCGTCTATAATATCTTCACAACAGACGCGCAGGGCAATAAACTGTACATGCATCTGGACCGCCGCGACGCCAGCCGGGCTCATGCGGCCCTGAGCAGTGAGCCCCAGGGATTCAGGGTGAACCGGAACAGTAACGGCAGCTATGTGTTCGAAACCACAAGCAACGGAACTACATTCTATCTGAACGAGTTCAATGGCGGTACCGGATTTGCCGGATGGCATAACCATAACGCAAACGATGACCTGTTCAGCTTGCAGTTTGCGGATCCCGTGATGGAAAACGGCAAGGAATATATGGTCCTTGTGAAATATGACGGGAATTACTATATTATCAACAACGACGCCTCCCTGACGCGGGTAGATTACGACGCCGTAAACAACAAGGTGGCTGTCGACAATCCGATGCTGTGGACGGTTGAGGGAAACAATCCCAACAAGCACATTTACTTCAGGTCGGAAGCTGCCGGATACACATCGGACAACCTGCCGTCGGACTACTACCGCCGGTACCTGGATCCCAGCCAGCCGGGAGCACTGTCAGAGGAAAACAGCGGGAATGTTTCCCTTGATCCGCACTACAACCAGGCCTGGACGGACGATCAGGGAACGGTTGTTTATCCCAGTACCGTCAACAGGCCGACGGGTCTTGAAAACAGCGCCAGCGTGAATTATTACAGTCAGCAGGTCTATACAGAGCCCTGGAACGCAAACAATCACCTGGGTGTCGAACTGAACAGCAACGGCGTCCCTGTGCGCCTGGTGGGCCAGCAGTCAGCAGACAACGGCGTGGAAATCCTTTTCGCGGATCCGACAGAGGTCGGTGAACCGATTGCCCGCAACCATTCGGTTAATCATATTGATATCTCCATTGCCGGTGAATCCAGGGTCAACGTGCCCCTGGCATACGGTACCTATTACTATCAGGATCCGGACACGGGGGAAATGATCGAATACAACGTGACGACGAACACCTCGCTGAATCTCAGCACCAAGGTGTCCATTGAGCCGGAGGACATGAAGCACGCCACGATCAAGGCATATGACAAGGATAACAACGAGCTGGATGACGCCTTTGTCATTACCGGTTATTCCTCCAATGCACATACTGACGTCAGCGCTGTGCAGGTTCGCATTGAAGGCCGGTTCAAGGTTGCAGAGGTTGATACCGCCTATAACTGGTGGGAGGACACCAACTCCGAACGGATGAGACGGGAACGCCTGAACAACCCGATCACCTACGTTGTTTCCGCTGTCAAAAACGAAGACTTCAATATGGTGGATCCTGACCGCGGCCAGCTGTATGAAAAAATGGCTGACGGCACCTATAAACCACTGTCCCTCAACATGGACGTGGATATGACGGCCAGCTTTACCTACTACGACACCGCCAACGAGTGCCCGCCGGTGCATTGGAACTATAATCTCTGGCAGAGCGGCGGAATCATAGACGGCAGCGGCATGGACTTTGTCCTGGGCGGTGATACGGAGGCAGCCAGCACCAGCGTTGTGGCGCTGGAGGTTACCAAGCAGATTGTGGACGAAAACGGAATGCTGGTTCACCCCGCGGAAAAGATCATCCACAGCGTGGATATATACGGCAACACTGCCAAGGACGCCAACGGCCTGGTCGCCGATCCCAATATTGTGGCGGAAGTGAACGTGAACCAGTACGGTACGGAATTTGTTCCTAACGGCTATACAAAATTCCATTCCAAGAATATTGCTGTCGGGCCGAATGGCATGACAGTTGTCTATGACTATGCCATCAAACCGGGCATGTACTATGTGACGGAGGACAAGAACACCATCGCGGAATCCTTTGTCGACGTATCGGGCGACACCTGGGAATACAAGGAAACCTATATCACCACAGAGTACGTCCGCCGCGGCAACAAATACGACGACAAGGTGGCCTATCCGGACCCGCAGCATTACAGTAAAATCTATACCATGAGTGATCCCGTGTTTGCCGCCATTCCTGAAGTCGTCGGTACGTTCAAACGCCTGGACAATGTGGAGAAGAAGAACGGTATTGTTGAATTCTATGTCTACAACGTATATGTCAACACCAGCCATACCAGCCTGGAAACACAGAAAAAGTGGGCGGAAGGCACGCCGGTTCCGGCTGATGCAGCGGTAACATTCGAACTGTATTACGCGAAACGTCTGACGACAGAGCACGGCGAGCCGGTGAGCCCGCTGGCAAACTGGCCGGATTATGAGGAATACCTGCCTGCGACAGGCGATCCGATTTTCGGACCCGGAATCAATACGGTACTGACCATGAATGCCCACGAAGCCGCACCGGACTGGACCTGCACTTTCACAGGACTGCCCAAGACCTGGAGGGATGATGAAGGCAATGAATGGGAGCTGGATTATTACGCAAAGGAAACAGCGGTAACGGAGCACGGCGAGAATATTATCAGCCAGTATATCCAGACGATCGAAAAGGAAGAGGCCTCGCCTGACGAAGCGGAAACCTCCGACGGAAAGGTGACCATCACCAACGCGGCGGCCAGAACCACCACCACGGTAAAGAAGATTTGGTCGGACGACGCCGCCCATTACGATGAGGATACCTTAACCCTGAAGCTTGTCCGCTACAAGAAGGAAGCCCCGCCGGAACCGGAGGAGGGTATCCTGAACATCGCGCACATCACTTCCGGAATCCCGGCGTCTCCGGAACTGCCAGCAGGGTTTAAAGTGACCTATTCCTATACCGGACCGAGCTCAGCCACCGGTGTTCCGGCCGGCAATTATGACGTGCCGCCGGGACGGTATACTGTAACCGCAACGGTGACGGACGGCGCCGCGCCCTTTGGCTATACCTACAGCTTTACATCAGATCCTGTGACGGTGAATGTGCCGGAAAACGGTCTTGCGACAGCGGAGTTTACCAGCTTCTATTCCCAGAACGCGGGCACGCTGCATATTTCACATGTTTCCGCCGGACTGCCTGCCTCCCCGCAGCTGCCGGCAGGCTTTGCGGTGACCTATTCCTGCACCGGGAACGGATCGACATACCAGCTGGAGCCCGGGGACAATACGCTTCCCGCAGGCACCTACGTCGTGACCGCCAGTGTGACAAACGCAGCGGCGCCATCCGGGTACAGTTATTCCGGCACAACGGAGCCTACAACGGTGACGGTATACTCCAACGGAACAACCAATATGGAATTTACCAGTACCTACGGCCGGTTTGTGAAAGTTACCGCACGGCACATCCAGCAAAGAGGAGTAAGCTGGAACATCTCCACAGATGTGTTTGAGAAAGAATTTGCGGTCGGTACCATCATTGAAATTGCGTATTCCACAAACGATCTGAGCAGTGAACTTTATATCAACGGTACGAGGGTAACCACTTTCCGCGGCGCAGGCAGGCATACCTACAGCTATACCATCCAGCGGGAAGAGGATCTGCTGATTGAGGCGCTGGATCCCTGGTATCCGAACGGATTTACGACAAAAATCACCGTCGAAGCGATCGGTGTTTCCGCCTTTGGGAATAACCAGCACCGGAAGACAGCGGGCCTCAGGAACGTCCGCTATATTGCGTCCGCCGGTTTCACATCAGGCGGAGGCAGGAAACGTGCATCCGGCGTGCCGGCAGACTACAGCAAGGACGATACCTGGTCGGAAACCATCATGGTGAGCGGATCCGAGGACTGGACGAAGGTTGTCGAGGAACTGGAGGTCTATGACGAGCACGGACAGCCGTATTACTACGCGGTGGAGGAAGAAAACGTGCCGGAAGGCTACGACGCGGAAACGGACGCGCCGGTGATTGCAACGGACGTTGAAGACGCGGTGATGAAGGTTGTCAACACCTACATCAACCCGACGACAGGCAACCTGATTGTTTCCAAGAAGATCACCGGTAACGCGGCGGATCTGACGAAAGCGTTCACGTTTACCGTGACCGCTGTGGACGCGGAGGATCAGCCGATCCCGGACGGTGTTTACGGCGCAATGGAGTTTACCAACGGCACGGCGACCTTTACCCTGACAAACGGGGAGACGAAAAAGGCGCTGGAACTTCCGGAAGGAACTGTGTTTACAGTCAGCGAAGACGCGGAGAATTATACCTCTGAACGGACCGGTGAGGACGGCGTTATCGAGGCAGGACTCACAAGCCATGTTGATTTTACCAATACACTGGATACCTTTGCGGACCTGAAAATCCAGAAGACAGTGACGGGCGAAGAGTTCAGCGAGGACCAGACGTTCACCTTTACCGTGACGCTGTCCGGGTACACGGGAGAGGAAACCTTTGCAACAGTGAGAACTTCCGGCGGACAGAACCGGGAAGGAACCCTGACGTTCACGGATGGGAAAGCCACTGTTGAACTGAAGCACAACGAAAGCCTGACGATCAAAAACCTGCCGAACGGCACAGCTTACCTTGTGGAAGAAGACGATTATACGCCGGAATATTATGAACCTGAAATCGAAAACGCAAGCGGTACGATTGAGGGCGGCGATAATGTGACGGTGGAAGCCTCCTTCATCAATCCCAAGAAGCCGGTGGTTGACATCACCGCAGAAAAGAACTGGGGAGAAGCTGACTATATCCTGGAAGCCACTGCTGTGCGGTTTGTGCTAAAACGGCAGGCGGGCGAAGGAGAACCGGAAGTTGTCGATACCGTAACCCTGACACCGGAATCCGAATGGAAGACTTACTGGGAAGACCTGGACAAGTATGTGGACGGAAGCCTTCCGGAGGAGGAACGGACAGCCTATACCTACAGCGTTGAGGAAACCGGCGTATACTTTGGTGAACTGGAAGACGGCAAAGTGCCTGAAGACGCCTGGGTCACGGATGCTGAACTGCTGGCGGAGATGTATACCACAACCGGCGGAGAAGTGACCATGAAGGGTGACCACCAAAATCATGGCACGGCGACGATTAAGAATGAATCCGAAATGACCACGGTCATTGTGGAAAAGAACTGGCCGGACTTCGCGGATGACGACGCCTATACCTGGGAGGCCACGTTCAGGCTGCTGGCAGATGAAGAACCCACAGCGGATGAAACCGTCACAATCCGGAAGGATACACCGGCAGATGAAAGGACATTCACCAACCTGCCGAAGTACAGGATTGACGAAAACGGGGAAGCCCGGCTGATCGACTATACGGTGCGGGAGACCGCGTACAGCGTCTATGAAAACGGAGAACTGCGGTACAGCTATGACGGAACCAACTATGTTCCTGACGACAGGTACCAGCGGTATCTTTCCTCCTATGATTCTGAATTCAATGAAAACGGCGAGGAAGTGATCACGGTCACCAACGTGACCACAAAAGTGAAATCCATCCGGGTTACCAAGGAATGGATGGGTGTTCCTGTTGAAGAAACAAAGGATCTTCCGGCAGCGTCCTTCGCCCTGGCCTATGTTCCTGCTACGGGTTGGGGAGATCCGCAGCCCTATGAAGATGATACCGGATTTGACTATACGACAATCCGCCTGAGCTATGAGAACAACTGGACCTGGGAATGCCCGGTGGATCTGCCGGAAGAATACCGGTATTTCGTCATCGAAACACCGCTGACAAAGCCTAACTGGGATTCCACGGACGAACACGTGCTTTCAGATCCGTTGATCGATGAATTCCCGATCATGATTGAGGGATACAAGTGCCGCGACGTCATCGATACCGGCAACTGGAGCTCTCTGGTTCACTTCCAGCAGCCGCGGAACGCGAACATCGGCAATCACGGCGAAATCAAGATCCTGAACAAACTGCCCGGCTATATGCAGATGGACCTGAAGAAGAAATTCCTGGAATACAGGGATAACGGAAACGGCGGGCAGAGCCTGTATACCACTACGGGCGAGGATCAGGCCCAGTCTAATATGATTATTGAACTCCAAATCCTGCGGAGGACGGTTGATTACAGTTCCGGAGAGGATGTCTATATTACAGGATGGCAGAATTACGGTAAGACCGTGAAGGTTGGTTATGATGCGGCAGGCAATGAATATGTTGACAATCCCAACCCGTTTGCTGTCGCTCCCAGAGGCTCATGGAACTATAATGTTGAGGACAATAACATCGATCACGGCCTGCCTACCAAGGGACTTTACAGGAAGGCCGACAATTCGATCATTGTTGTCCGGTACCAGTATATCTATAAGGAAGTACAGGTATATGACGGAAACATGAACCCGATCGGCGGGCAGTGGACCTCCTGGCTTCCGTACGCCTGGGATGCCAATGGAGCCAGGATTCCTGTTTCCGAACTGCAGACGGCGCAGGATCAGGACCGGATGCTGAATGCTCCCGGTACATCCCTGGATATCGAAAAGGGCTGGGCGGATGGCCGGGTTGCCGCGAATGTCGAAGAGGTCTACGTCCGGGTGGAACGCAGGCCATACGGATCGAACGGCCCGTATGAAGATTACCTGTCCATTATCCAGACTGAAATGGAACTGGGCAGTCTGGCACAGAATCACTTTATCACCAGCGGTTCTGATGTTTACAACCAGATCACAAACCGCATTGTCCTGAGCCGGGAGAACGACTGGAAGGCGACCATCGACAAGGTGCAGATCTTCCCGAACGGAAACGGTCAGAACCAGTACGAATACCGGATTATAGAAACCGGATACATGGATCGGGCCGGCAACGTTTACCTGAATACGGACGCGTTTGAACCTGTGACTTACTATAAGCAGGGACATAACGATACGGACTGGGTGGACCAGGGAAACGGTGTGCTGCTGACAAGGGAAGGCCCCAACAAACTGAAGGTGGAAAACACATCGCACTTTGGCCCGCTGAAACTCACCAAACAGGTTCCTGAAGCAAGCATGGAAGCGGCAGATGGACAGGAATTTGAATTCCATGTTGAAATGCTGCTGCCGCCGGGCATGGAGCTGAAGATGCTGGATCTCGTGGTAGATAACGGCACCATCAGTGATTTTACCTGTGAAGGTGAAGTTGCGGAGTTTACCGTAACGATCCAGGGACCGGGTACAGTCCTGATTGATGGTATTCCATTCGGTACCACCTATGAGGTGGAGGAACCTTCGGTGCCGGAAGGATGGAAACAGGATGGCGATGTAGTTTACGGCGATGAAAACAAACAGATTTCACTCAATGATGATCCTATAGACAGCGTAACCATCACCAATATTGAAGTTGCGTCCATTACTGCAGAGAAAACCTGGAAGAAGAACGGGGAAACTGCGGACTGGCCGGAGGACGTTACGGAGGTTACAGTCGGACTGTACAGTAGCGTGAATGGCGGGGAGCCGGAACCGGTCACAGATGAAGCAGGGAATCCCTGCACGCTCGCCTTTGGAAAGAAGACAAAGGCGGCAGACAGGACCTTCTCTGAACTGCCTGTGTATGATGAGGACGGCCATCCCATTGCCTACAGCATCCGGGAACTGAGCATTTCCGGCGGGCAGGAGACGGCGGATGTGACGGATGATGTCGTGATATTGAACGGGAAAACCTGGCAGGTGACGGCCGCCGATCCGGATGAAGAAGGTATCGCAATCATCACGAACAGCCGGACAGAGATCCATATCCTGAAGGTTGACGTGAAGAACAGTGAGCCGCTGGCAGGCGCTGAATTCAGGCTGCTGAAACGGAACAGTGAAACCTGGGAAGTGTTCATGGACGAAATCACCGTCGGCACGGACGGGGATGAAAAGGGCCTGGCCACAGTGGAAGGCCTGACCGACGGAGCCTACACGCTGAGTGAAACAAAAGCACCGCCCGGATATACTCCGCTGGGAACACCGGTCGGATTTACGGTGCAGGATGGCGCCGTCCGCTTTACGAACACGGAGCATGTGATCTATGACAAGAGTACCGCCACATTTACGGTTGAGAACAAGACAGGACTTGTGTTGCCCAGTACGGGCGGATCCGGAACACAGGGCTACACGGTCGGCGGCCTGGCAATGGTACTGTTTGCGGGCTTGCTGCTGCTGAACAGGCGAAGAAAAAAACTGCAATAACGCCTGTATGTAACCGATTATGCAACTGTTTCCGCATATAATATTTGGGAAACAGTAACTGAAAAGGAGTAAGACAACCTGCTGCAGTCACACGAAGGAGGTGACGGAAATGACCCGGCGACTCAGAATGATCTTTTCGATGATTCTGGCTGTAATGCTGTGTGTCGTTTTCAGCATGCCCTCTTTGGCATTTGAGGCAGATGAACCCGCACCGGAAGCTGAACCGGAAGAAGTGATGGTGACAGAACCGGCACCGGAACCGACGGTTACTATATCCGCCCCGGTGGAAATTGCGGTGATTCCCGATGAGGACTGGGGAAGCGTAGGATCGGAAGCGATCGCGAACGTTTTTTCACCCGCAGTCACAGAAGAAGCGGAGAGCGGCGGTGACACTGAGCCGGAGGAAACGCCCGGACCGGCAGAAACTGCGGCAGCTGAACCGGAGGAAGCTCCGGAAACACCGGAACCGGCGGGAAACGAACCGTTGACTGACGCGGAAGAGATGTCTGCGGAAGATCAGCCTGCGGAAGAGATGCCTGTGGCAGAACAGCCTGCAGAAGAAACGCCTGAGACGGAACCGCCTGCTGCGGATACTCCGGAAGAGGATACTGAAGGTGAAGAAACGGATGAAACGGTAACGGAGAATCAGCCGGCTGCGGAAGAACCGGTACAGGAGTTTCCGGAGGAAGTAATCCCGGACGGGGAGGAAACGGAAGAAGTCTCCGAGGAGCCGGAAGAAGGACCTGAGGAGCCGGAAGAAGGACCTGAGGAGCCGGAAGAAGGACCTGAGGAGCCGGAAGAAGGACCTGAGGAACCGGAAGAAGCTCCTGAAGAGCTGGAAGCAGCGACTGAGCCTGAAACGGCGCGTGTGACGGTAACCGTGGAAATTTCCATGATCGATGAGACGGTAATGCGCCTTCTGGCTGTGGTAAATGATCCGGAAGGGCGTGAGTTCCTCTATCAGTGGCAGGTATCCGAGGACAGCGGGATGACATACATGGATATCCCGGAAGCGAATACGGATGAACTGAAGGTTGAACTGACGGACGAGAATATCACCGACATGTGGCGCGTAAAGGTGCAGGCAGTATGAAAACAGCAATAATTGACAGGACGGACTCGTACGGGTCCGTCCTTTATAATGCTTGTTTTTCAAGGACTCTTCCGGTATAATACATAAGCCGCTTTTCAAAGGGAAAAGCAAAAGATTAAACAGAAAGAGAACGGGAAAATGAAGAAAACAATTCTGAAAAAATATGCCCGCCTGATCGCGGAGTGCGGTGCAAACGTCCAGAAGGGACAGGAAGTATTTATCGTTGCTGGTCTGGACCAGCCGGAGTTTGTCAAAATGGTGGTGGAAGAGTGCTATAAGCTGGGAGCCAGCAACGTTTTTGTTGACTTCACGTATGCCCCCCTCACCAAGCTGGATATGAAGTACTGCACGGTAAAGACCCTGGGAAGCCTGACAAACTTCCAGAAAGCCCGCTGGGAACATTATGTGGAGAAACTGCCCTGCAGGATTTATATCGAGTCTGACGATCCGGACGGACTGAAGGGCATTAACCAGAACAAGATGCTCAAAGTCCAGCAGATGAAATATCCGCTGCTCAAAGGCTATATGGACCAGATGGATAACAAGTACCAGTGGTGTATCGCCGCTGTGCCCGGTCCGGCCTGGGCAAAGAAAGTGTTCCCCGGAATGAGGACGAGCCAGGCTGTGGAAAAAATGTGGGAAGCAATCCTTTCCACCAGCCGGGTGAATGATGATCCGGTAGCTGCCTGGAAGGAACATAACGCTGACCTGAAGTCCCGGTGCGATTACCTGAACAGCCTGGGCATTGAGGAACTGCACTATACCGCCGGAAACGGAACCAACTTTACGGTGGGAATGATTCCGGAAGCTGAATTCAAGGGCGGCGGAGATACCAGCCTGCAGAACATTTTCTTTAACCCGAATATCCCCACGGAAGAATGCTTCATTTCTCCCAGGAAAGGGAAGGCGGAGGGTATTGTTTACTCCAGCCTGCCGCTGAGCTACCAGGGACAGCTGATTGAAAACTTCAATATCCGCTTTGAGAACGGCAAGGCTGTGGAATGGCATGCGGAGAAGAATGAGCAGCTGCTGACAAACATGCTGACAGCGGATGAGGGCGCATCCTATCTGGGCGAGTGCGCGCTGATTCCTTATGATTCCCCGATCCGCAACAGCGGGGTGCTCTTCTACAACACGCTTTTTGATGAGAACGCTTCCTGCCACCTGGCGGTGGGCAGGGGCTTTGCCGATACGATCAGGGGCTTTGAGAACAAAACCCTGGAGGAGTGCCGTGAACTGGGCATCAATGACTCCATGATCCATGTGGACTTCATGATCGGCACTGAAGACATGAACATCGACGCGAAGACCCGGGACGGTAAGACCGTACCGATCTTCCGCAACGGCAACTGGGCATTCTGAGGCCTTTACAGAAGCAGTCCTGCATATGGACTGCTTCTGTTTTATGATTGCGCGCAAACGTTTACCGTGTTAAAATAAAAAAGTTGGAGAATAATGAGCTTCCCTATATAATTCAGAAAACAATCAATCGGAATTACAGGAGGAACGAGGCATGAATTACGGCTATTTTGAAGAGAAAGCCAGAGAGTATGTGATTACCAATCCCAATACCCCTGCCCCCTGGGCGAACTATCTCGGATCGCCGGATTACGGTGCCATCGTCACTGTGAACGCCGGCGGATACAGCTTTGTCAAGAGCGGTGCCGCAGGCCGGATCCTGCGCTATACCTTCAACCAGTTTGACGAGCCCGGCCGGTATATCTACCTGCGGGATGAAGAAACCGGGGATTTCTGGTCCGCCAGCTGGAAGCCGGTGGCAAAGCCCCTGGATACCTATAAGAGCGAATGCCATCACGGCACAAGCTATACCGAGATCATCAGCGAGTATAACGGAATCCGGAGCCGGGTTCTGTACTACGTACCCATGGGCGCGACCCATGAAGTATGGAGGGTCAGCCTGGAGAACCTGACCGACCGGGAACGGAAGATCAGCGTGTTTGGTTATTGTGAGTTCACAACGGAAAGCCTGTATACCCAGGACCTGGTCAACCTGCAGTATACCCAGTTCATCACCAAGACTGAGTTCCATGATACCTTCCTGCTGGAGCAGATCAATGAGTTCAACTATCCGAGACCGGACGGAACCACCGGACGGGAACGGTTCTTCGGCCTGGCAGGCGCGAAGGTTGCCAGCTATACCGGCCGCCGGGAACAGTTCCTGGGCAGAAGCCGCTTTGACAAGCCCCAGGCGGTTGTGGACGGAAAGTGCGACAACAGCCTGAACTATAACGGCAATCCCTGCGGCGCGCTGCAGTTCTGCGCGGCACTGAAGCCGGGTGAAAAAACCACGGCGGCCTTCCTGCTGGGACAGAAAACCGTGTTTGAGGCTAAGGAGATTGTAGACCGTTACACACAGACTGCGGAGACGGTGGATAAGGAGCTGCAGGAACTGATTGCCTACTGGCACGGAGAACTGGCCAACCTGAAGATTACCACACCGGATAAGAATTTCGACACCATGGTAAACACCTGGAACGCCTTCCAGTGCTTCATTACCTTCGTCTGGAGCCGGGCGGCCAGCCTGATGTACTGCGGCGAGCGGAACGGCTACGGATACCGTGATACAGTGCAGGATATCCAGGGCATTATGCACCTGGATCCGGAACTGGCACGGCAGCAGCTGACCTTCATGCTCAGCGCGCAGGTGCATCACGGCGCCGGACTGCCGCTGGTTAAGTTCAGCCATAATGCGGGCCATGAAGATACACCTGAACAGGACAGCTATGTGAAGGCTACCGGCCATCCGAGCTATCGCGCGGATGACGCACTGTGGCTGTTCCCGACGGTTTACAAGTATATTGCCGAGACCGGCAACACGGCCTACCTGGATGAAGAAATTCCCTTTGCGGATAAGGACGTGGGCACGGTTCGCGAGCACCTGAAGCGGGCAATCAACTTCAGCATGACCCACCTGGGACCCCACGGAATGCCCGCAGGCCTGCATGCCGACTGGAATGACTGCCTGCAGCTGGGCGCAAAGGGTGAGAGCACCTTCGTGGCCTTCCAGCTGTATTACGCGCTGATTATCATGAAGGAATTCTGCGCAGATGAACCGGAGTATGTGAAATACCTGGATGAGACTGCCGAAAACCTGCTGAAGATCCTGAACGAACAGTGCTTTGAGGGAGACCGCTTCATCCGCGGCTTCCGTGAGGACGGCGTTGTTATCGGCAGCAAGAAGGACAATGAAGCCAATATGTGGCTGAATCCCCAGAGCTGGGCGGTGATCAGCCGCGGCGCAACGGCAGAGCAGGCTGAAGCCATCCTGAACACAGCCTGCGAGAAGCTGAATACTCCCTACGGCCTGGAAGTCATGCAGCCCAGCTACAGGTATGAATACTTTGAGGGCGCACGGATGCGCCTGTTCAACCCCGGCACCAAGGAGAACGGCGGTATTTTCTGCCAGCCCCAGGGATGGGCAATCCTGGCGGAAGCCCTCTGCGGACACGGCAACCGGGCCTTCCAGTACTTTAAGGAAAGCAGTCCGGCCTCCTTCAATGACGACGCTGACCGCCGGGTGATTGAACCCTACGTCCACGGACAGTTCATCGAAGGTCATGAGAGTCCCTTCGCCGGACGGAGCCATGTACACTGGCTGACCGGTACTGCCAGCACGGTCATGGTCGGCTGCGTGGAAGGCATCCTGGGCCTGCGTCCGACACCTGCCGGAATTGAGATTTCTCCTGCCATTCCGAAGGAATGGGACGGCTTTACCATGGAAAAGGTCTTCCGGGGCAGGAAACTGCATATTATCGTGGATAACAGCGCCCACAAGGAAGGAAAGCCCGCAAAGGTAGTCCTGAATGGCGTTGAGCGCGCGGCTGGAGTCATTCCGGCAGACGAACTCAAGGCAGAGAACGATATTACGGTTATCATGTAAGATGAAGATTATTGCGAGAATCCGGAATCCGTATGACGGAAAGTTCGGCGTGCCCCGGCAGAGCGGGCTGGTGGAACAGGTGGTATCGACCATCGTGTTTGAACCCGAATACCGGGTAGCGGAAGCGCTGCGGGGTATCGAAGAGTTTTCCCATCTGTGGCTGATCTGGGGCTTTGACCGGGCGGAAAGGGAAAACTGGTCTCCGACCGTACGGCCGCCCCGGCTCGGCGGCAACCAGCGGGTAGGGGTGTTTGCCACCCGTTCTCCCTTCCGGCCAAATGCTGTTGGCCTGAGCTGCGTAAAGCTGCTGGGCGTGGAAAAGGGGAACGAGGGTACCGTGCTGAAGGTTGCCGGAGCGGACCTGATGAACGGCACGCCCATCTACGACATTAAACCCTATCTGCCCTATGCGGACTGCAAACCTGAAGCAACCGGCGGATTCACGGACCGAACTGAAAAACGGACGGTGGAAGTGGAGATCCCGGCAGAATGCACAAAAGCAATGAAACCGGAAGAACTGGAAGCATTGAAAGTGGTGCTCCGGGAGGATCCGCGGCCTGCATACCAGGATGATCCGGAGAGGGTGTATGCGTTTGAGTTCGGCGGAAAGAACGTAAGGTTCAAAGTGGAAAACGGAACGCTACGCGTTTTGTCAATTCACAATTCATAATTCACAATGGCGGAGAGAACAGCTTCCGGTGGAAGCTGTTCTTTTGATTTGATGCGCCATCGGCGTAGTAAGGGATTCATCAGTACACTGGCGCTTATTCGGATTGATACCTTGGAATGTTCTTGCGGTAGAAGTATATATAATTATGAATTGTGAATTATGAATTATGAATTTGTCATCCGTGTTGTATTGAACAACACGGATGACATTGTATTTGAACTGCATTTTGGGTTGCTATTTTCAAAGAACTATGGCATACTATGCACATGGTTGAAAACAACCCTGTGGGACAAAAGCGTCCCGCTTAATATGAGGAGGATGAAATCATGGAACGTGTTTATAACTTTTCTCCCGGACCTTCCCAGCTGGCTCTTCCTGTGCTCGAAAAAGCCCAGAAGGATCTGGTCTGTTATGGTGATACAGGTATGTCCGTGATGGAAATGAGCCATCGCAGCAAGATGTATACCGATATCTATGACAAGACCGTAGCAGATCTCCGCGACCTGATGAACATCCCCGAGGATTACGACGTGGTGTTCCTGCAGGGCGGCGCTACCCAGCAGTTCTCTGCTGTTCCGCTGAACCTGATGGTCAACAAAAAGGCTGACTATATCGACAGCGGTAACTTTGCTCACCTGGCAGCTGAAGAAGGAAAGCGTTACGGTGAAGTGAACGTCGTGGCTTCCAGCCGTGAAGACGTTTATACCTACATTCCTGACCTGGATGCCATCAAATTCAATGATGATGCCGACTATGTGCACATCACCCAGAACAATACCATCTACGGTACCCGCTTTGTGGAACTGCCCAAGTGCAAGGCGCCCATCGTCTGCGACGCCAGCTCCATGATCCTGAGTGAGGAAATGGACGTGACCAAGTACGGTGCCATCTATGCCGGTGCCCAGAAGAACATCGGACCGAGCGGCCTGTGCGTTCTGATTGTGAAGCATGACCTGATCGGCCACGCTATGGATATCTGCCCGAAGCTGCTGAACTGGCAGGTTCAGGTGGAAAAAGGAAGCATGTACAATACGCCCAACACCTGGGGTATTTACCTGGCCGGCCTGACCTTCGAGTGGCTGAAGAGCATCGGCGGCGTGAAGGCTGTTGAAAAAGTGAACATCGAAAAGGCTGCTATGATGTATGACTTCCTGGACAACAGCAAGCTGTTCAAGGCTACTGCCCAGCCCAAGTACCGCAGCCGCATGAACGTCACCTTCGTGACCGGCGATGCCGATAAGGACGCTGCCTTCGTAAAGGCTGCCGCCGCTGAAGGTCTGGTCAACCTGAAGGGCCATCGTTCCGTCGGTGGTATGCGCGCCAGCATTTACAACGCAATGCCTATCGAAGGCGTGCAGAAGCTAGTTGCCTTCATGAAGAAGTTCGAGGCTGAAAACGCGTAATAACGTTGAAGGAGAAAAACCGATGTATAAGATTCAGACGCTGAATGCGATTTCGGATATCATCCATACCCAGCTGAGCGCTGATAAGTATACCGTGAGCAAGGACGAGCCCGTGCCGGACGCGATCCTGGTACGCAGCGCCGCCATGCACGATATGGAATTCGGACCGGAACTGCTGGCCATCGGCCGCGCCGGCGCCGGTGTCAACAACATCCCGATCGACCGCTGCTCCAAGGAAGGCATTGTGGTCTTCAATACGCCTGGTGCCAACGCCAATGCGGTGGCGGAACTGGTGATCTCCGGCATGATGATGTGCGGACGGAAAATCGCGGATGCCCTGGAATGGGTGAAAACCCTGAAGGGCAAGGGCGATGAAGTGGCCAAATTGGTGGAAAAGGGAAAGAGCCAGTTTGTCGGCGCTGAAGTCCGGGGTAAAACCCTGGGCGTAATCGGCCTGGGCGCTATCGGTTCCATCGTGGCCAACGCCGCCAGCCGCGGCCTGGGCATGAACGTCATCGGTTATGACCCCGGAATCTCTGTGGAACGGGCCTGGAGTCTGAGCACATCTGTTCATCGTGCCGCTTCTGAGGAAGAGGTACTTGCGCAGGCGGACTTCATTACCTTCCATGTGCCGCTGAATGATGAAACCCGCGGCTCCATCAACGCCGATAAGTTCGCGAAGATGAAGGACGGCGCCTGCATCCTGAACTTTGCCCGGGGTGAGCTTGTTAACACAGCTGATATGCTGGCTGCGCTGGCAAGCGGAAAAATCGGCCGGTATGTGACCGATTTCCCGAACGACGACCTCATCGGTGTGGAAAATGCAGTCTGCATTCCGCACCTGGGCGCCAGCACTCCTGAAAGCGAAGAAAACTGCGCCAGCATGGCGGCTGCGGAAATCCGGGATTACCTGGAGACCGGCAGCATCCACAACAGCGTAAACTATCCTGAAGTGCAGCTGGGCGAGCCGGAAGCTGTCCGCGTGCTGGTGCTGCATGAGAATATCCCGAACATGATTTCCAACATCACCGCTGCCGCGGCGAAAGAAGGAATCAACATCGAAAACATGGTCAACAAGAGCCGCAAGGACATGTCTGTGACCGTGATGGAGATGGCAGAACTGCCGTCCAGCCATGCGCTGCAGACGCTGCAGGAACTGCAGGGGATTATTCGGATTCGGACGTTTACGAAGGAATGAAACAAGCAATAAAGAGGAATGCGGAAGCATTCCTCTTTTTAATTGCGATGGAATATATTAAGGGATTCTTCGACGCGTTCGCTGCGCTCACTTGCTCAGAATGACAGCCAGATCATGAGAAGAGAGGGGAGAAACGGCGGTTGAAGCAACGTGACTGCGGGGGAGATTTTTCGACGCGGCCTTCGGCCTTGCTCAGAATGACAACGTGGGCAATGCGGAAGGGACGACTGGGGAAAGGTTCTTTTCGTTCCAAGGATACGGCAAGAGCATTACAGGGGGACAGACCCACAGTCACATTTTCTTCGAAAACAGTGACAGTGGTTCAGTCCCCGCAGTCACACTCTTGCCGCTTCTACGCCACGGATTGTGATAATTTTATCGTTTAAACAGTATATATTATTTTTAAGTTTTAAGTTTTAAGTTTTCAGTATTCATTAGAAAAAGGGACTGGAATTTCTTCCAGTCCCTTTTTCTATTAGAAGCTGTAGGAATCTTTGATTTCGATGTCCTTGTAGCGCTTCATGCCGGTACCGGCGGGGATCAGCTTGCCCAGGATGACGTTTTCCTTCAGACCGATCAGCGGGTCGATCTTGCCGCGGATAGCGGCTTCGGTCAGCACGCGGGTGGTCTCCTGGAAGGAAGCGGCGGACAGGAAGCTTTCGGTGGCCAGAGAAGCCTTGGTGATGCCCAGCAGGATACGCTTGGCGATGGCGGGGGTGCCGCCTTCCATAATGGCTTTCCGGTTGGCTTCCTCAAAGTGGAAGATATCCACGAGGGAGCCGGTCAGCAGATCGGTATCTCCGCTGTCTTCCACGCGAACCTTGCGCAGCATCTGTCGGATGATAATTTCGATGTGCTTGTCGCTCACGCCAACGCCCTGGAGGCGGTAGACGGAGAGAACTTCCTTCAGCAGGTATTCCTGGACGGCCTTCACACCGAGGATACGGAGCAGGTCATGGGGATTGACGGAACCTTCAGTCAGTTCATCGCCGGCTTCCACATGATCGCCTACGCTGACCTTCAGGCGGGAACCGTAGGTAATCTGATAAGCCTTGGTGTCCTTGGGATCCTCATCGGAGGTGATCACCAGTTCGCGGCGCTTCTTGGTCTCCTGAATGGATACCGTGCCGGCGATTTCAGCCAGGATGGCGTCACGCTTCGGCTTGCGGGCCTCGAACAGTTCCTCAACGCGGGGAAGACCCTGGGTGATGTCGTCAGCGCCTGCGATACCGCCTGTATGGAAGGTACGCATGGTCAGCTGTGTACCGGGTTCACCGATAGCCTGTGCAGCGATGATACCGACGGCTTCACCGACATCCACCTTGCCGCCGTGGGCCATGTTCTCGCCGTAGCAGCGGGCGCAGACACCGTTTTCGGTGCGGCAGGTGAGGACGGAACGGACAGTTGCCTTGGTGATGCCCCGGGCAACGATCTCACGGGCCATCTGGTAATCGATGGGCTCGTTCAGCCGGACCAGCACTTCGCCGGTGGCGGGATCGACGATATCTTCAGCAGCGGTACGGCCGCGGAGACGATCTTCCAGGGACTCAATGGACTGCTTGCCGCTCATGAGTTCGGCCACGCTGATACCGCGGACCTTTTCACCACGGGATTCGAAGCAGTCATCTTCCCGGACGATAACTTCCTGGGAAACGTCCACCAGACGACGGGTCAGGTAACCAGAGTCAGCGGTACGCAGGGCGGTATCGGCCAGGGACTTACGGGAACCGTGAGAGGAGAGGAAGAATTCCAGAACTGTCAGGCCCTCACGGAAGTTAGCACGGATAGGCAGTTCGATGGTCTTACCGGAAGGAGAGGCCATCAGACCGCGCATACCGGCCAGCTGGGACACCTGCGCGGAAGAACCGCGGGCGCCGGAGTCGGTCATCATGCGGATCGGGTTGAACTTATCCAGGTTCGGCAGAATCTGGTTCTTCAGATTCGCGGTGCACTCGGTCCAGATGTTGATAACGCGGTTGTAACGCTCGTCCTCGGAAAGAAGACCCTTACGGTAGAGCGCATTGACCTTGCGGACGGCCTCATCGGCTTCTTCCAGCATGGTCTTCTTCACTTCAGGCACCTTGATGTCCGCAACGGACACGGTGATGGCGCCCACGGTGGAGTACTTGAAGCCCAGCGCTTTGATCTTGTCCAGCACCTGGGCGGTTTTGTGTTCGCCCTGGGTGTGGAAGCACTGGTCAACGATCTTGGACAGCTGCTTTTTGCCGACCAGTTCGTCGATTTCAAGTTTGAACATATCGTCCAGGCATTCACGCTTCACGAAACCAAGGTTCTGCGGCAGCGCGTCGTTGAAGATCAGGCGGCCCAGGGTGGTGTCGATCAGCTTGGAGCCGGATTCCTCACCAAAGGTACGGAAGATGCGGACCTTGATGGGGGACTGGAGGGTGATCTGGCCCAGGGAGTAAGCCATAATGGCTTCATCCTCGGAGGAGAAGACCCGTCCGGAACCCAGGGCTCCTTCGTGGACGATGGTCAGGTAGTAGCAGCCGATAACCATGTCCTGAGAGGGAGAAATGACCGGACGGCCATCCTGCGGCTTCAGGATATTGTTATGGGCCAGCATCAGGAAGCGGGCTTCAGCCTGGGCTTCCATGGAAAGCGGAACGTGTACAGCCATCTGGTCGCCGTCGAAGTCGGCGTTGAAAGCGGTACAGGCGAGGGGATGCAGCTTGATGGCCTTGCCCTCAACCAGGATCGGCTCGAAGGCCTGGATACCCAGACGGTGCAGGGTAGGAGCACGGTTCAGCAGAACCGGATGATCCCTGATGACTTCTTCCAGGATGTCCCAGACTTCAGGACGAACCTTTTCGACAGCACGCTTGGCGGACTTGACGTTGTGGGAGAGCTTCAGGGAGACCAGACGCTCCATAACGAAGGGCTTGAACAGTTCCAGTGCCATTTCCTTCGGCAGACCGCACTGATACAGCTTCAGTTCAGGTCCGACGACGATAACGGAACGGCCGGAATAGTCAACGCGCTTACCCAGCAGGTTCTGACGGAAACGGCCCTGCTTACCGCGGAGCAGATCCGACAGGGACTTCAGGGCACGGTTTCCGGGACCGGTGACCGGACGGCCGCGGCGGCCGTTGTCGATCAGGGCGTCCACAGATTCCTGCAGCATGCGCTTTTCGTTGCGGACGATGATATCCGGAGCGCCCAGCTCAAGCAGTCTCTTCAGACGGTTGTTACGGTTGATGACCCGGCGATACAGGTCGTTCAGGTCGGAAGTGGCGAAACGGCCGCCGTCCAGCTGAATCAGGGGACGGAGATCCGGGGGGATCACCGGCACCACGGAGAGGATCATCCACTCCGGCTTGTTGTGGCTGGTACGGAAGGATTCAACAACTTCCAGGCGCTTGACAGCGCGGGCACGCTTCTGGCCTTCGGTTTCGCGGTCGCGTTCCTTTTCGGTCAGCTGGGCGATCTCAGCCTTCAGGTCGGCGGAGAGCTTTTCCAGATCCAGTTCCTTCAGCAGGTCCTGGACAGCTTCGGCACCCATCTTGGCGACGAAGGAGCCTTTGCCGCACTTGGCTTCGACTTCACGATAGCGCGCGTCATTGATCAGCTCCAGGCGCTTCAGGCCGGTTTCTTCGCTGTTACCGGGATCAAGCACGATGAAGTTGGCGAAATACAGAACCTTTTCCAGGTTGCGGGGGGAGATATCCAGCAGCATGCCCATCCGGCTGGGAATTCCCTTGAAATACCAGATGTGGCTGACAGGAGCGGCCAGCTGAATATGACCCATACGTTCCCGGCGAACCTTGGCGCGGGTGACCTGCACGCCGCACTTATCACAGATCTTGTCCTTGTCCTTGAACTTGATCCGCTTGTATTTACCGCAGTTACACTCCCAGTCCTTGGTGGGTCCGAAGATGCGTTCGCAGTACAGACCGTCCCGTTCGGGCTTCAGCGTGCGGTAGTTAATGGTTTCGGGTTTGGTAACTTCACCGTGAGACCAGGCAAGGATCTGCTCCGGAGAAGCCATACCGATCTGAATGGAGTCAAGATTAGAAAGTTCGAACAAAAGGGGCACACTCCCTTCGATTAAATATCATCGTCAAGGTCAAGATCCGACAGGTCTTCTACGCTGAAGTCTTCAAGGTCTTCCGTGCTGGCTTCGGCAACAGAGAAATCATCTTCGCTGTCCTCTGCTTCATCTTCAGCACCGAAGGACAGGTCGTCCTCGGACATGCTGAAGGCTTCTTCAGCAGCGGCTTCCACTTCCTCGTTCTCTTCGGCAGCAGCTTCGCCTTCGCCTTCCGGCCTTGCGGTGACGGAAGCGCGCATAGCATCAGCTTGCGGCATATCTTCGGGATCGAGTTCGGGAATTTCGATTTCGTTCCGGGCGGCATCCAGCACGCGGATATCCAGGCTCAGGGCCTGCATTTCCTTCAGCAGGACCTTGAAGCTCTCAGGCACACCCGGGTTCGGGATGTTCTGACCCTTGATGATCGCTTCGTAGGTCTTGACGCGGCCGACGGTATCGTCGGACTTCACGGTCAGGATTTCCTGCAGCGTGTTGGCAGCACCGTAAGCTTCCAGAGCCCAGACTTCCATTTCACCGAAGCGCTGTCCGCCGAACTGGGCTTTACCACCCAGAGGCTGCTGGGTAACAAGGCTGTAGGGACCGGTGGAACGGGCATGCATCTTGTCGTCGACCAGATGGTGCAGTTTCAGGAAGTACATGATACCGACGGTAACAGGGTTCTCGAAGTAGTCGCCGGTACGGCCGTCGCGGACGCGGATCTTACCCTGGTGGAAGAGGGCCTTGCCTTCTTCATCCAGAGCCAGACGCAGGGGCTTGCCGTTATGGAAATGATATTCGTTTACGTGAGGATCGTTCTCATCTTCCGGAGCGGACATCTTCTTTTCAGCCAGTTCCAGATGTTCAAGAATTTCCTCGTAGGTGGCGCCGTCGAAAACGGGGGTGGCAATGTGCCAGCCCAGTGCGCGGCAGGCCAGGCCCAGGTGCACTTCCAGAACCTGACCCAGGTTCATACGGGAAGGAACGCCCAGGGGGTTCAGCACGATCTGCAGGGGAGTACCGTCGGGCAGGAAGGGCATATCCTCTTCACGCAGAATGCGGGAAACAACACCCTTGTTACCGTGACGGCCTGCCATCTTATCGCCGACGGAAATCTTACGCTTCTGGGCGATGTAGATGCGGACCATTTCGTTGACGCCGGGGGAGAGCTCGTCCTTGTTCTCACGGGTGAAGACCTTGACATCAACAACGATGCCGCCTTCGCCGTGGGGAACGCGCAGGGAGGTATCCCGGACTTCACGGGCCTTTTCACCGAAGATGGCGCGCAGCAGACGCTCTTCGGCGGTCAGTTCAGTTTCACCCTTGGGGGTAACCTTACCGACCAGGATATCGCCGGCGTGCACTTCGGCACCGATGCGGACGATACCGCCTTCATCCAGATCCTTGACCGCGTCGTCAGAGATGTTCGGGATATCCCGGGTGATCTCTTCCGGTCCGAGCTTGGTTTCGCGGGCTTCGGATTCGAACTCTTCGATATGGATGGAGGTGTAAATGTCTTCCTTGACCAGCTTTTCACTCAGCAGGACAGCGTCCTCGTAGTTGTAGCCTTCCCAGGTCATGAAGCCGATCAGGGCGTTGCGGCCCAGACCGATTTCTCCCTTTTCAGTGGAAGGACCGTCAGCCAGCAGGTCGCCTTTTTCGATCTTCTGGCCCGCGGAAACCACGGGATGCTGGTTGATGCAGGTGGACTGGTTGGAACGGGCAAACTTGGTGAGGGTGTAGGTGTGACGCTCGCCGAAGTTATCACGGATGATAATCTGGTCGGCATCCACCTTTTCCACCACGCCGTCTTCCTTGGCCAGGATAACAACGCCGGAGTCATGGGCGGCGCGGTATTCCATACCGGTGGCGACGAGGGGTGCTTCGGGAACCAGCAGCGGCACAGCCTGACGCTGCATGTTGGAACCCATCAGAGCACGGGTAGCGTCGTCGTTTTCCAGGAAGGGAACCATGGCGGTGGCAACGGAAACAACCTGACGGGGGCTGACGTCCATGAAGTCGACCTGGGAAACAGGCACTTCGACGATTTCAGCCTTGTCACGGACCGTGATACGGTCCTGCACGAAGGTTCCGTCGGGATTCAGGGGCTCGTTGGCGGTGGCGACCTTGTACAGGTCTTCCTCGTCAGCGGTCATGTAGTCAATTTCATCCAGCACGCGGCCATTTTCCTTGTCCACGCGGCGGTAGGGAGCTTCGATGAAGCCGTACTCGTTGATGCGGGCATAGGTGGCAAGAGAACCGATCAGACCGATGTTAGGACCTTCAGGAGTCTCGATCGGGCAGATACGGGCGTAATGGCTGTAGTGCACGTCGCGGACCTCGAAAGAGGCGCGGTCGCGGTTCAGACCGCCGGGGCCCAGGGCGCTCAGACGGCGCTTGTGGGTCAGCTCAGCCAGGGGGTTGGGCTGGTCCATGAACTGGGACAGCTGGGAAGAACCGAAGAACTCCTTGATCGCGGCGCTGACGGGACGGATGTTGATCAGGTCACCGGGCTTGATGTCGGTGGAATCCTGAATGGACATACGCTCACGCACCACGCGCTCCAGACGGCTCAGACCGATGCGGATCTGGTTCTGCAGCAGTTCGCCGACGCTGCGCAGGCGGCGGTTGCCCAGATGGTCAATGTCATCCGTGGAACCGATGCCGTAGGGCAGGCCCAGCATATAGTTGATGGAGGAAACAACGTCATCCGGAATGATGTGCTTCGGCACGAGGGCGGCGACGTTTTCCTTCACGGCGTCGAAGAGCTGATCCGGCTCCACGGAGGAGATGATCTGCTGCAGGGTGGGCAGGTGAACCATCTCGAGGATGCCGGCATCCTTCGGATCGAAGGGCAGGTAAGCAGCGGCGTCAACAAAGTTGTTGCCGACGACCTTGCGGATCTGGCCTTCGCAGTCCAGCATGACGGTGTTCACACCGGCGTTCTGGATCTCACGGGCCACATCCAGGGCAATGGTATCGCCCTTCTTGACCATGACTTCGCCGGTCTGGGGATTGATGATATCTTCTGCCGCCACATGGTTATGGATACGGGTGGCGATGGAAAGCTTCTTATTATACTTATAGCGGCCAACCCTCATCAGGTCATAACGCTTGGGATCAAAGAAGAGGGAGTTGAAGAGATTGGTGGCGCTTTCGAGACTGGCGGGTTCGCCGGGCTTCTGGCGCTTGTAGATCTCGATGAGGCCTTCTTCTCTCGTCTTGGCGTTGTCACCCTTCTGGATAGTGGCCATGAGGCGCTCGTCTTCACCCATGATATCGATGATTTCGGCGTCTGTGCCGTAGCCCAGGGCGCGCAGAATCACGGTGATGGGCAGTTTGCGGGCACGGTCAATACGGACCCACAGCACATCGTTGGAGTCCGTCTCATATTCGAGCCAGGCACCGCGGTTCGGGATGATCTGGGAAGAATAGAGCTTTTTGCCGGCTTTATCGTACGCAACGTCAAAATAGACGCCGGGAGAGCGGACCAGCTGGCTGACGATCACGCGCTCGGCACCGTTAATGATGAAAGTGCCATGGTCGGTCATGAGGGGAAAGTCGCCCATAAAAACGTCGGATTCCTTGATTTCACCGGTCTCCTTATTCTTCAGGCGAACAAACACCTTCAGCGGCGCCGCGTAAGTGATGTCGCGCTCACGGCAGCGTGCAATGGAATTCTTCGGCTCGTCCAGAGAATAGTCCACGAACTCCAGCACAAGATTCCCATTGTAGTCAGTAATGGGAGAAACATCGGCCAGAACTTCGCGCAGATCGGTATCGAGAAAGCGCTGATAAGAGTTCTTCTGTACCTCAATCAGGTTGGGCATTTCGAGAACTTCATCAATGCGTGAGAAGCTCATACGTTCGCGGAGCTTCCCCATGTGGACCTCGTGTACCATGTTTTGAAATCACCCCTTATTTTGTCCGACCAGAACGTCCCGGGACCCCGGAAAAAATTGGACTTGCGTTTCACACTGAAGCTGTGTAAAATAAGGAAGTCAAATTGGGTTTCCAGGCACCAAGACGATACTGATGCAATTATAAATTCTAACATAGGGTTGACAGAAAGTCAACGATATTTTGTCTGTAATTGCATAATATTATATATTTTAAATAGGAAGGTTTCGGTTTTGATCAGAAAACTGCTTTTCAGAACGGCTGCGCTGCTTACGGCCGTTCTGATTTTAATGACGGGGACAGGCTTCGGAGAAGGGGTATCGCTGGTACCGCCCACGCCGGAGGCTCCTGAAGGTATCTTCATGGGAAGGCCCACCCCGGCACCAACGCCCGAACCGCCGGACGTGGTGGTGAATAATGCCCGCACGCCCCAGGATATTCCGGATTTCCGTTTTCCGAAGGACGCGAAACTGTTTGAAATCTGGTTCCCCAACATCCGGGATGCGGATGAAGCGATCCTGATGTATGACGGCCAGGTGTGGATGATTGACTGCGGGGATGAACGGGCGGCGACACGGGGAGTACCGCTGCTGAAACAGCTTGGAATCGAAAAAATCGATATCCTGTTTAACAGCCATCTGCATCATGACCACATCAACGGCCTGGCGATTACCGATGATACGGCCAAGGTGGGAGAGGTGAGGATCTGCTTTCCGCCGGATCTGACAGAAAGCGGCCTGAAGATGCTCCAGGTTGCGGAAGAACGGAACATCCCTGTCAAGGAGTATAAGGACGGCGATTCATTCTCCATGGGGGACGGGGAAGTGAAATTCCTGTTCCTGAAGAATGATGAAAGCTACCTGGATATGAACAACCAGAGCGCCCAGACGCTGATCACCTACGGTGACAGGCGCATCCTGTTTACGGCGGACATGGAAGCGCCGGGACAGAAGGTGATGATCGACCGCATCGGGGGCGATCTCCTGAAGTGCGATATCGTCAAGTATCCACATCACGCCAAGCATGACCTCTATTCGCCCTTTTATGAGGCGATGGAAGCGAAGCTGGCCATTGTGACCTCTGTGGAAGGCAGGGGAGACGCCGGGCAGCTGGCCATCGACTACAGGGGACTGCCGGCCGTCTATACGGCTTCCAGTTCTTCCTTTACCCACCTGGTGACAGACGGACACTACTGGCTGTGCGAAAAAGTTGCCATAAAATAAATCCCGCTTTTGCGGGATTTATTTTCAATTCACAATTCATAATTCACAATCGGAATGACTGGATGAATGAACGCGTCAAAAAAAGATGATTTCCTATATAATAAGACTCGGTTTTGGGAAAAGCATAAATAATTATGAATTATGAATTGTGAATTATGAATTAAAGATCAACTCTGTTGATCAAACCCGTTGACAATACTTTACAACAATGATATGATAGTCGAGTTGCAGTGTGCTTCCGGGAGAAGTGCGCCCTTTTTGAGCGCCAGACCGGGATGCGGAAGGAGGGACTGAGACGCATGGAAATGCTGAAAACGGCCGGCAGCCGGAAGGTGGTCGGAACGAAACAGGTCATCCGTGCGCTGAAGGCCGGAACCGTATCAAAAGTATACGTCTGCAGCGATGCTGACACCTTCATCTACCAGCAGGTAGTCAGGGCGGCTGAGGAAGCCGGTATCCTCTGTGTGAGGGCAGCATCCATGAAAGAACTTGGGATGATCTGCGGAGTGGACGTACCCACCGCTGCCGCCGGATTGCTCAAGGCGTAAGTCACTTTAGAGGGTACACAAATTGCCTTCCAGATCCTGAGGGTTGCGGGATCTTGAGGATATTATTCAGGAGGTGCTCTAATGCCCACAATTAATCAGCTTGTCCGTAAGGGCCGTGAGCGGGTGACCAAGAAGCCCACCGCTCCTATTCTGCAGGGATGTCCCCAGAAGCGCGGTGTGTGCCTGAGCGTTAAGACTCAGACTCCCAAGAAGCCTAACTCTGCTCTGCGGAAAATCGCGAGAATCCGCCTGACGAACTCCATCGAAGGTACCTGCTACATCCCCGGTATCGGTCACAACCTGCAGGAGCATAGCGTTGTGCTGATCCGTGGCGGCCGTGTGCGGGATCTGCCCGGCGTTCGTTATCACATCATCCGCGGTGCTCTGGATACCGCCGGTGTTGCCAAGCGGATGCAGGCTCGTTCCCTGTACGGCGCGAAGCGCCCGAAGAAGTAAGTCTTAAGCTGCCGCCGCAGTCTGAAACGGTGATAATCCGCGCCTGAGGTACTGTTGTTCTTCGGAACAGGAATGACAGAGAATCAGGAAGCAGGCGGAGTAAGCCGGCCGGTATAATCGTGACCGGGGTCGTGTGATGCTGACGCATGACCGGAAGAAGAGGAAGCGAATCACTTACATCAGGACTATTATTGAGGAGGGAAACCTATGCCCCGTCGCGGTTTTGTACCGAAGCGTGAAGTGCTGCCGGATCCCGTTTACGGAACCACGGTAGTTACGAAACTGATCAACCAGATTATGCTTGACGGAAAGCGCGGAGTTGCGCAGAACGTCTGCTATGAGGCTTTTGAAGCCGTTGCCGAAAAGACCGGCAAGGCTGCGACCGACGTTTTCCAGGAAGCCCTGAACAACGTTGCTCCGCAGCTGGAAGTTAAAGCCCGCCGTGTAGGCGGCGCCACCTATCAGGTGCCTATTGAGATCCGTCCCGAGCGTCGTCAGACCCTGGCCCTGCGCTGGATCGTCGACTTTGCCCGGAAACGCGGTGAGAAGACCATGGCCGAACGCCTGGCTGCCGAACTGCTGGACGCCTCCAACAACACAGGCGCTGCGGTGAAACGTAAAGAAGAAATGCACCGTATGGCAGAGGCCAACAAGGCATTCGCTCATTACCGCTGGTAATAATCGTAAGCATTTCATCAATTGTAACAACAAAGGTGCTGCTGAAAGGAGCAATTGCCAAGTATGCCCAGAAGCCATCCACTTGAAAGAGTCCGGAACATCGGTATTATGGCTCATATCGACGCCGGAAAAACAACCACTACCGAGCGGATCCTGTTCTACACAGGTAAGAATCACCGCATCGGTGAAACGCATGAAGGTACGGCCACCATGGACTGGATGGCCCAGGAACAGGAGCGCGGCATCACGATCACGTCTGCTGCCACCACTTGCTTCTGGCACGATCCCCATGACCCGAAAAATGCGAACAAACAGTATCGGATCAACATCATTGACACGCCCGGCCACGTGGACTTCACCGTTGAGGTGGAACGCAGCCTTCGCGTACTGGACGGCGCTGTAAGCGTCTTCTGTGCCAAGGGCGGCGTTGAACCCCAGAGTGAAACAGTCTGGAAGCAGGCGGAGACCTATCGTGTTCCCCGCATGGCGTACGTCAATAAGATGGACATCACCGGCGCGGATTTCTTCCGCGTGGTGGACATGATGAAGGACCGCCTCGGCGCCAACGCCGTTCCGATCCAGCTGCCCATCGGTAAGGAAAACACCTTCCGCGGCATTATTGACCTGGTGCGTATGCGCGCTGAGATCTACTATGATGACCTCGGACAGGATGTACGTGATGAGGAAATCCCCGCCGACATGAAGGAGATTGCCGAAGAGTATCGCGCAAACCTGCTGGAGAAGGTTGCTGAGACCGACGACGCCCTGATGGAGAAATTCCTGGAAGGTGAAGAACTGACCGAGGAAGAAATCCGCAGCGCCATCCGTAAGTGCACCATCGCCTGCACCATGAACCCTGTTCTGTGCGGTACCAGCTACCGTAACAAGGGTGTGCAGCCGCTGCTGGACGCGGTGGTCGAGTATATGCCCAGCCCGCTGGATATTCCGGCGATCGAGGGTATCGACCCCGATGATCCCGAGAAGAAGATGGAACGTCATCCTTCCGATGAAGAACCCTTCTCCGCACTGGCGTTCAAGATCATGGTCGATCCGTTCGTCGGTAAACTGGCTTTCTTCCGCGTATACAGCGGTAAGCTGGAATCCGGCAACTACGTGATGAACTCTACCAAGCAGAAGCGGGAGCGTATCAGCCGTATCATGCTGATGCACGCCAATCACCGTGAAGAGGTTGATACCATCTACACTGGTGAAATCGCCGGCGCTGTGGGTCTGAAGGACACCACCACAGGCGATACCCTCTGCGATGAGAACAACCAGATCATCCTGGAAAGCATGGTCTTCCCGGATCCGGTTATCGAAGTGGCTATCGAGCCCAAGACCAAGGCCGGTCAGGAAAAGATGACTTACGCCCTTCAGCGTCTGGCTGAAGAGGATCCCACCTTCAAGACCTACACCAACCAGGAAACCGGTCAGACCATCATCGCCGGCATGGGCGAACTCCACCTGGAAATCATCGTGGACCGTCTGCTGCGCGAATTCAAGGTCGAAGCAACCGTGGGTAAGCCCCAGGTTACTTACAAGGAAACCATCCGCAAGCCCGCCAAGGCCGAAGGACGTTACGTCCGTCAGACCGGCGGTCACGGTCAGTATGGTCACTGCTGGATCGAGATCGAACCCCAGGAGCCTGGCAAGGGATACGAGTTCGAGAGCCGGATCGTCGGCGGCGTGATTCCGAAAGAATTCATCAGCCCCATCGATGCGGGTATCCAGGAAGCTGCCAAGAGCGGCGCCATCGCCGGCTACGAAGTGGTCAACTTCAAGGCTGCTGTTACGGACGGTTCCTATCACGATGTGGACTCCTCCGAAATGGCATACAAGATCGCTGCCAGCATGGCTTTCAAGGAAGCCGTCAAGAAGGCCGATCCCTGCCTGATGGAGCCCATGATGAAAGTGGAGATCATCGTTCCCGACCAGTACCTGGGCGACGTGATGGGCAATGTGTCCAGCCGCCGCGGCCGGGTGGAAGGCACAGAAGTGCGCGGCCAGGATCAGATCATCCATTCCTTTGTTCCGCTGAGCGAGATGTTCGGCTACACCACAGACCTTCGTTCCCGTACCCAGGGCCGCGGCATGTTCACCATGCAGTTCGACCACTACGAGGAAGTGCCGAAGTCTGTTGCTGAAAAGATCATCGGCCGCAAGAGCGCGGACTGATCGGGTAACATAAAGTAACTGTAACTGATAACTGATATTACAAGGAGGAAACTCAAATGGCTAAGGGACGTTATGAACGGACAAAGCCCCATGTAAACATCGGTACCATCGGTCACGTTGACCATGGCAAGACCACCCTGACCGCTGCGATCACCATGACCCTGGCGATTAAGGGCGAAGCGCAGGCTATGCGCTATGACGAAATCGACAAGGCTCCCGAAGAAAAAGCACGTGGAATCACCATCAACACCGCTCACGTTGAGTACGAGACCGCCAAGCGTCACTATGCTCACGTGGACTGCCCCGGCCACGCTGACTATGTTAAGAACATGATCACCGGTGCTGCCCAGATGGACGGCGCTATCCTGGTGGTTTCCGCTCCCGATGGCCCGATGCCCCAGACCCGTGAGCACATCCTGCTCGCCCGTCAGGTTGGCGTGCCCTACATCGTCGTGTTCATGAACAAGACCGACATGATGGACGACGAAGAGCTGCTGGAGCTGGTTGAAATGGAAATCCGTGAGCTGCTGAGCAGCTACGACTTCCCCGGCGACGACATCCCGATCATCAAGGGTTCCGCTCTGAAGGTTCTGGAGTACCTGCAGGCCGGCGGCACCGACGTTGACAACGCTCCCGAGTGCAAGTGCATCTGGGAACTGATGGACGCCGTTGACAGCTATATCCCTGAACCCGAACGTGCAACCGACCAGCCCTTCCTGATGCCCGTCGAAGACGTGTTCTCCATCTCCGGCCGCGGCACCGTGGCTACCGGCCGTGTTGAGCGTGGTACCGTTAAGGTGTCTGATCCGGTCGAAATCGTCGGCCTGATGGACAAGCCCCGGAACACCGTTGTTACCGGTGTTGAAATGTTCCACAAGCTGCTGGACCAGGCAGAAGCCGGCGACAACATCGGCGCCCTGCTGCGTGGTATCCAGAGGAACGAAGTCGAGCGCGGCCAGGTTCTGGCTAAGCCCGGCAGCATCCATCCCCACACCCACTGCATCGGCCAGGTGTACGTGCTGACCAAGGAAGAAGGCGGCCGTCATACCCCCTTCTTCAACGGCTATCGTCCCCAGTTCTACTTCCGGACGACTGACGTTACCGGCAACATCAAGCTGCCCGACGGCGTGGAAATGGTGATGCCCGGCGATAACATCGACATGGAAATCACCCTGATCACCCCCATCGCTATGGAGCAGGGACTGCGCTTCGCTATCCGTGAAGGCGGCCGTACTGTTGGTTCCGGCGTTGTGGCCAAGGTCATTGAGTAATCAAGTCAGGAGGGAACCCAAATGGCAAACGCCGCCCGTACAAAGGTGTGCCTGGCTTGCACCGAGTGCAAACAGCGCAACTATAACAACATGAAAAACAAGAAGAACACTCCGGATCGCATTGAGCTCCAGAAGTATTGTCCCTTCTGCAAGAAGCACACAACTCATCGCGAGACCAAGTGATCCAACACCTATCAAGCTGTGAGGATGTGAAAGAAGTGTCTGAGACGAAGAAAGCGGTTGAAACCGCCGAGAAAGCCGTCCGGAAATCCGGAGAGAACAAGCTGAGCAAGATTATCAGCTGGTTCGCCAAGCTTCCCGCACGGATCGCCAAGCCCTTCAAGAACATGTTTTATGAGCTGAAGAAGGTAACCTGGCCCAGCAAAGAAAAGCTGATTACCTATTCCATCATCGTGCTCGTATTCATGCTCTTCATGGGTGTTGTGATCGGTCTGCTGGACATGGGCGCGTCCGCATTGGTTAAGATGCTGGTCGTGTAACATAGGAGAGTAAAGACATGGCTGAAAACAAGAAGGAGCCTTGCTGGTACGTTATCCACACCTACTCGGGCTACGAGAACAAGGTGAAGGATACGCTGGAAAAGTCCGTGGAAAACAACGGAATGCAGGACCTGATCCTTGAGGTTCGGGTTCCCATGGAGGAAGTTGTTGAAATCCGGAACGGAAAGCGCGTAAAGAGCACCCGTAAGGTTTATCCCGGCTATGTGCTGGTGCACATGATTGAAACCAGCGAAAGCTGGTATGTCGTGCGGAATACCCGCGGCGTTACCGGCTTTGTGGGACCGGATTCCAAGCCTGTTCCGCTGACGCAGGAAGAAGTCGACATGATGCTCAACACTGAGCAGTCCAGCGTGGACTTCGGCTTCGCGATCGGCGAGCATGTCCGGATCCTTTCCGGTCCGCTGGAGAATTTCAGCGGTGTAGTGGAAGACGTCGATACCGTACGCGGCAAGCTGACTGTCAAGGTGCAGATGTTCCTTGGCCGTGAGATGCCTGTTGAGGTCGATCTCGATCAGGTCGAGAAGGAAGACTGATTCCGCTCCTGTGATTCTGTTTGTTGCAAAGGGAACAGCCCTTTGAGGCTGTTCCCATGCATCGCCCTGTCCGTTGACGGGGTGCGACGTGGGAGGAAGCCAAGCGCTTCCGCTCTACCACAATTTTTATGGAGGTGCCACTCAAATGGCAAAGAAAGTACAGGCTTACATTAAGCTGCAGGTTCCTGCCGGCAAGGCAACGCCCGCACCGCCTATCGGTCCCGCTCTGGGCCAGCATGGCGTGAACATTCCCGGATTCTGCAAAGAGTTCAATGACCGTACCGCCAAGGAAGCCGGTCTGATCATCCCCGTGGTGATTACCGTCTACACCGACCGTACCTTCACCTTCATCACCAAGACGCCTCCGGCGCCCGTGCTGATCAAGAAGGCTCTGAACCTGCAGAAGGCCAGCGGCCGCCCCAACAAGGAAAAGGTTGGCCAGCTGACAAAAGAACAGGTTCGTAAGATCGCTGAGACCAAGATGCCCGACCTGAATGCCGGCAGCATCGAAGCCGCTATGAGCATGGTAGCCGGTACCGCCCGCAGCATGGGCGTGACCGTCGAGGAATAATGTGCTACAGCCGGTCATTGACGCTCAGCGGAAATGAATACGGCAAATGCAGCTATGGGGCATAGCCCCTGACAATGTGGGAGGACAAAGTGCCGCTATGACCACAATGGAGGAATAATAGAATGAAACACGGCAAGAAGTATAACGACAGCATTAAGCTGATCGACCATCTGAAGCAGTATGACCCCGAAGAGGCCGTCGATCTGGTGCTCCAGACCGGTAAGGCCAAGTTCGACGAGACTGTCGAAATCTCCGTCCGCCTGGGTGTTGACCCCCGCCACGCTGACCAGCAGGTCCGCGGCGCCGTGGTTCTGCCTCATGGTACCGGCCGCACCATCCGTGTGCTGGTTATTGCCAAGGGCGACAAGGCAAAGGAAGCTGAGGAAGCCGGTGCCGATTTCGTCGGTGCTGAGGACATGATCCAGAAGATCCAGCAGGAGAACTGGTTCGACTTCGACGTCTGCGTTGCCACGCCCGATATGATGGGTATGGTCGGCCGCATCGGTCGTGTGCTGGGCCCGAAGGGCCTCATGCCCAACCCGAAGTCCGGCACCGTGACCATGGACATCGCCCGCGCGGTGAACGACATCAAAGCCGGTAAAGTGGAATACCGTCTGGACAAGACCGCTATCATCCACTGCCCGATCGGCAAGGTGTCCTTCGGCAAGGAAAAGCTTCAGGAGAACCTGAACGTGCTGATGGAAGCCATCAACAAGGCGAAGCCCGCGGCCGCCAAGGGAACCTACATGAAGAGCGTTTACCTCTCCAGCACCATGGGTCCCGCTGTCCGCGTGAATCCGCTGAAGTTCTAAGCAATCAAATAAAAGTGCTTCTGACATTTGTCAGAAGCGCCTTTTTTGATTAATGAATACTGAAAACTTAAAACTTTGCGATCGCCGTATTCCATTTCTGCATCGTCATAGACTCGCAGAAATGGACGGCTGTAGCATGGGAGGCATTAGCCGTGCTAAAGCACGGATGCCTCCTCAATAACTGAAAAATGGCGGAAAGGACAGCTTTCTTCGGGAAGCTGTCCTTTTTCATTTAATTATGAATTATGAATTGTGAATTCATTTCGGGGAACGCAAATGGAACGTTGAATAGCTCTTTTTGGAACATCCCATCTGTAGAATGTTTTTTCGGGCGGCGAAATGCGGCCTGAATAAAAACTCCGGAGGAATGGGAAAATGTACTTTGACGCTATCGCAAAAATCGTATCTGAACGGACCGGGTGTGATGTATCTGAGATCAAACCTGAAAGCAAATTCGCTGAACTGGGCATTGACTCCCTGGACACGGTGGAGCTGCTGATGAACCTGGAAGACGAAATCGGCATCGAGATTGAACTGGACCGGAAAGTGGAAACCATTGACGACCTGGATAAGTTCATCCAGAGCAAGCAGGGATAAGAAAATGATCAAGTCGGCAATTTGTGAGATGCTCGGGATCGAGTATCCGGTTTTTCAGGGAGGCATGGCCTGGATCGCGGACGGGAAGCTGGCGGCGGCCGTGTCCAATGGCGGGGGGCTGGGTATCATAGCGGCCGGGAACGCTCCTGGCGAATACGTCAGGGAGCAGATCCGGGAAGCCCGGAAGCTGACCGGAAAGCCGGTGGGCGTCAACATTATGCTGCTGAGCCCTTACGCGGATGAAGTGGCACAGGTTGTGACCGAGGAAAGGATTGAGGTGGTAACCACGGGTGCCGGCAATCCTTCCAAGTACATGAAGGACTGGCTGGAAGCCGGTATCAAGGTCATACCGGTGGTGGCTTCGGTAGCCCTGGCAAAGCTGATGACCCGGCTCGGTGCTTCCGCCGTGATCGCGGAAGGCGGAGAAAGCGGCGGCCATGTAGGGGAACTGACGACCATGGTGCTGGTGCCCCAGATCTGTGACGCAACTAACCTGCCGGTAATCGCGGCAGGCGGCATTGCGGACGGCAGGGGCGTTGCGGCGGCCTTCATGCTGGGAGCCTGCGGGGTGCAGATGGGTACCCGGTTCTTAAGCGCAGAGGAATGCAGCATTCATCCCGCCTATAAGGAGAAAATCCTGAAGGCAACAGACCTTTGCACCATGGTGACCGGCAGGCGCCTGGGACATCCTGTCCGCAGCCTGCGTACGCCCTTTGCCAGGGATTATGCCAGGGCGGAATACGGCGGCATGCCGGATGCGGAGCTGGAAGCCCTGGGCACAGGTGCGCTGCGGCGTGCCGTACAGGAAGGGGACAACGAAAAGGGGTGTTTCCTTTCAGGGCAGATTGCCGCCATGGTGAAGAAAGAACAGCCGGCGGCTGAAATTGTGAAGGAAGTGATGGAGGAGGCGGAACCGCTCCTCCTGAGGGCAGCCCAATGGGTAAAATAGCATTCGTTTTTTCCGGACAGGGCGACCAGTATCCGGGTATGGGAAAGGAACTGGCAGAGAAATACGCCGCCGCGGAAACGGTTTACGCGGCCTGCGACGGATTTCGTCCCGGCACATCCGCCCAGTGCTTTGAAGGGACGGAAGAAGAACTCAAGGACACCCGGAATACCCAGCCCTGCCTGTTTGCGACGGAACTGGCGGCGGCCTCTGTGCTGCTAGATAAAGGCGTGACGCCTGAGGCTGTGGCGGGCTTTTCCCTGGGAGAGGTTGCCGCGGCGACTGTCAGCGGCATGTTTGACCTTGAAACAGGTTTCCGTCTTGTCTGCAGGCGCGGAGAGCTCATGCAGCGGGAAGCCGATAAGTTTGACACGTTCATGGCGGCGGTTGTGAAACTGACACAGGAAGAAGTGCAGGAAATCTGTGACAGGTACCCGGAGGTTTATCCGGTGAATTTCAACTGTCCGGGGCAGGTCACCGTTTCCGGGTTGAGCGCACAGATGACAGGCTTTCTGGAAGACGTGAAGACCGCCGGCGGCCGGGCGATTCCCCTGAAGGTGAAAGGTGCTTTCCATTCGCCCTTTATGAGGGAGGCGGCCAGGGCGTTTGCGGAAGAGCTGGCGCGGACTGCGTTCAGGGAAAGAAAAATCACGCTCTATTCCAACCTGACGGCAAAGCCCTATACAGAAAGTGCGGCCGGCCTGCTTTCCGGGCAGATCTGCAGCCCGGTACAGTGGGAGAAGATCATCCGGAATATGATCGCCGATGGAATAGATACCTTTATCGAGATCGGTCCGGGGAAAACCCTTTGTAACATGATCAAAAGGATCGACGGAGGGGTAAGGACAGCAACTGCGGCAGAATATCTGGCAGAGGTGGAAGCATGCTGAAAGGAAAAACAGCCATAGTAACCGGAGGCTCCCGGGGGATCGGCAAAGCCATCGCCTGCAGGCTGGCTTCACTGGGAGCGAACATTGCCGTCATTTACGCCGGCAATACGGAAGCCGCGGAGAGTGTATGCCGCTCATGCACAGAAGCATACGACGTGGAAGCCAGGGCGTACCGGTGTGATGTGTCGGATTTCGCGGCCGTGAAGGAAACCGTTGCTCAAATCAAAACGGATTTCGGAACGGTGCATATCCTGGTCAACAACGCGGGCATTACCCGGGACGGGCTGCTGGCCATGATGAAGGAAGAGGATTATGACGCCGTGCTGGATACCAACCTCAAAGGCGCTTTCAACATGATCCGTCACTGTGCCGGCCTGTTCATCCGGAACCGGGAAGGCTGCATTATCAATATCACGTCTGTGGCGGGAATCATGGGCAACGCGGGACAGTGCAACTACTCGGCCTCCAAGGCCGGCCTTATTGGCATGACCAAGTCCGCGGCCCGGGAACTGGCGCCGAAGGGAATCCGCTGCAATGCCATTGCGCCCGGGTTTATCGCCACCGACATGACCGGAAACCAGGCGGACAATCCGCTGCTGAACGCCATTCCGCTAGGCCGGATGGGGGAAACAGAAGACGTGGCGGAAGCCGCGGCATACCTTGCGACAGCAAAATACGTTACCGGCGAAGTCCTCCGTGTGGACGGCGGTATCGCGATGTAAGGAGAAACAGGATGAGTGAATACAGAAGAGTCGTAGTTACGGGCATCGGCGCGGTGACTCCGCTGGGAAACACCGCGGCGGAGACATGGGCGGGCATGAAAAGCGGAAAGAACGGTATCGCGCCCATAACGCTTTTTGATACAGAGAACTTCAAGGCAAAACTGGCTGCTGAAGTCAAAGGCTTCGATCCCCGTGAATACCTGGAGGTCAATGAGGTGCTCCGGACAGACCGGTACGCGCAGTTCGCGGTGGCAGCCGCAAAGCAGGCAGCGGACGAAAGCGGCATTGATGGGAAGGTGGATCCGGATCGCTTTGCCGTAATCTTCGGTACGGGGATCGGCGGGATCAGCACCTTTGAGAAAGAGCATTCCACGCTGCTGGAAAAGGGCGCCCGCCGGGTTTCTCCGCTGATGGTTCCCATGATGATCAGCAATATGGCGGCGGGGATGATTGCCATCCGACACGACTGCCGCGGCTCCGTCATGCCCGCGGTTACCGCCTGCGCTTCCGGTTCCAACGCTATCGGCGAGGCGATGCGCCTGATCCGCCACGGATACGCCGACGCGGTAATCACCGGCGGCGCGGAAGCGGCGATTATTCCGTCCGCCATTGCCGGGTTTGCGAACATGAAGGCCCTATCTGTGGCTGAAAACCCGGAGGAAGCCTCCCTGCCTTTCGATAAACGCAGGGGCGGGTTTGTGATGGGCGAAGGCGCGGCGGCTCTGGTGCTGGAGGAATATGAGCACGCGAAGAAGCGCGGTGCCCGGATCTACGGAGAGGTATGCGGCTACGGATCCACCTGCGACGCATACCATATTACCGCGCCGCATCCGGAAGGCCGCGGCGGCATCCGGGCCATGGAAGAGGCCATGCAGGAAGCCGGCTGTACGGAGAAGGACCAGGTGTACGTCAATGCCCACGGTACCGGCACTCCGATGAACGACGCAATCGAGACCGTCGTGATCAAAAAGGCGCTGGGAGAGGAAGCGGCCAGGAAAGCCTGGGTAAGTTCCACCAAGTCCATGACCGGCCACATGCTGGGTGCGGCAGGCGCGGTGGAAGCGCTGGCCTGCCTTTATGCCCTGGAGGAGGGCATCATTCCGCCCACCATCAACCTGAAGGAGCAGGATGAGGCCTGCGACCTGAACTGCACCGCGAATAAGGCAGCCAAAGCCGGGATTACGCTGGCGCTTTCCAACTCCCTGGGTTTCGGCGGCCATAACGCGTGCCTGGCTTTCAGAAAGGTGTAAGGAAATGAAGGAAACAGAGATTCGCAAATATGCCGGACTGATGAAGGAACTGGGACTGACCGGGCTGGAGATGACGATCGGGGACAGCAAAGTACGCCTGGAACGGTCCGCTCCTGTGCAGGGGACCGGCAGCCTGGCTGCTGTGCAGGAAACGGTTCCCGCTGTACAGGCGGCTCCGGAGAACAAGGACTATATCAGCGTGAAATCCCCGATTGTCGGCGTGTTTTATGCGGCTCCGGCGGAGAAGGCGGAATCCTATGTGAAAGCAGGAGATTCCGTGAACAAGGGACAGACCCTCTGCATTATTGAAGCCATGAAGCTGATGAACGAGATCGTCGCCGAAGACGACGGGGTGATTTCGGAAGTCTGCGTGACCAACGGACAGGTCGTGGAATACGGCACGGAGCTGTTCCGGATCAGGAGGTAAGGACTGTGAACAGGGAAGGAATCATGCGGATACTGCCTCACCGGGAAAACCTGCTCCTGCTGGACGACGTAGAAAACCGGGACGGAGCCGCTGTCGGGCACTATACCATACGCGGGGATGAGTTTTTCCTGAAAGGGCATTTTCCTGGCAATCCCATTGTGCCCGGGGTGATTCTCTGTGAGATCCTGGCACAGTCCGCCTGCGTGCTGCTGCAGGATGCGATGAGCGGCGGAAAACTGCCGGTCTATACAGGACTCAACAACGTGAAATTCCGGTCCCCCGTAAAGCCCGGAGACCGGGTGGAGACACAATGCCGGATCAAGAGGGTCAAACATCCTTTTTATTTTGCGGAGGGTACGGTGACCGTGGACGGGAGGCTCTGCGTATCCGCTGAGTTCTCCGTTGCGATTACAGGAGCGTAAATCATGTTTTCAAAAATACTGATTGCCAATCGCGGGGAAATTGCTGTCCGGATTATCCGGGCCTGCAAGGAGATGGGCGTGGCCACGGTGGCTGTCTATTCCGAGGAGGACCGGAACGCCCTGCATGTGGCGCTGGCGGATCAGAGCTACTGCATCGGCGGAGCGGAAGCCTCCGGCAGCTACCTGAATGAGAACCAGATCATCAGTACCGCCATCCTGGCAGGAGCCCAGGCGATTCATCCCGGCTACGGCTTTCTGTCGGAGAACGCGCATTTCGCCCGCATGTGCAGGAAGAACGGGCTGGTCTTTATCGGCCCGGATCCCGAAAGCATGGAGCGGCTCAGTGATAAGGCGGTGCTGAAGGAGCTGATCCGGGATACGGGACTGTCGGTGATTCCCGGTACCAAGGCGGTAACATCCGTGGAGGAAGCCAGGAAAGCGGCGGCCCGGATCGGCTATCCGGTGATGCTGAAGGCCTGCGCGGGCGGAGGCGGCCGGGGAATCCGGCTGATCCACGGGGCGGATGAACTGGAGGACGCCTATCTGCAGGCAACGGCGGAGGCTGTCAGCGCCTTTGGCGATGGCAGCGTCTATCTGGAGAAATACATTTTCCCGGCCCGGCATGTGGAACTGCAGATCCTGGCGGACGAGCACGGGAACGCGGTATGCCTGGGGGACCGGGACTGCTCATTGCAGCGGCGGAACCAGAAACTGCTGGAGGAAACCCCGTCTCCCGCGGTCAGTGAGGAACAGCGCAGGAAGATGATCGACCTGGCGGTGGACGCGGTCCGGAAAATCGGTTATGTGGGCGCCGGAACGCTGGAGTTTTTACTGGATCAGGACGGGAACTTCTGGTTTATGGAAATGAACGTCCGGCTGCAGGTGGAGCACTGCGTGACGGAGATGCTGACCGGTATCGACCTGGTGAAGTGGCAGATCCGCATCGCGGCGGGTATTCCGCTGAACATCACCCAGGAGGAGATCCGGATGACCGGATCCGCAATTGAATGCCGGATCAACGCGGGCAGCTGCGGCATGCTGAAAATGCTTCATGTTCCGGGCGGGCCCTCGGTGCGGTTTGATACCTGCCTGGTCCAGGGAACGGTGGTTTCTCCGTATTATGACTCGCTGCTGGGCAAGCTGATTGTTTTTGCGAAAACAAGAGAGGAAACCCTGCGTAAAATGCGGGCAGCCCTCTGTGAACTGGTGATTGAAGGAATCCAGACGAATATCGTGGAGCAGCTTCGGATTGTGGAGGATGAACGCTTCATCTCCGGCAATTACGACTTATCTTTTATGGGAAACAGGTGACGGAATGGCATTGTTGAATTTTATGAAACCCATGAATCAGCTGGAAGAAGGCGGGCGGACTTCCGCACCCGTCCAGCGCGATGCCGGCGAGCCTGAAAAGAAATGCCCGAACTGCCATAAAGAAATACCCCTGAGCCGCCTGTGGGCCAATGACCTGGTCTGCGCCTGCGGATATCATTTCCGGATGAAAGCGCGTCAGCGCATCCAGATGATCGCGGACAAGGACAGCTTCCGGGAACTGTTTTCCGGAATGCAGGCGGATAACCCGCTGAACTTTCCGGGATACCGGGAAAAGATTGAGACAGTCCGTGCGGCCAGCGGCGAAAAGGAAGCGGTTGTCTGCGGCACGGCCATGATCGGAAAGCAGAGAAGCTGCTTGTTCGTCATGGAATCCTACTTTATGATGGGCAGCATGGGAAGCGCTGTCGGGGAGAAGATCACCTCCCTGTTTGAATATGCCGTGCAGTACCGCCTGCCGGTGGTCGGGTTTACCGTGTCCGGAGGCGCACGGATGCAGGAAGGGCTTTTATCCCTGATGCAGATGGCCAAGACCAGCGCGGCGGTGAAACGGCACAGTGACGCGGGACTTCTGTATGTTGCCGTGCTGACGGATCCCACGACGGGCGGGGTCACGGCCAGCTTTGCCATGGAAGCCGATATCATCCTGGCGGAGCCCGGCGCGACGGTGGGCTTTGCGGGGGCAAGAGTGATTGAGCAGACGACGAAGAAGGCCCTGCCGGAAGGGTTTCAGACGGCGGAGTTTGTGCTGGAACACGGTTTTGTGGACAGCATTGTGCCCCGGTCAGCCCAGAAGAAATACCTGGCTGATATCCTGCAGATGCATGACGGGAGGGCGGTCTGATGAGCGACGCGGCGTATAAGCGGGTCAGGACTGCCCGGAATAACGACAGGCCGACGGGACTGGATTATATCCGGCACATTTTCAGGGGATTTATCGAATTCCACGGGGACCGGCGGTATGCGGATGATCCTGCCATTGTCGGCGGAATCGCCCGGCTGGACGGCAGTCCCGTGACGGTGATTGCCATTGAGAAAGGACACACGGCGAAGGAACGCACGGGACGGAACTTCGGCGCGCCGAATCCGGAGGGATACCGCAAGGCGCTGCGGCTGATGATGCAGGCGGAAAAGTTCGGCCGGCCGGTGATCTGCCTGATCGATACCTCCGGGGCGTTCTGCGGGATCGGAGCGGAAGAACGGGGTCAGGGACAGGCGATTGCCGAAAACCTGATGGCGATGTCCACCCTTTGTGTGCCCGTTATTTCGATCCTGATCGGCGAAGGCGGCAGCGGCGGCGCCCTGGCACTGGCGGTGGCGGACAGGGTATGGATGCTGCAGAACGCGGTCTATTCCGTGATCTCTCCGGAGGGATGCGCGAGCATCCTCTGGAAAGACGCTGCCAAGGCCGAAACCGCGGCGGCCAGCCTGAAACTGACGGCAGAGGACGCAAAGAGCCTGGGCGTGATCGAGCGGATTCTTTCTGAAAAGGAAATCGGAACAAAGGCATTCTATGACCGAATCCGCACCCTGCTGAAGGAAGAACTGGAAGAGCTGTCTGCGGATCCTGACCTGGTGGGGAAACGGTATGACAGGTTCCGCAAAATCGGTGCCGGTGCGGTGATGAAGGAGTCAGTATGAGCATATACCAGAAATTCTGCCATGAAGTGACCGATGAAAACGGTATGCTGAAGGAGATCAGGCTGGATTATCCGGAGAACTTCAACTTCGGCTATGACGTGGTTGACCGGATCGCGGAGGAAACCCCGGACAAGCGCGCGCTGGTGTGGTGCAACGCTGAAGGGGAGGAACATATATTCAGTTTTGCAGAGATCCGGCGCTGCAGCAATCAGATGGCCAATGTATTCCGGGATGCGGGTATCAGGCAGGGAGACCGGGTGATGCTGATCCTTAAACGCCACTATGAATACTGGTTTGCGGCCATTGCCCTGCACAAGCTGGGGGCAGTGATGATCCCGGTGACCCATATGCTGACGGTCAGCGATCTGGTATACAGGCTCAAGGCGTCTCCTGTAAAAGCCATTGTCTGTACGGCGCAGAACCAGGTACCGGAGAAGGTGCGGGAAGCCCTGAAACAGTCCTCCCTGGACGCATGGCTCTGGTGCGTGCAGGCCGAGGCGGAAGGGTTTGAAAATCTGACAGCGGCCATGCAGGCGTCACCGGACACAATGGACCGGGTTCCGACGAAGGCAGACGATCCGATGATCCTGTACTTCACTTCAGGTACAACGGGATATCCGAAAGGCGTGATCCACAGTTACAGTTATCCGCTGGCTCATATTGTGACAGCGAAATACTGGCAGCAGGCGGAGGATAACGGCCTCCACTTTACGGTGGCGGAAACAGGCTGGGCGAAGGCTTCCTGGGGAAAGCTTTACGGCCAGTGGCTGGTGGGCAGCGCCGTGATGGTCTATGACTTTGACAATTTTGAGCCGAAACAGCTGACTCATATCATCAATCAATACGGGGTGACTTCCTTCTGCGCGCCGCCGACTGTATATCGCTACCTGGTCCGGAAGGGCATTCCCGATATGCCGACGCTGAAGCATGCCTCCACAGCCGGGGAAATGCTGGCGCCGGAGGTGTTCCGCAGGTTTACAGAGCGCACGGGGCTTGCCCTCTGCGAAGGCTATGGCCAGACGGAAACGACCCTGCTGCTGGCCAACTTCAAAGGGACAAGCGCAGTGGAGGGCTCCATGGGCGTGCCGTCACCCTTCTATCACATTGAACTGCGCAACAAGCAGGGTAAACCCGCGGGGGTGAATGAGACGGGAGAGGTTGTGATTGTGCCGGAGAAGCCGGGAAAGCAGACCGGCGTATTTACCGCCTACCTGGATAATGAAAAACAGTACCGCCACGTATGGCGTGACGGAGTCTATCACACCGGGGATGCGGCCTGCATGGATGAAAACGGCCGCTACTGGTTCCGGGGGCGTTTTGACGATATCATCAAGACTGGCGGCTACCGGGTAGGTCCCTATGAAGTGGAGAATGTACTGCTGGAGCATCCCGCTGTGGCGGAGTGCAGTGTGATCGGCGTACCGGATCCGCTCCGGGGGCAGGCCATCAAGGCGGTGATTGTTCCCGGCAGGGAATATACGCCCACCCGGGAGCTGGAGCATGAAATCAAGGAGTTCTGCAACGGGCGGCTCGCCGAGTATAAGTGGATCCGCCTGATTGAATTCGCGAAGGAAATGCCAAAAACCATCAGCGGGAAAATCCGGAAGGGGCTCCAGCGGAATCAGGCATATACCGGGCAGATTTGAAAAAAAGTCAGTTTTCAAGTATAAATATGTACGATACAGCTTTGCCTTTTTTACAAATCTTATCGGCAGGAATCCATTTCTGCGAAAGGAGTTGTGATGAACAGATTGAACAATACGGAAGACATACTCAGCCGGCGGATCAGCGGCTTCCATCAGTACCAGCTGAATGAGCCGGTGCATCTGACCTATGTAAGCCGTAATCTCTGTGAGATGGTGGGATACGCAGAGGATGAACTGTTGGATGACAGCAGGGATCTGTATGAACTGCTGGTTCATCCGGCGGACCGGGAGAAGTATTCCGGACTGATCCGTGAAGGGACGAAAGGGGAGCAGACCCTGACCGGGGAGTACCGCCTTGTGAAGAAGGACGGTGCGGTGATCTGCGTAAGGGATACCCTGACTTCCCGTAGACTGGACGACGGCACGTATGAAGGCAATTCCGTGCTGACGGACATCAGCGACCTGAAGAAAGAAAACAGTGATCTGCAGTTCCTGAATGAAACCATTCCCTGCGGATTTATGAAATATACTTGCGAAAAGCAGCCAAGGCTGACCTATATCAACCAGAAAATGATCGATATCCTGCGCTGCCCGGCGGTCCGGGAAGGAGAACTGGATTATCTTGAAATGTATAAGGGAAATATCTTCCTGATGGTTCCGATGGAGGAACAGCGCCGGTTTTCCAAATACCTGAACCGTGTCTATTCGGCGGACGCACCCATTGCCGGGGAGATGGCCCTGCTGCGCTGCGACGGAACCCGGGCCTATGTTTTCGGCTGGGTCACAAAGACCGTCAATGAGGAAGGGGCGGAGGAATTCCAGAGCGTCTGCATGGACATCACCGCCAGGCACCAGATGCGGAAGGACGCCGAAACCAGACGCTATATGAAAGCCCTGACCGACGTCTATGACAAGATTTTTGAATTCAACCTGGATTCCAATACGGTTAAATGCCTGCACTGTGAAGACGGATCCTCCTTCAAAATGTTTGAAAACGTCCCCATGCTGATTGATGAAGCGCTGGACAAGTGGACTCTGGGTGCGGTGGAGGCGGAATCGCGGGAGAAGTTCCGCGGCTTTTTCCGGGATTTCTGCCAGAAAAGACTGTATGAACCGGACGCAAAGCCGCCCCAGATTACCTACAACGCCCGCTCCGGCAGCGGGGAGATGAAACAATATACAGGCATCTTTATCAAGGTGGATGATTCGGTGAGCTATTACTGCTGCCGCCGGATCCAGGAGACAGGCAAGGAGCATGTGCTGCAGACGGAAAACGATGAACTGAAGCAGAACATGAAGGACCTGGTCATGCAGTTCTCTGACGGACTCGCCGCCTTTGAGGTTTCGGCGGACGGTCAGGTCAAACCGCTCTATGCCAGCGATAACGTGCAGGAGTTCTTTGGATATACGGAAAAAGAATGGGCCCTCCTGACCGAAAAGTTCACGCCGCTGGAAAGCTTTGTCGCCTACAGCGAGGCGGCCTATGAGGACTATCTGGAACTGCTAAGGGCCGGTGAGGCGGAATATACCTATTTCGATTACGGCACGGAAACGGAGCGGAAGATCAAGGCCATCTGCTCCCCGAAGGAGTCCGGCGGCAAAACGCCGAGATACGTCATGCTGTACCAGGTGGAGGATACGGAACCGGACGGGAAGAAAACACTGCCGGAGAACCGTACGGTCTCCATCCGCACCTTCGGTTATTTCGACGTATTTGTGGGAGACAAGCCCATTGCATTCCGCAACAAGAAATCCAAAGAGCTGCTGGCACTGCTGGTGGACCGCCGGGGAGGCTATATCACCTCGGAGGAAGCAATCGGATTCCTGTGGGAGGATGAACCGGCCAATACGGTGACCATGTCCCGGTACCGCAAGGTGGCCCTTCGCCTGAAGAACACCCTGGAGGAATACGGTATCTCGGACATTGTGGAGTCGGTGGACGGAAAACGCCGTATTGTGATGGAGAAGGTGCAGTGCGACCTGTATCAGTACTGTTCAGGCAGGGAGGAATATGCCAACCTGTTCAAGGGAAGCTACCTGACCAATTACAGCTGGGGGGAAACCACCCTCGGCGAACTATCAAACAAACCGGAGTGAGCCAATGAGTAAATATATCCATAAAGTCCATTACTATGAAACAGATAAAATGGGGATTACCCATCATTCCAACTATATCCGTTTTATGGAAGAAGCAAGGATGAATTATCTGTCTGAGACGGGGCTTTCCATGTCCCGGCTGGAGGCGGAGGGGATTGCTTCTCCTGTGGTCTCGCTTACCTGCAACTACAAGTACCCGAGCACTTATGACGATGAGATCGAGATCGAGGTAAAGCTGACCCAGTATACCGGGGTGAAGATTTCGCTTTCCTATGTGATGCGGAACGTCCGGACCGGAAATGTGGTGGCGGAGGCAGCGTCTGATCACTGCTTTATCGATACGGCGGGAAGGCCGGTTGCGATTAAGAAGGCGATTCCTGATCTTGATGCTGTGCTGAAAGAGATACTGAACGGATGAAAAAAGAACCTGCTGCGGCAGGTTCTTTTTGAATTCACAATTCATAATTCATAATTCACAATTATGATGGTCTCTATGCAGAAGATGTTCCGGATATTTTGAAGGTTTAGGTCCCCGGAGGAGATTCCTCCATGCGGGCACGATGTGCCCTTAGTCGGAATGACAATGTGAGGACGATGGAGTTCCTGAAATTATGAATTGTGAATTGTGAATTATGAATTGGTAATCGTGAATTGTGAATTATGAATTAAACAAAGCTGTTTTCAGAAAGGAAAAAACTGGTTTATAGTCGAATTATTATTAGTTCGATATTTTGTGAGCGGGGAGTAGAGCATGAGACTGAATCCTTTGCTGATGGAAAAGCTGGCGGGGGCGGAGGAATACGCGGCCGGACGGGACCTGGAAGAAATCGGTGCGGTGAAGACGGCGGAAGAGGATAAGGGAATGATCCGCTATACCGTGACGGACCAGGGCCTGCATTCCGTGACGCTGACCCGGCGCCTGGTGATTCACTGCGACTGTGACGTATTCCTGCATAAGGGATGCTGCAGGCACGCGGTGGCGGTATGGCTTTACGCGGATCGCCGGAAGGTGCCGGAAAGCATGATGAAGAAGCAGGCTCCGGATACGGCGGCCGAGCTTACGGATATGATCCTGCGGGAGATGCCCGCCGAAGCAAACGTCCGGCTGGAAGTGACCCTTGTGCTTCCACAGAAAGCGGGGCAGGAACTGCGGGTCGGCCTGCGGACCGGTGAAAAGAAGCTCTATGTGATCAAGGATATCCGCGGATTCCTGGCGGCGGCGGATGAGAATGAGGTCCTGCCGCTGGGCAAGGACTTTACCTATCAGCCTGAGTGGATGCGGTACACGGACGATGATATGCGCGTGCTGGACATCCTGCGGAAGCTGTGCTCCGTGCAGGAGCCGGGAAGCCGGGCGGCGAATCCGGCGGCTAACCGGCTGATGCGGCTGCCGGATCCGTTTGCGAAGGAAATGCTGGACCTGGACGGAGACACGGTGCTGCGCATCATGGACCAGAGCGGTAAGATTGTCCACTGCAAACCGCTGCGGGGTGTTCAGGTGCCGGTACACTTTACGGTGAACCTTGGACCGCGGGGACTGCAGGTGAGCGGAAAAATCCCGCCGGATCTGCAGCCGGTAACGGCGGACTGTGCCTGGGTAATGACCGGCGGAAGCCTGATCCGGACGGAACGGGAACAGACCCGGCTGATCCGGCTGATCTATGAAAACCAGTATGAGGGCCGCAGCCTCATGGAATACCCGCTGGAGGATACGGAGCGGGTGATCGGCGAGGTGCTGCCGTACCTGAAGATCCGCGGCGCGGTGGAAATCGGGGAGGAACTGCGCCAGCGGCTGGTCCGCCTGCCGCTGAAGAGCGAGGTTTACCTGGATAAGGACGGAAAGAGCGTGATCGCTTCCGTCCGGTTCTCCTACGGGGAGATTGCGCTGAATCCCTTCGGCGTGGAAAAGAAGAAGATTACCCTGGATAAGGGAGAACAGCTGCTGCTCCGGGACGCGGAAGGGGAGCACCGGGTACTGGATATCCTGGCCAATGCCGGTTTCCGGGTCGGGCGGGAGAATATCCGCCTGAGCGGAACGGATGCGGTCTTTGATTTTGTCGGCAAGGGCGTCAAGCGCCTGCAGGAAGTCAGCGAGGTTTTCCTCAGCCGTGACTTCAAGCGTATTGTACCCCGGCGGCCGATCCTGTCCGGAAGCATCCGGATGAACGGCGACCGGCTGGAGCTGATGCTGACCCGGGACGGCGAACCGGTGGATGAAATCCTGGAACTGATGGAAGCCCTGAGCCGGAAACGGCGGTACTTCCGTCTCCGGACCGGGGAATTCCTGGACCTGAACGACCTGGCCAACTGGCAGGAGACGGCCGCGGGTATCTACGAGGCCGCGGTACGGGACGGCAACGAGCTGAACCGGGATACGATCGTACTCCGGGCATACCGTGCGGGCTACCTGACCAGCATGCTGGAGAACAGCGGCGTCAAAATTGAAATGGACGAGCAGGTGAAAGCCCTGTCCGAGACGCTGGCGAATGGCGGCGGGGAAACCGAGGCGCCGGAGATGGCTTCGGGCCTGAGCCTGAGGGATTACCAGAAGCGCGGCTATGAATGGATGGCCGGGCTGGATAAGATGCACATGGGCGGTATCCTGGCGGACGAGATGGGCCTGGGCAAAACCGCCCAGATTATCGCGCTGATGCTGGCGGCCCGGGAACCCGGACGGACCAGCCTGGTGGTGGCGCCGACCTCCCTGACCTATAACTGGCTGAGCGAGTTCAGGAAGTTCGCTCCGGACCTGAGCGTGACAGTGCTGAGCGGAAACGGAACGCAGCGGGCAGGCTTAATCCGGCATATTACCCAGAACAGCGATATGGACGTGGTGATCACCAGCTATCCGCTGATCCGGAGAGACATTACCCTGCTGAAGGATTATCCTTTCCGTTTTGTAATCCTGGACGAAGCGCAGAACATCAAGAACGCCGGCAGTGTGGCGGCCCAGGCGGTGAAGCAACTGCAGGCGGATACCCGCTTTGCCCTGACCGGTACGCCGATGGAAAATGGAGTCGGCGAACTCTGGAGTATCTTTGACTTTGTGCTGCCGGGTTATCTGCCGGGCTACAATACCTTCCTCCGGAAGTACCAGGACGGCGAGAACGCCGAAGACCTGCTCAGGCGGATCCAGCCTTTCCTCATCCGCCGTCTGAAACAGGACGTGCTGGAAGAACTGCCGGACAAGACGGAAACCACCCTGACGGCACGAATGACGCCGGAACAGGAGAAGATTTACCGGGCAGCCCTGGAACGCCTGCGGCCCCAGATCAACAAGCTGCTGGAGGAAAAGGGCGCCGGACGGGGACGCATCGAGGTGCTGAGTGCCATTACGGAACTCCGGGAAATCTGCTGTCACCCCTCGCTGGTGATGTCCGATTACCGGGGCGGAAGCGGCAAGGAAGAGATGCTGCTGGAACTGATGCCGGAGATGATTCGCAGCGGCAGGCGTATCCTGCTCTTCAGCCAGTTTACCAGCATGCTGAAGCTGCTGCGGACCCGGCTGGAAGACAGCGGATTCTCCACCCTTTACCTGGACGGCGATACACCGGCCGGAGAACGGCTGTCCATGGTGGACCGCTTCAATGAGGGCGAAGGACAGATCTTCCTGATCAGCCTGAAGGCGGGCGGTTCCGGCCTGAACCTGACAGGCGCGGATATGGTCATCCTGTACGATCCCTGGTGGAATCCCGCCGCGGAAGAACAGGCGACGGACCGGGCACACCGGATCGGCCAGGAGAAAAAGGTGACTGTCATCCGGATGGTGACCGGCGAAACCATCGAGGAACAGGTGGTGGAACTGGGCGCCCGGAAGAAAGCGCTGTTCGAGCGGCTGATCACGCCGGGAGAGACGGTACTGAGCGGCATGAGCGAACAGGAAATAAGGGCGTTGTTCGAATGAATTCGAACAGACGCCAATGATATATTTTCCGAAGGCCGGACAGGCCTTCCGCAAATATGAAATATTGAGTCTGCGACTCAATGTGAAATATCCTTCGGATATGAAATATTCGTCTTCGACGAATGTGATATAGTGTAAAACTTGTGATCCGGCAGGAAGGAAAATACAGATATATTCGTTTGTTAACCGGGAGCATAATGGGTCCTGTTAGGGGAAAGTATATCTCATTATGCATTATGCATTATGAATTATGAATTGATCTGCAAACTTCTCACGTCAAAGACGTGCAGAAGTTTGCAGAGAGCTGCTCTTTGTGGTATAATTTATAAGATTTGTGATTGTCCGGAAGGAGGGGAAATCCATGGATAAGAATCCAAATACCGAGGGACGCCGTGCGGTTTCCCGTGCCACTAAACTGCGCCGCAGGAAGATCCGGATGAACTTTATTCTCCTGGCCGGTTTTGCCGCGCTGATTGCGATCGTGATCCTGGTTACACCGAAGGAGCCGACCCGCCGCGCGACCTATTCCATCGGAACGGAATCCGGTCTGGTCGGGGACAACACTGGCGAGGTCATTGGTGCGTACGATGGACTGGTGATCAGTGAGATCATGTCCTCCAACAATACCGCTGTGACGGACGAAAACGGCAAATATGCCGACTGGATTGAGATCTGGAACAGTACGGATCATATTATCAACCTGGAAGGTCTGGGCCTGAGCGATCGGGGAGACCGGATCAAATTCCTGTTCCCAAATATCAGCCTGGAAGCTGACGGCCGGGTGGTGGTGTTCTGCGACAATACCAACCAGGCTAATGTCAATCAGGCACTCCACGCCAAATTCAAGCTTTCCAGTGCCATTGAGACGGTATATCTGTACGATCAGAACGCTTACCTGATTGACAGCTGCAAATATCCGATCATGACCAGCGATGAAAGCTACGCGCTGACGGTGAATGGATTTGAAGTGGTTTCCTGGTTCAGCCCCGGTTATGAAAACACCGAGGAAGGCAACCGGATGTACCGGGAGAGCATCTCCGTATCCGACGGTTCCATTGTCATCAACGAGGTGATGGCGGATCCGATCACCGGCCTGCGGGATGATGACGACGAGCTGTGTGACTGGGTCGAGCTTTATAACACTACAAACCGTGAGATTTCCCTGGCGGGCCTGGGACTGAGCGACAATGAGGGTAAGCCGCTGAAATGGCGCTTCCCGGATAACGCGACAATCCCGGCCAACGGATACTATATTGTGCTCTGCACCGGCAAGGACCGGATGGACCGTGTGAAGAACGCACCCCATACCAATTTCAAGATCAGCGCGGAACGGGAGACCATTGTCCTGGCGGACAGCCAGGGACATGTGCTGGACCGCATCATGATTGATAACCTGCCGCTGGACTGCAGCTGGGGCCGGAATGAATACGGACAGATGCAGGTGTTCCAGACGCCGACGCCGTCCCTGCCGAACAACCGGAGCGGTGAGATCCAGATGGATATCAACCTCCGGGCAATGAACAAGACAGGGGTCTATATCAGCGAAGTGATGGCCAGTAATGACTCCGTGCAGGTGTATCCCAACAGCGCCGTGGGCGATTGGGTGGAGATCTATAACTCCGGCAGGGAGACAGTGGACCTGTCAGGCTGGGGATTAAGCGACCGGCTGGATCACGGAAGAAAGTGGCAGTTTCCGACCGGGACTTCCATCAGCCCGGGAGAATACAAGGTGGTCATGTGCGACAGCGCGAATGATAAAAACACCAATCAGGAGCCGCATGCCGCCTTCAAGGTCGGAAAGCTGAAAATGGAAACCATAACCCTGACAGATCCGACAGGCAGAGTGCTGGACAAGGTAAATCTTCCGGAAATGAGAACGGATGTATCCTACGGCCGCACCCCCGGAATGGCAGGGCTTTTTTATTATGACACGCCAACGCCTTTGCAGCAGAACGGAAACGGATTTACCGGCTATGCCGAAAAGCCTTCCTTTACTGTGGAACCGGGGCAGTATTATTCCGCCATTTACGTGGAAATCAATATTCCGGAAGGCACCCAGGTTTTCTATACGAAGGACTGTACGACGCCGACCCAGAACTCCATCCCCTATCACGCGGGCGAACGGCTGGAGGTCAACAATATTTCCGTGCTGCGGGCCAGGGCTTATGCTACCGGCGACAAACGCCCCAGCGACGTGATCACCGGAACATACCTGGTTAACAAGTTCCACACCCTGCCCATTGCCTGCATTGTGACAGAGCCGAGTAACCTGGATGATCCGGAAAACGGTATGCTGACCATCGGGGAAAACATCAACAAGGAAAAACTCCCGTTCAAGAACTCTGTTTACCGTAAGGTGAAAAACTCCGGACAGGACTTTGAATGCTACCTGGAGATATACGACGACGCCGGAAACAAGCTGATCAGCCAGGGTGCTGCCTTCTCCACGATGGGTGACTACTCCCTGGATATGCCGCAGAAGAGCTTCAAGTTCCGGGCCAAGAGCCTGTACGGGGAAAAGACTTTCGCGGCCAAACTGTTCCCGGATCGCGAGTTTACGGAATACAAGGGACTTGTCCTGCGTAACAGCGGTAACGACAGTATGTTTACCCGCCTGCAGGACGGCTTCCAGAGCCGGCTGATGGATTACTGTAATTCCACGGTGGCACACCAGGCCTGGAAACCCTATATTGTTTATCTGAACGGTCATTACTGGGGCAATATGAACCTGCGGGAACGGACTGACCGGTTCATGCTGGCACAGCATGAGGGTCTTCCGCTGGATATGGCGGACAAGATTACCCTGCTTCAGGGCAGCGGATCCAGGAAGTACGGTTCCAACAAGGAATACAAGGCGATGGTCAAGAAGATCAAAGCCGGTAATCCCGCGAAGAATGACGAGGACCTGCAGTACATCCTGGATAACGTGGACGTGGATAACCTGTTCGAATACCTGGGATTTGAAATGTTCTTCGGCAACAGCGATATTGGTAACACCCGGTTCTACCGTTTCGATATGGACGGAAGCAAGTGGAAATGGGTGCTGTACGACGTAGACTACGGTCTGTACGATTCCGGATTCAACAGCCCCTGGAGCTATACCAAGGCCAAGGGTATGGGCCAGAAGGGAATTGACAATACCATTTTCCTGAAGCTGCTGAGCGTTCCGGAGTACAAGGACAAGTACCTGACGGTTTACGGAAAGATTTTCCAGACGCTGACTACCGAAGTGATGGAAAAGAAGCTGGATGAGCTGGTGGCGCTGATTGAGCCCGAGATGAAAATGCACTGGGATTTCTGGGGCCCGCAGAATGATAAAGCCGTTATCTTTGACGCGCCGACCACTGCTGAGGGTGCTTACCGCTACTGGGAGTCCCGTGTAAACCGTTTGCGGAACGTAATCCGGAAGCGACCCACAAGACTGTGGGAGTTCACACAGGAAGCGTTCAACCTGACGGATGACCAGATGAATCATTATTTCGGACCGAAACCGGAAATGCCGGCCAATGCAATCTGATTCGAAGCTATAATCCATTTCAAGGAGGGAATCCCCAATGTTTATCTCAACTGCCTATGCCGCGGGAGTCAAATCAATCCTGAAGAATGATGCCAGCCTGAGCGATTATTTTCTCAGCCAGTTTGAGAATCTGACGCCCTGGAAGATCATCATCGGCCTGGTGATGGGCTGCATCGTCGGCCTGATCATTGCTTTCGTGTATAAACGCTGCTACCGCGGCGTGCTGTACAGCCCGACCTTCGCCATGACGCTGATGATGCTGACGCTGATTACCACGCCCGTGGTTATGTGTATCAAGAGCGATATCGCGCTGAGCATGGGTATGGTGGGTGCCCTCAGTATTGTGCGTTTCCGTACTGCAGTGAAGGATCCCATGGACACGGCCTACATGTTCTGGTCGCTGACAATGGGTATATTGCTGGGAGCGGAACTGTATGTACACGCCCTGGCGGTTGTGCTGGGCATCAGCGTGATCCTGATCGCCATGACCTTCATCCGCTTCCGCAATCCGAACTCCTATCTGCTGGTGGTTCACTATGACGACTATGCCGAGCAGGAAATCACCCAGCTGCTTCGTCGCACTGTCCGTCAGCGGAAGCTGCGCAGCAAGACCGTGACCCGTTCCGGTGCGGAAATGACCGTGGAAGTCCGCCTGGACAGCAAGCAGGACCTGGTCAGCGCTGTGCTGAACATCGAAGGTGTGCATGACGCAACCCTGGTGGCATGCCAGGTGGAAGCAGGCACCTGACCTGAAAGGTCAGTGCCTGAAAATTCATAATTCATAATTCACAATTCATAATTATGGATTGCCTGAAGCAGATCACGAAGAATGAATGCGATTCTAATTCATTTTTCATCAATTATGATCTGAAAACAGATACAATATGAACCAGCCCGCAAGGGAAAGGTATAGTATCTCAATTATGAATTATGAATTGTGAATTATGAATTAATAAACATGGAGAGGAGGGATTCGCGGTGTCTATGAATACACTTCCGCTTCGGCATGAGTTGAAGTACTTTATCAATGAGCGGCAGTATTTTGTGCTGTCCGGCATTCTGGACGGGATTCTGAACCGCGATCCCAACGGAGACGAATATAACGAATATCATATCCGCTCCCTGTACTTTGACACGGTGTTCAATAACGCGTTTGTCGACAAGATCAGCGGCGTGCAGAACCGTGACAAATACCGGATCCGGATTTACAACTTCACTGATAAGGTGATCAAGCTGGAATGCAAGACGAAAGTCGGCAGCCTGATTTCCAAACGAAGTATTACCATTCCGAAGCTCCTGTGCGAGCAGCTGATGGCCGGAGACCCGACCGGGCTGGAAACCACACGCAGCGGCCTGCTGAACGACGTGTTCCGGGAAATGACCGTGAACCTGCTGCGGCCGGTGGTACTGGTGGACTACGTCCGGGAAGCTTATCTCCATCCTGCGGAAGAGGTGCGGATCACCTTTGACAAGCAGCTGCGGACAGGACTCTGGAGCAAGGATCTTTTCAATCCCTATGTACCGACAGTTCCTCCCTTTGATGAGAACCTGATGATCCTGGAAGTCAAGTATAACAAGAGCCTGCCTTCCTATATCCGCGATATCCTGAATACCTATTGCCAGGGTGCCCTGCCGAGCGCAATCAGTAAATATACCTGGTGCCGCCGGTTTGAGTTCCCCGGGGAGGAATAAGCTGTATGCGCACGACCTGTGTTAGGACCTTTATTTCGCTGATTCTGGTACTGTCCGTATTGCTTTCTGCGGGTATTGCATCCGCGGAAAAAACCATTACGATCACTTTCACAGGTGACGTGACGCTGGGCGGAGTGGCGAACGAGCAGGGCAGGCCGGACAGCTTTGACAACGCGGTGAAAGATAAGGGGTATGATTACTTTTTCTCGAATTTCCGGGAAATGTTTGAGCAGGACGACCTGACAGTAATCAACCTGGAAGGCCCGCTGACGGACAGCGGGGCAAACAAGTCCAGCAAACTGCACGTTTTCCGCGGCAATACAGAATATGCAAAGATCCTGGCACAGAGCAGCATTGAAGCGGCGTCCCTGTCCAACAATCACGTGGGTGATTACGGCAAACAAGGGGAGGCCAATACCAAGAAGGCGCTGGAAAACAACAATATCAAGTGGTTCCAGGATTATACCTATTACCTGTATGAAAAGGACGGAGTGCGCATTGCGTTCTTCGCCCTTCAGAATTCCGTACTCTATACACAGCGGGCGAAGTTCCTGAAGAAGATCGCCGAGGCCCGGGAAGTGGATAAAGCGAACGCCGTTATTGTCTGCTGGCATACGGGCACGGAGTACAAGCGTTACCATGACGAAGATACAGAGCGGAAGGTCACCGGGCTGATCAAGGACGCGGGTGTTGATCTGATCATCATCAATCATCCCCACGTTGCCCAGGGCATGGGTGTGATCAACAACCGGAGCGTGTTCTATTCGCTGGGTAATTTCGTGTTCGGCGGCAACCGGAACATCCGGACCGGCAAAGTGCCGAAGGATCCGCTGGCCATTTCACTGTATGGATTGGTGGTTCAGGCAAAACTGACCTTCAGCAACGAAAACCAGTACCTGGGCCAGCAGATGACGGCTTACCCGGTGTTTACCACCAGTTCGAACCCGGATTACCAGCCGGAGGGCGAACTGACCCAGAAGCTGCTGTTTCCCAACGACTACCATCCCATGCGCCTGACGATGAAGCAGGCACAGGCAGTCTACGAAATCATGAAGCAGGATACGTCCATCGAGCTTCCGCCGATGACGGAGAAGGACGGCAAAACAGAGATTGTTTTCCCGTACCTGCCTTCCTTTGACGGCGTTATGATTCCGGAAAACGATGATACAGTCGACAAGGCCGGGGCGCCGGGAGCACCGAGCGCAAAACCGACCAGAGAGAAAAAGAACAGTACAGGCAAGTAAGGAAGGACAGGAAACAATGAGCGAAACAAACGAATCTTTGATTCCGAAATGGCACAGGGAACTGGAACTGTTCAGCGGGATCAAGCCCCTGCTGATCCTGGAAGGCAATGTGCTGGATCAGTACCGCTATCCGCTGAAAGGCTCTGTGGAGCAGGATGAAATCATCCCGCTGAGCCGGTATCTGCACACTTTCTTCTCAGACAACGGATATGACCAGGTAGTGTTCTACAGCAACCTGGTCGGTTTTATGAGTCCCTATGATCCTTCCATGCTGAACCGTTTCGCCGCGGCCACGGGAACGACCATCAAGGACGGCGCAATCCAGGCGGAATTCAAGGGCAACGGTGCGGACACCGCGCCCAACGTGATCCGCCGGGCCATGTTCCAGCGCAAGGCTGCCACGGTTACTGTGCTGGAAATGGCCAGCCATTACATCACCACACCCGAGCGTATGGACCAGCAGGATGTGAACAGCTTCAATATCCTGATGCAGAGCGCTCTGAGCGCTTCCTGGGTCCGGACGACACAGGGGAAGAAGCAGAACCTGCTGATCCTGCTGGTGAACAAGCTGAACGACCTGCCGGCCTGGTTCTACCTGAACAACCCGGTCTGCAAGATTCTCCGGCTGGAAGCCCCGGACCGGGAGGAACGGAAGCGGATGATGACCGGCAACAACTTTGCCGGGTTCTTCTCCGGCACTGTCTACCGCCGGGATCTGCCGTACTATACCGAGCATCCGGACGAACTGGAACGGATCAAGGAGCGCTTCGTCGGCCTGACCGAAGGCATGACCTTTACTGAACTGGACGAGATGCGGCTGCTGTGCAAGAAGGAAGAGATTCCGATCAAGGATCTGTGCACAGTGGTGGATCTGTATAAATACGGCATCAAGGAGAATCCCTGGAGCCGCCTGAACATGGAAAGCCTGAAGACGGCCAAACAGGACTTTGAAAAGCGGATTAAGGGACAGGATACCGCCCTGGAGCGGACGCTGGACGTGGTCAAGCGTGCCGTGACCGGCATGAACGGCGTCAATTCCTCTTCCGCCGGCAAGCCCAAGGGCGTACTGTTCTTCGCCGGACCCACCGGTACCGGTAAGACAGAAACCGCCAAGGCCCTGGCAGAAAAGCTGTTCGGCGATGAAAGCACCTGCATCCGCTTTGACATGAGTGAATACGGCCAGAGCCATTCTGACCAGAAACTGATGGGTGCACCTCCCGGATATGTGGGATATGAAGCCGGCGGTCAGCTGACCAACGCGGTGAAAAAGAATCCCTTCTGTATCCTGCTGTTTGACGAAATTGAAAAGGCCCATTCCTCCATCCTGGACAAGTTCCTGCAGATCCTGGAAGACGGCCGGATGACCGATGGACAGGGGAATACGGTCTATTTCTCCGAGACGATCATCATCTTCACCAGTAACCTGGGTATCTACGTCAAGGACGCTTTCGGCAACCGGGAGCCCAATGTGACCATGGATATGCCTTATCCGGAAGTACAGACCAAGGTCCGTTCCGCCATTGAGGACTACTTCAAGCTGGAACTGGGACGGCCTGAAATCCTGAACCGTATCGGCGAAAACATTGTGGTGTTTGACTACATCCGCAGGGACGCTGCCGAACTGATCCTGAAGGCCCAGGTGAACAAGATCATCAGCCGGCTGCGGGAGCAGAAGAATATCTGCATCCGGATCGAAGACTTCGCCTATGCGAGCCTGCAGGAAGCCGCCACCTTTGACCTGTCCAACGGCGGCCGCGGTATCGGCAACCAGGTGGAAAGCCTCCTGATCAACCCGCTGAGCCGCTGGCTGTTTGACAACGGAGTTTCCGGAGACGCGGACATCGTAATCGAAGGCTTCAACACGACGGCCAATCCGCCGAGCGTGATCTGCCGCAGGGAGGAGGCCGCTGAAAAATGAGTGATCAGTACAACAGCCCCATGGACCAGAATGAGTTCATGAAGCGGATGAAAGCCATTGCCTCGGATCTGTGGGGAGGCGTGATGCCGGTAGCCACTACAGAAGCGCCTGCCGCTGCAGAACCTGCCCAGCCCAAGCCGGCTGTGAAGGAAACGGAAAAGCCCGGCACGGAGATTAAAAACCTCTGGAAGACCGCGGATGAGTCCATTGACTGGACGGACGCGCTGTCCCACAGCACACCTGCGGACGGACTGACGTCCCTGAAGATGTGGTCCTTCTATCATAAGCACGCGGAAAAGGTGCTGGCCGGAGACCTGGACGCCTATACCGAAGTGCTGCAGAAGGCCAATCCGCTGGGTGAACTGACGGACTACGCTGAGAACATCAGCATGCGGGCTATGTCCGCCTCAAAGCTGGAAAGCACCTTCATCTGCAAGGCCGGGTACATGGAGAAGAACCGGAAGCTGTATCTTTCCGCCATGGGCCTCCGGATTGCCCGGGACCTGCTGGCCTGCCTGCCGGTGGAGGAAGTGACCGTGAAGGGCGAGTACGCGGGAGAAACCGTGTTTACCGCCACGTATCCGCGGCTGCAGCTGCTGCATCGGAATTTCATGTTTGTGGATCCGGTGGAACTGTCTGCGGAGTGCGGTGCCGAGTTTAAGGGGATTTAAGAGAAATATGAAAAGGAGCGGAATGAATTCTGCTCCTTTCTTCGTCTTGCGGACGTAGTAAGGGATACCCGCAACCTCAATGGTCGTGACTCTCCGCTGGAGAGATTACTCCCTTTCGGTTGACCTTACCTCTGACGGAATTTCAGCCACTGGCTGCCCTCAGAGGTTCGCCCTCCAATCGCTTCGCTCCGTCGGAATGACAGCCTTGCCGGACACAATGGAAATGTATACGTGATGGGGAACAAACACAGCGTCCTGGATTCCGGGACGCTGGTTTCTTTGTGAAAGTATATATAATTATGAATTGTGAATTGGATTGTCAGCTTTTACGTTTCAGGAACCAGTCGCACAGCAGCACCAGGCCGCCGCCAAGCAACACCAGACCGCAGAAAAGAGCCACAGCAGGGCCTGTCAGCGGGACCAGGAAGAAGATGTGTCCCAGCAGCAGGAAGGCCAGTGTAAAGGCTCCTGCGGTCACCAGCAGCAGGGCGCGGCGGAGATGATTAAGGGGCAGGCAGGCGCGGATCAGCACGATCCAGCAGATGGCGCCGGCACACAGGGTGGCCAGGGTGCTGCACAGCTCATGGGACCAGCCGGCCCAGGTCATGGCCATGGAGATCGAGGCGCAGCAGGCGGCGGCAATACCGCCCGGCAGTGCACGGTAGAGCACCGTGCGCAGGAAGTCTCCGCGGATCCGTTCTCCGCTGGGTTCCAGGGCCAGCACAAAGCCGGGGAGACCGATCATCAGGGAGGAGATCAGCGTCAGCTGGATGGGCTGGAAAGGATAAACAGCGGGCAGAACCAGGATCAGCAGGCTCAGCAGGAAGCTGAAGATGGTCTTGGTCAGGAACAGGGAGGCGGCCCGGGTGATGTTGTTGATGACCCGGCGGCCTTCCAGCACAACGTCGGGCAGGACGCTGAAGTCTGAGGACAGCAGCGTCACCTGGGCGGAACTGCGGGCTGCGTCCGCACCACCGGCCATGGCGATGGAACAGTCAGCCGTTTTCAGGGCGGGAATATCATTAACGCCGTCACCGGTCATGGCCACATTGTGGCCTTTACGCTTCAGCGCCAACACCAGCTCCTTTTTCTGCTCCGGGGTAACCCGGCCGAAGACGGTATAGCGGTCGCAGGCATCATCCAGGTCTTCCTCGGTTTTCAGGGAAGAGGCGTCCACGTACCGGTCCCAGCCGGGAATGCCGGCACGGCGGGCAATCATGGAAACGGTGATGGGGTTATCGCCGGAGATGATGCGGATATCCACGTCCTGCTCCCGGAAATACCGGAGGGTTTCATCCACGACGGGGCGCAGCTGGTCCGATAGGACACAGATGCCGCAGATGGTTTTGAAGGGTGGCAGGGATTCGGCGGAGACCAGTCCCTGGCCTTCCACCAGCACCAGAACCCGCTTGCCTTCCGCGGCGTATTGTTCCACCCGCTCCCGGAGCTCCGCGGGGTAGCGGTCGCCGAGGACGAATTCCGGCGCGCCGAGAATCAGCATGGTGCCGTCATAGAAGGTGGCGGCGGATTTCTTGCGCTCAGAGGAGAAGGGGAGCACGTCCCGGGGTTTTTCATCGGCAGGCGTGATTTTTGCCCGCAGTGCGTTCAGCGTGGCGCTGTTCTCGTCAAAGACGCCCAGCAGCCGGGAAAGGGACTTTTCTGTTTCCTCCCGGGTGCATTCTACACCTTCCACGGTTTCCAGTTCCATGGTGCCGGTGGTCAGGGTGCCGGTTTTATCCAGGCACAGCACGTCCACCCGGGCCAGGGTTTCAATACCGGAAAGCTCCTGCACCAGGGCGTTGCGCCGGCCCAGCTTGACCACGCCGACGGCCATGGCCACGCTGGTCAGCAATACAAGGCCTTCCGGGATCATACCGATCATGGCTGCCACAGAAGAGGGAACGGCCTCCGCAACGGGAATATGACGGAGCAGCAGCTGTTTCAGGAAGAGCAGCACGCCCAGGGGAATCAACACCATGGAGTCAAAACGGATCAGCTTGTTCAGGTCCGTCATCAGGCGGGAAGCGGGACGGGTATCCTTCCGTGCTTCACAGGTGAGACGGCCCGCATAGCTTTCATCGCCCACATATACCTGCTGGGCAAGGAGCCTGCCTTCCACTATATAGGAGCCGGAATAAAGCCAGCTGTTGATCTGCTTCGGAACGGCGTTGCTTTCTCCGGTCAGCAGTGATTCCATGGCGGCACCGCTGCCGTCCACCACCACGCAGTCGGCAACCACCTGGTCACCGCCCCGGAGGACTATCAGGTCGCCTTCTACGGTGGCTTCCTTTTCCAGGATGATTTCCTTACCGTCACGCAGGACGTGGACGGAAGGGGCGTTCAGGAGCTTCAGGGAGGCAATTGTTTTCCGTGCACGGTATTCCTGTACGGCGCCGATCAGGATGTTGGCAAACACCACGAAAAGGAACAGCATGTTCCGGTAACTGCCGACCAGCAGCAGACACAGCGCCAGGGACAGGTTCAGCAGGTTGAAAAGGGTCATGGTATGGTTCAGCAGGATCCGGGGCAGACTCAGGTTATCCGGATCTGTCATCTGGTTTCCGCGGCCGGCCCGGAGCTTTTCTTCCGCCTGCGAAGCAGTCAGTCCGGTGGGGTCTGTAAAGGCAAAATCACCGGGAAGTTCGCAGGGCAGGGTAAGATCTTTTCGCATGGAATTCCTTTCTGAAAAAACCGTGAAAAAAAGGCTTGCTTTTTTACATCCGGTATGATAGAATACGTCCGTTGTCGCAAGACAGCGTGCTGATATAGCTCAGTCGGTAGAGCGCATCCTTGGTAAGGATGAGGTCGCCGGTTCGAATCCGGCTATCAGCTCCATGAACCTGGAGCACGTTGCATCAATGGGCCCTGGGTTTTTTTGTACCCATTTTGCGGTTTCAGCCGGTTCACAGCACCTGCACCTTGTATCACAGGACAGGGGAGAATGACATAGAGCGCAGGCATATTTCAGACGAAATACAGATACTGTTCACATAAGAAGACAGGAAGATTGCTTCCTGTCTTTTTTATGAAAAAAACTTTTGTATAACAGTATATAACAGTTGACAACAGTTTTACACTGTTATATACTGTTTGCGTTGAATCAACACATGAGAGGTCTGACCCCATGAACATCATTATTGATACCTATTCCATGATTCCCATATACGAACAGGTTGTTGCCTCGATCAAGCACATGATCCTGTCCGGGGAACTGGCGGAGAATGATCCGCTGCCATCGGTCCGCGTCCTGTCCCGGGACCTGAAGATCAGCGCCCTCACGGTGAAGAAAGCCTATGACGCGCTGGAAGAGGAAGGCCTGACAGCCACCATCCACGGGAAGGGGACCTACGTCTGCGCTCCGAACCGGTCCTTGATCCAGGAGGAACAGCGCCGGGATCTGGAACGGGATCTGGAGGCTGTGGCCGAAAAGGCGAAGCGGTACGGTGTGAGCCGGGAAGAACTCGCCAACATGCTCGATATCATCACGGAGGAATAATTCTGTATGCTGAAACTGACCAATCTGACCAAGAAATACCAGGACTTTACCCTGAACTGCTCGCTGGAGGTCCGGCCGGGCACCATTACCGGGTTTATCGGAGCAAACGGCGCCGGCAAAAGCACCACCTTCAAAGCGATTATGGGCCTGATCTCCAATGACGGCGGAGAAATGGAGCTGTTCGGAAACAACCGGCAGGCTCCAACGGTGGAAGACAAAAAGCGCATTGGCGCTGTGCTGGCGGAATCCTGCTTCAGCGGGGAACTGACGGTGAAAGATATATCCCGGGTGCTGGCCGCTTTTTATCCTTCCTTTGATAAGAAACTTTTCCTGGAAAAAGCAAGGGAGCTCTCCCTGCCGGAGAACAAGAGGATCAAGGAATTTTCCACCGGTATGAAGGCAAAAATCCGGGTGCTGAGTGCGATCTGCCATCAGGCGGAACTGCTGATCCTGGATGAACCCACAGCCGGCCTGGACGTGGTGGCAAGGGACCAGATCCTGGATCTGCTCCGGGAGTATGTGGCAGAGGATGAGAACCGCTCCATCCTGATCAGCTCCCATATCTCCGGAGACCTGGAACAGCTCTGCGACGACTTCTATATGATCGACAACGGGCAGATTATTTGCCATGAGGAAACTGACAGACTGCTGAGCGATTACGCGGTGCTGAAGGTCAGCGACAAGGACCTGGAGACGCTGGATAAGAGCTATATTCTGCGCAGGCGGAAGGAAGGCTTCGGCTGGAGCCTGCTGACCGACCAGAAGCGCTATTACGCTGAAAACTGTCCGGGAATGGTGGTTGAACGGATCACCATGGATGAATATATTATGATGATGCTCAAAGGAGAAACGCTATGAAAGGCTTACTGATAAAGGATTTCTGCCTGCTGCGGAATCAAAGGAAGATTCTGCCGGTTTACATCATGATGGCAGTATGGTTTACGGCCATGCACAACGACGGTTTCGGATTTCCTTATATGATGATGATGGCTTCCATTCTGACGATCAGTACCATCAGCTACGATGAGGTGGATCACAGCCTGACCCATCTGTTTACCCTTCCGTTTGAACGGAAGACCTATGTGACGGAAAAGTTCCTGCTGGGTGGCATCCTGATGGCAGCATCCCTTGTGTTTGCTATAGCCTGCTGCCTTGTGCGCACGCTCATCAGCCCGGACGGACAGGGAACAGATCTGGGTACGCTGATTCTCTTTTCCATCTGTGCCGGTGCGGTGATTGTTTCCCTGATGATCCCGATCCGGATTCGCTTCGGAGGCGACCAGGGCAGGATCATCCTGTATGCCATTATCGCCGGTATTGCGCTGATTGTGCTGCTGATTACAAAGGTGGCACCGGATCAGCAGACGGCGGTGACAGCATTCTTTGCACAGCTGGGTCAGACGGGACTCCTGCTGCTGGCGGCCGGGGTTGCGGTGATCATCACGGTCGTCGGTTATATCCTTGGCGTACGCTGGATGAAGAAGAAAGAGTTCTGAAAATAAAACACGGCCGGAGATTTCCCGGCCGTGTTTTTTGTTTATTTATAATTGGACGAGGTTGACAATTTGATTTTTGACAGGAGAAGTGTTACTATCATTATGTTGTATTGAAATGTATCAATACAACCGGTGAAAAGAATTATCGGAGGGATACACGTTGAAAGGGTTGCAGTCTGAAAGCTTCAGTCCGCTTTATCATCAGCTGATGCAGCGGATCCGGGGAGATATCGAGCGGGGAGTTTATCCCACTGGCAGCAAGATTCCACCGGAGCATGAACTGGAGAAGCTGTACCAGGTCAGCCGGGTGACGGTTCGCCGGGCACTTTCGGAGCTGACCTCGGAAGGTCTGCTGGAGAGGAAACAGGGCAAGGGTACCTTTGTGGCTTCCCCCAGGGGCTCCCTGCCGCTGAAGAATCTGCACAGCTTCCATGATTCCTGTAAGCTGAACAAGGTAAAGCCCTCCATTGACGTGATCCACGTCCGGGAAACGGAAGCGGACGCAAACGCCGTGGAAGAGCTGAACATGAGCCGGGGCGGCAAGGTGCTGGAAATCCTGCGGGTCTGCCGGGCGGACGGCGTGCCGGTGGTGCTGGAGCGGAATCATTTCTCCATGGCTTATGCCTGGCTGCAGGATCAGGACCTGAGCGGCAGCCTGTACAACCTGCTGCGGGAGTACGGCGTGGAGCCGAAGCTGGCGCTGCATGACGTATCCCTGAAGTTTGCGGACAAGGGCGAGGCGGAGCTGCTGGAGACGGAAGAGGGTACGCCCCTCATCTGCCTGCACGAGGTGATTTATGACCAGCGGGGACGGCCCCTGCATACCAATGTGCAGCTGATCCGTGGTGAACGTTTTGTGTTCACTATCTGATAATCCCGGGAAGAATATTGAGGAAAGATTTCAGGATATGGTACAATCCGGAGGAAGGGAGGCGTTCAATATGGATGAAGAAAAGACCCTCACTGCTGAGAAGACAAAGAAGCCCACGCTGTGGGATGGCGCCCTGAAAATGGTGAAGGGCGAAAATACAAATCAGCTGATTGAACAGTTCACGGCTGAAATGACCCTGGTGGCGGAAGGCCTGTGCGAGGACCAGACGAAACTGCGTAAAGAAGTGGACGGCCTGATGACCCAGGAGGATAAGCGGATCCAGAAGCTGGAGAGCACCATTAACCTGCTGGAGACGTCCCTGGAGGAAGAACGGAAGAACCATGACCAGGACGTGACCGAGTTGCGGAACCGGGTGTCCCAGCTGGAGAAACAGGCAAAAGTGACGGCGAAGGATAAGAAAAAGAGCCGGACCATTATCCGGGATCTGACCTGGCTGGTAGGGATTGCCGCCGCAGCGTGGGTGATTGTAACGATCATAAACGCTTTCTGTAAATGAAAGCATTTATGATCGTAATGAATAATGAATGCTGAATAATATGCGCCTTTCAGGCGTATCAAGGGATTCCTCCACGCGGCCTGCGGCCTTGGTCGGAATGACAAGCCTGTAAGGACGTTCGGCGGGAAGGAAAACACTATATAATTCTGAATTCTGAATTGTGAATTCTGAATTGAGGAACAACGACTGAAAGGAGTTGTTCGACGTGAAAACATACGAAGAACTTGTCAAGGAATATAGAAGGCGCCAGCACGATACCGTGGTGGATACGATTGCCACGGGGCTGACGTATGCGGATGAGATTGCGGTGGATACGGGACTTCTGGAGGAGACCGGACTGCTGACGGAACTGACAGAGAGCGTGACAGGGCTGCTGCCCTTTATGATTATCTCGGTGAGCGAAGGTTCCAAGGTGCTGCTGGGACGGAAGCCCGGAATGACCGGCCTGAAGGACGGTGCATACAGGATGGTGAAGACTGGCGCCGCCATGGGCGTCGGCGCGGCGGTAACCGGACTGACCGGTTTCTGGGCTGCGATTCCGGTGACTATGGGCGTGCGGGCTATCTTTGACCGGTACCGCAGCAAGGCCCTGACCGGGAAACGGGTGGAAGGCCGGATCAAGCGCCTGCAGGAGCTGAACAAGTTCATCCGCAGGCAGAAAACAACAGAAGAGGAAGCGGAACGTCTGCCGGAAGGAACCGGTACCGTGATTGCCGCAGCAGGTGAAATTCGATGAAGATTACCAAGATGCAGGGCCTGGGAAACGACTATATCTATGTGAACTGCTTTGAAGAAACCGTAAAGGATCCGGTCACACTGGCACAGAAAATCAGCGACCGTCATTTCGGCGTGGGATCAGATGGACTGGTGCTGATCATGCCCTGCGAGGAAGCGGACTTCCGGATGCGCATGTTCAACGCGGACGGAAGCGAAGCGGAGATGTGCGGAAACGCCTCCCGCTGCGTGGCCAAGTATATCCATGACCGGGGACTGAGCAACAAGGAAGAGATCAGTCTCATGACCGGGGCGGGTATCAAGATCCTCAAGCTGAATGTGAAGGACGGCGTCACCGAAAGCGTTCGGGTGGACATGGGTGAGCCGGAACTGGAAGGCCTGAAGATCCCGGTGAACGTGAACGCGAACCCGGTAATCGGCGCTCCGGTGGAAGCCCTGGGCAGGGAATACCGGATGACCTGCGTGAGCATGGGCAATCCCCATGCGGTGATCTTTGTGGATGACGCGGACAGCTTTGATGTGCACGGCGTGGGAGCCTCCATTGAGGTGAATCCGCTGTTCCCCCGGAAGACCAATGTTGAGCTTGTGACCGTGAAGGACCGGACCCACCTGCGGATGCGGGTATGGGAGCGGGGCAGCGGGGAAACCCTGGCCTGCGGCACCGGCGCCTGCGCAACCCTGGTGGCCACCGTGCTGAACGGATTGTGCGAAAGAAAAGCGGTCCTCGAGCTGAACGGAGGACCGCTTACCGTGGAGTGGGACGCTGAAACGAATCATGTGTTCCAGGAGGGTCCCGCCGCCTTTGTATTTGATACGGAGTACGAAGAATAATCAGTATTTCATGACCATGTCCAGGATGCCGCTGTCCGTCAGGTCGTCCAGCAGGCTCTGGCAGGCTGAAGTGGGAGCGGCTTCCACGAATTTGAAGATGCTGTCGATCATTTTCGGCAGTACATTGTGCCTGAATGCAGCCAGGGACTGTTCGTTGAAGGAAAAGACGTTATAAACGCCATCCAGATCTTTATGCATATAGTTCGGGATATCCCGTAATTCCGCCGGAACCAGGGTTCCGGTACAGCGGAAGATTTCTTCGGATTCCGATTCTTCCTGACGCAGCTTGCGTACAGAGAGGATCAGGGATCCGTCTTTTTTTGTTTCTCCATGGATCTTTGTGCTGAAATGCGGGAACAGTTTCTCCTGGAGGTTGATCATGATGTTGAAATCCGATTCGGCAGGCAGGGAAACAGGAAGTCTCTCGGTTTCCACAACAAGATCAAGCAAACCGGCAGGGAAGGTCGTTTCCTGCATGGCGCCGGACTCACCGTAATCGTCGTAAAAGCCGTGATCTGATTCATCCTCATCATAATAGAATTCAGTCTCATCCGAGAAATCATCATATGAACTGTCAGATTGAACGGCGGATGTTTGCCTGGTATTGGCAGGAATCGGATCATCAGTGGCGACAATATAGGGATCGCGCATGAGGGAAGCCTCCAGCCTGAAAGAAAGGGTGGAAGCGTCTTTTGTATCTGAATAGGTTAAACTGGGGACATACTGGTTTTCAGAGGAAGGCAGGGTCACGGCGAGTGTAAGGCCTTCGTCGGTTTCCTGGCGGGAGAAAAGCACCTCTTTTCCGGATGTCGTCCAGGTTTGGGAACCATCGTGTATTTTGATTGTAACAGGTTTACATCCGTTGGTTATTTTTTCGATATATTCCGGTATATGTGACAGTTCTATTTCCACAGCATCGTGTGCTTTGTCGGAACCATCAGCAAGCGCTGTAATCCAGCGCAGGAGATCAGGATTTGTCGTAAACTCTTCAGACCAGCGTTCGGTCAGGGTGCGGAGCTGTTTGGTTGTTATTTTACCGCTTTCGGTATAGGTGCCGATCACGTTATGCCAGACGTTGGCAGGGCCGGAAAAAGCATATGCGGTGGTAAGCGGATAGAGATAGGCCAGATAGGGAAGCGGAATACCCAGCGTTGTTTTCGCTTTAACTGAAAACTCCAGAAAGGCTACCATGTTCAGCAGGAGTACTTCGTCCTGAATCAGCGGGGAGGTAATGAAGACGCGTTGCTCTGTGCCGTAAATGCGGAAAGGGAAGGTCAGGGAAGGTTTGTCTGTGAAATACAGCTCGGCGTCCAGCTCGAAGGACTCTGTGCTGCGGGTCCAGGCAACATTGCCCCGGAGCCCCAGCTTGTTGATGAGCGCTGCATAGCCGGCCATCCGGGAACGCATCAGCTTCGGGAAGGATTGCGCGTTCATGGAAAAGGTGAAGTCAAAATCGAAGCTGTAATTGTCCTCGGCCTGGACGCTTTCCGCAGGAGCCAGGGAAGGAATCAGCAGGAGCAGGGCACAGAGCAGGCAAAGAAAACGCTGTTTCATAGGAGAAACATCCTTTCAGCGGAAATCAGTCAGATATAGTAACGGATGAAAAGTCAGTCGTCATCCACAACAGACCAGATATTGGGGTCATTCTGGTAAGTCCGGTTATATTCTTCTTCCAGCAGCTGCTGGGTTTCCCGGTTGGCAACGCCGATGACCCGCAGCCCCCGGGCTTCCTGGTAGGCGCGGAGCGCCTCGGTGGTGGAATCTGTGAAGCGGCCGGTGACCAGATCGGCCCGCAGGAACCCCAGGTAGGCGAGGCGCTCCTGCAGCTGGCGGACCTTCTCGCCCTGGTTGCCGAAGACCATGGTGGTGTCCGCCACCTCGCGAACGGTGCCGTAACCGAGAATGGAGGGACTGTTCAGTTCATAGGTGTTCCGGGCTACGGCAGAGGGATTGTTGCCCTCGATGACGTGAACCGTGACAGTGCCGCCGGGGCGGTCTTCCGTACAGTATTCCACCAGGGCCACATGCTCCGTGTCGGTGCCGCCGCCCCAGTTGAAGAATACCCAGTCTCCCGGCTGAGGAACATAGTCTCCGGATTTGATGAAGGTATCCTGTCCCTTCAGCCACTGATATCCCCAGCCGTCCACTTTGCCCTTGCGGACCACATAGCGGCCGTTGCGCACGAAGAAGTTCCGTCCGGTATTGGAAGAGGTGTAGAAGGGATAGACGTTCCGGAGCAGGGAAGTGCCCCAGCGCTGATCCACCTGATCCACACACCAGCAGAGGAATTCCGCGCACCACTGGGCGGCAGGATCTCCTGCCCAGGCGCCGTACTTGGATCGGCCGTGATCTTCCGTATAACCTATTTCTTCCGTGGCGACTTCCAGCAGATGTTCCACATAGTCCGGTACGGGCCATGCGGGATCAATGCGTCTGTCATCCGCCAAGGCGGATGATATGGTCAGCAGAAGGATAAACAGAAATGAGAGGAGTCGTTTATAATTCATAATTCAATATCATTTCACTGCAAAATGACGCAAAAATGTGTTTGATCGTTTAGCTATGTATGCAGCTAAAGCGTACTTATCTATTATACAGGAAATGAAGGCATAAAACAAGGCGGACGCGATTGCGTCCGCCTTGATAACACCATGTGAAATTACTTGATTTCGACGGTGGCGCCAACAGCCTTGAACTGCTCGGCGATCTTTTCGGCTTCTTCCTTGGAGACAGCTTCCTTGATGGTCTTGGGAGCGGACTCAACGATGTCCTTAGCTTCCTTCAGGCCCAGGCCGGAAACGACTTCACGGACAACCTTGATGACCTTGATCTTCTCAGCGCCGGCATCCTTCAGCACGACGTCGAATTCGGTCTTTTCTTCTTCAGCAGCGGCAGCAGCACCACCGGCAGCGGGGCCACCGGCAACGGCGATAGCGCCGGTCACGCCGAACTTTTCTTTCATAGCGTCAACGAGTTCTTTAACCTGAAGCAGAGTCATAGACTCAATGGCTTCGAGAATTTCCTGATTAGTCATTTTCTTTTTCCTCCATTTTTTTTCGTCATGCGGCTCTTTCTAGGCCGCTGTTGTCATCAGGCAGCTTCCTTCTTCTCGGCAATCTGCTCGAGAACGGAAACCAGGGCAGATACGGGGGAGACCAGGCAGCCCACCATGGTGGCCAGCAGCTCTTCCCGGCTGGGGGTAGCGGCCAGTTCTTTGATGGCCTTGACGTCGATTACTTCGGTGCCCATCAGGCCGCCCTTGATTTCCAGGGAGGTCAGCTTGTTCTTCTCAATGAACTGAGAAATGATCTTGGGACCGGCAGTCACGTCCTTGTCACTGAACACAAAGGCGTTGGGGCCTTCCAGCAGGCTCTCCAGACCCTCGATATTCAGCTCCTGCAGGGCACGGTTCACCAGGCGGTTCTTCAGAACACAGTAGTGAACATCGCTCTCACGGCACTGCTTACGCAGCTCGGTCACCTGTTCAACGGTCAGACCGCTGTAGGAAACCACCATCATGCACTCGGCATTCTTCAGCTTCTCAACAATGTCAGAAACGACCTGCTTTTTTGCTTCCAGATTCGCGCTCATCTTCTTGCGCACCTCATTCCTGGCTTGAAATTAAAGAAACCCTTGCGTGCAGGCGCAAGGGAATAATTACGAAATCCACTTACACCTCGGCAGGCGGGAAACCCCTTTAAATCTTGCGATACCGGCTGTCTACGGCACTGGTTTCTTCGAAACCGGGACATAGAATAACATACATATTGAAGAAAGTCAAGCGGCAGGAAACAATAATTAAATGAGTCCGTCAGATGCCAGATGAGTTTTTTGTTGGGATCAAGCCCAGATTTTGAAGGTTTAGTGGCGCTAAATCGAAAAAGCTGAGCGCAGATAACAGCAAAAAAGACTCTGGCAGATGGGCGGGGGAATTAATTATTGGTTCCGTGAATGAAATACAGCGCATACTGCGCTGCATGAAATATTGCGGCCAGGGCCGCAATGTGAAATATGTGTCTTCGACACATGTGAAATATCCGACTGACGTCGGATGCGATAGAGACTCTTCTATATAAATGAGATATTGAGTCGAGGGGAAAGTGTTACATGCATCATTTCATGAATTTGTAATATATGGGAGAATAATTGCCAGATATTTTTGGAAAATTGTGTAGATAAATCGCCAAAACGCTATATATAGCGTAGATAGAGACAAATGTGTGAATATGTTTTACGGAACAATGTTGACATCTTAATATATTTGTAATAAAATAACCATGAATTATCCTAGGAAGGTGGGTGAGCGGAATGAAGAAATGGAAGATCGTAACCATTCTTACGATCCTTCTCTGTATGCTCCCATTCTATGCTGCCCTCGCCAAGACCGGTAAAGTGACAGCTTCCGCCCTGAACATGCGTGAGAAAGCGGACTCCAAAAGTGATGTGGTTCGTGTGCTGCATGAAGGGGACAAAATCACCATCAACGATACCTCGGGAGGCTGGTACAAAGTATCCATCGGAAAAGATACTGGCTATGTCAGTAAGAAATACGTTGAGGTTTCATCGGACGATTCCAAATCATCCAATAAATCTGACGACAGCAAGAAGTCTGATAAAAAGACTGATAAAAAAGAAGAAAACAAGAAATCTGATGGTACCTGCGGTCCGGGCGATACAGGGGACGCTGTAAAAAAGGTACAAAAGAAACTGAAGAAGCTGGGGTATTACTCCGGCAGTATTGATGGTGATTACGGAAATGGCACAAAGAAAGCCGTAAAGAATTTCCAGAAACGCAACGGACTGGATGACGACGGCAAGTGCGGAAAGAAAACCTTGGCGAAGCTGAACTCCTCTGACGCGAAGAAAGCGGACAGCAAAACCTCCGGTTCTGATTCAGACGGAACGCTGAAGACGGAACGGCTCAACTGGTTTAACGGCGGCAGCAGCAAGATCCCGAAAGGCGCGACCTTCAAGGTCAAGGACATCAAGACCGGAAAGGTATTCACCGCTAAGCGGTGGAGTGGCGCCAATCATCTGGACGCCGAGCCGAACAGCAAGGACGATACTTCGACCATGAAGGACATCTACGGTCACTGGAGCTGGAAGCGCCGGGCTGTGTTGGTAAAGTATGACGGCCATGTGTACGCGGCTTCCATGAATGGAATGCCCCACGGAACACAGACCATCAAGGACAACAACTTTGACGGACACTTCTGCATTCACTTCTACGGCAGCAAGACCCACGGAACCAAGAAAGTGGATGAAATGCACCAGAACTGCGTAGCAGAAGCAATGAAACATTCGTGGTAATAATAAGGAAGATGAGTGTGAAAGCGCTCATCTTTTCTTTTAAATGAAATATTGCTTCGCAATATGAAATATACGACTTTCGTCGCATGTGATATTTACCTTCATAGCAGAAGAGTAACTTACACATCCGGACGTTAGTCCGGATATTTCACATTCAGGCGAAGCCTGAATATTTCATATCGGCCGCAGGCCGATATTTAATTTAACTGTTTTGATTGACAGACAAGCCCTGGAAGCTTATTATTTCTAGCAGATTTAACAAGCTCGGAGGGAAAACAGATGGAACGGGTATATGCTCAGGAAGTCGGACAGCATATTGATGAAGTAGTGAAAGTCCAGGGTTTTGTGGAAAACATCCGCAACAGCAAAGCCATGGCTTTTATTGTATTGAAGGATATTACGGGCAAGATCCAGATCACCCTGGAGAAAGAGCCGAATCCTCAGCTGGCGGAGATCGTGGATACCATTACCCAGGATTCTGTGATCACCGTATCCGGCAAAGCTGTGAAGAACGAGTATGTAAAGATGGGCGGCATCGAGATCCTGCCGGACGAAATCCTGGTGGAAAGCATCGCGAACGCCCTGCCAATCGTCCGCAAGGATATCCCGGCCACCAAGAAAAAGCAGGCCGTGGAGCGCTCCAGCATTGACCAGCGGATCGACTACCGCTGGATTGACCTGCGCACGGATGAGAACCAGCTGATGTTCAAGGCGCAGACCGTGCTGGTGAATGCCCTGCGGCAATACCTGCTGAAGAAGAACTTTATTGAGATTCATACGCCCAAGCTGATCGGTGCGGCCAGCGAAAGCGGCGCCGACGTGTTTGAGGTGAAATACTTTGACCGGAAGGCCTACCTGGCCCAGAGTCCCCAGTTCTATAAGCAGATGGCCATGGCCGCCGGCTTTGAGCGGATCTTTGAGTGCGGCCCTGTGTTCCGGGCGGAGAAATCCTTTACCAGCAAGCACACCACGGAGTTCACCGGCTTCGACCTGGAGTTCAGCTACATCACCTCTTTCCGTGACGTGATGAAGATGGAAGAGGAACTGCTGAAGGCGGCCCTGACCGAAGTGAAGGCAGCCTATGGTGACCAGATCCAGGAACTCTTCGGTAAGGAAGTCATCGTGCCTGAAACGCCCTTCCCGGTGGTGAAACTGCGGGATCTGTATGATGCGCTGGAAAAGGAATTCGGCTATTCCGTGCCGGAGTCCGAAAAGGGTGACCTGACAACCGAGGCGGAAAAACTCAGCTACGAGTGGGTGAAGAAACACTATAACCACGAGTTCCTCTTCGTCACCGATTATGACGCGGAAAAGCGGGCTTTCTATCACATGCGGGATGAGAACGGCGTGCCCCAGGGTTATGACCTGATCTGGCGCGGCGTGGAAATCACCACCGGCGCCCAGCGCGAACATCGCTATGATGTGCTGAAGAAGCAGGCGCAGGAAAAGGGCCTGGACAAGGATGTGGAGTTCTATCTCGAGTTCTTCGCCTATGGCTGCCCGCCCCACGGCGGCTTCGGCATCGGCGTGGACCGGCTGACCATGCTGCTTCTGGGCCTGCCGATCAAGGAAGCCATGTTTATATTCAGAGGACCGACAAGGCTGACACCGTAAGGATGTAAATGAAATATTCGTCTTCGACGAATATGAAATATTGGCCTGCGGCCAATGTGAAATATGGCGTCGCAAGCGACACCATGTGAAATATCCGCCTGTCGGCGGATGTGATAATTACTTAAACTGCCTGAAAAGAGAACAAGAGTATATATCATATGCGGCCTGTTGGCCGCATATTTCACATTTGACGGAGTCAAATATTTCATATCGGCTGGAAGCCGATATTTCACTTTCCTGTAAGGAAACATTGTGCTATAATTTTCTCTGTATATTTTTAAGGGGGAAAGTCACCATGTTAACTCAGGCACCCAAGGGGACGCGGGACATACTGCCCGCTGACAGCTATCGCTGGCAATTCATCGAAGACAAGATGCGCAAGGCCGCCGCTCTGGCTGGCTATCGTGAATCACGCACGCCTGTTTTCGAGCATACGGAACTGTTCTTGCGCGGCATTGGGGATACGACGGATGTGGTCCAGAAGGAAATGTACACCTTCGAGGATAAGGGCAAGCGTTCTGTCACCCTGAAGCCGGAAGGCACAGCCGGCGCTGTGCGCAGCTTCCTGGAGCATAACCTGTATGCCGAGCCGCTGCCCTGCAAGCTGTACTATATTTATTCACCCCACTTCCGTTATGAGAATCCTCAGAACGGCCGCCTGCGGGAGCATCACCAGTTTGGTATGGAGTGCTTCGGCGCGAAGGAAGCTACCGTGGATGCGGAGCTGATCCTGACGGCCTATCATCTGCTGCAGGATCTGGGTGTTGGAAACCTGAGCGTGGAAATCAACTCCATCGGCTGCCGGAACTGCCGGCCGGAGTATCATAAGCGTCTGAAGGAATTCCTGGGAGAGCGGATCCACGAAATGTGTCCCACCTGCCAGGAACGCTTTGAGCGGAATCCGCTCCGCGTGCTGGACTGTAAGGAAAAGCACTGCCAGGAGCTGACCAAGGACGCGCCCAGCATGCTGGATCTGCTGTGTGATGAGTGCAAGGATCACTTTGAGCAGCTGAAGAAGTGCCTGGACGGCAGCGGTATTCCGTACCGCGTCAATCCCCGGATTGTCCGCGGCCTGGACTACTACACCAAGACCGTGTTTGAACTTGTGACCGAAACGCCGGACGGCAAGCTGACGGTTTGCGGCGGCGGACGGTATGACAACCTGGTGGAGGAAATCGGCGACCAGAGCATTCCGGCCGTTGGCTTCGGCATGGGCGAGGAGCGCGTGCTGATGCTGCTGGAGGCGGAAGGCGTTGAGATTCCGAAGCCGGAATGGTATGAAGTGTTTGTTACCTACATGGGTGAGAACAAGCAGCATGCCTTCTCCTTGGTGCAACAGCTGCGCGCTGCCGGCATCAAGGCGGATATGGATCACTGCGGACGCAGCCTGAAGGCCCAGTTCAAGTTTGCCAATAAGACCGGCGCGCCCGTGACCGCGGTCATCGGTGATGATGAGGCGGCCCAGGGTCTCGTGAAGCTGAAGAAGATGGCGGATGGCACGGAGAAGACCGTACCTGTTAGTGAAGCGGCTGAAGCGATTCGCGAGATGAAGGAATAATATCAAGGGATTCCTCGACTCCACTTCGTTACGCTCGGAATGACATTTCCAGAACGTTAGGGCATGGGATAAAACGATTCTATAGGGGGCGTGTCCTCGGGAGGAGATTTCTCCACTCCCTTCGGTCGGTCGAAATGACAATCATAGCGTTATGGATAAATCATGACGCAAAGATAATTGGTGGAGTAACTAACACGTTCGCTCCTCATAGGAGCGAACATATCACTTTCGGCGAAGCCGAAAATATCATATTTGCGTTAAGCAAATATATCATGTTGCGAAGCAACATATCATTATTAATTCTACGAAGGAGAATTAATGTTTTATGCAGTACCGTACCCATACATGTAACGAACTCCGTTTAACAGATGCCGGCAAGCAGGTCCGTTTGAGCGGCTGGATGGAAAACATTCGTGAGGTCAGCGGCAACCTGGCCTTCATTGTGCTGCGGGACTTCTATGGTTATACGCAGCTGGTGGTGGAGGATGAGAAGATCCTGCAGGTTTTCCGGAACCTGAACAAGGAGAGCGTGGTTTCTGTCACCGGTACGGTGCGGGAGCGCGCCAGCAAGAACCCGAAGATGGATACCGGCGACATTGAGGTCGTGCCGGACAGCGTGGACGTGCTGGGCAAGTGCCGGTATAACGCGCTGCCGTTCCAGATCAGCCGCAGCACCGAGGCGGATGAGAACATCCGGCTGAAGTACCGCTACCTGGATCTGCGCAATCCGGACGTGAAGAAGAACATCATCATGCGCTGCAATGTGGTCAGCGCCCTGCGCCAGGCCATGACTGCCCACGGCTTCCTGGAAATCACCACGCCGATCCTGACCGCGTCTTCTCCGGAAGGCGCCCGGGACTACCTGGTGCCGGCCCGCAAGCATCCGGGCATGTTCTATGCTCTGCCCCAGGCTCCGCAGCAGTTCAAGCAGCTGCTGATGACCAGCGGCTTCGACAAGTATTTCCAGATCGCTCCCTGCTTCCGCGATGAGGACGCCCGCGGCGACCGCAGCCCTGGCGAGTTCTATCAGCTGGATATGGAAATGGCTTTTGCCACCCAGGAGGATGTGTTCGCTGTCATCGAGGACGTGCTGCCTCCGGTGTTTGCAAAGTACGGTACCTATAATACCGCGTCCGCCGCGCCCTTCCGCCGCATTCCGTACCTGGAAGCAATGGAAACTTACGGCAGCGACAAGCCCGACCTGCGCATTGACCTGACCGTGACGGACGTGACGGCGCTGCTGGGCAAGTGCGGCTTCGGCCCCTTCGAAGGCAATATCATCAAGGCGATCCCGGTGACCAACTTCAATGCCACCCGCAAGCAGATCGACAAGCTGATTGCGGACGTGGAAGTGGTCAGCGGCAACAAGAGCTACTGGTTCCGCCTGGACGAGAACGGCGAGATCGTCGGCGGTATCGCCAAGTTCCTGCAGGAGAACAAGGAAGAGATCATCAGCGCACTGAACCTGAAGCCCAACACCTTTGTGGCGCTGAGCGCCGGCAGCAAGGGCGCGGCCCAGAAGACTGCCGGCGTGCTGATCAAGAAGCTGGGCGAAATGTGCCCGGATCATATGGATAAGGAAAAGTACGAATTCTGCTGGATCGTGGACTTCCCGATGTACGAGATCGGCGAGGAAAGCGGCGAGCTGGAGTTCTGCCACAATCCCTTCTCCATGCCTAACGGCGGCCTGGAAATCCTGGAAAAGGCTTCCCGCGGCGAGGTGGATCCGCTGTCCATCACCGCTTACCAGTATGACCTGGTGGTCAACGGCGTGGAGCTGTCCTCCGGCGCGGTGCGGAACCATGATCCGGAGATCATGATCAAGGCCTTTGAACTGGTGGGCCTGGGCGAGGAGGACGTGAAGTCCAAGTTCCCGGCCATGTACAACGCCTTCTGCTACGGCGCGCCGCCGCACGCCGGTATCGCTCCCGGTGTGGACCGCATGGTGATGCTGCTGGCCGCCGCTGAGACCATCCGTGAAGTTATCCCGTTCCCGATGACCAAGAACGCCCAGGATATCATGATGGGCGCCCCCGGCACCGTGGAGCAGAAACAGCTGGATGAACTGCATATTGCCATCGTCAAGGACGAGGACGAGCAGTTGTCATAATGCGCGGATTCTGGTATAATAACTGGGATTTAGGATTTAGAACTCCGCCGATAAGGAGGATGATCTTATGGCAGTGAAGACTGATAAAAAGACGGGTGCCACCCTTCCGCAGAATATGGAAGACCTGACGCCCTCTTCCAACATCACCTACAATAACGAGGTGGTGGCTATCATCGCTGGCCTGGCGGCCAACGAGGTGGAAGGCATCGCGGGCATGTGCACCGTCAGCGGCAGCATCATGAGCAAGAACCGCAATGTCACCAAGGGCGTAAAGGTTGAAGTCGGCACCGAAGAGGTGGCCGTGGACCTCTACGTCATCGTGGAATACGGCATTCCGATCCAGCGGGCCGCTGCCGACGCGCAGGAAAACGTGCGCAAGGCGATTGAGTCCATGACCGGCCTGCATGTGGTCCGTGTGGACGTGCATGTGCAGAGCGTCAGCTTCGAGCAGGACAAGAAGGCCCTGCAGGCAGGCGCCCAGCAGGCTGTATTGGCTGCCGGTGAGGTGGAAGAACCCGTCCGCCTGCCGGAGAAGGAGAAGGAAGAGAAGCCCGCTCCCGAACCCGTGCCAGAAGCGCCCGCTGCCAAGGAGCCGGTGAAGAAGCCTGCTCCCAAGGTGAACAAGCCTAAAGCCAAGGCTGAAAAGAAACCCGAAGCGGAAGCCGCGGATAAACCCGCCGACAAGCCCGCCGCGGAAGACTGACATTGTCTGACAGGGGAGGAATTCCTCTGTCTTTTTTCCCTGAAAAGGCCGGTGTTTTTATGCCGGGAAGCAGGGGACAAAAGGAGGTATGACGCGTGAAGATCCGTATTCTGGACAGAATCCTGGTCGCGGTCGCGGGTCTGCTGGTTCTGGCGGGCTGCGCCGCACTGGCCGCACAGCTGTTTTTCAATAAGAACGTAGTTGCCTGGGCCGGCCGCCTGCTGGCGGATGAAAGTCTCAGGATCTGGCTGATCGTTGCCCTGGCACTGCTGCTGGTTCTTGGTGTTTACTGCGTGCTGATCCTGTTCCGTCACAGGAGCAGGCACGACAAGTTCGTCATGCAGAAGACCGAGAACGGTGAACTGTCCATTTCCCTGAAAGCCATGGAGAGCATGGTGCAGAAGTGCCTGGATCCCCATAAGGAGCTGAACGTACAGTCTGTCCGGCTGGAAAACCAGAAGGGCGGACTGCTGATTCGCATCCGCGGCACGGTGGCCGGCGGCGTGAGCATTCCGCTGACCGTGGACGCCCTGCAGCAGCAGATCAAGCAGTATGTGACTGCCTGCAGCGGTGTGGAAGTAAAGGATATCCGCGTACAGATTGAGTCTTCCGGTCCGGAAGCGACCGAATCCCTGTACGCCATCGAAGCGCCGACGGCCCGGGCTCTGCCCTCCAGCGGCGTAAAGGAAGAAAAGCCCGTGGAGCACGCTGAGGAAAAGACAGAGGAAATCACCGACGAGGAGCTGGAAACCATCGCGGCGGAGATTCCGAAGCCCGAACCGGCCGAAGCGGAAAATGAGGAAGAAACAGAAGAACCCACGGTGGTGGTTCCCGAGGCTGCGGTCGTTGCGGCGGAGCAGCTGAAGAAGGAAGCCCCCGAGGAGGAAGACGACCGGCCCATGCATCAGCGGCTGTTCTCCAGCTATGAGGAGCCCTGCGTGATGCCGATGCCGCCGGAAAAGGAAGAGATTACCGAAGCCGCCGCTGAAGAAGCGGAAAAGGCTGTGGAAGAAAAGGCCGAAGCGGCCGAAGAGAAGGCTGAGGAAAAGCCTGAAGAAGAAACAAAGGAAGGAAGCGAAGACAAATGAACCTGAAGAAAGGTACGCCCCTGTGCGGGCTGATACTGGGTGCAATCCTGGTTGGCATCGGAGCCCTGATGATGCTGATCGGTTTCTGGAAGACCCTGCTGCTGTGCGTGCTGTTCGGAGTGGGATATTTCCTGGGCACAGTGGAAAACAAGCGCGAGTTCATGAAGACGACTGCCAACAAGCTGATCCCCGACAAGGAAGTCAAGGTGATCGACCTGAAGACCGAACTGAAGCGGGAACAGGCTGTGATTGAACAGGCTGTGGAAGCGGAACCCAAGCCGGAGAAGAAGACCGTAAAGAAGACTGCTGAGAAGAAAACCGATAAGGAGTAATACAGATGTCCCGAACGACTGCGCGTGTCGCTGCCATGCAGATGATCTTTGAGAAGATCTCCGGAGGCCAGGGCGGCGAGGATACGCTGAAGATGGTCTATGACGAGCTGCGGGAGGACGGTCTCCCCGGCGTGGAGCATATCGGCCGGAAAGAGCCGGATGGCGAGGACCGGGATTATATCACCGCCGCGCTGGAAGGCGTCTTGGCCCACAGGGAAGAGATCGATGAGCTGATCGAGCAGAACACCGCGAAGGGCTGGAGCATTGACCGGATTTCGCTGGTGAACCTGACGATCATGCGGCTGGCGGTCTGGGAGATCCTCTATGCGGAGGATGTGCCCGGCAATGTTTCCATCTCTGAAGCGCTGGAGCTGACGGAACGCTTCTCCGATCCGGAGGATAAGGCGTTTGTGAACGGCATTCTCGGCACGATCCTGCGGGAGCACGAGGCGCAGGCGTGAGCAAAGACGGAACGCCGGTAGTCATCGGCTTCGATACCAGCAATTACAGAACCTCGGTGGCGGCGGTCACGCTGGATGGAGAAATCCTGGTCAATCACCGGGAGCTGCTGCCCGTGTCAAACGGGGAGCGGGGACTTCGCCAGAGCGACGCCGTTTTTGCGCATATCCGGCAGCTGCGGGACAGCGAGCCTGCCCTGCGGGAAGCCATGAAGGGCCGGACGATTGCAGCCGTCGCGGCGAGCACCAAGCCCCGGGACGGAGAGGATTCCTATATGCCTGTGTTCCAGGTGGGATTCACGGTGGGAAGCATGCTGGCGGCTTCGCTGGACGTGCCGTTCTTCGAAACGACGCACCAACGGGGGCATCTGGCGGCTGCGCTCAACGGAACCGCCCTGGAGAATGAGGACCGCCTGCTGGCGGTTCATTTATCGGGTGGGACTACTGACCTGCTGGTGATGGACACTGAGCACGTGACGCAGATCGGCGGCAGCGCGGATCTGCATGCGGGACAGCTGGTGGACCGGGCCGGAGTGGCCATGGGGCTGCCGTTTCCCTCCGGGGAGGAGCTGGAGAAGCTGGCAGTGCAGGGAAAGAGCGAAGGACTGCTGGGATGCAGCCTGGCGAACGGAGACGTGACCTGCCACCTGAGCGGCGCCGAGACGAAGGTGCAGCAGTGGATTGCGACCGGGAAGATGCCCCGGGAGGATATCGCCCGGGAGATCTACGACCTGCTGGCAAGAACGCTGGTGCGGATGCTGAAGGCCGGGAGTGAAAAGACCGGGCTGAAGAAGGCACTGGTGACTGGTGGTGTTGCCGCGTCGGCACTGCTGAGGGAAATGATGGAAGACCGTCGCAGAAAGACACGAGGCGTGCCGGAAATCATATTTGGCCGCCCCGAGATGTCCGGAGACAATGCGGTGGGAGTTGCATTGATCGGTGCGGCCAAATATAAAATTCACAATTCATAATTCATAATTCACAATTATGGATTGTGGAACCGGCTAAGAAGAACGAGATTTCTCCACGCGGCCTGCGGCCTTGGTCGAAATGACAGTTATACGTTACGTATTATTGTTACAGTCCGGAATCGCAGCCGATTTATCAAGGGATATCCGCAACCTCAATGGTCGTGACTCCACACTGTGGAGCTCACTCCCTTTCGGTTGGTTGCCCAGGGCTGCCGCCCGTTCTCCGCTGAGAAAGAGCCACTGGCTCTTTCTCCAGGCGCTACGAACCCCACCTCTGACGGAATTTCAGCCACTGGCTGCCCTCAGAGGTTCGCCCTCTCTGCTCGGAATGACAGCCTGATCGATCCGGATTACAAGGTTAAACCATTCACAATTATGAATTGTGAATTATGAATTATGAATTAAAAGAAACGCGGGAGGAAATATAATGTCAGCTCAAGTACTTAGTGGAAAAACCATGTCAGAAAGCCTCAGGCTGGAGATTGCCTCCCGCGTGACCGCGCTCAAGGAGCGCGGCCTCACTCCCGGTCTTGCGGTCATCCTCGTCGGCAACGATCCTGCCAGTGAGATCTATGTGCGGAACAAGGGAAACGGATGCACGGAAGTCGGGATGTATTCCCGGACCATCAATATGCCGGCGGAGACCACCCAGGAAGAGTTGGAAGCTGCTATTGAAGAGCTGAACGCGGACAGCGCGATCCACGGCATCCTGGTGCAGCTGCCCCTGCCCAAGCACCTGGACGAACAGGCGGCCCTGGCAAAGATCCTGCCGGAGAAGGACGTGGACGGTTTCCACCTGATCAACGCCGGACACATGCTGACCGGTACGGAAGGCGTCGTGGCCTGCACACCCCGGGGCGCGCTGCATATGATCAAATCCACCGGCGTGAACCTGAGCGGCAAGGAAGCCGTGGTTATCGGCCGGAGCAACATCGTGGGCAAGCCCATGGCCATGCTCCTGCTGAAGGAGAACTGCACGGTGGCCATGTGCCACAGCCGGACTCAGAACCTGGCGGAGCATACCCGCCGGGCGGATATCCTGGTGGCGGCCGTCGGCAAGGCCGGCTTTGTAACGGCGGATATGGTGAAACCCGGTGCCATCGTCATTGACGTGGGCATCAACCGGGTGGACGGCAAGGTAAAAGGCGACGTGGACTATGACGCGGTGAAGGAGGTTGCCGGCTGGATTACGCCGGTGCCGGGCGGCGTCGGCAAGATGACGATTACGATGCTGCTGATGAATACCGTGGAAGCCGCGGAAAGGATGCTTAAGTGACGAATGAAGCAGGCCTGAGCGTATCGGAGCTGAACCTGATTATCTCTGAAGCAGTCCGGAGGGATCCGCGGACGCGGAGTGTCCTGGTCCGGGGAGAGGTCAGCGGGTTCAGGAATCAGATCGCCAGCGGCCATTGGTACTTCAGCCTGAAGGACGCCCAGGCGTCCATCGGCTGCGCCATGTTCCGGAATGCCAACCTGCGGGCGCAGATCCGCCCGAAGGACGGGGATCAGGTGCTGGCTGAGGGGTATGTGGATTTCTACGCGCCCCAGGGCAAGATGCAGCTGATCGTGACGGGGCTGCGGCCTGCCGGACTGGGCGATATGTACGTGAAGCTGGAGGAGCTGAAGCAGAAGCTGGCGGCCGAAGGCCTCTTTGATCCGGGAAGGAAGCGGCAGCTGCCGATGAAGCCCCGGAAGGTGGCGGTGGTCACCTCCCAGAGCGGCGCGGCGCTGCATGATATCCTGAACGTTTCGGCGCTGCGGTGCCCGGCCATCCCGATCGTGCTGATTCCCGTGACCGTACAGGGTACAGGGGCGGGCAAGGAGATCGCGGAAGGCATCCGGAAAGCCAATGAGACGGATGCGGACGTGATCATCGTGGCCCGGGGCGGCGGATCCGCTGAGGACCTGTGGTGCTTCAATGATGAAATCGTGGCCCGGGCGGTGGCCGCAAGCGAAAAGCCTGTGGTTTCCGGTGTGGGGCATGAGATCGATACCAGCCTGTGTGACCTGGCGGCGGACGTGAGGGCTTCAACCCCAAGCAACGCTGCCGAGATCGTCTTCCCGGACAGCCGGGAGCTGCAGGGCAGGGTGAACCTGATGCGGTCGGCGCTGACCCGGGCGGAAACGACGGAGATTCGTAAGGCGGAATTGAAGCTCACCGGCCTCCGGCAGCGGCTGTCGGCCCTGTCGCCGGAAAAACGGATTGCCCTGCTGGAAAGCCGGCGGGAGCTGCTGAAGCTTCAGCTGTGCGGCGCTATCGGCACCCGGCTGGAGAATGCCGCAAAGGGAACCGCGGACGCGCGGAACGCCCTGAAGCTGGCGGTGTCCGGACGGATGAAGGACGCGGAACATACCGCGGCAAGGCTACGGGAGAGGCTGACGGCGGTAAGCCCGCTGGCGGTGCTGAACCGGGGATATGCCCTGGTATATGACCAGGAAGAGAAGATACTGACCCGGGCTGAGGAAGCGAAGACCCGGAAAGAGATGACCCTGCAGTTTGCGGACGGCAGGGTGGCCGTGACCGGAAAGGGAACAGTATGAGCGAAGAAAAGAAGAGCTTCGAGGAAAAGCTGCAGGACGTGCAGGAAATCATCAGCCGGATCGAGGAGGGCAAGCTGCCCCTGGAGGATTCGGTAAAGCAGTTCGAGGAGGGCATGAAAACCCTTTCCGCGCTGGATGAGGAGCTGAAGGACATGAACCGCAGGCTCACTGTGCTGCAGGACGGCGGGGAGCAGCCATTGAACGCTCCGGGAGAAGAAGCATGAAGATGTATGCGGAGTACCAGGCCCTGGTGGAGCATTCCCTGGCGCCGATGCTGGAATCCCTCGGGTATATTCCGGAACGGCTGCTGGAGGCCATGCGCTACAGCCTGGAGGCCGGCGGAAAGCGGCTGCGGCCGGTGATGCTGCTGGCGGCCTGTGAGATGGCCGGCGGGGATGCCGAGCTGGCGCTGCCCTTTGCCTGCGCCATCGAGATGATCCACACCTACAGCCTGATCCATGACGACCTGCCGGCGATGGACAATGATGACCTGCGCCGGGGCAAGCCCACGAACCATAAGGTGTTCGGCGAGGATCTGGCGATCCTGGCCGGGGACGGGCTGCTGAATGCCGCGGCGGAGCTGATGGCCCGCACGGCGGTGGAAATGGCGGATACCCGGGGCATCCGGGCACTGGAGATCATCATGCGCCATGCAGGCGTGACAGGAATGATTGCCGGGCAGACCAGGGACGTGCTTTCTGAGGGCGAAAAGCCCCGGGAAGACCTGGTGTCCTATATCCACGCCCACAAGACGGCGGATCTGCTGGAGGCCCCCATGGAGGCCGGCCTGGCGCTGGCCGGGGCGGATGAGCACCAGATCAAGGCGGCCCATGATTACGGCCTGCACCTGGGTCTGGCTTTCCAGATGACGGACGATCTGCTGGACGTGATCGGAGACGCGGCCCTGCTGGGCAAGAACACCGGTATGGACGCGGCACTGGACAAGATGACCTGGGTCGCCCTAAAGGGCGTGGAAGGCACGGAAAAGGACGCCGCGGAGCAGGTAGGGCTGGCCATTGCGGAGCTGGATAAGCTGCCTTATGACACGGCATTCTTCAGGGATCTTGCTCAGAGCATGACGTCCCGGAAGAATTGACGAATTCATAATTCACAATTCATAATTCATAATTCATAATTATGGAGTGTGAACTTGATGAATTTTGATTAAGGGTATTTGGAGCATGGAAAGGGTTTCCTGAATATGCCCCTGATGGAATGGTAAACCATATATAATTATGAATTCTGAATTCTGAATTCTGAATTGATTTTCCTCAATTCATGATTCTGTTTTCAGAATCACGAATTGGAGGAAAATCCTATGCCTTTCATGGATCATTTTCTGGAAGAAGTCGTGGTTAAGCACAAGAACGGACTGAACCGGGCCCTGTATTACTTCAGCTGGATCATCATTGTGTTTTCAGCCATTATCGCCAGTATGACGCTGGGCACGCTGTCTACCAACTTCAGCTGGTTCTCCGTCATCCTGATCGTGATTACCGGCGGCGTCGCGGTGTACACTTACTTCTTCCATGATAAGCTGCTGACGGAGTATGAATATACTTTCACCAACGGCGCGCTGGATTTCGCGGAAGTGTACAACAACAAGAAGCGTAAGAGCCTGGGCAGCCTGAACGTGCGGAACGTGGAAGCCTTCGGCAAGGTGTCTTCCTCTACCTTCCAGCGGTATCTGAACATGCCCGGCATCAAGCGGATGAACTGGTTCCTGAACCGGGAAGCGGAGCTGTATTACTTCTACTTCACCAAGGACTCCGACAAGAAGATGATCATCCTGGAGCCCAGCGAAGAGATGGTCAGCTATATCCGTAAGTACCTGCCCAACGGAGCGTATCGGGAGTAAGCAATGAAGGCGTATCTGGACAACAGCGCTACGACCAAGCCGTCCGCGGCTGTCGCGGCGGTGGTCAGCGAAATGCTGGAAAGCGGATGGTATAATCCATCCGCTTTATATAAGCCTGCCCTGGAGATCCAGAAGAAGATTGACGGGGTGCGGGAAATCTGCCTGAAGGCAGCGGGTGCTGCCGGGCAGACGATTATCTTTACCTCCGGCGGTACCGAGGCGGACAACCTGGCGCTGCTGGGGCACCTGAAGAGCCGGCGGAAGCCGGGCAGGGTGCTGATTTCCTCTGTGGAGCATCCGGCGGTATCGGCCTGTACCGATGAGATCCGGAAGATGGGTCACACGGTGGAGGAGATTCCGGCGGGGAAAACCGGGTCGGTGGACCTGGAAAAGCTGGAGGAGATGCTGGATGAGGACGTCCTGATGATCTCCGTTATGCAGGTGAACAATGAGACCGGCGCAATAGAGCCGCTACAGGAGATTGTGAAGCTGCGGAACGCGAAGGCGCCTGGTGCGGCCATCCATGTGGACGGCGTCCAGGGGTTCCTGCGAGTGCCGCTGGATTTCAATAAGCTGGGCATCCAGTCCTATGCCTTCAGCGGGCATAAGATCCATGGTTTGAAGGGAACCGGCGCACTGATTGTGCGGAAGGATCATCCGATCCGTCCGGTGCAGTTCGGCGGCGGACAGGAGGGGAACCTCCGGTCCGGCACGGAGAACACCTTCGGGATTATCGCCCTGGGTGAGGCGGTCAGGACCTGGGATCAGGAAGCGAACGCCAGGATGCGGGCATTGAAGAACAGCCTGCGGACCCAGCTGATGGAGAAGATTCCGGAAGCGAAGGTGAACGGGCCGGAAGAGAGCCCGGAGACCTGCGCACCTCATATCCTGAACGTTGCCCTGATGCCGGTGCGGAGCCAGACCATGCTCTTCGCGCTGGAAGGCGACGGAGTGTATGTATCCGCGGGCAGCGCCTGCGCCAGCCGGAAACAGAAGATTTCGCCGGTGCTGAAGGCCATGGGCGTCAGCACGGAGCAGGCGGACTGCTCCCTGCGTTTCAGCCTCTGCGCGGATACCACGCAGGAAGAGATTGATTACGCTGTTGAGTGTGCGGTGAAGCATTATAATATGCTGAAGAAGTTTGTGAGAAGGTAAGGAAAAGGGGTTAAACAATGCAGAACTTATTACTTGTTCGCTACGGCGAAATCTTTCTCAAAGGCCTGAATCGCCCTTACTTTATCCGGGCCCTGGTCCGTAAGGTCCGTTACGCGGTTCGCGGCATGGGCGCTGAAGTATGGGTGCATGACGGGCGGATCTTCGTCCGGGGCTTCAACGACCTGGAGGAGTGCATCAGCCGGGTCACGAAGGTCTTCGGCGTGCACAGTGTGTGTCCCGCCGTGGAGATGCCCAAGGAGGACTTTGAGGCCATCTGCGCCCAGGCGGTGGAAATGGCAAAAGACCTGAAGGGTACCTTCAAGGTCAATGCCCGCCGCGCGGACAAGCGCTATCCCATGAACTCCATGGCGATCAATGAGGAGGTTGGTTACCGGATCCTGCAGGCCAATCCTGACCTGAAGGTGGACGTGCACAATCCGGAGCACCTGGTGAACATCGAAATCCGGGATATGGCCTATCTGTATGTGAAGGTGATTCCCGCCGTCGGCGGCATGCCTGTGGGCACCAACGGCAATGCGACATTGCTCCTGTCCGGCGGTATCGACAGCCCTGTGGCGGGCTGGATGATCGCCAAGCGCGGTGTGCAGATCAACGCGGTGCACTTCCACAGCTATCCTTACACCTCTGACCGGGCGAAGGAAAAGGTTCTGGACCTGGCGCGGAAGCTGTCCTTCAGCTGCTGCGGCATCAAGGTCTATGTGGTGCCCTTCACCGAGATCCAGATGGCCATCCACGAGAAGTGCCCGGAAGAATACACAACCCTGATCATGCGCCGGTATATGATGCGGATTGCCGAGCGGATCGCGAAGGATACCGAGAGCGAAGCCCTTATTACCGGTGAGAGCATCGGCCAGGTGGCCAGCCAGACCATGACGGCCCTGGGCACCACCAACGCCGTGGTGGAGATGCCCGTGTTCCGGCCGTTGATCGGCTTTGATAAGAGTGAGATCATCGATGTGGCGCGTAAGATCGGCACCCTGGAGATCTCTGAGCTGCCCTATGAGGACTGCTGCACGGTGTTCACACCCCGGCATCCTGCTACCCACCCGAAGATGGACAAAATCCTGGAGGGCGAGGCAAGGCTGGACAGCGAGGAACTGATTCAGCGGGCACTGGACGGCGTCGAGATGATCCGCGTCTGAAAAGTGGACACTGGGGACAGTCCCCAGTGTCCACTTTTTCTTTTTTTGGACACCGGGGACTGTCCCCAGTGTCCAAAATTGGCTTGAAGCGTTTTTTGACTAAAAATCGTTCAAAAACCCCTCTTTTTTGCTTGTAAAGCGTCAGTTTCTGTGTTAAAATCTTCTTTGGGACACAATTCACCCTTGCGGGCAAAAATCGTCCCGCCAGTCAGAAGGAGGCGAGCAGATGGACTCAGGATTCATTACCCTGATGCGCAAACTTGCTCCCGATCTGATTGACGAGATTACACGGCGGGCACTGATCCTAGAGCGGATCGCAGCCCTGCAGCCGGTCGGTCGGCGTCAGCTGGCTGCCAAGCTGAATCTTCCGGAACGGGAAATCCGCAATACCGCGGCCATCCTGAAGGACCTCGGATATGTAGACCTGGACGCTTCCGGCATGTCGCTTTCCGGCAAGGCGGAAGAGGTGCTGGAAACCTCCCGTGCTTTCTCCAAGGCCATGAGCGGTCTCACGGAGACGGAGAAGAAGCTCTGCGAGCTGCTGCCTGTGGATCGGGTGCTGATTGCCCCCGGCAACGCGGACGAGGATGAGCAGGTGCTGTCCGATGTTGGACGGATCTGCGCGGCAAGACTGCGGAGCATCCTGGTAAACGGCAACACGCTGGCGGTGACCGGCGGACGGACAATCGCCGCGGTGGCCCGGAGCATCCAGAGCCCCACGCCGCTGAACGTCATGGTGGTGCCTGCCCGGGGCGGCCTCGGCCGGACCGTTGAAATCCAGGCCAACACCCTGGCGGAAGAGATTGCGGGCAAGCTGGGCGGCCATTACCGGCTGATCCACCTGCCGGATACGCTGGATGCGGCGGCTCTGCAGGAAATGCTGAAGCTGCCTGAGGTCAGCGAGGCCATGGAACTGCTGGAGCGGGCGGACGTGATCCTTCACGGCATCGGCACGGCTTCCGGGATGATGAAACAGCGCAGGCTGCCCCATGAGGTGCAGAGCAGCCTGATTCACCAGGGCGCAAAGGGCGAGAGCTTCGGTGCTTACTATGACCTGAACGGCAAGTGCCTGATGGAGTCCACGAACGTGGGTGTTGACCTGGCGAAGCTGAAACCCACCTGCCGGATGATCGCTGCGGCGGCGGGCGCTTCCAAGGCAGAAGCGATTATTTCGATCCTGCGGCATACAAGGCACTACCTGCTGGTGACGGATCAGGGTGCTGCTGAAAGAATGCTTAGCATTCTGACGAATTCATAATTCATAATTCACAATTCATAATTGTAGGTTATGAAGGATTGGAAGAAGTCGGGAAAGTATCGACAGCACCTTCGGCGTAGTAAGGGATTGCTCGACTCCGTTCGGTTTCCCGGAATGACATCTTTTTGATCGATAGGATTGAGGGAGAGGTTCACAAAACATAATTGTGAATTATGAATTATGAATTATGAATTGTGAATTCCAAAATTTGATTGTTAAGCCTTCAGGCTTTACAATATAACCAAGTATCCAATAAGAAAAGGAGAGATAAAATCATGGCAAAGAAGACGGTTGATGACATTCAGGTAAAAGGCAAGCGGGTACTGGTCCGCTGCGATTTCAACGTCCCCATGAAGGACGGCAAGATCACGAACGACAAGCGCATTGTTGCGGCTCTGCCCACGATCAAAAAGCTGATCGCTGACGGCGGCAAGGTGATCCTGTGCTCCCACCTGGGCAAGCCGAAGAACGGTCCGGAAGAAAAGTTCTCCCTGGCTCCTGTGGCTGTCCGCCTGAGCGAGCTGCTGGGTCAGAACGTCGTTTTCGCCAATGACGACAACGTGGTCGGCGAGAACGCCAAGGCTGCTGTTGCCGCCATGAAGGACGGCGACGTGGTGCTGCTGCAGAACACCCGCTTCCGTGCGGAAGAAACCAAGAACGGCGAAGCCTTCAGCAAGGATCTGGCGACCCTGGCTGACGCTTACGTGGATGACGCTTTCGGCTCCTGCCACCGCGCTCACTGCTCCACCGCCGGTGTCACCGCTTACACCAGCCCCAACGTGGCCGGCTATCTGATCGGCAAGGAACTGTCCATCATGGGCAAGGCCCTGGAGAATGCTGATCGTCCCTTCGTTGCTGTCCTGGGTGGCGCGAAGATCGAAGACAAGCTGAACGTGATCAACAACCTGCTGGAAAAGGTTGACACCCTGATCATCGGCGGCGGTATGGCTTTCACCTTCCTGAAGGCGAAGGGCTACGAAGTTGGTAAGTCCCTGCTGGACGAGAGCAAGATCGACTACTGCAAGGACATGATGGCCAAGGCTGCCGAAAAGGGCGTGAAGCTGCTTCTGCCCATCGACACCGTGTGCGCTGCCGGCTTCCCGGATCCGATCGACGGACCTGTGGATGTGTGCGTGGTTGACTCCGACAAGATCCCCGCTGACGTGGAAGGCCTGGACATCGGACCCAAGACCCGCGAGCTGTTCGCTGAGGCCGTGAAGACCGCCAAGACCGTGGTCTGGAACGGACCTATGGGCGTGTTCGAGAATCCCACTCTGGCTCAGGGCACCCTGGCTGTCGCTCAGGCGATGGCTGATTCTGACGCTGTGACCATCATCGGCGGCGGCGACAGCGCTGCGGCTGTTGAACAGATGGGCCTGGGCGCCAAGATGACCCACATCTCCACCGGCGGCGGTGCCTCCCTCGAGTTCCTCGAAGGCAAGACCCTGCCCGGCGTTGCCTGCCTGGACGAGAAATAAGAGTTTAACGTCGCCTGCGGGCGGGGAGATCCTTCGACTCCGCTTCGCTCCGTTCAGGATGACAAAGTAAACGCAATGGATTTTTCATAGCGTATAGATGTCATTCTGAGCAAGCGAACATAGTGAGCGCGTCGAAGAATCTCCTCCCGGGGACACGTTGCTACTTGCTTAATTGAATCGATAAGGAGACGAAAACAATGCGTAAACCGATTATTGCCGGTAACTGGAAGATGAACAAGACGCCCGAAGAGGCGAAGGCTCTGGTAACCGAGCTGAAGCCCCTGGTGAAGGACGCCAACTGTGATGTCGTGGTGTGCGTTCCCGCGGTGAACTTTGCCGCTGTGAAGGAAGCCGCCAAGGGCAGCAAGATCAAGCTGGGTGCTGAGAATGTGCACTGGGCAAAGAGCGGTGCCTTCACCGGCGAACTGTCCGCTGATATGCTCAAGGCCTGCGGCGTGGAATACGTCATCATCGGCCACTCTGAGCGCCGCCAGTACTTCGGCGAAACCGACAAGACCGTGAACCAGCGCGTGCTGGCCGCTGTCGAAGCCGGCCTGAAGGTCATTATGTGCGTGGGCGAAAACAAGGAAGAGCGCGAAGCCGGCTACACCGACGCGCTGGTTGAATACCAGACCCTGATCGGCCTGAACGGCCTGACCAAGGAACAGGTTGCCAAGATCATCATCGCTTACGAGCCCGTTTGGGCCATCGGCACCGGCCTGACCGCCACCGATGAGCAGGCAAACGAGACCATCGGCGTCATCCGTGCCGCCGTGGCCCGCAAGTATGGCAAGGGCACTGCCAACAAGGTCCGTATCCAGTACGGCGGATCCATGAACCCCAAGAACGTGAAGGGTCTCATGGCTCAGCCCGAAATCGACGGCGGCCTGATCGGCGGCGCCAGCCTGAAGGCTCCTGACTTCAGCCAGGTTGTCAACTACGACAAATAATCCTCAGGATATGAAAAGGTCCGGGAACGAAAGTTCCCGGACTTTTTTGTTGGGGTGGGTAGACGATACCGGCGGAACCGTCCCCTCGGTATCGTCGCGATCGCAGAATCACTCTATGCCCTTGATCATGGTCAGTATGTTCTGCTTGTCCGTATACTCATATTCCATCTTGTCCATGCTCTTCTTCACCATATAGATCCCCAGCCCGCCGATGGCCCTTTCCTCCGCGGAAAGCGTAACGTCAGGATCAGCCTTCGCCAGGGGATTATAGGGCACCCCGCTGTCGATGAAGGTGATCACCACGGTGCGGGGATTTTCCTGCAGGTCCATCCGGATGGTGACGGAGCCGGTATCCGGGGCATAGGCATAGCTGGCGACGTTGACAAAGATCTCTTCCACGGCCACGTCGATCTGCATCAGGATCTTCATGGGGCAGCGCATGGACTTGAGATTCTCGTCCACAAAATCCAGCACCTGCTGGAGATTCGCCACTTTGGCTTCAAGGGTCAGCTCTTTCACGCTCATTCTCCGTTCAGTCTGCGGAATATGCAGTGATAGGATTCCAAACGGTCAAATCATCTTTTTTTCATTAAAAATATTATATAGGATATCACTGTATGATTCAAGCAGAAAATAGGTTAAAAAGAGGACAGGGGAGGCAGGCTCCCCTGTCTGTTGGGTTTGTCAGGTTTATGGGAGGCAGGCCCGCAGAACAGCGAGATCTGCTGCAGTGAACACGAAGGAGAACCGTTCGCTTCCCACGATCAAGGTGAAATCACCTTTTTCGTTGATCGGCATTTCCAAACCGTCCGGTCCGATTAGGTACAGAGTGCCATCACTGTAAAGAGTGATCTTGCCTGTAAAAGTGGTGCGGCCCTTCAGGAGGTGGACTGTGAAAGTACCGCCGCGGAAGCAGTTCAGCTGTACGCTTCCGGTGATGTCGGTAGCCGAGAGGAGAGGACGTACTACATGAACGGCAATCTCAGCGGGCTTGTTGATGCCCTCATCAAGCGGCTGCGGTTCGGGCTTGGGTTCGGGCTTCGGTTCCGGCTGCGGTTCCGGCTTGGGTTCAGGCTCGGGTTCCGGCTGCGGTTCCGGCTGCGGTTCCGGCTTGGGTTCAGGTTCGGGTTCCGGCTGCGGTTCGGGCTGCGGTTCGGGTTCGGGTTCGGGTTCGGGCTTGGGTTCCGGCTGCGGTTCAGGCTTGGGTTCGGGCTTGGGTTCAGGATCGGGTTCCGGTTCCGGCTTGGGTTCGGGATCTGGTTTCGGCACGGGCTTGGGTTCGGGATTGGGCTGGGGCTTGGGTTCCGGCTGGGGTTCCGGTTCCGGCTCAACATAATCCTTCAGGATTACGGAGAAGAGCACGCCGCCGCCGCGCGGAACGATCATGAAATAGTTGCCGTAGCTGTCCTGGATCAGCTTGTTATGGGCCTGGTCGCCGTAAACCTCGTCGATCATCAGGCCTGCGGGCACGTCAATCTTCAGCACAATGATGTCGCCTTCATTGGCAACATCGCGGCCCTTGTAATCCCTGGTGCCGTCGGTGTGGATGATGCTCTCCTGGCTGGGGTCAACCCGGATAATGTACTGAATGGCTTTTTCAGCTTCCCGGTCGGCAACAAGCTTCTTGCTGTCCGTGGTTTCGTCATATTCCTCACGCTTGACGTAGTCGCCGTCCCTGTCTGCCGTCATTTCCCATACGGTCAGGGTCAGGTTATCGCCGAGGGCCGTGTCGTCCTTGAGCACAACGCTGGTGCCGCCGGTGGCGACCAGGGAGCCGTCGATGATCAGGTCGGTCTTTTCTTCTCCGCCCGCGGTCAGTTCAACGCCGTTGCCGTCGCTGATCACGTCGCGCCCGATGACAATCTGGGTCGTGCCTTCGTTTGCCACGGTGACGCAGTCGTATACATTGCCTTCTTCGTCGTAATACAGCGCGGTACCGTCTTCCTGTTCCGCTTCATACACTTGAACAACTTTGCCGTCGATGATCTGGTCGCCCAGGGAGATGCCGTTCAGCTTCTCGGGGTTGACTTTTTCCGCGTCGCTGGCGGCAAATTCTTCATGGGCATGCCGGTTGAGGACGATGCCGGTGTCGTTGACGCCGCCTTCGACCACCAGGTCAGTCGCGATGTTGATGTTGATGTCGCCTTCCAGGGCGTCCACGCGGATACCGGTGGCGGTGTGGTCACCTTCTTCATTGGTGTCCAGGGAGGTCACCTTCACGTTGTCGCCGATGTTGATATTGGTTTCATTGAATTTGTTATCGCTCCGGACGCTGATGCCCGTAAGCTCCTTGGATTCGCCTTTGACAATCAGGTCTTCGCCGACGTTCACGTTTGTTACGTCTTTGTTGCCGTAGTCCTTGCGTTCCCGGCCGTAGATTTCCTGGGTTTCCGGTTTGTATTCCTCGCCGGTCGAATAATATTCCTTGTAGTAGTAGTCATCGCCTTCCGGATAGTAGACCCCGATCTTTGATCCGTCTCCATGCGGCAGGGTCCAGGATTCAATGGTGGGGTTATCCGGTTTGTCATCCTTGTGGAGGGGAATCTCTTCCTCCGTGTACAGGTCGGTTTTGTATTCGTAGAGAATGTCGTCGTTGTATTGCTCGTTGTTATCGTTGATTGTGCTCTTGTGATCGAGGATGAACCTCATTTCATCCTCTGTGGGGTTGGGGATCAGCTCGGGATTCATCTCGCTGCGCCCTGCCGGCAGATCATCCACGCTGTCAAACGTGCCGGCTTTAACCCATTCAAGATCGCCGACATTGTTTACATCAATGCCTGTTCCGCCGTTGGAGGTAATGCTTCCCTTGACATCAACGTTGACTTCGGAATTGTTGTTCCTGATCGTCAGGGCGTCTTCCTTGGCTGTAATGTCTTCTTCGATCGTGACGTTGTATTTGCCGTCATGCTGGGAACCAATGCTGACTTCGCCTTCGACATTCGCGGCCTGCACATTGATGTTGGCGCCGTCCAGGTGATCTTCGTTTCTGTTTTCGTTCAGATAAACATGGCCGTAAATGGTTCCGTCCACATCATAATTAGCGGTTCCGCCTTCCTTGACCGTGGCGTTGATGCCGCCTTGTGAGGCATTGGGGTCGCCGACATTGCCGGTAATGTTGGCGTTGGCTTCGCCGCCTGTGAAGTGTGCGTATACCTGCGCTTCGACGTCGCCGTTAATGTTCGCTTCACGCGTACCGCCTTCACCGCGGAAACAGATCTCGGACACATTGCCTTCCTTCAGGTTGAGCTGGGCCAGGCTGCCGTCGTCGTTGGAGGACAGCGTGGCGCGTCTGCCGAGACCCTGTCCCTCGTTGTCAATATTGATGACCGACGTACCGCCGTCCGCTGCGCTGATTTTCACATCGCCGTCGGCCGTGTTGAGCAGTGTAACGGTGGTGCTGCTGCCTTCACCCGTGGAGGAGGCGTTCACAAGTGTATGGTCGATGTAATCGCTGTCTGTGTCCTCGCCGGCAATTACCTGTCCCTTGGCCGTCACCGTGGTCTGGCCGCCGGAACTGGATTCTGCCTTGATGGCTGTGGGATCGCCGGGCGCATTGGAACCGGCCGTTTCAGCGATAGCCATGCCTTCCAGGGTGATGTCGGCCGTGCCTTCATTTTCAGCGAAAACATGAAGGGCGGTGGGCTCGGATTGCGTTACCTGCTCTCCGGCGTAGTTGACGTGAATGTAGATGTTTGTTAAACCTACATTGTTTCTGTGTCCGTTCGCAGCGCCGAGCGTAACGGCAGTTTGCTCCGGGCCCTTTTCTTTACCGTCGTTTTCAATATAGACCCAGCCGACTAACTGGCCGGAGATGTTCCCTGTATCGGCCACATAATTAAGTGGATTTGGATGATTGATCGGGTAATAATCCCTTTCAGGGGCTTCACCGCTGAGGGATTCTTCCTCCTGCCCGGCAGTTTCATTGCTTTCCGGGGCTGCACCGCTGAGGACTTCTTCCTGTTCAGCGGTTTCGGCTTCTTCCGCGAAAACGGGAATACCGATGCTGCCCGTCAGGAGTGACAGGGCAAGAACCGATGCCAGAAAAATCCGATAGAACTTTTTCATAAAATACCTCCAGGGCGTGATATGGTGTTGAAACAATTGTCATTGCTTTCTCCATTCCTTTATACGCAGGAATCTGAATGGATGGCAGCAGACAATTGCAAAAACCGAAAAAAAGAAGCAAAAGCTTTGCAAACGGTATCATTTTTGTCTCAGAAAGCTTTTGCCTTAATAAAAATACCATGATTTACCATCTTCTGGCAAGGGCAAAACTGCAAAAAACAGGAGAAAAATGAAAAATAATTACATTATCCAATCAACAGACTTTTTGCAGATAATTTTTTGTTCGCCTTGAGTTCGCCGGAAGAACTGCCTATACTGATGCCAAAGGGGGTGATAATCATGCCCAGAACAGCAAGAATAAAAAGCGTCAGCGGGTATTACCATGTTATTGCCCGGGGGATCGGGAAACAAGTTCTGTTTGAGGATGATGAGGATCATCTTTTCTTTCTGAAAATGCTGAAGACATATGTGTCAGAAGGAGCGTTCAGTGTTATCGCTTTCTGCCTGATGGAAAACCATGTACATCTCCTGATGAAGGCGGATGAGGGAGTAGATAGGATCATGCAGAAACTCCAGTCAACATATGCCGCCTATTACAATAAAAAGTATGATCGCACAGGACATCTGTATCAGGACAGATACAGGAGTAAGCCGATTGAAAGTGATTTATACCTTTTGACTGCAGTCCGGTATATCCATAACAATCCGGCAAAAGCTGGAATATGTTTGCCTGACAGATATCGCTGGAGCAGCTGGAGATGTTATTCAGGAGTCATTCAAACCTTTATTGATACAGAATATGTGCTTCATCTGCTTGGTGGCAGGGAAGGCTTTCTGAAATATAGTTCAGTAGTTTGTACTGATGAAGAAGATGATGGATATTTCGAGTTTGAGAATGCAAGGAAATCAGATAATACAGCAATGTCTGTCATCCATGACGTATTGCATCTGGAATCCGGCACCCAGATTCAGAAGATGGACAGGACAAACAGGGATAAATGTCTTCGAATCCTGAGAGATCAGGGATTATCCATCAGACAGATCGAGCGCTTGACAGGTATACCCAGATCAATCATCATGCGCGTATGAATGTGACAAGGGGACAGACCAACTGTCACGTCTGTCAGGACGTGACAGTTGGTCTGTCCCTTTGTCACATTGGAGCTCAGCCAGTCGAATAACCGGGGAAAAACGTGACAGTTGGTCTGTCCCTTTGTCACATTGGAGCTCAGCCAGTCGAATAACCGGGGAAAAACGTGACAGTTGGTCTGTCCCTTTGTCACATTGGAGCTCAGCCAGTCGAATAACCGGGGAAAAACGTGACAGTTGGTCTGTCCCTTTGTCACATTGGAGCTCAGCCAGTCGAATAACCGGGGAAAAACGTGACAGTTGGTCTGTCCCTTTGTCACATTGGAGCTCAGCCAGTCGAATAACCGGGGAAAAACGTGACAGTTGGTCTGTCCCCTTGTCACATTGGAGCTCAGCCAGTCGAATAACCGGGGAAAAACGTGACAGTTGGTCTGTCCCTTTGTCACGTTTCCGAAGCCAGTCTCTGCCTTTCCACCAGCTCGGCGAAGATGCCGTTCTTTTCGATCAGCTGGTCGTAGGTGCCGTCCTCGGCGATCTTGCCGCCGTCGATGACGAGGATGCGGTCGCAGTGCTTGATCGTGCTCAGCCGGTGGGCAATCACGATCCTGGTGCACTTCATCTTGTCCAGGGCCTCGGAAACCTTCCTCTGGGTAATGTTGTCCAGGGCGCTGGTCGCTTCGTCAAAGATCAGGATCTTCGGCTTGGGGGCGATGGCCCGGGCGATCATCAGCCGCTGGCGCTGGCCGCCGGAGATGGTGCCGCCGCCGTCCTGCAGCATGGTATGCATGCCCATGGGCATATCCCGGATATCATCGGCGATGCCGGCGATTTCCGCAGCCTCCCAGGCTTCATCCAGCTTCAACGTGGGGTTGGAAATTACAATATTGTCAAAAATCGAACCGCTGAACAGCCGCCCGTCCTGCATCACCGTGCCGATCTGCCGCCGCACGCTCCGCAGGTCCAGCTGGTTCAGGTCCTTCCGGTCATAGTTGATGACGCCTCTTGCCGGCTTCTCAAAGCCCAGGAGCAGCCTGACTAGGGTGCTCTTGCCGCAACCGCTCTTGCCCACGATGGCCACATACTGCCGTGCGGGGATGGACAGGTTAAAGTCCTCAAAAATCGGCTTGCTCTCCGGATCATACCCGAAGGTCACGTGGCTGATTTCGATGTTTCCGCTCAGCCTTGTTACGGTTTCCCGGTGGTCCGAGGTTTCCGGCTTCGCGGAAAGCAGGGGCTTCACCAGGTTGATCACCGGTTTGATGGATGCCGCGCTCAGCGCCATGGCCGCCAGGGAGGAGAAGGCGGTGGAAATATACGCATAGCTCGCGTTGAAGGCGAAGTAGTCCGCCACGGTCACCTTGCTTCTCACGGCGATGAAGTACATGACCCCGGTACCGATGAGCGAAACTGCTGTGGTCATCACGGAGCTCAGCTTAATGATGCTCGGCGGGTTAAAGGTGGTGGTCGCCGTCTCCACATACAGGTCCGACCACTTGGCAAAGGCCCGGTTCTCCGCACCGGAAAGCCGGATCTTCTGGATGCCGTTGATAAACGCGTACACCAGGCCCCGCTCCTTGGCGGTGGTCACCATGGTCTCCTGGTCAATCTTCATCTGCACCCGGGCGCTCAGCAGGCTGATCGCCAGCGTTGCGATGGTGATCACCAAACTGGGCACCACCAGGCTCGGCGCGAAGGCGAAGATCTGCCCCAGGTAGATCAGGGAGAACAGGCCCGTGATCGCCGTGGAGAACAGGCTGTCCACAATCGTGGTGCACAGGCTGTCCATATAGGCGATATACTGGTTCAGTTCACCCACGCTGTAATCCCGGAAGAAGGCTGCCGGCAGGCTCAATATCCGCATCATGGTCGCGGCGGATACGTTCACGTTCAGCTTATACCGGATCCGGGAAAGCAGCATGTTCCGGATAATGGTCAGCAGGATCGTCGTCACCGTGGCAAAGAACAGGAAGCTCACCACAGCCACCAGCAGCCTCGTGCTGCCCGCCGCGATGACTGTACCTGTCAGGATCTGGTTCAGTTTCGGGATCAAAAGGCCCACCAAGGCGATGGCTCCCGCCGCCACCAGGAAGGAAATCCGGTCCCGGGGCGTCAGGCAGGAAAGCATATACCGCAGCAGGTCCTTCAGCTTCAGCTCCCGCATGGGCAGGGGACGGTAAAAGCACAGGGCTTCCTCGGAGATGTTCGCCGCCGTATGCCCGTTGATCTTTACCTTCGCCCCGCTGGCGGGATCCGTATACTCATATCCGCCCATTTCGGAGGGCAGGATGGCCACCACAGTCCCCGTATCCTTCAGGCTCCCGATCATTGGCCCCATGGCGTCGTTCTGCCATCCCCGGGAGAGGATGATCTCCCGGTACAGTATGCCCGTGGAACTCAGCAGGAAGTCCAGCCGGTCCCGGAGCCCCCGGACCGTAGCGGGCACCTCCCGCTCCTTGACGCCCATGTGCTTCAGCAGACCCGACACCGCGTCGTTAACGTCCTCTTCCTCGGAAAGGAAGGTATGGATCTTCCGTCCGGTCACAGACCGGGCGATGTTTTCAAAGGAGTCGCTGAGAAGCTCCCGTTCATGTTTTTTCCTGAACTCTATCTGATCATCAAACCAGCCCATCTTCAGCGCCTCCTTCCTTACTCATTGCTCACCAGGTCGGCGTAATATCCGCCCCTGGCATACAGTTCATCGTGGGTGCCCCGCTCCACAATCTTTCCCTTATCCAGCACGATGATCTCATCGCAGTCCCGGATGGTGCTCAGCCTGTGTGCGATGATGATGCACGTAATCCCCCGGGCGTTGATGCTCTTGATCACCTCATACTCCGTCCGGGCATCCAGGGCGCTGGTCGCCTCGTCCATGATGCAGATCGTGGGGTCCTGGCTCAGCGCCCGGGCAATCTCCAGCCGCTGCCGCTGCCCGCCGCTCAGGTCCCGTCCGCCGTCCAGCAGTTTGTGGAGGAAGCCGCCGTCCCGGGTCACGATATCGTCATAGATGCCCGCGTCCCGGGCGGCCAGGGTCACTTCAAAGTCCTCGATGGAGTCATCCCACATCTTAATGTTCTGGCTCACCGTATCCTCAAACAGGGTAATATCCTGGTCGATAACGCTCACAGATCCCGTAAACACATCCCGGTCAATCTCGGAGATCGGCACCCCGTCAAACAGGATTTCCCCGCTCCAGGGCCGGTACAGTCCGGAGATCAGCTTGGCCAGCGTGCTCTTGCCGCAGCCCGTCCGTCCCACAAACGCGATCTTCTGTCCCGGCTTCACCGTCATGGAGAAGTCCGTCACCTGGGGGTTGCCCAGCCGGGAGTAACCGAAGGTCACGTTCTTCAGTTCAATATTCCCGCTCAGCTTCTGGTATTCCGCCGTCTTCTCCCTCACCACAAAGGAGGGATCCTCGGGATAGCTCATCACGTCGTCCACCCGTTCCATCTGGGTGGTCATCTCCTGCATGCTCTGCCCCGCGGAAATCAAAGACGACGCAGGCGCCATAAACGACGACAAGAACCCCTGGAAGGCCATCACCATACCGGCGGTGAACTTTCCCCGGATCACCAGCAGCACGCCCAGTCCCAGCACCGCGATGTTCGCCGTTGCGGTGATGGCGCTCGGCAGCGTGCCCAGGAACAGGTTCAGCTTAGTATATGAAACATTCTGGGAATTAACACTGGCCTGGTATCCCGCCCAGCGCCCGAAGAACCCGTTCTCCGCGCCGCTCGACTTGATCGTCTCGATCATCGAGATACCCGACATGGTCGCAGACGACAATTTTGCCGCGTCCCGCTGCTGCACCCGGGTGATGTTCACCCGCTTCGAAGTCACATACGCGGAAACGACCAAATTCAACACAATCGCTCCCACACCGATGAGCGCCAGCATGGGACTGTAATGAATCATCACCGCCAGGTAGAAGATCATCATCCCGGCCTGGATGGCCAGGGGAGCGAAGGTCTGCACCAGTGCCGACGCAATGGAGGCATTGGTGGCCTGCCGGTCCGCAATATCACCCGACAGCCGCTGGGAGAAGAACTGCATCGGCAGCCGCAGCACCTTCCACAGGTAGGAACTGCTGCCGTAGGAGGTCATCTTGCCCTGAATCCGCAGCGAATACACCGCAGAGATCCAGGTCACAACAATGGACACCACCCCGAACACCGCAAACAGCACCAGGAACATGGGCAGCCATTCCGGGTTCGATCCCGTCAGCAGCCGGTCCAGGAATGTCCGGTTAAACACCGGGGAGATAATCCCCAGCAGGGAAGAAATCGTCGTCGTCAGCACCACAAAGGCCACTGCCGTCCCGGAACCACGAAGCCGCTCCTTAGCGTAAGAAAGCACGCTCTTCGGTTTTCCGGAGGGCTTAAACTCCTCACCGGGCTCGAAGCACATGCACACCCCGGTAAACTCCCGGTCAAACTCCTCCCATTCCACCTTCACCCGTCCACGGGCCGGGTCATTCAGCACGGCCCGTTTTCCCTGGAAACCGCACAGCACCACAAAGTGATTGAATCCCCAGTGAATAATGCAGGGGAAGGGCCCTTCCTCCAGCAGATCCTCCGGCTCGACCCGCCAGGCATTGGCCACAAGCCCGTAGCTCCGCGCCGCCACCAGAATGTTCTTGGCGGAAGCACCGTCCATGCTCACGCCGCAGTCCACCCGGGCCTGCTCCAGCGGGATCCAGTTTTTATAGTAATGCATGATCATGGTCAGAGAAGCCGCACCGCATTCCAGCGCCTCCATCTGCATAACCACCGGCACCTGGCACACACCCTTTGTAATGGGCGCCGGTACCTTCTTCTTCAATCCGAACATATCAAACCCTCACACAATCTTACGCTCATATCTTCCTATAATATATGAAAGAGCAATAAACCAACCCATCACTGCAGCAACAGCGAAATGGGTCTCAGATCTTCCGTCACCGCCACCCCGGAATATACCCCGTCCGGCAGTCCGGTATCCGCCGGAACCACCACCACGGGATCACCCACGTTCAGCCCGCCGGCTTTCAGCAGGCGGATGCTTTCATCCGCCTGGATGACGATGACTTCAAATTCAGAAGAAGAGGCGAGGGGATACTCCTTCTCGTCTATACTTACATTTCCATAGGAAAGAACACCTTCCGCCTTGTCATACGGAATATAGCAGAGGCTCTTGCCTTCCTCCACCCTCACCGCCACGGAAGAAGTGGTTTTGATATGACCAAACACACCCCACAGGATGGCCCCCACCAGCAATGCAATCACTGCCGCCAGTACCAGCCACACCCCGGGAGACGTTACCCGAAGATAATCATTCAAACTCTCCGGAGACTCCACGGCCTCCAGGCTCTTTTCCCGGAACAGCTTAACCTTTGTCTGTTCAGACACACCAACAGCCCCTCTCGACATTCGATTGTAAAACCTGAGAGAAGTATATCAAACAAAATACATTTCTAGCAAGAGACAACATCACCCAGCGCCATATAAAGTAAAACGCTGCATGAACTCTTATAAATACAAGGGTATAGGTTCAAAGGGCGCGTAACCTAATGACTTAACTGCGGGACAAACGGCGCGAAATAGGGACGAACCGAAAACAAAAGTTACTCGCACTAGTATATAATGACCCAGGTAACTTCTCGACGGATGTATCTCCATTTTATGCTTCCCACAAGAAGGAGGTCAAAATCATGAATAGTTACATAAGAGATACATGAGAGCCTTCAAAAGTACATACAAATACGGACCAAGCCATCAAAAACGTACCAACGTAACCCAATTCTTTGGGTGGGAAAAATACGCAGATCCTGCTGGCCACAGTTGCATTTATCTCATTCTGCAAAAAATATACAAACTTTTTTGCAACCCCACTGCCATCTGCCAAATGCCTGCGTATAACCTTATGTGAAAATCATTCCATCCTTACAGAGAAGAGAGTGGGAAATGTGACAACATCGCATTACTATTTGCAAACGTTTGAACAAATTCCTTGCAGTTTTTCCATGATGAAACGACTATACGTTGCAGAATGTGCATAGGACGCCTGAAAACGTTGAAAAAACATTGAAAAAACCTCTTCAAATTGCATGTTTTTACCTTTACAGGCCAAAAGGTCATATGGTAAAATCAAGTAGATATACGATGTAATCAATACAACCAAGTTACACCACTCGAACTGAATCAGAAGCTGGAGGGTTAACGATGAACAAACAGGGCGGAAGCATCGATCTTGCGAGATTGGCCGTCTACATTCTCAAGCGCATTTGGCTGGTAATCCTCTGCGCTGCCATTGGCTTTGGTGTGATGTATTACCGCGCTTCTAAAGCTCCGGATACATACACAGCTTCCGGAACGATGTTCGTGACCAACAGCAATCCCAATCTGGTGAACTATGGTTACACAAGCACCTCTGATATCTCCAGCGCTGTTCAGCTGGTAAATATCTATAGTGAAGTGGTTAAAAGTGAAACTGTTATGCAGCGTGTCCTGGAATACGCTATAGAACCTGCAGGCGAGAATGGAAATGAGGAGGATATTCTGCTCAGCCAGAAATACCCTGGACTTACTACAGATGACATTCGCAAAGTAATTTCCATGAACTCTATTCATGAAACACCCATGGTTCAGGTGAGTTGTACGACAACAGATCCCAAACTCTCTGCTGATATTTGCAACAGTGTGTTACAGGTTGCTCCAACAGCTATCAAAGATGTAGTTACTGCTGGTGAAGCTAAAGCTCAGGATTATGCTGTTGTTCCGCTTCTTGCCAACGGTAGGGCTGATATGAAGAAAGGCTTCATAGGTGGACTGGCTGGCGCAATTCTGGCTTGTGCTTTCCTGACCCTACTGTTCATGATGAACCATCAGGTAGAAAAACCCGGTGAGATAACAGATCATTATACACCGCCTATCCTTTCTTACATCAGGAGAGCAAAAGGATCAGAAAAAGATGCGGGAGCATATCTGTTAAACGAGAAAAGCGACATGGATCTTGTGGAAGGATATGCCAAGCTCCGCATGAATCTGCTCTATACCTTATCCGAAAAGATGCACAGAACAGTACTGGTTACCAGCGCCATTTCCGGGGAAGGAAAGAGCACCATTGCCGCAAACCTGGCAGTTTCCCTGGCCATGAGCGGAAAAAAGATCTTGCTGGTGGACGCGGATATGCGTCGAGCTTGCCAGAGCGAGATTTTCTACTATGATCCCAATGCCTCTGGCTTGGCGGATATCCTGACTGGAAGTACAACAGCGAAGAAAGCGATTGTTTCTACTGTATGGGAAAACCTGGACATCCTGCCTGCAGGCTCCATGCCGAGCAATCCTTGCGAACTGCTGGAAAGCCCGACGATGGCCAAACTGATTCAGGAACTGGAAGAACAGTACGACCTGGTGCTAATGGACGTACCACCAATCAATATTGTTTCCGATCCTTTGGCACTATCCAGCCAGGCTGCGGGTACCTTGTTCGTGGTTCGCCAGGAGTTCTCGGATCATCGGGAAATCCGTAGGGCATTGGTTTCCTGTGAAATGACTGGCCTGGAGGTATTGGGCTTTGTCTTCTACGGGGAGAAATTGCATCAGGGCAAGTATTACAGTAAGCGCTCCCAGCGGGGATATGAATACTATAACAAATATGATACCCGGTCCAGAGTGATTGGTGATCCGGACAACCCAAAGAAGAAACAGAAACAATGAGAATGAACTGATACAAAGCATGAAGGGACTACGGGGGAAAAAGGTATGAAAAAGCTCATCAGGGTGATTCCGGTTCTTCTGATTCTGACACTGTTACTCAGCACCATTTATGGAGCGTCTGCCGCAGTGACGCCCCAGAGCCTGCGTATTCCTGCTTACACCTTGACGGATTGTGAGTGGAATGAAAACGGTCAGCTGGTCAGCGAAACAGCGCATGATGTGGATGGCAATCCCGCTGTTAACAGCCGGGGGTTCCATAAGGCGGAATATACCTGGGACGCAAAAGGCAATCCGCTGACCGAGAACTATACCGGTCTGAACGGTGAACTTGTTGTGGCTGACAGTGGCTATGCCAAAACTGTTTTCACTTATGAGAACAACTCCAAGGGAGTTCCCCACATCGTGGCGGAAGATCGCTATGCAGCTGACGGCAGCCGTGCAGATATCCCCGGAAGCTACAGCTATCGCCGGGATATCTGGGATGGGGATCAGATTTTCTCCACTTCATACTACGATGCAAAGGACAATCTGACCCAGCCTACAGGTGGTTACGCCCGGATCCTCTACAGCCTGGAAGAGGATGAAAACGCTGTTGTGATCACCAAGCGTTATGAAGACGCAAACGGCAATGTCCTGCTGGGTTCGGAAGGCGGAGCAAAAGTTGTTTCCACCTACGCCAAGGGTCTGACGGCTGCTTCCAATGCTCGGGTAGACAATATGGGGCTTGGAATGATGCTTGCCAATACGTCAAATGGTGATCGCGAAGGTGTTCCGAATTCCATACCTGAAAGTGAACGGGGAGAGCTGTTCAACACTGTAGTTCTGGATGATAATGATCGGAAGCCTATGCTTGTTTCCACAGAAATCTATGGTACAGACGGTAGCAAGACGCTGGGTGCTCAGCGCTGGCAGCGGGAAGTTCGAAGCTATGATGAACGCGGAAACCTTACCCGTACAGACTATTATGGTGCGGATGGGGAACTCATCATTTCTTCTACCGGAACTGCGTCTACTGTTAATACTTATGATGAACTGAACCGCGTGATCCAGATTGATTACCTGGATCGTGATGGTCAGCTACTCAAAATGCTGAACGGCTATGCCCGAGTAACCTATGAGTACTACGGAAGTAGCGATCGCGTGCATTATATCCGCTATTTCGGTGCAGATGGTAACCGTACCATGATTACATCCGGTATATCTATGATTGAATTCGAATATGACGATAACAACGAATTCGACTGGGATAAGCGGGAAACCTATTATGATATTCTGGATGAATACACTCAGTCCAACGGTGGCTTTGCCCGGATTGAATGGAAATGGGATGAAGTCCGTACTTATGACAATAAGGGCAATGAAATCTGGGTGTTGAATCCAGACTATGATCGGTGGGAAAAATATTATGGTACAGATATGAACCTGATTGAACGTAAGGCAGGTCATGCTGGGATAGAGAATATACGCAACGAATATGGTCAAGTCATTAAAACAGTGTATATGAATGACCAATGGCAACCTACCCGATATGAGGAAGGACAGTATGCCTGGATCGAATATCAGTATGAAACCAATGATCCGACAGAACCCGCCTGCTATGAAGCTTACTTCGATAAGGATGGCAATCCGGTGGAAGGCATTACCGGTGCCTATGCCCGTAGCATGGTCTACGGTGGACCGAAGAAGAACCTGCTTCTTGAGGAATCCTTCTTTGATGCAGAAGGTAATCCTGATACCAGCGTGATAACCGGTGCACATAAAGCTACATACACTTACGACCGCAATCTGCTGCAGACTTCAGTCCATTACTACAATTCGGACGGTACACTTTTCGCTACCCGAAACGGGGAAGCGGCTATGCTGCGGGAGTATAACAGCAAGGGAAGCCTGCTGTGGGAATTCACCTTCGGGGACGATAATAAACCCATGGCAGTGAATGGTACCAATGCTGCCCAGGTTCATAGTTATGACTACGCCGGACATCATACAGGTGAGAAGTTCTTCGATGAGAACGGCACTCCTGTGACCAACAGTAATGGTTATGCCAGTGCCATCTATGAATATGATGCGAAAGGCAATATCACTTCCATTTCCTATTACAATGCGGAGAATATGCCTACTCTTGTCAGCGGACGGGCTAAAGTGGAACGGGAATATGATAACGCCCACCATATGACCTATGAACTGAACGTTGGTACCAATGGTCGCCCGGTTCTGCAGAGCGATGGCTATGCTGCTCGGAAACTGACCTATGATCCTGAAACCGGTTTGACCGCGAAGGTTGAATATCTGGACGCCCAGGGCGAACCGGTTGTGATCTCCCAGGGCTATGCTTCCTATGAAGTGAAATATGACCACGCCGGAAATCTGACTCTGCGTGCTTATTATGACGAAAAGGGCGAGCTTATTGCTCCCGCTAATCCCGGTTATGCCAAGCTGGAACGGCAGATCGACGCCCAGGGGCGGGTAACTGAGGAAGTCCGTTATAACGCAGACGGATCCTTGCAGGAAAATCGTGAGGGTTATGCGGTAACCCAGACCATTTATGAAGACAACAAAACTACGATTGCTTATCTGAATGCGAACCGTGAACCCGCGGATACTTCCTTTGGCTATGCAAAGAAAGAAACTGAAATCGATTATATGGGCAACACCGTGAGTATCGCTTACTTCGGTGCAAAGAATGAGCCTGTAAAAATCGCTGACGGATACCATACCCAGAAAAACACCTGGGATATGGAAGGCCACCAGCTGAGCGAGAAGTACTTTGACGAAAACGGCAAACCTGTTGCCTGTCCGAAGGGCTATGCTTCCTTCATCTGTGAGTATGATAAGAATGGAAACACCACTCGGGAAGTGTACTTTGGTGTGAACGGAGAAGTTGCCAAGGTCATTGCCGGTGCTCCGGAAGTCCTGCGGGAGTATGACGATGAGAATCGTCTCCTGAATGAAAAATATCTTGATGAAACCGGTATGCCCTTTATGCTGCGCGGTGACTATGCAGCCACTGAATGCGAATATGACGCTCGTGGCAATCTGCTGAGCGAAAAATTCTTCGGCATAGAGGGACAGCCGGTGATCTCTACCAAGGGCTATGCCCAGAAGACGGACACCTATGATATCCGCGGTCATCTCCTGTCTGAAGAATACTCCGATGGCAAAGGCAATCTTCTGATGCAGCAGATCGGCTACGCGAAGAAGTTGCAGACTTGGGACAGCCACGGTAATCTGCTGAGTGAAGCCTGGTTCGATGAATCCAATCAGCCTGCCCTGCAGGAAAACACCTACGGATATAAGACCTATAAATATGATAACCATAATAACCTGACAGAAGAGGCTTGGTATCACCATGAAGGAGCTCCGACCATACTAGCGGACGGTTATAACCGTGTGGTTCACGTATATAATGCCTTTGATCGCCGGGTCCGTAGTGTCTGGTATTACAACATGGATATTGTGACCCTGCCGGAAGGATATGCTGCCAAGACCTTCGAATATGACGCCAGGGGTCGGATCACTAAGACTTCCTGCCTGGATGATAAGATGCAGCGGGTAATGACGAAGAAGGGTTATTCTGCTGAACAGAAGGTCTATGATAATGCCAATAATGTCTTGCAGGTCCGTTACCTGGATGTCAATGATAAGCTGACCCGCCTGCCGGAGGGCTTCAGCGTTTGGCAGCGTGAGTATGACAAAAACAATCACGTGATCCTGGAACAGTTCCTGGATGAGAATGAACGGATTGCTTCTCTCACTGACCGTGCTCCTGCTTCCAGAAATGTATATGATGCAAGAGGACGTCTTGTGCGCATAGAATACCTGAATACAGGTTTACAAGCTATTGAGACACAATTTGGCTACGCAACTATACAGTATGCATACGATGATCAGGATCGCCGTACCAACATTACCTACCTGGATGTTAATGGATTGAACACTATGATCTCCGCTGGTTATGCCGGCATTCGGTATGAATACAGTGATCAGGGCAAGATCTGGCGCACCACTTACCTTGATGTTTCTGGCCAACCGACGCTTTTCAAGGATGGATACGCTGCCAGCGAGTTTATCTATGACAATGATCTGAACCAGATTGGCACCATCTACCTGGATGACAAGTACAACAGAACTTATATCAGTGCTGGATATTCTGGCATCCGCCGCGCAGTGGATAAAAATGGGGACATCCTGACAGAAATCTACCTGGATAATGAAGACCTGCCGGTGGCAGGTGCGGGCGGATACGCCACGCGACGCAACACCTGGGATAACCTTCGCAGGGTGGTTCGTAGAGACTATCTGGATAAGGATGGCCAGCCGGCTAAGCTTTCCAGCGGTTACTGTTCTGTTACTTATCAGTATGACAGTAACAGCAACAAGATCCGTGAGTCCTACTATAACAAGGATGGCGAACTGATCTGGAATAATGACGGTTATTGCGAGATTTTGTTGAAATATGACGAGCGGAACCATTGCATCGAAGAACGTCTTCTGACCAGGGGCGGGAAGCCTGCCGTTCACAACTATGGACGCTACTCTTCCATGACCCGCAAGGTGGATGAGGACGGACGTGTGCTGGAAGTCCACTTCTATGATGAGCAGGGACGGCCTACCTTCTATGCCAACGACTATGCTGAAGCTCGGTATGTTTATGACCTGGCCGGACGGCAGACAGAAGTAAGCTACTATGATAATGAAGGTAATCCGATGGCAGTACGCCGCGGCTATGCAAGAATGACAACAGAATACAATACGCTGGGTCTGAAAACCGAGGAAGCCTACTACGATGTAGACGGTAACCTGGTGGATACCCAGATGGGTTATGCCAAGGAAGTATCCACCTATGATGATTTAGGTAACCGACTATCTGTCAAATATTTGAACACTGCGCAGCTGCAGGTTGTTCCGGAAGGCTCAGCATATGCTTATTACCTGATGGACTACGATGATGCTGGGCGGATCCTGAGTGAAGAATACTACGATGAAATGGACAAGCCCACTTTGTGCAGGGAAGGCTATTATGCCCATTACGCCGAATATACCGAAAAGGGACGCCTGAAGGTAGAAACCTATCTGGACAACGAGAATAAGCCTGTTGCTTATAATGGTTACTCTAAGCGTGAACTAGTTGAGGAAGATGAAGAGAAAAATACATACACCCTCCGTGTCATGAATGAAACCATGGATGACGAGTCCTATATCGAAAGCCGCCAGACATTCGATAAGTATGACCGGATGATTAGGATAAGCTACTTCGATAAGGCTGGGAATCCGGCTGTTGGTGCGGAAGGCGCCAGTACGGTAGAGAAGGAATATACCGGACGCGGCCAGATCGCGCTGGAGAAGTTCTACGATGCGGCAAATAAAGCAACCGCTGTGAACGGTGCTTATGGTGTGGCTACTACCTATACTCCCTTTGGCCGTATTGATAAACAGACCTGGCTGGATGAGGACGGTAATCCTGCACCCAATGCTGATGGCTATGCGGCTTTGACCTATTCATATGATCTGACCAATGCCGCCAAGGTAGAAAAATATATCCAGAAATACTTTGATGAGAATGATGAGCCTTGTGCAGATATCCTGGGAGCCTATGGCGTCAGCATCCTCTACTATCCGAATACACGGGTTCACGAGGTAACCTACCTGGACGATGAAGGTAAACCGATTAATACAACAAAGGGATATGCCCAGCTTCAGTACGAAGAGGATGAAAACGGAAATCGTACCTGGGAAGGCTACTTCGACAAGCATGGCGGACAAGCTAACTGCGACGAAGGCTATTCAAGCAAGGAAAGTGAATACGACAGTGCAGGACGCCTGATCGCCGAGCGGTACCTGGATCGTTACAACAAACTGACAAACAATGCTGAAGGTTTTGCAGGATGGAATGGCTACTATGACGCGGAAGGTAACCTGATCCTGACAAGTAAGTACGATCTGAATAGGGAAGCACTTCCGACTGAGAATCCTTAAAGGAGGGAAGCACAATGAAAAAGATGACTAAAATGATTATCAAACTGATCGCCTTGCTTCTTCTCCTGTGTCTGCTTCCTATGGCAGTAACAGCCGAGGAAGAGAAGGATGACAAATGGGAATCTTTCCTGCTGATCTGCAATGAGGGCATGAACAACGATAAGGGCAATGCTGGCAACACCTTGATGGTTGCTGCCATGGAACCTGATCAGGGCAGAATCCACCTTATGATGTTCACCTGGGATACGTTCATTGATTATGAAGGCTATGATGTACCCCAGAAGCTGGATATGCCCTATAGGAATAACGGCCCGGAAGAAGCAGTCAAGGTGTTCAATGAAAACTTTGGCCTGAACATCAAGCACTATCTGAGTTTAAACTACCTGAATCTGGCTTCTTTGATTGATGAATACGGCGGAATCAATGTAGATATCACCCGTGCAGAGCGTAATGCCCTGAATGGTATGGTGGCCTCCAAAAAGATCCGCCTGCAGGAGCAGGTGGCTGCCGGTGAATTGGGACAGACTGTCATAGATATGCTGGCTCAGGAATACTATCTTAACGACTTTGGTCCCAACACTCACCTGAATGGCCTTCAGGCGGTTGGTTACGGATGGCTGCAGTATGACAGCGTGTATAACTGCTGTCAAAGGGATGCGAATGTTGTCGCGGGTCTTTTCCATAGCGCAGGAAACTTTATCGCGGACAAGGTAGCTCTGTATACTAATGAAACCGGTGTACCTACAGACGATTACGCCAGGAGACTCATCAACCTGGATGAAATTACCGAAGAAGATTATCAGTTCCTTCGTGACCAGATCGCTCCCATTTTCCAGATGTCTGTAAACAATATGACTGAGGATGAAATACGGAGTATTACACTCGCTCTCGCCAAGATTGCCTATCAGGCGGAACGGGAAGGTGCGAGTATCTTTGATTTGATTAAATCTACCATTCTTCCTCTAGAAGCGACCCAGCCTTATGACATTGTGGCTGGTGCACAGGGACATTTGATCGACAAAGAAGCCAACATCGTTGCTGTAAAAGAGTTCCTGTACACAGAAGACTAAAGCAAGAAAGGGCAACCAAGTACTGACCGGATTGGCAGGCTGACGAATCCCTGGAACATACCGAAGCCTGCCCGCGGAAATAACATTCCGCGGGCAGCACTTTATCCCGGCATAAACAACCGGGACGGCGGAGCCTACCCATTTTTAGATGTCATCTCGAGCGTAGTTGAGAGATCTCCCCGCCGCAGCGATATTGTTATGACTTCAGATAGTTATCCGGAACATCCGATAGCGGCACGTTGTCATTCTGAGTAAGGCAGCAAAGCTGCCGCATCGAAGAATCTCCCCGCCCATATACGTTCGGGAACGCAATCGGAACATCTTTAATCCCAATAGTAACCAACAATTATGCATTGTAAGGATCGGAGGTGAGAGCACTGTACGCATATTGTTACTTCTGCGAAACCCAGAAATGCAGCACAATTGCTGCTCTCATCCGTCGGACCTTAAACGAGACATGTTTTTCCCCGGAAATCATACAGCGTAAATGGACCAAAGGCATCTGTGAAGAAGTTCGTCATCCTTGGCTTCCGGGATATATCTTCCACTATACGGAAGAACCCCAGGATCATCCGATTTATATGCCGGGCATAATTCGTCGCTTGGGCGACGGAGAACTAAAGAACGAAGATCTTGCCTTTGCCAACATGCTTTATGAGCACAATGGCATCATGGGAACCATATATCTAGCTGAAGAAGGACAGTATTGCACCGTAACCGATCATCTCTGGCAGAAGATGGAGGGAAAGGTAATCAAAATCGATCGCGGAAGGAAACGCTGTTGTGTAGAATTTACCTTTGATGGTGTTCGACGTACTGTTTGGCTGGGATATGAAATGATTCAGCCTAAAGAGAATGACAAATCATAATCATCATAAACATAGCTTGTACACATAATACCTACATAATACTGACAACGAATAAGAAAAGAACGTATTAACTTGCGAAGGATATCTTCAATACCAACATAATAGACAGTAAAGTTATAGGAGATGTAATATCATGATCAAGCACATCGGGTCATATCTGAAGAAGAGCAGTTACAAGCTTTTTGCTTATAAAGGGGCTCATTTGATACTGTCAGTTGGTTTATTCTATATATTCTTTATTTTGTTTAGATATGGATCTTTAACAAGCGTGGATACATATGGTTTCCGTTATAACTATTTTGTTGCATTAATCTATGGAGCAATGATTGTGTTTTTCGTTCGCACTTATAATGCATATCTTCTGGGCTATACCAGAGTCAGGACATTGGTTTTTGGACAGTTTCTTGCACAATTGCTTAGTATAGTAATTCTATATTTTGTTATATCTATAGCATGGAGTAAGTTCACCAGTTTTCTTGTTTTCTTTCCTATGCTTATTGCTCAGATTATCTTGGATGTAATTTGGTCTTATTATGGTAATACGATTTTCTATAAACTATACGGTAAGAGAAAAACCTTACTAATCTATAGAAATCAGATTGATAAAATACGCTTTGGCACAATAAAAGGAAAACCAACAGAGCGTATGTATGAAGTAACAGATGAACTTCAATATGATGGCTCCTTTTCAGCACTGAAAGACAAGCTTCAAGGATACGATACTATTTTCGTTGCTGGTGTTAATTCTCGTTGTAGAAACGGTATCTTGAAATATTGTAAAGAAAACAATGTATATGGTCTTTTCTTGCCGCATATTGGTGATACCATTATGCAGGATGCAAAACATATTCAGGCTTTTGATTCCCCGGTTTTGGCGATTAGCAGAAAAGAATTAAGTCCTGAATTTGCTGTTATAAAGAGAGTGTTTGATATTGTTTCTTCTGGTTTAGCGCTGATCCTCTTAAGTCCGGTTATTCTTGTTACTGCGTTGGTGATAAAACTGTATGATGGCGGTCCTGCTTTCTATCGGCAAACACGCCTCACTCGAGATGGTAAAGAGTTTCAAATCTTAAAATTCCGGTCTATGAGAGTAGATGCTGAAAAGGATGGAGTTGCTAGATTGAGTACAGGGGAAAATGATGATCGAATTACTCCTGTTGGAAGGATTGTACGTAGATATCGACTCGATGAAATACCGCAACTTATAAATATATTCAAGGGAGATATGTCTGTTGTAGGCCCTAGACCTGAAAGACCTGAAATAGCAGAACAGTATTGTCAGAGCATGCCTGAATTCAAACTTAGACTTCAAGTAAAAGCTGGCCTTACTGGCTATGCACAAGTGTATGGGAAATACAATACTTCTCCATATGAAAAGCTTGAGTTTGATCTGCTATATATAAATAATATGAGCATTCTCATAGATGTTCAGTTATGCTTTGCTACACTTATGACTGTATTTAGAAAAGACAGTACAGAAGGTGTTACAGGGATAACTGCAATAGATAGTGAAAAAAACATAAATTGTAAAGAGAGAAACAAAATGTCTGAAGAATATGACAATTAAAGGATAATTTTGATGCTGTTTAAAATGGGAATATATTGAATGAATATACAAAGAGAGAGAAATGCTTTTATGGAAAAAATAATGATTTTGGCAAATGATACAACATATACCTATAATCTTCGAGATGAAGTAATAGAACGCCTAATAAAAGAAAAGTATGAGGTTGTTATTGCAGCAAAAATGCTTCATTATCAAGATGAATTACAATCATTAGGTGTCCGATTAATTGATATTCAGACGAATCGGCATGGAAAAAATCCATTATCTGATATTCTACTTCTGCAGAAGTATTACAAATTGATAAAAACAGAAAAACCAGATATAGTTTTAACTTATAACATCAAGCCAAATTCGTATGGAGGTATAGCTTGCAGATTAACAAAGACACGATATTTAACAAATATTACAGGACTTGGTACAGCTATTGAGAATCCAAGCATATTACAGATAATTGCTAAAAAAATATACAAAGCAGGAGTTGCAGGGGCTTGTTGTGTGTTTTTTCAGAATGAGGAAAACAGGCAATTCTTTATAAATCATAGTATGTTAAGAAAAAAATGTAAGACTGTTCTTCTTCCTGGATCTGGTGTAAATCTCAAAAAACACTTGCCATTAGAATATCCAAAGGGAGAAGTTATCAATTTTCTTTTTGTTGCACGAGTTATGAAAGAGAAAGGTATAGATATTTACTTGAATGCAGCTAAGCAGATTCATCAAAAATATAATAATACACTCTTTCATATATGTGGAATATGTGATGACGAAAAGTACTTGAAAAAGCTAAAAGAGACCGATAAATATATCCAATATCATGGTGAGCAGAAAAACATGATACCATTTTATGAGATGGCTCATTGTATCGTTCATCCAAGTTTTTATCCGGAAGGAATGAGCAATGTGCTTCTAGAAGCAGCGGCACATTGTCGACCTATTATTACTACAGACAGATCTGGTTGTCGCGAAATTGTAGATAATGGGATAAATGGCTATATAATTCCATGCCATAGTCATGAGAAACTTATAGAGTCTATTGAGATGTTTATGAAATTATGTTGGTTAGAGAAAAAGGCAATGGGTATAGCTGCAAGACAAAAAGTTGAAAAGGAATTTGATCGACAGATTGTTGCAGAAAAGTATTTAGAAGAAGTGAAAAAGGCATGAGAAAGTATTTAAGGTAAGAAATATATAGCGCCAATGCAGAGGAATGAAAGTGATTCATTTAGTATATCATGGTGAGCAGAAAGATATGATTCTCTTCTTTTAGCTGGTCCATCGTAAAATTCGTCAGAGCTATTATCTTTAAAGATCTGAGTATTGTGTTGCATGAAGCAACTGCTTATGATCATTCAATAATAGCTATATATAGATCGTGTTGGATACAGAGAAACGATCGAAAATGATAGGGCTGGGTAGTTGAGACCTATTAGGGATGAAGATGTATTAGTGGATAGTATAGAAATTGTTATGGATGTGAATGAGAAGAGAAGAACGGGATAAATAGATTAAGTAGAATATATTTAGTTGATAACTTGTAGTAAGTGCATATATCTCTGAGATGGGTGGGATAGTTTAATGATAATATTATTGATAAAAGTGTTATTTGGGTACAAAAATGTAGAGACTTTTTGGATAATTAGAGAAAAAGTGATAAAGCTTGAAAAAAAAGATATAAGAACTCATATATATAATTCTATGTGTTCGATCATTAGAAGAAGGTACGGTGCGGGAATTCCAACATTGAAAACAATTATGCCTTTTAGAACGCCACATGCTTTTCATGGCATTTTTATTTCGAAGTATGCCAAAGTTGAAAGTGGATGCACTATCTTCCAACATGTAACAATTGGACAAAATGAATTGTTGCAAGATGAAAAAAAAGGATCAGCGATTGCTCCAACGATAGGGAAAAACTGTTATATTGGAGCAGGTGCTAAGATAATAGGACCATGTAATATTGGGGACAATGTTCGAATAGGAGCTGGAGCGATTGTTGTTGAGAATATTCCGGATAATGCAACAGTTGTAATGAACAAACCTAGAGTAATTATTCGTGAAAAAACAAGAGAGAAGGCATAACAATGAAGACGGTATTTTTTTTGGTGAATTATACACCAGATGATCAATCGATAGGAATAACAAAGAAGATATCTGGACAGATCAGCGCATTGCGAAAGCTTGGGTATAATGTATATTACACTTGCTATAAAAACGAAGGCGTTGCGATATGTAATAATAATGATAGTATTGTCGCTACAGAAAAGTTTAAAACAAAAAATGGAAAGATAAACCGTTTACTAAGATATAATTTGCTGCTTCATTTGGCGTATCAATATATTACAACTTCAAATATTAGATATAATTATTGCTATGCAAGAATATCGGCAGCTACAAACAGATATGTTTCAATCTTACGAACAATGCATAATCAAGGAGCCAAAGTAATTGTAGAAATGTTGTCTTATTTTCCAGGTATAAAACCGAAGACAATAAAGAGTAAGTATTTATGGTTTTTTGTAAAGCGAAACATAGGACAATTACAAAGCGTTATCGATAAGGTTATTACCGAAGGAGAAATCAAAGACTTTTACGGTATTCCATCTGAAAAAGGACGGATAGGAGTTAATGTTGACACTCTTCCTGTACATCATTATATAGGAAATAAAGATGAGTTAAACCTTATATCTGTTGGGAATGAACGAGAGTATCATGGGTATGATCGATTAATTTTTAGCTATAAAGAATACCTGAAACATAATGAGAAAGTTAAAATTACAATACATATCGTTGGAGAAGTAAGCAAAAGAACCAAAGCCATGATCACACCTGATCTATCTGATAAAGTGATACTATATGGGAAATTATATGGGGAAGAATTAAAAACAATATATAATAAGTGTAATTTGGGTGTTGGACCTTTAGCTCAGCATAGAATTGGGGGAAAGAAAGATACTGGGCTAAAAACTAAAGAATATCTTGGTATAGGAATACCGTACATTTATTCTGGAGTTGAAGAGGATCTTCCTAATGAATTTCCCTATGTGTATAGAATCCCAGCGGATGAGAGTATTATTGACTTTGCTTCAATTTGGGAATTTTATAAAAAGATACGGGACAATTCTAAAATGTCTGAAGAGATGCGCAATATAGCAAAGGAAACGTTGTCTTGGGATAGTATTATGAAGAAAGCATTATCCTTCTAGAAAAGTATGATAACTATTCATGAATGTGTAAGTATCTATGTATATATGCTAATAGATTGTGCTGATAATACAATGGCTCTGTGTTTGCTATGAGAATATCAGTAACAGATTAGCTGATGTATTAATGTTGTTATGAAACGACTAGAGGAAGAATGAATATGAATGCTACTGCACATAATAGGCCAATAAGAGTTCTTCATATGATAGGAAGTCTTGGCTTTGGTGGCTCTCAGATGGTGATTCTAAATCTATATAAAGCAATAGATAGAAACAGAATACAGTTTGATTTTGTTTTAGATGAACCTACTCATAGAGAACAAGCATCTTTAGTGGAAAGCATGGGATCAAGGATTTTCACCATGCCTAAGTTTAATGGTTATAATTTTCGAGAAGTATTGTTGGCTTGGGATCGATTCTTTTATGAACATCCAGAATACAGGATATTACATTCACATAATAGGAGCTATGCAGCTTTGATTTTTCTAATGGCAAAAAAGCATAAAGTATATACTATAATACATAGTCACAGTACATCAAATGGAAAAGGAATATCTTCAATTGCAAAACAATTGTTACAATACCCTTTGAGATATCAGGCGGATTATTTTTTAAGTTGTTCAAAAAAATCTGGTGAATGGCTGTTTGGTAAAAGAATTACGAATAAAAGTAACTATCATGTTTTACAGAATGCAATTGACTTAAGTCAATACGTTTTTAACGAAGAAAGACGGATTATTACAAGAAGAAAATTAGGAATAGGTAGTGAAATTGTATATATTCATATAGGTAGATTTCATCCATCAAAAAATCATCCGTTTTTATTAGAAACATTTAGTAAAATAGTTCGGAATGATCAAAACGCAGTCCTTCTTTTAGTTGGTGAAGGTGGATTAAAAGAAGAAATGATTAGAAGAGCAAGCGAACTATCAATTGCTGATAAAGTATTTTTTCTCGGTTTACGAGATGATGTTCCTGATCTTTTAAATGCATCCGATTGTTTTCTGTTTCCATCCATATGGGAGGGGTTGCCAGTAGCAGTTATAGAAGCACAAGCAGCAGGCTTACCTTGTATTGTTTCTGCAAATGTGACGGATAGTGTTTTTATCTCTTCTTTAGCTCAAAAGGTGCCAATCGATCGAGGTACAGACACATGGATTAATTGTATTAGAAATACAGATATGAAACGAAAAGATGTGAGAGAAGAAATAAGGAAAGCAGGTTTTGATATAATTGATACAGCTACATGGATTACTAATTTATATGAATCACTTTAATGTATGGATTGTTGAAATATGAAGACATGTATTCTTCAGCTTTACAACGCTTCTGTATATATGGATATGAATAATTGAATTCAGATTGATGCTATCACGGATATGTAATACATTTAGATCACTTTGGTTTTATACCAAATAAAGGCTATTTTGGGTTTGCGAAATATCAGGAAAGTATAATGTGTTTTATACGCCATAAAGCAAAATATCATGCTCCTTGAGAACATATAAATCAGATTCGGCATTGGCCATCTTGATATATGTGTATTTGTAAAATATTAATATATATATATGGAAGATCGTAAGAGAAATGAAAAGCAGCTGGGTGCAATATTTGTTGGTTAAGCCAAAAGCAAAAGATAATAAAACGATCTTATAAGAATATGGGAGAAAGAAAAACGATGAAAAAGTATAAAATTGGTTATACAGCAGGTGTCTATGATATGTTTCATATTGGACATCTTAACGTATTAATGAACGCTAAACAATACTGTGAACATCTTATTGTTGCAGTATCAACAGATGAAGTTGTCCGGGCAAATAAGCATAAGGCTCCGATTATTAAATATGAGGATAGAATACGAATAGTTGAAGCGATTCGATATGTAGATGAAGTTGTTCCTCAAACTGATTACAACGATAAAATAACTGCAGCAAAAAAGTATGGAATTGATGTTATGTTTGTTGGGGATGATTGGAAAGGAAGCGAGAAATGGGCACGAATAGAAGAACAATTAAAAGACATTGGAGTTGATCTTGTATATTTACCATACACACATTCTGTTTCTTCCACCATATTGAGGGATAAAATAAGAGGGCAGTAAATGGATGAAACGACTTGAGGATTGTTTGACTATCTTTTAGATAAGATCAGATATAATTGAAAAGCTTACTTCATCGATGGACAGGAGAAAGTGAATATAATGTATTTAATACGACTTGATGATGCTTCTGAATACATGGATTTGGAGAAATGGGTACGAATCTATAATCTGCTGGCTAAATATGATATTAAACCAATTGTTGGAATAATACCAAACAATAGAGATGATTGTTTAATTTCAAAATATAAATATAATGCAACCTTTTGGGATATGATTCATGATTGGGTGGCTGAAGGATGGACTCCCGCTATGCATGGTTATGAACATCGATATATAACAAAGGATGGCGGGATTAATCCTATACATAAAAGATCTGAATTTGCAGGGCTTACATTTGAGAAGCAAGCTGAAAAGATTAGGAAGGGGTATGAAATCCTATTAAAACATGGTATAACGCCTGATATATTTTTTGCACCATCACATACGTTTGATGAGAATACATTAAAAGCAATTAAAATAGAAACACCTATACGGATTATTTCTGATACTATTGCATTGGATATATATAAAGATGATGGATTTTGGTTCATTCCACAACAGAGCGGAAGTGTTAGGAAACTTCCTTTCAAGATTGTAACTTTCTGTTATCATCCAAACATGATGAATGAACAGAGTTTTAACAAGCTGGAGGCCTTTATTATAAAACAATCTAATAAATTTGTAGATTTTCAATCATTACTCTTTTCAGATAGAAAAAAGACCAAACTAGATAAAATTCTAAATTATATGTACCTCAGAAAACATAGATAAAGAGAGTGATAAGATGCGTATTTTAGTGTTGTTTACAAATTCAGATTTAACATTAAAAGAAGGCAATACATCGCTGATTGTTAGAAGGGCAGAAGCGATGTATCAAGAAAAAGACATTTATACGAAGTGTTATATTCTCGGCAAAACAAAATACTCAATTGATACTTTACGATATGAAGGTATATCTTTTTCAAAGATGAAAATCGAAGACATAGATCAGATTATTTCTGAGAACAATCCGGATATTATTTTGTATTACGGCTTCAAAATATTGAGAATTCACTACAAAGTTAAAAAAGCACTACATAAAAATGCACTCAAATCGGAAATCTCATATGATATGCAAGCATGCAACGAAGAAAAAATAGAATACAATTGCAATAACATAAAACAATATGCAAAATACTTAATGCAAAAAGAAATATTTAGATATATTATAAATAATGTAGATTCATGTTTTGTTGTATCTGAAGAATTAAAGGATTATTGCCAGAAATATATAAAGAAAAACAAAACTGTAAAATTTTATAAAGTCCGATGTGGTATTAACAGTTATAAACAACCTAAACAATTACTACAAGACAGGGAAAAATATCGCACAACCCTGGGTGTAGATAATAATACAATAGTGTTTGTTTATAGTGGCTTTCGTTCAGCGTGGCAAATGATTGATGTAATTATACAGCAATTCCAGAATTATGATAGAACAATTGATAATTGTTATTTCTGCTTTTTCTGCAATATCGATACTAATTTTGAGAATCTTTTGAAAGAGTCATTTCCTAAAAGAAACTATTATTGTGCATTTTTAAATCATGAGGATTATTTCGGATATCTTTCCGCATGTGATGTTGGATTTCTATATAGAGAGAAAAACATGACTAATAAAGTGGCATTTCCTAACAAGTTTTCTGATTATCTGGCTGCGGGGTTGATTGTTGGTATAAACGATGCTCTTGCAGAACCTAATAGAATACTAAATCAATATAATGTTCTTCATCTGGATACAAGTTTTTCTCCGAATATGGAAGTGAAAGAATTAGTAGAACAAAGGAAAAAAGATATTCTACAATATTATAAAGTTGTAGATGAAGTACTTGATAATGAAATTGTTTTTAATGGACAGATAAGCAATTTAAACATCTGAACAGGTGAGAATATGATCAAAATTCTATTTGTTATCAACAATATGGAGCAAGGAGGAATACAACACTCGTTGCTAGAGTTGATAAAAAAAATCACTATTTATAATAGATTTGATATTTCATTATTATGTTTAAATAGAATGGGAGAGTATTATTCTCATATTCCTAAAAGCATTAAATTGATAGAATTATCGAAGTACCAAATGATCTCAGAAATGGATTTGAAGCATTGTAAAGAAAAAGGGAAAATACATTTTTTCTTTAGGTTGTTTACTAGTTTAATCACAAAGATGGGGTTTAAGAATATAGCATCAAAACTATATACTGCTGTCTTGGGAAAAACTAAAGATACATATGATATTGCCATATCATACTCACAGCCAACGGACGATAGGGATTTTTTCTGTTTAACCAATGAAATTGTAATTAATTGTTGTAAAGCAAAAAAAAAGGGTTCGTTTGTCCATTGTGATTTCAAATTATATGGTGGTAATACAATACGTAATAGAAAAATATATGAAAAAATGGATTTTATATGCGCAGTATCTTCCAGTGTAAAAAAACAATTTATAGATTGTATTCCTGAAGCAAGAAACAAGACAAGTATTGTATATAATTGCTGTGATGCTGACTCAATTGTTTTACAAGCCAATGAAGACGCTATCATATATAATAGACCGACATTAGTTAGTGTTTGCCGTCTTAGCGAAGAAAAAGGCTTGCTACGGTGTATGCCAATTATTAAACATTTAGTAGATAAAGGATTTGAATTCGAATGGCATATTGTAGGTGGTGGGAGCTTATATACAGCATTAGAAAAAGCAATCGAATTCTATCATTTAAATAGAGTGGTTGTGCTTGAAGACAGACAGAGTAATCCATACAGATTTATGAAAAATGCCTCATATGTTTTTGTGCCATCTTTTCATGAGGCCGCCCCTTTAGTTTTTGATGAAGCTATAATTCTTGGCATACCTGTATTAACAACCAATACTTTATCAGCTGAAGAGATGATAAAAAAACATAATTATGGGTTGGTTTGTGATAATACTGATGAAGCTATTTTAGAGATGCTAATAGATGCATTTTCATCGAAAATTGAATTTGCCACATGCAACAATGTAAAAATGTATCGAGATGAGCAGTCCTTTATTGAGGCAATCAATAAGGTGGTTGGTGAATTATGATAGAAAAAAAATCATATATAAAGCAAACGTGTTCTGATAGTAATATTGGTGTGCTTTTTTCCATTGCTTTAATTGTGCTATTATTAGTTTTACGTGATGTTTTTTCAATTGGAATAAACAAATTGTTATTTGTTGTGATTTTTGCATATGATGCATTATTTATGAAAAAAAAACAACTCGACCGAGTTTTATTTTTCATTCTGCCAATATTAAATGGTTTGCCAGGAAACTATCTAATTATGGTTTATCTTTTTAGAATTATAGCGGAAAAAGGAGATTTTTATGTAAATATTCAAGTATTGTTTTGTATACTAATAATGTCTATTCTATCCGTATATCAAATGTTTATATATAGTTACAGATATTCGGATGTTTTATTCTCATGTATTGGATTAGTTTTCTTTGCGGTTCTATTGTTGGATAAATCGAGTGATATTGATAATTTATATTACTATATAGTTGGAACATCTGTAATGAGCATTATTTTTATATTAGCCACATTACGCGTGTATTCACTTAATGACATTCTTACTATTGGGAAAAGACTCGGTGATGAAACTGTAAAATACAATAAAATGGGGACTATGAGTATTAGTATGGATCCTAATTATCTTGGACTATTTGCAATAACAGCGTGCTCATTATATTTTGTTCTTATGAGGAAAGAAAAAATAAAAAAATCATATATAAAAATTCTCTTGACGGTATCGGTTGCCATTTGTTCAATTATTGCATTAATAGGCCTTTCCAGAGCGTATGCAATTACATATTGTTTAATGATATTAGTTATATTTTTTATACAAAAAAAGGCAAAGTACCTACTCATATTATTGTTGGCATTCGGAATTGGTTATTATGTTCTAAATAAATACTTATCTAATGTTCTTGATTCATTATTTATTCGATTTAGAGACTCAAATACAATCGGAGGAAATGGAAGAATTGATATAAACAAGGCCAATTTTGCAATCTGGTCGAATTCAATTATTAGTATAATGTTTGGAATTGGTTTATTTAGTTGTGAAGTGCATTGTATGCCATTACAATATTTGTTCGGTGGAGGTGTTATATATACAGTGTTTTTTCTTCTGTATGCGTATAATATAACTTATAACAGAAGAAAACATTTTGATTATATTGATTTATTGCCGTTTTCTTTTACACTTTTGATGAGTTGTACTGTTCCACTTGCCACATCCATAACATATATGACACCGGTTGCTATAAGTCTATTTGGTTATATTATTTTGGAAGATTTATTATCAAAAGAAAAAAATGCAGCCTATTACTCAATACATAATAGAACAAGATATAATCTATAGGCTTGGTATCAACGATAACGATTCGCGAGTGAGCGGCTTTATTGGCCTTGGCTTTACTGTAATAATATTAGACTGTGGACTATTCCGAACAAACCTGTGCTCGATATCAATGTAAATAAGAGTAAGACGGGTGGAGAATGTGTTTCATGTTGGAGAACTGGTTTGGACTTCGTTGAGAAGGGGTTGCATTGTTTTAATCGTTAAAAAATCATAGAGGAAAGGAAAGTATGGAATTCGTTCTCGTAATTATCATACAAAGAGAAAAATGGATAATAATACAACGATAGAATTAGAAGAAGTTCAAAGAAGACTATTAGGTATTATGATCAAGTTTGATAATTTTTGCAAAAGTGAAGGCTTGGATTATTATATTATTGGAGGTACATTGCTCGGAGCTGTAAGGCATAATGGTTATATTCCTTGGGATGACGACATAGATGTTGGAATGATTAGAGCTGATTATGAAAAATTATTATTGTTGGCATCTAAATTTCATGATTATAGTGGCTACGAGATAAAGAACTATCGATATAATAAATATTGTGATTATGTTATTATTCGAATATATGATAATAATACTTATATTGATAATCCATTATATTATAAGACAAAGTACGACAAACGATTATATTTTGATGTGTTTCCTCTGGATTATGCACCGGATGATATTGTAGAATGCAAAAAGCAAGAAAAAAGGATAAACAAGAGAAAGAGACTCTTATTTTGGACATGTGGATATACGTTTAAAATCGATTCAATTAAGAAACTTGGACGTTGTTTGTTGCATGCTGTATTGAAACCTTTTAGAAACCTTGTACTTAGATCATTAGACAATGAAATGAAACGTTATTCAAAGACGAAGCATTTATGCTCAATGGCAAGCCAATACAAATATAAAAAACAGTACATGGATGTGACCATCTATGGTAGACCTGTATCATACAGATTCGAAAACCATCAATTGATGGGGCCATCAAAAGCAGATGAATACCTTACACAATTATTTGGTTCAGATTATTTGGATATTCCACCAGAAGAAAAACGAAGAAAAGGATATAGAATGTATGAAAAAAGAAATAGCCAATGAATTACATAAGTTTAAATTATGGTATAAACTATATGAAAACAACAGAAAATCAGCTCATATAAATAAACGAATTCTTGTCATTGAATCTGATGACTGGGGTTCGATAAGGACACCAAGCCAAAGTACTTTAAAAGAACTTTTTGCGATAGGTGATAATCCATACAAAGAACCATTTATAGCAAACGATGCAATAGAGAGTGAACAAGATATAATTGAACTATGTAATACCCTTTCAAAATTTGTTGATAAAAATAAACGTCCATTAGTATTCACAGCAAATTATTCTCTGTGCAATGCAGATTTTTCTAAAATCACCGAGACCAAAAAGTACGCTAGAGAAACTTTCATAGAGACATACAAAACATCTTTTAAAGGAGATAATACATATAATACATTAAAGGAAAAAATAAATAGGGGATTTATTTGGCCTCAACTACATTGCTTGGAGCATCTTTCTGTACAAAGATGGATGAAAGCGTTAAATAATCATGATAAAGATACTCGAATTGCATTTGAGCATAGAATGTACGGAATAGGAGCTTCACATAATGAACATAATAAATATGGTTATATGGATACATTCAATTATTGTTCATATGAAGAATTGTTGTATCTAAAAAACTCAATACAGGAAGCAACTAAGCTATTTGAAAAAATATTTGGTTTTAGAAGTAAATCTTTTGTAGCTAGTTGTTATGTTTGGGATAATAATATAGAGAAAGCTTTATATGAAAACGGGGTAACACAAATACAAACCGGTTTGTTTCAGTTCAAACCATATATTTATGATGGGGGAAAATATACAAAAATACGACACTATACGGGTGAAAAAAACGAATTTGGTCAAATATACACTGTTCGGAATTGTGAATTTGAACCATGCTTTGGGGGTAATATAGATAATATCTGTGAAAAATGTATTTCTCAGATTGAGTATGCTTTTTCACATAACTATCCTGCTATTATTAGTTCTCATAGATGTAATTATATAGATCGAATCAATCCTGGCAATAGAACAAGAAGTCTAAAAGCATTAGAGAAAATTATGGAATATATAATAAAAAAGTATCCTGATATAGTTTTTATGACGTCTGATGAATTGGGTGAATACCTTAATTATGATAATATATGATCTAGTAACTATGATAATGTGTCAGATAATGATAATAGAACTTTGAAATGTATTATAGGATTATTCAATTCAATAACAACATAGCCCTATTTAGTGGTTGATCAAGATAATAATAGATTAATACAATTGTAGTAAGTTGTTTTTCTAGAAAATCATCAAAGTGGGAAGTTGTAACGATTATGGTAGATAAAAGAAATGGGACATTTTCAGGAATAATATGGAAGTTTGCTGAAAGAATTTCTGCACAACTAGTTAGTACGATAGTATCTATTATTCTTGCACGAATTTTGCTTCCTGCCGATTATGGTGTGGTTTCAGTGGTTACAATATTAATTACAATTTTTAATTCTTTTGTTACAGGCGGATTTGGCAATGCATTGATTCAAAAGAAAGATGCGGACGAATTAGATTTTAATACTATGTATTATTTTAGCATAGTATTTTCATTAGTATTATACAGTGTTGTATTTTGTTTAGCACGCCCTTTTGCATCGTTTTATAAAAATCAAGATCTGGTCTGGGTTCTTAGGGTAATGGCGCTAAGAATACCCATTGCTGCTATAAATTCAATTCAACAATCCTATATTGCTAAAAACATGCAATTCAGAAAATTCTTTTTTGCGACCATTATTGGAACAGTCATATCTGCTATTGTAGGAATCACTTTGGCATTGAGAGGAGCAGGACCATGGGCTTTGGTAGCCCAGTATTTAACTAATGTCATTATTGACACAATTGTTTTATATATAGTTAGTGAATGGAAGCCCAAATTGCAGTTTTCAATTATAAGATTAAAGAATCTATATAAGTTTGCATTTCGTATTATGTCCATTTCTGTTTTAGATGCATTGTTTAATGAAATACGAAGCACTGTAATATCAATAAGATATAGTGCCACAGATTTGGCAATCTATGATCATGGAACGAAGTATCCAAATTTAATAGTAACAAATATCAATTCATCCATAGGAAGTGTTATCTTTCCTGCTCTTTCAAGATGTCAAAGTAATAAAGATGAAATGAGAACGCTTATGAAACGCGCAATAACATTTAGTTCATTTGCTCTTACTCCATTGTTGTTTGGGTTTGCTACTATTTCTAATCGTTTTGTTGATGTTATACTAACTTCAAAATGGAATGGTAGTATTCCATATATTATAATTACTTGTATAATGTGCTTGTTTTACCCAATGCATACAATCAATATCCAAGCATTAATAGCGGTAGGAGAAAGTAAAAAGGTATTAGTTCTAGATGTGATAAAAAAAAGTATGCATATTTTAGTGTTGTGTTTTTCAATGTATTATGGTGTAGTTGGAATCGCAATAGGATGTGCTTTTGTAAGTATTATTTCAACTTTTATCAATGGGTTTTATAGCAAAAGGTTATTCTCATATTCTATTTGGAGTCAATTGAAAGACGTTTTACCATATGTGATAACTAGTTGTATAATGTCAATTATTGTTATGATATTTGATAATTATTTATTGTTTCATCCGGTTGTTACACTGATTATGGACATTGTGATTGGAATGACTGTGTATTGTGTTTTAGCAATTGTTTGTAAGTTTGAGCAGCTGCCATATCTAATTCATAAAATCCAAGGTATTATTTTCAAATAATTACTTAATTAGTAGAATAAGTGTTAGCTAATCGCCGGTTTTGAAGAGTAAAACAGCTAGATTGCGGAGCAAAAAAAGTTGAGAGCAGTAATGGCTAAGAGATAATCCGGATAAGATGAGAGGGTAAGCGTCGCTTTGCTGAATGACTTGGCAAAGATGGTTATAGCACAAAATCTCAACAGGAATAGGAATAGAAATGTTATAGTTGATTAAAAGTAGTTGGGTATCTGATTTTCGGCATTTTTCTTTCACGCGGTAAAAATGGTTGTGGAATGGTAGAAGAAGAGAAATCTGCGCATTTAGTGCTATATTGAAGTGTGTATAAGCATGAGTTGGTAAGCAAATACTTGATATCCGTATTCCCTATGCGTTTCAGTTGGCTGGAATGGCTATACTTGATATGGTGTAGTTAGGAAAACGTAGTTTAGATGAATAATAGACAGGGGTAAAAAAATGAATGATGCAATAATGGAGAGTTATGATGAGTTAGAAATTATAAGATGCTGCATTTGGAGAACGAATACGGGAGTGGTATCATATAATACATATAAAGAATTACGCATGCATACTATTGCTTTATTAGCTGCTCCAATCCTTTCCAGACTTGAAATGCCAGATGATTTACGTAACATATGGAAAAAATATATTTTGCAACAAATGAACTATAATATAAAATATAGATATGAACAAAATCAACTTCCTATTACAGTACCATATGTTATATTAAAGGGGACTTCAGCAGCAAAATATTATCCTTTTCCTGAACTTCGAGTAATGGGTGATATTGATATTATGACAAGACGGGAGGATTATGAGACAGCGTGTTGTATGCTTATTAAAAAGGGATACATGGAAATAGGTAGTAATACAGATGAAAAGAATAAACGGCATAGAGAATTCTATAAGAATGGAATCCATGTGGAGGTTCATCAGTTTTTCGCTGCTATGAATGATCTGGACACATCCAATTATCTAGACAATTTGATTGTTTCTAATATTATTGCTGACACACATATTTTGCCAGACCTGATTAACGGTTTGGTATTGCTTGAACATATTCGACAGCATTTACGAACAGGACTGGGCTTACGACAGATTATTGATTGGATTTTTTTTGTGGATAAATGCCTTGATGATACTAGTAAGTGGAGTTTGTTTCAAAAAAAGGCAAATTGTATTGGATTGGACAAATTGGCAATAATTGTGACTCGAATGGCTGAAATGTATTTAGGATTATCTGAACATGAATGGTGTAAGATGGCAGATGAAGAACTATGTAATCAACTGATGAATCATATAAAAAAAAGCGGGAACTTTGGAAATAAGCAAGCAGAGAATACAAGTGTTGGGGAGAATGTTATTCTTGCTACATTTTCGCCAAAGGAAGCGTTTCGACTATTTCAAAAGCGGGGACTCATAAACTGGAAAGTTGGTATGGGAAAGAAACATCTTCAATCGTTTGCTTGGGTTTATCAGATGCTTCGATATTTTTACAAAGGAATTAGAAGAAAGAAACCTGTGAGACGATTGTTGAATGAATATCAAATAGCAAAAACAAAGTACAATATGTTTAATAAATTAGGCGTCAATAGGGATAAGAAAGGAAAGCAATAGTTTCAGATGGGGCATATAAAAGTAGGAAGTAATTCACAATGAAAATGTTGTACAGAAAACGTATTTCTATACTTTATTTTTTGTTTGTTATTTTATCACTTGTATTTATTAATCCAAGCATACAAAAACCCAAATCAGATTATCATTCATCTCAATTGAAGGAAATTACCACAAAAGAAAAAAATGTGGTGAGAATTGATTATGTGAATGAGGATGGAGAAATTACTATCGCAGCGAATCAAGGATTTGCAACGAGGAAGATCATAACAACTGAAATGGGTAAGATTGAAACTTTTTTTGATGATAAGGGAGAACCAGTCACTCAATCAGCAGGATATTATCAGATATTTCGTGAATACGATGATATGAACAATAATATCCGAACAACTTTTCAAGATGCAGAAGGTAAACCAGTAACCAGATCAGATGGGTATTCAATAGAAGAAAAACTATATAACGAGAAAAGACAAATAATAGAGACAAGATATTTGGGGATGAGTGGAGAGCCTGTTTTTACAAAATCCTATGGTTGTGGGAAGATAAATGAATATAATGAAAAAGGAGAAATATGTAAGATCATATTTGTGGATGAAAAAAGAAATCCAGTGATGACTGAACGCGGTTATGCGATAATGAAACAAAGATATTATTGTCATGATACTGATTATATAAATAAGGTTGAACGGGAATTATATTATGATGAATGCGGAAAACCAGTCAAACTATCGTTGGGACAATATGGAGTGCACAAAGAATATGATGAAAATGGGTTGGCCACTGTCTTGACTTATTTGGATATGGATGGTAATCCTACGATAACAAACAAAGGATATACTACAATAGTACGAGAGTTTCAGGCAAATGGAGAAATTGCAACAGAAAAATATTATGACTTGCTGGGGAATCCTTTTTCACTATCAGAAGGACAATATGGAATTAATAGAGAAAACGGACAAACTACATATCTTGATAAAAACGGAAATAAGATGATAAATATAAAAAACTTCCTATATAATCAATCTTGGGTAGTGGTTTTTTTTGTATTGTTGATAGTATTTGTTTCTACTTTCCTAAGCAAAAAGATGAATTCTCTTCTATTGATTATGTATATCTTAATAATAGGATATATGACGTTGATGTTTAGGGAAAGCATTAGTTCTAAAATACAGGTGTCATTATTCTGGAACTATAGTAAAATCATTACAGATAATAGAATACTAGTGGAAATATTGAGAAATATCTGGTTGTTTATTCCGTTGGGTGCTCTTTTTTATCGTCTTTATCCCCGAAAAATCATCATTATGATACCTGTTTTAATATCTATAGTGATTGAGATCATTCAGTATTTGACTGGAATAGGATCATGTGATTTAGATGATATTGTTCATAACGGAATTGGTGCGATTATTGGATATAAGATGGAAAAGATAGCATTGGATGACTATTCCGAATTAAGTGCTGCGTATTCATTGGGTTATAAATACAAGTCGTCTGCTAATTGATTTAAATATTTGTTCAGTTGTACTGTACAGAAGGAATTGTACAAAGTCCTTGTTATGTGAGTATATGCTTTATAGCAACAATAATAGGGAAAAACAAAGAAAGAGATTGCCCTGGGCGTAGCAATCAACAAACCGGAACAGTGAATCTGGTGCGTGGACGGAGACGGTGCAGTACTCATGCACATGGGCGCAATGGCAGTTATGGGCACGAATAAGCCCAAGAACTTGATCCATGTGGTGATCAAATAATGCGGCTCATAAGACAGTCGGCGGTATGCCCACAGTGGCGGGAGAGATTGACTTGGTGGCTATTGCGAAAGCCTGCGGATATCCGAATGCTGTCTGTGTGGATACCTTTGAAGACCTGGACAAGGAGCTGTAAGCCGCAAAAGGCCGGAATGAGTTAAGCTTGAAGTCAAGTGTTCTATTGGTGCCATGGAGGATTTGGGAAGGCCGACAATGATAGCACTGGAGAAAAAAGAGAATTTTATGAAATTCTTAAGTAAATAAGATTGGTTATAGTTCGGGAAATGATAGTGAATTTGAATTGTCATAACTTGTTAGGGAGATTCTGATCATGCACTGCGAACAAAAATTCCATGAAATCTACGGAAGGGATGCGGAAGGACTCTTTTTTTCACCATACCGTATTTGCCCGATCGGAGCCCACAGTGACCACAACCTGGGCAAGATTACCGGCCTGGCTATTGACAAGGGCATTCATATTGCCTTCCGTCCGAAACAGAACGGAGTTATTGAAATGACCTCGCTTCAGTTCCCAAAGCGTGCCCAGTGGCATATTCGGGAAATCGGAGAGAAGACGGGAGACTGGGCAGATTATCTGCGAGGGGCAACATGGGCGCTGTCGAAAGAGCATACTCTATCTGTCGGCCTTTGCGGTGTAATTGAAGGAAGCCTCCCTATTGGCGGGCTTTCATCGTCAGCTGCTGTGATTCTTGCTTTCCTGGGTGCTCTTGCTAAAGTAAATCGGATTAAGTTAGCGCCCCAGGAACTGATAGATATCGCATTTGATGCTGAGAAAAACTATGTTGGTGTGAATGTGGGTACACTGGATCAGAGCTGTGAAGTGCTTTCAAAGGCAAATCATCTGCTGTACCTCGATTGTAAGAATAATCGGTATGAGTTGATCCCGGAATCTCCGAATATGAAGTCCTATGCTATAGCTATCTTCTTTTCTGGCCTGGAACATTCACTTGCCGGATCCAAGTATAATATGCGTGTGGATGAGCTGAGGGCTGGTGTATATGCCCTGCAGGCTTTCTCTGGATATGAATATGGAAAGTTCAATCAAGCAAATGCCAGGGATGTATCTTTTTCAGTATATCAAGCTTATAAAGATAAACTTCCTACGCAGTGGGCAAAAAGGTGTGAACACTGGTATACTGAATTTCAGAGAGTAGAAGCCGGGGCGGAGGCTTGGAGAAGGGGAGATCTGGAAGAATATGGCCGGCTGAGTTTCGAAAGCGGTTGGTCTTCCATTCATAACTGGGAATCCGGCGCACCGGAGCAAATACGACTCTATGAGATCATGAGAGAAACAGATGGAATCTACGGAGGACGTTTCTCTGGTGCGGGGTTCAAAGGATGCTGTATGGCACTAGTGAATCCGGATAAAGTGGATTTCATCCAGGAACAAGTTGAAAAGAAATATCTTGATTCATTCCCGGAAATGAAGGGTAAATACAGTTTTCATCTATGCAAGAGTGCGGATGGGATCGGAGTAGGCTTATGAAATGTGTCATCCTGGCGGCTGGATATGCTACACGGCTTTATCCGCTGACGGAGAATTTCCCCAAACCTTTATTGAAAGTACAGGGCAAGACAATCCTTGACTGGCTGCTGGAAGATATCGATAGTGCGGGATGTGTTGATCAGTATATCTTGATTAGTAACCATAAGTTTGCTGAACATTTCCAGAAATGGGCAGATAATCACAAACTCCCCATTACTGTGCTGGATGATGGGACAGAAAACAATGAAACGCGCCTGGGTGCAGTGAGGGATATTCAGTTTGCTATTGAGAAAGAGAAACTGACAGATGATCTGCTTGTCATTGCTGGGGATAATTTGCTTGATTTCTCTTTGGTAGATTATATTGAATATCAGAAGAATAAGAACACTACCTGCATCATGCGGTACTATGAACCGGATATCAATAAACTCCGGAAAGCAGGTGTGGCAGTAGTGGATGATCAGGATCGGATCATTTCCATGGAAGAAAAACCTGCTGAACCGAAAAGTAACTGGTGCACACCGCCTTTTTACATTTACAAAGCGGAAGATGTACCGCTCGTAAAGAAGGGAATAGGGAGTGGATGTGGGGTGGACGCGCCAGGAAGCTTTATTGCGTGGCTGAGTGGGCAAACTACTGTGCATGCTTATGAAATGCCTGGGAAACGGTATGATATCGGAAATTTGGAAAGCTATCAGATGGTGCAGGAAATCTATAGGGGGTTGAAATAAGATGAAAACGAGAATTGATCTTAATAATCAAACAATCCTGATTACTGGCGCAGCAGGTTTTATTGGTGCAGCTTTAACACAGCGCATTCTGCGGGAATTTTCCGGATGTACCGTAGTCGGACTGGATAACATGAATGATTACTACGATCCTGCACTGAAGGAATATCGCTGTCTGCAGAATAAGAATGCGGAAATGGATGGAAAATGCGAATATAACTTCATACGCGGAAGCATTGCTGACAAAGAACTAGTGGATGAACTATTCCAGAAATATAATTTTGATGTTGTGGTGAATCTGGCAGCACAAGCGGGTGTACGCTACAGCATAGATCATCCAGATGTCTATATCGAGAGCAATATCGTTGGTTTCTATAACATCCTAGAAGCATGCCGTCATAGTTATGATAACGGTAATTCTGGAGTTCAGCATTTGATCTATGCTTCTAGCAGCAGCGTATATGGCGGAAACAAGAAAGTACCCTTTAGCACAGACGATCCGGTGGATCATCCGGTAAGCTTATATGCAGCCACCAAAAAGAGTAATGAATTATTGGCACACAGCTATGCTAAGCTTTATAATATTCCCAGTACGGGTTTGAGATTCTTCACCGTATATGGACCTGCTGGAAGGCCGGATATGTTCTATTTCTCTGCAACCAACAGGCTGATTAAGGGACAAGATATTCAGATCTTTAACTATGGGAACTGTAAAAGAGACTTCACCTATATTGATGATATCGTAGAAGGCATTCTGCGTGTTATGCAGGGTGCACCGGAGAAAAAGATTGGGGAGGACGGACTTCCGATTCCTCCTTATGCTATATATAACATCGGCGGAGGACAGCCTGAAAACCTTTTGGATTATGTACAGACGCTCCAGGAAGAACTGGTACGGGCGGGCGTGTTGCCGGAGAATTATGACTTTGATGCACATAAGAAGCTTGTTGCTATGCAGCCAGGAGATGTACCGGTGACTTATGCGGATTCGACTGGGTTAGAAAGAGACTATGGGTTTACACCGAAAATCGGGATACAGGAAGGGTTAAGAAAGTTTGCAGAGTGGTATAAAGACTTTTATATGCTATGATTTTGCTGTAGTTGATATTATAATCTATTTGAAAAATTAGTAACTATTTAATCGTACTTTTACTGCCAACATGTCACTACAAACGTATATATAGGTGAAGATGCTGAAAAGCATACGGGATGGCCACCCACAAGGAAACGTTTGCAAAAGAAAGGAGGGAAGTCACTTCTTTAGGATTCACAGAATGTCAAAAGTCGATATTTACCAAATGGGACAATAGAAGAATAAACCCTGTACCCGTTGGAAATAAATGTTGACAGGCTCTTATGCATCGTGTAATATAAATATGTTACATACTATACATTAAATGCACGAAGTGTAACTGTGAATCCGACCGGGAGGTGATGCCGATCAGTGAGGACGATTGTGGAACCTGAAGAAAAAATTGCAAAACTCTGGGGGAAACAACAGATCAAGCATACGGACACCTACCGGCTGATGCGGTATGTTATGCGGGTCGATCATGAGGGCAATGTGTTGCTATACAATGTCATCACAAGCCAGCTCGCAGTACTTGAAGGAGAAGAGGTTGATATCATCAATAGTCTTCCTGTCAAGTATATACCAGGAATGGAGCAACTTGTTGATAATCATTTTCTGGTCCCTGAATCATATGATGAGCATCAGCAGGTTGTGAATATGAGATGCATATTCCGTAAGTTGGAAGAAGCTCAGGTTTCAAAAGACATTACGAAATATACCATCCTACCGACTACTGCATGTAACGCTAGATGCTATTACTGTTTCGAGCAAGGAGCAAAAACGACAAAGATGTCGAAAGAAATTGCCGATTCAGTTGTCGAGTTTATTGCGTCACATTGTGGAGAAAAGAAATTTGTCCGTATCACGTGGTTTGGTGGTGAACCTACAGTTGCTTCTGATAGAATTGACCAGATTACAGAGGGATTGAGGCTTCGTGGAATAAAGTATCTTTCACAAATGGTAACGAATGGATATCTGTTTGATGAAGGACTTGTTCAGAAGGCAAAGGAAAAATGGAATCTGGAATACCTACAGATATGCTTCGATGGGCTGGAAGAGAGGCATAATGCAACAAAGAGTTTTGTAAATGTGCGTGATAATCCTTATCAGCGTATTCTCAGAAATATCGGATTGCTACTAGATAGTGGCATTCGAGTCGGAATGCGAATGAATTTTGATAAGGCAAATTATCAGGATTTCGGTGGACTTGTAAAAGAGGCAAAACTCCGATTTGGAGACAATCCGAACTTGTCTGTGTATGCATTCCCGGTTATTGGGGAATATGCTGACAAAGAAGGTAATGTACTTCATGGGAGTGAAGAATGGTTCATAGACAAAATTGTGGAATTGAATAATATGTCCCGGGAAGCTGGGTTATATCATTCGGTGAAGCAATTGCCCCATTTTCGGTATCATTGCTGTGATGCAGAGAATGATTCCACCGTTACGATCACACCAGATGGCTCATTAGTCAGATGCTGTGAACGTTTTGATGATACAGAAACCACGGGAACGGTAACTGAAGGAATAACAGATGAAAACCGCGCAGGAGCCTGGAAAATAAGTGCGGATCACCCCAAATGCAGGGATTGCACATTTTTCCCGGATTGTTACAGAATAGAAAAGTGTCCTGCTAAAGATCGTTGTTTATTCCTTCCTGAATCGTATCGCAAATATACAGATACGATAATAAGTTTGTTTTCCTCAGGTAAAAACCTGAGTAATAAAAAGGAGGATGATTGTAATGTATTTTGAAGAACCGAAGGCTGAATTTGTTTCAATTGATTTGAATGAAAAGCTTACCACGGATTCTGGCTGTATTGCGGATGGTATCTCAAATCAGGGCGGAACTTCTTGTGTTGGTAACGCTGAACATTCAACAGGAGTAGGTTGCGATGACACCTCTCCGCTTATTGTGTAATTTGAGGAGGAAGAACAATGAAAATGGAAATTAATGAAAACGAACTGGATATGGTTAACGGTGGAAATTATTATATCAATAAGAACAACCTGAAGCTGGCTTTCACCACCATCAAGGGTGTCGCTTTTCAGCTGAAGAATTGCACTGCTAATCAGGCTATGGATGTCATGGATGCGCTGATCGGGAAGTACAACACCACTGAAGAGTATGACCAGGCTTGTGTGAATGCCTTAAAGGCTAAGGGCTGGCTGTAATGTGTTGAACCCCACCGGGCATAACAAAAGGGGCATGTTTGGAAAAATACCACGCATGCCCCTTTTATACATTGGAGGATTATAACGATGAAGATGAAATGCGCTTTCGAAGCGGTTGATATGGGATCAGAAGTTATTGCGGTACCTGTGGGAAACGGCGCTGATCAGGTACATGGTGTATTGAAACTGAACAAAACTGGGCTGGAAATAATTCAAATTCTTGAAAAAGATACAACAATAGAGGAGATTATATCCCAATTGACATCAAAATACGATAATAATGAAGATACTATAGCTGAATATGTTCGAGATATTGTGGAACTTTTGAGAAGTAACAATCTTATTGAGGAATAATCATAATACAATTATGTACAACTTTAAGATTAAAATTGCCGGTCGAATAATTGATGTTGAGACTCTACACACCCGTCCGCAAGCTATATGCCGTGGTTATACTACTGATGGAGTAGCAGATTTTAAAATTGTATCTACACAATCAGAAATAGACAAAGATAAAAAAGTGTGTGAAACAGCTAACCATGGAAAATGTGATGCATGGGATGGCTTAGCCGAAGAATATACTTTATTAAGATTACTTGCAGATAGATTCATAGATGAAGGCGTGCTTTTATATCATGGAGCAGCTATAGCTTTGAGTGGAAAAGGATATATTTTTTCTGCCAGTAGTGGAACGGGTAAAACGACGCATATAAATCTTTGGCGTAAAAACAAACCGGAGACTGTAGTGGTGAACGGAGATAAGCCATTTATCCTTACCGGTGAAGTCCCTTATATTTGTGGGTCTCCGTGGGCTGGAAAGGAAGGTTATAATACAAATACTATAGTACCCTTAAATGCCGTTGTGTTTTTGGAGAGAGCGGAGCGAAATTCAATTCGAGAGATTTCGTTTATAGAAGCGTTTCCATATCTTTATCAACAAGCATACAGACCAGAGCCAATTGAGAAAGTCAGAAAAACACTTCAAATGATACAGTCTTTACAAGGGAAAGTCTCTTTTTATGAGTTTAAAATTGACAATTTCCAGGATGATTGTTTCCAAGTTGCATATGATGCTCTTGGTAATGGAATAAAAAAATAGTAGTATAATAAGCATCACATTCGGAATAGAGGAATAATAAAAAGTGCCGGATAGATATACTGAGCCATCAATTCAATATTTGACTTTTGATAGATTATTACAAGAACAAGGGTATATAGTCTATACAAGTGTTGGTTATTCAATGATGCCTCTTCTTCGACAGCATAAAGATATTATAGTAATACATAAGCTAGATAAGCAGATAAAAAAATATGATGTTGTTCTATATAAAATTGATGATCGATATATTTTACATCGCGTTCTGAAGGTACTTCCAGATCGATATGTAGTAGCTGGAGATCATAACACCTTCCTGGATCCACCTGTTATGGATGATATGATTCTAGGTGTCATGACACGGGTCATCCGGGACGGCAAGAGTATAACCCCAGATAATATCTGGTATAAGGTTTATGTTCATCTCTGGTGTGATTTCTATCCGGTTCGAGTTTTCCTGCTAAAAACGAAGTCTTTTGTTTATAGGTATTGGAGCGCAGTGAAAAGAAGAGTGTTCGGATAATGGCTATTGCTGGATGTTGAACACTCTTTTTTGCTGTATAGATTGAAAGACTCGATGACAATATATTGAACGCTGTAGTATAATTTATATATGATTTAGTTGAATTATAGATACAGGAGAAACATGGAAAGCAATTTGCAAAGAGTTAAGACTGTATTTCGCAGTCCGGTCTACAAGTCTATTCATCGGTGGGCAAGGCCGTTTCGTGGAGCAATCTTGGGGATTTCTTTGTTGGGAATCCTAGGCACCTTGTTATCCCTTTGGCTGACTTTGGTGACAAAGGAACTGATTGATGGAGCAGTAAGCCATGACAGCAGTTTGCTCTGGAAATATGGCGTTCTGTTAGTTATGATCATTGCTGTAGAACGGTTGATTTCAGTGCTTGGATCCTGGCTGCGGACTAGGACTTCTGCAAGGATGCAGCTTGAAATGCAACATCAGGTAACAGCCAGCCTGATGGACAAAGAATATCCAGCACTGAAACCTTTTCACAGTGGTGAACTGGTAAGCCGCGTCTTCAGTGATGTGAGCGTTGTAAAAGATGGCGTGCTGAATTTATTACCATCTGTTCTGCGTATTATAGTTTCTTTTGTGGGTGCTGCGGGCATCCTCATCAGCATGGACTGGCGGTTTATTCCGGTTCTGATTATCGCGGGATTCTTGGGTGTCATATTAACTGCTGCTTTCCGAAATCCCATGAAACGGCGCCATAAGCGGATGCAGGATGCCCAGGCAAAACTGCATGCCAGCACACAGGAAACCATAGAGAATGTAAGGTTGATTAAAGCTTCTGTCAGTGAAGAACGGGCAATGGATAACATGGATGAGCACCGCGAACACCTGGCAAAGGAACAGATTCGTAATGGAAAGTTGAATATTGCCCTGAACAACGGTATGGGTAGTTTGTTTGATATCAGCTGGCTGGTGTGTAACCTGTGGGGATGTGTTAAGATCTATCAGGGTACTTTTACATATGGCGGACTTGCTGCACTGATTCAGTTGGTTGGACGGATTCAGGGACCGATTGCCAATGCGATCAGCCTGGTAAGCGAGGCATATGGTGTGGTTGCTTCTGCTGAGAGACTTCAGGAAGTAATTGGACTGCCAGATGAAGTGGTTGGGGATAAACTTGACAACTTTGATGAAATCCGGATGGAGGGCGTCCACTTCCAGTATGCAGAAAACGAAGAGGATGTGCTTGTGGACGTTGATGGAACGATACAGAGGGGTGACTTTGTTGCACTGACCGGAATTTCCGGTGGCGGCAAGACAAGCCTATTCCAGCTGCTATTGGGAATATATAAGCCTACCGCAGGCAGTGTGTCGTTTGTTTCCGGCGGTAAGAAGGTTCCGGCATGCAAGGGAACCAGAAACCTGTTTGCCTATGTGCCCCAGGGTAATATGCTCATGAGCGGTACGCTGAAGGACAACCTGACCATGTTTACCGATCACACAACTGATGAAGAGATCCAGGAAGCTGTGAAGGCAGCCTGTTTGGATGAACTGGTTGGGAAGATCGGAATGGAAGCAAAACTGGGTGAACGCGGTATTGGCCTTTCCGAAGGCCAGGCGCAGCGTGTGGCGATTGCCAGGGCGCTGTTGAGCAACGCGCCGATACTGCTGCTGGATGAAGCCACAAGCGCACTGGATGAAGAAACTGAAGCCCAGGTGCTGCGAAATATAGACGCAATGCGGAACAAGACGGTGATAATTGTGACGCATAGGAAGGCCGCACTGGGAATTTGTGATCGGATATTCCATTTGCAGGAGGGTAGACTGACAGCAAGTGCAGTTCAGAATTCATAAATGAGAGAGTAAGAAGACAAGCCGGATATATAAATCCCGGCTTGTTTTTAAATCTATGGTAAAAGGTGAGAAAACAAGTACATTGTTAATACCATATTTTTATTCATAGCTAAAGATTACGATTCATTGTTGATTGATTTATGAAATACAGAAAAGCTTAATAGTTCAGATTGAATTCTTATGTTGCTAAATATAGTAAATGAAAAATAAATAGGAGCTTTTTCTGCAAGGGAACGACTACGTGGGAGGTTACAGATTGCATGGGTGAATGTAAGGAAAATAAAATGATTTTATCTCTGCAAGCAATTCGAGCAATTGCCTGCTTAATGATTTTTATGTATCACGGAGTAGGTTCAAGGTTTAATTGTGGTGGAGTCTGGGGAGTCTCAGTTTTCTTTGTCATGTCTGGTTTTGTTATGGTGTATTCTTATTGGAAGAGACCTGTTGAACCAACAATAAAGAGTGCAACTACTTTCGCGATTCGAAAAATCAAAAAGTTGTTCCCATTGCATGTTATAATGCTGATTGTAGGATTAATCCGAGAGATTTTAATTCAGCATGAAATATCAGTTCAATCTGAGATAATAAAATTGGGGATAACAATACCATTATTACAAACTTGGTCTTCTGAATGGTACCAAGCTCTTAATAGCGTCGATTGGTATCTTTCAGTGACATTATTTCTATATTTTATTTTTCCTTTTATTTTGAATGCTATAAAAAAACGTACGCCAAATAAGAAAGAAACATTTCTTTATATTTTATGCATATATACTACACAAATAATAATCGGCGCTGTTTTTCATTTCTTTATTCCCAACATTGATATTAAGTGGATTGTCTATTGTTTCCCATTATATCGGCTTGGAGATTTTGCAATAGGTTGTTTGGTTGGATATCTTTTTACATTCAAGCGTGACAATATTTCTTTATGGAAGAAGAATACATCTAAAGCTGAAATCCTAATCTTACCTTTTACTATTCTATCTTGGGCGATTTATTACTTTTCGGATGAATCCATGAAATGGTTTTCCTATACATGTTTATTTCTCCCTTTTTCTGTGGGATTAATTGCGATTTTTGCAAAAGGAGATGGAACGATTTCCAGAATTATTACAAATCGTATTCTACTTTTTGTTGCCAGTGTCAGTTCATATTTTTTTCTAATACATAGACAAGTATTATACTATGTAGAGTATGGCATAAAACTAATATTCCACGTTGAGAATAATAGGCTTATTCTCTTTATTACTATTATTGTTGGATTTGCTCTAACTTTGCTTGCAATCAAAATATATCAAATGATTGAAAAACGTTTATGGAAGAAAGGCATTTAACCTTAACTATTATTTTTAATTATTGTGTTCTTTCATTATTCAGACAAACGTAGGGGAAAATATGAGAATGTGAATACAGAGGATAACAAGACATAAAGAAAAACTCTGGTAACCTTTATGGTTGTCAGAGTTTTTCTTTTACTTCAGAAGATTGTTTTCCGTGAATTCAGTGTCAATTTTTCAAGGATCATTTTGCATATTACTTCACTATAATTCCCTAAAGTTCACTATAATGCACTAAAAGACACTTGAATGACATGCTTGACGCGTGATAATGTTAATATGCGAAGTAACTGTGGAAAGAAAACGATAATTATTTAAATCGTATAGTAACGTATAGTAATGTATAGTTGCGTAAAGTGGTTTTGAGTGATAGCATTAAGATGCGAAGTGACTGTAGACAGAAAGTGTCTGCAGTTTTTTTGTGGGCGACACCAGGGGACAGTTCTGACTATCCATATAAGGTGGACAGTAGCAGAACCGTCCCTGGTATCCGCCCGGTGGTAAGACACTTAAACACTAAACACTTGAACACTAGAGGATAAAATATGCGTTAAGTGCAGTGTAAACCGGACAACAATGTTTTGGAAGAACAGTGACATATCGATTACGTAACCGGATTGCTGCTCAAATGGCCAAAAGGTACTTCGTCACAAACTTGTCAGTACTGAATAGAACAGGCTGAAACGGTTGAAAATGAACGAAAAGAGGATGCAAACGTTTGAAAGCATCTGTTTTGCGGTGCATTTGGATGAAGTGTTACATAGTTACGCGGTTTTTGGATAAAAAAGTTACACAGATGGATTGATTGAGAGGAGAGGTGAAAATATAATTAAGCATACCCGATTTTATTATCGGGACCGTCCTATAAGGACAGATGCGGAGGGATTATCATTACTCAGGCAGTTGTTGAAAAAGATCTCAGTTTCCTGATGACGGCATACCGGCAGAATGTTCTGCAGAAGCAGATGTTCGTGATCGAAATCGCCGGAGTGCCGATTGGGATTATCAGCAGGTTTGAATCCACCAAAGAGTTTTTCCTGGATTATCTGTCGGATCAGTTGCCCATGACGATTGTATCGGTTTCAGATGAGGAAATGATGATGGAAGACGAAGAGATTTCCGAACGCACCGAGCAGATGGTAATTAACAGCAAGATTGCTGCCGCACTGGTAAATTATAACGCTTTCCTGACGAGGACAGCGGTGATCAGCGTGGACGGGCAGGGTGTGGGCTTTGCAACCGCAAACGGCGTAGGAAAGACCACCAGGGCACTGCTGTGGAAGAAAGCAATGGGAGACAGGGTAAAGGTCATCAACGGAGCCAAGCCTGTCATCCGGCTTAAGGAAGACGGCGTATATGCCTGCGGAACACCCTGGAAGGGTCTGGAAAAACTGGGTGTCAAAGAAAGTGTCCCGATGAAAGCTATGTGCTTTATTGAGCGCGGAGAAGAGGTTTCCCTGGAAAGGATGACGCAAGACGAAGCCGCACTGAGACTGATGCAGCAGGTGATTATTCCCAGGGGAAACAGGGAAATGAGCATGCTGATTTCCCTGCTGGAGAAGTTTGTGCAGACGGTGCCGTTCTATGTGTATATCGGCAACCTGGAGAAGGAAAAGCCGGAAATGCTGTGGGAGCAAATCAAAAACAATGGGTGATAAGGAAACAAGCCAGACGTATGTCTGGCTTGTCTTTCATTAGATGAAGAAGAGAGTGTGAGTAGGGATTGTACGGCAAGAGCAGTGACAGGGGGACAGACACTCAGTCACATTTTCTTCGAAAAATAGTGACAGACTGTCAGTCCCCAGCAGTCACACTCTTGCCGCCTCTGTCGCTTTGTTATCCTTGCTTTGGTTACACAATAATTGGAAAAGTTGGTTGGGCAGATGGATTGAAAATAAAGGGGAAAACGGGTAAAATAATAAGTACAGAAACTGAATGAGAAACGAGAAAAGAGTGGCCCTTTCACCTTTCGAAGGAGAAGGGTGATTTGCATATCATTAGATAACGTCGGGAGGCCAGAAATATGGCGGAGAACCAGACGAGTTTTCGTCCTTCTGAAGAAAAAAGAAGAATCCTGCTGGTGGACGATGAGGTGATTAACCAGGAGATCCTGCAGATGATGCTGCGGGATACCTATGAGGTTGTGCCGGCACTGACGGGGAAAGAGGCTCTGGATATCCTGCATGAGCAGTATGAGATCCTGAACCTGGTGCTGCTGGATCTGAACCTTCCGGATATCCATGGGCTGGAAGTGCTGTGGGAGATGAAGAACGACAGCCGGTACGCCCGGATTCCGGTCATCGTTATGACCGCGGACAGTGACGCGGAAGTGGAATGCCTGACGCTGGGCGCCATTGACTTTATACCCAAGCCCTATCCCCGGCAGGAAGTGGTGCTGGCCCGGGTTCGCCGGACCATTGAATTGAGTGAGGACCGGGATATCCTGCACTGGACGGAGCGGGACCGGCTGACGGGACTGTATAACAAGGACTTCTTCTGCCGGTATGCCGTGCAGCTGGACGCGCGCCATAAGGATTATCCGACAGACGCGATTCTTTTGAATGTGAATCACTTCCATACGATCAACGAACGGTACGGGAAGAAGTACGGGGATGAACTGCTGCGGGAGATCGGGCAGAAAGCCCTGGAATTTGTGGAGGAGGCAGGCGGCATCGCCTGCCGGAGTGAAGCGGATAATTTCCTCCTGTACTGCCCGAGCCGGGAGGATTATGCTTCTCTGCTTGAAAAGGTTTCAGTACGGATGCCCGGCAGCGGAAACGGAGAGGGTGAGAACCGGGTCCGGATCCGGATGGGCGTCTATGCCGGCGTGGACAAGGAACTGGATGTGGAACAGCGGTTTGACCGGGCAAAGAGCGCGGCTGATACCGTGAAGGGAAACTTCACGAAGAACATCGCGGTATATGACGATTCCCTGCATGACCGGGAGATGTTGGAGCAGCAGCTGATTGAGGATTTCCCGGCGGCGCTGCGGGAAAAGCAGTTTGACGTATACTTCCAGCCGAAGTTTGACGTGCGGCCGGAGAAGCCGGTGATGTGCAGCGCGGAAGCACTGGTGCGGTGGAAGCATCCCAAACTGGGGATGATCTCCCCGGGGATCTTTATTCCGCTGTTTGAGAATAACGGCCTCATCTTCCAGCTGGACTGCTACGTCTGGACAGAAGCAGCTGGACGGATCCGGGACTGGAAGGAACGGCTGGGGATTACGCTGCCGGTATCGGTAAACGTCTCCCGGGTTGATATGTATGAGCCGGGACTGGTGGATCTGCTTCGGGAACTCTGTGAGCAAAATGGTTTGCATGACGGAGAGCTGCTGCTGGAAGTGACGGAGTCCGCGTATACGGGGAATTCGGAACAGATTGTGGAGAAGGTCAGGCAGCTGCGGGAGATCGGGTTCCGGATTGAGATGGATGACTTCGGATCCGGATACTCCTCGCTGAATATGCTGTCCACGCTGCCCATTGACGCGCTGAAACTGGATATGCAGTTTATCCGGAATGCCTTTAAGGAGAAGAAGGATACAAGGCTCCTGGAGATGATGATCCGCCTGGCGGAAACCTTCCGGGTACCGGTGATCGCGGAAGGCGTGGAGACGGCGGAGCAGGTGGCAGCCCTGAAGGAAATGGGCTGCGACATCATCCAGGGCTATTATTTCTCCAGGCCGCTGCCGGGGGCTGATTTTGAAACCTTTATGCTGGAAAACAGGCCGGCGGGCGGGGACTGCTTCCGGCCGAAGGAAGGGTGAACCTTATGACGATTGCGGAACTGAAGGCATTGGGCGTGGATACCGAACAGGGTCTGACACGGTGCATGAACAATGAGGGGTTCTATTTCCGGCTGGTGAAGATGGCCGCTCAAGACGCCAACTTTGAGAAGCTGTTTTCCAGCGTTGAGAGCGGGGACCTGGACGGAGCCTTTGCCGCGGCGCATGCCCTGAAGGGAACTACGAGCAACCTGGCCCTGACGCCGATTCTGACCCCGGTGTGCGAGATCACAGAAATGCTGCGGGAGAAGAAGGAGACGGACTATTCCGCACTGGTTCAGGTGATCCGGGAAGAACGGGAGAAGTTATTGGGGATTTGCGGGGAATGATGCTTTGGCCGGGAATGGCTGGGTTTATAAAGGTGTGACGAAATGAAGAAAAGCTTGATCATCCTTGGGAATATCCTGATTATCCTGGCGGTGCTGGCGGCTGTGTTCCTGGACGTGAGCAGCGAGCAGCAGTGGCGGATGGAAACCAAGCGGGAAGACTTTGAGAATATGACAGCCGCCATGGAAAGCGTGACGGCAAACTACCTGCTGGGAGAACAGCAGGTGTGTAACGCCTGGGCACGGTACATTAACGCATCAGATCTCACAGCGGAGGAAGCCATCTCCTTCCTGGGAAAGAGCGTGAACAGACCGCAGGTGATGGCCCACATCCTGTATGAGGAGAACGGGGAACTGGTGGGCCTTTCCACGGAAGCGCATAAAAAGGATCCCGGGGATTATACCGTATCGTATAAGAACATCGACATTCTGGAAGAAGAATACGGGATGCTGATGAGCGAGGACAGCGTGGTAAAGGTGACGAGAGCCTATACCAACCCGGTGAACGCGATCCAGTCCATCGCCTTCTGCTGTAACGTGAAGATCCGGGATGAAGAGACCGGGGAGAACAAGGACGCCGTGATCCTCCGGATTATCCCGATCTCCGCCTTTGAACAGCGGTGGGCCTTCCCGACAGAGGATTACCAGGATGCGGTGATCTCCCTGATCGATGCGGACGGGGATTATATTATCCGGGGGAAATCCTTCAAGAACTCAAACTTCTATGAGTTTTACCAGTCCTACAACACTTTTACTGCCGCCAGCGTGAACGAGCTGCGGGCGGTCGTCGGGGGAGAACCCGGAAGTGTGGAGATGATAAACTCCCAGGACCAGGAATGCCTGATTGGCCACACGCGGGTGAACTACACAGACAACTGGATCATCGTGACGATGATCCCGATGCGGGAACTGAAGGAGCATGAAAGCAACTGGACGCTGATCGGGATTATCGTGGCGGGCCTGCTGCTGCTCCTCATATTCAACCTGCACAGCGTGATGAACCTGAACCGCCAGCTGAAGGCGGCGGCTGTGGCCGCGGACCAGGCGAACCGGGCCAAGACAGACTTCCTGTCCACCATGTCCCATGATATCCGGACGCCCATGAACGCGATCATCGGGCTTACGACGATCGCGGGGAAGAACACGGAAGACCAGGTGACGGTCAAGGAAAGCCTGCGGAAGATCAACCTGGCCAGCAACCACCTGTTGACGCTGATCAACGACATCCTGGACATCTCCAAGGTGGAGAGCGGCAAACTGAACCTGAGTCCGGTGACCTTCTCCATTGTGGAATGCGCGGAGAACCTGGTGAACATTTCCCAGCCGATGGTGAAGGAAAAGAACATCGACTTCAACTTCCGGGTCAGCCACTTTAAGCATGAATACCTGTACGCGGACCAGCTGCGTATCAACCAGATCTTCATCAACATCCTGTCCAATGCCGTGAAGTATACGGAGCCGGGCGGGACGGTGGACGTGGATATCCGGGAAGAGAAGGGCGAAACGGACAAGACCGTAAAGATTACCTATGTGGTGGCGGATACCGGCATCGGGATGACGCCGGAATACATGCAGCATATGTATGATCCCTTCACCCGCCAGACGGACAGCCGGGTGAACACCATCCAGGGAACGGGCCTGGGACTGTCCATCACCAAGAAGATGATTGACCTGATGAACGGCACCATTGACTGTGAGAGTGAGGTCGGTAAGGGAACAACCTTCACGGTGAAACTGGAGATCGCGGTGGCGGACAAGACAGAGGAAGAAATGAAGCTTCCGCCGGTGAACGTGCTGATCGCGGATGACGACGACGTGCTCCGGCAGACGGCCGCAGATACCCTGCGGTCCATCGGGGTGGAAGCGGATACCGCGGCGGGCGGCATGGAAGCGGTACAGAAGGTCCAGGACGGGGCCCAGTACCAGGTGGTGCTGCTGGATCTGAAGATGCCGGATATGGACGGCATTGAGACGGCCCGGAAGATCCGGGAAAAGATGGGCGACAAGGTTCCGATCGTGCTGATTTCCGCCTATGACTGGAGTGATATGGAAGAGGCGGCGAAGGAAGCCGGGGTGAACGGGTTTATCAGCAAGCCGCTGTTCCGCTCCACCCTGTACAACAAGCTGAGTGAGGTACTGGGCAATGAGCGGGAGAACAACGGTACAGAGGATGAAAATGCGGATATTGCCGGCATGCATATCCTGGTGACAGAGGATAATGACATCAACTGGGAGATTATCTCCATGCTCCTGCAGATGCAGGGCGTAGAGACCGAGCGGGCGGTGAACGGCCTGGAAGCGGTGGAGCGGATGAAGAACGCCCGGAAGGGTGAATTCGACCTGATCTTCATGGATATCCAGATGCCGGTGATGAATGGCATTGAGGCCACGAAGCAGATCCGGGCCCTGGAGGATCCCTGGGCCAGGCAGATCCCAATCATCGCCATGACGGCGGACGCCTTCTCCGAGAACGTAGCGGAATGCTTTGAGGCCGGAATGAACGGCCATATCGCCAAACCGATTGACATGAAGATCGTGCTGAAGGAAATCAGAAGAATCAAGGAGGAGAACAGGGCATGAAAAAGCTGGGAATGAAGAAGCTTGCGCTGGTATTGGTTCTGGTGCTCGCACTGTGCCTGACAGGGTGCGCGGGAAAGGAAGCAAAGAAGCAGGAAGGCTTTGCACCGAAGCTGGACACCAAGGCCGACTGCACGATTACCGTATCCGGGCACTATGAGAACTTTGAAGCGCTGGAGACGGAGTTCAACCGGTTTGCGGAACACTATCCGAACGTGAACCTGAAGTACGTCTACATGGACGACTATAAGAACAACATCGCGACCGCGCTGGAGAGCAGTGAGGCGCCGGATATCTTCTTTACCTATTCTTCCTGGGGAGACACGGAATACGCGCAGGCGGAGAACCTGGCGGATCCGGCAACGGGAATCGACCTGAGCTGCATCAGGGAAAGCCTGCTTTATAAGGACGCGGCAGGGAACGTGCCGACGGTGCCGGTCTATACCACCACCTACGGCATGCTGGTGAATGAAGAGATCTTTGAGAAGAACAAGATTGCGATCCCGAAGACCTATGACGAGCTGATCGCCGCCTGTGAGGCCCTGAAGGCCGCCGGATATGCCAGCCCCATCATGGCCTACAATAACGGCAGCGAGATGCTTTTCCCCATGTTCTATCCCTACTTCTGCGCGCAGATCCAGGGGAAAGAGGACGTCATCCGGAAGATGAACAACATGGAGGAAGGCGCGGGCGAATATATGCGCAGCGCGCTGGAACTGGCGGCGGACTTCATGAGCCGGGGATATATAGACTTGGAAAGCTGCAGCCAGATCGCCAACAACTATGAGGCATTGATCCTGCGGTTCTTTGAAGGGGACGTTCCCATGATGATGGCTTCCGGCAATACGGTATCCGGTACGGAAAAGCGGGAAAAGAAGTCGGAAGCCTTTACCGCCCATCCCTTCAAGTACAGCTATCATCCGGTGCCCTCCACGAAGGAAGGAGGATACTTCCTGAACCTGGTATCCATCGGGTTTGCGGTGAACAAGAACAGCCAGAACCTGGAGATGGCCAATGAGTTTATGCGCTTCCTGGTAACACCCGGGGAGATGAACCGGATGGCCCAGGCCAAGCGGATGGTGACGCCCTGCACGGATATGTCCCTGGACGGCGTGTATGCCGCCTTCGGCGGGATGGACGCGAGCCGGGTCATCAACATGTCGGAGCTGGGACTGGCGGATACGCCGGACGCCCAGGTGCGCAAGGCCGGCTGGCAGGTGAGCAACGGCACCATGACCGTGGATGAAGCGGTGGCCGCTTTCGGAACCCTGCAATAAAACGGAACACCATTGCGTATGGATTGGCATAATAAGGCTGTCATCCTGAGCAAACGAACGAAGTGAGTGCGTCGAAGGATCCCTTACTACGTCCGAAGGACGCAATTCCCAGTACCACAAGTTTCCTCGAACGTTATTCGGAACATCATTGCCTCCACTTGTCATCCCGAGCGTAGTCGAGGGATCTCCTCCGGGGACCTAAACCTTCAACCTATCCGGAACTCCCTTCAGCAGGAACACCCTCCGGTATTCCTGCTTTTCTTTTATCCAAAATCCCATGACAAACATCCTCATCCTATTGTATAATCCATACATATCATCTATTCCGTACACAAAGGACACCAACCACCATGAGAACCATCATCATCGGCGATATCCACGGGTGCAATAAGGAACTGTGCGCACTTCTGGATAAAGTTAAACCGGAAAAGGAAGACCAGGTCATCCTGCTGGGTGACCTGTTTGACCGTGGGCCGGAAAGCTGGGAAGTATTCCATACCGTAAAGAGCCTGCAGCGGACCTATGGAGATCAGTTTGTGCTCCTGCGGGGAAACCATGAGGATTACCTGCTGAGGGAGAAGCTGACGCTGAAGGAGCGGATGATCTGGGATAAGGTGGGAAAAGGCGCAACGGTCGCTTCCTTCAAGGCACACGGGGAGAAGATGGAAGAGGCGGCTCCCTGGATCCGGGAACACTGCAGGATGTATTACAAGGGAGAAGGCTTCCAGTGCGTGCATGCAGGGCTCTTGATCGATCCCATTGAAGCGAATGATACAGAGACCCTGATCCATGATCACGGGATCGCGATGAGGAACTGCTATAAAGGACCGCTGACGATCGTGGGGCATATCGCCCTGGAAAACCCGACGTGGTTTGCAGGGGACGAGGCCACAACGGAAGTCCTGCCGTATAATGAGGAACGGCCGCTGCCGGAAAAGGGCACAATCTGTATTGATACAGGCTGCGGAAAAGGCGGAAAATTAACGGCATTAGTGAAAATACAAAACAAATACAATTTGATATGTATGTAACCAAACATACAAGGCAAGCCCGCTGTTGTACGGGGGTTTATAGACAATTGTACGGATGAATCAATAGGAACCAAGCGGATCTGGTCAATATTTGGCCAGATTCTTTTATTATGCTGATGGATGATTACATGAAAAATATACATATTGGTTATGTAACCCAAAATGAAGCTGAAAAAAGCACGAAACGTTTTACATATTTTGGACACGAATGTACGCCAAAAACCGTACAAGCATGGTAAACACTGGATTTTACTGGAACCGTTGATTTATAAGGGTTACATGGTTTTTAAGGCCTTAATAATTACACGGTTATGTAATCGTAAATAAGCAATAGTTACATAGGGGATTGAATTTGAGATACATGGCCGGTAAAATGCAAAGTAACGAAACAGATTGCGTTTGCAACCCTTGAAAATGATTTGCGAAGAGATGAAACAGAGGAAGGTGACCGATGTTTACCATCGAAATTGCAGGGATTCCGGTCGAGATTAGAAGTCGGTTCGGATCCACCAGGATGATCTACAAGGATTACCTGAGCTGTAAGAAACCCTGGGTAACGGTTTCCGCTTCGGAAGTGGAAATGGCCGCGGAAGGGCAGCCGACTCCGGAGGAGAATGAGCAGCTCTGCCTCTACCGGAAGATCGCCCTCCTGATGATGGACTATAACGCTTTCCTGATGCACGCCGCGGTGATCAATATCGACGGACAAGGCGTGGTGTTTACGGCGGAGAGCGGTACGGGCAAAACCACCCGGGTCCTGCTCTGGAAGAAAGCCTTCGGCAAGCGGATGCAGGTGGTAAACGGGGATAAACCCATTCTCCGGTTTGTGAATGACCATCTCTTCGCCTGCGGAACGCCCTGGCGGGGCAAGGAGCACCTGGGCGAGAACACCAGCGTTCCGATGAAAGCGGTGTGTTTCCTGGAGCGGGGCGAGGAAGTATCCCTCCGGCGCATGGACGCGAAGGAGATCTCGCAGCGGCTCTTCAAACAGGTGCTGGTGCCCAGCAATCCCAAGCTCATGGGCGTCTTCATGAACCTGATGGAACGCTTTATCCGGGAAGTGCCGTTTTACCTGTACACCTGCAATATGTACAAGGAAGAGCCGGACAAGCTCTGGGAACAGATTCAAAAGGAAAAGAAAGTACAATACGTTGTTTGACAGAAGAAAGGAAAAAGGAGGAATGCGGATGATCAGGGCCAGGGATGGGTTCGTCATGCAGAAGATGCTGGACGAATACATGATCATAGCCACCGGGGAGAACGCGGATCATTTCAGGAAGATTATCCAGACCAATGAAACAGGGGCGTTCTACTGGGGAATGATTGAAAAGGGAACGACCTTTGAAAAGCTGATTGCAGTTTCCATGGAACGCTACGTGGACCTGGATGAGCCTACCGCCAGGCAGGACATTGGCGAATTTCTGGAGAGTATCTCTCCCGCAATAGAAACCATTCAATAATCGAAAGGGGAACAAAAATGAAGTACGAGAAAGCGAAGGTAACCATTATCAACCTGGGGAATGAAGACATCCTGACATGCTCCGGTTATGACCAGAAGTCATTCAATTGTTATAATCCTTATAACAATACAAATACCAAGAATACGAAAAAAGCATCCCATGGATGGGGATGGGGATGGTTCGGCGGCTGGTTTGGTGGCTGGTGGTTCTGATAATCGTCTAAATACATTTTGTTTTGTATGGGTATCAAAGCATCTTTTGATACCCTTCACTCGCATAGTCAGAAGTTTTCTTTGAACAGCGCGACAAGACGAAGGAGAACAGCATGGAAAAGTACTGTGATCCGTTTGCCAAGCGATATACTGAACAGGTTTTGTGGACGATCACCGGAAGGTGCAACTTCCGGTGCAGGTTCTGCTGCGTCAATACGCCGGATTCCGCCCTGGATGAAATGACACATTTGGAAGCGATCCAGGCAATTGACCGGATGGCAAAATGCGGCGTGCGGAGCCTGAAGATTTCCGGAGGGGAACCGTTTGTACGGGAGGACTTCTGGAGCCTGGTGGACTATGCGCTGGAAAAAGGCATGAAGATCGACAAGATCTATACCAACGGCTGGCTGCTGATGGACAGCGTACTGGATCAGTTTGAACAGCGCGGTATGAAACCGGAATTCTGCGTGGGCTTTGACGGCGTGGAAAAGCATGACTGGATGCGGGGCATCAAAGGAGCGGAACAGGCGGCAAGGAACGCACTGATCCGCTGCTGTCTCAGGGGATTCCCGACCAGCGTTGAGATGAACATTCACCGCGGGAATACGGATGTTCTGCGGGAAACGGTGGATGTACTTGCAGACTTGGGCGTCAGGAAGATCATTTGTCATGAAGTCAGAAATAATGACATGTGGAAGCACTATGCCGCCGGGAATGAGATGAGCACAAAGGAATACGTGGAAGCCGTACTTCGGTATATTCCAGAGTATTATGCCGATGGAATGCGTGTAGTTGTGCGCTTTGAAGGCGTAGTGGATCTGTATAAGGGTACAGGAGAATACAGGGTTATAGATTATAAGAATGAAGGCAAAAAAGGATATTTAGGCTGGTATATAGGCCCGGACGGCCAGATTGTATCGTGGAAGCGTATTACAGACGATATGGAGAATGTGTGGAAGGAAGGATATCTGGAGAAGGTAAGGGAAACGTGTGAACAAGCGAAGAAAAGATTCACGACGTGTAGCGCGTGAAACAGGTAGGAGGTATGAGGTAGGAAGTAGGAGGTATACCAATTCACAATTCATAATTCACAATTCATAATTATGGAGGGAAGGGCAAGCTGGATCAAAAGATCCGGCTTGTTTTGGGATGAATATCAGAAGAAGTTGAAAAAAGAAAATAAAACTAAGAAGGTATAAAGTATTATAAAGGATAAATATATCTATATTCTTATGAAGTAACGCAACTATAATCAGCAGTATAGGGAGGATTACAGGTGAAAGTTAAACGCGTAGAACTTATAAATTTCAAGAGATTTACACATGTTATTGTAGAAAATATACCAGAAACCACGAAATTAGTAATGTTAGTTGGTCCTAATGGTAGTGGGAAAACCTCATTTATAGAGGCTTTGAATCACTTTTATAAGTACTATGGGTTTTATAATGTGGGTGATTACTATTATCTTGATAAAACTAGTAGTACAAAGCCGTATGATGTTAATGAATGGCATCATAATACAGCGAATAAAGTGGATATTACCTTCTATGATAAAACTTTTTCAAAAACGATAAATAATGATGATATAAAAGGTCATTTCTATTTTAGAAGTGCATATAGGAATGAGCCTGATTTTGAGATTCGTGCTATGAAAATGCAAAAAAACCCAATTACATCTATTCGTTTAAACACATTAATTCAAAATGATCAAACAGTTTCGGAAAATTATCAGAGATTAATTGCAGATACAATCTCAGGAATATATGATTCATCGAATAACGGTAAAACGGTTGCAATGCTTCGCGATGAATTGGTGGGGAAAATACAAATAGCTCTAAAAAATGTATTTGAAGATTTGAATTTGAGTTCTCTTGGGCAACCGCTAACAAATGGGAGCTTTTTCTTCACAAAAGGAGTTATACAAGATTTCGATTATCAGAATCTTTCAGCTGGAGAGAAGGCGACATTTGACCTTATATTAGATTTAGTAGTTCAATCTAAGTACTATGAAGATGCGATTTACTGTATTGATGAACCAGAAGCCCATATGCACACAAAACTCCAGAGTAAAGTGCTGCGAGAATTGACAAAGTTGATTCCCGAGAAATCACAACTTTGGATATCAACACATTCTATAGGAATGCTTCAGGAAGCTGAACAAATTGAAAAAGAAGAACCAGGCTCAGTTGTGTTTTTAGACTTTGGAGGGCGTGATTTTGATGATGATCAAATAATACAGCCGGTCAAGATTGGTAAAGCTGTAATGGAAAAATTCTATGAACTTGCATTTGGAGATTTTTCCAAACTAATTTTGCCGCAAACTATAGTTTTTTGTGAAGGTAGTACATGCGGGAATAAAAGAAAGAATTTTGATAAATCGGTTTATTCCACATTGTTTGAAAATACTCATCCTGAAGCTTTCTTTATATCGGGTGGTTCATGCAATGATATAGAAAACATAGAGGATAAGCATGGTGAGATATTATCAACAATTTTGAAGAATTCAAAAATAATAAAGTTAGTAGATCGAGATGATCGGAGTGAACAAGAAATTGAAGATTTAAAACAAAAAGGGATAAGAGTACTACGCAAAAGACATTTGGAAGCGTATTTATATGACGATTCAGTTATAAGAAAACTATGTGATAAAATGGGTAAACAAGATAAGTTTAATGCATGTATAGAAGCAAAAAAAACAGCAATAAAAAACTCTGTAAATAGAGGAAATCCAGAAGATGATATTAAATCTGCAGGTGGTGAGATATATAATGCAATAAAGCGAGAATTAAACCTAACGCGTTGTGGGAATAATTCAGAATCCTTTTTGCGTGATACTTTAGCTACGCTTATATCACCTGATATGGATATTTATAAAGAACTCGAAAAGGAAATTTTCGAATAAAAATCATTTCTAAGGCTACAATTTGACGAGTAGATAGTAATATATTTGGACTTTTAAGTTCGAAAAGAAATACATGAATAAACTACTGGAGAGTAAAATGATAGTTCCCTGACACTAGAAAAATAGTATGTTCACGTGATATCATTAAGGTAAGAAAGACTGGAAGTTCGAAAGAGCTTCCTTTTTTTCATGTCTCAATACAATCTAAAACGACAAAACAGGAGGGAAACAGTATGACTTACTATGATTTCATCAACTTTGTTGAGAGCAAGGTGACTTTTCCGTTTTCTTTGAGCCTGAAGAACAGAAAACAGTTTGGATTTTATTACTACAAGTATTCTATGGAATTCATTAAGGAATGTATTGAGATCGGTGTCAGACGGTATTTCCGGTATGACGCAAATAAGATGCCGACGCAGGAGTCGGTTAATGAGTTCCTGAACAAGATCGGTGGCATATTACATAACAGGAATACAATGCCTGTATATCAGGCCATCGATTATATCCAGAATTTAGGACGGAAAAGACATATGGGTTGGAATAATATAATAGCCAGACGAATACTGGATGGTTATATTCGTGTGTTGCTGAAAAAGTGGGATTATGAAAAGATCAATATGGAATTGAGGGATCATGTGGTCATGATCACGAAAGAGTCGAGGGATTGGTCTGAATGGGTGGCAACGATGACGGATATCATTGAGGAAATAGCAGTCGAATACTGGCCGAACATATGACCAAAGGTGCCGCCAAAGGCGGCCAATGAATACTGAAAAATGGAAACTTTATACTTAAGAATGATAGAGTATGGAATCCAAACTGGATTGAAAAGTTTGTCTTGATTATATGGACAGATGATATTGATAAATGTATAGTATAGATATAGTAACTATGATTATATGTTTTTAAGATGCTATATGTTTTATGAATAATAAGAATAATATAAAAAGAACACAAAAGGAGAGTGTAGTGATGAATGAAGAACAAATAAAAGCTATATGTAAGTTCTTAGTAGAATACGGTAATCGCAATTTAAACGACGTGGAAAAAGAGCTACTTAAACAGGCGGTAGATCAATCGCATAATTGGCAGGAGTTGTTTCTGACAATGATGATGGCAAGTAAACACTGAAGTATAAGAATGTAAAAGAAAGGGGAAACGAATATGAATTTTTATAAGGTTGATGGAAAGATTGTTATATCTGATGTGCCGGTTGGTGAGGCTATTGTTGCAAATACGACGGATGGAGCCTATGAGAAGCATGTGCCGGTGATTGAACAGACCGGTGATCATGTCACTGTGAAAATCGGATCAGTTGCACATCCCATGCTGGATGTCCATTACATCGAGTGGATTATCCTGGAGACTGCAACAGGGTATCAGAAGCATGTCCTGAAGCCTGGTGAAAAGCCTGAAGCGCACTTTGCTGTGACAGAGCCGGTCGTGGCGGCATATGAATACTGCAATCTGCATGGGCTGTGGGTGGCAAAAGCATAAAGCGGATTTTGTGAGATGATAACATTGAGGATGTAAAGAAGGCTGCGAAAGCAGCCTTCTTTTTTTGTGCGACACCAGGGGACAGTTCTGACTATCCACGTAAGTGGACAGTGGCAGAACCGTCCCCGGTGTCCGCCACGTGCGCACACTCGAACACTACACACTAAAAACACTAGATGAATTATGTGAGATTTGTACTGTGAAAAGCGGATAAATGGCTGGAAAGGGATGGAAGGATATAGTATAATAATCAAAAACCTTCGCAGTATATCGGAAGGGGCGGAACTTACGTGATAAAGGACAGGCATAAGATCAAAGGCGGCATCGAGAGAAAGGTGCTTACCCTTGTTTTGGTGACTATCTTGCTGAGTCTGCTGGCATATGGCGGGCTGACGATGTACCAGAGCGGGATGCTTTCGCAGCTGGCGGCGGAAACAAGCCAGAAGCAGCAGGATACCATCACGGATACCACCGTGGGGATCATGGACCAGGTGGTACGGGAGAACATGGAACGTTCCTCTGTGCTGGAAGCCCAGATCACGGATGATATGTTCCGAAGCGCGAAGACCCGCGTTATGTTCCTGGCAGACTATGCCACAGAAGTGTTTGCCCATCCTGAAAACTATACGCCCCATACGTATGCTCCGCCCAAGCCTGAGAACGAAGGCAAGCTGGCAACGCAGGTACTGATGGCCGATGACGTGGATCCGAATGATCCGGAGATTCAAAAGAATCTGGGCCTGGTGGCCAGTATGTCCGAGACGATGATCTCCCTGTGCTCGGTAACGGATATCGCTAACATCTACTTGGGGATGCCTGACGGTACATTCTTCTCCGTAAGCAGGAATTCCGGACAGTGGTTCCTGGAAGACGGCAGCATGAAGAATTATGACGTACGGACACGGCACTGGTATCAGCAGGCAGAAGCGGAAGGGAAGCTGTGTTTCTCCGATGTGGAAGTGGATGCTACCACAGGACAGATGAATATCGTCTGTGCCATGCCGATTTACTACCCGGACGGAAAACTGGCAGCAGTAGCTGGAGCGGACGTTTATCTGAATGATATTATGGAGAGCCTGGGCGCTTCCGACGTGGAAGGCGGATTCCGAGCAGCGGTAAACCATGATGGTCATGTGTTGTTTACCACCTCCACAGAGCCGGAATTCCAGGCACGCATCAGCGCGGAAGCGGCGGATTTGCGGACAGGCGAGAATACCGAACTGGGGCAGCTGGTAACAGACGCACTGGAAGACCAGACCGATATCCGGATCGTGAAGCTGGGCAGCGGGAACTATTACATGATGGGCGTACCGCTGGAAACGGTGAGCTGGACGCTGATCACCGCATTCAGCGAAGAACGGGCAGAAACGCCCGTGGACATGCTGCAGGAGAAATATACAGAGATCCAGTCAGAGGCCACTTCTACCTACCGTCAGAAGGCAAATAACAGCAAAACCATCGCGTTCATCTGTATTGCCGGACTGGCGGCACTGCTGCTGTTGAACACGGTGATTGTTGGCAAGCGGATTGTAAGACCGCTGAACAAGATTACAAAGCGGATTACGGAACTGGGAGAAGAGAATCCGGAATTCAAGATGGAGGAAACCTTCCGCACCGGAGACGAGATTGAAGTGCTGGCAGAATCCTTCGCGGATCTGAGCCATAAGACAGTTGAATACGTGGGTGAAGTGCGCCGGGTGACCGCGGAGAATGAGCGGATCGGCACGGAGTTGAATCTGGCCAGACGGATCCAGGCGGAAATGCTGCCCAATATCTTCCCGCCATTCCCGGAACGGACGGACATGAACATCTACGCCAGTATGCAGCCGGCGAAAGAGGTCGGCGGAGACTTCTATGACTTCTTCCTGATTGATAACGAACACCTGGGCCTGGTCATGGCAGATGTAAGCGGCAAGGGAGTGCCGGCAGCCCTGTTTATGATGGCTGCCAAGATTCTTGTGCAGAACCACACCATGAACGGCGGAAGCCCGGCAGAAGTGCTGCAGAAAGTGAATAACCAGATTTGCCAGAAGAACAAGGAACAGATGTTCGTGACGGTATGGCTGGGCATCCTGAACCTGAAGACAGGACTGCTGACCGCAGCCAATGCCGGGCACGAGTATCCGATCCTGCAGGGCGAAGACGGACGGTATGAATTGGTCAAGGATAAGCATGGGTTTGTCATCGGCGGCCTGGAGAATGTGAAGTATAAGGACTATACCCTGCAGCTGAACAGAGGAATGAAACTGTTTGTCTATACAGACGGTATTCCGGAAGCGACGAATGAAGCAGGGGAGTTCTACGGAACAGAAAGGCTGCTGGAGACGCTGAATGAGCACCAGGGAGAAGATCCGACAGAGCTGATTCATCACATACACCTGGATCTGAAGGGGTTTGTGGGGAATGCGGCACAGTTTGATGATGTGACGATGCTCTGTGTTCAGTTCTTAGGAACTGAACCTAATGAAAACTGAAAACTTAAAACTTAAAACTTAAAAATGGCGGATAAAAAGCTTCTGAAAACAGAAGCTTTTTTTCTGAAGAAGAATTGATTCTTACGATAGCAAGAGTAACTCTTACTATCGTATTGTCACAGGGAAGGAAATGAGATAAAATACGGAACAGCAGAAATATACATGACAGTCTAGCTTATTTAGAAAAAGAAAGCGGTGAAAACACTTGTACTATTTTACCCCAAGGATTACTCCTATTCCAATAATAAATAAAACCCCATCAAGCATTAATATTACCCAAGCAGCGGTGACAGCTTTGTTTGCCGTTGTTTCTGGTTTCATTCTCTATATAATTAAAACCATCATAGATGAAAAATATCTTAGACAACGTCGAGATTACTTGAAATTAAAAGCAGATATTTCTTATGCTCTTATGATGTATGCAAACATATATATGAATCTTCCACCTCGTAGTAAGTCGACAGATGAAGCGAGTAAAGCATTAAGGGATTGTGGAGCCAGATTAGGAGCATTTCTAGAAGAATGGCCCAAGATATATAGAGGAATACCTGATAGTGATACACTTAAACAGGTTCATCAAGAACTAATACGTCTATCCAATCAAGTCTTCGATTCGGAAATAATTAAAAAAGGAGAAGTAATTACTCGTAATGGACAAGCGAGACAGAAAATAAAAGAATTGCTACAACTAAAAGATATATAAATATTTGTGATTCTAAGCTATTAAACTATGATAGTATACTTTATAGTATAAGCAAATAGCGTGATATAAGTGTGTAGATTTTTCAAACGGATAAATACATAAGTTGTATATATTGTAACGCGAAGAAAAATAAGATAAAATACATTTTGAAAGATGTTCCGCTGGGAAGGATCCGAATGGATTTTTCCAGACCCGCAGGGAAAAAGTATCTGGTATACAATACTTATTCCCGGAAAAAAGCTGCCATCTTTCAAAGCCATTCGTATAAATACATGAACGAAGCAATGGTTACATTGTGGCGTTCATAGAAACTTACGGATGATGTAAGTAACAGAAAGGAGGAGCAGCTATTTGGAGAAGAAACTGAGAGCATTGTTTGACTTCCAAAAGTTTGAACAGAATGCAGATCTTCAGAACGTGATCGACAGAGTGCACGCACGCTACAAAAGCAGCCATGCACGGATGCTGGACGATGACGAGGCTGATATGGTGGCAGCGGCGGGCGTGCCAGACACAGCCATGAAGAAGCAGAGTCTGTTCAACAAAGAAAAAGATGACAACTCCTGAGTGGGAGAATATATATGATCTGTACTGCGGAAAGGTAATGGGGTATATTGCAGCCCGGGTGCAGCGCCGGGCAGACGCTGAAGACCTTTGCGCAGACGTCTTTGAGAAGGCATTCCGGAAGAGGGACGCCTTTGATGAGAGCAAGGCAAGTATCAGCACCTGGATCTTCACGATTACGCGGAATACGGTAATAGACTATTTCCGTAAGACGCGGCCGACGGAAGAACCGGATGAGAACCTGGCCAGTGATGAAGAGGTGGACGAACATCTGCTGAGCCAGGAAACGCTGAGCGAGCTTGCAACGGCACTGAATAAGCTGCCGGAAGAACTGCAGGATATCATCGTGCTGATGTACTATGACGGAAAGCCGATGACTGAAGTCGCCATGATCATGGGATTAAGCTATGGGGCAGTGAAGTTGAGGCATCAGAAGGCGCTGGCACAGTTGAAGCTAATGCTGAGAGCATGATGGCAATTTCGGAAAAAGAGACGATACGATGTATCGCCTCTTTTTACTTAAAACTTAAAACTGAAAACTTAAGACTTAAAAATGGTTACGGCTGCGGCCGGGAATAGCGGCAAGAGCAGTGACAGGGGGACAGACACTCAGTCACATTTTCATCGAAAACGGTGACAGACTATCAGTCCCCAGCAGTCACACTCTTGCCGCGCTTACGTGTTGAAGGTGATGGTTATTAGATTTCTGTGGGCTTGCCTTTGAATTCGAGGCAGAGCATGGTCAGGTCGTCGAATTGTTCGGCGTTGCCGACGAAGGCGGAGACGGAATTCTTTACGGTTTTGAGGATGGTGCCGGGATCCTTATCGGTGGCAGTATTCAAGGCCTGAATCATGCGATCAGTGCCGAACATCTGCTGGTTGGCGTCGGTGGCTTCGGGGACACCGTCGGTATAGACGAAGAGCTTGGAGCCGGGCTCCAGGGACAGGGTGTAATCACGATAACGGATGCCGGGCATGCCGCCCAGGACGAAGCCGTGTTTGTCCTTCACAAGCTCAAAAGCGCCATTTGGATTACAAAGGGTCGGATATTCATGGCCGGCGCTGGCGGCGGTTAAAATGCCCGTAGAGATTTCCAGAATGCCCAGCCAGACGGTAACGAACATTTCCTCTGGGTTGCGGTTGCAGATCTCGGCGTTGACCTCTGAAAGGATCTTGGCCGGGGAAAGTTCCCGCATGGCAACATGATGGATCAGGGCGGATGCCAACATCATAAAGAGGGATGCGGGAACGCCCTTGCCGGATACGTCGCCGATGACCAGGCACAGATGATCATCATCAATGAGGAAGAAGTCATACAGGTCGCCGCCGACCTCCCGGGCAGGAGTCATGGAAGCATAGAGGTCGAATTCATGACGATCCGGGAAAGGCGGGAAGATTTTCGGCAGGAAGTTGGACTGGATGCGGGTGGCCAGGGCCAGCTCCGTGGAGACACGCTCCTTTTCAAGGGCCAGGGCACGGCGCTCACGGGAAGCATGAATATAATGGGCAATCAGAGCAGCCAGATAAACCAGAAGAATGGCTACGGGCAGCCAGAGAACATGCACAACAAGGCCTGCACGCCAGAAGAGATAGGCTCCGAAGAAGGAGATGATCAGCAGGAAGATACAGATGATCCCGCCGAAACGAATGGGCAGGCGGAAGAAGAGGAAAGCGGCACAGACACAGAGGATGGCCACAAGTACAAACTGGAAGGCTTCAGAGGCCTCGGATTTCAGGTTACGATCAAACAAAGACTGAATGACGTTAGCCTGATACTCGATACCGTACATGGGTTTGCTCTTGTCGGCAGCGGTGAAGTAATAGTCGTTCAGCGCAGCCGCGTAAGGACCGATGAGGACGATTTTATCCTTCCAGACCGCGGAAGGGATTTCTCCCTGTATAAGTTTCAGAAGGGAAAGGTTATCATTGAAAGCGCCTGGTTTGCCGGTGAAGGGAACGTAGTAATGACCGGCGGAATTGATATAGGGCAGGGTGAAGGAGGAATCCTTAGATTCCAAAAAGATCCGGGCTGTCTGGGAGGCCATGGAGAGGATTTTCTCACCGGTATATGGATCTTTGACGTATAGCAGGGCATGACGAAGAATACCGTCTTTGTCAGCCATGGCGTTGATATGGCCCTGAGTAGTTACATTTTTCAGCGCATCATATGGGTTTACAAGGCTCAGGACAGAGGATTCAAGGCCAACGGCATGACCGTCTACCCACGTGATTTTATCGCCGAAATTGGCCATACAGGCAGTGACGACATGAGGGAGGGAAGCGGCAGCCTGGGCAAACTGGTTATCGACAGAAGGGTCGGTTTCCCCTTCATAAAGGATATCGACAGCAACAACGGCGGGCAGGTTTTCCGGGTCGGAGGCAAGGGTCCGGAGTGCATATGCCATATAGCCGCGATAGGAAGGGCCATATGGGCCAAGAGCCGCCAGGGAGGCCTCGTCTATACCGATAATGATAATGTCGCCGGAAGGGACGGCGGGCTGCTGGAAAAGGGAATCCTGAACCCAACGGTCAGGGGTCTTGAGAATGCCGGAGTTGACAATTAATAACGCTAAACACGCGGCAAGGAGAGGGAAGATATACTTTCTGAGGAAAGAGTGTTTCATTGTGTACCCTCCATGCGTGTTTAGTGCATATATGCCGCCTAAGGGCGGCGTGTTGTAACGCATAAAGCGTTCCAACAATGATATGTTTGCTTCGCAAACGTGATATATCGGCTTTAATGCCGATATGATAGATTCGACTGCGTCGAATATGATATGTTTGGCTTCGCCAAACGTGATAGTTACTGACTAATCAGTGTAGGCTTTGGCGTTCCTTTGAGGTTCGAAATAGGTGGAATACTGAGGAGATCCATTCGACGCGCTCGTTACACTCGCTTGCTCAGGATGACACACTGAACGCAATAGTGTTCCTGTTGGAAACGGAAGACTTGGAGTAGGAAAAGGCCTGCGGCCTTAGTAAGGGATATCCGCAACCTCAATCGTCGTGACTGTCCACTGGACAGCTCACTCGTTTCGGTTGGTTGCCCAGGGCTGCCGCCCGTTCTCCGCTAAAATCGAGCACACTGGCTCGATTTCCGGGCGCTACGAACCCCACCACGACGGAATTTCAGCCACTGGCTGCCCTCAGAGGTTCGCCCTCGATGCTCGGAATTACACGCTACACTCTGCGTCAAGGGGTAACGGATGGGAGCGGGATCATACACCACCAGGATAGCCGCTTGGGAAATCATCACCTTCGGTAGTGGAAGGATCGGTATAACCAGGATCAGTGGTTTCAGGATTACTAGGAGAGGCTACGATGGTGTAGGTGGGGTTGTTGTAAGATACGTTGTAGTTGGAAGAATTATCACCGGTGAAAGAGATTGAGTGTTCGATGGAATAAGTTTGTCCGGGCTGGAGATTACTCTTATTGTTTTCAATTTCGCTATGAACGGTAAGGGTGACATACTTGGAGGAGTCACCAAGAAGGATAAAGGTGTTTTCACCTTCAGGGGTTGTGCCGCTTTCGCCGTTCATAGACGGGGGCGTACGCATCCATCTGCCGTTGTCTCCAAGCTCACCGCCGTGGAGGTCAAATACCAGGGAATACGGATTGATCGTATATGAGACAGTGGTTTTGTCAAACTCGAGCTCATAGCTATCTGTATTGCCGGAGACAGTATAGGTGATACCTGACGTTGTTCCGACATTCGCATCCGATGAAGCAGGATAGGTGATATATATACCGGAACCTTCAGATGCTTCAACAGTTTGTTCGCTGAAGGGCTGGCCGTCGTAGGTTTTGTTCCGATCCGGAACGACAATGTAGAGAGCGGGCTTTCCAAGCGGGACGCTTTTTTCGTTGACGGTTAGCGTACCGAAGTTAAGGGTGATGTTGTAGTTGTCCAGGTTTGTACCCGGGGTGGCACTGATAGAGAATGAGTTCTCACTGCTGCCGACTTCAGTCTGGGTGCCGGTAAAGGAAGTTGTGAACCAATCATCACCAACAAAGCTGCCTTCGGTGATATCAAACTCATTACAGGTCAGAGGTGTGCCGTCATAATCCTTATCAACAGAAGCACTTGTGATTGTGATGTTGCGCTTGTTGATGGTAAATGTGCCGAGGTTTTTAGTGATGTTGTAATTTGATTCCTTATGGCCCATATAGTCGATTTCAATGTCATTGGTATAGGTGCCGGCATCGGATTCACTGCAGCCGAGTTCACGGTAACCAATGGAAGTTTCGTCATGGGTCGGATAGATCCAGGAGGTTTCTTCCGGCATGAGTGCATAACCATCATAGGTCTTCGAATTGCTGCTGGAAGAGAAAGTGACATCCAGCGGTTTGATGGTAATGGATCCGTCGTTTACGTTGACAGAGTAGTTGCTGCTGTCTCCCTGGAGGGAGTAAGCGATATCCAGGTAATAGGTATCCGCATCATCACCGCGCTGCGGGATCGGTCCAATGGCAAACTCTATCTTATCTTCTCCGACGAGGTTATAGTTGGCGAAGTAATCGTAACCGGACTCTGTGGTGGTTCCGGAGAGCGAATTGCCGTTGCCTGTGCAGGAAACGGAGAAAGGAATCGAGTCGCCGTAGGAATAAGTTCCGCCGGACGTGGAGAAGGAGATGGGATACGGATTGACGGTCAGGGTGCCGGGTTCGCATATGACATTGCAGTATGCAGTGACGTCATTACCGTTTCCATCCTTGATGACATAGCTGGCAATGGTGCAATCAGATTCACCTGCGTCGGTCTGGGAACCGGAGAGGGTGACGGTAAAGGAGTAGCCCTCCGGCAACATCTCTGAATTCACATCCTCCGCAGAAGGAACAAGGGGATCACTGTCATAGACCTTGTCATAGGAAGGTGCGTAGAGGTAGATCGTCACAGGTTCCGGAGTATCCGTAGGCGCGGGAGTCGGCGTAGGAGTGGGTGTGGGCGTAGGCGTGGGTGTTGGAGTAGGCGTGGGTGTAGGCGTAGGCGTGGGGGTCGGAGTAGGAGTAGGCGTCGGAGTAGGCGTGGGTGTCGGGGTCGGAGTAGGAGTCGGTGTAGGCGTAGGCGTCGGGGTTTCTGTGGGCTCCGGCGTATCCGTGGGAACAGGCGTGGGTGTCTCAGCCGGAGCTGTGACTGTCAGGATACCCAGGACAGAAGTGACGACGTAGTTGTTCTTATCCACATCGCCCCAGTCAATGGTATAGGTGTTGTCCGTCTTGCCAACTTCCGTGATCGTGCCCGTGGCAGTGACGATGATGGTATCACCGTCGATGAGGCCTTCAATGGTCACGTCCTCACAGGTCAGCGGTTCGCCGTCATAGAACTTGGAAGCAGAGCCTGTGCGGATGGTAATGGCAGCGGGCTCAATGTTGACGGTGGTGCCGGAGATGGAAGACACCGGGCAGGAGATATTGGCGGAAGAAGAGGAGACAAAAGCGGTGATCGTAAAGGTGCCGGCTCCTGTCGCCATACCGGAGAGGGTCAGATCCACGGTGTCTCCGGTGAAGAGAGTGAAGCGGTAAACCTGATCCCCAGCGGCGCGCTTAACCGGCTTTGTGCTGGCCAGCAGGCGCGGGAGAGTGGCAGTTGTAGTCGTGGTCGGGGTAACGGTTTCTCCCTTATGAGTGCCGTTCTGGTAAGTCAGGACGGGAGTCGGGGTATAGGTTGCACCGGAATAGGAGGCAGAGCCGCTGCCCAGGGAGATGCTGACGGACAGGGGCTGAACGGTGAGCTTGCCCTTCTTCACGTTGACGTCTTCAAAGACGTCCGTCACGTTCTTCTTGTTTTTATCAAAGATTTTATAAGAGGTGATCTTGGCTTCGGATTCACCGACTTCGGTCTGGGAACCGGAGACAACGGCGGTGAAGGTGTAGCCCTTGGGCAGGCCTTCCGCCTTGATGTCATCAGCGTCAGCTTCCAGGGGTTCGCCATCGTAAACCTTTTCCGCGGAAGGCGCAGTGAAGGTCACGCCGGAAATGGGCTTGACGGTGAGGGTGCCCAGGTCGTCCCGGAGAACGTAGTTGTTCTCGTCGGCAGTACCCCAGTCGATGTCATAGGTGTTTTCGGATTCACCGATCTCCAGCTGCTCACCGGTGGCGGTGACCTTGATGGAGGCATCTACCCTGATGGGCTTGAACTCAGCTTCCTGGCTGGTCAGCACGCGGGTGGAGTAATTGGTGATCTGGGTATCAACAGAGATGCGGATGTTGGCGGAGTCCGCCATGACGTTCTCCTGGGCGGAAGAGGCTACATCCAGACCGTTGACGGAAACCGTGCCTTCCTCCAGCGGGGGCAGGGCGGCGATCAGGTCAGCAATGAGTTCCGGATCCCAGTTGGTTTCCTCGCAGGCGGCGGCCAGCAGATCCGGGTTTTCCGCATAGAGGCGAAGGACTTCTTCCGGAAGGTCTTCTTCCTTCAGATCCTCAATGACGAACTCCAGGGATTCTCCGGACTTGCCCTTCTGCAGGGCGACGGAGAGGCGTTGACCAACCTTCAGCTCAATGCTCTTGGTTTCCTTGGTGAGGGGGTTGGAACCATGGACGAAGATGCGGCCGGAAACAGCAACCATCTGCTCACTGCCCAGAGCGGTCTCCGTGATGATGGAGGTGTTCTGCCAGGAAGGAGATTCAGCGTTGTAGCCGGAGACGGTACGGATACCAGCGTCCTCACAGGTGAGAGGTTCGCCGTCATATTCCTTCTCAGCGGAGCCGGTCCAGACGGTCAGGGGCGCTTTGTCCACAACCAGGCGGCCGGCAATCTTGTTAACGGACGGGAAGTGGCTATTGACGACTTCGCCGGTCCCGTTGGTGATGGTATAGGAAGTGACAACGTTGTCACTGGAACCGGCATTGGTCTGGGAGCCGGAGCAGGAAACAGTTATATTGAAGTTTCCGGGCAGGCCGTACACCAGAGCATCCGCGGGACGGACAAGCGGTGTGCCGTCATAGAGCTTACTGGCGGACTGGGCAACCAGGGTGATCTGGCCGGAATAGTACCAGTCGCCGTCAGCCGGATAGGGCTCTTCGCCTTCCTCTGCTTCGCCGGAGCCGGGCAGGAGGATCAGCTGGCCGTTGGGACTGCCGTTGATAACGCGGTTATAGGTCTCTTCGTTGGAGGTGATGGCAGTGGCGGCGAAGGTACTGATGTTATCGCCGTTGATATCGGTAATGATGGGGTTGACGCCGACGTCTTCAACGGGTCCGGCATCGGAAACGGAGCCTGTAGGGGCGGGAGCATCTGTTTCGACAGAGATCTGCTGGCCGGGCTGGAGGGTAACGGCACGGTTGGTACCGTTGGAGTCCCTGAAGTTGACCTGGCCGCCGCCTTCATAGACCGCGATGGTGGTTTGCTCTTTGCCTTCCGGGGTGGTCTTGGAAGAAGCGGAGATGATGGTGCCGCGGATACCAACGGTCATCGTGGTGGTCTGGATATCGAAGGAGGCGTTTTCATCCAGCTTGGCGGAAACGTCCAGGAAGATTTCGCCTTCCAGGAGGTTCAGCTGCATGTGGTTGTCTTCCTGGATGAACTGGACGTGGGTGTCATGGTCCAGGGAGACGATTTTGGTATCGTCCAGACCGACGGATGCGGTACCGTCCGGGCCGGTGCGCATTGATTCGCCGCTCAGGAACCGGACGCCCTCAAGAAGGAAGCGCGGAAGGCCGGTGATGTCGAAGATGTCGACGGTGCCTTCGTAGCGCAACAGCTTCATCGTAGAAGCATCATACGAGGCGTCGGTGGAGACTCCTTCGGAAACGCCAACAACAAATAATGATAATGACAAAAGGAGAAGTAGTATGAACGTAATCAATTTGCGGCTCATAGAAGCGCCTCCTTCGGAGATTACTTAAAACTGAAGACTGAAAACTTAAGACTTAAGAATTATGCGTCCTTCGGACGTAGTAAGGGATTCCTCCACTTCGCTAACGCTTCGGTCGGAATGACACCCTATATACTACATTATGGTGTTCCGGTTGCGTTCGAGTTAATTACGCTGCTGAGGAGATTTCTCCACGCGGCCTAAAGGCCTTGGTCGAAATGACATCCTATGTGCATTTGACAAGGTTATGGGGATAGTCAAACGATACGTGTTCTGATTGAACCGGGAACGTGGATGAATGATCAGTAATCTGAACTTTGGTGGAATGTTAATTCCATATGTTTATACGCATAGGTGACAAGGCATGGAAATTAAACGTATAACCATACAGAAAACCAGTGGGATGGGGGAAACATACACACTCCATAAATATAGGTAGGATACGGATCAATCAATTATAACACATAAAAAAATAAACTTCTATAAGGCAAAGAAATTGTAAACGATTGCTAAAAGAGATAATAGGAGTGAACAAATATGAAAAATCGATGGAGATAAAGTGACGGAAAAGGCCGAAAAGTCTTGAAAATCATCAATAGATACATTATAATAGACAAGATTGAGCGTGTAACAATACGGATTTTGTCCTCCCCCCAGGAGCCGCCGATTCGTTACACAGACTGTCCGCAAAGCGCCGGAACGCGGCGAGCGGAAAAAGGAGAACGGAAAGCATGACAATTACCAAGACTCTGGACGGAACCAACCTGACAATTGCCCTTGAAGGAAGACTGGACACCACGACTTCTCCGCAGCTGGAGGGAGAAATGCATCCCGATATCGACAGCGCGACCGAAGTGACCTTTGACCTGGAAAACCTGGCGTACATTTCCTCTGCCGGACTGCGGGTGCTGCTGAGCGCTCAGAAGATCATGAACAAGCAGGGAAAGATGACCATCAAGAACGTTTGCCCCGAGATCATGGACATTTTCGACGTGACCGGGTTTGTGGATATCCTGAACATTGAAAACTAAGGGAAGTTGACGACAGCATGGACTATCGGCCACTGGAGATAGAGGACCGTGACCGGGTTGAGAAATGCCGGGATCCCCAGCTGAATCCGTTTACTGCCCTGACTTTTACATCGCTGTTCACATGGAGAAAGGAATATGGACTTGAGATCGCGGGGGACGAGGATTACTTTGTGATCCGGAGCCGCCACGACAATTCGTATTTCTGCCCCTGCGGAGACGGGAATAAATGTAAAAGATTTATTGAAGAAAACGTGAAGGCCGGCGAAAGCGTCCTGTACCTGACACAGGAACAGGCAGAGGCGCTTGGCGGCGGATGGGAAATCCGGAAACGGGACGACCTGAGCGAATATATCTGCGCGACACCGGCGCTGGCCCTGAAGGAAGGCTTCCACATGAGCCACAGCTTCAAGGACAAATGCCGGCAGTACAAGAAGCGGCATCCCTATGAGGCGAGGCTGATGACGAAGGCGGACCTGCCGCTGATCATCGACATTGCACAGAAATGGGAAGAGGCTGACCCGGAGGGAGCAGGCGACCTGCAGGTACTGCAGGAGGAAATCTCTTCCTTCGGCGAGGTGACGCTGAACGGCGTGATGATCACCGCGGAAAACGGGGATCACGCCTTCATCATGGGATACGAGAACACCCCTGAGATGTTCACGATGACCATGGTAAAGCACGACCTGACGCTGCCGCTTCTGATGACACCGGTATGTGTGCATGAGCTGGCCTGCGCGCTGGTTGACAAATATCCATACATCAACCTGGAAGAGGACCTGGGACTGGAAGGGCTGCGGAGATCAAAGCTGCTTTACAGCCCCATTAAACAGCTGGAAGTTTACGAGGCGGTCAGAAAATGAATCAGAAACACTACATATGCCGCAAGATGTTCCTGCGGATTCTCTGGCCAAGCCTGATTTCTTCCGTGGCGCTGGCAATCGCGGACGTAGCGGACGCGCTGGTCATCGGTAACAGGATGGGAGAGAGCGGCCTGGCGGCCATCGGTATCGTGACGCCGCTTTACATGATTCTGAACCTGCTGGGATACGGTTTTTCCACCGGCGGATGCGTTGCCTTCAGCCGCATGGCGGCAGAGGGCAAGGAAGATGACGCCCTGAGCCATTTTAAGAGCATCGGGACGCTTCTGTTCGGTTTGGGCGTTGTATTAGCGATAGCAGGCAACTTACTGATGCGGCCGCTGATGCAGGTGCTGGGCGCGAACGACGGCAGCCCGGAACTGTACGCCCTGTGCGAACAGTATGCCCGGCCGCTGGTAACGGCGGTGCCGGTGTTCTTCCTGAATTTCCTGCTGTATGACTTTGTCCGGTGCGACAATGACGCGCCGCGGGCAACCCTGGGTTTCTCCGTGGGCTGCCTGACAGACCTGGGGCTGAACATCTGGTTCGTGCTGGGGCTGGGATGGGGTGTAAAGGGCTCCATTTACGCGACAGTGATCGCCCAGAGTGTGAGCGTGATCATCCTGCTGACGCACCTGATCAACGGCAGGGGCCTGATGAACATTCCGCGGATCGTGAAGGCGAAGCTTGCCATCGGCAAGCCGGTTGCCGACTCCCTGCGGATCGGCTTCAGCGCCTCCATGCAGTATGTGTTCCAGTTCCTGTTCCTGCTGCTGGGTAACAGAGTGCTGCTGCGGGCAGGAGACCTGGGACTGATCAAAGGCGACCTGTATGTGGCCGTGTTCGACGTAGTGATGAACATCAGCTACATCTTCAACGGAATCTACCAGGCGTTTGCTGAAACGATGCAGCCGCTGGCGAGCACCTTCGCGGCGGAACACGGACGGGACGACCTGAAATACCTGGTGCGGATGGCCATGGCCACTGCGCTGATGGTAGGCGTTCCGGTACTGCTGGTCGCGGCGATTCCTGCGGGAGCGGTGAGCAGCTTCTTCGGCCTGGGAGACGCGGAAAGCCTGAAGGTATCCGTGCCCGCGATCCGGCTGTTCCTGCTGAGCACGCCGCTGGGCGGACTGCTGGTAATCCTGACCGGGTTCTTCCAGAGCTGCGGACGGGAACAGCTGGCAGGCGAGATCACCGTGATGCGCAAAGCGCTGTTCCTGCTGCCGATTACGGTAGCGCTGGGCTTCTGGCTGCCGAAGGACTTCTGGTGGTTGTTTGTGATCTCTGAAGGCATCACGATGCTTGTGATGGCAACGGCGGTACGGGGACGGCTGCTGAGGAAGCAGGATGCGACTGTGCCTGTATACTCCACAACGATGGATAACCAGAACCACGAGCTGAGCCGGGTGCTGGATGAAGTGGTGGCCTTCTGCGAGGAGCAGGAGATCCCCATGAAGCAGGCAATCCTGATCCAGCTGGCTGTTGAAGAGCTGAGCGTGGTGACGATGGAGAAGGCTTTCAGCGGAAAGCCGGACGAATATATCCAGCTGACGCTGGCACGGGAAGAGAACGGGGATCACGTGATCCACATCCGGAACAGCGCACCGTATTTCAACCCGCTGGACCTGCGGATGGGCAAGGTGCAGAAGGATGAAACGGACGAGCTGATGGACAGCGTCGGCGTGATGATGGTAAGGCAGAAGGTCAAGAGCCTGCATTACCGGAACTATGAAGGATTCAACATGATGACAGTGGTCATCTGATACAACCCCTAACCTGAAGAAAAGAGGATGTTCGCGCATGAAGAAAAAAGGCTGGACTTCGCTGACAGTGAAGCTGAACGGGCTGATCCTGATCATCGTTTTGGTGCTCTCACTGGGCCTGGCGGTTTTTGCCTACAGGGTAAACAGCGAACGCGTGGACAAATACTATAAACAGACTACCTCCCAGGCGGCTGCCACTGTGGCGGCGTTTGTGGACGGCGACATGACAGAAGATCTGCTGAACGCGATCAAAACGGAAGAGTTCGCGGCTGTCCGTGATGCGGCTGAGGACGCGGACGGCGACCAGATGATCATTGACTGGCTGTCGGAACGGGGATTGTATGACAACTATACAGACCTGCGGGCGATGCTGGCAAAATATAAGGAGAACCTGAAAGCTGAATACGTCTATCTGCAGAGCCTGGAAGGCAACAAGAGTATCAATATCGTGGACCCGGACGAAGCAGTGCTGTATACCGGAAGCCTGGAAGAAACCCCGGAAGGATATGAAGAGTTCCAGACCAACATGCATATTGACTCCGTGGTGAGCCACAGCGAATACGGCTGGCTGTGTTCTGCCTATGAACCTGTGGTGAACTCCAAAGGCGAGAACGTGGCTATCGTTGGCGTGGACATCAATATGAACGACGTTATGGAAGAGCGTCAGCGCTTCCTGACCACCATGATGATCTTTGCCGCGGCCCTGATGATCGTCAGCTCTGTCATTACCGTGATGATGATGCGCCGGATCGCCACCAAGCCCCTGAGCATGCTGGCGAAGGCGACAACCGGGTTTGCAAACTCTGATGACGCGACAGACTACCTGAAAGAGAAGATTATTAACCTGCCGATCAACTCCAAGGACGAGATCGGAGACCTGTATCAGGAAATCCGTGTGATGCAGGGCCGGATTGTAGAATATCTGAACAACCTGACAAAGGTCACGGCGGAGAAGGAACGCATCGGCGCGGAACTGAACATTGCAGCGCAGATCCAGGCGGATATGCTGCCCCGGATTTTCCCGCCCTTCCCGGAGAGAAATGACTTTGACATTTACGCCATCATGGATCCGGCGAAGGAAGTCGGCGGCGACTTCTACGACTTCTATCTGCTGGACGACGATCACCTGTGCATGGTTATGGCAGACGTGAGCGGCAAGGGTGTGCCTGCATCGCTGTTTATGACAATCGCCAAGACGCTGATCAAGAACAGGGCGCAGCTGGGCGAGAAGCCGGCTGAGATCCTGTATAACGTGAACAACCAGTTGTGCGACGGCAACGACGCTGAACTGTTTGTGACCGTGTGGCTGGCCATTATCGAGCTGAGCACCGGTAAGGGCGTGGCTGCGAACGCCGGCCATGAGCATCCCGTGATCCGCCGGAAGGACGGCAACTATGAGATGGTCCTGTACCGGCATGCTCCGGCAGTGGCTACGATGGAAGGCATCCGGTTCAAGGAGCACGACTTCCAGCTGAATCCCGGAGATTCCCTGTTTGTGTACACTGACGGCGTCACGGAAGCGACGAACATCAACGACGAACTGTTCGGCACACAGCGGATGCTGGACGCGCTGAACAAGAACCCGAACGCGAATCCGAAGGAACTGCTGCAGAACGTGCGGGATGATATCGATGAATTTGTGGGCAACGCACCGCAGTTTGACGATATCACGATGATGGGCCTGAAGTATGACGGACCGGAACAGAGATACGAAACCGCCAACCTGACCATTGACGCGAAGACTGAGAACCTGGACCAGGTACTGGCGTTCGCTGAAGAGCAGCTGGCAAAGGCGGAGTGCCCGATCAAGGCCCAGACACAGATCGGCGTAGCAGTGGAAGAGATCTTCGTGAACATCGCCCTGTATGCCTACGCTCCCGAAACCGGCAAGGCGGACATTACCATTGATATCGGGCAGAACCCGAAAGAAGCGGTGATCACATTCCGGGACAAGGGGATTCCTTTCGATCCATTAGCCAAGGAAGATCCAGATGTAAGTCAAAGTGCAGAGGAACGGCAAATCGGCGGGCTAGGGATTTATATTGTCAAAAAGACGATGGACCAAGTGGAATACAGAAGAGAAAACGACGAGAACATCCTGACAATCTGGAAGAAATTTTGACAATATAAATCAAATTAATACTGAAAACTTAAAACTTAAAAATGGTGGAAAAAAGAGCTTCTGAATATCAGAAGCTCTTTTCATGAGTAAATGGGAATTCCTTCGGAATTCTTAGTAAGGGATTCCTCGACTCCATTTCATTACGCTCGGAATGACAGCCTATAAGACGAAAGGTAGTATCAATCGCGGCCAAACAAGTCTCTGGTATACACCTTATCCTTGACATCGTCCAGGCAATGATCATAGCGGTTGGCAATTATTGCCTGAGACTTACGCTTGAAGTGTCTGAGGTCATTGACGACCTTACTGCCGAAGAAGGTGGTGCCATCCTCGAGGGTGGGCTCGTATATAATTACGGTAGCACCTTTCGCTTTAATGCGTTTCATAATACCCTGGATGGAGGACTGGCGGAAGTTGTCGGAATTAGCCTTCATGGTGAGACGGAAGACACCGACAACCACTTTATGCTCCTTGGCGGCGGACCAGGAATCATTGGCCTCATAAGCGCCTGCAATCTCCAGGACGCGGTCCGCAATATAGTCCTTGCGGGTGCGATTGCTCTCCACGATGGCGGACATCATGTTCTGGGGAACGTCGTTGAAGTTGGCCAGGAGCTGCTTGGTATCCTTAGGCAGGCAATAGCCGCCGTAGCCGAAAGACGGGTTATTGTAGTGGGTACCGATACGCGGATCCAGGCAGACGCCGCGGATGATATCCCGGGTGTTCAGGCCCTTGGTCTCGGCGTAGGTATCCAGCTCATTGAAGTAGGAAACACGGAGTGCCAGGTAAGTGTTGGCAAAGAGCTTAACGGCTTCCGCTTCGGTAAGACCCATCAGGAGAACCTCGGTTTCAGGCTTAAAGGAAGCGCTGAGGAGCGTGTTCGCAAAGAGCTGAGCCTTTTCCCGGGTGGCGTCATCGCAGCCGACGATAATACGGCTGGGATAGAGGTTATCGTAAAGGGCCTTGGATTCCCGAAGGAATTCCGGAGAGAAGAGAATATTGGAAACTCCGAACTTCTTCCGGACGGAAGCTACGTAGCCGACGGGGATGGTACTCTTGATCACCATCATGGCATCGGGAGCGTTCTTCAGCACAGTTTCAATGACGGATTCCACAGCAGAAGTGTCGAAGAAGTTCTTCTTGGGGTCATAGTTGGTAGGAGCAGCGATGACCACAAAGTCAGCGCCTTTACATGCGGCAGCACCATCCAGGGTGGCGGTCAGATCCAGGTTTTCTTCCTTCATGAATTTCTCAATGTATTCATCCTGGATCGGGCTGATCCGTTTGTTAACCATTTCCACCTTCTCCGGGATAACGTCCACGAGGGTAACATGATGGAAACGGGAAAGGAGGACCGCCATCGACAGACCAACATAACCGGCACCATAGACCGTTACGTTCAGCCTGGTTGCAGGCGCAGTAACGGGATCCATAACGTCAATGAAGGCGACGGAAGGATCGAAGGACAGAGCATTGGCCAGACGGACCATCTGATCCGGAGCAGGAATATAGTCCTGCTTCTCAAGACGGGAAAGCAGGGAACGATTGATACCGGTCTGTGCTGCGAGATCCTGCTGGGTAATATGCAGGGCTTTGCGTTGGGCCAGAACGGTTTCAGCAAGCTTTTCGAGTGAGAAGGATTTCATCCGTGCACCCCCAAATGTGTTAATCAACAACAGGAGAATAAAATAACAATTGACGAAAGTCAATTATTATTTTCACAATGTTGCTTACAGCAACATTGTGGGTGTAGGGGCAGGAAGTTGTAAGTGGTACTTCACATCAGAGTTGTACCTGTGATAAGATACAAGTAAATTAATACTGAAAACTTAAAACTTAAAACTTAAAAATGATATAGTGTTACGGCAGAAACGGGAAAAACTTAAAACTTAAAAATATTTAGTTACTCATACCAATAAATGGAAGGGTAGAAGAGACAGAATATAGAAGAGTATTGGTGATATAAGACGTTATTGGGGAAAGACGACGAAGGGAAAAGGAGAAACGAGATGGCGGCGGACTGGGTCATCGTTGTTGATGACGACAGAAATGACCAGAGATTGGCATGCGAAATGCTGCGCAGGGCCGGAATCCGGACATCAGCGATGAGATCCGGTGCGGCTGCACTGGACTATATCCGCAAAGGCGGAATGCCGGACCTGATCCTGCTAGATGTGAATATGCCGGAGACGGACGGTTTTGAAACGCTGCGGCAGCTGCGGGAACAGATGGATCCGGAGAACGAAATTCCCGTTGTGCTGATGACCGGCGAAGAAGAACAGGAAGTCCGCGGGCTGGAAGAGGGCGCAATGGATATCATCCGGAAGCCCCTGGAAGGCGACGTGGTCATCAGCCGGGTCTGTAAAGCACTGGATATCAGCAGACGGATGAAGCGGTTTGCCCGGACGGCTGAAATAGACCAGATGACAGACCTGCTGAACAAGAGCGCTACAGAATCACGGATGGAACGGCTGTGCGATGAAGAGGATGGCCTGCTTTGCATTTTGGATTTGGATAACTTCAAGAATGTGAATGACATCTATGGTCACGATATCGGTGACCAGGTGCTGATGATGTTTGCCCGGGTGCTGAAGGTAAGCCTCCGGCGGGATGACGAATGCGGACGCATCGGAGGAGACGAATTTGCAGTATTCCTGAAGAACATGAAGAATGCCGAAGACCTGAAGCGGTACACGCAGCGCATCAATGAAGGATATGAAATCGGCGCGAAGGCGATCATGGGAGACAAGATCAGCTTTCAGCTTGGTATTTCCGTGGGCGCGGTGAAGGTGCCGACATACGGCAGGGAATACAGTGATCTGTTCAAGCTGGCAGACCAGGCGCTGTATGACGCCAAACAGAATGGAAAACGCCAGGCGGAACTGTATAATGCGCTGCAGGAGAACCAGGGTAAAGCAAAGCAAGTGCTGGATCTGGAAGGTGTGACCAGAATGCTACAGGAAAGAGCAGCGATTCCGGGCGCCCTGTGGACAGGGAAAGATATCTTCGGCAGTATTTACCAGTACATGGTGCGATATATGAACCGCTACAGGAACAGCGCGTTCCGGGTACTGCTGACACTGCAGATCGCGTCTGATGCAAGCGATACGGAAAGAAGGAAACTGAGGGAGGAATTCCGGCAGAGGATTCGCGGTGCACTGCGGGGCAGCGACGTGATGATGGAATGCACGGACAACCAGGTGTTCCTGCTGCTGCCGGGTATCAAGGAGCAGGATATTGAGAGGGTTATCGGAAGACTGCTGAAAAGGTGGAAAGAAGCGGACAACAGTGATCGCGCAACGATAAATGTTGAATATGGAGAAATTGATGTGGGGAGGAAAACATACCGCAGGGAGTAAATGAGGTAGGAAGTAGGAAGTATAATTGAAAATGAAATATTTGCCTTCGGCAAATATGAATTAAAGCTGCCAAGGCAGCTTTGTGAAATATCGTGCTTCGCACGATGTGAAATATTCGTCTTACGACGAATGTGAAAGATACTCTACCTCTTAATGAATTCTGAAAACTTAAAAATGGTGAAAAAAAGGGCTTCTGAAAACAGAAGCTCTTTTTATGAGTTAATGAGAACTCCATCGGAATTCTTAGTAAGGGATTTCTCAACTTCGCTTTCAGCTTCGTTCGAAATGGCAGCCTTTCGGAAGCAGTTTTGTTATTACAGTTTGGAAAGCATTTGCTTGTTGCATCTGTTATAGAAGAAGATGCACAACACAAGAGCAAAAAGTTCGGCTGTGGGGAAACACCACCAGACGGCCTTGACGTCGCCGGTGAGGCGGGCAATGAGCCAGGCGACGGGCAGGAGGATAAGCAGCTGACGGCAGATCGAGATGATCATGCTGTAGGTGCCGCGGCCAACTGCCTGGAAAACAGTGGAGAGGATGATGCCCACAGCCGCCAGCAGGAAGCTGGAGGAGATAATCCGCATGGCAACCATGCCGATATCGGTCATCTGGGCAGTGATCTCCGCCTCGGCTTCAGACTCAAAGATGGACATGAGCTGGCCGGGGAAAACCATGAAGACAAAGGTGCCGACGAGCATGATGACGCAGGCCCAGACCAGGGCAACCTTGATGCAGCTGTAAACCCGTTCCTTGATCTTAGCGCCGTAGTTGTAAGCGATGATGGCGATGATACCATTGGACAGGCCGAAGACCGGCATGAAGATGAAGGACTGGAGCTTGAAGTAGACGGACATGACGTTCAGGGCGGCGTTGCTCTGGGCAAAGCCGGAGAGAATGGCGTTCATGCCGATATTCATGACGGAACCGATGGAAGCCATAACCGTGCTGGGCAGACCGACGGAAACAATGCCGGACAGATCGTGACGGTTGATGATGGCATCCTTGCGCATGAGGCGCAGTTCCGGATTCTTCTTCTGATTCAGAGTAAAGCCGATGATGGCGGAAACGAACTGACCGATAACCGTGGCGACTGCCGCACCGGAAACGCCCATGCGGGGGCAGCCGAGGAGACCGAAGATCATGATGGGGTCCAGGATGATATTGGTCACGGCGCCGCAGAGCTGAGTGACCATGGAGAGCACAGAGTTACCGGTGGCCTGGAGCATACGCTCAAAGAAGATAGCCACGAACAGGCCGGTGCTGGCCGCGGTTACGATGGTCAGGTAAGAGGTACCCATGGAGAAGATGCTTTCCTTATTAGCCAGGTTTTCGGAAACGACAAGACCCATGGTCTGGCCGGCCAGGAAGAGGCCGAAGAGGATGAAGAGCACACTGCCCAGCACCTCGATGAGCAGACCGTTCCAGGCACCGCGACGGGCACCCTCCGGATTACGCTCACCCAGACGACGGGAAAGCAGGCTGTTGATACCTGTACCCATACCGGTGGACAGGGCAATCATCAGCATCTGGAAGGGCATGGCCAGGGAAACAGCAGTCAGGCCATTAGGGTCAAAACGGGAAACGAAGATGCTGTCGACGATGTTGTACAGCGCCTGGATCAGCATGGAGAACATGATCGGAATTGATACTTTGGGGACGAGCTTGGTCATCGGCATGGTGCCAAGCAATTTGGAGCGATCTTGCTGCATTTCTGTTGATTTCCTTCCTTAGTTACACACACTTTCATACACACAACGGATGTATTATACATATAAGAGGAAGAAAATCAAGAAGAGGAAGGAAAACAACAAGAAATGAAGATTGAAGAATAAAAATGATATTGAAAATGAAATATTTGTCTTCGACAAATATGAAATAAAGCTGCCAAGGCAGCTTTGTGAAATATCGTGCTGCGCACGATGTGAAATATTCGACTGACGTCGAATGTGATAATTACTTTATTGCCTTTTTGTGTGCTATTCGTAAAAGAAGCAGGTTGCTGAAAATGTCCTGTTGGAAATGGTAAAAGATACGTTTCACATTTTGGTTGGTTGTGGTATATTACAAGCAGAAAAATTTAGGAGAGAAAAAGCATTATGATACAGGCTGTTAAGGGCGGAAATGTAAAGATGCTGCCTGGATTATTTCAGCGCAGGATGAAGCTGAATGAGGACTACCTGATGGAGCTGGATCCGGGATGCCTGCTCCAGAATTTCTATATTGAAGCGGGAATCATTCCGCCGGGAGGACAGATTATCCCTGATCCGGCCAATGCCAAGATGCACTGGGGATGGGAAGCACCGAGCTGCCAGCTGCGGGGACACTTCCTCGGGCACTGGCTGAGTGCGGCCGCGACGCTGTGCGATGGGGGAAACAAGCCGGAACTGAAAACCCGGATTGACTTCATCGTGGATGAACTGGCGAAGTGCCAGAAGCTGAACGGCGGCGAATGGGTCGGCAGCATTCCGGAGAAGTACTTTGCCTTTATGAAACCCGGTAATTATATCTGGTCTCCGCAGTATACGATGCACAAGACCATCATGGGCCTGAAAGACGTATATGAGCGGCTGGGCAGCGAGACTGCGATCCAGATCCTGGACAAGCTTGCGGACTGGTATGTGCGCTGGGTGAAGGAAAATGAGGAAGAGGATCCGGAAGTTGTTTTCCGCGGAGAACAGGCCGGCATGCTGGAAGTATGGGCGGATCTGTATGCGCTGACGCAGAAAGAAAAGTATCTCTACCTGATCAAGGCCTATGAAGGCAATGCACTGTTTGAGCGTCTGGACAAAGGTGGAGACACATTGAGTGATGATCACGCCAACGCCTCCATTCCGCTGGCACACGGCGCGGCACGGATGGCCGAGATCACCGGAGATGAAAAGTGGATCAAGCGGCTGGAAGCCTTCTGGAAGACAGCAGTAACAGAACGTGGTATGTTTGCCACGACCGGAAGCAACGCCGGTGAATTCTGGATTCCGCCCCACAGCCATGGACGGTATATGGGAAATGAGAATCAGGAATTCTGCACGGTGTATAACATGGTGCGGGCTGCGGAATACCTGTATCGCAGGACACTGAAAAAGGAATACGCCGACTATATTGAGCGGGCAATCTATAACGGTTTCCTGGCACAGCAGAACAAAGATACCGGTATGCCGACCTACTTCCTGCCGATGCTTCCGGGCAGCAAGAAGAGATGGGGAAGCAAGACCAGGGACTTCTGGTGCTGCTTCGGCACGATGGTGCAGGCGCAGACAATTTATCCGGAACTGGTATGGTACACTGACGGCAAGGACGTGACCGTGAGCCAGTACTTCCCGAGTGAAGCAGAGATGGATCTGGAGTACGGGAAGGTTCAGGTGCGCCAGGCTGTACATATGAAGAATTATGATAACCAAGTATTGTTTGATGAGCACAGCGGCGGACGGGTGTCCCGGTGGAGCATCCGGTTCACGGTGAAGAGCGAAGGCAAAGGTGAATGGGCTCTGCGGCTGCGGGTGCCGGCATGGATTGCCGGAGAACCGGTGGTCAGTGTGAACGGGAAAGAGATCAAGGCGAAAATTGAAGAAGGGTATATCGTGCTGGCACGTAATTGGGGAGAAGAAGAGGTCGTGGATGTATTCTTCCCGAGTGAAGTCCGGTTTGAGAAGCTGGATGGAGCAGAAGAACTGGTGTGTTTCGTTGACGGCCCGGTAGTGCTTGCTGGACTTACAGATACAGATAAAGGAATTAAAGGCAAGCCGGAAGAAATATTATTACCGGAGCAGAGTCATACATATGGAGCATTCGTGTGGACGCAGAATGTATATCTGACCAGAAAACAGAAGGAGAACTTCAGGCTGGTACCGCTGTATGAGGTGACCAACGAGGCGTACACAGTGTACTTTACGTCGGAAAGGTAAATGAAATATTTCAAAACAACGTTGTTGCTTTGAAATATGAAATAAATCAGCTATGCTGATTTGTGAAATGTTGCCTTCGGCAACGTGAAATATTCGGCATCCGCCGAATGTGAAAGTTACTGTTGCTTCGCAACGGGACGTTCGCTAAAGCGAACGTGGATGATTTTGTAGGGGGCTGGATTTTTATGTTGTTCATAGGTATTTGCGGAGCGAGCGGAAGCGGAAAGAGTACACTGGCGGATGCGCTGAGGGAAAAGCTTGGTGAAGACAGGTGCCAGGTGCTGCAGCAGGATGCGTATTACCGGGATCACTCCTACCTGACGTTTGAGCAGCGGGTGAAGCTGAACTATGACGAGCCCGGGATCTTTGACCATGATCTGCTGCTGGAGGATATTCAGCAACTGCTGAACGGCGGCGGGATCACCCGGAAGGGATACAACTTCTCTGAGCATCGCCGGGATGATAAGCCGGACGAAATTATCCTGCCCAAGGACGTACTGATCCTGGAAGGTATCCACTGCTTCTACGATAAGCGACTGACAGAGATGATGTTCCTGAAGCTTTACATGCAGGTTGAAGCGGATATCTGCCTGCTGCGGAGAATTGAGCGGGATATCATTGAAAGAGGAAGAGACATCCAGGGTATCGGAGAGCAGTACCTGAACAGCGTAAAGCCGATGTTTGATAAGCATATCAGGAATTATGTGCATGACGCGGACGTGATTGTGGCACACGGAGGAAAGAACGCGAGGATAGTGGACATTTTAGCTGGGTATGTACAAGATGAATTGAGTAAAAAGTCCAGCATGTGAGTGAATGAAAAGGCGACACACAGGTGTCGCCTTTTTAAATGAAAACTTAAAACTTAAGACTTAAAACTTAAAAATGGTGGAGAAAAACGCTTCTGAAAACAGAAGCGTTTTTGTTGAATAAATGGGAATTCCTGCGGAATTCTTAGTAAGGGATATCCGCAACCTCAAAGGTCGTGACTGTTCCGCAATCTCAGTCGGCGCAGCAGGTATCGCTAGCGCTTCAACCTGCTGCTTGCTTCGATTGACTCGTTCAGGGCGCTTTTGCTTTCGGCAAATGACCCACTGGGTCACCGCTTCCTTCGCTCCCCACTGGAGAGTTCACTCCCTTTCGGTTGGTTGCCCAGGGCTGCCGCCCGTTCTCCGCTGAGAAAGAGCCACTGGCTCTTTCTCCAGGCGCTACGAACCCCACCTCGACGAGATTTCAGCCACTGGCTGCCCTCAGAGGTTCGCCCTCGACTACACTTCGTTCCGGTAGGAATGACACAATCGCTGTGGCGGGGAGATTTCCTCCGCATCCTCAATGGTCGCCCATCGCCCTTGGAGCGGGCTCTGTTCTCCGTTTCGGATGACTCGTTCGCTTCATTTCGGCTTTGCCGACAGTCCACTGGACTAACATTCAGCTCGCTCCCCATGCGGACGTTTCACGTCCTTAGTCGAAATGACAGTTGGGGCTATGTAGATATCGTTGAGGAATAGATGACTTGAGTATTGTCATGTGTAATTCGTTTCTTTTCGGTCTGAAGGACGACCAAAAAGGAATAACTGAAAAAAGAAGGGGAAATAAAAGAGCAATATTCGGCAAAATTGAGGACAAATTTATCGGGTGTTGTTTTGTGTATGTACTGTTTGTTCAAAAATATATGAAAATTTACCGGAATAAACAAGGGCCAAAACGTTGAAAATATTGCTTTTTTGGAAAATTTATAAAAATTTTGTTACAAGGCAGGAAATAGGGGAGAAGAGTAGAATATGTGAAATTGGGTTACATTGGGATAAAAATATTCCATCTACCCGCAAATGCATTAAGGAGGTGCCTTATGGCAGCTGTGGATCTTACCAAATACGGGATCACCGGTGCAACGGAGATCATTCATAACCCTTCTTACGACTTCCTGTTCGAAGAAGAAAACAAGCCGGAACTGACTGGCTATGACAAGGGCCAGAAGACCGAGCTGGGCGCGATGAACGTCATGACCGGTATCTATACCGGACGGAGCCCCAAGGACAAGTACATCGTGATGGACGAAAACAGCAAGGATACTGTTTGGTGGACCACCGATGGCTATAAGAACGATAACCATCCTCTGAGCGAGGAAAACTGGGCAATCCTGAAGAAGCTGGCTCAGAAAGAACTGAGCGGCAAGCGCCTGTTCGTGATGGACGCCTTCTGCGGCGCCAACAAGGACACCCGCATGGCTATCCGCTTCGTGATGGAAGTGGCCTGGCAGGCTCACTTCGTGAAGAACATGTTCATCCAGCCCACCGAAGAAGAACTGGCCAGCTTCGAGCCGGACTTCGTCGTGTACTGCGCCTCCAAGGCCAAGGTGGATGACTACAAGGCCATGGGCCTGAACAGTGAAACCGCTGTTGCCTTCAACATCACCAGCCGTGAGCAGGTTATCCTGAACACCTGGTACGGCGGCGAAATGAAGAAGGGTATGTTCTCCATGATGAACTACTACCTGCCGCTGAAGGGCATTGCTTCCATGCACTGCTCCGCCAACACCGACATGGAAGGCAAGAACACTGCCATCTTCTTCGGCCTGAGCGGCACCGGCAAAACCACCCTGTCCACCGACCCCAAGCGTCTGCTGATCGGCGATGACGAACACGGCTGGGACGACAACGGCGTGTTCAACTTCGAAGGCGGCTGCTACGCCAAGGTTATCAACCTGGACAAGGACAGCGAGCCCGACATCTACAACGCCATCCGTCGCGACGCCCTGCTGGAGAACGTCACTGTTGACGACAACGGCAAGATCGACTTCGCTGACAAGAGCGTGACCGAGAACACCCGCGTGAGCTATCCGATCGAGCACATCGAGAAGATCGTTAAGAACGTGAACCCCGTGTCCGCCGGCCCCGATGCCAAGAACGTTATCTTCCTGAGCGCTGACGCCTTCGGCGTGCTGCCGCCCGTGAGCATCCTGACCCCCGAACAGACCAAGTACTACTTCCTGAGCGGCTTCACCGCCAAGCTGGCCGGTACCGAACGCGGTATCACCGAGCCCACCCCCACCTTCTCCGCCTGTTTCGGCCAGGCCTTCCTCGAACTGCATCCCACCAAGTATGCTGAGGAACTGGTTAAGAAGATGGAAAAGAGCGGCGCCAAGGCCTACCTGGTCAACACCGGATGGAACGGCACCGGCAAGCGTATCTCCATCAAGGATACCCGCGGCATCATCGACGCGATCCTGAATGGCGATATCCTGAACGCGCCCACCAAGAAGATTCCTTACTTCAACTTCGAAGTGCCCACCAAACTGAACGGTGTTGACACCGGCATTCTGGATCCACGCGACACCTATGCGGATGCTTCCGAGTGGGAGAAGAAGGCCCAGGATCTGGCTGGCCGGTTCATCAAGAACTTCGCCAAGTACGAGAGCAACGAAGCCGGTAAGGCTCTGGTTGCTGCCGGCCCGCAGCTGTAAGCGATATCCTTCGGATGACGCAATGAAATATCCGATTTCATCGGATGTGAAATATTGAACGGCTTAGCCGTTCAATGTGAAATATCAGTCTTCGACTGATGTGAAATATTCGGCTGACGCCGAATGTGACAGTTACTCTTCAGGCCTACAGCCAAACGGGTAACAGTACATCTGCTTATGACTGATACGTGATTGTAGGTTTTTTCGGAACGGCGGGGAACCGCCGTTCCGAAATACTGCATAAAGGTCTTACTAATCTTAATCGGATCGGAGCGTATGGTTCATGAAGAAAGTACAATTCACCGAAACCGTCCTGCGGGACGCAAACCAGTCCCTGATGGCCACCCGGCTGCCCTATGCCGACTTTGAGGAAATCCTGCCCGTCATGGACAAGGCCGGATACTACTCTGTTGAGTGCTGGGGCGGCGCCACGTTCGACAGCTGCCTGCGGTATCTGAACGAAGATCCCTTTGAGCGGCTGCGCAACATCCGCAAGAACATGCCCAACACCCGCCTGCAGATGCTGCTGCGCGGCCAGAACCTGCTGGGCTACAAACACTACCATGATGACGTGGTGGAGAAGTTCGTTGAGCTGAGCATCAAGAACGGTATCGACGTGATCCGTATCTTCGACGCCCTGAACGACTTCCGCAACCTGGGCACCGCCCTGGACGCTGTGAAGAAGTACGCCACGCCCCGGACCGTAGCCTCCGGCTGCATCAGCTACACCCAGAGCCCCGTGCACACCGTCGAAAAGTACGTTGAAATGTGCAAGGACCTGGTCAAGATGGGCTTCGATACCCTGTGCCTGAAGGACATGGCCGGTACCATGAGCCCCTACGAAGCTGAACACCTGATCAAGGGCATCAAGGATGCCGTCGGCGATGTGCCGGTTATCCTGCACACCCACTGCACCACCGGTATGGCTTATATGACCCTGACCAAAGCCATCGAGAGCGGCGTTGACGTTATCGACACCGCTACGAGCTGCTTCTCCAACGGTACGAGCCAGGCCGCGACTGAGACCATGTTCTACGCCGCGCAGCAGTACGGCATCGAAACCGGACTGGATGAGAAGGTCATCAACAAGGTCAACGACTTCTTCAAGCCCGTGAAGCAGAAGTATGTTGACAACGGCACCATCAATCCCAAGAGCATGGCGACCGACAGCCAGGCGCTGGTGTACAAGGTACCCGGCGGCATGCTGAGCAACATGATCGCTAACCTCAAGGATATGAACGCCATGGATAAGTTCGACGAAGCGCTGCTGGAGATCCCGGCCGTCCGCAAGGACCTGGGGTATCCTCCGCTGGTAACCCCCCTGAGCCAGATGGTCGGCAACCAGGCCGTGACCAACGTGCTGGTGGGCGAGCGCTACAAGAACATCTCCAATGAAGTGAAGAACTACTTCAAGGGTGAATACGGCATCGCGCCGGCTCCCGTGAACGAAGAACTGCAGGCCAAGATCCTGGGCGAGGGCGGACAGCCCATCGACTGCCGGATCGAGGACAGCAAGCGCACCGGTGAGGACTTCGAGAATGCCAAGAAGGCCCTGGGCGACCTGGCCGAGAGCGAAGAAGACCTCATGAGCTGGATCTGCTTCCCGAAGCAGGCTGAGGATTACCTCAAGTTCCGGAAGGAAAACCGCGAAAAGAAAGTCCAGTACACCATCGAAGAGGCGTAAGGAGGAAGTAAAAAATGACAAGTCGTTTGACACTTGGCATTGGCAGCAATCTTCTTGATGCCATCCTCGGTTATGCCGTGGTCTTCATCGGACTGACCCTGCTGATGACCGTTATCGTTGTCGTCGGCAAGATCTTTACCGCCAAGAAGGCTGCCCCTGCCGAAGAAAAAGCCGCTCCCGCGGCTACGGCTCCTGCCGCTCCCAAGAAGCTGGCTCCCGGCAGCGCCGGCGATGTGAAGCTGTATGACACCGATCCGCGTGACGCGGCGATGATCATGGCTATCGTGGCGAACAAGCTGGACAAACCCCTGAATGAGCTCCGGTTCAGATCCATCAAGGAGGTTAAGTAAGATGAAGTATAAAGTAACCCTGAAGGGCAAGACCTATGAAGTAGAAGTGGATCAGGGCGAGGCCATGATCCTGGACGAATATGAAGCGTATGCGCCGGCTCCCGCCGCCGCTCCCGCTCCTGTTGCTGCCCCCGCTGCCGCTCCGGCTGCTGCTCCCGCAGCTCCCGCCGTTGCCGCTGTCGCCGGTGAGCAGGTTAACTCTCCCATGCCCGGCACTATCGTGAAGATGAACGTGAAGGCCGGCCAGGCCGTGAAGAGCGGTGAAGTCCTGGCTGTGCTGGAAGCCATGAAGATGGAGAACGAGATCATGGCGCCCCATGACGCGACTGTTGTGCAGGTGCTGGTTGATGTCGGAGCGAAGGTCGATACCGGTACGCCGATCATCGTTCTGGGATAAGGGAGGAAACTGAAAGATGTTAGAATCCCTCGGAAAACTGGTTACTGAATCCGGCTTTGCCGGTTTCTTCAGCAACCCGGACGGATGGCGCAACCTTGTGATGATCGCCATCGCGTGCGTGCTGCTGTACCTGGGTATCAAAAAGCAGTATGAGCCCCTGCTGATGGTCGGTATCGCTGTCGGCTGCCTGCTGGCGAACGTGAGCTCCGTGTTCATGACCGCTGACGGATCCCTGCCGGACGCCCTGTATCATCAGAGTCTGTGGGACGCTTTCCTGGATCACACCAGTCCTTACTATCACAGCTACGGCCATATCATGGCCAACGGTGGTCTGATCGATATCCTGTATATCGGCGTTAAGGCTGGTATTTACCCCTGCATGATCTTCATTGGTATCGGCGCCATGACCGACTTCGGTCCGCTGATCTCCAACCCGAAGAGCCTGCTGCTGGGTGCTGCCGCTCAGTTCGGCGTGTTCTTCGCCTTCTTCGGCGCGAACCTGCTGGGATTCGATGCGCAGCAGTCCGCTTCCATCGGTATCATCGGCGGCGCTGATGGCCCCACCGCCATCCTGACCACCACCAAGCTGGCTCCTGAACTGCTGGGACCGATCGCCGTGGCTGCTTATAGCTACATGGCCCTGATCCCGATGATTCAGCCGCCTATCATGCGCGCCCTGACCACTGAGAAAGAGCGCTCCGTGAAGATGACCCAGCTGCGTGAAGTGAGCAAGACCGAGAAGATCCTGTTCCCGATCATCGTGACGATCTTCATCGTTCTGCTGCTGCCCTCCACCGCTCCGCTGATCGGCTGCCTGATGTTCGGTAACCTGCTGAAGGAAACCGGCGTCACTGAGCGTCTGAGCGATGTGGCCCAGAACGCCCTGATGAACATCGTTACCCTGTTCCTGGGCATCAGCGTGGGTGCCACCATGGTTGGTTCCCGCTTCCTGACGCTGGACACCATCAAGATCGTTGTGCTGGGCCTGATCGCCTTCTCCTTCAGTACCATCGGCGGCCTGGTGGTAGGCAAGCTGATGTACAAGCTGAGCGGAGGCAAGATCAACCCGCTGATCGGTTCTGCCGGCGTTTCCGCTGTGCCTATGGCGGCTCGTGTTTCCCAGCGTGAAGGTCAGAAGGCCAATCCTTCCAACTTCCTGCTGATGCACGCAATGGGCCCGAACGTGGCAGGTGTTATCGGATCCGCTATTGCGGCGGGATTCCTCATCAGCATGTTTGGATAATCAACGAATAAAAGGAATGGGAAACCATTCCTTTTTTCGTTTACTTAAAACTGAAAACTTAAGACTTAAAACTTAAAAATGGCGGAAAGCACTGCTTCTGAAGAAGCAGTGCTATTTTATTAGAACATAGGAGGGAAGTATTAATCTACTTCTAATGTTCTGTCCCTTATTTTCAAAGGAAGCGTGGATATAATGATACATGTAAACGATGAGTTTACGAAATGCGAAAGAGATAAATTATTGGAGGATGAAAACAATGAAGAAACTGTGCAAGAGCAACAAGAATAGAAAAATCTGCGGCGTGTGCGGCGGTATCGCTGAATACCTGAATGCTGATCCTACCCTGATCCGCCTGGCGTTCGTCGTGATCTCCATGGCTGCCGGAACCGGCCTGCTGGCTTACATCGCTGCTGCGCTGATTATGCCCGAGGCCAATGAAGTAGAAGAATAATTCTTCTACTTCATTGGGTGAAATATATGAAAGCAACGAATTTGCTTTCATATATGAAATAAAGCCGCAAAGCGGCTTTGTGAAATATCTGCCTACGGCAGATGTGAAATATTGGCCTGGCGGCCAATGTGATATATAGATCAGCTGATTAAAAAGAAAACCACCGGGTTCAGAATGAAGCCGGTGGTTTTTGGAAGAAACAGATTAAAGATCTTCTGCGAGAGAGGAGGACATGACTGCTTTGATGGTGTGCATACGGTTCTCAGCTTCATCGAATACGATGGAGGCAGGAGACTCAAAGACTTCGTCGGTGACTTCCATGCAGTCAATGCCAAACTTCTCGAAGATGGAACGGCCGATAGAGGTTTTAAGATCGTGGAAGGACGGTAAGCAGTGCATGAACACACACTGTGAACCGGCTTTGCCCATGACAGCGGACGTGACGCGGTAGGGAAGCAGATCGCGGATGCGCTCTTCCCAGACGCTGTCCGGCTCACCCATGGAGACCCAGACGTCAGTATAGATGACGTGGGCACCGGCAACGGCCTTATCGACGTCGTCCTCAAACTCCAGGACAGCGCCGGTTTCAGCGGCGATCTTCCTGCAGGTATCAATGAGAGCGGAATTGGGCCAGTACTTTTCCGGCGCGCAGGCGACGAAATGCATGCCCATCTTGGCACAGCCCACCATGAGGGAATTGCCCATGTTGTAACGGGCATCACCCATATAGACGAGCTTGATGCCCTTCAGATCTCCGAAGTGCTCCTTGACTGTCAGGAAGTCGGCCAGGATCTGGGTAGGATGGAACTCATTGGTGAGGCCATTCCAGACCGGAACGCCGGAATACTTCGCCAGGTCTTCCACGATATTCTGACCGTAACCACGGTATTCAATGCCGTCATACATGCGGCCCAGAACACGGGCGGTATCGGCAATACTTTCTTTTTTACCGATCTGGCTTCCGGAAGGATCCAGATAGGTGCAGTTCATTCCCAGATCATAGGCGGCAACCTCAAAAGAGCAACGGGTACGGGTACTGGTCTTTTCGAAGATCAGGGCAACGTTTTTCCCGGCACAGCAGGCATGCGGAATGCCTGCTTTCTTTTTTGCCTTCAGGTCGGCAGCCAGATCGAGCAGGGAAGAGATCTCAGCGGGGGTAAAATCAAGAAGCTTCAGGAAGCTTTTACCTTTGAAAGGATTCACAAATATCACCTCAAGAAAAAGATAGAACTAGTATAAGGGAATTAGTTAAGGGAAACAAGTGAAATTCAGAATTCAGAATTAAGAATTCAGAATTAAAACAAAGACAGAGTTGAAAATGAAATATCGATCTTCGATCGATGTGAAATATTCGTCTACCGACGAATATGTAAGTTGCTTTTACGGCTGCGGCCGGGGAGATCCTTTGACGCGCCTTCGGCTTGCTCAGAATTAAGAATTCAGAATTAAAACAAAGACAGAGTTGAAAATGAAATATCGATCTTTGATCAATGTGAAATATTGGCCGTTGGCCAATATGAAATGTTTGACTTCGTCAAACGTGAAATATTCGTCTACCGACGAATGTGTAAGTTGCTTTTACGGCTGCGGCCGGGGAGATCCTTCGACGCGTCTTCGGCTTGCTCAGAATTAAGAATTCAGAATTAAAACAAAGACAGAGTTGAAAATGAAATATCGATCTTCGATCGATGTGAAATATTCGTCTACCGACGAATGTGTAAGTTGCTTTTACGGCTGCGGCCGGGGAGATCCTTCGATGCGCCTTCGGCTTGCTCAGGATGACATACTGAGAGTTGTATCTGTATATATTGAACAATAATATTGTTATTTATAGAAGCGAGCACAAAATTAATTCTTTACAAGCACAAAAATATTGTGCTATAATGTCAACAGCAAAGAGAAAAGGGGAGAAAAGTATGGCCAGGAGCGATTCGAACGGAATGACCAATAACGCCGGGATCGCATACGGAGAGCTGATCCGCCGTCAGCGGAAGGCCAAGAAAATGAACCAGGAAGAGCTGGGCGCCCTGGTGAAGGTCGGTAAGAATGCCGTAGGTGCCTGGGAAGCCGGGAGAAGCCGTCCGGACGTGGGAAGCGTTCCCGTGATCTGTGAGGCGCTGGATATCTCCCTGGAAGAGTTCTTCGGCTATCCGGATAAGAGCGGAGAGAATATCTATGACCTGAGCGGTATCCGGCCGGATGAGCGGGCAACGCTGCTGCGGAAGTATTCCTCCCTGAATCAATATAACCGGCAGGTGATCCTGCGGCAGATGGACGTACTGGCTGACATGCAGGAAGATACCAGGGTTCCGCGTAAGATCATCCGGCTGTTCCGGAACGAACTGGCTGCATCCGCCGGTCCCGGTGAAACGCTTGAAGCTACCAGGGGCGAAGAAGTGTTCCTGTTTGCTGACAGCATGACGGAGATTGCGGATGAAATCATTCGGGTCAACGGTAACAGTATGGAGCCCACCTTCGCGAATGGAGATATGGTGCTGGTGAAGCATACCGGAAGCGTACGGGAAGGCGAGATCGGCGTCTTCATCTGCGGAGATACGGGTTATATCAAGGAATACCAGAAGGACGGGCTGCACAGCCACAATCCGGCATACGCGCCGCTTACCTTCAGTGAAAATGAGCCGGTACACTGCGTGGGCCGGGTAATCGGAAAAGTAAAAGCAGACGCCTGGGCAGACGACGAGAGCGTCCGGGCCTGGGAAGAATACGAGCAGAAAGGAAGATGACAATGCAGAAGCATCCGCCGAGAAATCATGAGAAGAGAATACAGATTATGGAATATATGCTGAACTTCGCGACTGAGCAGGGCAGACAGCCCTCCGTACGGGAAATCGGAATCGCGGCGGGACTGCAGTCTACTTCCACCACGGCCGGGTACCTGAAGAGGATGGTTAATGAAGGGCTGCTGGCAAAGAGCGAGAAGGCGAAGAGGAGCTATTTTGTTACTGGATACGCTGCGGAAATGCTTAGGGGAAAAGCAAGCTGAGAGCTGCTTTTCTTACTTAAAACTGAAGACTTAAGACTGAAAAATGAATAATGGTGGAGAAAATCGCACCCTAAAGGTGCGAATTTTCTGATTGTTGTTAGGGCTTCGCCCTTAGTAAGGGATATCCGCAACCTCAAAGGTCGTGACTGTTCCGCAATCTCAGTCGGCGCAGCAGGTATCGCTAGCGCTTCAACCTGCTGCTTGCTTCGATTGACTCGTTCAGGGCGCTTTTGCTTTCGGCAAATGACCCACTGGGTCACCGCTTCCTTCGCTCCCCACTGGAGAGTTCACTCCCTTTCGGTTGACCTCACCTCTGACGGAATTTCAGCCACTGGCTGCCCTCAGAGGTTCGCCCTCCACTCGCTCGGAATGACAGCCTATGTTTGCACATTATGGAATTCGTTTAACTGGCCGAAATAGAAGAAAATAGGCGGCAAGAGCAGTGACAAAGGGACAGACACTCAGTCACATTTTCTTCGAAAACAGTGACAGACTATCAGTCCCTGCAGTCACACTCTTGCCGTTTTTGCGCAGTGGACACATTACAACTAGGAATCAATTGAATTGATCCCCGAAACAGATACACGATAAGGTGTATCTGTTTTAACATGCATAATTATCAAGACTTCTGCTTGAACTGGTGGCCACAGCGGACACAGGTGATGTCGCGTTCGCCGGATCCGCGCTTCATGCGGAGAAGGACTTTACAGTTGGGGCACTTGAAGTACTTATAGTCTTTGCTGTTCTTCATACGTTTGATGAACTGGCTGGACTTCAGCTTCCAGTTGGAGGTCAGGTCGATGTACTTCCGGTTTTCTTCAATACGCTTGGTGTTGTTACGAGAAAGCATACGGAAGACGGTTGTGACGTAGAGGGCGAAACCGACAAGGGAGAACAGACCGATGCCGGTGAAGCTGCCCAGAATGGAAGTCACAAGACCGGAAAGAAGGGTGAACATACCGAGATTGTCGGGGCCATGGCGACCCTGCATGAAAATGGCTAGACGTTCTTTGAGGCGCTGGAGAAAAGACATTTGAAGGACTCCTTTCTACGAAAGAGAAAATGAATACTGAAAACTTAAAACTTAAAACTTAAAAATGATAGTAACTTACAGTGAAAAGTTAAGAGTTAACAGTGATGACTGAAGAGTGAAAAGTGTAGAGTTGTTATGGAATGTTTTTAACAGAACATTCCATACCTTCCGCACCCACCCAAACAGCAATTGCAGAACATGTTGGCGACGATGCAGGTGAGGCAGGGATTGGAACAGATGGCGGAACGGAAATCGTAACCGCTGCTGCGGGCCTGGCGATAAGCCTGGCGGCCTGACTCAATGGTGTTCAGCAGAGCCTGGAAGTCCGGATCATTGGGTGCCATACGGACTGCGGCACGGGCATGATCGAGAGCGGAAATCCGGTTGCCAAGCCCCATATCCGCACGAGCATAGAGTGCATGCCAGTCGGCGTCATGGGTAGGAACCCGGTTGAGCTGGGTGATTGCGTCGTGATAACGGTTGGCGAGAACATGATTCTCGGCAGTCTTCAGCTCTGGATTGGAATAGTTCCGCGTACGGTAACGGGTTTGCTGCTGATAGCCGCCCTGCTGGCCGCCGAAGAAAGCGGAGAAGGGATCAAAGCCGAAGCCGAAATCCCCGAAGGGATCACCGCCCTGGCCGCCGTTACCACCGTAACTGCCCTGGCCATAACTGCCCTGGGAGCTGCCATAGCCGCCGTAACTGCCGCCGAAGGGATTGTAATAGCCTGACGCACCGGAAGAACCGGAAGAACTATAGGGATTCTGATAAGGATCCTTGCCGGTCTTCTTGATCTGCAGGGCTCGGGTATAGGCCTCATTGACCTCCCGCATCTTCTCTTCCGCGGCTTTATCGCCGGGGTTCAGGTCCGGGTGATATTTCTTGGCCAGCTTCCGGTAGGCGGATTTGATCTCGTCCTCGGTTGCGGAGGAATTCAGACCCAGTACCGCAAATGGATCATTCGGCATGGGCATCCTCCTTTCTTTGTTTCTGTTTCTTTTCGGTGATCAGCGTATAACGCTGCCACACACCGCTGTACATGACATTCCGCAGGAGATCGAGATCCTGCTCCAGGGGGAGAATCTCGAAGCTGTTGGCTGCTTCAGCGATCAGCAGCTCCAGGGTTTCCTTGCAGAAGTCTTCATAATCCGGCCGGTCATGGTAAACGTCCAGGGGATTGAAACGGCGTTTCCTGTGATCCGCGTCGTAATCCTCCCAGGCGTCCATCCAGTAGATGAAGCGGCCGAGACTGTTGCCAACTGAACGTAGTATCGGCGCCCACATGTCGTCCGGCTTTGGTACGAAGACCGCACCGAGCATTTCACCGGAAAGATTGCAGAGGCGGTCCGGATCCGGGATTGTCTTCTTTTCTTCCTTCCAGAGCTCAGAAAGAGCCTGTTCCACGGCAACGGACTGTGCCGGCCACTGGGTGCGAACTTTCTTCGCAGCCTTGCGGAAGAGGGTTTCACCGGTTTTCCCGACGAGGGAATGATCGTCCATGCGCTGGTCCTCACACTTCCAGTAGAAGAGGAGGGCATTCATATCCGCGGCATAGTCGATCATGGAAGAAGAACAGAAGGGATGCTTCTTCACAGGATGAATGCCGCAGCGGGCAGAGGCCTGGGTAGTATCCGGCTCATAGAGCGAGGAGAGAAGCAGAGCGAGGAAGGTCATGTCATTGCTGAGAGAAAGCCGGCCGGACTGGCCATGACGGCTCTTCAGCGCATGACAGACACCGCAGTAAACAGAGCGGTAACGCTGCTTCTGCTCATCCGTGAGGACTGATAAAACAGGGGCTACATATCCGAACATGACGCGCCTCCTCAGGCATCATAGGCACCATCGTCATTCTCTCCTTCAGGAGAAGAAGCATAGGTGCCGACGGACCGGAGAATGGTGTCCAGATCCTCGGATGCAGTCTTGATCCGGTATTCATCAGAACCGCGGAGCGCTTCCTCCAGAGCGGAGATGGAAACATCCAGGCGGGTCTTATCCTCGTCCTTCAGCTTCTTGCGGGCGCGGCGGGCCTGATTCAGCAAGTTCTCAGCGGCATCCCTGGTCTGCTGGGACTGCTTACGCTGTTTATCCTCAGCGGCGTAGCGCTGGGCATCCCGGATGGCGCGGTCGATTTCCTCCCGGCTCATGTTGCCGGAACCGGAGATGGTGATATCCTGGCTGCGGTTGGTGCCCAGGTCACGGGCAGTGACATGGACAATACCGTTGGTGTCGATAGAGAAGGTGACCTCAATCTGCGGTATTCCGCGAAGGGCACGGCGGATACCGGTGAGGCGGAATTTACCCAGGGACTTATTGGCAGAAGCAATTTCACGCTCCCCCTGGAGCACATTGATTTCCACACTGGTCTGGAAATTGGCGGCCGTGGTGAAAACCTGGGAATGCTGACAGGGCAGAGGAGAATTGCGGTCAATGATCTTTGCAAAGACGTCGCCCAGGGTTTCAATACCCAGGGAAAGGGGCGTGACATCGATCAAGACGATGGAGTTGACCGTGCCGGTCAGCACACCGCCCTGGAGGCAGGCACCCATGGCCACACACTCATCCGGGTTGATATCCCGGGCAGGCTCCTTACCGGTGAGGCAGCGAACCTCTTCCTGCACGGCAGGAATACGGGTGGAACCGCCGACGAGCAGCACACGGCTGAGGTCAGAAGCCTTGATACCGGCATCCGACATAGCCTGCTGTACGGGGCCGCGGGTGGCGGCAACCAGGTGGGCAGTCAGGTCATCAAAGCGGGCACGGGTCAGGGTGCATTCCAGATGCATGGGACCGGAAGCATTCTGCGCCAGAAAGGGCAGATTGATCACGGTAGAAGTGGAAGCGGAAAGCTCAATCTTCGCTTTTTCCGCGGCTTCCGCCAGGCGCTGCATGGCCATGGGGTCCTTGGAAATATCCACATGATGCTCCTTACGGAACTCTTCCAGGAGCCAGCCGACGATACACTGGTCAAAGTCATCGCCGCCCAGGTGGTTATTACCGGCAGTGGCAAGCACTTCAATGGTATCGCTGTTGATTTCCAGGATACTGACGTCAAAGGTGCCGCCGCCCAGGTCATAAACCATGACGCGGCAGGGCATACCCTTATCAAAACCGTAAGCCAGAGCGGCGGAAGTGGGCTCATTGATAATACGCAGGACGTTGAGGCCGGCGATGAGACCGGCATCCTTGGTAGCCTGGCGCTGGGCATCGGAGAAATATGCAGGAACAGTGATTACCGCATCGGTAACAGGTTCACCGATATAGCTTTCCGCATCCGCCTTGAGCTTCTGCAGGATCATGGCAGAAATTTCCTGGGGCGTATAGCTTTTGCCATCCACCTGGAAACGCTTGTCTGAACCCATATCCCGCTTAACAGAGGAGAATGTACGGGAAGCATTTGTAACGGCCTGGCGCTTCGCGGTCATTCCGACAAGACGCTCGCCGGATTTTGTAAAGGCAACAACAGAAGGCGTTGTACGACCACCCTCAGCATTCGGGATCACGACCGCACGGCCGTTTTCCATGAAGGAAACGCAAGAGTTGGTGGTACCAAGATCGATACCGATTGTACGGGACATAGATGATATTCCTCCGGAATATGAATTTTAACTTAAAACTTTGTGATCGCCGTGACCCATCCTTGCATCACTTCGCTCGCAACGATGGACGGCTGTAACATGGGAGGCATATACCGCATCTTCAATCGTCGTGACTTCCCACTGGGAAGGTCACTCGTTTCAGATGACCTCAGCTCTGACGAGATTTCTGCCACTGGCAGTCGTCAGAGCTTCGCCCGTGCTGAAGCACGGATGCCTCCTCAATAACTTAAAACTTAAAAATGGCGGAAGAAAAATCCCAGATGGGATTTTTCCTAGAATATAATATAGAAGGTTTTTCAAGGATAAGAGAATGTAATGTGAAAGATAGGTGAAAAAAGAGGAGAATTGATCCGCCATGAGGCGGATTGTCGCCTTCGGCGAATGATATGTTGCTGCGCAACATGATATATCGACTTCATGTCGATATGATAGATTCGACTGCGTCGAATATGATATTTTTGACTACGTCAAAAGTGATTATAGTGTTTAGCCATATATATGCAGGTGTGATAGGCAAGGAATAACTAATGATGGAAGAAAAATTGAGTAAATAGTTGAGTTGATTAGAATTGACAGGTTATTGTATACAATTTGTTTTTTGGCTATGCCGGTGGTAAGATAAACCGTAAGGAGCGTGAAATTATGGAAAGACCCAACGCATGGAAAAACTACACGAAGACCGATCTCAAGAAGCTTGAGACGATCGCAAAGGAATACAAGGCTTTTATTGACGCCGGAAAGACAGAGCGGGAATGTGCCGTGCTGGCCATCGACGCACTGGAAAAGGCCGGATACGTGAACATGGAAAGCCTGATCGGCGGCAAGAAAAAGCTGAAGGCCGGAGACAAGGTATACGTGAACCGGATGGGGAAAGCCGTACTGACATTCCACATCGGTAAGAAGCCGCTGGTGGAAGGCATGAACATTGTGGGCGCACATATCGACAGCCCGCGGCTGGACCTGAAGCAGAATCCCCTGTACGAAGACAACGACTTCGTGCTGGCAGACACCCACTACTACGGCGGAATCAAAAAGTACCAGTGGACCACACGGGAACTGGCACTGCATGGCGTGGTAGCAAAGAAGGACGGAACTACCGTACAGATCTGCATCGGTGAGAAGGATGACGATCCGGTGGTTGGCATCACCGACCTGCTGATTCACCTGAGCCACGACCAGATGGAGAAGAAACTGAGGGAAGCCATCACCGGCGAAAGCCTGGACATCATGCTGGGCGGAAAGCCGCTGAAGGACGAAGAAAAAGAGCCTGTGAAGGCTCAGATTCTCCAGATCCTGAAAGAAATGTACGGGATCGAGGAAGAGGATTTCTACTCCGCTGAAATCGAAGCTGTTCCCGCAGGCAAGGCAAGAGACTTCGGTCTGGACCGGAGCATGATCATGGGCTACGGCCACGACGACCGTGTCTGCGCATTCGCAGAACTGAAGGCTGTGCTGGATCTGCCGGCTGTGCCGGAATATACCTGCTGCGGCATGCTGGTGGACAAGGAAGAAATCGGCAGCGTCGGCGCGACAGGCATGCGGGCCAACTACCTGGAGAACTCCGTAGCAGAGCTGCTGGAGCTGATGGGCGGATACAGCGAACTGAATGTGCGCCGTGCCCTGCAAAACAGCCGGATGCTGAGCTGCGACGTGAGCGCGGGCTTTGATCCCCTGTATGCATCTGCTTTTGAAAAGAAAAACTCCGCCATGCTTGGCAGAGGCGTATGCTTCAACAAATATACCGGATCCGGCGGCAAGGGCGGCTCCAACGACGCGAACGCAGAGTTCATCGCCAAGCTGCGCAAGATCATGGATGACAACAAGGTATGCTGGCAGACAGCTGAACTGGGCAAAGTTGACCAGGGCGGCGGCGGAACGATCGCCTACATCTGTGCCCTGTATGGCATGGAAGTCATCGACAGCGGCGTGGCCGTGCTGAACATGCATTCTCCGATGGAAGTGATCAGCAAGGCTGACCTGTATGAATCCGTGAAGGCTTACAAGGCCTTTATGATCAACGCGTAAGGATAGCCGCGGCGGCATTCATGGCTGCCGGAAGGGTAAGATCCTTCAGCCGGGAAACCGGAACAAACTCATAACCCGCAGGCGCGGAAGCAGACGCTTCCGCGTCTGTTTCATATATGTGCATAAGCCAGATCTGGTGGGTGAAGACATGGCGGGCGGTACCAGCATCCCGGAGGGGACTGAAGGACAGGTGAAGCTTCTTGCAAGCAACAGGCAGAAGTTCTTCCGCAGAAGAATCACCCTCCAGCATCGGGAAACACCAAAGACCCTGAAGAAGACGCTCCGTACGCTGGCGCATGAGCACCCGATCACCCGAATGGATGATCAGCAGAGAATAGGGAATTACCTTCTGGGGCTTTGCTTTGGGCAGGACAGGAAGATCAGCCGCGTCTCCGGCCTTGAAAGCATCACAGAAGGAAGAAAGCGGGCAGCGGGCACAGTCCGGTGTGCCTGGTACACAGACAGTTGCACCCAGATCCATAACAGCCTGGTTATGATCTCCGGGACGCTCCTGCGGAACGAGAGCCGCTGCAAGGGACTCGATCCGGCGGCGGGTTTCCGGTTCCAGTGCGTCTGTACGGATTCCGTAAATCCGGGACATGACACGGATGACATTACCGTCCACAGCGGGGATCGGGACGTCATAAGCAATGGAAGCGATCGCTCCGGCTGTATAGGGGCCGATACCCTGGATCTTTTTCATCTTCTCCGGATCACGGGGCAGAACGCCGTCATATTCCTCCATGACCTGGCGGGCACCCTTCCAGAGATTACGGGCACGGGAATAATAACCCAGCCCTTCCCAGGCCTTCAGGACATCTTCCTCCGGCGCATCAGCCAGGGCGGCAAGGGAAGGGAAACGGGCAAGAAAACGATCATAATAGGAAAGAACGGTTTCCACACGGGTCTGCTGCAGCATAGCTTCGCTGACCCAGGTACGATAGGCATCATGAAAGCCGCGCCAGGGCAGATCCCGGGCACAGCGGTCATACCAGTCCAGAAGGGCAGCAGTCAGCTTTTCCATACAACAAACTCCTGTGTAAAATGGTCAGAAGGATTGTAACACAAGGATTCCAGCAGAAGAAATGAAGAAATACGACGAAAACCGGAGTAAACACAAGTAAAAAAGAGTAAAAACAAGAAAAATACATAATTACGGGCCCGTAATCACTTGCGCTAAAAGGGTAAAAGCATTATATTACTCTCTGGTTGTTAGCACTCCGTATGTTCGAGTGCTAAAATCAAGCAAACGAACGAACAGGAGGAAATAAATCCATGACTGTGAAGCCGTTGGGTGACCGCGTTGTCATCAAGAATTGCGAAGCAGAAGAAACCACCAAATCCGGCCTGATCCTGACCAGTGCCGCTAAGGAAAAGCCGCAGATGGCTATTGTTATTGCCGTAGGTCCCGGAGGAAATGTGGACGGCAAGGAAATCACCATGAACGTGAAGGCTGGCGAGAAGGTTATCTATTCCAAGTACGCCGGCACCGAAGTTAAGGTGGACGGGGAAGAACTGATTATCGTACGGCAGAGCGATATTCTGGCTGTTGTCGAATAATAGGAAAAAGTTGATTTAAAAATGAAATATTGAATCGCAATGCGATTCAATATGAAATATCCGGCTCCGCCGGATGTGAAATATTGGCCAAAGGCCAATGTGAAATATTCGCTTTGCGAATGTTAGATGAATAAAGGAGACTTGAGAATATGGCTAAGAAGATTCAGTTTGGCGAAGAAGCGCGCCGGAGCCTGGAAAAGGGCGTTAACGCGCTGGCCGATACCGTGAAGATCACCCTGGGACCGAAGGGCCGCAACGTTGTGCTGGATAAGAAGTACGGCGCTCCCCTGATCACCAACGACGGTGTGACCATCGCGAAGGAAATCGAACTGGAAGATCCCTTTGAAAACATGGGTGCCCAGCTGGTGAAGGAAGTTTCCACCAAGACCAATGACGTTGCCGGCGACGGCACCACCACCGCCACCCTGCTGGCCCAGGCTATCATCCGTGAAGGCCTGCGCAACCTGGCAGCCGGCGCTAACCCCATGATCCTGCGCAAGGGCATCCAGAACGCGACTGAAGCGGCTGTGGAAGGCCTGAAGGAACTGAGCCAGCCCATCAACGGCAAGCAGGCTATTGCCCAGGTTGCCGCCAACTCCGCTGCTGACGAGAACATCGGTAAGCTTATCTCCGACGCAATGGAAACTGTGGGCGCCGACGGCGTTATCACCGTTGAAGAAAGCAAGACCATGACCACCGGCATGACCACCGTGGAAGGCATGCAGTTCGACCGCGGTTACTCTTCCGCCTACATGGTCACCGATACCGAAAAGATGGAAGCTGTTCTGGATGATCCGCTGATCCTGATCACCGACAAGAAGATCAGCGCCATTCAGGAAGTCCTGCCCGTGCTGGAGCAGGTTGTGCAGACCGGCAAGAAGCTGCTGATCATTGCTGAGGACGTTGAGGGCGAAGCCCTGAGCACCCTGGTTGTGAACAAGCTGCGCGGCACCTTCACCTGCGTGTCCGTCAAGGCTCCCGGCTTCGGCGATCGCCGCAAGGAAATGCTGCAGGATATCGCTATCCTGACCGGCGGTACCGTGATCTCCTCTGAGACCGGTATGGAACTGAAGGAAGCTACCGTTGACATGCTGGGCAAGGCCCGCCAGGTCAAGGTTAACAAGGAAACCACCACGATCGTGGACGGCGCCGGCGACAAGGAAGCCATCAAGAACCGTGTTGCCCAGATCCGTGCACAGATCGCTGAAACCACCAGCGACTACGACCGTGAAAAGCTGCAGGAGCGCCTGGCCAAGCTGGCCGGCGGTGTGGCAGTGATCCAGGTCGGTGCCGCGACGGAAGTCGAAATGAAGGAACGCAAGATGCGGATCGAAGACGCCCTGAGCGCCACTCGTGCTGCAGCTGAAGAAGGTATCGTGCCCGGCGGCGGAATCGCCCTGCTGAACGTGATCCCGAAGGTTGCCGCCCTGCTGGACAACTGCGCCGGCGACGAGAAGACCGGTGTGTCCATCGTGCTGCGCGCCCTGGAAGAGCCGATCCGTCAGATCACCCTGAACGCCGGTATCGACGGCAGCGTGATCGTTGACCACATCAAGTCCGCCCGGAAGCCCGGCTACGGCTACGACGCCCTGAAGGGTGAATATGTGGACATGGTTGAACGCGGCATCATCGATCCTACCAAGGTTACCCGCAGCGCGCTGCAGAACGCGGCGTCCATCGCGGCGATGATCCTGACCACCGAAAGCCTGGTGGCAGATATTCCTGAACCCGAACCCGCTGCACCCGCTGGAGCAGGAATGGGAGGCATGTATTAATTTCTTAAATAAACTGGTTTATTTAAGAAATTGCAAAAAGGCGACTGTGATACAGTCGCCTTTTTGAATGAATACTGAAAACTTAAGACTTAAAACTTAAAAATGAGATATCAAAAGACGTCTGCAAAAGCAGATGTCTTTTGTACTTAAAACTTAAAACTGAAGACTTAAAAATGAATAATGGCGGAGAAAACCATTTATGATGAATCATAAATAGTTTTATAAGTAAAAACACATAGGAAAGTGGCGAGTTCACAGGATGTTCATGTGGTTTTCAGGGAAAGGAACTTGATTAAAAGAGCGGGAAAGAATACAATATTGCACAGTAAACGCCAGGAAGGAAGATGCACTATGCCGATTAAGATTTCCAATGAACTGCCGGCGTACAAAACGCTGACGGATGAGAATATCTTCGTGATGACGGAAAACCGGGCAACGACCCAGGATATCCGTCCGCTGCGAATCGCCATCGTGAATCTGATGCCCACGAAGATCGATACCGAAACGCAGCTGCTGCGCCTGCTGGGAAACACCTCACTGCAGGTGGAAACCGAGCTGGTGAAGATGAAGAGCCATGTGTCAAAGAATACGTCGGCAGAGCACCTGACTGCCTTTTATAAGGAATTTGACGATATCCGCAACCAGAACTTTGACGGTATGATTATCACCGGCGCACCGGTGGAACAGATGCCCTTTGAAGAAGTGGAATACTGGGACGAACTGTGCGAGATTATGGAGTGGAGCAAGAAGCATGTACACAGCACCTTCCATATCTGCTGGGGCGCGCAGGCAGCGCTGTACTACCACTTCGGCATTCCGAAAATTCCGCTGGAGAAGAAGCTGTTCGGCGTATTCCAGCACAAAGCAGAGCGGAAGAACTACATTCTCCTGCGCGGCTTTGATGACGTGTTTATGGCTCCTCACAGCCGGCACACCACAGTACGCCGCGAAGACCTGGAAAAGTGCGGAAAGCTCAAAATCCTGGCTTCCTCCGACGAAGCAGGCGTTTACGCAATGATTACGGAGAACGGCCGGCAGGTGTTCATTATGGGACACAGCGAGTATGATCCGCGGACACTGGAAAAAGAGTACCTGCGGGACAAGAACGCGGGACTGCCGATTGAGGTTCCGAAGAACTATTATCCGAATGACGATGATACCCAGGAACCGCTGGTCACCTGGCGCAGCCACGCAAACCTGCTGTATGCCAACTGGCTGAACTACATGGTCTACCAGACCACACCGTATGATCTGAACGAGATCAATGAATGAAAGGAAGAACAAAATGCTGCAGGATATACTGACAGATAAAAAAGCCCTGTTTGCTGACGGCGCTCATACCGAACTGCGCGGACAGAACAACAGAACCCGCAGAGCCGTTCTGCTGAACGGCGCCCTGATGGGAAACGTACGCTCCGACGTATCCGGTGTTTCCGCCCGGGTATATGAGGGCGGCGTATACGGTTTCTCCTCCATGGCCGAATATACCGGCGAGGCGGCAGAAATGGTACTGAAGGCCGCGACAGAGAACGCTGCCTTCATGAACAAGCACGCAGGAATTGGAAAGCCTGCCCTGCCGAAAATGGCACTGAAGCAGATGCCCACACAGGAAGATATCAAGGACGCGGAGCAGAAGCTTTATGTGGATTTTGCCCGTGAGGCAGACGCATACATCACCAAGAAGTATCCGAACCTGGTCAGCCGCACAATCGTTGCCATGGAAGACTCCATGGAGAAGCTGATTGTGACCTCTGACGGGGCAAGCGGACACATCCTGGCTCCCAGATCCTATATGTACGTCGTACTGACGGCGCAGACGGACGCAGGCACGCCGGTGGAACTGTTCCAGGCGTTCGGCGGAAGCGGCGTATTCGGCGACAACTTTGCCGATCCAACCAAGCTGCATGTGGAGATTGACGACCTATATGAAAAGCTGATGCAGAAGCGGGAAGGCGTATACGCGGACGCTGGCGAAAAGACCGTAATCCTGGACGGTATGATGAGCGGCATGCTGAGCCATGAAGCTGTGGGCCATACCGTGGAAGCGGACCTGGTGCTGGGCGGCAGCGTAGCAGGCCCGTGCCTGAACAAGCGGGTGGCCAGCGACCTGGTGACCCTGACAGACTTTGCACATACCGCCTTCGGCGAGAAGTGCCCGCTGCCGGTGTACATCGACGATGAAGGCACCGAAGCGACCGATTCTCCGCTGATTGTGAATGGTATACTGACCGGATACATGAACAGCCGGGAAAGCGCACAGCACTTCGGCATGACGCCCCAGGGCAACGCCCGTGCATGGCTGTTCCAGGATGAACCGCTGATCCGGATGCGCAATACCTCCATCCACCCCGGCAAAGACAAGCTGGAGGACATGATTGCATCCGTGGACGACGGATACTACCTGATCCAGTCCAACAACGGACAGGCAGACACGACCGGCGAATTCATGTTCGGCGTGACAATGGGATACGAAATCAAGAACGGCAAGCTCGGCAAGGCCCTGCTGGATACCACGATTTCCGGCGTGGCTTTCGAGATGCTGAAGACAGTTGACATGGTCAGCGATAAGGTTGTGTGGGTGAGTTCCGGTATGTGCGGAAAGAAACAGCCGATGCCGGTAGGCATGGGCGGCCCCGCGCTGCGCTGCAAGGTTAAGATCGGAGGCCGATAAGATGGATAGAATGAAAGAACTGGCCAGAGAGATCCTGGCAGAAGCAAAAGCGAAGGGCGCAGAATATGCCCAGTGCAGCGTCAGCGAGGGCGAGAAAAAGGAATTCAATGTGGACGGCGGCAGATTCTCCCTGATGAGATCACTGTTTAACCGCAACGTCACCATTACGCTGCTGAAGGATCAAAAGAAGGGCACAGTAGCGATCAACAAGTTTGATATTGAAACGGTGAAGAATGCCGTTTCTGACGCGATAGCGGCTGCGGAAAGCGGTCAGCCGGACGAAGCATGGGAATACGCCAAAGAGCCCGTTGAAAAGGAATATACGGACGGCGCCCCGGAATGCGATACCGACAAGCTGTTCATGCGGACAAAGGAACTGCTGGAGAGCATCAAGGAGAAGCACCCGACGATCCTGATGGAGCAGATGATCACCGAACATAACAGCGGCACAGAAGTGTTTATGAACACAAACGGCGTGAACTATGTGACGAATTACGGCGCATACACTTTCAGCCTGATGTATTCCGCACATGAAGGAGAGAAGAGCACATCCTTCTATGGCAGCGATATCACGCTGAAGACGCTGGATAAGCCGGTGCTGGAATGCGGCAAGATCGACTGGGAAATCAGCATGGTTGAAAAGCAGCTGGATCCGATCTCCCTGGAAGGAAAATTCAACGGACCGGTGATCCTGGCTCCCATGGCACTATATGAGATCGTACTGGGTACGATTATGGGCAACTTTGTCGGCGACGCCTGCATGATCGATGGCACCAGCATATGGAAAGACAAGCTGGGCGAACAGGTGGCAGATCCGCGGTTCAACATGAGCTCTGAACCCTACAACGACGACGTTGTGGTTCCGAACCGGCACACCGCGGAAGGATACGAGACAGAGAACTTTGACCTGATTAAGGACGGAAAGCTGAACAGCTTCTGCCTGAGCCAATACGCCGCAAACAAGACCGGAAACAAACGTGCCGGAAACGGCGGAAGAAACATGCACGTTGCGGCCGGCGAAAAAACGCTGGAAGAGATCATCAGCGGAATCGACAAAGGACTGCTGGTCATGAGATTCTCGGGCGGACAACCGGCGGCAAGCGGTGAGTTCTCGGGAGTGGCAAAAAATAGCTTCCTGATCGAGAATGGGAAAATAACGGCAGCGATAAGCGAGACGATGATCAGCGGGAATGTACCCGACATGCTGGTAAACATTCGCGATATCAGTAAAGATATCGCGAATGATGGGAACAACTCGCTGCCGTTCATTGCCTTCGATGGAATCACCATCTCAGGCAAGTGATTGTTTATTTGATACCAAATAAACAAATTGTTTGATAAAGGCGCTGCGCGCACTTTATCAAAATGATATGTTGCTTCGCAACATGATATATTCGCTTAATGCGAATATGATAGATAAGGCGGGGACACTAACGTGTCGCCGCCTTATATGATATATCCCGCATAAATGCGGGATGTGATTATAGTGTTTAAACCTAATATTGGATACGTGAGAGAAAGGAAAAAGTAAAACAGAAGGTTAAAAGACTTGATTATTTGATAAAGGCGCTACGCGCACTTTATCAAAATGATATGTTGCTGCGCAACATGATATATTTTGCTTCGCGAAATGTGATTATAGTGTTTTGGCCTATCTATCTATTTGTTTTTTGCAAAGGGTAAAGCATGGTAGAAGGGTGAAAACACAAAAGAGAACACGGTCCGGTTTGGCGGACACAGAATAGGAACGATCTCTTGACTGACTAAGCTCAGGTTTCAGATGGACAGTCAAGCCCACGAAGTGGCGTAAGCGAAGGCTTTACTGGCCTATTGAAACCTGATAGGAAGAATGGAGAGATCGTTCCCAATTCTTCTTTATGAGTCGCGGTTTTGTTTGGTTGTTGTGATGGATGAGATCAGAAGACGACGGATCACACCACACTGGTTTTTAAGGGAACGGACAGCCTCAGGTGAGGCAAGGTTGGCACGAGAAAGTAGCTCAAGCCAGTAATCTGCCTCATAGGATTCTTTCAAGGCTATTTCCAGCTTGGAAATGAAATCAGATTTGCTCTGGGCATAATTTGATTCATGGATATTGGCTCCGATAGATGTCGCACAGCGCTCCAACTGATTGCAAAGGGAAGAATGACCCTTCACGTTATCAAGAAGCCGGATAATATCTACAGAAAAGTCTATGGACATTGAAACAAGCTTATTCTCTTTCATGCAGATCACCTCAGAAATGTATATGAAAAGTATATAAAATGACGTGATTTAAGGCAAGAAGAAAGAGACACATGATAAACAAAAAATTACCTTGACAAAGTGGTATGTTTTTTCATATAATGCCACTGTTGCGAATGCAATAGGGGCATGGTGTAATGGTAACACGTGGGTCTCCAAAACCTTTGTTGAGGGTTCGAATCCTTCTGCCCCTGCCAAGAGAAAACCTCCATCGTAAGATGGAGGTTTTTTCGTTTGAAAAAGCCCTTTGCCATCAGGCAGAGGGCTTTTTTATCATAGGTCAAGCGCTTTTGCTTTGGACTGGTGGGCCTGGAGCTGGGCGCGATACTCACTGGGAGAAACACCGGTGAGTTTTTTGAAGGAACGAAGGAAATTGGAATAGTCTCCAAAGCCGCATAAATCAGAAATCTCGCCTAAGGAAATCTCTTCGAAGAGTTTTTCCCTGGCGAGCATGACGCGGCGGTAAATGATGTAGTTATAGACGCTGTGGTGAATATAATGCATGAACTCATGTGAAAGGGTAGAGACACTGATGCCGAACTGCTCTGAAAGAGAATCGAGGGTCAGAGGCTCAATAAAATGTTCATTGATATATACCAGCACCTGATGCATTAAAGGATTCAATGAGGTGTTTGGCTGCTGGGGTGAAATATCATCCATCGTATCAAGAATGATCCGGAAGAAAGGAAGAAGATAAGAAAGATCCCTGAAATGATCCAGGGGAGAAAACTTTTTGCAGTTTGCCATGAGCGTTTTCAGGTATTCAGTACATTCAGATGCTGTTTCATCAGAAAGATTATAAATCAAACAGCCCTGGCCTTTCAGCTTTTCCGAAAAAAGCTGGGGCAGGTCAATCTGTCCGCTGCCAATCGTGGACAGGTAATCAGCTGAACAGTAAAGGAAAGCCCGCTCATAACGCGGAAGAACCTGATCCCACATGAGGCCATGCATATGGAAGGGAGGAACAATGACCAGCTGATTTGGCTGAAGAAGATACATTTCATTATCCACGCCAAAGTCCCGGGCACCACTGATATGGAGAAAGAATTCATAGAAGTCGTGGCAATGATAACCGTAACGCGGCTTGTTCAGTGATATGCCATAATAGCCTTCATAATCACTGCGACCGTGTCCCATAGAAGAATATCCGAAGTTGGATAAGGATACCTGATCGGAATTACTCATAACATTTCCCTCCGGAGGAGTATCTGAATTGCACCTATTATAAGACCATGTATACAAAAAGCACAAGATTGTATAGCAAAACATGAACAACTCGTGTATGAATTCATAAATATGTATTTAGATATAAATACAATATGATACTGGTAAAAACTCAGATTGTATGCAATAGACAGTACAGATAAAGCAGGATGTGCATAGTTTATGACATGATTTGCATGGAAAGTATATAAATTGTGCACATATAATACAGGTGAAACGGACAATAATTGACCATATTACGCAAAAGAAATGCATGCAAGGGGGAAGCATATGACCACGCGTTCCATCAGGAAGCCCAGAAACAACGCAGGGTGGCTTCACAGGGACTGGAGACTATACGTCATGCTGATCCTGCCTGTGGCTTTTTACCTGATCTTCTGCTACAAGCCGATGGTTGGTGTTATCATCGGTTTCCAGAAATTCAACATGTTCAAGGGCATGTGGGGAAGCAAATGGATCGGACTTGAGAACTTCAAGTTCGTGATGAATATGCCTGACTTCCCGGTAGCCCTGAAAAACACCCTGTGGCTGAACTTCCTCGGCCTGGTGGCCGGTTTCCCGGTGCCGATCATCCTGGCAATCCTGCTGAATGAGATGAAAAGCATCAAGGTTAAGAAAGTATCCCAGACACTGCTGTACCTGCCGCACTTCCTGAGCTGGATCATTATCGGCGGTATGGTGCTGCAGATCTTCAGCCCGAAGACCGGTATTATCAACGCGACGCTGCTGAGACTGGGCTGGATCGACAAGAGCATTCCGTTCCTGACTGACGGCCCGCACTGGCAGGCAACCTACACGCTGATCGGCGTGTGGCAGAGCATGGGATGGGGAACAATCCTCTACCTGTCCGCCATTACCGGAATCAACATGGAGCTGTTCGAAGCAGCCAAGATCGACGGCGCGAACAAGCTCCAGCAGATCTGGCATGTGACCCTGCCGGGTATCCGCAGCACCATCGTGATCCTGCTGATCCTGAACGTCGGCCAGATGATGAACATCAGTTTTGACCGGCCGTACGTGCTGGGCAACCCGATGGTTCAGAATTACTGTGACGTACTTTCCACCTTCGTATACCGTGCCGGTATTACGAACTCCCAGTTTGCGAGAGCCACAGCCGTGGGTCTGTTCCAGTCTGTGGTTGGACTGATCCTGATCACCGGGGCCAATATCATTGCCAGACGCCTCGGCGAAGAAGGCATCTGGTAAGGAGGTGGATGAGATGGCAGAGAAAATCATTACTCCTGATCAGCATGAGATCGTAGTCAAGAAAGCAAAGATCTGGACACCTGCACAGATTATCCTGACGATTGTCATTATTCTCTTCAGCCTGACGTGCCTGCTTCCGTTCGTAAACGTGGCGGCAGTATCCTTCAGTTCCAAGTCGGCTATCCTGCGCGGCGACGTGAGCTTCTGGCCTGTGGATTTTGAAACCACAGCATACCAGGCGATCTTCTCCGATAAGAGCATGACGCGCAGCCTCGTGTTCACGATCATTATTACGGTTGTATATACCCTGTTCTCCATGATCATGACGATCCTGATGGCCTATCCGCTGACAAAGAAACGCCTGCGCGGGCGTAACTTCTTCAGCTTCCTGGCATTGTTCACGATGTATTTCTCCGGCGGTATTATCCCGCATTACCTGAACATCAAAGAACTGGGCCTGATGGACAGCCCCTGGGCACTGATTCTCCCAGGTATGCTGAGCACCTATAACATGATCATCCTGAAGAGCTTTTTCCAGACACTGCCCAACGAACTGGAAGAAGCAGCCATCATTGACGGCGCGAATGACTTCCAGGTACTGCTGAAGGTTTACCTGCCGCTGTCCATGGCATCCCTGGCCACACTGACGCTGTTCTATGCGGTAGGCAAGTGGAACAGCTTCCAGGACGCCCTGTACTACATACAGACAAAAGCTTACCAGCCTCTGCAGCTGAAACTGTACCACATCATTAAGGGTTCACAGGCGGTTGACGTGGCAGCCCTGGAAGGCGGAGCCTCTACAGTGGCTACAAGCGTTTCCGAATCCATTGAGCCGGCATCCATCATCTTTGCCACACTGCCGATCCTGGTGGTCTATCCGTTCGTGCAGCGGTACTTTGTGGCGGGCGTGACGATTGGAGCCGTGAAAGGCTAAACAGCCTTTCAGGCTTAATGAATAATGAAAACTTAAAACTTAAGACTTAAAAATGGCGGAAGAAAAATCAAAAGGATTTTTCAGGAAATGAAAAAGGGTTTGAATTTCAGGGCAGAAGCCCTTGAAATATAAAAAAAGGAGGAACCCAAACATGAAAAAGACCCTGGCTATTCTGCTGACCCTGGCTCTGCTGCTGGGCATCGCAGGACCCTCCCTGGCGGAAGACGAATGGATTACGCTGCGGGTTGAGACCTATGACCGCGAAATCGCCGGTCTGAACGTGACTGACTGCTGGCAGCTGAAGTACGCTCAGGAACACTTCGGCGATCCCAACAAGATCAAGCTCGAGTTCGTGTCCTACGCCCGTTGGACCGAAGGCGACCTGCTGACCACCGCGCTGGCCGGCGGCACCGCTCCTGACCTGTGCCTGACCTACAACGGCGGCCTGGTGCAGCAGTGCATCGACGACGAAGGTATCTGGCAGCTGGATGACCTGCTGAACACCTACGGCGAAAACCTGAAGGCGTTCCTGGGCGACGAGCTCCTGACCTACGGCCAGAGCGATCATGACGGCGATGGCACCCCCGAACAGTGGTACATCCCGGCCCGTCGTATCAGCCGCGCTAACGTTGGTAACTTCATCCGTGAAGACTGGCTGAAGGCCCTGAACATGGAAAAGCCCACCAACATCGAAGAGTTCACCGCTTACCTGCGTGCTGCCAAGGAAGCCAAGCTGGCTGGCGAGAATACCTCTCCCTTCTCCTTCGGCATCTATGCTCCCGATCCGCTGTACAATGTACGCCGGTTCACCGATGCTTTCATCGATTTCACCAAGGTTACCAAGGAAGACTGGTTCGCATACTGCAAGAACCCCGAAATGCTGCCCGGCAGCAAGGAAGGCTTCCGCTGGATGAACACCCTGTATCATGAGGGCATCATCCCCGAAACCTTCGCCCTGACCGACAATGACCAGGCGAATGATACCGCCCTGATCATGGGTTACAACGGATTCTTCTCCCAGCAGCCCGACCAGCCCTGGCGGACTGACAAGAACTACCAGATCGAACTCGAGAAGAACGTTGAAGGCGGCCACTGGGTCACCGTCAACCCCTTCAAGAACGAGAGCCTGGGCGGAAAGACCCTGCATGACATGTACGCTCCTGCCGGCCTGAGCATCATCATCCCGCTGACCACCGACGAGAAGACCGCTGTGGCCGCGATGAAGTACCTCGACTGGATGGCCATTCCGGAGAACATGTTCGCTATGCAGAACGGTATCGAAGGCATCAACTATGAAGGCCTGACCGACGACGGCATCCCGTTCGGCGTGAAGAGCGCTGACGCTGTTCCGGACGAGAACAAGATGCACGCCGGCGACATCTGCTTCATCTCCAACGGTCTGTGCTACGGCGACGACGCCAAGAACGCTGCCGCTCTGGCCCTGCCCTTCAAGGGATATGAAGATGACGTCGTGGCTTCCTACGCTGACGCTCTGACCGATGCGTGGACCCAGATCAGCTTCACCGTCAGCATCCAGGCTGACACCGACTACGGCGCCACCGTTAAGAGCGCTCAGGGCAAGTTCCTGGCTGACGTGGTCAGCTGCGATCCTGCCGAATTCGACGCTGTCTATGATGCCGGCATCCAGGATATCCTGAACTCCGGTGCTCAGCAGATGATCGACGAATTCCGCGCGGCTTACAATGCGGGCAACTACCGCGGCGTATTCCCGGGAGACCTTTGATTGATTTATAAAAAGGGGTGCCGGTTATGCCGGCACCCTTTTTATAAAAAATGAATAATGAAAACTTAAAACTTAAAACTGAAAAATAATATAGAGACTTTATATCCGGGAAAAACTATAGATATAGAAAAATGAATAACAATTTATGTCAGTTCAGTTCGCGGTGACTGTACTGAAGGAGTTGTTTGCGGTATTTGCTGGGGGAAATCCCGGCGATACGGGTAAAAGAACGAAGAAAATTGGAATAATCATTAAAGCCGCACTGATAGGCAATCGCGTTCAATGAATCCTCACCGAGCATCTGGCGGCGCGCAAGCGTGACGCGGCGGTAGAGAATGTAATCATAGATACTGCGGTTGGTAAAACGGGAAAACTCATGGGAAAGATAGGACTCACTGACACCGAAACGGTGAGCCAGATCACTGATCCGTAGCTGCTGGGTATAGTGGTTGTTGATATAGGTCAGCACTTCCTGAATGACGCTGTTTGTCCCGGTTTCATCCTGAACAGGTACGGTACGGCGGATTACCTGACAAAGAAGATTGACCAGAATGATCATATAGGAATAGGCCTGAAGCCTTTCCACGGCATCCATTTCACGTGAGTCAGAAGCCTCGATCTGACGAACGCAGTGCACGAAGCGCTCCGCATCAGCATCGGAAAGCTGATAGGTATAATGGCCGCCTGAAGCGCAGGCGTGGAAGAACTGGTTCAGATCCAGCTGACCACAGCCAAGATTGCTCATAACTTCCGGAGAGCAATTGAGGAAGGCACGTTCGTAATTGCGGAGCTCACTGGTGCAGGAAAGCCCATGCATACAGAACGGCGGCAGAATGAAAACCTGATTGGGCTTCAGCGTATAGATTTTGTTATCAACGCCCATATACTGGCCGCCATGAAGATGAATATATAGTTCATAATAATCGTGACAATGATATTGGGTAACTTCGATCGATTCACTGAATCTGTATCGGCCTTCATAACCCTGACCACCCTGCTGCATCGGTTCAAAGGGAGTCTGGACATCATAGGATTCCACAAGACCACCTCCTGAATGGAATGTGCAGTATTTGCATACAAAGAAACCGGATTCGTATGGAGAATGCACCCGCATTTACCTATACTGAAACCAACAGAGAAGGACTAAAACCATCAAAATGAGGTGATGATAATGATTAACGTAGCGATCATCGGTACAGGCGGAATCTCCCATGCTCATATCAAAGCCTACCTGAGATTTCCGGAGCGATGCAGGATCGCAGCCCTTGTAGATATTATCCCCGGAAAGGCGCAGCGTGTCAAGGAACAATACAACCTGGACGCGGATGTTTACCTGGATCATCATGAAATCCTGGATAAGGATATAGACTTGGTGGACGTATGCACACCACCCTTTGTGCATGCTGAAATTTCCATTAACGCCCTGAGAAGCGGGAAGAACGTAGTATGCGAAAAGCCCATGGCTGCATCACTGGAAGAATGTGACGCCATGCTGCGGGCAAGGGATGAAAGCGGGAAGAAGCTTTCCATTATCGCGCAGAACCGTTTCCGCCTGCCGGTAAGGAACCTGAAGGCACTGCTGGACAGCGGCATGGCCGGAAAAGTACGCCATGTGACTGTGGACTCCCTGTGGTTCCGCGGGCACAGCTACTATGATTTGTGGTGGCGCGGAACATGGAAAACAGAGGGGGGCGGATGCACCCTGAACCATGCGGTCCATCACATCGATATGCTTGGCTGGATGATGGGAACGCCTGACAGGGTGACCAGCATCCTGGCAAATACCGGACATGACAACGCTGAAGTAGAGGATCTGTCTGTTTCCGTGATGGAATATCCCGGAGCCCTGGCTACACTGACCGCGTCGGTTGTTTCACACGGAGAAGAACAGGCGTTGATTTTCCAGTGCGAGAAAGCCAAGATTGCCTGGCCTTACAGCGTATATGCCTCACAGCCACAGCCGAACGGTTTTCCGCTTCCTGATCCGGATGAGGAATTTGCAAAGAAAGCAGATGAGTATCTCGCGGCTCTGCCGCCGGTAACCTATGAAATGCATGACGGACAGCTGGACGACGTGCTGAGAGCCCTGGAAGAAGACAGGGAACCCTTTATCACGGGCGAAGACGGCCGCAGGACGATTGAACTCATCTGCGCGATCTATAAAGCAGGCAGTATGAAGACCGCAGTCACCCTGCCCCTGACGAAAGATGATCCTTTCTACACCGTGGAAGGGATCAGGGCTAATGTACCTCATTTTTACGAGAAAACAGCTTCCGTGGAAAACCTGGACGGTGAACTGTCCTTCGGTAATTTCCGGAAAGGGGAAAAATAAATGAATGTTTCAGACGGAATGAACTACGCACCGAAGGGAAAACCCCAGCCGGTCGTGAAGCCGGGAGAGTTCGTGTTTTCCGCAGTACGGCTGGATCACGGACATATCTACGGCATGTGCAACGGACTTACCGAGGCCGGCGGTACGCTGAAGTATGTTTATGACCCGGATGAGAAAAAGGTAGAAGCCTTCCTGAAGGCGTTTCCGCAGGCGAAAGCAGCCCGGAGCGAGGAAGAAGCCCTGGGAGACCCGGAGACCCATATGATTGCCGGTGCAGCCATCACCAGCGAACGCTGTGCCCTCGGCCTTCGGGCGATGAATGCCGGGAAAGATTACTTTACCGATAAGGCGCCGTTCACTACCCTGGAACAGCTGGATTCCGCAAAGAAAGCTGTGACGGAAACCGGGAAAAAGTACATGGTGTATTATGCGGAACGGCTGCATGATGAAGGTTCCATCCTGGCCGGATATATCGCGGAGAGCGGAGAAATCGGCAAGGTTGTTTCCGTGACCGGATTCGGACCGCACCGCCTTGGCGCACCCGGAAGACCTGCATGGTTCTTTGAACGGGAAAAATACGGCGGTATCCTGTGTGATATCGGCAGCCATCAGTTTGAACAGTTCCTGTATTACGCCAAGGAAGAAGACGCGGTAGTGACTTCCAGCCGAATCGCGAACTTCGACCATCCGGAATATCCGGAACTGGAAGACTTCGGCGACGCCCAGCTGACCGGCAAGAACGGAGCAGCCGGATACTTCAAGCTGGATTGGTTCACACCGGACGGCCTGCGCACCTGGGGAGACGGACGGATGTTCATCCAGGGAACAAAGGGCTTTATTGAAATCCGGAAGTACGTTAATCTCGCCTCTGAACAGAACGGCGGCGGACACATTTTCGTTGTTAACGACAAGGGAGAGAAGTATGTGAACGCGGTCGGCGTGACTGGATATCCTTTCTTCGGCCAGCTGATCCTGGACTGCCTGAACAGGACGGAGAACGCGATGACGCAGGAACATGCGTTCAAGGCGGCGGAGCTGAGCCTTCAGGCGCAGGCTAAAGCGGTGCGCCTGAAGTAATGAAAACTTAAAACTTAAGACTTAAAACTTAAAAATGGCGGAAGAAAAATCCTAAAGGATTTTTCCAGTATTTAATCAGAATTAGGGTTGTAAAACGGGGAATTAAATGGAAGCTATGAAGAAGATCCGATTGGGTGTTATCGGAATCGGGAATATGGGTTCGGAGCACTGCCGGAATCTGGCGGCAGGGAAATGCCCGGAGATTGAGCTTGCTGCTGTGGCGGACGTGCGGGAAGACCGCATGGAATGGGCACGGCATGAGCTGCCGGAAAGCGTAAAAGTATTCCCATCCGGAAGAGACCTGATCCGAAGTGGAGAGTGCGACGCGGTGCTGATTGCGGTGCCGCACTACCTGCATGAGCAGCTGGCAGTCCAGGCGATGAGCCATGGACTGGATGTGCTGTGCGAAAAACCGATCTCAGTGGAAGCTGCGGCGGGCAGGAGAATGATCCGTTGCGCTGCCACCTCCGGAAAGACCCTGGCCCTGATGTTTAACCAGCGAACAAACAGCGTATACCGGGCGATCCGAAACATTATGCAGAACCAGGAACTTGGCGCAATCAAGCGGATGAGCTGGATTGTGACAGACTGGTACAGAACGCAGAAATACTACGATTCCGGATCCTGGCGAGCCACCTGGGCAGGAGAAGGCGGCGGCGTCCTGCTGAACCAGTGTCCGCACCAGCTGGATCTGCTGATCTGGCTTTGCGGCATGCCGGTAAAGGTACAGGCACAATGTCATGAAGGGAAATGGCATCATATTGAGGTTGAAGATGACGTAACGGCATACCTGGAATTCGGTAACGGCGCTACAGGCGTATTTACCGCATCCACAGGAGATCTGCCGGGAACCAACCGGCTGGAGATTGACTGCGAACGGGGCAAACTGATCTGTGAAGACGGAAAGATCAGATGCTTCCGACTGGGACAGAATGAAAGAGAAACGTGCTTCAACAGTGATAATCCCTGGTACCAGTGCAACGCAAAAGAAGAAGAAATCCAGACAGACGGTGAGAACCCACAGCATATCGGCGTACTGAACGCCTTTGCGGCTCACCTGCTGCATGGAACGCCCCTGACAGCAGACGCGGAAGACGGACTTCGGGCATTGCAGCTTTCCAACGCGATCCATTATTCCGGATGGACAGGAGAGATGGTATCCGTTCCTGTACCGGAAGATAAGTTCCACGAGCTGCTGGATAAGAAAATCGCCGGTTCCACAGTGCGGAAAACCGGCGACATTACCTATGAATCAGACCATACGGGAACAGGGGCCAAAGCGGGACAGTGAGCTGGCCCACAATGAAATGTTACCACAGGCAACATGAAATATTGAACCGAAAACGGTTCAATATGAAATTTTCGACTCCGTCGAAAGTGAAATGTTCACCTGTCGGCGAACGTTAAAACATGATCAACGGGTCAGGTCATACATCATGATGCCTGCCGCGACAGCAGCATTCAGTGATTCAGCTCCGCCCCGCATGGGCAGGCAGAGACGATGAGTAGCGACGGCCTTGACGGCATCGGAAACGCCGTTACCCTCATTGCCGATGATCAGGATAAAGGAAGAAGCCACATCCTGACGTTCATAGAAAGGTGAACCATCCAGCTGGGATGAAAGGACGGAATATCCGTCCTTTTTATATTGCTCAAGAGCTTCCGGAAGGGAAGCCGGGAAAGAGAAACCAAGACGGAAAATACTGCCCATGGTGGCCCGCAGGACCTTGGGAGAAAAGAGATCAGCGCACTCCGGACTGAACAGGACGCCGGTGAAGCCGGCCGCATCCGCAGTGCGGATAATGGTGCCCACATTGCCGGGATCCTGAACGCCGTCCAGGGCCAGCAGACGGGGACCGGATGCCTCGCACGCTTGGAGCGTCAGGACAGCAGCGATTCCCTGAGGCGTCTTTGTGTCACAGACGGACTGGAAGACGTGGCAAGGGAGGATGTAAAGGGGAATATCAGCGGGAAGCTGATATTCGGGTTGATAATCTTCTCGGAGAAGTATTGCACGGACAAGAAAGGATGAAGAAAGCGCTTCCTGAACCATACGAACACCCTCGACGAGGAAGGCATTTTGGGTTTCGCGGCCTTTCTTGTCCTTGAGCGAACGAAAGGAAATGACTTTTGGGTTTTTGAGGGAAGTAAGGTGTTCCATAATACCTTCCTTTCGTAAACGAGAAGTCAATTAAAACTTAAAACTGAAAACTTTGTGATCGCCGTAAACCATCCTTGCATCGCTTCGCTTGCAACGATGTACGGCTGTAACATGGGAGTCATTAGCCGTGCTAAAGCACGGATGACTCCTCAATAACTTAAAAATGGTGGATGAAAATCCTAAAGGATTTTTCTTTTGAATGAATTTAAATATCCAATGTCTTAGGGTTAGGGTTTTGTTGAGGTAAGGGGCTTTTGAGTATATATTGCTTCGCAAATGATATATTGGGCGAAGCCCAATATGATATATTCGTCTGCGACGAATATGATATATCCTGCTGCGCAGGATGTGATATTTTCGGCTTCGCCGAAAGTGATTATAGTGTCTACCAATCTTAAGACGTATGGGTCTGAACCATATCTATCAGGGTTGTTATCCAGGCGGACAAGGCATCATAGGGGCGATGCTCGGTCTGGGCAGTGAAGCAGGAGGCAATCGCTTCCGAGATTACGGACTCACCCCAAGGAGTGAAGGGATGATAGAAATCACCGGTGAAGAAGCCATGGAACAGCACCTCCGCAGAAGCGGGGAACTCCTTGGCAAAGCGGAGAATGAACTGAGGCAGAAGCTCTTCCGGACGGACAGAGATGGCAGCGGGAACCGTGGAAGCTGCCGGAATGCCGGGAGTGACATCCTCCAGCATGGAAAGGCCTACGGGAATTTCCATCTTCTTTTCCGAAGAGAAGAGGAAAGAGAGAGACGCGACCCGGCGATTGCGGAACATGGTAAGAAAATGCCAGAGCGCCGCCTTATAGGGATCCGGCAGGCTTTCGGGAAGCAGGGAACCCCGGCCGGAAAGGCAAAGGGTCATCTGCTCAGGCAGGAAATCGTTTTTGCCGGGATCCGCGGCGATCTGCAGGAGCACCAGACCTGAAAGCATCATCAGGAAACTGAAGTGCAGGAGCAGGACGGAACCCAGATAAGTCGGCATACCGTTCATGGGATTCTGTAGGAGACCGGGCAGGACATAACGATAGTGATCGGCAATAAAGTTATCCAGCGCCAGGCGGGAATGCCGCAGGGCAGAAGGATCCGCCTTGGCATTGATGAACGTTTTCTCCAGCATCAGGAGATCCTGCTGAATGGAAGGATCCTGGATAAAGCTGAGCTCTTCCCGCAGCAAAGAAGGATTGCGCAGCAGGGAAGGCAGCAGCATATAATGGACGCCCAGCGGGATCTGGCAGGTACGTACGGCCTGCTCACGACCGCGCAGGAAGAGGGAAATATCCGCTGTACAGGCGCCGATATCCATGACCATGAAGCCGCCGCGGGTATCCTCGGAAGCACAGAAACGGAAATAGGCGCCGAGGGCAGAGCTTTCAGCCGCAAAGGTAACCGGCGGAACTTTATCAGGATTCGGGAAACCGGCTTCCTTACATACCTGATCCGCCAGGGAAGCGAAGAGAGCAGTGAGATTTTCCCGGCCTGTTTTGGCCATTTCATCCGGAACAGAGAAACGCCAGAGCAGGGTATGGGCACCATCGGAACGGGCCTGCAGGGCCGACATAAGCATGATCTGATGCAGACAGAGGGAAACAGACCGTCCTTTTTCCTCTTCCCACTTGAGGCAGGTATAAAGCGCCTCGGAAGGGATGGAAAGCACATCCTGAAGATCCGCGGACATCAGGACAATGCCATCTTCAAAAGGCAGCGGCGCTTCACCCGGCACATTGCGGAAAATCCTGGAGGCGGTAGGCAGCAGCGCAGACACCGGAACAGCAGGCAGGAATTCCCTGCGGAGAAGATCCCTGGACAAAGAAGGATTATTGATCAATGTACGAACCAGTGTCGGCCCCTGAAGCGGACGACGCTGACGTCCTGTGGAGAAAATGACAGAAGTACCGACAGAACCGAAATCCACACAGGCAGTGACGACATCCTGCTTGATGACGTCCGGCTGGGGCAGCAGGTTCGGTACGGAACCGGCAGAACGGCCGTCCTTCAGAAGGGAGAATGAGGTCGGGAAGGACGCGGTACGGCACACAGTGCGGGAAGAGGCTTCCGGAGTGACAGAAGAACCGTCCGCCGTATTGACAGAGACGGCGAATCCTTCAGGCAGGGAAGCATAGGTGAAGTAAGCATGCCAGTCTTCCGGAGCGAAAGGCAGATTCGGCCAGACGGCCAAAGTCGGAATATCATGGGAATACAGGTTGAGGATTTCTTCCTCTGCATATACACGGGTCAGACGTACCGTAAAGCTGCCTTCCAGCGTCAGAGCAACACGGATGGCATTGTTTTCTGTCCGTTCAAAAGACAGAAGGCCGGGACGAATGAGGGTTTTTCCTTCCGGCAGACGGCAGAGCGCAGCACAAAGACCGTCAGAAAGCGGCGGAAGGATTGCGTCAGGCGCAACAGCAGCAGCGTTTTCCTCATCCTCCGGAACATAAGAAGGCGCAAGGACACACATGGACGCCATGAGTGAATCGCCGATAATGCTGTTACCGCGGGCAGGGAAAAGCGTCAGATAATCACTGAAGGGCTGCAGGGCAGCAGAAGCAAGATCCTGCCCCAGGGATTCCGTAAGGATCGTATTGACAGAAGGAGAAGAGGTATCCCAGGGCCAGGCAAGTTCCGTATCCGTATCGGTAACCGGCAGGCCGGCTTTTTCCAACAGATCAAAGGCTACCTGACGTGCATCGGACAGGGCATCAGGATAACGCTCCAGCAGGAGACTGAGTTCCCGGACGAGATGATCATGGTACTCGTCTGAAGCGCGGGAAAGCGTACGGCATTCCTGATCCAGAAGGGACAGGATCCAGCTTTCCGCGGGAAGCGGAATCGCATCCAACAGCGTGCGGGAGTTTTCCCGTGCGAAGGGAACGTCCCTGTAAAGATAGATGATATCATCCGGTACAGAACAGGCTGAAGGTGTAAAGGACTTACGATTCAGCAGAGAAGCAGCCAGGGTATCATCCGTGAGGAAACGCTCATAATAACAGACGGTGCGAACAAGGGTATCACTGAAGGCCGGCAGCAGGCGCAGACCGAAGGCTGCCTTCAGGCGAAGCGTGAGACGCTCCGGAAGTCCGGTGGGATCCTGATAGCGAAGCAACTCCTTACGGAAATCAGAAAGGAAATTAAACAGTCGTTTGGACAGGTTTTCCGGCCGGGGATCTGTCATGGCATTCATCTGCTCCAGCAGAACGGCACGATCTCCCTCACAAAGCAGGGAACATGGATCCCGGAAGGAAAGGGAGTCCTCATCAAACCAGGGCATGGCAAAAGAGGGAATAAACGGCACGTGCGACGTGGAAAGACGGGCAGGAATGAATTCCTTACCCGGCAGAACAAGCGCAAAGGGAACTTTTATATCCTCTTTCTCGAGGGAGAAGAGCTGCACTGTTTCGGAAGCGCGGGCAGAAAGCCAGGCACGAAGAACGGGAGAATCATCTATTTTCAGCGTTTCAGAAACGAGGGAAGCTTCATCAGCAGTACGGCGACGGTACTGACGAAGGAACAGCATGGCAAACAGGCCGCGTTTACCGGACTCCGCTTCACGGGCAGTATCCTGGGATTCATCCAGGAGAGGCAGAAGGGAGGAAACCTTCAGCAGCGGGGCAGTCGGATACATATCCGGCAGCATCGGAATCGATGGCACATCCCCGGCAGAAAGGAACCGAAGCGGAGTGATTTCACGCAGGCTGACATCCAGCGTACAGAGACAAAGGGAAGTGAAAGGATCCGATCCGGATTCTTCCTTGCAGCAGGACAGCAGATGGCGGAAAAGCGTTTTAACATCAGAAAGGGTAAAGCCGAAAAGCAGAGTGGGCATCTGGGCCTGCAGATCTTTACGGATACTGTCGGCACTGCTTTCAGAAGCGTTGAGCAGGGCAGAAAGCTTTTCCGCAGCGGGAGCATTCAGCAGCTGACCGGAGAAGGGGGTCAGTCCCTCCGGAGCAGCAGATGCATCCTGCCCGGTAAAAGTACAGGCAGCCAGATCATCATCACAGCGTTTGACAGCAGCCTGGAGCAGACGTACGCGGCGTGCCAGGGAAGCGACGGTGAGATGATCCTGATCAGGAGACATGCTCTCCAACTGTGCAGACGCGCGATCCAGAGCCTCCTGGCAGCGACGGCGGCAGTCCAGCAGGGCGGGAAGTGCCCAGCTGCCACCGACGGAAGCAAAGATTTTATCACGGGCTTCGATTTCAGTTTTCAGCTGGACTTCGATATCCTCAAGCCGTCTCCGGGCTTTTTCCTCTTCCGTATCGGCCATGGAAACACGGTGGACAGGTTTTACGTCCATGATGCCGGATTCTTCTGCTTCTTCTTTGGAGACGTAATATTCAGACGCTACGGTAACGGTTTTACCGCAGGCTTCCACAGCACGGCGCCAGAGAGGATCAGATACTTCTGCAAGGCGCAGCTGATCCGGCATGAAATGGATCATAGAGACGATCTCAGCAAGAACCGCGCTGAAGGCACGACGGATGACTGTGACCACTTCACGCTGCTCCGGCGTGACAGCGTCTCCCTGCATGAGACGGCGGAAAAGGCCGTTGCGCGTATTGGGCGCCAGGGAACGTAAGGAACCGGGACGGTCACAATAGGACTGGAAGGCGGGAATCAGATCCGCCAGCAGCCAGGTGCCCGCATGCAGGAAAGCCGCAAAAGGAACAGCCTGATCACCCAGGGACTGGAAAGTGATCACGCCGGGAACAGAAACCGTGTGCAGACCAGCGGAAGGAACCTCAGAAGACGTGAATACGTTGGCAAGACGCCTGGCCAGAACCGTATAAAGGATACGGAGAGAATCATCCGAGCGTACCATGGATGAAGGCAGAGAAAGCAGCCAGACGGAATCCGCACAGGCAGGAACGCTGCGATCCGGTTTGCCTACCAAATTCTGGGAGGCAAGGGCACGCAGGGAAGAAGAAAGTAAATCCTTTGCCTCATTCACAGTGGCAGAAGAACTGACGGCCAGGCAGAAGAGGGAAAGGATTGAAGAATCAATTTTGAGGTTTTCATGCAGGAAACGAAGCAGGGCAAAAGCTACGCCGGAAGAAAACGGATCACAAAGATCACAGAGTACAACGACGCGGTACTCCTCCCCGGAAGACTGACAATTGACCAGCTTATCAAACAATTTGCGAAGCGGCTGGAGATCATCCGCATCAGAGGAGAGAAGGGCAGAAAAAGCCCATTCCACAGCTTCCCTGTCTGTTTTATAGGAAAGCGGCACACCCTTACCACGCAGCGCGGTCAGAAGGGCGGCAGAAGCAGGATCCGAAGAGAGCACACCAATGGAAGGCAGCTCAGGACGGAAAGAAGCATATGCAAATGAAGACGGAAAGAACGAATTGTTATCCGCACGATCAAAAAGGACATGGGCCTGATTCAGATCCCGGATCATCGGAACCAGGATCGGATCAACAGGCCGATCCGTTATGTGAAAGATATCCAGGCCGTTCACCGGAACCGCAGCCCCGCAGGACAACGCTGAAAGGAGCGAAGGCAGGGAAGCACCGGCATAATGACCGACCGGAAGTAAAAACGACTTCAAAAGAGCGTCCCCTCTTTACAAAATATATAACAATAAACAATTCGACACATGAAACGTGAAAACCTGCACGGAAGGTTTACGAAGCGCAAGGGAATATGATATACTCCGAAATGTAAGGATCAGGGAATGGCTTGGAGGAAAATAAAATGAAAAAACTGACGGTGGCAGGATGCATATTTTGGATTGTGGGACTGATTGTGTTTATTGTGGGGATGAACATCAATAGCAGTATCAGAGAGACGATGATGACGCTGGGAAGCATTGTGTTTTTGATGGGGCTGGCGATAAATGGAGTTGTGTGGGTAAAAAGAAAGAATGACGAGAATAAATGATTCTCGTCATTCTTTAAATGAATACTGAAAACTTAAAACTTAAAAATGAATAATGATGGATAAAACTGCTTCCGAAAGGAAGTAGTTTTCAGTATTCATTTAATTATCTTTTGCTGCGCAAAAGAATGATATGTTGCTGCGCAACATGATATATCGGCTTTTTCCCGCATCCTCAATGGTCGTAACTCCCCACTGGGGAGATTACTCCCTTTCGGATGACCTCACCTCTGACGAGATTTCCGCCACTGGCGGTCCTCAGAGGTTCGCCCGATATGATAGATTCGCCTAAAGGCGAATATGATATTTTTTGCTACGCAAAAAGTGTTTATAGTGTTTGACTAATATTTGGGAGTAGAAGAAAAACCCTGCTTCTGGGTGGAAGCAGGGTTTAAGTATATAAGTTAAGAGAGACCAGTGAAGAGTGTAGAGTTATGAATAATCTCCGGACGGAGATTATTCATGATATCCCTTAGGATTATTCTTTTGGAATCTATAAGAATCGCGGCACATGTCCTCGAGGTTCTTTTCTGCTTCCCAGCCGAGGAGAGCCCTGGCTTTGGAAGGATCGGCATAGTTTTCCGCGATGTCGCCGGGACGGCGGGGAGCAATGACATAAGGAACAGCGACGTCATTGACGCGGGAATAGGTATTGACCAGATCCAGGACGGAATAGCCGTGGCCGGTACCAAGATTGATGATTTCAGAGCCGGTATGGGCAGCGGCATAATCACAGGCCTTCACATGGCCCTTGGCCAGGTCAACCACATGGATATAATCCCGGACGCCGGTGCCATCCGGAGTGGGATAATCATTACCGAAAACGGAGAGCTTTTCCAGCTGGCCTACGGCCACCTTGGCGATATAGGGAACAAGGTTGTTGGGAATGCCGGCGGGATCCTCGCCAATGAGGCCGGACTCATGAGCGCCGATGGGGTTGAAATAACGAAGAAGGACAACGCTCCACTCCGGATCAGCCGCAACCTGGCCCTCCAGGATTTTTTCAATCATGTATTTGGTCCAGCCATAGGGATTGGTGCAGCCCAGGGAAACCATATCCTCACGGTAAGGCACTTCCGTCTGATTGCCGTATACGGTGGCAGAAGAAGAGAAGACGAGGCGCTTGACACCATGGGCCTGCATGGTTTCACACAGGGTCAGGGTCGTATCCAGGTTGTTGCGGTAATAACGCAGGGGCTGGGAAACGCTTTCACCAACCGCCTTCAGGCCGGCGAAGTGAATAACGCAGTCGAAGTTGTTCTCGCTGAAAATACGATCCATGGCTGCCTTATCAGCCACGTCTGCCTCATAATGAGGAACCGGATGGCCGACGATCTTTTCAATGCGGCGGATGGCTTCCGGGCAGCTGTTGATATAATTGTCCACAATGACGGGCTCATGACCCGCGTTGCACAGCTCCACACAGGTATGGGATCCGATAAAACCGGCACCGCCGGTTAACAGAATCTTCATGTCATTAAATTCCTTTTCTTTTTGATACGGATCGTTTCCGAAGAAACGATCCGAATAAAAACCTGTAATTACAGGGCTGCCGGATAAACGCCGGCGTCATGCAGTTTTTTCAGCTCCGCGCTGACGTATTCCTTATCTTCCTTATAGGTAACGCCGAACCAGACGGCATCGGTGGAAAGTACTTCAACCCGCAGGCCCTTGGTCTGCATGAGCGAATCCACCAGGGAGGGCAGGAGACACTCCTTCTTCAGGGGATCGCCGGAATCATCCTTCAGGAAAGCGTCCAGGTACTTTACGCCATCCTCGAAGAAGTCAGGAGCGAAACCCCAGAGATTCATGGAAACGAGGGCATCCGGATCCAGGATGATTCCTTCAGGATTGTCGTGGATATCACGAATGGTGCCATCCGGGAAGGGCAGGATATTGAAGGTTTCCGTCACTTTTACCAGGTGGCCGTCTTCCGTGGTGCAGACGCCGCGAGTCACATGGCCGTGTTTGGAAACGGTGTTCTTCAGATAATAGGCGACCATGTAGGCTTTGTTTTCTTCAGCCTGCAGGCGATGCAGGGCATCCGCCATGGCCTTGAAGGCGTCGCGGCCATAATAGTCATCCGCGTTGATGACGGCAAAGGGCTCGTTGATCACATCCTTTGCGCACATAACCGCGTGAACCGTACCATAGGGCTTGGTACGATCGGCCGGGGGAACGAAGCCGCCGGGCAGGGAATCATATTCCTGATAGGCATATTCCACATGAACCTTTTTAGCGATCTTGTCACCGATCATGGAACGGAAGAGTTCATCCATGCTCTTGCGGATGACAAAAACCACCTTATCGAAACCGGCTTCCACCGCGTCATGGATGGAATACTCCATCAGGATTTCTCCGTTGGGTCCGATTCTGTCAATCTGTTTGTTTCCGCCGTACCGGGATCCGAGACCGGCTGCCATGATCAGAAGTGTTGTGTTCATTTTTCAATATCTCCTCGTTTTTTTCTAAGATATTCGAACCGGGACTCTTCTGAAAGCCCTGGGTTGAATCTTTCTTGAACAGGACGGTAAAGGTCCTGAGCATCAGTTTCACATCCAGCCAGATGGAGAAGCTTTCGATATACATCATATCAAGCATGAGCTTGTCTTCCGCTGAAGTGTTGTAACGGCCTTCAATCTGCGCATAACCTGTGAGGCCGGCTTTCATCTTTTCACGGTAAACGAAGCTGGGCAGGTTCATTTTATAGCGGGCTACGTTGGCCATCATCTCGGGACGGGGACCAACAATGGACATATCGCCGATGAGGATGTTAAAGAACTGGGGAATCTCATCCAAGCGATACCGGCGAAGGAAGGAACCCACTTTGGTAATCCGGGGATCATCCACGGCAACGGAGACCTGAACCTCATCCAGTTCACTGTGGGGAGTCATGGTGCGGAATTTACGGATGGTGAAAGGCCTGCCGGCGACGGTAAGACGGGACTGCTTGAAGATTACAGGGCCGCCGTCCTCCAGTTTAATCAGGACAGAAAACAGAATGATTAAAGGCGTAAAGAAGATCAGGGCAAGGGAAGAGAGTATGATGTCCCCGCAGCGCTTGGCAACAAACTGGAATGGGGTGATCTTGTTGTAATCCATAGAAAGGAATGCCGCGTCGTCCACAATGGCAGGACGGGCATTGCAGAACATGATATCTTCAAGCTCTGCCTTGCACATGACGTCCTTGCGGTCATCATAGCAGATCTTCATGAGCTCAATCTTGGCACCGGAAGGGAGCTGACCGAGGAAAATGACGTCGGCCTTTTCAATACGACGGGTCAGATCGGGCACATTGTAAAGGACAACATCATCAATACGCCACTGAAGCTTATAGCGTTCAATCTTGGAACGGAGCGCTGCTTCCTGAGAAGGAGAACCGAGGATCAGCAGACAGCTCCTGGGCGGAGTGAAATAGAAATACAGCTGATTGCCGACGCGGACAAACAGGATAATGATGATGATCTGGATGATGAAGCAGAGAAGAAGGCAAAGCAGATCGGGACCAAAAATGATCAGATGATCGTTATATTCAGGGTTGACGTTCATGATTTCCAGCTGGAGATAAGTTACAATATCCGTAATGGCAATACCGGAAATCATAGCGGAAATCACGGGCTTGTTCTTTTTGCGGCCGACTTCATAACCGCCGTAAACCGCGTGCATGGCAACACTCATGGCGGTATAGGTCAGCAGGGTTGTGGCCAGGGTACGGTTTACATGAACCAGGAAGAAGTTTGTTATAGAAAGGCACGCAAAAAACGCAAGGCCCAATAAAACATAAAGAACCAATGAAAGGAGGCCAATCAGGACAGCTGTTTTTGTCTGATGAGATGAGCGACCCCGGAATGGCAAACAGACCCCTCCATTTCTCAAAAACTACATTATTTTATCATAGTGTTAAAAGAGGTGTCAATGTTACAAAAGGAGGAAGGAAAGACAAATATGTGAAGGATTCTGACATAAAATGAATCCGTCATCCGACGAACGTAATTCATCAGTTTATCCTTTACAATAAAGCGCATGAATGTTAAAATTTTATATTGAGTTGCTGTGCAAAAAGCCAGTTTCTCATGTCCTCAAAATGCGACAATCACCGCCTGAAGCGGAAAGGAAAAGATATGAGAAAGAAAGATCAGAACACCTATCAGGGTGGATATCCGCAGCAGAACGGTTATCCGCAGGGAAGCTATCCCGGCGGAGCCGCCTATCCCGGATATCCCACACAGCAGGGATATCAGAATCAGCAGGAATATCAGGCACCCCAGGGATACCAGAATCCCCAGGGCTATCCCCAGGCAACGGGATATACCCAGATGCAGGGATACCAGGCGTCCCGTACTTACCAGACGCCCCAGGTTCCCGGCGGACAAACACCGGCCGGTGCGACTGATAATACCGGCTACGTCGGACAGGGAGCCTTTACACAGAACGGGTATGCCCAGACCGGATATACCCAGCCCCAGAATGCCGGATATCCGGCCGGGAACGCTTATGCGCAGCAAAACGGATATCCGCAGCAGAATGGGTATCCGCAGGCAAATGCTGCCGGTATGACAGGATATACCTATCCCGCTGCCAGCCAGCAGCCCGCCGGAAGTTATATCCCGCAGACTCCCTACAGCCCGGGATACACGACGCCCGGATACCAGGCTCCCAACGGATATGCCCAGGGATATAATGCTGCGTATACGCAGATGGGACGCCAGCAGGCACCGATGAATCCGCTGCAGGAACAGGGCGGACAGGTCCCGCTGAACGGCGGCGGATATGTACCACAGCCCGTACCTGTCCGGAGGCCGCCCTTTGTGCTGACGGACGCATATCTTCTGATTATATGTGCCACGCTGCTGGTGTTCTTTGTGCTGGGCATGTTTATTAACGGCATGAGCGCGATGAAATGGGTATTCCTTCTCCTGACGGCGGGCACAACAGCGGCACTGTGGCTGAAGAACCTGACAGAGAACAACAAGAGGCTGTGTTTCTCCATCGTTTTCGGCGTACTTGCGCTGATTACGATCATCGGTCTTGTGACAGGCGGACAGGGTACAAAGAGAACCAATCCGCAGCAGCAGCAACAACAGCAGCAACAACAGACTGTACAGCAGGATCTGAATGGAAACGCCGGAGCTGCCGACAATAATCCTTACGGCGCTGTGGTAAACAACTCAGCTGTTACTCCTGCTCCGGCAGAAATCGAAACGCCGATTCCGGAAGGCGGGGAAGAAGAAATCAAAGCACGCCTTTATGAGTTTATGACGCTCTGGTCCGGAAACGATATTCCCAATATGGTGAATTACTGTCATTACGAATGGCAGAATAAACAGGAGAATGTTCAGCAGGCGCTGTTCAGCGTTACCAAGAACAGGATACCGGTCAAGTATGAAATGCTTTCAGTCTCCGGAACCGCATATGACACAATGCGTACCGTCAGCATGAAAGTTGAAATGAACAGAAATGACGGGAAAGAAAACAAAGTATACGAAATGATGGTCAGCATGAAAAAAGGGGAAGACGACAGGTGGTACGTCGATCCTTCCAGCATGCAGACAAATGAAGAAGAAGTTGTTACAATCACGCCGGCACCTGAACCTACCCCCACGCTGGAAACGTCTGACAACACGCCCTTGTATTACAACCCGGAGGGCGGAGCCAAATATCACCGGGATCCCAACTGCAGGACGATCAACAGCAAGTACCTTCCGCTGCAGGGACAGTTCACCTACGGCGAACTGCTGCAGGGAGCACATTCCGACCTGAAGGCATGCCATATCTGCCTTGCGCCGGAGAGACCGAAATAACTGACGAATATGAGAGCAACAGACAGACTCAGGGAGCGGATGTATCCCATTAAAGCAGGACGTTACCTGATCGGATTGTCCGGAGGAGCGGACAGCGTTGCGCTGCTGATGACGCTGCTTCCGGATATCAGGGATGGCCGGATTGCCGCGGAAGCCGTACACGTGAATCACGGGCTAAGAGGGACTGAGTCTGACGATGACGAGAAATTCTGCCGCGAATTGTGTGAACGGGAAGGCGTTCCGCTGACCGTTTACCGGGCTGATCTTCAGGGAAAAACCGATGAGGATTCCGCGCGGAAAGCCAGATACGGTTTTTTTCGGGAGAAATATAAGGCATTCAAAGCGGACGGACTGATCCTGGCCCACCATGCAGATGACCAGGCAGAAACCTTCCTGATGCGCCTGACAAGGGGCGCTGGCCCTGAGGGGCTGGAATGCATGAGGGAAGACGAAACGGTAGAGGATATCCGCATTCTCCGCCCGATGCTCCGAATCAGGCGGGAAGAAATCAGGGCAGCCCTGACGGAAGACGGAACCGGATGGCGGGAAGATTCCACCAATACCGATACGGCTTACCTCCGGAACAAAGTCCGGCAGGAACTGATTCCCGCACTGGAAGCCATTTCCGAATCCGCCGTTGACAAGATCTGCCGGACAGCCGGGATGATAGCGGCTGATAACGACGTACTGGACGCAGCAGCAGAAAAGCTGCTCCGGGAGAACGCCAAGGGGAGCATCCTGAACGCCGCGGCGATCACCGCAGAGCCGGAAGCAGTGCGACGGCGGGTGCTGCGGAAATGGTGGAACGCGGAAGGGCCGGTGCTGGAAGAACACGCGCTGAGCGCCGCCCAGACAGAAGCACTGACCGCGCTGCTGGACGTGACAAAGGGAAAGATCAATCTTCCCGGCGGCGCCTATGCCGTAAGGACAGGAAAGCACCTGATCCTGCGGAGAAGCGAAAAGGAAGAAGCACCTGAACCAGCAGCGTTTTCCGGAAAAGAGACTGTGTTCGGTGATTACCGGATTACGGTCGGCCCTTCAGAGGGTAACCCGGGAGATGGTAAGAGAACCCAGGAGGTACCGGACGGATTTTTCGAGGGATGCGAGATCCGTACGCGCCGTCCCGGAGACAGAATCAGGCCATTCGGAAGCACCGGAAGCCGGAAACTGCAGGACTACCTGACGGACAGACGGATCGGGGAGCCCTTCCGGGATCAGATTCCGCTGATCTGCAGGGGAAACGAAGTCCTGCTGGTCTGCGGCGTAGGAGCAGGCAACATACCCAGATGGAACGGGGAAGATCATCCCGTGCGCATTACCTGGCACGGAGAGACCCCCTGGACAGAATAAACAAGAGAGGACCACACACATGGAACAGAGCGCGAAGATTTATGAGGACCTGGACAGGATCCTTGTAACAAAAGAGGAAATCGCGGAAAAAGTCAGGGAACTCGGTCAGAAGATTACAAAGGATTATGCCGGAAAGGAACCGGTGCTGGTCTGCATCCTCAAGGGCGCAGTGCTGTTCTTCTCCGACCTGATGCGGGAAATCGACCTGCCGGTGACAGCGGACTTTATGGCAATCTCCAGCTACGGCAGCGCGACGAAGACCAGCGGTGTTGTGCGCGTGCTGAAGGACCTTGACAAGGATATCGTCGGCAAGGACGTCATCATTGTTGAAGATATCGTGGACACAGGCGTCACGCTGAATTACCTGAAGAGCATGCTGGCGCACAGGGGAGCAGCATCCATCCGCATTGCCGCCCTGCTGGACAAGACAGCACGGCGTACTGTACCTGACCTGAAAGTGGACTATGTGTGCTTTGACATTCCGGACGCCTTTGTGGTAGGCTACGGGCTGGATTACGACCAGACGTACCGTAACCTGCCGGATATCGGCGTTCTTTCTCCGAAAATTTACGGAGATAAATAAGTAAGTAAAAGGGGGAATCTCTTTTGAATAGAAGACCTTCAAGGGGTATCGTCGGGTACGTTGTACTTCTTACCACGCTGCTGCTGATAGCCATCCTGCTGAACGGCGGCCTGAGCCAGACGGTCAGCCGCAGGATCGAATATCCGCAGCTGCTGGATATGATCAAAGAAGGCAAGGTATCCAGAGTTGCCATCCGAAACAATGCCCTGGTTGGTGTGACTAAATCCACCAATGTGGCGGCGGACGATTTCCCGGAACGCAACTACGATTTTGAAACCACAATCGGTGCGGACTTCCTGGACACTGTCCGCCAGATTGAAGCCAATAAAAAGAACGTACCGCTGGACCAGGTTACGGTAGACCAGCTGTCTTTTGACCTGGAATACCGTGCCCCGGTTGTGATTCCGTGGTGGTATGATTTCCTGCCGTACCTGATCATGCTGGGTATTATGGCAGTCATCTGGTTTGTGATGATCCGCTCCCAGGCAGGCGGCGGCGGAAAGGTGATGTCCTTCGGCAAGAGCCGCGCCCGGATGCAGGATCCTACGAAGAACAAGATTACTTTTGCAGACGTGGCCGGCGCTGATGAAGAAAAGGAAGAACTCCAGGAGATGGTTGACTTCCTGAAGAATCCCCGGAACTACACGGAACTGGGCGCCAGGATTCCCAAGGGCGTGCTGCTCGTCGGACCTCCCGGAACCGGTAAAACCCTGCTGGCCAAGGCTGTTGCGGGCGAAGCAGGCGTACCCTTCTTCTCCATCAGCGGCAGTGACTTTGTGGAGATGTTCGTCGGCGTCGGCGCGAGCCGCGTCCGCGACCTGTTTGACCAGGCCAAGAAGGTGGCTCCTGCCATCGTATTTATAGATGAAATTGACGCAGTTGGACGTCACCGCGGCGCCGGTCTCGGCGGCGGCCACGATGAACGTGAACAGACGCTGAACCAGCTGCTGGTTGAGATGGACGGTTTTGCCGTGAACGAAGGCATCATCGTGATGGCCGCGACCAACCGCCGCGACATCCTTGACCCCGCCCTGATGCGTCCCGGCCGTTTCGACCGGCAGGTGACGGTCAATTATCCGGACCAGAACGGCCGCGTGGCGATCCTGAAGGTTCACAGCAAGGGCAAGAAACTGGATGACAGCGTGGACCTGGACAACATCGCGAAGCGGATGCCGTACGCCACCGGCGCTGACCTGGAAAACGTGATGAACGAAGCCGCCATCCTCGCGGCCCGGGCCAGAAAGAAAAAGATTGACCAGCAGCTGCTGATCGACGCCATCGCCCGGGTGCAGATGGGTCCTGAAAAGAAGAGCCACAAGGTGAACGAGAAAGACCGCCGCATGGTGGCCATTCACGAAGGCGGACACGCCATCATCGGCCATCTGCTGGAGGGCTGCGATGAAGTGCACCTGATCACGATTGTTCCCTGGGGACAGGCGGCAGGACATACCCTGGCGCTGCCTGCTGAGGAACATGACAACATGAGCCGCAGCCAGCTGTTTGACCAGATCACCATGATGCTGGGCGGACACGCTGCGGAAGAAGTCGGACTCGGTGAAATCTATACCGGATCCTCCAGCGACCTGAAGCGGGCGACGGAGATCTGCCGGAAGATGGTAACGCAATTCGGCATGAGCGACAATATCGGCACCATCTACCTGGGAAGCGACCAGGAAGTGTTCGTCGGTATGGAATTCGGCCAGAGCCGTGAGTACAGCGAAGAGATCGCCGCGAAGATTGACCGTGAGGTAGCTTCCATCCTGGCCAGATGCTATGAAAAAGCCAAGAAGATCCTGACGGACAACCTGGACAAGCTTGAACTGCTGACCCAGGCTCTGCTGGAGCAGGAAACCCTGAACCGCGCCGAGTTTGTTTCCCTGATGGAAACGGGTGAGATGCCTGAAGCCACCAAGGAAGACAAGCCGAGGACGGCTGAGGAAATCATCCGCGAAAGCAAGGAAGCCTTTGAAGCGGAAACCGACAAGGAAATGGAAGCACTGGCAAAGGATCCGGCAGAAGCACAGGAACCCGCGCAGAGCGAAGCGCAGACCCAGGGTGAAGCCTGATCCGCATTTGATTAGCAAATAAATAAAGAAAGGGGGCGGGCAGATGGCGAGGAAACAGAACGCGGACAATTCCACAGCAAACAGCGGCATCCCGCAGAGAGTGGAAGACGCGGCACGGAACATGATGAACCATTCTGCCGGCCCCAGCAGAGGATATGTTCCGCAGCGGAACCCACAGCCGCAGGACGGCTGGCAGCAGGTTCCGCCGGGATACTATCCCGGACAGATGCCTCCACAGCAGAACAGCGCCTATTATACGGGGCAGCAGCAGCCCATAAACGGCGGCCAACGCGGTTTTATCGTTCCCACCGGAAACCAGGGGAAAAAGAAAAAGACCCGGAAAAAGCATCCGGTGCTGCTTGCGCTCTTTCTGATTGTCCTGGTCGGTGCCATCGGGACAGGCGCATATTTCTCGATCACGAGCCAGCTCAGGACGAGAAAAATCAACGACAAGGTTGAAGCCTACAACAACCTGTTCTGTCCCGGCGTATACGTCGACGGCATTCACCTGGGCGGGATGACGCCGGAGCAGGCCCTGAACTCGGTAAACAGCCAGATCCAGCAACGGCATGACGCGTGGAAGGTACAGCTGACCTATAACGATCAGCAGTTACTGGAAATCAACGCTGATATGATGGGTTTCAACGTTGATACACAGAGCGTACTGTACCAGGCATGGGCCAAAGGACATACGGGAGACAACGAACAGCGGTATGCAGAAATGCTGCAGCTGGAAGAGACTCCGTACAACGACTATACGGCACAGCCGGACGGCAATACGCACGTGATTGACGAAAAGCTGATGCAGATCAAGGAAGCCATTGATAAACCCGCAGTGAACGCGGCGATGACGCAGTTTGACCCGAACCAGGAATACCCCTTTGTATTCACAGATGAAGAATACGGACGGAACCTGGATATCGAGCCCATCCGGCAGAAGCTTTACCAGATGGTTTCCACCATGGAAAGCGGTTCTGTTGAGCTGATCCCGGACGTGGTTGCACCGACAGTCTTCCGGTCTGACCTGATCATGAACTACAAAGTCCGGGGATACGCGACCACGGAGATCAGCAGACATTCTGAAGAAAACAGGAACAAAAATATCCGGCTCGCGTTTGATTATATCAACAGCTATGGATCCATAATCGAGCCGAACGGTACCTTCAGTTTCAACAAGGTGGTCGGTAAACGGACGCCGGAACGCGGCTTCTATCCCGCGACAGAATATGTATACGGGGAACACGAAGAAGGCTACGGCGGCGGTGTCTGCCAGGCCAGCACAACGCTTTACCAGGCTGCCGTCCGGGCCGGAATGCAGATCCTGGAACGCAGACCCCATTCTGATTCGGTGACCTATACAGAATACGGCAAAGACGCCACGGTTTACTGGTCTGAATTCAGGGGCGGAAAGAAGATCGATTTCTCCTTCAGAAATACTTCCGACGCTCCGATCTACATTGTGGCCCATGTGAAAACCATCCCGGCCACAAAGAAGGAAAAGAAAAAGCTGATCTGCGAGGTTACCATCTACGGCAAGGATATGGGCAGCATCAGTTATGACATGGTCACAGTGGAAGAAGCAATACCCTGCACGCTGAATCCCGTTCCTGTAGGAGACAGAGACCTTGTCGCCAAAGCGAAAGACGGATGCAATGTAGACTGCTACCTGGTGGAATACACGAACGGTGTGGAAACCAGCCGGAAAAAGATGTACCGTGACAGATACGAACCCAGGGCGGAAAGGTATTATGACCCGAGCGCCAAGAAATAAAGGAAGCATAAAAAGAAGCACGCTGGATTATCCAGCGTGCTTTTGTTTGTGCGAATCAATGCATCAGGCTTTGCCGTTGCAGCCGAGCACGTCAACGATCTTATGGGCAACCATGTCCTTGACGGCCTGACGGGCGGGCTTGAGGTACTGACGGGGATCGAAGTGATCCGGATGCTCCGCAAAGTACTTACGGATGACAGCAGTCATAGCCAGACGGATGTCGGAGTCAATGTTGATCTTGCAGACAGCGCTGCGGGCGGCCTGACGGAGCTGCTCTTCCGGAATGCCGATAGCACCGGGCATGTTTCCGCCGTACTTGTTGATCTCGGCAACGAATTCCTGCGGCACGGAAGAAGAACCGTGGAGCACGATCGGGAAGCCGGGCAGCTGCTTGGCGCACTCTTCGAGCACGTCGAACCGGAGCTGGGGCTTGGTGCCGGGCTTGAACTTGTAGGCGCCGTGACTGGTACCGATGGCGATGGCCAGGGAGTCGCAGCCGGTGCGGGTCGCGAAGTCGACCACTTCTTCAGGATGGGTGTACATGGCCTTGTCGGCATCGACGGAAACTTCATCCTCAACGCCGGCCAGGGTGCCGAGTTCAGCTTCAACAACCACACCGTGGTCATGAGCATATTCGACAACCTTACGGGTCAGGGCGATGTTCTCTTCATAGGGCTTGGAAGAGGCATCGATCATGACGGAAGTGAAACCGCCGTCGATGCAGCTCTTGCAGAGCTCGAAGCTGTCGCCGTGGTCCAGATGCAGAGCGATCGGGATTTCGGGATTTTCAATCACAGCAGCCTCAACCAGCTTCACCAGGTAGGTGTGGTTGGCGTAGGCACGGGCGCCCTTGGAAACCTGCAGGATGACGGGAGCCTTCAGCTCGCCGGCGGCTTCAGTGATGCCCTGGATGATTTCCATGTTGTTGACGTTGAAAGCGCCGACAGCGTAGCCGCCGTCATAGGCCTTCTTAAACATTTCTGTAGTGGTTACGAGTGGCATAGACAGGAACCCTCCTTCGTCTTATTTCACAGGAGATTATAGCACAGAGCCACTTGAAAATAAAGCGATAGAGAAGAAAAAGTACATCCTGGAATGTATAAAAAATTCAGAATTCAGAATTCAGAATTCAGAATTAATGGTTTATACCTATATTTTTGGTGCAATAAGTATGTTAAAAGCAGCATGTATTTTGTGTGGATGGGGAATACGGAAAGAATACGAAGGAAAGCCGAAAACAAGTTGATAAAGAAAAATGAAAAGAGTAAAATAGACTGCATCCATATATATCGGAGGGACAGTCATGTATCCTATTGTCAAAAAGCGCGTTCTGAACGAAACGGTAACCCTGATGGAGATTGAAGCTCCCCTGGTTGCCCGCAAAGCGATGCCCGGACAATTCATCATCTTCCGTATTGATGAAGAAGGGGAACGGGTCCCGCTGACCATTGCCGGATATGACCGGGAAAAGGGAACTGTTACGATTATTTTCCAGAAGGTCGGCTATACGACCGAGAAGCTGGACAGCCTCAACGAAGGCGACAGCCTGCTGGATTTTGTGGGACCGCTGGGCGAGCCCACAAAGACCGAAGGCATCAACCGCTGCGCTGTGATCGGCGGCGGCCTGGGTGTTGCAATTGCATATCCGCAGGCGAAAGCGCTGCATGACGCGGGAGCGGAAGTGGATCTGATTGTCGGATTCCGGAACGAACACCTGATTATCCTGAAGGATGAACTGGAAGCCGCCTGCACGAACCTGATCATCATGACAGACGACGGCAGCAACGGCAACAAAGGCTTTGTGACACAGGCACTGCAGAAACAGCTGGATGCGGGCAGGAATTATGATACTGTGATCGCCATCGGACCGCTGCCGATGATGAAGGCTGTCTGCGACATGACAAGAGAACCCAAAATCAAGACCATCGTGAGCATGAACCCGATCATGATCGACGGAACGGGTATGTGCGGCGGCTGCCGTCTGACTGTCGGCGGCGAGACAAAGTTCGCATGCGTGGATGGGCCCGACTTTGACGGACATCTGGTGGACTTTGACGAAGCGATGGCCCGGGGACGTATGTTCCGCCCCGAAGAAGCAAAGGCCAGGGAAAAACATATTTGCAGGCTGACAGGGGAGGAACGGTAAAATGGCTAATATGAGTCTTCAAAAACATCCTATGCCCGAGCAGGATCCTCAGGTCCGCGCCGGGAATTTTAAAGAGGTAGCCCTCGGATATACCGCTGATATCGCCGTGGAGGAAGCACAGCGCTGCCTGCACTGCAAGAACGCGCCCTGCGTTTCCGGATGCCCCGTGAATGTTCCGATCCCCCATTTTATTGAAAAAATCAAGGAAGGCGACTTCAACGGCGCCTACCAGGTGATCCGTTCCCAGAATGCCCTGCCGGCAATCTGCGGCCGTGTTTGCCCGCAGGAATCCCAGTGCGAAAGCAAATGCGTGCGCGGCATCAAGGGCGAGCCTGTTGGTATCGGCCGTCTGGAGAGATTCGCGGCAGATACGGCTATGGCCCAGGGCAAGGCTGTAACTACGAAAGCGGCTCCCTGCGGAAAGCGCGCCGCGATCATCGGCAGCGGCCCCGCAGGCCTGACCTGCGCAGGTGAACTGGCTAAGGCCGGCTGGGACGTGACGGTGTATGAAGCCCTTCATACCGCCGGCGGCGTGCTGATGTACGGTATTCCCGAGTTCCGTCTTCCCAAGGCCCTGGTTGAAAGGGAAATCAGCACCCTGAAGGAACTGGGCGTCAAGATTATTACGAACGCTGTGGCCGGCAAGGCCTTTACAGTAGATGAACTGCTGGGAGAAGGAAACGACGCTGTGTTTATCGGCAGCGGCGCGGGACTTCCGAACTTCCAGAAGATTCCCGGAGAAAGCCTGTGCGGTGTATACTCCGCGAACGAATTCCTGACCCGGCTGAACCTGATGAAGGCCTACACCTTCCCGGAGCACGACACTCCCGTGAAGATCGGCAAGCACGTGGCGGTTGTCGGCGGCGGAAACGTGGCCATGGACGCGGCCCGCTGCGCAAAGCGGCTGGGCGCCGAAGTTACGATTCTTTACCGCCGCAGCGAAGCTGAAATGCCTGCCCGTGCTGAAGAAGTACACCATGCCAAGGAAGAGGGAATCAACTTCCATATGCTGACCGCGCCTACTTCCATTGAAGGCGATGAGAACGGCTTTGTGAAAGCAATCCGCTGCATTGAAATGCAGCTGGGCGAGCCGGATGACCGCGGACGCCGTCGTCCTGTGCCGGTGGAAGGCAGCGAATATGAACTGCCCATGGAGACAGTGATTATCGCAATCGGCAACAGTCCCAACCCCCTGATTAAGAAAACCACGCCTGACCTGCCGACTGAACGGTGGGGAGGCATCCAGACCGATGAAAACGGCAGGACCGGCAAGAAGAACGTGTATGCCGGCGGCGACGCCGTGACCGGTGCAGCAACAGTGATCCTGGCCATGGGTGCCGGCAAGAAGGCAGCCGCGGCCATCCTGGAGGATCATCCCTGCTGAAAAGACAGGAAGGAAAACATTCATGTTCGGGTTTGATGAACGGTACGCCATGTTTGACATTACCCCGGTGGAAAACCAGTTTATCCTGGAATACCTGCCGGAAGCCAAGGGAGACTACGTAAAGGTCTACCTGTACGGTCTTATGCGCTGCTATCATTCCGAAGATGATATGAGCCTGGCACGGATGTGCTATGAGCTGAACATGACGGAAGAGGACGTGACGGCGGCTTTCCGGTACTGGGAAAGACGCCGCCTCGTCCGCCGTATCAGCGACAATCCGCCGCAATGGCAGTATATCAATATCAAACAGAAAAACCTGATTTCAGACGACGACAGCGATCCTGAATACGAAGATTTCAGCAACGCCGTCTATGAAGCCTTTGACAAAGTCAGGCGCCTGCACGGAAGTGAGCTGAGCGCCTGTTTTGAGTGGCATGAAGGACTGAAGCTTCCCACGGAAGTGATCATCATGCTGCTTAACCATATGGTGGAACTCAAAGGGAAAAACTTCCGCATCAGCGAAGCTGAAAAAGTGGCTGTGCAGATGGCGGGAGAGAATATCCAGTCTGTAGAAGCGGCAGAGGAGTTCTTCTCACGGGACGGACAGGCCTATACCGGTATCCGCAAGATCCTGAAGAAGATGGGGAAACGGTACCTGCCGTCCGAAGCGCAGGTAAGCCTGTACCGGAAATGGACTAAAGACTGGGGATTCAGTCAGGAAGCCATTGAAGCCGCGCTGGAACTGACCGCCAAGGGAGATCCCAGCCTGGGCTACCTGGACGGGATCCTGAACAGTTTAAGACAGGAGAATCCTGACGCGGGGGAAATGACCGCCGATAACGTACGCGACTCCGCAAAACGCACAGACGGACTGCGGGAAGTGCTGAAGGAACTGGGCAAGGGAGACGTCAACGCCCGAAACCTGCAACTGTACGGGCAGATGGCAGAACTGTTTCCCCAGGAAGTGATCCTGACCGCTGCCAGGGAATGCGGACACAACGGGAAGGATACAGGCGAGATACTCAAGCTCCTGCAGGCCTGGAAGGAAAAGGGGCTCAGCACACCGAAAGAAGTGAAGGCCTATGTTCAATCCTTCCATGACCAGACGGCGCTGATCCGGGAATTGCGGAAAATCTGGGGAACAGATGAAAACCGCATCGGCAAAACAGACCGCAGTCTGCTTTCCAAATGGGAGAATGAGATGGGATTCGGCCGGGAGATGATCCTGGCAGCCGCCGCATATGCCGCTGAAGCAAAACAGCCGATGGCATACCTGGATAAAATCCTTACTGATTACAAGGATAAAGGAATCAGGACGCCGGAAGAGGCGAAGCAGGATCATCAAGACAGAAAGGGAACAAATGCTTCCCGAAGCGGAAAAGTGCTTCCGGCCCAGGATTTTGCCCAGCGGGATTATTCCGGCGTACAGGATGAAATGATGAAGTCCCTGGCCAAGGAAATGGAAGCCTTTAAGCACGAAAACGGAGGAAAATCCGATGCGTGAAGATCTGCTGACCGAACTGGAAAATGAATATGCCCAGCTGCGTGCAGACAACGAGCGGACAGAAGAAATGCGGAAAGAAAAGATCCGCATGGAACAGCCGCGTATTTACGAACTGACCAAAGAGCGGGAAAACATTGTTTTCGGTACGCTCCGGAATATTGTAAACGGTACTGCCTCCAAAGCAGAGGATCTTCCGGAACGGATGGAGAAGCTGAATGAGCAGATCCGGACGCTGCTGACTGAAAACGGATATCCCGCTGATTTTCTTGCGCCGGTATACCACTGTCCGCTCTGTAAAGATACAGGCAGGACCGGTGAAACAATCAAGGAACCCTGCGAATGCCTGAAGAAGGCGTACCAGCAGAAGCTGAGGAAAAAGATCGGACTGAACGGAACGCGTGCCGAGACATTCGAAACCTTTGACGCCTCCGTATTCCCGGATGAAAAGATCCCCGGGCTGGACTTTACCCAGCGGGAAATGATGCAACTGTACAAGACAGTCTGCGAAAAATGGGCGAATGAATATCCTGAAGCAGAATACCGGGACCTTCTGCTGACCGGCAGCACGGGACTTGGTAAAACCTTCCTGCTGCGGGCAATGGCGGAGCGGCTGATTGAAAGGGATATCAATGTGCTGATTATCAGCGCCTATAAAATGCTGGAGATTCTCCGCAAACAATATTTCGAGAACGACGACAGCGCGAATGAACTGCTGGACGCACAGGTGCTGATGATTGACGACCTGGGAAGCGAACCGCTGATGCAGAACGTGACAGTGGAACAGCTGTTCAACCTGCTGAATGAGCGGCAGAACAGGAACCTGTCCACCGTGATTTCCACCAACCTGGAAATGGCCAAATTCCGCGAACGGTATACAGAACGAATTGCTTCCAGACTGCGGGACAGCCGCAGCTGCAAGGTGATCAGCCTGCTGGGCAAGGACATCCGTACCGGAGGAAACCTGAAAGCATGAACATCCAGATTTACTGCGGAAAGAAGAACTTTGACGCCCAGAAAGCGGAACGGTATTTCAAGGAAAGAAGGATCCCGTTCCAGGCACTGGACCTGAAAAAGCACAAGCTGGGCGAGCGGGAAATCCGCATGATGATCTCCGCAATCGGCATTGAAAAGCTGATAGACAGGGACGACAAAAAGGTGAAAGAACATCCCGCCTGCTACTACGACCGGGAGGACCTGCTTATCCCCGCAATCCAGGAAAATCCCTGGCTGATCCGGGTGCCTATTGTACGGAACGGCAACAAGATGACGATCGGATACCAGCCGGACATCTGGGCACAGTGGGAATAAGGAGGAGCAGCCGATGAAAATTCACGGACTTCAGAAAATGACGCTGCTGGATTATCCCGGCAGGGTTGCATGCACAGTATTTTTCGGGGGCTGCGAAATGCGCTGCCCTTTTTGCCATAATGCGGAACTTCTGGACGGAAGCGCTCCGGCCATAATGACGGACGAGGAGCTGATTGCTTTCCTGGAAAAGCGGAAAGGGCTGCTGGACGGCGTTGCCTTTACCGGAGGCGAACCGCTGCTGCAGAAAGACTTGCCGGACCTGGCCCGCAGGATCCGGGATCTTGGATATGACGTGAAGCTGGATACCAACGGCATGCATCCGGACCGGCTTGAAAAGATGCTGCAGGAAGGCACAGTACAATATGTGGCGATGGACATTAAAAACGATCCGGAACGCTACGCCATGACCGCCGGACTGAAAGAACTGGATCTTGCTCCCATCCGGGAAAGCATCTCCCTGCTGATGAACAGCGGAAAAGAATATGAATTCCGGACAACTGTGGTTGCGGAGCTGCACGACGACGACAGCTTCAAAGGCATCGGACAATGGATCAAAGGCGCGAAGCGCTATTATCTGCAGAAGTTTACCGACCGGGACACCGTGCCATTTGAAGGACTGCACGCACCGACAAAGGAACAGATGGAACACTGGGCTGATATTGTAAGACCCTGCATTCCCACAGTTGAACTGCGGGGTGTGGATTAATAAAATGACCTTCAGGAGAAGGGAAAGGAAAACAAGGAACCATGCTTATTGAAAACGGCATTGTCTTTACAGGAAAAGACTTTGAAGAAGGACTGAGCATCCGGCTGATGAACGGCATTGTGCAGGAAGTCGGAGAAGGGCTGCGGGCGGAAGCCGGGGAGAAAGTGATCGACCTGGAAGGGGATTACCTGCTGCCCGGATTTGTGGACGTCCATATTCATGCCTTCCGGGGCAGCGATACCATGCGGGGCGAGACAGACATCCGGCGGATGAGCCGGGAACTGGCCGGAACCGGCACTGGCGCATTCTGTCCAACGACCATGAGTGCTTCCATTGAAGATACCGCAAAAGCGATCGCGGACGCCCGAAAGGTTACCGAACAGCCGGAAAGAAACGGGGCCAGGGTACTGGGCGTCCATATGGAAGCACCGTTCCTGAGTGAAAAACACGCCGGAGCACAGAAGCAGGAATACTTCTGCGATCCGGACTGGGAGAAACTGCTGAATATGGCAGAGGATCCCTCACTGGTACGGCTGATCACGATGGCGCCGGAGCGCGAGGGCAGCGAAGCATTCATCCGCAGGGCAACTGCCGCAGGAATTCATGTTTCCATCGGCCATACGCACGCAACGGCGGAACAGGTTCATCAGGCAGCAGACTGGGGTGCTGATCATATTACCCATACATTTAACGCCCAGACACCGCTGCATCACCGCGAACCGGGCGTACCCGGAGCATCCATGACAGACGACCGATACTACTGCGAAATGATCTGCGACGGCAAGCACCTGCATGATGATATCGTCCGGCTGATCATCGTCTGCAAGGGCGCTGACAAAGCGGTGGCGATTACGGACGCCATGGAAGCAGCCGGAATGCCGGACGGAGAATACAGCCTGGGCGGACAGCCGGTATTTGTGAAAGACGGCGCAGCACGGCTGGAAAACGGAACGCTGGCAGGTTCCGTGCTGACGATGAACGAAGCGCTGCACAACCTGATCCACCGGTACGGAGCGGATCCCGTTTCCGCCTGCAAAATGTGCACTTCCACCCCGGCTCAGTCCATCGGGGAAAGCGTTGCCGGACATATGGTGCCCGGAAGCCCCGCCATCCTGACCAGGTGGTCCAGGAAATGGGAAATGAAGAGCGTTATTACCGATACGGCGGAAAGTTGCCAAGCTGACAGGTGAATGATATAATTCCTACCATGTAAGGAGAGGTGACGAAGACATGCACAGTATGACCGGATGCGGGAGCGGAAAGGTTCAGCAGGACGGATGGGAAGTAACCATTGACCTCAAAACCGTAAACCACCGTTTCCTGGATATCGGTATGAGACTGCCGCGGAACCTGAACTTCCTGGAACAGACGATCCGGGACAGCATCGGGAAACGCATCCTGCGCGGACATGTGGACGTATTCCTGACGGTGAAAAGGACAGATTCTTCCGCAACAACGGTTGAATGTGATCCGGAACTGGCAGGACGTTACCTGGAAGCGGCGAAGCTGCTGGCCGGGCAGACAGGTATTGAGAATGACATGACCATCAGCCGGCTCATGAAAATGGAAGGCGTACTGACATTGAATGAGCAGGAAATGGATGAAGATACGGTCAGCCGGATCTGCGCTGAAGCCGCCGATATTGCAGCGGAACAACTGGTACAGATGCGGGCGCGGGAAGGTGAGCACCTTAAGGAAGACCTGAAGGTTCACCTGGACGCCGTCGAAAAACTCCGGAACGCCATCCTGGAGCGCGCTCCGATGGTTGTTACCGAATACCGGGAGAAACTTGAAAACCGGCTGAAAAGCCTGCTGACCGAAGCCATTGAGCCCCAGCGAATCGCCCAGGAAGTTGCCATTATGGCTGACCGGTGCGCGATCGACGAGGAGCTGGCCAGGCTGGACAGCCACATCCGTCAGATGCGGAAATATCTGGAAAGCAGCGGTGAAACCGGAAAGAAAATGGATTTCCTGATCCAGGAAATGAACCGCGAAACCAATACCATCGGCTCCAAAGCCTCCGACACGGTCATCGCGCAGCATGTGGTTGATCTGAAGAGCGAGATTGAGAAGCTGAGGGAACAGATACAGAACGTGGAGTGACGGGCAAAATGAAACTGGTGAACATCGGATATGGAAATATGCTGGCGACAGAACGCCTGGTAGCTGTGGTATCCCCGGAGGCGGCACCGATCCGCCGGATGATCCAGGACGCAAGGGACAGCGGCAGGGTTATTGACGCCACATGCGGACACAAGACCAGAGCTGTTATTGTTACAGATTCAGAACATGTTGTTCTTTCACCGCTGATGCCGGAAACGGTGGCAGCCCGCATTGATGAACGCAAAGGGATGGAGGAAGACGCATGAAAGAAACAAGGAAAGGCATGCTGCTGGTGATTTCCGGTCCTTCCGGAGCCGGTAAAGGAACACTGGTGGCAAAACTGCTCGAAAAAGATCCCTCATTCTGCTTTTCCGTGAGCGTCACCACAAGGGGACGGCGGGAAAATGAGATTGAAGATGTTCATTACCACTTTATTTCTGACGAGGAATATGATAAACTGCTTGCCGAGGACGCGTTTATCGAACATGCAAGCGTCCATGGTCACCGGTACGGCACGCTGAAAAGCGAGGTTTATGACCGGATGGAAAAAGGACAGAACGTGCTGCTGGATATCGATCCACAGGGAGCACGGGAAGTCATGAGCAAGGAAAAGGACTGCGTCAGCGTGTTCATCCTACCGCCGAGCTATCATGACCTGAGAGTGCGGCTCCATACCCGCAACACAGAGAATGAAGAGGAAATCCAGCGGAGACTGAACAACGCCAGAGGAGAAATCCGCCAGGCAGACCGCTACCGTTACCTCATTGTGAACGACAACCTGGAGCTGGCTTTTGAACAGCTGGTGGCCATTGTCCGGGCTGAGAAACAGAACACAGTGCGGTATTTCCCGGTGATTGAGGAATAACCTGCAGACCTGAGGAGGAAAAGAAATGTCTATTGTTGATCCGAGCGTACTTGAACTGCTGAACCACGCAGAAAGCCGTTACACCCTGGTTGTTGAAGCCAGCAAGCGCGGCCGCGAGATCGTGAACGGCGCCCTGCCGATGATCGACGCGGAAGGCATGAAGCCGCTGAAAACCGCTGTTGAAGAGATTAACCGCGGACTGCTGACCTACGACAACCCGACGGAGCAGGAGGAGCAGAACTGATATGGATCTGACCGGCAGGGAGATCGTGCTGGGAGTAACGGGAGGCATCGCCGCGTACAAAAGCGCAGAGGTTGTCTCCCGTTTGCGTCATCTGGGCGCGAATGTACATGTTATCATGACGAAGAACGCGACGGAATTTGTTTCGCCGCTTACTTTTCAGACGCTTTCTGCCAACCAGGTTGTCACGGATACATTCCAGGCACCTGAATACTGGAATGTGGAACATGTGGCCCTGGCTAAGCGGGCAGAGATCTTTGTGATCGCCCCGGCAACGGCAAACATCATGGCCAAGATGGCGTGCGGCATCGCAGACGATATGCTTTCCACCACCGTGCTTGCGACAAAGGCGCCGGTGCTGCTTGCCCCCGCGATGAACACAGGAATGTGGACAGCCGCAGCCACACAGGCAAACCTGAAAACGCTGCAGGAACGGGGAATACAGTTTGTCGGTCCTGACTGCGGCATCCTGGCCTGCGGAGACGAAGGCGCCGGACGGATGAGCGAACCGGAAGCGATCGTTGCCGCGATCTGCGACAGGCTGAATGCACGCAGCGACCTGGCCGGGATGAAAGTGCTGGTGACCGCCGGCGCTACCCGGGAAAGACTGGATCCGGTACGCTATATGACCAATGACTCCAGCGGAAAAATGGGATTTGCCATCGTTGAAGCCGCCAGGGCACGGGGAGCAGAAGTGACTACGGTATACGGAAACGTCACCGCCCAGGTACCGGCCGGCATCCGCCGCATCCAGATTGAATCCGCCCAGGAACTGTATGACGTGATGATGCGCGAAGCACCGGAACAGGATATCATTATCCAGGCGGCCGCCGTATGCGACTACCGGTTCGAAAAAACCGCAAAGAGCAAGATCAAGAAGGATGAAGGCGAAGCTTTGACGCTGACGCTGACTGAGAATCCCGACGTGGCGAAAGCTGTCGGCGCGATCAAGAAAAAGGGCCAGACGCTGGTAGGGTTCGCCGCGGAAACGGACAACGTGAAAAAGAACGCGGTGGATAAACTGAAGAAGAAGAACCTGGACATGATCGTGGCAAATGACGTGACGAAACCTGGAGCAGGATTTAATGTGGACACGAATATTGCGGCACTGATCACGAAAGATGGAGTGGAAGAAGAGCCACTGATGACGAAGAGGGAATTGGCGGACAAGATTTTGGATAAAATAGTTGAGTTGAGGAAATAAACGAAAACAGCACCGAAAGGTGCTGTTTTCTAATGAATACTGAAAACTGAAAACTTAAAAATGGTGAAAAAAACTGCTTCTGTAGAAGCAGTTTTTTTTTATTTGATATTTGTCTTTTGCTTCGCAAAAGAATGATATGTTGCTTCGCAACATGATATATCGGCTTCATGCCGATATGATAGATAAATCGGGGACACTAACGTGTCTCCGATTTATATGATATTTTTTGCTTACGCAAAAAGTGATTATAGTGTTTACTAAGTTGTTAATCGGGCAGGGTTTGATCAAAGGGTAGCGCTAGTGCGTTGGTGCCGTCATTCCAGAGACGATCAAGACCATAGAAAGCGCGGTCATCACGGTGGAAGAGATGTACGATAATATGACCATAATCCAGGATGATCCAGCGGCCGTCACGGCGGCCCTCAGAACGGCGAAGATCAATGCCTTCCTTTGCCATAAGTTCATCCACGGAATCCGCAAGGGCAGAAACCTGGCTGGCGGTACGGCCGGAAGCGATCACCATATGATCGCAAAGCACGGTGAGGCGGGAAACATTCAGGGCGACAATATCCTGGGACTTACGGTCATAGAGCAGACGGGCAATACGGAGTACGGTTTCCTGATCCTGCATTGTTTATCCTCCACTATAATATATTCGTTACCGCAGGAGCGGCATCAATCCCTGACAACCGGGAGCGTGCGAAGCCAGCTGATTGTATCGACGGTGCGCGGATACAAATACCAGCCCCGGGAAAGGACATGATCCACAGTGCCTTCAAGGGAGCGCAGAAGCGCTTTTTCCAGGGAAGACTCTGAGAGGGCGCGAACCTCATCCAGCAGAGGGAAAGGATCGCGAAGCGGTTCCATGAAGTCAGCCAGGCAGACACACATGGCCAGGCGGGACATACCAGGATAACCGGTATTATGGAATCGGATGGCTTCAAGCACCTCCGGATCGGTCATGCCGTAGAGCTGTTCCGCCAGGCAGGCACCGGCAAGGGAATGCAGCAGTGCATCACTGGAAAGGACGCCGGGATCATCAGTGAGATGATTCTCTTTGGCGATACGCTGCATATCCTTTAAGGGAAGGCACTTGGCACAGTCGTGCAGCAGACCGGCCTGCTCCGCCTTGAGCGGATTTTCTCCATACATCGCTGCCAGACGGGCAGAAGTACGGGCTACGCTCAGGGAATGGGCAAAACGCTTCGGCTTCAGCGCTGAGAAAAGATTGTCCATCCAGAAATCGATCTTGTCAAGCCTTCCGGGACAGCCATAGAGACCCTTACAATGACAATATTCCTGAACGGCGGGATTCAGATCCTCTGAAACCATACCGGAAGAAAATGCCGAACGGATCCCGGAAGAAGAAACCGCCACGGGACTGAAAGGCAGAAGGCGAACGCGTCCGCCCATGGCTTTCAGCCGGTCGATTTCCTCCCGGCAGGAAGCTTTCACATCTTTTTCCCGTGGAAGGACCAGAAAGGAACAAAGCCTGAAAACTTCCTCTATATTAACCCAATGATAAAGGGTCATCTGCGTATCGGAACCAATAATACAGAACAGATCCGCGTCAGGATATTCCTTCCGCACAGCCTTCAGGGTGTCAGCGGCATAGGTAGTGCCGGAACGGTCCAGCTCCAGACGGGAAGGAACCAGGCGCTTATCCTTTGAGCAGGCGGCAACCAGCATTTTCCACCGGTCTTCCGCCGGGGCAATACAGGATTTATGGCCGGGATTGCCGCAGGGAACCATCAGCAGGCGATCCACGTATGCAGCATCAAGCACACTGAGCGCTGCCGCAATATGACCACGGTGAACCGGATCAAAACTGCCGCCCAGAATGCCGATACGCTCTTTTTTTGCCAAAGCAAAGAACCTCCTGATTTCTGTTACGGATATTATAAACGAAAAGAAACGTATAGGGAAGACACTTTCAAATTTCTTTTTTGAAAAGCTTGCTTTTTCACGGCCGTCGTGATATTATTGCATGCGATGGTTTTTTAAGGATCCTAAGGGGAGGTGAACCGAGTTGCCGAATATCCAGTCCGCAAAGAAGCGCGTTAAGGTCAGCGAGAAGAAGAATCTTCGCAACCGCATCGTAAAGAGCGAGATGCGTACTTCCATCCGGAAGTTTGACGCCGCTGTTGCCGCTGACGCGCAGAACGCCAATGAGCAGCTGTCCGCGACTTCCGCAGTGATCGATAAGGCCGCGTCCAAGGGCGTTATTCATAAGAATGCCGCCAATCGGAAAAAGGCCCGTCTGGCCAAGCAGTTGACCAAGGCCGCTAACTAAGAAGAATCGCGTGTGATAAACTCCCTTCCAGTGTACGGAAGGGGTTTTTCCGTATTTGGGAAGAAAATGGAAATGTGTTTCGTCTTTATAGTTGAATCCCTTATGAGAGAGGAAGTGTGAGGACTTGAGCAGATTCAGATTCTTTTTCCTTATAACTATGATTGTTATGCTGGCTGTATGTTCTGTCAGCGTGAAAGCGGAAACAGCTCCCGAAGGAACCGAAGAGCAGGGCCTTGACGAAATACAGCCCCTGATTGAGATGTCCGACGTAAAGGATACGGAGGGCATGAGCCTCGAAGAAATGACGGACGCTTTTGCAGACGCATCCATGTGCGAGTACATGGACAGCGAGACAGGTTTCAGCATGCAGTATCCGGCAGTTTTTCAGTTTGACGAAGGGCTGGGCGGACTTATAGCAGTATCAGCAGACGGGAAAGCGACGCTGTCCATTGAAAACATGGCACACGACGGAAGCCTGACTAAAGAAATCCTGCTGGAAGCTGTCAAGCTGGAGGTTCCGGGATTTGACACCAAGGACGCCGAAACAAATAACTGCCTGCGCGTGACAAGAAAAGAAGATCAGGATAAAATGATACAGACAGACCTGTATTATCTGACTGACAAGAGTTTCCACCATATCATCCTCCGTTATCCGTCGGAACAGGAAGGAACCTATTCTTCCTATATTGACTACATGATTAACACGATGGAGACGAGTGATTCGGAACTTGGTTAATGCCATTTTCTATACGGAAGGAAAGAAAGATATGACGAAACGTAAACACAGCGCAATAATCCTGATGGTGCTGATCCTGGCGGTTACAGCAGTACTGCCCATGGGCGGCGCGTTGGCGGATACCGGTACGGTCAAGGGCGGATGGCTGATCCTCCGTTCACAGCCTTCCTTTGCCGGAGCTATCAAAGCCAGCTATCCCAGCGGCACAGTGGTGACCATTACCGGCCAGGTCGGCTCCTGGTATGCGGTTACGACACCGGACGGCAAAACAGGATACATGCTGGGTGATTACCTCCAGATCGGAGGAAACGCCGCCAGTACAGCCGGCAATCTCACCGGAACGACAGCATATGTGACCAGCTCAAACGGGCTGAACGTCAGGCTGAGATCCGGCCCCGGGAAGGGATATTCCATTATCGCTTCCTATGCTCCGGGTACTCAGTGCTCGATTATTTCGCATGGCAAAAACTGGAGCCGCATTCAGATCGGGAATTACACAGGATATATGATGACCCAATTCCTGACCAGCAACGGATCCGCAACGCCGCTGCCGACTCCGGCCACAAATCCGACAGGTCAGGAATATACGGTATATGTGACCAGTAAGAACGGGAAAGGCGTGAATCTGCGGTCCGGTCCCTCCAAATCCTATACAAGCATTGGTTTTTACAGCGTAGGAACCCAGGCTGCCATGGTTACCAAAGGAGCTACCTGGAGTTATATCCGCGTCGGGAACCGGTACGGATATATGATGACAGAGTTCCTTACAGGGAACGAACCTGTCAAGCCCGTTCCGCCGACCGGAGGCGCATATGTGGTCAGCGCAAACGGCAAAAACGTCAACCTGCGTGCGGCACCCACAACCAGGAGTACAATCATCAGATCCTATAAAGTCGGTACAAGGCTGACAGTGATCACACGCGGAATTGACTGGTGCTTTATCCTGATTGACGGTACTTACGGGTATATGATGAGACAGTTTATTTATGAAGGATCTGTGCCGGCTACCGCCACAGACCTCCTTGCAACAACTGCATTTTGACATATTACAAAACCTTTTCACAGTTTTTACGGGAAACAAAATGAAAACAAAATTACCGGTACACTCTTTCCAAGTGTACCGGTTTTTGTTATAATTGGTACAAATGAACGGCATATGCCGACAATCAGAAAGGGGTAATTTCCAATGAAAAAGCTTTTTGCTCTGCTGCTTGCCGCAGTAATGATGATGAGCATGGTGTCCTTTGCTTCCGCTGAAAGCGAAAGCAGCATGCGTGTCGCCATGATTACCGACTACGGTGACATTACCGACCAGTCCTTCAACCAGACCACCTATGAAGCCTGCAAGCAGTTCTGCGAAGCTTCCGGACTCGACTTCCAGTACTACAAGCCCGCTTCCGACTCCGATGAAGATCGTATCTCCTCCATTGAGAAGGCGATCGACGACGGCTTCACCGTGATCGTGATGCCCGGTTACGCTTTCGGACCCGCCATCCAGAAAGTGGCTCCCGAATTCAGCGACATCATCTTCATCGCCCTGGACGTTGGTGAAGGCGACATCGGCGATCTGGCCGCTGACGTTCCCGCCAACCTGTACTGCGCTGTGTACCAGGAAGAGCTGTGCGGCTACATGGCCGGTTACGCTGCTGTGAAGCTGGGCTACAAGAAGCTGGGCTTCCTGGGCGGCATGGCGGTTCCCGCTGTTGTCCGTTACGGCTACGGTTTCGTGCAGGGCGCTGACGCCGCTGCTGTCGAGCTGGGCGCTGAAGACGTTGAAATCAAGTATGTGTACGGCAACCAGTTCTATGGCGACGCCGACATCACCGCTTACATGGATACCTGGTATGCCAACGGCACTGAAATCGTGTTCGCCTGTGGCGGCGGTATCTTCACCTCTGCCGGTGAAGCTGCCCAGAAGGTCGGCGGCAAGGTTATCGGCGTTGACGTTGACCAGAAGGGCACCATCGACGGCATGTACGGCGACGGCATCACCGTGACCTCCGCCATGAAGGGTCTGGCTGCCACCGTTTATACCGAACTGGCCTCCATCCTGAACGCTCAGTTTGAAGGCGGCAAGATCGAGAACCTGGGCCTTGTTTCCGAAAACCCCGAAGAGAACTTCGTGCAGATCGCTCCTTCCACCCAGTTTGCGGATGGCTTCACTGCTGAAGACTACGCCGCTCTGGTCGCGAAGATGAACGCCGGCGAGATCACCGTTTCCAACGCGATCGACGCCGAACCCACCACCACGATCAAAGTTGAATACCTGGGCAACATCAAGTAATCAGTTCATGATTGCCGGGGATGCGCCGCATCCCCGGTTTTTGACATAAGCCCCTGTTCCGCAATATAGGACAGGGGCTTGTGTCAGAAAGGCGAAGAAGCCCTTGTTCGCCATGAACAATTTACAAATTGGAGGGACGTACTTTGAACAAGGAACGGCAATCTGAGTATGCCATTGAGATGCTTCATATCACAAAGCGCTTTCCCGGCATTATCGCTAACGACGATATCACCCTGCAGCTGAAACACGGGGAAATCCATGCGCTGCTGGGTGAAAACGGCGCAGGAAAATCCACCCTGATGAGCGTCCTGTTCGGCCTTTACCAGGCGGAAGAAGGAACGATCAAAAAGGACGGCAAAGAGGTCCAGATCAACGATCCCAACGACGCCAACGCTCTGGGGATCGGTATGGTACACCAGCACTTCAAACTGGTGGAATGCTTTACCGTGCTGGATAATATCATCCTGGGGGATGAACCCGTCGGGAAAGCCGGCATCCTGAAAAAGGCCGAGGCAAGGAAAAAGATCCTTGCCCTGTCCGAAAAGTACGGCCTGCAGGTAGATCCGGACGCGGTGATATCTGATATTACAGTCGGCATGCAGCAGAGAACCGAAATCCTGAAGATGCTGTACCGGGATAATGAAATCCTGATTTTTGACGAGCCCACCGCCGTGCTGACGCCCCAGGAAATAGAAGAGCTGATGCAGATCATGCGCAACCTGGCGGCAGAAGGGAAGTCCATCCTGTTCATCAGCCACAAGCTGGCTGAAATCATGGCCGTTGCAGACCGCTGCACCGTGCTGCGCAAGGGTAAATATATCGGAACAGTGGAAACAAAGAATACCACGATGGAAGAGCTTTCCGCCATGATGGTGGGACGAAACGTCAACTTCCATGTGGATAAGCAGCCGGCCCATCCCGGTGAAGTGGTGCTCGACGTACAGCATATGACCGTTGCTTCCAAAGTACACAATAACAACGCTGTGAAAGACGTTTCCTTCCAGGTGCGCCGCGGGGAAATCGTCTGTATTGCGGGTATCGACGGCAACGGACAGACAGAGCTGGTTTACGGACTGACCGGCCTGGAACCCCTGGTGGGCGGGAAGATCATGATGGACGGCAAGGACATTACACACGCCTCCATCCGGAAAAGATCCGTGGCCGGCATGAGCCACATTCCCGAAGACCGGCACAAGCACGGACTGGTGCTGGATTATTCCCTGGAATACAACATGATCCTGCAGACCTATTTTGAATCCAGGTTTACAGACCGGATTGGCTTCCTGAGAAGAAAGAATATCCGTGAATATTCAGACAAACTGATTGAGCAGTACGACGTCCGCTCCGGACAGGGTTCTGTAACGCCGGCGCGCTCCATGTCCGGCGGCAACCAGCAGAAGGCCATTATCGCCCGGGAAATTGACAAGCAGCCTGAGATGCTGGTCGCGGTACAGCCCACACGCGGACTGGACGTGGGCGCCATTGAATACATCCATAAGCAGCTGGTCGCCCAGCGGGACGCAGGGAAAGCGGTACTGCTGATTTCCCTGGAACTGGACGAAGTGATGGACGTTCCGGACCGGATCCTGGTCATGTATGAAGGAGAGATCGTGGGCGAACTCGATCCGAAGAAGACGACGCAGGAAGAGCTGGGACTGTATATGGCAGGCGCAAAGAGAGACGAGGTGAAAAAGGCATGAGAAAAGTTTTGAAAAACCAGGCCGTACAGACTTTCGCAGCCTCCATCCTTTGTATCCTGGCAGGTCTGCTGATCGGCTATATCGTCCTGCTGTTCATCAATCCGCAGGGCGCAAGCGAATCCATCCTGAATATCATCAAGAACTTCTTCACCTGGAGCCGGCCGCAAAGCCAGCTGAAACAGTTCGGCAATACACTGGCCAAGACCATGCCCCTGATCATGTGCTCGCTGAGCATTCTGTTTGCCTATAAAGTAGGCCTGTTCAATATCGGCACCGCGGGACAGTATGTGGCAGGCGCGTGCGCCAGCCTGTATGCCGCGCTGGCATGGCACTGGGGATGGCTGCCCTGCATGCTGCTGGCCATGATCGCCGCCTCCCTGCTGGGAGCGATTACCGGCATCCTGAAGGCATACTGCAATGTGAATGAGGTCATTTCCGGTATCATGCTCAACTGGATTTCCCTCTATACAGCCAATACGATCCTGTCCAACGTCAAGGAGACGGCCAGTCCGTATACGCTGTACCTGAACAAGGAAAACCCGGCCTCCATGCTGCCGACCCTTGGACTGGACAAGCTGTTCAACGGGAACAGCAATGTTACCCTGGCTGTACCTGTGGCGATTGTTGCGGCCATTCTTGTGTGGGTAATCCTGAGCAAAACCCGGTTCGGATATGAACTGAAAGCAACCGGGAACAACAAGAATGCCGCCAAGTATGCCGGCATGGCGCAGAACCGGAACATTATCCTGACGCTGATGATTTCCGGCGCACTGGCGGGACTCGGCGCATCGCTGCTGTACCAGACCGGATACATGCGCTGGGAATGCACACAGTCTTCCGTACCGGCCATGGGCTTCAACGGAATTGCGGCTGCCTTCCTGGGAGGACTTCATCCCATCGGCGCGGTATTCTCCTCCTTCTTTATCCAGCATATAACAGACGGCGGACAGTATGTGAACACCAACTTCTATTCCTCCCAGATTTCTGACGTGATTTCTTCGGTGATCATATACCTGTGCGGCTTCGTGCTGTTTATCAAACTGACCATGAATCGCGTGATTACACGCAGGGAAGATAAGAAAGGAGCGAAACAATAATGCTGCTTCTGATACAATATACATTAATCTTCGCTTCCGTTCTTATGCTGGTTGCCCTCGGCGGATGTATATCCGAGCACTCCGGAATCATTAACCTGGGACTGGAAGGTATCATGGTCGTGGGCGCACTGGGCGGCGCACTTGTAATGCGGACGCTGGGAACGACCTCCGCAGTGGTGATGGTGCTTGCTGCCATGATTGCGGCAGGGCTTGCAGGCATGTTATATTCGTGCCTGCTGGGCGTCGCCGCCATCCATTTCAAAGCAGACCAGACGCTGGTCGGTACGGCCATGAACCTGCTGGCAACGGCCGCGGCCACCGTGTTGGTGAAGGCTATGAACACTGCCGCGAATCCCGACAACCATTCCTCTGAAATCGAGTATGTGGCAGCACGGAAGATGTTCATCGTGAACATCAACGGATTTGAATTCAACTGGTTTATGATTGTGGCCGTTATCGCGGTAGCTGCAGTATATTTCCTGCTGTACAAGAACCGGTTCGGCCTGCGCCTGATGGCGTGCGGTGAGCATCCGCAGGCGGCGGATTCCGTGGGTATCAATGTGTACAAAATGCGCTGGAGCGGCGTACTGATTTCCGGACTGCTGGGCGGACTCGGCGGCCTCTGCTATATCCTGGCCGGCGTATCCCTGTGGAAATTTGAAAACGGCGTCGCAGGCTTCGGCTTCCTGGCACTGGCGGTTATGATTTTCGGCCAGTGGAAACCTTCCCGCATCGCTGTTGCGGCACTGCTTTTCGGTTTATTCCGGGCATTGTCCAATACCTACACAGGATTCCCGTTCCTGCTTTCCCTGAATCTTCCGGGCAACGTGTACAATATGATGCCCTATATCGTATGCCTGATCGTGCTGGCCTTTACTTCCAAAGCATCCCATGCGCCCAAGGCGGAAGGCATTCCCTATGACAAGGGATCCAGATAAAAAATCATCCTTGAAAAAGCTGCCTGCGGGCAGCTTTTTTTCTGAAAGAAAGCATTATCCCGTTCTGTTTCCCTTTTCAATCACAGGAATGTCGTGTATAATAAAACAGATAATGAAGATCTGTACGGAGGTGAGATGATGGGCGATATCTGGACAACAATCCGGAGTATGGGGTGGAACCTGACCCATCGTCTCGGCATCATTGACATCATCGATATCCTGATCGTAGCAGTGATCATCTATGAGCTGCTGCTGCTGACCAGGCACACAAGGGGAAGCGCCCTGCTGAAGGGTCTTTTCCTGCTGTTTGTGATTGTCATCCTGAGCAATATCCTGGGCCTGACCAGCCTTAACTGGCTGTTGCTGGCTGTGCTCCAGAACGGCGCACTGGTGCTGGTAATCCTGTTCCAGCCGGAACTGCGGAAAGCCCTGGAACGCATGGGACGCAGCCGCCTGATTACCAAGGGCAACCATCGAAATGAAGATGAAGATACGGAAATCATTATCGATGAGATTATCCAGACCGTTGTTGACCTGAGCCGGCGCAGGGTTGGCGCCCTGATTGTTTTTGAACGGAAAACAGGACTGCAGGACGTTATTGAAACCGGTACGGCACTGAACGCTGAAATATCCGCCCCCTTGCTTGAAAATATCTTTGAACCGAATACGCCGCTGCATGACGGTGCCGTTGTGATCCGGGAAGACCGGATCATGGCCGCTGCGTGCATCCTGCCGCTGGCGGAAGCCAGCGGTGTGATCCGCGGACTCGGCACCCGTCACCGCGCTGCTGTCGGTATCAGTGAAAACACAGACGCGGCGGTGATTGTTGTATCCGAACAAACAGGTATTATCAGCCTTGCGATGGATGGATCCCTCCAGCGGCCTTATTCCATTGACGCCATGAGATCCTTCCTGCACGGCTTTTACAGTTCCAAGGTATCCAGCATTTCCTCTTTCCTCCGGGGAATATTCAAAAGGCATACGGAGGGCTGACCATGACTGAAAGAACAAACAAAAGAGATTTCAAAAAAACGCTGACCCTGATCGGCAGGGGACTGAAGCATCTGTTTCTCCATAACGGATGGCTGAAGCTCATTGCCATTGTAATCTCACTATTCCTGTGGGCCGGACTGATTTCCCAGGATGAAAGCATCACACGGGACAAGGCCTTCCAGGAAGTCAAAGTTTCCATAACCGGACAGGAAGCCCTGAAAGGCAATGGCTTTATCGTTACCTCCGACCTGGATAACATCTATGCAGATTTTGTCGCGGCTGTGCCCCAGAAACAGTATGAAAATGCAGACGCTTCCTTCTATAACATCCGTCTGGATCTTTCCAGGATCAATAAAACGGGCGAGCAGGAAATCAAACTGCTGAGCACCAAAACCAATCTTTACGGAGCTGTAAACAGTAACAGCATCAGTCCAGGCAGCGTTACCGTCAATGTGGAAAGAATCAATACCAGAAGCATTCCAGTCCAGGCTGAATATATTGATGAAGAACCTGAAGGATGGGCATATGTGCCCGGAGAATGTGATCCGAAGATTGTTAATGTCAGCGGTCCGCAAAGCATTGTAAACGCAATTTTCAAAGCCAAATGCCTTGTTACCAATGACGACGTTGAATGGACTTCCGGTTCCGGAAACAGTGTTCCTGTTCCTTTCGAATTCTATAACAAAGACCAGGAAATACTTGATACGTCCAATCTGAGTATCACCAGCGCCAACGTGCCGATTGACACGGTGATGGTTTCCTATAACGTACTGGCGAAAAAAGTATTCAAGACAGAATACTGTGCAAACCTGACGGGAAAAGTGGCCAAGGGATACACGATCAACAAAGTCACATACAGTCCGGAAACCATTACGGTGACTGACAGCAGCGAGGTGCTGGAGACGGTTGACAGCATCCTGGTGGAAGACACAGGCATTAACGTCAACGGGATGAAGGCTACAAAGAGTTTCCCGCTGAAAGTTCTCAAGCCCTCTGAAAATTCTGTCATATCAAATGATACTATCACAGTCACTGTAGAAATTATTGAAACGAACGAGCCATAAGGAGCATATCGAATGGGCAGTTTCGCTAATTCACTGTTCCGGGTCATGCTTGGATGGCTGCAGGGAATCATATCTGCTGTGTGGTCGGCTTTTACGAGTGAAAAAGGCGGCTCTCTTTTGACATGGGTCGGAAAACACTGGATTCCCATTGCCGCTGTCCTCTGCATTATCGGCCTGGTATCCGATCTGGGAGTCTATATTGTCAGATGGAAGCCTTATAAAGTATGGAAAAGCTTCTTTTTCCACAATAAAGAGGAAGAAGAGGAACCAGTACCTGAAAGACGTCCCCTGATGAATGAAAAACCTGTCCGGCGCAGGGTACCTGCGGCTCCGGCTCAGCCTGAAAACGTACAGAGCGTACCCGAAAACGCAGAACCGGAACACGAAGAAGCCTACCAGCCGGCGGATTTCTCCAGATGGGAACCAGAACCGCCCAAAGAAGAAAAAACGTATCCTGCGCCCCGTGAATCTGTGCCGGTCACCGTTACGCCTGCGGGATATCATGTGCCTGCAGACAGCCCGTACCGCCGGCCCCGGCCTGCGGCAGCTGCCGTGCCCGAACAGGAAGCAGAAGCTGTATCCGCCGGGAAGCAGGAGACAGGAAAAGCACAACCGGTTTTATACCGGCGACGCAGAAGAATTAACGTCAGCGAACTTTTCTCTGACCCGGAAGAGGATCTGCGTCCGTTTGACGCCCCGCAGAACGTGATCAACAGCCAGCAGGCCTATCATGAACCGGTTTATCCCAGAGGATGGAAGAAAAGCGAGGATGAAAAGGAATGAATGAGATCCTCACGGACAAACAATACCTGGTACTGACCGGCAACTACGGCAGCGGAAAAACGGAGCTGGCGCTGAACATGGCTCTGCATTTTGCGCAGAAATGCAGGACGACGCTGGTTGACCTGGATATCGTAAACCCCTATTTCAGGAGTGGTGAAAAAGCGGAAGAGATGGAAAAAGCAGGCGTACGTATGCTGATGCCTACTTTCGCGATGACTACGGTGGATATTCCGGCCCTGCCGGCAGAAATACAGAGCGTTTTTGAAGTTCCTTCCGATAAGGTGATCTTTGACGTGGGCGGGGACGATACCGGCGCGGCGGCACTGGGACGGTTTTATCCTTCCTTTATCGCCAGACGGGAACAGACAGCGATGCTGTTTGTCATCAACTGTATGAGACCGCTGACAAAAGAAGCGGACGATATTATTGACCTGGCGCAGCGGATCGCAAACCGGGGACGGCTGAGAATCGACGCGCTGATCAACAATACCAACCTGGCAGACCAGACAGAACCGGAAATGATTGAAGCCGGGGAGAAAACGGTGCTGGAATGCGCTGAAAGAATGGGTATCGGGCAGGTTATCACGGCCGGAAAACAGGACGTACTGGACCGGTGCCGGCTGACGACCCCGACACTGGCTGTGAAGCGCTATATGGCTCCCGAATGGATGGAACAAATATGAATATAAAACTTCCTGAAGACTTTATCAGCAGAATGCGGCTGCAGCTCGGTGATGAGCTGACCGCATTTTTGCATGCACTGGAAGAACCCCCGGTCAGGGGAATCAGGATGAATCCCCTGAAAGTGACAGACAGCATCAAATCTCTGACAGAAGACGGACGTGTGCCGTGGGCAAAAGACGGATATTACCTGGCGCTGGATTCCAATGCAGGATCGATGATCCTGCATGAAACCGGCGCGTTTTATATCCAGGAACCGGGCGCCATGCTGCCGGCGGCTGTACTTGCTGCCCGTCCGGGAGAAAAAGTCCTGGACCTGTGTGCCGCGCCCGGCGGGAAATCCACCCAGATCGGCTGCGGGATGAAGGGCGAAGGACTGCTGGTGTGCAATGAACCCGTGCCGAAACGTGCGGCCATCCTGAGCAGCAATATTGAAAGAATGGGACTGCCCAATACCGTTGTTACCTGTGCGAAGCCGGATCAGCTGGCGAAACAGTGGCCTGAAGGATTTGACGCAGTGATGGTGGACGCTCCCTGTTCCGGAGAAGGCATGTTCCGCAGAGATCCGGAAACCAGAAACGAGTGGACGCAGGACAAAGCAGACGGATGCGCGGAACGGCAGCAGGAAATCCTGAGCGCCGCGGCCGGGCTTGTCAGACCCGGCGGCAGGCTGGTTTATTCCACATGCACCTATAACCCCAGGGAAAATGAAGAGAATGCACGGTGGTTTACGGCGCAGTTTCCGGAATTCAGCCTGCAGGCATTTACGCTGCCGGGCATTGACGCGCCGGAAGGCATGTTTACCTGCTATCCGCACCGGCTGAAAGGCGAGGGACAGTTCGCAGCCCTTTTCCGGAAAGCAGGAGACGGGGAAGCGGTTTTGCCTGAGGACAGATCTATGCCTGTTCCCTCAAAGAACGACAGCGCCGTATTTGCCGGAGCTTTCCCGGATCTTCCGAGGGCTACGCACCTGTTCGGAAACACAATGATTTCCATTCCGAAACTTCCGGACCTGAAGGGGATCCGTACGCTGCGAATCGGCCTGCACCTGGGCGAGGTGCGGGGAAAAAACGCGTTTCCGGATCACGCCGCGGCACTGTGCTTCCGTACGCCCGCTATGCAAACCTATGATATGAAGCCGGAGGAAGTGGTCCGGTTCCTGTCCGGAGAAACTATTAAAAGCAGCCTGGAGGGCTGGACGCTGATGCGGTATAACAGCCTTGCCGCCGGATGGGGAAAGGGAAGCGGCGGCATGATCAAAAACCATTATCCCAAAGGGCTGAGGGGCCTTCATTACCTGCCATAACGGGCTGAAAAAAACAATTTTTGAACAAATGCATTGAAAACGATACCGAAATGCGCTATAATACACCCAACAAATAACACCGACAGGTGAATACAACAGGAGGCACCCATGAAAAAACTGTTTGCTTTTCTTTTAGTTGCTGTGATGACGTTCTCCCTGCTCAGCTTTGCACAGGCTGATGACGGATATACCATCCGTATTTACAGCAACTCCAATTCCACCGAGCGGACTACCTGGCTGATCGAAAAGGCCAAGGAAGCCGGCTTCAACATCTCTATCGACGACAACTCAATAATTTCCGGTGATACCGCGGCTGTGCAGGCTGCCAACGAAAACAAAGACGGCGACCTGGTCTTCGGCCTGAACGAAGTCCGCTGGTCCCAGCTGGTCAACGGCCAGTATGAGAACCTGAAGGTGATGGACTGGACTCCCACCTGGGCAGACAAAGTCGGCGAATACAAGTTCGACGGCAAGGCCTACGGCCTGGTGATCCAGAACATCCTGATGCTCTATCGTACGGATGAGTACGGCACCAACGGCGAAGCTATCAAATTTGATCACTGGGCTGATCTTGCTGATAGTAATTATAAGTGGTACCGTCAGAATAAGGTCGGTGGCACAACAAATATGAATACAAATAATGCAATGTTGTATGCTTTCACCGATCCTGAGTCTCCTGCAGGTGGTATTTCCATTGAAGGATGGAAAAAACTGTGGAAGTACTGTGCTAATGGCGTGGTATTCACAGATGACAAATATGGTCTGAATCCTCTTATCCGCGGAGATGTGCAGGTATCCACTTTCTACTCTTCCTCCCTGTATGGCGAAATCACCGCCACTTCCGAGAATCCCACCTATGAGCATCCCCTGAACGGCGTGCCGGTAGGCGAGAACTGGGCCCTGGTGGATATCGCCGACGGTACCTACTACATTGCTGAATACATCGGCATCCTGGACCGTGAAGGCCGCAGCGAAGCAGAAACCGAGACCGTGAAGGCATTTGCTGAGTGGTTCGGTTCCGCTGAAACTCAGATTGCCTGGTCTGACGCATTCGATTCTTATCCCTGTAACAATGATGCAGTAGCTGAACTGTTTGACGAAGTTCCTCCGATCTACGCGATCAAGAACTGCTCCCTGACCACCGTTCCCGGCACTGAAATGACCTATGCCGAGTACGTCGGAGCGCACTCCTCCGAGTGGACCAACATCATGACCAACCTGGGCTTCTTCTGGGCTGACAGTGCCAATGCCCCGGCAGAACCGGACTGGGACAACCTGGACTGGGCTACCCTGACCCAGAAGCAGGAATAATCTGAACTGCCCTGATATCCGGGGCTGCCGCGCGACGGCAGCCCCTTTTCCATAAAACGGAGAAAGAAGGACTGAAACAAAATGATCGATCTGAAAAACATCGTCGTGCGGTTCGGCGATTTTGAAGCGCTGCACCACATCAATGTAGACGTCAAGGAAGGAGAGTTCTTTACTTTCCTCGGACCGTCCGGATGCGGCAAGACAACAACCCTGCGTACCATTACCGGTTTTATTGAGCCGGTGGAAGGTACTGTATCCATGCAGGGCAGGGATATTACCCATGTGCCTATTGAAAAAAGGAATATCGGGATCGTGTTTCAGTCCTATGCGCTGTTTCCGACGATGACAGTACGTGACAATATTGCCTTCGGCCTGAAGATCAAGAAAATGAAGAAGGATGAGATCGAGCAGAAGGTCAAGGATATCGCACGGAAGGTTGACCTGACCGACGAACAGCTGGCCAAGGCGGTATCCCAGCTATCCGGCGGACAGCAGCAACGCGTCGCGATTGCCCGGGCACTGGTGACAGAACCGGCCATCATCTGTATGGATGAACCGCTGTCCAACCTGGACGCCAAACTCCGCGTGAACCTCCGGAACGAGCTGAAGAAAATGCAGCGCGAATTCGGCATCACCACAATCTACGTGACCCACGACCAGGAAGAGGCGCTGACGCTTTCTGACCGGATCGCGGTGTTCAACAAGGGATACATTGAACAGATCGGCACGCCGAATGAAGTCTATAATCATTCCGCCACTGAGTTCGTTGCCAACTTTATCGGCGATATCAACAAACTGCAGGGCGAAATTACCGGCCTCATGAACCTGCCGCAGGACAAGGTGCATTATATCCGCCTTGAACGGATCGGCGTCAGGGCTGACAACGAGGAAGAGCCCGCCGCAGACGGACAGGCTGTTTCCATTAAAGGCGTAATCGAAAGCCAGGAATACTACGGACTGTTCATCAAATATACGATCCAGACTGCCGGACAGACCCTGAAGGTCGTGGAAAAGAATGACGGTATCAATATCTATGAACCCGGCGATCACGTGGTCCTGCGGATTGATCCGAAGGATATCATGAGTTACTGAGGGAGGTGAGATCATGCAGGCTTCCATTGCCGGAAAGCAAAAATACGGCCTGGGAAAGCTCTGGGGCATCTTCGGAGGCGTCCTGTTTGTTTATCTCTTCCTGGGCTTCATGGTTATACCATGCTTTAATACCCTGACCTCAGTGTTCCGGGAGACAGACGCGGCAGGCAATCCGGATCCCCTTGCCGTTATCCGCTTCTTCTTTGCGGGAAAAATGCCGATGTTCCTCTGGAATTCCATCAGGCTGGCCCTGTGCCTGGTTGTGACGGTCAACGTCGTCGGCATCTCCATTGTGCTGCTGACAGAGTATTTTGATATCAAAGGCGCGAAAATCCTGCGCCTGGGATATATGACAACACTGATTTATTCAGGCGTCGCGCTAGTTACCGGTTACCAATTCCTGTACGATCAAAATGGTCTAATGACCAAATGGCTGGCAGACTTTTTCCCGGGGATGAACAAGCAATGGTTTACAGGCTTCAACGCGGTTCTGTTTACCATGACCTTTGCCTGTACATCCAACCATGCGCTGTTCCTGCGGAACGCCATCCGGGGCATTGACTATAACACGGTGGAAGCAGCACGGAACCTGGGCGCACGGCCCTTCAAGGTACTGCTGAAGGTGGTTATGCCCACCCTGCTGCCCACGCTCTTCTCACTGACAGTGATGACGTTCATCACCGGCCTGTGCGCCATGTCCGCACCCACGCTGCTGGGATACAATTCCATTAACCCTGAGATAGTTAGATTGGCCGGCTCATCAGTTGCAGATGAATCTTTCCCACAAGCAAGAGCAGCATTACTATCCATAATTCTTGCCTTGTGTACTATTACTTTGCTATTAACATTGAATCATTATGAAAATAAAGGACATTATCTTTCTGTCAGCAAAACCAAGGCCAAGCTGGTGAAGCAGAAGATCCAGAATCCTGTGGCCAATGTGCTGGCGCATATCTACGCCTACGTCCTGTTTGTGATCTACATGACCCCTGTGGTGATGATCATCGTGTTTTCTTTCCAGAACTGGGGCAACGTCCGGAATAAAGTACTGGACGCTTCCTCCTGGACTTTATCCAACTACTTTGGGAACCAGGATTACATCTACCAGAACTGGAAAGGGAAGGAAATGGTGAGCAAGGGTGCCATTTCCGGTGTGTTCGGCAACGAGAAGACATTGGGCGGCATCCGGCTGAGCTTTATCATGTCCGCCATCGCGGCGGCCCTGGCCTGCGTCATTGTTGTGATCGCAGTAAACTACATCTTCAAGCACAAGAAGAAAAAGCGGGGCAAACTGGTGGAAGCCTGCCTGCTCTTCCCGTGGCTGCTGCCGACAATCCTGATCTGCTATTCGTTCCGGACTTTCTTCAACGGTAACGTGTTCTACGTATTCGGCCAGAACCTGTATATGAAGGAGAATGTCAGGATCCTGATTGTAATGGCCTATATGGTGGTCAAGCTGCCATTTGCTGTGAGAATGATCAAAGCCGCTTTCTACGCGATAGACGACGAGCTGGAGGACGCGGCCAGAAACCTGGGCGCCAGCCAGGTAGTCACATTCCTGCGGGTTAAGCTGCCGATTGTGCTGCCGAGCGTGCTGGCTGTATTTGCACTGAATTTCAATGCACTGTTCTCCGAATATGACATGGGCGCAACCTTTAAAAAGGCTGAAGGTACCACCTATGCCATGGTTATCCAGAGTATGTGCGAGGATGAAGGCAGAAACAATGTGAATATGAACGCGTCCGGCCGGCGGTGCGCTTCCACCGTGTTCATCATGATCATTTCCGGACTGATCCTTTACCTGGTGTACGGCGTCGGTGCGCGGGACCTTGGTGAGCGGCTGGCCATCCGGGAAAAACGCAGAAAGTGCATTGAGAAAATTAAAGGAAAGATCGGCATTGCCCGCGCAGCGGCGGAAGAAATGCCGAAAGAGGAACAAGAAACCGCAGCATGATCCAGAATATTGTATTTGACATGGGAAACGTTGTGATCCGGTTTGACCCGAAATATTTTACAGACAGGGAAGGCATCCTGGATCCCGAAGACAGAAAACTTGTGATGAATGAACTTTTCCTCTCCGTAGAATGGGCCCAGATGGACGCGGGAACACTGACGGAAGAAACGGCGGAACCCCTGATTCTGCCCAGATTTCCGGAAAGACTGAGATCAAAAGTCAGGAACCTGCTTTATAACTGGGCTTATCCCCGGGATATGATACCGGGCATGGAAGACCTGATCCGAAGACTGAAAGAAGCCGGATATCATATATATCTCCTCAGCAACGCCAGCGCTGCACAGCATGATTACTGGCCCAGATTTTCTGTCAGCCAGTATTTTGACGGTAAACTGATTTCCTGTGACGTGAAAACAGTGAAACCCAATCCGGAAATATACAGGCTGTTTACAGAAAAGTTCTCCCTGAAACCGGAAGAATGCCTGTTTATAGATGATACAACGGCCAATGTGGCCGCCGCCATAGCATGCGGCTGGAAAGGGATCGTTTTTCACGGGGAAGCGTATGAACTGGAGCAGAAAATGAGGGAGTCCGGCATCCGGATCTGACAATATCCCTGAAAACCCCGAAAATAAATGAAGTCAGGCAAAGAAAATGCTTGACTTCATTTGCTGTTTGACGTAAAATAGCGGTTGGCAATCAATAGCTCCGCTAGCCCCGGTAGCCATTGACTCAATCCAAACATGCGACCATCATGTGAGGAAACACTTCAACCATCAACCCAAGGAGGAAGTACTTTGAAGACATTTATTCCTAAGGCTGCTGACATCGACCGCAAGTGGTACGTTGTCGACGCGGACGGGATGGTTCTGGGCCGGCTGGCCAGCCAGGTTGCCAACATCCTTCGCGGCAAGAACAAGCCGATTTATACCCCCAATATGGATACCGGTGATTATGTTATCATCATCAACGCTTCCAAGGCGATTCTGACCGGCAAGAAGCTGGATCAGAAGATCTACTATCATCACAGCGGTTATGCCGGTGGTCTGAAAGAGACCAAGTATCGCAAGCTGATGGCCGAAAAGCCCGAGTTTGCCGTTCGCCGCGCTGTCGTGGGCATGCTGCCCAAGGGACCCCTGGGACGCCAGATGGCCCGGAAGCTTAAGGTTTATGCCGGAGCCGAGCATGAGCAGGCTGCTCAGAAGCCTGAAGTGCTGGATCTGAAGTGACGCGGAAAGGAGTAAAAGAGAATGGCTAAGGTAGAATTCAATGCGGTTGGTCGCCGTAAGAAAGCCGTTGCCCGCGTCCGTCTGGTTGCCGGCGATGGAAAGATCACGATCAACAAGCGTGATATTGATCAGTATTTCGGTCTGGAGACCCTGAAGATGACTGTTCGTCAGCCCCTGACCCTGACCAACACCGGCAGCTTCGACGTGCTGGTGAACGTCAACGGCGGCGGTCTGACCGGTCAGGCCGGTGCAATCCGTCACGGCATCAGCCGTGCCCTTTGCAAGGCTGATCCGGAACTGCGCGGTGCCCTGAAGAAGGCCGGTCTGCTGACCCGCGATCCTCGTATGAAGGAACGCAAGAAGTACGGTCTGAAGGCAGCCCGTCGTGCTCCGCAGTTCAGCAAGCGCTGATTATACGACTGCTTTACAAAATCCCTGTACCGGATGGTACGGGGATTTTTTGATGGCGAAAAGCTTGAAAGCATCCGCCATGAAAGTTATAATATGCATGCAATACAAATTGTAACGGAGGTTCCGGAATGAATCAGTGGAAGAATCTGAATGAACTGACATCCTATCAGAAACTGGGCCAGAACGGACGGGTAGACCTGACCTGTGCCATGGCCGGTGAAGAGGGAACAGTAAGAGTCAAAAAGTATAATGCGCCTATGGCTGCCGGTATGACCTATTACTATGCGGCAAAGCAGGTGGACGACGCCATCCTGAAGGATCTGTGTGCCCTGGCGGAAGAAGCGCAGCTGGCTTCCAAGTTTGAAGAGCTGTACAACGGCGCCGTGATCAACACAGGAGAAAAGCGGCTGGTACTGCATCACCTGACCCGCGGACAGCTGGGCGGTGCGGTGAATGCAGACGGTACAGATAAGCGCGCGTTCTATACGGAACAGCAGCGCAAAATTGCCGCTTTCGCAAAGAAGGTTCATGACGGAGAGATCGTGAACGAAAAGGGTGAAGCCTTTACCACAGTGGTGCAGATCGGCATCGGCGGCAGCGACCTCGGGCCCCGCGCCATGTACCTGGCCCTGGAAAACTGGGCCAAGAAGAACGGCTGCTTCAAGATGGAAGCAAAGTTTATCAGCAACGTGGATCCGGACGACGCAGCAGGCGTACTGGGCACGATTGATCCTTCCAGGACGATTTTTATCCTGGTTTCCAAATCCGGTACAACGCTGGAAACCCTGACCAACGAATCCTTTGTAAAAGAAGCGTTGAAGAACGCCGGACTGGATGCATCCAAGCATATGATCGCTGTAACAAGCGAGACATCCCCGCTGGCAGGCAACAGTGATTACCTGGCTGCCTTCTTCATGGACGACTTTATCGGCGGACGTTTCTCCTCCACTTCTTCCGTGGGCGGCGCAGTGCTTTCCCTGGCCTTCGGACCGGAAGTGTTTGACCGTTTCCTGCGGGGCGCTGCTGAAGAAGACAAGCTGGCTGCCGGCAAAGATCCGATGACCAATGCCGCGATGCTGGACGCGCTGATCGGCGTTTACGAGCGGAATGTGCTCGGATATCCGGCCACTGCCGTGCTGCCTTATTCCCAGGCGCTGAGCCGCTTCCCGGCCCATCTGCAGCAGATGGATATGGAATCCAACGGCAAGAGCGTGAACAGAAGGGGAGAAGCAGTGGATTATCCCACCGGGCCCATCATCTTCGGCGAACCCGGTACCAACGGACAGCACTCCTTCTATCAGCTGCTGCACCAGGGAACGGACATTATTCCGCTGCAGTTCATCGGCTTCAATGAAAACCAGGCCGGTATGGACGTAACCATCCAGGGAAGCACAAGCCAGCAGAAGCTGAGCGCCAACGTGGCAGCGCAGATTATGGCTTTTGCCTGCGGCAAGCAGGATGAAAACCGGAACAAGCATTTTGCCGGCAACCGGCCTTCCAGCATCATCATTGGTAAACAGCTGACCCCTGAAGCGCTGGGCGCGCTGCTGTCCCATTTTGAGAACAAGGTTATGTTCCAGGGCTTCCTGTGGAACCTGAACAGCTTTGACCAGGAGGGCGTACAGCTGGGCAAGATCCTGGCCAAGCGCGTTCTCGCCCATGAGACAGACGGAGCACTGAACACCTTCAGCGAACTGCTCGGCATCTGACGCAAACATACAGAAAAAACAGGTTCCTGTACCAGGAACCTGTTTTCTTTATGCCTGAATGGTCCGGAAGGCGGCCGCACGGCCGAGACGATTCATCACCGCCAGACCGACGCCCTCAGGAGGAATAACCTCACTGAATACGGCTTCCATGTTTTCCTCATCCAGCCTGCGCAGGATATCGAAGAGCCTGTGGGCAATCTCGGAAGGATCTGAGGAAGAACCGATATCATGGGGATGACAATCCGCCAGTTCCTTCACATGCTCTGAAAAGCACAAAACGCAGGATTTTACCCCTTCCGCCTCCTGCTGCGCATAAAGCATGCGGAGCAGGGGAACAACGCGTTCTTCCGGTCCTTCCACGAGCGTAACGACCGCATGAGGCGCATAATGCTTGTATCGCATTCCGGGAGAAAGGGCTGTTTCATTTTCCCGCAGGGGCCGCAGGACGCTGCCGGCCACCTGGACTTCACAACCCAGAACGCTGCTGATCATACCGGGGGTAATACCGCCGGGACGAAGCACAACCGGGGCGCCATGGCAGAGATCCAGCACAGTGGACTCCACCCCGACATCACACATGCCGCCGTCTATGATGAGGGGAATCTTTGTATTCATATCCTCCATGACGTGAGCTGCAGTTGTGGGACTGGGCCTGCCTGAACTGTTGGCAGAAGGCGCGGCAATGGGCAGGCTGCAGGCCTGGAGAAGCGCACGGGCTACCGGATGAGAGGGCATACGAACCGCAACCGTAGGTAGGCCGGCAGTGACGGTATCCGGAATGGCCGGCTTTTTCGGACAAAGGATTGTCAGGGGACCCGGCCAGAACTTATCCATCAGCGCCTGGGCACCATCCGGAAGATCACAGAGAGGTTCAAGCTGAGACTGATCATGAATATGCACAATCAGAGGGTTATCCGCAGGACGACCTTTGGCTGCGAAAACAGACAGCACCGCTTCACTGTCAAGGGCGTTCGCTCCCAGGCCGTACACTGTTTCAGTCGGAAAAGCAACCAGGCCGCCTTTTTCAAGAATTTCAGAGGCCAGGGCATAGGTTTCCGGGGACGGTAAAAGGAGATCTGTTTTCAAATCAATCACTTCCGGTTCAGGAGATTCATTTTCTCTGTTTTTTCAGCCAGGCGGAGCGCGTCAATAAAAGGCACCAGATCACCGTTCATGACGTTGGCCGTACGGTTGACGGTCAGATTCAGACGGTGATCAACAACATAATCATGATTAAAGTAATAGGTGCGGATCCGGTCGCTGCGTTCACCCCATCCGATCTGGTTCCTGCGGTCTTCCGCGTGAGCCGCAGCCTGCTCTTCCTTCAGCCTGTCAAAAAGACGGGAACGAAGCACGCGAAGCGCTTTGGCTTTGTTCTCCAGCTGGCTGCGTTCATCCTGACAGGTGACAACCAGACCGGTAGGCAGGTGAGTCATACGGACGGCACTGTCGGTAGTGTTGACACCCTGTCCGCCGTGGCCGGACGCATGGAAGACGTCTATACGCAGATCCGCGGGATCGAGGGTGAATTCAACTTCCTGTGCTTCCGGAAAAACAGCAACTGTGACGGTGGAAGTATGAATCCTGCCGCTGCTTTCAGTGACAGGAACCCGTTTGACGCAATGAACGCCGCTTTCGAATTTCAGCCGGCCGAAGGCTTCCGGCCCGGAAAACATGAGCAGGGCTTCATTGATGCCGCCGAGATCCGTATCGCTGACGGAAAGCAGGGAAGCCTGAAGCTGATTCCGATCGGCATAGCGCAGATACATCCGCATCAGATCGCCGGCAAAAAGGGCAGCTTCCTCACCGCCTACGCCGGCGCGGATTTCCATAATCACATTCCGGTCATCCAGCGGATCCGGAGGAACAAGCAGAAGCTTCAGGTCTGCTATCAGTTTTTCACGCTGGACAGCAAGATCAGCAAGTTCCTTTTCAGCTTCAGATGCAAAAAGAGGATCAGAAAGCAATTCACGGTTATCCTGAATCTGCTGTTCCACACGACGGAAGGCATCATATTTTTCCACAACGGGTTCCAGAGAGGAACGCTCTTTCAGACAGGCCTGATAACGCGGATAGTCCTGTATGACTTCCGGCTGGGCAATCGCTTCGGACAGTTCCCGAAAGCGGTCTGAAAGGCTCTCCAGTTTCGTAAACATGAATCCTCCGTTACGGTTTTCTGGCAAGAATCATCCTGCGGATTCCGGACAAGTCTTCCCGGATTTCCACAGAAGTAAAAGAATGATCAAGAAGCAGTTTTTCGACATCAGCGTCTTCGCCTTCGCCGAGCTCCATCATCAGTACACCGCCGGAAACCAATGACCTGAAAGCATCCGGAATGATCCTGCGGTATACTGAAAGACCATCAGGCCCGCCGTCCAGCGCGAGGCGCGGCTCCCGCAGAACCTCTTCCTGCAGGGTATTGCAGTCGGCAGAAGGAATATAAGGCGGATTGCTGATAATCAGATTAAAGCCTGAAGTGGCAAAACCATCCAGGAGATCGGTCTGGCAGAAGGCCACGTCCACACCCAGCTGCTCAGCATTTTCAGCGGCAAGAGCCAGGGCATCGGGGGAAAGATCAGAACAGGTGACAAATGCATCCGGCTTTTCAGCCTTCAGCGTTATGCCGATACATCCGCTGCCGCAGCAGAGATCCAGAATCCGGGGAAGCGGATCATTGCGGAGAACTTCCAGCGCCCACTCACACAGCAGTTCCGTTTCCGGGCGGGGAATCAGCACGCGTGAATCCACACGGAAAAGGCGGCCGTAAAAAGGCGCTTCCCCAAGAATATACTGCAGGGGAATCCGGGAGATCCGCTGCCCGACAAGTACCTGATAGGCATCCACAACCCTGTAATCCAGGACGGTGTCTTCATCCAGGCGCAGGGAAAGCGGTGAGAGCCCTGTCAGGTGAGAGAGCAGCAAAGCAGCGTCATTCACCGGATCGGGAACACCTGCTGCGCTGAACTGCTCAGCTGTACGGCGGATCAAATCTCGGCAAGTCATACATTACACCTCAGCATCATCGGATGTGTCGGCTTCACTTTCAGACTTTTCTTCTTCAGGTTCGGGAGGGACGTATCCGGGTTCGGATTCGAGATAACTGTGGAAGATGCCCCAGCCTTCCGGTGTTTTCTTTACATGTTCCGGGAAGCCGTTCAGGACGACATTTACAGAAACAATAGCGCATTCCAGCATGGATTCATCCGGTTCACGGGTGGTGAGACGCTGCATCTGCAGGCCAGGCCAGCGCAGGATACAGGCTCCCTTGCTGTTGGAATGGGCCAGGCCCATCAGGACCTCGTAACTGACACCGGCAACGATGGGAAGCATCGCCAGGTGGAAAAGGAAACGAACAAAGAAATTGCTGATGGGGACAAGCACATTCAGCACCAGGAAAAGCAGGATACTGATGGAGAAGACAATCAGCAGGAACGCCGTACCGCAGCGGGGATGCAGACGGGAAAAGGTCTGCGCGTTGGCGGGCGTCAGGGAAAGACCGGATTCATGGCAATGGACGGATTTATGTTCCGCACCGTGGTACTGGAAGGTTCTACGGACTTCCGGAACACAGCCGCAGAAGATCATATAACCGATCAGGATGAGAATCTTGACCAGGCCGCCGATCAGCGTGTAGCCGATGGTGGACATCCCGGCACTGCGGAGCAGGCTTTCCACGCCGGCGGGCAGCGCAATGAAAAGGGCAACGGAAAGAATGACTGCCAGAATGATGGCAAAAGCCATGACGATCTTATCGACGCCCTTGCCAAGCTTGCGGGCGAGCCACTTTTCGAACTTAGTGGGTTCTTCATCCAGCATGCCGAGCATTTTGGTGGAGTCTTCAAGGGTGTTCATCCCGTAATAAAGCATGGTACCCATATTGATGATTCCGCGGATGAAAGGCTTTCCCATCCAGGGATGCTTCTCTTTCAGCGGAACGAAGGGCGTCAGCTTGGTAACCATGGTACCGTCAGGACGGCGGACAGTAACGGCAGTGGCATTGGGAGAACGCATCATCACGCCTTCCATCACAGCCTGACCGCCGACATCGAATTTCTTTTCCTGTTCTGTATTCATAATAAGAGGCAAGAGTCCTTTCATAAAAATCAACGGTGTAATTGTTCGACGCAAAGCCTTTTATTTCCTGTACTTCACGCAATTTTCACATCGGCGCCATCCCGTCTTCAGGAAAGAAAGCCCATATACTCATTGAAGACGTTAAACAGCATATCCCCGGAGGCTGCAGGAAGCACCATATCCGTATTTCCGATAGGCACAAATTCAAAAAGATCAGAAGCTGACGTCAGAACAAGAGCGGGAACGGCTTCATATGATGGGCCGAAGATCAGCTCCAGGTAGGGTATATATTTCGCGGCCTGCAAGACTTCATCGGGTTCCGGTTTATTCTTCATTTTGAATTCCAGGCTGAAAACATGACCCGGAGCAATCACAAGCACGTCCGCATAGATCCGGATCATGCGGGCCCGATTGAGCCGCAGCTCAAAGGCAATCTCCCAGTCCAGATAAGATGAATCCATCATTCCGGAAAGATCATGGAAAAGGGAACACATGACGCTCCGGCAGTCCAGGAAGGAATGAATCAGCCCGCGCTGATCATTGAGATTTCTGCCGATCCTACGGCATCCATCCTGCAGGGAGGAAAGCCATTCATCCTCAGAAGCATCCAGGAATTCCCTTACCGTACCGTACCAGCCGGAAAACTCATACAGGCCCTCATGAACCTGCGCCTGGCGGATCAGAGCGTGCCAGCGGTAATCATTATCCTGAAAACAGAGTTCATGCATCAGGGGAGAGGAAAAGAGAAGATGATTGACCTGTTTCCGATCCATGGAAAGACCGGAAGCAATTTCCTTTGCCATCAGGCCGTCGTTAACGGAGATCATGGAATAGACGGCTTTTTCCTCCGGTGAAAAAGAGGGAAGCCCGACAGACATTCACAAATCACCTCCCATAAAAGACAGAGGAATTATAACATAATCTCACAAAAAAAGCTTGCAAACGAAAGACGATTATGTTAATATACTTTTTGCGGTTTAACCGCCATTGCATACGCGAAAGAGGTGAAACAGCAATGAAGGAAAATATTCATCCCCAGTATGGTAAGTGCGTGGTTCGCTGCGTATGCGGTGAAACTTTTGAAACCGGATCTACCAAGAAAGAGATGAAGGTGGATATTTGTTCCAAGTGCCATCCTTTCTACACCGGCAAGCAGAAGCTGGTAGACACGGGCGGACGTGTTGACCGCTTCAAGAAGCGCTTCAATATTGAATGAGTTTCCTGGGAGCACGCTGAAACAGCGTGCTCTTTTCATTTGCATCACATCACAAAAACCGGTCCGGCAAAATTGCCGGACCGGTGCTTTACAATACGAATCATTTATTCGATTGCATCGGAAGTCGCGTAATCATACAGGTCGAGGACTTCCTGCTTCGGTTCCTTATCGAGCAGGGCAACAACCACGGCAACGATGAAACCGACGATGAAGCCGGGGATGATTTCATAGAGGGTAAAGATACCGTTGTACCCGGCAGTGGCGGCGGACAGGCGGGTGTTGATGACGAGCCAGGCAATGTCAACAACAGCACCGGCAGCAATACCGGCAACAGCACCCTTGAAGGTGAAACGCTTCCAGAAGAGGCTCAGCAGGATAGCCGGGCCGAATGCCGCCCCAAAGATACCCCATGCATTTGAAACGAGATTCATAATGCTCTGGCTGTTGGGGTTGGAAGCAATCAGGACAGCGATGATCGCAATGATAAGCACTACATAACGACCCACCCAAAACATTTCTTTATCTGTGGACTGATTCTTACGAATAACAGGCTTATATACATCGGAAGCAAAAGCAGATGATGCACAAAGCAGTTGAGAATCAGCAGTGGACATAGAAGCAGCCAGGATGGCGGAAAGCAGGATGCCGGAAATAATCGCCGGGAAAATAGCGCGAACCATCTGGATGAAGACAGTAGAGGAATCTCCGACTTCACCGAGGAACAGATGACCGATGCAGCCGGCTGCCACAGAGAAAAGAATGATCAGCACATTCCAGGTGATACCGATCTTAGCGCTCTTGTGAAGATCCTTGTCGCTGCGGACGGACATGAAACGGATGATGATGTGGGGCATACCGAAGTAACCGAGACCCCAGCCAAGGCCGGAAACAACGGTTTTCCAGTCAGGGAAGAAATTCCAGTAATCAGGATTGGCAGCACTCAGGGATTCCATGGTCATCTGACCCTGGCCGCCGCTGATCAGGCCGAGTGCAAAAATAGGAGCGATCAGCAGGGCACCGAGCATCAGCAGGCCCTGGAAGAAGTCTGTCCAGCAAACGGCGCTGAAACCGCCCATGAATGTGTAACCGATAATGATAGCAGCAGCTATATACATGAAGATTTGTTGATTCAGGAGATCATTGTTGTTTACAAAGATATTCCCACATACTGTCTGAAAAAGTGTGCCGCAGGCTTTTACACTGGAGGCAGCATAGATTGTATATGCAACAAGGAAAATGATAGCACAGAGGATTTGCAGGACTTTGCTGGAGGATTTAAACCGGTTTGTCAGATACTGGGGAAGGGTGATGGAGTCATCAGCCGCGATAGAAAAACGGCGGAGACGGGGAGCTTCAAAAAGCCAGCTCATCGCATAACCAATTGCAAGGCCGATTGCAATCCAGGCCTGACCAATTCCCAATGCATAAATGGAAGCGGGAAGGCCCATCAGCACCCAGGCACTCATGTCGGATGCGCCGGCAGAAAGGGCGGAAACCCAGGGGCCCATTTTACGGCCGCCGAGGAAGTATTCCTTTTCACCGCTGCCGCGGCCCTTCACGAAGAAGTAGACGCCGATCCCGAGCATAAAGCAGAGATAGACAATGAAGACAACCAGTTCCGTATTCATAACAACACCACTTTCCTGCGACAAACTGACAGCCGCATACTGTATACTGGATATTATTATACCCATAACATAAGGGATATACAGTATTTTTCGTGTTCTTGCTTGTGGATTGAGGGGATTAGGAGTAAAATAAATAAGAAAAGACTAATTCATTGATCCTGTCCAAACGTTTAAATCCTGTTATAACAGTTTATACAGATTCCATGAACCTGCATTCTTCTGAGCAGGATACAGAACAGGAAAACGTATGGATACAGAGGGATTCAAAAAATTGTTTTTTCAATATTTTATGTTTATAAGGAGGACAGCGATGAAGAAAAGCCTATCCTTCATTCTGCTTTTCCTGATCCTTTGTTTATGCTGCTGTACAGGTACTGCAGAGCGGAAAACAGTAGAAAAAGACCGGTATTACCTGGGAGCCATGCGCGTTGTGAAGTGCAGGGATTATGTTTCCCTGCGGGAAGCTCCGTACAAGACAGCTACCGTGCTTGCGAAAGTACCGCTTGATTCCATTGTACTGTATTGCAACAACAACGTGGCGAAATATGCTCCGAGTAATTACAAAAAGCAGGCAAAACTGTTTATCCGCTGTGAATACGACGGCATGGAAGGCTATATCCTGAAGCAATACCTTAAGCCGGCCCCTGAGGCGGAACCCGCTGAGACCAGGGCGTTCAACAGCATCATGAGCCGCGAGGAAATCATCGGTAACGGATCCATCGCCCTGGACTGGAAGGAATTCAACGTTGCTGTGCTGGCTGCCTATGAAGTTATGCAGGAAGGCGATGATAACTGGGAATACCTCAGAGTCGGATGTTTTATTGACGACCAGCCGATCTGGGGATACACAGAAGGGGTAAAACAGACCGGACAGTTCCAGAATCTCCGTGCCTTTATGGGCGGAACGGAAGACGAACCGCAGGTTTACGTCTATGACGCACAGTACGGACTGATCATGCTGGATCTGATGGACGGCATTGACATGTGGACAATCATGGAAAACGTATGCTCCTTCGGAGACGCAGCAATCCATACAGTCGATACGGAATCCGGAGATATGTTTATCGCCGGGACAGACGGACCTGCGCCTATAGCGGTCAACTGCGAAGGATACGTCATGTGGAAGGCCGAGATAGATGATCCCGATGTATACGGACCATATGAAATCATATTGAATCCGTACGATATACAGGTCAATTATGAAAGCGGAAAGACAGTCAGGCTGGATTACAGAACCGGAGCGGTCATCGGAGTTTCGGATCTTGAAAAGTATTGAGGGAAATAAAAAGAAGGGAGTCGAACGACTCCCTTTTTTCTTATCCCCACAACTGGGAAAGCGCCGGTACAATCTGTTTTTTCCTGGAAAGGACCTGCGGGAGGAAAACATGATTTCCTTTCAGGTCATCCACGGAGAAGGCACTGCGGATCACCTCAGCGTCTCCCGCATAAAGAAGCTCTGTGCCTTCCTTCAGGACGTTGGTAATCATCAGCAGGGACAGATCATATTGTTTATCCTTACGGATTTTTTCCAACGAACGAACAAAATCCTCTGTCTTTGCAAGGAAAGGATCCGACTCTACGGTCGTAATCTGTGAAATGGTCAGGGAATGGACGCCCAGATGGAAATCCTTCATATCGTAACGGACAAGCTCCTCCGCCGGCATATCAGGAGATACGCCGCGGGAGAACATCGCCTTGCCAAGCTCCTCGCAGTCAATGCCCGCATGCCGTGCCAAACGCTCCGCGAGGACTTTGTCATGCGGCGTACAGGTAGGACTTTTGAACATGACGGTATCAGAAATAATAGCGGAAGCCATCAGGCCGGCCATTTTCTGAGAAGGCATGAGTCCGTGCTCCTGGTACATGGTCGCGATGATGGAGGTTGTGGAACCCACCGGCTCATTCCGCATGAAGACGGGATTGCCGGTCTGCACATCCGCCAGGCGGTGATGATCGATAATGCCGACGATTTCCGCCTGATCCAGGCCTGATACAGCCTGGCCGACTTCATTGTGATCCACGAGGACAATCTTTTTTCTGCGGGGACGGATCAAATGGTAGCGGGACAGGGTGCCGATGACTTTGTCTTCATCATCCAGGACGGGATAGGTGCGGAAACGGCTCTGGATCACAATTTCACGCACATCATCCAGGTAATCATTCAGGTGGAAGAAATGAAGATTGGTGGAGCAGGCAATCCGGCCTACCGGTATGGCCTGGAAAATGAGGCGGGAAGCCCTGTAGGCGTCAAAAGGACAGACAATCAGGCAGGTGGAAGAGGAAAGATTGCGATACTGTTCTCCCAGGGACGTGCCGCAGAAGATGAGACAGGAGGCCTTCTTTTCAATGGCAAGATCCGCCATCTCTTTCTGGTCGCCGCAAAGGACAACGGTTCCGGGGCCGATACGGGAGGCAAAGCCGGGCAGGGCAACGATTACTTCACCGGAGATTTCATCAAAGGTATCTTCCGCAGCGTTGATGATATGGCCTTCCAGCGCGCTGAGCAGATTGAAAACCGGAATGGAAGACACGAAAGGATTGTTGACGGAATCCATATCATTTTCCGCCATGGCGCCCGCGGTGATCAGGCCGAAAAGACGTCCGTCCTCCTCTATGATCGGAAGGGCGGAAACGCTGTTATCTTCCTTATGCAAGACTTTCCAGGCATGAGAAACAGGAACCCCCGCACCGACCATGGGCGGGGTATCATAATCAATATCAGCGACCTGCGTACGAACCGTGCGCAGGTAAAGAGGCGGCTGGAAGCCAAATCTTTCGAGGAGAAAGGATGTTTCCGTGTTCAGATGGCCGCAGCGGGCAGCAATATACTGTTCTCCGCCGAGGGCATTCTGAAGCGCGGCATAAGCCATAGCGGATACGATGGAATCCGTATCCGGGTTTTTATGGCCGACAACATATACAGAGTCCATAGGATACCTCCCGTCAGCGATTCATCAGGGCAAACCAGTCTTTCATCTTCAGCAGAAGCGCTTCGTTGGTATCGGTTTTATCCATCATGGATTCCAGCTGGGGTATGGCCACCGCGGAAGAGGTGCTGCCCAGCAGCGTCCTGATCAGGGAAAGCCCTTCTTTCTGTTTGTTGTCCAACAGGATATCGGCATTCTTGGTGAAACTTTGCTGCAGGTTCAGGGAAGGAGTCACACCGGCGCGGGCCACACCCTGATCCAGGGTCAGTTCCATATTGGCGGTGCCTTTGAATTCTTCCACAACGGAATCGTCCACCTTGGATCCCGTGGAGATATCCATGGCTGCCAGCACGGTCAGGCTGCCACCTTCCTTGCAGGCACGGGCAGCGCCGAAAAGGCGCTTGGCACGGAAAAGACTGGAGGGATTCACCATGCCGGGAAGACTGCGTCCCTGCTGGGCTGCGGCGGTGGTATAGATCTTTGCCAGGCGGGTGAGGCTGTCCACAATCAGGACAACATCCTTCTTCTGCTCCACAAGACGCATGGCACGTTCCAGGACAATTTCAGAAAGACGAAGATGAGCCTCCGGCGTCTGGTCAAAAGTGGAGGCCAGGACGGTGCAGGGTACGGTTTCACGCACCATGGTGGCGTCTTCAGGAGTCACGTCAATCAGGAGCATGAGTACCTGGACATCCGGATAATTCTCGCAGACAACCTTGGCAAAGTGCTGCATGATTTCGGCCTTGCCGGTCTGGGGAGGGCAAAGCATCAGGCCCCTCTGGCCGAAACCAAGCGGGGCAATCAGGTCGATCAGCCGCATATCCGGGAAAGATTTACCGTCCCTGCATTCCAGGGAAATCCGGCGGCTGGGATAAACAGGAGTCAGCTCATCAAAGGCAGGACGATTGAAGGCTTCTTCCTCAGGCACGTCATTGACGCTGGAGATATAAAGCAGGGCAGCGTATTTATCGCCTTCACGCTGGGGCCTGATTTTGCCTTTGATCATATCGCCGGTACGGAGACCGAAACGGCGGATCTGAGCCATAGACACATAGATATCCTTTGTGGAGGGCTGGAAGGAGGCGTTGCGCAGGAAACCGTATCCGTCGGGATGCAGTTCCAGGATGCCGCCGCCTTCTTCATAATCACCGGAAGCAAGCAGCTCCTCCAGGGAGGGCGCCTGAATGCCGGTATCCTGTGCCTGGAAAGGAGGCGCAAAAGGCTCAGATGTACGGGCGGGGGTATGAGGTACCGCGTTGGGTCCGAAAGAACGGGGCCCGAAGCCGGTTTCAGATCCGATGCTGATCCGCTTTTCGGGAAGCGGAGATACAACGGGAGGATGGGGCTGTTCAGCCGGTTCAGAAGACTGGGCAGCAGGCGCTGCAGGCTGTACAGAGGCAGCGGGGCCGAAGCGGGGGGTAAAGCTGCCGGGACGCATAGGCTGTACATGCTGCTGATCATGAGGAAGATGCTGTCCGGAAGGAGAAGTGCTCTGCCATGCGGGACGGGAAGCGGAACCGGGAGCCTGATAGGCAGGCCGCACGTTATAGCGCGGCGTATCCGTATTGTGCCAGGCGGCCTGGTATTTGGGTTCAGCTTCGACAGGAGCGGGCGCTTCCGCCGGCTGTGCAGCCGGCTGTTCTGTTTCATCTGACAGAACGGGCAGCAGTTTTTCAATAATGCCTGCCTTATCGATGCCGGCACCGAGTACGACGGAGTTTTCACGGGCCAGCTTACGAAGCTGCAGGACAGTCATCCCATTGAGATCGCTGAGAGTCATATAACAGATTCCTCCTCTGAATTGAAAGCAAAGATCAGATCCCGTACAACGGCCTGTTCAACATCATGCTTCAGGCCTAAGAAAATATCGTTATCGGGAAGTTTAAACCCGGCATGGGTAAGTGCTTCCCTGACATCCGCTGAAGGAAGGGTGAGTGTATTGAAGCTCAGGGCGATGACACCGCCGGGAGCAAGGACGCTTTTCCATACCGGAAGTACCCGGGAAAGGAAATGCTGCAGGGAATCGGGACGGCTTCCGGACTGGGGAGCGTGCTGCACACCGTAAGGAAGGTCGGCTGCAATGATATGCGCTTTTCCTTTCCGGAAAAGGACAGGAGATTCCATGGTGTCCCCGCAGGAGAAACGAAGAAAACGTGTGTCTCCGGAACGGAAGTGCTCCTTTGTGTCGGCAAAGATAAACTCGGTGAGGGGCAGGGAATGACGGGACACTGTTTCGGACCGGTCATGCTGCTCATGTTTGAGCTTATGCAGCTTGAGATAACGTGAGAAATAATCAGACGCCTCACGGATATCTTTTTTATCCAGGTCCAGCCCAACAGCGTTCATCCCGGCTTCAGCGGCACAGAAGCAGCCGGTGCCCTTTCCGCAGACGGGATCAAAGAAGATGAGGGGAGTTTCACTGTGCCGGAAGCCGGATAGTGAAGACGCCGTATTGATCATCATGCGGGTAAAGGAGGCACTGGTTTTCCCTTTATACTTGAGCACCTCGGGGAGATCCTCAGGCAGATACCCGGAATCGGGAACAGGAAGGGGACGAAGTAACCCGTTTGTTTTTTCAGCCATGAAGACAAAGGAACTGTGACCGGAAAGAAAAGCAATTTCTGAATCACTGAGTTCACGGCAATCGATTGTCAAAAAACGTGAGCCGCCCATGGACTCCTCCCTGATCTCAGCGGAGATCCCCAGGCGAAAAAGCATGGCAAAAAGTTCACAACGGGATAACACAACAAGACTGTCACGATAGCGTATATTTGCATGTTTGATCAGCTCAAACGAATAGACCAATTACATCCTCTTTTCTTCAGATACTGTCATAAGTATATCAGAAAAGGGCTTGCGTGACAAGGCATAGAGGGACATTTCCTTACGGAAATGAATAAAACAGTTTCCTAAGGAAACTGTTTTTAATTAAAACTTTGCGATCGCCGTATTCCATTTCTGTATCGTCATAGACTCGCAGAAATGGACGGCTGTAGCATGGCAGTTGTATTCCGCAATCTCAATGGTCGTAACTCCACACAGTGGAGCTTACTCCCTTTCGATTGACCTCAGATCCGATGAAATTTCCGCCACTGGCGGTCATCGTATCTTCGCCCAAATCAGAGATTTGGGTAACAACTGCTCAATAACTGAAAACTTAAGAATTAAAAATGGTGGAAAAAAAGCCCTTCCTGTGAAGGAAGGGCGTTTTGCCAAAATCACCACTTGCGCTTACGGGCGGCTTCAGCCTTTTTCTTGCGCTTAACGCTGGGCTTTTCGTAATGCTCGCGCTTACGCACTTCCTGGAGAACGCCGCTGCGGGCGCACTGCCGCTTAAACCGTTTGAGCGCACTTTCCAGGGACTCATTTTCGCGGATACGAACCTCGGACACTGTTATCCCTCCCCTCGCTCAATACAATGGCCTGCGGATCATACAAACCGAAAACCGTGTTTTATTATACAGCCATTACCCGGCGTAGTCAACTTTTTTTCCGGAAAACGTTTTGTCAGGCCATTTTGTCTTCCATCTGACGACCGCCGAGAATATGGAAATGAAGGTGATGTACAGACTGGCAGGCATCGGGGCCGCAGTTGGAAACAACACGATAGCCGCCTGTCAGATTCTCCTGGGCTGCAATCACACGGATGGCGCGGAGACATTCGGCCAGCTCCCGGTCAGAAGCAGCATCCGCCTCATCCAGCGAAGCGATATGCTTTTTCGGGATGACCAGTATATGGACAGGAGCCTGGGGATTGATATCACGGAAAGCATAGACGAACTCGTTTTCATAGACTTTCTGTGAAGGAATCTCACCATTCATGATTTTGCAGAAGAGACAGTTTTCCATCTTTGATCATCATCCTTTTCTTTCAGAATAAATTTATCCTATCAGTTTTCCAAGCATGCCTCCGGTGTTTTCACCAAGGAGACGGATCCGGACAGGCACACCGGACTGACAGACATCTTCCTGATCCAGGCGAACCCGGATATACTCGGGCGTATATCCCTCCCAGCAGCCATTCACCTTTTCCTCCGGCACAAGATCGGTTTCCAGACCGGTCCATGTGCTGAGATACTCCCGGGCTACCTGACGGCCGAGGACGATCAGTTCACGGGCACGGCGCTCCTTTTCAGCAGAAGTGAGCTGACCGGGAAGCTCCGCAGCCGGTGTCTGCGGGCGGGGAGAATAGGGAAAGACATGAATACGGGCAAATCCGACCTTCCGGATCATTTCCTTTGTTTCTTCAAACTCCGTTTCTGTTTCTCCCGGAAAACCGGTGAGGATGTCCGTTGTAAAAGCGGCATGCGGAAATTCACGTCTCAGATTTTCAACCCCGCGCAGATACTGGGCGGTATTGTAGCGGCGCCGCATCCTGGCCAGAACCGTATCGCTGCCGGACTGGAGCGCCAGATGGAACTGAGGACAGATTTTATCCGCCTGACGCAGCCTGGCAGCAAATTCAGGGGTGGCGACAGTAGGCTCCAGGGAACCGAGACGGATCCGCAGGATGCCTTCTGTCTGCTGAACAGCCTCAATCGCATCCAGCAGAGTAAGCGATGATTCCATATCCTTTCCGTATGAGCAGAGATGGATTCCTGTGAGGACAATTTCACGGAAGCCTGCCGCAGAGAGGCGGGCAACTTCAGAACGTATATCCTCCAGGGACCTGGAACGAATCGGACCGCGGACAGAAGGAATGATACAGTAGGAACAACGGTTTCCGCAGCCTTCCTGAATCTTCAGGACGGCGCGGGTGTGTTCATTCTGGGTTGTGATGGACAGGCATTCAAAGGGCTGGCCGGCCTGCAGGGGACCAACGGCGCAGATGGCACGGCCGGACTGCAGGACTTCATGATACAGCGTAACCACTTCACTGCGGCGCTGTGTGCCAATGACAAGATCCGCACCGAGGGAAAGCAGATCCTCTCCGCGCTGTTGGGCCATACAACCGCATACAATGAGGCCGGCGGAAGGCTGCTCCCTGCGGATTTTCCGGATGAGCTGAAGGGACTTTTTGTCCCCGGTTCCGGTGACGGTACAGGTATTAACCAGGTAAACATCCGCAGGCTGGTCCATGGAGACGACCTGATAGCCATCCGCCTGGAAAAGTTCCAGCATAGCCTGGGTATCATACTGATTGACTTTACAGCCAAGAGTATGGGAAGCGATGGTTTTCATGTTTATTCCATTTCTCCGTATAAACACATGATGGCCGATACAGCGGCAAGTCCGGCGGTTTCCGTACGAAGAATCCGTTTCCCAAGGGTTACAGGGACAAAGCCGGCAGCCTGAAGCAGTTCAATTTCGTTTTCATCAATACCGCCTTCAGGACCGATCATAATCCCAATGGAAGAAAGGGCAGGATGCGATTTGCTGAAAGACAGCGGACCGTTTCCTTCCGTGTTTTCCCAGGGAACAATGTTGACCTCCGGAAGGGCAGGATCATTCAGCACCTGTTTCAAGGTCAGAATCTCCGCAACCTCCGGAATCAGGCATCGGCCGCTCTGCTTTCCGGCTTCGCGGACAATCTTTCTCCAACGTTCCAGCTTGCGGGCGGAATCCTTCGGATCCGGCCGGGAGACACAGCGTTCCATCAACACCGGGACGATACGGGAAACACCCAACTCCACAGCTTTTTGCATGATCAGATCCATTTTATCGGATTTGGGCAGCCCCTGGTATAGTGTGACAAAAACAGACGGCTCCGTGGAGGGAAGCTGCGAAACCAGTTTCAGGCGTACATCCTTCGGTGAAACGGAGATCATTTCCGCGGACCAGCGGTTTCCGCCCATGAAGATTTCCGCCTGCTGCCCAGGCTTCATACGAAGAACCGTACAGGCATGACGGGCATCCTCTTCCGGCAGGGAGACAATGTTGTCCACGCAGTTTTCAGGATCGGCATAAAACCTGTGCATCAGGCATTCCTCCTGCTCAGGAAAGCTGTCCATTCACCACGGGTATACTTCTGCAGGATTTCATAACCTGCATCCAGCAGTGCCTGCGCTACTTCATCACCGCGCAGGGAAACAATTCCGCTGCAGATGAACAGGCCGCCGGGACGAATGTGGCTCATAAGCGGAGCGGCGAAAGAGATAATGACATCAGAGATAATATTGGCCACACAGATATCACAAACCGCGTCCACCTTCTCCAGAAGGTTGCCCTGCTGGACGGTAATGATATCCTGGACATGATTGTTGACAACATTTTCAGCAGCTACTTTGACAGCATCCGGATCGATATCCACCGCCAGTACATGACCGGCGCCGAGCAGGGCCGCACCGATTGCCAGAATACCGCTGCCGGTGCCCACGTCGATGATTTCATCGCCGCCGCGGATATTCTCCTCCAGGATGGAAAGGCACATGCCGGTCGTTTCATGGGTGCCGCTGCCGAAAGCCATGCCGGGATCTATCTCAATAACCTTGTCACCGGGTTTCGGATCAAAGGGTTCCCAGGTGGGCTTTACGACCAGATGTTGACCGGCGTAGAAGGGTTTGAAGTATTTCTTCCATACGTCGGCCCAGGATTTATCATTGACGGAACGGGTTTCCACGCGCAGGGAACCGGCGTCAGACACCGTTTCATGCAGCGTGGACAGGCGGCCGGTGATGTTTTCGATCAGAGACGGAAGGGAAGGATTTTCTTCAAACCAGGCATGAACCAGCACATCCTCCGGCATGCTGTCCAGCAGTTTCGGATCGATGATTTCCCATACACCATGCGGTTTGGATGGATCGGGAATATCCGCCTTGTCCTCAATCATGGTACCGGAGGCTCCTGCTTCCATCAGAACGTCGGAAACAGCATCGGAACCGGCAGTGGTCGTATGCACAATCAGCTCAGCGTAATCCATAAATACTCCTTTATCATTTGTCCTTGGGTTCGTAGCTTTCGATGCCGCGCAGGAGTTCATACTCCCGGACGTCGCGGCAGGAGGTGTACATAGCGCGGGAAAGAACATTGCCCATTCTGTAATACATGCAGATAAAGGGGCAGTCTTCCGCAAAAAGTGACTGGATTTCCATCAGCCGCTGGCGGTATCCCTGGTAGGAATATTCCTTCCGGAGCTGTTCACACAGTTCCGTCATCCTGCTGCTCTTGTAACGGCAGTAATTGCCGGTGTTACCGCGCATCAGGATGAAACCGGGATCCGGACAGACATCCATGGCAAAGGAGCCAAGCACCAGGTCAAAGGATCCGGCCTTCAGCTTCTCTTTCGCGTTGGCCAGGGTCATGGCTTCCACTTTGGTGCTGATTCCCACCTGGGCCAGCATATCCGCAATCATGTTGGCGGCTTCCACCCGCACGTCGTTATCCGGCTCTTCATAGACATAGAAACGGAGATGCAGGTTGGTCACCTTTCCTTCCGCATCCGTGCGGTCCAGGATACCGTTTTCATCGGAATCCTCCCAGCCGGCAGCAGTAAGGAGCCTCCTGGCTTCCTCCAGATTCAAAGAGAAAGTGGGATCAAGGCTTTCATTGTACATCCAGGTGCCGGGATAAAAGGGGAAATTGGTATTTTTGGCCATGCCGGAATAAATATTTTCGATGATTTTCTGTTTATCGACCACGTAGCGGATGGCTTTGCGTACCTCGGGAGTCAGCTCGGAAACGGTATTGTTCATAAACAGAACGTCCAGCTGGCTGGTCCTGTAACTCATGGTGACGGAATGCAAACCTGTTTTATACTGCGTGCTGGCGATGGAACGGGTGAAAACCGCCTGTGTACGACCGTATTCATAATTTTCAATCACAGAACGCGGCGTATCGGTAAAGGAAAAGATGATCTGCTCCACCCAGGGCTCCTTTGCTTTCCACCAGTTCTTATTCGTTTCCAGCATGAGGCTGACGCCGGGGTTAAAACTGGTAATCACATAAGGCCCGCTGCCGATGGGGGCGTCATAAGCGACCTGGGCCGCGGGAACGACGGGGAAAGTCATCTCATAAAGGATGCCGAAATAGGGCCGCTTTGTCTTGACGATTACGATTTTATCGTCCTTGGCGGAAATGGATTTCACAAAATAGGACAGGTTATAGTAAAACCCATGATCCGCAATGTTTTCATCATTCGCTTTATCCAGAATATACTGGGCAGAAGCGACCACATCATATGCGGTAATGGGTGTGCCGTCGGAAAAACGGATATCATCCCTAAGGGTGAAGGTCCAGACTTTTCCGTTATTACTTTCCTCCCAGCTTTCCGCCAGGGAACCCTGGGGCATATAGGTGTCATCAATCAGGATCAGACTCTCATAAACGGCGTTGTAAACGGACAGCATATCCCGTTCAACCGCTTCAAAGGGACGGATGGCAAGGGTTTTGGTGCTCTGGATGCCGATGGACATCTGTTTTCCGATGTCTTCAGCAGGTGCGGGATTAATCGGCAGCAACGTTATCAGCAGAAGGACTGACAACAGCACCCTGATCAAAGTATTTCGCCTGATAAATTCCATAATCTCTTGTTACTCTCCCTGCATACTGTTTTGTAGGACCTTCCGGCAGGTTGCTCCGGATGAGCGTCTTCTGGTCACTGCTGTAAAGCGGATTAGCCAGCCAGGAGGATACTTCTCCCTGGCCCGCATGATAAGCACAGACAACACACCAGGGATCACTGCTGAAGAGGCTGCTGAGGTAACTCAGGTACCAGCAGCCAAAGCGGATATTTGACTCCGGATCATTCATCATTTCAAAGGAGTAATTATCCACTTTCAGCTTATGGGCAATCCATTCAGCGGTATCCGGCATGAGCTGCATCAGGCCGCGGGCACCGACAGAGGATTCAACCGTGGGTCTGAAGGAACTCTCGTTACGGATGACAGCAGCGACCAGCGCCGGGGCGAGATGAAACTCGGCAGCGTTTTTCCGGATCGCCTCTGTATAATATAACGGATAGTTTTCATCAATTGCTTCCTGTTCCGCCTCGTGCAATTTCTGACGGCCGGAAAGATACCCGCCCATCAGCATCTGGGCAGTGAAAGCAGATAGAAGAACAAACAGTGCGCAGATCAGCGCAATTTTGGTCCAGCGGGGCATGGGCCATTCGGCTTTCCGCTCAGAGGGCTTCCTGCGGGAGGAATCAGGACGCTGGACAGCATCCATATCCGGCGGCAGGGAAGGCGGTGCAGAACGCTGCTGCGCGACAACGGGAGCAGCTTCCGGCGCACGCCTGCGCCGGGCAGAAGCTTCTGAACGGCGCAGTTCCACCTGCAACTGTTCGTTTACCTGCCGGAGCGTGTTTTCGACAGAACCTGAATTATCAATCACAACGGAGGAAAGATCCGCCTTCTGATCGGATGACATGACCGCGCGCATCCGGCTGAGAGCTTCCTCACGTGTAAATTTATCGCGGGCAATGAGCCGTTCCAACTGCGTCTCTTCAGGAAGCCAGACACACCAGACTGCATCACAGTAACGGTCATATCCCTTTTCAAAAAGAAGTGGCATATCCAGGAAACAAAGGCTTGCCCCGGAAGCGCGGGCCTGACTGATCCTTTCCATGGTCAGGTTCTGAAGATACGGAGCCATCAGCTGATCCAGCCTGGCCCTGGCAGTGGAATCCGAAAAGACGAGCTGTCCCATCATGCGGCGATTCAGGGATCCATCCGAAGCAATATACCGATCCCCGAAAACAGAACCGATTTCGGCCATGGCTGCACCACCGGCACCTGTAAGTTCACGGGCAAGAACATCCCCGTCAATGACAGGATAGCCCCGGCGGAACAATTCACGGCTGACGGTGGATTTTCCGCAGGCTATACTTCCGGTGATTCCGATCAGACGCATTCAATTCGATTTCCTTTCCTGGATTTAAAACAGGCACGGCCATGCAATCACATGCCGTGCCGTTGGGAATGTAATATCAGATCCTGGTGGAGAGAAGCTTTTTCTTGAGTTCAGCTTCCATGGAGTAGAGGGTCTTCTCCGCTTCAATGCGCTTGGCGTGACCCTGGGCCTGAATATCCATCACATCGTTGATGGTGTCAATGAGATCCTGATTGGTCTGGATCAGCGTCTCGATATCAATGATGCCGCGCTCAGCTTCTTTCGCAGTCTGGATGGTGCCGATCTTCAGCGCCTGAGCATTCTGCTTGAGCAGATCGTTGGTCATATCCGTAACGGCGGTCTGGGCTTTCAGTGCCTCCTGGGAATGATGCATACCGAGGGCAAGCACCATCTGGCTCTTCCACAGGGGAAGGGTGTTGGAGAGAGTGGACTGAATCCTCTCGACCAGGAGGCTGTCGTTATTCTGAAGCAGCCGGATCTGGGGCGCCATCTGGATGGCAACCTGACGGGTCAGCTTCAGGTCGTAAAGCTTCTTTTCAAAACGGTCGCACTGGGCAGCCAGGTCATTGGCTTTCTGGGCGTCCATGGCATCGCCGCTGGCGGCAGCCTTGTCCATCAGCTCTTTCAGCTCGGTTTCCCGGATCTGGCGGAGCTTCTTATCACCGGCGATGATATAAAGGGTCAGCTGATGGAAATAATCGCTGTTCTGGTCGTAAAGACGGTCAAACATGGCGACGTCCTTGAGCAGCTGGGCCTGATAACCTTCAAGGGAGGAGGCGATGTTCTCAACATTGACGGAGACTTTGTTGTAGCGGGCCTGCATGCGCACAATCTTGTCCTCCGCCTTGCTGAAGAGGCGGGAAAGGCCTTTGGGTTCTTCCGTGTCCTTTTTGAAGCCTTTCAGCTCAGCCACGAGATTAACCAGCATGTTGCCGACAGCGCCGGTATCCTGTGTTTTAACGGCGTCCAGGGCAGTCTGGGAGAAATCCGCAATGCGCTTCTGGGCATCCGCACCAAAGAGCAGGACGTGATCCGGATTGGTCACATCGACTTTGTTGATGAAGTCATCGATTGCTTTCTTTTCAGCTTCTGTGAGCTGGCTTTCATCGAGGCCGGGGGCCTGTTCTTCCACCGCGGGCGCGGCAGTCTGCTGAATGCTTTCAACAGGGGTTTCAGCCACTTCCGGTTCGGGAGCAGAAGGAGCCAGGGAAAGCTGAGGCATAGGATTGGTTTCAGACATTTTTACGTTCCTCCTTAAAGTGTCAGTGAAGGTAAAGGATTATTCCTGCTGAATACCGGCCTGAATACCGGATGGAATCTCATGATCGTCAGACTCGACAGGGAAATTCATCACGGGAGCGGAAGAATAACGCATCTGTGCTTCAGCAGCGGTACGGGCGGATTCAACGATTTCGTTTTCCATGAAGCCGTCCCTCTTGAGCATCTGCTCCAGAACCTCAATATCGGTGGAGATATCAAGCATGTTCTCCCGATGGAGGTTATCGATCTGCTTCTGGCAGGCGGTGAGGATCAGGTTCATGCCGTGAACGGTAGTCTCACGGGCTTCTTTCATTTCGCCGTAGGAAACGCCGCGCTGCTGCATGGTACGGTAATTGGCCAGCATTTTCAGGGTGGTGGGCAGATAGTAATTCATAAACTTCCGGACCTGGGGCGCTTTGGAGGGCGTTTCAGATACGGTTCTGAAAATCTGCTCACACTTGACGTAAAGATTATTCATCTGCTCGGTCAGTTCCTGATCGGGGATGGCAGCGTTTTCTTTTTTAATCGTATTGAGCATGTCCTGGCCGGTGGTGATCACCGCGTCAGCAATTTTATCACCGGTAAGGGGAATACGGTTGGCGTCGGCCTTTTTCTTCTCTTCGGCTTCGGCGGCGAGCTGACGGCTGCGGATTTCGGCCTGCTGGCGGGCGGCAGCCTCTTCACGGGCCTGGCGCTCCCGGTCACGCCGGTTGTGGGTGGTGGTATCCAGGCCGCTTCCCATGATACTGGTGATTTTGCCAATACCAAGCCCAAGCAGCACACCGGCGATGATCCCGCCGAAGGAAAAGCCGCTGAGGGAGGAAAGAATAAGCAGAGTTATAATAAAACCGGCTCCGCCGGACTTTTTATTGCTGTTGGGGTTCTTCTTGCTCACGTTCATAACTCCTTGCCTAAATATCAGAAGAATTATATCACACCAAATTTATAAATGAAAGAAAAAACGATTAAAATATGCTTAGAAATCATCCGTTGCCGGAAGGGGAATTATCCTTCTGCCATAGATCGTAATGATCCTGCTGGAGGGCATGGAGGAAGCGCTCGTTCACGTCAGGGTAAACCTTGCGGAGTTCCCGCATAAGATCCTTCATTTTCTGCCGGTCCGTATTGCCGTCCGCCGGGCAGGGAGATTTGACGACGGGCAGGTCCAGGACCTTTGCCATATGTTTTACATGGCTCTCAGGCAGGTAAATCAGGAGACGGATCACGGTGATGCCTGTCCTGCTCATGCGTGTTTTCGGGTGGAAGGTTTTAAACCGCCCCTCATTAAAAAGGGACATGAGCAGGGTTTCAATGGCGTCCTCCCGATGATGGCCCAGGGCAAGTTTATTGATATTGTATTCCACGCAGGTATTGGCAAGAACAGCCCTGCGCATTTTGGCACAAAGGGCGCAGGGGTTCTTTTCCTGACGATATTCAAAAATAATTTTGCCGATTTCCGTTTCCTTTACAATATACTCTATGTCCAGCTGTTCGCACAGGGCACGGATCCGGGTAAGATCAAAAGGTTCCAGCCCCAGGGTGACGGTAATGGCAAAAAGTGAAAAATCCTTATGGGAGAACTGGCGGTAAAGGCTCAGCGCATGCAGGAGCAGCAGGGAATCCTTTCCGCCGGAAACACCGACAGCCACACGGTCGCCGGATTCGATGAGACTGAAATCATGATCCGCCTTGCGAATACAGCCCAGGGTTTTCTTCATATATAATCCTACTCCTCCATAATCCGGACGCTGTCATGCTGGGTATGACAGAGAAAAACGGTTTTATAGCGTGCGGAAATCCGCTGGTATGCCTTCTCCGCAACAGAAGGAGAACGGAACACGCCGAAGACGGCACTGCCGCTGCCGGTCATCCGGGCTGCCTGTGCGCCTTCCGCCGTCAGCAGTGTACAGGCCTCCGCAATCTCCGGACGCAGCTTTTCCGATACGGGCTGAAGCACATTTCCGATTGAGGCGCAAAGAAGATTCAGGTCTCCGGTTTCCAGCGCCCGAAGCGCATGATCGGTATCGGGACGGTCCGCAGGAGCGGATTCATGCCAGAGGCTGAATACCTGAGCGGTACTGAGTCCGGGACAGGGCTGGATCACAATCAGCCAGTAGCTGTAACGGCATTCATGATCCTCCATATCCTCTCCGATGCCGCGGGTACGGGCAAGACCGCCGCGGATCAGGAAAGGAACATCCGCACCGATGGTCAGTCCGATTCGCTCCAGGTCAGCGCCGGAAAGGCCGGTATTCCACAGACGGTTGAGCCCGGTCAGCACAGCGGCGGCATCTGAGCTTCCGCCGCCCATGCCCGCGCCGATCGGAATATGCTTATCCACGTGGATCCGGGCACCAAGCGGGTATCCGGTTTCGTTTTTCAGCGCCAGGGCAGCACGATAGGCCAGGTTGCTTTCATCCGCACGTGAACGGGGCCAGCCGCCGGTGGTGATCGACAGAGAAGCGGCAGGAGACAGCGTGATATCGTCTGCCAGGGAAACGGGCTGCATCAGCATATCCATGATATGATATCCGTCTTCCCGCTGCCCGGTAATATCCAGGGACCAGTTGATTTTGGCATAGGCTTTCAGGATCATAAGCCCCTCCGGAACAATTTCTTTTATCTGTTCTATCATCAATATATAATCACACAGACAGACATCCTGTCCCTCCGCCTGACTTGCAAACAGAAGGTTTAGGATGTACACTTACTGTATCACCAGAAAGGAGCTGTGACAAGGTGGACAGCCGTAAACCTGTATTTATCAATCTGCTGACAATCGCCAGGTATGATCATATGCCGGACTATCCCATTCAGTTTATGACGGTGGGCAAACTGGACTATACAAACCCGGAGGAAGCCCTCCTGCAGTATGAGGAAACGCAGCAGGACGAGGAAACGGGCGCTATCCTGAAGTCCGATATCTCCCTTACGCTGAAGAACGGCCGGATTACCATGGAACGCAAAGGGGATTTTTCCAATACGATGGTATTCGCAAAGGGACAGCGTTTTGAAGGCGTGTACCATACGCCCTACGGCGAAATGGACATGGCTGTATTCACCAAGGAGGCAGCCTGCCGTTTCGGAAGTTCCGAAGGCAACATCCATCTGAAATACCAGCTGAATATCCAGGGAAACTATACCTCAACCAACGAGCTTCACCTTGAATACAGATCCGATCAGGAATAAGAAATAATAAGAGGGCAGACAGGATGATTATTACTGTAGCCGGAGCAGGAACCTGGGGTACAGCGCTGGGCAGGGCGCTTTCACAAAAAGGATATGAAATCCGTATCTGGAGCCGCTTTCAGGAAGAAACCGACAGGCTTTCCGCGGAGAGAAAACATCCGAACCTTCCGGGGGTTAAAATACCGGAAGAGATTGTTTTTACCTCCGATATCGGAAAGGCCGCAGCCGGGGCAGATTACCTCCTGATGGTGGTTCCTTCCGTATATACCCGTGAAACAATCCGGGATTTTGCTCCCTATATTGAGGATAAAATGGTGCTGATCAGCGCGGCCAAGGGGATCGAAAAGGATACGCTGATGACACTGACGGAAGTCCTGCGGGATGAGCTGAAGGCGGCCGGCAAAAAGAACCAGGCGGTGGCCCTGAGCGGACCGACCCACGCGGAAGAAGTAGCCAGGGATCTGCCGACCCTGATTGTGTGCGCCTGCGAGGACATGGACTGCGCCGCGGGCGTGCAGCAGCTGTTTGACGGAACCTGTATCAGGCCGTATATCAATCCGGATGAAAAAGGGGTACAGATCTGCGGCGCGCTGAAAAACGTGGAGGCGCTTGCTGTCGGTATCGCCAGGGGACTCGGATACGGAGACAACACCTGCGCTGCCATGATCACCCGGGGCATGGAAGAAATCCGCCGCCTGGGGCTGGCCATGGGATGCCGTGAAAAGACCTTTTTCGGCCTGGCCGGAATCGGCGACCTGATCGTAACAGCAACCAGCCAGCATTCCAGGAACAACCGGGCCGGATACCTGATCGGCCAGGGAAAATCCGTGGAAGAGGCGGTCAGGGAAATCGGAATGGTTGTGGAGGGAATGAACGCTCTTCCGGCCGCGGTGACCCTGTGCGAGAGATACGGTATGGATATGCCGCTGATCAACGCGGTGAGGCTGATCGTGAATGAACACGCAAAGCCTTCCGACGTTGTGAATGAACTGATGAACAGAAGTCTGAAAACCGAATAACAGACAGCAGGGGTATCAGATGCGTACACTGATTAACGATCAATGGTTCTTTGCCAAACTCCCCGCAGGATCCGGACTGAAAGACGCGGAGAAGGCTTCCTTCACTCCTGTGGACCTGCCCCATGACTGGCTGATCTGGCAGGATGACCTGTATGAAACCGCCGACGCATGGTACCGGCGGATCATTGAACTGCCTGAAGATCATGAACCGGTGGTGATGATCCGGTTTGACGGCGTCTATATGGACTGCGACGTACTGCTGAACGGAGAAGTGCTCTGTACCCATCCGTACGGATATACAGCTTTTGACGTACCGCTGGATGGAAAGCTGCAGGCCGGCAGAAACGAACTGATGGTCCATATCCGGCACAGGAGTCCCAACAGCAGGTGGTATTCCGGAAGCGGTATTTACCGGGACGTATACCTGGTAACCCTCCCGGCAAGCCATCTGATTCCGGACGGGCTGTCCATAAAGGAAAACTATACTGACGAGCAGGGCTGGAACCTGCGGATCAAAGCAGAAACAGCAGGTGAACCGCAGCCCTTTGAATGCGTCCTGCAGGACATGCAGGGAGAAACCGCCGGCATTGCGGCCGGCAAGGCACAGGAAGGATTCATCCGGGCAACGATTCCGGTCAGGGAAGGCAGACCCTGGTCTCCGGAGGATCCCTATCTCTATACATTGAACATCAGATACGGAAAACAGACCGAAGTCAGAAAGATCGGACTAAGGTCTGTTTTTGCAGACCCGAATCAAGGCCTGTTCCTGAACGGCCAAAAAACACGATTGCGGGGCGTATGCCTGCATCATGATCTCGGCGCGCTGGGCGCAGCCTTCCACGAAAAGGCCGCACGCAGGCAGCTGAAACTGATGAAGGATATGGGCGTGAACGCTGTGCGGACGAGCCATAACCCTCCCGCGGAGAAATGGCTGGATATGTGCGATGAGATGGGCATCCTGGTGGTTGACGAAGCCTTTGATATGTGGGAAAGACCCAAGACCACCTATGATTATGCCCGGTTTTTCCCGGAATGGTATCAAAGGGACGTGGCATCCTGGATCCGCAGGGACCGCTGCCATGCCTGCGTGATCATGTGGTCCATCGGGAACGAGATCTATGATATGCACGCGGATGAGCGAGGAACAGCCGTTACACAGCTTCTGGCGGATGAAGTACGGAAGCATGATCCGGAAAAACACGCCTATGTTACCTTCGGCTGCAATTATATGCAATGGGAAGGCGGACAGCGCTGCGCTGAAAGAGTGGATATCGTCGGATACAACTACGGGGAAAAGTTATATGAAGCGCATCATGCTGCCCACCCGAAATGGATTATCTACGGCAGCGAAACTGGCAGCATCCTGTCCAGCAGGGGAATCTATCATTTTCCGATGAGCCAGAGCATCATGAGCGACGCGGACCTGCAGTGTTCCGCCCTGGGAAACAGCAATACCAGCTGGGGCGCAGACAGCCTGAAGCGGCTTATTACAGAAGACCTGCATCACTCCTTCAGCCTGGGACAATTCATCTGGAGCGGCATCGACTATATCGGCGAACCTACGCCGTACCATACACGATCCTGCTATTTCGGCCAGGCGGACACAGCCTGTTTTCCAAAGGATTCCTATTATCTTTTCAAAAGCTTCTGGAATCCAGAAAAAATGATCCATATCGGCGTGAACTGGGACTGGAATCCCGGACAGTTGATTGATATTCCGGTAATGACAAACTGCTATGAAACAGAACTTTTCCTGAACGGAAAATCCTGCGGAAAGCAGAAACCGGATTACAGCAGCATGGAAAAGTGCCTGCCGGTCTGGCAGCTGCCGTTCCGCCCGGGTACGCTGACCGCCAGAGGATATGATGAAAAGGGGCAGATCCTCTGTGAAGAAAGTATTAGGACGCCGGGAGAAACAGCTCAGTTTTCCCTGACCCGTGAGGAAGAAAAACTGAAAACTGACGGGTGGGACCTGGCCTTTGTGACGGTGAGCGCGGAAGACAGGGATGGAAACCCTATCGGAAACGCACGGGACAGGATCAAAATCACAGTCCGCGGCGGGGGACAGCTGATCGGTACCGACAATGGAGATTCCACCGATCCGGACAGCTATCAATGCGACTGCAGGAGGCTGTTTTCCGGAAAACTTCTGCTGATCATCCGATCAAACGGAAAACATGAAGACGTATCTGTGCTTGTCCGGAGCAGCAATGGAATCTGTGCAGAGATGACGATACCTGTGGAGAAAGCAGAAATGAAAAAGGGCATTTCATGCATTCAAAAAGCTGCTGAAAAGCCTCTCACAGGCGGCGTTCCGGCACGCAGGCTGGAGATCCGGGCCATCGGCAGCACCAGGCTGACAGAGCAGAATCCGGAATGTTCCTTTGAATACCGCGTCCTGCCTGCGGATGCAGGCGACATGTCCGTTACCTGGGAAGTGACCAACGCGGCGGGAATTGCATCCCCTTATGTAAAAATCACCGGGAAAAATCACAGGATAACTGTACGCGCAGAAGGGGACGGGAAATATTACCTGCGGGGACTGTGCGGCAGACAGGCAGACGGATGTGAATTCATCAGCCAGATGGAATTCAGCGCCGAAGGCACCGGCAATCCCTCCCTGGATCCCTTCACCTACGTTTCAGCCGGACTGTACGACCTTCACGAGGGAAACATCGGCACCGGCAATGAAAAGGGAATTGCTTTTGACCGGAACGGGGAAAGCATGATCGGTTTCAGCCGCGTTGACTTCGGCAAAACAGGATCCGATACTGTCACAGCGGATATATTCGCGCTGAACGACGATCCGTATGACCTGGAAATGTGGACCTGCGGGATGAACGGTACAGAACATCTGACGGCTGTACTGCATTATGAAAAGAAGAGCATCTGGAACGTCTACCAGCCGGAGACCTGGAAGCTTCCGGAAAGACTGACCGGACTGCAGACGATGAAATTCAGGATGAAAGACAAAGTCCATATGAAAGGATTTGTCTTTGAAAAACAGCTGAACGCCTATATCCCGCATACGGCAGGCAGCGCGGAACAGCTGTATGGCGACTGTTTCGAACGTTCAGGCAGCGCGGTGACCCATATCGGAAACAATGTGACGCTTACATGGACCGACATGGACTTCGGCGGTGAAGCAGAAGTGACGCTGGAGATTGAAGGGGAGACGCCGCTGGATTTGAATACCATCAGCATCCGGATCGTGAACAAAGAAGGAAAGGAATACGATACGGCGGCAGGCTTCAGCGGAAAAGGAGGCACAAGGCAGCGCTTCTCCGTCCGGGTACCGGAAGGATCCTGCACAGTCTCCTTTGTTTTCCTGCCCGGCAGTGCGTTTGATTTCCGCAGTTTCCGGTTTTACAGACAGACAACTGGACAGACTTGAAAGAATAAGGTAAAATAAATCAGTTGACCATTATGAAATCTGACTGTGAAAGGAGAGGCACATGAGTTCCGGACTCAAGAAACTCCTGAGTTTTCTGTTCATTGCGCTTTCCATCACAGTTGTCTTTTTTATTGCCTTCAGCAATGAGGACCTGTCGAACGCTTTTGACGCGATACGACAAATGAACCTGACCTGGCTGGCCTGTATTTTCGGCTGCTGGCTGATCTATACCGTGTGTGACGGCCTCAATTACTGGTTCTATCTCAGGGGACAGGGGTTCAAAATCAGCATCGGGCGTGCGGTGAATGTGGCGCTGATCGGCTTCTACTACTGCAATATTACGCCCAGCTCCGCAGGCGGACAGCCGATGCAGGTCAATTCCATGCGGAAAGCGGGAATACCCGTGGGATACGGCACGATGGCCGTGACAATCCGGTTTATCACCAACCAGACCATGACGTCCCTGATCGCGCTTGTGCTTTATATCCTGAATCACGATTTTGTCCATCAGCAGCTGGCAGGCGCCATCTGGATTGTACGGATCGGCTGGCTGATCAATTTTGCGGCTGTTCCGCTGGTGCTGCTGGCCGCTTTCAAGCGGAACTGGGTCCAGAAATTCGCTGAAATGCTGATCAACAGGCTGGACAAGATGCATATTGTCCGGAATAAGGAAGCAGCCATCTCCAAGGTGACGGAAGTGCTGGACACCTATCATACCGCACTGCTGGACCTGATGCATTCTCCCGGACAGATCCTGCTGCAGTTTGCCTGTTCCACCATGGGGCTGCTGGCGCTGTTCGGCACAACCGTATTCGTCTATTATGCTTTCGGCCTTACCGGAACGCCCTGGTACCAGATCCTGACCATCAGCAGCCTGCTGTTTGTCAGCGCCAGCTATACGCCCCTTCCCGGCGCCAGCGGCGCACAGGAGGGCGGATTCCTGCTGTACTTCAGAGATATCTTCAAGGACGGAACCATCGGCCTGGCCCTGCTGATCTGGAGGTTCTTCACTTTCTACCTGTACCTGATCGTGGGCGTATTCACCATTATCCTGGAGAAGATTATCCTGCGCAGGGAAGCCCGGAAACGCAAAAACGCATCCAAAGCCGCCTGAGGGCGGCTCTTTTCATATACACGAAAAAAAAACTTGTAACGGACAGTGATTCCAGATAAAATCTGTCTATAAAGTTATCTTTTTTCATGAATGGAAAAGACAACTGAATGAGAACAGACAATGGAGGGGTTCCTGATGAAAAGGTTTCTTTTGGTTCTCACAATTCTGACGATGGTATTTGTTTCTGTTTCCTTTGCTGAAGGCACCATCGAAGGCCTGGAAGACGGCGTTCTGACCGTGGCCATGGAATGCGCCTATGCTCCATACAACTGGGCCCAGCCGGACGATTCCAACGGTGCTGTGCCGATCGCGGGTTCCACACTGTACGCCAACGGCTATGACGTGATGACTGCCAAAGCCATCTGCGAAGCAAACGGCTGGGATCTTGAAATCAAACAGCTGGACTGGGATTCCCTCGTACCCGCCGTGCAGTCCGGCGTATGCGACGCGGTTATCGCAGGCCAGAGCATGACCACTGAGCGTATGGAAGCCGTCGATTTTGCCGGCCCCTATCTGTATGCCACCATCGTATGCCTGACCAGGAATGACAGTGCTTTCGCAGGCGCGAAGGGCATTTCCGAACTGAAGGGCGGTACCTGCACCAGCCAGACAGGCACCATCTGGTACGACGTATGCCTGCCCCAGATTCCTGAAGCCAAAATCCAGATGGCGGCTGAATCCGCTCCGGCAATGCTTATGGCGGTTGCGTCCGGCATGGTGGACTTTGTCTGCACCGATATGCCCACAGCCCAGGCTGCCCTGATTGCCTATCCGGAACTGGTGCTGCTCGACTTTGCCGGCAGCGGAGACGACTTTGAAGTATCTGATGAAGAAATCAACATCGGCGTATCCGTCAAGAAGGGCAATACCGCGCTGGTTGACAAAATCAACAGCGTGCTGGCAGGCAAAACCGCGGATGATTTCAACGCACTGATGGCTGAAGCGATCAAGATCCAGCCCCTGGGCGATGAAGAATAAAAGACATACAGGATAAGGAAGAAGTAATTTATGTTTGGCAAGCTCCTGTCTGATATCAGCGGATTATGGGCCAAATACGGTACGACGTACCTTCAGGGAATCGGCAATACACTGATCCTTGCCGTAACAGCAACGCTGATCGGCTGTGTGATCGGATTCCTGTGCGGCATCCTGCAGACGATACCCTGCGGAAAGAAAGACCCTGTGATCAAGCGGGTCCTGCTTCGGATTGTCCGGATTGTCATCCGCGCATACGTAGAACTTTTCCGCGGTACGCCCATGATCCTGCAGGCCGTCTTTATCTTCTACGGTCTTCCGTATTTCTTTAATGTCAATTTCTCCAGTATATGGACGGTCAGTATCCTTGTCGTATCAATCAACACAGGCGCGTATATGGCAGAGTCCGTACGCGGCGGCATTATGAGTATCGATCCCGGTCAGTTCGAAGGCGCAAAAGCCATCGGCATGAACCACTGGCAGACGATGCTCTATATCATCCTGCCGCAGACACTGCGGAATATCATGCCCCAGATCGGCAACAACTACATCATCAACGTCAAGGATACGTCAGTCATGTTCATCATCGGATTCTCCGATTTCTTTGCCGCCCATAAGATGGTGGCAGGCGCCGTATTCAAGTATTTTCCTTCCGCTTTTATCGAGATGGGAGGATATCTGTGTATGACGCTTCTGGCTTCCTTCCTGCTGCGGAAGCTGGAAAAGAAACTGGCCGGAAAATCCAATTATGAACTGGTAACCACAGACCAGCTTGTCATGACGGCCGGAACATACAACTATCCGGACCACCAGGAAGCATCGCCCTTCGGCGATACCGATAAAGAATGAAAGGAGAGGGACAATGAGCGAACACATTCTTGAAATCCGTCACCTCTCCAAAGCCTTCGGAACGCATGCGGTGCTGAAGGATATTGACTTTACGGTTGACAAGGGCGACGTGACAACCATTATCGGCGCCAGCGGAAGCGGAAAATCAACGCTGCTCAGATGCATCAACCTGCTTGAAACACTGACAACCGGTGAAATCCTGTTTCACGGGAAGGATATCACAGGACGGGGCGTCAACTCCTCCGCCTACCGGGCCAAGGTCGGTATGGTATTCCAGAGCTTTAACCTGTTCAACAACCTGACCGTTCTGGCAAACTGCATGATCGGCCAGCAGAAGGTACTGAAGACCGGACATGATGAAGCACGGAAACGGGCCCTGTATTACCTGAACAAAGTAGGAATGGCGCCATACATCAACGCCAGACCGGACCAGATATCCGGCGGACAGAAGCAGCGCGTTGCAATTGCCCGTGCACTGGCCATGGAACCGGAGATTCTGCTTTTTGACGAACCCACGTCCGCACTGGACCCTGAAATGGTGGGAGAAGTGCTGGACGTCATGAAATCCCTGGCAACGAAAGATAACATGACCATGCTGGTTGTGACCCATGAGATGTCTTTCGCCCGGGACGTCAGCAGCCATGTGGTTTATATGGCTGACGGCGTAATCGAGGAAGAAGGGGACCCTGAAAAGATCTTCTCCAATCCCGAGAGTCCAAAGACGAAGGATTTCCTGAAAAGGATCCTCAACAACTGACATGAAAAAACAAAAAAGGACTGAGAGAATCAGTCCTTTTTTTATTGCAGGTACAGACATATTTTACTTGTTTCCGGACATTTCACATGATAGAATGTGAGACAGAAAACACCCGAACATTGATCCCGTCCAATCATTCTCCCCGGGAGGAAAAGACGATCATGCGCCGCAAGAGAATTGCCGTACTGATGGCCAGTATTGAGCGAGAATATCAGCAGCATTTCGCATCCGGACTGGCAGAAGCCAGCGCCGGATACGGGATTGATATCTGCATATTCAACAGTATGGGATATATGGACGTTTCGCTGTCCACCAGTGAGAGAGAAGAAAGCATGATCTATGACCTGCCGGACCTGGAAACATTTGACGGGATTATCTCCATGCCGGCTACCATGGGAAGCGAAGCCACGCTCCGGAAAATATTTGAAGTTATTACGCCCCTGAAAGGAAAGCCGCATATTTCCATAGACGTTATCCAGGAAAACGCAGTGACTATCCAGTTCAACGATAGAAACAGCGTGGAAGAGCTGACAGAACATATGATTTCCAGACACGGGGCAAAACGCATCATGTATGTCTGCGGTCCGATGCATTCCGAGGTGGCCATGGAACGGCTGGAAGCCTGCAGGAGCATGATGCGCCGATATGGCCTGGAAATGGATGAAAAGCTTCTTTTTGACGGGCAATGGACGCGCACAGGCGGGAGACAGGCGGCAGAAAAGATGCTCGCCATGCATGAAGCACTGCCGGACGCGATTCTGTGCGGCAATGACGATATGGCTCTGGGTGTGATAGAATACCTGAGCGAACACGGAATCCGCGTACCCAGGGACGTGGCAGTCACTGGATTTGACGCATCCCGGGAGGCGGTGATGCGGGGTGTGACAACCATCCGCAGGCCGATTGACAGGACGGCTCAGAAAGCCATTGAAATCCTGAACAAATGGATTGACGGAGCAAAACCGGCGGAAAAAGTGATCCATATGAATACCATCCCGGTATACGGAGACAGCTGCGGATGCCTGAAAAACCAGGAACACCTGAACGAGATGCTGCGGAACCTGGGTACCGAAAAATGGAATATGGAAACAACCCTTACTTGTATCAGCATGTATGCGGGCAGCATGGCGGGCGTCGGTGACGAGTTGGAAGCCCATCACCGAATCCATGATTTCATCCGATACTGGGATATCCGGGACTTTTTCCTTTGCGTGGATCCGTCAATCTGCAGGGAAACGGACGGGGAAGAAACAGACAGCGGATCCTATCCGGACGAAATGCTGCTGCTGTACGGCATGACCGACGGGAAGACCTATCAGCCGGTTCTTTATTCCACCCATGAACTGGTACCGGCATTTGACGAGGACAGGAAAACTACACTCTGCCTGATCTTCTGTCCGTTGTATTACCGGAACAGGAGCTTCGGGTATGTGGGACTGAATCCGGGCAGCCTGACCAGCGGAGCGGCCCTGTATCCTTTCCTGATGCTCCTGAATGGAGCCCTGATGAGCCTCTATCTCCAGACGAATATCAAAAGATATACAAGTACCATTGAACAGATGGCCATCAGGGATATCATGACCGGGATGCTGAACCGAAGGGGTTTCCTGGAGAAAGCCCCGGCGGTGATGGAAAAAGCCAGAAAAAATAACAAGGTGTTTGCCATTCTCAGCGCTGATATGAACCATATGAAGCATATCAACGATGAATTCGGCCATCAGTCCGGCGATATCGCCATCTGCAGGATGGGAAAGGCCATGGAAAGCCTGGGAGAATTCTCCTTTGTTCCCGTTCATATCAGCGGAGATGAATTCCTGGCCTACGGCATCCTCGACAGTATGGAAGAGGCGGAGAAGCTCAAGGACTGCGCCAGGGAAGCGATCAGCGACCTGAATGCAAGGGATCCCTGGATTTGCGATATCAGCGCCAGTTTCGGTATCTACGCGGCAGTGCCGCAGATGCATGATACTCTGGATCAGTATATGACGATGGCTGACCGAAGGATGTATGATGAAAAGAACAGCCGTAAATTCGGACGAAGGAAAGAAGACCTGAAGATAAACAATGAAAAAGGCTGAAACCATTAAAGGTTTCAGCCTTTTTTCAATCCGGAAACCGGACTTATTCCTCGCTTCCGCGCATTTCAGTAAAGCGCTTGAAAAGGATGTCTTCCAGCTCTTCATCGGGAGCGTTGTAAACATCGTTGCCTTCTTCATCCTGTTCAATCTTCAGGAAGAAAACAGCGTCATCCTCTTCAGGCTCAGCCAGTGCGAGATAAACATCTCCCTCGTATTCCAGCGCATCAACGAAAATGAAGGATACGGTTTCACCGTCATCACCGATCATTTCGATGATATCGCCTTCAGTCAGGGCGTTCACGTCATCCTGTTCAAAGGAATCCTCATTGTTTTTGATTTCATCGCTCATGATATTAATCCTCCTTGTTTTTATTTTCTTCCAGCCACTGCCGGAGTATTACCGAAGCGGCAATCATATCCACCTTCTGCTTCCGCTCGGCGCGGGAAACCCCGCCCTCAATCAGCGCATCCTCCGCAGAGACTGTGGACAAGCGTTCATCCTGGAACACAACCTGCAGGCCTGCTTTGGCCAGCTGATCGCAGAACTGACGGACCTTCTGCGCCTGAAAGCCCTCGGAACCGTCCATATTCAGCGGCAGGCCGGAAAGAATACGGTTGGTCTCATAGCGTTCACAAATGGAAACAATCCGGCGCGTATCCGGCCCCCAGCCAACCCGCTGGATCACCTCCACGGGAGAGGCGATGGTTCCGGTGGGATCTGAAACAGCCACACCGATCCGGACGTCACCGATATCAAGGCAGACAATTCGTTCGTTCATACTTCTTGGAAAAAAGCGTGCCTCCGGAGATACAGCAGGCTGTTCCGGAGGCAGCGTTTTATCAGTCGTGGTTGCTGTTGCGGCGGGGAGGACGACGGTTTCCGTCATGACGGGAGAAATCCGTTCCGGAAGCATATTCAATGTCGTTCCTGATCAGATTAATCCGGCCCTGAGCGTCAATCTCGTTGACCTTGACTTCCAGCTCATCACCGATATTGACAACATCTTCCACCTTTTCAACACGCTTGTTGTCAAGCTTGGAAATGTGGATCATACCGTCCTTGCCGGGAGCCAGTTCCACAAAGGCGCCGAAGTTCATGATGCGGACAACCTTACCGGTATACACGTCACCGACTTCGATATCCTTGGCAATGCCCTCGATGATGTGGCGGGCTTTATCGGCAGCCTGCTGATCAGGCGTGGAGATAAAGACGCTGCCGTCATCCTCGATGTCAATCTTCACACCGGTTTCGGCAATGATCTTGTTGATCATCTTTCCACCGGGTCCGATGACTTCGCGGATCTTCTCGGGATTGATGGTGAAGCGGATAATCTTCGGAGCGTAGGGGCTCAGTTCAGCCCTGGGCTGTCCGAGGGTATCCAGCATGATCTTCAGGATATGCAGGCGGCCTTCCAGTGCCTGACGCAGCGCCTGCTGCAGGATGGCACGGTTGATGCCGGCAATTTTGATATCCATCTGCAGGGCAGTGATACCGTTCATGGAACCGGCAACTTTGAAGTCCATATCGCCGAGGAAGTCTTCCAGTCCCTGGATGTCGGTCAGGACAGCCAGCTTGCCGCTTTCCTTATCGGTGATCAGACCCATGGCCACACCGGCAACGGGGGCATGAATCGGAACGCCGGCATCCATCAGGCTCAGCGTGGAGCCGCAGACGGAAGCCATGGAAGAAGAACCGTTGGAGGACAGGATTTCACTCACCAGACGAAGGGCGTAGGGGAATTCTTCCTCAGAGGGGATGACGGGCAGCAGGGCCCGTTCAGCCAGAGCGCCGTGACCGATTTCGCGGCGGCCGGGGCTCTTCAGACGGCCGGCTTCACCGGTGGCATACGGCGGCATATTGTAGTGATGGATGTAGCGCTTGAAATCTTCACTGCTCAGGCCGTCCAGGGTCTGACCTTCGCTGACAGTGCCCAGGGTGGTCACAGTCAGGGCCTGGGTCTGGCCGCGGGTGAAGATGGCGCTGCCGTGGGTCCGCGGAAGGACGCCGACATCGCACCAGATGGGGCGGATTTCGGTAACCTTGCGGCCGTCAGGACGAATACCCTCATTCAGGATTTTCGCACGCATGACTTCTTTATTGAGGTAATACAGGGCATCCTCGATTTCGCTTTCGCGGCCTTCGAACTTTTCAGCCAGGGAAGCCAGGGTCTCCTGCTTGGTCTGCGCTTCACGCTGCTGGCGTTCAGAACGATCGAAAGTATCGAAGGTCCAGACGCACTTGTCATAGGCAAATTCACGAACAGCGGCCTTGATGTCATCACCGGTGGTGATCAGCGGCACAACCTGCTTTTCCTTGCCGATTTCGGCAACAATCTGCTTCTGGAAGGCAACCAGCTTTTTGATCTCTTCGTGACCGAAAAGGATGGCGTCGAGCATGGTTTCTTCGGACAGTTCCTTGGCACCGGCTTCAACCATCATGATGGCTTCTTCCGTACCGGCCACATAGAGGCTCAGATCGCTTTCAGCGCGCTGGGCTTCATCGGGGCAGATGACAAACTGACCGTTGACGCGACCTACCAGCACAGCACCGGTCGGTCCGTTCCACGGAATATCGCTGACAGCCAGGGCAACGGAAGAACCGATCATGGCCGGGATTTCCGGAGGAACATCCTGTTCCACGCTGAGGATGGTGACAACCACCTGGACGTCATTCCGCATACCCTTTTCGAACAGGGGGCGGAGAGGACGGTCGATCAGACGACAGGTAAGGGTAGCCTTTTCAGAGGGACGGCCTTCACGCTTGATGAAACCGCCGGGGATTTTGCCAACGGAATACTGCTTCTCTTCCACATCTACTGCGAGAGGGAAGAAATCCACGCCTTCACGGGGAGCGGGAGCCATGGTGGCATTGATCATAACGACGGTATCGCCCAGGTGTACCCAGACGGAACCGTTGGCCTGCTCACAGTACCTGCCGAACTCCAGCGTCAGGGGACGGCCGGCAAAATCCATTGTGTACTTTTTGGATTCCATACGTTTCACTCCTTCTAAAATTTGTCTCCGGAGCGCCGTATGCTATCATATGAAAACCCCGCCGGGATTTACACCGGGGATTTTCAAGGGATAACATACGAAACTCCGCGTTCCGGGATATCTTTTAAAGCCGCCGGAGAGTATAATCTTCCGGCGGCTTTAAAAAGCGACTTGGTACCGGGAAACGGTTATTATTTACGCAGGTTCAGCTTGGAAATCAGGGAACGGTAGCGCTCAATATCCGTTTTCTTGAGGTACTCGAGCATGTTGCGGCGGCGGCCAACCATCAGCAGCAGACCACGATTGGAATGATGGTCGTTCTTGTTGCTCTTCAGGTGCTCGTTCAGGTGATTGATTCTCTCTGTGAGCAGAGCGATCTGAACTTCGGGGGAGCCGGTGTCGCCTTCATGCTGTGCATAAGCGGCAATAATCTCGGATTTGTTCATGGGAAAATTCCTCCTTTAATGACCGGACGGACCGGTATTTCATGTCCGCCAATTGCCGTGAACCCGGATTATCGTTGGAGACTCGATAGTCTGAGCAGACGGTTCATACACGAACGACGTATATAATAACAAAAATTGAACGATTTGTAAACCGTCAAAGCGGAAAAAAGTGAACTTTTTCAACAAATCCGGCGTCATGACATTATAACTGGTACAAGGCAACGCCGGTTTTTCCGTCAAATTCGTTCACCATGACTGATACAACTTCACTGTGACTGGTAGGGATATTTTTGCCCACATAATCAGGACGGATCGGCAGTTCCCGATGGCCGCGGTCTATGAGCACCGCCAGTTGGATGGAATCCGGACGGCCGTAATGGAAGACAGCCTCAATTGCCGCACGCACAGTACGTCCCGTATAGATCACATCATCCACGAGAATAACCTTTTTGCCGTTGATATCGCAGGGAATAGACGTGGCGCCGGTTTCGGGAAGATCACTGACTTCGGTCAGGTCGTCCCGATAGAGTGAAATATCGATGCTGCCCAGGGGGACATCCGTCCCCTCAAAGCTGCGGATATTATCCCGCAGGATGGCGGCAAGAGGCATCCCCCTGCGATGAATCCCCAGCAGGATAATATCGGCTGTGCCGTTGTTTTTCTCAATAATTTCGTGGGTGATGCGCTTCATGCTTCGAAGCACAGCAGCTTCATCCATGATTTCAGATTTCAGTTCCATAAAGTTTAAAAGGGCGGGGTACAGTTCAGTACCCCGCCGAACCTTTCAACGTATTTGACGAATTACTGATCGTTTTTCGCGGGGCGGTTGAAAAGCAGGTTCACGATGATACCGAGGATCAGAGCGCAGGCAATTTCGGTAATCGTGACAGAACCGATCTTCAGTGTCATGCCGCCGATACCGGCAATCAGGATCACGGAAGCGGTGAACAGGTTGCGGTTGTCGTTAAGGTCAACAGGCTGGAGCATCTTCAGACCGGAAACAGCGATGAAGCCGTACAGGGTGATGCAGACGCCGCCCATGACGCAGCTGGGGATCGTGCTCAGGAAGGTTACGAAGGGAGCAAAGAAGCTGGCAGCGATGGCGATGATCGCAGTGCACAGGATCGTGATGACGGAAGCATTGCCGGTGATGGCCACGCAGCCGACGGACTCACCGTAGGTGGTGTTGGGGCAGCCGCCGAAGAAGGCACCGGCCATGGAGCCAATACCGTCGCCCAGCAGGGTGCGATGGAGGCCGGGCTCCTCGAGCAGATCCTGATCGATGATGGTGGACAGGTTCTTATGGTCTGCAATATGCTCGGCGAAAACCACGAAGGCTACGGGAACATAGGCAACCGTGATGGAGAGGATATACTTGGCAGTGATGGTCTGGAAACCTTCGAAGGCCTTGATGAAGGTGAATTCAGGAACCCACTTCATGGAGCTGAAAGCGGTGAAATCGAGCACTTTCAGGGCGTCATTACCGGAAGCGTTACCGATCAGGGTGAAGATGAGGGCAACAATGTAGCCGGCAACAATACCGATGATGAAGGGAATCAGCTTCATCATTTTCTTTCCCTTGACGGAGCAGAAGACAACCGTCAGCAGGGTGACAAGGGCGCAGATCAGGCTGACCCAGCCCTGGGTATTCATGATATAAGTGCCGTTATCCAGCACAGCACCCTTCAGGGCATCGCCGATGGCGTTGCCGGCCAGGGACAGTCCGATGATGGCAACGGTGGGGCCGATAACAACGGCGGGCATGAGCTTACGGATCCAGGCAACACCGGCATACTTGACGATGATGGCGATGATCACATAAACAAGACCGGCGAAAACGGCACCGATCACCAGGCCGGCATAGCCAACCGCGGTGGAAGCGGCGCCGCCGAAAGCAGCGAACATGGAACCAAGGAAAGCAAAGCTGGATCCAAGGAACACAGGGCTCTTGAACTTAGTGAAGAGCAGGTAGACAATCGTACCGACGCCGGCGCCGAAAAGGGCGGCGCTCTGGCTCATGCCGTTGCCAACGATGCTGGGGACGGCGATGGTCGCAGCAAGGATCGCAAGCAGCTGCTGGAGCGCGAAGACGATCAGCTGACCAAACTTGGGTTTGTCATTGACCTTGTAGACCAGATTCATAGGGGAGACCTCCTTATTATTTTTCGGAGGGTCTTGTAAAGAAAAAGCCTGCCGGCATGAAAACTGGCAAGCTACGATCCTTACTGACTATATGCGGCCGTATCTTGTCGGTATCCCGTACCGTCTTAAAGACCCACCGGGGATACTATACCACAAGATCTTGTGGTATTCCATTTCATAAGTATGACAAAAGAATAAATAAAATTAGTAAGCAAAAGCAGAAAAAAAGAGCTTGACAAACATATTTGAATAAGATAATATACAAAAGCCGCTTGCGGAAACCGGGTCAGGAACGCAAGAGTCAAAGGCAACGGGAGCATAGCTCAGCTGGGAGAGCATTTGCCTTACAAGCAAAGGGTCACAGGTTCGAGCCCTGTTGTTCCCACCAAACATATGGCCCGGTAGCTCAGTTGGTTAGAGCGCCAGCCTGTCACGCTGGAGGTCGAGGGTTCGAGCCCCTTCCGGGTCGCCATATTTGCCTTGGTAGCTCAGTCGGTAGAGCATGTGACTGAAAATCACAGTGTCGGTGGTTCGATTCCGCCCCAAGGCACATTTTATGCGGTAGTAGCTCAGTTGGTAGAGTGCCACCTTGCCAAGGTGGATGTCGCGGGTCCGAGTCCCGTCTACCGCTCCATTTTTATGGTGCCATAGCCAAGCGGTAAGGCGAAGGTCTGCAAAACCTTTATTCTCCGGTTCGAATCCGGATGGCACCTCACAGAATACCGGAGTTGTACTCCGGTATTTTCATTTTCCCCCGATGTTTTGAAATGTATACATGTTAACGTTTGCATTTATATAAAAAAACTCTGTACAAAATAAAAGCGTCATGATATACTCTGACAGTAAACCCAACCCTGGTAGTAACTACGCGGTTCATTTCCTCTATGGTTGTTACTCATAACCATTGTCTGGAACGGGGCACGAATCTTCACCAATGGCGCGGGTAAACAACATTTTTAGGAGGATATGATCCATGTACGAAGACAAGACTCTGACCTGTCGTGACTGCGGCAACGAATTCGTTTTCTCTGCCAGTGAGCAGGAATTCTTTGCCCAGAAGGGCTTCCAGAATGAGCCCACCCGCTGCCCTGCCTGCCGCGCTGCCCGTCGGGCTCAGAACGGCAATGGCGGTGCTCCCCGGCAGATGTTCACCGTGATCTGCGACGGCTGCGGCTGCGAAACCCAGGTTCCCTTCCAGCCCCGCGGAGATCGTCCCGTGTACTGCCGTGACTGCTTCGAAGCACAGCGTCAGAACCGGTTCTGATTCTTCAGAAACAAAAAGGACTGCCATCAGGCAGTCCTTTCTTTTTATATTTTATTTGCACAGCCCGTCCACAAGCTCCTGGAGACGATCCAGGTTTGCTTCAGCTTCCGCTACAGAAGAAGCTCTTGTAAAAAGGTACGCTTTGAGCTTCGGTTCCGTACCGGAAGGACGGACAATAAACTGATCATCTGCTGAAAGTGCAAAGGAGAGGACATCGCTCTTCGGCAGGCCGGTGTCATCATTATGATAATCAATCCGTTTGCAGCCATTGAGACGGGCATCCGTAAAGTCCGCAAGAGGAGCCCGGAGCGAAGACATGATGCTGCTCATCTTCCTGGATCCGTTCTCGCCTTCATATTCATAGGTCAGCAGGCGCTGGACATAAAGGCCGAATTCCGCGCGCAGCTCCTCCAGGCGGTCCAGGAGGGAAAGCCCCTTCTCCTTGAGCCCGGCGGCCATGTCGCAGAGGAGCAGAACGGCGTTCACCGCATCTTTGTCCCGGACATCCGTACCGGAAAGATAACCGTAGCTTTCCTCAAAACCGAAGAGGAAACGATCTGCCTGGTCTTCAGCTTCCAGCAGGCCGATCTGCTCACCGATATACTTGAAACCGGTCAGCACATTCCGCAGCTCCAGGCCGTATTTATCACACAGCGCACGGGCCATTTCCGTGGTTACGATGGTTTTGACCACAACAGGCGGAAGGCTGCCCTGGACAGGAAGGCGGTTCCGGCAGAGATAATCCAGCATAAGAATGCCCATATCATTGCCGCTGATCAACCTGACATCATTACCGACCCGGACGCCGGCGCCCATACGGTCACAATCCGGATCTGTGGCAAAGCACAGGTCCGCACCGGTTTCAACGGTTTTCTGAATAGCCAGGTTCATTGCCTCACGGATTTCCGGATTCGGATAGGGACAGGTGGGGAAGTGTCCGTCGGGCAGTTCCTGCTCGGTTACGATATCGACACGGATATTGCCGAGACGCTTCATAATTTCCCGTACAGGCACATTTCCGGCACCGTTAAGGGGCGAATAGACCACGTGAAGCTGCTCAGATGAAGGATGGGCCCGCAGGCTGAGAACAGCCTGATAATAGGCTTCAATCGTCTCATCGGTAATATACCGGATGGTGCCTGCGGCAAGATGTTTCTCAAAGGAGGGAAGACTGTCAGAAAGATCAGGCTGCTCACTGATTTTCTTCTGGATCCGGTCAGCGGCTTCCAGGGTAATCTGGCAGCCGTCGGCTCCGTAAACCTTATATCCGTTGAATTTGGCAGGGTTGTGAGAAGCGGTGACCATTACGCCGGCAGACGCAGAAAGATGACGCACCGCGAAGCTGAGCATGGGCGTAGGCTGGAGACGGGGATAGAGCCATACTTTGACGCCGTTTTCGGCCAGAACAGCAGCCGTCAGTTCCGCAAAATCACGGGAATGGATCCGGCTGTCGCAGCTGACAGCGCAGGAAGGATTGCTGAAGGTATCCAGCAGGTAACGGGCGAGGCCACGTGTGGCCTTCATGACTATAAAGAGATTCATCCGGTTTGTACCCGCACCAAGCACGCCCCGCAGGCCGCCGGTGCCAAAGGCAAGATCCCTGTAAAAACTGTCATTGATTTGATCCTGATCCATGGACCTGAGTTCAGACAGCAGCTCTTCCGTCATCGCGGAACAGTTCACCCAGGATTCATACTTTTCCATCAGTGTCATAAAAATGCTTCCCTTCAATCAAAATAAAAACGCGTACCATCCGGTACGCGTTGAATATCAGATTACGCTTTGTCTTCCGGAAGAATAGAGCTGTCCTTTGCGGAATGGATGGATCTTTTCCGTATCCCAGGTAAAACCGTCGAGCGTCAGTCGGATCCCGTTTTCCGCGAGCAGATTGGCCACATCCTCAAAGAGCACATAGAGATGACGGGCGAAGAAACCGGCCTGGGAACCGGCGGGCTGACACAGCAGGTCATTGATGCCCCAGACGCGGATCGGATCATAGCCGTCAAAGGCGAAGGAGGAAGCGTAAGGGGTAATACTGGCGCCTCTGAGATCACAGGGGGTATCGCCCAGCCAGCTGCCGGCATTGCGGAGAAGACCGTAAAAGCACTGGATCACACGGACCGGAAGGGAGAAACACAGCTCATCAATAAAAGACCCGTCCACCCGGTAAGTGCTGAAGGAGAGGATACGGTTTTCATAAAGGATGACACAGAAGCCGCCGTCCATGGCGCGCTGATCCTGCAGGAGGGGACGGAATTTGTACTGAAAGACAGGTTTGCTGCCGTAACCGGCAATCATTCCGCATACACCTCCCGAATCATAACTTTATACTTTATAATATCTAAATATATGATTCAGGTCAATAAGTTTCCACTACATGTTGTAGTCAAATTTGTGAATTTTTTGTAATATTTTGGACTATTTCTGCAGAAAACGCATGAAAGCGTTCCGGTTCTGTACCGGCGTCGTCGTGGGACGCCCCAGATCCGCGCGTGCTCCGCAGGCACACCTGACTTCAATGAGGACAGGACCGGCAGCACCGGGAAGGGAATCCTTCAGTACAGACTGAAGTGTATCTTCTGAATCTGCGGAAAAAACAGAAGGGTAACCGGCAGCTGAAGCCAGTGCAGGAATATTCATGCTGCCACCGCAGACCGGCATGCCTCCAACAGTTTCATGGGCACCATTATTGATAATGACATGAACCAGATTTTCCGGAAGGCGTTTTCCTATAACCGGCAAGGCACCCAGATGCATGAGGCTTGCTCCGTCGCCATCCAGGCACCAAACCATTTTATCCGGCTTTTCCACGGCAATCCGCAGGGCAATCATCGCAGCATGGCCCATGGAACCGACGGTCAGGAAGTCACGGGAATGATCTTCGCCTCTTGCTTCCCGCAGTTCAAAGATTTCACGGGAAAGCTTGCCCGTGGTGGAAACGAACACATCATCCTGGCCTGAAGCAGAAAGAATGATCCCGGCAGCCGTTTCACGCGTCATCCGGTATTGATTGCCGTATTCGGGTTTACAGTCGGACTGAAGCGCTCCTTTCCTGACGACAATGGCGGCGGTTTTGCCGCGGTTCATCTCTGTCAGGAGGTCATTGAAACCGCTGAGGAAGGTTTCATCGGAAGTGTCAGGAGAAAGAACCAGGTAAGGAATACCCAGGATATCCAGCTGATCCAGGGTTATAACGCCCTGCTTTTTATGCTGCGGTTCGTCCTTGACCCCGGGTTCGCCCCGCCAGCCCACAACCAGCAGGCAGGGAATGGCATAAACCTCAGGATCCATCAGGGACGCCAGGGGATTGACCGCGTTACCAAGGCCGCTGTTCTGCATATAGCAGAGGCCGGGACGGCCGGAAGCCAGGTAATGTCCGGCGCATAAAGCAATCGCTCCACCCTCATTGTGGGCGACAACATGGCAGTCGCTGTCCGTACCGTAACGGGCATAAAGCTCGTTGCAAAGCGCTTTCAGGAGTGAATCCGGCACACCGGTACAGAAGTCAATACCGGCTTTGTGACAGGCATCCAGAAGAACAGAAACATGCATAGAAGCCACTCAATCCTTCCAGTCCAGAGGATAGTCGGAAACAGCATAATCCAGGTATTTCCTGCCATTATCCTTCAGGGTGTTGATGATTCCTTCCTTCTTCATATCATCGGTGATCGGTGTGGGCGTATAGTTATTCCGGTCCTTAATGGACGTAATGCGGATCGGAATGATCCGGAATCCCAGATTGGAAGCTTCCTGTGTGTTTTTATCCACCAGGAAACGGGTCTGGAAAATATAGGAGTTCATATCATCCGGCCTGTCATTGCCTGAGAAGCAGAAATTACCCAGGGAATAACAGATATATACGCCGTTATACAGTTCGATGGGATTGATGCGGTGGGAATGATGACCGATGACGAGATCGGCGCCGCTGTCCACGGCAAGCCGGCCCATTTTAATCTGGTTCTGCGTGGGGCTGTAGTCCTTTTCACGGCCCCAGTGGAAGGATACGATCACAATGGGATACTTTTCCTTGGTTTCTTTTATGTCGGCAGCAACCTTTTCATAAAGGTTAGCATAAGGAGGATATTCCTTATCGTAGCGATCTATGCACAGATAGCTGAGCATGGCGATCTGGATATCGTTGACGTAGAAAACGCCGATTTCCTCTGAATTGGAGTAGACAACACCGGCATTCCGGAGCGTATCCTTCGTATCCTCATATCCTTCCTGGCCATGATCCATGACGTGATTGTTTTCCAGGCTGACCGCCTCAATGGAATTATCGGTCAGCACTTTCACATAGGAAGGAGAGATGTTGAACAGGAAACTGTTTCCCTTTTTGTTGTCCGGTACATATTTTGTTTCAGTAAAGGTACCCTCAAAATTGACCAGGGTCATGGTGTCGTTTTTAAAGATATCCCTGACATTGGCCATGGTGAAATTGATGTTGTCATCGTTTTTCTTTAATTCATCGTAGAATTTCTTGCCCTTTTTGTGATAGTTATCCCCGCCGATTGTAAAATCCCCGGTGCAGGTAACGGTGATAATCGTATTGCCGTTACTGTCGAGCTGATAGGTGGAGCTTTCCTCCTCGGTGAGATCGATGACTTCTTCAATATCCAGTTCATCCTCAGCACGGACGCAGGCAGGCAGAAGCAGCAATACAGAAAGAAGCAGTGCGGTTATTTTTCTGAACATTTGATAATCCTCCAGGTTAATCAGGAACGGGAAGCAACAAAATCACCTATCCGCTCCAGGGCGACGTTGATCTTGTCAACAGCTGTGGCGTAGCAGCAGCGAATATGTCCTTCGCCGGAAGCACCGAAAGCGTTGCCGGGAACGGCAGCGACGTTCTTTTCTTTCAGGAGTTCGGAACAGAATTCCTCACTGGACATGCCGGTGCGCTGAATGGAAGGGAATACATAGAAAGCGCCGTAGGGCACAAAACACTCAAGTCCCATGTCCCTGAAAGCAGTGACCATCAGCCTGCGGCGACGGTCATAGCTTTCACGCATAACGGCAACCGATTCATAATTGTTTTCCCGGCCGATCCGGAGCGCGGCGGTGGCAGCTACCTGGCCCTGACGGGGTGCGCACATAATGGCATACTGATGAATTTTATTCATAACCGTGATGATTTCTTCCGGACCGCAGGCATAGCCGACCCGCCAGCCAGTCATGGCAAAGGATTTACTGAAGCCGTTGATGGTAATTGTCCGTTCAAGCATATCCGGCACAGAAGCGAAAGCCACGTGGGTATGCCCGCCATAAACAAGCTCGGAATAGATTTCATCGGAAATGACCAGCAGATCATGTTCACGGACAACCCGGGCAATGGCTTCCAGATCTTCTTTTTCCATGATGGCACCAGTCGGGTTGTTGGGATAAGGAAGAATCAGCAGTTTGGACTTTGGGGTGATCATTTTCTCCAGGGTTTCAGCTTTGAGCCTGAAATTATCCTCCTGCCTGGTTTCAACAGGAACAGGTACGCCGCCGGCAAAAATGACACCGGGAGCATAGGAAACGTAGCTGGGATCGGGAACCAGGACTTCATCTCCATCTGTAATCAGGGCACGCAAAGCCACATCGATTGCTTCAGAAGCGCCGATGGTGACCAGTATTTCAGTTTCAGGCCGGTAAGAAATATTGTACCTGCCGGACAGATACAGGGAAATCTCATTACGAAGCTCAATCAGGCCCCGGTTTCCGGTGTACTGTGTTTCACCGTCGAGCAGGGAATTAATCGCAGCGTCACGGAAGAGATAGGGGGTTTTAAAATCCGGCTCACCGACGCCGAGGGAGATGGCATCCTTCCGGGATGCAGCGAGATCAAAAAAACGGCGGATACCGCTGGGTGGTACAGCAGCAATCCTGCTGTTCAGATACTGATCGTAGTTCACGGTGAGATCACCAGCCTGTGATCAGCGTCATCGGTTTCGAAAATGACGCCTTCTTCTTTATATCTCTTCAGCACAAAGCTGGTCGCCGTACCGGTGACCGTTTCGAGCGGAGAAAGCTTGGAAGCGACAAAAGCCGCCAGCTCCTTCAGCGTACGGGCTTCCACGAGGACGAGCAGATCGTAGGAACCGGACATCAGGTAGACGCTTTTGACTTCATCAAAGCGATAAATCCGGCGGGCAATCGCATCAAAACCCATGTCCCGCTGGGGTGTGACACGTACTTCAATCATGGCTTCCACACGCTCACGATCGGTACGGTCCCAGTTGATCATGGGGCTGTAACGAAGAATAATCTTCCGGTTTTCAAGATCTTCTATTGCAGCTGCAACCTCTTCCAGGGAGGCTCCGGTCATAACGGCCATCTTTTCAAGGGGAATACGGCAGTCTTCCTTAAGAATATCAAGGAGGGATGCTTCGAGTTTCTTCATATTCTGATGCTTCCTTTCCTGAATATAAAACACAGATATTTTACAACATTCACAGAGACATGACAAGCGAGAAACAGGGAAGGTACCGTACGGAGAAGAAGGTATAAAAAAACTTCCTGATTTAATCAGGAAGTAAATGTCTGGGTGAGAGGATTCGAACCTCCGGCCTCTTGAACCCCATTCAAGCACGCTACCAAACTGCGCCACACCCAGATAATCCACATTGCCGTTCCGTTTGTTCCGACAACGTCGATTACTATATCACGCGTATCAGGCGATGTCAATAGTTTTTGATCATCTGCCTGTGAAAAAAAGCATGAAAAGAAAAGCGGAAAGATGAGGAACCAGGATTACTTTGCACCGGTTTTCAGAGATTCAACCTGCGTGCGAAGTTCTTCAACTTCCTGCTGCATGGAAACGGACTGTTCAGACCATTCTGAAAGAGACTGTTTTGCCTCCTTCAGGCTATTGTTGACGAGTTTAAGGTCATCCTGGAGCGCCCGTTTATCAGCGTCAATAGCTTCCCAGGTACTCCGGCTTTCCTCAAGCCGAAGTTCAACATCCTTCAGCTGTGAACGGAGACGGAAAAGATTGAGACTGCAGACAGCCATCAGTATGACGGACATGATCAGCACAATACTCAGGATGATTTTGACCGGTTTATTCATTGCTCCTGACCCTCCGATCCGGAACTGAGTTTTTCCTCCAGTTCCTTTTTCTCCTGGCGGAGCTGTTTGCGCTCCTCCTTCAAAGCCTTTTTTTCTTCAGCAGCCTGGTCTGCCAGGGGCTGCACACTGGCCAGTTCGTCCTGTGCGGCTGCCAGGGCTGCCACAGTTTCATCATACTCATGTTGCTGCTTCCGTTCACGCCCCTGGCTTGTTTCGAGACTGACGTTCGCATCCTGCAGTCTGAAACGCAGGCTGCTGACGGTGGGAAGATACCAGGCAATAAACAGGACGCACAGAAGCATCACCAGTACAAAGACAACAGGGAATACAGATTTCCGTCGGTTCATGGCGAATATCCTCCGATATTTAAGAGTAATGACAGTTTGCTTTGAGGAATGTGATTACCTGATTCCACCAGGGGAACAGGACGTCATTGACAGAACGGTATATTTCATGACGGGCGCCGGGAACAGAAATGAACCGTCCGTTCTGAACCCTGCCGATAAAGGCCTGCTGAGGTTCACGTTCCACACTGAAGTCTGTTTCCGCGGAGAAAAGAATGACAGGGCAGGAAATGCGTTCCGGCGCATCCGGTGCCAGGATCTGTTCCGTAACATGAACAGCTTCATAGGACCAGCGATATGAAGGGACGCTGTTTCTGAATTCGGTGCGTGAGGACTTGATGGCGTCATACCAGGCAAAACGGTCCGGATCAGTGGCACAGGAAGTGCTGAAGTTTTCAGGACCGGAATAAGGTTTCATAAAGAAAGGACAGTGTTTACCGCGGCCCAGAGAAGAGGCTGCGGCGGCAAGCGCCGAAGCCAGCGGTACGGGAAGGGAGCGGATATAAGGCGCAATCATAGGTGAAGAGAACACAGCACCAGAAATTTCATGATTTCCGCGTTCCAGGAAAAGAGAAGCAACAGCACCGCCCATGGAGTGCGCAAAAATGAACCAGGGTGACAGCAATTCCTTCCTGTATGTATCATATACAATCTGAAGATCTGACACATACTCAGAAAAATGGTCCACATGGGTGATCGAACAATCCGGAATTCCGTCCGCCCTCCAGGAACGGCCATGACCGCGCTGGTCATAAGCCAGCACCGAAAAACCAAGATGAAGAAGGGAAAAGATGAGTTCGGAATATTTCAGCGCGTTTTCGGTGAAACCATGGACAATGAGCACGGTTGCGACAGGGTGATCCGCCTGATAAGAAACACAGTAAAGGGGACGGTTTTCAAAGCCGGGAATGACTGCAACAGTGCCTTTGGACTCAAGCCAGGGCAGGACAGTATCGTTCATGATCCGGCTGTAGGAGGAACCGGACTGAACAAGATAATCCTCACTGAAAACTTCTGTCATGAGATTGCCTCCCGTCTGTGCTCCAGTAATCACTGATCAGAAAGACTTGGTCTTAAAGCGCTTGTGGATCCGATAAGGATTGTAGAATGTCTGGGGAGTGCTGACAGAAACATTCAGGGAACGATTCCGGGTTGCATTCAGCACCAGGCCGACGCCGCCCATATTTGTCATCATGTTGGATCCGCCATATGAAAGGAAGGGCAGCGGAATACCGGTAATCGGCATGAGGCCCAGGGTCATAGCTATATTTTCCAGCACATGGAACAGGAGCATGCCCATTACCCCGATAATAATCATCCGGCCGAATTTATCCCTGGTGAACCAGGCCAGGTACAGCATCCGGAGAAGGATCAGGACATATCCGCCCAGAACAGCTACGCAGCCGACGAAGCCCCAGGTTTCGCCGATCGTGGAATAAATAAAATCTGTCCAGTCCGCAGGCACGTAGTTCAGCTGGGAAATGGCGCCGGTAACAAACATGCCGTTACCTGTCAGGCCGCCGGATCCGATGGTCATCTTGGACATGGTCTGCTGGTAAGCGTCTGAAGAGGAATACACTTCAGGATTCAGCCAGCCGGCAATCCGGGCAAGACGATAATCCGTTGAATGGGTAAAGGTCATATATCCGTAGATTGCCAGAATACCCAGGATGGCAAGGGCAGCGAGAACAGAAAGCGTTTTGAGGGAAACATTCGCGAAATACATCATCACGGCGAACATGAAGATAATGACCAGCAGGGAGCCGGTTTCACCCTGGAGCAGGATGACTACGCCGGGGATGATGACGATCATGAAGATATGGATAAAGGATTTTGAATCGGACATGGGGCTGTCCTGTCTGGAGAAGTTTTTGGCAAGCACCAGGATCATGGCCAGCTTCATGAATTCCGAAGGCTGGATGGTGTAACCCCACAGGGTATCAAGCCAGGCTTTAACGCCCTGGGCACGGTTAAAAATCGTTGTAACAGACAGCAGGATAAAAGCCGCCCAGTAGAACCATTCCGCACGACGTCTAAGAATATCGTAAGGGAAGGCCATAATCACGCCGATGACGAGGGGCGCCATCAGGACAAACAGGCACTGCTTCAACGCGTAGGAAGACTCAATAATATGATTCAGAAACGAAGTGTCCTCAGAGGAATTGGGAGAATAGGTCGCGACACAGACAGCAACGATTCCGAAAAGTGCCATGGCAAAAACAAGCGCGATCAGAATACCGTCCACATGTGCACGGGCATGACGGTTTTCAGTGATCGTCAAGCGGAATCACCTCCTTGACAGAACGGGAGAAAATACGCTGCAGAAAAGATTGTTTTTTGCAGCCGTACATGGGAAAAGCCGGAGAACCGCCCCGTAGGCGTGAAGCAATCCGAAGGACCGCATTCCGGGCTTCACAGTCGTAAGCAATAAAAAGGGAATGCCGCAGCATTGCACGGCTGACCACCGTATCTTCCGGAATCTCCCCAAGCAGGGACAGATCCATTACTTCAGCGACCGTACGGGCAGACATCATTTCATGGGAACGAATCAGGTCAACGTCCAGCCGGTTGACAATCAGGCAGGGCCTGCTGAGCTTTTTGGCTTCCATGACCTGGACGACCCTTTCCGCGCTCCTGACGGAGATATCATCCGGAGTGACAACGAGCAGCACTTCATCCGCGCCGGCATTGAGAACATTGCGCAAACCGCGTTCGATTCCGGCAGGACAGTCAATGAACACATAATCATAGGCGGAACGAAGGGTGGAGATAATCTTTGTAAGTTTCTTAGGATCCAGGTTTTTTGCTCGCGCAAACTGTGCCGCCGGAAGAAGATAAAGGGAAGAAATAGCTTCGCTTTCAAGGACAGCCTGATCCGCGCTGCAGTCCCCGTTGGCCAGGTCGATAAGATCATAAACAATCCGGTTTTCCATGCCGAGCAGTGCGTCCTGTGAACGCAGGCCGATATCCGCGTCCACAATCACAACCCGGTTTCCGGCCTGGGCAAGGGCTGCGGCGAGGTTTGCGGTCACGGTGGACTTGCCTACGCCGCCTTTTCCCGAAGCAACAGCATAACAATGAGACATATCTTCCTCCGTTTACAATTACGGCGCCAGCATATTGCCGTAAGGCAGTGTGATTTCGACTTCGCGCAGATCCTTCTGATTCATATACCATTCAATGAACTCTTTCGGCGCATGGCAGGATTCTGAACCGGAATATCCATTGGGAATAAAGCAGGCGATGGCGATTTCAGGATTTTCGTAGGGTACGAAGCAGACAAACCAGGAGTTGTTCTCCAGGTCAATGGAGGTAACCTGGGCGGTTCCTGTTTTTGCTGCAATCTGCTTCTGATAAGGCCAGTTCCTGAAATACTTACCGGCGGTACCGGATTCGTCAGCAACGCCCTGCATGCCTTCATGAATAAGGTGCATGTATTTGTCCGCGTTGGGAATGGTATTGATCAGGGAAGGTTCACGCTGGGACAGGATTTCACCGTCCGGAGAGGTAATGTTATCAATCAGGGAGACGTTGTATAACTTACCGCCATTTGCTACAGTAGCCACGTAACGGGCAACGGCAATGGGGGTAAGCACGGTAACAGACTGGCCGATACCGGTCAGGATGGTCTGGCCGCCACCCCACTTGATGTCATTCATGTAGTTGTAGGTATCGCCGATGACGGACTGAAGATAAACCATTTCCTTGCTCATGTTCAGTTCTTCCATCAGGATGGTACGCATACTGTCCAGCCAGTCACTTTCATTGGTCCTGACAGCCATGTCCATGAGTTTTTTCGCGCACACCGACAGGCGCTCATCATCATAATAGATATCCCGGAAACCACCGCAGTTACGCAGATGTTTCTTGATGGAGTTGAAAACGATGATGGGCAGGGACGTATCCTGATTTGCTTCGTTGACAGGACGATCCGGGTCATACAGGGTTCTCTGGCTGCCAACGACGGAGCGGACCTCACCGGGCAGGTCGATACCGGTCCGGCTGGTGAGACCGAACAGGTTCGCATAACGATACAGCAGTTCTTCCTGCAGACGGTCAGATAATTCATAAAAGAAGTAGTTGCAGGAATGCTCCAGACCGTCCTGAATCGTCTGGTTGGCATGCTGCCACCGGGCGTTTTTGCTGATCCAGCATTTCGGCGCGGTGGAAAGGTCCTTGTTGTATTTGGTGAAATAACCCGCATCCGTGATCATTTCACCTTCTGCAAGTTTTCCTTCAGAAAGGGCACCCATGGCCGTCACCATCTTGAAAATGGATCCGGGTGTTCCGCGGGCATGGATACCGTAATTCAGGAGAACGTTGCGTTCATCTCCCAGGATTTCCATGGCTTCATCTCCACCGGCAACCAGCGCATTCAGGTCATAGGTGGGATAATTGGCCAGGGCCAGGACGCGGCATTGCATATCCAGCACGATCAGGCATCCGTGTTCCGCCAGGGCCAGCGGATACTTGTTCCAGTCACGCTTATGGATATCCTTTTTGTTATCTTCTTTCCATTTTTCGGTATCAAGCTTCTTTTCCTGAAGATCACGGACTTTATTGACATTATTCCTGATACATCTTTCAGCTTCAGCCTGATAGGCGGCGTTGAGGGTAAGTTTGACGTTGTTGCCGTCCTGGGGGTCTATGTGCAGTTCTTCAAATTCACGAACGATCCGGGACATCTGGTCACGTTCCACCACGCGCTGGCCTTTGCGCACAGAGGAATTCTGCGTCAGCCAGTCTTCCATGGAGTACTCGATGCCGTCGCGGCCGATGGTATCATTATATGAATAGCCTTTGGCCTGAAGGTTCAGCCAGGTGGCCCGGGACGGAATAGCACCGGTATAACCGATAATCTGGCAGGCCAGCGTATGACGGGGATAAATCCGCTTGGTGCCGATTTCAATGCTCATACCCGGCAGCATCATGGCACGGGTTTCAATTTCAATAACGGTTTCGTATTTAACGTCCTTGGCAATAACAATGGGCTGGGAGTTGAAGATATTCATCTGCATTTCCGAATAAATGGCCATGACTTTCAGCATGGTTTCCTCGGAAATATCTTCATCCAGATTGTATATTTCCCTGACATCGCCATCCAGCTGATACCGTTTTTTAAGTGCTTCAATACACTGCAGCGGCGTGCCGTACTTGGTTGTATTGGTCAGGTAGTTATTGGAACGCCACTGGCGCTCACGGGTTTCCAGAACAGACTCGGAAACACCGCTGCCGAAATGGAATTCCCAGTCTCCGACAGCGACATCCGGATTGGGATCAATGATCTTTTTGACAATGTTGCCGGCTTCGTCTTTTTCCTCCACTTCCTTCGGCTCAGGCTTGCGCCTGATGACGAAGGAAACATCTATGGTTCCGCCGTTTTTTTCCACAATTTTGATGGTTTCAAGAATGGAGGCAGTATAACTTTTGTACAAAGCCTTTGAATTGGCGGAAGCATCCTTCTGAAAGGTCACATTGTATATATTCTCATCCGCAGCCATCAGCACGGAGTCTGAGGTGGTAATATTGCCGCGCTTGCCGCGAAGGGCGATGGTTTTGGTTCTTGTATCCTGTGCTTTTTCAAGCAGTTCGTCACTCTGATCCAGCTGAAGTCTGACAAGACCAGAAATAAGCCAGGTAAAAATGCCAAAGAGAATAACCAGAAAAGCAGCATAACGCCAGAATTCGGGTGATTTCTTTTTCTTTTCCATTCATTACGCTCCTTTCACAATCAGATTACCGGTCAGTTTTTGCTGAAGACTACCGGCGCGCTTTTCAGAACGAGAACGCTGGATTTTTTGCCGAGGATCAGACGGCGGAGCGGAACCAGCAGGATGAGGCAAAGCAGGGAAGTCAGCAGCACGTTGCCAAAACTTTTCAGAATATGTGTGAAGGTCAGTGCGTTGCCGCCGATATAGATGTAGGTCAGATTAATCACTTCGTAAACCAGGGTATTCAGTGCGGTGCAGAGAACCGTGCGCTGCCAGGCGGGCATTTCCTTTTTCTTTTTATTGGTCGCCCTTTCATATTCCAGTGTTTTCAGGGGTTTATCCGCAAAAGCAAAGGAACAGAACAGGGTTGAGACGGGATACATGGCCAGATTTACAAAAGTGACGGATGGAAGCATAATCTCCATCAACAGGCCGTAAATCACGCCAACCCAGAAGGCCCTCAGTTTGCCGTAGGCGACAGTCACGATCCCGATGACAACGAAAAGCAGATTCGGGGAGATGCCGAAAGGCCGGATATAGGGCATAATACAGACTTCACAGAGATAGCCGAAGACCGTAATCAGCACAAAGGCAGTATAGCGGCGGACAAAACCGGTCTGGTATCTCCTTGTGGATACCTTCTGCATACCTTATTCCTCCTCAAACGTCATGTCTTCCGGATCGGGAGTGAAATAAGGCGTAGCTGTGGGGGCAAACGTGGGAGTGGGGGAAGGCGTCGGTTCTCCGCGTATGCTCTTCACATTATACTGAAGAGGTGTTTCATAGGGTGTCGGGTCAGGAGAAGGCGTGGGAATGGGCGTGGGAGAAGGCGTTTCCGTCGGATCAGGTGTGGGTTCAACGGTTTCAGCAGGATTTTCGGAATCCTCACCGTTTTCCTCATCTTCGCCGTAGTCCTCCTCATCGTCATTCCTGTCGGACAGGAAATCAGAAGCAATTTCCTGAATCGGCGGTACAGGACGGGCCGTATCCATAGGCTCAAATTCAATCGTTTTTTCTTCCCGTTCTTCAACCTGTCCGGCCTTTGGCTGATACAGGAGTACAATTACGCGCTCCAGATGCTGGAAATCGGCAGAGGGATTCACAACAATATACTGTTTGTTGGCATCCATTCCGCGGGTGCTTTCCTCAACGGTTCCGATCGGGATTCCTTTGGGGAAAGGCATACCGATACCGGAGGTAACCACCAGGTCACCGGGACGAGGAAGTGTTTCATCCGGCAGATAATTCATCCAGCATTTCGGTTTGCCGGTTGTACCAATGCCAAGGGTTCCGCGGATAACACCCTGGTCACGGGTGGATTCGATAAGCGCGGCGACATGGGCATCTGAGTCAATGATGGTGCGGACAGTGGATTCATCCTTATGAACTTCTTCAACATAACCGATCATGGAATACTGATAGGTGACGGCCATATACTGTTTGACTCCGTCATCTGATCCCTTGTCGATGGTCATGGTGGAAAAGTAGTTGGAATCGGATTTGCCGGTAACGCGGGCAACCAGCGGCATCATATCCCTGTTGGCAGCAACTTCCTCCGTCAGATCCTCATATTCGCTTAGCATCTGTTTTAACTGGTCAGCCTGCATGGCTTTATAGACGAGCTCTTCATTTTCCTTGACCAGCTTGTTGTATTCCTCCTCTATATTGGCACGAAGCTTCATGCTCCTGAAATAACCGAAAACCGTTTCGGTCAGCCCGGAGAAAAAAGACTGGACAGGCGAAACAACAGCGGAAATGGTGTTTTCAGGCATATCAAGATAGGGAGTATCTTCGTATACGCGATGGAAAATAAACGCGGCAACCGCCAGGAGCAGGGAAAGAGTAACCAGTCCAAGAATCACGCCCCGAAGAATCGGATGCGGTTTGCGGGCTTTTTTGCCGGATTCATATACAGGCTGCAGGTTTTCGTCCAGCCTGATACCGGAGGAATAAACCGTACCGCGTTCTGAAGCGGCTTTTTCTTCAGGTGCAGCATCGGAACGGGAATCATTTTCTTCCAATTCATTATCGTTTTGTGATGTCCGCTTCCTCAGCTTACGGACGGCTTCTTCCGGCGTGTCGGAGGAAACCGGATCGGATTCGCTGTCTGAAAAAGACTGCTGAGGATCATCATAAATAAAATCATCTGTAACAACAGGACGACGATCGTCCGTTTTGCGTTCAAGACGTCTTCTGCCTGCCATAGGCCGGAGCTCACCTCCTTACGGTAAATACTGAATTATTTCATGGATGGCCTGGAGCGTTTATCCTGGGGCGTGACCAGCTGGATGTTTTCGGTCAGGTAACCGATGCCGAGAATACAGCAGTCGCCCGGATCACGCGCAAGCAGCACGGGCATACCAAGGCTCTCAGATATAAAACGATCCAAACCAAAAAGTCTTGCACCGTCCCCGGTTAAATGGATGCCGCCCTTCATAATATCAGCAGCCAGTTCGGGAGGTGTTCTTTCCAGCACCCAGCGGATGGCTTTGACAATGGCTTTGCAGGGATTTTTTACGGCTTCATATGCCTGCTCGGACGTGAACTGGACCGTACCGGCAGAGGTGTTCAGCTGATTGACACCGCGGACATGAATCGTACGGGGTTCGTCCAGGGGCAGGGCGGCCGCAAGGTCCTTTTTGATGTTTTCCGCGGTCTGATTACCGATAAGGATATTGCATTCCTTACGGAGGAACTCTGTAATTGCTTCATTAAATTTATTGCCGCCAACCTGGATGCTCTGGGAAACGACCAGGCCGCCGAGGGAAATAACCGCGACGTCAGTAGTACCGGCGCCGATATCAACCACAAGGCTGCCGATCGGATCATAGACCGGCAGGCCCGTTCCAATGGCGGAAGCAAAGGGTTTCTCGATGAGAAAGACACGCCTGGCCCCGGCCATGCGGATAGCTTCCATCAGGGCCTTGCGGTTGACATCATCCATACCGCAGGGGATGGATATAATAATCCTGGGTTTTCCAAGATAGGAAACACCGACAGCTTTGCGGATAAAATAACGGAACATCAGTTCGGCAATATCAAAATCCGCAACCTGTCCGTTCCGGATCGGTGCCACAGCGATCAGCTGATCCGGTGACCTGCCGTAAAGGAAACGGGCTTCATCACCGACCGCTTTCACGGTGTGCTTGTTTTCCCTGTCAAGAACCACGAGGGTAGGCTCAGAGATGACTATGCCGCGCCCGCGAACATAGACATTGATATTCTCCGTGCCAAGATCGATACCGATATCAGGTGCCAGAAAAGGCATAATCAATCATCCTTCAAACAATGTGATGGGTTCCGGCCGCTGCAAGGAGCGGATATCCCGCCTGAAGCAGCAGAGAACGGACAAGGTAAAGAGGAAGCCCGATAACAGAGGTGTCAGAACCGTCCAGATGGGTAACCCACATGCCTGCACGCCCCTGTAAAGCGTAGGCGCCGGCTTTGTCCATCGGTTCTCCCGAGCGGACATAATCCGCAATTTCGGCATCATCAACGGAAGCAAAAGTCACATCAGTCCGGTCTGAATCGGTAAAAACACGGCCGTCCGGGGAAATCACCGTAACACCGGTATAGACCTGATGGGTCTGTCCGGAAAGCATACGGAGCATCCGGATAGCATCCGGAGGATCCAGGGGCTTGCCCAGTGCTTCCTCCCGGAAAGAAACGAGGGTATCTGCAGCAAGAATAAAGGATCCGGGGTGAGATTCGGCCGCGGCCTGCGCCTTCCGGAGGGAAAGAATCCTCACAGCTTCACCCGCAGGAAGGGAACAGGTTTCATCTACGTCAGGAGCGTCTGTTTCAAATACAAGACCGATCCTGTTCAGCAATTCGCAGCGGCGCGGAGACCGCGACGCGAGCACGAGGTTTTCCAAATGGGTACTCCTTCCATAGTAAACATTAAACTATCGTATTATATCATAACCATGAATGAAATAAAAGTGAAATTGACAAACGCGCTGGCTGGTTTATATAATGTAGTGATAAATAAATCCGGAGGCGAAAGTTCTTCATGACTAAAGCACTGATTTCCGTTACAGGCCTTGATTCCACTGGTATTATCGCCCGCGTTGCCACCAAACTCAGCGAGATGAACATCAACATTCTCGACATTACCCAGACCATTCTCGGCGGTTACTTTACCATGATGATGGTTGTTGATCTGGACGGTGCTCATTTACGTTTTGAAGAAATCGACCGTGAACTCCAGCCTGTCCGTGACGAACTGAAGATGACCATCCACATGCAGCGGATGGACATATTCGACGCCATGCACCGTATCTGAGGAGGCCTGATATATTATGATAGAAACAGGCGAGATTCTTCAGACAATGCGCATGATCCAGGAGGAGAATTTTGATATCCGCACGATCACGCTGGGCATCAACCTCCTGGACTGTTCCGATCCCGATCCGAAAAAATGCGCAACCCGGGTATATGACAAAATCTGCCGGGTGGCCAAGGACCTGGTACACACCGGGCAGGAAATAGAAACAGAACTGGGTATTCCGATTGTCAACAAGCGGATCAGCGTTACTCCTGTCAGCATGATTGCTCAGGGTGACCCGAGGCCGATCGCCCGGGCACTTGATAAAGCGGCAAGCGAAGTGGGCGTCAATTTCCTGGGCGGCTATTCCGCACTGATGCATAAAGGCGCCACGGCTGCGGATGAAAGACTGCTTGCTTCCATTCCGGAAGTGCTGAGTGAAACCAGTCTGCTTTGTTCCAGCGTCAACGTCGCTTCCACACGGGCAGGCATCAATATGAACGCTGTACGTGAAATGGGAACGATTATCAAAAAGACCGCGGAACTGACCTCCGATTCAGACGGACTTGGCTGCGCCAAACTGGTCGTCTTTGCCAACGCGGTGGAAGACAACCCGTTCATGGCGGGCGCTTTCTGCGGAACCGGTGAACCGGAGTGTGCCATCAACGTTGGCGTTTCAGGCCCCGGCGTCGTGAAAGTCGCACTGGAAAGCGTAAAGAATGAGCCTTTTGACGTAGTGGCTGAGACCATTAAGCGTACCGCTTTCAAGATCACCCGCGTCGGACAGCTTGTGGCCAAGGAAGCCAGCAGGCGGCTGAATATCCCATTCGGCATTGTAGACCTGAGTCTTGCGCCCACACCGGCACGCGGCGACTCCGTCGCGCATATCCTGACCGAAATGGGACTTGAATATGCCGGAGCTCCCGGTACGACGGCCGCGCTGGCACTGCTGAACGACGCGGTGAAAAAGGGCGGCATTATGGCCAGCAACCATGTAGGCGGCCTGAGCGGCGCCTTTATCCCGGTCAGCGAGGATATCGGCATGATTGAAGCTGTTTCTGCCGGCGCCCTGTCCCTGGAAAAACTGGAAGCAATGACCTGCGTCTGTTCCGTCGGTCTTGATATGATCGCCATTCCGGGAGGCACATCCGCGGAAACGATCAGCGGCATCATCGCGGACGAAGCAGCCATCGGCATGATCAACAATAAGACTACAGCGGTTCGTGTCATTCCCGCCGTCGGTAAAAAGGCCGGCGATACGGTGGAATTCGGAGGACTGCTCGGACACGCACCGGTGATCCAGGTAAACGAATTCGGCAATGAAGCATTTATCGCAAGGGGAGGAAGAATTCCCGCGCCCTTACACTCCATGAGAAACTGACCTGACAGAAAGGAAAGCCATGAGCAATTTTGTTGACCGCGTAAAAATCACAGCCAAAGCCGGAAACGGCGGCAACGGCTCTGCCTCCTTCCACCGGGAAAAGTTCGTCATCAACGGCGGACCGGACGGGGGAGACGGCGGCAGCGGCGGAGATATCCTGATCTACGCCGACGTCAATATGCATACACTGCTTGATTTCCGTTTCAAGAGCAAGTATACCGCTGAAAACGGAGAAGACGGCAAGGCCAACAGATGTACGGGCAAACGCGGCGAAGATCTGCTGATCAAGGTACCGGTAGGCACGGTGATCTATGACGACGCGACGGACCGGGTCATGGCGGATATGGATCAGCCCGGTGAAACAAGGCTGCTGCTGAAAGGCGGAAAAGGCGGATGGGGAAATCAGCATTTTGCAACGCCCACCCGTCAGGCACCCAATTTTGCCAAACCGGGAGTCAGAACCGAGGTACGTACGCTGCGGCTGGAATTAAAAACCATCGCGGACGTGGGGCTGATCGGCTACCCGAACGTCGGAAAAAGCTCCATCCTGAGCGTTGTTACCAGCGCCAGGCCCAAGGTCGGAAATTATCACTTTACGACACTGACTCCGAACCTGGGAATTGTGCGCCGTTTCGGAAAAGATATTGTGCTTGCCGATATTCCCGGACTGATTGAAGGCGCGGCAGAAGGCGCCGGACTGGGGCATGATTTCCTGAGGCATGTGGAAAGAACACGACTGCTGCTGCATGTTGTGGATATTTCCGGCAGCGAAGGACGTGATCCCGTCGACGATCTCGATCAGATCAACTCGGAGCTGGACCGATACGGCGATCTTTCCGAAAAACCCCAGATTATTGTATGCAACAAGACAGACCTGCCCGGTGCGGAAGAAAACCTGAAGCGCATCCGCGTCCTGGCCGAAGGGATGGGTGTACCGGTTTTTGCAGTCAGCGCGGCCACACACCAGGGATTTGATGAACTGCTTGATGAAACCGCCCGGCAGCTTGAATCCCTGCCTCCGGTTCTTCATTATCATGAGGAAGAGATTCCTGAAGAAAAAGAAGATCCGGATGCTTTTGAGGTTACGGAAGAAAAAGGAATCTATATTGTATCCGGGCCCGGAATGGACCGCCTGATCCAAAGCGTGAATTTTGAGGATCAGGAAAGCCTGAACTGGTTCCACAGAACGCTGCGGCGGCTCGGCGTTATTGATGCGCTGAAGGAAGCCGGAGCAAAAGAAGGTTCAACAGTCCAGATTGCGGATATGGAATTTGACTTTATTGAATAAGAATCTATACGGAGGCGAAAGAGATGACCGGAAAGCAGAGAGCCGCACTGAGAAAAATGGCCAACGGGCTTGATACAATCATATATATTGGAAAAGAAGGCGTTACGGACAGCGTGATCAAAGAAACATACGATGCGCTGGAAGCCCGTGAACTGATCAAGGGATGTGTACAGCAGGGCGCGCCCCTGGATGCAAAGTCAGCCCTGACGATCCTGTGTGAAAAAACAGGAGCTGAACCCATTCAGTTTATCGGACGCAGGTTTGTGATGTATCGTCCGAGCCGGGAGAATCCCAGAATTACGATCGAATAATACAGGGAGCGTTCAGGATGAAAGCAGCGCATATCAGGGAATACCCGGGCGGCCGTATCCATATGATCGGAATCGGCGGGAGCAGCATGAGCGGCCTGGCAGAAATGCTTATTGACCAGCATTACCAGGTTACCGGCAGCGACAGGGATGAAACCTACCTGGTTCATTACGTCAGGGAGAAGAACGCGGAAGTCCATATCGGCCATAAAGCGGAAAACGTGCACGGTGCTGATCTTGTCGTATATACTGCTGCCATTCCCGCGGATAATCCTGAAAGAAAAGAAGCGGAGAGACTCGGGATCCCGTGCATTGAACGCGCCGAACTGCTTGGACAGCTGATGGAAGGATATAAGTATTCCGTCGGAATCTGCGGAGCGCACGGCAAGACAACCGTAACGTCCATGCTGAGCCAGATCCTGCTTGAAAACAATATGGACCCCAGCATCGCCATCGGCGGCAGGCTGGACGCAGTCGGCGGAAGCACACGCATCGGCCATAACGGTATCTTTGTCGCTGAAGCCTGCGAATACAACAGAAGCTTCCTTCATCTGTCGCCTACGGTGGCTGTGGTGCTGAATATTGACGCGGATCACCTGGACTGTTACCGCGATATTGATGAAATTGAAGAAACATTCGGGAAATACCTTGCCCTTGTGCCCGAAAACGGCGTTGCCATCGGCAACGGGGACGATGAGAGGATCAGAAGGCTGTTCAGCATACTGAAATGCAGGACAATCACCTTCGGATTCGGCAAAAACAATGACTGGTATCCGGAAAACATGACTGAGGATGAGCGCGGTTACGCTTCTTTTGAACTGTTTTACAAGGGAAAGCATGCCGCTTTTGTCAGGATGGGTGTACCCGGAACCTTCAATGTCATGAATGGTATGGCCGCGATCGCAACATCGTTTTACCTTGGGCTGGAAGCGGACAAAGCTGCAGAGACCCTGGCGCGTTTTGTCGGCGCACACAGAAGATTTGAACTCACCGACAGGATAGACGGTGTGGATATCTATCATGATTACGGCCATAATCCCACAGAAATGAAAAACGCCCTGTCCATTGCCAGGAAAAACTGCATGGGCAGGCTCTGGGCTGTTATGCAGCCGCATACCTTCAGCAGGGTACGCACGCTGTTCGACCAGTACCTGACCTGTACCAGAGCTGCAGATTATACGCTTGTTACCGATATCTGCGCAGCCCGTGAACCGGATCCGGGTGACCTGAACAGCGGTATGCTTGTGGATGGGATGCGGCGGAACGGGATAGATGCCGTATGGACGCCTTCCTTCAACGACACGGAAACCTACCTGAAATCCCACTGGAAGCCCGGAGATCTCGTACTCACCATGGGCTGCGGAGATATCAATCTGCTGAATGACCAGATTCACCGTCATTATCTGGAGGAGCAGGGAAAGGGAACGCGTCATGATTCCGAGAAACAGGAGGATTGTTGATCTTTCCGCCATTGAACATAATATGAGGCTGATCAGGAATGCTGTTCCGAAACCTGTAAAAGTACTGGCAGTGGTCAAAGCGGACGGATACGGACACGGGGCGGTACAGACCGCCCGGGCTGCGATCGCCGGAGGCGCCGATATGCTTGCGGTAGCGGCTGTCAGCGAGGGTGCAGAGCTGCGTGAAGCCGGCATTATGCTCCCGATCCTCGTACTGGGTGCAGTGACAGCTTATGACGTCAGCGACGGAGTCCGATACAGCCTGACCCAGACTGTCTGCTCACCTGAGATGGCCGAACTCTGTGAGAAGGCAGCTGCAGAGCAGGATAAACAGACCAAAGTCCATCTTAAAATTGACACAGGAATGGGCAGGATTGGCATAAGGCATGAAAACGAAAGAGACCGCATCCTGGAAACCCTGCGTTCCTGTCCTCATGTTCAGCTGACAGGGGTGTTCACCCATTTCTCAGACGCAGACGGCGATGAGGACGGCATCCGATACACCCGTAAACAGTACGAACGATTCCTCCAGATGATCGAACCGCTTCCGAAAGGCATTATCCGCCACTGCTGCAACTCGGCGGCCATTCACAGATTTCCAGAGATGGCGCTGGATATGGTGCGGGCAGGAATCAGCCTGTACGGCTATCCTCCGGTGCCTGACACTTTCGGGCTGGTGCCGTGTATGACATGGAAAGCGGCCGTCAGCTACGTCAAGGAACTGGACGCCGATGCCTCCGTCAGCTACGGACGGAAGTACAAAAGCGAAAAGCCGATCCGTACGGCCACCGTGACCTGCGGTTATGCGGACGGATATCACAGGGCGTGCTGGGAAAAAGGATATGTGCTGATTCACGGACAGAGAGCAAAAATCCTCGGAAGAGTCTGTATGGACCAGCTTGTTGCCGATATCAGCGGGATTGAAAACGTCCGGCCGGGGGATGAAGCGGTTCTGATGGGCAAATGCGGTAGCGAAAGCATTACCGCTGAAGATATTGCCGGATGGGCCGGAACAATCAGTTACGAAATCCTTTGCAGTTCTGCCGGAAGGGTTGAACGCGTTTATACCGAAAGCTATACAGAACGGAGCAAATGAACATGGACATCAAAACACAGGCGGCACAAAAAAAGATCAAGGAAGTCAAAAAGCCCTTCCTTACGGGGAGCATCACCGATGAGAACACATTCAAAAGCAGTCTGAAATTCCTTGGACTGCTTGTCATGATTGTGTTTGTCGCTTTTATCGCTTGTTCTTCTGCCGCATTTGGAAGTGATATCCTCCGCATCGGCCTGAACAGCGCCGTCATTATTGTCATCCTGATGCTGATGTTCAATTTCGGATCAAACCACGGTGCTGAAGCTGTATCTCACGGAGAAATCCTCTGGCAGCGAAAGGAAAAAGGCCGTCCCTTCAGTGAAAGCGAACAAAGGCTGTGTTTTCATCAGATGAAGGGTTATGTGATCGGACTGCTCGGTTCGCTGCTGATCCTGATCCCAGCCGTGATCCTTGCCTTCAAAACCCAGATACAGACCACTGATTCCGGTACGCTCCCCGGATGGATGAATGCCTATCTGCGCAGAGGCGATATCAGCAGCGCGCTGATGAACTATACCAATCCGGAAGGGATGGGTGCTATAGATTATATCCGCGCATTCGTCCGGATCTGCATTATTCCATTCGTAAATCTGGTTGGACATAACAACAATGCCGCGATGCTGACGCTTGAGCGGATCAGCCCGCTGATCCTGCTACTTCCCGCAGCCGCATACGGTACAGGGTATATTTCCGGCAAATCTGTGCGGACAAGGATCCACACCACCATCTCCGAAAACGAGAAAAAGCGTATCCGCCGGGACAACAAACGCAGAAAACAGAACCGTACTGTTCGCAGGCGCGAGCCGGAACAGCTGAATTAAGCAGCAGGGAGACAACCTACTTATGCGAATCATAGCCGGTGAAGCTCGGGGCAGAAGAATAGATGCGCCGGCCGGGAGGAATACAAGGCCCACCCTTGACCGGATCCGTGAAAACATGTTTAATATCCTGCAGGCGGATATTCCGGAAAGCCGTATACTTGACCTGTTTGCCGGAAGCGGCGCGCTGAGTCTGGAAGCTATCAGCCGGGGTGCAGCGTCGGCTGTGCTGGTGGATTCTGACCGGAAAGCCAGCATGATCCAGAAACAGAATGCAGAATCCCTCCGGTTTAATGACCGGACCCGGCTGTACTGCTGCGACTGGACCAGGGCTATTCGTACGCTGCAGGAAGAAAAGCAGAAATTCGACATCATTTTTCTGGATCCGCCCTATGCCATGACTGATTTACGAACTGTTTTCACCTCCCTGATTCCGCTGATGGAGAAAGAATCCATGATTGTGCTGGAGCACGAGGCAGGGAAAAGCGTTTCTGTTCCGCCGGAGTTTATGATTGTCAAAGACCGTTCCTGGGGATTCTGCGCAGTAACTGTTTACAGGCTGAATACGGAAGGAGATTGACAGAATGGTTTCCTGTGTTTTTCCCGGATCGTTTGATCCTGTGACAAAAGGACACCTGGATCTGATCAAAAGAGCTGCATCCCTTTTTGACCGGGTTACCGTTACAGTGATGGTAAACATCAGCAAGAAAGGATGCATTCCGCCGGATCAAAGAGTTTCCATGCTGAAAAAAATCTGTGAACCGTATCCGAACGTTTACGTGGACAGATGGGAAGGTCTTCTCGCCGATTATATGGAACAAAAAGGGGAGAAGATTATTATCCGCGGTTTACGCAGCAGCGCTGAATTTGATCATGAGTTTGTGTCCTGTTCAGCCAATAAGCTGCTGAATAAACAGGCAGAAACCCTGTTTTTGCCATGCGATCCCGCACTGAACGGGATTTCCTCTTCCGCAGTGAGGGAAATTGCCGCGTTCGGAGGGGATATCCGTTCCTTTGTTCCGGATGCCGTTGCGGAGGAAATCCGGTTCTGCCTGTCGAAAAACAATCATTAATGGAGACTTATTGAAAAGGAGACTCGTTTTTTATGGCTGACATCAAAAGTTCCGGGGAATGCCTGAAGGCAGTCGGCATACTGCTTGACGAACTGAAAAACGCAAAAAGGAGCCTGATCAGCAGTGAAGGCTGTATTGTAAACCGCAACCTGATGCAGGCACAGCTGGAATACCTGCAGGAAAACCTTCCTGATACGGTAAAGAAAGCCGCAACCATTGTCGAAAAGGAAGAAGCAATCCGCACCGAAACCGAGCAGAAAAAACATGAAATCCTCGACAATGCCACACAGCAGGCCCAGAACATGGTGAATGAAGCCACGCAGAACGCGCAGCAGATGATGGAGCAGGCCAGCAGGGAAGCCAACGCGCTGATGGACAGGGCCGCGAAGGAAGCAACAGCCAGAATGGAAGCAGCTTCCAATGAGGCTAAGCGGATGCTTGAAGACGCTGAAAACAAAGCAAGGCAGCTGGTTGAAGAAGAAAATATCGTCAGGCGCGCCAGGGTTGAATGCGATGAACTCCGGGAAAGTGCCCGCCAGGAAGCTTCCGAGCTGCATAAAAACACGCTGGATTATATCGATTCCCTGCTTGCGGAAACAGACCGGAAGCTCAGCGAACTGATCAACAACATCCGGCTTGAACGGAATGAAATCCGCAATCACCGGTAATTCTTTCCGCTTTGTCATAATTGCACAAAACAAAAAGGAATTCTTGTGAAAACAGGCAATTCCTTTTTTGATGATTCTTTTTTATAATACAAGCAATACAGGGAAGTGTTCCCATAATTTAAGGAGGATATTGTAATGGCAAGTGTATCCCTTCAGCACATCTACAAGGTTTATACCGGCAATGTCACCGCTGTCAGCGATTTCTGCCTGGACATCGAAGACAAAGAGTTTATCGTTCTGGTCGGACCTTCCGGCTGCGGTAAGTCCACCACCCTGCGTATGGTCGCCGGCCTCGAAGAAATTTCCGATGGCGAACTGTATATCGGAGACAAACTGGTAAACGACGTCGCTCCCAAGGATCGCGACATCGCCATGGTTTTCCAGAACTACGCTCTGTATCCCCACATGACCGTGTTCGACAACATGGCCTTCGGTCTGAAACTCCGGAAGACCCCGAAAGATGAGATCAAACGCCGCGTTGAAGAAGCTGCCAAGATCCTTGACATCGCTCACCTGCTTACCCGTAAGCCGAAGGCTCTGTCCGGCGGTCAGCGCCAGCGTGTTGCTCTGGGACGTGCTATCGTTCGTGAACCCAAGGTCTTCCTGTTCGACGAACCGCTGTCCAACCTGGACGCGAAACTGCGCGTTGCCATGCGTACTGAAATCACCAAGCTGCATCAGAGACTGCAGACAACCTTCATCTACGTTACCCATGACCAGACAGAAGCTATGACCATGGCCAGCCGTATCGTTGTTATGAAGGACGGCGTCATCCAGCAGGTGGATACCCCCCAGAACCTGTATGACTATCCCGCCAACGAGTTCGTCGCCGGCTTCATCGGCAGCCCCCAGATGAACTTCTTCAACGTGAAACTGGATCGTGAAGGACAGGATGTTGTTGCCACCTTCGGCGATAACAAGATCGTTATCCCTGAGAAGAAAGTTTCCAAGTTCATCGACGAAAGCTACATCGGCAAGGAAGTTATCATGGGTATCCGTCCTGAAAACATCCATGACGACGAAGCCAAGCTTGCTGAATATGCCAGCGCCACCATCGACGTTGACGTCGAAGTGACTGAACTGATGGGTTCCGAAACCTATCTGTACCTGAGCACCACCGGCAAGGAAGGCAACATCATCGCCCGCGTTGATCCCCGCACTTCCAGCAAGGCCGGCCAGAAGATCAAGATCGCTCTGGACACCAATCACCTGCACTTCTTCGACAAGGAAACCGAAAAGACCATCCTGAACAAGTAATTCCGTTTCCTGATAAAAACACCCCGGATCTTAACGATCCGGGGTGTTTTTTATTCATTCTCACCGGAGGGAATATACCTTGAAATCTTGATCCCAGGCAGTACGGAAAGTTCCTCCAGACTCCTGGCGTCAAAAACATTGCCGTCGCTGAACCCTTTGCCGACAGAAATCCTGTTATAGGTGGAACCCGATACCTGGATAAAAAGAATTTCATCACCGTAAACGGCATATACCACCGCGCTGTGATGATACTCATGCTTGTTTTTCGTGTAGCCTACGCTGACGATATCGCCGGCGCGCAAGCCTTCTGACGCTTCAAAATTATAATAGAAATCCCAATGATGCTGCGGATTAATATCGCCGGAAAGCAGATACCCGATAAACTGGGCAAAGGCAAAACATTCGGCATAGCCGCCGTACTGAGGTGCAGCACTGCGCACATGGTCAATCGGCCAGCGGCATCCATACCAGCCCTTCCGGTAAGCCGTCAGCTGAATATCTTCCACAGCGGTAGTCCAGCCGGGGCATTCCGGATGGCCGTGAAAATTCTGTGGAATATCAGCCTCTGTGGTCCAGTACCAGCCGTCATACAATTCATATTCCTCAATGATACGATCCAGATTAGCGGTAGAAAAATCATCCCTGAAACGTTCGTCTGAAAATTCAAAATCAGCCATTCCGACAGATGCTTGCAGGAAAACAAAAACGAGGAAAAGGACAATGATTTTCTTCAGGTTCCTTTTCAAGAAAACATCAGTCCTTTCCCTCATCTTCATGATGAATATTATATCGACAAGTTTTCCATGTTTCAAGAAGGCATACTTCCTGAAGTGATTTGCTTGCCGAAATGATTGTGATATAATAAAATATTGTGAAGGAGGTGATCCGGGATGGAAAATAAACAGTTGACAGCTGAAATCATGCCCGCTGAAAAACTACCCGGTGATCTTCAGTATGAATTGTCCATTGCTCCCGATCATATTGTCAGGCAGGACGGCCGTACTTATCTGTCCATGGGAGAAAAAACTGCCGTGTTTCCGGACAATCCTGATACAGACACCCTGCTGTCCTCTCTCGTAAACAGCAGCAAACCGCAGGACAGGCCGGACACTGGGTCAGCATTGTTTCAGAGAATGCTCACGGACGCACAATTTGTGCCGGATCCGGAGCTGTTCAGGGCATGCCGCGTGAAAGATAAACAAAAGAGAAGTGTTGTTGTTTTCCGCGCAACCAATACCTCCGGCAGAGACCTGTATACCCTGCTTTCTCAGATTGCACCGGTTGAAAAGAACGATATTGTTTTCCCGACTGATTATCAGTCAACAGTTCTGATCAGGGAAACCGACCGCAAGGATACAGATGAACTGACTGAGTTTACGAACGCCGTAATCGGCACCATGGAAAGTGAAGGAATTACCGGAATCAAAGCCGGGATCGGGCGGGAGGCAGACAATACAGAAGCCCTGCGGAACAGCTATCATGACGCAGTGAAGGCCCTGTATATCGGTTCCGTTTACCACCGGCAGGATTCTGTATATGTATATACGAAGCAGGCGCTGGAAAGAATTGTTGACAGTATTCCTGAAGCGGAAAAAAGAGAAATCCGGAAAGAATACTGCCAGCTGAAAGCTTCTGATATACTCAGCGATGAAATGCTTGAAACCGTCAGGGTATTCTTCAGAAACGACCTGAATCTTACAGCAGCCTCCAAGCAGTTGTTTATTCATCGGAACACGCTGAATTACCGGCTGGATAAGATCCGGAAAATATCCGGCCTGGATTTGCGGTGTTTCCACGATGCTGTTGTGTTTTCCGTGATCATGCTCATACCGCAGGAAGCATAACCGATATCCTGCATTATCTGAAAGGAGTCCTGCCCATGTATCATAAAATGCTGAAAATCATCTGTGTTATGGCAATGCTGCTGATTCTTTCCTCCTGCTCGATGATTCCTGTATCCAGCCTTGAGAGTATGTTCAAGGAAACGGGCAATTCCTCCATCAGCAGCGGATATTCCACCGGTAACACCGCCACTGATTCAAACGTTGTGATTATCAGCAAGGATGAGTATGAGAAATACCAGAAGTTCTCTGAAATGTTTTCGATTTATGATACCGCAAAGGACTATTTCTATCAGGAACCTGATACAGACCTGATGGTGGAGTATGCCATCAGGGGCATGATGGCCGGTCTTGATGACCCTTATTCCTTCTACTATAATCCCAAGGAATACAAGGAAATGATGGATGATGACGAGGGAAAATATGTAGGAATCGGCGTCATGATCCAGGCCAATATGGAAAAGCAGATCTGTACGATTACACGCGTATTCCAGGGCGGGCCCGCCGAAGAGGCCGGCGTACAGCGGGGAGATATTCTATACAAGGTCGGCGAGGATCTGTATGTTAATCCTTCCAACCTGCAGGAAGCTGTTGATATCATGCGGGGTGTTCCCGGCACGGATGTGGACGTCACCTTCCTGAGGAACGGGGAGGAGATCACTTATACCATTACCCGCCGTGAAGTTAACGTGAACCAGGTTGACAGCAAAATGCTGGATGACGGTATCGGATATATCGCAATGTATGAGTTTGCCGGACACAGCGAACTGGAATTTGAGCAGGCTCTGCAAAAAATGCTTGCACAGAACGCCAGGGGAATCATCATCGATCTGAGGGATAACCAGGGCGGATGGGTGGAACAGGCGCGGTATATAGCCGATCTGTTTATGGACGAAGGAGAACTCTGCTATCTGAAATACCGCGACGGCGAAGAGCACGCCGATGAATACAGGACGAAAAACGGGAAAGCAGACGTTAAACTGGTCATCCTGATCAACGAAAACAGCGCAAGCTCCTCAGAAATCCTGACCGGAGCGCTGCGTGACTGCGCGGGCGCAGTTACCGTTGGCGTTAAAAGCTTCGGAAAAGGTATTATCCAGATGGTATCCGAAGTGGGCAGCAACGGCGCTGGTTTCCAGATGACCATTGCCGAATACTATACTCCCTCCGGATCTCCTGTTCATAAGATTGGTATTACACCGGATTATGAAGTTCCGCTGCCGGAAGGGGATAACGGAATGTATGATTTCGCGGATACTGTCAATGACATTCAGCTGATCAAAGCCATTGAAGTCATGAAGGAACAGTTACATTAAATCGGGTTTTCATTTGCATAATAAGCCTGATTGTACTATAATTACAAAGTGACATAGTCCCAAAACGCCCTGGAGGTTGTTGGATGTACAAGCTTTTGCTCGTGTCTGATCAGGAGGAAGTTCTGAACGCGTTTGCCAGTATCAGCAACTGGGAACTGCTTGGGTTTAAGCCTCCTCATATACGTCATGACTTTGAAGGAACAAAAGACAGCCTTGCCAAGCATCATGCAGACGGCATCAGTCTGGCCGTGAATCCGGAAGAAGAGGAACTGATTCTTGCATACCTGCAGGAAAACTTTCCGAACGTCTCCATTTTCCAGGCCGGCCGTAACGAAGAGGAAGTCCGTAAGTACCTCAGCGAACTGAAGGTGCTGCTGAACCGCATCCATGCCGATTTCTACAATGAACGTTCCAATACACGGGACGTTCTGCAGATGTGCAGGCATGAATTCTTTAAGAAAGTAATCAACGGACAGGTTAAAAGCAGCGACGACCTTCACCGGAATATGCGTCTGCTCCGCAGCAGAATGGACGCAGACCGGCCCTGCCTGCTGATTGAAATTGATCAGTCTGCTCCCTTCGACAAGCTGGAGGGGAGATGGCATTACGGCAAGGAACGCCTTGAAGTTGCTCTCCGCACTTCTTTTGCCGGGGACAAAGACGGGATTCATATCCTTCCGACCATTCATTCAGACGGAAGAATTCTGGTGCTGGCCTGCCCGCTGCACGGTGTGGATACCGATATGACAGTGGATACGATGACAGCGATGCTCACAACGTATACCGCTGACAGTATTTCCCATATGAAAGAATATTTCGGTCTTGATCTCCATATTACAGGAATTCGCGTATTTCCGGCGCTGACAGCGCTTTGCGGAGATACGGATAAAGTATAAAAAAATCAAGGAGGAATAAGGATGGGTATTCTGAATGCAATCAAGGGACAGCTGATCGACGTTATTGAATGGTCAGACAATTCCAGCAAAACCATGGTGCACAAATACGACATGAACGGCAAGGAAATCATGATGGGTGCACAGCTGACCGTTCGTGAAAGCCAGGTTGCCATTTTCGTGAATGAAGGCGAGCTTGCAGACGTATTTGAGCCCGGTCGTTATGAACTGCAGACCAGCAATATGCCGATTCTGACAGCACTGAAAAGCTGGAAATACGGTTTCAACAGCCCCTTTAAATCCGACGTATATTTTGTGAATACCAAACAGTTCCTCGATATGAAATGGGGAACAAGCAATCCTGTCATGATGCGTGACGCTGAATTCGGCATGATCCGGGTGCGTGCTTTTGGTATATACAGCTTCCGTGTTTCCGACGCTGCCAAATTCCTGAAGGAAGTTTTCGGAACCGCCGCCCTCTTCACCGTGGAAGGTGTGGAAGGACAGATCAAGCGTACGCTGGTCAGCGGTTTGAGCGACGCCATTGCGGAAAGCAAAATTCCCGCGCTGGATCTGGCTGCCAACTATGAAGAGCTGTCTGCATACGCCATGCAGGCAATCAATCCGAAGCTTGCCGAGCTCGGTCTGACCCTGTGCAGCTTTGTGATTGAAAACATTTCTCTGCCTGAGGAAGTTGAAAAGAGCATTGATAAGCGGACTTCCATGGGTGTGCTCGGAAATATGGATCAATATGCGAAGTACCAGGCTGCTGAAGCCATCAGGGACGCCGCAAACAACCAGAACGGCATGGCCGGTATGGGCGTTGGCATGGGTGCCGGTGCAGCGATGGGTCAGATGTTCACCCAGAGCATGAATCCTTCCGCCGCTCCTGCTGCTCCCGCTGCCGCAGCCGCGAGTGCGGTGTGCTCCGCCTGCGGTGCTGCGATTCCGGCCGGTTCCAAGTTCTGTCCCGAATGCGGTGCCAAACAGGCTGCCGGCAGCTTCTGCGGAAACTGCGGTACTGCCGTACCCGCCGGAACGAAGTTCTGCCCCGAATGCGGTACAAAACTGTAATTCAATCATAAACCAAAAAAGGACTGCAGATGAATCTGCAGTCCTTTTTATATTCGTTTTCAGGATGTTGTATAGGGAATGCCTTCTTCCCGGGCGTATTCCATGGCCGTTGATCCGGTATGGACAAGCAGCCTGACACGCCTGCAGGTGCTGAAAGCGTACGGCTCGATGGAAATCACGGTTTCAGGAACAGAAACAGAAACCAGGTTTTCACATCCGTCAAACGATTCGCTTTTGATTTCCGCAACACCCTCCGGCAGCTGTATCCGGCTCAGGTTTTCACAGCGGGCAAAAGCACGGAAGGGGATACTCCTGATACCTGAAGACAAAACAACGGAATGCAGGCTTGTACAGGAACCGAAGATATGAGAACCGATGGTTTCCACGGAGTCAGGGATCCTGATCTCCTCAAGAGAACGGCAGCCTTCAAAAGCTGAATCCCCGATGTAGATCAGTCCGTCAGGAATCTTCACTGTCTGGAGTGATCCGCACCCACTGAACGCACAGGCTGAGATCATACGGAGAGATTCAGGCAATTCAACGGATTTCAGTGAATTGCAGGCATAAAATACGGAATAGTCCACAAGGGTAAGTCCGCGGGGAAGCTTTATACCGGTTAACGCGGAACAGCTGTGAAATGCACCGGTGTCTATACGGACAATGCTGTCGGGCAATTCGATGCTTTTCAGTCCGCGGCATCCATAGAACGCTTTGGACTCAATGATTTTTACACTGTCTGGAAGAATGATTCGTTCCGTACGGGAATGTCCGGCGAAGGCTTCTTCCGCGATGATTTCGATTCCGTCCGGAACACGGATTTCTTTGTCCGCTTTTCCGGATGCGAAATACAGCAGCTTGTTTTCCTTCCCGTTGATCAGGAAATGGCCGTTCATCCTGAAAACAGGGTGATGCTCCGAAATTTCAAATTCAGAAAGGGAAGGGCAGCCTGAAAAAACATGATTGCTCAGCTCTGTAAGGTGATCCGGAAGATTGATGCCGGTCAGTGATTCGCAGCCCGCAAACGCGTTATCTTCAATGACAGTAAGCTGATCCGGAAGCTTTATATGCTGCAGGTTCCGGCATTCCGAGAAGGCTTCCGCACCAATCTGCCGGACAGACTGCGGCAGATCCACAGATACCAGTGACGTACAGGATTGAAAACAGCAGGATCCGATTTTCCTGATTCCCTCCGGCAGCCGAATGCTGCGCAAAGACTGGCATCCGGTAAATGCCCAGTCCTCTATAGTGCGGACAGAATTCGGAATGGCAATTTCTTCAAGTGATTCACACCAGGAAAAAGCGCCTTCTCCGATGGTCGTTACGGAATCAGGAATAACAGCATGTCTGATCTGATAGCACCATGAAAACGCGTTTTCCGCAATGGAAGTAACCGGCCTTCCTTCATATTCGGCCGGGATAAACAGATTTGCGTCGGGAGAATCACAGCTTTCCAGCTGAAAGGTACCATCCCGTTTTCGACTGAAGACATAATCCGGCATTCACAGAACCTCTCATCACTCAATATTCACGTACGGATTCCTGATCAGGAAAGCATGGAAGCGCCGATCATGCCGGCCTCGGAACCGAGCACTGCAAGCCTGACAGCGGGCAGGGGCTGATCATTGAACAGAACGTATTGCGGGAATTCCCGGACGAGGGGATCCAGGAGATCCTTTCCGGCCTTGCTGACGCCGCCGCCAAGAACAATCACTTCAGGATCAAGGAGATTGATAACGCTGGCGACTGCCTGTGCAAGGAAGCTGATATACCGCTGATAGACGGCAATAGCCGTTTCATCATTTGCTTTTGAAGCATCGAAAACGGTTTTCGCTTCGATTTTTGAAGGATCTCCGCCTGCGATCGAAAGGATTTTTGATTCAGGATGCTCAGCCACGGCCTCCCTGGCCATCCTGATCAGCGCGGTAGCTGAGCAATAACGCTCAAGACAGCCGTGATTGCCGCAGGTGCAGGGCACGCCGTCCAGATCGAGGATTGTATGGCCAAGTTCGCCGCCGATGCCGTGGGCGCCTTTCCAGATTTGTCCGTTGATGATGATGCCGCTGCCAATCCCTGTACCGATGGTAATAAACACACTGGAAGTGGTACCGGCGCTGACACCGGCGACGCTCTCCGCCAGTGCAGCCACATTGGCGTCATTGTCAATGTAAACAGGCTTATCCAGGTAACGGCGGAAAACTTCACGGAAAGGGACATGATTCCAGCCCATATTGGTACATTTGATAATCTCACCGGTTTCAGATGAGGCGATGCCGGGAATGCCGACACCGACGGACTCAATGTCATCAGAAGAAAGTCCTGCTTTTTCAACTGTGGAAAGGACGCAGTCAACGATCCTTTTCACCTGCTCCTCAAAAGGAATATCCGTTACCGTAGGAATGGATCCTTCCCGGATAATCTGTATTTTATCATCAACAATCCCTACTTTGATTCCTGTACCGCCAACGTCAATACCAACCCTGATCATTTGTTTCCTGCCTCCTGTTATTCGTTTGTATCGTCCTGCAAAACGGAAAGAAGTTCCCGGGCCGCGTTATAGCCTGTTCTCTTCAGGCTGAGGTTTCTCGCGGCCACCTCCACAATAATCGCAAGATTCCGTCCGGGCTTGATCGGCATCAGCTGATGAGGAACCCGAACGCCCATGATCTCTATCTCATCATCCTGAAGCCCGATCCGGTCATAAGCCTTGTTTTCATCCCAGGTTTCCAGCTCAATAATCAGATCAATGGACTTGGTGATCGCAACCGCACCGATACCGTACATGGCTTTGATATCAATGACGCCGATTCCACGTATTTCCATAAGATGACGTATCTTTTCCGGACAGGTGCCGATGAGCCTGTCATCAGCGATCCTGCAGATATCCACCACGTCATCCGCCACCAGCTGATGGCCGCGCTTGATCAGTTCCAGCGCAGCCTCACTTTTGCCGACGCCGCTTTTCCCGGAGAGGAAAACGCCGACGCCGTAAACGTCCACCAGAACCCCGTGACGTGTGATATGCGGCGCGAGGCGCCGGTTGAGGTAATTGATGGCCATGGCCGTGAATTTGCTGGTAACCATGGGACTGGAATAAACAGGCACATCATGTGCTTTCGCCGCGGCGATAAACTCTGAAGGGGGAGTCAGGCTCCTGCAGATAATGATGCAGGGAACCGGATAACTGAAGTATTTTTCCAGGATTTCCTTCCGGGCCTCAGAAGTCTGTTTCTCCAGATAAGCCATTTCCACTTTACCGATGAGCTGCGGACGCTCAAAGGCGAAAAACTCGTAAAATCCGCAGAATTGCATTCCAGGCCTGTTCAGATCGGGAGTACGGATATCCCACTCCGTTCTGGTTGACGGGCTCAGGCATTCCAGATGCAGGGCTGTTTCAAAATCCCTGGCAGAAATCATGAAAGCACCTCCGTGAGGATCTGTCACAATGAAAATCCAAACACACTGTCTGTTAATGACTTTCACAGACTATCATATCACAAAATCAGGACAGTATGTATATTTTTCAAAGAATTGTATCAACAGAAATAAACAAAACAGATTTCAAATAATTTTGATCAGCAGCGGAAATGTTCAGCGGCTTCCTTCTGGGCAGGAATGCAGCTGACAAAGCGTTCCATATACCTGTTGAATCCTTCCTCATCCGCGGGATCAGGAGCAACGGTCATCTGCTTCATGCCGGAGAAGACACGATTCTGGAGATAATCCTCCAGCGTTTCATCGGCAGCCTTATAAACAAGGTAATCAGCAAGCAGCGCAATACCCCACGCTCCGCCTTCACCAGCGGTTTCCATGACAGTTACCGGGGCATGAATAGCGGCCGCAAGGTAGTTCTGGCCGACGCCTTCTGTTTTGAACAGGCCGCCGTGACCATACACGCAGTCAATGGCCACGTTTTCACGGCTCATGATTTCCATGCCATATTTCAGCGTTTCCATGCTGGCATAAATCTGCGCGCGCATAAAGTTTGCAAGATTCATGGAAGCATCCGGCAGCCTGAGGAACATGGGGCGGCCTTCCGTCAGCCCGGTGACCGGTTCACCGGCAAGATAATTGAAGTTGACAAGTCCGCCGCAGTCACGGTCCGCTTCCAGGGACTTTTTGAAAAGCTTTGTAAAGGTTTCACCGGCTTCTGTTTTAAGGCCCATCAGGTCAGCAAATTCCCGGAAAAGAGAAACCCAGGCGTTGATATCGCTGGTACAGCTGTTGCAATGCACCATGCCTACCTGTTTACCGGCAGGAGTGGTAACAATATCGATTTCCGGATATACTTTGCTCATGGGTTTTTCGAGAACAATCATACTGAAAATGGATGTGCCGGCGCTGACATTGCCTGTCTTGGCACGGACGCTGTTTGTGGCAGTCATACCGGTACCGGCATCGCCTTCCGGAGGACAAAGCGGGCAGCCAGGCTCCAGATCGCCTTCCGGATCCAGGAGAGCGGCTCCCTTTTCAGTAAGATAACCGGCATTCTGTCCGGCGACAAGGACGCGGGGCAGGATATCCGCGAGCTTCCAGGGAAACTTTTTTCCGGTAATCAGGTTGTCAAAAGTGCTGACCATAGCAGCGTCATAGGTGCAAGTATATGAATCAATGGGCATCATACCGCTGGCATCGCCGACGCCGAGCACCTTTTCACCGGTGAGCAGATAATGAATCCAGCCGGCCAGCGTGGTCAGGAAGGCGATGTCCTTCACATGGGGTTCATTGTTAAGGATTGCCTGATAAAGATGGCTCAGACTCCAGCGCTGGGGCATATTGAAGGAGAACAGACTGGTCAGCTCTTCCGCCGCCTGTCCGGTAATTGTGTTGCGCCAGGTGCGGAAGGGAACAAGCAGATTCATGCCACTGTCAAAAGGAAGATAGCCATGCATCATCGCGCTGATACCCAGGCCGGCGATCTTCTTCAGCTTGATCTGATAACGGTCAAAAACGTCCTTTTTGAGATCCGCATAGCTGGACCGGAGGCCGGAAAGAATGGCTTCCTCACTGTAGGTCCAGATTCCGTCCACGTAATCGTTTTCCCATTCGTGGCTGCCGCTGGCAATCACCTCATGATTGCTGTTGATCAGAACGCTTTTGATGCGGGTGGAACCGAATTCAATACCCAGAATCGCTTTTCCGTTTTGAATCTGCTCAATACTCATTGTACATGCTCCTTTTGAATATATTCATATCCCTTTTAATTGAATCGTATCACATTGATTATACCCTGTAAAGGTGAAGATTATTGCATTCCGGTTCATTCTTACATGACAGTATGAATCTTTTTAATCTGATTTTCATATTCTTTTTGCCTGCTTTTCAGAACAGCGGGTCAAATATATGATATTATACCATTGTCGTCAGGAACGGCAGGAAAGGAGAGCATCAGATGGAAACTTACACCATCGAGGACATTGAACTGCTCAGGAAAAAAAGCGGTCTGAGTTATCAGGAAGCCGTCGCTCTGCTTGATTATCACAACGGCAATCTTGCAAGGGCTCTGATTGATCTTGAAAAAAGCGGCAGACTGAAAGAAGATAATAGTGAGAAAGAAGGAACACGTATCATGAGCGAATCCGGAAAGAAGAATGACACCAAAGACAAGGCACTGGGCTTCCTGCAGAAGCTGTATCGCAGCCGGGTTAAAATCCGCAAGGGCGATACAGGCATTGTGAACGTATCCGTTCTTTTTGCCGGCTTGTGCCTGCTGCTTGCACCGCATATGACCATAGCCGGCGTGATCGTATCAATGCTCCTCGGCTATCAGTTTTCCTTTACAGGCATGGATCCCGACTTCTCCACGGACAGCCTTGAGAAGATGGTGAAAAACGCCGCACAGAACGCGAAAACTTCCGTATCCAGCGTCGTTCATACCATCACAGAGGAATCCAAGGGACACGCCAAAACCTCCGCGGCCTCCCATCTCTTCAAGGAGGAAAAGGCAGCCCCTGAAAAGAAAGAAGAAATCAAAATGGAAGTTGATAAAGCTTCCGAAAGCTTAAAACAGCAGGCCAAGGAAATTGAAGAAACCATGGATTCCTTCTTCAACAGCAACCCTGCCGCGGTGAACGCCCACAGCGCATACTCAGCAGCCACCTCCAGCGTACCGACGATCCAGGTTCCGGTTCAGACAGAAACGCGGGACGGCGACGTGGAAACAAACGATGATGAAGACGGATATTCTTCCGTAACTATCGGCTGAACATAAAGCAGAAACGGTAATCTGTGAGGTTACCGTTTCTGATGCTATTCCGGAGCAGGGAAAGGACAGGATATCGATGTCGAAAATACTCATTGTGGAAGACGAAAAGAAAATAGCCCGGTTTCTTGAACTGGAACTGAAGCATGAAGGCTATGACGTAATCACTGCATTTGACGGAAGAAGCGGGCTGGATACCGCACTGGAGGAAAACCCGGATCTCCTGATCCTTGACCTTATGCTGCCTGAACTGAGCGGCATTGAAGTCTGCAGAAGGCTGAGACATACCAGCGACGTACCGATCATCATGCTGACGGCAAAGGATGACGTATCCGATAAAGTCATGGGGCTGGATATGGGTGCGGACGACTATGTGACAAAGCCTTTCGCCATTGAAGAGCTGCTGGCAAGAATCCGCGTCGCGCTGAAAAAGAACCGCATGCGAAATGTCCAGGCTGCGCCGGAAGAAGATCACATCCTGAAGGCGGGCTGTATCAGTATTGATACAGCCTCATGGCAGGTACGGGTCAAAGGAGAACCGGTTTCACTGACCAAAAAGGAATTTGACACACTGAAGTACCTGATGGAACACAAGGGAACAGCCGTAACCCGGGATAAACTGATGAACGAGGTATGGGGATACGACTACTTCGGTGATTCCAATATCGTTGACGTCTATATCCGCTATCTGCGGCACAAGATCGATGATCAGTACAACATCAAGACCATCCACACCATCCGTTCCGTAGGATATTTATTCGATTATGAAGAAGAACAAGAATAAGAATAAAAACAAAAAAACGAAACAGAAGGACGTCACAGAACGCGAGCTTGTACTGGCAAACAAGGTGAGCGGAAGCCTGCATGGCGGCGTCAGCCGGATCAGGCTGTCGCTTGCTTTCAGGATTGCGCTGCATTACTGTTTCCAGCTTTTCCGCAGTTTTATCCCGGTTGCATTCATCCTGTCCATTGTTTTCTGCTTCTGTATAGCCATTCCGGTTTCCCAGGAGCTGAACGAACTGATACCGGTGCGGACTGTGCAGGAAGAATCCGGGATGACAGAAGAAACGGGCGAGTATGCTGAGTCCGAACAGGAAATACAGACTGTCACGAAAGGTTACCTGACAGCCCAGGTTTCGGACATAATCCGGGAGCAAGACTTTTTCCCGAGGATTTCCAGCGATATCTCCCTGATGTTCGGCAGGTTATTCAGTCATCAGCAGTTTCGCTTCCTCTACAGCCGAAGCAGTCAAAACTGGCTTGTAACCCTGAACATCCATTACCTGTGGATCACCTGGGGCATCCTGATGGGCGGGCTGCTGCTGTGCGACCTGTTCCGTATCATATACTTCTTCCGGCACGACCAGAGACTTAACAAGCGCGTGCTGGCCCCGATCCGGGATATCACCTCCATGGCAGAAACCTTGTCTGAGAGCAACCTTTCCAACCGGATCAATATTGCCGGAACCAAAAATGAGCTGAAGGACCTGGCCACAGTCATCAACAGGATGCTGGACCGGATTGAACGCAGCTATAACAGCCAGAAACAATTTGTTTCCGACGCCAGTCACGAGCTGAGAACCCCCATCTCCGTCATCCGGGGATATACCGACATGCTGAAGCGGTGGGGCAAGGATGATCCTGAAATCCTGGATGAAGGCATTACCGCCATCTCCCAGGAGACGGAAAGTATGAAGGACCTGGTGGAAAGCCTCCTGTTCCTGGCACGTCATGACAAGAAAACACTGATGATGGAGATGTCTTCCTTTGATCCGGCAGAACTGATCCGGGAGATCCAGAAGGAAGAAACCATGGTCCATACCGAATATCATTTTAAAACGGCCCGGATGGATCCCCTTACAATCAGTGCCGACAGGAATATGATGAAACAGGTACTGCGAATCCTTTGTGACAATGCAGTCAAGTATTCCAGTCCGGGAACGACGGTAACGCTGTCCTGCACCAATGAACCCGGAGGGAACTGCTGCCTGTCGGTGAAGGATGAAGGACAGGGTATTTCACAGGAAGAGCTTCCGAAGATCTTTGAACGTTTCTACAGAAGCGATAAGGCACGGCAGTCCGAAACCGGCGGGCACGGTCTGGGACTGAGCATTGCCAGAATCATTGTTGTCGCACATAAAGGAAAACTCCGGGTTCGTTCCAAACCCGGATGCGGTTCCATTTTTTCCATTATACTTCCGAACGGTACAGAAAAGGAATAAACCGGTTATTTTACATATCTGTTCACAGGCTTGGGAGCGCGCATTTTATGCCCGCTCCTTTTTTTCCTGGAAATAACCAGGAACGCAATGATGCCAATCAGTACCAGGGGTGGTCCGAACAGAATGAGCACGAACTCGAAATTGAAAGGCGGAAAGGGATTGGGATCAGCATAGGTTTCCGCAATAATTTCATCGATTGTTTTGGGGGCGTTGTCCCGCTTTTCAACGGAACGGGAAGACGTCAGCGAATAGACAAAAGGTTCTCCCTTATCATTATACCAGGTCATGGTCCCGATTTCTTCACCGGCCTGGATAGGCGCCTGCAGATCACCCCTGAAATCAAAAGCCACGTAATCCCGCAGATTGTCCGCCATGCGATTGACGTCGGACTGCGTCGTGACAATCTGGGCATTTTCACCGACAGGGGAACAGACCAGTGTGATCTCTCCGTTATCCGGATCAGACGTGGAGTAATTGGATGTCGACAGTTTGATGGGTCTCATGTTGTAAAGATCCACCGGAGTAACACTCACATACTGGCTGAAACCGTAATTCATGAGCTTGATGGTATCTGCCCAGCGTGCTTTTCTGCCGGTAAACATAACGACCGAAATCAGATCCACCCCATCCTTGGAAGCGGCACCCGCAAAACAGTATCCGGAATGGGAATGGGAACCGGTTTTGATACCGGTTGCATATTCATAATAATACTGATTCGGGCTTTCCTCACTGCCCGTGAGCATGTATTCCGTTTTTGTGGTAATGGTGCGGGCGCGCTGTTTGTTGGTGCGGGGAAGCTGATAGGAAGTGGTGCCGACGATTTCACGGAAGGTTTCGTTTTTCATGGCTTCCCGTGCAATCACAGCCATATCCCGGGCGGTGGAATAATGATTGTCATCATGATAACCGTGAGGATTGACAAAGTGTGTGTTGATGCAGCCCAGGGTCTCGGCTGTCCTGTTCATCAGATCCACAAAGCGGGGAATATCTCCGGATACAGCCTCAGCAATCACATTGGCTCCGTCATTGGCTGACAGCAGCATAGTGCCGTAAATGACGTCAATCAGGCGAATTTCCTCATCCACTTTCAGATACATGGTGGAAGAGTCCGGAGGTACATTTACTGCCGTTTGAGAGACTGTGACGGTTTCATCCAGATCATCCACAAACATCAGTGCTATCAGAACTGTAAGGATTTTGGTCATGGAGGCGGGATAGCGCCGCTCATCGGCATCCTTCTCAAAAATGACCTCTCCCTTATCCTGGGTCATCAGGACAGCGGAAAGGGCATAAAGCTGGTCAGGGGACAGGTTTTCAGGATGTTCCTTATCATATTCGGGGGCATCAGGGGAAAGGGTCGGCTGGGGAATCGGCTCTGCCGTGGGCGTCGGATCCTTGCTTTTCGCCGCAAAAGAAACGGAGACAGAGGTAAAAAGCATAATCATAACCAGCAAAAATGCTGTTACTCTTTTCAAATGCTTCACCTCACTTCAATCAAATCATTCACAGAATCAGAACCTGTTACGCGGCGAGAACCGCAGCCGGTACAGCAAATGCCGGCACAATGGAGTTACCGCTCAGCTGCAGGAAAAGGAAGACTATACCGATAATCGCAAGATACAGCGCAAACCAGGAAAGCGGTATTTTCGTAATGACCTTCAGCATAAAACGGATAGCGGCATATCCCACAATGGCAGCCACCAGAATGCCGACCAGTGCGGGCACCAGTGAAATCTCGCTGAGATAGCCTTCCTCAAGCGCATCTTTTCCTTCCATCAGAAGGGATCCGACAATCGCGGGAGCGCTCATCATAAAAGAGAACCTGGCAGCCGTATTTTTGTCAAGGCCGGTTGATACGCCGCCCAGGATGGTGGAACCACTACGGGAAATACCGGGCGTCATACCGATTCCCTGGAACAGACCCATGACAACAGCCTGCAGAATACCGACCTTTCCGCTGCCATTCTTCTGACGGACTGCCATGCGGTCACAGATAATCAGGAAAAGGGCAGTGATCAGGAAAGATGTGCCGAGGAACCAGCCGCTGTCAAAAACAGCAAAACCGTTAACGGCTGGGAAGGCTTTTTTTGCGGCAAAATAGACGCCAAGCGTCGGCAGGGAAGCAATCACAAGAAGCAGAAGCGTTTTGTTGCGGACAGGACGGAGGATCATATCCAGCCATTCTTTCCTGAAAACAATCAGCACAGGCACCAGTGTACCGACATGGAGCAGAATGTCGAGCATCTTCATCGCAGGAGTATCCGTCTGGATACCGAAGAAAATACGGGCAAGCAGCAAATGCCCGCTGGAAGAGATGGGCAGGAATTCTCCAAGACCCTGTATTAATCCAAGAAGAGCACTGTGCAGAACAGACATCAGGACATACCTCCAACATGATTATTTATACATTTTATCATATCCGTTCAGGTTTGGAAAGATTGACCGGTCTTCCGTCTCTTGACTGTTTATACTACAACGGATATAATTTTTTGCCGGAAAGTTCATAAATATACCTATTTATAAGGAGAGTAGCCAAATATATGAAACTCGGAGTTGTCGGTCTTCCGAACGTCGGAAAAAGCACGCTGTTCAATGCGATCACAAACGCTGGAGCACAGGCTGAAAACTATCCTTTCTGTACCATCGAACCCAACACTGGTGTGGTGCTTGTGCCTGATCACCGGCTGAATGTGCTCGCCGATATGTATCATCCGAAGAAGGTTACTCCCACCACAATTGAATTTGTGGATATCGCCGGTCTGGTGAAAGGCGCCAGCCGCGGCGAAGGGCTGGGAAACAAATTCCTTTCACACATCCGGGAAGTGGACGCAATCGTCCATGTTGTCCGCTGCTTTAATGATGACAACATTATCCATGTGGATGGTTCCGTTGATCCTGTAAGGGATATTGAAACCATTAACCTTGAACTGATTTTTGCCGATATGGAAACCGTTCAGAAGCGCAAGGACAAGGCCGAAAAAAGTTTCCGCGGCGGGGATAAAAAAGCCGGAGCAGAAGCGGAACTGGCCGACCGTCTCTATGCTCATCTGGAATCCGGAAAACCGGCCCGTACGCTTGAATGCACGGATGATGAGAAAGCGATTCTCCAGAGCTGGTTCCTGCTGACCACCAAACCGGTGATTTACGCAGCCAATATTTCAGAGGACGATCTCGGAAAAGACGATTCAGAAATCGATTATGTGAACCAGGTGCGGAAGACCGCGGCGGCCGAAAATGCCGAGGTGATCGTGATTTCCGCTGCCATTGAGCAGGATATCGCCTCCATGAATCCGGAAGAAAAAAGCGAATTCCTGAGCGAGCTCGGCATCGGCCAGAGCGGCCTGGACCGGCTGATTACAGCCAGCTACCGCCTGCTGGGTCTGATTTCCTTCCTGACAGCGGGAGAAGATGAATGCAGGGCATGGACCATTGTGAACGGAACGAAGGCACCCCAGGCTGCAGGCAAAATCCATACCGATTTCGAAAAGGGTTTCATCCGCGCAGAAATCGTTCCCTTCGATACGCTGGCAGAGCTCGGAAGTATGGCCGCCTGCAAGGAGAAGGGCCTCGTACGCAGTGAAGGCAAGGATTACGTCATGAAGGACGGGGACATCACCCTGTTCCGCTTTAACGTTTGACAGAGAGGAAAGGTATTCGCCATGTCCCGTTTCAATTATTTCATCAACCGCCTGAAAAAGATAGACTGGAAAGCCATGTGGAAAACCACCGGCCTGCTGAAAAAGCGGAGCGGAAAGGGAAGGCTCTGGCTTCTGACGGATATGCTGCGCTGCGGCATCAAATACAACGCAGGCTACATTGACTACAAAATTGCCCAGATGTACAAGCTGAACGACGAGCAGCGCAAAACCGTCATTACGCGCGGTATCTCCAACGATATCGTCCGGAGGATGAATCCGAAAGAATACTGGCATACTTTTGACGATAAAACGGAGTTCAACACCTTCTTTAAAGAATGGATTCCCCGTAAATGGATCCGGATTGACGACAACACCTCCACAGATGATCTGTTCGCACTTTGCCGCAACTTTGACGCGCTGATTGGCAAACCGCTGGAAGGATCCAGCGGCGTCGGAATCCAGAAATATACGTCCGAAGACTGGAAGGACGGCCCGGAAGCCTTCCTTGCGCGGCTGAAAAAGGACGGCATTGGTATCCTGGAAGAAATCGTCAGGCAACATCCGAAGATGGCGGCCCTTTGTCCCACCTCCGTCAACACCTGCCGGATTGCCACATTGCTTGGTGACAAACAGCAGGGGATTGTATATGCTTTCCTGCGCATCGGCAACGGTAAAGTAATGGACAACGTTGACTGCGGCGGCATGGCCTCCAGGATCAATATTGAAACCGGCAAGCTTAGCACCGTGGGTGCGGACAAGCAGGGCAACACGTTCATCAAACATCCCATGACTGATACCAGCATCATCGGATTCCAGATTCCATACTGGGAAGAAGCGAAGAAAATGTGCATGGAAGCAGCACAGAAGATCCCGCAGATGCGCTTCATCGCCTGGGACGTAGCCATTACTGAGGACGGCCCCACCTTCATCGAGGGAAACAGCTTCCCGTCCCACGCCATTCCTCAGTTTGCGGCCCATTATCCTGACGGAATCGGCATCCTGCCCGAATTTGAAAAATTCATTGATCTGTAAGGAAAAATATCTCTTGCAAGATCTTTACATTTATGTTAATATATTTGTCGTTATGCGGACGGTCCTCTGTCCGGAAACATATGATTCATCCGTTCGGATGAACCGCCGGGTCATGAACGTCTATGAGGGAAGGAGGCACAAACCATGAACGAAATTATCCGCTCCATCGAAGCAAAACAGATTCGCAGCGATCTGCCCCAGATCAACGTCGGTGATACCGTACGCGTATGGGTTAAGGTTGTCGAAGGCAACCGTGAACGTCTGCAGGCTTTCGAAGGCACTGTTATCGCCAAGCGCAATGGCGGCATCCGTGAAACATTTACGGTTCGCCGTGTGTCCTATGGCATTGGTGTTGAACGTACTTTCCCGATCAATTCTCCCCGTGTGGACCATGTTGAACTGATCCGTCACGGTAAGGTTCGCCGCGCCAAGCTGTACTATCTGCGCGATCGTCAGGGCAAGGCAGCCAAGATTAAGGAAGTCAAACGCGTCTGATTTGTGCGAAAAAAACTGCTGCATGATGCAGCAGTTTTTTTATATCCAGATATATTGAGAGAACCGGAAGGAATCATACTGTATATTGTGGAATATATATAAATTGGATATTTATGAATCGGAGGATCATATCATGAGGGACAGAACGGAAGCAGCGGCCAAAGCGAAAGAGCTTGTCAGCCGTATGACTCTGGAGGAAAAAGCTTCTCAGCTGAAATATGACGCGCCTTCCATCGACAGGCTCGGTATTCCGGCATATAACTGGTGGAACGAAGTACTGCACGGTGTGGCGCGGGCAGGCACTGCAACCGTATTCCCTCAGGCGATCGGCCTGGCTGCCATGTTTGATGAAGACATGCAGGAAAAGATTGCCGACGTGATCTCTGATGAGGCGCGTGCCAAATTCAACGGACAAAGCCGGCACGGAGACAGGGATATCTATAAGGGTCTGACTGTATGGAGCCCGAATATCAATATTTTCCGCGATCCGCGCTGGGGCCGGGGACACGAAACCTACGGAGAAGATCCTTATCTCACCAGCCGTCTGGGTATCCGTTTTATCCAGGGACTACAGGGAAAAGGCAAATACCTGAAGACGGCTGCCTGCAGCAAACACTTTGCGGTACACTCCGGACCGGAGGCGCTGCGGCATCAGTTTGACGCCCGTGCCAACGCCAAGGATATGAACGAAACCTACCTGCCTGCCTTTGAAGCCACAGTACGGGAAGGCGAGGTTGAATCTGTCATGGGCGCCTATAACCGGGTAAACGGGGAACCCGCCTGCGGCAGCGAGACCCTGCTGAAAAAGACCCTGCGTGAAAAATGGGGCTTCCGGGGTCATATTGTCAGCGACTGCTGGGCCATCCGGGACTTCCATGTCAACCATAAAGTAACAGCAACAGCGCCGGAGAGTGCCGCGCTGGCCCTCAAAAACGGCTGTGACCTGAACTGTGGAAACACCTACCTGCACATCCTGGAAGCGCTGCAGGAAGGGCTGATTACCGAAGAAGAGATCACCACCGCCTGTGAACATCTGTTTACAACCCGGTTTATGCTGGGCCTTTTTGCGGACGACTGTGAATACGATCAGATTCCCGTGACGGCCAACGATACGGATGAGCATGCCGCCCTGGCCCTGGAAGCTGCTGAAAAGAGCATGGTGCTGCTTGAAAACGACGGCATCCTGCCACTGGATCCCGGAAGCATCCGGACCATCGCAGTAATCGGCCCTAATGCAGACAGTATTCCTGCCCTTGAAGGTAATTACAACGGCACAAGCAGCCGGTATGTGACCTTCCTGGAAGGTCTGCGTCGGTATGCAGAAAAACACGGAATACGCGTGCTGTACAGCCTGGGATGTCATCTGTTCAAGGATCGCACCTCCGGGCTTGCACAGGCTGACGACCGGCTGGCGGAAGCCGCCATGTATGCGGAAGCCGCGGACGTTACGATCGCCTGCGTGGGACTGGACGCCGGTCTGGAAGGCGAAGAAGGGGATACAGGAAACGAGTATTTCAGCGGGGATAAAAAAGACCTGCTGATTCCGGAATCCCAGCGGCGTCTCCTGGACGTACTCACAGAAAGCGCGAAAAAGCTGGTCACCGTCGTTACAGCAGGCTCCAGCCTGAATGTACCCGGCGGCAACGCGAAAGTATTTACCTGGTATCCCGGGCAAGCCGGCGGAACCGCGCTGGCTGAGCTTCTTTTCGGCGAAAAGAATTTCAGCGGACACCTGCCACTGACTTTCTACAGGGATATCAACGATCTGCCTGATTTTGAAAATTACAGCATGGAAAACCGGACTTACCGGTATTTTACCGGAAAGCCGCTTTATCCCTTTGGATACGGTCTGAGCTATACCTCCTATCAGGTCCTCAGCGCCTCTGTATCCGGCAATGAAGTGAAAACTGAGATCACCAACAACGGGAAGATGGACGGCGACGCGCTCGTTCAGATTTATGTGGAGTGTGACAGTCCCTTTGCTCCTGTTCACCCCAGGCTTTGCGGATTCCGCCGTATCAGCCTGAAGGCCGGAGAAACAGGCACCGTCAGCGTTCCGCTGGATCCGCTCACCTATACCGTGGTTGATCCCGACGGACAGCGTGTTACCGTGGAGCACTGCACGCTCTACGCAGGCGTTTGCCAGCCGGATGAACAGAGCATTGAAATGACCGGTTCAAAGCCTGTTTCTATCAGAAAATAAACCAGAGTCTGTTTCCGTTTTCCGGATTCAAAAGATCGAAACGCAGGTGAGTTCCTATGTTTACAGGTTTAACGGATGAAACTATCCAGTTCTTTCTCGACCTGAAGTTTCACAACAACACCCCATACTTTCATGAGAATCATGACCGTTATGTGGAAACCGTCCAGACGCCGTTTTATGAAATGATCACGGACCTGGGCGAGGACATGCGTAAAATTGATCCAATGATGGAAATCCGGCCATACAAATGCCTTTCACGCATCCACCGTGATACGCGGTTTTCCAGGGATAAGAGCCCTTACAGGGATCATCTCTGGTTCCTGTTCAGAAGAGCCGGAGAACCCAGGGATAAAAGTCTGTTCTATTATTTTGAATTCGGCGTGGACAGGCTGAGCTGGGGAATGGGCATATGGGGCGAAAACCGTGAACTGATGGATCTTTTCCGCAAACGCATGAGGGCCAATCCCGACGGAATCCTTGCTTTACTGGATGATCTCGATCTTCCCGGACACAAACTTATCCTGAACGGTTCATTTTTCAAGAGAATGGATATTCCGGATGAAATACCGATGCGCCTGAAACCATGGTATACCGGAAGAGAGATTTATGTCGGAAGGTACAATCCTGTCTGGCAGTGGGCCTTTTCCGAACGCATCCTGAAAGAAGTGAGGAAAGACTTCCGCACCCTCGCACCGCTTTACCGGCTGTTGAGAGGTTACCTGGATGACCTTTCCCATGATGAGTAATAACGTAATCCATGTGAAAGTGTGAGTAAAATGAGACTATTCATGAAACGTCGTCCGCCTCATGAACCCCGGGAACGGGAAAGAAGGCACCGTATGTCCTTTATCAGCATGTTTTTTATGCTGGTCGGTATTCTTACTGTCCTTTATTTCCTGATTACCTACGGACTGATCCCGCTGCTGGCCATGATGACGACCGCAGCATGAGGAAATAGCCATGAAGAAGACCGGAAAATGGGCATTATCCGTCATTTCAAAAGCATTGGTAATCATTCTGGTGATTGCCCTGCTTCCTTTTGCCCGTACATGGATCAGGCAGCTGCTGCCTGACGCCACAGGCGAAATCCGGGTTCAGAGCATGATCCTGGAACAGAAGCTGGAGTCCAGCAAACGGCTGGAAGTAACCACCATTGACGAAGAGGGCGTTCTTGAAGCCAAGACCAACGTTATTATCCTGGGAACCGTCGGCACAACCACCATCCGTTACCGCTATACCGCCAGTGTCGGCATTGACCTGAGCAAAGTAGTCATGACACCGGACAGCGACAGGATCATCTTTGAACTTCCTGATCCCGAAATCCTCAACGACGGTATTGAAGCCCTGGAAATCAACAAGAACAACTTTTTCTCCAAAGCGGTTGAAAAAAGCGTTGAAACACTGCTCAATGAACAGAAGCTGAAATGCAGGGAACAATATATCAGCGAAAAGGAACATTCGGACAGAGCCTGGGAAGATATCCGGAAATCCTTTGAAACAACCATCTGTCAATGGCTTGAGCAATACGGAGAAAGGCATTACGAATTCGAATTTATAAAACTGAACGATCCGGCAGCCTGATAAACAGGCTGCTTTTTTTGACATAAAGACAATCAGGAAGCTGGTTTTGTTCGCCTTGACTGATGGTCTTTTTTTTCATAATATAATGAAGTGATTTTTTCGAAATAAAGATGAATGCAGGATACAGAGCCGGTTCGGGCAGGATCTGACCGGAACGATCCATCGGATAAGGATGTGATTACGATGAGCGAGAATAAAGACAGAATCAACTGGTATCCCGGACATATGGCGAAAACCAAACGCCTGCTCCAGGATCAGATCAAACGAATCGACCTGATCATTGAACTGTGCGACGCGCGGCTGCCTTATTCCAGCAGGAATCCTGAACTGGCCAAAATGATTTCACAGAAGCGTCATCTGCTTTTTATGAACAAATCCGACCTGGCCGATCCGAACATGAACAAGCGCTGGCTTCAGTATTACCGCCGTCAGGGGATTGAAGCACACCTGACCAACGCCAGTATGATGAAAGGCAAGGAAACCGTCAGCCTGATTGAGCAGGCAACAAAGGAAATTGTAGACAAGGCGCTGCAAAAAGGTGTACGAAAAACAGTCCGGGCCATGATCGCAGGCATTCCGAACGTAGGCAAAAGCACAATGATCAACCGGCTGTACGGACGCTCCGTTACGCAGACCGGCGACCGTCCCGGCGTTACCAAGAGTAATCAATGGGTCAAAATATCCCCGTATCTTGAACTGCTTGATACCCCCGGCCTGCTCTGGCCCCGGCTGGACGACCAGCTCTCCGCACGCAGACTGTGCTATATCGGCTCCATAAAGGATGACATTGTGGACACAGGGGAACTGACCATCAACCTGCTGGAAGAATTATGCGTCCTGGTTCCGGATACTATATCTGAAAGATTCCATCTTAAGGATACAAGCCTGAAGGGCGCTGAGCTGCTGGAAGCTGTATGCGCCGGAAGAGGATGGCTGCTCAAGGGCGGTCGGTTTGACTATGACCGCTGCTGCAGCGTAGTGCTGGATGAATACCGCGCAGGAAAGCTGGGCAGAATCACTTTTGAAGCGCCGCCCCAAATCAACACGGAGGATACAGAAAGCAATGATTGACCGTAGTCAGCATGCAGCCGAGCTATTGGCATTTGACAGGCAGTACAGACAGGCAGGATTGGTTGTCGCAGGTATGGACGAAGTCGGCCGCGGCCCTTTGGCCGGGAACGTTGTAACAGCCTGCGTTGTGATGCCTGAGGATCCGCTTATTATCTGGATTGACGACAGCAAAAAGCTGAGCGAAAGCCGACGGGAGAAGGTTTTTGACGAGATCATGGCCAATGCCCTTTATGTCGGCGTGGGTGAAGTCTCTCCGGAAGAGATTGACCGGATCAATATCCTGGAAGCTACGCGGAACGCCATGCGCAAAGCCGCTGCTGAAGTACCGGCCGATATTTTCCTGATTGACGCGGTGACCAAACTCGGGCTGAACGGAAAAGAAGTCCCCATTATCAAAGGAGACGCCAACTCCTATTCCATTGCCGCGGCAAGCATCGTGGCTAAGGTTATCCGGGACAGGCAGATGATCGAACTTGATCAGCTTTATCCTGAATACGGATTTGCGCGAAACAAGGGCTACGGAACCAAGGAACATATTGAAGCTCTGAAAAGAATCGGGCCCTGTCCGGTTCATCGCAGAAGCTTCATCACTCATTTTATATGAAATGGACCTATGAAACCGGCCTGCTGGGTGAGGAAATTGCCGCACAATGGCTGGAGGATCATTACGGAATGCGCCTCCTGGAAAGCAGATACAAGACCAAAGCAGGCGAAATTGATCTGATTATGCTGGACAAGGATACCGTGGTTTTTGTGGAAGTGAAAACCCGGATGACATCCCTGCCAGGCACCGGTATCGCTGCCGTCAACCAGCAGAAACAGCGGCGCATTGCCAGGGCTGCCACCCTTTATCTGATGCGCATGGAATGGCTTGGAAAAGCTGTTCGTTTTGATGTTATGGAGGTTCATCCGGATGATATGCTGTACATTCCCAACGCATTTCAACCGGGCGGCATGTTCTACCGATAATGAAAGGATGCGTTGTCGATTGACTTTATCCAAACGGATTATATTGTTCCTGATCGCTTTTCTGATGGTTTTTGCCCTTGTGCCCGCTGGCGTTGCTGAAGGGGAGAACCTGCTCCAGAACGCCGATTTTTCCAAACTGGACAGCGAGGGGATGCCGGAATACTGGTATACCGACGCATATTATCTGGATGCCGGTTATACCGTGTTCGGTGTTTCTGAAGGCGATGCGGGTCATGAACATATCATTACCATCCAGAATATCGCAGAAAACGACGCCCGTTTTGCCCAGGCAGTCGAAGTGGAGCCGGATTCCCTTTACAAATTCAGCGGATACATCCGCGCCAGCGGCGTTGAAGGAGGTCTTGGCGCCAACCTGAGTATCGAGGGCATCTATGCTTTCAGCGACAAGGTATACGATACAGAGGGTGAATGGGAATACATAGAGTATTACGGCGAAACCGGACCTGACCAGGACTATATTGTTGTTTTTGCCCGGCTGGGCGGATACAGCGGGATCTGTTCCGGTAAGGCCGCCTTCTCAGACCTTTCCCTGACCAAGGTGGACAGCATTCCCGGCGACCTGGTTGCTGACCTATGGTACCGGGAGACCGAAGATTCCTATGACGATGATGACGAATATGAAGATCCGCTTCAATCCATTCCGATGACGGTATGGCTTGTGCTGATCAGCGTTGTTTATTCCGCCTTCGCCCTGATTGCCGTCTATTATTATGAACAGCGCAAAAGGCAGGAAATTACAATCAGCCGGAAAATCGCTCCTTATCTGCTTTCCGCCCTGTTTTTCTCGGCGCTTATCCTCCGCGTCCTGATCAGTTCACTGGTTGAAGGATACATGGTGGACGTGAACTGTTTCCTGAGCTGGGGAAAAACCATGGCAAAATCCGGAGCCGTCGGATTCTACCAGGACACCAATTTCTGCGATTATCCGCCGCTTTATACCTATGTGCTGGCCTTTAATTCCGAAATGTCCAGGATCCTGCATGCCGGACCCATGCTGGAACGGGTTATTTTCCGTTTTATTCCCTGTATCTGTGATCTTATCGGATGCTTTATTGTCTACCGTCTTATGGTCCGGGAACATGAAACATACGGTTATGCTCCGTATTTCTTCCTGATCGCTGCGCTGTTCAATCCGTCCGCCATCCTGAACAGCGCCGCATGGGGACAGATGGATAGCGTGCTGTGCCTGCTCCTGCTGGCCGTTTCCGTACTGGCTGTAAAAGGGAAGTGGACAGCGGCATTACCCCTTTACGTGGTTGCAGTGCTGGTCAAACCCCAGGCCCTTATGCTTGGGCCGCTGGGGCTGATCTTTATCCTGATTACCTGTTTCCGGAATGCTGAATCCCGTAAACCGATCCTGTACGGCACCGGAATCAGCCTGCTGACGCTTGCCGCCGGGGTGATTCCTTTCAGTTTACAGCAGGACTGGGACTGGCTGATCAAGCTATATCAGCGTACGCTTGAATCCTATCCCTACGCAACGGTCAACACCGCCAATTTCTACTATATCCTGGGCGGGAACTGGAACGCCATTGCAAACGAGGCCCACATGCTTGCGCCTATGCTGCTGGGTCTTCTCTGCACCGGTTACGGCCTGTGGTGGTATTTCCGTTCCAAAGAGAAGATGTATCCCCTGATTGAAACCATCCTCAGTTTCCTGTTCGCTGCCGCGTTTATCGTCTGCGCCTGCATGAGCGCTTCCTGGGGACTGACCGGCGGAATCGCCATGGGATTTGCTTTTGTTATCGTTCTTTCTCCAGCCATCCGGCGGAAAGACATCCGTCTTCTTCCATGGCTTGGCGGACTGCTGTTTGTGCTTCTGTATGTATTCGGCGTAAAAATGCATGAGCGTTATATTTTCCCCGCATTGCTGCTTTTCGCCGCATCCTGGGCCCTGCTCAGAGACAGGCGTATCCTTTACGTCCTTGTACTGTTTTCCGTGACAACCTTCATCAATGAAGGAATTGTGCTGGATAACAGCATCCGCCTGGGTTCCGCCTTCGGGCACCTGAATCCAGATACGGTTGTGATTGCCGATCTTATCAGCCTTATGAATATAGCGGGCGCCCTGTATGCTGTCTGGCTCTGCCCGAAGCTGTATGCTGATATAATCGTTTTACAGGATCATCCTGCAGAAGATTCCGACGCTGAACCTGCTATCCTGGCCGAATCTGAATCCGGTTGTGAGAACATAAATGATCCCTGTATTTCAGATATTGAAACGAAAATCCCGGTCTTTGAAGAACAGTCTTTCCCGATCATTACCGAAGAGAATGATACCTGCCTGACAGCAGAACGGATCATTCCGGAAGAAGAAAAAGCAACCCCCAAAGCGACCCGCAGATATGACCGGTTCCTGCACTGGAATAAAAGGGATACGATTCTGCTTTCCGTCATTACAGCGATCTATGCCGCCGTCAGCCTTCTGACACTGGGCAGTACAAAGGCGCCACAGACTGCCTGGACATCCAGCAGTCCTGAAGAGGAGATTGTCTTCGACCTGGGCGAGTATCGGGACAACTTCGAAATCCTCTATTTCGGACAGGTAAGCAGCCGGAATTTCTCCTTTGCCGTGAGCCGTGACGGGGAAGAATGGGAAAACGATGTCTGGGCTCAGATGGACCAGGGTCAATGCTGGAAATGGAAATACGTGATCCTTTCCTATACGGATGAAAACGAGAAAGTGACTTTCCAGAGTTCCAACCTGAGCCACGTCGTCCGTTTCAATGGAAGATATGTCAAACTGAAAGCGAAGTATATCGGCCTGACACTGAATGAAGTGCTGTTCCGCAATGAGAACGGAGAAGTGCTTCCGGTCCGGATTATGGATCAGACAGGCGCCGAACCGGAATCTGTGCTGTATTCCGATCCTGCTTCCCTGATTGACGAACAGGACACCCTGGAAAGGCTTCCTGCCTTCCCGGAAAGCGATGAAACCACCAAAGCCGCTGCACAGCCAAGCTGGTGGAACAGCAGCTATTTTGATGAAATCTATCACGCAAGAACCGGTTTTGAATTCCTGTACGGTAAAGTACCTTATGAAACAAGCCATCCGCCTCTCGGAAAAATCCTGATCAGCCTTTCCGTTGCTGTTTTCGGCATGTGTCCGTTCGGCTGGCGGTTTGCAGGGGCGCTGGCCGGTATCCTGATGCTGCCCGGTATGTATCTGCTTGTCAAGCAGCTGACCAAGAAAACCGGCATCGCTGCCCTGGCATGCCTGCTGATGGCGCTGGACTGCCAGCACCTGACACAAACGCAGATTGCCACCATTGACAGCTTCCCGGTGCTGTTTATCATCTTCGAATACTTCTTCATGCTGCGTTTTATACAGACAGACTATCTGACGGAGAAGAAATCTGCATCCATTATTCCGCTCCTTTTCAGCGGCCTGTTCATGGGGCTGTCCATCGCAAGCAAATGGATTGGCGTTTATGCCGGAGCCGGACTGGCGGTCCTCTTCTTCACCCATTGCTACCGGATGATCCGCAGCGCTTCCAGAGAGGATATGGAACAGCTCCGTTCCGCACTGGGCAAAACCCTGGTTCTTTGTCTGTGGTGCATCCTGTTCTTTATCCTGATCCCGGTGATTATTTACCTGCTGTGTTATATCCCTTACTTCGCCTATATGTCCGGCAGGATTACCAGCCTGACAGACTATGTCAAAGAAGTGATCAAGGCACAGGTAGGCATGTTCAATTATCACAGTGAACCCGGACTGGGAATGGATCATCCCTTCTATTCACCCTGGTGGGAATGGCCGATCATCGGCAAACCCATGTATTACGCCTCACAGGAATATATCCCGGCCGGATTTACAATGCGGAACAGTATTTTCTGTTTCGGCAATCCTGTGATCTGGTATGGCGGACTTGCGGCGCTGGTTTACTGCCTGTTCCGTTTCGCGCAGACCCGCAGATACCGGCTTGAAGGGACAGATTATCTCTGGCATATCAGGACAGGTAGTTCCGATTTCCGTTTTTCCTTTATCCTGATCGGATTCCTGGCCCAGTATCTGCCCTGGGTGCTGGTTCCCAGAGGAACTTACATCTATCATTATTTTGCGAGCCTTCCATTTATCATGACCGCGATTGCGGTATGCTTCGACCAGGACGATCCGAAATACAAACTGTACTTCCGTATTTTTGCCGCAGTATATGCGGCGGCGGCAGCCGTGTTCTTCCTCATCCTGTTCCCGTATGCCTGCGGACTGAATGTGTGCACAGAATGGCTGGATCTGGGTAACAAACTGCTGAGAATCTGGTATAACCCCTGATAAAATCCGAACGGGAAGCAAGGTATCCAAACTGATCAGTGGAGGAATCAACCGCAATGGGAATCATGGCAAGTCTGCTGAGTTTCGGTGTGACAGGCGTGAACGGTTATCAGGTCCATGTTGAAGTGTTCGGCACGGAAAGCATGCCCGGTATTGAAATCATCGGTCTTCCCGATGCATCCGTGAAGGAAAGCAAGGACCGGGTTAACGCTGCCATTATCAACAGCGGTAAACAGATGAACCCCAGACGGATCACGGTTAACCTGGCACCGGCAGACACCAAAAAGGAAGGTCCCTGTTTTGATCTGCCGATTGCAGTCGGAATGATGATCGCGGACGGAATACTGATCCCTGATCCGCCGACAGACCTGAAATCCGTAGCGCTTTTCGGCGAGCTAAGCCTGGACGGAAGCGTCCAGCCCATTAACGGCGCCCTTCCCATGGTGATCAGCGCCAAGGAAAACGGCATCAGTACCGTAATACTGCCGGAAAAAAATGCCTGCGAAGTTTCCTGCATACAGGATATCCGGATTCTCCCCGTATCACACCTGAGACAGGTGATCGCCTGGTTTGAAGGGAAGATGGAACTGGCAGAACAGAAGCAGGTTTCATTTGAAGCACTGAAAAACGAAGCGGTTCCTGTGGTGGACATGGCACAGATCAAAGGCCAGAAAGGCGCACGGCGGGCCGTTGAAGTGGCTGCAGCCGGCGGGCATAACATGCTGATGATCGGCGTGCCCGGCAGCGGCAAAACCATGCTTGCCCGCTGCATTCCCGGGATCCTGCCTCCGATGACCTTTGAAGAATCCCTTGAAACAACGCGAATCCATTCCATCTGCGGAAAACTGCAGGCAGGGAAGGGACTGATGGTCAACCGTCCCTTCTGCGCCCCGCACCATAACGCTTCCGTCGCCTCCCTGATCGGCGGCGGTCAGGACGCCAAACCCGGTGAAGTTTCCCTGGCGCATAACGGCGTCCTTTTCCTGGATGAACTGCCGGAATTCAGCCGCAGTGCGCTGGAAGCCCTCCGGCAGCCGCTGGAAGACGGAATTGTATCCGTAGCCAGAGTGAGACGCCAGGCCCAGTACCAGTCTTCCTTTATGCTGGTAGCCGCCATGAATCCCTGTCCCTGCGGTTTCTACGGCAGCAACCGCCGTACATGCAGATGTACGCCTCCTGAAATCAGAAGGTACCTGGATCGTGTTTCCGGTCCGCTGCTGGACAGAATAGACCTTCAGATCGAAGTTGATTCCGTGCCCATTAATGAAATCAATGATTCCGAGCCTTCCGAATCTTCCGCTGTTGTCGCTGCCAGAGTGCGGAAAGCGCGGGAAATCCAGCTGAAGAGATATGAAGGGACCGGAAAATACTGCAACGCACAGCTTACCAACGCTGAAGTAAAACAGTTCTGCACTCCGGACGCTGAAGGAACCGCCCTACTGAACGCTGCGGTGGATTCCCTGCACCTGAGCATGCGCGCCTACCAGCGGATCCTGAAAGTGGCCAGAACCATTGCCGATCTAGCCGGGGAAGAGACAATCTCCTCCGCTCATATTGCGGAAGCGGTCCAGTATCGGGAACTTGATCAGAAGTATTGGAGATGAATCCTGTGTCGCAATACGGTTATGCGTATGACGCGTGGCTTGCTTCAGCCTGTATGCCGGCTTCTGCGGTCAGAAAGCTGCTGGATTATTACGGTTCGTCCGAAGCATGCCATGAGGCTGTCTGCCGGAATGACGACGGACTGAAAGAGCTTATCTCCCAGCGGTTTTACCAGCTGCTGTATTCCACGGGAACAAAGGAAAACCTTGAAAAGCTCCAGAAGGTCATGGACAGGCACGGGATCAGATCCCTGGTTTTCACGGATCCTGGTTTTCCATCTTCGCTGCATGAAATCCATGATCCACCCGCCATTCTGTTCATGCAGGGAAACAAGGATTGCCTCAGGGACAGATCCCTGGCCATTGTCGGCAGCCGGGCCGCATCCTATACAGGACAGAAAGCCGCCGGCAGACTGGCGGAAGACCTGGGCAGGCACGGCATCACCGTCATCAGCGGACTAGCCTGCGGAATAGACGCCGCCGCGCATCGCGGCTGCCTGGACGGGAAGGGCCTGACAATCGCTGTCGTCGGAAACGGCCTGGATCGGGTCTATCCGGCAGATAACCGGTGCCTGCATGACGACATCCTGAAAAACGGCGGACTGATCATCAGTGAATACGCGCCGGGTGAAAAGGCACTGGGCTGGCATTTTCCTGTCAGGAACCGCATTATAGTCGGACTGAGCCGGGCCCTGATCCTCATGGAAGCCAGGATCCGCAGCGGCAGTATGACCTCCGTCAATCACGCGCTGGAGCAGGGGAAGGACGTGTTTGTCTATCCCGGCGACCCCGCTTCAGACTGTTTTGAGGGAAATCATCAGCTGCTGCGGGAAGGCGGACTCTATTTCACCAGCGCAAATGATATCCTTGAAGATCTTCACTGGCTTGACAATCCTTCCGCAGTAAGGCAAAATAGCGATTGCGTGCAGGGATACAAGCCTTCCACGCCGGAAGAAAAAACACTTATGAACGCACTGAAGCCGGGTGCACTGAGCTTTGAGCAGCTTATCGCCTGTACAGGCCTGAACCCTTCCGTACTGATGAGCACGCTGACAATTCTTCAGATCCGGGGCGTCATTGAAGCCCTGCCCGGCAAACAATATCAGATCAAGCATTAATCCATCCCGGAGGAGATAGATAAAAATGGCAACCAACAAACAGAAACTGATTATCGTGGAGTCCCCTGCAAAGGCCAAAACCATCAGCAAGTATCTGGGCAAAGGATATAAGGTGGAAGCCTCCCAGGGGCATGTATGCGATCTGCCCAAGAGCCAGCTTGGTGTGGATATCGATCATGACTTTGATCTGAAATACATCACGATCCGTGGACGCGGCGATATCCTGAGCCGTATCCGCAAAGAAGCCAAGAACGCTTCCCAGATCTATTTCGCGACAGACCCTGACCGCGAAGGGGAAGCCATCAGCTGGCATCTGTTTCACGTGCTTGGCGTGGATGAAAAATCTCCCTGCCGGATTGAATTCAATGAGGTCACCAAGAAAGCGGTTCAGGCCGCAATCAAAAAGCCGAGAAAGCTGGATATGGGCCGGATTGACGCCCAGCAGGCCCGCAGGGCGCTGGATCGGCTGGTCGGCTATAAAATCAGCCCGCTCCTCTGGGTCAAAGTGAAAAAAGGCTTGTCCGCAGGCCGTGTGCAGAGCGTTGCAACCCGTATGGTTGTGGAACGCGAACGTGAAATTGACAATTTCATCCCGGAAGAATACTGGGACATCACTGCCGACTGTACTGTCAAGGGTGAAAAGAAACCGGTCAGTTTCAGCGCCAGGTTTACCACCCTGGACGGACAGAAAAAGCCGGTCAGCAACAAGGCTGAAGCGGAAGAGATCCGGGCCCTGATTGAATCCGGGGACTTTACCGTTACAGATATCAAGAAAAAAGAAAAGAAAAGACAGCCTGCTCCGCCTTTCACCACTTCCAGCCTGCAGCAGGAAGCCGGCAGAAAGCTCAGCTTTACAACCGCCAAAACAATGCAGGTTGTCCAGCAGCTGTATGAAGGCGTGGACCTGCAGGGTGAAGGCGCCCAGGGTCTGGTGACCTATATCCGTACCGACAGCGTCCGGATCAGCGATGACGCAATGACCGCCCTTCGGGCATTCATTCCGGAAAAATACGGCAAGGAATACCTGCCGAAAGAGAAAAACGAGTTCAAGGGCCGCAAAAACGCTCAGGACGCCCATGAAGCCATCCGGCCGACTGACGTGACCCGTACGCCTGATTCCATCAAGAACTCCCTGAGCCGGGAGCAGTTTATGCTCTACAGGCTGATTTACAACCGCTTTGTCGCCAGCCAGATGGCTCCTGCCGTCTATGAAACCCTTTCCGCCGAGATTACCGACCAGCGGGTCGGGCTCAGGTTCTACGGCGAACATAAGATCTTTGCCGGATTTACGACCCTGTATGAAGAGGGAACAGACGAGAGCGAAGATAATGTGGAGATGACACTGCCCGCCCTGAAGGAAGGACAGAAGATCTCCGTGAAACAGATCAATACCGATCAGCATTTCACCCAGCCGCCGAGCCGCTATACCGAAGCAAGCCTTGTACGTACGCTTGAAGAAAACGGTATCGGCCGGCCTTCCACCTATGCGCCGACAATTACCACCATCATAGCGCGCGGATACGTATCCAGGGAAAAGAAGAGACTGTTCCCGACAGAGCTCGGCATCATGGTAACCGAGATGATGGAAAAGTACTTTACCCGGATCGTTGATACAGAATTCACCGCTTTCATGGAAGAAAAACTGGACGCGGTGGAAGAAGGCCAGCAGGACTGGAAGCAGATTCTCCGTGATTTCTATCCCGATTTTATCTCCACACTTTCCGTTGCTGAAAAAGAGATTGAAAAAGTGGAAGTCAAGGATGACGTCAGCGACGTACCCTGCGACAAATGCGGTGCGATGATGGTTTATAAGATGGGCAGATTCGGCCGCTTCCTGGCATGCCCGAATTTCCCTGAATGCCGGAATACCATGCCGATCCTGACATATATTGACGCGGCCTGCCCGGTATGCGGCAAGCGCCTGCTTGAAAAAACGAGCAAGAAAAACCGGAAATTCTACGGCTGCGAAGGATATCCGGAATGCGACTTTGTCAGCTGGGATAAACCCGCCAATGAAAAATGCCCGCAGTGCGGACACTATATGATTGAAAAGAGAAACAACAAGGGCGAAACCATCCATCTGTGTACAAATGAAAACTGCCGCTTCAAAAAAGTGGTTACCGTCAGCGGGGAAGAAGACAATGAGTGACCGTTCAGCCACAGTCATCGGCGCCGGGCTGGCCGGCTGTGAAGCTGCCTGGCAGCTGGCTGAAAGGGAAATCCATGTCCGACTGATCGAAATGAAGCCACACAAAATGTCACCGGCCCATCATTCCGACCAGTTTGCCGAGCTTGTCTGTTCCAACAGTTTCAGGGGAGACCGGCTGACCAACGCCGTCGGCCTGCTGAAGGAAGAAATGCGCATCCTGGGTTCCCTGATCATGCGCTGCGCTGACGAAACAAAGGTTCCTGCCGGCGGTGCGCTTGCCGTGGACCGGGATTCCTTTTCCGCCCATGTAACAAAAGCAATCACTGAACACCCGTTGATTGAGCAGATCCACGAAGAAGCCGTCAGCATTCCCGACGGACCGGTGATCATCGCCACCGGTCCACTGACCAGCGATGCGTTCGCCGAGGTAATCAGAAGCCTGCCCGGCATGAGCACGCTGAACTTCTATGACGCCGCGGCACCCATTGTGTTCAGGGAATCCCTGGATGAATCCAAACTTTTCCGGCTCAGCCGTTATAACCGGGGAAACGACTACCTGAACGCCCCCATGACAGAAGAAGAGTACACGGTTTTCATCAATGAACTGATCAATGCTGAAACCGCAGAAATCCACGGATTTGAGGAAAACCGTGTTTTTGAGGGCTGCATGCCCATTGAAAGCATGGCCAAACGGGGCTTTATGGTCCCCGCCTTCGGCCCGATGAAACCCGTCGGACTGGCCGATCCGCGCACCGGAAAGGAGCCTTTTGCCGTCGTACAGCTCCGGCAGGATAACGCATCGGATACGATGTACAACCTGGTGGGCTTCCAGACCCGGCTGAAATTCGGAGAACAGAAGCGGGTTTTCGGACTGATACCCGGGCTCGAGCATGCAGAGTATGCACGCTACGGCGTGATGCACCGCAACACATTCCTGAACAGTCCCGGATTCCTGAATTCTTCCTTTGAAATGATCAACCGGAAGCAATGCTTCTTCGCCGGACAGATTACAGGCGTAGAAGGTTATGTGGAAAGCGCGGGAAGCGGTCTGGTTGCCGGAATGACACTCGCCGCCGAACTGAATGAAACCGAAATCCCTGTTTTCCCGTCCTGCACCGCACTGGGCGCGATGGGAAAACATGTATCCACCCCTAATCCGAATTTCCAGCCCATGAACTGCTCCTTCGGCCTGATTGATCCGCTGCCCGTCATTCCGGGTGAAAAACGGCTGAAGAAAAAGCAGGACAGGTATGAAGCCGTTGCCCAGAGGTCTCTGTCCTGCATCCGAACCATACAAAGCCAGACAGGAGGGAAATAAGATGTCCAGTCCTTTCAGAGGTACTACCATCTGCGCCGTCAAAAAAGGCAATGAAATTGCGATTGCCGGAGACGGCCAGGTGACCATGGGAGAACATACCGTTTTTAAAACCACCGCGAAAAAAGTCCGCCGTCTGTATAACGGTGAAGTCGTTGTCGGTTTCGCCGGAAGCGTGGCAGACGCTTTTACTCTTTGTGAAAAATTCGAGGAGAAGCTCCAGCAGTGCGGAGGCAACCTGGAAAAAGCCGCGGTTGCGCTGGCACAGAACTGGCGGGGCGACCAGATGATGAGGCAGCTTGAATCCATGATGATTGCCGCCAACAAAGACCGGCTGCTGATTCTCAGCGGTACCGGCGAAGTGATTGATCCCGATGAAGGAATCGCTGCCATCGGTTCCGGCGGAAACTACGCCCTGGCCGCCGCAAGGGCATTGGTGCAGAACACGGACCTGAGCGCAGCTGAAATTGCGGAAAAATCACTGCATATCGCCGCCAGCATCTGCGTATACACCAATGACAATATTACCGTTGAAACAATCTGAAGAAGCAGGTGAACAACATGAGTGAACAGCAGCTGACTCCCAGACAGATTGTCCATGAACTGGACAGGTTTATTGTCGGGCAGGACGAGGCCAAGAAGGCTGTCGCCATTGCGCTGAGAAACCGTTACCGCCGCAGCCGCGTTGAAAGCGATCTGCGGGATGAAATTATCCCGAAGAACATCCTGATGATCGGACCGACCGGCGTCGGCAAAACTGAAATTGCCCGCCGCCTGGCCAAGCTGGTCAGCGCTCCATTTATCAAAGTGGAAGCTACCAAGTTTACGGAAGTGGGCTACGTCGGCCGTGACGTGGAAAGCATTATCCGCGACCTGACCGAAAATGCCGTCCGGATGGTCCGCCGGGAACATGAAGAACGCGTTATGCCGCGGGCCAGGGTGCTGGCAGAAGAGCGGCTGAGCGATCTGCTGGCGCACGGTCCCCGGAAGAATACAGCCTCCAATCCGCTGGATTTCCTGCTGGGCAAGCAGAAGGAACAGCAGCCCAGCGGCGAGGAAGTGGCCGCCCTGGCAAAAAGAAAAGAAGATATCCGTCTGCAGCTCATGCGGGGTGAAATCGAAGATACAGAATTGGATCTGGAAGTCGAAGAAGAAGCTCCCACGCTGGAAGTCGGCGGGAACAGCATCAGCCTCGGCGATATGATGGGCAATATGATGCCCAAGAGGACAAAAATCCGGCATGTGAAAGTCAGCGAGGCCCGCAAAATCCTGACAGACCAGGAAGCCGCCCGACTGATTGACAACGACGCCGTACAGGAAGAAGCTATCCACCGTACGGAACAGAACGGCATCGTCTTCATCGATGAAATCGACAAGATCGCCAGCGCCTCCGGGGCACACGGCCCGGACGTCAGCAGGGAAGGCGTACAGCGGGATATTCTTCCCATTGTGGAAGGATGTACTGTCAGCACAAAGTACGGACCTGTCAAAACAGATTATATGCTGTTTATCGCTGCCGGCGCATTCCATGTGAGCAAGGTCACAGACCTGATTCCTGAACTGCAGGGACGTTTTCCTGTCCATGTGAAACTCAAGAGCCTCACAAAGCAGGATTTCATGCAGATCATGACTGTGCCTGAAAACGCCCTGACCAAGCAGTACCAGGCGCTGCTGGCCGTGGACCGCGTGATGGTCACCTTTGAGGAAAGCGCGATTTCCGCAGTGGCGGAAGCCGCCTGCAACGCCAATGAAAACGCGGAAGATATCGGCGCCAGGAGACTGCACGCGATTTTCGAACAGCTGCTGGAGGACGTTCTGTTCAACGCCGGCGATGAAAATATGCCCCCGTTTGAGCTGAAGATTGACGAAGCATACGTCAATGAAAGGCTGAAAGGGGAGAACCGCCCCATGGACATCCGGAAGTTTATTCTGTAAGTTGTATTTCTTATGCCGCCTTGCTTTGCAGGCGGCTTTTTTCGTGTTATAATCCATAAAAACCGGCACAGGGAGGGTCTTTTGATGATTAACACCATCGGTATGATCGGTACAGGAAATATGGGTTCCGCCATTCTTCGCGGTATTGTGGACGCATCCTATGTCAAGGCTTCACAGATTATTGCATACGATGCCAGTTCCCGGAGAATGAGCGAACTGGAGGAAGACATCCCCGGCATTATCACAGCCCGTGACTGCCTGGAAGTTGCCGAAAAAGCGGACCTGATCATTCTGGCGATCAAGCCGATCTATGTGAAGGACGTTATCGAGGAAATCCGTCCCGCCCTGAACGGCAAGGCTGTTCTCAGCATCGCAGCCGGCTGGACGGTAAGCATGCTGGAAAACGCGCTGTACGGCACATCCGCTTCCTACCTGCGCGTGATGCCCAATACGCCCGCGCTGGTCGGCGAGGGAATGACCGCCCTGTGTGACAACACTACCTTCTCCAAGGAAGATTTCAACTACGCCAAGGGGATCTTTGATTCCATCGGAAAGACCAAAGTGCTGCCGGAGAGGCTGTTTGACGGTGTTGTTGCCGTCAGCGGCAGCAGCCCTGCCTATGTTTATATGATGATTGAAGCCATGGCGGATGCCGCTGTAAAAGAAGGCATTCCGCGGGTATATGCCTACGAAATGGCCGCCCAGAGCGTGCTGGGCAGCGCGCTGATGGTATTGTCCTCCGGAACCCATCCGGCCGCGCTGAAGGACGCCGTGTGTTCCCCCGGAGGTACCACGATTGAAGCTGTTGAGGAACTTGAAAGGAAGGGCTTCCGTGCGGCTATTATGGATGCCATGGACGCCTGTGCCCGCAAGAGCCGTGAACTTTCCAAGCAATAAGAGACAGAGGAAATAATTCCTATGGATGAAAAAAGAAAAACAGTCAATATCTATACAGACGGCGCCTGCAGCGGAAATCCCGGTCCCGGAGGCTGGGCAGCCATCCTTGAGTTCGGTCCGCACAGGAAAGAACTGAGCGGCTATATGGCCGGCACCACCAACAACCGGATGGAGCTTTTTGCTGCCATCAGCGGTCTGGGTGCACTGAAGGAGCCCTGCATCGTCAACCTGTACTCTGACAGCAATTACCTGGTCCAGGCTTTTAATGACCATTGGATCGAAAACTGGAAGAAGAACGGCTGGAAAACCAGCGGCGGCGGAAAAGTGGAAAACCAGGATTTATGGTTCATCCTTTCCGCACAAACCGCCAAGCATCAGGTGACCTTTATCAAAGTCAAAGGGCATGCCGATCATCCGGAGAACAACCGCTGTGACGAGCTGGCCAGGGCTGCCATTGACGAATATCGCAGAATCAACACAGAGAAGCCCTCTGAGGAGTAACAGAACCGTTTTCCGGAGTAAAATGATGGAAATATACAATGGAAGGCCTGCCGATGAAAATGGCAGGCTTTCGCGCGAAATACGCACATATGACTTCCTGGACTGGCTTGGAATACCGTATCAGCGGACCGATCACGAACGCGCGGATCATATGGAAGCCTGCAACATCATCGACGCCGTACTCGACGTTGTAATCTGCAAGAACCTGTTCCTCTGCAACCGGCAGAAAACAGCCTTTTATCTTCTGATGATGCCCGGCGGGAAGAAATTCAGGACAAAGGAACTATCCGCACAGATCCATTCTTCCAGGCTGTCCTTTGCGGAGCCTGAGGATATGCTGAAATACCTGGATATCGAACCGGGCGCCGTAAGCATTATGGGGCTGATGAACGACAGGGGACAGAACGTCCGCCTGCTGATTGATGAAGACATACTCGGCGATGACTATATCGGCTGTCATCCCTGCGTATGCACGTCCAGCCTGAAGATCAAAACAAAAGACGTTCTGGAGCGGTTCCTTCCGGCCACCGGTCATGACTATCAGACAGTATGCCTGAAAGGGGAGGAATAATTTCAATTCTGCGTTTAACAGCTTCCGAATATGTTTCAAGCAGGTAAAGCAAAAAAATGAAATCCTGCGTCAAACGGGAGGAGCATTGACAGATTTCCGGGCTGATGGTATGATGGTTACAAATATATAACTATTCGCTAAACCACAGTTTTACGAATAGTTTAACTGTAAAAGATCCTTTTGATTCATCAACAGGGCTTGGGAGGCTGTTTCTGATGGCTGAGCACGTCAACCGTTACAGAGAAGAGATGGATGCTAAACGCATTCTGCAGATTCGTGATATCACCCGCGAGCTCCCTCAGGCCTGCGGTGATTTTCTTCGTTCGATTGCTATATCCACCAGCACGCTGACCAGGCTGGCATACGCTATCGATCTGAACACATTTTTCTCCTTTTTACATGATGAACGTGTTCAGTTCGCCGATAAGCCCCCCAGGCTGATGAACGACGCTGACCTCGAAAAACTGGACAGGACGGACATTGTCGCCTACACCGAATACCTGACCTACTATTTGAAAAGTACGGATGATGATTCGGTACCTAACAAAGTATATGTCAATCATGAACTGGCCATTAAAAGAAAGCTTTGCTCCATTCGTTCATTCTATGATTATCTTTTCAAAAACCAGCGTATTTCCTCCAATGTGACCGAGCTGGTTCCCCTCCCCAAGATTCACGAGAAACCCATTATCCGCCTGAACAAAAATGAAATGTCCCGGATGCTTGAACTGGCCCAGAGCGGTGATCAATTGACAGATCATCAGCAGAAATTCCAGAAAATCACAGCAAAACGGGATTATGCCATCCTTTCCCTCTTCCTCGGAACCGGAATCCGTGTCAGCGAGTGCGTGGGAATCAATATCGGAGACGTGGACCTGGAAAACAACGCCTTTATTGTCACCCGTAAGGGTGGCAATCAGGTCGTTCTGTATTTCCCTCCTGAAGTAGCCGAAGCGCTGGCGGATTACATGCAGGAACGGTCACATACAGAGGCTGTGGAAGGCCATGAAGACGCTTTATTCCTGAGCCTTCAGCGCAAAAGAATCACACAGCGGGCCGTTCAGAACCTGGTCAAGAAATATGCGGCTGTGGCTGCGCCGCTGAAATCAAAGATAAGCCCGCATAAACTGCGCAGCACCTATGCAACAAACCTTTATAATGAGACGGGCGATATTTATCTTGTCGCAGATGTGCTTGGCCATACCTCCGTGGATACGACCAGAAAGCATTACGCGGATATGACTGATGCAAGACGCCGTATGGCAGCGGAACATGTCCATCTGCCGGGCGATCCCGATTTCCGGAAGGAATAAGACACCAGATCATTTATTTTTCATCAGATCGAGAATCTTTTTGGTCAGCTGCTTGATCTCGCTGTTTGCGTGTCCCTTCAGCTGTTCAGTATATCTTTCCAGCGCGGATACAGCCACCCTGAGATCCGTATAAGCCTTATTCTTTTTATCCTTTGCTGCCGATGTACTGCTTCCGGATGCAGAGGATTTCTTTTTGATCACAGGCTCCGTCAGGCGGATCCACTCCCCTTTCAGGAGATCAAATTCGGAGCCTGAATACGGAGCAAGAGACTGGAGTCCCATGTTTTCCTGCACATACGAGGCAAAACCGGAACAGGACAGATTATCTCCATGATTGACAAACACATAGGAAGGCTTCTTTTCGAAAGCAGACAACCATCCAATGAGGCCGTCCCTGTCCGCATGTCCGGAAATCCCCTGAAGCAGGGCTATCCGGGCTTTGACGTCAATTTCCTCACCGAGAATTTTAACGGATTCCGCCCCGTCATAGATAATCCGGCCAAGCGTTCCGTTGGCCTGGTAACCGACAAAAAGAATCGTATTCCGGCTGTCCCACAGGTTATGCTTCAGATGATGACGGATCCGTCCGCCTTCACACATTCCGCCGGATGAAATGATTACTTTGGGCGTTTTATCAGCGTTCAGCGCTTTTGATTCATCTGAGGAAACGGTTGTATACAATCCGTCAAACCAGATGGGATTCTGGCCTTCAGCCATGATTTCCCTGGTCGGCGGGTCCAGGCATACCTGGCTGCACTGTAGGAACACAGCTGTGGCTTCATTGGCCAGCGGACTGTCCACATAAACAGGAAAAGACTCAAATTCCGGAAGCAGGTGCTTCTGCTTGATTTCCCGGAAGAAATAGAGCAGTTCCTGCGTGCGGCCGACAGCGAAGGAAGGAATAATCACACTGCCTCCCCTGCCGAACGTCTCCCTGAGTATCTCTGTGAGTGCTGGTATCGGCGGATTGACCGTTTCGTGGATCCGTGTGCCGTAAGTCGATTCAATCAGCAGATAATCCGCCTCTTTTACCGGCTGCGGATTATTAATGATCGGTTGATCAAGATTGCCCACATCGCCTGAACACACGAGTTTCCGCCTTTCCCCGCGGTCTTCCAGGAACAGCTCCACAAAGGAAGAGCCGAGCAGATGGCCCGCATCGGAAAAGCGGGCGGAAAGGCCTTCATCCACCATATAAACTTCGCCGTATTCACAGGGTTTGAACAAGTCCATCGTCTCGGCAGCGTCCTCGCTTGTATACAGCGGTTCCACAACCGCTCCGCTGTGCCGGAGGTTTTTCTTTGTTTCATAGGCAGCGTCAGTTTCCTGGATATGGGCACTGTCAGCCAGCATGATGGAACAGAGGTTTTCTGTCTCCGCTGTCGCATAGATCGTTCCCCTGAATCCTCTTTTATACAGCAGTGGCAGCATGCCGGAATGATCAATATGGGCATGGGTCAGAAATACATATTCAATCTGTCCCGGAGCAACCGGCAGTTCCTCCATGACAAAGTCGTTTTCGCCCTGCTCCATGCCGTAATCCACAAGGAAATAACGATTATCCATCCATTCAACAAGGGTACAGCTGCCTGTAACCTGATGCGCGGCACCGATAAAAGTGATTTTCATGGCTCACGAAACCTTTCGTTATATTATTTGCAAAAAGATAAGACGACCGATATAATAAATAAGCTGTACAGCCTTGTCAGGAAAGACTGTTACGGCTGTCGTTTTCCTGTTCAAGCATGATGCCGTCAATATTGATGCCCCGGTATTCAGCATCTCCCCTGACACATTTCATGCAGTTGTCGCAGATCTTTTCCGGATCGAGATCGCAGCGGTCACACTCACCGCAGCCTATACACTCCCTGTCGTACAGCACACACTGCTTATGCACAGCCATCGTCCGGAACACCTCCTGTTTGACCTATTATACATTGTGCCTGAAAGGACGGTCAAGTTTATTCATGATCGAGTTGCGGACCTTTACGGAAGAAGAATACCATCAGTTTTTCAGACATTACGAATCTGATCCGATGATGGATCCTTCCCCTTTCCATTATAATAAGGAGCAGATTTCCCGGTCCTATGCCTATAATCATGACGGATACAGGGATGACTATGTCCACTTCGGTATATTCCAGGACAACCAGCCTGTCGGTTCCTTTCAGCTGAAAAGAATGAACCGGGAGAAAGGTGTCTGCGAGTTCGGCATTATCCTTCAGAATGACAGCTGCAAGAACCGTGGAATCGGCACCGAAGCAATCCGTCTTGGTATGGAGGCCGCCCGGGATCTGTACGGCATGAAAACCCTGATCGGCGATACAATGGGAAGAAACAAAAGAATGATTCGGGTTTTTGAAAAACTGGGATTCCAGTTAACCGAAAGAATTTCTGCTTCCTTTGAACTTCCGGACGGTCAGAAGGAAGACCGGCTGGTTTACACAATCAATCTGACGGAGGAGAATCCAAAATGATCCCTACCATACAGCTTAAACCTGGCAAAGAAAAACGTGTATACACCCTTCACCCCTGGATCTTCAAAAGCGATATCGAAAAGGAACTGAACGGTTGTGCCGCCGGGGACATTGTGGATATCATCAGTTCCAAAGGAAAGTTCCTGGCCAGAGGATACTATAATCCCAACAGCCAGATTGCCCTGCGGATCATGACCTACAATGAAGAAGAAGCAGTGGATCGTGACCTGGTTTTCCGCAGAATCCATGAAGCAGTGGAATACCGTCGTACCTTTGCGGATCTGAAAAGCTGCCGTCTTGTATTTGCTGAAAGCGACAGGCTTCCTGCGCTGATTGTGGATGCCTTTGATGATGTTCTGGTGCTGCAGTGCCTGGCGCTGGGAATGGAACGGTTTAAAAAGGATATCGTGGACGCGCTTGTGGAAGAAGTGCATCCACGGGGCATCTGGGAAAGAAATGACGTACCGGTCCGCAAACTGGAAGGTCTTGAAATGTGTACCGGTTTGCTGTACGGCGAAGTACCGGACCGAGTACAGATGTGCGAAAACGGCGTCAAATTCTGGGTTGATGTGAAAGAAGGCCAGAAAACCGGCTTTTTCCTGGACCAGAAGGAGAACCGCGCCGCCATTGCTCCCTTTGTGAAGGGGCAGAAGGTGCTGGACTGTTTCACCCATACCGGATCCTTTGCACTGCATGCGGGACATTACGGCGCCTCTGAAGTGACAGGCGTGGACATCAGCGAATTTGCCTGTGAATGTGCTGCCGAAAACGCTGCGCTGAACCACCTGGAAGACAGGGTACATTTTGTGGCGGCGAACGCGTTTGATCTTCTTTCTGAGCAGAGCCGCAAAGGCGAAAAGTATGATGTGATTATTCTGGATCCCCCTGCCTTTACCAAATCACGCAATGCTGTGGACAGTGCGCTGAGGGGTTATAAGGAAATCAATCTGCGCGCCATGAAAATGATCCGCGAAGGCGGGTACCTGATCACATGTTCCTGCAGCCAGCATGTGCTGCCGGAAATGTTCAGGACGATGGTGCTTGACGCGGCAAAAGACGCAAAAGTACTGCTCAGGCAGGTAGAATTCAGGACACAGGGAAAAGATCATCCAATCCTGCCCTATGCCCGTGAAACCGAATACCTGAAGTGCGGTATATATCAGGTTTTCAGATGAGATGACAGATCAGCTGTTTTTCGATCAGCTGTCATAACCGAGATTCTTCAGATCGGACGCATTGTTGCGCCAGTCAGGACGGATTTTTACCCACAATTTCAGATTGATGTGAGTATCCATCAGTTTTTCAATATCGAGCCGTGCTTCAGTACCGATGGTCTGAAGCATGGTTCCGTTTTTACCGATAATAATACCTTTATGGGCAGCCCGTTCACAATATACGGTAGCGTTAATCTCAGTCAGTTTATCACTGAGCGCCTCAATCTTCATGATTTCCACACCGATCCCGTGCGGCACTTCATCCCGGAGATGACGAAGCGCTTTTTCGCGGATAATTTCGGCGCACAGAATCCGCTCCGGCTGGTCTGTAATCATATCTTCCGGGAAATACTGAGGTCCTTCCGGCAGGTGATTTTCAAGGCTTGTGATCAGTTCCTCCACACCGTCTCCGGTCCTGGCGCTAACAGGGATAATCTCCTCAAATCCTGTATCCGCTGCCTTGGCCGTAGCCGCAAGGATCTGCTCCGGTGTCGCCAGATCGATCTTGTTCAGTGCCAGGATGACAGGAACCTTTTTCTCCTTCATTCCCTCAGCAACACGCAGATCATTCTCCGTAATATGAGTGACATCAAAAAGCACCAGTACGGCGTCCATACCGTCCATGGCATCGCGAACCGAATGCATCATATATTCCCCGAGTTTTGTCCGTGGATCATGAATTCCGGGCGTATCCAGGAAAACGATCTGGTGCTCAGGTCTCGACAGCACACCCATAATCCGGCTGCGGGTGGTCTGGGGTTTACTGGATACTATTGCGATTTTTTCTCCGATCATTCTGTTCATCAGAGAAGACTTCCCCACATTGGGTCTTCCAATGATAGTCACAAATCCGGAATGATAGCTTTTTGCTTTCTGATTCATAGATTTTCTCCTGTTCAATGTTCCATGCTGTGGGGACCGAAGCCCTCCGGAAGCAGTTCCTTCAGCGTTTTTTCCTCCACATGGTCATCCCATGTAACTAGAATCCTGAGATCCGGGGCAAATTCATTGAGTACCTGCCTGCACGCGCCACAGGGCCAGGCTTTTGTTTTCGCTGCAATCGCAAGTACGTCGAAGGAACGGACTCCTTCACTGACAGCCTTGAAAACTGCTGTCCTTTCAGCACAGTTAGTCAGGCCGAAGGAAGCATTTTCCACGTTGCAGCCTGTAAAAATCCTGCCGTCCGTGCTGTGTAGCGCCGCTCCTACAGGATAGGAGGAATAAGGTGAATAGCTTCTGGTCATGGCTTCCCTGGCTTTGGAAAGCAGGAGCTGATCATCCACAGCATCAGTCTCTTCCCTGCTGACGGACGCTGCTGCAAGAATCTTTTCCTCCATCGCTCTCATCCTTTCCTTATCGGATTCCTCTATATGATCATATCCCATCAGATGGCAGATACCGTGAACCAGGAGATATACTGCTTCTCTTTTAACGGTATGGCCGTATTCCCGGGCCTGAGCGATCAGATGAGGTACAGAAATAAACAGGTCACCGAGAAAAGCGGCATCATACTCATCGTCGTATTCCTGCCTGAGCAGCGTTTCACTGTCGCCGGCTGTTTTGCCCAACGGATAATTGACCGAAGGAAAAGAAAGCACATCCGTTGAACGGTCAATTCCCCTGTACTGCCTGTTGATATCCGCAATCATGGCGTCATCACACAGGCATACAGTAACGGCACAGGGAATGGTCACGTTTTCACATTTCAGGCAAAGGTCGGCTGCTGTCTTCATTCGTTCCATAATGGCAGAATCAATCTCATTACGGACATCCCATTCAATCAGCACTTTCCGTCTCCTCATTTCTCTTCTGTTCAGTCACTTCAGGAGTTTCCTCAGCGGGATGCTCCGCCTGTTTATCCTGAAGTTCTTCGCTGGCTGTGCCTGCTTCTGGTTTAATCTCTTCTGTTTTCTGTTCCCTCTGATTCTCAGGCTGTGCAGGTTCATTCTTCACAACAGGCTGAACGACATATTTCTCCACTTTGGGATACTCGATCCGTTCATGATAGACACCTTTCAGGATACCGGAAAAAGCTGTGCAGATCTCGTCGATATCGCTGAGGGAAAGCGGGCATTCGCTCAGCTGTCCGTCCTCGAGTTTGCCTCTGATCAGGCGCTCAATGTACTGGTCAATCGCCTTCGGTGTCGGATCCTTCATGGAACGGATCGCCGCTTCAATACTGTCAGCCATCATGACAATGGATGCTTCCCTGGTACGCGGTTTCGGACCCGCATAACGGAAATCATTGATATCCACATGCCTGCCGTCTGACATCTGGAGCGCTTTATGATAGAAGAACATAACAGGCGTCACGCCGTGATGCTGCAGGATGATATCCTGAATTTCCGGCGGCAGATGCTCTTTCTGCGCCATCAGCGCGCCGTCTTTTGTATGGGATGTCAGGATTGCCGCGGATACATAGGGATCCGTTTTTTCATGTGGATTGTTTCCGTGCTGGTTCTCGCTGAAATATCCGGGACGCTTCAGTTTACCGATATCATGATAATAGGCACCGGCTCTTGCAAGATAAGCATTGGCACCGATCTTATCCGCCGCTGCTTCCGCCAGATTGGCCACAATAATGGAATGATGATAGGTGCCCGGAGCTTCAAGCATAAGCCGTTTCATGAGCGGCTGATTCGGGTTGGTGATTTCCAGAAGCCGGCTGGGCGTGGCGAGGTGGAAAACTCCCTCAAAAGCAGGCTGAAGTGCCACGGCAAGTGCTCCGCTCAGCAGACTCCCCGTCAGCGCCCAGACTCCGGTCTGAATCATGTTCAGCGTCTCAGCGGACGTCAGGAGCTTGATCCCGACAATCATAATCAGGCAGAAAACAGCGGAGATCAGCCCGGAAACCAATACGCGCACACGCTGCGGTCTTCCTTTCAGGAACCATACTGTTGCGATACCGCTGGAAAGCGTATTGGCCATAATCAGGACAACATCATAGAAGGTGGTATTGCTGTTGCAGGAAGTAATGCCGGCAAAAAGCAGCGCAAGCGGAACCATAAGCACAAGACCCGCCCGGTATCCGATCAGTACTGTGCCCAGGATAGTACCAAGCGCAATTGGAATAATATAGAGGCTCGGAAGTAAAGTGGCGATGGAAGCAAAACCATAGCAAAGGATCAGGATGATGAGGATGACCGCCAGCTTGCGTATATCCTTCAGCAGGTCTTTCAACAGAAGATGAAGCATCATCATCAGGGCGACCATCGCAAGAACCGTTGTAATCAAAGCGCCGCCGTAAACGGAATAATCATAATGATTATCGTTCAGGAATCCCAGACTTCGAAGCATTTCAATCTGATTGAGGGTGATCCTGTCGCCTTCACGGATAATATTCTGCCCCTGGGGTACAATAACCGGTTCCACAGCTTCCCTAGCCTTCTGCCGGTTACTCTCATAATCCTCCTGGTTGATCGGCATATTCGGTTTGATACAGGTACGCAGAACGATGGGAATAATATTCTGGATATAGGAAATATCAACAGTCGTATAGCCCACATTCTGCATGATACTCATGATTTCCTGGGCTACCTGTCCTTCCCGGATTCCTGAACTCAACGAGTTCTCTACAACCTTTGTAACCGTGGTGACCATTTTTTCAAATTCTTCGGTATCACCACGCATGACAGTGGTCAGCTGCGTCCTGTTGTTCAGGGACAGGATCTCCAGCATTGCGAGGGCATGGTCAATTTCTTCTTCAGAAAAAGGGCGGTTGGAAACCACAGTTCCGTCGTCCTGTGTTCTTAATTCAAGGCCGTACTGCTGTATGTTCCGGAGTTCCTGGAATGCGTTTGACAGCATTTCCATAACTTCTTCCTTGACGCCCGGTGTATAGCCGTATTGGGGTTCCACGCTGTCAGCAGCGGCGTTCCTTTTGTCTTCTGTCGCAACAATATCTTCAACATCTTTTGTGGCATTAATTGTCACATGGGAAATAGTACCCACACGAAGATCGTATTTTTTCGGCGTGCATATACAGAAGAACAGTCCGAGAATGATCAGAAATGTGCCCAGAATCATCAGGAAACAGATGCTGGAAGAGGAATGCAGCCAGCTGTAGAAAGAATGTTCGCTATTCTTTTTCATATCCTGTTCTTTTTTGTTCTGACTCTCTGTCATTTTTCGTCCTTTCCGGATGGATCATCCGAGACGTGTGACGTCTTTTCATATGCCTCAACAATCTGCTGAACCAGTTCATGCCGGACAATATCCTTTCCGGACAGCTCAACAATACCGATTTCGGGAATATGCCGCAGAAGCTGAACTGCTTCTGCCAGTCCGGACTTCTTGCCCGCCGGAAGATCTGTCTGGGTAATATCACCGGTTACCACAACACGGGAATGAAAACCCATACGTGTAAGGAACATCTTCATTTGCTCAGAAGTGGTATTCTGTGCTTCATCCAGAATAATGAACGCATCTGACAGGGTTCTGCCGCGCATATAAGCCAGCGGGGCGACCTCAACAATACCCCGTTCAATCAGCTTTGTGTAGGAATCAGCGCCCATGAAATCATACATGGCGTCATAGAGCGGCCGGAGGTACGGATCAACCTTCTGGGTCAGATCACCGGGCAGGAAGCCCAGTTTTTCCCCTGCTTCCACGGCAGGTCTGGTCAGAATGATCCGCTCGACTTCTTTGTTTTTCAGTGCCATCACTGCAAGCGCCATGGCCAGATATGTTTTGCCGGTGCCTGCAGGACCGACGGCAAATGTCAGCACATGATTGCGGATGGTATCAACATAGGTTTTCTGACCCAGGGTTTTGCAGGTGATCTCTTTCCCACGGTGAGTTACAGCAATAACCCTTTTCAGGTTCTCTTCAATCTGGCCGGTCTTTCCTTCCCTGACCATCGCAATGGTATAGCGGATCCTGATCCGGTCCACGTTTTCATTGCGATGAATCATCTCAAGGAGAAGCATAATGACCTGACGGGCCAGTTCCTTGTCTTTTTCTTCTCCTGTAATCACCAGGTGATTGTGTCGAAGCGCAACGCTGACGTTGCATTCCTGTTCAATCAGCGCAATATTACGGTCGTTCAATCCGAAAAGGGAAACATAGGCGTCCATGGATTCTGGAGTCAGTGCAAGTTCGGTTTCTTCCGGCAAATCTGTGACTTCCCTTCGTAAATACTTTAGTATGATTATTATGATACTGAATTTGGCTGGTTTGTCAAACGGAACACTTCATTATTTATATATAACATAATATGCGTTTTTCAATCTCAGGCTGATGAAAAAAACAACGGAAATACCGTAAAGACAAGGCTTTCCTTTGTTGACAGTCTGGTTGTTTTATGATAGTATCCATGATAATTTCATAAGTGCTAAAGACGATGATGGATGATAATCCTTAGTACAGACGCTTCAGAGAGCCGTCGGATGCTGCGAGACGGTGCCGAGTATAAGGAAACTGCTTCCGGAGTTGGTTTCGTGAACACCGTGTGGTCAGTAAGGAAACCCGGACGCCCCGTAACAGGCTGCGAACTTGTTAGAGTTCAAAAGTGACTCCCTATAAGGAGTAACCAAGGGTGGTACCGCGGAAATTGTTTTTCGTCCCTGAAGCATCGCTTCAGGGTTTTTATTTTTCAAGGAGGATTGCCTGCATGATCAGACCTGAAATTGTAAATGTGAGTGATTGCACACTGCCGGAAGCTGAAAACCATTTTGAATTGAGTTTTAAGGAAAAAATCGAACTGTGCAGACTGATTGACAAGCTGGGGGTCTCTTCCATTGATCTTTGTCCGATCCGCCGGAAAAAAATTGACCGGCTTCTTGTCAAATCCATCTGTTCCGCAGTGAAAAACGCTTCCGTTGCCGTCCCCGTCAGCCTTACAGACGAGGAATCCATCCAGGTCACCTGGGAAGCACTACGGGAAGCCGTAAACCCCAGGCTCCAAGTAGCAGCTCCTGTCAGCTCCGTTCAGATGGAATATCTGCTTCATATGAAGGCTGACGCCATGATCCGTGCGGTTGCCAAAACCGTTTCCGCATGCCGCAGCCTTACGGACAATGTGGAATTCATCGCACAGGACGCGACCAGAAGCGATCCTGCATTCCTCGTCCAGGTAATGTCAGCCGCCATTGATGCGGGAGCAAAGATTGTTACGCTGGGTGATACAGCCGGTACAATGATGCCCGAGGAAATATCCGCCTGGTTTGAAAACCTGAAAAAAGAACTACCCTCTCTGGAAAAAGTGACACTCGGTTTCTTCTGTTCCGGTGAGCTGAATATGGCTGACGCCAATGCCGTGTCTGCCATCCGGTCCGGTGTGCGTGAAATCAAGGCGACCACCTGCACCGCAACAGCCATCTCGTTGCCCAATATTGTCCGTATCCTGAATATCAAAGGCGGTTCGATCGGCGTATGTGCAAAAGTCGGAGTGGAGCAGATCCGCAGGATTACAGGCCAGGTACGTGTGATCTGCCAGTCTTCCGGTAAAAAACACGACATTGCCGGCGGGTTTGAAGAGGAAGCAAATGATTCCGATTATCTTCTGAGCAAACATGATACTATCGAATCTGTTGTACATGCCGCAGAAAAGCTCGGATACGACCTGAATGCCGAAGATCAGCAGAAAGTATGGAAGTGCTTCTGCCAGACAGCTGAAAAAAAGGACCATATTACCTTAAGGGAACTGGAAGCTATCATCGCCGCAGAAGCCATGCAGGTTCCCCCGGCTTATCATGATATTCTTTATACGATCAGTACGGGGAATCAGATCGGTGCAATGGCTCACATGAAACTGAAATTCCATGACCAGGAAATTGAAGGAACGGCATCCGGCGACGGCGCGATTGATGCTTCCTTTAACTCCATTGAACAGGCGACCGGCCGGCATTTTGAACTGGACGATTTCCAGATCCAGTCAGTCACACAGGGCCGTGAAGCCATGGGTGAAACCATTGTCAGGCTGCGCTGGGAAGGAAAGCTTTATTCCGGGCGGGGCATATCCACAGATATTGTGGGTGCCGGAATCATGGCATATATCAATGCAGTCAATAAGATTGTCTATGAGGAGGAAGAAGCATGAATCTCTCCTTTTCCACCAGAGGCTGGAACGCACTTTCCTGGGAAGAACAGGTCCGTGACGCAGTCGATATGGGCTTTCAGGGAATTGAACCCTATAACATTCAGGAGTTTCCTGAGCTTTCCGGCCGCGGAAGTGCATTTCATGCATACAGCCAGAATGAAACACAGCGGGATCTGAAGAAAAACAAACTGATTCTGCCCTGCTTTGATACTTCCGTCGATCTTTCCCTGCCACTGCAGTCTGAGGATAAAGTCCAGTACCTGATTCAGACAGCGTCCTCCATGAAAGTACGGTATGTTGCCTTCTGTGCTCTTCATGATTGCGAGGAGCAGATCCGGAACAATCTTGAGATTATTCTTCCGCTCGCACGCTCTGAGGGAATCTGCGTCCTTCTGAAGACCGTCGGGATTTATGCCGATACCGGAAGACTCCGCGCGCTGATGGACAGCTATGCCTGCGACGAACTGGCTGCGCTATGGGACATGCATCATCCCTACCGGGATTTCAATGAAACTCCGGATACGACAATCCGCAATCTCGGCGGTTATGTCAAACACGTTCATCTGCGCGATTCCGATGATGACAGGTCTTACAATCTCATCGGTGAAGGCACTCTGCCGATCCGTGATATGATGAACGCACTGTCCTCCATTGACTATGACGGATTTATTTCCCTCGAATGGAAAACAGAATGGATTGAGGACATTCCGGACCGGGAAATCATTTTCCCGCATTTCCTCAATTATATGAATCGTTTCGATAATCCCCGGGGAAAGAAAAAGAGCCTGTATTTCAATGAGGACGGAACCGGAAAATATATCTGGAAAAAGGATGAACTCATTGATCTGACCTTTGGCCGCGTCCTGGATCAGCTGGTAGAGGAATTCCCGGACCAGTATGCTTTCAAATACACAACGCTGGATTATACCCGTACTTACTCTGAATTCAGGGATGACGTGGACCGGTTCGCCCGTGCCCTGATTTCCATGGGCGTGCGCGCCGGATCCAAAGTGGCTATCTGGGCCACCAATGTTCCGGCCTGGTATATCACTTTCTGGGCAGCAACCAGAATCGGTGCGGTTCTCGTAACCGTCAACACAGCCTATAAGATCCATGAGGCGGAATACCTGCTTCGTCAGAGTGATACCCATACCCTTGTAATGATCGAGAGCGCGCTTGACAGCAATTACAGGGCCATTATCAACGAACTCTGTCCGGAGATCAGCACATCCAAGGCTGGAGAACCCCTGCATTGCAAAAAACTGCCGTTCCTCAGGAACGTCATTACTGTTGGTTATGTACAGCAGGGATGCCTCACCTTTGAGGAAGCTATGAAACGCGCTGATTCCGTCCCGGTTGAAACCCTGGAGGCGATGGCCCAGCGCGTCAAACCTGATGACGTCTGCAATATGCAGTATACTTCCGGAACCACAGGTTTCCCCAAAGGCGTTATGCTGACTCATTATAATGTGGTAAATGACGGGAAGTGCATCGGTGACCGGATGGGGCTGTCCACCGCGGATCGTATGATGATTCAGGTGCCTATGTTCCATTGTTTCGGTATGGTTCTTGCCATGACAGCATCCATGACGCACGGAACAACGCTCTGTCCGTTGCCTTATTTTTCCGCAAAGAATTCCCTGGCCTGCATCAATCAGGAAAGAATCACCTGTTTCCACGGCGTTCCGACGATGTTTATCGCCATGTTTAATCATGAAGATTACCGTAAAACTGATTTTTCCTACATGAGAACTGGTATCATGGCCGGTTCAGGCTGTCCGCCCGAACTGATGAAACGCGCAGCCAGACCGGATGAAATGAACATGCGCGGAATCGTCAGCGTATATGGTCAGACTGAATCTTCTCCCGGCAGCACAATGTCAGCCTGGACAGATTCCCTGGAGCTGCGGACCGAAACAGTCGGGTATTCCTTCCCTCATGTACAGACCAAAGTGATCGATCCGGAAACCGGCAAAGAGCTTCCGGACGGGCAGGACGGTGAATTCTGCTCCAGGGGTTATAATATCATGAAAGGATATTATAAGATGCCCGATGCCACCAACCAGACCATTGACGCCGACGGATGGCTCCATTCCGGCGATCTGGCCCGCCGCAATCCCGACGGAACCTATCTGATTACCGGACGCCTGAAAGATATGATTATCCGCGGCGGTGAAAACATTTATCCCAAGGAAATCGAAGAATTCATCTATACGCATCCCGCTGTGGCTGACGTACAGGTCATCGGTGTCCCTGACGCAAAATACGGCGAGGCTGTGATGGCCTGTATCGTGCTGAAAAAAGACGCCTCGCTCACGAAGGAAGAGATGATTGAATACATCAAATCCCATATGGCCAGGCATAAGGTACCGCAGTATATTGAATTTGTTGATTCTTTCCCGATGAATGCGGCGGGAAAAGTCCTCAAATACAAAATGCGTGAGGAGGCGGCTGAACGTCTTGGACTCGTAGGCGCTGCGGGTATTGATACAGCCGGCGGTGTGAAGCAGTAAATGAAAAAGCTGATGGATCAGAATCCATCAGCTTTTTTTATGAATTGGCCAGCAGGTGACGCATTCCGGAGGGATCTGTCAGAACCCTTGCGCAGCCAAGGACCACGCAATCCCTTGCGTCCGGGGCAACCTGGCATGGAATATTCAGCGCGTCGCCGATAGCTTCAGCCAGGCCGTAAATCAGCGCGCCTCCTCCTGTAAGGGTGACCCCGCTGTCGAAAATATCGGAAGCAAGCTGCGGAGGTGTACGCTCCACAACCACCTGGACGGCCTCGATCAGCTCGTTGACCTGGTCCAGCATTGCCTCATATATCTCATCCGAATCGATGCTCATGGTCTTCGGAAGGCCGGAAATCAGATTTCTGCCAGTGATATCCATCACAACCACCGGATCCCTGCGGACGGCTCCCCCGAGGGTGATTTTGATCTGTTCGGCGGTTCTTTCCCCGATCAGCATGTTATACTTTTTCCTCAGATAGCGGATAATTGCATCATCAAAATGATCACCGCCGATATGAACTGAGCTGATGACAGATACAGAACTGTTATAGAGTACAGCAAGATCAGTACAACCTGCGCTGATATCCACAACAAGGCTTCCGTATGATCCCAGGAAATTCAGCTGAGCCCCGAGGGCAGCCGCAATGTTTTTATCCATCAGCTGCGTCCGGCGGATACCCGCTTCAAACATGGAACTGATCAGGGCCTTCTTTTCCATATCCTTTACACCGGACGGAACCGCCATCACAGCACGGGGTCTTGCGATAATGTGCTTTCCGATGACAGAGGTGACAAAGAAACGCAGAATAGCGCTGGTCAGTTCAAAATCCAGCATTTCACCCTGAGCAAGGGGACGGATAATATTCACATTGGCCGGAGTCCTGCCGATCATTCTGTACGCTTCCAGCCCGAAAGCGATGATATTGTTTGTTTCACGGTCAACAGCAACAACACAGGGCTCACGGAAAACAATTCCTTTCCCCTTCATGTAAATAATCACATTGGATGTACCCAAATCAATTGCGATATCATTCGTCTGCGCCATGATGAAATCCTTCCATCGTCTTCTGTAATACTTAAAAATCATATCATTATCATGAAAAAAAAACAACCTTGCATTGCGTGCAGCGGCCGCTTTCCTTGACAACAGGTATTGAACAAAGCATAATATAAGTTGGTATTTTATGAGGATGAGGTGTACGTGTTGTCTGTCAGAATAAATGCTGTTACCTCCGGTTCTCCGGCAGATAAAGCTGGCATTCTTCCCGATGACAGGATTGTATCCATCAACGGAACTCCTGTACTGGATGAGATTGATTATCAGTCATTGTCCACAGCCGGTTTTCTGAAAGTGATCACCGAACGCAGCGGTATTGAACATGAGTACAGCATTCGTAAATCTGAATGGACACCCCTGGGTCTCAGCCTTGACGAAACCGAATCCATGAAACCCCGTCACTGCCGTAATCGCTGTCTTTTCTGTTTTGTGGATCAGCTTCCTCAGGGTATGAGGGATACCCTTTATGTCAAAGATGATGACTGGCGTCTCAGCCTGATGATGGGCAACTATGTTACCCTGACCAACGTCAATGACGAGGAGTTTAACCGAATCCTTGAACGGAAAGCTTCTCCCCTTTTCATCTCGGTTCATGCGACAGATCCTGAACTCAGATGCGTTATGCTGAGAAATAAAAACGCCGGCAGCCTTATGGACAGACTGAAACAGCTGAAAGAAAACGGCCTTCAGTTCCATTGCCAGGTCGTGCTGTGCCCCGGAGTCAATGATGGTGATATCCTGCGACGGACCATAGAGGATCTTGCTTCTTTATATCCGGCTGCTCAGTCCATGGCAATTGTCCCAGTAGGCCTGACAAAGCACAGGGAAGGTTTGGCGGAACTGAAGGGGTTTGATTCTGTCTCAGCCCGTAATCTGATTGAATATGTCAAGGGTTTTCAACAGAAATACCTGCAGGAATTCGGCACGCGTTTTGTCTATCCATCTGATGAATTTTACTGCATCTGCAACGAACCGCTGCCTGAGACCTCTGCGTATGAGGATTTCCCTCAGATTGAAAACGGCGTCGGTATGCTGCGGCTTCTGGAACAGGAATGCCAGGAAGCCTATGAATTCCTTTTTGCTGATGGTTTTCCGGAACCTCCTGCAGGAAGGAATGTCCTGATACCCACCGGTGTCTCTGCCCGGCCTTTTATTGAAAAACTTGCCAGGAGGTATGCTCCTGCAGGAACAACAGTACAGGTCAAGGAGATCATAAACAGGTTTTTCGGCGAAACAATCACGGTCACAGGCCTGATTGTGGGCAGAGATCTGATTGATACCCTGAAGGATATTCCGTGCACTGAAATCGCGCTTTGTGATACGATGCTTCGTGCACAGACTGAATGTTTCCTGGATGAAACCACACTGGATGACGTCAGGAATGCCCTGGGTAAACCAATAAGGGTTGTACAGAATAACGGTGAATCTTTTATCCGCGCATTGTGGGGATTGGAGGAAGAAAATGGCTAAACCGCTTGTTGCGATTGTCGGCAGGCCGAATGTCGGAAAATCCACATTCTTCAATAAAATGGCAGGCAAGCGAATCAGCATTGTGGATGATATGCCCGGCGTTACCCGTGACAGGATAACCGCAGATGCAGAATGGCTGGGCCATCATTTCACATTGATCGATACCGGCGGTATTGATCCGAAAAGCGACGACGTCCTGCTGAGCCAGATGAGAGAACAGGCCGAAATCGCCATGGATCTGGCGGACGTTGTATGCTTCTTTACCGATGCAAGGGACGGTCTGACAGAAGATGACAAAGACGTCGCAAACATCCTGCGTAAAACAGAAAAACCGGTTCTGCTTGTAGTCAACAAGGTCGACTATCTGGACCTGAATGAAAATCTGTATGAATTTTATGAGCTTGGTCTCGGAGATCCTATCGGAATCAGCAGCGTCAACATGCTTGGGTTCGGTGATCTGCTTGATCGCATGATTGAGCTTTTCCCTGAAGACAAACAGGGCGATACGGAAGAAAAACCTCCGATTCAGCTTGCAATTGTCGGCAGGCCCAATGTGGGTAAAAGCTCCCTGACTAACCGGCTGCTCGGTGAAAACCGCACGATGGTTTCTGATATTGCCGGCACTACACGGGACGCAATAGACTCTGAATATACGGATGAAGACGGTACGGTTTTCAATATTATCGATACCGCCGGCATACGAAGGAAACGTTCCGTGGAAGATGAAACACTGGAGCGGTACAGTGTGCTTCGTTCAATTGCCGCCATACGCCGCTGCGACGTTGCTCTTCTTCTGATCGATGCGAACGACGGCGTAACGGAACAGGATACCAAGATTGCCGGCCTGATCCATGATGAAGGAAAAGCAGTCATTGTGATCATCAATAAATGGGACATGCTTGATAAGGAAACAGGCACCTATGAAAATTATAAGAAAAAGGTGCTGGATGACCTTAAGTTTATGAGCTATGCCCCTGTCCTGTTTATTTCTGCAAAATCCGGACAGCGCGTGAATCAGATCCTGGACAAGGTCAAGGAAGTATATGCGACCGCATGCCGCAGAATTACAACGGGCGTGCTGAATGATGTGCTGAACGACGCGGTTAATGCCCTTCAGCCCCCTGTGCAGGGAGGCCGTCGGCTCAGGATTTATTATGCTACCCAGGGAGGAGTTCAGCCGCCGTCATTCGTTCTTTTTGTCAATGATGAAAAACTGATGTTCTTCGCGTATGAAAGATATCTGGAGAATTATTTCAGAAAAACGTTCCAGCTGGAAGGCACTCCTATCCGCTTTATCCTGCGGGAAAAGAAAAAGGAGGACTGATTTTTGATGCCTAAAGAAATTCTTTATATTCTTACCTGTGTGATCGGCTACCTGCTCGGCTCCATTTCCGGTGGTATCATCACTTCAAGGCTTGCCAATGGTCCTGACCTCCATACAGTCGGAAGTAAAAGTACAGGAGCAAGTAACGTCCAGCGGACAATGGGCTGGAAATACGGCATTATTACTTTCCTGATTGACGGTCTGAAAGGGATTTTTGCCTGCCTGATTGCTTGGCTGATTACGGGCAGTCATTTTGCCTCACTGCTGGCTGGTCTTTTCTGTGTAATCGGTCACAACTGGCCTGTCTTTTTTCACTTCCGCGGCGGAAAAGGCGTGGCCACCACAGGTGGAGTCATGCTCTACTGTTTCCCCGTCCCCGCTTTGATCTGTATTGCGCTGACAGTCGCTGTGATTGCGCTTTTCCGGTATATTTCCGTCGGAAGCATGCTGCTTGTTACAGTATTCTTCATCCTTTCTTTCTTTTTCAGCGGCCCGAACACCTGTGTCGTCATCTGGGCATTCCTGCTGATGGTTATGTGTATAGCACGGCATCATGCCAATATTGGCCGACTGATTCACGGCAAGGAAAACAAACTGGGCAATAAAGTCAAATAACCTTTGGAGGCCTTCATGACCAACGATATGAAAAACATCCGGAATTTCTGCATTGTAGCGCATATAGACCACGGCAAGAGTACACTTGCCGACAGAATTCTGGAGAAAACCGGAGTTTTCGAAAAACGGGAAATGGTTGAGCAGATCCTGGACAGTATGGAACTGGAACGGGAACGAGGCATCACCATTAAAAGCAAAGCCGTTCATATGTCATACCGTGCCAAGGACGGTAATGAATATATTCTTAATCTGATCGATACCCCCGGTCATGTTGACTTTACCTACGAAGTCAGCCGTGCGCTTGCTGCCTGTGAAGGTGCGTTGCTGGTTGTAGACGCAACACAGGGAATTGAAGCCCAGACACTGGCTAACGTCTATATGGCTCTTGAACACAACCTTGAAACTATTCCTGTCATTAACAAAATTGATCTTCCTTCAGCCAGACCTGATGAAGTACGTCAGGAAATCGAAGACGTAATTGGTCTGGACGCAAGCTATGCGCCTCTTGTTTCTGCCAAAACAGGCCTGAATGTAGAGGATGTTCTCGAAGCAATCGTCCAGCATATTCCAGCCCCCGAAGGGAATCCGGAAGCCCCGCTGAAAGCCCTGATTTTTGATGCATATTATGACAACTACAAGGGCGTCATCTGTTTTATCCGGATTATGGACGGCGTTATCCGTCCTGGAATGAAAATGCGTCTGATGGCTACAGGCAGTGAATTTGACGTTGTTGAAGTCGGTACTTTTGATCCCGGATACAGACCCTGTGCTGAACTGAAGGCCGGGGACGTAGGTTATGTTTCAGCCTCTATTAAGGATGTCCGGGACACGCGCGTTGGTGATACCATTACAGATGCGGCAAATCCGGCCAAAGAACCGCTGCCCGGATACAGGCATGTTACACCCATGGTCTATTGTGGTATATATCCGGCAGACGGCGCCGATTATCCGGCTTTGAAGGATGCTCTGGAAAAGCTTCGTATGAATGACGCCTCCCTTTCCTTTGAACCCGAAACATCCGTTGCCCTGGGCTATGGATTCCGCTGCGGCTTCCTGGGGCTTCTTCACATGGATATCATGACAACACGCCTGGAACGTGAATTTGATCTGAACCTTGTAACAACCGCTCCGAGTGTTATTTACCGTGTGATTAAAACCAACGGAACAGAACTGATGATTGATAATCCTACCAATCTTCCTTCCGTGGGTGAGATCGCTGAAATGGAAGAACCCTTTGTCCATGCTGTCATTTATACGCCTCAGGAGTATGTCGGCACGCTGATGGAATTATGTCAGGATAAACGCGGTATCTTCATTGATATGCAATATGAAGGAAACCGTGTGAAACTGAATTACGATATGCCGCTGAATGAGATCATTTTTGATTTCTTTGATCAGATCAAAAGCAGAAGCCGCGGCTATGCCTCCTTTGATTATGAACTGAAAGACTATCGTTCCAGCGACCTTGTCAAGCTTGATATTCTGCTGAACGGTGATATCTGTGATGCATTTTCCATTATTGTTCACCGTGAAAAAGCCTATGCAAGAGGCAGAAGTATCGCTGAAAAACTGAAAGATGTCATCCCGCGCCAGATGTTTGAAATACCGATTCAGGCTGCTATCGGCGGAAAAGTCATTGCCCGCGAGACTGTCAAAGCTATGCGGAAGGACGTTCTTGCCAAATGCTACGGCGGAGATATTACACGTAAGAAAAAACTGCTTGAAAAGCAGAAAGAGGGCAAAAAAAGAATGCGTCAGTTCGGTACTGTTCAGGTACCCAGTGAAGCGTTCCTTGCCGTTCTTAAAATGGATTGATCCTATGGATATTCATCTGTTTTCAGAGGAGAGTATAAAAACAACTGCATTTTTTACCGGACACAGACATCTGCCTTCCGGTGAGATCAGCCGTATCTCTGAAAACCTTTATCATTGCATTTCTGCCGCCTATGATGAAGGTTACAGGCGTTTCTTTTGCGGATGCGCACTTGGCTTCGATACCCTCGCAGCCAGACAGACCTTGTGCTTCCGGGATCATCATCCCGATGCCGTTCTTTCTCTGGCCATTCCCTGCCGGACGCAGGACGTAAAGTGGCAGGAGAAGGATAAAACGGTATACAGGGATATTCTTGAGCAGGCAGATGAAAAGTTCATTCTTTCCCCGGAGTATTATCAGGGCGTCATGCTGACAAGAAACAGGTTTATGGCAGACAGATCCTCACTTTGTATTTGTTATCTTCAGCATATGCGCGGAGGAACCGCTTCCACGGTTCGCTATGCATTACAGAACAGCGGAATCCGAATTATCAATCTCGCAATGTGTCAGGATCAATATACTGATTTCTTGAGGGAAGAATCATGGAACTATATGTACACATACCCTTCTGCAGGCAGAAATGCCGTTACTGCTCCTTTACGTCTTTTGTCGGGCAGGAAGCTGTCCATGAAACGTATATCGACCATATACTGAATGAAGCATCCTATCGTATCAATGAAGCAGAAGGCCCTCTTACCACTGTATATATCGGAGGCGGAACACCCTCTGTTTTGTCGCCTTCCCTTTTCAGGAAACTGATCAGCGGCCTCAAAAAAACATATAACTGGAACACCGTAACTGAGTTCACCACGGAGGCGAACCCGGGTACGGTTTCTGCGGAATGGCTTAAAGTGGCTTCTGACGAAGGCGTCAACAGAATATCTTTCGGCATGCAAACCAGTCAGTCTCACCTTTTGTCAACCCTCGGCAGAATTCATCAGACAGATGAAGTGGCAGAGTCTGTACAGCTTGCCCGCGATTCAGGCATTTCAAATATCAGCCTTGATCTGATTTTCGGAATACCGGGACAAACAGAATCAGACTGGAGCGAAACGCTGGAATATGCGCTGTCTTTGGAGCCGTGCCATATCAGCGCTTATGGTCTTATTCCGGAAGAAGGCACTCCCCTTTACCGTGATCTTCAGTCAGGCCTTCTCCGGCTTCCTGATCCGGAAGCAGAGCGGGTAATGTACAATAAAGCCATTCATCTCCTGGGTACTCATGGCTTTTCCAGGTATGAAATTTCCAATTTTGCGCTGAAAGGTTATGAATGCGTTCATAATATCGGTTACTGGACACAGATACCCTATATCGGCCTCGGTATTTCAGCCGCCTCCATGACGGGTTTAAAGAGTCTTCCTGACGGAATAACCTATCACCGCAAAACCAACCCGGACAGTCTGGAAGATTATTTCAATATGGTGGATATGAAAAAGGATGCATCGCAGAACGAAGTTATATCAAAGGAAGAAGCACGTTTTGAATCCATTATGCTCGGACTGAGAATGAACGAGGGTGTGAATGAGGACGATTTTTTCAGGAAGCATCATATCTCTATGGAAAAGTATATGGGAAAAAAACTGCATGAAATGGAAAAAACCGGATTGATGTCCCATGATAATAAAAACTGGAAAATGACGGAACGGGGTTTTGATATTCAGAATGCTGTTCTGGTTGAATTAATGGATTAGTATCTGCCTTCAGTTCAGGGCTATTCTCCGTCCTTCTGCTGTAAAATATTCTTCCGCATGCCCTTCGATTACAGCCAGCGCTTTCTTCAGTTTGGGATTACGGTGCAATTGTCTGACGCATTCTGTCACTTCGTCCAGCATACGGATATCAGCAAACAAAAATCCATTTCCAGGCTCACCGGACTGACGGGTACCTGTCAAATCTCCGGGGCCCCGAAGTTCCAGATCTTTTTGTGCGACAACAAACCCATCGTTTGTGGAGCAGAATGTATTCAGTTTCTCAGACGGTTCAGCAAACAGAAAACACCAGCTTTCATCTTTTCCCCTGCCTACCCGGCCGCGAAGCTGATGAAGCTGACTTAATCCGTATCGTTCTGCATTCTCAATCACCATGATGGTTGCGTTCGGATTGTTGACGCCGACTTCTATTACAGTTGTGGATACCAGTACATCATACTTTCCCTCCACAAACTCATGCAAAACCCGGTCTTTTTCTTCTGTTTTCTGAGATCCCCACGTCAGTGCAACACGAAGTCCCTGCATCTCATTCTTTCTCAGGCTTTCAAATAAAGCCTTTGCACTGTGGAGTTCTGACTTCTCATCATCCTCTTCGACCAGAGGACATACAATATAAGCCTGTTTTCCCTTTGCGATTTCATTTCGGAGGAATCTGTACATATCATCCCTTTTATGCTCCGGAACGATTCTTGTTTTGACAGGGATGCGCCCCTTGGGCATTTCATCTATAACAGATAAATCAAGATCTCCGTACAGAATCAGCGCAAGCGTTCTTGGAATCGGAGTAGCCGACATGACAAGAACATGCGGAAGCGTGGTCTCTGTTTTCCCTTTCAGCTGAAGACTGCTCCTCTGATTCACGCCAAATCGATGCTGTTCATCGGTAATAACCAGGCCGAGATTGCCATATTCCACATCCCGGCTGATCAGGGCATGTGTACCGAAAACCACGTCACATTGACAGTTCTTCAGTTCCTGTAAGATCGTTTTTCTTTCTTTTGCCTTTGTACTGCCAGTCAGCAGTCTGCATCTGATTCCGGCAGGCTCCAGTGTTTTTTTTGCGTTTTCGTAATGCTGCACTGCAAGAATTTCTGTCGGAGCCATCATCGTGCTTTGATAACCGGCAGCGTACGCAAGTGAAACAGCCCCGAACGCTACTGCTGTTTTACCGCAGCCGACATCCCCCTGTACAAGCCGGCTCATGGCTGTATTTTTCCGCAGATCAGCCGCAATATCTTCAAGTACTTTTTTCTGTGCACCGGTTGGTTCAAATCCCTGGAATTTCCAGTACGTTTCAGTCTGCTTTTCAGGGAATCTCATCGGAATACCCGGCTGTTTCTTCGATCCAGACATGGAAACATATGCCAGGTAAAGAAGGATGCGTTCAAAGGACAGCCTTCTTCTGGCGATTTTCAGGGCTTCATAATTATCCGGAAAATGCGCCTGTCTGATGGCATAATTCAGTTCACACAAATGCCAGGCGACCCGGAAATCCGTCGGTAATGTCTCCGGACAGCAGTCATCCACCTCAGAGAGTGCATCAGAAATCAGATTCCTGAATGTTTTTGCGGGGAATCCTTTAATAGAACGATACACAGGAATAAGCCCATCATTCTCTGCAGCAAATTTGGGGTTCTGAAGGATCCTTCTGTTATTCCTGATCTGTAGACGTCCATACAGGCGGACATGCTGCCCGGCAGAAATTGAATTCATAATCCATGGCGCATTATACCAGCAGATGGGCATTTTCCCGCTATCATCCTCTACAGAAGCTGTGACTTTTTTCAGTCCGTGAAACACTGACAGCCTTGGAGACTGTACAATTGTACCGGAAATAAGAACGGGGCCTTCTTTTTTTGTGTTGCATGGAGAAACTGTACTGTAGTCTTCATACCGTTCAGGAAGCGTATACAGCAAATCGCGCAATGAGATGATTCCCATTGCGCGTAATGCTTCTGCTCTTGCAGGGCCGATCCCCGCCATCCCGGTCAGTTCCATGTGTTACTCCACAGAGATCAGATAATAGTATAAAGGCTGTCCGCCGTTATGATACTCTACGTCGCAGTCTCCGTACTGCTCTTCAATCTCTTCCGCAATTGCCTTTGCGTCTGCTTCAGATACATCAGCGCCGTAGTAGACAGTAATCAGTTCATCTTCATCGGTAACAATTTCTTTCATCATGTCCAGAACAACATCGTGGACAGATTGGCCGGAGAATTCAATCTGGCCGTTATGCAGCCCGATAATATCTCCCTGTTTGATTTCAATACCATTATATTCACTGTCACGGATCGCATACGTTACCATAGCTGTCTTTACATGCTGAGCCGCTTCAGTCATACGCTGCATGTTTTCATCCGGTTCCGCATCATTCTGGAAGGCAATGGCAGCGGCAATCCCCATCGCCACGTTCTTGGTAGGAATCACACGAACATCATTGGGAGACAACTCAGCAGCCTGATTTGCCGCGAAAATCACATTCCCGTTATTCGGTAGCACGTAAACACATTCTGCTTTTACCTGCCGAATAGCGTTCATAAGATCGTCAACGGAGGGATTCATAGTCTGTCCGCCTTCAACAATCTGATCTACATTCAGTTCCTTAAAAAACTGGGAAAAACCGTTTCCGAGTGATACAGCCACAAAGCCGTATTTCTTTTCGGGCGCGCTGTCTTCTTCTGTTTCTTCCGGAGCTGCTTCCTTTGTAGTGCCTTCTTCAAGAGCACGTTTCATGGCAGCCAGATTATCAATCTTGATTTCGTTTATTTCTGCAAGTTCCACACCGTAATCCAGTGCAAAACCCGGATTGTCTGTGTGGACGTGAACTTCAGCACCGTTCAGATCTCCTACTACGGATACGGCATCACCGATCCGGTTGAGCCTTCTCCTGAATGAATCCAGATCATGCTCATCGCAGTCTTCACGGAAACAGGTCAGTTTGAAAGATACACAATAAGTATATGTAAGATCTTTTGTCAGATCATGACAGTCATCAGATACTGCCTGCACATCATCTTCCATCAGGGAATCGGCAGCCGTAATGTCTTCTCCCCTGAGAACTGCGGCATATCCCTGATAAATCAGCATCAGGCCGCGTCCGCCGGAATCGACTACGCCTGCCTGTTTCAATGCAGGAAGCATATCCGGCGTTTTTTTCAGAATTGCTTCTCCGCTTTTGAGAATGATAGAAATCAGCTGATCATAATCGTCAGGAGCCTTCTGTGCCTGCTTCATAGCGTCTTCAGCAACAACTCTAGCAACTGTCAGGATTGTACCTTCTTTGGGCTTCATGACAGCTTTGTAGGCCATCTCAGACCCTTTCAGAAGAGCCTCCGCAAACTGAACCGGCGTTATTTTTTCAACACCGTTCAGGGCTTTGGCGAATCCGCGCAGAAGCTGACTTGTGATGACACCGGAATTGCCGCGGGCACCTTTCAAAGCACCCTTAGCCAGTGCGTTTGCCGCTTCATCAGCACGAAGAAATTCCTTGCTGTTGATCTCTCTGGTAGCAGACTGCATGGTAAGCGACATATTGGTTCCGGTATCTCCGTCCGGAACCGGGAAAACGTTGAGAGCATCAACTGCTTCACGGTTTTTCTCCAGAATGGCAGTTCCTGCCATTACCATATCACGCAGAAGCAAACCGTCAATCGTTTTGAACTGTATCAAAGGAATATTCCTCCGTCATACTTATTGGGTCTTTAGTCAGCTTAAATACGGATCCCTTCGACAGAGATGCTGATTTTTCTGACCTTTACGCCTGTAGTGCTCTCGAGCTTGTACCTGACTGTCTCGATGATTGTTTTACATACCTCTGAAATAGAGATACCGTATTCAACAATGATGTAAAGATCCACATCAAGCATATCGCCCACATTGCGGATCTGCACACCTTTTGTCAGATTTTCTCTGCCAAGCCATTCAACGATTCCATCGGTTGCTCTCTGTCCGGACATCGCAACGATCCCATAGCATTCAAGTGCGGCATATCCAACCACCTTGAGCATAACGTCTTCAGCAATATAAATTGTACCGTATTCATTCTTTACTTTACATTCCATGTGTTTCCCTCCCGCATGATACCGTGGCAGGTTTAAATGGATCCTTTCAGGAAAACCATACAAAGGACCATGAAATTATACAGTATATTGCAAATTTTATCAAGTGCCGGCCAGATTCGCCGGTCCTTGAAAGTCTTTTGTATTTATGGTTTTATATCCTTTATTTTCCTTGACAATCTTTCCTTTTTTGAACATAATAAAAAAGCAATGAAGGGAAGAGTAAGCTGATTGAAGTATTGCAGAGAGCTTCCGGATGGTGCAAGGAAGTATACGGTATCAGTCGAAGTACATCCCGGAGCAGTCGCCTGAACGCGGATTCCCGTCAGTAAGGTTGACACGGTGCGCCGTATACAGCGCGTAAAAGAGCAGGCTTTCAGTCTGCCGAATGGAAGTGGTACCGCGGTTTTCGCCTTCCGGCGAAAACCGTTTTTATTTATCAAACAAGGAGGAATTGGTTATCATGGACATTTCCGAAGTCAGGTTTGCCAGCAGGTTTGACCAGGTCACCGGCAGTGCGATCCGCGAAATATTTAAAGTGATTGCACAGCCTGGAATGATCTCATTTGCCGGCGGCAATCCGTCACTTGAAGCCCTGCCTGATCAACAGGTCAGCGAACTGGCCCAGTATGTGCTCGCACATGACGGGAAAGCTATTCTGCAGTATGGTGCGACGGAAGGTTATCCTCCTTTTGTTGAAAGTCTGAAATCTTATGTTGCGGATCAGCTTGGTGTCAGCGTTCCGGCCGTTCTGCCCGTAACGGGTTCAACCCAGGCAATGGATCTGCTTTGTAAAGCCCTTCTTGATCCCGGTGATACGGTTCTTGTGGAAAATCCGTCTTTTCTTGGAAATCTTCAATGCCTTAAACTATACCAGGCAAACCTTGTTACTGTTGAAAGCGACGAAGACGGACTGATTCCAGATGATCTTGAATTGAAAATCAAGAAACACCATCCCAAGCTGCTTTACACGATTCCCACATTCCAGAACCCGACCGGGAAAACACTGCCTGATTCCAGACGGAGGGCGGTTGCCGATCTGGCGAACAGGTATGGCATGGTCGTTGCGGAGGATGATCCTTATCGTGACCTGCGGTATGAGGGAGAAAAGGTCAGGGCCATCAAATCCTATGATCAGAATGGCTGGGTTATGTTCCTTGGAAGCTTCAGCAAGACCATTTCCCCAGGCCTTCGTATCGGATATATAGCCGGTGATGCTGGAATCATCCGGAAATGCACCATCGGCAAACAATCAACGGATGTTCACTCTGCCAATCTGAATCAGGCCGTTGTTGATCAGTATCTTCGCAGGAATCTTCTTCCTGATCATATCCGCAGCATCTGTAAAGGTTACGGTGCGAAAATGCATCAAATGCTTCAGTATCTGGAGCAGTTCCCTGACGGTGTCTCCTTTACAAGACCTCAGGGTGGTTTGTTTATCTGGGCTGAACTGCCTGTGCATATTGATACTGTCAAGCTCCTCTCAAAAGCCGTGGAACGTAAGGTTGCATATGTACCTGGTACTTATTTCTGTGCAGACGGCGGCCATCTGAATACGCTGCGTCTCAACTTTTCCAACAGCACCCCGCAGCAGATTGAGACCGGCATGAGCATACTGAACGACCTGATTAAATCTGAAATATAAAAGGAGTAAAAACATGGAACATATTCTTGATATTCTCAAAGAACGCGGATTTATTGCTCAGATGACTTTTGAGGATGAACTCTACGAACAGCTGAAATCCCCTACCACTTTCTACGTGGGTTTTGATCCCACTGCAGACAGTCTTCATATCGGACACTACATTCCGATCATGGCCATGGCCCACATGCAGCGTGCCGGCCACAGGCCGATCGCACTGATGGGCGGAGGCACCGCTATGATCGGTGACCCGTCCGGAAAAACAGACATGCGAAAAATGCTCACTGTGGAAACCATTGATCAGAATGTGGAATGCATTAAAAAACAGATGTCCCGTTTCCTGGATTTTTCCGACAATAAAGCGCTGATTGTCAATAACGGTGATTGGCTTCGTCATTTGAATTTTATCGATTTCATGAGAGACATCGGCTCCCAGTTTTCAGTAAACCGGATGCTCACCGCTGAATGCTACAAAGCCAGAATGGCTACCGAAAACGGTCTCAGCTTTCTTGAATTTACCTATATGCTGATGCAAAGCTATGACTTCCTTGAATTGTTCCATCGTTATGGATGCCGTCTGGAAATGGGCGGCAATGACCAGTGGAGCAACATGCTCGGCGGCGCTGATCTTGTCCGCAAAAAAGAAAATGAAAAGGCATTCGCCTGCACTTTCCAGCTGCTTCTTACACATGACGGCAGAAAAATGGGCAAGACGGAAGCCGGGGCACTTTGGCTTGATCCGGTTAAGACCTCTCCTTATAATTTCTACCAGTACTGGAGAAACGTCGATGATAAAGATGTGGAAAAATGCCTTGCTCTGCTGACTTTCCTCCCCATGGACGAGGTGCACCGCCTCGGAGCCCTGAAAGATGCAGAAATCAACGAAGCCAAAAAAGTGCTAGCCTATGAAGTGACGAAACTTGTTCATGGTGAGGATGAAGCCAGGAATGCCGCTGCCGCTGCTGAAGCATTATTTGGAGGCGGAGCATCTGCTTCGAATGTACCTACACTCGAAGTAACATCCGACGAATGGACACAGGACGCCCGGATCTCCACACTGCTTGTCAGATCAGGCCTTTGCAAGAGCCAGAGCGATGCCAGAAAGCAGATTGAACAGAATGCGGTTTCAGTCAATGATGTGAAAATCACCGATCCCGCCGCTGTCCTGTCAAAAGATCAGCTCGGAGAAGACGGCGCCATGCTGAAAAAAGGCAAGAAGGGATTCTGCCGTATCGTTGTGTTATGACTGAATCTTACATCACCGTTTCCGGTAATTCCTGTGAAGAAATCATTATCAATAAAAGCCGTTTCATCGGTTATGCTTCACCCTGCATTTCAGAAAATGAGGCTCTTTCATTTCTTCAGAAGATCAAGGAGGAGCATAAGACCGCGACACATCATTGCTATGCATATATTATCGGTGAAAACCAGGGAATCATGAGATACAGCGATGATGGCGAACCCGGCGGCACTGCAGGATTACCCATTATGGATGTAATGAGAACAAAAAGTATTGTCAACTGCTGTATTGTCGTTGTTCGATACTTTGGCGGCACGCTGCTCGGTACAGGAGGCCTTGTCCGGGCATATACACAGTGTGCGCAGGCGGCTCTTTCAGCCTCCGGTATAGTCAGGATGGAAAAAACATCATTCTATCGTTGTACACTGCCCTATTCTGCCTGGGACAGATTTCGCTATACTGCCGAACATCTGCCTGTTAAAATTGAGAGAATTGAATATGGCAGTTCGATTTCTTTTCTGCTCGCATTACGTTCTTCAGAAATCGACGATCTGTTTCCCCGTTTGTCAGACGCCGCAGACCGTTCCCTGGAAAGTATTCCCGATTCCGAATCCTACGCGGCCTGGGAGGCATACACATAACAAAAAGCGCTGTCATCTGACAGCGCTTTTGTTTTTTCAGATCAATGCCAGTCCCAGTTCCATCATATTCCGGAATCCGGTTTGTCTGTCTTCAGCGGGAAGTTCTTCTCCCGTAACCAGGCTGTCGGAAATCGAACATATCGCAAGCGCGTTTTTACCGGCTCTGGCTGCATTCATATAAAGCGCAGCTGCCTCCATCTCGACAGCCAGAACACCGAGCCTGGACAGCGTTTCTGTCTGGCTTGCGTCAGAATAGAAAGCATCTGATGAAAACAGCGGTCCGCAAACCACATTGCACGGGAGCTTTTCAGCATACGCCATCGCTTTGGACAAAAGCTCATAGCTGCAGCACGGCGCCGCGTTTCCCCTGAATCCGAAACTGTTGATATAGCCGGAATCTGTATAAGCGCTCATTGCAATCACAATATCCTTGAGCTTCAGTTTGGGTGAAATTGCTCCCGCAGAACCTATACGGATAATATTCTTTACATCATAAAAATTGAACAGTTCATAGGAGTATATACCGATAGACGGACAACCCATACCGCTGGCCATAACCGATACGCGTTTTCCCTTATAGTATCCGGTATACCCCTGCACATTCCGGACATTATTCACCAGTTCTGCTTTTTCAAGATACTGTTCTGCAATAAACATTGCTCTGAGCGGATCACCCGGCATAAGGACTGTTTCGGCAAATGCGCCGGCAGGAGCATTGATATGCGGGGTCGGAATGTTGGATGACATGAATTTTTTCCTCCTTTTTTATATTTCTTTTATTTCAGTGTATCCAGTGATTATGTATCTGTTTACACATGAATGCGATTGTCTGAAGATCTGTCAGTTCTACAGTTCCATACGGAAGAGAAAGCATTCTTTCTATCATGAGTCTGCAGCATTCTGTCATGCGCAGAATCTCTGATATATCTGCTTCAGCATTTTTCTCTTCACATATGAGAATATGATCACATATTCCTGTCCATAGTCCGTGAACAGTTGTCAGGATGATATCAGTAACATATTGGGTTTCGGGACAGAAGATAATTTCTTCTTCCTTTCCCTTCTGAATCTGCAGCCGTACCGCTTCCCTGAAACAGTCAGACAATGCCTCGCAGTAATAATGTCGAACAGTCTTTCCGTCAGTTGTTCTGAAAATAGGAAGCAGCATCATCAGAAAGCTGAGTTTTTCATCCCTGAACGGAATAATTCCGGATAAAAGAATGTTGAGATTGACAATAACATTTTCATCCGGATCCAGCTGATCAGATATCGTCTGATAGATCTGTTCAGCTCTTTTTGAACAGATTCCCTCCAGAACGGATTCCTTGCTGACATAATGATGATAAAAGCTGCCTTTACTTGTATGCAGGCAGTCAAGGATATCCTGTATGCTGGTCTGCTCATATCCTTTCCTGCAGAAAAGGGTTTCAGCCGTATTCAGAATTTCCTGTTTTCGAATATCGCCTTTTTTCAATTTTCATCCTCCTCCATCCAGAAAATCATACAGATTCTCCTGCGATGATTCCTGAAGAAAACGCAAACATGAGATTGAATCCGCCGCAGTCTCCGTCCACATTCAGGACCTCGCCTGCCGCAAACAATCCCTGTGTAAGCCTTGATTCCATGGTTTCAGGACAGAACTCACAGCAGTCCGCCCCGCCGGCTGTTACCTGGGCATAATCCATTCCACGGGTTCCAGTGATGAAGATCTTGTAGCCTTTTGCCGTTTCAGCAATACGCCGTATGTCGTTGTCTGTGAGATTTCCAGCTTTCTCTCCCTTCATCGGAATGCCTGCCTGTTTCATCACTGCATAGCTGATCTTTTCAGGCAAAACACCGTCAAAGAGGCTGACCGGTGACAGATTCGAAAGCATAGCCTGTCTCCTTTGGATTTCGCTGATCATTTCTTCCGAACTGTCACAGATCCCTTCCAGAAAATTAATTTCCAGATGAGTATTCCTTCCTTCTGTAAATCTTGCGCATTGCATAATACAGATACCGCTGACTCCGTAATCGGTAAAAAGGATTTCTCCTTTTTCCTGATGGATCAAACTGTTGCCTTCAAACAGGGATACAGCCGCCCGAATCCTTATTCCGGATAGTCCTGAAATGCTTTTTTTGTCAGTTGTAAGCGAAACAAGCGAAGGAAATACCGGGATGATATGGTGTCCTAATGACCCCAGCAGTCTGTATCCATCCATTGATCCTCCCAGCTTTGGCTGAGCTGCACCCCCGCAGCATATAATGACTTTTTCAGACAGTATTTCTTCGTTACGATCATTTCTGATGATGAAAAGATTATGATCCCTGTATATTGCGGAAACATCAAATCCTGTATTCAGATATACGTCTGTGATTCTGGCGGCGTTTTTCAACACAGACAGTACTGAAATTGCCTGATAGGTAACGGGATATACTCTCCCCTCAGGATCCTGTGTCATGATCAGACCATATTCTTTAAAAAAGGCTTCGATTTTGCTGAGAGGGCATTGCTTCAAAACTGATGCAGCAAAGACAGGATCTCCGTAATAAACAGGAAATCCTTTGTTCATCATGTTGCATCGTCCGTTGCCGGAAGCAAGAATCTTTCTGCCGGGTCTTTCGCCTTTTTCAAGCAGAATGACTTTCAGACCACGGGATGCTGCAGTAACGGCAGCTGTGAGTCCTGCAGCACCTGCGCCGATGACTGTTACATCTGTTTTCATCGTACAAGTCAACACCTTTTTGAAATCAGAATCCGGTCTGTTCTTCTAAATGATATACAGACTTCAGTTCGTTTGTCAAGCTGCCGTCCCTTTCATAAATAATCAGAGGCTTCATAGGGTGGAGTGTAGGACGTGCATCCTTTACAGCTTCAATCAGCACAAGATTCGCAGGTTTATGAATGTATGGATAAACCATCTGAAAGCGCTTGGGTTCCAGATGATGTTTCTGTAAAAGTTTCATGATATACATCATCTGAGGAGCCGGATATACAATGTATATTTTTCCTCTTCCTTTCAGAACAGAAAAAGCGCCCCTTAGTAAGTGATCCATCGTTTCCTCATCCTGATTCCTGGCAATCGCCTTTTGTATGCTTGGACTGGCCAGGGCGGAATACGGCTGTCCGTACGGAGGGTTGCATATGATCTTATCAACGGAACAAGGTTCTATATACAGGGATGCATCAACAGCGTCCGTATGGATAACAGTTGCGACATCTTCCAGATGATTCAGGATCATATTTCTTTCTGTGAGTTCAGCCGCTTCCTGCTGTATATCCAGCGCATAATATTTTTTTCCTTTTTTTCTTCCTTTCAGAAGCAGAATCAGCACACCGTTGCCTGTACCAAAGTCGGCCACGATATCGTTTTCCCTGATCTCGGCAAAATGCGCAAGGATAACTGAATCCATTCCAAACCGAAAAGCATTCTGTTTCTGGATCAGTTTCAGCCCGTCCAGCTGAAGATCCTCTATCGTTTCGTCCTCTTTGAGTATAATGCTCACCTGGGCCCTCCCTAAAATCAGGGATGTGCTTCTCTGCACATCCCTGACTTTTCAACATTTATTTCATGATATCAGATATCAATCACTACAGGATTCTCTTTCTTCTCATCATCCTGTTCCTGCTTTCTGGATACAAACAGGCTCTGATAAAGGTTGATATATTCCTTTGCAGAATGATCCCAGCTGAAGTCACCGTTCATTCCGCGCATTTGCAGTTTCTTCCAGATCTCAGGATAGTTTTTATAATACTCACAGGCTCGTTCGATCGTATGTAACATATCATGAGCGTTGTAGTTGAAAAAAGTAAATCCGTTTCCTTCGCCGTTGAAATCATTGTAGCTGAGTACAGTATCACGAAGTCCGCCGGTTTCTCTGACAATCGGAATCGTTCCGTATCTCATGGCAATCATCTGGCTGAGTCCGCACGGTTCAAACTGGCTCGGCATCAGGAACATATCAGCACCGGCATAGATTTTGTGGGCCAGTGTGTGATCCATGGTAAATCTTGCAGCGACTCTGCCTTTATATTCTGTTTCAGCCCAGCTGAACAGATTGAAATACCTGCCTTCTCCCATACCGAGAACAACCAGTTGTACATCATGCCGCATAATATCTGCGATCACATAATCAACCAGGTCAAGGCCTTTCTGATTGCTGAGACGACCAACCATACCGATTACGGGTACATCCGGTTTGATCTCAAGCCCAAGTTCCTCCTGAAGGTTTCTCTTGCATTCAGCCTTTCCGTTCATATTGTCTGTTGAATAGTTTGCTTTAATTTTATTGTCAGCAGAAGGATCGTATTCCTTCATGTCAATACCGTTCAGAACACCTTTCAGTTCCCTGTGTCTGGCTCTGAGCAATCCATCCAGTCTTTCTCCGTAATAGGCTGTCTGTATTTCCTCAGCATAGGAAGGACTTACGGTTGTAATAAGGTCTGTGTATACCAGTGCTGCTTTCATAAAATTGGCACAGCCGAAGCATTCAAGCTTGTCATCTGTCCACAGACTGTCACCCAGTCCCAGAATATCCTGTACTTCACGGATTCCGAAAATCCCCTGGTATTGCAGATTATGAATCGTAAAGACCGTTTTGATGTTCGCATAGAACGGAAGATGCGCATATTGAATTTTCAGGAGAGCCGGTACCATGCCGCTTTGCCAGTCATGCGCATGAATGATATCCGGTTGAAAATCAACCAGTGGAAGCATGTTCAGTGCGCCGCGGCAGAAGAAGCCAAACCGTTCATATTCATCCCCGCCCATTCCATAGATATAAGGACGGCCAAAATAATACTTGTTGTCCATAAAGTACCATTTCACACCGTCTTTTTCGATCATTTCAATGCCGCAGTACTGACGTCTCCAGCCAAGCTGCACTTCAAAGTCGCATACATGCGACATTTTCTGCATATATTCCTGCGGGATTGTACTGAATTGAGGGATGATTACACGAACATCATGTCCTTCTTTCGCCAGAACCGGCGCTAATGCTCCGACAACATCGGCAAGTCCGCCCGTTTTTACAAATGGAACTGATTCACTGGCGACAAAAAGAATTTTCATTTTGTAACAACACTCCCTTATGATCAGATAACCACATTCTTGGCAATCACAATCGGATAGGCTTCCGGTCCGATCAGCTTCGTATTCTTTTTGATTACAGTCTGCTTGTCAAGGATACAATTTTCTATATAAGCGCCTTCCTGTACCTGACCATCCTGCATGATAATGCAGTTCTTCACATGAGCATTCGGTGCTACTCGAACGCCTCTGAACAGTACGCTGTTTTCAATCTTTCCTTCAATCTGACATCCGTCAGCAACGAGAGAATTGACCGAATGGGATTCCGCACTGTAAAATGCTGGCATTTCATCCCTGACTTTCGTAAATACCGGCAGCTCATCGATAAACAGTCTTTTCCTGATTTCCGGTTTCAGTATATCCATATTGAACTTGAAATAGCTCTGAACGGAATCGATGTTCCAGCATACGCCTGTGTATTCAAACGCATTCACCTTGGCCTGTTTTTCCTGTACGAGTTTCAGGAGCAGATCCCTGGCGAGGTCATGCAGGCCATGCGCAACAGCTTTGTCAACAAGCTCTTTCAGGAATTCCCTCTTCATCAGGCAAACCTGCATAAAAGTGTTTTCATAGTTCGGATGCGTCGGTTCAACTTCTATGTCTTTGACGTTTCCTTCTTCATCCAGTGAAATATAGGTTCCGAACTCGTCGCGTTTCATGGTGGGATCCTTTGTATACATCAGCGTAATATCTGCGCCTGTATTTTCGTAAAACGCGATCATATCCTTAAAATGAGCATTGTAAATGATGTTGCTGTTACTGAGCACCACCAGTTCCTGTTTACTTCTGTTGAGGTAATCTGTATTGGATCGGAGTCCGTCAAGCACGCCGGGATACAGGCCGACATTCTCACGCGTCAGAAAAGGCGGCAAAATGTGAAGCCCGTTCGTTTTTCCATGAAGATCCCATTCTTTTCCCGAACCAAGATGGTCCATAAGACTGTGATAGTTTTTCTGCATGATAACACCGATATTCTTCATACCGCCGTTTACCATGCTGGAAACAAGAAAATCAATAACGCGGAAACGACCTGCAACAGGAAGTGCGGCAATAGCCCTGATGATCGTCAGTTCGCGAAGCCGGGCATCATTTTCACCAGTGTAAATAATCCCCATTACATCCTTCATCTTATATTATCTTCCTTTCGTACAATTCGTCAGCATTAAAAAGTATAGGATTCATCAACCTGTGTGCCTGACGGAACTGAAACACCTGCAGGCAGCGTCACTCCCTGCCCGATCACCGCGATATTTCCGCTGTCTTCACCGATGATTGATCCGGCACCTACTGTGGCATTTTCAGCCACAATGGAACGGCGTACAATAGCGCCGCGCTTAATGATACTTCCCGGCATCACGACACTGTATTCAATGTCGGCTCCTTCCTCAACAACCACTCCGGCAAACAAAACTGAGTGATTCACTTTGCCGTATACTTCACAGCCTTCGGTAATCAGTGTATCCGTGACGACTGCACCTTCTGAAATATAATGCGGCGGCATGCCCGGATTTTTGGAATAGATGCGCCACTTTTTGTCATGCATGTTCATGGGCATCGGATTGTCTATAAGATCCATATTGGCTTCCCACAGGCTCTCTATGGTACCTACATCTTTCCAGTATCCGTTGAAATCATAAGCGACAAGAACCTGTTTGTCTCTGAGCATATTCGGTATGATGTTTTTGCCAAAGTCATTGGAGCTGTTCTTGTCTGCTTCATCCTCCGTGAGATAATGGCGGAGCTTTTCCCATGTAAAGATATATACGCCCATGGAGGCTTTATTGCTTTTGGGATTCTGAGGTTTTTCCTCAAATTCCACGATTGTGCCGTCAGGATCGGTATTCATTATTCCAAATCGTGATGCTTCCTCCCAGGGGACTTCGCGTACTGCGATTGTCGCATCTGCTCCGTGGCTGATATGATAATCAAGCATTGCATTATAATCCATTTTGTAAATGTGATCACCGCTCAGTATCAGAACATAGTCCGGGTGATACTGCTCAATGAATGCCATGTTCTGATAAATGGCATTTGCAGTACCGCGATACCATTCTCCGCTTTTCCCTTTCTGGTATGGAGGCAGTACGAAAACACCGCCGTTGGATATATCCAGATCCCAGGGAGCACCGCTTCCGATATAGGCGTTCAGTTCCAGAGGCTGGTACTGCGTCAGTACGCCTACTGTGTCGATACCGCTGTTGGTACAATTGCTCAGAGGGAAATCAATAATTCTGTATTTTCCTCCGTACGGTACAGCAGGTTTTGCAACATTTTTTGTCAGTATACCAAGACGGCTGCCCTGCCCTCCGGCCAAAAGCATCGCAATGCAGGTCTTCTTTCTTAACACGCTTTACACGCTCCTTCATTATGTGGAATATTGTTATTTCTTAGACCATGGTTATAATACCCTTCTTGTTTAATCATTTTACATTTTACTGATTATATTCGTCAAGTACTGATTCTTTTTTGTATATATACTGATAATACTGATTGATCATTGCAAAACTTATGTTATAATAATTTACTGATTTTTATAAAATATTTTTGATTTTATTGGAATCAGGGATCCATTACACTCGTTGTATGTACGGAAGAGGTGAGAAAACATTGTCCCTTCAGACTGAAATGTCCGGCAGCTCTTCCGGTTCTCTGTCTTTTGATCAGCTTTATGAGCTGTATGCAACCGACGTTCTTCGTGTATCCTATTACTATCTGGGCAATCGTGAAATGGCTGAAGACGTTACTCAGGATGTCTTTGTCAAGCTCATCACCAACAATCCCGTCCTTGAGGAAGGAAGGGAAAAAGCCTGGCTTCTGAAGGTTGCACTGAACCGTTGCAGGGATTTATGGCGCAGCTCCTGGATCAAGAAAGTGGTTTTGGGTCATCCCGGGTTTGAATGTTTTCCCGCGCCGGATGAAATAGGACAGATGGCTGACCAGCAATCCCTTGCTGAAGCAGTCAATCGCCTGAAACCAGAGTTTAAGGAAGTTGTCCTTTTGTTCTACTATCAGGGTTTTAATGTTACAGAAATCGCTGATATGCTTCAGATCGCAGAAGGTACAGTTTCTTCCAGGTTAAGCAGAGCCAGAGACAAGCTACAGAAAGAATTGAAAGGAGATGATCAGCAGTGATTCAACCCGAGGAACTTCGTACAGCCACAGATAAAGCTTTATGCGGCCTGACTGCAGATGAGTCTCTGAAACAAAGAATTCTTCTTAAGGCTTCCCAGACCACTGAAACCCGTCGCGACAACGTATTCCGTCCTGTCATGAAACTTTGTGCTGTTGTCGGGGTTTTACTGCTCATGGTTGTAGCGTTGAACAGTGTACGTCCGCTCTCCCCTTCCGCTCCCGGCGAAATGAATGTTTTTGCAGCCGGTGGAAAGGATACTGCCGGAACGCCGTTTTCCCAGATTGACATCAAAAAAGTATCCGGCATATCCGTCGGCAGTGTTGATTATCAGGATGAAGCGCGGTGTGCCGAAATGATTCGCATACTGCAGTCCGAATCTAAAGAAGCTGAGGTGGAAATTCCTGATAACGGTGAACGGATTGTCATCCGGATGAAAGACGGAATAGAATATGCGTTCTGCATCAATGAACCTTATGTTTTCAATGATGAGAAATGCTGGACATGCAGCGGACTGTTCTCTTTGCTGCAGAAATAAAACAATATTGTATTTTCAACAAACGGCTGTTTCTGAAGATCAGAAACAGCCGTTTTCTTCAAGATATTTTTCAAGTTTTCTCTTAACTCTTTGCAATGCATTGTCTATAGATTTAACATGTCTGCCTAGTGTTTCTGCGATTTCCTGATAGCTTTTACCGTCAAGATATGCTGCCAGGACTTCCTGCTCCAGCCCGGATAGAACCTCGTTGATTTTCCGGTGTATATTACCCAGATTCTCCTGATTGATGATCATTTCTTCCGGATTGCCACTGTTACCCTCCATGATGATATCAAGAAGAGTTCTGTCGCTTTCTTCATCATATAAAGGTTTATTTAATGATACATAGCTGTTCAGCGGTATATGTTTCTGTCTGGTGGCCGTTTTAATGGCCGTGATAATCTGCCTTGTAATGCACAGCTCAGCAAAAGCACGGAATGAACTGAGTTTTTCCTGTTTGTAGTCGCGGATTGCTTTATACAACCCTATCATGCCTTCCTGGACGATGTCTTCATGATCAGCGCCGATCAGAAAGTAGCTTCTTGCTTTGGACCTGACAAAATTTTTGTACTTGTTCAGGAGAAATTCTTCCGCCATTGTATCGCCGTCATGGCATAGCTGTACAATCTCTTCATCGGAATATCCGCTGAATCTTTCCCTGAACGGAATGATTTCTTCTCCGTTATCGGTTTCCTCAATCCTCTCAGGATGATTGTTCATTCTTCCTTCATTTATTTCAGAAGTTTTCGAATTGTTGTATTCCATAGAGCAACTCCAGTTTATTATGTGTCTCTTATTATTTTCTGCATTCAAGGACACGATACATCATGATACCGGCAGCCACAGAAGCATTCAGGCTCTCAATTTTCCCCTTCATAGGAAGCGATACGGTATAATCACATTTTTCAGCAACCAGACGGCTGATACCATCTTCTTCTGCACCGATGACAAGCGCAACGCCTCCTGTGAAATCTGTTTTCCTGTAATCATTTCCATTCATCGTGACAGCATACAGCCAGATATTCTTTTCCTGGAGATATTCAATAGTTCGGGCCAGGTTGCTGACTCTTGCCACTTTTACATATTCAACAGCACCGGCGGAAGACTTGACGGCTGACGGTGTAAGGCCGACACTTCTGTGCTGGGGAATAATAATGCCATGTGCGCCGGTACACTCAGCTGTCCGGATGATAGCGCCCAGATTGTGGGGATCCGTAATTCCGTCCAGCAGGATAAGAAATGGATCTTCACCTTTTTCAAAAGCGGTATTCAGTATATCGTCCACCGATGAATACTGATAAGCCGATGCAAAAGCAATGAGGCCCTGATGATTGGTTGCAATCGCATCCAGTCTCGATTTCTCGACAACCTGAATCTGTATTTTCTGTTCTTTTGCCTTTTGGACGATTTCTCTCGCTGATCCTGAAAGCTCGCCCTTCTGAACAAGCAGTTTTTCAAGATCATGATGGCTTTTTAATGCTTCCCGGATCGGATTTCTGCCCGTGAGGATATATTCATTATTTTGTTCTGTTCTCTCATTCGGGTTTATCCGTGTTTCATGGTTCCTGTATTCAAACTGCTGATAGCTTTGCTGGGCAGCACTGTCCTTATCAGGGAAATTCTTTTTTCTTTCGCTGCTGTATGAACGTCGTTTTTCAGGAGCACTCTTCTGCATGCGCCTGCCGCTGGATTTCTCTGTATTCTTTTTGGAATCATATGCCATATCAGACTTCCTCCTTACGTGACCGGATTAAAGCTTCCCTGTTTTTACGGATTTCAGCAGCCATACCGCATGTCTTTTCGCCCTCAGGACATTTTCCCCGGATACACGCAGGTCCGGCATCCGTAAACAACGCAGGGGCAATATCAAAGCATATCCTGAACATTTCTTCTGCCATTTTTCTGATTTCCCATTGTGCTCTGTTGCACATTCTCAATGAGAAGAAATGCCTCAGTTCGCGGACATTCATTGTCACTACCAGCCTGGTTTCACATGCGTTGGGAAGCACAAAACGGGCATCTTCATTGGATTTTTCGCCTTTTCCAAGCTTTTTCTGCCATTCAACATACCAGGATTCTATTGTGTCCATCTGCTTCTGGTACTGTTGTACCGCATCTTCACCCAGTGCTGCAATACTGTCGGGCATGATAAACCCAAATCCGTTTTCATAGGAAACATATCGCTGACTCTGAACAGAGAAACTGGCAATACGATGTCTTGTCAACTGTGCAAGAAGAACCCGGCTGACTCCTTCAACACCAAAGGAAAACGTGACATGTTCCAGCACGGATTCATGACCCATCCCCATGAGCTTTTCGATAAATGCAGATTGATCTTTCTGAGATATTTTTTCTTTCAGATCTTCTATTGTTGATTTTGAGTAGCATAGTTTTGCACTCAGCGCAATCGTTTCTTCCGGTGAAAGCGTGTGACGGAGAAGGATTACTTTCAGTTTCTTCTGTTCAGCCATTTTCACTCACCTCTTCTATAATAGTTACGAGCCTGCTGATCCTGTCATTCTGTCCTGTCAGATACAGATATCCGAACAATGCTTCAAATCCGGTTGATGCAGCATATTCATCAGGATCCTGATTTCGCGGAGCTGAATGTTTTGCATGAGCATTTCTTCCTCTTCTGACAATCTCTGTTTCCGTTTCGTTCAGTTCATCCTGTATTTTCTGCAGAATCACAGCTTGTGAATGCGCATTCACAAGGCTGACGCATTCTTTATGCATATGATGTACGTTGTATCTTTTCATGATCAGCTTATATCTTACAATCAGTTCCCATACTGAATCTCCAATATAGGCAAGCTGCAGCGCATTCAGCTGGAGCGCTTCCTGCTGTTTCATCCCTTTTCCGAACCGAAGACTCAAATGACTGACCTCCAAGAAAAATTCATAATATTATATCATACTCTTTGTTTATAATAAATATGATCCAATCCTGCAAATTTCATAAAAAAGATACTTGACAGCCGCAAAATAATGTGTATAATAACGTTTGTTGTCCGGGCACCATTAGCTCAGTTGGTAGAGCACCTGACTCTTAATCAGGGTGTCTAGGGTTCGAGTCCCTAATGGTGTACAGAGCTGGAAGCATTAAGCTTCCAGCTTTTCATTTTGCCTGTTTTCAACAAACAACAGCGGTCTGCATTAATTCTGCAGACCGCTGTCAATTTCAGTTGTGATCAGGCCTGAGCGGGAGCTCCCACAGGGCAGGTCTCAGCACAAGCACCGCATTCAATGCAGGTGTCAGGATTGATCTCGTATTTGCCGTCACCCTCGCTGATAGCGGATACGGGACATTCAGCAGCACAAGCGCCGCAGCTGATGCATTCATCAGAAATTTTGTAAGCCATAAAACTAACCTCCTCTTATTTGTCCGCGCAGTCATGCGTGAAACTATAAAAAGTATATCATCGAACAAATTGAAAATCAATATATCATTTGTCATGACTGATAGCCTGCATTGCTTTCTGCAAAGCGTCGGCCCAAGGACTTCTGGTACTACTTGTTTCCGGAGAATTCGGTGTTTCTTTTGCCTCGTTATGATCAGGCTGAGCCTGTGCCTCTTCTCTGTTTTTTTGTTCATGACTGCGGTTCGGGTTTTCCCTTCTCACCGGCTGTCCGAGCACAGGTTTACGCGCTTTCCTGTTGTTCTTTTCTTCGTTGGTTATATTGCTGTCTGTTCCATGCTGAATTGTTTTTTCATCTGTTTCTGATTCTTCGGATTTCACCGTCAAATCGTCCTGTGCATTCTTTCCGGCAAAACCATCATAAACCGGATCTGTCTTTTCTTCACCGTTGTTTTTCCTTGCCTGTTCCTGGTTTGTGTTTCCGTCTGAAGGCTTTGTAATGTTTTCAAGCGGATATTCTTTAATCTCGCTAGTATCACCGTTTGTCAGACGTACAAATACCGTTTCCTTGACGATATTGAGATCCGTTACTGGTCCTGTACCATCCGGAGTGATAACTTCCCTGCCGATTTTCGGCATCTTCTTTCTGGTCATTTCATAATGTTCCTGTTCGTATTTCAGGCAGCACATGAGGCGACCGCACACACCGCTTATCTTTGTCGGGTTCAGAGACAGGTTCTGCTCTTTTGCCATTTTTATGGAAACCGGCTGAAACTGATCAAGAAATGATCCACAGCATATTGGTCTTCCACAGGGGCCAAGGCCTCCCAGCATTTTAGCCTCGTCTCTGACGCCGATCTGCCTCAGTTCAATTCTCATTTTAAATACTGAAGCAAGATCCTTTACCAAAGACCTGAAATCAACTCTTCCGTTTGCTGTAAAAAAGAACAGAATCTTGCTGTTGTCGAAAGCATATTCAACAGATACAAGCTTCATTTCCAGTTTATGCTCGGCGATTTTTTTCTGGCAGATACCAAAGGCTTCTTTTTCCTTCACACGGTTTTCCTGTCCATGTTTTATATCCTGTTCATCTGCAATTCTGATTACCTTTTTCAGTGGAGTATGCCAGTTTTCCTCGTCTACTTCCCGTGAGCCCATAACCACTTCCCCCAGATCATTGCCCCGGGCAGTATCAACAATAACATAATCTCCTGTTTTTACTTCAGTTTCGGAAGAATCAAAATAGTACATTTTTCCGTTTTCCTGAAACTGTACTCCGATTATTCTGCCCATAAATCACATTCTCCTATAAGTGTTAAAAGTAATTGTTCTATAACTGCCTGAAAATTGACATTGCTCGCATTCTGCTTTCTGGCACATGCTATGGCATCTGTGAGAAGAGTAAACCTTTCAAGCGGGGCTTTCTCTGCAAAACGCTGCCATTCTTTTGAATAATCTTCAGGATAATCTTTCCCGTCATGAAAAAGCCGATATTTCAGCAACTGCCGGACAATATCCTCAAGAATATCAAAAAGCTGATCAGACGAACCCTTCCTGTCTTTCCAGGATGTTGATATATTGAGAACCTCGCTTCGTTTTCTGTTTCCGAAGAACGCCTTCACTATTTCATCTTTCAGCTTCCAGTATGAATCATCAGATGAAAGCCTGATTGCGTTTCCGATTGAACCGCCGGAAACCCTGGCCGCCTTTTCGGCTATTTCCTGTTCGACTCCGGATGAAACAATGACTTCCGTTATATATTTTTCATCCCAGGGGATGAGTTTGATATTCCGGCATCTGCTCCGTACGGTCGTCAGGATCTGTTCTGGATGGCTTGTTGTCATCAGAAAAAAAGTGTTTTGGGGCGGTTCTTCCAGAATCTTCAGCAAACTGTTCTGCGCCTGCGGCGTCATGTTTTCAGCATCAGGAATCATTACAACCCTGTTGCCTCCACCGTAGGCATATCTGCTGCACAATCTGATCATTTCACGGATATCTTCCACAGGAATAGTCGTCCTGCCTTTTTGTACATCCGGTGAGATGGGATTGCCCTTTTCGATGACTGTTATATCCGGATGCTCTCCTGCCAGCGTCAGCCTGCAGCCGTCACATTGACCGCATGGTTTCTCCCTGTCAGATGAACACATCAGGGATCTTGCAATCAGTCCGGCGAGTGTTCGTTTTCCAGCACCAGGCTGCCCGGTAATCAGTACAGCATGAACAAGCCGATGCTCTGTAATCTGTTTTTTCAGAGCATCTATTTCAGGTCCCTGCAGACGAAAATCTTCAAATGACAACATCGGCATCCCTGCTTTTAGACTTTCAGGAACTGATCTACAGTCAGGACAAACATCGTCGCTCCCCCGACAGTGACTTCAATCGGATAGGATGAATACTCATTCTGTGAAATACCGCCGGACACTGACGGCGAAACTGTGGAAATCTGTTTCCTGCTTTTGCATACAGATTCAACAATGTTCACAGCTTCATCAATCCTGTTGTCATCCACGCCGAGCAGCAAAGTGGTGTTTCCCGCCTTCAGGAATCCGCCTGTGGTTGCCAGTTTGGTCACGCCAAATCCCTGCTGCATTAAAACGGACAGAAGCTTTGATGCGTCCTCATCCTGAACAATAGCGATGATAAGCTTCATAGACATTCTTCTCCTTCCGCATTTAACTTTAAAATTATACGCTACATCATATTCAAAATCAAGTTTATCCCTTTATATTCATATGTTCAGCCCATGACAGCGATGACATCCTCCATTATCACAGCAACCGCATTCTTTACATCATCAGGGAAAAAGGATAAACTGATGAATCGGGAGGAATCAGTATGAGTCATCTATTTCATTGTTATGCCAGCGCCGCTTTCGGTATGGAAGGACTTGTTTCAAGGGAACTGAAAAATAACGGACTGCACGATGTTGAGGCCGAAAACGGTTTCGTCCTTTTTTCCGCATCCGGTGAAGAACTATTCCTTGCCAATATGAAACTTCATTTCAGCGACAGATTGTTTATTATTCTGACCGCCGGAGAATGCAAAAGCTTTGAAGATCTTTTTCAGCTTGTTTCTTCTGTCCGCTGGACTGATTATTTCTCCCCGGATAATTTTATCGACATATCCTGCAAATGTACCAGAAGCCGGTTAATGAGCCAGCGTGACTGTCAGTCAATAACCAAAAAGGCAATCATAGAAAACGTGAAAAAAGCAACCGGGCAAAAAACTTTTCCCGAATCTGGTTCTGCCCTTTCAGTCCATGTCTCCGTAAGAAACGATCTGGTCAGGATCCTCCTGAACACCTCAGGAGAAGCGCTCTCCCGTCGGGGATATCGTACCTGGAACGGTGAAGCTCCTCTTCGTGAAACGCTGGCTGCAGCTCTCGTGGAGCTGAGCGGATGGAGGCCGGGGCAGCCTCTTCATGATCCCTGCTGCGGAACAGGGACAATTCTGATTGAAGCAGCACTTCAATCCGGCAGGATCGCCCCAGGAATCAACAGACAGTTCGCCATGGAAAATTACAAATGCTTCCGGTTCCTTTGTTTCTCATCTCTTCGTGCTTCCCTGAAAGCAATGGAATCAAGAGAATGCATTTCCGGCATCAGCGGTTCGGATCTCGATCCTGAAGCGCTTGAACTTGCAAAAAGACATATTGCTCAGGCCGGTCTGGGCAGTAATGCAATCCATCTGGAACATCTTCCGCTCCAGGAATTAAATCTTGAAACGGAAAATGGTGTTTTTATCTGTAATCCGCCATACGGCGAACGACTCAGCGACCAGGCCGGCTGCCGTAAACTCTATCATGATCTTTTCCTGCTGAAGAAGCGTCATCCATCCTGGAAACTCTGTGCGATTTCATCAGACCCTGCTTTTGAAAGAAGCTTTGGCAAAAAGGCAGACCGAAAACGTCGTTTATATAACGGACGTCTTGAATGCGTATATTACATCTACAACTGACCTGGAATACGGATATACGTCCTTCCTATGGATTCGTCAGTGGAGTCATTCCTGATATGTCTGATAAACAGGTCTATATCCTTCTGTGTTTGAACAGCTTGCGGACAATACGTATTCATATCCGTTTCCTGATTTCCATAGGGATAAACAGGGATAACCGTTACAGGAGCGTTTTCCCCTCCTGTCGTAAAATCAAACTGTATCCTTACCAGCATGGAAAAATAGGCTTTGGGTTTTCTGGATGTACTTCCGTCTATGATTGTTCCTGCATTATATATAACCGGTACGCCTCTGATATATTCAATTCCCTGTGACTGTCCGTATTGATTGAAAATGACGAAATCAGCTCCGAAGAGAACACATCTGTTTGCCATAGCTTCCTGGATAATGGAATGATTCTGGTCTTTATCTTCTTTTCGGCTAACCGTAAATACGATTTTTTCACAATGCATTTCTTTCAGCTGCATGATTCGATCGCTGATGACATTCACATCAGCCAGATACTCACTTTCACTGCATCCGGCAAATCCGATAATATGCCCTTTCAGCCTGACTGCCAGAGGCTGGGAACGTTCCATGATTTCAGAGTATCCTGCTGCTTCTTCCCGGGTGTTATTGAAAAGATCATCCCGTTGATATAAAACATCATCAGTAAGCGTAATCAGTTCAATGGATGCATTTCTGAATAATTCACCGGTTCCTTTCGGACCGTATTGAACATTTTTCATTTCCGGTGCGATTTCCACGTTTCCTTCAAGGATACCGCCCAGATCTGCGCAAGTCAGATCATCCTCCGATAATAAAGGCAATAATTCCGAGAGAGGATCCTGATATCCTGCTTTTTTTGTATAGGAAACGAAACTCTCTTTTCTTGCATTGAAATTCCTGTTCCCTCCCGGAATAATTTTACCGCAAAAAGTAATTTTAACCTTATCGTCCGTTACGTCGTCCTGTTCATCTTCTGTAACAGGTATCGTATGCTGGTATTCGCTGTTATTATCTCGTTTCAGCCTGTTATTGGCCGCTTTTCTTTCTTCCGGATCATCCAGGATAATAACACGCGTATGATATGGAAGATGTGTAAACAGCCAGTATGCATTTAATCCGCCGTCTCCGGGATCAGGCTGTATTCGTATACAGGCATGGGAAGCTTTTGCACCCAGATATCCACGCCCAAGAGTAAAGTCTTTTTTACTTTTCCCCCAGTCATAAGGTGTCTGATGAAGCAGATTGCCTCCGTCATACTGAATAACATAATCATATTTTTTTCCGTTTGTTGAAAAGTTCACCCTGTGATATCCTGTCAGGAAACAGCCTGCAGAAGTTTCCTGGTAAAGACTGTTTCTTTCGGCTCTGCCGGTGGATACAAAGAGTGTATCAATGATTTTTCCCTGATGAAATATGCTCATTGTTTGTTTTTGTTTATCTACAAGCAAACCGTATTCTTCAGCAGGTTCTTCTGTTTTGAGCTTTTGAAGCGGAACCCACCCTTCCACATATTCTCCCTCTTCATGATTCCACGCGCCTATAAACGCCCAGGCGCCGTCAATCTTAATCACCCGGACTCCCTGCGTCTGCCCGTGAAGTGTTCCAAGCGATTTGCTTTTCTCATCCTGTTTTTCATAAACATCCTGATGCTTAAAGGAATCAATATTGATGACAACTGACGGCCTCATCATCATATTCCAGATCTCTTCTTCAGACATATTGCGATCCGGCATGATTTCACCGGTTTCTGAAATGGAAGTATTCTCGGGCTTCTTCTCAGAAACAGTGAGTAAGTACTCATATGTTTCTTCAGGCTTGGACACTTCATAGATTTTCAGAGTATATTGACCTGGTTCAGGTTTCTTTTTCTTTGAAATATCGCTGAAATCCTGTCTGTTGATTCTGCCTCCGGTTGTGGAAAGTTTATAGCTATATGACGCTTCACTCTGTCCTTCTCCTGTCAATGTCAGCATGACCGTACCGTTTTTAACTGTTCTGTACTCAACAAACCAGGTTTCCGGTGCGTCCAGATACAGTGTTTTCGATGAAGGCAGAGCATACTGCAGGCATTGACCCGGATATTCGACCGGCGACAGAAATGAAGTGGTATGTGTTTGTCCGGAATCCGTTTGAAATACAGCTGTAATGGTATATGTTTTATCATATAATTTTTCTTTATTATATGCACATCCATCCCATTCCACTGTCGTTTCACCGGCACTGACCCGCTGATTCAGTTCTCTGTATACACAAACATCATCATGAATCCGAATCGTCAGATATCCGTTTTCCTCAGCGTATACGCGAAAAAAATTGTCCTCATACGAATGGATATTCCCCACACGCTTTATATCAAATGGGTTTCCGGAGCATGCACTGTTCCATACGCTGCAAAAAAAGATCACAGTACAGATAAATGTCGTTAACCGTTTTATTTTCTTCCTGAAATGCATTCTACTGCTCCTTTCACCAGACACAGATATTCTACTTCCTAATTCTTTCATCCGCAAGTTTTTCCGTATATCTTGACAAAGCGGTAACACGGCTTTATAATTTCGATGTTTGTTCGCGGTCGTGGCGGAATCGGCATACGCGCACGTTTGAGGGGCGTGTCCGGCAACGGGTACGGGTTCAAGTCCCGTCGACCGCACACACAGATCCTGATGAATGTCAGGATCTGTTTTTATATAAAAATACCGGTCTGTATGACCGGTATTTTTCAGTGGAGATGAGGGGAGTTGAACCCCTGTCCGAAAGCACTTCAGAAAGACTTTCTCCGAGCGCATTCCGTGGTTATGATTCCCCTGAATGACATCCGCGGAAAAACGCCATCCAAGGTAGCTTCATTTTTGCGGATACCGCTGCAAAGCTTAGGCGGTATTCGTTCCCTGCATTAATGACGCCGGTTGTCTGATCTGCAGGCGGTCAGAGCCGACGCGCGGCATTAAGCCGCGAAAGCGTAATTGCTATTGTCAGTTATTGTTTTTCCCCGTTGATACGCAGTACAGGGTCTGCGGCTCGCTTATCCTTCCTCTGTTACCCCCGTCGAAACCGGATCATCCCCGGATATGAACGGAATTCAATAGCAATTATTTCTGTCTTTGCCTCATAGCGCGTTGTATTTCTCTCTCTGAGTCTTTTTTAGCCATACTGTCCCTCTTGTCGTGAAGCTGTTTGCCTTTGCACAGTCCGAGAAGAAGCTTCACCCGTCCGTTCAGGAGATACATTTCAAGGGGAATCAACGTATATCCCTGCCGCATAACCTGACCTTCAAGTTTACGGATTTCACTGCGATGAAGGAGCAGCTTCCTGGGTCTCATCGGATCCTTATTGAAGATATTGCCCTGTTCATATGGACTGATATGCATTCCTTCAACCCATATTTCACCTTTTCGGATCTGAGCCCAGCTTTCCTTCAGATTGATTCTTCCCTGCCGGATACTTTTAACCTCTGTTCCGAAAAGCGCTATGCCGCATTCGATCTTCTCCTCAACAAAATAATCATGAAAAGCTTTGCGGTTCTGAGCAATCGTTTTGATTCCTTGCTGGTGCGGCATTACATCTTCCTCCCTCAAAAAAGTATAACACGTACGTATTCCCTTTTCAATCGTGTATTTGTCTGATATAATCACGCAATGGGAGGGATGGAAATGAAAGACCTGCATGAAATCGCTGCAAGTGCGAGAAGTGCTTTTTACCAGATATCCGTATCATCAGCAGACCAGCGAAACACTGTGCTGTCAGCACTTGCCCGTTTGCTTACACAGAATAAAGATTCTATTTTTGCTGCCAACCAGACTGACCTCGATGCCGCAGCAGCTGAAGATCTTGCCGCACCGCTTCTTCATCGCCTGACCTTTGGTGAAGAAAAGCTTGATCAGGTCGTTCGGGGTCTTCATGCGCTTGCAGATCTTCCGGATCCTCTGAACAAAACGCTTTCTGCTACTGAAATTACTGAAGGGCTGAAACTTTACCGTGTATCTTCTCCAATTGGTGTAATCGGTGTCATATTTGAAAGCCGGCCTGATGCACTGATCCAGATTTCATCTCTTTGTATCAAAAGCGGGAATGCAGTCCTCCTGAAAGGCGGACGTGAAGCGCTGCATACGAATCAGGTTTTATGCGATCTTGTCAGTCAGGCACTGGAAGATTCCGGTTTTTCCGCATCCACTGTACAGCTTCTCGAAACCCGTGAGGATGTTGCTCAGATGCTGAAAGAGGATACACTGATTGATCTGATTATCCCCCGCGGCAGCAACAGCTTTGTCCGATATATTATGGATAACAGCCGTATTCCTGTTCTGGGTCATTCTGACGGTATATGCCATGTTTATGTCGACAGTGATGCTGATCCTGAAACTGCCTGCCGGATTGTTACCGACAGCAAAACCCAGTATGTATCCGTCTGCAATGCTCTTGAAACCCTTCTGGTTCACGTGGATATTGCTCCGGTATTCCTTCCCGAACTGTATCGCAGCCTTACAGAAAAAAATGTAGAGATCCGCGGTGATGAACAAACCGCGAAAATTATCCCCTGTGTTCCTGCCACCGATAAGGACTGGTCATCTGAATATCTTGATTATATCCTTTCCATAAAAATCGTTTCATCCCTGAACGACGCAATCGAGCATATCAACAGGTATGGTTCACATCATACGGACTGTATTGTCACCAACAATTCTGAAAATGCCTCTGTTTTTATGAACACCGTGGACAGTGCCGGGGTTTACTGGAATGTATCCACACGATTTGCAGATGGTTTTGTTTATGGACTCGGTGCTGAGGTCGGTATTGCAACCGGAAAGCTTCATGCCCGCGGACCCATGGGACTTGAAGGATTAACGACCTATAAATATAAATTGATCGGTTCCGGTCAGACCATGGAAGAAATGAAATCCGGCAAAAGGCAGTATACTCATATCCCCCTTCAGGAAAACTGTCCCCTTTGATCATTGAAAGGTAGGCTTTTTATGCGGCTTCAGAAATATCTTGCGTCCTGCGGCGTTGCATCCAGACGGAATGCTGAGCAGATGATCCTTGACGGGCGCGTTTCTGTAAACGGTGAAATTGTCAGAGTACTCGGCACACAGGTGGACGAACAGTCCGACACTGTTCAGGTGGACGGCTCCATTGTCATGCCGGAAACTGAAAAGCACTACCTGGCGTATAACAAACCCGTCGGTGAAGTAACCACTGTCTCTGATCCGGAAGGCCGGGCAACAGTGATGGACCGTTTCCTCGACTATCCTGTACGCCTGTTTCCTGTCGGCAGACTGGATTATGACAGTGAAGGTCTTCTTCTTCTTACAAATGACGGAGATTTGATGAACAAGGTGCTTCACCCCAGTTTCGAAATTCAGAAATCATATCTTACCAAAGTTTCCAACAATGTATCAGATCAGGAAATCAGAACACTTCGAAAGGGTGTTATCATTGACGGGAAACTGACCTCTCCCGCCGAAGTCAGGCTTATCCGCCATGATACATTTTCCACCGATCTTCTGATTACAATCCATGAAGGCCGAAACCGTCAGGTTCGTAAGATGATTGATGCTATCGGTCATCAGGTGGTCCGCCTGAAAAGAGTACGTTTCGGGCCTGTTCTGCTTGGAGATCTTCCTTCGGGCATGTGGCGTAAACTGACAGATGAAGAAATTAAGAAACTCAGACCTTGACAAAACTCAAAATGACGCTATAATTTATCGACGTGAGCATTCGCTGACGCGGAGAGTTGGCTGAGTGGTCTAAGGCGCACGACTGGAAATCGTGTGTGGGGTGATACCTCACCCAGGGTTCAAATCCCTGACTCTCCGCCAAACAGTGCAGATTGATATCTGCACTGTTTTTTTGCCGGTATTCAGTTCGTAAAGATCTGTTTTGAAAAAGCTTTTCATGCAGAAGGAAAAATGGTAAAATAAAATGATTTTTATGAGGAGGATCGGTCATGAGAATCATCGTTATCGGTGCTGGCAAAGTAGGTTATACTTTGGCCGAACACCTGATTGCCGAAGAGCATGACGTTATTATCATCGATAAAGATGATGAAGTGATTGAAAGGTGCAGCGGTTCCCTTGACGCATTGTGTATTAAAGGAAATGGAGCCAATGCAAAAGTTCTGCTTGATGCAGGCGTTGATAAGGCAAATATTGTGATTGCTTCCACCGAAAGCGATGAAAGCAACATGCTTGCCTGCCTGATTTCAAAGCGTCTTGGTGCGAATTACACCATCGCAAGAATTCGCGATCCCGAATTCAACGAAAGCCAGATGCTTCTTCAGAATGAACTGGGTATCGATGTGGCGATCAATCCGGAACGAGCCACTGCTCTTGAAATCAGCCGGCTTCTTCGTTATCCGTTTGCAGGCAGTATAGAATCCTTTGCCAAGGGTCTGGTGGAAATGGTGGAATTCCGCGCCCAGGAAGAGGATTGCTTTATCGGTATTCCCATGAGGGATCTTTCCGGTAAGATTCCCAGGCTTCCACGTATCCTTTACGCAATGGTTGAAAGAAACAATACCGTTATGATTCCCGGTGGCGACTTTAAGATTATGCCCGGGGACAAGGTATTTGTTTCCGGTGATATGATGACCATTACGGAGTATTTCCGTTTTCTCGGCAGGAACAAGCACAAAGTACGCAGTGTGATGCTTCTCGGCGGCGGCAGAATATCCTATTATCTTTCCCGGCTGATTGTTCCTATGGGAATACATGTTACACTGTTCGAAATCAATCCTGTCAAAGCCCGTTCTCTCAGCGAGCAGCTTCCAAAGGTTGATGTTATTGTCGGCGACGGTACGGATCAGGATCTTCTGGAGGAACAGGGTTTGTCCCAGATGGACGCCTTTGTTTCACTCAGCAACCGCGATGAGGAAAATCTGATTTCAGGTATGCACGCTTCACGTTCCGGTGTCCCGAAGGTCATTGCCAAAAACAGTCGTCTTGCTTATCAGGAAATTCTGAACGATCTTGGTCTGGATTCCGTTATAAGTCCTCAGTTCATTACAAGTTCCACTATTTTAAGATATGTACGCGCACGAGAAAACAGTAACGGAACAAAAATTGAAAGACTTTACCGTCTTGTCGGCGGAAAAGCAGAAGCAATTGAATTTATTGCAAGAAAAGGCGATTCCTATATCGGTATTCCGCTTAAAAAGCTCACCATGAAAACAGGTTCTCTTGTCTCCATTATTGTACATCAGGGAAAAATAATTGTGCCCTTTGGTAATGACCATATTGAAGAAAATGATCATGTGGTTATCATTTCAGTTGAATCCGGTATTTCGGATCTGAATGAGGTGCTCTACAAATGAACCGTAAACTGATCATACGAATGCTGGGAGCTTTGCTTCTGATAGAAGCCGCAGCCATGCTGCCCTCCCTTGTTGTTGCTTTTGTTTACGGCGAAGGTGACGCTCCGTCCTTGTTATACAGTATACTGATTAATCTGCTGGCCGGCTGTGCCATGAGTTTTATTCCCGGAAAAGACCAGAATTCTCATCTTCGGCTGAAGGAAGGATTTATCATTACTGCCCTGGGCTGGATCCTGCTGGGTATTTTTGGATCCGTTCCTTTTATGCTTTCCGGTACTCTTCCGCGTTTCGAAGAAGCTTTTTTTGAAACAGTATCCGGTCTGACCACCACGGGCGCAAGTGTTTTCACCCAATATACATTTGATCATGCCTGCCGCGGTATACTTTTCTGGCGCGCAACGACGCACTGGATTGGCGGAATGGGTGTACTTGTACTGACACTGGCCCTTCTGCCTAAACTGACCGGCCGTACTTCCCATCTTGTCAAAGCAGAAAGCCCCGGGCCCTCTTTGAGCAAACTTGTCCCCAAAACCGGTGCGACAGCTAAAATTCTGTATAAAATTTATATTCTTTTATCTCTGATAGAATTTGTCACGCTTCTGTTATGCGGGCTTTCTCCTTATGATTCAGCAGTACATACAATGGCAACAGCCGGCACCGGAGGATTCAGCAGATACGGTGACAGTATCGCACATTACAACAGTGTTCCGGTTGAAATTGCCATCACAGTCTTCATGTTTATGTTTGGCGTGAATTTTGCTCTGTATTACAAGTTCCTGATTGGCGAAAGACTGAAGGCTTTTCTGCACGACGAGGAATTCCGCTGGTATTTCGTTTTTGCAGTTGTTTTTATTATTCTGGTTACTGTACTGAATCTGGACTTCTATAAAGGCGATTTCCTTACTTCCCTGCGTTATGGATCCTTCCAGATCAGTTCAATCATGTCCACTACGGGATTCGTAACCTTTGATTTCAACAAATGGCCGGCAGCCTCCCATATTATTATTGTCATTGCGATGCTGATCGGTTCCTGCGCCGGATCAACAGCCGGCGGAATAAAAGTCATCAGGATTATCGTACTGAGCAAGCTTTCACGCAGAAATATCCGTGCGACGGGCCAGCCAAAAAAAATGGACGTAATACGGATTGACGGCAAATCCGTTGATGAACATCTGCTTTCTCAGATTGCCCAGTTTGCCTTTATGTATATTGTTCTTATCCTGGTTGGCGGTTTTATTATGTCTCTTGGCAGCAGCTACGATATCACAACCAATCTTTCTGCTTCCCTGACATGCGTTAGCAATGTGGGTCCCGGCCTCGGTTCTGTTGGCCCTGTTGAAAACTATGCAGGTTACGGTGTGCACGCCAAACTGACCGCATCTTTCCTGATGCTCTTTGGCCGGTTGGAGCTGCTTCCTCTTTTCATTCTTTTCACTCGTTCTGCATGGCATAAATACTGATTTGTTTCCACCAGTAAACCATCATTCCAGTTCCTGATTCCTGTACGTCTCAGGAAGAAAAGTGCAATCAGAATTCAGTTCTGTATCTGTGAGGATAGTTCAATGAAATCGGATATCATTATTGTTTCAATCGGACAGGGCGATCCTGATTTACTGAACCTAAAAACAATCCATACGCTTCGTGAATCAAATCGTCTCCTTCTGCGGACCGGCAGACATCCGATAAGCGGCTGGCTTGAATCCAACGGCATTGTTTATCAGACCCTGGACTGTTTTTATGAGAATGCTGATGATTTTGATAAGTTAAACAGCATGATTGCTGATCATATTTTTCAGGAAGCATCCAAAGGCCAGGTCGTTTATGCCGTTCCAGACAGCCTGATGGACAGCACTGTCAAAACGCTTTTCCGGAACAAGCCTGATCATATTCATATCAATGTAATACCAGGGGTCAGTGCTTTTGATCTTCATCTTTCTGCTTCGCTTCAATATCTCGGGAATTCTTTCGTTCAGGCTGTATCAGCGTATGACCTGCTTTCTTCTTTTTCCTATGATCCGGGGAATTCTTTACTGATCACAGAACTGGACAATGTTATTCTCGCAGGGCAGATCAAAATTGCTCTTTCCAATCTTCTTGAAGATGAACATATTGTTTATCTTCTCAGGGAAGACAGTGATCCTTTACCCTTACCTCTTTACATGCTTGACCGTCAGCAGCATTTCAATCACTTTTCTGCCTTACTGGTACCGGATTCCGATTATATGCATCGTGAAAAATATGTTCTTCGTGATCTGGCAGAAATTACGGACCTGCTGCGCTCCCCGGAAGGCTGCCCCTGGGACCAGCAGCAGACTCATCAGTCTCTGCGTTCTTTCCTGATAGAAGAAGCCTGGGAATGTGTTGCTGCCATTGATGACGATGATTACCTTCATCTCGGTGAGGAACTTGGTGATCTCCTCTTCCAGATCATTTTTCACGCTTCCATTGGGAATGATTTTGATGAGTTTACATTGAATGACGTTATTTCATCCATCTGTGCCAAAATGATCCGCAGACATCCGCATGTTTTCTCTGATGCGGATCTTCATGATACAGAAAGTATCTCAGCTGCCTGGGAGCAGATCAAGCGTTCTGAAACCGGTCATCATGTACTTTCACAAAATCTCGATGACGTATCCGTTTCCCTTCCAGCTCTGAAATATACTGCCAAAATACTTAAAAAAGCCTGTCATAACAGCGCTGCCTCTGAATCTTCCTTTGAAATCATATCTGCAATCAGAGAACTCCTGGACAGATTCAGCAGTGACTCCGTTCCTGAAGATCTGACCGGTTTATGCGGTAATTTGCTTGTTCTGTGCTGCTTTCTTTGCTTTCATTCCAATATAGACTCTGAAGTCATTCTTCATCAGGCAGCGGATCGTCTGAAGTGCCGTCTCCGCAATGCGGAAAGCCTCGTCATGAAGGACGGAAAATCCTTTGAACGCTTGACTTTCAGTGAACTATGTGTATACTTAAAGCATGTTGAAGGCGAAATTGAATAATTCCGGTCTTTGGCATATTTATATTTTTTTATGCAACCTGCATAAAGACAAGGAGGAGATTACCTGTGAACAAGAGTGAACTGATCAATGCGCTGGCCGAAAAAACATCATTCTCCAAGAAAGATGCCGAAAAAGCTCTGAATGCTTTCGTTGAAACAATCAACGGCGCTCTGGCTAAGGGTGAGAAAGTTCAGCTGATTGGCTTCGGAACCTTCGACGTGAAAAAGCGTCCTGCCCGTACCGCCCGTAATCCGCGTACCGGTGCCGAAATCAAGATTGCCGCATCCAAGGCGCCTTCTTTCAAAGCAGGCAAGGCTCTGAAGGACAAGGTTAACGCAAAGAAAAAGGCCAAGAAATAATGATTCGTTTCTGCCCGCAGGAACACTGTTTCCTGCGGGCTTTGTTTTGTGAGGATTATATGAGAATTGACAAATACCTTAAAGTCTCCCGCATTATTAAGCGACGTACTGTTGCAAGTGAAGCCTGCAGCGGCGGACGTGTCATGATCAATCAACGGATTGCAAAACCGTCTTCAGCTGTCAAGCCCGGTGATATAATCAGTATTCGTTTCGGAGAACACACTGGGCATTACGAAATCCTTTCTGTACTGGATACCGTCAGTAAAGACCTCGCCTCTGAAATGTATAAAGTACTGGATGAGGATGCTTTCCTGTCAGCGGAGCGTAATAAATCATGAAAAAACATGTCATTTTGCTTGCCGGCGGTAAAGGTACAAGGATGAATGCCGCTGTTAATAAGGTGCTTCTTGATTTATGCGGCAAACCGGTTATTCTTAGAAGCGCTGAAGCATTTTCTTCCCTGGCTGATGATATGATTATCGTTTGCCGTGAGGATGACCGTCCTGAGATTGAAAGCATATTCAGCCGTTCTTCTCTTCCCTTTCCTGTTTATTTCACTTCCGGCGGCAATACCCGGCAGAAATCTGTTTTAAACGGTATACGCATGCTTTCCGCCATGGATAACGATGTCATCCTGATTCATGACGCAGCCAGATGTCTGGTTAATCACGCCCTTATCAGCCGGGTTATTGAATCTGTCCTGGATTTTGGAACCGGTATCCCGGGTATTCCGGCTACCAGTACTTTCAAAATCTGTAACGATGAGCATTATGTCATGCATACTCCTGAACGTTCAAGTCTTTATGAAATACAAACTCCTCAAGGATTTGCTGCAGGAATATTCATCCCGGCTGCTTTGAAAGCAGCTAAGGACGGCATTGATTGCACTGATGATGCGGGTATTCTGGAGCATTACCATATGCCGGTTCATATTGTTCCCGGCTCATCACAGAATATAAAACTGACCGAACCAGAAGATCTGTCCAGAGCTTCAGCTATTCTGAAAGGAGATGCGGCAAATATGCGTATCGGAATGGGTTATGATGTCCATCGTCTGACCGACGGCAGGAAACTCATCCTGTGCGGTGTTGAAGTTCCATACTCACAGGGGCTTCTTGGCCACAGTGACGCAGATGTTGCTCTTCATGCGCTTATGGATGCCATGCTCGGTGCCTGTGCACTTGGTGACATTGGAAAACATTTCCCTGATACAAGTGATTTGTATAAAGATATCTCTTCAGTTTTTCTTCTCAAAGAAACAAACAGGATTATCGGCGAAGCCGGATACAAGGTATCCAATACAGATATAACAATAGTCGCCCAGAAACCCAAGCTTCTGCCCTTCATTCCACAAATGGCTGAAGTCGTTGCGAACACACTGTGTATCCCTCTTAATGCTGTTAACATTAAGGCAACCACCACAGAAAAACTTGGATTCGAAGGACGTATGGAAGGAATATCGGCTTATGCTGTATGTGCAGTTACAGGCAGAACTGAAAACAACTGAATTTACTGATTAAATAACATCTGATAGAGTAATTTCTGGCTGTGAACAGGGAGCATTGGTATGGTTTCCGCAAGGAAAAGACTTAAACCGGACATAAACTCAATACGGTATACATTGTTGTCCGATATATTATGATCATCCAGTACCTTCCTTGGATCAGAAGTGATCTCTGCCGGTTGTGCATCATCTTTTATTGCTGACAAAATGATATTTTCACTTTTGCTGTCCTTGAGGAATATATCCGCAACCAGTTTTTCAGACGAAATACTGCCTGTCGCGGACAGAATTTTATCTGCTTTTTCATTTTCACAGTCATAGGTAATGCTGCATTGCAAATCACCCGCAGTCAGGCAAAAATGCTCACAAATAATCAGATCTTTCTGAGACACATTTTCATAATAAGGACTGTTTCCGCAGTACATCCGGGTCAGAAGGGCAAATTCGCCTTGATCAAATTGTGCATATATATCCCGGAAATAGTAGCGGTTGTTTTTCCTGTGTGTGATCAGGACTCTCTTTTCATTCTCTTTTATATTATCAAGTGACAGGGTCAGGATCACCTGATCCTGTTTGAATAAATCAAATGTAACATACCTGCCGCTGTCATAACTTTTCATTCTGACCAGTGGATTATACTCTTCCGCCAGCGTCTCAGTAAAACAGGTAAAACATTCTAAAAGCATATCACAGATTTCTGTATTGACATCCTTTTCTTTTCCGGACGCATTATCATTATTATAATGATTTTTGATGAATTGCGTAAAATCCGAAAGCATATACTCTGTTGTGCATACACTTGAGGCTTTCCCAAAAAGTGTTCCGGTATATACACCTTCTGATAATTCTATATAACGTGTATTCATCCACGCCCGACATATCATTTCAATCCGTTCTGAAAAATGATCAATCATTTCCGGTGTGATGCCGAAAAGAATACTGATTGTATTATATATATCCTGACATTCATCGGAATCCTGAATAATATAGTCAGGTGTCAGCGAAGATGTGATCAGAGTGGTTTTTTCATCATAATGGAAAAAGTCAAACAGAACAGTATTTTTTTTGTTGTCTTTTTCAGACAAAACTGTTCCCTGTATTCCGATGTGTGTATCGCCAATTGCTGTTGAACAGATACAGCTTATTATGATAATCAGAATACAGATTCTCTTTTTCATGAATATCCTCTACAATAAGATGTCGGTCGTTATTCCGCTTCTTCAACTTCCAGCGGAGCTGTTTCCGCCGATTCAGAGTCACCTGTTTCATTTTGTGCATCTTCAGGAACGTCATCTGTGTTTTTTTCTTCCTGCATAGGTTCCTCAACCGAATTGTGGCTGATCATGGATGCCGCGTTACTCACCCAGTCAGTAAGATAAGTAATGATTTCCTTTTCCTTTTCTGTCCCTACCTGAATCGGATCCTGAATTTCAAACGGCATGAAAATCCATGGAACCGCTGTCTTGAACTTACCCGTAAATGCCAGGGTGGATTCACCCTGTATGATACTTGCCTGTACCTCAAGCGTTGTAGCCACATTCTGTGCATATTTGCTGGAATAGTGAAGATTAATGCCGGCCTTCACAGGAACAAACTCCGGAATGCTCTCCGGATTGAGATCTTCAGGAAGATACGTCAGATCCTTCTCAAGAATGATATCATACTGATCTTCTTCATGATTCTTTTCATCGTCGCCTTCTCCCTTTTTATATACAGAAGTAGATTTCTTTATGTCCATTCTGAGGGAAAAGTTGTCTTCCAGATCTTTTTGTGACGGGTCTGTATGAACTTTGGCCAGCCAGATGCTCTTTTCATACGTGGTATCCTGCTCGTTTTTCTGATCAGGCAATCCGAAAACGATAACCTCTTTTTGATTTTGGAGGGTGTATACGTTCAGGCCGGAAACCGACTCAATACGAAGAATATTATATCCTGTCGATTTTTCGTCAAGCGGCAACCCTATTCCAAAACTGAGGACCTCTCCCATGGCTGAAACCCGTTTGTTCATCGTCAGTTTTTTATCCATATCAAAGGAATTCAATGCTTCCTTATAGTAATACAACAGATTTTCGTTAACATATAGCGCCTTTTCCTCCTGCGTCATCACAGTGTCCAGAAGCGCATTAACATCAGGATCAGTCGAGAATTCAGCAAATAATGCCACGATTTGGCTGTTGACTTCTTCCATGGGTATTTCATAGGAAAAATCAAGTGCAGAGGAACCATTTTCCATCTTCACGGTTTCTGCCTCAACTGCAAATCCTGCAAGCCACATTTCCAGTTCATTCTGATACCGGGTGAAAGCCGGATCCCACTGTTCCTTCCGGTCCTGCTCGGAAACAGAAAGAATATTGGAAATAAAGGAAGCTGGAGATATATTTTCTGTGCCTGAAGGAATAAACTGTTCAATATATGCGCTTTTTACAGGAAACTCCAGGATTTTGCCCTGTACCATATCGCTTCTGAAATAGTAGATACCATCTTTTCTGTAAAGTTCAGACAATGCTTTCTGCTGATCCTGTTCATCGGCCTGGAAAACATAATAATGTAAATCCTTTCCGGACAAAATACCCCGGAGGTTATATTCGGCATCTGAAACAGTCCTCAGGAACCTTGTATCAAACAAGTCTTTCAGAAAAGGAATATTGAACATTTCACCTTCTGAAGAGATGGAAAAAGTGCCCTTCAGTCCGCTTCCGATCGCAAGCTGATTGTGCATTTTTTCCGGAAGTGTATATTCCGCAGCCTGACAGGTACATGTTGCAAGTACAAGAATCAAAGCCAGTAATGTGAAAAGCGTTTTTTTCATGATCAGATCTCCCTATATCAATAATTCGTCAACAATTTCCATATTTCATCAGGAATATCCTTGCGCAGAAATTCAGTATCCTCATCAGGCAGTGTCATCATTTTTTGTGTCAGGATACGGATTGTTTCTTCCGTTATTCCTTCATTATCCTGGGTCATTATGATCTGCGAACCGGTCTGTTCTTTCTTTTGTGTCTCTGATTGAATTGATTCGCCGATACTGAATCCTGACAGAACACTGCTTGTTACTATTTTACCTGTTTTATTGGTAATTTCAAGTGTTCCGGCATTTTCAGACTCTTTTTCTTCGCTCACAGTTTCCGTTATGATTATGGAATGTTCAGGAACACTGTTTCCTTTGACATTGTACTGGATTTTTCCCGAGCTGTTCATATCTCCGGAAAGCAGATCACCTGTATATCTGATCTTTGTTCTTTCCTTTTCCTTTTTCTGATCCAGCTGATAATCCCATTTCAGCTTCCGGTTTGACGGATCAGATATATCCAGTTCACGTTCATATGTAATATTGTCTTTATCGTATCCTTTTACAGCAGGTGTTTTGATTGTCAGGCTGTCTTTGATATGATCTCCGGAGCGCAGGCATTTCCATACCAGGGATATTTTTCTCATTTCAGCATCTGAAACACCTACTGTTCCGTCATAATTGATCCTGAGCACATTGCCATTCTGATCGAACAGCAGAACGATTTTCTGAGATCCTTGAAATACCAGTTTCTGAAGATCAGTCCGTGTTGATTGTCTGTCACACAGATCAGTCAGCTCCTCGGGAAAATGTTCACTGACATATTCAGAAGGAAACTGGATCGTCATCCTGCTCACTGCTTTTCCAAACCCGGAAAAATTAAGAGCAACAGATGATTTGCCTGTTATTTCAGGAAATAATTCCGCCGCTTTGCAGAACACGGGATACAGATCATCCATCAGACGATTCAGTCTGAAATACTGATTATCCAGAAAGGATGTCAATTCATTTTTATCCGTGTTTTTTTCTTTATTCAGGTTTTGATTCTGCCCGTTTGTCGCTGTCTGTGTCTCCTGAATGGACAGGAGCGGTTCCTGATCAATGCACAAAACAGTTTCTGATCCGCGATGATCTGATCTGACTGTTACAGAAAAATGCCTGAGCAAACGATTCAGACTATCAAGTCTTTCCTTTCCGAACTGTGCCAATTGTACATACTCCGGTGCATATAGACTGAATGTGACCGGTGAATCAAACTCTCCTGTAAGCAAAAAATGGCTCGGGAAAGATTCCCCGATGCCGTTGGAGCCCGAAAAAAGACAGAAGACGGCTATGATCACCAAAAATGTTTTCCTGATAATGATTTTCATTGCCTGTCCTCCTGCTGATCAGGTTCCTTTATCTTTTGTGCATCTTCGAAAAAACAATCTGTCAGTTTCATTGCTGTTGCAGCGTCAGGACATTGGTTTATCTCCGTTCTGAATTTTCCTGCGCCTCGTATCCCTTTAATGTACCATCCTATATGTTTTCTCATTTCCCTTACAGCAATCTGTTCGGGTCTTGAATCAAGCATCATATGATAATGCCTGATAATCATCGCATGTTTTTCCTCGTTTGTCACAGGCCTGACAGACTGACCTTTCTCCAGTTCACGGATTTGTCTGAATATCCACGGATTCCCCAGGGCTCCTCGTCCGATCATCACCCCGTCAGTATTTGCCTTCTTTTGTTTGTCCAATGCATCTTCCGCGGAAAACAGATCTCCGTTTCCAATCACTGGAATATGAACCTTTTCCTTAACCCTGGCAATAATACCCCAGTCTGCTTCTCCACTGTACTGCTGCTCCCTTGTTCTTCCATGCACAGTGACAGAAACAATCCCTGCATTCTCAGCCATTTTTGCATATTCTTCCACATTTATGTGTTCGCTGTCATACCCTATTCTCATTTTGACAGAAACAGGCAGAGAGGAAGCTTTAACGGTCTTCTCCATCATGTCAGAAGCGATCAGCGGTGTACGCATCAACCCGCATCCTTCTCCTGATGGTGCAATCTTTTTGGCTGGACAACCCATATTCAGGTCAATACCGTCATATATTCCCAGATCGCATATTCGTTTTGCAGCTTCTGCAACTGTATCCGGATCACGGCCGAAAAGCTGCAGAATAAGAAACGGCTCCCTGGGGCCGCGGATCATCAGTTCCTGGGTTGCCCGTTGTTTCGGCGCACACAAATACCCCATTGCGCTGATCATTTCCGTATACGCAAGATCACATCCCTGTTCATAACATATTGTTCTGTAGACATGATCTGTTATGCCGCACATAGGTGCAAGCCTGATATCAAACATGCGTTTTTATCCTTGGAAACATAGTCATTCTGTCTTTTGTTCTGCTGTAAGGGATTAATTCTTTCAGTTCGGCCTGGGAATCAGACACAGGCAGAACCGGAATATCCGTCTTTTTATCCGGATGATACGTTCCGGGAATCACAGACATACTGACTTTAACGCCTCCGTCGTATATTTCGCTTCCACTATGAACCGCATAATTTGGATCGTCTTTTTTGACGGGAAGGGCATAAAGCCGATTATTGTGGATATAACATATTCCCTGATGATGCGTATCTTCACTGATGACTCTGTCCGTGTCCTCAAAAAGAACTCCATCCTGATTTTGCCATTCTTTTTTCAGATGAACATAGTATCCGCTTTCTTTTGAGACAACCGTATCAGTCAGATCTGTATCTTCCTGAGAACCAGTCAGTTTTATCACGGATGTCCCTGTTACCGGTATAAATACATCCAGATAAGCATTAATCGTTTTTTTGCACTGCAGCTGAAGGCTGTCTTCATTCATATTCAGTATGACAGCCTGTTTCCGGATCATCAGGAGAAACTTTCCCGGAACCGTGTAATTCACACAGATTCCCTTTTCTTTCAGCGTTACAGCGTGTTGATAGACGACTGCTGCTGCTCTTGTCAGCCGTGCATACAAATCGGCTGTTTCTCCACTCTGGTTGAATGCATATGCTGAACCATTGACTTTCTGTATGTTTCCGGCCCTTTCCTTGTTCAGGCAGTCTTCAAGGCTGTTAAATACAATCCTGATAAGTTCATCCAGCGCCCATTCTGAATCTTCCAGAATGAGCTGTGAAGCAAAGGCTTCAACCCAAGCTGCAACAGTACAGTTGCTGATCGGCTGTTCCGGTGCATTTCCGCACAGGTAAGGATTGGAAGTAGTCCCTCCGCAGAGCGCATGATGATGCTTGCGCAGATACCTCCAGACGACCTTCCCCGCGGCAAGATCCTGTCCGTTTCCGCTGAATATACCGGAAAAAACAGAATAACGAATCCCGTCTGCCAGCATTTCAGCATGGTTAATCAGTTTTTCCTTTTCATCATAATCGATGTCTTCTGGTGCTTCTGTAAGTTCCGGCATAACAGGATGCAATTCATCTGTGCAGACTGGGATGGATTGCTGAAAAGTATGCAGTGCTGATGTCCAGTTGAATGCTGCAGCTCTGAGTCTTGTGCAGATCCGCAGAACAGCTTTAAGCCCTGTTACCTGGTAAAAGCGAACGAGAAATTCCATCAGGTCCGCAGGTTTATACAGCGGTTCAGGATCCTCTTTTATAAGATGCTCAAACTCTATTTCCAGATAATGACACCAGACAGCAAGCCTTTGCAGCAGCATCCGGTCTGTGTTGTATTCATACACCGCAAAAGCAGCACGTATAATACTGATCTGTCTTGACAGACAACCTTCTGCAGAACCGTTTTCTGTGTCTCTGACAGCATTCAGAATCAGCGCTGTAACCGGTTCCTCCATCGGTTTGTTTTTGATCAGACAGGCAACACGAAATAATCCTTCCCACAAATACGGATTATCAATCCAGCGTCCGGCAGTAACATAAAGATTTTTGATACTTTCATCCGTCGTTCTGATTGTACCGTTGCAGGGAAAACAATGTGATACTGCCAGGATGGGAGCCCTGGCAAAAACAGGTTTCTGAGGCATTGCTTTACTTTGTGCCGAAAAGGCGGTCGCCGGCGTCACCAAGTCCGGGAACAATATATCCGTGATCATTCAGATGGTCATCAAGTGCTGCAACGTAAATGTCAACGTCCGGATGATCCTTCTGTATTCTGGCAATTCCTTCCGGTGCGGCAATCAGGTTGACCAGACGCATATGATGGCATCCGCGCTGTTTGATAAAATTGATAGCAGCGCTCGCACTTCCGCCTGTGGCCAGCATCGGATCAAGAATGAGCAGTTCCCTGTTGACGCTGTCCTCCGGGAGTTTGCAGTAGTATTCAACAGGTTCCAGACTCTTGGGATCCCTGTACAATCCAATATGACCCACACGCGCCGCAGGTACAAGATTAATGACACCGTCCACCATGCCGAGACCTGCACGGAGAATCGGTACAATCCCAAGCTTTTTGCCGGAAAGCATACGGCATTTGCAGGTAGTAATCGGCGTCTCCACTTCAACTTCCTTTGTTTCCAGATCTCTGGTTACCTCAAACACCATAAGCATCGCAATTTCAGAAAGAAGCTCACGGAATTCCTTGGTTCCGGTATTCTTATCACGCATAATGCTCAGTTTGTGCTGAATAAGAGGATGATCGAAAACGACGACTTTACTCATAAAAGGTGCCTCCTCAAAATAGTATCGAAGTATCAGGTTCCTTCTGATTATTTTAACAGAAACGTACGCTGCGCGCAATGCTCACAATTCCTATATTTGCCTTTTCATTGACACATCCAGGGCGCAAATTTATAATCTTTTTATTGAATATAAGGAGTAAAAGCATGTCTTCAGTCCCTTATTCTAGATACCTGATTTATCCGGTTACCTGGTACAGTTTTCTGATTGTCGTCGGCGCTTCGCTCGCACTGTTTTTTTCCTGCAGGGAAGAGAAGTACGCCCGACTTCCCCGCGACACTGTGCTGGATCTTGCTTTATGGCTCATACCCGGCGGCATTATCGGCGCACGTGTTTACTATGTGGTTTTTTCTTTTCATCAGTTTCAGAATGATCTTTTTTCTGTTTTTCGTGTCTGGGAGGGCGGTCTGGCCATCTATGGCGGGATCATTGCAGGACTGCTTGTTCTGTTTATCTTCTGCAGGCGCAGGAATATTTCTTTCCTTCTGTTATGTGATATTATCGTGCCCGGTCTTGCGCTGGCACAGGCGATCGGACGATGGGGTAACTGGTTCAACATGGAAGCCTATGGTCTGCCTGTCTCCGGATCTTTCCCCTGTTTTTTCCCTTTTGCCGTACAGATACCCGCTGATGGATATACATGGCATCTAGCTACTTTTTTCTATGAATCTGTTTGGGATTTTTTCGTATTTATTTTTCTTCTTCTTACAAGGCATACCCTGTTAAACCGCAGGAAAGGCGACGTATTTTTCTTTTATCTTTTCCTTTATGCTGCAGGCCGGCTGATTATTGAGGAGCTCAGGACGGATTCCCTTTATGCGTCTTCTGTAAGAATAAGTCAGCTGTTCAGCGCTGTATTATGCACTTTCATCCTTTTCCGGTACAGGTTATCTTCAGTAAAACCTGTTAAGAAGCACCCTTTCTCTTTTATCATTCTTTTCCCATTGGCTGTAATCAGTGTTATAGTCATTATCTGTTATTCTCTCTTTGGGCATAGTTATTTTATGCTTTCCGTGAAACATACTGTCATCCTTCTCAGCGTCTGTTCCGTGCTGATGGTTTTCGGTTTGTGCTCTGTATATTTCCCCCGGGATCTGCAGGAGGTGGAAAATGCCGACCACTGTGCTTAAAAATATCCTTTATCGACTGGCCCTGCCCTTCTGCGCCCCGGGCTGCGGTAAAAGTCCCGTAAGCGATCATTCCGGTCATAATCTGATTTATGCGGACGCATTTGTTCATCTTATCCGCAAACACCATGTTCTTGGATCCGCAACATACCTTTCTGCCGGGAACCAGTCTGCACTGATCCTGACTTCATCCCAGGATCCTTGCCACATACCGCTGCCTGACACGTTTTTCCGGGTGGCTTCCATTACGAAAACAGCAACATCCACTCTTGTTATGCATCTTTCAGATCTTGGTCTTCTGGATGTAGACATGCCTGTCAGTGATCTTTTTACCGCTGAAACAGAGCAAAAGGCTTTAAACGGTATCACACTCCGTCATCTCCTGTCCCACACCTCAGGCATTATAGATCCTCCTGATCTGGAGCAATCTGTTGAAAACGGCATTCCTTTCCCGGATGTGCTTTCTGTGTCACGTTGTTTCACTCCCGGTGCTGAATTCCATTATTCAAATCTTGGCTTCGGGCTGATTGGATGTATTCTGGAACAGGTGCTGCAGATACCGCTTAGTGCAGTATTCAGCCAGTATCTCTTTTCCCCTCTTGATATGAACGCTACTCTGGAGGGCTGCTGTATTCCCCGAAATAAAATTATGCCGGTAACCCGTATCCTGCCTTATCATAAGGGCTCTGAAGTATTTGTAACCCGTCTCGGTTCCTCCGGACTGACTCATCCGGATCCCCTGCGTCATTATGGGCATACAGCCGGCAGTATGTATATTGATATACTATCTTTAAGCAAATTGTTTAAAATGCTGGCATCAGATGACAACAGCTATATTTCATCCTCAGCTCTGAATGATATGAAAGCGAAGCATGCATCCTATGGCAGACTTTCACCGACTTTATCTTACGGCCTTGGTCTTCTGCGCATCAGTGATCCTTTTGTCTCAGACAACATTGTATATGGTCACCAGGGATTTGCTTACGGCTGTGCTGACGGCGCATTCTGGGATGACCGGACTAAATGCCTGTTCATCACTCTGAACGGCGGTTGCAGCGAAGCAAGAAAAGGACGTCTCGGCGCAGCCAACAGGGATCTCCTTCACTGGGCCTACAGGAAGGAGCTGCCGTCATGGTCAGAATAATGGAGCTGAATAAAGCAGGTTCACAAATTTCTATTCTTCTGGATAACGGAGAAAGATACTGGCTCAGATACGAAGATCTTGCCGGTACCGGAATTTATAAAGATGCTGAAATGTCTGAAGATGCATTTTTCCATTGGTTGAAGGTGCGTCAGTATCCGCGGGCATTAAACCAGGCTGTTGCCATGCTTGCAAGACGCCCCTGCAGTTCAGGAGAAATCACTTCCCGCCTGTCTCGACACAGATATACTTCTGAGGTAATCGAACTTGTTGTCTATAAACTGGAAAAAGAAAAACTGCTGAATGATATGGATTTTTGTAATCAGTGGATTCAATACCGCCTTAACCGCGGCTATGGTCCTGCTGTTATTCGCCGTGAACTCCGTTCAAAAGGGATTGCTCAGGAGATGATTGATACAGCATTTGATTCAGTAAACGAAGAAGTCGGATTGGATAAAGCCGAATCTCTCGCAAGGAAGGCCTGGATACGCAGAAAACCGGATGAAGATCTTCGTAAATCCAGACAGAAAGTCATCGGAATGCTGGTTCGAAAAGGATATAGCTGGGATACAGCCAGAGCAGCCTGCAAATCGGCTGAAAACAAGCTGTAACAGAAAAACGGGGCACAGATATGATTATCTGTGCCTCGTTTTTTCAGGGATGATTAATTCCGAACTTGTAATTAGGTTTATTTTCCGGAATTGCTGATAGCTGCCTGTGCCGCAGCAAGCCGGGCAATCGGAACACGGAAGGGCGAACAGCTTACGTAATCCAGGCCGATCTTATGGCAGAATTCCACGGAGCTCGGATCTCCACCGTGTTCACCGCAGATACCAACATGCAGTTTCGGGTTAACAGGACGGCCAAGTTCAATAGCCATCTTCATCAGTTTACCGACGCCTGTCTGATCAAGCTTGGCAAACGGATCGTTTTCAAAGATCTTGGTATCATAATAAGCGCTCAGGAACTTACCGGCATCATCACGGCTGAAACCAAAAGTCATCTGAGTAAGGTCATTGGTACCAAAGCAGAAGAAATCAGCTTCAGCGGCAATTTCGTCTGCAGTCAGTGCCGCACGCGGAATCTCAATCATTGTACCGACTTCATATTCAAGTGCAGCTCCAGCATTTGCAATTTCTGCGTCAGCAGTCTCAATAACAACCTTTTTAACAAACTTCAGTTCCTTGACTTCGCAGACCAGCGGAATCATGATTTCAGGACGAATATGCCAGTCGGGATGAGCCTTCTGAGTATTGATTGCAGCCCTGATCACAGCTTTAGTCTGCATTTTGGCAATTTCAGGATAGGTGACCGCCAGACGGCATCCGCGATGGCCCATCATCGGGTTAAACTCATGCAGAGAAGCAATGATGTTCCTGATGGTTTCAACACTCTTTCCCTGCGCATCAGCAAGCTGCTTGATCTCTTCATCATTTGTGGGAACAAACTCATGAAGAGGCGGATCGAGGAACCGGATGCAGACAGGATATCCTTCAAGTGCTTCATACAGTTTCTCAAAATCGCTTTGCTGATAAGGAAGAATCTTGTTTAATGCCGCTTCACGTTCTTCCACCGTGTCGGAACAGATCATTTCACGGAAAGCGGCAATGCGCTCCGGTTCAAAGAACATATGCTCAGTACGGCACAGGCCGATGCCCTCGGCACCGAGTTCTCTGGCTTTTCTGGCATCTGCGGGGGTATCGGCATTTGTGCGGACATGAAGCTTGCGGTATTTATCAGCCCAGGCCATAATCCTGCCGAATTCTCCGGCAATCTTTGCATCGACCGTAGGAATCAGGCCGTCATAAATGCGTCCGGTCGTTCCGTCGATGGAAATGAAATCCCCTTCTTTGAAGGTCTTGCCGGCCAGCTCAAATTTCTTGTTTTCCTCATCCATAGCGATTTCACCGCAGCCGGAAACACAGCATTTACCCATGCCGCGCGCCACAACCGCAGCGTGGCTTGTCATACCGCCGCGCACGGTCAGGATACCCTGAGCACTCTTCATGCCAGTGATATCTTCCGGAGAAGTTTCCAGACGAACCAGGACAACTTTCTCTCCTCTTTCCGCCCATTTTTCTGCATCTTCTGCAGTGAACACGATTTTACCGCAGGCAGCGCCGGGAGAAGCGCCAAGTCCTTTTCCGATCGGCTCAGCCTTCTTCAGAGCCGCGGCATCAAACTGAGGATGGAGAAGCGTGTCCAGATTGCGGGGATCAATCATGGATACTGCTTCCTCTTCAGTGCGCATGCCTTCATCCACAAGATCACATGCAATCTTCAGCGCAGCCTGGGCTGTTCTCTTGCCGTTACGGCACTGCAGCATGTACAGCTTTCCGTTCTCAACGGTGAATTCCATGTCCTGCATATCACGGTAATGCTTTTCAAGCAGGCTGCAGACTTTTTCAAATTCAGCATATGCTTCAGGGAACTGATCCTTCATCTGGGAAATCGGCATGGGTGTACGTACACCGGCAACAACGTCCTCACCCTGGGCATTCACAAGGAATTCGCCCATCAGCTTGTTTTCGCCTGTTGCGGGATCACGGGTAAACGCAACGCCGGTGCCGGAATTGTCATTCAGATTGCCGAATACCATGGGCATAACATTGACTGCAGTGCCCCAGCTGTACGGAATATCATTATCTCTGCGATATACATTTGCGCGAGGGTTGTCCCAGGAACGGAACACGGCTTTCACCGCGCCCATCAGCTGTTCTTTGGGATCTGCGGGGAAATCTTCCCCGATCTTGGATTTGTATTCAGCTTTGAACTGACCCGCCAGTTCTTTCAGATCTTCAGCCGTCAGCTCGACATCGTAGGTGACGCCTTTCTTTGCCTTCATCTCGTCGATCAGCTGTTCAAAGTATTTTTTTCCGACCTCCATAACCACGTCGGAATACATCTGGATAAAACGGCGGTAGCTGTCGTACACAAAACGGGCAAATTTGGGATCGCTGTTTCCGGCAATCATGGCTTCCACAACTTCATCATTCAGTCCGAGATTGAGAATTGTGTCCATCATACCAGGCATGGATGCCCGTGCACCGGAGCGGACGGAAACCAGCAGCGGATTTTTCAGATCGCCAAACTTCTTACCGTTGATTTCCTCCATTTTGGTAATATATTCCATGATCTGTGCCTGGATTTCGTCGTTAATCTGACGACCGTCTTCATAGTACTGGGTACAGGCTTCCGTCGAAATGGTAAATCCCTGCGGAACAGGCAGGCCGACTTTGGTCATCTCGGCAAGATTAGCGCCTTTGCCGCCAAGCAATTCACGCATGGTGGCATCGCCTTCAGTGAAGAGGTACAGATACTTTTTGGACATTCAAAATTCCTCCCCGATCATATTCACGGAACGGCTTACAGTCCTCGAAAGCCGTTACTTATCCATCAATTTATTATAAGAGCAGAAAAGATACAATGCAAGTATTTTCTTTTATCCGGCACTTGTTTCTGTCGTTTTGCCGCGGGTTTTTACATTTTCTTCCTTTGATGCTTTATTGAATCTGCTGCAGATATCAGTCGCTCTGCATATGCGTTGGATTCAACTGTAATGCCGTCTGCACCGCTGATCATTCTTCCTACCTCAGCGATTCTATCCTTCCGCCCGAGTTCCGTGACAGAAGTATGCGTTCTGTTGCCTGAAACAGTTTTCTGTACCAGGTAATGATAATCTGATGCTGCCGCAATCTGCGGAAGATGAGTAACACAGATTACCTGTTTTTCACAGGAGATGGACATCATTTTTTCAGCTACAACCTGGGCCATACGCCCGCTTATGCCTGTATCGATTTCATCAAAGACCATGGACTCCACTCCGGAATGTGAAGTTTCCATTGTTTTGACCACCAGCATGATTCTGCTCAGTTCACCGCCTGAAGCTATTTTCGCCAACGGTTTTAAGGGTTCTCCCGGATTCGGGCTGATCATGAATTCGATTCTGTCATCTCCATGTTCAGACGGCATAATGGGCTTTCCGGTTTCATTGGGCTTAAACGCAACACTGAAAACAGTGTTCCCCATTCCCAGGTCACCGAGTTCCTTCATCATCTTTTTTTCAAAAGCAGATGCAAGTTTTTTTCTGGACTCTGTCAGTTCTTTAGCCGCACCTCTGTAGAGGCTCAGCGTTTTTTTATGTTCAGAAGACATCCTGTTAACTTCATCTTCCAGATTAACCAGAGTTTTGTATTCTTCTTCCAGTCCTGCGGTATAATCCTGTATTTCCGATGATGTTATTCCGTATTTACGTTCCAGACGATGAATCAGGTCAAGCCTTTGATCTATCCGCTCGACATCTTCCGGATTGAATCCAAGCCGGTCTGACATCTGGCTGATCTGATAAGCTATTTCTTCCAGTTCAAAGAACAAAGATTCACTCCTGTCACTGATTTCTTTGATCTCAATACTTTTTTCCGAAAGAGACTTCATCAGAGCTGAGGCTGCTTTAATCTCTGAGAGTGCAGAAAACCCGTCTTCATTCCCGGACAGATGTTCCCTTATTTCTTTAAGCATTTCTGATTTTTTCAGAATTTCTTCGGCTTTTTTCCTTTCCTCCAGGAGTTGCTCTGCTTCTCCGTTCCGGATATGCGCCTTCCGCAGTTCTTCAAGATCATGTTCAAGTGAATTGAGCTTAGACTCTCTGTTTTCATTTTTTTTAACCAGACGTGCGTATGCTCTGTGATTATTCAGGAAAGCTTCACAGCTTTCGCCAACTTTGTCCAGAAGTAGTCTGTGTTTTTCATCACCGGTCTGATCGAGGAACTCCAGATGCATATCCGGATCTGTAAGGAATCTGTGATCATTCTGTCCATGAAGATCAAGCAGCCAGCCGGCCAGATCCCTGAGTCTCGCAACCGGAATCATCACGCCGCAGACCCGGCATATGTTTTTACCGCCGGTGGATATTTCCCTGTATATTGTTATATTTTCACCGTCATATTCAATGCCTTCCTGGTCCATGAATGCCTGAACGTTTCTGTTTTCCCGGACTGAAAACTCAGCCTCTACAGACGCCTTTTCGCATCCGGTACGGATCAGGTCCCTGTCTGCTCTTCCTCCGAGGATAAGCGTTACCGCATCGACAACAATGCTTTTTCCGGCACCCGTCTCTCCAGTCAGAGCCTGCATGCCTTCATGAAATTGAATCGCAACATCATCGATAAGAGCAATTTGATGAATCTTTAAGGATTTTAACATATACAGCTCCCGTTTATCTGTGATCAGTCAGTTTACGGATTCTGTTCGTGATCTCAGCTGTATCCGCAGCGTCTCTGGCTACAATAAAAATTGTATTATCTCCGGCAATTGTGCCAAGTATTTCTTCCCATCCGAGATTGTCCAGTGCTTCTGCTGCCACATTGGCAGATCCGCTGAGTGTCTTGACAACAATCATATTTCCGGAAAAATCAACATTTACCAGGGAATCATTCAGGATTCTGGTCAGTCTGTCGCTGACTGCGGTTTCGTGTCTCTCCGGTTTGGCATATTTGAAACCGCCGCCATTCGCAGCCACCTTGATCAGTTTCAGCTCCCTGATATCCCTGGAAACAGTAGCCTGCGTAACTTTATATCCTGTTTTCCGAAGCTCTGATGCAAGTTCCTCCTGCGTTTCCACGTCTCTTTCCCTGATAATCCGTAAAATTTCATCCTGTCGACTGGATTTCATGCCGGCGTTCCTCTCTGTTCTTTTTTATTATGAACCCCATTCACTGAGTTTTCTGCGTGTCAGTCCGAAAAAATCATATGGATGCAGACGAATCAGGCTGATTTTCCGGTCAGTACCGGTGACATGTACTGTATCTCCAGCGCTTAGACTTCCCATGTTCTGCCCGTCGATCTGAAGTTCTGCGGTTTGTTCCCTTTCCGGTTTCAGCAAAAGCCGGATATCTGCTTTTTCCGAAACAATACAGGGGCAGTGCTGCATACTGTGCGGACATACAGGCGTAATAATCATACAGTTCATTCCCGGTTCAACAATCGGTCCACCCGCCGATAGTGAATATCCGGTTGATCCTGTCGGTGTTGCCACGATAATTCCGTCTGCAGTAAACGTGCAGTATTCTTTTCTGTCCACCGTTACATCAACACGTATCAGTCTTGCGTATCCGCCGCGTGTAATCACCGCGTCATTCAAGGCATAATATTCGTCGCCTGTTCGGTTATTGACAACATGCAGAAGGCTTCTGTATTCCACATGGTACTGGCCGTTGATAATGGCGGTAAGCGCTTCCTCCAGGTGTTTCGGATCTTCTTCGGTAAGAAAGCCGACTGTCCCGAGATTAATGCCAAGTAAAGGAATATCATATTCCATGGCATACCTTGCTCCGATCAGCAGCGTACCGTCGCCGCCAAAGGTAACGATCAGATCCGGTTTAATCTGACACTCTTCCGTCTGAGGATTAAACGTCAGAATATGATGACGATGAAAAAAAGCGGAAGCTTTCTCAGCATATTTCACCGCATCCTGGTTTTCCACATTCAGAATCAGTCCGGCTGCTTTCAGCATTTGCTTCTTTCCTCCCGCAGGATTTGACAAAATAGTATCACAACCTGTATATATACTCAAGAGATACGGTTTTTTTTGTATATTGATGAATATATGCAAAATGCAGAAAGGGATGTACAATGAATGATTCCGGTTCTGTATACTGACAAAGAATTTTTAGTCTGCAGCAAACCCGTCGGTACGCTGTCCGAATCTCCAGGACTGCCCGATATGCTTCAGGAGCAGCTGGGCTGCAGATTTTTTCCTGTTCACCGCCTCGACCAGGGCACCGGAGGCGTATGTGTGCTTGCTGCTTCCGCTTATGCATGTACAGGGCTTCAGAAGCTTTTCCAGGAAGGACAAGTGGGGAAAGAATACCTTGCGGTGATATCCGGAAAGCCGGTAGAACAAAACGGATCTTTCCGGGATTATCTCTATCACGATAAAAGATCCAATAAAACCTATGTTGTCAAGCAAAAAAGAAAAGGTGTGAAAGAAGCTCTTTGTGACTGGCATATTATCGGTACAGCTGTCTTCAATGATCAGCCTCTGACCCTTGTACGTGTATCGCTGCACACAGGACGCACTCATCAGATCCGTGTACAGTTTGCCTCCCGCGGCTTCCCGCTCGTGGGGGACCGGAAGTACGGCAGCCGTATCAAAGCATCCTCACCGGCATTATGGGCATACAGCCTGTCTTTTCCGCATCCGCGGAATACAGAGAAGCAGGTGGCTGTTTCCTCTCTTCCTGACGAAGCGTTCCCCTGGATGCTTTTTGATTTGTCTGCTTTATGAATGGATCATGCTTTCGTGAGCCTCGTTCACAACAGCATGGATTTTATCAGAAGTGATACTCATTCTGTTTCCGTCCTGTTTTCTGATCTCAGCCAGGAATTCTATATTGCCTTTCGGCCCGGTAATGGGTGAATAATCCAGGTTAACCGTGCACCATCCCATCTGTTCAGTAAAAGCAACTATATTAGAAATAACACTCCTGTGTATCTCAGGATCGCGTACCACTCCGTTTTTACCCACATTCTCCCTGCCTGCTTCAAACTGGGGTTTGATCAGCGTATAAAATACACCCTGATCTCCCATGATTTCTGCAGCTGCCGGCAGGATCAGACGGATTGAGATAAAGCTGACATCCATCACTGTTATCTCGGGTTTATCCGAAAACATGCCGCTTTCCAGAAACCTTGCATTTGTTCTTTCCATTACGGTGACCCGCGGGTCATTACGCAGTTTCCAGTCAAGCTGCCCGTATCCTACGTCAATTGAATAAACAATCCTTGCGCCGTTCCGAAGACAGACATCGGTAAAGCCTCCTGTACTCGATCCGATGTCCATAATCACCCGGTCTTTCAGGTCTGCGTCAAACACACGCACAGCCTTCTCCAGTTTCAGTGCGCCCCTGCTGACATATTCGTTTTCAGAAGATTTCAGAGAAAGAATTTCCTGGCTTCCAATGCTTTCGGATGCCTTGTTGATTCTTCTTTCCCCGACAAAAACGCGGCCCTCCATGATTGCGGCCTGTGCCCGTTCCCTGCTTTCACACAGATGCTGCTGTACCAGCGCTATATCCGCTCTGATTTTATCGGCCACCGGCGTTTTCTCCCTTCATTTTGCGGTATATGTCTTCCGCAAGTGATTCCGCATCCAGTTTTGCATCCCTGATCAGTCTCTCATGATCTCCATGCTGAATATAGCAGTCCCTGACTGCATAACAGAAAGCGGGAACATTGTAACCCATGTCCAGACAGTATCTGCTTACATATTCTCCGAATCCTCCTGCCAGCATGTGTTCTTCCATGGTATACACCTGCACATTCTGAGGCATGGAAGCAAGATATTCTTCGTCCAGAGGTTTCACAGTTGAACAGTTCATAACGCAGGTGCTGATTCCATGCTGTTCAAGGATGCATGCAGTATCCATTGCCTTCGGAACCATGGATCCAACCGCCAGCAGGATCACATCCATGCCCGCCTTCAGTTCCAGCCATTTTCCGGCTTCAAAGGGGCGGTCTGTTTTCTGTTGCTGAACCGGTTTGATCGATTTCGGATAACGAATAACACATGGACCGTTCTGCCCGATGCTCCACCGCAGCATACTGATCAGTTCCTGTGAAGATGACGGAGCCAGAACTGTCATGCCGGGAACCGGTATCGTCATGGAAAAATCAAACAAACCGTGATGTGTCTGCCCGTCTTCCCCGCCGATACCGCTTCTGTCCAACAGGAATACCACAGGCAGATTCTGCATACATACATCATGAATCATCTGATCGTAGCACCGCTGGAAAAAGCTTGCATAAACCGCAACATACGGTCTCATACCGCCTGCTGCCAGACCGGCTGCCATTGTCGCCGCATGTTCCTCTGCAATTCCCACATCAATGAGGCGGTCAGGGAAACGTTCCGCAAAATGATCAAGGCCCGTACCGAGCTTCATGGCTGCGGTGATGGCAACAATTCTCTTATCATTTTCAGACAGGTCAGCCAATGTATCCGCCATGATATGTCCCCAGGACGGAGACTGCGGCTTATCTATCCGATACCCGGTTTCAACATAGAACGGCGGAGTGCCGTGAAAAGCCTCCGGACGCTCTTCTGCCTTATCGTATCCATACCCTTTTTTTGTCAGGACCTGTATAACACAGGGGCCTTTTCTGTATCTGGCCTGCCGGAAAGCCTTCTCCATTTCTTCTATATCGTGTCCGTTGATCGGACCGTAATACTCAAACCCGAGCGCCTCAAAAAATCCGGTTTCATTGTCTCTGACAACCAGTGAACGGAGCACTTTCTTAATGCCGTGAATAACCCTGTACAGCGGTTTACCGATAACAGGAATCTGATTAAGGTGCCGTACATGCTGTTTGGCGCTTTGCCAGCCCGCACTGATCCGGAGGCGCGTAAGGTACTGAGAAAGTGCGCCGACGTTAGGTGCGATGCTCATTTCATTATCATTCAGCACAACAATCATATTCGTTTTGCTGTTTCCGGCATCATTCAGCGCTTCGTAGCACATGCCGCCTGTAAGCGCTCCGTCACCTACAACAGCAATCACATCATAATGCTCGTTCTGATAATCCCTCGCTCTCGCCATACCAAGTGCGGCAGAAATGGCCGTGCTTGCGTGTCCTGTTTCAAAACAATCATACGGACTTTCACATCTTTTGGGGAATCCTGACAATCCTCCGTAAGAACGAAGTGTTGAAAACCGGTCATACCGGCCTGTGATTATCTTGTGTATGTAGCTCTGGTGTCCCACGTCAAAAACAACTTTATCTTCAGGCATATGAAACACACGGTGCAGCGCCAGCGTAAGCTCTACCACACCGAGATTGGACGCCAGATGACCGCCGTTGGAGGAAACAGTGGAAATCAGTGATTTCCGGATCTCCCCAGCAAGCTGTTCCAGCTGTTCATAGCTCATTCCATCCAGATCGCGCGGAGATTTTATTTTTTCCAGCATCTTTGACATGACATCCCTTCGTCACTTAGAGTATTTCATTCCTTTGCATCCTTTGGCGCCTTTAGATCCCAGGGAAACATTTTTCAGAATGTCACTCGAATAGGCATAATTGGATTGGTTTTTGTCAGCATGTGCTTTTTCCGCAAAATTTATCATCCTGTCAATCAGTGCGCTGTAAGGTATACCTGCATTTTCCCACAGATAAAACGCCAGACTGCCCGGAATTGTATTAATCTCCGTTATATACAGTTTCTCGCTGTGTTTATCAAACATATAGTCGATCCGTACCACACCTTTGCAATCCAGCATACGGAAAATGGTCCGGCTCATTTCCTGGATTTCATTTTTCAGTTCATCCTCGATGGGCGCAGGAAGCACTCTGTGCAGGCTCGCCATGCCCTTACTTCCGCCTGATGCAAGATATTTGTCCTTGAAATCAAGAAATTCATCATTGTTCAGGGGCATTTCTATCGGAGAAGCCTCTACAATATCATCATATCCCATTACACTGCAGTTGAGTTCAATGGGTTTATCAAGGCCTTTTTCAACGAGTACCCGTCTGTCGTACTCAAATGCAAGCTCAAGGCTGTCAGCCAGCGATTCTGTATCATCCGCTCTGCTTACGCCGATACTTGATCCCAGATTTGCCGGTTTCACAAAAACCGGAAAGCCGAGCTCCTCTTCAACTTTGTTCAAAACAGCTCCACGTTCCCCGGAAAATTCACTGCGTGTGAAACTCAGGCCCGGCAGAACAGGCAGCCCGGCGCCCTGAAAGAACTGCTTCATCATGATCTTGTCCATTCCCAGCGCGCTTCCCGCAACGCCTGTGGAAGTATAAGGAACATTGATCAGTTCCATCAGTCCCTGCAGTGTGCCGTCTTCTCCGTTCAGCCCATGCATTACAATAATATATGCATCTATACGCGCAACGATCTCCGTTTTTTCCCTTGCAAACAATCCTGTATTTTTCCTGATAGTGAGCAGTGCTCCCGATCCCGAGGACAGATCGGGAAAAACCCGGATGATTCCTTTCTGATCAGGGCGAAAAGGTTTATAAGCCTGAATATCTGTCAGTTTATCACCTGTATACCAGTTTCCGTCATCACTGATGTAGACCGGGATAATTTCATATTTTTCCCTGTCGGCATGCCGCATAAGCTGAACTGCACTGATAATGGCCACCTCACGTTCACAGCTTCTGCTTCCGAAAATCACACCGATCTGCTTTTTCATATGTTTTGTCCTCCCAGTTTTCATTCTGTATAATTATCAGGGAGATCATTCTCAAACAGAACCGTATCCCCTGCTCCGGATATTTCTTTCAATATTTCCGTTGCTTCTGTCAGACTTGAGACAATTCTGACAGCTGCCTCCGGAAATCCTTTTTCCTGAAGTCCGTTCCGGATCGCTTCACTTCGCTTTTTACCCACAAGAATTGCAATATCGCAGCAATCAGCCATAGCCTGCCCGAACTCACGGTTCATTTCATTCTCGCGTTCTCCAAGTTCAACCATTCCCGGAGTAACAACAATCCGCTGTTTCGGAAACTGCTTCAGAACATCAAAAGCCTGCCTGGCTCCGCGTATATTGCTGTTGAAGGCATCGTCAATGACATTCAGTCCGCCGGGATGCCTGATCAGCTGAAGCCGGTGTTCAATAGGATTGATTTTCCTGATCCCCCGGGATATCTGCTCCATTGTTAATCCGAGGTCCAACGCAACAGATGCGCACAGCAGAATATTCCGTATATTCAGTTCTCCCAGCAGCTGCGTACAGCACGGAATTTTCCGGTCCGCTGTACAGAGCAGAAAACTGCTGCCTTCCGGTGAATAGGCTATTTCTTCAGCCCACACGTCATCTTTATTACTGTCAAGACCGGAGATGTATTTCCGTTTTTCTGTCTGATTATACAGCTTTCTGCATATTCCGTCGTCATCAGCAAAAAACGCTTTTCCGTCTGCCGGCAGTGCATCAATCAGTTCGTATTTTGTTTTTGTAATTCTTTCCAGTGTCCTGAACGTATCCAGATGCTGCGGACCCACGGAGGTCAGGATGCCGATCTGTGGATGGACCAGCCTGCACATTTCCTTAATATCGCCTACATGCCGGGCCCCCATTTCTGCGATAAAAATACGGTGCCCCGCTTCAAGCCTTGAACGTATAACTTTTGTCACACCCATCGGAGTGTTATAGCTGGCGGGTGTCACCAGTGTCTGATATTTTTCACCGAGGATTGTTCCAAGGATGAATTTAACGCTTGTTTTTCCCCAGCTCCCTGTGATACCGATTCTGAGCAGATCATCACGCTCTTTCAGGATCCTCTGCGCATCCCTGAAATAAAGTTCACTGATAATCTTTTCCAGCGGCCATGCAAGCAGACCGCATAATGCGATCAGCCCCGGAAGCAGTGCGGGAAAAACAAGAATGAGAGCGCTTGCAACTCTCGTTTCCTTGCTTCTCACCCAGAGCATCAGAAGGAAGGTCAGCAAAGAAAGAACGATAAAAGACGTTGCATAAAGCCGTTTTACACGAGGTGTGATCACAAATGCTTTCTTAGCCTTTTTCTCTGAGAAGCTTTTTCCGATAAAGTATCCGCCAGCAATCAGAATTATGGTCTCTGCCAGATACAGGTACCATTGTCTGCTGCTATCGGTCAGATTCAGCGAGATCAGTTGTATTGAAACAGCCAGGAGAATCATCATGCATATTCCCGGCAGCATCGACTTGAGAAGATTCCGCCTGACGGTACGGAAATATCCCGGAAACTGATAGCTTTCCAGCTGAAAATAATGCAGAAGAATTCTGCCTGCCAGCAGGCATCCGGCAGCAATTCCCATGCACAGAAGGATAGATAAAAACATTTGATTAAGCTCCCTTCAGGAACTGACACACGATTGTATTGAATCGCTGCAGCTGTTCCAGATAAGCAAAATGTGTACCGCCTTCAAAGACAACAAGGCCGGCATCCGGAATTCGTTTTTCCATTTCTTTTCCCATCCAGAGCGGTGTTTCCGTATCGGAATCGCCCCAGATGAGCAGTGTGCTTGCGTTGAATTTTTCGTAAAGGTCCGTGAGGTCAAGATTAATAACCTTCACGAACGTTTTTTTCATTTCATCATCCAGCGCGTTGTAATCACGGCTTCCGTACTTTTCCCTGAGTTTTTTCTCAAATTTATCAGCAGCCGCCCTGAGGAAAGGGATATGTCTGAGTCTTTCGCATTGTTTTTTCAGCTTTTTGTATTCCGCGTTGCGTTTTTGAGCTGCTTCTGTCTGTTTTGGTCTGATGCCCGCAGCACCTGTAAAAACAATCCGGTCAAAGAGTTGTGGCTCTTCCGCAGCCAGCCAGGCGGTGATTCTGCATCCAAAGCTGTGCGCTATGACTGAACAGGGGAAAAACCCAAGCCGTTTCAATAGTTCCTTCAGACAGGCAGCGTATTCCGGTACGCCCCATGGTTCCGGAGGCCTGCCGCTTTCACCATGCCCGGGAAAATCCACGAGAAGGACCCGATGCGTCTTCATCAGTGCCTCTGCAACAGGAGCCATCATTTTCATATCACAGCCCCAGCCGTGGAGAAGCATGACTCTGTTTTCACCGTTTCCTTCAAGCCTGTAATGGATTTCCGTGTTTTTAATGATCTCTTTCATCTTTCATCCGTTGATTCAACATGCCAGATATACCGGCATTTGGTATGGCTGATCTCAAATCTGCTGTATATGTCTTCCGGGACATCCGCTATTCTTTCAAAGAAACATCCGAGTTTTATACAGGTTTTCCGGCTTGCCTCATTATCCGGATCGCAGGTAATGACAACAGAACTTTTCCCCGACAGCCTTATCTCCCTGGCCAGAAGCCTGCATGCTCTGTATGCATAATGCTTTCCACGGTACAGCGGATCAATGTGATATCCGATATGTCCGAAATAATATACATTTCTTCCCTCTCCGTCACGATAGCTGATCTGTCCGATTTCCTGTTTCTGATCATGAATTGTAATCTTCCAGATCTGTTCGTGTCCCAGAGCAAGCTCCCTGTTCAGTACACCGATATGGATTGGGATCAGATCGATCACACCGTCTGAATATTCAACCCGGTTGCGCCGAAATAACATGTTTTTTACACTTCCTGTACCTTAACCTGATCAAGCAGCATTTCAAAATCAGATCTTATAATTAACTGCGTTCCTTCTGTCATGACACTGGCTGCTCCTGCCGCAATACCGTACCGGAATGCTTTGGCCATATCTTTCTCTATTTCATATCCGAGAAGCATACCGCCGATCATTGCGTCTCCGGCACCGACAGTGGATTTTGTTTCAACCCGGAGTGCCGGGGCAAAAAGTGTTTTATCTGCAGAAATATACATGGCGCCGATAGCACCCATTGATACCACTGAATGCTGTACCCCAAGCTTTATAAACAGAAGTGCCGCGTCACGAATTGCCCTCATAGTTCTCAGTTCAATCCCAAGCGTTGCTTCCATCTCCCGCAGATTAGGCTTGATCAGAAAAGGATGGGCTCCTTTTGCAGCGAGTTCCAGTTCTTTTCCTTCAGTATCAAGAATACATTTTTTACCCTTCAGGGCCGTCATCAGATCCCTGTATGTTCCTTCGGGGCAGCCCGGAGGAAGGCTGCCTGTCAATACGATCATATCGCTTTCAGCGGTAGCCTGTTCCGCCAGCTCCGTAAAGTTACGGATCATTTCAGAAGTCAGAGGTGTACCCGGTTCATTCAGTTCAGTCACTCCCTGGCCATCAAGGCTGTAAACCTTCATATTGGTTCTGACATGTCCAGGCACTGTCAGGAAATGGTGCCGCAGTCCCTCTCTGTCCATCATGGCGGTCAGTTCAGGTGCACCGTTTTCTCCCATAATGCCGATACACTGCACGTCGAGGCCAAGCCGACCGGCAACAACGGCTACGTTGATTCCCTTGCCTCCCAGATCAACACGGGCATCCCGGATTCTGTTCACCTGACCGATCTGAAGGCTCTCAACATTGACAGTTTTGTCAAAACAGGGATTCAGACAAATTGATGTTATCATCGCTTCACCCCATTAAGCATGATTCAGATTATTATATCATTCCCATGCTTCATACGCAACCGATCAATCTGCCCCTGCATAACGCAAAGCCCTTCATTTGCATGGTATTCCGGATTGCACGCCTTCGCATCTTCTGATATATTATTTTACAGGAGGCGACAACATGAAAACGATGTCAGATATACTGATTATTGGCGCCGGCATCACAGGCTGCTGTGTTGCCAGAGAACTTGCTGCTTATCATGCTTCCGTTCTCGTACTGGAAAAGGAAAGCGATCTTGCCGAAGGCGCAACCAAAGCAAACAGCGGCATTGTCCACGCCGGTTATGATGCCGTGCCCGGAAGCCTGAAAGCATATTATAACGTACGCGGTGCATCCATGTATTCCGGCCTGTGTGCCTCTCTTGGTCTTCCTTACAAACAGTGCGGAGCCCTGGTTATCGGCATGAATGATCAGGATCGGGAAACCATTGAAAAGCTCAGGCTGCGCGGTGAAAAAAACGGAGTCTCCGGGCTCAGGATTCTGGAACATGACGAGCTTCTTTCCCTGGAACCGGAGCTCAATCCCGCGGTTATATGTGCACTTTACGTTCCATCCAGTGCGATCATCAGTCCGTATGAAACCGCCTTTGCAATTGCGGATCATGCCGCATTGAACGGCGTCTCTTTTCGTTTCAATGAAAACGTCGAAGCAGTTCATGTTCAGCCGGATGGACTGTTCCGTGTTCTGACTTCTTCAGATGAATACCTTTGCCGTGTTCTGGTCAATTGTGCCGGTTCTTACGGTGCGCAGATACATAATCAGCTCTCGGATACAAAGCTGGATATGATTCACCGGCGCGGACAGTATTACCTTCTGGACCGTATGGATCACCCGCCTTTTACACACACGATCTTTCAATGCCCGTCATCCATGGGAAAAGGAGTACTTGTCAGCCCTACTGTTCACGGAAACACCCTTCTCGGGCCGACGGCAGAAGATATTGTCGATCCGATGGACACAGCCACCACTTCGGAAGGTCTGTCAGAAGTTTTGCGTAAAGCAGCTCTTACCTGGCCGAATATATCAGTACGATCCAATATAACCAATTTCAGCGGAGTACGTGCACATCTTGCCACAGATGATTTTATCGTCGGTCCCTGTGACTCCTGTCCGGGATACTATGAAGCTATCGGGATTGAGAGTCCTGGCCTTTCTTCTGCGCCGGCAATTGCTCAGGATCTGGCAGGGATGATCGCTGATCAGCTGAACCTTTCGGCAAAGTCTGATATGGTTCCCTGCAGCGTTTTGCCCGTTCCTTTCCGTGATATGAATACAGAAGAAAGAGAAAAGGCCGTAGCAGCAGATCCTGCCTGGGGCAATATCATCTGCCGCTGTGAAACGGTCACCGAAGCCGAGATACGCGCCGCCATTCGCCGCCCTGTCGGCGCCCGCACAATCGACGGCGTCAAGCGTCGCACCCGTGCAGGCATGGGAAGATGTCAGGGAGGTTTCTGCATGCCCCGCGTAGCTGATATCATCGCTGAAGAAACTGGTGTCTCTTTACCCGATGTAAAGAAAGGCAGCGGAGACAGTTTCATTCTGGCAGGTTCTGTTGAATCCTTCCTGAAAGGAGATACAGCTTATGACAGATCGGAATATTGATATTCTTGTAATCGGAGCCGGTCCTGCCGGACTGGCTGCTGCCATTGCAGCCAGAGAAGCCGGAATCACTTCCCTCCTGGTCATTGATCGTGAAAAAGAACCGGGAGGCATCCTCCGTCAGTGTATCCACAACGGTTTCGGTCTCCATCGCTTTAAAGAAGAACTGACCGGACCTGAATATGCACAAAAAGATATTGACAGAGCTGCCGAACTGGGGATTCCGATCGAATGTTCCACAATGGTACTTTCAGTCTCCCGTGACCACCTTGTCACATGTGTATCTCCTGTTTACGGAATACAGCGCATTCAGGCAAAAGCGGTGGTTCTCGCCATGGGCTGCCGTGAACGTCCGCGCGGCGCTCTCTGCACCCCTGGAACACGCTGTGCCGGTATTTATTCTGCCGGTACAGCACAGCGTTTTGTGAATCTTGAAGGCTTTATGCCCGGAAAAAGAGTCGTTATCCTCGGTTCCGGTGATATCGGCCTGATCATGGCCAGGCGGATGACTCTTCAGGGGGCCAAAGTGCTGGCCTGTGTGGAAATAATGCCTTACTCCTCCGGTTTGAACCGGAATATCGTACAGTGTCTTCAGGACTACAATATTCCGTTGCTGCTCAGTCATACCGTCACAGATATACAGGGGCTTCACCGTCTTGAAGGGATCACAGTCTCCGAAGTGGATCAGAACAGAAAACCTGTTCCTGGAACAGAGAAACATTTTGCCTGCGATACACTCCTGCTTTCCTGCGGTCTTATTCCTGAAAATGAGTTAAGCCTGGGCGCCGGCGTGTCGCTTTCTTCCGCCACATCAGGAGCAATTGTGGACGAAACATTTGAAACAAATGTACCCGGTATTTTTGCCTGCGGCAATGTGCTGCACGTACATGATCTTGTGGACCATGTTTCCGCAGAAAGTTATAAAGCAGGATGTTCAGCAGCGTCTTTTGTACTGAACAGACATTCTGAAGATTCGTATTTTTCCGTCATGGATGGTGACGGTGTTCGTGGAACCGTTCCGCAGAGAATCCACAGGAACGTGGATTCACCTGTTGATCTTATGTTCCGTCCTGCCGGAGTATACCGCAACTGTGCTGTTGTTGTGGAATGCGGAAATATTGAAATCTGCAGAAAAAAGGCCCAGATATTTACCCCCGGTGAAATGGCGCTTATCACACTCAAACCAGAGCATCTACGCAATCTGGACGAAAACATACTTACAGTGCGCATAGAAAGGAACTGAATTTCATGGATCAGGTTATCACATGCATTAATTGTCCCGTTGGATGCCGTATGACCGTTTCCCTTTCAGATACGGGCGAATTTCTTTCCGTCACGGGCAACACCTGCCCCCGCGGAGCTGTTTACGCCCGTCAGGAATGCACACTTCCCAAACGTATTATTACCGCGGTTATTCCCGTTGAAGGATGCCGGATGCCTTTGTCTGTCAAAACATCGGTTCCTGTACCCAAGCAACTGATTCGGGAAGTAATGCATGAACTGGGAAATACTCAGATCCATGCCCCGGTTCGTGCAGGTCAGATCATTATCCATCACGTACTGAATACCGAAGCCGATATCGTTGCGACGCGTACCCTGCCCTGAGTAAACGAAACATTGTTTTTTGTTGTATTCCATTCTGTACGTCTTGTAAGCCGTATGTTTGTCTGTTATAATATGTGCTACATGAGCTTGAAAGGAGTTTATTCTGTCATGATTGAAAACATTTTCGGTATCGCTTCAGCTTTTGCTGAAGAAACCGCCGCTGTTGCCGGCGCTGAAGGAGAAGTCCAGCAGGTCAGTTCCATCGCGGCCCTGGCAACCACATTCCTCCCCCTCATCCTGATTTTTGTTGTCTTCTGGTTTATGCTGATTCGTCCGCAGCGCAAAAAGGACAAACAGGTTAAGGAAATGCTGAACAACCTGAAAGCCGGCGACCGCATCTGCACAATCGGCGGTATCTACGGTACCATTACCGGTCTGAAGGATGATACAGTTACTCTTTCCGTCGGAAAGGACAATCTCTCCATGGTTGTGGCACGCTGGGCAATCCGCAATGTTGAAGATGTCACCATTGAGAATGACGCTCAGGAACTGAACTGATCACTCGTACAAGTATCAAAGATCCCGGCTGAAGCTTCAGCCGGGATCTTTTAAATCTCATCCACTATATTCACAGGTTCTTTTCCGAAAGTTTCATAAATCGACTCAAGATATTCATCATCTCCGCTGTTATCAGCCGTTTCGGATGATTTGCCCTGAGGCACAGCAGAAAATGAGCATGCCTGTCCGGTTATCTGCTGAAGACATTCACAGATGGTTTTGTTCCTTTCCGGCATATTGAGAACAGTAATAAACTGAACCTCTGCTTCTTTCCTGTCCGCCTGCCAGAGATACCTTCCGTTTTTACAGCCGATCATACGGCCCTGGGAAAGAAAGCTCCAGGCAGTCATATCTTTTCCGCGGATTGTATTCATCAGTTCTTTCCATACCGCAGCATGATTTCCGCTGTTTTCTCTCCCGGCAGCCTGAGGCACCTTTCTTTCTTCCCTGGGCTGCTGTATCCTGGTGGTTTTTGTTTCCTCCACGGGAATTTGTGCAGCAGCTGCTGCCGCAGGATTCCGCATCAATCCGTCTATACGTTTTTCAAGTTCAATAATCCTGTCATTCAGGGCCTGTGAATCCGTTTCTTCGATTCTCAGACAGCTTTTAATACTGGCGTTTTCCAAAGCCATTCTCGGTGTAGAAGCATATCTCATTTCCGTTTCAAGCGCCATGAACAGATCCAGAATTTTCATCAGCCTTGACACTGTCATTGATTCGCTTTGCCGGACATATTCCGCAGCTTCATCCCCGGAAATATCCATAATCATGGATACATCTTCAGGACTGGTTTTGGCAATCAGCAGGGCCCTGATATGTCTGCAGACATCTTTTGCGAAAACGGCCGGATCTTTGCCGTCACGCATGAGCCTGTCAATCATGAGATAAACCTTCGAAGCATCCTGTTCAGAAAGTGCTTTGCTGAATTCGAACAAAAAGGATGTATCGCTCGTTCCAAGTATGTTTCTGACGAGTTCTTCATCAACCTGATCACTGTATCCAAGGCACATGTCCAGGATGCTGAGCGCGTCCCTCATGCCGCCGTCGGCAGCCCTTGCAATCATCATAAGAGCGCCGTCAGATACCTGCGCGCCGCTGCCTTCTGCCGCTTCCTTCAGTCTTCCGGCTATTTCCGTACTGGGAATCCGTCCAAAGTCAAAGCGCTGACATCTGCTCAGGATGGTTTCCGGCAGCTTCTGCGGTTCTGTTGTTGCCAGGATGAAAACAATATGGGCAGGAGGTTCCTCCAATGTTTTCAGCAGTGCATTGAATGCAGATGTGGACAGCATATGCACTTCATCGATAATATATACTTTATATTTACCGTACTGGGGTGGATACTTTACCGTATCCCTCAGTTCCCGCATCTCGTCCACGCCGTTATTGCTGGCTGCGTCGATTTCAATAACATCCAGGGTCTCTTCATTGTCTGCCCGCAGACAGTTCTCACACTTTCCGCATGGATCACCGTTTTCAGGCTGTAAACAGTTAATCGCTTTTGCCAGAATCTTGGCTGTGGAGGTTTTCCCTGTTCCACGGGATCCACAGAACAGGTATGCATGTGCAATTCGGTTTGTGACGACCTGATTTCTCAGCGTTCCGATGATCGGAGCCTGTCCGACAACATGGGAGAAATCCTTGGGTCTCCACTCACGGTACAGTGCACGATATGCCATCTTTTCCTCCCCTTATTCAACCGTCAGATTGATATACTGATACAGCTTTTTCACCGTTCCGTTTCCGATTCCGTGAACTGCCGTCAGATCTTCGGGATAATAAAACGGACCGTTCTTGTTTCTTTCTTCGATCAACTGCAAAGCATAAACCTTCCCGATTCCGGGAAGTGTTTCCAGTTCATCCTCTCCGGCGGTGTTGATTCTGACTATACCGGCTTCTTTTACCGGAATACCGCTGAGCTGCCAGGCGGAACCGCAGCCTGTCCTGTAGACTATCCCGTCATTATGCACAGGTGCCAGAATATGGGCCAGACTCAGTACGACTCCTGTCAGAACAAGCAAAACACCAGTCATACGTTTTGCTTTATCAGACATCTTTCCTGACTTTCTGTCCCTGTTTAGTATCCTCCAGAATATACCCGGCCTGAATGATCCTGTTGCGAAGCTCATCACTCTTTGCCCAGTCTTTATTCTTCCTGGCTTCAGCCCGTTCATTTACAAGTGCGGCAATTTCGGGCGGGAGTTCTTCTTCCTTTTTGCTGAGAATTCCCAGCACATCGCAGATTGATTCCAGGCTGTTCAGCGCGGCCTGAGCAGCTTCCCTTGAAGCGCCCTGAACCACCGTAACATTTGCATCCTTAACCAGTTCAAAAATGGCGCCCAGTGCATCTGCCGTATTCATATCATCATCCATCGCGTCATCAAAACGTTTTTCGTATCCTTTCAGACGCTCGATGAATTCTTTCTCCTTGTCGTTCAGCGGCCTGTCTTCTCCGTTTTCAAGCTGGAACTTCAGAGAATTCCGCGCGGTATACAAACGATTCAGGCTGGCATTTGCAGAATCAATCTGATCCCGGCTGAAATTAATCGGACTGCGGTAATGTGCACTGAGCATAAAGAGACGTACAGCTTCCAGATCATATTCCTTTGCGATATCCCTGACGGTAAAGAAATTGTTCAGGCTTTTGCTCATCTTCTGGTTGTCCACATTGATGAAGCCGTTATGCATCCAGTAATTGACATACTTCTTTCCTGTGGCTCCTTCGCTCTGGGCAATTTCATTTTCATGGTGAGGAAACAGCAGGTCTTTTCCGCCGCAGTGTATGTCAAAAGTTTCTCCGAGATACTTCATGCTCATTGCTGAGCACTCAACATGCCACCCCGGTCTGCCCTTTCCCCAGGGGCTGTCCCATGCAGGTTCTCCGGGTTTCTGTGCCTTCCACAAAGCGAAGTCTTCAGGCGATTCCTTATCTGTATCAACATTCAGTCTTTCACTTGCGCCGTTTTCCCTGTCGTCCGCATTCTGGCCGGACAGTTTACCGTAACCGGGAAAAGCGGATACGCGATAATAAACATCACCGGAGGGCGATGCATAAGCATGACCGTTTTCAATCAGTTTTGTAATCAGCGCGATGATTTCCGGAATATGTTCTGTTGCTTTGGGGTGAACCGTGGCCGGACGGATTCCCAGCGCTTTGGCATCCTTGTAATACTCATTGATAAATCTGTCGGCAAGTTCCTTTACAGTAATGCCTTCTTCATTGGCTCTTCTGATCATTTTGTCATCGATATCTGTGAAATTCTGGACAAAAGTAACCTCATAGCCTTCCCGCTCCAGCTGCCTTCTCAACACGTCAAACGTGATGAAAGGCCGGGCATTGCCGATATGGAAATAATTATACACAGTAGGGCCGCACGCATAAATACCCACTTTTCCATCATGGATCGGCTTAAAAGTTTCTTTTTTACGGGTCATGCTGTTATAGATCTGCATAATGATTATCTCCTATACTTTTCTTAATAAAGTTTCTGAGCAGTACAACCGCCCATACTAAAGCAGCTGCTGCGGTAATTATCCAAATGATCGTTCCGATATCGTAGGGAATATAAAAAGCTCCGTTTTCCCTGCCAGCGGCATTTTCTCCGGCACTGATGATATCCTGAAGATCCATCAGTTCTGTACCGTTTTCATCAACAATTCTGAAATCCAGCTTAATACTGCGCACATGCCCTTTCTCAGGGAGCTTAATACTGGCAGAAAATTCAAATGCAGGGTTTTCCGTTTCGGGTGTGAAAACAGCCGAGCTTTTTTGTTTCAGCATTGTAACACGATGCCCGTTAACAACTGTGAATAACGGATTGTGATCTTCTTCCGGATCTCCGCCGTATGAAAGATCGGTGGAGATTCTGATCGTTAATTCTTTTCCGCAAAACTCCGCAAGGTCGATCCGGCCTGAAAACTGATTGTATGCACCGGGATCCCATGACCATTCTTCATTGTCGGCAGTGATCTGTATCTGTTCTGTATGTTCACATACAGCGTTTGTACAGCAGATCAGGAGTATAGCAAAAAGAACAAGGTTCAATACGCGTAGTTTCATTCCCGCTTCATTCCTGCCTTTGATCATCGTCTTTACTGTCCTGAGGAAAACTGTGTATTCTTTCACTCATCTGATTCAGTGTGGAATTCACTTTCTCGGCCATTTTCCCCACTGAAACAGTATTGTCAAACAAACCGTTTATTTCAGCGCTTACCAGCGAATTATCTTCGGATACAGGCAATTCATCGTCCTCATCTTCCTCTGTGCCGTCATCGCTGCTTTCATTGTCCTGTTCAGCCGGGGCAGCGGCCGATCCGGTAAGGGAGGCTGCATATTTTTCTGCCCTGATATCGTTGAGCTGTTCATCAAGCTGTTTCAGTTCCTGCAGCATCCTGGTCATTGGTTCAGGGAATGTTTCTCCCTTCAGCCATAAAGCATAGGCTTTATTGGCCAGGTCACCAAGCACTTCCCTTCTGCGGTTCTGGATTGTAACTTCATCTACTTTGTAGCGTGTATTGTTTGCGATACTGGCAGCAGTATTGCCGATCGCTTTCATTCCTTTGATCCACAGATTTTTAGCCTTGTCCCGAATATCATTTCTGACTGCCAATGCATTGTCCTCCTTTAGCCTGCATATTTCGTCTGGATCCTGCAGCAGGCTTTTACCGAATAAGCATCAAAGAACCAGGATTGATTCTGAATTCGACGCTGTTCATCGGACTGATATCTCCATCCACATTGATTCGCAGACTGTTTCCCTCTATCAGGATATCGGAAGCTCTGAAATGCTTCGTTATTCTGAATTTCAGATCTTTGGAAAGCATCAGACCCGGCAGGTAAAACGGAATCTGCCACCTGTGAACGCTGCGGATCATAACAAGATCAAGCTTTCCGTCTTCAATATCAGCTTTCGGACATATGGGGATACCACCGCCGATGAAACGGCCGTTCGCCACAGAACAGATAAGATACTCTCCTTCCTGTTCTTTTCCGTCAGCGGTTATCTTCAGATGAATGCTTTGATAATGAAAGATTGCTTTGATCAGTCCAAGGAAATAAGGTGTGAGCCCCCTGTGCTTTTTCTTTTCATCCTCCGCATAATCCAGGACTGTAACATCAAATCCCGTACCGCAGACATTCAGGAAAAAGCGGTCGTTTACTGTGCCTGTATCAGTGGGCTTTGCAATTCCTGTCAGCAGCAATTCCAGTGCCTTGTCAGGCTCATTGGGAATACCCGCAGATTTGATAAAATCATTTCCGGTGCCGGCTGGAATAATGCCCATGGGTTTCCCTGTTCCTGTAAGACCTGCGGCAACCTCCCCCGCAGTTCCGTCTCCTCCGACAGATACAACGGCTGTAACCTCTTCATCAGCCGCAAGTTTAACAGCGAGCTCTGTACCATGGCCGGGCCGTTCAGTTCTGTATATGCGGTATTCCGTATCTTTGGCTTTCAGGATTTCCTCAAGCTTCTGCATGATTTCAAGAGAATACCCGTTTCCTGCCGCAGGGTTTACGATAAAAGCAAATAACATGACTCATCACCCAATAAAAAATCATATCTTTGCAGAACCCCCCTTTCCGCATGTCATTCAGGCCGCAGGAAAGGGGGGAATTGCATTACAGATTCTTCAGGATTTTTTCTGCAATCTGGGGACCGGTCAGCTCATATTCTTTCAGGAGGTCGGCCGGTTTTCCGCTTTGGCCGAACACATCGTTGATACCAATCTTCATGAACTTCTCAACACCGTTTCCGATAATAGCGGAAGCTACTGTGTCTCCAAGTCCGCCGATGATGGAATGCTCTTCGACAGTAAACACTTTTCTGCATTTCGCTGTATAACGAAGAGCAAGCTCCTCATCAAAAGGCTTTATCGTATGGAAAGATACGAGCGCCGCATTCACACCCTGGCCCGCAAGTATATCAGCAGCTTCAATTGCGTGCTCCAGCATAATACCGCATGTGAATATCGCACAGTCGCTTCCGTCACGAATGACGTTTCCCTTTCCTACGGTAAACGGTCTGGGATCATAAACAGGAGTAGCGAGTCTGGCTGTACGGATGTATACAGGGCCTTCAATTTTCGCTGCCGCTTCAACACACTGGTAACACTCGTTGGCATCGGAAGGAACAAACACAGTCATACCAGGCAGGACTCTCATAAGCGCAATGTCCTCGATAGCCTGATGGCTGCCGCCGTCTTCACCCAGCGTAATGCCTGCATGGCTGAAACCAAACTTGACATTGAATTTGGGGTAACAGACGCCATTCCGGATCTGGTCATAATTGCGGCCTGCAAAAACCGCGAATGTGGAGCAGAAAGGGATAAGTCCCATCGTACTCATACCGGCAGCAACGTCAACCATGTTTGCTTCTGCAATACCACAGTCATAAAACCGGTTGGGATATGCTTTCTTGAATCCGTTTGTCATTGTTGCGCCGGCCAGGTCAGCATCAAGCACAACGACTTTCTCATTTTCTTCGCCCAGTTTGACAAGGGCCTCACCATATGCAACACGAACTGCTTTCTTTTCCATTTCTTCAGCCCTCCAATTCCTTCAGTGCCTGGGCAGCCTGTTCAGCATTCGGAGCTTTTCCATGCCAGCCGACCTGGCCTTCCATAAAGCTGACGCCCTTACCCTTCAGCGTATTCAGAATAATATATCTCGGTTTGCCGGGACAGGCAGGCACATGCAGAGCATCGACAACCTGTTTCATATCATTGCCGTCCGCAACCTCAATCACGTCATATCCGAAAGCGAGAGCCTTTGCTTTGATATCTCCGAGGCTCATAACTTCATCATTTGTTCCGTCAATCTGAAGTCCGTTATGATCCAGAATAACGGTCAGGTTGTCAAGCTTATAGTGCGCTGCAGCCATGCTGGCTTCCCATACAAGGCCTTCCTGGCTTTCACCGTCTCCGATGATTGTGTAAACATGGCATTTTTTTCCTGTATGCTTTGCGCCGAGAGCCATACCGACCGCAATGGAGATTCCCTGTCCGAGAGAGCCGGTGGAGGCGTCAACGCCGGGGCATTTTTTTGTGTCGGGATGTCCCTGCAGAATACCGTGGAGCTGACGGAAATGATCAAATTCCTCACGGCCGAAAAAGCCGCGTTCACAAAGTGTTCCGTAAAGAGCGGGAGCGGAATGGCCCTTGGAAAGAACAAACCTGTCACGGTCAGGGTTCTTGTCATCCTTGGGATCCACATTCATTACATCAAAATACAGCGCAACCATAGCCTCCGTGCTGGAAAGAGATCCGCCGGGATGACCTGCGCCTGCAGCAGCAGTCATGATAATGATGTCTCTTCTCACCTGCCGCGCATATTTTTCAAGTGTCTGGATATCCATTTCCGTCCCTCCGATCATGTAATTTCCTGAATGTTCAAACATTAAAATATTATATGAGCTGAGCCTGTCATTGTCAAGAATTACGGCATTTTGAGCGCGCCTGTTTCCATCATTCTGCGCAGTGCTTCTGAAAGCGCAATCCGCCCGTGAACATATGTCAGTCCTCCCTGCATAAAAGCGGTGTACGGTGCCCTGATAGGACCGTCAGCGCTCAGTTCAATACTGGCGCCGGCAACAAATGTTCCTGCCGCCATAACAACCTGATCATCATAGCCCGGCATGTCCCAGGGTTCGGGCATTGCCATACTGTCCACGGGGCTGGCTGTTTGAATTCCCTGACAAAACGCCACAAGCCGCTCAGGAGTTTCCATCTTAATCGCCTGAATAATGTCAGCGCGTTGTTCCTTTGATGACGGCGACGTCTCAAAACCCAGATTGTCAAACAATCTTGAAGCAAGAAGTGCCGTCTTCAGCGCCTGGGCCACTGTGTGCGGCGCCATAAACAGTCCCTGATAAAACGGCCTGTATGATGCAGCATAGGAACCAAGCTCCCGGCCAAGTCCGGGTGCTGTCAGCCTTCCGGCAATACGTTCCACTTTATCATACTTTCCGGCCACATATCCTCCGGTTGGTGCAATTCCTCCGCCCGGATTCTTGATCAGACTGCCTACGCATATATCCGCGCCGTAATCCGTAGGTTCATCCTTACATACAAATTCGCCGTAGCAGTTATCAACCATCAGGGTTACGCCGGGATGCCTGCTGTGAATCATATCAGCCAGTTCCGCAAATTCCTCAGGAAACAGGCTGGGTCTCCAGGCATATCCCCGGCTTCTCTGAGCGATCACAAGGGATGTATCTTTCGTGATCGCCTTTTCCACAGCCGGGACATTAATCTTCCCGTCTTTCAGTTCCACACATTCAAAAGAAACGCCCATTTCCTTCAGTGACCCTGGCTGGCTGCCTTTCCCCGTTCCGATGACACCCAGCAGGGTATCATAGGGCATACCGGTAGCACTGACGATTTTTTCTCCCGGTTTTGTAAGGCCAAAGAGAGTCAGGCTCAGGGCTGCCGTTCCGCTGGCTACGTGCGGTCTCATAAGCGCCGCCTCCGTATGGAAAATCCCCGCATATATCCTTTCCAGGGTATCCCGTCCGATATCATCGTATCCGTAACCGGTAGACGGGGCAAAATGCCTGTAACTGACCCCTTCCTGCCGGAACAGGTCAAGCACCTGTTTCGTACGCTTCATTTCATTTTCATCGATCCTGGCAAAGGATTCCTTCAGCTCCTCCTCCGCTTTCAGGATCATTTCCTCAATACGATTCATGCTTATAACCTCACAGCAAATATCTTCTCATTTCGTCGTACGCATCTTCTCTGTCGGTTCTGACATAATGAATGCATTCTTCCCTGCGCAGGAACGTCATCTGCCTTTTTGCATAATGACGTGTTCCCTTCCGGATCATCTCTGCCGCATCTTCAACAGAATACTCACCGCGTATACAGGGAATCATCTCCTTGTACCCCAGGCCGTTCATGCTCCTGGCGTCTTCAGGTACGCCTTCCTCCAGCAGGGATGCCACTTCATTCTTTAATCCCTTTTGGATCATATCTGTTACGCGTTGATTGATCCGGTCATAGAGTAAATCCCTGTCCATTTCAGTGGAAACCACCTTCCAGCGGAATCGGCGGTCATTCTCATTCTCACGCCTGGGCTGTTCGGAAAAAGGAATTCCGGTAGCCTCCCATACTTCTATTGCACGAATAATCCTTCTGACATCATTCACCGGAAGACGTTGGGCAGTTACCGGATCTATACGTCGAAGCCTCTCATGCAGCGCGGCGCGTCCGTCTGCCGTTTCCGCCATTGCATGCAACGTCTTCCTCAGTTCTTCATTGGCCGGCGTCATTCCCATTCCCATGGGATGCATCAGCGACTGAAGATAAAGTACAGTTCCTCCGACAAACAATACATGTCTTCCCTTTTCTGTAAGCTGCAGAATCAGTTTCTCGGCTTCATCCCTGTAATCTGCAACGCTGAACATATCCGTTGGTTCACAGATATCCATCAGATAATGACATACACCGCCCATTTCTTCCTTTGTCGGTTTAGCGGTTCCGATATCCATTCTTCTGTAAATCTGCATACTGTCCATACACAGAATATCCCATCCCTGCTCCTGTGCGAGACGTACGCTCAGACTGGTCTTCCCGCTGGCTGTAGGCCCCGTTATGACTCTGCAGACAATCTGTTCTGTCATACTGTTCTCCGGTCAGTTCTGTATGCGTTTGAATTTCCTGTCCAGTTCCCTGTGGCTGATGGAAACCACAAGCGGTCTTCCGTGGGGACAGGTGGGTGTCACCTTCTGTTCAATCATTGTGTCAAGAAGGCTCCGCAATTCTTCTTCTGTCAGCGTTTCTCCGCCCTTAACGGCATGCTTGCAGGCGGTCTGAAGCAGCTGTGTCCGTTTCTTCTCAAAAGTCGGATCTTTTCCGTTCTGAAGATCGTTGATCACATCCCGTATAAAATCCTTTGTCTGTGCCTCGCCCAGAATTACGGGGATCGTCCTGACAGCTACATCCTTCTCACCAAACGCCTCAACAACGAGTCCTATGCTTTCCAGCGCTTCCCTGTTATCTTCCAGCAGGCGCTGTTCAGCATTTGTAACACCAAGCACAACAGGAACAAGCATTTCCTGGCCGGCCTGGGCTTTTTCCGTGTGTTCACTCATAAGCCTGTCAAACAGCAGACGCTCATGGACCGCGTGCTGGTCAACCATCAGCAGCTGGTCTTCATATTCAACCAGGATAAACGTGTTGAACAGCGCGCCGAATACTTTCATCGGTTTCCTGACTGCACTCAGGATTGTGTTAACCTGTTCTGCATTTTCTTTCATCACAGTGGGAGCTGCATACTCACGGCCGGCAGCAGGGATATTGATTGTTTCTGCCGGCTTTGGCGGGATATCCCTGTAAACGGGTTCCGGTTTTGGGGCAGGAGAAATAGCAGACGCACTGGCAGGGAGCGTCCGGCTGACTGTCACCGATTCATCAGGAGAAGGCAGCGGACGGCGCATGGCAGGAGCCGCCTGGACAGGAACTTCCGTCATCCGGTCAGAAGCTTTTTCCTTCTGGGGGCTGAGAGTCATCTCAACCGGATGCTGAAAAGCATCCTTTTCTTTCAATGCCATCAGCACAGCACTGAGTACAGCTTCATAAACCCCTGTTTCATCCCTGAATCGCACTTCCAGCTTATTCGGGTGTACATTGACGTCCACTGCTTCATACGGAATGGTGATATACAGTGCACAGACCGGGAATTTCCCAATCATCACCCGTTCCCTGCAGGCCGTTTCCAATGCTTCGTTCAGGATTTTATTATGCATGACACGGCCGTTGATGAAGAACATTTCCTGATTCCGGTTTCCTCTTCCGTTCTCTCCGATACCGACATACCCCTTGATGATCAGTCCGTTCCCGTGATCATTCACTTCTTTCATAAACTTCATGGCATAGCTTCCGTAAACCGTCTGCAATGCCGTGGCTGTCTGTCCGTCTCCGGGTGAATGAAATTCTGTTTTACCGTTTGAAATATACCTGAAACTGACATCGGGGCGGCTCAGTAAAAGCTGGACAATCAGATCGTGAACTGCCGAAGCTTCCTGACCGGCTTTTTTCATAAATCCTTTGCGGACAGGAACATTGAAAAACAAATCATTCACCTGGATTGTTGTGCCGACTGGGCAGGCAATTTCCTGTATATCAGTAATCCGTCCGCCTTCGTTTTTTACTTTCAATCCTGTATCGCTTGCAGCGGTCCGGGTTGTCATTGTAATCCGTGATACGGCTGCAATACTTGCAAGAGCCTCTCCGCGGAAGCCCAGAGTTGCAATGGCGTCAAGATCCTGTTCCCTGCTGATTTTACTTGTGGCATGCCGTTCAAACGCCATGCGGATATCGCTTTCATCAATACCGCTGCCATTATCGGCTACGCGGATGCTTGTCAGTCCGCCTTCCTGGATTTCGACTGTCACCGCTGTAGCACCGGCATCCAGACTGTTTTCAATCAGTTCCTTGATGGCCGCCGCCGGTCTTTCCACGACTTCACCCGCAGCTATTTTACCAATCAGGTTTTCACTCAGCGGTCTGATCTTTCCCATAGTGTTCTCCTTTTCAAATTGCCTTTTCCCGGCTTAAGGCTGATTACAGCTTGCGTGCCTTTTCCCGGAGCAGGAACAACGTATTCATCGCATCCATCGGCGTGATTGCCATCACGTCAATTTCCTGAAGCTCCTTGATTATTTCATCTTTTTTATACTCAAACAGATCCATCTGTTCATTTTTCCTGAAACCAGTATCCTCACCCAGAATATTCTGGCCAATGGTATTCTGGTTGATTTCACTGACTTCCAGCCTGGCCTGAATCTCATGCGCACGCACGATTACCGGATGAGGCACTCCCGCCAGCCTGGCCACATGAACACCAAAGCTTTTATCCGCACCGCCGCGAACAATTTTCCGAAGGAAGATAACGTCTTCCCCATGTTCCTTGACGGAAATACAGAAATTTTTCACCCCGTCCAGATGACCCTCGAGTTCACTTAATTCATGATAATGCGTCGCAAACAGGGTTTTTGCTCCGATCCGTTCCTTGTCAGCAATATATTCCACCACTGCCCATGCAATGGACAGTCCGTCAAATGTGCTGGTTCCCCGTCCGATCTCATCAAGAATAATCAGGCTGTTTTTCGTTGCGTTCCTGAGGATATGAGCGGTTTCGCTCATCTCAACCATAAAGGTACTCTGTCCGCTGGCCAGATCATCGCTGGCGCCTACCCTCGTAAAAATACGGTCACAGACCGGAAGGCTGGCCTCCCTGGCAGGAACAAAGCTTCCGATCTGCGCCATCAGGCAGATCAGCGCCACCTGACGCATATAGGTACTTTTACCTGCCATATTCGGTCCGGTGATAATCATCATCCGGTTTTCATTTCCGTCCAGCAGCGTATCATTGGGAATGAACCCGCCATCCTTCATATTCCTTTCCACCACAGGATGACGGCCCTCAACGATCGAAAGCGTTCCGTCCGAAGTAATGGAAGGACGTACATAATGATTTTCCGAAGCTGCCCGGCTCAGGCTCTGGAATACGTCAAGTTCCTTAAGCGCCTGAGCGGTTCTTTGGATTCCTTCAATCTGTTCAGCAATACGATCCCTGACCTCGCTGAAAAGCTGTAGTTCAAGGCGTACGCTTTGCTCCTGTGCGCCGATGATCTTCTGCTCAATTTCTTTCAGTTCAGGAGTCATATACCGTTCTGCATTGGTCAGCGTCTGCTTCCGGATATATCTTTCAGGTACCTGGCTCAGAAAGCTTTTGGTCACTTCAATGTAATACCCGAATACCTTATTGTACTGAATCCTGAGATTTCTGATACCCGTCTCTTCTCTTTCCCTGGCTTCGAGATCCAGGATCCATTGTTTTCCGCTGGTCTGTGCTTCACGGTATTCATCCAGGATCTGTGAATATCCTTCCCGGATAATCCCGCCCTCCGTGATAATGACAGGCGCGTCCGGATGAATGGCCCGATCCAGCAGGTCTGTCAGTTCCTCCAGCGGATTGAGTTCATCATGGATCCTGATCATTTCTGCACTTTGCACATTGATAAGCAGATTGCGGATTCCCGGTATACGCTTCAGGCTCGCACACAGGGCAAGGCAGTCCCTGGCATTCATATTCCTGTATGCAACCTTATTCATCAGGCGCTCCATATCGTACACGCCTTCAAGTTCTTCCGCCAGTGTCATGCCGAGAATCCTGTCATTGACAAGTTCCTCCACGGCATCCAGACGGTTGTTGATCTCCTTTTCATCCAGAAGGGGCTGTTCCACCCATCGGCGAAGCAGTCTTCCGCCCATTGCCGTACTTGTCAAATCAAGCAGGCCGAGAAGTGTACCCTTTCTGCGTTCTCCTCTCAGGCTCTCTGTAAGCTCAAGATTCCGCCTGGTATTCTGGTCCAGAAGCATGGTTTTTCCATTTTCTGCAATTCGCAGCGTACGGATATGTTCCAGACTGTTCTTCTGCGTTTCATGAAGATAACGCAGCAATGCGCCGGCTGCACAGGTGGCTTCTTTTTTATCATCCAGGCCAAGTGATGTCAGCTGGCTGAGATGAAAATGCTCGCAGATGGTATCTTCTGCGTTTCTCCGCTGGAACCAGACCCTTGGCTGTCCGTTGAGTCCCCTGATGTCTCCTCCTGTCAGCGCTGTCAGCTGCGGCGGATCATTGCAGATGACTTCCATCGGATTCACACGGACAATCTGCGCCCTCAGCAGATTTACTTCAGGCTCCATAACGAAAAACTCACCTGTGGATACGTCTGCATAGGCTATGCCAGTCTTTTTGCCGTCCAGATAGACGCACATAAGATAGTTGTTTGCCTTGTCTTCCAGCATGGCAGGATCCGTCACCGTGCCGGCTGTGATCACCCGGACCACATCCCGGTCCACGAGGCCTTTGGCCAGTGCCGGATCTTCCATCTGCTCACAGATGGCAACCTTGTAGCCTTTTGCAATCAGCTTTTCAATATAGGTATTCACGGAATGATAAGGAACGCCGCACATCGGTGCGCGTTCCTCCAGACCGCAGTCTTTTCCGGTCAGGGTCAGCTCCAGTTCTCTGGAGGCGGTTTTGGCATCTTCAAAAAAGAGCTCATAAAAGTCCCCCAGCCGGAACAGCAGCAAGCAATCCGCATACTGGTCATGAATACGCAGGTACTGCTGCATCATAGGTGAAAGTGCCATGTTGTTCCTTTCTCAGCGGCATCCGCTGCAGCAGGAGCAGTTGCCGGAACATCCCGTGCTGCCGCTGTTTTCCTCTTCCACTTCGCCGGTAATCACCAGCCGGAGGATCTTGTTTACATTATCCATCATGGTCTGAAAATCGTTTCTGTACTGTTTCAGCGTCCGGATCATTTCATTCTCATTCATCCGTTTTTCCGCTTCTTCCATTTCACGGCTGGCCTCAGCAAGTTCGTTCGCATTCATATCTGCGGCTGACAGAATCGCTTCCACACGCTGTCTCTTTTCGATCATGTCCCCCAGCGCCGCGGCAGCATCAGGATCATGGCGCACAGCCCCTTCCTGCTGTTTCATTTTCTGATACGTTTCACTGTTCAGGATCGCTTCCGCAAGTTCCTGGGCTTTCATCATAACTTCTCTCATATCCGTTTGTCTCCCTTATATTCTTTCGCCGGTCAGCGTATTATTCTTCAGTCCGGTCACTCGGCATTTCAGGATCTGTCCGATATCTTCATTACTGCCGTTGACCGTAATAGACACCGCATGCCTGCCTTTTCCGGATACAGCAGATTTGCTTCTTTTGCTCAGGCTCTCGACCAGGATTTCTTCTTCTGACCCGATGAACCGTTTCAATGTATCCTGCTGCAGTTCCTCCTGAAGTGCAATCAGGCGCTGGATTCTCTCCCGGGATACTTCATCCGGAATCAGGCCCTCCATTTTTGCCGCTTTTGTCCCCTTCCGCGGACTGTATATAAAGGTAAAGGCACTGTCGTACCGGACCTCACGCACAAGGCTCATTGTGTCCTCAAACTGCGCTTCTGTTTCACCGGGAAAACTGACAATAATATCTGTACTTAGTCCGATTCCGGGAATGGCTTCCCGCAGTTTTCGGACCCTGTCCAGATACTGTTCCCGGGTATAGTGCCGGTTCATCTTTTCCAGAATCTCATTATTGCCGCTCTGGACCGGCAGATGAAACTGCGGCAGGATGTGTTTACCGCTGCTCATCACGTCGATCAGCTCATCGCTCAGATCTTTCGGATGGCTCGTCATAAAACGGATCCGCGGAATACCGATTTCGTCCAGCTGCTTCAGCAGGGCTGCAAAAGTCGGGTCACCGGGCAATCCCTTCCCGTAGCTGTTGACATTCTGGCCCAGCAGCATAATTTCCTTTACGCCCGACTTTGCCAGTTCTTCAGCCTCGTGAAGAATACTGCTCATTTCGCGGCTCCGTTCCCTGCCGCGTACATAGGGAACAATACAAAAGCTGCAGAAATTATTACAGCCGTACATAATCGTAAGATAGGCAGCATCCTGTCTGAGTCTCCTGACCGGAAGCCCCTCTGCAATAACGTCTTTATCCTCAACACACACCTGCTGAGTACTGCTGTTCAGCGTTTCAAACAGCATTTCCGGTAACTTATGAAGATTGGCAGTACCGAACGCCAGATCCACAAACCTGTATTGTTTCAGAATGGTTTCCGCCATTCCGGGTTCCTGTATCATGCAGCCGCAGACAGCTATGATCATATCCGGCTTTGTTTTCCTGACTTCTTTCAGCCATGTAACATTGCCCAATGCACGTCTTTCAGCATTTTCACGTACACAGCATGTGTTGAATATTACGAAATCAGCTTCTTCACGTTCCGCTGCGGATTTCATCCCCATACGATCCAGCATGCCGGCGATTTTTTCAGAATCATGGGCATTCATCTGGCATCCGTATGTGACAACATAATAACTCTGCGGTCTGTGCGGAAGCTCCCGGATCAGCTCTGTATACCGCTCCTGGCGTTCCTGTTCTTCAGTTGTGACAAGGATCTCCTTTGTGTTCATTCTCTCTGCTCCCTCAGTACATATCCTGTTCCTCCGCAGACGGGACAGGCTTTCAATAGATTATCATATATTCCCGCTCTTGTGCGCTTTCTGGTCATTTCGATCAATCCCAGACTCGTCCAGCCGTGTATAACTGTCTTCACCCGGTCCCTGCTGAAGCACTCCTCCAGCCTGGTCAGGACCATACTACGGTCTGTTTCATTATCCATGTCTATAAAATCGATCAGGATGATTCCGCTCAGATTCCGCAGCCGTACCTGCTGGGCAATGGCGCCGCATGCCTCCAGATTGGTTTCAAGTATTGTCTGCTCTTTGGATCCGGAAACGGCAGCAGAAGCGGTATTGATATCAATCACCGTCATTGCTTCACACCGATCCAGGATAATATTGCCGCCCCCCGGAAGACGTACGGTACGTTCTCTGGCCTGTCTGACCTGCCTGGCAATACCGTCATCGGTTTCCGCAGACTCCTGAACTGTAGTGATACTGTCCCGGGCATAATCTTCCTGAAGCCGTTCTGCAATACTGCCTGAAAAAAGAAGACACCCCCGTTTTCCTCCCTTTGAAGCTTTTTCCTCTGTCATCCGCCAGGTTTCATACAGTGATTCTGCCTCCTGCCGGATCATCTCTGGTGCCGCAGCTTCCGCTGCTTTTCGCATCACAAGACCAAATCGGTCTGCAGCTATTTCACGTCCTGTTTTTTTCAGTTCCTCACGAACAGATTCATCGGTAATTCTGCTGCTGACACCGATATAGCGGTTCATAGGCATAAGGATAACCATCGTTCCGGGAAGCGTTATATCACGTGTCAGAAATGCTCCTTTTGTCCCGTTTTCCTCTTTCTTGATCTGGACAGTCAGGTTTTCACCGGAGCGTACTTTCCCTCCTGTAAAACTGCTGCTGTTTTCATCCAGCGGAAGAAAGCCGCTTTTCTTCCTCCCTATATCAACAAATGCACAGTTCATTCCGGGCATCAACCGGTCAGTTTTTCCAAGCAGAATATCCCCGCACTGATCCGACGGATCATTCGGTATGTATTCAACAAGCACACCGTCTTCCGTAACGGCACAAAACCCGGGGCCGCATATGATTTTCCTTATCATACTCAAAGCCTCTCCAGCGGAACAAGCCGGCCTTCCGGATCCATTCCCATGAGTCCTGTCCGGGTAACCAGCATTCGTACTTCTTCGCTTATCCCGGCTTCCCTGGCCAGCGCTTCAATCAGCATCCCCGGTTTGCAGGCCTCGCGTTCAGTCAGCACAAGTGTCGCCAGGATATGCTGTCCGTCACCCTTCAGTTCATAGATCAGCGGTTTGATATCGCATTCCTTCAGCGCTGTTTTTGTTTTTCGCATGGCAGTCACCGTTTCCTTTGCCATCATCGAAGGAATGGCGGCTGTCAGCTTCTCTGCCGTCTCCGGATCCCTGATCAGCAGGTCGTATTCTGCCGCACGAAGGCTGGCCATCAGTGCGGGATGTTTCTGATCCACCGCCCGTGCTTCAGACAGCTGCATATCCTTTGGCATGGCACGGTTCATCCGATCAAGGAACTCCTCTTCACTGACCTCCTCAGCCATCGTCACATCCATAATTTCCCGGGTCCCGCAGGCTCCTGTTGATAAAGCACTCGCGAATGTGATCAGGATATGGGGATTGAATCCGTTGGAATATGCCACCGGCAGGCCGCTCCTGCGGAGTCCGCGCTGTACGCTGCGCTGAATATCAAGATGTCCGATATGCCTGATTCTTTCACCTTTTTCAAACACTGCCAGCATTCGCATATGAACATACTCCCTTCCAGCGCTGTAAACCGCATCCGTTGCAGCCTTTCCGGCAATCCTTCGTTGTCTCCGCGCGTTCACTTTTTTCTTTTTCATGCCAGAGGAACTGTTTTGTAACCCCGCTGTCTATATGATCCCATGGCAGGACTTCTTCCTTTGTTCTGGCCCGGTGTGCGTAAAAAGCCGGGTCAAGGCCGCAGTCCCTGAATGCTTCCATCCACAGATCATAGCGGAAGGTTTCATTCCACCCGTCCAGAATGCATCCCTTTTCAAAAGCGCTCCTCAGCACACGGCCCATTCTTCGGTCACCCCGGGCAAAACAGGCTTCGAGGAAACTGACATAAGGCTCATGCCAGTGGAAAGTCACGCCTTTGATATTGAGCACCTGTCTCAGATGCTCCTGCTTTGCGATAATCGCATCCAGCGTATCCTGGGCAGCCCACTGGAAGGGCGTAAAGGGCTTGGGGACAAATACGCTTACGCTCACTGTCACCCGCAGCCCCTTGGCTCTTTGTGTCTTGGGGACATTAAAGTATTCGGCAATGACTTTCCTGGCCAGGTCCGCGATACCGTCCAGATCTTCTGTGGTTTCTGTCGGCAGGCCGGACATGAAATACAGTTTTACGCTGCTCCATCCGCCTTCAAAGGCATCCCGCACTTTGCCCAGCAGATCCTCTTCCGTTACACCTTTGTTGATCACATCACGCATGCGCTGCGTTCCTGCTTCCGGCGCAAAAGTAAGGCTGGTTTTCCTGACCTGCTGCGTTTCCTCAAGGCTTTCTTTCAGCACGCTGTCGATCCGCAGGCTTGGCAGAGAGATAGATATCCGCTTTTCCTTCATGCGTTTCATGAGCTCCCGGATCAGTTCAGGCAGGCAGCTGTAATCTCCGCTTGAAAGACTGCTCAGACTGATCTCTTCATATCCGGTGGAATTCAGCAGTTTTTCAGCCAGGTCAATCAGCTTTTCCATGCTTCTTTCCCGTACAGGCCGGTACAGAATGCCTGCCTGACAGAAACGGCATCCCCTTGTACACCCGCGCATGATTTCCAGCATGATACGGTCAAAGATCACTTCCGTATAAGGTACGGGAAACTCTTCAGGATAATAGGTGTTGTTCAGGTCAACAACCACCCGTTTCCGGACAGTCGCCGGTGCTTCCGCGCAATTGGGTGTCACAGACGCAACGGTCCCGTCCTCATTGTATGTCACGTCGTACAGGGAAGGAACATACACGCCTTCCAGTTGGGCAAGCTTTTTCAGGCAAGCTTCCCGGCTCAGTCCTTTTTCCTTGCGTTCGAGAATGACACGGTTCAGCTCTGTCATCACATCTTCCCCGTCGCCGATCATAAACGCGTCAATGAAATCAGCCAGCGGCTCCGGGTTAAAGGCGCAGGGTCCCCCGGCCACCACAATGGGGTCAGTTTCTCCCCGTTCACTGCTTTCCAGCGGAACACCACCCATCTTCAGCATCGCCAGGATATTGCTGAAGCTCATTTCATACTGGAGCGTGAAGCCGATAACGTCAAATGCGTTCAGCGGATGTCTGCTTTCCATGGACAGCAGCGGAAGCTGCTCTTCCTCCATCAGTGCGATCATATCCGTCCAAGGCATGAAAAACCGTTCGCACAGGCTCCAGCTTTCGCGGTTAATCAGCCCGTACAGAATCTTCATGCCCAGGTGGCTCATGCCTACCTCATATGTGTCCGGAAAACAGAATCCGAAGTGCAGCGGACATTCATCCCAGCCCTTCACTTCCGTATTCATCTCGCCGCCGGTATAGCGCGGTGCCTTCTGAACCTTTTCCAGGATTTTCTCAATTTTGTCATTTAAATCCATATCAGGATGCTCCATTTTCTGTTTTTACCTGACAGCAGGTGTCCAGTAATTCTGCTGATAGATATCAGTCAGCCTGAAGGTAACCTGGCATTTGCTCCTGTCAATCGGTGTATTGGCTATCTCAACCGTATCACCAAGCGTGATCGGTTCGCCCAGCTTGTAAGTATCGCGGTAAACGCCTTCATAGTCGAAGTAGTCACACAGGAACTGAAGCGTATCACCTTTTCCGATCGCAATCAGTTCTTTCGCCTGGGTGTCAGATTCATCGTCCGTATACTTTTTCAGCGCACCCGCAATATATCCGTCTCCGTCATGTTCACTGTCAAAATTCAGGATCAGGTTGACCTGTTCCCCGTTAAGCAGTGCGGGAACATATCCGCTGATCACGTAGTTATCTCCGTCATCCACGGTATTCAGATAGTAATAGGCCACCGGCTGACGGTCGATAGACAGCCATGTGCCGTCATATTCGGACATAAGGCTGTTACCTTCAGTCTCAAAGGTGGTATCCATGCCAAGGTCGATAAATCCTGTTCCGTCATTGTAGAACACATTCATCAACAGGGAGGTCACCAGATCCCACTGTTCTTTCTCCAGCGTAATTTTTCCGTCTTTCCATACCAGCCGGGAAGCGTCGAAATGATTGTCCAGGATATATTCAGCCGCGTTTTCCGCCGTCATGCTGCGGCCCATGAACAGGTCCAGGATGCTTCCCGTGGAACCGCTGCTGCCGCCTCCGTAAAGGCCGCCCAGCAGTTCCGTAAGGCCGCCTGAAGAGTAGGAGGATGTATAACCGCCGCCCTGTCCGAGCAGGCTTCCAAGCAGGTCCGGTGATGCATAGGCACCGCTCCCGTAATTGTTCAGGGACGTTCCTGCGCTGACCTGGCCGCTGACTTCCAGGCTGGCAAACTCCTGAATGCACCGGGTGTACTCTTCATCCATGCCGATCGCCTGGTAGGTGGACACCATCTGATTCACCTTGTTTGCCCGCTGGTAAGGGAAATAGATACTCAGGCCGTAGGCATGGCTGATGCTGCCGCCGGTTCTGTTATACTTCACAGCCCCCTGCAGTGCCTTGGCCAGCGACTTGCCCTCAGCAGTACCCATATTCTTTGCAAAATCCACCATGTCGATCTGGTCGATGCGGCTGGACTGGGCAAATTCCCGGGTTTTACTGCGTGCTTTGGATACCGTCTTGTATTCCTTGTTCTGAATCAGCTCGTTTGTATCAATACTGAACTGTTTCAGTTCATCCGGAACCGTAGCCTGGAGTTCGGCAAGGTCCACAACGCTGAGGGTTGTTGCCTGCCCGCGGCACTGGCGGTTGCAGACTTCAACGAAATCATCCGCGATCTGCTTTCCGATCTGAATTGTGGGAAGACTGGTGTTTTTGTTCAGGTTGTTCAGCCAGTTTGTATAATACCAGCCGACACCCGGTTCCGTTTCTTCGCTGGCAATCATATAATCCGCATACTGGCTCAGCATGATACCGTTTTCCACGGTTGCCATCAGACAGGCGTCAAATCCGATAAAATCAAACTTGACGTTCGCCTTTTTCAGGGCGCTGTTAATCCCGGCCAGTGTCATGGACTGGTTATGGCCGACCTTTTCATCATAACCGAATCCGCTGACCGAACCGCCGCCGTGATCCCAGAAAATGAGACACATCCGGTTTGCCGGGAAGTTTTTCTTACCGTACTGTATAAAGGTTGTCAGCGTATCGGGACTGACCATGCTTCCTCTGCCCATATCCTTTTCCAGGCAGAGGAACTTGCCATCCTTTATCTGATAAATCTGGTTTACAGATGAGGAAACAACATTGTTACGCCATCTGCTGCATCCTCCGGTAAACACAATCAGGTTTATTTTGTCTCCGACTGTTGCAGCAGCCATTTCCTTCAGGTCGGAAGTCGCCATTCCCTGCTGGCTTTCCAGGTCTGTGCCGCACATGTAAACCATGATTGTCACATTGTCCTGCTTGTTTCCGATAATCTCTGTGAATTTGGCCCGTGCTCCCGTGGCAACAGTCTCGTCCAGTGCCGTTGTGTTGTCTTCACCAGAAGAGGTAAAGTAAGGAACCGCGCTGCTCTGATTCGAAACAGTTCCCGTTCCTGTCAGTCCGGAAAAAAGGCTGTCAGCACTGCCGGTATAGTCATAGGCTGTGCTTCCGGATCCCATGAGGGAGCTCAGCAGGTTACTGATATCCATCCCGCTTCCCGAAGAAGCAGTTGAGCCTGAAGAGGTTTCGTCGGACTGTGTTACTGTATTCAGAATGTTCGTTACACTGCTGCTGCCGCTGTCTTCTCCTCCGAACAGGCCACTCAGTCCGCCGCCTCCCAGGAGAAGTACGAGGGCGGCAATAATCAGCAGCAGTTTGCCTCCGCCCATGCCAGAACCGCTTCCTGAGGCACGCTGGGTTCCCGTGCCGTTCTGTTTCACTCCGTAATGATGCTGTCCCTGTCCGCCTGCGTTTGTTCCGGTGGAAGGACGTGTACCGAATGGATCAGCCTGACCAGCTGCCGGACGTGATCCGAAAGGATTTGCAGAACCGCCTGCCGGCCTGGCTGTATTACCAAACGGATTCTGTGTGCCTGCCTTCTGACCACCCTGTCCGAACGGGAATCCGGAGCTGTCAGGTCTCTGGGCGGGGCGCTGCTGCCCGAAAGGATTCTGCTGAACCGGACGTCCGGAACCCGATTGTCCCGATGCCGGCCGCTGGTTCATATTACCGAAAGGCGACGCCTGTGACGCACTTTGCTGCTGACGGCGGTCTTCGTAGCTTCCCGTATTGTTTACAGGGCCTGTGCCAAGACCTTCACCGCGTTTCTCGACGCCTTTGCCTTCATTGACAACCTTTTTCTCCCGGGATCTCGGTTTTCTCTGCTCGTCCATGGTTCTTTCTCCTTTCATTTGGTTCGTGTATCTTTATGATCTTGTTTCTTAAGGAATCAGTTCTTCCATATCTTCCTTTTTTTCCGCATCTTCCGGCTGCGGCATTGGCGGCAGCCCGTTCAGATCTTCCAGTCCGAAATGGCTCAGGAACTCATCCGTTGTACAGAAGAGGATCGGTCTCCCGATGGTGTCTTTTCTTCCCGCTTCACGAATCAGTCCCTTCAGCATCAGGCTCTGAAGGCTGTAATCGCACTTGACACCCCGTATCTGTTCTACCTCAGCGCGGGTTACAGGCTGTTTGTATGCAACAACCGCCAGCGTCTCCATGGCCGCCTGGCTGAGGCTTTGCTGCTGAACAGGCTGTAATAGTCTTACAACATCTCCGGAATACAGCGGCCGGGTTGCCAGCTGCACATGATCTCCGAACCGTTTCAGCAGAAATCCCCGCTGTTCATAATCATATTCGTCCTTCAGGCTGTCGATTGCCTCCCGGACTTCCTTTTCTCCGGTCTGTAGCGCCCGTGCAAGTTCCTTGACAGGTACTGCTTCCCCTGCCACAAACAGGATGGCCTCGATTCTTCCCTTCAGGTTTCCTTCCTCATTGTTCAAGGGTCGTAGTCACCTCCCCGGTCATATCCGTCAGATCCTTCGGTGTCTTTTTTTGCCTGGCTTTACCGGCAATCAGCTCTATCCCGCCGTATACAGCATCCTGTTTCACATGCATCTGTCCAAGCTTAAGCAGCTCCAGAACCGCCAGGAAATACGTAACAACTTCCTCCCGTGTAGGTGCTTCCGAAAAAGCGTCCTCAAACCGCATCCTTTTTTTCTTACGGATACGATAGATCAGGTTCAGCATGCATTCCTGCACTGTATGACTGTCTCTGTGGATGTTCCTCGGTGCGTAATGATTGCTTTCAGGATCATCATCCAGCTGCGGCCTCCGCTGCCAGATCCTCAGGAAAGCTTCCTGCAGTCCCTGCAGCGTCAGGCCTGTCAGTTCAACCTCCTGCGGCGGAAGCGGGTATTCCTCGGGCAGTTTTGTGAAAACACGTTTTGCGGCGTCTTCAAAGGATTTCATGCTTTCGGCCGTTTCCCGGAATCGTTTATATTCCTCGAGCCTTCTGATCAGTTCAGTTTCGGGATCTGTTTCATCCTCTGTTTTCGGCGGACGCGGCAGCATGGCCCGGCTTTTGATTTCCAGCAGCGTTGCCGCCATCAACAGGAAGTCGCTTGCCTCATCCATATCCAGGTCAGGCGCATTCCGGACTATTTCCAGATACTGGTCTGTAATTTCACTGACAAAGATATCCCGGATATCAATCTGGGCTTTGCCGATCAATGTCAGCAGCAGATCCAGCGGACCGTCAAAATCCTTCAGCTTAAAGGCCAGTGTGATCATTGATAATCTATTATCTCCGTCTTCAGATAATCAGGGATATCACAGATGTCAGGGCACCCATCACCGCGCTGTTCGCAGCAGAGAGCACGCCTGAGAGAGCACCGCTCATGCAGATAACCAGAAAAACAACATGAATGGTCTGCATTGTCTGTGCACTCAAAGCCAAACGGCCTTTGAAAACAAACTGATCCATGAACCGGAAGCCGTCCAGCGGCGGCACGGGAAGCAGATTAAAGATTGCCAGGCCCAGGTTCATCTGCGCCAGCATCAGAAACAGCCTCTGCACATACATCAGCCAGGGGATCTGAGCATAATCAGCCAAAGCCTTTAACTCTCCGGAATAAACATAATACGGTAAAAAGCCTTCATAAATATTGATCAGCAGGGCTTTATCACCCATTTGTGAAACAATCTCTTTCCCCCAGATGAATTTTGCAAGAATAGCTGAAATAATCAGGCTCAGGATACAGATCAGCAGATTCGTCACAATACCTGCCAGGGAAACAATGATGTAATCCCTTCTGTAATGACGGAAATTGCGGGGATTGACCGGCACGGGTTTTGCCCATCCCACCCTCAGAAAAATCATACAGATCGTACCAAGCGGATCCAGGTGTTTGCGGGGATCCAGTGTCAGACGCCCCAGCCACCATGCAGTAGAGTCACCGCATTTCAGCGCGGCATAACCGTGTGCACATTCATGGATGATCAGGCTGAACAACAGGCAGATAGCCAAATACAGCAATGTGATAATCGTTCCGCCCGGATCCATCCTCAGTTCTTGCAGCATCGACGTAATACCAGAAAACATAGTTTCAAATCTCCTTATGAATTAGCTCTCCTGAGCAATTCCGCCTCATCAATGGTCTCGATGCCAAGACTTTGCGCCTTGGTCAGCTTGCTGCCTGCGTCTTCGCCGACTACCACGAATGCGGTTTTTTTACTGACGGATCCGGAAGCGTTGCCGCCCCGGCTGCGGATCAGGTCTTCCGCCTGCTTCCGGCTGAGTGTTGGCAGCGTACCTGTCACCACAATACTCATGCTGGAAAAAACACCTTCCGCCGCGGAATGCATTTCACCGGGATGAACACCGGCAGCAAACAGTCTTTCAATCATCTGATTGTTTTCCGGGAAACTGAAATACTCAATTACACTGCCCGCCACAATCCCGCCGATATCCGGAATGGCCGTCAGCGACGCTTCATCAGCTGCTTTCAGTTTCTCCAGCGATCCAAAGTGCTGGGCCAGATCCCTGGCCGTTTTCCTGCCCACATTCGGAATGCCCAGTGCAAACAGGAAGGCATCCAGATCACAGTGTTTACTCTTTTCCAGGGCGTCCGACAGGTTTCCGGCCTTTTTTTCCTTAAAGCCTTCCAGCATCAGGAAGTCCATGGGCGTCAGTGTATACAGGTCTGCCGGCTGTCTGACACCCATCTGGTCATACAGCTGCCCGGCCGTCTTTTCACTGAAGCCGTCAATATCCATCGCTTCGCGCCCGGCAAAATGAGCCAGTCGTGCCACAGCCTGGGGCCGGCAGCTTTCACGGTTCATGCAGAACAGATGTGCTCCCCGTTCAATCAGAGGACTTCCGCACGCCGGACAGATCTGCGGCTTTTCAATCGGTTTTTCATCCTCTTTCGGATCTCCGGCCCGTCCCATAATTTCAGGGATAACATCGTTGCTTCGCCGGATCCACACATCGCAGCCGATCGCCACGTCTTTTCGCTGTATATCTCCCAGATTATTCAGCGTGGCCTTTTTCACTGTCACCCCGTAGAAATCCACAGGTTCCACATGAGCAAGCGGGGTCAGTTTCCCGGTTCTTCCAAGTTCCCAGGTGACGTCAAGAAGTTTTGTGACGCATTCCTCTGCCTTGAATTTATATGCAACCGCCCACCGCGGGAATTTTTCCGTAAATCCCATCCGTTCCCGCAGGGTATAATCACCGACCTTGATCACAACGCCGTCAATCAGCCAGTCGAGACTGCTGCGTCGTTTTTCCACCTCCAGAATACATTCTTCCAGAGCCTGGCGTCCTTTGCTGCTTCCCAGGTATGGGCTGACCTGAAAACCGTTCTGCCGCAGGAAATCCAGCATACCGGGCTGGCTGTCATAGGGCGGGTTTTCAATGGTCCCGATCTGATAGAAAAATGCGTCCAGATGCCGGGAAGCCGTAACCGCCGGATCCAGATTCCGCAACGCTCCTGCAGCTGCATTCCGCGCGTTTTTAAGCGGTTCCTTCGCTGTTTTATTATACTTTTCCAGGGTGCTCAGCCGCATGATGCATTCACCCTGTACTTCCAGCAGCCCCTTGTATGGAATGGCTTTGGGAACCGAATGAATTGTGCGTGCCTGCGGCAGAATCGCCTCGCCCGTAATACCGTTTCCGCGGGTGGCAGCCTGAACCAGATTACCGTTTTCATACGTCAGGTTTAGCGTCAGTCCGTCAAACTTGTATTCCAGATAGTACTGGAGGTTTTCAGCCTCTGCCAGTTTTTCCGTCCGCTGAATCCAGGCTTCCAGTTCTTCAAGGCTCTGCACCTTGTCCAGGGACCACAGCCTTGTGATATGGCGGTGTTCCTCAAAGCTTTTCAGTGGCTCTCCGCCGACTTTTTTTGTCGGGGAATCAGGCAGCACAATGCCGGTTTCGCTCTCAAGCTTTTTCAGTTCATCATACATCTGATCCCATTGCATGTCAGAAATGATGGGATTATCCAGCACATAATAGGCATAGGATGTCTCATTCAGCCGCCTGACCAGCTGCTCCATCCGTTCCCGTGCCTCGCTCATTCCTTTTCCCCCACTTTTACGATCGGAGCCACCGCCAGTGAGAGTTCACGCTCACCGGCCGTCTCAAAATTGATCCTGATTCTCGCTTCTGCGCCGTTTCCGGAAACTTCGGTCACTTCCCCGAAACCAAACTTCGGATGCCTGACTCTTTCGCCCGGACTGAAGAGTTTCTGCATGGCAGACCCTGCAAATGCGTTTGCAGCGCTGCCTGTAAAACCCCTGGACACACCAGGAATACTGTTCAGGTTCTGTCCGTTCAGCTTCAGCTTCGGCTTGCCAAGTGAAGCCAGCGGTATACGTTTGACCGTTTCAGTTTCCGGGAACTCGCTCTCCCATGTGCTGAAGTTTTCTGTACGTCCCGGTCTCTTTTCGATCCTTCGTCCATATCCGTATCCTGCGGCTGCGGAATACTCTTCCCTGACCAGTCTGGCAGGTATTTCCTCCAGGAATCGGCTCGGCGGATTATGACTGTACTGGTTGTACATCATCCGTTCAGATGCGCGTGACAGATACAGCCGTTTTCTTGCCCTTGTTATACCGACATACATCAGTCGCCTTTCCTCTTCCAGCCTGTTGTCCTCCTCCAGACTTCTGGCCGACGGGAAAATGCCCTCTTCCATACCGGGAATGAAAACATTGTCAAATTCCAGACCTTTGGCTGAGTGAAGGGTCATCATTGTCACATATCCGCTCCGGTCTTCCGCCCGGTCAAGATCTGTCACAAGCGCCACATTCTCAAGGTATGCCTCCAGGGTCGGCTGTTCACCCAGCATCGCGAATTCATGCACCGAGCCACGGAATTCCTGTATGTTTTCAATTCTGTTCAGTGATTCCTCAGTGTCTTCTTTCCGGTACTGTTCCTCCAGGCCCGTCATCTGGATCAGCATCTCCACAAAAGCTTCAAGCTCCATGGTTTCTTTCATGGCGCACAGCATTGTCATCAGGCGGAAAAACTCTGTCACGCTGTTTCTGGCGCGGCTGCTCATATCATCAGGAAGATCCGCCATCGCGGCAAAAAGCGGCAGGCCCTGTCTTGCTGCATGTTCTGCCAGCGCCTGAACTGTTGTATCCCCGATCGATCTTTTGGGTACATTGATAATACGGGTCAGCGAAATATCGTCCGCCGGATTGGCAACCACCCTCAGATATGCCAGGATATCCTTGATTTCCTTGCGTTCGTAGAATTTCTGCCCGCCGAAAACCCTGTAAGGAATCCCGGCCTGCATAAGTACTTCTTCAGGAATACGGCTCTGTGCGTTCGTACGGTAAAGCAGCGCTACGTCCCCATATTGTATTCCCTGTTTTTTCAGTTCCTGAATCTGCTGGATAATCCAGGCCGCTTCGTCTCTTTCATCCTGTCCGCAGTAACTGACAATCTTGTCTCCGTCGCCGTGTTCCGTCCACAGGGTTTTGTCCTTCCGGCCTTCATTATGGGCAATAACCTGATTGGCAGCGTCCAGGATATTGCCTGTGGAGCGGTAATTCTGCTCCAGTTTGATGACGACTGCATCCGGGTAATCATTTTCAAATTCGAGGATATTCCGTATATCCGCGCCGCGCCATCCGTATATGCTCTGGTCATCATCCCCGACCACGCATAGATTCCGGCTTTCCGCTGTCAGCAGTCTCAGCAGCTCATATTGTGTGCGGTTTGTATCCTGATACTCATCGACCATGACATACCTGAATCGTCTCCGGTATACCTCCAGGACAGGCGGATGGTCGGCCAGCAATACAAGGGTTTTCAGCAGCAGGTCATCAAAATCAAGCGCATTCATTGATTTCATGCGCTTTTCATATTCCGTCATGACATCATGGATCATGGAGGATCTTCTGTCGCGCAGTGACTTTGCGAACCATTCATCCGGCATGAGCATTTTGTTTTTTGCGTCGCTGATTTTAGCCCGTATTTCCCTTACCGGCAGGAACTTATCGTCTATATTCTGCTGTTTCAGGATATCCTTCAGGATCCTCTGCTGATCATCGTCATCATAAATCGTAAAAGACCGGCTGTATCCGATCTTTTCAATATCTCTGCGAAGAATCCGGGCACAGGTGGAGTGAAAGGTGCTTATCCAGGCTTCTTCAGCCTTCTCTTCACCAATCAGGCTCTGCACCCTCGTCTTCATTTCTTTTGCGGCCTTGTTGGTAAATGTCAGTGCCAGAATCGACCAGGCCGGCACTCCGTGGTCAATCAGGTTTGCGACCCGGTAAGTCAGTGCCCGGGTTTTCCCGCTTCCTGCTCCGGCCAGGATCAGTACAGGGCCATCCAGCGTCTCGGCAGCCCTTCGTTGTTCCGGGTTTAATGTAGTCAGATCCATGCTTATTTTTCTTCTCCCATAGCATCAAGAACACGGCGATAGCCGTCCGCTCCGTATGAAAGCGAGCGGTTAACCCTGGAGATCGTAGCACTGGATGCGCCGGTCTCCTCCGCGATCTTCTGGTAAGTTTCCTTTCTGTCAAGCAGATAAGCCACTTCCAGCCGCTGGCTGATGCTCTTGATTTCCGGGATCGTACAGATATCCTCAAAGAAGCGATACGCATCTTCTTCGCTCTTCAGCGTAAGGATAGCCTTCATCAGCAGATCGGTCTGACTGTTTCTGATTTTAGGTTCAAACATAAACGTCACTTCCCGCTCAATTTCACACTTTAGCGTGCGAATATATGATACCATAAATCCCCCGAAAAAAATATGTATTAATTGTTACGTTTTTTATGCTGCCCTTTGTTATGCATCCCTGTGCTTCTTATGAATAAACCCTTGACACGGTTCTTTATCTCTTCTAAACTGACATATACTTACGATGATGAAAGGTGGGATTCCAATGGCGTTTGTCGAAGAGAATTTCGGTATCAATGTATTCAATGATTCCGTGATGCGCCAGCGTCTCCCCAAGGAAACCTACAAAACCCTGCATAAGACCATTGATGAAGGCCGCCGTCTTGATCCCCAGGTTGCCAGCGTTGTTGCAAACGCCATGAAGGATTGGGCACTGGAACGCGGCGCCACACATTATACGCACTGGTTCCAGCCGTTGAACTCCGTCACGGCTGAAAAGCATGATGCTTTTATTACTCCTGTACAGGGCGGCAAAGTCATCCAGGAGTTTTCCGGGAAAGAGCTGGTCCGCGGCGAAGCGGACGCTTCCTCCCTCCCCAGCGGCGGTCTGCGCTCCACTTTTGAGGCGCGCGGTTATACTGCCTGGGATCCTACCTCCTATGCCTTTATCAAGGAACACGTTCTCTGCATTCCGACAGCTTACTGTTCCTACGGCGGAGAAGCGCTGGATAAAAAGACTCCTTTGCTTCGGTCCATGGAAGCGCTGAACAGGCAGGCAGTCCGCATTCTCCGTTTGTTCGGCCGTCTGGATGCTACCCGCGTGATGCCCACAGTCGGTCCCGAGCAGGAGTATTTTCTGATCGAGAAAGAGCTTTATGACAAACGCAGCGACCTGATTTTTTCTGGACGCACACTTTTCGGTGCCCCTGCTCCCAAAGGGCAGGAGCTGGGTGATCATTTCTTCGGCACCATCAAGACCCGGGTTCAGGCTTTTATGACAGAGCTGAATGAAGAGCTGTGGAAAGTCGGCGTACTTGCTAAAACAGAACATAACGAGACCGCTCCCGCTCAGCATGAAATGGCTCCGATCTATTCCATCGTGAATGTTGCCTGCGACCACAATCAGCTGACAATGGAAATCATGAAGAAAGTCGCCCGCCGCCACGGTCTTCATTGTTTACTGTCAGAAAAGCCTTTTGCCGGCGTCAACGGCAGCGGCAAACATAACAACTGGTCCATGTTTACCAATACCGGCTATAATCTTCTGAATCCCGGTGACAGTCCTCATGAAAGCGCCCAGTTCCTGCTTTTCCTGACTTCTGTGATCAAAGCTGTGGATGACTACCAGGATCTTCTCCGTGCATCCGTGGCCTCTGCCGGAAACGATCATCGTCTCGGAGGTTGCGAGGCTCCTCCTGCAATCATCAGCATCTTCCTGGGAGATGAGCTGACTGAAATCCTTGAAGCACTGGAAGCCGGTTCCATCTATAACGGCCGTGAAAAAACTGACATGACCATCGGCGTTCATGTGCTTCCAAAGTTCCCGAAAGACACCACAGACCGCAACCGGACCTCTCCCTTTGCCTTTACCGGCAACAAATTTGAATTCCGTTCCCTCGGTTCATCTGATTCCATTTCTGATGCCAATGTTGTATTGAATACCATTGTCGCGGAAAGTCTCCGTCAGTTTGCTGACGAACTTGAAAATGCAGCCGATTTCCGCACTGCCCTGCATGATCTTATCGTCAGAACCATTCACGATCATAAACGCATCATTTTCAACGGTAACAACTATACAGATGAATGGGTGGAAGAGGCTGAGAAGCGCGGTCTTGCCCGTCTGGATTCCACAGTGGACGCACTCCCCTGCTATACAGCAGAAAAGAATATCCGCCTTTTTGAGACCCATAAGGTTCTTTCCGAGTCTGAGCTTCGTTCACGCCGGGATATCGGCCTGGATTCCTACGCCAAAATCATCATGATCGAAGCTAAAACCATGATTATGATGACCCGCCGTCAGATCCTGCCTGCCGTACTTCGTTTCACCGGCGATATTGCCGCTGCGTCCAGGAACATCCGGGAAATCGGCATCGATTTATCCAGCGGTACCGAGCTGGTGTCCACGCTTTGCAGCACCACAGATCAGCTGAACCGCGATCTCTCCATGCTCGAGTCTGCTGTCAGAGCCTTCCCTGCCGGAGACGATCTACTGGCGGCAGCCCGCTATATGCATGACACCGTTCTGCCTGCCATGTCAGACCTGCGTTCCTCCGCTGACGCGCTTGAGCAGCTGACTGAACGCAGTTACTGGCCGTTCCCGACTTATAACGAACTGCTTTTCAGCATCTGATCCGAAATACAGAACAGGCTGCCGTACGGCAGCCTGTATTTTATTTCTTTTCCTTATCGAACAGAAGGGTCCATCCTTCCGGCTCTTTCCGGATTTCATGGGTTTCTATAGGCACGCCCATATCCACAGCCGGCGCGGATTCCAGCCTTTCATTGTCCATATACTCAAGAAATGCTTTCAGTTCCCCTGCCACTCTTACCATCGGCTGATGGGAGCAGAGCACATACAGGATTTCCTGTCCATGTTCCTTTTCCAGAGTACGGATCAGATCTTTCATGTTTTCCCGCCATCTGCGCACCGGCAGAGAAGAAGGAAACCATATCCATGTGCAGGGATTCCAGTCGTCGCCTGTCAGAAGCAGCTGCAGTTCCTTCAGATACAGCACAATACTTCCCGGTGTATGTCCGGGAACATGAATCACCTGCACCTGCATATGGCCAAGCTCCACTGTTGTCCGTTCAAACCGGCCGGAAGATTCGTCAAAGAGGATGGGTTCCGGCGCCTTGAAGCATACAGACATAAAGTCTTCCGGTATCAGTACACCTTTCTGTTCCGCCTGCTTTGCCACCTTCATTCTCTGCAGAGAGCCTGTCCGCTGTCTGAATTCATCCAGATCTTCGGAACACATCCTGCTTTCGCCGAACCATCTGACGCCCAAAATATGATCATGATGACCGTGAGAAAGCAGCACACTGACAGGTTTCCCTGTCAGTGTCTGCACAAAGGCTTTTACATTTTCTGTTCCGTATCCCGTATCAAAGAGTATGGCACGTTCCGTTCCCTCAATCAGCGTCATGGAGACACCCATGGCATCGGAGATATGCGTCACTCCCGGGAATACTTTTTCAGCATGAAACATTTTTACGCCTTGTAGCCGATTTCATCAGCCAGTTTCTTTTCAATAATCACTGTGGCATCCCTGTGCAGCCGCATAAAGGTGCAGGGGCATTTCGGATCAATCTTGTCCTGTATCAGCAGCTTGGTGGCCGCTTCCTGCTTATTGCCGTTAATGATCATGATCAGGCGCTTCGCCCGCATGATGTTTCCCATGCCCATTGTTACCGCATGCGTGGGAACATCTTCCTTGCTCGCAAAGAACCGTTTGTTGGCCTCGATTGTGGAATCATCCAGTGTTTCCTCATGGGCGCCGTCATACAGGGTTTCACCGGGCTCATTGAATCCGAGATGACCGTCCGGGCCGACGCCCAGAACCTGAATTTCAATCTCTGTCTTGTCCAGTATGTCATTGAACTCTTTCAGGTTCGCCGCAACATCACCGGTACCTTTGGCCACATAGGTGTTGGCCTTGTCAATGTTGATATGGTCAAACAGATTGGTATTCATGAAATAGCGATAGCTCTGGTCATGCGTACCGTCCAGGCCTACGTATTCGTCCAGGTTCACGCTGTGAATCCGGCTGAAATCCAGGCCTTCCTCCCTGCAGCGCCGCGCCAGTTCCCTGTACATTCCTACCGGGCTGGATCCTGTTGCCAGGCCGAGCGTACATTCGGGATTTTCTCTCACAATCTTCTCGATAATGTCCGCAGCTTTACATGCACCGTCTTCATAGTCCTTTGCGATAATAACCTTCATTTTCATTTCCCCCTTGAAATGATTTTTTTTACTTTTTTATTTCTTTGCAACAACGGTACCGTTGTTTTTCCAGATGCTTTTCTCCGGGATTGTACCGCGTACGCAGGATGTCGGGTACACATTGGAATCACGCCCGATGACTGTACCGGGATTCAGAACGCTGTTGCATCCTACTTCCACCCGGTCTCCCAGCATGGCGCCGATCTTTTTCAGTCCGGTTTCGATTCTTTCATCTCCGCATTTGACAACAACAAGCAGTTTGTCACTTTTCACATTGGACGTGATGGAACCGGCACCCATATGGCTTTTGTATCCCAGAATACTGTCGCCGACATAATTGTAGTGCGGAACCTGTACGTTGTCAAAAAGGATCACGTTTTTCAGCTCAGTGCTGTTGCCAACCACACAGTGATCTCCGACAAGCGCACTGCCGCGGATGAACGCACCAGGCCGGACTTCGGTTTCGTGTCCGATGATAGCGGGCGCTCCGATATAGTTGTTGGGATAAATCTTTGCATCTTTGGCAATCCAGACGTTCTCACTGACTTCATCAAACTCATCCTTGGGCAGGGTTTTGCCTAATTCGATGATAAAGTCCTTGATTTTGGCAAGTGCTTCCCAGGGATATTCAGTATTCTCCAGGATGGATGCAGCCCGGGTATGAGTCAGGTCATACAGATCTTTTGTCTTCAGCATTATTTTTTCACCTCAATCAGATGTCCGCTTTCCTTCATGGATTCAATAATATAATCAACATACTTTTCACATTCCTCGGTGCTGGTTGCCTCGCTCATCACACGAAGCACCGGCTCTGTGCCGCTCTTGCGAAGCAGGACGCGGCCTGTGTCGCCAAGCTCCTCTGTGCAGTGATTCACCGCATCCATAACTTTCTGTTCAGCCAGTGTGCCGTCTTTATCGTCCACAACTACATTTTTCAGAACCTGCGGATACATTTTGCAGGGCTCGGCCAGAACAGAGAGGGGCAGCTGTGTATCAATCATCACTTCCATCAGCATAATCGCGGTGATCAGGCCGTCGCCTGTCCGGGCATGCTTGCGGAAGATAATATGACCGCTCTGTTCACCGCCGATCAGGTGGTTATAAGCTTTCATATTCTCATAAACATATCTGTCGCCCACCGCAGTCTTCTCATAGTTGATTCCGGCCGCATCCAGCGCCTTGTAAAGGCCGAAATTACTCATGATCGTGGTTACAACCGTATTGCTCGGCAACTGGCCCTTGCTCTTCAGATACTTGGCGCAGATGTACATGATCTTGTCGCCGTTCACCTCGTTGCCGTTCTCATCCACAGCCAGGCAACGGTCAGCATCACCATCAAAAGCGAAACCAACGTCCAGCTTATTCTCTTTCACATATTCCTTCAGGGACTCAATATGTGTACTGCCGCAGTTCCGGTTGATGTTCAGGCCGTCCGGCTTATTGTGTATGACATAGGTTTTTGCGCCAAGCGCATTGAATACCGCGGGACCGATCATCCAGCTGCTGCCGTTTGAACAGTCCAGGGCCACTTTATGATCTTCAAAAGGGCGCGTGGCCAGATTGGTCAGATATCCGATATAGCGGTTTCTGCCGGTATAGAAGTCAACGGTGCATCCAATGCGGTCTTCCGCCGCAAAGGGCAGTTCTTCCGTTTTTCCGTCAATATAGTCTTCAATGGCATCCTGGAGTTCGTCATCCATCTTTTCGCCTTTTCCGTTCATCAGCTTGATGCCGTTATCATAAAAGGCGTTATGGCTTGCCGAAATCATCACGCCGCAGTCAAAATCTTCCGTTCTCGTGATATAGCTCACGCACGGAGTCGTTGTAACATGCAGCAGATAGGCGTCAGCACCGGAAGAAGTAATGCCGGCGGCCAGCGCGCTTTCATACATGTATGAGGAGCGCCGCGTATCTTTACCGATTACAATTCTTGCTTTGTCATCCAGATGCTTTTTCCCGTAATACCAGCCCAGGTATCTTCCTGTCTTGAATGCGTGTTCAGCTGTCAGAACAACGCCGGCTTTGCCGCGGAATCCATCCGTTCCGAAATATCTGCCCATTGCTTATCCTCCTTATCAGTTACATAATCTTTGTCCGAAAATTCAAAATCACCGAAAAATCAGATGTATTATAACGTCTTATTTTTGTCTTGTCAATACATGATATAGTAGACATCGAAACATCATTCCCCTAAAAGGCAATATCTTTCTTTTCTTCTTTGTTTGACTTTATTCTGATGCGTATGAGATAATATTTATACTCTTTATATCCCTCATTTTCTGAATATTCAGCACCTGACCGGGAGGTTTTTCCGATGAAGAGAGGGTTTCTGTTTACACTTACAGCCATGCTGGCTGTACTGGCAGTTGTTTTTTGTATTCTGTATATTTCGGGTAATCAGGATAAAGACCGGAAAATTGATTCCCTTTCCGCGAATATAGATACACTCTCTCAGAATGTCAGAAATCTTGAGTCTGATATTTCACTTCGCAATGGCGAAATAGAAAATCTGAACAGCGATCTCCTGGCTAAAGATGAACGGATCCATTCTCTTGAAGCGGCTTCAGCCGAAGCAGAGGTCCTCCTTTCCGATCAAAACCTTCAGCTGCAGCAGTATGAAACCGATCTTACAGACATGCAGAACCAGGTGGATGAGTATACCGCCCAGATTTCCGATCTGAACAAACAGATTGAATCCCTTTCAGCAAGCACTAAAGAACAGGCTTCCACAATACAATCACTGACTGATGATGCCGGGCAGAAAGCTTCCCTGATTGATTCACTGGAAGCCGAAATTGCCGAAAAAGAGCAGCAGATTGTATCACTCACTGACGAAGTAATCGAAAAAAAGGCAGACATCCTGTCACTTACATCAGCAACAGACTCACAGGAAAGCCTCATCAGCGAGCTGCAGGCAGAACTGGATCAAAAGGCCGAACAGATCGTTTCACTGAATAATGAGATTGTGGATAAAGCTAAACAGATTCAGGATCTGAATAATACAGTCAGTGAGAAAGCAACTGGAATTGAATCCCTTATAAGCGCAGGCGAGGAAAAAGCTGCACAAATCAACGAACTCGAATCCGCCCTGAAAGAAAAAGATGATCAGATAGACGCCCTGAAAGCTGATATGGCATTGAATGAACAGCGGATCATCTCTCTGGATAATGCCCTCACAGATCAGAAAGCCGGATTTGAAACGATCTCCGCCGAGAATGAAGGCCTGTATGCCAGAATCAGCTTGCTGGAAGCTGAGCTGGAGGAAAAAAACACCCTCATAAGCTCCCTGAATACTGTTGTGGAAGAAAAAGAACAGCAAATTCAAACGCTGGCTGAAAAAGCATCAGAAAGCACATCCGATAATGTTTTATTATCTTCGGATAATCCCGATCAGCAATCTGCCGTTCTTTTACACGAAGAGGATTCCGGGGATCACAACGCTCTGATCGCTTCCTTAAATACTGAAATTGCTGAAAAAGAACAACAGATCAAGGCATTGGAAGCTGTCATCACTGAAAAAGACTCACTTATTAACTCCTTCTCCTCCGATAATGAAGACAGGGACAGCCGGATTGCATCGCTGGAAACCAGCATTCTTGGCAAAGAGTCTCAGATCCAGACATTAACTGCTGCAATCGATGAGAAGGATTCCCGGATCAGCGAGCTTACTGAAACCATTGCTGATCTGAAAATGAATGCTGACAATATCAACACTGATGCAGCTCCGTCAGTTTCAGCAATTTCCGGACCGGACGCTGCTGATAAAACAGCCGAATCGCACAGCACTGACATTTCTGACAATGCTGAAGAGCTGAAAAACCTGAAAACTGAAGTTGAAAACAAATCCCTCATGATTTTTACACTCAACTCCGCTGTTGAAGAAAAGGATGTCCGTATTCAGACGCTGAGTGATGAACTGGAAGAAAAAAACAATCTGATTGAAACCCTTCAGGTTTCGCTTTCCGAGAAAAACACAGAGGCTGAAACCCTCACTGCGGTCGTGACCGATCAGGAAACAAAGATCAACACACAAAAAACGAATCTGTCTGATTTAGCTCAGCAGATTGAAGCGCTGAACGCAGATCTCACCTCCCGTACTGAGCAGATCAGCAGTCTGGAAAAAGATCTTTCTGATAAAGCAAAGATCATCGATACACTGCAGGCTGAGGCTGCTGAAAAGGCGCAGCAGATTGATTCCTTAACTGCAGAAGCGGCAATCCGGGCAGAGGAAATCGAAAAAAATCAGAAAGCTGAAACGGATGTACAATCACTCTCGGATGAAAACGCGTCGCTTCAGAAAAAACTGGCAGTCTATGAAAAACGGATTGAAGACCTGAAGAGCCTGTATATCAACACTTTCGTTTCTTCTTCCGGAAATTCACTTTCCCCGGACGGAAGCGAAGATGTGATCGTTGTCAAGCGGATCCGGATCAGAGATAAAAACAATCCAAACGTACACAAAAAACCGAAATTCTCTTCCCGGGTAATCGGGTTTGCAAAAGCTTCCACTGAATATGAGGTGCTGGATGTATCTGAGAACGGCTGGTATCAGATCAGGCTGGAAAACGGAAAAACCGGCTGGATTCACCCCAATGCCGGTACCTTGAACACATTTGAATTCAATTTCGATTCAACCGGTACAGAATCTGATCCGTAATACTCGGAATATGGAAAATCCTTGATTTCAGGTCATTATGATGAAAAAACGGCGTATGTTCATACGCCGTTTTTCGTGCGGTTGGCGGGACTCGAACCCGCACGCTTTATGGGCAGGGGATTTTAAGTCCCCGGTGTCTGCCATTCCACCACAACCGCATTGGACATAGTATACCATTCGACAGAAAAAAGCGTCAAGCAATTCTGTCCTTTTTACAGACCCAGAGGTTTACTTTTCGGAGTACCCGCTTTTCGCGGATAAATGGAAGCGGTATGCTGAATCTTTCTGACCGGCAGAATCATATGTTCCCATTCCCGTCCGTATACGGAGCCTTCCACCGGCATCTCAATCCGACCCCCAAGCAGATGTGCCGCCTTTCTGCCGGTTTCCAGTTCATTCTTCAGTGCAGGACCTTTCCAGCAGAGTGCACATCCGTTCACCGACACATACGGCAGCAGGTATTCACACAGAACATTCATCGGCGCCACCGCCCGCGCTGCTGCAATATCAAATTGTTCCCTCAGTTCTTTTTTTCTGGCCCCATCTTCTGCCCTGGCGTGTACAAGGGTAATGTTCTTTGTGTTGCTTTCCTCACCAACAGTCTCCAGAAAGGACAGTCTTTTCTGCTGTGAATCCAGCAGCGTTACATTCATTTCCGGGCAGGCCATTGCGAGGACAAGCCCCGGAAATCCTGCACCTGTACCGACATCAATCAGTTTTTCATTGCCTCTGATCAGGCCTGTTTTCAGCACAATCAGACTGTCAACAAAGTGCTTGTCAACAGTTTCCTCATCATCTGTTACTGCTGTCAGATCCATCCTGCTGTTCCATTCACGGAGCAGTTCCAGATACAGGTACAGCTTTTCAGGCAAATCTTCCCTGAACGGCACTTCATTCAGTTCAAGCCGCGTTTTGATTTCTTTGCTGTTCATACACTTACTCCAACGGAAGATGAAGATACTTTACTGCCCAGTATTTACACCACGAAAGCGCTTCCCTCGCATGATTCCTCAGCCAGTACTCGGGTTTGCAGGGACTGCCAAGTCCACATGCTTCGTAGCCGAGATCCTTTGCCAGCGCAAGCGCACGAGGAACGTGATAATCGCTTGTCACAATCAGGACCTTCCGAACGTCCGGAATATCCTTCAGGAGCGTCGCGGCGTTTTTCAGGTTCTGATTTGTATTGAAAGATTCCGGATCCATGAGAATATCGGTTTCCGGAATGTCTTTCGCCATCAGGTATTTTTTCATGGCTTCTGCTTCAGTGACCGGCTCATCCCTGCCCTGCGCGCCGCAGACAACAACAGGCACTGCTTTACGTCCGTATGCTTCACAGGCGGCGTCCAGCCTCCAGCTGAGCTGCACATTGGGCGTTCCGTCTTTTTTTACCTGTGCGCCGAGAACGATGATGGCATCATAACTGTCCTTTTCCGGCACAGTTGTCTGCACGCTCCTTTCATTGATACAAACATATCCGATAATGCCTGTATAAGCCACCACAGCCAGCGTAACAAGCAGAATGATGATTCTGGCCGGCAATGGCAGCAGGTGTTTTCTTTTCCTTTTCATTCTTTACCTGCCTTTTATTCTGTAATCAATGTCTCCGTGCTGAATCATGCTGTACGTCCTGTCTCCCGCCACAATAATATGATCAAGCACCAGAATGCCTACGCCATTCAGCAGTCTTTGCAGCTGAATGGTGGAAGATATATCCTCAGGGGACGGAGCGCAGGTTCCTCCCGGATGATTGTGACACAGAAGCACACTGTGTGCATTATAGTTAAGTGCTGTTTCCATGACCATCCGCGGATAGGCTGATACTTCACTCAATGAACCTTCTGATATTTTTCGTCGGCCAAGGACATTGCACTTGGCATTCAGGGAGATGACATAAAAACGTTCTGTACGTTCTCCGGCCAGGATGGAAAGACAATAATTCTCCGCTTCCCTGCTGTTGCCGATCTTCTGCGGCTCGGCCATGGCGCATCTGTGCCATACCCTGGTCAGCGGAACAACCATGCTGATCAGCGTTGCCTGCTGTTCTCCTATCCCATTTACCTGCATCAGCTGTTCAGGTCTGGCTTCCAGAACCCCTTTCAGGCTGCCGAACTGATCAAGCAGCTCATGCGCAAGCGGATTGGTATCTCCTCTGGTTTTGGAATAGAAAAGGAGGAGTTCAAGGATCTGGTGATCTTCGAAATTTTCAAATCCTTTGTCGTGAATAAACCGCTCTCTCATCCGTTCCCGATGACCGGCATGAATGTTGTCTTCCATTTTTACTCCCTCCCGTAATATCTCCAGATATCCAGGCACGCCTGTTTTTCATTGTCCCTGAGGGGTATCATGGCTCTTCGATAGATTTGTTTGATTTCTTCCTTTGTCATTTTCACCGGATGATTGCTCAGCCGTTCTGTATTTACAGAGCACGCCAGCTCCTCCAGAACAGCTTCATCAGGTACAGGCGGAATCTGCATTTCCAGATCATACAGGATGCCCTTCAGAAGCTTGGGACCCATTCTTATATCTCCAAGTCGCATCTTTGTACTCAGATCTTTCAGTATCTCCTGCATCTCTTCCTTTTCCTGCATTGATTCCCAAAGAACAGGAAGAGTCAGAAAACAGGCGTGTCCATGTGCCAGTCCCATTTTCTTCGTAAGCATATAGGACATGGCATGAGCCGCGGTTGTACGCGTAATCTGAATGGCTTTACCGCTCTGATAGCTGGCATCCAGCATCTCTTCAGCCGCATGCGGATCGCCTTCAAGATAGGCTTTCAGGTTGTCCAGCACACCGATGATCGAAAGAAACGCATTCACTTTACTGTCATCGTTTGCTCCGCGGCTCCAGTAGCTTTCGATTCCCTGGGACAGCGCATCAAGAGCGCATGACTTTTTATGATAAAGCGGCAGGGAGTCCAGCAGCGACGCATCCAGTATCACACCGTCCGGGCGGAGTGATGGATGGTTCAGGCTCACCTTGTTTCCATTGACATAAGCCACGGCAATCTGGGTAGCTTCAGAACCCGTACCTGCCGTACCCGGAACAGCGATATGCGGGCAGCTGACGGTCCCTTCCAGTCTGCCGCTGATCACATCATCTTCGGTTTTTGCATTCAGACGGGCCTTGATAGCTTTAGCGGTATCAATGCTGGATCCGCCTCCGACAGAAATCAGCCCGTCACAGTGCTCTTTAACATACAGGCCGGCTCCTTCTTGACTGTCTTTCAGGTCCGGGTTTGAATGAAATCCGGTATATACGGGTGCTGACAGCAGCCAGGGGTTTTTCTTCAGAAGAGTGCCGGTCAGCGGTTCCATACCGACAATAAGAGGCCTTTGGATACCCAGCTTCTCACATAATTCAGGAAGTCTTTTCAGGCTTTCCCTGCCCCTGATTACTTTCTGATAATCATTCATAGAGGTTTCCTCCGGTCCTTTTCATTTTCCGACGCAGAATTGTGAAAAAACCTTGTCCAGCAGTTTTTCATCCGCGCTGTCGCCGGTAATCTCGCTCAATGCAGCCTGGGCTGCCTGCAGATCTGTAGCTGCCACGTCGGGCGTAAAGGAATCCAATGTTTTTTCCGCATCTCTGAGATGTCTGACCGCCCGTCTGATTGCATCCAGGTGTCTCGGTTGTGTCACAGCCTGCTGATCTGACACCTGGACATATCCGGCCAGGAAATCCCGCAGCGGCTGCAAGCTCTCCTGATCAAGCGCTGATACTGTCATACAGGTCATATCCTTGCGAATGTCATGGATATCCGCCTCTGTAATCTTCTGCGGTAGATCCGTCTTGTTGATCACAACGGCGCCTTCTCCGTTGAAATTTCTCAGCAGCTCCACATCATCTGCGTCAAGCGGTTGCGAACCATCCAGAATGAGCAGCGATGCATCCGCTTCCCTTCTGGCTTTTTCACTTCTTGCCACGCCGATCCTCTCTACAGGATCATTGGTTTCATGGATTCCTGCCGTATCTGTCAGTTGAACCCGGAATCCATTCAGCGTCATTTCCCCGTGTACGGTATCCCTCGTGGTTCCAGGAATATTAGTTACAATCGCCCTGTCTTCGCCCAGCAAAGCGTTCAGGAGGCTGCTTTTCCCGACATTCGGTCGTCCGATCAGGGCAACCTGGAGTCCCTGGTAGATCAGCCGGGAGGCATGCTCATCCATCGCTTTCTCCAGTCCTTCGATGAGCTTTTCCAGGCCTTCCCTCAGCGATCCTGCGCCTTCTTCATCAGAGATTTCTTCCGGATAGTCTATACAGGCAGCAAGTCCAGCCTGTAATCCGTATAATTCATCTGAAAACTTCCTGACAAAGGAGGAAGCACCGCCGTTCATCTGTCTGACAGCTGCCCTGTGCTCCTGTTCTCCACGGGCAGATATCATTTCCATGACAGATTCCGCCTGGCTCAGATCCACACGTCCGTTCAGAAAAGCCCTGCGTGTAAATTCACCTGCTTCAGCCAGCCTTGCGCCGGCTTTCAGACACAGTTCCAGGGCTTTGTTGATCACATAACGGCCGCCATGCAGCTGTATTTCAGCAACGTCTTCCCGTGTATAGCTCCTGGGTGCCTTCATGATGACGGCCATACATTCATCGATGATCTGTTCACCGTCAGTCAGTTTCCCGTATACCAGTCTGTGTGATTCAGGAATATCCTGGTTTTTTCCAGCCGGTCTGAAAACGCGCATCAGGATTGCCGCTGCATCCGGACCGCTCATGCGTATAATTCCGATGCCGCCTGTTCCGGGTGCTGTGGCTATGGCAGCGATAGTATCATGCAAGCTCATCGTCATTCATCCGCCGTCCTGTCCTGCTGCTTCACCGCAGGAATCCGGTGCAGCCTTCCGATACATGCCGCCATATCGCTGTTGCGGAAAAGAGCGGTTCCCATCACAGCAACGGTAAGCCCATTGGCAGCCAGCATTTCAATATTATCTTCCCGGATCCCGCCATCTGCTTCTATTTCTCCGGTATATCCGGAATCACTCAGGAGCCGTATCTTGCCGATGACGCGCGCATCCAGTTTCTGTCCCCCAAAACCGGGTTCAACCGTCATCATCAGCACAAGATCTGTCATGTCAATATACGGCTGAATCAGTTCAATCTCCGAATTCGGTTTCAGGGCTATCCCGGCCATACGTCCGCGATTCCGGATTTTTGTCAGCATTCCCGGGATATCCGCATCAATTTCCGCATGAATGGTCAGACAGGAAGCGCCCGCGTCCAGGAACGCATCCAGCAGCGTTTCCGGATGATCCATCATCAGATGAACATCCAGCGGCAGATCGGTAACTTCCCGCAGTCTGCGGACAGTATCGACAGAATAAGCAAGATTCGGAACAAAATGAGCATCCATAATGTCCACATGAATCCAGTCACATCCGGCTTTTTCAGCTGCCCTTATTTCTTTCTCAAGGTTCAGCGGATCAGCAGCCAGTATACTGGGTGCAATCTTAATCATATCTGTCCCTCCAAACTGTTTTAGCCTCCGCAAGCAATTCTCTGTAACGTTCCAGTCTTCCAGAACTGATTTCGCCCTTTTCCGCTGCAGCAGTAACTGCGCATCCCGGTTCCCGGTCATGCAGGCATTCCCTGAATCTGCATTTTCCTTCATAAGGAGCAAATTCAGGATACCGGTTCTTCAGTTCTCCCGGATCCAGTGCATTTTCTGCTTCCAGCAGATTAAATCCCGCTGTATCCATTACGCGGATGCCGTTTTTCTCGATCAGTTCCGTATGCCTTGTTGTGTTCTTTCCCCTGGCTATTTTTCTGGAGATCGTTCCTGTTTCCAGATCCAGATCCAGCAGCGCATTCAACGTGGTACTCTTTCCGGCGCCGCTTTGACCCGTAAAGCAGCACAGTGCAGAACCCGTCAGGGCTTTCCGGAGCTGCTCCAGTCCTTTTCCGGTTTTTGCACTTATGGGAATCACCTGTATTCCGGCTGGATTGTACTCTTTTTTCATCTGTTCCGCTGTATCCGGATTCAGGTCACATTTGTTGACGACAAGCAGGATATCCATCCCCTGGGCATAAGCCCGGGATATCTGCCGGTCCACAAGCAGCAGATCCGGTTCAGGAACCGGCGCTGTCATGATCACAAGCTTTGTGACGTTTGCGACAGGCGGCCTGAGGCACTCCGTTTTACGCGGCAGTATTTCCTCCAGCCATCCATGTTCCTCTCCCTGACCCGGTGAAAACAGCACTTCGTCACCGACCAGCGGCGAAATGCCATCCCTTCTGAATTTCTTCTTGCATCGGAGCGTATATTCCTGATGTGCGCTGTCCCGAACCGTATAAAAGCTTCCGATTCCTCTGATCAGCGTACCCTTCTTCAGTGTTATATCCGCCCTGTTTGATTCATTGTTTTCATTATTGTTCATCTTTTTTACCGTTCGATTACAAAAGGTTCTTGGGGTTCATCATCCTGGTAAACCGTACAGGTATATGTCCTTTCGTCCGGCAGATTCAGCGTAATCGTCTGCTGCCTTTCCAGATCAGCAGGATACAGATGCTGATACACTTCGTATTCAACGTCTGACCCTTCTGCCTGCAGCATTACCCGGACATTGATATCCCTGTTTTCATCCATCAGCTGTATGGTAATTTCCTTGCTGGATGAATCAGTAAGATAACGGAAAACGTTGACTGAAACGATATCATCCAACATAGCATCGGTATTTTCCGCAGGAGACTGTGAAGATACCTTTCCATGTTCCTTGGCATTGCGCGTATCCACAATATTCAGCGTGGACCCTATCCGCAGCCCGGTCTGCTTCAGCAGTTCCTCAGCGTCGGCAAGGGTCATATAGGCCAGTTTGGGCACGGTGACCTTGCCGCCGCTGATTGTCAGATTCACCGCTGTCTCTTTATTTACTATCTCGCCGGCAGTCGGCTCCTGGGAAACCACTGTGTTAACTTCATAATCTCCGTTAATGGCCTTTTGTATAGTCGGAACAAGCTTCATGTCTTTAAGGATTGTTATCGCTTCTTCCACATTTCTTCCCCTCAGATCAGGCATATTCACCTGGGAGGGGCCGCTGGATACGGACAGGATAACATTGTCGCCTTTTTGCTTTGTGGCGTTTTCCTCCGGACTCTGCCTGAAAACCACATTGGCTTTTACGTCATTATTACTGAAGTACATTTCAGTAAAAGTAAGCCCTTCCCTTGTGAGGATTTCTTCAGCCTCCCTCACGTCCATACCGATCACAAAAGGTACCGTTGTTGTGGTCACAACCCTCCGGAATATTGCTGTTATGCCGAAATACAGTCCTGTAACCAGCAAAAGTCCGAGAAGCACCGTTGTCACCGCGGTCCTTGTTTTCCGTCTTTTTTCATTTCCGATGCGGTTCCTTCCCGTATCAGGATTGGTTCTGATGTTTTCGTCCTTGATCTGGGGCTTCGGCTGCTGAACCTCAAATTCCTTGACAGGGAACGCCTGTCTTTCCGGTCTGTTCTCCAGTGCCAGACGGATGTCCGCAGCCATATCTCTGGCGGTCTGATACCTCAGCGCCGGATTCTTTTCCATTGCTTTCATACAGACCCGCACCAGGGCCGGAGGAACGTCGGGAGCCAGGTTCTGTATCGGAATAGGCGTGGCATGCAGATGCTGCATGGCAACCGCTACAGGATTATCTCCGTCATAAGGAACCCGCCCAGTCAGCATTTCATAAAGGACAATTCCTGTTGAATAGATATCGCTGGTCGCATTGGCCCCTTCTCCGCGTGCCTGTTCAGGTGAAAAATAGTGAACAGACCCCATGACGTTATCGCCTTTGGTCAGCGTGGAGCTGTTTGCGATACGGGCAATACCGAAGTCTGCCACTTTAATATGCCCGTCTGCGTGAACCAGGATATTCTGCGGTTTGATATCACGGTGCACAATACCGTTTCGGTGCGCATGCTCAAGAGCACTCAGGATACGGATTGCAATCTGGCCTGCAAGAGCAGGATTCAGTTTGCCGCGTTCCTGAATAACGCTTTTCAGCGTCTTTCCCTGAACATATTCCATAACCAGGTATCGGTTATCCCCATCCATACCGACATCCAGCAGATTTACAATATTATGATGGGTCATCTTGCTGGCCGCTTCCGCCTCACGCTGGAAACGTCCGATGAACTCACTGTCTTCGTTATATTCCGGGCGCAGAACCTTTACTGCGACGTTGTGTCCGGTTCTCAGGTCCACAGCACGGTATACAATGGCCATACCGCCCATGCCGATCTGTTCTGTAAGCCGGTATCTGTTTGCCAGTATCTTTTCTTTCACTGCGGAGTCACCTCCTCCGCGGTTTCTCCTTCAGCTGATGGTTCTGCTTTTTCCTCTTCATCTGTCTCTGCCGGTTTTTCCGCACAGGTAATACATTCCGTATCATCCTGTATAAGCACGAGTGAGATATTATCCTTTCCGCCGCCCCTCAAGGCTGCCTGCAGAAGTTCCTCTGCTGCTTCCTCCAGGTTTTCCCCGGCCATCAGGCTGATCAGTTCTTCCGTGCTGACCATACCATGAAGCCCGTCGGAACACACAAGCCAACGGTCGCCTTTTCTGCGGTCATGTGTGTACATGTCGAGTTCTATATTCGCCTCTGTGCCCACAGCCCGCGTAATATAATTTCGCATCGGATGACAGGCGGCCTGTTCTTCAGTAAGTACGCCTTTCCGAACCATATCGGCTACCATGGAATGATCATTGGTGATTTGTGTCAGCACACCGTCCCGGAATAAATACGCCCTGCTGTCGCCAACCTGTCCGATCAGCATTTCTTCCTTCGTCGGCCACAGAACGGTCAATGTTGTTCCCATTCCGGATAAGGAAGAATTACCTTCCTGCTGTTCCCACAGTTCCCGGTTCACTTTCTGTACGGCCTCTTCCAGCTTTGCCCTTCCCGGTTTACTGTCCTTCGTTTCGCGCAACAAACCGTCCCGCAGTCCAGCAGATGCGATTTCACCGCCTTTATGGCCTCCCATACCGTCCGCAACCCCGGCCAGTCCGTTTCCAAGAATCACTGCGTCCTGATTGTTTTTACGCAGCCGGCCGACGTCTGTGCGCCAGGCGCAGGAAAGCACACCCTGTTCCTCGGAGAAGTCAACGGACATCACCGGTGTTTCTTCAATCTGCGTTTTTTCGGTTTCAATGGCTTTGGGTTCTTCTCTTTCAATCCCCCGCATCCGTTGAATAACTGTTCCTTTCAGGTTGAACTTGCGCATCTGTCCTTACTCTCCCTTTGAGCTGTTTATTGTCTTTCTGCGCAGCTGGCCGCATGCGCCTTCTATGTCATCGCCCATTTCCCGTCTGCGGGTTGCGGAAATATTATTGTCCTGAAGGATTTTCAGGAATCTCCTGACCTTATCCTCGGAAATTCCTTTCATATCCCGTTCTTCCACGATGTTCAGCGGAATCAGGTTCACGTGGCACTGCATTCCCCGCAGGATGGATGCAAGTTCCTTTGCCTGTTCTTCCCCTGCATTGACGCCGTCAGAAAGAGCATATTCAAAGATCACCCGCCGTCCGGTTTTCCGGATATAATTCCTGCACGCTTCCAGGATTTCAGGAATGGACCATGTATATGCAACAGGCATGGTCATTTTCCGGATCTCATCATTGGACGCATGCAGGGATACGCAGAGCGTCACGGGAAGATTTTCCTCGGCAAGCTGGTACATCTTCGGCACAATCCCGCAGGTAGACAGCGATACATTCCGAATACTGAGCCGTATCCCTTCTTCTTCCCGCAGAAGTCTCAGGAACCGGATGACATTGTCATAATTGTCAAGCGGTTCTCCGCTTCCCATCAGCACAACATGGCTGACCCGTATATCTTCCGGAGACAGATAACGGTTCGCACAAAGAACCTCCCCCAGCATTTCTCCTGCGGTGAGATCCCTGACCCTGCCTTCCAGCGTGGAGGCACAGAACCTGCATCCCATACGGCAGCCAACCTGTGTGGATATACACAGGCTGACGCCGTATTTATACCTCATCAGTACGCCTTCCACACAGTTTCCGTCCTTCAGTGCATAAAGAAACTTCACGGTACCGTCCAGCGGACTTTTACGCTGCAGGCGGATACTGACAGGCTGTGCAACCGCTTCCTGCTGCAGTTTCCCGCGCATGGCAGCAGGCAGATTGGTCATTTCCTCAAAATCCGCCCCCTGATGGATCCACCGGAAAATCTGCTTTCCCCGGAATGCCGGATATCCCTGGTCCTTGACCCACGTGGTTATTTCATCGCAGGTCATACCGGTCAGTTCAGTCATCTTTTCTCCTCATTCTGATCAGGTAGAAACCTTCCAGTCCGTCCCTGTGCTCCAGCAGCTGAAGTCCCATGCTGTACCTGCTCCGGTATTTTTCCGGAACGCTCATGGGAAGGGCTGCCTTTTCAAACTCAGGATGTCTTTCCAGGAAACGTTCCGCCCGATGCTCGTTCTCGTCCTTCAGGATGGAACATGTGGAATACACCAGCGTTCCGCCGGGTTTCACATAAGCGGAAACTGTATCCAGCAGCCGTTCCTGCAGTTCTGTCAGCTCCTTCACGCTTTCTTCCGTCACCCGCAGTTTCAGGTCCGGTTTCTGGGCCATGAATCCCAGCCCGGAACATGGTGCGTCAAGCAGTACTGCATCCATTGTGCCTGTCAGATCTTCCCGAAGCCGGCAGGCATCCCGCACCATGGGTCGGATATTTTCAAGTCCCAGTCTTCTGGCCTGTGCTTCAATCAGCGCAACCCTGTGTTCATGTATATCCCAGGCCTGAATTCGTCCGGTACCTCCCATCAGTTCGGCAAGATAACATGTTTTTCCGCCCGGTGCGGCACAGCAGTCAAGGATCTGCTGTCCCCGCTTCACTCCCATGGCAAGGCAGGCAAGCATGCTTCCGCCGCTCTGAATGGAATAATTACCTGCCAGATAATCCGCATCCCGCGATATATCCATCGCTCCGGTAATTTTCCAGGCATGAGGCAGTTCTGTTTTCTCTTTCTTCCAGATTTTTTTGCCCAGCAGTTTTTCAAATTCGGCATCATCCAGCCGGGTAAGATTCGGACGCAGCGTCCATCCATCTTCCAGATTGCGGTATGAAAGAATTGATTCTGCTTCCTCTCCGTAATCAGCTTTCAGCCTTTTCCAGATCCACTCCGGAACGCTGTAACGGATCGAAGCGGCTTTATCCGGTTCCTTTTCTGCATCAGGCATCACAAGTTCTTCTTTTTTCCGGATCAGATTCCTCAGGATACCGTTGCAGACCCCTTTCAGTCCGGGCATACCCAGCTCTGTGCACAGCTGTACACAGAGATTGGTTGCAGCGCTCTCCGGAATCCGGTCTTCCAGCAGGATCTGACATGCGCCAAGACGCAGAATATTGATCAGCTTGATGTCCGTATCCGGTTTCGCCATCACCTGTGCCAGGGCCCAGTCCAGATAAATCAGATGATCCAGCGTGTCATATACGAGTCTGGATACAAGTCTGCGGTCTGAGTTTCCGAGCCCGCATCCTTTCAGTTCCGCGTCCAGAGCCAATGCGGCGTAAGCGCCGTCTTCCGTCACTTTCCGGATAACCTTCAGTGCGATCCTTCTGGCTGCCAGCCCTTCCATGGTTCTCTGTTCCTTCATTGCATATCCTCTTTCAGATTTGTCCCCTCCGGAATGCCGTGACCCCGCAGGTAGTCTTCAGCTCTCATGCGTTTTCCGCCGGGTGCCTGCACTTCCAGGATTCTTACAGCACCCTGTCCGCAGGCAATGATCAGCCCGTTTTTCGGATCCGCTTTGATCACTGTACCGGCTTCACCGGCTCCTTCACAGTTCACAGCCCGGAGCAGTTTCAGCCTTTCTCCCTGAACCGGTACGCTGACACAGGGCCAGGGATTCAGTCCGTTTATTCTTCCGCGGACCAGATTGTGATCCTCTGCAAAATCGGCAATCCCCATCGTCTTTTCCAGCATGGGATCGTAGGTCATCTCATCATGCTTCTGTGGATATCTTACCAGTGTCCCTGCCTCCAGCTGGCGGACTGTGCGGATCAGAAGATCCGCTCCGATCCGGCTCAGCCGTTCAGTCAGCTCCCCACAGGTTTCGCTCTCTCCGATCTCTGTGTTCTCCTGAAGCAGCATATCACCTGTATCGATCCCGGCGTCCATGAACATGGTTGTCACGCCTGCCAGTCTGTCACCGTTCATGATGGCATAGGCAATCGGTGCGGCTCCCCGGTGTTTCGGAAGCAGGGATGCATGTACGTTGATATTGCCCAGGGGCGGAATATCCAGAATCTCCTGGCTCAGAATCTGGCCAAATGCAGCTGTCACGCAGAGATCCGGCTTCAGGTTCTTCAGATCTTCCACGCCTGTTTTTCGGATCCGTTCAGGCTGAAATACCGGAATGCCTGCTTGCTCTGCAGCAATCTTTACGGGCCCCGGAACAGTCTTTTTGCCGCGCCCCTTCGGGCGGTCGGGCTGCGTAAACACACCGGCAATCTCATATCCTTCCCGGATCAGAGCCTTCAGTGGCTCCACAGCAAACTCCGGCGTGCCCATAAAAACAATTCTCACTGTTCGCCATCCTCCGGAATATGTCCCTGAATTTCCTCTTCTGTCAGTTCACGATCCATGACGTCAATATAAAGTGTTCCGTCCAGATGATCGAGTTCATGGCAGATCGCCCTTGCCTCAAACCCCTCGGTTTCCAGCTCATAGCTGTCCCCGTTTTTGTCCTGGAAACGGACCTTGATCTTCATCGGACGAGTCACAACGCCCTGTCTTCCCGGTACGCTCAGACAGCCTTCCCGGCCCGTCTGCTCGCCTTCCCGCTCAACAATCTCAGGATTGACCATTTCCAGCAGCCCGCTGTGGTCTTCTGTAACATCCACCACGGCAATTCTGCGCAGGATACCCACCTGCGGGGCAGCAAGGCCGACGCCTTCAGCCTTGTACATCGTGTCAGCCATATCCTTCAGGAGCGTTGCAAGCCGTTTGTCAAATTTCTCCTGTGGCTTGCAATGCTTTCTCAGTGCGTCATCTCCCAGGGTAACAATTTTCCGAATCGCCATTTTCTCTCTGCCTTTCCTTACATGCTTTTTCTGTAAACTGAACGATTTTACACCTGATATTCTTTCCTCACATCATGGTTGTCGGATTTACCTCGAACCAGACTTCAGCGTTTTCATATTCTTCCCTTGACAGTTCATTCATTGCCGCAATCATCTCGTCAGCTTCCCGGCTGACAAGAAGCTTCATCAGCACGTGCCTGCGGTTTTTTCCGCGCAGCACTTTGACGCTCGGTGCGTCGTTTGAAATCAGCAGCAGCTTTTTCTGCCATTCCGGATGCGCTTCCAGCATTTTCCGTGTCCCCTGTTCAATCCGGTTTGCCGCAGCCAACGCTGCATCTTCGGAAACACTTTCAGTCAGGAATCTGACAAGCAGCGTAAAGGGCGGATATAAACCGTGCCTGCGCCTGCGGAACTCATCTTCAAAGAAAGATCTGTAATCCTGCCCGGCGGCGTATCCGATCACAGGATCTTCCGGCTTGTAGGTCTGTATAATAACCCGTCCCGGTCTTTCGCCGCGCCCCGCTCTTCCCGCCACCTGGGTCAGCAGCTGGAAAGTTCTTTCGCGGCTCCGGTAGTCCGGAAGGTTCAGCGTCATATCTGCCGCAACCACGCCGACAAGCGTTACCTTGGGAAAATCCAGTCCCTTGGCAATCATCTGGGTACCGATCAATACGCGTGCCCTTCCGCTGCGGAATTCCTCCAGGATCCTGCCGTGCCCGTCTTTGCCTCCTGTCGTGTCGTAGTCCATCCTGACGGTTGTCACTCCCGGCAGCAGCTTATGGACCTCTTCCTCCACCTTCTGGGTTCCCGCCCCGAAATACCGGATATACTTCCCGCCGCATTCGGGACATATTGCCGGCGGTTTCATCATCTGTCCGCAATAGTGGCACCGCAGCAGGCCGTCCGTACTGGCCATATGGTATGTCATACTGATATCGCAGTTCGGGCATTTCACCACATAGCCGCATGTCCGGCAGCTGACAAACGAGTTGTATCCCCGTCGGTTCATCAGCAGCATGGCCTGTTCACCCCGGGCGGAACAATCTTTCAGCGCTTTTCGCAGGGCTCCGCTGAGCACTGTGCGGTTTCCGTTTTCAAGTTCCTCCCGCATATCGATGATCTCAACTTCCGGCAGTGGCCGGTTCATTACACGCCGCGGCATTTCCAGCAGCATATAATCGCCCCGTCTCGCCCTGGCGAAACTGAGGATGCTGGGAGTGGCGCTTGCCAGCACAAGTGTCGCATTCTCCCTGTCGCATCGTTTGCGTGCAACTTCCCGGGCATCATACTGCGGATGATGATCGTTCAGATAGGTGCTTTCATGTTCCTCGTCGACAACGATCAGTCCGAGATCCCTTGCCGGTGAAAAAACAGCGCTTCTTGCACCGATAACCACCCGTGCGTCTCCCCGCCTGATCCGACGCCATTCGTCAAAGCGCTCGCCGGGGCTGAGTCGGGAATGAATCACAGCGGCCACCGGACCAAACCGGCTCCTGAACCAGGAAACCATCTGCGGTGTAAGCGCAATTTCAGGCACAAGAATAATCGCGCTTCTTCCGTAATTCAAAGCACTGCGTACTGCCGCCATGAAAACTTCCGTTTTCCCGCTTCCCGTCACTCCGTGAAGCAGGAACCTTCCACCTTTTCCGTTCAGGCAGGGCAGGATTTCTTCCAGTGCCTCCTCCTGTCCGGGCGTCAGCGTGAAACCCGGATCTTCCGGCTGTTCAAAAACATTTCCGGGGGTACGAAGCATTTCCTCGCTTTCCAGTCTGATCATGCCGTCCGCGGCCAGCTTTTTCAATGCTTCGTTCGGATCCTTTACAAGGGAGGTTATTTCCTTCACTGTATGAATGTTTTCGTCGGCAAGGAATCTCAGCAAAGCCGCCCGTTTAGGGCTGCGTTTTTCCCTTTCCGCCGCTGACAGGGCTTCTTCCCTCGTTACATTCAGGCAGGCTGTCCGTTCGGTTTTGACGTGTACCCTGCCGCCTCTCATCTGGGCGGGCAGCATCAGGCGCAGCGTTTCCGCCAGCGGGCAGTGGGCTTCCCGGGCCATTTCTTCCGCCAGGTTCATCAGCTCCGGCGGGATTGCCGCATACTCCTCCAGCGGTTCGATAACATTCCTGATCCTGTTAGCTTCAAGCTCGCATTGCTCCGTCAGGCTGAGGACGATTCCTTCCTTCTGAAGCCGGCCGAAAGGCACACTCACCCGTTGTCCCGGCTGCAGCTGCATTCCCTCCGGAATCCGGTAAGTAAAGGGGCTTGCCACGTTCTCGTGAACGATGTCGATGATCACCTGACAAAACACCCTTTTCCCTCCTTTTCGGGTAAAATATACCATCTTTTATTATATCGTTTTTTATCCCTCAAAACAAGTAAAAACCGCACGTTTCCGTGCGGTTTGATTGTTATGAAACCTTTGTTTACTCCTGATTTCCGGTCTCTGTCCCGAACATTTTCGGTACGCCGATCTTCTGCCAGGCCAGCACCCCGCCAACCAGCAGCACGCCGATGATGTCTGTCACATATCCGGGATAGATCAGCAGCAGGCCGCCTGCAATGGCAATGACCCGAAGCGCAATGCCGATCGCTTTTCCGGCTCCATGTCGTTCATAACTGCTGAAGCCGCTCAGGCCGTATGTCACACCATACATGCCGGCAATGGAAGTAACAGTAATCAGAGCCACTTCATACCAGGTGGTATTGATCAGCAGCATATCAGGACTCATCGCGAAGATAAACGGGATAATGAATCCCGCAATAGCAAGTCTCGTGGCGTTGACGCCGGTTTTCATCGGGCTGCCGCCGGAAATGGCGGAACCGGCATAGGCCGCCAGTGCCACAGGCGGTGTGATATCCGCAACAATGCCATAATAGAACACAAAGAAGTGTGCGGCAATCAGCGGAACATTCATCTTGAACAGAATCGGCGCGCAGGTCGATGCCATGATGCAGTATGTCGCTGTTGTGGGCAGACCCATGCCCAGGATAATACAGCAGATCATCGTCAGAACCAGGCCAAGGAACAGTTTGCCCTGGGATATGGTCACAATGGCATTAATCACTGTCGAAGCAAGTCCCGTAACCGTCAGGCAGCCGCAGATCAGGCCCGCCACGCCACAGGCCACAGCCACGGAGATACAGCTTCTTCCTCCGTTTTCAAGAGCTTCAAAAACATGAACCGGTTTAAAACGCTGATTATGAGTGCCTTCACCGGTTTCCAGCGGTTTGCCATGCCGGATATTGCGGTGAATATTACTGATAATACCCACAACAATCGTAGCCAGGATGGATACTGCCGCAGAAAACTGCATCGTCTTTGTATTCGAGCACACCAGGTATATCAGAATCGCAAGCGGCAACAGCAGATAGCTTTCCTTCATCAGTTCCTTGATCCGGGGAAGCTGCTCTTTGCTGAGTCCCTTGAGGCCAAGCCGTTTTGCCTCAAGATGTACGGAAAGGAAAACGCCCAGGAAATACAGGCAGGCCGGCAGAATAGCCCTGACAATGATGTCAGAGTACGGAACGCCCAGATAATCCGCCATCAGGAAAGCTGCAGCCCCCATAATCGGTGGCATGATCTGTCCGCCTGTTGACGCCGCAGCTTCAACCGCGCCGGAAAAGTTTTTATCATAGCCTGTCTTTTTCATCATCGGGATCGTAATAGAGCCCGTTGTAACGGTGTTGCCGACGGAAGAGCCGCTTACCATACCGCATAGTGCGGAGGAAATAACCGCCACTTTGGCAGGACCGCCGGCAAACCGTCCGGTCAGCCCGTTGGCCAGTGCAATGAAGAATTCTGAAATACCGGTTTTCTCCAGGAAAGCTCCGAATATGATAAATACAACGATGTATTTGGAGCATACATTCACCGGCGTGGACAGCAGGCCGTTTTCGTTGTAGAAAAGCTCATGCACTACATTGGCCAGCAGTTTGCCGTCCTTGACATAGAAATAGATCGTATATCCCAGGAAAATGCCGGCAACACAAAGAATCGGCAGTCCGACGCTCCGGCGGCAAAGCTCGCACAGCACAAGAATACCCACGATTCCCGCAATAATGTACACAGGATCGTTCAGCTTGGTCTTGATCCGGGTCGTCATCAGGTCGGGAGCCTTGAAAGTATAATAGAAGAAGGCTGCCGCACCCAGTATAATCAGTACAATATCATACCAGGGCATGTGATTGACCTTCACATGTCCTTTTTTTGCCGGATAGGTCAGATAGCCCATGATCACAACCAGCCCGAGAAATGAACTCAGCCGGACCTGATCCAGCATATTGGCAAACAACGTGACATACATACAGTACAGGGAAAAAGCCGCCAGAATAATTCCCACAAAAATCCTGGGCTTGCCTTCCCAGACCCGGACATTGCTTTCGCGGTCATATTTCCGCATAATCGCATCCAGCTCTGCTGCTGTTGTTTCTTTTTCCGCCGCAGATTCCGGAATCGTGTTTTGTTCCTTCTTGCTCACAGGCCATTCTCCTCAATCAGAATAAAAAAGAAAACGGGAATCCGTGCTCCGTATGGGAGACGGATTCCCGGATAAATCGCTTACTCAGCAGTCTCCACGGTGATGCCCTGTTCAGCAAAGTATTTGGCAGCGCCGGCATGATAAGGAATGCCGCAGACGGAAGCATATTCCAGATCAAGATCCTTGGCCTTGTCATGGGCAATGCTGTCCTTGCCTTCAAAGATTGTCTTCACAATCGTATAGGCTTCATCTTCGCTGACCTGGTCGTTGGCAATAATGGTCGCCTTGACGCCCACAGTCACAACGTCCTCATCCTGCTTGGCATAGGTGCCGGCAGGAATGACGCTCTTGGTATAGGCACCGGAAATGCCCTGAAGGATGGCAACATGCTCGTCATCCAGGGACACGAGATAGGTGTCCTTGCTGGTGGCCAGGTCGGTTACCGCAGGAGTGGGAGCGCCGGCCACAACGAAAGCCGCGTCGATCTTGCCGTCTTTCAGTGCTTCAGCGGAATCCGCAAAGCTCTGGTAGGTGGGGGTAATGTCATTTTCCGTCATGTCATAGGCATTCAGGAAGTCAATGGCATTGAAATACACGCCGGAACCCTGGGAACCGATAGAAACGTTTTTGCCTTTCAGATCCGCAACGCTCTTGATTTCGGGGTTGCAGGTGATCAGCTGTACTGTCTCAGTATAGAGGGCGGCGATAGCGGAGAAGGAAGTAACAGGGTCTCCTTCATAAATGCGGATGCCGTTGAAAGCATAGTAAGCCACGTCGTTCTGCACGAAGCCCAGCTGGGCAACCTGCATATCCAGCTTGTCGATGTTATCAGCGGAGCCGTTTCCGGCCACGGCTGTCATATCGACTTCAGAGTTCGCGGCCACATACTGGGCCAGTACGTTTCCGTAACCATAGTAGGTTCCGGCTGTGCCGCCGGTGGTGAATGTAAGGCCGTCCGCCAGCGCGGAAGCGGCAGCAAATACCATCATCAGGCTCAGAAGAAGTGCAAGCAGTTTTTTCATTGAATCCAATCCTCCAGTCAGTGTGAAATAAAAAAATCTGTTGCATACATGATACAACAGATTCAGAGCTTGCCTATGTCTTTTTCGTGTTCTGCTTTTTACCCGCGGAACAGGGAACGAAGGTCATTCACGATCTCATGGATAACGGTGACGGCTTCATCAATTTCCGCTTCTGTATTGCCGGTTCCCGTTGTCAGTCTCAGGCTTCCTTTTGCTTCCTGGTCTGTCAGTCCGATGGCTTTCAGCACATGACTGATTTCCTGGCTACCGGCTGTGCAGGCGCTGCCGCTCGACGCGGCGATTCCGGCCAGGTCCAGTCTCAGAAGCAGGGCCTCGCCATCAATTTTGTCAAAACTGATATTACAGTTGTTCGGCAGCCGGCCTTCCCTCGGCCCGTTCAGTTTTGTACCCGGGATCTCAGAAAGGATTGAGTTGATCAGTCGTTCCCGTAAACGGGTCATTTTATCGGCGTTTTGCTTCAGTTCTTTATTGGCAGCCTCTATGGCCGTTCCAAGGCCCACAATTCCGGGAACATTCTCCGTTCCGGCCCGTAAGCCCCGTTCCTGTTCTCCGCCGTGTATTAGGCTGTCTATATGCGTACCATGACGTACATACAGCGCCCCTGCCCCTTTCGGTCCATAGAATTTATGTGCGCTGATACTGAGCAGGTCAGCTTTCCATTCATTCACATTGATCGGAACAGCCCCCGCTGCCTGTACCGCATCCGTATGGAAACAAATCCCTTTCTCCCGCGCGGCAGCCCCGACTTCAGCGACCGGTTCGATTGTTCCGATCTCGTTGTTGGCCGCCATCATGCTGATCAGGATCGTATCCTCCCTGATTGCCGCAAGGATCTTTTCCGGAGCAATGTATCCTTCCTTGTCCGGAGTGATGTAGGATACCTCAAATCCATGTTTCTCAAGCCATCTGCAGGTGTTCAGCACAGCAGGATGCTCAATGTCCGTCGTAATGATATGTCTGCCTTTTTCCTTCAGGGCAAATGCCGTACCCTTTACAGCCAGGTTGTCGCTTTCGCTTCCGCAGCCGGTGAACAGAATCTCCCGTGGTTCGGCTCCGATAGCTTCGGCAACCTGCCTGCGTGCTTTTTCCACCGCCTTACGCGCTTCCCTGCCGGTACCGTAAACCGAGGAAGCATTTCCCCAGCAGTCGCTGAAAAAGGGGATCATTGCCTCGAGCACCTGTGCGCTGACCGGTGTTGTTGCCGCGTGATCCAGATAGATTCTGTTCATCATATTTCCGCCTTCTAAACAAACGATTCGCGATTGATCCTGTATCAGAAGTTTGTGCTGAACAGCGAGAAACTCCGGCTCATATCGTTAATCACAAAATAAACCATACTGATTATCAGGGTTACAAGAAGCAGAATCAGTAAAGCACCGCCGATCACAGCCACAAGGTTTCCTGCCCCGAGAGCTACACGGAATCTGGATTTGCGGATTTCCTGCCGTTCATCATCTGAAATCTCAGGTTCTTCCTCATCCGTCAGCTCATCAAAGCCATCGTCATATTCTTCTTCCTGTTCTTCCGTTTCGTACGGTTCTTCAGGATAAGGCTCATTACTCTTGAAATAGGCCATTTTTTCTCTCCTTACCCGGATATCATTCCGACTCCGCGTTTTTTCTGTTCACGCGCATAATCAGAAGGGCTGCGATCAGCACGCCCAGCAGAACGCCGCTTCCGTCCACTAAAACATCGGACCATTGTCCGCTTCTTCCTTCGATCAGAAGCTGATGAAACTCATCTGTACAGGCATAGATCGTTCCACCGCAGAACCCGGCGAGTGCAAGACTGCGTGTTTTTTTGACTTTCCGTCCGAACCAGCTTTCCAGGCAAAGCCGAAGCATCAGCCCCAGCAGCATGTACTCCGTGAAGTGCGCGCATTTACGTACGATATGCTGCACATCATCATATAAAAGCTTCTGTCTGGATTCTTCAAGCTGTTCATATTCCGGATGAATAATCGACATAACACTTCTCGAAATCAGACCGCTTGTCCTGTCTGAGTGTTCGGCATCCTCTGTTGAAAAAGCAAATATCATAACCATTACAGCAGCTGTCAGAAGCGTAGTCATTATCCTGACCCAGCTTCTCTGCCATCCGGTTTCCGTCATTCCCTGACCATCCTTTCGTTACATTTTATCATTGTACAGATACCATTCAGCTCCGTCAAGCAAAGAAAAGAAGCAGGTATTGCATACCCGCTTCTTTTCTTTTCAGGCTGTATCCTGTCACTGGAAGAGTTCTTTCACTCTGTCCATAAAGCTCTTTCGGTTTTCATACTCCCGGTCTCCCGTGGTAGCGTCAAACTCGCGCAGCAGATCCTTCTGCTTGTTCGTCAGCCGTCTCGGAATCTCCACTTTGACGCGCAGAATCAGATCACCCTTTCCGCTGCCCCTCAACTGCTGGATGCCGGCTCCCTTGATCCTGAATTCTGTGCCGGGCTGTGTTCCCTCAGGGATACGATATTTCACGGGGCCGTTCAGGGTCGGAACCTGTACGTCTCCACCCAGCGCAGCTGTAGCGAAACTGATGGGGAAATCAAGCAGGAGATTGTATCCGTCCCGCTTGAACAGATTGTGCGGCTTGACATTCACCACAATATACAGGTCGCCGTTCGGTCCTCCCCGCATACCGGGTTCACCCTGGGCATTCATGATGATTGTCTGCCCATGATCAATTCCAGCGGGAACCTTTACAGTCACGGTTCTCTTTTTCCTGACCCGTCCTGTTCCGCCGCAGGAAGAGCACTTCTCCTTGATCATCTTACCGCTTCCGCCGCATGTGGGACAGGTCCTGACCGTTGTCATCCATCCTCCGCTCTGACGGATCTGGCCTGTACCTTTACAGGTGGTACATGTTACAGGGCTTGTCCCGGGCTTTGCTCCGCTGCCTTTACAGGTTTCGCACAGCTCATTCCGGAAGATTTCAAAGCTCTTTTCGCAGCCTTTGGCCGCTTCTTCAAATGTGATGCGCAGCTCATACCGCAGGTCGTTTCCCTGTACCGGACCCTGGCTCCTGGAACTTCTGCCCATACCGCCGTTAAACAGCTGGTCAAAAATATCTCCCATGCCGAAATCAAATCCGCCGGCAAAAGGATTGCCTCCGCCGCCCATTCCGGCCATCGGGTCTTCAAATCCGTACTGATCATACCGGGCCCGTTTCTGCGGATCACTCAGAACCTCATTGGCTTCATTCAGTTCTTTGAACCGTTCCACAGCTTCTTTGTCATCCGGATGCAGATCCGGATGGCATTCTTTGGCTTTTTTCCGATAAGCTTTTTTAATCTCGTCGTCTGTCGCGTTCTTTCCGACGCCGAGCACCTCATAGTAATCCCGCTTATTCGCCATAAAGCCATCTCACCTTCTTCCTCAAAGCAAGCCCACCCTCTTATCGGGGGCGGGCTTGCCTGCCGGATATCTTATTCCTTAAACCGATTGTTATTCAACGCTTCCGTCCGCGTTTACGCTGCCGTCATCGTTGGTGGTTCCCGCCTCCGGGCCTGCGCCGTTCATGGGATCAGCTCCGCCGGCCTGCTGCTGGTAAAGCTTTCCGAAAACAGCGTATACCTTCTGGGTGAAGCCTTCCATTGCGTTCTTGATTTCGTCTGCGTTGTTGCCCTCACGCACTTTCTTGAAAGCGTCGATCTCGTTCTGCACGGCGTTCTTATCTTCATCAGACAGCTTATCGCCGTTTTCACGCAGCGTCTTCTCTGTTTCATAGATCAGGCTGTCCGCGTGGTTCAGGGTTTCGACCTCTTCCTTGCGCTTCTTGTCCTGTTCTGCGAACTGTTCAGCTTCCTTTACACGCTGGTTGATCTCTTCTTCGGACAGGTTCGTGCTGGCAGTAATAGTGATCTGCTGCTCGTTGCCTGTTGCCTTGTCCTTGGCGCTGACGTTCACGATACCGTTGTTGTCAATGCTGAAGGTAACTTCAATCTGCGGCACGCCTCTGGGCGCGGGTGCAATACCGGTCAGCTGGAAGCGGCCCAGGGTCTTGTTATCGTAAGCCATCTGCCGTTCGCCCTGCAGGACATGGATCTCAACCGTGGTCTGTCCGTCTGCAGCGGTGGAGAACACCTGGCTCTTGCTGGTCGGAATGGTGGTGTTACGCTCAATCAGCTTAGTGAAGATATGGCCTTCCGTCTCGAGGCCCAGGCTCAGCGGCGTAACGTCCAGCAGCAGCACGTCTTTGACTTCGCCGCCCAGAACACCGCCCTGGATGGCAGCGCCGATGGCAACGCACTCATCGGGGTTGATGCCCTTGAAGGGCTCCTTGCCGGTCACCTTTTTCACAGCTTCCTGAACTGCGGGGATACGGGTGCTGCCGCCCACCAGGATCACCTTATTGATCTGGTCAACTGTCAGGCCGGCATCCTTAAGGGCTTTGCGCATGGGTTCAACCGTGGCGTCCACCAGATCCGCGGTCAGTTCATTGAACTTGGCCTGGGTCAGGGTAACGTCCAGATGCTTCGGGCCGGTGGCGTCTGCTGTAATGAAGGGCAGATTGATATTGGCGGTTGTCGTTCCGCTCAGTTCAATCTTGGCCTTTTCAGCAGCTTCCTTCAGACGCTGAGCTGCAATCTTGTCCTGCTTCAGGTCAATACCGTTTTCTTTCTTGAACTGTTCAGCCACATAGTCAATGATCCGCTGGTCAAAATCATCACCGCCCAGACGGGTGTTACCATTGGTGCTCAACACTTCAAACACGCCGTCGCCGATGTCCAGGATACTTACGTCGAATGTGCCGCCGCCCAGGTCGTATACCAGGATCTTCTGGTTTTCTTCCTTGTCCAGGCCATAAGCCAGGGACGCAGCAGTAGGCTCGTTGATAATACGCAGCACTTCCAGTCCGGCAATACGTCCGGCATCCTTGGTCGCCTGACGCTGACTGTCATTGAAGTAGGCAGGAACCGTGATAACCGCCTGGGAAACTTTTTCGCCCAGATAGCTTTCAGCGGTCTCTTTCATCTTGGTCAGAATCATGGCGCTGATATCCTGGGGAGTGTACTGTTTCCCATCAATATTTACTTTATAGCTGGTACCCATTTCACGCTTGATGGAAATCACCGTCCGGTCCGGATTGGTGACGGCCTGGCGCTTGGCCACCTGACCGATCAGGCGTTCACCGTCTTTGGTAAAAGCCACCACAGAAGGCGTGGTCCGGCTGCCTTCAGCATTCGCGATAACAGTCGGCTGTCCGCCTTCCATTACAGCCACGCAGCTGTTTGTAGTACCCAGGTCAATACCGATAATCTTGCTCATAATGATCCCTCCGTTTATCTTCATCCTGTTGATAACTGATTTATTTCCGAAAACGCTTTCGCGTTATTCAGGCACAACTTTTACCATGGCATGTCTGAGAACCTTGTCTCCGATCATGTATCCTTTCTGCAGTACCTGGCACACGGTTCCGGGCTCACCTTCGTCCTCTGTACCCTGCAGAATGGCGTTTTCCAGATTGGGGTCGAATTTTTCCCCAAGTCTGTTAATGGGCTTGACTTCCATCTTTCCGTAGGCGTCCGTCATCTGTTTCAGCACCATTTCGACACCGTTCTTCAGCGCTTCATCAGTGCTTCCGGCCGCCGCGTCTACAGCCCGTTCAAGATTGTCAAGCACCGGCAGCATCATGGCGGCTACGTCTTTCCGGCCGTCTGCATAGGCGTCAGCCCTGACACTTTCATTCCTGCGGCGGAAGTTTTCAAAATCCGCCTGTACCCTCTGGGCAAGCGCCAGGTACTCAGCCGCTTTGGCATTGGCCTCATCCAGCGCCTGTTTAACCGGATCCTGAACCTCTTCAGCGACCGCCTCTTTCGGTTCGGTTTCCTTTTCTTCTTCCGCTGGAATCTCGTTCTTCATTTCTTCCGGTGTCTCGTTGATTTCGTTCTTCTTCCTGCTCATATTTGCGCCTTTCATTCCTGATTCCGGGAAGGATTGTTTTCATCCTCGCCGTTAAACATATCCGTCAGCTGATGTCCCATCATGTTCAGGATGGAAATCACCCGTGAATATCTCATTCTTGTCGGCCCGATTACGCCGATGGTTCCCTGCTGTCCTCCCCGGGTTGAATAAGTAGCCGTAATGATGGAACAGTCAGCCATTTCCGGCACGCCTGTTTCAGGACCGATCCGGACTGTAAAGGCCAGTTCTCCGTTCCCGCGGACAATTTCCGCCAGCTTGTCTCTTGTTTCCATCAGGCTGAGAAAACTTCTTGCCTTGTCCACATCGCTGTATTCGGGATAACTCAGCATGTTGCTGGTGCCGCCCACAGCCACATGAGGGCTTCTGGAGGCTTGCTGACCTTCCGTGAAATACCCATACAGTCCGCGGAGTACTTCGTCATTTCCTTCCATGCGGCGGATAAGCTCCGGCAGAACCTTGCAGGCATCGCTCAGTGTGCAGCCTTTCAGCTCATTGGTCAGCGTTCTGGAAATAGCATACAGCGTATCGCCGTCCATTTCAGGACTGATACGGATAACACTGTCCCGTATAACACCCTGATCTGTGACAATCACCACAAGGGCGCTTCCGATGGAAACCGGCACCAGCTGGATTGTCTGCAGCCTGGGTTCAAGCCCGTTCGGGGAAAGAACCACTGCTGTGTATTGTGTCAGGCTGGACAGCACACGGGCCGCATGATCTATGACGTCCTCCATCTGGTGAATCCGTCCGGAGAAATGACCCAGAACGCTCTCCGCGCTGTCATCCGGTATCACGCCAGACTGCAGCAGGGAATCCACATAAAGCCTGTACGCCTTGGCTGAAGGAACCCGGCCGGCAGAAACATGCGGCTGATCAAGGAATCCCAGTTCTTCCAGATCGCTCATCTCATTCCGGATCGTGGCGGAAGATAATCCGGTTTCGTACTTTTTGCTGATTGTCCGCGATCCAACCGGAATGCCGGTCAGAATATAATCGTCAATGATCGCGCGTAAAATCCGTCTTTTGCGCTCGTCCATCTGCATCTGACCGTCTCCTTTCCTGTGGTTGTTAGCACTCACCGCTTTCGAGTGCTAACCACAGGCATAATGTATCACCAAGCCTTTTCTTTGTCAATACTTTCAAGGCCTGTTTTCAGTGAATTCTTTGTGTGGAAATGTGAACGGACTGTGAATAATCACAGCCCGTTTGTCTGATAAATCCGGCTCCCCAGTTCCGGGGATACATACATGATGGCAAAGGCCTCCGGAGAGTAGTTGTAGAGGTAGATGGTTGTACCGTCTGCCGTCATCCATCCTTCGGCATCTGTAATCAGTTCAGTTTTATACCGGTTTGGGTTGATTGCATCCATCAGCGCTTTGATTTTCAGCGGTTCAGCCGGTGTCTTTTCACCATACAGGGAACAGAGCGCACCGGATAAATAACTGAAATCATCAGCGTCCTTCTGCCGTGCAAACTCGTATGAAATCATCAGAAGCCGGTTGTCCCTGAACATAAAGACCAGATCTGCCGTAAACCGGCTGACTGTCACTTTGCCGTCTGTCAGCATGATGGACCAGTTCTGCATGCTGCGTTCCGTCATCTGTTCGGCTTCGAGCGCCTTTACCTGCTGCTGATTCATACCCCAGCGGATTCCGTCCCTGAACCGGAAAGCATCAGGCGCCGGCGTAGCGGTCGGCATACTGAACCAGTCTCGGATATCGGAAACCGTCTCAGCGCCGGTTATTCCGGTCAGCGCAATGATCAACAGAACCGTCAGAACGACTGCAGCTGTTCTTCTCATCGGATGCTCTCCTTTCAACAACTTCTGTTTATGCTTCAGCCACGTTTTCTCCCGCCAGCTGCAGCAGCTGATTCCTGGCTTCCCGCAGGATTCGCTCCTGTTCTGCGGCGTATCCGTTTTCAGGTTCGTAGACAATTTCGTCTCCGAAGGTAAACGTGCGTTTTTCCCTGTTGGCAAAAACCGGCATAATGCGCAGTTTTTTTCCGGATCGTTTCCACCAGGCCTCCGCAAGCATCAGGAATCCGGGAGACAATTCACTGACGCTGCCCTTCACATACTTTCCGTCAGGATGTTCCGGAAAGATCATCAGGTTATCTCCGTTTTCCAGTGCCTCGACACTTTTCCGGAGCGTCATTCTCAGCTTCATCGGAGAATCCCGGTATACCGGAATGGCATTCAGCCCGCACATGACATTCACACTGAGCCAGCCCATGAGCCTGGCCAGAAGCCTGCGAACGAATACGGGCAGGAAGGTTTTCTTGCTGAAGGTGTTCTCATACAGATAGGCCCTGACATCCTGGGATCTTCCCATCATGTGGGAAATAACCCAGAATCTGACAGGCACCGGAAAACACAATGCACTTGCAATCGGTCCGTATATCTCGGCATGGTTGCCGAGAAAAACCAGCGGGTTTTCACTGTCCTGCCTGATATGATTCAGATTGACCATTTTATGTCTGTTGAAAGGCCTGAGAATACCGATGACGATTTTCGTAACCAGCTTTTCTTTCATCCCTGCCTTTTTCTGAATCAGGATATCCGTGCCGTCCATATTTTACTCTCTCACTCAGTTATTTTTTTCTCCGTTTGTTTTCAGGAGGATCATACCAAGTACAGCAGGAATGGCAACTACAATAATCATTGCCGCGTAGATCAGCAGTTTGTTCCAGGTAGTCCGGTCCAGGGCGAATTCCAGACCGATCACGGCGCCAGTAATCAGCGGAAGGCTGACCAGTGAGGCAACAGAAAGAGCAGACTTCGGTCTTTTTCCCCTGATCACAGCCAGCACAACTCCCAGCGCAAGCATCAGTGCGGCCGCAATCTGCTGCAGTCCTACAAATGATACGCTCAGGAACCGGTCATACCGCAGGCTTTCTGTGATGATGGAAGCCGCTCCGAAAAGAAGCAGGAAAGCGTTTGCAAGGTTCCCCGCCTTTTCTTTACGGGACATCCGAAGCGCCAGCACAATGAACAGGACGATCGCTACAGCGGCTGCCACATAGTACGTGGCCAGACAGGGTTCATCTCCACCCACGGCCAGGAAACTGCCTTTCAGGAAGGTGCTGTCCAACGGCCGGCTGATATCAAAATCCTCAATGCGGCTTTCCCCGATCCGCTCAGCAGCAATAAACGGCAGTATCGAAAGACAGACCGCATTCAATACTTTGCCGGCATTCTCTTTCGTGATCCTTGCGCTGATATTTCCTCCCACCAGCGCACCGCCGATCAGTCCGAACATGCTCCAGCCCCCGCCGTTTACCTGCGGCCAGAAGGACAAGGGTGTCATGTGACCCAGTTCCTTGTTCAGCAGACAAAAGGATACTCGGGAGCAGATCACCCCGCAGAGAACGGAGAGAACGGCTGTCAGCAGGGATGTTCCCTTTTTGAATGACAGACTGCGCCCGGTAACGCACAGGCAGATAACGGCAAACAGTACGCCCAGGGCAACATAGGCTCCGAAAGCATACATCCGTATGCCCAGCACTTCAATGATTACGGCTTCTTCAATCAGATTCATTCCGTCAAAACCTCTCTGTTCTGAATACGGAAACATACTTTCCGGCTTGCAGACCGGAAAGTATGCTGAATTTTCTTTCTTTTATGGTTGCATTGTCGCGAAATAGACAATATCGCTCAGAGTACGGTCGTCAGCACCGGGCTGTCCTTTGATCACCTGGTCGCCGAATACCATTTCAGCGCTGTTTCCGCCGTCCAGGTTGAACGCCTGTACGCAGCCCAGGTTGTACATGAATTCGGCCAGCTTTCTCTGGGAGAATCCGGTATTACCGGATCGGTCCTTGGGCTGGATAATGACCATCACATAGCTCAGCGGACCCATCTGTCCGATAGCAGTCCTGGGTTCACGCCCGTTGGGATTATATCCGTAGTTCTCATCCAGTTCCAGCAGGACGCCGTCTTTTACCAGGGCCGGGCCGAAGGTGAAAGCATTGATAATAGACCGGCCTTCCTTCTTCAGTTGATCAGGCAATTCCTTGATTCCCTGGGACTTTATAAATAAACGGAAATTACCCAGGTCGTCAATCACCAGAATGTCCTTGGTCTTGTTGGTCTTGCTGCGGATTGCTTTGGTCATACGGAATTCAAACGTGGTTTTCTGGGGATTATCCACATAGTTGTCCCCGTTGATCGCGATCACGGCATTGTAATACTTTGCCATCGCTTTCACTGTCTTCGTCCGTGTGGAGGATGTCTTTTCAGGATTGGCCACCCCTGTGCGCAGCTGGCAAGGATCCGCAATCTGAATATAGGCAACATACATTTTGGTGCCGTCGTCCATTTCCTGTTTTTCCATCTTTACGCGGATCGTCTCATCCTCATAGCTGTCTTCGGTATACAGGGCAGCGTCCGGGGCCGGAGGAACAGTAAAATCAAACGGGATCACCCATTCCGGATGCGCTTCAAAAGCGCCTTCAGCCGGTTTTTCCCCGTCCAGTTCCTCTTCCTCAACTTCCTCTTCCGGCAGATCTTCCGCCATGGCGCCGGGGAAAAACAGTTTGCCGAAATCAATTTCGTCTTCCCCGTCGTTCATCAGTTCCATTTTGACATCATTGAGCAGATTCGGGGAAGACACTGTAAAAGGAATGATCAGGATCATCGCTGCGCACAGCAGAATCAGCAGTATCCGTAAGGGCATTTTCATCTTATTCTTCCTCTTCCCCATCTTCCGCCATTTTTGTGTTGAAAATCTCAACCAGTTTCTGGCCGAGGGTTTCGTCCTCAATCAGTTCGAAGCTTTCTGTTTCCTCGCCGTCCTCATCCTGCTCTGCAACAATTTTGCAGATAATGCATTCCTGCTGTCCGTCTTCAGGTTCTTCATCGGACGCTTCCACCAGCAGGGCATATTCCTCTCCGTTGTAGAACATATAGTCAACTACGGTATAATTGTATTCGTTACCGTCTTCATCTTCAAAGACGATGACGTCCTCTTCCATGTTGTTCATTTCGTTGTCACTCATTTTGTAATTCCTGCCTTTCTTCAGTCTCAGTTTAGAATATGTCTAAACAATTTTACATTATACCCGAACCCTTTTTCTTTGACAAGTTGACTTTCCCCAGTCTCGGCCTTATCATTGGACAGGCGGGTTATCCTTCTGCTTCAGGGCATGCCGGGTTCCGTCCTGTTCCTGGATCACCAGGTTATCCAGCATGGCTTTCATGTTTTCCCGGTATTCTGCCAGGTATTCACGCCGGAGTTCTGCCTGTTCCGCCGTTTCCGCCTCGGTCAGTCCGACGGCCTTTTTCTTTCTGGCCAGTTCATTGATTCGTTCAATCTTTTTCTTCTCCATATTCTTTCCTCTTGACGTTTCGTGATTATGATGCATTAAGGAGACGTTTTATGATTCAGGGTAAATGGTTTTCCCCGGGTGACGATCTTTCCTCTGTTTTATCCGTCCGCGAGGCTGTGCTGGGGTTTGGAACAGATTCCCTTGATCCGGAAAGCTGGAATGTGCTTGTTTTTGAGGACTCCATCCCGGCTGCCACCGGCCGCATCTGGTGGAAAGACGGCAGCTTCTGGCTGGGCGATATTGCCGTAGTGGAATCCCGCCGCGGCAGGCATCTCGGAGACCTGGTGCTGCGCCTTCTTCTGTACAAAGCCCAGAGTCATTCTGCGCGGGAAGTCCGTCTCCGCTGTCCCCGTGACCTGACAGGATTCTTTTCCCGTCTGGGGCTGCGGGAAGATGCTTCCCCCGAATCCGATCCCGTTGAAATGATGATTCCAGGCGAGCAGATTGATCTGGATACCTGCAGCCGCTGTCCGAAAAAGAACTGTCCGAACCGTCAGCCCGGCTGATCCTCTTTCGGTTTCATTTTACGCACATCGCTGCCGGCAATCAGCGTCAGGATCATCGCCAGCAATGCGCTTCCCATCTTCACCGCAAAATCTGCGATATCGCTTCCTGCTGACAGAATTCCCTTCGTTGTCAGGATATTCAGCACAAGGCAGGCTGTAACTGCCGTCATTTCTGCGGCGGTTCTCAGCGGCATACGGCAGATTTTTGCCCTTCTGATCGTCCAGATAACAAGGCACAGCAGTACAGTTGCTGAAGAAGTGTAGTGAAACAGGATATGCGGCTCCAGGCGGAAATCTTCCGTACCAAGCCTGATCACCGACCAGAGGCATACCGCGGTCATCAGTATGTCTCCGTTATCCGGAAACTCTTCCCTGCGCAGAATCAGCCATACGCATAGCAGCAGAAACAGAATCAGTGCCGCGACGGCTTCAATCCGCATCGGCCTGTAACATCCTTCTTCACACAGCCATCTTACCTGGGGCAGCGGTTCAATCACCGCTGCTCCTTTTCCATAGGAAATATCCTGAAAGGTTTTCAGGAAGGCAAGGGCCGGCAGAAGTCCAAAGCCTATTCCGTTCATCACCTGGCCGGCAAATATGGGTTTGCCGGTTCTCTTTTTCCGGTTCATCAGCCACCAGGTCATGAACAGGAGCAGTACGATGACCGACAGGATTCCGTAAACGGCGGTAACGGTAAAGGTGATACCGAAAACCTCAAATAGTCTTTCACTCATGAGTTCACTCCTCCCTGAACACCCATCTGTCCTGTACCCGGTAGCTCAGGAAATACAGCAACGTGTCCATCAGGATTTTGGCAAGCCAGTCCGCCATACCGATTTGTCCAAGCGTCCATACGCCCACATTGGAGATGGTGATGATCGCAATGCACAGCAGCGCGTAACGGAGAGCCGGCCTTCCGGCTTTTCCTTTCATCTGGAAAACCAGGTTCTTGTTCAGCAGGAAATTGATCACAGAGCTGACAAGGCGTGCTCCATAGCCGCTGACCTGAACGTTCATCATGCTGCCGCGTACCAGGCCGGCTGCAGGCAGCATCCATTTCCGCAGAATCAGCGCAAGGATCTGGTCAATCGCAAAGCAGATCAGGGACACGCTCATGAACTTGAAGAAGCTGCCGAAAATAACTTTGTAGATCCGCCAGCTGTCACGAATCGGATGAAAATGGGTACCTTCGTTGTTGTTCTCGTAGATTGTCTCAATGGCAACCGGAATCATCGGGATCCGCGCCCGTGAACAGGCGATCAGTACTTTCATTTCATATTCGTACCGTTCACCTTCGACCTCGGTCATGAAAGCCAGTTCTTCCTTCCGGAAAGCCCTCAGGCCGGTCTGGGTATCGGGCAGATACTGACCGTACAGCAGCTTGAACACAGCGGAAGTAATTTTGTTTCCGGATCTGCTCTTTGGCGGAATGCATTCCAGGTTGAAATCGCGGCTGCCCAGGTAAAGAGCCTTTTCACCTTTTTCCAGTTCCGCTGCCAGCCGCAGGCAGTCAGTCACTGTGTGCTGTCCGTCCGCATCCGCAGTAATGACGCCCGTTATATCCGTCAGGTTTTCCATGATATACCTGTATCCGGTTTTCAGGGCAACGCCCTTTCCTTTGTTCACCTCGTGGCGCAGAACAACCGTATCCTCCACCGCGCTCACTTCATCAAACACAGGCCTGAATGCCTCGCCGGATCCGTCATCCACTACAACAATATGGGCAAATCCGTTCTTTTTCAATTCCTGTATATAGGCCGGCAGTCTGCTGTCCGGCTCCAGTGAGGGGATCAGGATCACTGCCTGTTCCGCCGCGTGCTTGACCATCTGCATTTTCATCCTCTCTGTCATTGGATCCGGCTTATGAGGAAATGCTTTCCTTCAGGCATCCCTTCCCACATTACCAAATCTGAATTATTATACCCTAATCCACACGAAAACACAATATATACCGTATATCCCCGCATTGACATACAATTGGTATGTAACTATAATATCTTCTTGTATGAATAAGTGTTCGGAGGTGTCGTTTCATGGGCATCATTCCATCCAGAAATCTTGAAGATCAGCGCAGGGAAAAAGACGGGATCGTCTATTTTGACCGCGGAACCCTGACCGGGAAAAACAGCCGTCAGTATGACCGCTTCGCCATCCAGACCCATTTTGTTGAAGTCGGCGAAGATCAGGCTGAGCTGGTGCGCAGATATGTTCTGCCCCTCGCCCAGGACGGCGATGTGCTTTCCTTCGGGGCCAAGGTTATGGCCATGTGTACCCGTAATGTGAAAACCAAGGAGGAAGTCCATCCCGGCTTCTGGGCTAAAAAGCTGGCGCCCTTTGCCGGTATCAATGAAACGGGCGTCGGTATGCATGAGCCTTATAAGCTTCAGCTTGTCATTGATATCTGCGGGCTGCCCCGTGTTCTTTTTGCCGCATTCGTCAGTGCTGTTACCCGTCCCTTCGGTGTACACGGCCTGTTCTATAAAATCTGCGGCAAAGGTGTCGCCGGCATCGATGGATTCTATTTCCGCTCCAGTTTTGACCGGTATAAAGAACTGGCACTGATTAATCCGCCCAATCCGGTGGAACTGTGCAACCAGCTGGAAAAGGATACCGGTATTCCTGTTGTCCTGATGGACGCCAACGACATCGACCAGAATCAGCTTGGCAAATGCAGTGACTTCCCGCTCACCGATGAAGAGATTCAGGATGCTATGGCAGACAATCCTTCCGGCCAGGGTGACGAACTCACACCCCTGATCCTGATCCGTCCCCTCTCCTGATATGCGGCACGTTCCCTCTTCTGATACAGCTCAGGCCGGAGTGCTTTCCTTTGAGGAAGCGCTCATTCCCACTGCCGCGGATTTTGACCGCGGCCGTTGGTTATATGTCCCGGATCATTACAGTGAATACCGTTATCTGCTCGGCACCCGCGGGAAGCATCCGCTGGTCTGTATCGGAATCAATCCATCCACAGCCATCCCGGACCGCCTGGACAACACCCTGAAGTCAGCCGAACGCATCGCCTTGCATAACGGATACGACTCCTTTGTCATGTTCAATGTTTACGCACAGCGGGCTACCGATCCTGACGACATGGAACGGGAAATGAACCCTGTCCTGCATGCGGAAAATATGAAGGCCTTCTCATGGCTTCTCGCCCAGTTTCCGTCTGTCCCCGACCTCTGGGCTGCCTGGGGTGCAATCATTGAAAAACGTTCCTATCTTCCCGGTTGTGTACTGGATATGGCTTCCATCGGACAGCATTTCGGCGCCCGCTGGTTTACAGCCGGCACCCGCAGCAAAGCCGGTCACCCCCATCATCCTTTGTACCTGAAAAAAGATTCCTCTCTGGATCCGTTTACAGATCTGACTGACTATCTTCACTCCCTCGAGGAGAAATTCCGGAGGTAATCATGGTAAACACATATGATGAAACTTTTACCCTGCGTCCCCGTGACTGTGACCTGAATGAAAAATGGCGTCCTAGCGCTGTTCTGGAAACAATGCAGGATGCCGCCGGCGCGCACAGCATTTTACTCGGATGTGGACGTGATGAGCTGATCAAAAAGAACATGGTCTGGGTCATTGCCCGTTGTGAAGTCCACATGGATCGCTATCCTTCCGTCGGGGAACAGATTACCGTTCATACCTTCCCGACGCCGACCCGCATCTGTTTTTTTCCCAGATACTACGTCTTTACTGATGCCCGCGGAGAGATGATCGGCAAGGCCGGTACCCTCTGGCTGTTGCTGGACACCACAACCCGCCGTATGCTTCCGCCCGGAGATGTGGGCAAACTGATCCCAGAGAACAAGGATCTGTCCATTCCCATGAATCTTCCTGCCACTGTCGGCAATCTGCAGGGCGACGAATTTGTCAGCGAATACCGTCCTGTCTACACGGATCTGGATGTCAACGGCCATGTCAACAATACCCGTTACGCAGACTGGCTCTGCAACACCCTTGGCATTGACCTGATGACCGAATATGAGCCGGAACACATCATCCTCAATTACAATCACGAAGTGCTTCCGGGACATGTGGTCACGCTTCACCGGATCCTGAAAGGTAATGAATACCGCCTGTCCGGGAAAGTCGGAGATACGACCGCCTTCGAAATCGGCGGCACACTGCGCCGCCGCGTGTGATATAAAAAAGCTTCCCGCGGAAATATGCTTCTGCGGGAAGCGTCTTTTCTTTCGCGCATACAGAATTCTGATCGCGCTACACCTTGACAATCTCCTCTGAACAGGATAAAATACCTCCCGTTGAGTGCCCGTAGCTCAGTTGGATAGAGTGTCAGACTCCGACTCTGAAGGTCACAGGTTCGAATCCTGCCGGGCATACCACAAACCTTGTGCATAAAATGTCACAAGGTTTTTCTTTTTGTTTTCCCTTTCTCCCTTGCTCTTCTTTTTGATTTCTGACAAATGTCCGGTATAAAGGATCTGATGCCGCACAAATACCCGAAAAAAAGCTTTCGGTATCTGATTGAACTGACCAATACAGAAAAAGCCCCCGCTTCCGCGGGGGCTTGATTCATACTGGGCTCAGTACAGGATTTTTTCTGCGTCCTCAGCGCTTGCGAAAGGACCAGGTATTGTCTTCGTTCCCCTGTGGTTTCCGAAGTAGTCCCTGTCGAATACGATATCCGATCCGTCCGGGTTTTCAAACCGCTGTTCCGGCTCGAAGGCTTTGCCCAGCGTTTCTGTGCAGATGATACCGTCAGCAAAATCCTTCAGCTTGCTGTACACGTTGGTCTTCAGGCAGTATTTCCCGTCCTTTTCCTCCAGCGCGATGGTTACCTTTGAGCGCTTGTCAGACAGCTTATGCTTCTCATGTTTACAGACGCTTGCACCGTTGAAGTAGGCATTTCCATCCACCCACACCGGCAGGTGCCCGAAATGCACGTTTGCCAGTGCACCCATGTCGGGTCTGGAACCGGGCATGAACGGAGCGTACCATTCCTCATAAGTCGGGAAGATATCAAAGGGTGCCGTACCAACTGCCTGATGCTCCGCATCCGTAGGCTTCCGCTCCTTGTCTGTGATCGGATAAGCCTGAATGAACAGGTTGTTGTAGATCCTGTCATCTCCATGCAGAATGGTCATAAAGCCCGCAACCTCTGTCCTGTGACGGATGTGGTAGGGGGTGTAGCGGGGTTCGCGCTGTCCGTTGACCACGCTGTCAACGCCACTGTTGATCAGACTGAATCCGCCCAGCACCAGGTTGTGCACGCACGCAATCCCTTCGGAGGGGATGGTAATGCTTACAGGGCTCATCAGCACGTTGTTATCGATCAGCGTGGGGCCGTGACCAACTTCGATAAAGATATCCGTGGAGAACATGGCTCCCCTGGCCTGTTCACGTCCTTCCGGACGGCAGTTGTCATGCATCAGGTTCTGGCTGATCCGTGCCCCCTGGGCTTCCCAGTCCAGCCATACGCCCATAATACAGTTATGGATATGGTTCCTGCGGATGGTAACGTCAATGGCCGCATGAAGCTTGATACCGGCGGTTTCGGCGCCGCCCAGCTGCTGGCTGTTGCAGATATGATGAATATGGCAGTCTTCAATGGTGGAGAACACGCCGCCCATCCGGCCCACAATGCCGGTCTGCTCGCAGTGGTGCACGTTGCAGCGGCGGATAATGTGGCTTCCCACCTTTTCCTTCAGCCAGCCGTGATACTGACCACGGCATACCGCGTCGCGTTCCATCTGGGTCGGGCTCTTAACCTTTTTGTGGAAGAAATACATATCGTTTTCGGGGTCCAGGTATTTACCCAGCGAAATACCGCAGCAGCGGCTGTTGCTCACTTCGCAGTCTTCAATAATCCAGCCCTTGGACCAGTGCGGGCCGATCATGCCGTCCTGGTATGCAGCCGGGGGCGCCCAGGTTGTTGCGGCCTTGGTAATCGTGAAGCCGCTGACAGTAATATAGCCGATTCCGGTCTGATCCGGCATAAAGCAATTCCGTCGTACGCTGATTTCCACCTTCTGCTTGTTCGGGTCCTTTCCGTGGAAATTGGCATACAGCACGGTTTCGTTTCCATCCTGCTCGGTATACCAGAGATATTTTGCTTCCTCCTGCGTCCAGGCATGAGGATCAGGCTTCCCTGCCTCACATTCCTCGACAGAGCCGCATTCATACATCATCAGGTCATTCATGAATACAGCGCCGGTATGGCGGATAATCGGAGAAAAATACCAGTCGCCCTCCACCTTTTCCACGTAGGGATTATAGGCGCCGAAAATGCCGTTGTTGACCCGGGCAGTCCAGGTTGTTCCCTTCACTTTCTTCCAACCGGTCAGCAGTTCCGCACCGGTAATGACGGCAGCCAGCGGCTTTTCGCTCCGGTAGGTAATCCGTGCCTCTTCCTTACCTGCATACAGCGGGTTCACATATTCCCTGTATACGCCGGGAGCAACCACTACTTCATCACCGGGCCGCGCGATCTTTGCCGCTTCATTGATAAACCGGAACGGTCTTTCCTTTGATCCGTCTCCTTCTCGGGGTGCGTTGATATTGACGTAGTATAACATGGGGCTCCTCCTCAAAGATATATTCTATAGTTGCCTGTCAGCATCAGCAGACAGAAGAAATACAGACAGTTGTCATAGTAGCGCCTGACACCCTTGCGCATCGGAAGCTCAGCAAAATCTTTCAGGAATCTGAGCCGGTGTTCAGACTCACTTGCGGCCGAAGCCGCTCCGAGAACTGCGCGGATAGCCGTAGGATGCATCGCCGGTTCGCTCTGTGCCGTTCCGTCCAGTTCATAGGCCCGCAGGTCGCTCATATCCTGTTCCGCAAAAAAGTCCTGCAGATGCGTTTCGATCAGGGTCAGCGCTGGATCCTCCCCGAACCAGATCCGGTCCAGTGCGACGTTTTCCGCTACACGGTACGCATCGGAATAATATACCCAGGGCTTTCCGAACAGCAAAACCGTTTTTCCGTCATAGTCAGCATACTCGGGGCTCAGCCCGGTAACCGGATCAGCGGAGAGCGCTATATATTTCCGGCTCTGCTCCGCTGCCTTTTTCCAGAAAGGACGGTCCTGCTCATCGGCTTTCACTGCGAACAGTTCATAGAAATGCGGCAGATGATAACTCGGATCGGAAATCTTCATTCCGGGAACAAACCGAATATAGGTATTCTCCGGCTCCCACATCGGCTGGCCGCCCTGAACCATTTCATGCTGGTGTACCGCGTGCCTCAGGATCTCACGGGCCCGGGCCGAATAATTGAAACTGCCCTCTCCGTCTCCCCAGCGCGCGGCTGCCATAAACAATGCCATGGCATAGTACTCTTCCCCGTCCGGAGCCGGTCCGTTGGAATTGGAGGATCCGTCGATATGTACTGACCACCGGAAATATCCCTCGCAGGGACCTTCTTTCATCAGCATATATCTTTCCGAGAAAGTCCACAACTTGTCAAAAATGTCTTTCCGGTCCATCTGCACACACATCATCATGCCGTAGCTCATGCCTTCCGTGCGCGCATCAATGTTCCCCGTATCCACCATACACCAGGCGTCTTCATCCGTGTGATGGCAGAAATTTTCCTGCTCATCAAAAAAGATCGTCTCAAAGGCCTTGTGAACCATTGCCCTGGCTTCCTCGTCACCGATGCCGGCTTCGGCCAGATAATTCGGGTATACGCCTGTATCAAAGGCTCTTGTCTTCATCCGTTCCTCCGGTTGTACGTACTTTTTGTTCATCATAAATCGGATGAAGGTCTGCTGTCAAGGTTTTTTCTTCCCGGAAGATCAGTTTCCGGAGGAGGATGATCCGCCCGCTGAACTGTGCACACTGGCGGCCTCCCTGTCTTTGATCATATGCTGCAGCGTAACCAGAACAGCAACGATTGTATCCTGATACTCTGTCCGGTATATGTCGATACAGTACTTGTCATGGATTGAGAACATCTTCTGGCCGATCACAGCAATAATCTCACCGTGTTCATCATACAGTTCGAAATTCAGCCCGGCGATGTTTCCCCGGATCTGCCATCCGAGTCCTTCGATATTCATGATATCCTTCACAAGGTGAAACAGTTCATTGGAGATTTCGAACTTCGTTCCGTCCCCCATGGTGATAAAATGCCTTTGATGCAGGGTCAGGAGCTTGCGCTCAATATGGGCAACAAACCTTCCCTCAGCGTCTGTGATATCGGTTTTGTCGTGGATGGACGGAAATTTCGTATTGGCTTCATAAACAACTTCTTCCCTGCTGTTTGTGATATCAATATGATGATGGAGCGTAAACACCTTCGTTGTGGTAAACAAGGACACTGCCGGTTCGCCAAACCGCTGCACATTGTTGATATTCGCTTCTTCTCCTGCTTCACGGAAACGATGGTATTTGGAAAATACGCCCATTCTATTCTGCCTCCTGCTGTATGATATTATGTATCATATAACGTTTCGCACGGAAAATAAAGAACCGGAGAGAAATAAATCGCCGTTTCCAGGATCGAAACGGCGATTGATCGGTATATACTGTTTCTTCGGGAATTCAGATCATCTTCATGGCCGGAAATGAAAGAACCATCATCAGGAAACCCGGACTGTCCTCCTGTTCAAAAAAGCGGGTCCTGAAAGCCGGTTCAATCTGCATGCCCGTGGGCGGCGTCCAGTCTGATTCGATAATCCGTTCCATGATTGCGGATACAGGCATTCCGGTCCGGCCGAAAAAATATGCACCCTTCCGCTCCTCCACCGTCATGGACCAGCCGCCGGTATCCGTTCGTGCCGCTATTTCGTACAGTCCCGGCCTCCAGAAAACTATACGGTATAACTCTTCACCCGTCAGGTTGTCCTTGATTCTCCTGCTGACGCCGGGAACAATTTCCGTATCGATATTGAAGGAACTGTACCATTCCACGTCTTCCCCGGTCACTCGCACAGTGGAGGACGTGCTGATCTGGCAGGTGGTTTTTCCGATATAGTTTTCATTTTGATAATAGGAATAACCCCACATTCCGTTCGCAGAAAGACGGTATGAAATAATATCTGTCATTCTGTACCGCCTTCCTTCCTTTAAATGCGTTACCTTGTATTTTCATCAGCAGAGATTGTTTTTCCTTCCCTGCTTTCTGCCAGTTTAATCTTTTCCGCCCTTTTCAGATGTTTCAGATGCCATTCCCTGCTCAGTGCTTCATGCCTGTCTTCATACATCTCGAAATAAACAAGCTTCACAGGCAGCCTGGACCGTGTGTATTTGGCACCTTTGCCGGCATTATGCTGCACGATCCTGGATTCCAGATCCGTGGTCCATCCGCAGTACAGGCTGTTATCAGCGCAGCGCAGCATATATACGTAGTTCACTTGCCGCTCCTGTCTGCATGCTCTTCCTGTCTTTTCCGTTCAGCTTCTTCCCGGTTCCTCCGGGCTTTATTCAATGCATGCATGGCCTCAAAAGGGCCGATTACAGCTGAAAGGATAATCAGAATCCAATACCACGACATGGTTTTTTCTCACTCCGGTTCCTGTCCTTCGGGTCACAGACTGTCTCTTATCCTGCGTACTCCCATTGCGTTTTTGTCAGGCAATCCTGTATCAGTTCCTCAGGCCTGACGTCCGGCCGGATCCATCTGCCGGCGTTTTCCTCCGAAAACATAACCGGCATCCTGTCATGCATCCAGGTAAGGCTGTTGTCCGCCGGCCGGGTCAGAATCACAAACGTGGGAAGTCCTTCTTCCATATGATAGAGGCCAGCCAGCCAGATGATTCCTTCTTCGATCGGCCGGATGGAATACTTTCGGCCCGGTTTCTTTTGCTCGTCATGTTCCCATTCGCAGTACCAGGATGCAGGAATTACGCAGCGGTGTTTTTGCCAGGCTTCCCGGAATGTGGGTTTTTCTGCTGCCGTTTCGGCCCGTGCATTAATCAGCAGCTTTCCGCGTTTCCCGTCCGCGGTGTTCTGCCGGAATCCCCACTTCATCGGAAAAAAACGGCGTTCTCCTGTCCGGCTGGTGGCAATTACCGGCACCACCGAAGCAGGAAGGATTTCTCCGGCTCCGGTTACCGGCGGCTGGTTCGCTTCCCGGAAAATCTCCGCCAGTTTCGTTCTGTTAATCTCCCGGATCATTTTCAGAATTTCCTCATCCGGGGGCGCAATCACATATCTGCCGCACATATCTGCCTCTTTATATGATTCCCGCCGGTATCAGGATCACCAGCAGCAGTGCAACCAGCCCCCACAGGGTGCACAGGAATGTTGTACGCTTTCTCGGTTCAAGAACCGGCACGTAGTTGCTGGCGATAAAGAACGGGATATAGGTGGTAATAAACACCGGAATCACGCCCCACCATCTGTATACCCAGATAAAGGAATGATTGCTGGTGCCGGCGAGGAATGATTCAAACAGGGCAAATAGCAGAGCCATTTCCAGCGCACCGGCAAGTTTGCAGGATATGCCGCCTTTCCCGTTTTTGGCAAAATAGCGTCTGGTCCGATCCTGTGGCAGCATTTTGAATGAAATCATTCCTGCAATGGAAAACATCATGGACAACTCCCAGCAGACTCCAATCAGGAGAATAAAGGTTGTGGATTCATTGCTGACCGACCAGAGCGGATAGCCTGCCAGTTTTCCGATAACCGCATTGCAGATCTCATAAAGCCAGTGAACACCGTAAAGCGCCAATCCGGCACAAACAACTTCCGTATTCTTTTTCTGTATTTCTGTCCAGTATACATAAAATACAACGGCGAGAATAAAAATGAATGTCCAGTTGAAGTTTTCGGTGCTTCTGACGCGAATGGCATTCACCAGGTCCATCGCTTCCTGTGATCCGTCTCCCCAGAATCTGAACATGTTTTCCCCTCCTCTTCACTGTATCTGATATCCTGCTGCCTGCTTTCCCGGAATGTTCCGGCCGCCTGAACGAGATGAGGTTTTACTGCTGTTTCTGAATGAACATGCTTTGATCTGTCTGAATTATATATGCTTCTTATACTTTTATGCAAGTTTACGGCCAAAAAAGATCGGACATTTCCGTGCTGTGTAACGGCATTTCCTTTTCCCGTATATAAAACTATATGCAGATTATTATCATTGATCAGAATTCCGGCTCTGTATGCTTCTTTCTCTTGAACTTGTTCCCTATACCCGATACAATGACTGATATGAATCCGTTTAGGAAGGTTGTGTTTTGTTGTGCGCATACTCCTGATCCGCCATGCGGAACCTGATTACAGCATTGATTCCCTTACACCCAAGGGACGTGTGGAAGCTGAACTGCTCAGCCATCGGCTGATCCGGTATGATATCCGTGATTTTTACGTATCCCCCCTGGGCCGGGCCCGGGATACGGCTGCTTATACGCTGGATAAACTGAACCGTAAGGCGGAGATACTGCCCTGGCTGCATGAATTTATGGGGTCCTACCCTGATCCGGAAACCGGCAGGCGCCGGATTGTTGCCTGGGATGTCAAGCCGCGTATCTGGACAGCCTTTCCCGGTGTGGCAGATATCCGCACCTGGTATAATGCTCCTGCCTTCTCTGGTGGAAACGTGCATGAAGTATGGAAGCAGACTACAGACGGAGTGGATGAGCTTCTCGCACGTTATGGATATACGAAGGACGATCCGGTCTGGCGCTGTACCAATAATGAAGATTTCACTATAGCGCTTTTCTGTCACTTTGGTATCTCCATGGCTGTCCTTGCCTATCTGACTGATATTTCTCCCATGGTGCTGTGGCACCATACCCTGACCCTGCCCTCCTCTGTTACTGAAATTGTAACGGAAGAACGCATAAAAGGTGAAGTTTCTTTCCGCATCACAAAGCTGGGAGATCTGACCCATCTGGAAGCCGCAGGCGAAAAAAGAAGCACTGCCGGATTATTTCCGGAGTGCTATACAGGGATTGATTCCACAGATCCTGCGATCAATGGAACCTTGTAATCAGGGATCAAGCCTGAACAGTATCAGGCCTTCCTTTTCTCCCAGGCAGGTAAAGCTGTATTTCTCTGCAATATGACGGGAAACAGACTGTCTGGGATCACATTCGATCACTACAGCCTTTTTCGCGATCCGCGCTTTTTCAATCAGTTGCTCTGTCAATTCGGATGCATATCCTTTGCCCCAATGTTCAGGACAGAGAACCTATCCGATTTCCATGCTGTCCGGATCATACGGATGACAGATCACATAGCCTGCAAATCCGTTCTCGTCATCCACGGTGAACACCAGCGGTTCTTCCTTCATTCCGCAGTTTTTCAGAAAAGCTGCTGTTTTCTTTTCAGAGAACGGCGGCTCAAGGTATTTCATCACCAGCGGATCTGACAGGAGCCGGTGAAGCGGCTCCAGGTCTTCCTCCCGCATTCTCCGTATGTTCAGTTTCATCGTGGTATCTTCCTTTTCCTTACGAGAAAAGCGCCTGACTTCCTCAGGCGCTTTTATGCATGTTTTTGAATCACTTCTTGGCGATTTCAACGAGCTTAGCAAAGCCGGCGGCATCGTTCACAGCCAGGTCAGCGAGCATCTTGCGATTGACTTCGATGTTCTGCTTCTTCAGGCCGTTGATGAACGTGGAATAGCTCATGCCGTTCAGGCGGGCAGCAGCGTTGATACGGGTGATCCACAGGCGGCGGAAATCGCGCTTGCGGAGTTTACGTCCGATGAACGCGTAACGCAGGCTGCGGGCAACCTGTTCTTTCGCGGCGCGGTACTGTTTGGATTTTGCTCCCCAGTAGCCTTTCGCCAGCTTCATAACCTTGCGGCGACTCTTATGGGCGTTAAGAGCCCTCTTAATGCGTGCCATGTTTGTTTTCCTCCTTGCCGGTGAATTGGCTTATTTGTAAGGCAGTAACTTGTGAATGGTCCGGGCTTCAGCAGCGTTGTCAACAACACCGGCATTCCGCAGGTGGCGGGTACGCTTGGTGGTCTTCAGACGCACCTGATGGTTGGCGTTCATCTGCTTATGCCTTACGATACCGGATTTGGTAAAGGAAAAGCGTTTGGCAGCTCCGCGATGGGACTTCTGTTTGGGCATTGGGTTTGTCCTCCTTCCAACGGTTTACTCCTTCGTCTCTTTCGAGGCGGCATTCTCCCTCTTTGCCTTTCTTTCGGCAAAAGAAGCCTTGATGGCTTTGGGAGCAAGGATCATGATCATGTTGCGGCCATCCAGCAGCGGGCGGCGTTCCACCATGCTGACATCCTTGCACCGCTCAGCGAAATCCTGCATGACCTTCAGGCCGATTTCACTGTGGGTGATCTGACGGCCACGGAAGCGAATGGATACCTTAACCTTATCACCGTTCTCCAGGAAGCGGATCGCCATCTTCGCCTTGGTGTTCACATCGTTTTCTTCGATGGTGGCGGACAGCTGTACTTCCTTGATATCGACAACGCGCTGATTTTTCCGGTTCTCCCGCTCCCGCTTTGCCTGTTCGTAGCGGTACTTGTCATAATCCAGCAGTTTACATACAGGCGGAACAGCTGAAGGCTGGATCTTGGCCAGATCAAGTCCCCGTTCTTCCGCAAGCTGCAGCGCCTGCTGTGTGCTCATGACGCCGAGCTGTTCACCGTTTTCATCGATCAGGCGAACCTCTCTGTCGCGGATTTCCTCATTGATCATCAGTTCGGTTGCGATGTCCATGCACCTCCTACAAAAATGAGCGGCGGGCTGTTGACCCGTCGCTCATGAATCATCTTGTTCCTCGTCGGAAAAAATGCCATAACCCGGCAGCGTGAGCCGCACAAGGTGAGAGACGGGCAAGCCTCTGCTTTCGAACAGAAGGGATCATACCACATCAGTACGATCCCTGTCAAGCAATATTTCGGTATTTCTGTATCTATTGGTTACTTTCCTATTTATAAAGAGTTCACCAGGTCAAATAGCGGCCGGTTAAAATACCGTTCTTTCTTCAATGCCTTCTCAATGGGCATATAGAACACTTTGCCCTTCTGCATGCCGATGACCTGGTTGCTGATACCGTCACGCAACAGCCTCACTGCAAGGTTTCCGGCTTCAAAGGCAAAGGCGCTGTCACGTGCCGTAGGTTCAGCGCCGCGTTGTACATAGCCGATTACGTTAGCGCGTGCTTCCACCATGCCGCACATTCTCTTCATCACAGAGGCAAAGCGCACAGCGGACATAGGTTCTTCCGGGTAGCAGGGCTTTCCGCGGGAAGTCAGGAAATTGTACAGATCAAAAGGCGCCATGGATTCCCAGCACCCTTCCGCCACTACAATTGTTGCGCGGTAGTTTCCCCGGTCCAGCTGGCGTTGCAGCTGCATGGCAACACCTTCAACCGTCCACGGCACCTCCGGAACAACCACAATCTCGCTGCCGGTTGAAACTGCAGCTGTCAGAGCAATATCGCCGCAATGACGACCCATGACCTCTACCACCGCGGGTCTGTCATGGCTTCGGGAAGTGGCCCGGATCTTCCGGATAGCTTCCACGCAGACATTCACTGCCGTATCGTAACCCAGGGACATTTCTGTATAGGGCAGGTCGTTATCAATGGTTCCGGGGATACCAATACATGGAACACCCAGGTCGCACAGTGCCTGGGCACCCCTGAAGCTGCCGTCTCCGCCGATCACAACCAGACCGTCGATCTGCATGCTTTTCAGGGTCTTGACTGCCTTTTCCTGGTATTTCTTTTCTTTAAACTCAAGGCACCGCGCTGTACGCAGATAGGTACCCGGATCATCAGCGATGTCCAATACCAATTCCAGCGTCAGCTCCTGCATATCGTCCTTCAGGTTGGCGCTTTTCCGAAGTAATCCGTTATATCCACGCTTGATGCCAATCAGCGGAATACCGTACATTGCGGCACTGCGCGCTACAGACATCACTGCCGCGTTCATTCCCGGGCTGTCGCCGCCGCTCGTCAGTACGCCGATTTTTCTCATAGCTCGTACGTTCTCCTTTCGGAATTCTTTTCTTCAATATAACACATTTTAAAAAAAGAAAAAAGTTTATAAGGAATCAATGTTGTTTCTGTTTCGTTAACATATCGTAACACTTTCTTTACATTTTGAGTTATCTTTGCTATGATGTATCTGACCGGTAATATGACAGCGAATTGTTTGCAGGCTCACCGGAGGTGAAAAAATGAGGATGAAGCATCTTTCGAAGTGTATTCTGTCCGGTTTATGTCTTGGAATCTGGCTTTGTGTCCGGATGCTGGCACCGGCTTATGCTTATGAATCCAGTACACTTTATAACGGTTGCCGTGGAGACGATGTACGTGAACTCCAGCAGGCGTTAATTGATCTCGGTTTTTTAAAGGGGACTGCTGATGGTATTTTTGGTAACAAGACTGAAAATGCTGTCCGTGCCTTTCAGAAAAAGAACAATTTATCCGTTGATGGCCTTGCCGGGGAAAAAACCCGTAATCTGGCTATAAGCAAGGCAAATGGAACCGCAAAATCTGCAAATCAATCGTCTGTACAGGCATCATCACCTGCAGCGGCGCCTTCATCTGTTTCCAATGGAACATTGTTCGGTGGAGACTACACTACAATACGGATCGGTGAAAAAGGGCCGCGAGTCAAAACGCTTCAGCAGTCACTGATTACAACCGGTTATCTTAACGGAAGAGCGGATGGAGTCTTTGGCAATCAGACGCAAAATGCTGTTATCGCTTTTCAAAGCAGCAACAGGCTTACTGCAGACGGTCTGGCGGGGAAAAAAACATTGACTGCTCTTGAAAAAGCTGTTACGAACGGAGCAACCGCTCCTTCTTCCGCCGATGTTTCGGTTCAGTCTGTTTCTACGCCCGCCCCCGCTCCTGCTCCCACAGCCGCTCCGACAGCAACTCCGGCACCTGTAGTTACAGACATTAATGATCGCATTTCATCCCCGTCAGTTTCTTCCATCCAGTTGCTGCACTGGTTCAATGATGTCAAGCCCTCTATTTCCAGCGGGCAGCAGCTTCTGATATATGACCCGTCATCCGGTCTGAGCTGGACCCTTCGCGTGATGTCACGCGGAAGGCACTGTGATGCCGAACCCTTGACCGCAGCGGATACACATACTATGGTTCAGGCTTTTGGCGGTGAAAACACATGGAATCAGAAAGGTGTTTATGTAAAACTTCCCGATGGACGATGGACAATAGGATCAACACATGATATGCCGCATGATTCCAGTTCGATAAAAAACAATGATTTCGGCGGACACCTTTGCGTTCACTTCCTGCGGGATATGTCCGAAGCTCAGAAAAACGATCCGAAATACGGCGTTGCGAATCAGGAAACCATTCGAAAGCTCTGGAAAAACCTTACCGGACAGGATATATCAATCTGATATTTTTTCATAAAAATACGGCATCCCAGGATGCCGTATTTTCTTTACTTTTTTACGGAAGGATCGCTGTAAGAATCTCATAGGCGTATTGGTTGTCAATCCCCGTCCGAATCTTCTCCAGGCTAAGTTCCTCTTGGTTTTCATCCGTGATTTTCAGGACGCCCTCCGTATCTGTGTTGAACTCACCAATGATTTTGGCAGAATCAGAGAAATCCGCTTTCACATAATCAGCCTTTTGCTCCTGGGTAAATATCATCTTCCATCCATTATCAAGCGTCCGTTTTTCGTCTTTCTGATCTGTCAGTTCCAGGCTGCCGTTCTTCACGTTGTATGTTCCGGTTTCTTTATAGCCGTCCTTGAATTCCGCCCTGTAATGATATCCGGTCAGGAACCAGATCGTATATGCATCGTTTTCACCGTAGATAATGGCCAGCACGCGCCCATTCCCGTCGTTTTTTTCATCTTCCTGTTCTTTTTCGGGTTCAGGCTCATGCTCAGGTTCCTGCTCAGTTTCTTTCTCGGGCTCCTGCTCGGGCTCCTGCTCAGGCTCTTTTTCGGGCTCCTTCTCGGACTCCTTCTCGGGCTCCTTATCGGGCTCCTTATCGGGCTCCTTCTCGGGCTCCTTTTCGGGTTCCTTCTCGGGCTCCTTCTCAGGTTCCTTCTCAGGCTCCTGCTCAGGCTCCTTCTCGGGCTCCTTCTCGGGCTCCTTCTCAAGCTCCTGCTCGGGTTCCTTTTCGGGTTCCTTTTCAGGTTCCTTCTCAGGCTCCTGCTCAGGCTCCTTCTCGGGCTCCTTTTCAGGCTCCTTCTCGGGTTCCTTTTCGGGTTCCTTTTCAGGTTCCTTCTCGGGCTCTTTTTCGGGCTCTTTTTCGGGTTCCTTCTCAGGCACCTTTTCGGATTCCTTCTCAGGTTCCTTCTCGGGGTCCGGATCTGGATCGGGATCCGGATCTGGATCGGGATCCGGGTCGGGATCCGGGTCGGGATCAGGATCGGGATCCGGGTCGGGATCCGGGTCGGGATCAGGGTCGGGATCAGGATCGGGATCCGGGTCGGGATCAGGTTCAGGTTCCGGATCAGGATCTTTTCCGGGTTCCGGATCGGGAGCATTCACTTTTTCAAGACCAAAGGTGAGATAAACACCTCCCGCCCACGGCACTTTAAAGATGTATTCGCCGTTATCATCTTTTTCTAATTCAAGTTTTTCCTTGATATCCTTACCGTTGTAAAATACAACTTCATACCCCTTCTGGTATTCTTCCTTCAGTGTTACGGACAAAGCCAGATCATTATCCTGTTTTGCAACGTTCAGCGTCTGTGTTTCTGTATCATCTGTTCCTCTCGTTGCTCCTCTTCTGTTTCCTTCTGGTGCCTGCTGTCCGGATGCTATTATTTTTTCAGTTGTTCCGGTGATATTCAGGGTACCATAATCGTTATCTTCTTTTTTAATAATATAGTTTATATTCTCTTCAAGTTCCTCAACAGAATTGCCCTCTGCATCAGTTGTGATCTGCTCTTCATTTGGTATAATGGCCCAGGTTGTGATCAGGACTTTTGCCACGGCTTCCATATTCGAAACAAAGATCGGAGTCAGGCCGGAAATAGTTTCCTGCACAACAATATCAACGGTGGGAGCCTCAGTTTCCGTCAGGTTTTCACCTTCATCTGTCTGGTTGTCCTCGGTCACCTCATCAGCCTGCTCTTCCTGTTCTTCCTCTTCATCCTGCTCTTCCCAGGGGGGATTCCATACAGGCGTGTTGTCCCCGATCGTCAGGCCGGTACCGGTCGTTTTCAGGCTGCCGCCGATATTGATGGCGACATGGCCGCTTCCGTTTCCGTTGATTCCGACATCAATTCCGTTTTCCGCGGTCACATCACCCGAGATATTAAGGCTCGCCTCACCGTTGTTTGAATCTTCCGGCCCCCACCCCTCCTTCTGGATCGTGATTCCGGTTCCTTCTTCGGCGTTTACGTTGCCTTTGATAGTGATGTCGATCTTCCCGCCGTAATTGCCGATTGTCACGCCGTCACCGGTATAACGACCTTCGGGTTCGTCCGCTTCTTCGTCTGTTTCTTCGCTTTCTTCCCCGTCAGGATCTTCTTCCTCGTTTGGACTCTCTTCCCCGTTTGGACTCTCTTCCATAGCGGGGTTCTCTTCTGCCGCAGGTTCGTTGCTGATGGAGTAAACGCTGAGATCTCCGTCGATCAGGATCGATGTGGTGCCGGTCGTGCTGGTTGCCGTAACCCCCTTCGCCTCGTTGAAATAAGTGTATCCGTTCCAGTCGTCCACATAGGATTCTGCACCGGCTACGGTCACATCGCCGTCGACTTTGATATCGAAATCGCCGCCGTGATTGTTCGTCATAACACCATATTTCCCTGCTGTAACCGTTCCTGTCGATACCTGGGCGTAATTTTGTGCTTCTGTTGTGACCTCAACACCCTCCCAGTCTATCCATTCCCTATAAACCTCGTATTTTTCTTTCTCTTCCTCACTGTAATCATCGTACTGGGGATGATCTTCATCATACCACAAGTATTTTTCCCACTCGATACCATTCTCCGTATCGACAGGCACCAGTACATAATGAAAGGTTTCGTCAAACCTTATCCTTTCCCACCAGTTTTCATGGGGATCATTCGGATCGACCCGGATCGCTTCGTCATTTTCGTAGTGAAGCATTCTGGTCTCACTACAGGAATCTACAGTGATCCCGGTCTCACCCGCAGTCACGGTTCCATTCACGTTCACATTAACGCCGTCTTCTGCATCAGTTCCTTTAGTGGTCACACTCACGCCGTAACCACACTGTCCGGTTTGTATGCTGCCGCTGTTCACGATAAGAGATCCGCCGTCTGCATCTGCGCTAATTCCGCCGTTTCCACCGTCCACAGTGCCTACATTGACTTCCATGATTCCGCCTGATCCGTAGCAGCTGCCGTCTGACACATTCCCGTAATCATAACGGGAATTTGTGTCCACATGTACCCCATAATCGCCGGCAATGATATTATTTGCATTGATCTTCACCTGGCTTCCGGCATGTCCCGCGGTTGCTGAAATGCCATCTCCGTACCCGCTTCCTGTCACGTTGCCAACGTTTATTTCTATGGAGGAATTGTCTCCTTCAGCGTTCGCACGGATGTTCTGTGAATTACCTGTGCCGTACACATTGCCGCCGTTCAGTTCAATCGACGAACCTGCGATTGTATTGAGGAATATGGCATTCGTGCCAGTAGATGTAATCGCACCCGCATTTTCGATCGTTTCATCTGTGCCAACGTTGATGGTCACATGTCCGTCTATGTTGTTATGGACATTTACCGCTTCATCGCTGGATGTCAGGGATCCACCGATCGTTATATCAGCCTTGCATTGCGGCTCGCCGTGATCAAAACCTCCGAGATTAAGGTTTAAGCCTATTCCATCTTCGGTTTTTACATTACCGGTAACATCGATTTTTACGGTTGAGCCGTCATCTGTCTGGGAATGGATACCGTACCCGCTTCCGGTTGCAATATCACCATTCACTTTGATATCTGCATCGCTGTAGTCATACAGATATGCAGAAACACCCCCAGTGTCTGTTGTGATGCTTCCGCTCTCCAGCTTTACATCGCTGTTATAGTTGTTGATGGAGACACCATTCCCGCCTGTAATATCTCCGTTCACTGTCATCTCCACGTCGGAGCCGCCATAGTTTCCTATACCGACAGCACAGCCGCCGGAAGCTTTGATACTATCCACAGTTATACTGGTATCACTGTCTTCTATATTGTCAATATTTATACCGCCGCCATCGGAAACAATGTCCCGGACTGTTATTTTGACATCACTGTCTTGATTATTGTCTATATTGATAGCAACAGCGCCGTCACCGGCAATAATATCCTGAGCTGTTATTCTGACGTCATTATCTCCACTGTTATAAATATCAATACCGTACCCTCCCGCGGAGATACATCCGTTTACCTTCAGATCCACTTCAAAATCTTCATCCAATTCTATGTTTTCACTGCTTTCCTGAGGGTAGATACTGCCTGTATCCGGTGTCGAAGGATCCTCCTCTTCCGTTGTTTCTTCATCTTCAGACGAATCACCGTCTTCTGCTGGATCTTCATCTTCAGATGGATCCTCATCCTCCATTATGTTCTCCACTTTCGTTTTGATCTGGACACCATCCCCATCAGCATTTATGTTACCTGTTTCGACATTCGCTTTGGATTGTCCGTCTATGACGATTATAACAGCGTCACCGGAAATGCTTTCGAAATGTCCGGATTCCGTTTCCTCTTCGGGATTATCATCTTCCTCAGACTCATCGTTTTCTTCATATTCATTATCTTCTTCTGATTCATCATCATCTTCAGATTCATCATCTTCTTCAGATTCATCATCTTCTTCAGATTCATCATCTTCCGTTTCAGGCTCATTAAGCAGATCAGTGTTGGCATCGCGAATGAACACTTCTTCTCCGTCATGTGCTTCTATATCACCTGTTTTGAGATTCAGCTGTGACTGATCAGTCAGGGTGATCAAAGCAGCTTTACCGGCTTCATTGGTAATATCTCCTGTATCCAGGTTCAGTTCAGACTGATCATCCATATGAATGATCAAGCCATAAGCATCCGCTATTTCGTCATAGACGCCACAGTCTTTGGGATATTGATATTTTTCATTACCAAACTCATAAGATTGGACAACTGCGCCTGTTTCTGAAGTCAGATCGCCGGTTGCAACGGTCACGTTGCCTCCGCCTTCCCCATCCGGAAATTCAATTTTCAGAGCAGCGTATTCCGTTTGTCCATCTTCAGGCAAAACCGTATCTTCCAGTACCAGATCGCCAAATGGATCCTGATCAGCAGCATGTGAGTCATCTGTTATCCCATTGGTATAGACGACATGGATAGTCGGATCAGCCTGTGCATCAGGAATCAGCATCATTCCGGAAATACAAAGAGCCAGGAATAAGCTGGCAGTTTTTCTGAACATTCTTTTTGTTCTCTTTTTCATGTCAAAGGATCCTCACTTTCATTGCTCGTTTCCGAAAACGTTTTCGGGGTCAAAGTACTGAAATTTGCTGGGATTCTGACTTTTTTTGTGCGAAAGGTTCATCTATGTTCAGCGTACATCATTACATATTTGTCTGCACAAATCAATAAAAAGTTACTTTGTATACTGTATTTTTGCTGTATTTTGCCTATTTGTACGTTCTTCTTAACACAATTTCTGTCAGGTAAAAAGCCTTGACATTCCATGCCGATCGTGTATAATAGCACAGGTGTCAGGTTGAAAAGCCTGACACGTTGTCGGAATCGTTCTTTCGCCGGAGGGGTAAACATGGTAAAGGAAGACCTGAACAGGAAGGTGGATCTGGCTTTCCTTGCTGCTTTCTACGGCGGTATGCTGACGGAGAAACAGCGCCGTATCCTCTCCCTCTATTGTGAAGAGGATCTTTCCCTGGGTGAGATTGCCGAAGAAGTTGGCATTTCACGCCAGGCCGCGCATGAATCCCTCACCCGTGCGGCTGAAAAGCTCTCGGAAATGGAATCTGCGCTGGGTGTGGCTGAACGCTTCCGCAAAATAGACTCTGGTCTGGAAAGTGCGCTGGACGCACTGAATTGCAAGGATTATCCCCGTGCGGAATCTTTATTGAAAGAAATGCTTACGATCGAAACGGAAGAATCCTCCGATCGTTCATGGAGGTAACATGGCATTTGAAGGCTTAAGCGAAAAGCTGCAGGGCGCCCTGAGGAAAATGACCGGGCGTGGCAGGCTGACGGAGCAGGCCGTAAAGGAAGGCATGCGTGAAGTACGCATGGCACTTCTGGAGGCTGACGTTAACTACGCCGTTGCCAAGGATTTCATCCGGAAAGTCACTGAGCGCTGTGTTGGCGCTGACGTACTCTCCTCCCTCACTCCCAGCCAGCAGGTTATCCGCATCGTCAATGAAGAGATGACTGAGCTGATGGGCAGCACCAATGCAAAGCTCAACTGGTCCTCTTCGGTTCCCTCAATCATCATGCTTTGCGGCCTGCAGGGCGCTGGTAAAACCACCATGTGCGCCAAGCTGGCCGGATACTTGACCAAGCAGGGGAAAAAGCCGATGCTGGCCGCCTGTGACATTTACCGTCCTGCCGCCATCAAACAGCTGCAGGTAGTCGGACAGCAGGTTAATGTTCCCGTATTTGAAAAAGGAACCCAGGATCCTGTCAAAACCGCTAAGGAAGCAATCGAATATGCCCGGTATTATCAGCGTGATGTGTTGATTATCGATACAGCCGGCCGGCTGCATATTGATGAGGAACTCATGGATGAGCTTCTCCGCATCCGGGACACAGTCTCCCCCACGGAGATCCTGCTGACCGTTGACGCCATGACCGGTCAGGACGCTGTGAATGTCGCCAAGGCCTTCGATGAAAAGCTGAATGTTACCGGCGTTATCCTGACCAAGCTGGACGGCGATACCCGCGGTGGTGCTGCCCTCTCCATCAAGGCTGTCACCGGCAAACCCATCAAGTTCAGCGGTATCGGCGAAAAGCTTTCCGATATTGAGCCCTTCCATCCGGACCGGATGGCCAGCCGGATCCTCGGCATGGGCGACGTACTGACCCTCATTGACAAGGCTGCCGAAGCCTTTGATGAGCAGGAAGCCGGGAAGTTTGCCCGCAAAGGCCTGAGCAACAAGCTCACCCTGGAAGACTTCCTGGACCAGATGCAGAGCATGAAGAAAATGGGCGGTCTCCGCAGCATGATCAGTATGCTGCCCGGCATGAGTGGCAAGGACATCGACGTGGATGATAACGCGATGAAGAAGCCCGAAGCCATTATCCGTTCCATGACTCCGAAGGAACGCAAAGATCCCTCCATCCTCAATGCCAGCCGCCGCAAGCGCATTGCCGCCGGCTCCGGCACCACTGTACAGGATGTGAACACGCTGATCCGCCAGTTTGAGCAGGCTCAGCAGATGATGAAGCGTATGATGGGTGCCAAGGGTAAAAAGGCGCTCCGTAACATGCGTTTCCCGGGAATGTAATCCCCCGCAGGTTTCATTGCTTGGACTCATATACTTCGCTATATGATTTCCATATATAATTATTCATTTATTTTTTGAGGAGGAAATCCAAATGTCTGTCAAAATCCGTCTGAAGAGAATGGGAATGAAGAAAAAGCCTTTCTATCGCGTGGTTGTTGCTGATATCCGCAGCCCCCGTGACGGCCGCTTCATCGAAGAGATCGGTTACTATGATCCCATGACCAAGCCCGCCGAAATCAAGGTTGACAACGAGCGCGCCAAGTACTGGCTCGGCGTTGGCGCTCAGCCCACTGACACCGTCCGCATTCTGCTGAAGAAGTCCGGCGCGATCGAAGAAAAGTGAGCCTGAGTTAAGAAAGGATGTACCCATGCAAGAACTTTTAACCTTTGTGGCACAGTCTCTGGTGGAGCATCCCGATCAGGTCAGCGTTACCGAGACCGAAGGACCTGAAGCTGTCATTCTGGAGCTCCATGTGGCTGAAGATGATATGGGCAAGGTTATCGGCAAGCAGGGCAGGATTGCAAAAGCGATCCGCGCCGTGGTGAAAGCCGCCACGCTCAAAAACAGCAAGCCTGTTTTTGTTGAGATTCAATAAGCTTACAGCCATGTCCGGCGGGATCCGATGCTCGGATCCCGCCGTGCTTTCATCGGAGGAAAACCTTTCTTATGAATGATTATCTTTTGATCGCATCCGTACTCAAGCCCCAGGGAGTTCGCGGAGAATGCAAGCTCCGTTCCTACGCTGCTGATATTGAGCGTTTTCATCAGTGGAACACCCTGTATCTGAAGAAGGATGACAGTTATATCCCTGTTGCTCTCCGCACCGTACGGATCCGGGACGGTTTTGTTTACGCGCACCTGGACGGCAGCGATACAGCTGATGCGGCTGAAAAGTTCCGCGGCTGCGACCTGTATGTGAACCGCGCCGGTGCCGCTCCCGTGGAAGAGGACGCCGAGCTTATCGCGGATCTCATCGGATGTGAAGCCCGGGATGAAAACGGCGAAGTGATCGGTGTGCTGACAGACGTGCTGCAATACGGCACAGTGGATACCTGGGTTTTCCAGTCCGGTAAAACCACACTGATGGCTCCGGCGCTGAAAGCTGTTTTCCCGGAAGTGGACGCAGAAAAGAAAACCATTCTGGTCATCCGTGACAGGCTTGAGGAGGTGGCTGTTCGTTCATGAATGAGCCCTTCCGTGTCAATATCCTGACTATTTTCCCGGAAATGTTCGAAAGCTTCTTTTCATCCAGTATTCTGGGCCGTGCCGGAGAACAGGGACTGATTGATATCCGGACGACGGATATCCGTCCTTACTCAAAAAGCAAGCACCACAATACGGATGATTATCCTTTCGGCGGCGGTGCCGGTATGGTTATGATGGCTCAGCCCATCCTGGATGCCATGTCTGCAGTCATGGCGGAATATCCTTCCGCACGCCGGATCTATCTGGGACCTCGCGGAAAAAAGCTGACCACTTCCCTTGCCCGGGAACTGGCGCAGGAAAAGGCGCTTGTTCTGCTCTGCGGCCATTATGAAGGGGTGGACCAGCGTGCCCTCGATTCCTGTGTGGATGAAGAAATTTCCATCGGGGATTATATCCTGACCGGCGGTGAACCGGCGGCAATGGTGCTTGTGGACTGTGTGGCCCGTTTCATTCCCGGCGTGCTTGGAAGTGCGGAAAGTCCGGAGGAGGAATCCTTCTCCGACGGTCTGCTGGAATACCCTCAGTATACCCGTCCACGGGATCTGGACGGTATGCAGGTGCCTGAAGTCCTGCTGAACGGGGATCACGCCAGAATCAGGTCCTGGCGTCGCAGGGAAAGCTTAAAGGCGACCCTGAAATACAGACCTGATCTGCTTGAAACTGCCCCGCTGGATGAAAAAGACAGAAAAATGCTCAATGAAATCCGGAAGGAGTTGACCGAATCATGTTCCTCAGAAAACTGACTGTTCTCCTTGTTCCGTTGGGTCTGATGCTGCTGCTTTGCCTGCTGATTCCCCTCTTCGGTTCCATGGATGCTTTCTTCGGTCCGCTGCTGCTCGGAGCCGTGCTGGGCATTATGCTGGCACTGCTGCTGCCGCTGGCCGGTGCAACCAGAATGCGGGAGCCTTTCGCCTGGCTGCTCTGGATTCCTGCCGCTGTCATCCTGCTGATCCTCCTGTACCAGTTTCTGACCACCCAGCAGATCGGCCGCGATATTCCGGTACTCCGTCTGCTGATGACCGGCGATACCCGTATAATCACCGCTGAAAGTGCCTTTGCCGCCTATATGCTGGCATTCTCTGTCCGTACCGGTAAAGGCATCTGAATCTTTTCCTTTTTTGTTATTCACACAGCCAGGCGGCTGTGTTTTTCTTTTCCGGGAATACGCTCTTTTGTTCCGGTGCCGGACTTGTTGCGGAGTATACAGCATGCTATAATAGCTGAGATAAGAATCAGATCCCTTCTTTTTCGGAGGTACAACAATATGCAGACGATTGTTATTGACGGTTCAAGGTATGAATCTCCCCGCGATCTCCACCTTGCCCTGAAGCGCATGCTTTCTCTTCCGGATTATTACGGAATGAATGCAGACGCCCTGAATGACTGCCTTTCCGAAAGGGTTTCCCCGGTCAATGTCTGGATCCTTGATCCGGGTGCCGGAGAAGTTGCTTCCGCAATCAGTATTCTTCGTACGGTTTTTGCCGACAACGGCGGAGAAGTAAAGGAGCTGTAACCTGTGATGAGACTGCATCTGCTTGGGATAAACGGACCTTTCCCGGAGAGCCGCGGCGCTACCTCCGGTTATCTTCTGGAAGCCGGAGACAGCCTGTTCCAGCTGGATCTGGGCAGCGGCGTCCTGGGGATTCTTACTTCTCTGACGGCACCGGAATCCCTGTCTGCGCTGTTTGTCAGTCACTGGCATTATGATCACACAGCCGATATTCCTGTGCTGATGTATCGCCTGGCTGCCTGTCAGAAAGCACTGCCTGTTTATGGTCCTGCGGATCCTTCTTCTCCGGTATATAATCTTGTTGTTTCCACACCCTGTTTTTCCTTTACGGAAATCTCGGCAGGACAGGCCTTCGAACTGAACGGCACCTTCGTTCGTGTCACCGCTGCCCGTCATCCGGTTCCTGCCGTGGGATACTGTTTTTCATTCGAGGGAAAAACCTTCGGCTATACCGGTGATACCAATACCCTGCCTTCCCTGGCTAAAGACTACCGCGGGTGTGATCTTCTCCTGGCGGACGGCCTTTTCCCTGTTTCCGCCTGGTCCGAGGACAAACCCCATCTGTCCGCAGAACTGGCTGCGCGCCTGGCTGCGGATACAAAAGCAGGCAGCCTGATCATCACTCATCTGAATCCGTTCTGGCCCCGCAGAACACTGCTGCAGGAGGCCCGTGCCGTATATTCCCGTACGCGGCTTGCCGAAGCCGGTGCCATCATTGATCTGTGACGAACCGCCAGCGGAGCTGGCTGCTCCCGCCCGCAGCACTGGCCCTGGTTGCGGGTGTTTTTCTTGGCAGAAATGCGGCTGGTATACTCCTGCCGCTTTTTGCCTGTATTCTTACCCTTTCATCCGTGTTCTTCCTGAAGGGGTGGCTTCGTTTTTCCGCGTGCATTGTCTTTTCTGTTATGCTTGGGCTTTTCGCGGGTTCCCTTGCCTTCCATCCGGATCTTCCGCCGGAAGGAGAATACAATATTCAGGGCGTCATTTCTGATGAGGTAACAAACGGGTCCTTTGGTCAGTACCGGATTGCTTTGTCTGACGTCACGCTGGACGGACGTCCCTTGTCCGGAGGCGCCTACTGGACCTTTTATTCTGATGAGGATCATTCCTCCCTCCTTCCGGGGAAAGCGGTCTCCTTTACAGCATCCCTGTATCATCCGCGGGGAGCCGACAATCCGGACGGCTATGATTTTCGGGAAGCCCTCCTGCAACGTGGCATTACTGTAGGAGTGTATGGCAAAAACAGCCTGACAGTACAGGATTCGGTCTGTTTTTCCTTTGCAGGCTTCATTGCGTCCCTGCGACACCGGCTGTCTGCTTCGCTCATAGCCACGCTCGGGGAGGAAACCGGAGCCTATGCCTCTGCCATGCTGCTGGGAATGCGTTCCCTGATTCCTTCCGATGACCGCCAGGCATTTTCCAGGCTTGGTATTGCCCATATCCTGTCCGTCAGCGGCTTTCATGTGGGCGTCCTGATCGGCATCCTGAACCTGCTGTTTCATTTGCTGAGGCTGCGGCAAAGTGTCCGCCTGCTTCTATATGCCGTTCTGCTGTTTTTCTATTCCTCCCTGTGCGGAATGAGCCAGCCTGTCATCCGTGCTTCCCTTCTGATGCTGCTCGGACTTGAAGGTCGTATCCTGAACCGGCCGCGTTCCGGCCTGCATCTGCTCAGTGCCGTTTTGTTCATCATGGTACTGTTTTCTCCTGTTCAGGTGACTTCAGCCTCATTCCAGCTGACATTCTGCGCTGTGTTCGGCCTCGTATGGGTGATGTCTTTCATCCGGCGCCGCAAGCGGTTCCGCAGCAGGATCCTGCAGTATGTATTTGAATCCCTTGTCCTGACGTTCGGGATCCAGCTTGGTTTACTGCTCCCTGAACTGTCCTTCTTCCAGCGTCTTCCCCTGCTTGTCTTCCTGGTCAACCTTCCGGCCATGCTCATTTCAGGAATGCTGATCCTGTTTTTCTGGCTTGCGCTGCTGTGTCTCCCTGTTCCCTTCCTGTCAGCGCTTCTGTCTGTCCCCCTTTCGTCTGTCACGGGCTTCCTGCTTTCCGGTATTAGGCAGCTGGGAGCATTGCCCGGCCTGACGCTGTGGATCCACGTACCGAATCTCCTTACCGGTTTCGGCGTCGTCCTTCTTTTCCTCGGTTTTTGCTGCTTTATCCGTTTCCATGCAGGAATGCGTACCGGTATGCTGGTCCTTGGTGCTGTGCTGGTTGTCGTGTCGCTTTTTCCCGCACATCATAACGGTACGGAATATATTCAGCTCAGTGCAGGGAACGCGGACGCCGCAGTAATATGGGATCAGGACAAGGTTTATGTCATGGATACGGGAGAGGATGACGGCACGCTCAGCAGCTTTCTCCGGGCCCGCCGTCTCACACCGGATGCAGTGATCCTGACCCATCTGCATACGGATCACGCCGGCGGACTGCGTTCGCTGATCGAGGATGAGATCCCGGTGAACACCATTCTCCTGCCGGAAGGTGCCGAAGCGCAGGATATTCATCCGGAGTTCATCGCGCTGCTGGATCAGTTGCAGCAAAGCGGCACTGAAATCCGGTCACTTTCCCGCGGTGACGTACTCCCCCTTCCCTCCGGCATACTCACAGTATTATGGCCGGAACACGGAAAGGTGCGTTCCGGCCAGGATGCAAACAAGTATTCCCTTGTCACACGGCTGACGTTGAAGGAAAGCACCGTTCTGCTGGCGGCCGACCTTCCGGGAGCCTACGAGCAGTACTGTGCGGCTCCCTCGGATCTTCTGAAAGCAGCCCATCACGGTTCTCCTTCTTCCAGCTCACCTGATTTTATCAGTGTGGTTTCCCCAAAGGCCATACTCCTCAGCTGCCGACAGCCCACCCGTGTTGCTGATTTCCGTTCCTGTTCAGGTGATATTCCGGTATATGGAACACCGGAATACGGAGCGCTTACAGTACGCTTCGAAGAAGGTAAATTTACTGTTATTCCATACCTGACACCCTGATCACACCGGAGGTTCTTATGGATCGAAAAGACTTTTCCCGTGCCCTGTCACAGCATTCCCTGCCCCAGGTTCTTCTCTTTGAAGGCGAAGAGGAACATCTTAAGCAGGAAGCCCTGGCTGAACTGCGCCATGCCGTTCTGCCCGAGGGCATGGAAACATTGAATGAAACCATTCTGGAAGATCCTTCTGTGGATCAGCTCATCGCAGATGTGGAAACCCAGCCCTTTATGGCTGACAAACGGCTGATCATTGTCCGTGATTTACCGGCTCTTATGGGACGTTCCGAGGCGGATGAAAGGCTCATTGCTTACCTTCCCTCAGTCCCTGAAACTTCTTTCCTTCTCTTCTACTGTACCGGAAAACCTGACGGAAGGAAAAAACTTTATAATGCTGTCAAAAAGCTCTCCGGGATCGTTACTTTTTCTCCGCTCCGCGGTACGGAGCTGACCCGTTTTGTTGTCAGTTCTTTTCAGGAAGCAGGAAAAGAATGTGATGACCGTACAGCTGAATACCTCATCTTTACGGTAGGCTCAGACGCAGGGCTGCTGCGCAACGAAATCCAGAAACTGGCTTCCTGTTCCATAGACCGCACTGCGATTCTGCCAGAGGATGTAACGTCTCTTGCCACCCCTTCCACTGAATGTACCGTATTCCAGATGATCGATGCCGTTGTAACGGGTCAGAAGAGCCGTGCCTTTACCCTGCTGCGCAACCAGCTGCTTTCCGGAACAGATCGCATGGCCATCCTTTCAATGCTTCTGCGCCAGTATCGTCTGCTGCAGCATATCAAAATCATGCAGTATGAGAAAAGAGGAAACGATTTTATCCGTTCCGCTCTCGGGGTTCCGCCTTTTGCCGTTGACCAGTATGTTCGTCAGGCCTCCGGTTATACCGGCGGACAGGTTAAAAGCGCTGTCCGCATCTGTTTTGACACGGAATACGCCCTGAAATCCGGACGGATGTCCCAGGACGGTGCAGTTGAAACAGTGGTTCTGAAACTGCTTAACCTTCGCGAAAAAAGCTGATTTTACCCATGGTCTGACATATATTGTATTTTTTGTAATTCTATGGTAATATATATGAAACATTTCGTGTTTCGCACAGGAGGCGTACATCATGAAGAAGTTGCTCGGAATTATTCTGACGCTCTGTCTCGTTTTAACACTTGCCGCTGATGCTTTTGCCGCCAGCAAACCAGAGATTACGAAACAGCCCGAAACCGCCACCACATCCAAAAAGGGGGCAGTCGCTTTCTCCATCTCTGTTAAGGGTTCTGTAAGCTCATACACCTGGTATTTTGTCAATCCGGAAACCGGTGATAAAGTATCCGGAAAAAAACTGTCCTCCACTGTCAAGGGGGTTAAAGTTTCTAATCCCAATTCAAAAAAGATTTCCCTGTCTCATGTGCCTGAATCCATGCACGGCTGGTCTGTATACTGCCATATAAACGGTAACGGTTATAAGATTGATTCTGATACAGTTACCCTGTATGTTTATGGCATGGATATCCCCGAAACTGGTTCGTCCGAAGCACCTGCCGCCGACGCAGATGCAAAACCCGAAGCAGAACCTGCTTCTGCTCCTGCCGAATCGAACCCCGCCCCTGCCGTTGCTGAATCCGGAGAATCTGCTTCTCAGCAGGGCGGCGATCAGGCCGTGGGAACTGATCAGGGCGAAGGCGCTGACAGCGAGCTGATCATTGAAAACAGAGCCATAACGGTAACGTCCTCTTCGAAGAATCTGTTCAGGCTGGACAACAAAGGAAATATCACGGATGCGTCTCCTGTTTCCTCCCTCGAGTTTAACAATGCCGGTTCTTTCGCTGTCCGTTCTGACGAACCCATCAAGAGTTGGACTGTCAATGGAATTCGTTTCGAGCCTGCGCAGCCTGTCAATGAATTTAAAGTAATGAACGTAACCGAAAGTATCGCTCTGGATGTTAAGATTGCCCGTACATCTGCTGCTGAAGCTGAAATAGATGAAAGTAAAATGTGTAAAGTCACCTGTAAAGGCTGTACTTTCACCTATCTCAGTAAAGGCCTTCGCGCTGTTACCGAAGGTGAAGTTCCCTCCGGTGCACCGATCAGAATCATCGCAGACAATTCTGATCTCGCAGCAGGCGGATACAGCATCAACGGAGGCGAGCCGGAAAATGTAGGAAAAGCTTCCCTGCAGCTTACGGTCACAGATGATGTTACCATCGTCTGCGGTAACTGATGCACAAAAAAAAAAGGCGTCTGAATAATTCAGACGCCTTTTTTCATGTCTTTTATTTTCCGCCGAGCAGTCCGCCAAGCAGGTTGCCCAATGCTCCGCCGATTCCGTCAGCTCCCGCTTCAATGCCTCCCCCGACAGTATCAAGCAGCTTGATTGCTGCGTCGCCATATTCTCCCTTCAGAACTTTCAGGGATACTTTTTTCAGATCACCGGAAGCTCCGCGGTAAGCTTCAATCAGTTTCTTTTCCGCTGCCGTTACTTTCATGGAAGTATTGGCGGATGCCGGTACTGCTGGTTTCTTGGCAGTCGTTGTTTTCTTTGCCGTTGCGGCAGGTTTCTTGGCCGTAGTAGTCTTCTTTGCGGTGGTTGTAGTCTTCTTTGCGGCGGCAGGTTTCTTGGCCGCAGTGGTGGTCTTCTTGGCCGCAGTGGTCTTTGCCGCTGTTGTAGTCTTCTTCGCGGTCGTTGCAGGCTTCTTTGCGGACGTTGCTGCGGTGGGCTTTTTTGCCGCAGTGGTCGTCTTCTTCGCTGCGGTTGCAGCTGTCTTCTTTACAGCAGCTGTCGTTTTCTTTGCGGCAGTTGTCGTAGCCTTCTTTGCGGCAGTGGCAGTCTTCTTCGCGGTGGCAGTTGTTGTCTTCTTTGCGGCAGCAGCTGTCTTCTTTACGGCAGTCGTCGTTTTCTTAGCGGTGGTCGTGGTCTTTTTTGCTGCAGGCATAATCAGAAACCTCCTGTATATTTTCTTTTTCGGTATACTAATTTTATCGCAAACAGACCTTCTTATTCAAGTCCTTCTTCTTTTTTCTTTGTCCTGATCTTGTCATACAACTTTCAAAGGACTATAATACTGATAACAGAGACGGATGGCGTCATCCGGAAAAATGAACAGGAGGGTATGTCATGGATATTCAGAAACTGATTGGTGATCTTGTTGCAAAACTGACCGGAAACAAAGATCTGATTGCGAAATTCACTTCCAATCCGCTTGCTGCGATCAAGGACCTTCTTGGTATTGATCTTGATCCTTCACAGCTGGATGACGTTGTGAAAGGCGTAACGGGCCAGCTCGGCGATATTACCGGCGACGCTGCCAAACAGGCCGGCGGTATCCTCAGCAAGATCAAAAACCTGTTCAAAAAGTAATAAGCAGGATAAAGAAACGGCACGACCCTCATTGGATCGTGCCTTCTTTTTTATTTCTTTGCCTTGATTCTGACAGGTTTTGCTTTTTCCCTCGGCTCAGCTGTCGGCATCTGAACCTTGTTCAGTGGCTGAAGATGCCAGATGTTTTCATTATACTCACGGATTGTCCGGTCAGAGGAGAATATACCCGACATAGCCGTGTTGGTAACAGCCATTTTCAGCCACTTGTTCCGGTCGGCGTAGTCGTTGTTCAGTCTTCTCTGCGCCATGCTGTAGGAACCGAAATCTTTCAGGACAAAGTAGCTGTCACCCATGGAACCCCAGCTGCCCAGCAGCAGGCTGTGATACAGATCCTGCAGGGCTGCAGGATTATCCGGCATCAGGGTACCGTCGATCATCTGGGTCATTGCCTGGCGGATTTCCTGGTTGGTTTCGAAAATATTCATGGGATTGTAGCTGTTCTCACGATACATATCCCGCACCGTATCGGACCGCATGCCGAAAATGTAGATATTGTCGAGGCCGACCTGTTCGCTGATTTCAACGTTCGCTCCGTCCATCGTGCCGATGGTGACCGCGCCGTTCATCATGAACTTCATGTTGCCGGTGCCGCTGGCTTCCTTGCTGGCTGTGGACAGCTGTTCGGAAACCTCTGCCGCCGGAATCAGCACTTCAGCGCTGCTGACATCATAATTTTCCAGGAACACAACCTGAAGCATCTTCCTGGCCCGCGGATGCTTGGCAATGAGCTCGCTCAGCGCGCAGATCATACGGATAATCTGTTTCGCGCGGTAATAACCGGGGCTGGCTTTGGCTCCGAAGATGAATACCCTCGGCTCCATGGTGAAGCTTTCATCATTCACGATACGGTTATACAGCACAAGGATATGCAGCGCGTTCAGCATCTGCCGCTTATACTCGTGTAGTCTCTTTGCCTGTACGTCAAAGATAAAGGATGGATCCACCACCGCTCCCTGCCGTTCCTTCAGCATAACGGCGAGGCGTTCCTTATTGTGCTGCTTGATCTTTGCAAACTTGTCCCGGAAAGCGGCGTCATCCGCAAAAGGACGAAGCGCGCTTAACCCTTCCGGATTCTTGATCCAGTCAGTGCCGATAGACTCACAGATCAGGTCCGTCAGTTCAGGATTGCAGCTCATCAGCCAGCGGCGGTGTGTAATACCGTTGGTAATCGCGGAGAATTTCTCCGGCATGACCAGGTTAAAGTCATGGAAGGTTTCTTCCTTCAGGATTTCACCATGCAGCTTGCTGACGCCATTGACAGAATAGCTCATGGCAACGCACATATTGGCCATATGGACGTTGTCATAGCTGATGATGGCCATCCGGGCAATCCGGTCCCAGTCTCCGGGGAAGCAGTTCCACAGACGTTCGCAAAGCCTGCGGTTCATCTCGCAGATGATCTGGTAGCACCGCGGCAGCAGCTGCTGTACCATGCTCACAGGCCATTTTTCGAGTGCTTCTGCCAGGATCGTATGGTTGGTATAGGCGATGGTCTTCTGTACAATACTGGAAGCTTCATCCCAGCCCAGGCCTTCTTCATCAATCAGCAGGCGCATCAGTTCAGGAATCGCCATACCGGGGTGGGTGTCGTTGATATGAATCACTACCTTCTCCGGCAGTTTGCTCATATCATTCCCAAAGCGCCGCTTGTAGTCCTTCAGGATATACTGCAGAGACGCACTGGTAAAGAAGTAATGCTGTTTCAGGCGCAGCATTTTGCCTTCATAGTGCTTGTCTTCGGGATAAAGCACCTTGCTGATCGCTTCCGCCAGCTGGATTTCTTCAGATGCCTGTACATAGCGTCCTTCACCGAAACTGTTCAGGTCCAGCTTTTTCGGGCTCCGCGCGGACCACATCCGCAGCGGATTCACAATGGTCGCGTCATATCCGACAACAGGCATATCGTAAGGAACAGCTTCCACGGTGTAATAATCGCGGGTCACAAACTTCTGCCTGCCGTTGATCTCTATTTCATCCACATGGCCGCCGAAATGCACCTCGCAGGTGTCTTCCATCATGGCAGTTTCCCAGACGTTGCCGTTGTCCAGCCAGCTGTCCGGCATTTCCACCTGCTGTCCGTCCACGATTTTCTGGCGGAACAGGCCATATTCATAGCGGATGGTACATCCCATGGCCGGCAGATCCAGACAGCTCAGGCTGTCCAGGAAACAGGCAGCCAGACGTCCGAGTCCACCGTTTCCGAGGCCGGGTTCAGGTTCTTCCTTCAGTACGTCCTTGATATCAATACCTAGCTCCTGCAGGGCTTCCGTATATTCCTTCGTGGAAAGCAGGTTCAGCATATTGCAGTACATGCTGCGGCCCATCAGGAACTCAACGCTCAGATAATACAGGCTTTTGCCTTTCTGCTTTTTCCAGACCTCGCGGCTGGCGATCATCTTCTGCATGATCTGATCGCGTACGGTGGAAGCAACAGCGCGGTAAATCTGATGCGGTGAAGCCTCTTCAATTGTCAGGCCGTTATACCGCTGCACCTTTCCCACAATGGTATTCTTGATGGACTCTTTGTCAAACTTCGTGGCTGGCATGATTATTCCTCCAGACATATACCAGATTCTGACAGCGTAATTATACATCCCGCCTCCGGCTGTCGCAATGCCGCGGACAGTCCGGATTCCGACCATCTATGCCATGTTAAATAACTGCATGGCTTCATTCCGGTCCCTTTCAATCTGCGCTGTCAGATCCTGAGGGGAAGCGAACTTCCTTTCCTCACGGAGCATCTTCAGCAGGGTAAGCCTGACCTTCTGTCCGTATAGTTCCGGACTTTCTGTCAGTGCGTGGGCCTCCACGGTAACTTTGCCTGAGGGCATTGTCGGCTGTATACCAATATTCACTACAGCTGGCAGCGTGTCGTTCGTTGTCTCCAGCAGGCCTGTATAAACCCCGTATTTCGGCAGTACCTTGCGTTTCCACGGTTCAATATTCGCCGTCGGGAAACCGAGTCCGTGGCCCTGGTGTTTCCCCTCTGCAACGGTTCCTGTCAGGCTGTACTGATAACCGAGCAGTTCAGCCGCCCGCTCTGTTTTACCTTCTTTCAGATTCTGCCTGATCAGGGTGCTGGATATCACTGTCCCGTCTTCCAGCGTGGCCGGCGGTTCAATGATCACTTTGTATCCGTGTTTCTCTCCGTCAGCCTTCAGCAGTTCCGCCGTTCCGCGTCCCTTCCGTCCAAAGGAGTAGTTCCAGCCGGCAACGACAGCCCTGACATCCAGAAAGCTCCTCATTCTGTCCAGGAAAACTTCAGGTTCCATATTCGCTGTGGACTGATCAAAGGGAATCAGTTCCATTTCATCCACACCGATTCCATACAGGAGCGAAGCTCTTTCCGGAATAGTGGAGATCATTTCCGGCGGATTCTCCGGCCGGATGATTTCCAGCGGATGCCGGTTAAAGGTGCAGACCCGCAGCGGTACGCCAATCTCATCCGCAAGCCGCTTTGCATTGAGAAGCAGGGTTCTGTGGCCCCTGTGGACACCGTCAAACATTCCCAGGGCAACGACCCTCTCCCCCGCCTTGTGCGGTCTTTGGAGCACGTGCATTTCAGTTCATCTCCTCAGTTTCCTCAGGCGCAATCTGCGCCTTCCAGACCAGTTCTTCCCCCCGCCTGACAGCGATTCCCCAGAATTGATTCTTCAGGTAAACCCTGACAGGGTCTCCCTCCTGAATAGATTTCGCATCGGGGAACAGCGGCAGCTTGGCGCCGTTTATCACGGTTTTCCCGAATCGTACCGGTACATCTGTTTTCGGCAGGTGTCCCAGTGCATAGTCGGGTGGCAGCAGTCTGGATTCAAGCTGCCCGGCTTCCGCCAGGGCTTTGGCTTCTTCCAGCGTAATCGCGTTATCGATGGTAAACGCACCGCTTCTTGTCCGGAGAAGACTGCGCATATGGGCAGGGCATCCGCATTTGTTTCCAAGGTCTTCGCACAACGTGCGGATATAGGTTCCCCTGCCGCAGTTAACCCGGATCTCGAATCCGTGATCTTCCGTCTCCCGCAGCAGTTCAATCCGGTCAATCCTTACTTTCCGGGAGGGTACTTCCACCGTCTCACCTTTTCTGGCCCGCAGATACAGCGGCTGTCCTCCGACTTTAATGGCACTGTACATACTGGGAGTCTGGGTGATCTCTCCGGTCAGTTCACTGGCAGCCTTCAGGAAGGTCTCCCTGTCCGGATAATTGGTTCCTTCCTCTATCACGTTACCGGTCGCGTCCTGTGTGTCCGTTCTGGATCCGAAGGCACATACCGCCACATATTCCTTTTCCTTATCTGCCAGATAATCAAAAAGCCGCGCGGCTTTCCCGGTCATCACGGGCAGCACGCCTGCGGCTTCCGGATCCAGTGTCCCGGCATGTCCTATACGTCTGATGCCGGTAAGCCGGCGCAGCACGGCCACAACGGCCGCGCTGCTCATTCCGGTTGGTTTCAGGATATTATAAAAACCGTTCATTTTCTATCCATTCAGTTTACGGATCATGGCGTCCAGCACGTTTCCGGCTGTTTCATCCAGTTTTCCGTATAATGTGATACCGGAGGCCTGCGGATGTCCGCCTCCTCCGAAGCTTTGCGCTATGTCACTGACACAGTCCGGCTCTTTTGCACGGAGTGAGAACTTGATTGAACCGTCCTGAGCCTCTCTGGCCAGCATTGCCATTCTGGTTCCGACCGTGTCCAGACCAAAGTTCACAAGCGTGTCGGCATGCTCACTCAATGCTTCGCATTCCTCAAAGTCACGCAGGGTTAGTTTCATGGCAGCGATCTGCCCGTTTTCGTAATACTGCAGGCTGTTCAGTGCCCTGCCCATCAGCAGTACCTGCGGTTTCGCCCGCTCCCGGAACAGAATCCGGTTCAGTTTTGCCAGGGGCAGGTCTTTGCCCATCAATTCGCTCATGATTTGGAAGCACTCGGCATTTGTGGACGCAAAAGCAAAATTGCCCGTGTCTGTGCTGATCCCTGTATACAGGCAGATCGACATATCCCTGTCAATTTCGATTCCCAGTGCAGCAATCTGTTCCCGGATCAGGATACAGGCTGCCGGAGCATCTCCGTCCACACTGTTCTCTTCCATAAAGAGCGGATTGGTCGGATGATGATCAATCTGGGCCGTATGTCGGCTTTTGGGAATCAGCTGATCGCAGCAGCCAAGCCTTCTGATATCGCTCACATCCACTGCCAGCATCAGATCGAAAGGCGCTTCATCTCCGGTCGGTATACGCATTTCATCGATTCCCGGCAGGAAAGCCAGTTGATCCGGAACCTTTCCGTCGCAGAACAGAAAAGGTTCCTTGCCCATTCTCAGAAGCGCAATCCGTATGGCCGTGGCACATCCGAGTGTGTCGCCGTCCGGGTTAATGTGGCTGCAGATGGCGATGCGCTGTGCGTCCCGGATCAGCCGGGCGATTGCGTCAGGATTCCTGCTCATCATCGTCACCGGATTTGTCCTCCGTGCCGATCGCTTCTGAAAGAACCTTGGCGATATGCACACCGTAGGCGATATTCCTGTCACTGACAAAAATCAGTTCAGGCGTATAGCGGATGATCATCCGCTTTCCAAGCGAACGGCGGATATAGCCTTTTGCATTCTTCAGAGCATCGATCAGTTCGTCCCGCAGCTCATCCTCCAGCACGCTGATATAAATCTTTGCGTACCGCAGGTCACCGGTCACTTCCGCCCTGGTCACCGAAAAGGTTCCGCAGATTCTCGGATCATGCAGTTCTTCCCGGATGATGGCGTCAACTTCCCGACGAACCTCTTCCGATATTCTGTCAATTCTCTGGTAACTCATGTCAGCGCGGGATCTCCTCCATAATGTAGCACTCGACCACGTCGCCTTCCTTGATATCGTTATGACCCTCCAGGCTCATACCGCATTCATATCCGGCGGCCATTTCCTTCACGTCGTCTTTCAGGTGGCGCAGGCTGCTCAGCTTGCCTTCGAACACCACCACGTTGTCACGCAGCAGGCGTACGCCGGCATTCCGCTGAACCTTGCCGTCCGTAACATAGCAGCCGGCAATGATACCGGAACCGGTAATCTTGAAAACATTCCGGACTTCCGCATGGCCCAGCAGAACCTCACGGTACTCAGGCTCAAGCATGCCTTTCATGGCCAGTTCCATATCCTCAATTGCCTTGTAGATGACCGTGTACATCCGGACGTCGACTTTCTGCTTTTCGGCAGCTTCCCGGGCGGAAGCGTCCGGCCGGATGTTGAAGCCGATGATAATTGCGTTGAAAGCGGAAGCCAGGTTGACGTCGTCCTTGGTAATCGCACCGGCAGCGCTGTGCAGTACACGGATCTTTACCTCGTCATTGCTCAGTTTCTCCATGGCCTGCTTTACAGCTTCCACAGAGCCTTGCACGTCTGCCTTGATAATCAGGTTGAGGGTGGTCACCTTGCCGGCCTCGATAGAGGAGAAAAGGTTTTCCATGCTCATCTTGGCCATGGTGGCCTCACGGCTTGCCTTGATCTTTTCACGGCGTTCGTCCGCAACCTGGCGGCTCAGGTGATCATCGCCCACTGCGATCATCTCATCGCCGGCGCTCGGTACATCATCAAAGCCCATGATTTCGACCGGCATGGACGGACCGGCTTCGCTGACCCGCTCGCCCTTATCGTTGATCAGGGCACGGACCTTACCGGAAGCAAGACCGGCAATAATGCTGTCTCCCACGTGCAGCGTACCGTTCTGCAGCAGCACGGTGGCCAGCGGGCCTCTTGCTTTGTCCAGCTTGGCCTCAATAATGACGCCCTTGCCCAGACGGTTCGGGTTCGCCTGCAGCTGCAGCATATCCGCCTGCAGCAGGATCATTTCAAGCAGGTCATCCACACCCTGTCCGGTAACTGCGGAAACGGGAACGCAGATGGTTTCGCCGCCCCAGTCTTCGCAGACCAGGCCATACTGGGTCAGGTCCTGCTTGACTCTGTCGGGGTTTGCGTCCGGTTTATCCATCTTGTTGATGGCAACAATCACCGGTACTTCCGCCGCCTTCGCATGGTTGATGGATTCAACCGTCTGGGGCATGACGGAGTCATCTGCGGCAACAACCAGTACGGCAATATCCGTTGCCTGGGTGCCGCGGGCACGCATGGCAGTAAAGGCTTCATGGCCGGGGGTATCAAGGAAGGTAATCTTCCTTCCGTCCACGTCCACGGTGTAGGCGCCGATATGCTGGGTGATGCCGCCGGCTTCACCGGCAGTCACACGGCTCTTGCGGATGTAGTCCAGCAGGCTGGTCTTACCATGGTCAACGTGACCCATGATTGTAACAACCGGAGGACGGGGCTGCAGGTTTTCTTCCGCGTCGTCAAAGTCTTCCGCAACCAGGGCAGCTTCCGCTGTCTGTTCCTGCTTGCGCTCGAGTGTAATCTCAAAGTCGGAGCAGACCAGCTGGGCTGTGTCAAAATCGATTTCACTGTTGATGGTGGCCATGTTGCCAAGCAGGAACAGCTTCTTGATAATTTCGCTGGCAGACTTGCCGATTTTTTCCGTCAGGTCGCGCACAGTGATGGTGTCGCCGGCCATGTAAGCTGTTTCGATTTTGATGGGGGCCATCATCTGCTGGGCGCTGGGCTTCTTGGCGCGCGCCCGCTTGCCTCCGCGGATCACCTCATCATCATAGCCGTTGAAGTGGGCGTTCTTGCTCGCCTGCTTCCTGTTCCGGCTCACATGTTCAGGATCGTGCTGACGGATATAATTCTTCTTGTTCGGATCGTAATTCGACACCCGTTCCTTTTCCATCGGTACGGCAAGTTCAGGCGTACGCTGTCTTCCGCCTCCGGCAGATCCCTGGCGTCCACCGCCGAAACCGCCGCCCTGGGGACGCGGTCCGCCTGCCTGTCCACCTGCAGGACGGCCATACTGACCGGGCTGACCCGCAGGACGGCCAAACTGACCCTGCTGTCCTGCAGGACGACCGTACTGTCCGGGCTGTCCGGCGGGACGGCCATAGGGACCCTGCTGTCCGGCAGGACGGCCGTACTGTCCGGGTTGTCCGGCGGGACGGCCATAGGGGCCCTGCTGTCCGGCAGGGCGGCCGTAGGGGCCCTGCTGTCCGGCGGGACGTGCGGGCCTGGCAGGCGGAGGATTGTCCCCCGGTCTGCTCATAATCTGACCGATTGCAGGTTTCTTCGGCGCGGCAGGCCGGCTGGGATCCGGATCATCCGGCGTAGCCACGTAGGATTCAATCTTCTTTGCAGGCTTCTTCTCTTCCGCGGCGGGTTTGGCGGGCTCTGCGGGTTTCTCTGCCACCGGGACTTCCGCTTCTTTTCTGGCGGGTTCCTCGGCTTTCTTCACAGGCTTCTCGGGAGCGGGCTCAGCTGCTTTGGAAGCTTCTTCCTTACGGGCAGCTTCCATCATCTGCTTCTCGTCATCGTCCAGCATCGTGAACGCCTTCGTATGGGCAGACTGCGCTTTCATCTGTTCCTGCTGCCTGCGGCGTGCGGCTTCTTCTTCGGCCTGGCGGTTCATTTCTGAATCAAGCCGCTTCAGCGCGTCAAAAAGACCGTCCGCTTCCTTCCGGATTCTGGTGGCTTCCTCCAGAATACCGGAGGCCTCCTCTACCAGTTCTTTCGTGGCATCTTTTAATTTCACATTCGCCATTCGGTGTTGTTTCCCCCCGTCGCTCATTTGAACTCTTGTTTCTGGTTCAGGTAATACTTACTCTTCATTCATGGACTCTTTCAGGATCTGTTCCGCAAAGGAACCTTTCCGAATTCCCAGAATCATGTTGCTCTTCCCCGTTGCTGCTTCGATCAGTCCTTCAGGCAGGATTCTCCGGGGAGTTCCTGTCCTTTCACACATCTCTTCAGCCTTTTTACGGGTGTTATCTGCAGTTCCGCTGTCAATCAGCAGAACACCGCATTCTCCGGATCTGATCAGGATCCTGCAGGCGTCCGATCCTGCGGCTGCCTGTCTGGCCCTTACCGCAAGCCCGATCATGCCTTTCACTTTCTGATCGTTCACTCCGGATCACTCCCGTCAGCGTTCAACCGTTCCATTTCAGCAGTCAAAGCTTCGGTTATTTCCGGTGTCAGTGTGATCTCAAGCTGTCTTTCCAGCTGTCTTTGCCGGATTGCCCGCTGCAGGCATTCCGCCCGGCGGCAGACATAGGCGCCCCGTCCGGATTTCTTTCCGGTAGGATCCAGAACCGCGTCCCCCTCCGGCGTTCTGACGATCCGGATCAGTTCACGCTTCTCTTTCATCTCGCGGCATCCGACGCACATCCGCATCGGAATCTTCTTTGGTTTCATAGAACCTCCACGCTTCGTTGTATCCGGATGCCCAGTGGTATCCTTCTTACATCGTGTCGTCGTCGCCGCCTACGCTGTCGTCAAAGTCCATCGTAAAGCTGTCGTATGCAGGCGTCTCCACCTGGACAAACTCGGTCATCTGGCCGTTGTCGTCCACCATGTCGTCCATCTCAGCAGCCTGGCTCTGGCTCTTGATATCGATCTTCCATCCGGTCAGTTTGGCTGCCAGGCGGGCGTTCTGCCCTTCCTTGCCGATCGCCAGGCTCAGCTGGTTATCCGGCACGATCACGCGGAATGCTTTTTCATCCTTTGCCTGGTACACGCTCAGCACGTGGGCGGGATTCAGGGCATTGGCCACAAACTCTGCAGGGTTGCCGGACCACTTGATGATGTCGATCTTTTCGCCCTTCAGTTCAGTCACCACGCGGTCAACACGGCCGCCGCGCTGTCCGACGCAGGCGCCGACGGGATCGATCATCACGTCAGCGCTGTGAACGGCTATCTTGGTACGGCTTCCTGCTTCGCGGGCAATATTCTTGATTGTTACGATGCCGCCGGCGATTTCAGGCACTTCCATTTCGAACAGGCGCTTGACCAGGTTCGGATGAATCCGGCTGACGTATACCTGGGGAGTATATCCCGCATTCTGGCTTGTCTTGTGTACTTCAAGGATATAGACCTTGATGTGGTCTCCATCGTGCAGTTCCTCGCCGGGGATCATTTCATCCTTTTCCAGTACGCCCTCGGTACGGCCAAGGTCGATATACGCAGCCTTGGGTTCAATCCGCTCAACAATACCTGTCAGGATTTCGCTTTCCTTCTCGATATATTCGTCATAGATCTTTCCGCGTTCGGCTTCACGGATATGCTGGATAATCACCTGCTTGGCCGTCTGGGCAGCCACGCGCAGGAAGCCGTTGGGCGTAACGTCCACTTCGGCAATGTCTCCCATCTGATAGGAGGGATTGATCTTCTGCGCTTCCTTCAGGCTGATCTGGTTGGTGGGATCTTCAATCTCCTCGTCCTCCAGGATCAGTTTCCGGGCATATACAGAAATACTGCCGTCCTGGCGGTTCACAGTAACGTCCAGGTTGTTCGGAGCAGTTTCCGTTTTCGGCAGGTTCTTCCGGTATGCGGCCTTCAGGGCCTCCTCAATGGTCTTGAAAAGAGCCTCCTCAGGGATTTCCTTTTCTCTGGCCAGCATTTTAATTGCGTCTATGACTTCGGATTTCATGTTTCTTGTCCTTTCTCACGTCTCCGTGTTGTTCTCATCATCACCGGAAAGATCGACGTCCTCGATGCCTTCCATATCCACCACCGGCTTGACCAGTGCGGCTGCCTTCCGCGGCACCAGCATCCTGCCTTCACCCGTATCGATCACGATGTTTCCTTCTTCAAGGCCGGCCAGGACTCCGGTAATAATCTTTGTCCCGTCTATCGGCTTGAAGAGTTTAACCTCGATCTCACAGCCTAGATTCCGTTCAAAATCCCGGTCTTTTTTCAGCGGCCTGTCAATGCCCGGGGAAGAAACTTCCATGAAGTCGTAATCCACGCTGTCGGCGGGTGTCCTGACAGCTTTGTGGAATGCCTCGCAGTCATCCAGGCTTACGCCTTCTTCCTTGTCGATGTAAAACCTCAGATATTTTCCTGTCGGCTCTTTGTCCATGCAGACGTCAACGAGCTCGTAGCCCATCTGCTCTGCAATGGCACGGGCCTTCGCTTCCAGGCTGGTAAGCGATTCCGTCTTCGATGCCATCTGTCAGTCTCCCATCCTTTCCGGGCAATGAAAAAGAGCGGAAAACAAGCCCTCCATCAGCCAGCGCCGACCGTGTCCGGGAACATGTCCCCATACCGGTCTCCGAAGGCCTTCAGGCTGTTTCCGTTCTTTACGTTAAACCCTTCTTTCAAGGCGTTGCGCCGCTTTTAATCGTATGGAAACCATACGCAGGAAAGTATAGCATACTTCCCTGCGCATAGCAAGCCTTATTTTTCAATTAGTACAAGGATTTTCTGGGGGTATTTTACACCTTTTCATACACAGGAATCACATCGACCGGCGCCGGGGCTGTCACAGTGCGTCCGCCCTTCAGAATTTCCCCGCTGTTCAGGTCTTTCCACCGTCCCTCAGGAAGATAAACCTGCCGTTCGCGCTGATGGAGTTCCAGAATCGGCGCAACCAGGTACCGGCTTCCGAACATGTACTGGTCCTGCAGTTCCCAGCATCTTGCGTCCTCCGGGAATTCAAAGAACATCGTCCGGATCAGCGGAGCCCCGGTTTCGTGAGCTTCTCTGTACAGATCCCGGATATAGTCGTGCATGGCAATCCGCACGTCATAATACTTCCGCATGATGCGGTAGTTTTCTTCTCCGTAACTCCAGAGTTCATTCGGCTGGCCTGTATGAAGGTAGCCGCCTCCCCGTTCCCGCTCATCGAGCGGCGGAATATTGTATGGTCCCCGGTCTCCGTGCATTCGCAGCACAGCGCTGAAAACAGCGAACTGATACCAGCGGATCAGCAGTTCCTGGAACGCCGGATCATTCACGTCATCTGTCATAAATCCGCCGATATCCGTCGTCCACCACGGGATGCCTGCCAGTCCTATGTTCAGTCCCGCCTGCAGCTGCTCCCGGAAGGATTCGAAAGTGCTCGGAACGTCGCCGGACCAGATAACATTCCCGTATTTTTGACTGCCGGCCCAACCGCACCGCAGCAGGTTCACGGCCTCGATACCTTTTTCTGCAGCCATGGGTTCATAAAAAGCCCTGGAGAACATCTGGGGATACAGGTTGCTGCAGCTCAGAGCCGGTCCTGTGCAGTAACGGTAATTGTCAAAGTCATAAACTCCGTAGTCCGGCTCGGAATTATCCAGCCAGAAACCGTCAATACCCAGGTCATAATAATTCTTTTTACAGACTTCCCAGATATACTGCCTCGCCGCCGGGTTAAAGGGATCGATTTCAACACAGTCTCCCTGGTAATCATAGGTTTGTGCTGCGCCGCGCTCTGTGCGGATCAGCAGGCCCCTTTCCATCATCGGCCCGAAGTTTTCGCTCCGCCGGTCAACGCTGGGCCATACGGAAACAATGACGCGGATGCCCATGCTGTGAAGTTCATCCACCATCTTCTTCGGATCCGGCCAGTAGGTTTTGTCAAACTTCCAGTCTCCCTGGACTGTCCAATGGAAAAAGTCAATCACAATCTGGTCGATCGGGATGCCTTCCTTCCGGTACTGCCTGGCAACCGTAAGTACTTCCTCCTGTGTACGGTAGCGCAGCTTGCATTGCCAAAGACCCATCAGGCTGTCCGGAAACATGGGAGCCCTTCCTGTCACGGCGGTATATCCGTTCAGGATTTCTTTCGGGTTCTCTCCCGCACAGATCCAGTAATCCATCTGCTGCGTGCTTCGTGCAACCCACTCCGTCATGTTGCTGGCAAAGGTAACTCTTCCCACCGCCGGGTTGTTCCACAGCAGGCCGTATCCCAGGGAACTGATCATGAAAGGTACGGAAATCTGGCTGTTTCTCTGTGCCAGTTCCAGCATGGTGCCTTTCAGGTTCAGATCCGGCTGCTGGTACTGGCCCATGCCGTAGATCTTCTCTTCCCTGTTGGGATCAAAACGGACCGTCAGCGTATACTCGCTGCCGCCGATATTGCCCTTCCATTCCCTGTTCACGATCTTCAGGCAGCGGCTGGTCTGCACCAGTGTACCGCCGTAGGAACGGTAGTATTCCCGCAGGATCAGTTTCCCGTCGCGGTAAAAACTGATCACGCCGGCGAAATTCACTGTAGCGCGGATGCGCCCGTTCCGGATTTCAGCACAAGGAACACAGCCGCTTCCGTCCGGATTCTCTTCCGTGCCGATCTGAATTTCACATTCAGTATCCGCCGGTTTCTCTGTCAGGGCATAATCCCGGCTGATCCACGTATCGTACATGACTGCGCGTACACGCAGCGCGTTTTTACCCCAACCTTCAATCCGAAGCGTTTCTCCGCCCCGGCTTGCTGTCAGGGCATTTCCTTCCTTCCGGAAAATCATCCTCGGTCTCCTTTACTCTGATATTCTTTCCAGAACCATGGCTGACCGGCAGGGACTGTATACGTCAAATCCCAGGCCCCGTCCTTCTGTATAGGTTGTCTGGTAGATATAATCGTGATCAATCAGTCCGGCGCCGCCAAAGCGTTTTTCATCCGTGCTCAGGATCACCCTGTATGATCCTTCTCCCGTGGTATGGGCATGGAGGAAAAACTGCTGTTCAGAATAGCTGTTGTGGAAATTGAACACAAACAGGAGTCCGCCCCGGCTGAAAGTAATGATCTTCCTCTCAGGATCGATCCACAGGCTCACCGCGTTCGGATCATCCAGAAGCTTCCGTTCCTTCGCAAGGTTGATCATTGCCTTATCGAAATCGTTCAGCCATTCAAATTTCAGCTGCGGATTATCCACCAGCGACCATTGTCTCCGGCAGTATTTGTAACTCCAGCCGTTTCCTTCCCGCGGGAAGTCAATCCATTCCGGATGGCCGAATTCATTGCCCATAAAATTCAGATATCCGTTTCCTCCAAGGCTCATCGTATACAGGCGGATCATTTTATGCAGTTCAATGGCGCGGTCCATGGTCAGGGAGTGATACTCCTTCATCATGCCCGTGTACATTTCAGCGTCTGCCATCCGGAAGATGATTGTTTTATCTCCCACCAGCGCCTGGTCGTGGCTTTCGCAGTATCCGATGACTTTTTCCATGGGACGGCGGGTAGTCATCTCGTACCACAGGCCGTTCACATTCCAGTCCTCGTCCCGGGTGTCTTTCAGCAGTTTGATCCAGTAATCAGGTTCGCCCATGGCCAGCCTGTAGTCAAATCCGATGCCGCCCTGTTCAATCGGCAGGCACATGCCCGGCATGCCGCTCATATCCTCTGCCACAGTGGTGGCATTCGGATTGACCTCGTGGATCAGTTCATTGGCAAGCTGCAGGTAATTCAGGGCATCCAGGTCTGTATTCAGGTTGAAATACATGTCATAGTTCGTAAACGCGCTTCCCAGTCCATGATCATGGTAGATCATGCTGGTTACGCCGTCGAACCGGAAACCGTCAAAATGATACTGTGTCTGCCAGTATTTCAGGTTGCTCAGCAGGAAATGAAGCACTTCGGTCCGGCCGTAATTGAACAGCTTTGTACCCCAGGCCGGATGCCATCCCTGTCCTCCTGGCAGGAAGTACTGATCCTCCGTACCGTCCTGGAACTGCAGTCCTTCTCCCACATTGGGACATGCATGGCTGTGCACCACGTCCAGCAGCACACGGATTCCCATTCCGTGCGCAGTATTCACCAGATACTTCAGATCCTCCGGATCACCGTACCAGTGGGCAGCGGCAAAGAAGTTTGTCACCTGATAGCCGAAGGAACCGTAATAGGGATGCTCCTGGATAGCCATCAGTTGTATGGTGTTGTAACCGAGATCCTTTACCCGGGGCAGTACGTTTTCCGCGAATTCACGGTAGGTTCCGATTCCTTCCTTGTCCTGGCTCATACCGACGTGAGCCTCGTAGATCAGTGGTGCGTCCGGCGCTTCAGCCATAAACGCCTCATCTGTCCAGGCATATTCTTTCTCCGGATCCTGAACCTGTGTGCAAAGCAGACTGGTTTCAGGATCCATGGCAACCTTTGTGCTGTATGCCGGAAGCCGTTCAAACCAGTTCTCGCCTTTCCGGATCCACAGTTTTACGTTCTGTCCCTCCAGCAGGCTGTCTTCTCCGGGGAGCACAATTTCCCACACGCCGTTCTCTCCGCGGTCCAGCGGATGAGATTCCCTGTTCCATTGGTTAAAGTCGCCCATCAGGCGCACTTCATCCGCGCCGGGAAGCCATTCCCTGAAAACCCATCCGGTTTTCGTCCTGTGGAAGCCAAAGAAAAGATATCCGTTGGCAAAATCAGACAGGAAAGCTGCCCCGTCCACCAGCTGCCGGCGTTTTTCCTTGAACCGGTCCATGCGCAGAACAATATCTGCCTCATACGGGGCAAGCCAGGGATCAATCTCTGTAATCTGATAGGGAGCATTCAGCTTTCCGACATCCATTTTTATCTTCCTCCGCCTCTTATTGAACCTGTACCTGTTGTCCGTTCAGATCGTAATACCGCGTTGATGAAAGCTGTTTATATTCGTTATAGAAATAGCGGATTTCACTGTAGCCCGCGGATACCTCCGCGGCCTGTCCATCCGTTCCGAGGAAGACACGGCTTACCGTCGCCCCGTCCTCGTCCTTTTTGTCCATATAGCCGGCATAGCCCTCACTGCACCGTACAGGATTCCCTTCCGTATCCTGATACTGCACCTTTTCAAGTCCGCCCTGGAAATCATAGCTATACAGCACCGCCCCGACTCCCAGCTTGTTGTTGGTTCGTTTCCCTTCGCTGTCCAGGAAGCTTTCCTTAACAATGCGGTCGTCCTTCATTTCCCTGACAGTCGTGGCCACGCCGGCACTGTCAGCAACCACCGCGTCATTCAGATCCCGCCGGGTCACTTTTACAATGTTATCTCCGTCGTATGCATACTCTTCCCAGGCGTATCCGGCTCCCCTGTCAGTCAGCTGCTCATTTACGTCATAATACTTTATGCTGGTAATCCTGCCTTTATCATCCCGGCTCTTCACACACCGGAACCATCCGTCCGGTCCTGTCGCAGGACTTCCGTCGGCATGGTCATAGCGGGTGGAAAGCACCCGGTATTTTTTGTCAGTTTTCTGTCGGACAGCAGCATAGCCGTCAACACATTCCACCGGGTTTCCCTTTGTATCCCGGTACGTCCGGGATGTCATCGTCTTACCGCTGTATTCACAGAATACGGATGCATAACCAAGGGACGGAACTATGACCTGCTTTCTGTTGGCCCCGTAATAGGTAATGCTCCGGATCTCGCCAAAGCCGTAATACGTCATGACTACCAGAGCATATCCCTGCCTGTTTTCCACACGGTTGCCCTTTGCATCCAGGAATTCAATTTCTGTAATGTTTCCGCGGCCGTCCTTTGCAGTTCGCTTGCCGTAATACCCGCCGCTGACCTCGTACGGAAGTCCTTCGGCGTCATAATACTGTTCAATGGTTTCATCCCGTTTATAGCTGTATATGACGCGTGCATATCCTTCCGGACCCGCCGCCGGGTTTCCGCTGTCATCGGCCCATAATGTCTCCGTGATTTTTCCGTTTGCTTCTGTATTTTTAGCGCTGATCTCACCCATTGCGGGGAAAGCCGCGAGTACGAGAATCAAGAATGCGATTAATCCAGCCAGATAGTTCTTTCTCATCAATGTTTTCACCTGTCTTGTCTGTTTTTTTCTTCGGGGGATTGGACGATTCCTGTCATTTCAGTATAACAAAAAGCCCGGTGTAAAACAACCGGGCCGGATCACCAATATCCTTTTTTCTCCGGAAAGATTTGTCTTGCCGTTCAGCATTCAGACTGTGGATAAAGCAGAGCCTGGCAGACTGTACTCATTCCGGGAATACAATGCTTTTCTTCCGTTTTCCCGTCAGTCCGGATGCATTCTTTGATTACTTGGCCGGTTTTTGTCTCCATCGAATCCAACGGATTTGCTTTTCTCCGGAAAGATCCGTCACCTGCAGATGGTATCCTTCCAGGTCGAAACAGCGGGTTTCCAGATCAAGAACCGCCGGCGTATGATAGGCGGCGTCTTCCGGATTCGCGTCAAGCAGCGTCACAATGACGCCCCCGTAGGGAGGCTGTGTTGTTGTGTCCCCCATACCTTCCAGATAGTTCCTGTAGCGTTCATAATAAACGCTGCTGCCGGTTGCATGAATCAGAAGCGGATAGTGAAGATAAGGCCGCAGATCTTCAGGCAGAGACCGGGCTGTATATCCGTAATCCAGCAGGGTACCGATAAACATGGCGGAATGATAGCCTCCATCCTCATGCTGAATACAAAGGATATCACCGACATTCAGTTCTTCCACACGTTTGTTTCCGGTCTTTTTTGCTGCCTTATAAATCACGTACTCTTTATATTGATTCTTGTTCAGCAGATTGGAAATGGAATCATGAGGCGTGTATCCCGCCTGTTCAACCACCCATCTTGTGAAGCCAGCGCAGTCCAGTCCGTAAAGGTATTGATTTTCTGTTTTGTAATAATCTGATTCCTGTTCCGGATGAGCAGGCTCCAGGATCTTTTCTGTATCCCTTCCGCCCCAGAAATAGGGGCATCCCAGCGGATATCTCGCTTCAATTCCTGCCCCGGTATCCTCGTTATATCTTGTCAGAAAAGGATTCCCTTCCTCCAGCATGGAAAGCGCGGCATCCAGAACATGGTATCTGTCCGCTATTCCTGCGGAAGTCAGCAGAATCATCACAGCTGCGGTCAGCAGGCAAATTCTCTTCAGAATCTTCATGATTTCAGAAACTCCTTTATTCTGTTTAAACCCGTTCTATCCGGTCTTTCTCGCTTTCCTTTTCCGGTTTGCAGAACCGTCGGATAATGATTTTATGGGTACATTTTTATCTATATCCACGTAATTGTCAATGCGTTTTTTTGGGGTTACACATCAGGCATTTTTCTTCTCTGTTTTGGTTACCTGTGCACGTTTTCTGAACGTTTTTTTCACTTATACAATGAAAAAAGTCCGGCCTTGCCGGGCCGGACTTCCCGCTTATATCAAACTACTGAATATTCTCCATAAAATCGCCGATTCCCGTATCCTGTCCGACCTTGGTAAAATACAGTCCGAACAGTGTATTGTCGTGGGGACCAACCGCTTCAAACTGCCAGTTCCGCCGGACCTGACTGCGATGGAATTCAAAGGCTTCCGCGGCCACTTCAAAGCCGGTTTTTCCGCCAAAGGCTTCCAGCGGTACCGTCCAGTCACACGGAATCACGTTTTTCTTGTATTCATGCAGGTAGAGTTTCTTGACCTGCCAGGTACCGTATTTCTTGGCGCTCTTGGGGAACTTGCTTTCTTTTGCGGCAAGCTTCACGCATTCCTTCGCCGCGGCACAGGCCGTCCTGTGGGCACCATGTCCGTACTCACCGTTTTCACCGTGGGTAACCATCACTTCCGGCTGATGTTTCCGGATCACTTCAGTGACAAGACCCAGCACCCTGTTTTTTCCTTTCCAGGCCGTATACTGTCCCTCCACTGTTTTCCCGTTTTTATCCACCAATCCGATGAATTCCGGATAAGCGGTCACTCCGCAATGCCAGATTGCATGAAGCAGTTCCAGTTTTCGTTCTCCGCCCGTCGGCGCCATCACCGCGAGCTGCACCTTTAGCTTTCTCTCACCCGCATAGGTCGGAAGCAGGCCTGCGAACCAGAGAATTTCGTCATCCGGATGTGCGGACAAGAGCATCATGTCGCATTTGTCAATGGTTTGCCAGTCCTGTACGTCTGCGGGCTTTTCCCCTTCACCGTAAAGCTGCAGCTCAGCAATGCGGATTCTTTCCTTGCTGTTCCCTGCGATGCGGATATCATTCACAGCTTCTTTCAGTGGATGCCAGTGTATCAGGTACTGTCCGCCCTCGGCAACGGTCTCCCATTCGTCGTTCCCTGATTTTACCTGGACCGCATATTCAACCGGCGCTCCGTTTTTCTCAAACAGCTTTACATAAACGCCGCCGACGGGAGTCTCGCTGTGAATCTCCAGCCAGCCTTTCTTTTCCTTCAGCGGAAAGTAGGTTCTGAAATCATCATCCTGCATATCTTCAAAATTGCTGGATTTGCCGTTGGCCGTAAACTCGATCCCGGTTTTGATTTCCTTTGCTTCTTCTGCTGCGGCATACATATATATGCAGCAAATAATCAGCATGAAAAGCAGGAATCCTGTCAGTTTTTTCTTCATTCCGCCTCTCCCTTCCGCTGGACGGTTCCTTAACCGTTCTTTGCAGATTGTATACCTCACATCCTGTTTTGTCTACAACTCCTGTTGCCTGTTTCCCATGTCATATTGACAAAGAGAAAGGGATAATGGATATTATTGCCGTTCTTCCTTTTCCGAAGTGAACCGGTAGACCAGTTTTTGAACTTGAAAGGGTTTTATAATATGAGTTATGAATTGAAATCAGCCAGGTATCTTGCCAGAGACATTCTTTCCTGTGTGGTGCAGCCCGGAGATACCGTCATTGACGCCACTATGGGCAACGGTCATGATACCGTTTTCCTTTGTGAAGCGGTCGGCCCGTCGGGCCACGTATATGCTTTTGATATTCAGGAGCAGGCAGTAGCCTCCACAGAAGCCCTTCTGCGCCGGGATAACCTTCTGGACCGGGCGGATCTGTTCTGCTGCGGTCACCAGCATATGGATGAGCATGTCAGCAATCCCGTCAGGGCGGTGGTATTCAATCTGGGATGGCTTCCCGGTGGAGATCATACGGTCACAACATTCTGGGAAACAACCCGGGAGGCGGTATCAAAAGCCCTGAATCTCCTGCTGCCCGGCGGTGTGCTTGTCCTCTGTGCCTACCCCGGTCATCCGGAAGGAGACAGGGAGCGCCACGAGCTGACCGGCTTTTTTGCAACTCTTTCCAATAAAACCTACAACGTGCTCCATCAACGTTTTTTGAACGCAGGTCCCGGTGCTCCGGAATGCTTCGTGGTGCAGAAACTGATCTGAATCAATACAGTAAAAAACATCCCCCGGCAGTAACCGGGGGATGTTTCATCTTTCAGGATCAGTCGTCCTCGTCAGTGGGCGGGGCCGCTTCCTCTTCTTCCTGGACATCCTGGAAGGCGGAATACATCGGCTCTACCTGGATGCCGCGCAGATGACGGTCCACATAGTTCTTTGTGATCTTCGCCACAACGCCGGACAGGGCGATGACGCCGATCAGGTTGGGGATCATCATCAGGCCGTTGAAGGTGTCCGCCAGGTCCCATGCCAGGTTGTCACCCATGACAGCGCCGCCAAATACCAGCAGCACAAAGATTACGCGGTACGGAACGGTATTTTTCTCACCCAGCAGGTATTCGCAGGCTTTCGTGCCGTAGTGACTCCATCCCAGTACGGTGGAGAATGCGAACAGTGCAATGGAAATCGCAATGAAGCTGGATCCGATCACGCCAAACTGTTTGTTGAACACAGTAGCGACCAGATCGTTCTTGGTCAGGCTGCTGAAGGCTTCTGTCAGCACGCCGGTATTCAGGTCGATAATACCGGAGGAAAGCACGGCGAAAGCAGTCAGGGTGCAGACCACGATAGTATCGGCGAACACTTCAAAGATGCCCCACATGCCCTGCTTGACCGGTTCCTTGACGTTGGAGTTGGAGTGCACCATAACAGAAGAGCCAAGACCGGCTTCGTTGGAGAAGACGCCGCGTTTCATACCCCATTCAATCGCCAGCTTCATGCCGTATCCCACAACACCGCCGGCCGCGGCGCTCATCCCAAAGGCGCCCTTGAAGATGGAGGAAAACACGGAACCGATCTGGCCGATATTGATGAAGAAGATGGCAATCGTGCCGATCATATACAGAATCACCATAAAAGGAACGATCTTTTCTGTAACGGAAGCGATCCGTTTCAGTCCGCCCACCACAACCAGGCCGACAAGAATCATCACAATCGCGCCGGTTACCCAGGTGGGAATGCCGAACACGTTCTGCATGTTACCGGAAATGGCGTTCACCTGCGTCATATTGCCGATACCGAAAGCGGCAACCAGGCAAAAGAAGGAGAACAGGCCGGCCAGAATGCGTCCCAGCGTTTTGCATCCTTTTTTGGAGCCCAGTCCGTCACGCAGATAATACATGGCGCCGCCGGACCATTCGCCCTTGGAATTCTTGCGGCGGTAGAAAATGCCGAGAACATTTTCGGAATAGTTGGTCATCATGCCGAGAAAGGCCATGACCCACATCCAGAAAACAGCGCCGGGGCCGCCCATCAGGATTGCGCCGGAAACACCCACGATGTTGCCGGTGCCGACTGTGGCCGCCAGGGCGGTACACAGGCTCTGGAACTGGGAAATGCTTTTATCCGTCGTATGGGAGGTCACATGCTTGTCATGAAAAACAGCCCCGATGGTTTTCTTCATCCAGTGGCCGAAATGTGACACCTGGAAAACCTTCGTCAGCACGGTCATCAGGATGCCTACAAATGCAAGCAGAACCAGGGCGGGAACTCCCCATACAACGCCGTTCACGGCATTGTTCACATTCGCGACATGATCCAGGAAACCGCTGCCTGCTTCTTCTGCTGCAGCAGCAGACGCACTCATCAGCAGTACACCCGGAAGAATCCACGGAACAGACTTTAATCTCTTGGTCATAGTATTCCCACCCTCTCAAAAAGATAATAGAAAACAACGTCTCCGAACCGACTGCCCGAAGACGCCATTGCCTCTTGCGAAGGATTTTACAACCGGGCATCTTGGACTGTCAATTGTTCCCGTGCCCCGAAACAATGAAAATACAAAGCCTTCAGGCGATCAGTCTCCTTTTTCTTTTTCCACGGTCATTTTTTTTCAATTCGGAGATAGTCTCCACCCCTGCTTTCTGTAAACAGTTTTATTTGCCCTTTTATCATTTCCGCACTGTTCAACCGCATATTCAGGGAGTATAATATATTGATTAATCGGCATATGTTTTCGGCATATTCCCGTCCGGTGCACAAGCGGCCCGGATGCCGGTTATATTTTTACCCTGAAAGGATATTTCAGCCTATGAATCTGTGGCTCGGCAAACTCAGTAAAACCCCGCCTGTCACTCTCAGGACACCTGCGGAAACAGCACGTTTTGAACTGGAAAGCTTTTTCCCGCATACCCCTTTTGATCTGTATGAACAGACGGATATGGGTGACGCATATCAGATCGTGCCCGGTAATGACGGTTTCTTCAGCATCACAGGCGGAAGCACCGGCCTGCTGTACGGTGCATATCGCCTCATCATGGATACACTTTGCGGAAAAGCTTTATCCGGTACTGTCACCTCAGAACCGAAGTATTCCCTCCGGATGATCAACTGCTGGGACAACGCTGACGGGGATATTGAGCGCGGCTATGCCGGCCGCAGTCTTTTTTTCAGGAACGGCCGTCTCGAATACAGCACGGAGCGCATACAGACGCTCGGAAGGCTGCTGGCCTCTGTCGGGCTGAACGTTCTGTGCATTAACAATGTGAACGTCCATTACCCTGCCCAGTTGCTGCTGGAGGATTATCTTCCGGATCTGGCCGCCCTGGCGGATCTTTTCCGTCCTTTCGGCGTCCGTCTCATGGTCTCCGTGGATTTCTCCCAGCCCATGCGTCATGGCATTTCCACCGCTGATCCGCTGGATCCTGCCGTGCAGGCCTGGTGGAAGGAAACCGCAGGCCGTGTATACGCTGCTGTTCCGGATCTGGCCGGTTTCCTCGTCAAGGCAGACAGCGAAGGACGCCCCGGTCCCTTTACCTATGGCCGGAATCATGCTGAGGGCGCCAATATGCTGGCGGATGCTCTGAAACCTTTCGGAGGCGTTGTCGTCTGGCGCTGCTTTGTCTATAACTGCCGTCAGGACTGGCGTGATACAAAAACCGATCGTCCCAAAGCTGCATGGGAACACTATGCTTTCCTTGACGGTGAATTCGCGGAAAACGTCATTCTCCAGGTCAAACACGGTCCTTTTGATTTCCAGGTCCGGGAACCCCTCAGTCCCCTGCTTCTCGGGATGAAGAAAACAAAACTGGCCATGGAACTGCAGCTGGCGCAGGAATATACTGGCCATCAGATTGATCTGTACACCATGATTCCCATGTGGAAAGAACTTTATGAGGAACTGCCGGCGGACAATATCATGTCCATCGCGGCCGTTTCCAACCTGGGCGATGATGAGAATTATACCGGTCATCCGCTGGCTGCGGTGAATCTCTATACCTATGGACTTCTTGCCTGGAATCCTGACGTGAACGCTGAGGAAGCCGTTGCCCGCTGGTGCCGCATGACCTATGATTTCACAGACGATCAGGAACAGACTCTGGTCTCTTTGCTTCTTTCATCCCGCCGCACCTATGAAAAGTATACCGCTCCCCTTGGCATCGGCTGGATGATCACACCCCATGAACACTACGGACCGAATCCTTCCGGCTACGAATATGATCTCTGGGGAACCTATCACAAAGCGGACCGGAACGCTGTTGGTATCAACCGTACCCATTCAGGTACAGGATACCTGGATCAGTATCCCGAGGACTTCCGCAGGAAGTATGAAGACCCGGCAGTCTGTCCGGACCTTTTCCTGCTGTTCTATCACCGTCTGCCCTATGATTACCGTATGCGCGACGGCCGTACGCTGATTCAGCGGATCTACGATGATCATTTTGAAGGCTTGGAAGAAACCCGCGTCATGGCGGACAGGCTGCTTGCACTGCCCTTCCCTGAACCTGACGCCTCTGTTATCCGTGACCGCATGAATCAGCAGCTGTACAGCGCCAGGGAATGGTGTGATATCATCAACACCTTCTTCCACCGTCTCAGCGGTGCTCCGGACGCTCATGGCCGCACAATTTATGATTAACCTCCTTTATTTGTTATGAATGTCTTTCCACCGGAGGTGAATTCCTTGCCTGTCTGGATGAGCTGGCTGAACAGAGGCGATTCTGCCGTACCGGCAACAATCATCTCCATTGCGCTGATGCTTGCTGCGGGTTTCCTGATGACCCGGATTACCAAAAAGCTGCGTCTGCCCAATGTCACCGCCTATATTGTCGGCGGTATTCTTGCGGGTCCTTTTGCCCTGAATTTAATTCCGCAGACAATAGTTGAAGGAACCTCTTTCCTTCCGGATATTGCCCTGGCTTTTATTGCCTTCAGTACCGGTGAATTTTTCCGCCTTTCCACCCTGAAAAAGAACGGCGGAAAAGTCATTACCATTACGGTGTTTGAATCCTGCGGCGCCGCCATTCTCGTTTTTCTGACCTGTCATCTGATTCTCGGTCTGAACTTTGCATTTTCAGTGGTCCTCGGCGCACTGGCCACAGCCACTGCTCCCGCTTCCACCATCATGACCATTCGTCAGACAGGCGCAAAAGGCGATTTTGTCGAAACCCTGCTTCAGGTGGTTGCCCTGGATGACGTTGTTGGCCTGGTGCTCTATTCCATGGCCATTTCCCTGGCCACCGCCGTCTTCTCCAGCACCGGATTCCACATCTCTGCTGTGCTGATTCCCCTTGGAAAAACCCTGCTGCTGCTCCTGCTCGGCTGCTTCTTCGGCCTGATTCTCAAATGGCTCGTCGGCACCCGCCGCAGTACGGACAATCGGCTGATCATTGCCATTGCCGTTTTGTTTTCCTATTGCGGCATCTGCGCGGTCATTGACGTTTCCCCGCTGCTGGGTTGTATGGCCATGGGTATGGTTTATATCAACACGACGGAAGATGAACGGATGTTCCGCCAGCTGAATTATTTCAGCCCGCCGATCCTTTTGCTCTTCTTTTTCCGCAGCGGCCTGTCTTTCGACCTGGGATCACTGTTGAACCAGTCGGAAAGCATCGGTGCCGTTCCGCTGCTGGTTGTCGGAGTCATCTATTTCATCGTCCGCATCCTTGGAAAGTATATCGGTGCCTGGTCCGGATGCCGTCTTGCCGGAAAGGCGCCCAAAGTCCGTAATTACCTGGGTCTTGCGCTGATTCCGCAAGCCGGCGTAGCCATCGGTCTGGCTGCCCTGGGTGCCCGGGAGCTCGGCGGGGAAATGGGACACGCGCTGGAAACAATCATCCTGTCATCCAGTGTCCTTTATGAGCTGATCGGTCCAGGTGCTGCCAAACTTTCTCTCTGGCTTTCCGGCTCCTATTCCAACGAACTGGAAGAGGTGGCTCCGGTTCCTGAAATCACAGAAACAGGCGAAAAGAAATCCGAGCTGGAACTGCTGATCGATCGGATCCAGAAAATCCAGAGTGAACTTCCGGTCCACTCGGAAAACGAAAATGAAAAGGCTTTTACGGAGGCTGCCGAAGAGTATTACCGGGATCAGACCCAGCCGCAGCCTCGTACCCGCCGCCGCGGTCTCCGGCGCGATATTTTCTGATTATTGACACCTTTTGAGGAGGATGTATCATGGACACTGTTTTTATCGTTAAGGATCCGATTGCCGGTCTGTTGGGAAACTGGGCAACCGATCTGACCGTGGCTTCCCTGCTGCTGAGGATCCTGCTTTCGCTGATCCTGGGAGCCATCATCGGATGGGAGCGTTCCAACAAAAGGCATTCTGCAGGCTTGCGCACCTTTATGCTGGCATTCCTGGTCGGCACACTGGTTGCCATCCTGGACAGCTACGTCTTTGCCGCTTCATCCGGTCACGCATTCTTCCTGCTCTCCGCTGGAACCATTATCGGCGCTTCCATCATCACAGTGCATTCCGTCTTTTATTCATCAAAGAACCAGATTAAAGGCCTGACCACTGCTGTCGGCCTCTGGGTGTCCATTGTCATCGGCATTTCCCTGGGCCTCGGCTGCTATACCGTTGCAATTGCCGCTTACGCCGCTCTGCTCTGTATCCTGTTCTGGTTCCCGCCGCTGGAAATTGCTTTCAACAACCACTCCAATCACTTTGAAGTCCACCTGGAGCTGACCAACAGTGTCTGCCTGCAGGATTTCGTTACCGTGATCCGCCGGCTTGGACTGACCATTGATGAAATTGAGCAGAATCCTGCCTATGTGGGCAGCGGCCTGTCCGTTTACAGCATCTCAATCACCATCAGCAGTGAAATGCTGAAGAAGTACAAAACCCATTCTGAGATTATTGAAGCCCTGAAGTCCCTGGACTATGTCTATCATATTGAGGAAATGAGAGCATAAAACCGGAGGTGGAAACATGAAAATCGTCGGAAAGATCCTGAAAGCGCTGCTCTGTATCGTCGGGATACTGATTCTGCTGCTCCTCCTGGCGGTTGGCGTGTTCACCGTTGCCGAATACCGCCCTGCCGACACGGAGGTTATCATAGCGCAGCAGGAAACTGAAGCTGTCCTGGAAACAGGCAGACCGCTGACCATCGTCTCCTGGAACTGCGGTTACGGTGCCCTGGGCGATAATGCTGATTTCTTCATGGACGGAGGATCATCCGTCTACACGGCTGATCAGGCAAGGGTGGAAAGCAACCTTGCAGGCATCCGTGACGCCCTGAAAACCCTGAATCCTGATTTCCTGATTCTGCAGGAAGTGGATATCAATTCTGCCCGCAGCCACGGGCTGGATGAACGCGCCGTCCTGCGGGAAACTCTTCCAGGCGCCAGTGAATCCTTTGCCTATAACTTCAATACGCTTTTTGTTCCCTATCCGATTCCACCGATGGGGCATGTGGAGAGCGGCCTGTATACTCTGAGCGCTGCCGTACCCGGAAGCTCGGCACGGATTTCCCTGCCGGTTCCCTTCTCCTGGCCGATCCGGCTTTTCAACCTGAAAAGATGCCTGCTGGTCAGCCGCTTCCCTGTCAAGGATTCTGACCGGGAGCTGGTACTGATCAATCTGCATCTGGAAGCCTATGATGACGGCGAAGGCAAGGAGGCCCAGGCCCGCCAGCTTACCGCCCTGATGCAGGAAGAGTATGCTAAAGGCAATTATGTTATCGCCGGCGGTGATTTCAACCAGCGCTTTACCAATATCGACCAGAGCGCTTATCCTGTATATGAAGGCATGTGGCAGCCCGGCGTGATCGATGCCGCTTCCTTCGGCAGCGACTTCACCCTGCTGATGGATAACAGCTTCCCCACCTGCCGTTCTCTGGACCGGGCCTACGCCGGTGCAGATAAAGAGGGGTTCCAGTTCTATCTGATTGACGGATTCATCGTCTCCGCAAACGTCCATGCCGAATCTGTCGAGACCCTGGATTATGGCTTCACCTGCACCGATCACAATCCTGTCCGGATGATTTTTACACTCGAATAACAGGTGGTTTTCCCATCCTTTGATCCATAAGGCCTGCCGGGTTTCTGCGCTGCGGAAACCCTTATTTTTCTTGCTTTCCGGTGCATTTTCCAGGGTGTTTCTTCATTGACAAAGCCCCTGCGGAAAGCTATACTGAATCTAAAGAAAAGCAGCTTGTTTCGCTGCGAAAAAAACATATGGAGGGTTAACCATGAAGAGATTTTTGTCTGTGATTCTTGCCCTGTCCCTGTTCCTCTCCCTGGCGGTTGTTTCCGCTCATGCGGAGGACATTACGCTGGACGTCATCATCGCCCAGTACGGCCCCAACACCCAGGAATGGTTCCTTGGATCGGGCATGGATGGTTCCAACTTCGTCGCGAAGTTTGAGGAAGCCAACCCCGGCATCAAGCTGAATCTGGAAGTTGTCTCCTGGAATGACCTGTACACGGTTGTCTCCACCCGGATTAGCAATAACAACGCGCCGGACATCCTGAATATCGACGTGTTTGCCGATTACGCGAATGAAGGCCTGCTGATGCCCGTTTCCGAGTACTGCCCGGACGAGCTGTTCCAGGACTTCTTCCCCTCCTTCATTGAGCAGTCCGTCATCGACGGAACTGTCTGGGCCGTTCCGGACCTGGCTTCTGCCCGTGCCCTGTTCTACAATGAAGACCTGCTCAAGGAAGCCGGCGTTGACAAGGTGCCGGAAACCTGGGCTGAACTGGAAGACGCTTCCCAGGCGATCCTGGATGCCTTCGGCGGCGAAGTGTATCCCTGGGGCGTTGATATGACCACCGATGAAGGTCAGGCCGCTTTCGCCTATTACACCTGGGGCAACAACGGCGGTTTCGTGGACGAGAACGGCGAATGGATCCTGAATTCCGACGCCAACGTTGAGGCCATCGAATATGCTATCGGCCTGGTAAACAAGGGCTTCACCAACCCGAACCCTGCCACCCAGACCCGTTATGACCTGCAGGATATGTTCGCTGCCGGCAAGATGGCCATGCTGATTGCCCCCAACCAGCTGCCCACCTACATCATCGACAAGGAAGGCACCGTGGTTCCCGGAACCGCTGCTCTGCCGCACAATGAAGGTGCCGGCTCCAGTTCCGTCGGCGTCATGGACCGTATCATGGCTTTCAAGGATGAAACTGCTCCCGATCAGGCTGCCCGTAACGAAGCCATCGGCAAGTTCCTGACCTTCTTCTATGATCCCGCCAATTATGTCGGCTGGGTTTCCATGGAAGGCTTCCTGCCCGCTGTGAACTCTGCTGTTGGCGCTCTGGTTGAAGCTGATCCTTCCTTCCAGGCCTGGCTGGACGTGCTGGGCGGTGCCAAGTTCTATCCCACCACCAAGGCGGAATGGAACGATGTGAAGCAGGGCGTTATCGAAGTTGAACAGCAGGCCCTCACCGGTGGCAACGTGAAGGAACTGCTGGATGCGCTGCAGGCGAAGATCACCGGTAAATAATCCTCTATCATCCGGGAGGCCGGAATACCGGCCTCCCTTTTTTACAGGAGAAGAATCATGCGTTCAGTTTTTGTCCGTCATCGTTGGGAACCCTATCTCTGGATTCTTCCCAGCATCCTGCTGATGCTGGTTTTCGTCGTATTCCCCATCGGCATTGTTTTCCGCCTGGCCTTCAGCCATATCAGCCGTGCCGGCGTTGTCGGTGGGTTTATCGGACTGAAAAACTTTCAGGACGCTGTTTCTTCCGCCGCTTTTCCTCAGGTAATGCTTAACACTGCCTTCTGGGTGGTCTCCGTTGTAGGGCTTTCTACCCTTATCGGTTTCATCTGCGCCATGGTGCTCAATCAGCCCTTCCGCGGCAGGAAGATTGCCCGGTCGATCATGGTCTTCCCCTGGGCGGCTTCCCTGGTCATTCAGGCGTCCGTATGGAACTACATCATCAAAATGGAATACGGCAACCTGAATAACATCCTGCTGAATCTGGGTTTTCTGCAGGATCCGGTGAACTGGCGTGCTTCCTATCAGATTGAATTCATCTGGGAGTGTGCCATCGGTATCATCGTTACCATTCCCTTTGTCACCTTTACCGTGCTTTCCGGCCTTCAGTCCATCGACGCGTCCTATTATGAAGCAGCCACCGTGGACGGCGCGGGCTTCTGGAAAAAGCTCCGTCATGTGACCATCCCGCTGGTGAAACCGTCCCTCACGGTTTCCACCGTGCTGAATATCATTTATGTATTCAATTCCTTCCCCATCATCTATACCATCACCAAAGGCGCTCCGGCCAACAAGACCGATACGATGGTCACCTATCTGTACATGCTCGCCTTCTATGACCAGCGGAAAGGTCCGGCCACCGCGCTCTCCGTGATCGGTTTCGTTATCCTGTGCATTGCCTCCGGCTGCTATATGCTCATCACCATGCGGAAGGAGGATAATCTCTGATGAAAAAGCTTCCTTCCGTTTCAAACTCCCGTCGGATCATTCTTCTTCTGATTCTTTCATCGCTGATCCTGACCGTCGTTTTCTGCTCTCTGTCTTTTCTGAATTTCTCCTCACAGCTGTATATTAAGCGTTCTCCCAACACTTTTGTGGGTGATGAAAAATACCAGACCGTTCGTCAGGAAGTGGAGCTCCAGCTTGAAACCTTCCGCACCCAGGGTGTGGAAGGCGACATTGACGAACAGGTCATTGAACGGGTCAACAGCAAAAATGAAACCACTTCCCTGGTCATTTTCACCATCAATGCCGCCAACAACCGGAGCGGCTGGGATCTGCTGCGTGCCGGGCTTCCCTCTTCTGTGCTGTTGATCCTGATTCTTGTTTTCTCTGCAGCCGCCTGGCTGCTCACCCTCCTGTCTGTGTTTACCGGAAACCGCGCTGCCGGAATCGGCGCCTTTATCCTGGCCCTTGCTTCCTTTTTCCTGATTCCCGTTGTCTTCAACAGGCTCAATCTGGATCTTTCCCGCACGGTGGATCTGGCACAAGCCGGCGGGAATCCCGGAGCGCTGGATCGTCTCCGGCCGGCACTCGACCGGTTCCTCTTCGACGGATCCGCCGGAGACCAGTTGGACACCCTGCTGGCCGCCCTGAAATATACCGTCTGCGCTGGCCCGTTCCTGCTGATTATCCCGGCTTTCATCACCATATGCGCCGCCATCCTGGGCGCCTGTAAGCCGCTGAAAAAGACACTTCTGCGCATTGCGCTTTATCTCAGCGTGATCCTTTTCTCGCTGTTTATCCTGTATCCCTTCTTCGTGATGTTCATCACTGCCTTCCGCAGCAATGCGGAAACAACGGATATGCATTTCCTCCGGATCCTGCCGTCCCGCTGGGTCTTCAGCAATCTCACGGATACGCTGAACCGCGGCGTCCTGCGGTATCTGGTCAACTCCCTGCTGATTGCCGGTGGTGCCACGCTCGTTGCTATGGTCTGCGGCATTCCCGCCGCCTATGCCATGGCGCGCATGGATTTCCGCGGCAAGAAAGCCTATCTCGGTTTTGTCATCATGAGCCAGATGTTCTCTCCCGTCGTGCTGCTGGTCGGCATTTCCCGCCTCATGAACACGCTGCACCTCAACGATACCCTGATGGGACTGATGTTCATCAATGCGGCTTTCAACCAGGCCTTCGCCATCTGGCTTCTCCGCGGCACCTTTGTTTCCATCTCCTCCGAGATGGAGCAGGCCGCCTGTATCGATGGCTGCAGCGTGCTCGGTGCCATGCTCCGGATTCTGCTTCCCATGGCGGCTCCCGGAATTGTCACCACGCTGATCTTTGTCTTTATCAACGCCTGGAATGAATATACCGTCTCCACCGTGCTGATCTCCACCCAGGCCAACAGGCCTATTACGGTGGGCATCACCCAGTTCTCTTCCTTCAACATGATTGAATGGCAGTATCTCTTCGCTGCGGCGCTTCTGGCAACCGTTCCTGTGGTCATCCTCTTCATGCTGATCGAAAAGCACCTGGCTGCGGGCTTGACAGCCGGCGGCGTTAAAGGATAAAACAATAGTCACTACTTTACCATCGAAAGGATGTCTCTGTACCCATGCCCTATCCTGAAATCCTGGATGCTTTTGCCCTGCCGGAAGGAGAACGTACTGCGGTTCCCTTTGGCAACGGCCATATCAACAACACATTTCTGGTCCGGATTGCCGGAACAGACAGGCAGTATATTCTCCAGCGCATCAACAGCTATGTTTTCGTCCGTCCCCGGGAAGTTATGGAAAACATTCAGCATGTGACCGCCCATCTGCGGATGAAGATCCTGGCTGCCGGAGGCGATCCGGACCGGGAGACGATTACCCTCATCCCCACCCTTTCCGGCGAATCCTGTGCGGAAGACAGCGAAGGCCAGATCTGGCGTCTTCTCCTGTTTGTGCCGGACACTTTCAGTCCCGAACTTCCGGATGATCCGGCTGTTCTGGAAGAATGCGGCCGTGCTTTCGGCCTTTTCACCCGTATGCTGGATGATTTCCCGGTTGCCTCCCTGTATGAGACCATTCACGCCTTCCACGACACCCCTTCACGTCTGTGCCAGCTGGAGGAGGCCGTCGCAAGGAATGCCTCAGGCCGTCTTCACGAAGTGGAGGAAGAACTTGCCTTCGCCCGGAGCCACGCGGATGACACCCGGCTCCTGACGGATGCCCTCGCCGCGGAAAAACTGCCCCTGCGCGTTACCCACAACGACACAAAGGTAAACAACGTGCTCCTGGATCGTAAAACTTCCAAGGCTGTCTGTGTCATCGATCTGGATACCGTAATGCCGGGGCTGCTGGCTTACGACTTTGGCGACGCCATCCGGGTGGGTGCCTGCAGTGCCGCCGAGGATGAGCAGGATCTTTCCCTGATCCGCCTGGAATTGCCAAAATACCGGGCTTTTGCCCGCGGTTTCCTTTCTTCCCTGAAGGGTGTCCTCTCCCGGGAGGAGCTGTTGTCCCTGGAAACCGGCGCCCGCCTCATGACGCTGGAAAACGGACTCCGGTTCCTTGCGGATCACCTGAACGGAGACGTCTATTTCAAAATTCACCGTCCGGGACAGAACCTGGACCGGGCCAGGGCGCAGTTTGCCCTCTTCCGGGACATGGAAAAGCACAGCACCGAGGCACGGGAAATCCTGCTGGAGCTGTACGGTGATTGAAGCGATATCTTTCAAACATAAGCTTCCCTTTGGGGGAAGCTTTTTTCTCAATTCAGCACAATACACGCCCTTATTTTTTCAAAAACAGGATGAAAAAACGTTCTCCGGCCTGTTATGATAGTTCCGGGAATAAAAGCTCAATTCTTTCCATCTATCATTTTCCTGTAATGGAGGTTGATCCTATGAGAAAAACGCTTTTCGTACTGCTCACCGTCAGCATGCTGGTTCTTTGCTGTTTCGCTCCCGCATGCGCGGAAGCAGACAACTCCGGAAACGTCTTCCTTTACGGCGAATCCCATGCGGATCCGGCCTGCCTGGAAAAGGAACTGGCCGCCTGGTCAGACTGCTATGCCGGCGGAATGCGTGACCTGTTTATTGAGCTCCCCTTCTATTCGGCTGAATACCTGAACCGGTGGATGCATGCAGATACAGATGAACTGCTGGAACTGGTCTACAACGCAATGGAAGGAACACAGATGCATTCTCCGTGTGTCCTGGATTTTTACCGGTCAATCAAATCCAGGTTCCCGGATACTGTCTTTCACGGAACCGATGTGGGGCATCAGTTCAACACCCTTGGAACCGCATATCTGGCACTGCTGGAATCCGAAGGCAGGAAGGACAGTGATCAGTACCGTTTCGCGGAAGAAGTCATTCAACAAGGCAGTACCTATTACGCAATGAAGTCTGACAATCAGGACGCGGCCTTTGTTTACAGGGAAAAACTGATGGTGGATAATTTCCTTAGGATTTATGATGCACTGGGACAAAAGGACGTCATGGGCATATACGGATCCGCCCATACAAACCTGTTTTCCCTGGATTCAACTGGATCCATACCCTGCATGGCGTCACAATTGAAGGATCTTCTCGGAAACCGTATATATTCGACCGATCTGACTAAATCCGGTATTGTCCGGTTGGAAACCGTTACCCTGAACGGAAAACAGTATGAGGCTTCCTATTTTGGAAGCAGTGATATTTCCTCCTGGTCTGCGGATTTCCTGAAACGGGATTTCTGGAGGGTGGAAGGCGCTTATGAAGACCTGAAGGATGCTCCCGGCACAGGAGACTGCCTCCCCGCCGGCAACTATATCATGGAGATCGGGCCCGGCCAGGTTTTTATCGTGGAATACACGAAAAAAGACGGTACTCTTCTGCGTCTGTATTACATTGCGGATGGAAGCAAGACCTCCGCGGGTGTTCTCAATACTTACGGGATCATCGTCAGCGAATAAAGCGGATCAAAGAAAAAAGGGCTGAAATCATTCCTGATTCCAGCCTTTTTTATGTCATTCCAGCCCTGTGAAATCCGCCATCTTCCGTACCAGCGCTTCCGCTTCCGTTTGTGTCGGTGCTTCCGCAAAGATTCGGATCCGCGGTTCCGTACCGGATGGACGGACAATCACCCATCCGTTTTCAAAATAGACTTTGCAGCCGTCCATGTAGTTGACGCGGACAACGGTCTGCTCAAAGGACGGAAGCTTCTTTTCATCCATCACCAGGTGATGAATCTGTTCCTTCTTTTCCGGAGTCAGCGCCCAGTCATATTCAGCTGCATGCATTTCACCGTAACGGCTGTACAGATCCGCTACCAGTTCGCTGAGCTTTTTCCCGCTGACGCTCAGCATCTCCACCAGCAGGCTCGCCGCATACAGGCCATCCTTGCCGGCTATATGTCCCCGGACTGTCAGGCCGCCGGACGATTCGCCGCCGATCAGTGCATTGTTGGCTTCCATCCCGGCCGAGATGTGTTTGAATCCCACGGGTACCTCGATACACTTTTCGCCGTGTGCTTCCGCGATCCTGTCCAGCAGGTGGGTAGTAGCGATATTGCGCACCGCCGGTCCTTTCCAGCCTTTCTGCTCCAGCAGGTAGGAATACAGCAGTGCCAGCGTCTCATTGGCGGTAATATAGTTTCCCTTTTCATCGATGATACCCAGCCGGTCCGCGTCGCCGTCCGTGGCAATACCTACGTCTGCGTTATGCTCCTTCACTGCGTACTGCAGGTCCACCAGCGTATCCGGGTTCGGTGCCGGCAGGTGACGGCCGAAGAAGGCGTCGTGACGGTCATTGATCACGTCCACGTCACACCGGGAGGTGTACAGGATGGTCTGCAGGCCGGTCAGGCTCACGCCGAACATCGGATCCAGCACAATCCGCAGCCGCCGTTTCCGGATCGCGTCGGTATTCACTTGCCGAAGGATGGAATCCAGGTAGGCGTCCCTCGGATCAATAATAATGATTTTCCCCTCGGTCTTCGCCGCTTCAAAATCCATGCTGCGGATTTCTCCGTCTTTCAGACTGTTGGCAGTTTCCTGAATGGATTCCGTCACGTCCTGGGCAGCGTCCCGTCCGCCGGCTGTAAACAGCTTGATACCGTTCCAGATGGCCGGGTTATGACTGGCCGTCACCATGGCGCCGTAAGGCAGCTTTCTTTCCTTCACTGTAAACATAATCTGGGGTGTCGGGCAGCTCATGTTGACAAAGTAAACCTTCACGCCTTCACCCGCCAGGACCTCGCAGAACCAGATCAGCGCCTCGCGGCTGAGGAACCGCCGGTCATACCCGACGCAAAGTCCTTCTTCCGTGCAGCCTTCCTTCTTCATTCTCCGGGCCAGCGCCGCCGCCACCCTCCGGATATTGTCCCGGGTAAATCCGTCTCCGATAACGGCTCTCCAGCCGCCTGTGCCGAATTGAATCATCTTGTGCCTCCGTTCAGATGCAATCCATCATCCTGCGGATGATGTCGTCATGCTTTTCCATTTCCTCCGTCAGCGCCATCTGGGTTCTGGTACGATCCAGATTGTGCTCCGGTCTTTCGATATGATAATAGGTGTCCCCGTTCAGGTAATCCGTCAGGAACCGTACAGCGTTTTCAAGTGTGATAATCCGGGCTCCGTCCGGCAGGGTTTCCCGTTCAGCCGCTGTCAGCCTGTCCCCGCAGGCATGGAGGAATCCTTCCGCATAAGCCTGGTACAGGTTCAGGTCCAGGCGTACCTTAGTCAGGTCCTTTTCATCCTCTTCCGCCGTGGACGCACCGAACCGGATGGAATCACCGAAGTCGTTTGCCGCCAGCCCGGGCATCACCGTGTCCAGGTCCAGGATGCACAGTGGTTCCCTCGTCTTTTCATCAAGCATGACATTGTTCAGCTTGGTATCGTTGTGCGTCACCCGCAGCGGCAGTTCCCCTGCTTTCAGCATTTTCTGCAGCAGGCCTGCCTGTTCTTCCCGCTCCAGCATAAAGTCAATTTCCTGCTGTACGCTTTTTGCACGTCCGGCCCGGTCATCCCGGATTGCCTCATGCAGAGCCAGATAGCGTTTCGGTGTGTCATGAAAACCGGGAATGGTTTCAACCAGCTGCTCTGCCGGGAAATCCGCCATCCTGTTCTGGAAGGTACCGAAGGCCTTTCCGCTGTTCCGGAAATCCGCCGCCGTCTCCGCCCGGTCCAGGCAGACGCCGCCGGTCACATATTCATACAGCCGCCACAGTTCCTTCCGGTCCTTCAGGATGTAATCCCTTCCGTCCTTCAGCTTTACCAGCGTCATCACGTGTCTGGGATCCGTATCCTTTTCCCTCAGGTGGCCTGTCACCAGCAGGATATTGTTCATCAGCCCCTCCGGATCCCGGAAGGTCTCCGTATTCACCTTTTGCAGAATATAGAGATGGGGCTGGTTGGTCACCACCAGCCAGGTCTGGTTGATATGGCCGGATCCGAAGGGAATGCATTTGATAATCGTCCCTTCCGTCCGGAACATTTCCGCCATTTCCCGCATGTTTCTTTCCCCGCTTTCAGGACTTTTTCGCAAAACACCGGCAGGAGGAACCCTCCTCCTGCCGGCAGTGTGATGGTAAATCAGTTGTTTGTATCAGTGCTTATTTGGAGGCCAGGAACGCGTCCAGCTGACGGTTCATTTCATCCACATACTCGTTGATGCCGGCCGCTTCCAGTTCAGCGATCGCCGCCGGATAGTTCTCATCAAAGTCCACATAGCCGTACATGATGGGAGCCAGTTTCTTCCAGGCTTCCAGGCAGGCGTTTTCAGTGACTTCAAATCCGGTGTTGTTGAAGGCAAAGCCCATCATCGCGGAGATCTGGGCGTCGTTGTCCCAGTTCCTGTACATCTCTTTGTACTCTTCGGTAACTTCGGGGCCGAACACCTGGTAATTGGCGTTCCGGAACATCCACTCATAGAAGAATCCTTCTCCGGCTGCGGTCTCACTGATCAGCTGCAGGCCGCCGTTCTCGTCCAGATCCCAGTCCTTGCCCTTCTCGCCGTACAGGCAGAAGAGGTAGTTGTCCTGGCTGCCCCACAGCCAAGCGAGGAACTTCAGGGCGCCTTCCGGATTCTTTGCGGAATACGGGATGCACAGCACTTCACCGCCTGCCGCGTTGACGTAGCGGGGCTTTTCGGGTGCGAGCAGGTAGTTCTTCATCACGGCGTTCGGGTCCACAGCCTTCACCTTGCCGCCGATTTCCAGTTCCTTGCCCAGGGAGCCTTCAACCCACAGATACAGTCCGGTCTGCACACGGCTGTCACGCTCGTTGTACTTGATGGCCACTTCGTCATGGTACAGGCCGTCCAGGAACATTTCACGGTTGAACTGTGCCACCTTCTTAAAGGCGTCGGTATGGGCGTAGCTGTAAGCCTTGTGGCTTTCTTCACCGAAGACCACCAGATCCTGGAACAGCCAGGTGTATTGTTCGTCAGTAAAGTTACGGGTCAGGGGCTTGAAGATGATATCTCCGGGGCCCATGTAGCCGGGCAGCTGGTCCTGCACGCGCTGGGCGTATTCACGCAGGTCTTCAGCGTCCTTCACTTCGGTCATACCGACCTGCTCCAGCAGATCCTGCCGCAGGCAGACAAACTGGAACATGGCGGAAGACGGAGCGTATGCGGACGGAATACCGTACTGAATGCCGTTGATTTTACCGCCGTTCATCTGGGTTTCCGGCAGGACGTCCTTCATGTAGTCCGGCCAGACCTTGGCGATCAGCTCGTCCAGGGGCTGGGCTTCCTTGTTGTTCACCATGGTGGGCAGGTCCGGCAGGCCGTCCCAGTACAGGTCGATGGTCTCATTGGCAGCCAGCATAACTTTCTTCTGGTCCCAGTAAGCGTCCCAGCTCAGGAACCGAAAGTTAACCTTCATGTTCAGCTCTTCCTTCACTTTTTCGGCAAAAGCGCCGTTGATGAAGTTGGAGAAAGCGTCAGTTTCTTCACCGGGATAGAGGATCGTGATTTCCTCCAGCTCGTCTGCCTGCGCCATCAGCGGCACAGCCAGGGTCAGCACCATCATCAGTGCCAGTACAACAGCCAACAGTTTCTTCATTTGTGTGTCCTCCTTCTATTTTTCATAATATGCTTAACGCATTATGAACCTTATTCAGGATCGCCGCCAGGATAATTCATCATTCCTTAACGGCTCCCATCATGATGCCCTTGACGAAGTAGCGCTGGATAAAGGGATACAGGAAGATAATCGGCCCGATGGTGATGATCGTCACAGCCATCTTGACCGTCTCCGCCGGCAGCCGGATATTGGCCGCCGCACCGGAAGGTACCCGCCCGCTGGAAACCGCGTTCACGTTGGACATGATGGAATACAGGTAATATTGCAGCGGGAACAGATCCCGGTCATCAATGAACATCAGGGCGTGCCACCAGTCGTTCCAGTAGCACAGCGCATACATCAGGCCCACCGTCAGCAGTGCGGTGACGCTCAGCGGCAGGGCAATCCTGAAGAAGATCGTCATATGGCCGGCCCCGTCTATCTTTGCCGCGTCATACAGGCTCTGGCTGATAGCCTTGAAATAGGTCCGCATCAGGAACATGTACCATACGCTGAACAATGAAGGCAGGATCAATGCCAGGATATTGTTCCGCAGTCCGTACCAGTTCACGCATACCACGTACCAGGGAATCAGGCCCGCGGAGAATATGCTGGTAAAGTTGCAGATGAAGGCAATCACATTCCGGTATTTCAGTTCCCGCAGACTGATTGCATAGGAGATCATGCAGGTAACCAGCATCGATCCGAGGGTGCCAACAACGGTCACAAAGATCGTTACCAGGTAGGATTTCAGGATTCGTGCGCCGCTGTGGGCAAAAATATAGGTGTAGGTATCCAGGCTCCATCTGCTGGGGATCAGCCGGTATCCGTCTTTGTTGATAACGTCCTCCGGCGTCAGGCTGACCGTCACCGTCAGGAGCAGCGGATAGAGGCACATCAGGCCGAACAGGCCGACAATCGTATAGGAAAGGATCTTTGCCCATCTGTCAGCGCCGCTGCGATGAATATGCCTGGAGTGATGCTTTCCGTGATGTACCGCAATACTCATCAGAACAGTCCCTCCCCGTCATTGATCTTCTTTGCCGCGCTGTTGGCAAGGAGAATCAGGATCAGGCCCATGACGCTCTGGCACAGACCGATTGCCGTACTGAAGCCGAAGCCCATCGTTTTCATGGAGGTGTAGACGTAGGTATCAATAACCGATACCGCGTCCAGCAGGGTGCCGTTCTGTCCCACCAGTCCCCAGATCATGCCCATATCGCCGTAGAAAATCCGGCCGATACTCATCAGGGTCAGGATAACCACCTGGGGTTTCAGCATCGGAATCGTCAGATACCGGATCTGCTGGAACCGGCTGGCTCCGTCGATGGTGGCTGCCTCGTACAGGCTGCCGTCAAACCCGGCCATCGCTGCCATATAAATGATGGAGTTGTAGCCGGCCCACTTCCACACGTCCAGGAAAATGACAATCGCTTTCCAGTATTTCGGTTCAGCATACCAGCGGATCGGTTGGGACCCGAAGGCCATCAGCAGTCGGTTGGCCACGCCGTTTGCACCGGTCAGGATCAGTTCTCCCGTCTTCCGGTCAATCCGGAAATTGGCTGTCATAAAGCCGTACAGGATGGCGCCCACAACGACCCAGCTCAGGAAGTAAGGGAAGAACATTGCGCTCTGGCTGATCTTTTTAAAGGGTCCGTTCTTCACTTCGTTCATCGCGATGGCGATGGTGATCGGTACGATCGTGCCGAAGATCAGACCCCAGAAGTTGATGATCAGCGTATTCTTCACCGCGTTCCAGAAATAGGGATTCCCCTTCAGGAAATAGGTGAAATTCTGAAAACCCACAAAGGGAGATCCGTATATGCCGTCCACAACGTTGTATTTGGTGAATGCCATATACATACCGCCCATGGGCAGGTAGGCAAAGGCGAGAAGAAGCAGCAGCGCGGGTACGCACATCAGATACAGCGTCCGGTTATGTTTCATTTCCCACCGGAAACCGCGGGTCATCGGCGTAACGGTTCTCTGCATGACTCTCTCCTCCTTTCAGCTGTTTTTCATCGTTTCAGGTTTCGTAGGGATCTTCGCCGATCCGGGAAACCTCTTCCCGCAGCAGGAACATTCCCGTGGTGTGGAACCGGTCTCCCCTGTCCCACACGGCGAACATGCCGCGTTCAAGGCTGTTCCGGGGCGTCAGCTTCCGGTGGTCCGCATGCTCGTCCCCGAGTACTTCCAGCCGGATCATCCGGTCCCCTTCTTCCACCGGGTAGCAGTAGAACTGCTTTTGTACCCGTACTATGTTCCGGTCGGGTTTCACAATCTCCCGCAGTCCCGGATCATACAGCCAGGATTCACTCCAGAATCCGATATAGTTGTATTCGGGATAATACCTGTCATAGAAGGCCAGTGCCTGCTCACAGCTGCTGCGCACCCGCTCCGGCGTATAGCCTTCTCCGCCCGGGATATGCAGTGCCAGCAGGAAATCGTCGTCTCCCAGGGCTTTCCGCCAGATCTTTTTATCCAGCATCACGATCTCCGGGGAAATCCTTCCCTCCGGCAGGACCCGGTTGCCCCATACGGCGTCTTCCGTCTCCATAAACTCGGTGGTAAACGCTTCCGGATCCCGTACGCCGTTCACGCCGTCGATCTGGCCGTCCCTCCGCACCCGGACACCCGCGTGCCACAGGGCCACAACCTCTCCGGTCTCCTGGTTCCGCCAGGCCTCCGGGGATCCTCCCCAGCGATATGGAATGAAGTAGAACCGGTCCAGGAAGAAAATCTGGCAGCAGTAAAAGTTCATATCCCAGGGATAATCGTCAAAATTGATGTCCCCGGTCTCCACATATTTCTTCAGCTGCTTCCGCGTCATCCGTTCCGGAATATCCTCGTCGTATTTCTCCGGGATTCCGCGGGCCCGCAGGGCTTTCCGGCCTTCCAGCACACACAGCTGGGTGTACAGGAACGCGTAGGCTTCCCTCGCGAATCCGGTCAGGCAGTCCGGCAGGGGCTGATAAAATTCCACCGCGTGACACCGGACCAGGCCGCGTACGGCATCCTGCGCCATGATGTGGGCCAGCTCCACCAGTTCCGGCACGGCGTTGGCTGCGTCCAGTGCGTCCAGCAGTGCCTGCTGTTTGGCTTCCGGCACCTGGTTTGTGTTCAGTACCTCGAGAAGTGTTTCCCGGGGCAGCAGCTCCTTCGCGTCCGTCTCCAGATCCCCGATGTGTTCTTCCATTGCTTCAGGAATCAGATCGCCCGTAACCTTCAGCAGTTCGTTCAGTCTCTCTCTTGTCATGCCTGCGGTTTCCTTTCATGCTTCCGGCGGAAATCCTCAATACTGATCACATTCCCCGTCAGCCGGGCTTCTTCCGCCGCGCAGGCCATCATATGGCTTTCGACCGATTCGTGAATATCCGTGGAGGATTCGCTCAGTTTGCCTTCCAGCATGGACAGGAAGTCTTCCACAATACCGCTGTCTCCGCCGCTGTGTCCGCTGGTGCTTTCTTCCGGACGAATAATCTCGGTTTCAGCCTCTTCCTTCCAGTTGCTTGCGAAGTGCGTGATTTCAATCACATTGTCTGCTTCGCTGGCCCGGATCTCACCGTTTTCACCCATGATCTTGATCGTCCGGGTCATCCTGTTGGTAAATCCGCTCAGGTTAAAAGTCGCGGTCACTCCGTTTGTGAAACGGAGGATGGACACCTGGTGGTCACATACATTGTTGTCGCAATGGTATACGCAGCGACCGTACGGACCTGTCCTGATCGCCTCCCGGAGTCCTTCCTCGCTCTGGTCCTCTGTCAGTACGGTGGCCGGCCAGTCTCCCGCGATCGGCAGGTAGCAGCGGTAAGCGCTGAACCGGCAGCTGTCTTTCAGCGGGCATTCCGCGCAGCGTTCCGCCGCGTTCTCCGGTGCGTTCTCCGCCTTGAAATAGGTCAGGTCACCGAAGGAGGAAATACTTTCGCATTTGCTTCCCGTCAGCCATACCATCAGGTCCATGTCATGGCAGGATTTCTGCATCACCAGCGGGCTGGCCAGGTCGCTCCGTCTCCAGTTGCCCCGTACAAAGCTGTGGGCAATGTGGAAGTTGCCGATGTTCTCGTTATGCTGGATCGTAATCACCCGGCCGATCTTTCCGTCTGTCACGGCTTTTTTCAGTGCCCGGAAAAAAGGGCTGTACCGCAGCACATGGCATACAGTCACATGCCGGCCGGTTCTCACTGCGCATTCTTCAATAGCGAGCGTTTCTTCCGGATCCGGTGAAATGGGCTTTTCCAGGAGCAGATGGTATCCTTTTTCCATCGCCGGAATAGCTTCCCGGTAATGATCCCGGTCCATTGTCGCGATGATGGCCGCGTCACCGAGCTTCGGCAGCGCCAGCAGATCCTTTCCGTTGAGGAAACGGCGTTCTGCCGGAATGCCGAACAGATCGCCCGCAATCTGGCGCTTCACTTCATCCGTTTCCGCGACAGCGGCAATCTCATGACCCATTTCCAGGGCATATTTAGCGTAAATCATTCCACGCTGCCCTGCACCGATTAATACAAACTTCATATCCGGTCTCCTGATGAAACTTTCATTTTTGTTTACTAAACATTATCATATGTTTCAATGACTGTCAACAGGGAATTTTAGTAGGCATGTGCCGTTTCTTCATTATATTAAGCCAATGTAACATATATTTTTTTGTTTCATAAACAACTTGACACACCGCCTTTCTTCCTATATCATATTGCCAGACTCCGGCGGATACACAGCGTTTGATCATACGAAACACCGGATCATCTGTTCCGTTCCCATATTGTATTTTGCCCTACCGGCAGAAAGGACGAAGCTTCATGGCGAATATCCGTGACGTGGCCCGCCTGGCCAATGTTTCCCCCGCTACTGTCTCCCGTATTCTGAATGACAATCAGATTTACAAGACGACGGATGAAACACGCGAGAGAGTGCTGCGCGCTGTGACTGAGCTTGGTTACCAGGCTCCCGTGAAAAAGCGCCCCCGGCCGGATCAGTCTGATACCTCCGGTTTTTCTGTCGGTGTGCTCCTGGCCACCACCAAAGGTAAATACAGTGATCCCTACTATCTCGCCATTCTCAGCGGCATAGAGGATGAACTTGCCCGCCTTGGCGGCACCGTTTCCGTCATCCAGACAGAGCAGGAGCTTGAGGATCAGGCCATCCTGAATCGCCTGCTGGGTGCCGGCCTTTCCGGCCTCATCATGATGCGTCCCCTGTCTGAGCCGCTGTTTGAACAGCTCCATTCCCTCATTCCGCATATTGTCGGAATTGATACCGGGCATATGCCCATTGATAACGTGGAATATGATCACCTGCGGGTCAGCAAAATGGCTGTGGAATACCTTTACAGCAAAGGGCACCGGTCCATCGGCTATATCGGCGGCAGTGTCGGGGGCGCCCCGTTGAAGCGTTCCCGCCGTTACCGCAGCTACCTGGAAACCATGGCGGATCTCGGTCTGGAGGTCAGGTCCGAATGGGTGCTGAACTGCGACTGGGATGACCGAAAGTGCGTTTCCCTTGTTGAGAAGACTTACCATGAACACGGCCTGCCCACCGCTTTCTATGCAGCCAGTGACCTGATGGCCATGGCCGCCCTGCGTGCCCTGTATCAGCTGGGGATCCGTGTTCCGGATCAGGTTGCGGTCATCGGCATGAGCAATATTGAGATGAGTCAGTATGCCAACCCACCGCTGACCACCATCGACGTCCCGGCTGTCGAAATGGGTATCACCGCCGCCCGGATCATCGCCAGCCGTGTCCGGGGAGACACCACGCTGCCCAAGCGTGTTCTGCTCCCCTCCCGCCTTATTGAGCGGGATTCCGTATGACATCCCCTTTTCTCCCCCATAAACGCAGAGCCGGCAGCGCTGCCGGCTCTGTCTTTTTTCCTTAAATTTATACTTCTGCGCTTTTTCAGATATAGTTAGAACTTCGTAATACTTTCTTTATGTTTGTATTGCATAATATGTACATGATCCAATACATAATTGAATCATATATTAAGGAGGATGGTATACCATGAAAAAACTCACCGCCCTGCTTCTGGCAATTGTTCTGCTTCTCGGCTGCGTTAGCGCCCTGGCTGACAATGTCAAAATGGACAAGCTGACCCTCGAATTTGTTCCCTCCAAGGATGCTGACGTGATTATCACCGGCACCAAGAACCTGCCCGACCTGCTCAAGGCTGAAATGGCCAACCAGGGCTATGATATCGGCGAAGTGGAAATCACCGTCGGTACCAACTACAACGCCACCGGTGAAGCCATGGGCGCCGGTTCCATCGATATCGGCTGGCTGCCCGCCGGCACCTACGTCCTCTACAGCGACGAAACAGAGGTCATCCTGACCTCCACCCGCGCCGGTCTGTCCAACGACAGTGAAAATCCTGCCGACTGGAACGGCGACGCCAACAAGACCACCGGTGACTCCAGCAATCAGGTCGGTTTCTACCGCGCCCTGATCTATGCCACTCCCTCTGCCTACGGCAAGGAACTGGCCGCCAAAGTCAACGCCGGTGAAGCCCTGACCTGGGATGACCTGAACAAGGCCAACTGGGCTGTCGGCAACAACTCCTCCTCTGCCGGATATATCTATCCCACCATGTGGCTGATGGATCACTATGACGGCAAAAAGCTCACCGATCTGGAGCATGTTTCCTTCGGCATTCAGTATGGCGACCAGTTCGCGCAGGCTGCTGCCGAGCAGGTGGACATCATCGTGTGCTACGCCGACGGCCGCCGCGACTATGAAGCCGCCTGGATGCTTCCCCTGGGCGAGACCGATCCCACCGGCAAGGCCGGCATGGGTCGTACCGACACCATCTGGAATGAGCTGAACGTTATCGGCGTCACCCCCGGTATCTACAATGACACCGTGGCCGTTACCAAGGCGAAGCCCGAGATCTACAATCCCGAGTTCATCGCGGCCATCCAGGACGCCCTGATCAACATTATCAACACTGAAGAAGGCAAGGCCATCTTCTCCGTGTACAGCCACGAAGGTTACAAGAAGGCTGTTGACAGCGATTACGACGCCACCCGTAAGGCACAGGAAGTCGTGAAGTAAGATCGCTCACCGTCCGGGCTGCTGCGTGCGTTCACGCCGCGCGGCAGCCCGGATTTTTCAGGTTTATGGATTAATTACAGGCGGCACAGCCGCAGAAGAAGGAATCTCCTTGATTGAATTCAAACATGTCAGTAAAACCTATCCCAACGGCGTAAAAGGCCTGAAAGATGTGAACCTCACCATCAATCAGGGCGAATTTGTTGCCATCATCGGCCTCAGCGGTGCGGGCAAATCCACCCTCATCCGGACCATCAACCGGATGATTGATATCACGGAGGGACAGCTGACCGTGGACGGCACAGACGTCATGACCCTGAAGGGCAAAAGTCTCCGCCGTTTCCGCCGGAAAATCGGTATGATTTTCCAGTCCTTCAACCTGGTTTCCCGCTCCACTGCCATCAAGAATGTGCTGACCTCCATGGTGCCTGATATGCCCTGGTGGAAGGTTCTGCTCGGCATTTTCAGCAAGGAGCAGAAAATGCATGCCCTGGAGGCGCTGGATAAAGTCGGCATCCTGGACAAGGCTTATACCCGCTGCGACCAGCTTTCCGGCGGTCAGCAGCAGCGCGTTGCCCTGGCCCGCACCCTGAACCAGACGCCCACCATCATCCTGGCGGATGAACCTGTGGCCGCGCTGGATCCTGTCACTGCCCATCAGGTCATGGGTGACTTCAAGCGCATCAATGAAGAAATGAACATTTCCATCCTGATCAATATTCATCATGTGGACCTGGCGCTCAAATACGCTACCCGCCTGATCGGTATCCGCGCAGGTGAAATTGTTTACGACGGGCCTGTGGATCAGGTTACCCAGGAGATTCTGGATTCCATCTACAACGGTGCTTCCATTCCCCAGGCGGGCGATTGAGGAGGCGGCATATGAAAAAGAAAGCCGCGGCGGGATACCGTGTCCCGCTTTTCGACCGCGTTTTCAAACCCAAAACCATCCGTCTGTCCAACGGTCACAGCGTACAGCGGCCCCGATCCCGGATGCCGCTGATTGCCGTGCTGCTGGTTGCCATGGTCTGGCTGAGCATCAAGCTGACCGGTTTTGACCTGGGCATCATTGCCCGGCGGGGTCATCAGTTTGTCGTCATCCTGAGCCAGATCTTCTCCCCGGATATCTTCAATATCCAGGAGTCCACTTTCACAAAATTCGGCATGGATCCCGGTACCGTCAGCCTGCTGTCCGTCTTCGACGGCCGCTGGTGGCAGGCGCTCTGGCATACCATGACCGGATCCTTCGCGCCGAAGGTTTTCAGCCCGCTCTGGGATACGCTTCGTATGTCCATCCTGGGCTCCTTCATCGGCGCCACGCTGGCACTGCCGCTGGCCGTTGCGGCCTCCACCAATATTAACCGCAACAAGGCCACCGTATCCGTAATCCGGCTGCTGCTGAATATTCTCCGCACGCTGCCCACCCTGGTGGTTGCGAAGATCTTTGCCCTGATCTTCGGCCTGGGCACCTTCGCCGGCACCCTGGCCATCCTGGTTTTCACCCTCGGCGTCATCTGCAAGATGATGTATGAATCCATCGAAACCATCGATATGGGCGCCTTTGAGGCCATGGAATCCTTCGGAGCCACCAAGCTGCAGGGCTTCTGGTCCGCCAGTATGAAACAGATCCTGCCCACTTATCTGAGCTACAGCCTCTACGCGCTTGAAATGAACGTGCGGGCAGCTTCCATTCTCGGATATGTCGGTGCGGGCGGTCTGGGTCTGCTGATTGACGAGCGGATCGGCTGGCGTGATTATAACGGTCTCGGCACGGTGTTGCTGATGCTCTTTATCCTTGTTGTCAGCATTGAGAGCCTCAGCCAGTACCTGCGCAAAAAGCTGAGTTAAGGAGGGCGGAAACATGAGTGAAAAGAATAAAATCCCGGTTGTTCCCCGCCCTCTGAGCATAGAGGAAACCTACGCACAGCGCCCGCGCCGCTGGTGGCTGTACACGCTGGTTGTAATCATCGTTGCGCTGCTGCTGGTCTGGTCCGCCAGCGGTGTGGAATTCAAAGGCATCGCCACAAAGGGATCTGAAGTTGCCCGCGGTATTGCCACAGGCCTGACCCATCCGGACTGGAACCTGCTGCTGGGGCGGATTACGGAGGATACCTCCGTCACAGAGATCGCCGGCATCACCATTTCCACGGAAGGCGTGCCCTATCTGCTTTTCCAGACCATCGCCATCGCCTTCCTCGGTACGTTGATCGGCGGTATCCTGGCCATTCCCTTCAGCTTCCTGGCCTGTGACCGGATTGTCCCCAAATGGCTTGCCCGCATCTTCCGCGTGCTGATCCTGCTCATCCGTACCATTCCCAGTCTGGTCTGGGCGCTGGTCTGGATCCGCGTCACCGGTCCCAACGCCTTCTGCGGTGTTGTCACCCAGAGCGTCTGTTCCATCGGTATGATCAGCAAGATGTACATCACCGCCATCGAGGATCTGGATGTACGTATTCTGGAATCCCTGGACGCCTCCGGCTGCTCCGGTTTCCAGAAGATCCGCTGCGGCATCATGCCCCAGATCATTCCGAATTTCATTTCCACAGTAATTTACCGGTTCGATATCAACATGAAGGATGCCACAACTCTGGGCATCGTCGGCGCCGGCGGTATCGGCGCCCCGCTGATCCAGTGCATCACTTCCAGCCGCTGGAGCATGGTCGGTGCCTATCTCTTCGGCATGATCCTGCTGATGCTTGTGATTGAGTGGCTTTCCACCCGGATCCGGAACCGTCTGACGAGAGGCTGATATGGCACCGCTGCTGACTGTATATTTCACATCGGATATCCATGGATATCTGTATCCCACAAACTTCCAGAATAAGGAGCCCCAGCCCATGGGGCTTCTTTCCATGCGCTTCCCCAAGGATGAGAACACGCTCGTCATCGATGGCGGCGATATGCTTCAGGGTTCTCCCCTGACTTATTTCGGCCGTTCCGAGGGTGTTGACATACCGATTGCCCGGGCCATGAATGCCCGGGGATATGATTACGTCACCCTCGGCAATCACGATTTCAATTACGGCCGTGAAAATCTTCTTCGCTATCTCCGTGAGCTGGATGCCCAGTGTCTCTGTGCCAATGTGGATGATCTCCGCGGGGAGCTTCCGCTGCTACCCTGTGCCGTCCGTACTCTCGGCAACGGCCTTCGTGTCGGTCTTGTCGGGCTGGTAACCGACTGGATCAACCGCTGGGAGAAGCCTGAAAACCTGGTGGACTTTTCCGTTGTTTCCCCGCTGGAACGCGCGAAAGCCGCCGTGGCCTCCCTGGAGTGTGACGTGCTCATCGGCATTTATCACGGCGGAATCGAGCGGGATCCGGAAACCGGGAAGTTGCTCTCATCCACGGATGAAAACATTGCCTGCCGCCTGTGCGAGGAGCTCCCCTTTGACCTGCTGCTGACCGGTCACCAGCACATCCCGCTGGCCGGTGCACGCTGGCACAATACTCACCTTGTCCAGACGCCCTGCAATGCCGCCTCGTATATCCGGGTGGAAATGTACGCGGACCGGCACTTTACTTCTGAGTTGTGTCCTGTTCCGGATCATGCGGAATATACGCCGGAAGAGGCCGCCCTGTTCGGCCGGCTGAATGAATGGCTGGACCATCCCATCGGTCACCTTTCCCGTTCCCTCTGGCCGGAAGACAAGCTGAAAATGGCAATGGAAGGATCTCCGATTGCGGATTTCTTCAATCAGGTTCAGCTCTGGGCGTCCGGTGCCTGCGTCAGCTGCACCTGCCTGGCCAATTCCGTCCGCGGCTTTGACAAAAATGTAACTGTCCGGGATGTGGTGGCCACCTACGTCTATCCCAACACCCTCAAAGTGCTGGAAGTCACCGGTTCCATCCTTCGTCAGGGGCTGGAGCAGTGCGCCCGGTATTTTGACCGGGATGCGCAGGGGCATCTTGCCATCAGTGAAGCCTTTCTCCGGCCGAAGGAAGCGCATTTCAATTACGATTATTTTGCCGGGATCGAATACACCTTTAACCTCACCCGTCCCGCGGGTCGGCGGGTGGTTTCCCTTACCTGTGAAGGCCGGCCTGTACAGGATTCAGACACCTTCACCCTTTGTATGTGCGATTACCGTGCCACCGGCGCAGGAGACTTCGACTTTTATCTCTCCTGCCCGGTCGTCCGGGATATCCAGACGGACATTACTGAACTGATCCTGCGGTATCTGGAGGAGCATGACCCTGTTGAGATCCCTTCCGGCCATCCGCTGACCGTTCTGACCTGACGATTACAGACAGGATTGTTTATGAAAAGAATTCTCATTACCAATGATGACGGCATCCGTTCCTCCGGCATTATCCGCCTGGTTGAAGCAGCCCGTGCCCTCGGAGAAGTGACGGTTATTGCTCCTGACCGGGAACACAGTGCCAAGGCCCACAGCATTTCCATCCTGGAGCCGGTCGATTTTATGCCCTATGCGTTTCCGGTTCCGGGCGTAACCGCCTGGGTCTGCAGCGGCACGCCTTCAGACTGTGTGCGCGTCGGCCTGGCATATCTCCTTCCGCAGAAACCGGATCTGGTTCTTTCCGGTATCAATTGCGGTTTTAACATCGCCTCTGATATTCAGTATTCCGCTACTGTGGGTGCCGCGCTGGAAGCCGCCCATCAGGGAATCCCTGCTGCTGCTTTCTCGGAACCCTATAATCCGGATCACTCGGTCACAGACCGTTTTCTTCCCGACGTTCTGGAGCTTCTGGAGGAGTTGTTGCCCGGGCGGGACGAAATCCTCAATATCAATTTCCCGCTCGCTTCCTGCAACGGCATTCTCACCGGCCGCACCGTATCCTCCGGCTCTATGTTCCGTGGAAGCTATCAGCTTACGGAGCATCTTCCGGGCGGCGGTCTCCGCCTTTCCGCGGAGTGGGTGCCGGATGACGCCTGTGACGACGGCTCTGATTTCCGGGCCGTTCTGGATCATTACATTTCCATCGGCGTCGTCCGGAATATCGGTTAATCAGCAGAATATAACAAAGAGCCGGCCAGAAGGCCGGCTCTGTTTTTGTCTGTGTCTGCAGGCAGTTTCCGGATCAGGTTGCCAGCAGGTGCGCGCATTCGCTGCGGAAAGAGATGTACGCCTCGTCTCCCACCTGATAGGTTTTCCGGCCGATCGGGCAGTTGTCAGCGATTTTCACCAGCGTATCGCCGACCCGCACATGGTAGTTCTGGTAGGAACCCATGAAGCAGCTCAGCTCCACCTTGCAGGGCAGCTGTCCCTGGTCGGCAATCTCAATCGCTTCCGGGCGAAGGACAATCTCGGCGCTGCCGATCGTATCCCTTTCGGACAGGACTTTGACCGGATGTCCGTAGACGTCGGCGATCACATCGTTTCCTTCCCTGCCGGTCACTGTACACGGCAGGAAATTGCACTCGCCGATAAAGTCGGCGACAAACTCGCTGTTTGGATGATAATAGATCTCCGTCGGGGAACCCATCTGGGCAATGACGCCGCCCTTCATCAGGATGATGTTGTCGGAGATGGCCATTGCTTCGCTCTGGTCATGGGTCACGTAAATAGCGGTGATGCCCAGCGCCTGCTGGATGCGGCGGATTTCCGTACGCATCTGTACCCTCAGCTTCGCGTCCAGGTTGCTCAGTGGTTCGTCGAAAAGCAGCACGCCGGGTTCCACAACCAGCGCCCGTGCCAGTGCCACGCGCTGCTGCTGTCCGCCGGAAAGCTGGTTGGTCATCCGCTGTTCCATATCGGATAGTTCCACCAGCTTCAGGATGTTCGTGACTCTTTCCTGGATTTCATCCTTCGGCACTTTCCGCAGGCGCAGTCCGTAGGCCACATTGTCAAACACATTGTAGTGCGGGAAAAGCGCATAGCTCTGGAAAACCATGGCCGTGTCGCGCTTGTTGGGCGTCAGCTCGTTGATCGGCTCCCCGCCCAGGTAAATTTCTCCCTCGTCCGGGCTTTCAAAGCCAGCGATCATGCGCAGGGTCGTCGTCTTGCCGCAGCCGGAGGGGCCCAGCAGCGTCACGAAGCTTCCGGGTTCAATGTCCAGGGCCACGTCGTGCACGGCATAGAAATCCTTTCCCGTCTTGGGATCCTTGTAGATCTTTGAAATATGATCCAGGCGAACTCCCTTGGGCTCTTTTTTGTTCGCTGCCATATCACTTCACCTCTCCCTTGATCTTTTTGCTCGTACCAAAGTATTTCAGCACCGTATTCATGATCAGGATTGCCGCGTAGGTAATCAGGATCAGGATGGTGGCGTAGGCGCATGCAACGCCGTATTCACCCTTCTCGGCATATTCGTTGATCCGGCAGGTAATCAGCAGGAACCGCGGGGTCACCAGCAGGATCACCGCGCTGATGGCGGTAATGGACCGCACGAAGGTGGTCACCAGGCCGGAGAAGAAGGAATCTTTGATCAGCGGCAGCGTCACGGTCATGAATACCTTTCCGCTGCCCGCGCCCATATCGTAGGCCGATTCCTCAATGGATTTGTCAATCTGCCGCAGGGCTGAAATACCGCTGCGGGTTCCGACAGGCAGGGATCGTACCACAAAGACAATGATCAGGATCAGGCCTGATCCGTAGATTCCCTGCAGGAAACCGGTCCGGAAAACGCCGCCCGCAAATCCGCGGATAAATCCAACGCCCAGCACGGTTCCGGGAACAGCCATGGCCAGCATGGACACAAATTCGATGAAGCCTTTTGCCTTGAATTTCCGCTTGACCACCAGATAGGAAATGATCATGGAAAGCAGTGCCGTCACAGGAGCGGCAATAATAGAGAGCACGAAGGAATCCTTGAATGCCTGCCATCCGCGCTCGCGGAACATCTGCTCAAACCACTTGAAGGAAAGGGAATAATCCCTGCCCCACAGCTTGAACAGTGCGCCGAAGGGAACCGCGATATACATCAGGATGACGAACACGGAAACCGCTGTACAAAGGACCGTCAGCGGATAACGGACGCTCTTGTCCTCAATCAGCATCCGTCCCCTGGAGGCCTTGCCCGTCAGCGTGGCGGCCGTCTTCTTCTCCAGCACGTACTTCTGGATCAGGAACAGCACCAGCGTCAGGCCAAGCAGTACCACAGCCATGGCGGAAGCACCGTTGATATCGTATGTACCGCCGGTAATCCGCAGGTAGATCGTCGTCGCCAGTGTGTCATAGCTGCCGCCGATGATCATCGGGTTTGCGAAGTCCGCCACGGATTCAATGAAGGTCACCAGGAACGCGTTTCCGAGTCCGGGCAGAAGCAGCGGCAGCGTCACGGTCGTGAACACTTTCCACCGGCTGGCGCCCATATCCCGGGCTGCTTCTTCCATGGAGGGATCGATGTTCTTCAGCAGGCCCTTCAGCATCAGGTAAACCACCGGGAAGAAAGTGAGGGTCTGAACGATCGTGATGCCCCAGAGTCCGTAGATGTCCGAGTCATAGATTCCAAGGACCATCCGGGTGATCAGTCCGCTGCGGCCGAAGAGCAGCATCATGGAAAGGGACAGCACAAACGGCGGGGATACCACCGGCAGCAGGGAAACAACGTCAAACAGCTTTTTCGTCATCCTGCTGCGGATATGGACGTAAACGTCCACATAGGCAAACAGGAGGCCGATCAACAGGGATCCCAGTCCTGTCAGGCAGCCCAGCAGCAGCGTGTTTCTCAGTGCGTTGTTGAATGTGTAGTCGCTGAAGATCCGCGGGAACGCGTCCAGCGTCCAGTTGTCTTCATGCAGCTGGATGCACAGGTCGCTCAGCTCGATCCCGTCCATCTTCTTGATAACTCTGCCGTTAGCCCTGTATGTCTGCGGAACTTCCTGTACCTGGGTCAGCTGGTCCAGGGCAATATAGACTGCCTTGTCTTTGCTGTTCACCGTTTTGAGATAGAGCGTATTGCCCTTCTCAACGTCGTTCATCGTTGCCCGGCCGGCAAACAGACCCGTGGAATTGTACACGGGTACAATTCTCTCCTCTACGCCTTCCGTCGGCGATGTCAGCTTTACGCAGACCGGAGAACGGCTGTCGCTGATCTCTTCACCTTTTTCAGAAACATAGACGATTTTTTCTCCACTGACCAGCGGTTCAATGGAATACAGATGTGTATCGCGTACCAGTACGCTGTCCATCAGCAGCATGGCAAGCGGATAAAGAATAAAAAGAGCCAGAAAGATAATAAGCGCAATGATTGTAATCACCAGAACCGGATCGCCGAAGAATTTCTTCCGGTCCAGGCTCGCGCTCTGACTTCGGGCCACAGGCATTCATCCCCTTCCTGATTGGATTGTTTTCCTTCTGAAAAGGGGACGGGGCAAATGCCTCGTCCCCCCGTGATGTTTCCGGAATGGGATTACTCAGTCTTGAAACGGTCGTCCGCTTCAGCACCGGCATCCTTCAGAGCGTTGAAGTAGTCTTCCACGTACTTGGAAGTGTTTTCCTTCGCGTCTGCGAAATCATAATCGATGGTCTTGTTGGGATCCAGTTCCGGGAAGGCGGCCAGAGCGGCAGGCATCTGGGCGTTGTCGATCACCAGGAACTGATAGCTGCCCGCGTCATCCGCCAGCTCCACGCAGTCGGGAGACAGGGCAAATTCGATCCACAGCTTGGCAGCGTTGGGATGTTCGCATCCTTCGAAGATGGCAGTGGAGCCGACTTCATAGGCGGTGCCATCCTCGGGGATGATCAGGCCGATGTTGTCATAGCCCTGCAGGATCTGGTATACACCGTCATGCAGGAAGCCGATGCCGATAACGCATTCTCCGGGGCCGACCTTCTTGGAGGGGCCGGAGCCGCTCTTGGTGTACTGGGCGATGTTCTTGTCCAGTTCAACAAAGTAAGCCATGGCTTCATCATGACCCTTGATCTGGACCATGGTATTGATTACCAGCTTGGCCGTACCGGCGGTGTTCGGGTTGGACAGCCAGATCAGGCCTTTGTATTCGGGCTTGAGCAGGTCATCCCAGGACTTGGGCGCTTCCAGGTTCAGGCGGGCCAGCTCTTCCTTGTTGACCATGAAACCCAGGATGCCCTGGTAAATACCGTACCAATATCCTTCCGGATCCCTGTAGTAGGGCTTCAGCAGGTGGGAAGCATTCACTGCTTCATAAGCTTCCAGCAGGCCGTCCTTGGCTGCTTCGTTGTAGGGATCATTCGTGCCGCCGAACCATACGTCAGCGGAGGGATTTCCCTTTTCCTCAGCAATCTTGGTCTGAACCTCACCGGTGCTCAGCCGCTGATATTCCACGTTGATGCCATACAGTTCCTGGAACTTTTTGCATGCTTCGCTCAGATACTGTTCCTCACAGGAACCGTAAACAATCAGTTCACCTTCATCCTGGGCGGCCGCAATCAGGTCATCCAGTCCGCCTTCCGCAAACGCGGAAGCGATGCCGAGCATCATAGCAAGTGCAAGCAGTAGAGCAATCAGTTTTTTCATGAGAAAGATCCTCCTTATTATTCTATTCGCCGCGATGGCCCGCGGCGGAATATACACCAAAACAACAAATAATCGCCGTGTCCGGTTCTTTTGTTTCTTTTATGTTTTTATCTTATCATCGGGGGGTCGCTCTGTCAATAAGATCACGCTGTTACTTTTCGTCCTCCCAGCCCAGGGTCAGGTACCATTCAGAAGGCTGGATGTATTGAAAATTCGGGGCAAACTCCACGTCAAATCCCTGGTTCAGGTATATCTCCTGAAACAGTTCACGGTGCTGCACCACATAGTGTTGCGGCGAAAAAACGATTTTTACGGATTTTTCTCCCAGCTTGACAGCTTTCCGGATCTCCTCGTTGATTTTTCCGCAATACCAGATACAGCGCAGGGATCTGCTTCCCCGTCCGGATTTTTTGCTTTGTTCGTTTGCCTGTTCCCGGTCCATTTTTCTTCCCCCGCTTACAGATCTTTGACGGTCAGTCCTTCACAGTCTTTCAGCGCGTCCTTGTTTGCTACCACACACACGGTGCCCTCCCGGCCAAATGCCTCCAGGCTCTGTGCGCAGCGTTCCAGATCCTCTGGAACCGCATGCAGGATCTGCTTGCGGATCCGCTCTGCTTCCTCCCGGGTATATCCTGTCATATATCTTCCGTCTGCCAGCGTTCCTTTATCCCTCGGGCTCAGCAGCGGATTCAGCTCGTTCAGGGCAGAAATGATGTACCGGTCCAGGTCTTCCCCGTTCCGGACAAAAGCCCGCAGGAAATCCGCCGCTCCGCGGTCAACCTCCGGTGTTTTTCCCGGTGTGGGATCCCGGTAGGAACTGGAATAGATGTTGCCGTTCCGTTCCACCTGCAGCCCGGCTCCGTAAGCGCCTCCCTGTACCCGCACCCGGTTCCAGTAATAGTCCAGGCTCAGGATAGAGGAGGCCAGCCACAGGATGCCGTCAAACGCGGCTCCTGCCCGGCTGAGCCGGTATCCGCGGGCCGCAAAACCCGCCTGTGCCGGTACCCGGAAACCAACTGCCCCTGGGCAGTCCGCCTTGTATGCCCTTGCTGCGGGAACGGTTGTTCCCTCCGCGAAGGTGCTGATCAGTTTTGCCGGAATCATCTCCTCGGTGGAGGTTACGCTCACCGTCATCCGTTTCCGGCACAGTGTTTCTTTCATCAGCCGATCAGCCAGCTTCATCAGTACGGGGAATTCCTTTTCCGGCTTTCTGGCAAGCAGATGAATGTAAGCTGCCGCCGCGTCGCCGTCCAGGGCATTCTTCACCGCATTCTCCGCACTGTACTGGCTCAATGCTTTCCTGACCGCAATCTGGTTTCCCGCGCTCAGGATTCTCTGCCGGGCGCCGATCTCGTTCTGCCGGAACATCTCCGTCATCTTATCCCGGTCTTCATACCGGGTGGACGTCAGGATTTCCGCCAGCAGTTCTGCCGCCTTTTCAGCATTTTCCTCAAGTGCGCTTGTATAGGCCGTCAGGTACGGAGTGCAGGTTTCATCCTGCCCGTTTTCCGCCCGCGTAATAATGGTAAAGCCCAGGGCACCCGTCCAGCGTTTGATATCCTGCTGCAGCGTCAGCGCGTCGTGATTGCCTGTAGGGAGCCTGCCCAGCAGGCCTGTCAGCTGGGACAGTCTGGTCAGTTCTTCCAGGCTGTAGTCTGTCAGGGAGAAATAAAGCCTGATATGCACCACACCGTTACAGTTGAGCTGGTGTGTCATCACCTTTACATCGTTACAGACCCGGATGCCGGTTTCTGTCCATACCGGCTCCGCGTCCGCGTCTTCTTTGTTCAGCCTTGGCAGCGTCTGCAGTGCTTCAGGGCTGTCCGGAGTATTCTGCCATTCTGCCAGTGCTTCGATCAGCCGGTCATTTTCCGCTTTTTCTTCATCCGTCCATCCGGACACAAGTGCGTTCAGTCGTTTCTTTTCCAGGAGTCGCTTTTCTTCGCCGATTGTCCTGGACGGAAGTGTATGCAGCGTGACCATGTTTTCCCGGTTCAGCAGCATATCTGCTGCCAGTTCCTCGAACCGTCCGCTGTCCAGCCATGCCTTCAGTTCCTTTACCATCCCTGATGTTTCCAGTGCATCTGTGGGATTGCCGCCGAATATCCAGTTCCCCACGCAGCGGATACACCGGCCTATTCCCTGGGGCTCATCCTCTTCCCGCAGCGCGTAAATCGCACGGTTCAGGGAAGCTTCCACCGCGCTTCTGTCCAGGCCCTCCCGCCGGATCTTCTCACCGGTTTCCTCAAGCAGGTTCAGTATTTCATTTTCCTTGCCGTCCGTCACGTTTTCAGCATGAATGGTCAGCCAGCTTTGCAGCGTTGTATCATCCACGGACACAGAAATATCTTCTGCCAGTCCCCGCTCCAGCGCAGCCCTTTTCAGCAGGGCTTCATTGCTGCCCGTCAGTACGTCGCACAGGATCCCCCGTGCCATGTTTTCTGTACGATCCTTCCATGTTCCCGTGATCCGTCCGAGGGTCAGGTGTCCGCGATTCTCTTCCCCTTCTTCCTGCCCCAGTTCATACAGGATGGTCTGTTCGGATCCCACCGGTTTCTGATAGCTGTATTCCGGTATATCCTTCCGGAGGTCAAACCGGTCCAGGTAGGAACCAATCAGGGACAGCATCTCCTCCATGGGCGCCGCACCGTCCAGATAGATGCGTGCGTTGGAAGGATGGTAATGACGCAGGTATTGTTCACAGAAACGTTCATAGGTCAGCGTCGGAATTGCCTCCGGCTCTCCACCGCTGTTGTAACCGTAACAGGTGTCCGGAAACAGCTGACGCATGAGCTGCCGGTCAATCAGTGTGTCCGTGTCGCTCATGGCGCCTTTCATTTCGTTGAAAACAACTCCGCGGAAAACGGACTCTCCCGCTTCGTTCCGGTCCACATGCCAGCCTTCCTGGCAGAAGCGTTTGGGATCCTTCACGGCAATCGGATCAAAAACCGCGTCCAGGTATACGCCGGTCAGGTTCAGGATATCTCTTGGATTCCGGCTGGAGACCGGAAACATGGTCATATCGGAAAATGTCAGTGCGTTCAGGAATGTGTTCATGCTGCTCTTCAGCAGTTCAAGGAAAGGCTCCCTCACCGGATATTTGCCGCTTCCGGACAGCACACAGTGTTCAAGAATATGAAATACGCCGGTATCATCCTCGGGCAGTGTCCGGAAGGTGATGGAAAACACGATGTTTTCTGCTTTATTGTCTACCCAGAACACCTGTGCGCCGGTCCTGTCATGTTCAAGCAGCACAGTCCTGCCGCGCAGTTCTTCGCTGTCCCGGATTTCTTTAACGGTAAAGCCGGCAAAAGCCTTGTTCACTTCGAATGTCATGTGTCTGTTTCTCCCTGCTTCCGGGAGTTTTCTCCTTGCCTTAATCAATATTTTTATTGTAGCCCTTTACAATTCCTTGTCAAGATGAGGCAGGAATTCCGGGGTTTGCGTGGTATATACATATTGTATTGTAAAGATTGTATTTCAACGGTCGGAAGGAGGAACGCCCCGTGACAATCCGGGAAAGGCAGGAGCAGCAGGAAAAGCTTCTTCTGGCGCCGTGGGCCGCACGCTCTGCGGAGACTGCCGGCCGTGATATTCCGGTGGAACCTTGTGATCTGCGGACGGAATACCAGCGTGACCGGGACCGGATTATCCACTGTAAGTCCTTCCGTCGCCTGAAGTTTAAAACCCAGGTTTTCCTTTCTCCGGAAGGCGACCATTACCGCACCCGCCTGACCCACACCCTCGAGGTGTCCCAGGTGGCCCGTACGCTGGCGCGTTCCCTCCGGCTGAATGAGGACCTGACCGAAGCCATCGCCCTGGGACATGATCTCGGCCATACTCCCTATGGTCATATCGGAGAGCGCACGCTGAATGATCTGCTTCCGGAAGGTTTCCGCCATAACGAGCAGAGTCTCCGCGTAGTGGAGGTGCTTGAAAACGGCGGTGAAGGCCTGAACCTGACCAAAGAAGTCCGCCAGGGGATTCTCTCCCATTCCGGCAAAACAGAGCCCGCCACAGTGGAAGCGGAATGCGTCCGCCGGGCTGACCGGATTGCGTACCTGAATCACGATCTGGACGACGCGCTCCGGGCTGGCATTCTCAGGCCCTTTGAACTTCCTGAGGATTGTCTCAACGTGCTCGGACACACCCATCGTGAACGGATCAATACCATGATCAATGATATCGTTACCTGCAGTGAGGATCAGCCCCACCTGTCCATGTCAGCCCCGGTGGAAAACGCCATGGACGGCCTGCGGGAGTTTATGTTTGACCGGGTTTATCGGGATGGCTGGCGCGATCCGGAAGAAGCCCGCTGCGACTATGTGCTCCGTCATCTGTTCGATTACTACTGCGAGCATCCCGGTGAAATGCCGGAAGAATTTGTCATGATAGGCTATCGTGACGGTACGGAACGCAGCGTCTGCGACTTCCTTTCCTGCATGACCGACCGCTACGCCACCCGTAAATTCCAGGAGTTGTTTGTTCCATCTGCCTTCCCCGCATTTTAAACATTTTTCATTGTTAATTGTTCATTGTTAATTCATAAAGAGGTGTTCTATGTCTTCCCGCTACCCTGCCGCCTGGCTTGATGAACTGCGAAGCCGCTCTGACATTGTTCAGATCGTCTCAGGCTATGTGGCTCTGAACAAAAAAGGCCGGAAATACTGGGGGCTTTGTCCGTTCCACGGCGAAAAAACCCCTTCTTTTTCCGTGGACGGGGAACATCAGCTTTATTACTGCTTCGGCTGCAAGGCCGGCGGCAATGTGTTCAGTTTCTATATGGAAATGGAACACTGCACCTTCAATGAAGCCGTTGAGCAGCTGGCGGAGCGGGCCCATATGCCTCTCCCGGAAATGGAAAAGGATGTGGATTACGAGCGCCGCCGTACCCAGCGGGAGCGCCTGCTCAATGCCAACCGGGAAGCTGCCCGTTTCTATCATGAAACGCTTTTCACTCCCCAGGGAGCCGCGGCGCTTGCCTACCTTCGCAGGCGCGGGCTGAGTGACGGGATCATCCGCAAATTCGGTCTGGGCGCCTCTCCGGATGACTGGAGCGTCCTGAGCGACCGTCTTCTTCAGAAAGGCTACACCCTGGATGAACTGGTCCTGGCAGGCCTCACAGTCCGCAAAAAGGCGGATAACGGTAAGGATCGCTATTTTGACATGTTCCGCAGCCGCGCCATGTTCCCGATCATTGATGCCCATGGGAATGTTCTCGCCTTTGGCGGCCGTACGCTGGAAAAGCGGGAACCCAAATACCTGAATACAGCCGACACTCCGGTTTTCAACAAGCGCAAGGGCGTCTTCGCCGCCAACCTGCTTCGTCAGCAGCGGCATCTGGACCGGGTCATTCTCGTGGAAGGCTACATGGATGTGGTCAGTCTTACCCAGTTTGGTGTGGAAGGGGTCTGTGCGACCCTTGGTACCGCCCTGACGAACGAGCAGGCCCGCCTGCTTAAGCGCTACGCTCCTCAGGTATATCTTGGCTACGACGGTGACTCCGCGGGCCAGCATGCCATCCTGCGGGGACTGGATATTCTGGAGCAGGAAAACGTTCCTGCCAGGGTGCTGGATTTCCCGGACGGCCTCGATCCGGATGAGTTCATCCGCCGGGACGGAGCCGAAGGCTTCCGTCTTCTGCCCGCCATTTCCCCCGCCGCTTACCGGCTGCGCCGGCTGAAGGATCAGTTTGATCTGTCTTCCCAGGACAGCCGGCTGGCCTATGCCCGTGGTGCCGCTGAGATCGTTTCAGCCGTGGATCCCCTGGAACGGGATGTGCTGCTGAACCAGCTTTCGGTGGAAACCGGTTTTGCCCGCGAATCCCTGATCGAGCAGATGAACCTGACAGTAAACAAGCCGGCAGTCCGTACGCAGGACACACCCGCCCGCATCCGTCCGCCCCGTCCGGACGCCTCCGGAGCGTCTCCCTCTGAGGATCTGAAGGCACAGGAACTGTTGATCAGTCTCTTTGCATCCGGTCAGATTCCGAAAGATATGATTGAAGAAAAGGATTTTGATGATGACGAGTTGAAATCTTTATACAGGGAACTTGCAGCCGGAGCATCCCCCGCATCGCTTCCGGATCTCGCCCCGGATGAAGTATCCCGTTCCCGCTTTGCCAGGCTGCTGTTTTCCCCCACCGCCGGCAGCACTGATGAGATGATCACCATGGCAAACGACTGCCTTACCCGGATCCGCAGGATCCGTCTGGAAAAGCGATACGAAGAGCTGTCACAGGAAATGTCCTCTGCCCCGCAGGACCGGCTGGCCGAGCTCCTGCAGGAAGCGGCGGATATTTCCGATAAGTTGAAAAAGCTGAAGTAAACCACGAATCCCGGAAACCCTGATTCGTTCCGGGAGGAACCGGCATTGTGCCGTAAACAGAAGGAGAGGATTCCATTGTCATTGTCACCCGAAAACAGGCAGAACCGTCTGGATGAGCTTTACGAGTACAGCAAATCCAGGGGAACAATCACCTATAAAGAGATCATGGACCGGCTTTCCGGAATGGATCTGGATGCCGATCAGCTGGATCGTGTGCTGGATACGCTCGAAGCCTACGGCGTATCTGTTGTAAATGATGCCGCTGACCGCCAGGTCACCCTGACGGAAGAGCAGGCCGCGGATCAGGCTGCTGAGATTGCCCGTATCGGGGGCGAAGACAACGCTGCCATCGACCTGAGTGTTCCGGAAGGTATCAGCATTGATGACCCGGTTCGTATGTACCTCAAGGAAATCGGCAAGGTTCCCCTTCTCACCGCGGAAGAAGAAATCGAAATCGCCAAGCGTCTTGAAGCCGGAGATGAAAGCGCCAAACAGAAGCTGGCCGAGGCCAATCTCCGTCTGGTTGTTTCCATTGCCAAGCGCTATGTGGGCCGTGGCATGCTCTTCCTTGACCTGATTCAGGAAGGCAATCTCGGTCTTATCAAAGCCGTGGAAAAGTTTGATTACCGCAAAGGTTTCAAATTCTCCACCTACGCCACCTGGTGGATCCGTCAGGCCATTACCCGCGCCATCGCGGACCAGGCCCGCACCATCCGTATTCCTGTCCACATGGTAGAAACCATCAACAAGCTGATCCGGATTTCCCGTCAGCTCCTGCAGGAATACGGCCGTGAGCCCACCCCTGAAGAAATTGCCAAGGAAATGGGCATTTCCGAAGCAAAGGTCCGTGAGATCATCAAGATCGCCCAGGAACCCGTTTCCCTGGAGACGCCCATCGGTGAGGAAGAAGACAGCCATCTGGGAGACTTCATTCCCGATGAGGATGCCCCCGCTCCTGCTGAGGCCGCTTCCTTCGCCCTGATGAAGGAGCAGCTCATGGATGTGCTGGACACCCTGACCCCCCGTGAGGAAAAGGTGCTTCGTCTCCGTTTCGGTCTGGATGACGGCCATCAGCGCACTCTGGAAGAAGTCGGCAAGGAATTCAATGTTACCCGTGAGCGCATCCGCCAGATCGAAGCGAAAGCGCTCCGCAAACTCCGTCATCCTTCCCGCAGCAAAAAGCTGCGCGATTATCTGGATTAAGCCATGTCACGTTTGATTCAGCTGGATGCCCGCCTCTCACTCGCCTATGATCTTTATGATCCCTGTGATCTGGCGGCTGACATCGGCACTGACCACGCCCATCTACCGGCCGCGCTCCTGCAGCGCGGCCGCTGTCAGCATATGATCCTGACGGATCTGAGTGAAAGTGCGCTGAAAAACGCCCGGGAAACCGTCATTCGCTGCCGTCTTTCCGACCGGACTGATCTCCGCGCCGGCAACGGTCTTCAGCCGCTTGAAGAAACCTGCGGCATGATCTCCATTACCGGCATGGGCGGCCGCACCGTCCATGATATCCTGCTGGAAGGGGCTGAGAAGCTGAAGGGTGCCTCCCTGGTGCTCTCAGCGCATACGGATCTTCCCCTGATCCGGGAGGCCGTCTGCCGCATCGGTTATCATCTGGACCGGGAGGAGCCCTGCTTCTGTGCGGGCCGCTATTATCTTGTGCTTCGTGCCAGGCCGGGAGTCTGTTCGCTCACCCCGCGTGAGCTCCGTCTTGGCGGTCCACTTTTTGAATCTCAGTCGTCTCAGCTGATTCCCTATCTGACCCGGCGCCGGGAAGTTCTTCAGGATAAACTCCGCGGCCTTGTCTCCGCGGATAAGCCGGAAGAATCCCTCATCGCCCAGGTCCGGGATGATATCGCTTTCTATGACGGAATGATCGGGAAAGGAAAAGAATCATGACTGTAAAGGACGTTTATGATCTCATTGATCATGCTGCCCCTTTTGAAACGCAGATGGAATCCGACAATTCGGGTTTCCTCGTCGGCTCCTCCTCGCAGGCTGTCGATACCATTCTCTTTGCGCTTGACGTCACACCGGCCGTTATTGACGAAGCCGTCTCCCTCGGGGCACAGCTGATCGTTACCCATCATCCGCTCATGTTCAGCCCGGTTCATTCCCTGACGGATGACACTTATGAAGGCCGGATGATCCGCCGGCTCATCCGGGAGGATATCAGCCTGATTTCCGCCCACACAAATCTTGATCAGGCTCCCGGCGGTATCAACGACACACTGGCTGAGCGCTGCGGACTCACGCACGTTTCCGGTGAAGGCTATTTCCGCTGTGGACTGCTGCCCGTTCCACTTTCTGCTGCGGATTTCGCGGCGGATCTGCGTCAGCGCCTCCACAGTGAGGTTCGTCTCATGGGACCAGCGGATGCGGTCATCCGGAAAGTCGGTCTTTGCAGCGGCGGCGGAAGCGATTTCTGGAATCTCGCTGCAGATGCCGGCTGTAACGCCTTTGTCAGCGGTGAAATCCGGCATCATCATGCCCTTTCCATGGCAGGCAGCGGCATTGTCGGGTTTGAGTGCGGTCATTTCGGCACGGAGGAACCCGGCATCCGTGCCCTTGCATCGGCTTTACAAAACACTGTCAATACGATAGAATGTAATGTGCGGATATATGTGTCGGGTGTATCCGCCTATTCGTTTATCCGGCAACCGTGACAGGCGGTGATCCTGTCAGAAGGAGGCTCCTTTATGGAAAAGTATGAAGCACTGTGGGCTTACCAGGTGGAAGACATGAAAGCAGACGCCATCGCCCTGGCGATTAAGCGTTCCCCGACCCGGCAGAAGCTGGAGAAGGCCCGTGACTTTATCCTGGATCGCCAGAAGCAGTACAAGCAGATTGAAGAGGATATCGGCGCTATGGTGGACCGCAAGGACATCATTGCCCAGGCCATTGTCCGTTCCAAGGAACAGCTGGACAACCTGCAGAAGCGCTTTGAAGCTGCTCCGCCCACCACGTCGGACGAAGTCAAATCCCTGCTTGCCGAAGTCAGCCGCTGCCGCGATACGATCCGTCAGTATGAAGTGGAGATCAGCCGTATCGTGAAGGAAACGGATGCCAACGAAAAACTGCAGCGCAGTGTTCGTCTGGATGCCGCCAATGCGAAAAAATCCTTCGATCAGCTCAAGGCTGATTATGAAGAGGAGTCCAAAAGCAAGAAGGAAGATCTCGAGAACCAGCGGGCGAAAGCCAAGGAGGTCATGGATCAGGTGGATCCCGCTCTGCTGGAGGAATACGAAACCATCAAGAAGCATATCTCGCCCCCTGTGGCGCGGCTTATTCATGGTCAGTGTTCCGGCTGCAACACTTCCCTTCCCTCTGCCATCCTTTCAAAGATTAAAGGCGGGACACTTGTGGAATGCGAAACCTGCGGACGGATGATCATCCCGTAAGTATTCAGATAAGAAAAAGCCCGGACGTCATGTCCGGGCTTTTGAATTGCTTACGAATCAGTAAAGAATCTTCAGTTCGGGCGAGCAGCCGGCAAAAGAATCTTCCTCAATGGAGACGTCCTTGCCTGACGGAATGGAAACCTTGCTCAGCGATGCGCACATCTGAAAAGCGCCGGGGCCGATCGCCTTCAGCTCATCGCCGAATGAAATCTCCTCCAGGTTTGTGCAGGCCAGGAATCCGAATCGGCCGACTTCCTCCAGTGAGGCAGGCAACTGTACCTCGGACAGCTCCGAGCATCCGCCGAAGCAGCATTCATCAATCATTGTAACGCCTTCAGGAATGATAATATCGTGAAGATGAATGCACTTGAAAAATGCCATATTCCCGATGGAACGGATTCCTTCGGGCAGCATTACGGACCGGACCGCTTCATTGTAGGCGAACATGTGGGCGCCGACCGCAACAACCGGATGCCCGTCCACCGTATCGGGAATTACCACATCGCCGGAAGTTCCGGAATAATTGGTCAGCAGGGCGCCTTCTCCGTCGTCTGTCATCTGGTATACATAATCGCCACAGACGAACTTTTCACCTGTATCATAACCGGCAATGGTTTTAAAGTCGCTCGTGCTGGCCTCTTCTTCAAATGTGCCGCCCGGATCGTCATCCAGCCAGTCATCATCATCGTCGTCCCACTCATCGGCATAGGTGGGCATAGCGCAAAGCATCACGCACAGCGCCAGCATGATCAGCAGGAATCGCTTCATCATTATGCACACCTCCCGAATTTTATACTCATACATTATATAGCATAATAATATAAAAATCAACACACAAGATATCAATGAAGGGATTGACGAACTGGCATGCTTGTGATAATCTTTGCTTGAAAACGTTACCGTTACCGTTACCGGAATCTGGATCAACGGGAGGTCTGAAACCGTGAAAGTCTACACAATTAAAGACATTGCCGCCATGGCCGGGGTCTCTGTTACAACGGTCAGCCGCGTGCTGAATAACCGCCCTGATGTCAACAGCGCCACCCGGGAGAAAGTGGAGCAGATCATCAGGGAATGCAGTTTTGTCGGTAATACAAATGCCCGGGGCTTGAAGCAGGGCAACGAGGTCATCGGCGTGGTCATCCGCGGCCGTTCCAATCCCTTCCTCAGTTCTCTGGCTGAAGCGATCCTGGACCGGGCGGATACCGTTCCCGACAATTTCATCACAGAGTATATCGATGAAAAAGCCGATGAATTCCTTACCGCTCTTCGGATGACCCGGCAGAACCACGTCAAGGGATTGATCTTTGTCGGCAGTCTCATTGACAAACGTGTCGACGCGATCCGTGGTCTGGATATCCCCATGGTTTTCACTACCGTGAATGCCGAATCCGCTGCTCTTGCCCGTGCTTCCTCCGTTGCGGTGGATGACCGGAGCATGGGCCGCGTTGTCGCCGAGGAGCTTCTGAACTGCGGCCACCGCCGCATCGCTATCTTCGGCTCCAACCCCGTCGCCGGCGATTCGCTGGCCATGCGTTTCCAGGGCTTCTGTGACGCCTTTACCGACCGGGGACTCAGCTATGATAATACTCTTTATCGTGAAACCCGTTTCTCCTTTGAAGCCGGATACGAACTCGCCCGTGTGTTCTTTTCGGAGCGGCCTGACGCCACGGCTTTGTTTGCGATGAGTGATACCGTGGCCGTCGGCGCAATCCGCGCCCTGCGCGATCTGGGCAAGTCCGTACCTGATGACGTCAGTGTTGTCGGATTTGACGGCGTGGATATCAGCCGCTTCACAGTGCCTCGTCTGACAACGGTGGAGCAGCCTGTCAGTGAGATTGCCCGCCGCAGCGTCAATCTGTTGCTGGATATGATGGAAAAAGGAGCTACTCCCAGACATATTCTGGTTGATGCTGCCTTCCGTAAAAGAGAATCCATTGCGCCCTGTAACCGGGCATAACAGAAAGGAAGCGTCGTATTATGCGTTCCAGCGGCATTCTGTTGCACATCTCTTCCCTCCCTTCTCCAGGGGGCATCGGCTCCATGGGTGATGAGGCATATGCTTTTGCCGACTTCCTGCAGGCTTCCGGCATCCGCATCTGGCAGGTGCTTCCCATCGGACCGACAGGCTACGGTGAAAGTCCCTATCAGTCCTCCTCCGTCTTTGCCGGCAATCCCCTGCTGATTTCCTGCGGCCGTCTGCGCGAGGAAGGTCTTCTTACTTTTACGGATGAGGAAGAGTTTGTCCCTTCCGATCCGGAAAAAGTGGAATACGACGCAGTCCGTGAAAACAAAGAAATGCTGCTCCGCCGCTGCTATGATGAATCCCGGGAGCGGCTGAGCGGACAGATAGATGAATTCTGCCGGAAAAATGCGTGGGTACAGGATTACGCCCTGTTCACCGCGCTGAAAAAGCATTTCGGCGGGGTTATGTGGACAAAATGGCCGGATGCGGATATCCGTTTCCGCAGGCCGGAGGCTGTGAAGCGTTACCGGAAGGAACTGAGTGCGGAGATTGACTATCACATCTTCTGCCAGTACCTCTTCAGGAAACAGTGGTTTAGCCTCAAGAAATACTGTAATGAACGTTCTGTGCTGCTCTTCGGCGATATGCCAATCTATGTGGCCGAGGATTCTGCTGATACATGGACGCATCCGGATATATTCCAGCTGGATAAAAACCTTGTCCCGAAACGGGTTGCCGGTGTTCCTCCGGATTACTTTTCCGCGGACGGGCAGCTCTGGGGCAATCCCCTTTACCGCTGGCACTATCTGCGCAGCCGGAAGTACGACTGGTGGGTGGAGCGCATGAAAGGAATGGCGGAATTGTATGACATGATCCGGATCGATCATTTCATCGGTTTTGCCAACTACTATTCCGTCAAAAACGGTATGCCGAACGCCCGCAAAGGCCGTTGGGTCATCGGTCCCGGAAAAGCACTTTTCAAGCGGCTGGATCACGAGGTCCCGGGAATCCGTATTATTGCGGAAGACCTGGGCTGCGTAAATAACCGCGTCCGGAAGCTTCTGGACTGGTGCGGTTACCCCGGCATGAAGGTGCTGACTTTCGGTTTTGACTCTGATGAATCCAATCCCCACTTCATCGGACTCTACGAAAAGAATACCGTAGCCTACACAGGCACCCATGATAATGACACTACGCTGGGATGGGCCAGGAAAGCCAGTCCGAAGGCTCTCGCCTTTGCGGAAAAGACTCTCGGATTCTCCGGGGCGGATGAAGCGCCCGAAGCTTTCATCAAAGCGCTCTTCAAAGGTCCCTGCGATACGGTTGTGATCCCGATGCAGGATGTCCTGGGACTTGATACCTACGCCCGGATGAATTACCCCGGCACCACCGGAAATAACTGGCTCTGGCGTATGAAACCTGATCAGCTTTCCCTGGATCTGTCCATGAAGTATTACAGGTTAAACAGGGAAACAGACCGACTCTGATATCTGCGCGTCCGCCTGATACAGGCGGACGCTCTGTATGATAAAGACTGAAGGAATGTGTTTACAAAAGGAGGATTCGGAATATGAACGCGAAGCAACTGCTGAAGGACGCAGAACAGCGTATGATGACCGAATATCACAAAGATCTTGCCCATGCATCTGCCCAGGAGCTGCATAACGCCATCTCCGGTGCAGCCATGGACGCCCTGGCCCCCGTCTGGGTCAAAAAGGAGGAGGCCCGCTCCTCCCGCCGTCAGGCTGCCTATCTTTCCATGGAGTTTCTTGTTGGCCGTTTGGTTTATAACAACCTTTACTGCATGGGACTCCTGGACGAAGTCAAATCGCTGCTGAAGGAAAAGGGAGTGGATATCACCCTCCTGGAGGATGTGGAGGATGATGCTTTCGGCAATGGCGGCCTCGGACGCCTCGCTGCCTGCTTCCTGGACAGCGCCGTCACCTGCAATGTTCCGCTGACCGGTTACGGTCTGCGTTTCCGCTACGGTCTCTTTAAGCAGGAGTTCGTGGACGGACGCCAGGTGGAGCTGCCGGATGACTGGTCCAGATTCGGCGATCCCTGGTCTGTCCGCCGTCTGGATGAAGCCGTTGTGGTTTCCATGAAAACCGGCGATGTGCTGGCTGTTCCCTATGATATGCCTGTGGTTGGTTTCGGTGCAAAGAACGTCGGAACCCTGCGCCTGTGGCAGACAGAAAGCCTGAATGAAATCGATTTTGCCGTTTTCAACAGCCAGGATTACGCCAAGGCTGCCGCCGCAAAAAACCAGGCCGAGGATATCACCAAGTTCCTTTATCCCAATGATACCAAAAAAGAAGGAAAACAGCTTCGGGTCAAGCAGCAGTATGTACTTGTTTCCGCCACAATGCAGGATATCCTGCGCGCTTACCGGAAACGTCACGGAAGTGATTACTCCTTCTTCTCCAGAGAAGTGGCTGCCCAGCTGAACGATACCCATCCCACCATGGCTATTCCGGAGCTGATCCGTCTGCTTGGCGAGGACGGCGTCTCCTTTGAGGATGCTTTCCTCATCGCCAGGGACACCTTTGCCTATACCAACCATACGGTCATGCAGGAAGCGCTGGAAAAGTGGGATCTCTCCCTTCTCTCCTCTGTCTGTCCGCAGATCGTGTCCATTATAAAGAAGATCGACGCCCGTTTCCGCAGGGAAATGAAAAAGGCCGGAAAAGAGATCACGCCTTCCCTGTGCATCATTCTGGACGGCCGCGTCCATATGGCAGAACTGGCCACCTATGCCACCCATGCCATCAACGGCGTGGCAGCTCTCCACAGTGAAATCCTCAAAAACGACGTCTTTGCTGACTGGTATCAGCTGTACCCGGAACGCTTCCAGAACAAGACCAATGGTATCACCCAGCGCCGCTGGCTGGGACTGTGCAATCCGGAGCTCTCGAAACTGATTACCGATCAGATCGGCCCGGGCTTTGAAACGGATCTGGATAAGCTGAAGGAACTTGTTCCGAAGATCAACAAGTCCCTTTGCGGCAAGTTCCGTACCGTGAAGAAGACGAAAAAGAAGCAGCTTTGCGCGGAAATTCAGGCCAAAGAAGGCGTCTTGCTGGATCCGGATATGGTTTTCGATGTCCAGGTCAAGCGCTTGCATGAATACAAACGGCAGTTTATGAATGCCCTGAGCATCCTGGCTATCTACGATCAGCTGAAGCGCGGCCAGCTGAAGGATCTTCCGCCGGTAGCTTTCATTTTCGGCGCCAAGGCCGCTCCGGGTTATGATCGTGCCAAGGCCGTCATCCACTGGATCAACCTGATTGCCGATAAGGTGAACAATGATCCGAAGACAAAAGATCGGCTCATGGTTGTTTTCATCCGGAATTACAACTGTTCCTGGGCTGAAAAAATCATTCCCGCCGCTGATATTTCGGAGCAGATTTCTCCTGCGGGTACAGAAGCTTCCGGCACCGGCAACATGAAACTGATGCTGAACGGTGCCGTAACGCTGGGCACCTTTGACGGCGCGAATGTGGAAATCGTTGAGGAAGCCGGCCGCGAAAACAACTACATCTTCGGTGCCACCGTGGAAGAGCTTGAAAAGATCAAAAATTCCTATGATCCTGTAAAGATTTACAACAAGAACGCGCTGCTCCGCCGGGCCCTTGATACCCTCACAGACGGCACTTTCCCGGATGATGACGGCATGTTTGCAGAGCTGCATGACGCGATCCTGAAGGGCGCCTCTTGGCATAAGCCGGACCACTACTATGTGATGAAGGACTTTGCTGATTACTACGAAACCAAACTGCAGGCCATTCGCGATGCGAAGGCGGATGAAACCGGTTTTGCCCGTAAATGCCTGATGAACGTTGCCTGCGCCGGCAAGTTCTCCTCCGACCGTACCATCCGCCAGTATGCAAAGGAAATCTGGAAGGTTTAATGGTTGCTTCCGGTCGTAAATCGGTCTATAATCATATCACTTTGAAATCCGGAGGTGTTGATCCGTGCTTGAAGCAGCGGAATCCGTTCTTGACGTCGTTATCCATTACAGTGTTCTGATCCTGGAGATCATCGGTGCCCTAGTGATCCTGTTCCATGTCGTCCGTGCCATTATTGATCTGTGCACCGGTAAAGCGAAACTCTGCCGCGCCGCCATCACGGAAGGTATCACCACCGGCCTGAGCTTCCTGCTGGTCAGCGAAGTGCTCAAAACCATCATTGACCGGGACTGGACCTCCATCGGCATGACCTGCGCGATCCTGCTGATGCGTGCTTCCATCTCCCTGCTGGTTCATTGGGAAAGCAAAGCGGAAGCCGAACACGAATAATCCTGTCATGTTTTACACCGTCAGCAATACGCGTTTGCTGACGGTTTTTTCATGATTGCATTCTCTTGTAGTCCGTGGAAATAATTTCCAGTCGGTACATATTTCAGCTTCTTGCAAAATACACCATCTTGTATTACAATAAGCACAGTTCCACAACAATTGGATATAAAGGAGGATGCGTATGAAAGACATCAAGAAGTATCTGGCTGAGTTCATCGGTACCCTGGTTCTGGTTCTTTTTGCCTGCGGTGTTGCCGGGCAGATTTGTGCCACGGGTGTCTCCGGGCTGATTGGTACTGCCCTTGCCTTTGGTCTTGTCATCGTCGCCATGGCTTACTCCATTGGCAATATCTCCGGCTGCCATATTAATCCGGCAGTATCCATTGCCATGCTGATCAGCAAAAAGATCTCCGTCAAGGATTTCTGCGGCTACATCGTGGCCCAGTTCCTCGGCGCCATCGCCGGTGCCGCCATCCTTAACGCGATCGTGCAGGATCCCGGAAAGCTCGGCTGCAATGCCCTGTACAACGGCAATGCGTGGCTCAGTTTCCTGATTGAAGTGATTCTTACCTTCGTCTTTGTGATCGCGATTCTGGGTGTTACCTCCAAAGAATCCAACGGAAACATTGCCGGCCTGGTCATCGGCGGTGCCCTGGTCCTGGTTCACCTCCTCGGCATTTCCTTCACCGGCACCTCCGTCAACCCCGCCCGTACCTTTGGCCCTGCTCTGATCGCCGGCAATCTCGGCGGCATCTGGGTATTCCTTCTGGCTCCCCTGGTGGGCGGCGCGCTGGCTGCTATTTGCTATCGTTTCCTTTCTTCTGACAAATAATCCAATTCCTTTCATGGGCTGTCCCGCATAGCGGGACAGCTTTTTGTTATGGATAAAAAAAGCACCGTCCTTTCAGGCGGTACTTTATTCTCTGTATTCCTTAGGTTTCAAACAGTTTTTTCAATGTGAGTGCGGCTTGTTTGACCGCGTTCTTTTTTTCTCCCTTGCTGATCAGCTTTTCCTGTGCCTCCCGCAGGCTGCTGCCCTGTTTCATTTCTTCGATCAGCTTTGCCTCCAGCGGCCACTCGGCAGCCTCTGTTTCAGATTCAGGCAGGGAGACATTGTGCAGATCCAGCACAACACAGTATTCGCCTTTTTCGGTCTTCTCGTTCGCCTTCAGGGCTGCCAGCACCTCTTCCGGGGTTCCCCGGAGGGTTTTCTCATGCAGCTTGGTCAGATCGCAGCATACTGTAAGTCTGGCTTCAGGCAGTGTCTCCGCGATGATCTCCGTCAGTTCGGTAATCCGGAAGGGAGATTCATGCAGGATTGCCACCTTCACGCCCCGTGCAATCTCTTCCAGTCTGGCTTTGATATCTTTCTTTTCCCTCGGCAGGAAACCATAGAATGCAAATTCCCGTGCGTCATATCCGCTGATGGATACCGCCGCGATACCGGCGCAGCACCCCGGTACCGGAATCACCGGAATCCCGGCTTCCGCGCATTCCCGTACAACCTCGCAGCCCGGATCCGAAATGCAGGGGGTTCCGGCGTCCGTAACCAGTGCCGCCGTCAGGTCTTCGTCCAGGATCTTCTGGGCAAGCCCTGCCGCCTTGCTGTCCTCGCTGTGACGGTGGCAGCTGACCAGCGGGGCCTTCAGTCCGAAAACCTGGCACAGTTTCATTGTCACCCGGGTATCCTCGGCAATGATCAGGTCCGCGTTCCGCAGGGTTTCTGTTCCCCGTGGAGAAAGATCCTGCAGATTGCCGATCGGCGTCGCCACAACGTACAGTATTGCCACGCTTATGCCTCCGTCCTTCTCTTTTCCGCCACCCGGAGTTTTGCGCTGCGGGAACGCGGATTCCTTTCAATTTCTTCCTTTGAAGGTGCCACTGCGCCCCCTGCCAGCACCTTGACCACAGGTTTGCGTCCGCAGGTGCAGATCGGTGCCTTCGGCGGACAGATACAGGGGTTCTCCAGTGTCTTAAAGCAGCGCTTTACTATCCTGTCTTCCAGGGAGTGGAAGGTAATCACGCAGATTCTTCCGCCGGGTTTCAGGCAGTCTGTCAGATCCTTCAGCGCCTGCTCCAGCGGTTTCAGTTCATCGTTCACCGCAATCCGGATTGCCTGGAATGTCCTCCTGGCGGGATGGCCGTCATCTTTCCGTCGTACAGCTTTCGGAATCGCTGCATCTACCGCGTGTACAAGATCAAAGGTGGTCGCAAAAGGCTTTTCCGCCCTGTGTTCACAGATAATACGTGCTATACGGGCCGCCCATTTCTCTTCGCCGTAGTCCCGGATGACTTCCATAATTTCCCGTTCGTCTGCCGTATTCAGGAAGTCCGCGGCTGTCATTGTCTGGCGCTGATCCATGCGCATATCCAGCGGAGCATCCTCATGATAGCTGAATCCCCTTTCGGCCGTATCCAGCTGGGGACTCGATACACCCAGATCCAGCAGGGCGCCGTCCAGGGCCTCTGCTCCTGTTTCTTCCAGCAGCTTTTTTGCGTCATGGAAATTGCCGCGGATCGCGGTGAATCCCGGATAGTCCTTCAATCGTTCTGATGCGGCCAGGATCGCGTTTTCATCCCGGTCGATCCCGTACAGGCGTGCCGTTCCGCCGGAGGCCTTCAGGATCGCGCCGCTGTGGCCGCCGCCGCCCAGCGTACCGTCGCAGTATACGCCGTCCGGCTGAACGTTCATCCACTCCAGTACTTCATTTAACAGTACCGGTTCATGCTTGAACTCCATTGCGTTCATCTACCTTTCGCTTGAACCTTTGATTCAAGCAACTATTCACTCTTCACTATTCACTCTTCACTCAAAACTCTTAACTCTGAATTCTGAATTCTAAATTCTGAATTCCTTTATGGATCCAGCCCCAGTTCGCTCCTCATTGCCCCGATAAAGTACAGGCTTCCCGTTGCCAGGATCAGTCCGTCTTCACCGGCCAGCTTCCCGGCAGTTTCCAGTCCTTCCTTCAAACTGTTCGCCGCACATGCTTCCATTCCCTTCCCGCGCAGCAATTCGGCCAGTTCTTCCGCTTTCATGGCCCGGGGGCTGTCAGGCGTCACCGTCACCGCGGTATCGGTTACAGAAGCAAGTCCGCCCAGCATTTCTTCGGACAGTTTTTCCTTCAGCACGCCGGTCAGCAGCACCTTCCTTTTTCCGGAAAGATGCTCCTGTACATACCGGTTGAAGGCAGCGATTCCCTGTGCGTTATGGGCACCGTCCATGACCACGTTCCCGCACCATTCCAGCCGTCCTGGCCAGAAAGCGTTTCCGAGACCGCTGATCACAGCCTCTTCCGGCACACGGATTCCCTGCTTCTCCAGTTCCTCCAGGACGCAGAGCACCACCAGTGCATTCACCGTCTGGTGCTCACCCGGCAGGGAGATTCTCAGGTTTGTCCACACGCGGTTTCCTGTCTTATAATCCGCAATGGTATACCGTGCATTGGCTTCCCGGATCCTGATCTGCTCCTTTTCCGGAATAATCAGCGTCGCTTCTTCTTTTTCCACCCGGGCGTTCAGCACATCCTGAACTTCTTTTTCCTCCGGAGGATAACAGACTACAGGTACCCCGTATTTGATGATGCCTGCCTTTTCACCCGCGATCTCTGTCAGGGTATTGCCGAGATACTGCATATGATCCATACCGATTGCCGTAATGGCACAGACAGTCGGATTCGGTATAGCATTGGTCGGATCAAGCCGTCCGCCCATTCCCGTCTCCGATATGATCAGCTCCGCTTTTTCAGCCTGGAACGTATGAAACGCCAGGGCAGTACCCAGTTCAAATGGCGTGCAGTGATAATCCAGCTCCCTTTTAAGCTTCTCCGCCGCGTCCAGCGTTTCGTTACCATACTGTGCAAGCTGTTCCGCTGTAATCGGTTTTCCGTTCAGTCGGATCCGCTCATTGTACGTTTGCAGGAAGGGAGAGGTATACATGCCTGTCCTGTATCCTGCCGCTGTCAGCACGCTGTTCAGCATGGCGCAGACGCTTCCCTTTCCGTTTGTACCGGCCACATGGATCACCGGACAAGCCGGCCATGCCTGTAAAGTCTCAAGCAGGGCTGCGGTATTCCGCAGCCCCTGCTTGTCTCCGTCCCCCAGGGCGGAATGTATTTCGTTTACAACCTCTTCGGCAGTTCTCATAGATTCTCTTTCAGTTCCGCAATGCGGTTTTCCAGTGCGGCAGCCTTCGACTTCGCGGCTTCCAGCTTATCCTTCTCCTGCTGCACCAGCTGCGCCGGTGCCTTGGCCAGGAAGCCCTGGTTGTTCAGCATGCCGTTGGAACGGGCCATTTCCTTCTTCAGGTTTTCCAGTTCCTTGGTCAGCCGTGCAACTTCCTTCTCAAAGTCCACCAGATCACCCAGCGGGATGAAAAGCTCACCGGCCGCCACCACGGCAGACACATTCTTGCCTGTGGCGTCGCTGCGGTCGGAAATCAGTTCCACCTGCTCGGCACCGGCCAGCTTCTTGAAGTAGCCTTCGCCGCCCTTCAGGGTATCAGCCCAGCCTTCCGCCGGCAGCAGCATCAGGTGCGTCCGCTTGGACGGCGCCACGTTCATCTCGCTGCGCAGGTTGCGGATCGTGCGGATGATTTCCATCACGCCCTGCATCTTTTCTTCATCCCCGGCGAACACATACGCTTCATTGTATTCCGGCCAGCTCTGAAGCATCAGGAAGCCTTCGCTGCCGGGGAGATACTTATAAACCTGTTCAGTCAGGAAAGGCATGAAGGGATGCAGCAGCTTCAGCAGGTTCTCCAGCACGAACAGCAGCACTGCCTTCACGGTTTCCTTGCTTTCGCCTTCTTCGCCCAGCAGGCGGGACTTGCTCAGCTCAATATACCAGTCGCAGAATTCGCTCCAGGCGAAATCATAGATCTTCGTGGCAGCCAGGCCGAAGTCGCCATCTTCCATATGCGCGGAAATATCCTTCACTGCTTTCTGCAGCCGGGTCAGGATCCACTTGTCCGCAGTCTCCAGCTTCGCGGGATCAAAGGCTTTCCGCTCGTTTACGTTCATCAGTACAAAGCGGCTGGCATTCCACACCTTGTTGGCAAAGTTCCGGGCAGCCTCCACCTTATCCTTGCCGTAGCGGGTATCATTGCCGGGGCTCACGCCCATTACCAGGCTGAAGCGCAGCGCGTCGGTACCGTATTCGTCAATAACCTCCAGCGGATCTATGCCGTTGCCCAGGGATTTGGACATCTTCCTTCCCTGTTCATCCCGCACCAGGCCGTGGATCAGCACCGTCTCAAAGGGTATCTCACCCATGTTCTCGATACCGGCAACCATCATCCGGGACACCCAGAAAGTAATGATATCCCAGCCCGTCACCAGCATGCTGGTGGGATAGAAGTATTTCAGATCTTCCGTGTTGTCCGGCCATCCCAGGGTGGAGAAAGGCCACAGGGCGGAGGAGAACCAGGTATCAAGCACGTCCTCATCCTGGCGCAGCTTGCCGCCGCACTTCGGGCAGACTGTCGGATCCTCGCGGCTCACGATCTGTTCGCCGCAGTCATCGCAATACCACACCGGAATCCGGTGTCCCCACCACAGCTGACGGCTGATACACCAGTCGCGGATGTTTTCCATCCAGTTATAGTACATTTTGCTGAACCGTTCCGGCACAAACTTCGTCCGGCCTTCCCGCACAGCGGCAATAGCTGGTTCAGCCAGAGTCTTCATCTTCACGAACCACTGTTCGCTCAGCCGTGGTTCCACAGGCGTATTCCCGTGGCGGTAGCAGAAGCCCACATTATGGCTGTAGTCTTCAACCTTCACCAGCAGCCCCAGCTTCTCAAGTTCTTCAACCACGGCCTTCCGGCATTCCATGGGATCCATGCCGGCAAAGCGTCCGGCATTCTCGTTCATGGTGCCGTCGTCGTTGGTCACCGTGATAATCTCCAGGTTGTGCCGCTGGGCCACTTCAAAGTCATTCGGGTCATGGGCGGGAGTCATCTTCACCGCGCCGGTGCCGAACTCTTTTTCCACATAATCATCCGCGACCACTGGAATTTCCTTGTTCACGATGGGCAGGATCACCTTCTTGCCCACCAGGTCCGTATACCGTTCATCGGCGGGGTTCACAGCCACGCCGGTATCGCCCAGCATGGTTTCAGGCCGGGTAGTGGCCACCACAACGCCTTCGCTTCCGTCGGCGCCGGGATAACGGATATGCCACAGGTGGCTGGCCACATCCTTGTATTCCACTTCCGCGTCGCTGATGGCGCTCTGGCAGGCGGGACACCAGTTGATCATCCGGTTTCCGCGGTATATCAGTCCCTTTTCATACAGACGGACAAACACCTCGCGCACCGCGCGGCTGCAGCCCTCATCCATGGTGAAGCGTTCCCGGCTCCAGTCGCAGCTGATACCCATCTTCCGCTGCTGGTGTACAATGCGTCCGCCGTATTCTTTCTTCCAGTTCCAGGCGCGTTCCAGGAAAGCTTCCCGGCCGATCCCCTCTTTGGTCAGGCCTTCTTTCCGCATGGCTTCCACAATCCTGACCTCTGTCGCGATGGCAGCATGGTCAGTACCGGGCAGCCATAGGGTGGGATCACCCTTCATCCGGTGATAGCGGATCGGGGCATCCTGCATGATGCAGTCCATGGCATGGCCCATATGCAGCTGGCCCGTAATATTGGGCGGAGGCATAACGATGGTGAATGGTTTCTTTCCCTCAACCCTGTGCGCGGTAAACGCGCCGGATTCTTCCCAGGCTTTATAGATGTCAGCTTCGATCTCCTGTGGATTGAACCGTGTCGCCATATCGGCGCCGCTCATTTTCTTCTCCATGGTAATCCTCCCTCATTCCCGTAAATAGAAGAAACAGCCCCGACCCTGATGGGCGGAGCTGCGATTCTTTAATCCTTGGCCAAAAATGCAGTCGACAATCAGGCGTTCTTCTCTTCGTCCTTATTGACGACGACCTGGACGCCGTTATAATAACCGCAATTCTTGCACACGCGATGAGACAGTTTCATCTGACCGCACTGCGGGCACTTGCCGATTCCCGGCAGTGTGAGCTTCCAGTTAGCGCGGCGGCTGTGCTTGCGAGCCTTAGAGATTTTCCCCTTCGGAAGAGCCATGATTCACACCTCCTCATTGTCTTGAAGCAATTGCTGCAGTCCTGCGAACGGATATTGAACGCCCGGTTCGGAAGGAACTGCTTCCGGGTCCCTGTATTCAAAGCCCGGACAATCCTCTCTGCAGAGAAAGCGGATCGGCAGAGCCATGACGGCGTATGACATAACCAGCTTGTCCAGCAGGATCTCATGCCCTTCATAGGCAAAGATCTCGTTATCCTCCTGATCGCCGTTCCTGTGGAACACCTCGTCGAATTCGTTTTCGACTTCGGCCTGTGCGTCCTCAAGACAATTGGCGCAGTGAGCGTGGGCAATGGTCTTCAGCTTGCCTCTCACCGAGATGTTTCCGTCTTCATCTGACAGGAACACGCCTTCCACGGCGCAGTCGTCAATCCTGACGGTGTCACCGCTGATCTCCTGATCCGCAATGGCCTGCAGACCCGAGAAAAGGTATTCCTGTCCGGGATGGGATAAAGCATTCGATACGTCAAGCTTCATGTCCTCACCTCAAAAGTGACCATTTGGTATTATAATTCGATGCAAATCGTTTGTCAACAAAGAATTTGCGCCGATTTTTCTCCGGTTTCACCCGGCGTTTTTACCGGGTAAAACCGGAGATAAAGTAACTACTAATTATGCATTATGCATTAATTAATTGTCTCTGACCTTTCCGGTGGTGACCAGGTCCAGTGTATCCCGGGCAATCATGATTTCCTCATTTGTGGGAATCACGCAGACCGTCACTTTGCTGTCATCTGCGGAGATCACCGCTTCCTTACGGGTCTTGTTCTTCTCGGTATCGATCTTGGCACCCATGAATTCAAGGCCGTCGATCACCTGGGCACGAAGGTCAGCGTTATTTTCACCGATACCGGCGGTGAACACGATGATGTCCACACCGCCCATGGCGGCCGCATAGGAACCGATGTACTTCTTGATGCCGTAGATCAGCATGTCCTGAGCCAGTTTTGCGTTCGGATCGCCCTTGCTTGCCAGGTCGTCAATATCCCGGCAGTCGCTGCTCTTGCCGCTGATGCCCAGCAGGCCGCTCTTCTTGTTCATCATGGTCAGCACTTCATCCACGCTGATCGAATGGCCCACGGGAGTACCGTCATCGTTCAGGGGATTGTTGGCGATAAACTGCACAACCGCGGGATCGCAGCTGCCGCAGCGGGTGCCCATCAGAAGGCCTTCCAGGGGCGTCAGGCCCATGGAAGTATCCTGGCACTTGCCGTCCATCACGGCGCTCAGGCTGGAACCGTTGCCCAGGTGGCAGATGATGATCTTTTTGCCGATGGGGCTGATGCCCAGGAATTCGCAGACGCGGCGGCTCACATAGCGATGGCTGGTGCCATGGAAGCCGTAACGGCGTACATGCAGTTTTTCTTCATACATTTTCGGCACGCCGTACATATAAGCCTTGGGCGGCATGGTCTGATGGAAAGCGGTATCGAACACCGCCACCTGGGGAGTGCCCTTCATGACCTTTTCGCAGGCTTCAATACCCATCAGGTTGGCAGGATTGTGCAGCGGTCCCAGGGGGAAGCAGTCACGGATCGCCTGTTTCGCGGCGTCGTTCACAATAACAGAGGCCGTGAACGCGCTGCCGCCGTGCAGCACCCGATGACCGACAGCACCGATTTCATCAGTGCTCTTGATCACGCCGAACTCCGGATCCTGCAGGATCTTGAGCATCAACTGAGCAGCAGCTTCATGATCCGGGATCTCCTGTGCGATCTCAGTCTTTTTGTCACCGGCGCTGTGCTTCAGCTTGCTGCCCTCAATGCCGATACGTTCGACCAGGCCCTTGGCCAGCTCCTTCTCGCCGTCCATGTCGATCAGCTGATACTTCAGGGAAGAAGAACCTGCGTTCACAACCAGAATTTTCATACTTGTTTCCAGCTCCTTTGATTAATTCAGAATCACACTTTATTATACTCCCGATTTGCTTGAAAAGAAAGTCCTAAAATGCTACTATGCAATGTATACGGGATGTAAATGGAATCAATCATTCTTCATCCTTCATTCTTCATTTTTCATTCCGGGAGAAAGGTTGGTGTTCGCATGAAGATCCTCGGCGTCGTTGCGGAGTATGATCCTTTTCACAGCGGGCACCTGTATCATATGACGGAAGCCGTCAGGCACGTCTCGCCTGATCTGGTTTTTGTTGTCCTCTCCCCCTGCTTTAAGCAGCGCGGGGAGTTTTCCCTGCTCTCCCCGCTGGATCGTGCCCGCCTGGCGCTGGAAGCCGGAGCGGATGCTGTCTTCTCCCTTCCTGTTCTCTGGACAGTTCGGGATGCGGAACACTATGCACTGGGGGCTGTTTCCCTGCTTGCCGGGCTTGGAGTTACGGACCTGGCTTTCGGTGCTGAAACAGCGGATGAATCCCTGCTTTTCCGTGCCGCCGGTCTGCTGGAAAATCCTTCGCCCGCATTCAGTGCTCTCCTGAAGGAAAAGCTTTCCTCAGGTGTGGGTTATCCCGCAGCCCTCTCCGGCGCCTTTTCTTCTGTGCTGCCGGAGGCCGAAGGCCTGCTGGACCGGCCGAACAATATCCTGGCTGTCTGTTATCTCCGGGCAATGCTGCGTCTGAATCTGTCGCTGCGTCCTGTCATCATCCCGCGTACAGGCAGTTATCATGCTGCTGGAATCGATCCCGTTTCCCCTTCTGCGTCCGCCATTCGGGACAGTCTGCTGCGTGGCAGCTACACCGCTGCATTTGAAGCTGTTCCCTCATATACTGCAGACCTGCTGCGCCGCCGTTTTCTGGAAGGCCGTGTTCCTGACGAACGCATTCTGGATGCTATGCTGCTTTCCCGCCTTCGTTCCATGTCAGAGGAGGAATACAGCCTCCTTCCGGATCTCTCTGAGGGAATGGAAAATGCAGTGCGTTCAGCCGCCGCGGTTTCCCGCACCCGGGAAGAACTGATCACGGCCTTGTCCGGCAGGCGTTATCCGGCAGCCCGCATCAGCCGCCTGTGCGCCTCTGTCCTGCTGGGCATTACGAAGAACGATACCGAAAACACGCCTCTTCCGGATCACGCATTGCTTCTTGGCTTACGGAAACGTCCGGAAATGACAGCCCTTTGGAAATCCCTTCCCGTTCCGGTAATCACTTCCTTTACCGAATGGAAGAAAGCTGCCTCTCCTTCAGATCTGGCAGCCTGGCGTCTCTGGGCCCAGTGTTCCGGTCTTCCTGACACCCTCCCCTTCACCGAAAAGCTGATTTCCATATAAAAACGAGGACCTTCCGGCCCTCGTTTAGTTTTGTCTGTTTCTTTCACATCTGTCTTTAGACAGATATTTCACATTGAGCCTTCAGGCTCAATATTTCATGTTCGCATCGCGAACATTTCACATCCGCCATATGGCGGATATTTCATTGTTTTGTCGAAGACAAAATTGTTCTGGCCACATGCACTCCGCTTGCGCTGGCATGTGACAGGCTGTGCGTTACTCCGCTGCCATCGCCGATCACATACAGGCCGGGATAGGCCGTTTCGAGGTTTTCGTCCAGCTGCACTTCCATATTGTAGAACTTGACCTCAACACCATAGAGCAGCGTATCGTCATTGGCAGTGCCGGGTGCGATCTTGTCCAGGGCATAAATCATCTCGATAATGCCATCCAGGATGCGTTTCGGGATCACCAGGCTCAGGTCACCCGGTGTCGCGGCCAGTGTCGGCGTCACGAAAGAATCGGCAATACGCCCCGGGGTGCTTCTCCGTCCCCGGACCAGGTCGCCAAAGCGCTGCACAATCACACCGCCACCCAGCATATTGCTCAGCCTGGCGATGGATTCGCCATATCCGTTGGAATCCTTGAATGGCTCAGAAAAATGCTTGCTGACCAGAAGTGCAAAATTTGTATTTTCCGTATGTTTTGCCGGATCTTCATAGCTGTGTCCGTTCACCGTCACGATACCGTTGGTATTTTCACTGACCACCGCGCCATGGGGATTCATACAGAAGGTCCGGACCAGGTCTTCAAACTTTTCTGTCCGGTAGACAATCTTGCTCTCGTAGAGTTCATCTGTCAGGTGGCTGAAAACCTGGGCAGGCAGTTCCACCCGTACGCCGATGTCCACGCGGTTACTCTTGGTGGGAATTCCCATTTCCCGGCATACGCCTTCCATCCATTTGCTGCCGCTGCGCCCGACGGAAATAACGCAATGGGACGCTGTATAGCTTTTCCCGTCCTCCATCGTGACTGTGTAGTTTTCACCTTCCCGCTTCACGGAAGCCACAGGCGCCTCAAAGAAGAAATCCACCTTATCCTTCAGGTCATTATACAGGTTATCCAGCACCACATAGTTGATATCCGTTCCCAGATGGCGCACCTGTGCATCCAGCAGGTGCAGCCCGTTCTGCAGGCAGGTTTTGCGGATAGTTGTATTGGCGGTGGAGTATAGTTTGGTTCCTTCTCCGCCGTATTTCAGGTTAATCTCATCCACATAGCGCATCAGTTCCAGCGCGCGTTTCTTGCCCACATGTTCATGCAGGCTGCCGCCGAAGTCGTTTGTAATGTTGTATTTTCCGTCAGAAAAAGCGCCTGCGCCGCCAAATCCACTCATAATGGAGCAAGTCTTGCAACGGATGCAGGACTTAACCTTGTCTCCGTCAATGGGGCATTTGCGTCTGTCCAGTTTCCTGCCCAGCTCAAACACAGCCACCTTCATAGGCTTCGCTGCTTTTTCGGTCAGCTCATAAGCTGTAAAAATGCCTCCGGGGCCTGCCCCGATAATCAGCACGTCATAATCCGTCATCATTTCCAAGTCTTTCTATGCTTTAGTCCGGTGGAACGGATTCTCGTCCGGTCCCGGCTTATAAATTATACCATTGACCATTTAAAAAGAAAAGCAAATCCGCGCAGGTTCCGGAGCATTCCGGATATGTCTCATTCTTTTCAGAATTGTTTCATCTTTTTGTCAAATTTACGAATTTCCTCTTTCTTCTTTTTCATTACTGTATTATAATTAAAGTTGAATCTTCAGTTATCCCAAAGGAGTGTATTCATCCATGCGGAAACTATTTGCACTGATTATGGTATTGCTGCTTCTCCCTCTCCCTCTGGTTGCAGCAGAAGAATCAGCCGACCTTGCTGTTCCGACTCCTACACTGACACCCGAAGAGTGGGGAAAGAAGAAATTACCCCATGAGCGTCAGCCGGAGCATATCGAAGTAGTTCCCATGGAAGAACTGCCCCCTGTTGTCGAAGGGCAGCATCACTATCTTCTTCTGTGTATCGACCAGTGGAAGAGAGATCCCCGTCCGGACAACTCAAAGCCGCCGACCCTGAACGGCCAGCGTCGTGATATGTACGGAAATACAGACGGTATTATGCTGGTCACCCTGGATACGCGTGCTCACCGTATTATGCTTACCTCCATCATCCGGGATGCGATCATTCGAAAAATCGACTCCACGGAAAAAGAAGAAAAGCATGGCCGTATCAATTACGTCTACAATGATATGGGACCTGAAGCGCTTTGCCAGACAATCAGCCAGCATCTGGGCGTAAGAGTCGAAAAGTATATTATGTTCACGTGGAGGCAGCTGGCCAATATCATCGACTATTTGGGCGGCGTACAGATTACCCTGAACACGCAGAGCGAGATCAGGAAGCTGCAGGGCGTAATCTGGGAAGGCACTGTGTTTGATCCGAATGGAAATGACCTGTACAACAGCGGCAAGCATCCGACAGGGGTATATACTTTCAAAAACCCCGAGGGCAAGGTCATTGATTATCACTCTGATAAGATCGACAAAAAAACTGCCGGAGTTTCCGCAGTTGTCTACATGCGGATCCGGAAGGACAGTTCCGAAGGTGATCTGATGCGCACTCAGCGTGCCCGGAATGTAATACAGGCTTTGTCTAAAAAATGCAAAGCAATGAGCTGGGATGAAGCACAGGGACTGGCCAACAATCTTCTTGAAAACAACAACAAGACCAATATGAACCTGAACGAGATCATCGAAGCTGCCAAGTACGCTTACGAACTTCGTGAATGTACCATCGAAGAGATGCGGATCCCCCATGAGGATATAGCCCGTCGTCCGATCCTGTTCTGTGAGATGCTGGCGCAGGAAATCAACTGGCCGTATTGTCGGGAAGCTTTCCAGGAATATCTGCAGAACAGCTTCCTTGTCGCGGATGATGAGGACGATGATGACTTTTAATCTTTAGGAGAATGCCATGAAATGTCCTGAATGCGGTCAATGGAACCGCGCATCCATGCCTCACTGTATAAAATGCGGCGCGCCGCTGAATATTGACGGAGCCTCAAAATTACAGTGGAAGAATACGCTGAAGGACAGCGGTCCTTCCACGGCGTATTTGCGTGCCGATGAATTCGGTCAGGTGGATTCCACCCCTGATGCCCGTGATCAGCTTGCCGGTGAAATGCAGGAACTGAAAAAGCGCAAGCATGAAGGTGCCGAGCGTCAGCGCCGTCTGAGCAAAAAAACAGCTTCACGTCCGGAACCCGAAGTCATTGTCACGGATGATTCATCAGAATATACCCGTCGGGTGCGACGGGTTGAAGAACCTGTGACTGCAATCCGGGTGCAGCCTGTTTCCCGCAATGAAAAAGCCCGCCGTGAACAGTCTGAAATCTGGAATCGTGTCCGTTTTATGGACGAAAACGGGGCTTTTGTGGAAAGCCACACCTACGATCCCGTTCCTGCCGGCGGATATGGCTACAGCCAGGGAACCGGTTCCTGGCACCTGGCCGGACCACTGAGTAAAAACATAGCCCCTGCTCCGGAAAAGAAAAAGGGAATCCTGAAAATACTGCTTATGCTGCTGGTTGTCGCCCTGTTGGGCGCAGGCGGATACTTCGGATACCGCTACCTGGCCAGTCAGGATCGGCCCGATTACAACAAAGATGCTATCATCACCGCATCGTTGCTTGATGACCTGCCCGCCCACACAATTCTGATCCCGGGCGAGGAAGGCACTACCATCTATGTCCGTGAGCTGCACGCCAGCTATGTTGTCATGGATGGCTTTGCAACCATCGTGGTGGCGGATCATACCTGGTATGACAACCTGGAAGGTGCCCTTGAGGAGACCATGGACGTCACCATGACGCCTTTCCTGAAAACAGCCTCCGGCAAGCAGACGCCGCTGCCGCTGATCACCTACCCGATCACCATTCCCATCAGTCCGATTTCCCTGGAATCACCGGAAGGTCTGTACAAAGAAGTCTCCACTACTATGTACTCTATTAAGTTCACTGTCCGGCCCGATTCCCGCATCACAATCAATGATCAGGATTACTCGGATATCGTCAATGATGAAACCGGTGAAGTGGTATACAATGCCACGGTACAGCCCATCGGCATCAATCCTTATGTCATTAAAGTCCGTTCCCGTTACTGCCGTGAAAACACAATCAATGTAACCCTTTACCGTGAAAAGCAGGAAATCCCGCTTGACCTGGCCGTCGGCACCATCGGCAGCACGGACAAAAATGTGATGAGGGTAACCGCAACCACTTTGCCCGGCTCCGAGGTTCATATCCTTTCAGATTATTCTGACTTCGATATTACTGAGCTGGACACCACCGGAAAATTCTCCTTCATTGCCATTTTTAAAGAAGTAGGCGAAAACACCATCACCATCACCTCTTCACGGGAAGGTATGAGAACCTCTGTTGTCAACCACAAGGTGTATTATGTTCCCCGGCCGGAGGAATATACTCCGAAAGCCTGGTCACTCTCTCCTGAAGGTTATTCCGAACTGCTCAACAACATCAAGGTCCGTGCTGACAAGCACCAGATCTATGTGGTCATGGGAACTGTCAAGGATATCATCAATGAGAAACCGCTGCGGGTCGTGATTAACACCAGTGAGGATGGAAAGTCCCAGCCTGTGGTTGTTGAATGTCCGGAACAGTCCAAGTTCCATTGGGAGAAAGGAAAATATTACCGGATTTTCGCGGATGTTTCCGGTGTTTATGACAACATGCCTGTACTGATCGCCCGTTACAGCTATATTAAATAAGACAGGAGCTGTTCTGATGAAGCGTTTTCTTTCGTTACTGCTGATCCTTGTCCTGTCAGCGTTCCCCGTTCTGGCAGATCCGCTTCCCATGCTGGATGATTATGCAGAAGATATTGTTATTCCTTATGATGAGTCAGATCCTTCTGCGGGCATTTTCTCCTACAGCTACCGTTATCCCCATGTGGATGAAAACGCAGAAGGCGGCATGGGGATCAATGTATTCTTCTCTGAACTGCTGGACTACGAGAATGAGTTTATTGTCCCCATGATCCAGGACGCCTATGTGGGCAGCGATACTTCAACAAAGATTGATTATACGGTCACCTGTAACAATGATGACTATTTCTCCGTGCTGATTCGTACAGAAAAAAATATTCCGGATCATTCACAGGTTACGTGGAAAGGGCACGTCTTTTCCAGGAAAAACGGTATAAACGGATCCACCTATTCACTGCCTATGCTGCTCGGGATCCTTTCCCCTGCTGAAAACGATGAATGGCTTCAGGAGTACCAGACAGAGAAAGCAGAAACGCTGGTACGGCAGATGGTCTGGAGCATAATCGAAGAGAATGATGACATCATTGACAGCAGCAACCTGTCAGAAGAAGATCTGGAATCATTCTTCTTCCCTTCTGAAGATTTCTATCTGGATGAAAACGGCGATCCTGTTTTCTATCTGCAGCCTTATGATATTCTGGACGAGGTACCGGAAGGAACAGATCTTATTACCTTCCCCATTGCCCTGGACGACATTCTGGATGAACTGTAATCAGTACAGAAAAAGTCCATTCATTTTTGGTCTGCCGGGCGTATAATATCTCCAATCATTTTATGGGAAAGAAGGAACTGACATGCTGGACATCAAAGTAACGCTTTCACAGAATCTCAAACAGAAACCCGCGGACGAGTCTGCCCTCGGTTTCGGCCGGATTTTTACCGACCATATGTTCCTCATGGACTATGAACAGGGTGTCGGCTGGAACAACGCCCGCATCGTACCCTACGCTGATTTTGCGCTGGATCCTGCCGCCATGGTTCTCCATTACGGCCAGGCCATTTTTGAAGGAACCAAATGCTATCGTCGTGCTGACGGCGGCCTGCAGCTCTTCCGTCCCCAGGCCAACCTCGCCCGCATGACCCGCAGCGCAGAGCGCATGGGCATGCCCGCTCTGGATGAGGAAACTGCCCTGGAAGGCCTGAAGCAGCTGGTTCGTATTGAGGAAGCCTGGGTTCCGCACCTGGACGGCACTTCCCTCTACATTCGCCCCACCATGATCTCCATGGATGTCGGCCTGGGTGTGCATGCTTCCAAAAAGTATCTGTTCTATATCATCCTCAGCCCCGTGGGTGCCTACTATAAAGAAGGCCTGAAGCCCGTCAGTATCTATGTTGAAGATGCATACGTGCGTGCGGTTCGCGGCGGCGTTGGCTTTACCAAGTGCGCCGGTAACTACGCAGCCTCCATTCTCGCCGGTGACGTTGCCGAGAAGAAGGGTTTCTCCCAGGTGCTGTGGCTGGATGGTGTGGAGCAGAAGTACGTTGAGGAAGTCGGCTCCATGAACATGATGTTTGCCTATGGCAACAAGATTGTTACCCCCAAGCTGAACGGTTCCATTCTCCCCGGTATCACCCGCGACAGCGTGCTGACGCTTGCCCGCTCCATGGGTTATGAAGCCGAGGAAGAGCGTCTGGATATCAATGAAATCTTCGCGGACGCAAAGTCCGGCAAGCTGACCGAAGCCTTCGGCACCGGTACAGCCGCGGTCATCAGCCCCGTCGGCACCCTGGCCATGAAGGATGAAAAGATCACCATCGGTGATGGCGGAATCGGCAAGGTCGCCCAGAGCCTGTATGATACACTCACCGGGATTCAGTACGGGCGTCTGGAAGACAAATTCGGCTGGATCATCAAACTGTAATTTGAAAGGAATCCAACCTCAATGCTGAGGCAAACCAATACCCGCTCCCTTCACTGGGCTGACAAGACCATGAGCGTTCTGCGGGCAGATCAATTGGAGGCCTGCGAGAAAGATCTCGCAGGCCTTCCTTCCCGTTGTCTTTTTGAACCTGACTGCAGCGACGTGGATGCGGAAAAACTGTATGATATCTCCTTTTTCGCGGAGGAAGACCGCAAATCTGCCAGGCGGGTTCTTCATCCTGTACTCCATACGGTAGAGGAGCTTCGGAACCGCGTACTTCATTCTTTCGCCCAGGAAGCTGCCCTGCTCTCCGTGGAAGAACATGACCTGCTGGTCCGTGTTATGCTCTTTGGCGGCCGTACGCCGCTCAATGACTGGAACGAACTGATCCCTGCCCGGGGACTGGTGCGCCGTCTCTGGTGTCGTGTGGAAAACGTGGGCTCCAATGCTGCCCTGATCCTTCCCTCCCAGCTTTGTGCCACCGTCCTCATGCTCCTGGCCGGGGACAGTCACCGGGACGTCAGGACAATCGTGGAACAGGTACATGAAAGAATCGACAATACCCTGTATCTTCTTGGTGCCGTACAGGCTTCCGGCCCTGCGCGTGATATGCTGGCCCTTCTGAAGGGCACCTTTGCTGAAAACAGGCCAGATCTGGTTGATCGATTCCTGATTTCAGGCTATGATTATGTATATAATCGTTCCGGCAGTCTGCTGCTGATTCATCCGGGTCTGGCGGATCCGGAACGTATGATGGATATATCCTATACTGAAATGGATCCTGAAGCTCTTTCCAAAGCCTCCGAAAGTATCAATGATCTGGAATCTCCGCTGTATGAACAGATGCTTTCCGTTCTGCAGGGAGCCACTCGTCCCGAAATAACGCCGGAAGACGCTGTGGAAGATCTGATCATCCTTGCAAAACAGGAAGTTCCCTGGAAAGACATGCTTGAAGTTCTCTCTTCCCTCCTGATCTGTCAGCCCACACCTGAAATGCGGTCCGCCCTGAAGGATCTGTGTGATCGTGTGCCCCGCTGGCTGGATCTGAGCACTTCGCAGGTACAGTAATATGCCGCTGAAAGAAATAATCATCCCCAGAGACGCTGTCGGACAGCGTGTTGCGGACTATCTTCGTTCCGCTCTCCCTGATCTGCCGGAGAGTGTGCTTCGTCGTATCTTTGCTTCCCGGGATGTAAAGCTTGATGGTGTCCGGGTTTCCCGTGATCAGCGTTTACAGGAAGGTCAATGCCTGAAAGTTTATATTCCCGATACATCGTCCGGCAGTTTCTCTGCTGCTCCCTCCCTTCCTGTTGTATATGAGGATGATGACGTGCTCCTGGTTAATAAGCGGGCCGGCATCAGTGTGGAGCCGGATGCCCGCGGCGGTGTCACTCTGACGAATCTGTGCCAGGAATATGTCCGCCGGACCAATCCTGACGCTTTCCCTCCTGCTGCCTGTCATCGTCTGGACAACAAGACCTGCGGATTGTGCCTTTTTGCGAAAAATCAGCAGGCGCTTGATATCTTGCAGGACGTCTTCCGCAGCCGCAAGCTTGAAAAATACTATGTCTGTCTCGTACGCGGAATCATGAAGCCACCGGAGGCTGTCTGTCACGCCTGGCTGGTAAAGGATGCGCTTCATGCCCGGGTTCGTATCACGGATCATCAGGAACCGGGGGCAAAGCCAGTCTCCACCGGTTATGAAACACTGGAAAGCGGCCCTGTTTCCCGTCTTCGCGTTCATCTGATCACCGGCCGCACCCATCAGATCAGGGCACATCTGGCTGCTCTGGGTCATCCGCTGCTGGGTGACGACCTTTACGGAGACCGCGATTTCAACCGCCGGGAAAAAGCCCGCAGCCTGAAACTCTGCGCTGTCTCCCTCACCATTGACACCGACGGTCGTCTTCCTGCCCTCGACGGCAAAACCTTCACCATCGACCCGCCGTTTTAATTCATAATTCACAATTCATAATTCCGAATTGTGAATTTTCTTTTTGTTTTTAAAACTCGAAACGTTTGCATTTTCTTTTGTGACCATATATAATCGTGTTCATATAAGACACTATAATTCTGAATTCATAATTCTGAATTCTGAATTACAATATGAGGTGAATACCATGCTTGCTTCTCTTCCCCCTCTCGGATGGAATTCCTGGAATACTTTTGGTGAACATATCAGCGATGCTTTGATCCGTGAAATGGCCGATTTTATGGTGGATCAGGGCTGGCTTGCTGCCGGCTATAACTATCTGGTCATCGATGACTGCTGGTCCCTTCGTGATCGGGATGAAAACGGCCTGCTTGTTCCTGATCCGGAAAAATTCCCTCATGGAATGAAGGAACTGGCGGATTATGTCCACCACAAAGGGCTTAAATTCGGCATGTATTCCTGTGCCGGCGTCATGACCTGTGCGGGTTACCCCTCCAGCTATGATCACGAGTTTGTGGATGCGCAAACCTTTGCCTCCTGGGGCGTGGACTTCCTGAAATACGATTTCTGCAATTTCCCGGAATCCGGGGACTGCCGTAACCGTTATCAGACCATGGCGATGGCGCTGAAAGCCTCCGGACGGGATATTCTCTTTTCAGCATGTAACTGGGGACGTCATGATCCCTGGAAATGGATGCGCAGCCGGGGTGCCCATATGTACCGTTCCACCGGGGATATCATGGATAATTATGTTTCCTTCACTGATATCTTCAAATCCCAGCTGGATAACCTCTGCATGAGCGGAACGGACTGCTTCAATGATATGGACATGCTCACCGTGGGAATGTGTGGCAAAGGCAACGTCGGCTTTGGTAAGGTATGTACCTATGAAGAGTACCGTCTGCAGTTTGCCCTGTGGTGCCTCTGCGGTGTACCCCTGATGATGGGTGCGGATCTCCGTTCCCTGAAGCCGGAATATGTTGCGCTCATGCAGAATAAAGACCTCCTCCGCATTGACCAGGATGAGGAATGCCGTCCTCCCTTCCTGATTCGCCGCGGCTCTGTCTTCACATCCAATCCGGAACCAAAGGAGGGCGAGTTCCCCTGGCGTGAGCTTCCGGATTCATCCTTCACCCTTTTCCGTCATCTGTCCGGAGGTGAGTTTGCCCTGGCATTCATCAATCTTTCCGAGGCAGAAACCTGCATGCATTGCGAACTTGTCGACCTCGGGCTGCCTGTTTCCTCCGGCTTCGCCCTTGAAGTCCGTGATGCCTTTACCGGTGAAGTTCTTGGCAGGAAGGCTGATTATTTCAATCCCACGGTTCCCGGTCATGATATGAAACTGTATCTCTGTTCGCTGGTGCCCGCCCGTGGCTGAACAGGATAGATGCGTCCGCTGTGGTGCTCTCCTGTCAAAGGATGAAACAGCACTGACCCGTAAACTGATTAACCGCGGTGCCACAGAATTCTTCTGTCTTTCCTGCCTCGCAAACCATTTCCAGCTTTCCGAGGACATCCTTCTCAAAAAGATCGAAGAATTCAAATCCATGGGCTGCACCCTTTTCGACCCGTAAAAAACCGGGGCGGTGAAATCTTTCACCGCCCCGTATTTTTATGTCTTAAGTCTTAAGTTTTCAGTTTTCATTAAGCAGATTCTTTGCATTTAAGCAAAGAATCTGCTCCTCTTCTCCCTCCGTCAGTTCCAGTCTGTAGAACCTTTCCAGTTCTTCTGAAGGAACCCACATCGGATAATCCGCGCCGAAAAGTACCCGTTCCCTGCTGTGACAGCGGATAAGTCTCCGTGCTTCTTCCGGATTCAATGCGTAAAGGGAGCTCGACGTGTCCACATAGACGTTTTCATATCCTGTCAGCATTTTGCTCGCGTCGTCCCATTCGCTCCATCCTCCCAGGTGGGCACAGACGCATACCAGTTTCGGAAAAGCGTCCAGCACCTTTTTCATCCGCCTGGGATTGGAATATTCAAATCTTGGGTCACCGGTATGAATAATAATCGGCAGTTCACCCTCAATGGCTGCAAACATTTCCATGGCAGCCGGACTGTCCAGGGCAAACCTCTGCATATCCGGATGGATCTTCAGGCCTTTCAGTCCCATTCCCTTGATCTCCCGGATCAGGCCCGGAATGTCTTCACAGTCCGGATGAATCGCGCCGAACCCTGTCAGGCGGTCGGGATGCTGCTTTACGGTATCTGCGATAAACCGGTTTATGGAATCAACATAATGGGGTGCAAGTGCGACTGAATGGATGCAGGCATGCCCGATTCCTGCCTCCTGTTCCTTTTCAAGCAATTGTCCGACAGTACCTTCCAGGCGAACCGGCATCTGATAAAATGCTCCGATACTGCCGGATGCTTTTCCTGCGATCGGATCAGGAAAAACATGTGCATGAATATCTGTTATCTGCATAGTGTCCCGGGATTCCTTTCAATCCTTTATTTCGGAATATACCGGTACTCGATTTCTTTCACCGTACCGTTATCATTCAGATAATATTTCAGCTGATACCACGTTCCGTCCACTCGAATACGGTATCGGATGGAGTTCTCTTTTGCCAGGTACTTACCGTCAGAAAGATTGTCCAGATGATACAGCCCCCGGTTCCCGCTGGCGCTGGCCACCTGTCCCATATCTCTGAACTTGCCGATAACGTAGTCTTTGGGATCTCCGATACCGGTATCACGCGGCGCCTTGAATGTCGCCTTGTCATTGAAACGCAGTTCAACCAGGACCCAGGTCTTTTTGTTCAGGTTCATCACCGCGTATCCCCACGAATACTCAAATTTCCGAAGTGCCGTGGTGAATCCGCTGTTCTTCGTGGTTTCAATCTCAACTTCCTGCCCTGGACCGTATTCAGCCTGGAATGCCTGCATGGTGGTTTTGTTCAGATCCAGTCCGCTGACCTTTTCTTCTATATCCCAGGCGGAAAGCGGATAGGGCTTAACCTCAATCTTGTAGCTGACTTCCTGAACCTGTGATTCCTTGCCGTACTGGTTTACTGCAATTGCTTTAATCGTCACCTTATGTCCGGTGGGAAGCAAGATCGGTTCTCCGGTAAACTCCGGGCTGTCTTCATTTGGTGTTGATCCGTCAACAGTGTAAAATATGCGGATATCATCGTCTTTTTCATTGTCCTTGCCGGGTCTGAGGCTTACCTTCTTCCTGGTTTTATAAGCTCCCGGCGCAAGATTAGGCTGGGGCATCTGGGGAGAAGGCATGATGATCTTATAGGTACCCTTGATTTCGTCGGATACCAGTTCGCCGTTTACAGCCACTGCCCGCAGGTTCCAGGTTCCTTCGTCAAGTGTAAGCTTTTCGGTAAAGCGTATTCCGTCCTGAGGAAGCTTTACTTTTTCAATGTCATCATCAAAGGTATAGTAAACGTCGTATCCCTGATTGGAATACATGTTCAGCGTTACTTTATGCTCTATGTATCCGCCGACAGGATCCACAACCGGCACTTCCGGCAGCAGGTCTCTTCTCTGCGTCTGGAAAGTAACTTCACCGGTTTCCTCGTAAGCAATTTTCATCAGCCTGCCTGCGTCGGCCAGTTTTCCGTTGTTCAGCAGGATCCGGATATGGTTTACATAAGCCTCCGGCCTGGATGGAGTCCCTTCATAAATATGCGCGTAAAGCTTGGCGGCGTCCTCTGTCCGTCCGGCTGCCTCATATGCGCTTCCCAGCATCAGCATTCCGTCTACGTCGACGTGCTCTTCCGCTTCGTCCTGCAGCATTGCCTTTTCAAAACTCTCGATGGCGCCGTCAATATCGCCATTGTTCATCAGGTCTTCTCCGACAGCCCACAGGGCGGCAGAAGTCGCTTCCTTACCCAGGCGGGCCATAACCTTCTGTCCGCCCTCTGTATTGTTAAGGAACAGCCAGCTTCCGCCTACAATCATAGCTAAAAGGACCACTCCGGCGATGGCAATCTTCATCCAGTTCACCATCTTCAGCCGTTTTCCGCCGCCTTGTTCAATCCATTCAGTATAAGCCCTGGCTTGTTCCCGGATATCATCATTCTCGTCATAAACGGTTCTGCGCCGTCTTTCAAAGACGACCTCTTCCCCGCCTTCTTCTCCGGCGATTTCCGATTCAGAAATCCTGTAGTCCGGGAAAACCTCCTCGTCCTCCCGTTCATCTTTCAGTGCAGGCATTTCCACCGTCGCCCGGCTTGCGCCGCTGCGGCGTCTTCTCTTGATCTCCATGGTCCTTTCGGCAGCCTCATGGATGGCCAGCCTGGCCCGTTTGCCCTGCCGGATGGCTTCGGCGCCGCTGTAGGGGGCGTCTGTGCCGGTGGTCAGGATTTCTCCGCATTCCGGGCAGACAGTTTCTTCCTTTTCCGCATAATATCCGCATCTGGGACACAGCATCTCCGGCAGCCTCCTTTCAGGTCATAATGATTTACAGTCAATTCATGTCCAGATCCCTGAGTGCTTCATACTCAGGATCATCATCATAGTTACGCTCAGGACATATGCCGCCCAGCTCCTCAATTGCATTCCTGATTTCAATAAACGTCAGGTAAGGCAGTTTCTCTTCTTCTGCCGCTGCCATCAGTTCAGGCAGGGCACGGTCGTCTCCCAGCTTCGCCAGATATCCGGCAAAAAGGGCTCTGCGCTCCTTCCGTTCCTTAAAAAGCTTGATTGCCAGTTTGTATATCAGCTCGTTTCCGGGGAAATGAGACAGCACCTCCAGCAGTGCTTCTTCACCGGCCGCATTGGCTTTGGGAAGTTCCTGCAGAATAGGCTGAACCACACATTCTCCCATATCGGTCAGGCTTTCCAGGGCATTATCTTTCAGCTCATCTTTGCCTTCCCGGTCAAGCTGCCAGGTGATATAAAGCATCTTCGGCAGCACGCTTTCCATCTCTCTCAGGAGATTGATGGCAATCATTTTCGCTTCTTCGGTTGCTTCCTCGTCCTTCAGCAGTTCAAGCAGCCTTTTTTCACAGGGGCGTCCGACCGTGGTAATCTGCTCCATCAGCAGATCCGGAACCGGCGCGCCTTCCTCGCAGTACTGCGCAAGCCAGTCCACCAGAACCTTCGGATCCTCAAACTGGGTAAAATAGGCGCCTGGCGTAACATTGCCGAGCCACTTCGCCCGGGTATTCAGGAATGCCACATATATTCTGGGCATATCCTCTTCCATATCGTCAAAAGTTTCATACTGATCCTGATGGTTCTTCATCCAGTCAGACATAAAATCAGCAAATCTTTCATCAAAGTTTATAATCGGCATTTTCATTTTTTTGCCTCCTTCAGCATGGCCTTCAGCTGCTCAGTCGTGAAGAAATACTTCCCGTGACAGAAGTGACAGACCAATTCAGCTCCTTCATCATCATCGATCAGGGACTGCAGATCTTTGGCTCCCATGGAAATCAGGGCCTTCTCCATCCTTTCCCTGCTGCATGTACAGGTATAGGAGATAGGCGTTCTTTCAAGGATCTTCGGTTCCATGCCCCGGAACCAGTCCTCACACAGCTGCTCAATCGGGGCGAAAGTCATTTCCCGGCTGATGTCCGCAAACATGGGGCTTCTCAGTTCCAGCTGATCAATAATCTCGTCAGGGCATCCCGGCAGGGGCTGGATCAGCAGGCCGCCGGCCTTCAGCACGTTATCACCGCTGACAAGCACACCCAGTGCCACCAGGGATGGCTGCTGTTCTGACACTGTAAAATACTGGGCAAAGTCCATGGCGATTTCACCGCTCACCAGTTCGCTCTGTCCGATATAGTTTTTCCGCAGCGCAAGATCCTTGATCACGCTCATTCGTCCGTGATGTCCGACGGCGCCGCCAACGTCCAGCTTGCCGTCCTCCCGCAGCGGAAGCTCCACCTGTGGGTTGTCAGCACAGGCACGGATTTTTCCATGGTCCGCCACTGCCACCAGGGTGCCCATCGGCCCGTCTCCCTTGATTGTGACGGTAACGTTCTCCTCTTCCCCCTTCATCATGATACCCAGCATTGCCGTTCCGGTCATCAGCCTGCCCAGCGCCGCTGTGCACACAGGGGTTGTCGTGTGAATATCTGCGCAGCGCTGTACGGTCTCCGTGGTTTCACAGAGCATCACCCGCACCTGTCCGTTGCACAGGTCAATTTGCAGCATCTCGTCCATAGTAATCCTCTTCCCAGTAACCATCATTGTTCATTGTCAATTGTTCATTACGGCCGCGCAATTCTGTGAAGTATGCCAAAGGCGTTTACTTCACAGGATTCGTCGCTGCTATGTGCCATCTTTCATCTTGTTCTTTGGCGGCGTTCAGCGATCCGTTGGAATACATGCACACCGCCCGGAATCCGGCCTTCCAGAGCACTTCCTTCAGCGTATCCATACTCCAGGCCCGCTGCGTCTGGTGCTCCTCCATCCTGCGGTATTTGCCATCGTTTTCCCGCACAAAGAAGCACAGGTCCAGGTTAACCGTCTGTGATCTTTCGTGCCAGGTATTCTGCCACAGATAAGTCACATCGTCCCGGTCTTCATACATCAGCCCGGAGCACAGGATGTTCTTCAGTTTGTAAGGGGTGGATACATCAAAAATCAATGCTCCGCCCGGCAGAATGGATCTTTTTGCCGCCCGGAAGAATCCCAGCAGGTCTTCCTCCGTCAGCAGATAATTCACCCCGTCGCAGGTAGCCAGTACCGCGTCCACAGGCTTATGGAGATTCAGGCTCCGCATATCCTGCTGTACAAATGGTATTGCGATTCCGTTTTTCCGGGCTTTCTGGGCAGCCTGCCACAGCATTTCCCGGCTTATGTCCACTCCTGTCATCTGAAAGCCGCGCTTCTGCAGCGGCAGGGTCAGGCTTCCGGTTCCGCAGGCACATTCACATACCTTGCCGCTGCGTATTCCGTAAATCGAAAGCAGGCGGGCATAGTGATCCGCCCAGCCTTCGTAATTGACGTCATCCATCAATTCATCATATAGTTCTGCAAATCCCTGGTACATGATTAGTTATCCGTATCCCCTTCCACGGCTTCATCTTCTTCATCATCGTCATCTTCCGGCTTGTAGATGCCTTGGTTGACCTTTGCACCCTCAATCCGCGGATTGATGTACTTGTCAAACACCGCATTCGTATAGCTGGCGGTGATAAAGCGGCTGATGGAGAAACCGATCAGGGCATAATAGGCAAACAGGATCAGCATGCCGATCATCGGGTTCCAGAACCAGATCAGCAGTCCGCCGATCAGGGCAGGAACACAATGCAGCAGCCGGATTGCAACGCTCATGGGAAGACGGGCTACACCCAGCAGCAGGCCGTTTCTGATAACGTCTTTTGTTTTCAGTTCATAGGTGACCACCAGCGGATGCATATAGGTAATACTGATCGACCAGATCATTCCAACCAGGACCACAAGTACCTGCGGAACAATCATAATCATATTGTTCTGCGCCAACTGTCCGTAAAAGCGCCATCCGACATAGGCAGCGATCGGCAGGACAGAAGTAATCAAAGACAGCACCAGGGACTGCTTCCAGTTTGCTTTGACTGCGTCCTTGAAATCCGTCCAGATAAATGCATGCTCATCCCGCGCCCAGTTCCGGGTGATATAGCTAAGGCCTGCCGTAAACGGCCCGGTAATGGCAATGCAGGGAATCAGCAGGAGCAGCATACGGAACACCGTGCTGTCCAGCATGTCCCCGAGATTTACGTCAGCGTTCTTGAGTTCATTGAACTGCTCTTCAGTAATGGTAACTTCCTGTTCGTTCTGGGTCACCTGTTCAACAAAACCGGCATAATCATTCTGTTCAACCATCATCAGGTTGCTGGTTGTGGACAGGATATTGGTAAAGGAAAACATGATCACCAGCATCGCCGGCAGAAAGATGAGCATATACAGAAGATTAATCCTGCACAGTGCGCTCAGCCGTGTTTTGAGTGTGTCCCTGAACAGCTGGCGCCTGTTCTGAGGCAGATCTTCTTTCCGGAAATCGCCTTTTCCGCTCTTCCCGTAATAGTAGTTGTTCATCATTCTACCAAACATGTCTTTCTATCTCCCTTGCAATCTGTAGATACTGGATTTCTTTTTCTTATGGATTAGTTCATCAGGCGTTTGCTTGCCTCGCACAGGGCTTCGCTCAGCACTTCCGCTTCTGCTTTCCCGGCAGCATTGGCATTGATATAAAGCTTGATTTTGGGTTCTGTGCCGGAAGGTCTGACGCAAACCCAGTTGCCTTTCTCCAGTTCAAAATACAGCACGTCGGATACTGGCAGACCGGTCGGCGTTTCCTGTCCGTTCTCTGTGCGGATTCCCTTCAGATAATCCCGGACTGCGGTTACCTTCAGTCCGGCAATTTCCTTTGGCGGCTGAGCACGCAGGTTGCTCATGATTTCCTTCATCCTGGTCAGTCCGTCCTTGCCGGGCAGCGTTGTGGAAACCACGCTGTTGGCATAGTATCCGTATTCCTTGAAAATCTCCTGGATCCGGTCATAGAACGTGATTCCCTCTGCCATGCATGCGCAGGCGACCTCGCTGACCAGCAGGCTCGCATTCACACCGTCCTTGTCCCGCACAAAGGTGCTGGAAAGGAATCCATAGCTTTCCTCAAATCCGAACAGGAAGGTGTGATCTCCCTTGTCCATAAACTGCTGGATCTTCTCGCCGATGAACTTGAATCCCGTCAGGGTTTCAAAAATGGATACTCCGAAGCTTTCACAGATCTTGTTCGCCAGGCTCGTGGAAACAATACTCTTGACTGCGGCACCATCCTTTGGCAGCTTTCCGGCCTTTTTCAGGCTGGACAGAATGTAATGCAGAAGCACACATCCGATCTGGTTTCCGCTCAGCAGATGCCATTCTCCCTGTCCGTCCTTGACAGCCACACCCAGGCGGTCGCAGTCCGGATCTGTGGCAAAGATCACGTTCGCATTCACCTCAGCCGCCAGCTTGAACGCCAGTTCATAGGCTCCGGGATCTTCCGGGTTCGGAACCTTGATTGTGCTGAAGTTCGGATCAGGCATTTCCTGTTCTTTCACAACCGCAACATTGGTCAGGCCGATTTCCTTCAGCAGGCGGCGGACTGGTACATTTCCGCTGCCGTGCAGGGGCGTGTAAACGATATTCAGCTTCGAGCCTTCTGTTCGGAGCAGTTCCGGATTGATGCTCAGTGTTTTGACCCGCTCGATATAGTCATCGTCCACTTCCTTGTTGCCGATGATTTTCAGCAGGCCTTTGTCCAGCGCTTCCTGTTCATCCATCAGTACGCAGTCTGTATATTTCGTGGAACGGATCACCCGGGTAATGCCTTCAGCGGCCTCCGGCCCCACCTGTGCGCCGTCTTCACCATACACTTTGTATCCGTTATACTGCGGCGGATTATGGCTGGCTGTAATAACCACGCCTGCCTTAGCGTGCAGATGGCGCACCGCAAAGCTCAGCACCGGTACCGGACGAAGCGCGTCGAACAGATAAGCCGGTACGCCTTCTGCGCACAGCACCAGCGCTGTATCCTTTGCGAATTCTGCGCTGCACCGGCGGCTGTCATAAGCAATAACTACGCCGCGTTTCGCTTCCTCCGGGTTCTCAAGCAGATATCCTGCCAGACCTTTGGTTGCGCGCCGGACGTTGTATTTATTCATCCGGTTCATGCCGGCTCCGAGCACGCCTCTCATTCCCGCGGTTCCGAAGCTCAGCTCCGTATAGAAGCGGTCTTCCATTTCCTTTTCGTCTTCACCGATGGCTTTCAGTTCCCGGATCGTATCCTGGTCATCCGCAAAGTCCCGCAGCCACTGCTCATAGTTCTCACGAATTGTCATGTTCTTACCGCCTTTCCTTTATTCAGACCGGTTCTCTCAGTTACTTTTATATATGCGGAAAACCGCATGTTAATTATAGTTTTTTTCTCTCTTCTTGACAAGCGCAAACAGCAGAAACAAAACGGAACATCGACTTATTCGTCAATGTTCCTGTTCCCTTACGCAAACCGCCGCGGAGATGCCGCCGTCATGGGAAACAGACAGCAGGAAGTGATCGCCGCCGCTCATCTCTGCGGCTTTTCCAGTCAGTCTGTATCCGGGTTTTCCGGCTTCATCATGGACTACTTCTATTTCTTTCAGATCAAATGTGATACCTGTTCCCAGGGCTTTGGCCAGCGCCTCCTTGGCTGCATAGATCCCGGCGGCCGTCTGGCCGGCTGTTTTCCCTTTTGACCGGATATATCCGGCTTCTGCTTCTGTAAAAAACCGGTTCAGGAACCGGTCATTCTCAAGCAGTTTATCCATCCTGGATATCTCACACAAATCCAGGCCCAGTCCCTTGATCATGCTGTTTCTCTCCTTTGTCTGCATGCATACGGACATTCTATACTGCATTCCGTGGCCAACTCATCCGAATCATACCACACCTTGCGGTTTTCATCAATTATAGGTATAATAACTTAGTATGTTTCAGAGATGTACGAACCGCAATTTCGGTGGTGAGTCTCTGATCTCATCATTTTAATTTTTCAGTTTTAAGTCTTAAGTTTTAAGTATTTCATTGGGAGGTTTCCTATGATCAATCCCGGCAGAATGGTCCTGGCCCTGCAGCAGAATATCAGCAAAGCTGTCGTCGGCAAGGAAGAAGCCATTGAATATGCCCTCATCGCTCTGCTGTGCAAAGGTCATGTTTTGATTGAAGACGTTCCCGGCGTGGGCAAAACCACGCTGGCCAGCGCCCTCGCCCGTTCCCTGGACTGTTCCTTCCGCAGGATTCAGTTCACACCTGACCTGATGCCTTCTGACGTTACCGGTTTCACCATGGTCAATTTCCAGACCGGCGAAATGGAATTCAAAGAGGGCGCCGTGATGAGCCAGATTGTCCTTGCAGATGAAATTAACCGTACGAGCCCCAAAACCCAGTCCGCCCTGCTTGAGGTCATGGAAGAGCATCAGGTGACCGTCGACGGCGTTACTCATCCGCTTCCCCAGCCTTTTATTGTACTTGCCACCCAGAACCCCGGTGAGTTTGTCGGCACTTATCCCCTGCCTGAGGCGCAGGTGGACCGTTTCTTCCTCCGGATCTCTATCGGTTATCCGACTGTCGAGCAGGAAATGGACGTCCTGGAACGCTACAGCGGCTCCGTCATTCCCATGACAACGATTGAACCCATCTGCTCAGCCCAGGACGTACTGGCCATGCAGGAGCAGGTTACTACGGTTTACTGTTCTCCGGAAATCCGGAATTATGTTGCTTCCCTCGCCGCTGCCACACGAAATGATCCCTCCTTCTCACTTGGAGCTTCCACCCGTGCGGCAATTGCCCTGATTCGCGGTGCCCAGGCCTGCGCCATGCTTGATGACCGGGATTTTGTCCTGCCTGAGGATGTACAGCATATGTTCCTTCCGGTCATGGCCCACAGGATGATTCTCTCCCCTGAAGCCAAGATGAAAGGAATTCCTGCGGAGCAGTTTCTGCTGACAACCCTGCAGAATACCTCTGTTCCCGTAAAATTATGAAACTGAAGCTTACCCTGCCCATTGCTGTATTTCTGACGCTGCTGACGGTTGCGCTCTGCACCGGCAGTCAGCTTTTTTTACTGCTTTCCATCCTGATCCTGCTCATCCTGGCCGGCGCTGTCGTTGCGGTGCTCTGGGCTTCCGCCACACTGGAAGTGGAAGGCGTGCTCTCCGGAGAAACGGTCCGGCGCGGCGATGATGTGGTTTTGAGTCTGCGGGTTCGCCATCGCGGTCTCATTCCGGTTGCGCCGCTGCTTCTGGAATTGTCGGATCCTGTCGGCAACCGTGACAGGGATGTCCGTCTGAAAAATATGCCTCATCGTCTGCAGAGCATGAAGCTGCCGATTCACGCTTCCCATGTGGGCGTTTTCTCTGTCGGTCTTCATTCCTGTACTGTAGAGGATCTGCTTGGGCTGGTTCAGCGCCGGATTGTGCTCCGCAAAACCGCCTTTGAGCTGGTGGTTCTTCCCCAGACCTTCGACGTGGAGCCTTTGAAGCTGGCTCCCGGGGATCCCGGCAGTGAACTCATGTCCAGGGCTACGGAAGACCTGAATGCTCCCTCCGACATCCGCAGTTATCAGCCTGGGGATGCTATGAAAAAAATCCACTGGAAGCTTTCCATGCGCAAGCGTGAACTCGTTGTCCGCAAATTTGACGAACCGATTCTTCAGGATGTGCTGGTTCTCATGGATTGTTCACCGCCGCCCTCCTGGGGACATGCCCGGGCAGGAGCGGATATCCGTGACGCAATGCTCGAAACTGCTGCGTCCATCGTTACCTCCCAGACAGTTACGGATCATCAGATCCGCATGCCGCTCCCGGGGAAGCATCCTGTGGATGTGGATAAAAGTATGGGACTGCCTATTGCCATGGATTATCTGACCCGTGTGGAATTCTCTGAAACAGATCGTTTTGAGCGGGTTCTTTCCATGGAAAGCAGCCGTCTCCGGAAGGTTGGCTGTGTTGTCATCATCTCCGCCAGGCTGAATATTCCCATGGTGGATATCATGATCCGTATGCATCGGGCCGGCCCGAATATCCGCCTCTACCTGGTCACCTTTGCCCCCGATGATGAAAATGTTCTGCCTCTTATTGCTCGTCTGCGTGAAGCGGGTTTGGAAGTATCTTACGTGACTCCGGACACGTAAGACACTTCCAACTCTACACTCTTCACTCTCCACTCTTCACTTCTGAGTTTCCCAATGACCAATGAAGAGCGATCAGTTAATCAGTTAATCAGGCCGAATCAAAGATTCGTCTGGTTGGAAAGGAGCCCCCTGACATGACAGAATCCCTTCGTCCCCGTCTGGTTCACGCTCTTCTGTCTCTTCTGCTGTCAGTCGGTCTCCTGCTGCCTTTGTTGGGTATTCTGGATCCGGCTTTACCGTCTCCCGTCCTGATCCTCTGGATTTCGGTCATCATCCTGCTGTTTGAGCTGGCATCTCTCAAACGCGTCATCAGTTTTGCCGCGGCTGGAGCCGCCTTTATCCTTCTTCTCTTCTGGCTTTTTGCAATGGGCGGAATGCTTACAGTTTCAGATGCAGCAATGGCCATTGTCCTTCGCTGTAACAATATCCGTACAGTGATTCCCCTGGTCGCCTCCTCTGTTACTGCCCTGCTGACAGTTTTGACGACCTTGATCTGCTGTTTTGCCTGCCTGCGCGGCGCATCCTTCCTTCCGTCAGCAGTCCTCTGCTTCGGGATGATACTGTTGATTTATCTTTCCGGAGCCCGTGAATTGATTCCCTGGTTCCTGCCTGCACTGATTGCGCTGCTCCTGATTCTGATGACAGAACGTTTCCCGGAGACGTCGCTTCCGCAGCTTATTCCACTTGTTGTACTGCTTGTTGCGGCCGCTTTCCTGCTCGCAGGTAATGGTGCCGGTCAAAACCCGCTCCGCCAGAAAGCTGATGAACTGCGTCAGGCAGTTCTGGATCGGCTGTTTTTCACCGAACCGCGAGACATTTTCTCCCTTTCTTCTGAAAACTACTATCCTGAAGGACAGGATCAGCTGGGTGGCAAACCGAATCCGTCCAATCATCCTGTCATGAAGGTTTCAACACCCCGCACAGTTTATCTGCGCGGCGTTATCCTGAACGAATATACCGGACGCAGCTGGATAAACACAACTGACAGACGCCGTTATCTCCGGCAGTCTTCCAGGCTTGCCGATCTTCGTGCTGCGCTGTTCGATGAAGAACTTCCGCCGCTGAACATTCGAAATGCCTTGTGTGATCCCGTTACCATTTCTGTACGGATGCTCAGTGATGATGACAGTGATACTTCCACACAGTTTTCCTCTACCCTCTTCGTTCCCCAGCGGGTCAGGGACCTGATCCCGGGTGGAGATCTCGTACCGTACTTTAATAACTCTTCTGAACTTTTTGTCACCCGGAATCTGCAGCCCGGTGATACTTACACCGTAACCGCGCCCATCTTCCTTGCCGGCGATTCAGGTCTGGGTACCCTGATAGAAGTATGCTCCACAATGGAGGACAACGCATACGAAAAAATCGTCCAGACATATACAACGCTTCCTGCTCATCTGGAAGAGATCGTTTATTCCATGGCGCGTGAAGCTTCCTCCGTTGCCGCTTCTCCCTATGACAAAGCGCTGGCGCTCCGTTCCTGGCTGAGTCGCAGTTATCGCTATACGCTGGATGTACAGTCCCAGTCTCCGGATATGGATTTTGTCACCACTTTCCTCCTGGACACTAAGGAGGGTTACTGCACCTACTTTGCTTCCGCCATGACGGTCCTGTGCCGTATGATCGGCCTTCCGGCCCGTTATGTGGAAGGATATGTGGCTGAACCCGATGCAAACGGCCAGGCCGTTGTTACGGGTCTTTCAGCCCATGCCTGGACGGAAGTCTATTTTAAAGGCTTCGGCTGGCTCACCTTTGACGCTACTCCCAGGCACAGCAGCAGCGGCAGCCAGGACAATGCAAATTCACCTTCTTCTCCTGATCCTGCTCCGACGCCTGAACCGGAACCGCCGGAATCTTCCCCGGACGAAAACGAACCTACGCCTGAACCGGAACCGCCCGAGAATCCCGATGATCCTTCTGACAATCCTGATTCTGACCCGCCTTCATCCGATCCCGATACGGATACAGATTCACCTGAATCCCCCGGTTCATTCCCCTGGCTTCTCCTGCTTCTACTGCTGCTTCTGGCCGCGCTGATCCTCAGGATCCGTCTGACAGACCCTGCCGTTCGCGATAAGCGAGCTAAATCAGAATCCCAGCGTTTTGACATCTGGTCCGGAGAAATTGCAGACCTGTTATATGCAGAAAACCTTTCCCGCCGTTCCGGCGAAACGCCCATGGCCTATGGCCGTCGGATTGACCGTGCCTCCCATTTCAATGTTTCCCTGAATCCTGTGGGAGAATGTATTTCATGGATTCGTTATTCACCTGCCGAGGTAACTGAAGCTGAGACCGCCATTCTCCGGGATACCGCCGTTCTCCTGAAGGGCGACCTTTCCCGTCCAGCCCGTCTCCGCTATCTCCTTCGCAGAGTTTTCAATAAAAAGGCGCAGTTTTAAAAATGTGCAGTTCATTAGAACTGCACATTTTTACACTCCTTCACTCTTCACTTTACACTCTTAACTTAAATACTTAAAAACTCTTCCAGATTTCTGGAAGAGTTTTATCCACCATTTTTAAGTTTTAAGTCTTAAGTTTTCATTATTCATTGGTAATGCTTTTCACCGCATCGCGCTGAAAAGCATTACCTTCGCCTGGCATTCCATATCTTCTTTTGTCACCCGGACCGCTTCAGCGCCCTGGCAAATCTCTTTTGTATCATAGAGCTCCAGGAATGCCTCCGGTCCGCTGATCGGCCATTCCTGGTTGTATTCCGTCTTATAGTGCATAGGCAGGATCAGGCGCGCGTTCAGCTGATCGGCAATCTGCTTTGCCTGGTCAGCGTCAATGGTATAAAAGCCGCCTACAGGGATCATCAGCACGTCCGGGTTCTTCAACTGCTCCAGCTGCGCCTCATCCAGCAGACAGCCCAGGTCTCCAAGATGCACAACCCGCAGCCCCTCTGTCTCTATCAGGAACAGCAGGGTTTCGCCCCGTTTGCTTCCCTGCTCATCATCATGAAAGCCCTTCATGACCGTCACCTTCACATCAGGTTCCGGCGTATATTGTCCGGCCTTATCAATAACCCTTGGTTCCCCCTTCAGGTTCTCCACAGCGTCATGATCATGATGGTGATGGGAAACGAGCGCGATATCCGCCGCTGTTCTATGAAGCGGATAACCGCAGGATGCGTCATACGGATCGGTCACAATCCTCACGCCGCTTTCCGTAATAATCAGAAATTCCGCGTGTCCGATGTGCTGAATCAGCATGGTCTCTCATTCCTTTCGTCCTGTAAAATACATCCGGTTTATTTCCGGAAGTGGTTCGCCACGCCTGAGACGTGCGGCCCAGTCCCGATGAAGACAGGCACAGGCCGCCTCATATTTCTTTTCGCCCTCTTCTCCTGCTTTAATCAGCATTCTTTGTACAGTTTCCGGCTCTTCAGCCGCCTTTTTCTCATGTCTGTCCAGCAGGCTCAGGCAGCAGGCTGCTTCCGTGCCAAACGAACCGTCATACCATCCTTCAGGCGGTTCCATAGCCGGTTTTCTCATCAGGATCCAGCCTTTCTCCTCTGTAAACTCCCATCCTGCATTCCTGATTGCCTTCAGGAAAAGAGTCAGGTTTTCATTGTCGCTGACAGCCGGAAAATCCGTTGAATACAGCCAGTATTCCGACAGGCTTCTGCGAAGCGCCGGCTGTCTGGCTGTCTGTGGAATCTGCATCAGTTCCTGCAGTTCCTTTCTCAGGGCATTCATCCGCATTGTTACTGTCTCCGTTCAGTCACAGGAGAGCCCTGCAGGACGCTTTCCACTGTATTGGCTGAATCTGCCATTTTCTTCCGCTGGTCATTGTCCATGCCGTCCGGGATCGTATTATTGGAGGCGACGCAGTGATAATAATATCTTCCGTCCTGCTTATACTTCCAGGTATATACCGGAGTATATTCCGGCCGCAGGATATCAACGCCGCCCTGTCCGTCGCTCTGTACAGTCACATGCAGCAGGTATCCGGAAACTTTTTTGGTATTGGTCCGGTCTCCCGCCAGCAGCGTTCCGAGGCTCCAGATACACAGAACGTTCTTTCCGTTACTGCCTGTAATGTATTCCGCCGTCTGTGGCACATGGCTTCCGTTCCCTATGATCAGGTCTGCACCGGCCTGGGCAATGCCTTCAGCCAGTTGTCTTTGTTTGCTGTCAGGATCTTTTCCGGTCTTTCCCCAGTTCAGCATGACAATCACCGCTTCAGCCCCCTGCGCTCTGGCAGAAGCAATATCCTCTGTAATCCGCGATAGCTCCGCCGCCGGAATCAGTCCTTCTGTTCCGTCTTTGGCCATGCTTTTCCGCGTCTTGGAGGATATCGTATCCGTGTATTGCAGAAATGCCGCTTTCACGCCGCCTGCGTTTGTTGTCGTAAAGATGCTGTCCTCTGTCCTGCCGATACCGGTTGCCTGGATCTGCTGTTCATCCAGCACCTTCAGTGTGGCTTCCATGCCGCTTTTTCCGGCGGCATATGCCTGTGAAAATCCGCAGGCAGCAATTCCGAACCCGGCTTCCTTCAGCAGGGATACTGCCGAGTCCGGCGCCACATTGTCATTGGCTTTATGCTCGTCACTGAGAATATTTTCCAGGAAAACACAGTTGATGTCTGCCGTTACATACGGTCTCAGCAGCATCATCACATCTGAATAGTCGGTCATCTTTGCGTCTGCGTTCCAGCTGTTTTTCCGAACCTCGCCGGACAGCGATATGCTTCCGCCGAACGTCATGGTGCAGGATGCGTTTGCGTTTTCAGATACCGCTTTCTCCTCAGTCGCAGGTTTTACTGTCACTGTTGCGGTCTGTACGCTGTTTTCCTGCTCAGGCTTTCTGGTCTCCGTTGTTTTCATCCCGTCGTCAGGTGAAAATGTCTCCTGGAGTTCCAGAACACTCATCTGAAGCTTGCTCAGATCCACCGTTGCGCCGGAGGATAGTCTTCCCAGAACAGCCGCGGAGCCCAGGAGTACAACTGCCAGCAGTCCAACCATGAATTTGGTACCGGCTGAAAACTTCCGTTTTTGTATCTGTCCGCGTCCCATGTCCTGTCCCTCCTTTCCTCGTATCGGTCAATGATCTGATGTCAATATCATTATATCCTTATCTCAGCACATACGTCAGGATAATGGAAAAAAGCAGCACGCCTGCTGTCGCAAGGGCTACAATTCTGGCCATCCTGGTTCTTGTACTCTGCTTTTTGTTCGTCATGGTGATATATGCTCCTTCCTGTCTGCAGCAGTTGCAACGATTATATCATGACACCCTGAAAAGGGAAAGAGGAGACCGTTTTCCGCGGTCTCCTCCCCTTATTGAATACCGGCTTAAACCGGTTCCCGTTTATGCTTCGGGTGTCTGGTCAGAATCACCGCTTCTGCTGCGGCGGGGTCTGGGTTCTCCGCCTTCCGGTTTGAAACTGGCTGTGTAAGCCGATTCTTCATCCGATCCGGATCTGGTATAACGTCCGTACGGATTCTTTGTACCGGTTCCGTAAGTCTTTCCGTTACCCGTTCCGGAAGAAGGCGTTGTCGGCGTTACTCTGGGCTTTGTTGTGCCCGCGCTGCCCGTATAGTTTCCGGTCCGTACCCTGGCAGCATTCTGTGCGGAAGCAGCATTACCTGTTCCTGTTCCGTTTCCGGTACCGGGCTGTGCCGCCGTTCTGGGCTTGTTCTGCTGTGCTGCCCTGTTCTGTTGTGCAACACGCTTCTGGGCCATTCTCTGGGCTGCTTTCCGTTTGCGTTCACGCTGCAGATACCAGTAGTATCCGCCGCCTGCGCCGGCAGCCAGCACCAGACCGGCAGCAACCCATCCGGCTCCGCCGCCTGTGCTCTGTTCCTGCGGGAATTCGGTGATTTCTTCTGTTGCCAGCGGTTCAGGAGACTGGGAAGGCTCTTCAGTAGCTAGCTCTGTCTTGCCTTCAATATAGGCCATGGCCCTGTCCACAACCGCAGCAGGATCAGCTGCGTCTTTATAGAACTTCTCCAGTTCCATCTTCAGCTCTTCCTGCTTCATAGTTCCTGCCTTCACCTGATCGATCAGGGAGTTGACAAATTCATTGTTCTCAAACTCGTTTTCCGGCAGCGGTTCGGGAGTGGCAAAAGGATCAAATGGTTTATAGCTTACAGCAGCTCCCGCGGCAGGATTCACCCATTCACTGACCTTCTGGTCTTCAGCGGTTACGATACCTGTGGGACTTCCGGTTGTAGTCGGTGAAGATCCTGTATTATTGTTTGTTGTACTCTGGGTGCTGTTGTTGGTCAGTCCCTCTCTGTACTTGTCAGACTGGAGGAACTGTTCAGCTTCGCTGACAGTCATCTGTTTGAAGTACTTGCCGTTCAGGTAACCCATCTGGCCGTCATAGGAGACTTTGTACCAGGTTTCGCCGTCGGCCTGTACAGAACCATAGACAATGAATGTCGCGTAGCGTTTCATCAGGCGGATCCTTCTGGAACTGGAGCTGGGTTCCGTACGGAAATTCACCGCATCTGTTGTCACATAACCGTAGCAGCTCAGCTCATTCGGATCATATGTATAGGGTGCAATAGTCACATTGGGAATCGGCGTGTCCTGTGGCTGCAGTTTTTCTTCGTAAGCGGCCATTTCTCCGTAAGACATAATCCGGATCAGGTCTGCCCGGACAAATCCCCAGCGTCCGTCATGTTCGATTTCGTGCCATGCAATACCATCCTGGTAGATCTGGCCGTACACATACACGATCTTGTTGACCGGAAGCTCTTCCTTGATTGCGCTTGCGGCTGTCGGCCTTTCACGTACCGGGATACCGTCACCGATGGTGATTCCATATCCGCTGCGCTGCGGAGGCTCCTGTGTCGGCTCAACCGGTGTAGGAGCGGGCGCAGGGGTATCGGTCGCTACATACGGCGTTGCTGTCGGGGCCGTGGTAGGCGTATCGGTCGGAGCTGTAGTCGGTGTAGCTGTCGGCGCTGTGGTCGGCGTATCTGTCGGAGCAGTAGTCGGCGTAGCTGTCGGTACTGTAGTAGGCGTAGGCGTCGGAGCCGTAGTCGGCGTAGCTGTCGGTGCCGTGGTAGGTGTCGCTGTCGGCGCCGTGGTAGGTGTGGCCGTCGCGAAGAATTCCTCTCCTGAATAAATGGGAGCAGGACTGGATTGTGCTTTATCCCATGCTGCACTGTCTTCTTCAGTCAGCGCATCAAGGTACTCTGTCATAATGTATCCGGTTTTCCCGTTCACCTGTGCGTATGTCCAGACTTCATTATTGTCATACTCTTTGGTATGGATCATATACACATAAGTGTTTTTGCCCAGCTGGCTCAGCTTGCTGGATTTTGTGCTGGGATCCTTGCGGAAGAACACCTTGCTGTTTGTCTTGCCGTAACGGTTCATCATCTCGCCCACAGGGATTTCCGGAGCAGGTGTTTCCACATCGGGCTGGCTGGCAGCAGGCTGGTCAGTTTCGGATTTTTCGGTTTCAGGATTGTTGGTGTCAGGTCCGGCGGGTTCCGGTTTATCAGCAGGAGCAGGTTCCGCAGCAGGTGCCGGTTCAGCAGCAGGAGCAGGCTCCGCAGCAGGTGCCGGTTCGGCAGCGGGAGCAGGCTCTGCGGCCGGTTCCGGTTCAGCAGCAGGAGCAGGCTCCGCAGCAGGTGCCGGTTCGGCAGCGGGAGCAGGCTCTGCGGCCGGTTCCGGTTCAGCAGCGGGAGCAGGCTCCGCGGCGGGTTCCGGTTCGACGGCGGGAGCAGGCTCCGCGGCGGGTTCCGGTTCAGAAGCGGGAGCAGGCTCCGCGGCAGGTTCTTCAGTCCGCGGGAACAGTTCTTCTTCAGTCAGCACAGGAACGCGCGTCGGCTGAGAATTGTCCCAGGCGTCACTGTCTTCCTGTGTCAACGGATCCAGGAACTCAGTTTTGATGTACCCTCTCCGCCCGTTCGCTTCAACATATGTCCAGCTTTCGCCGGCACTGTTCTGATCCGCGCGGTACATATACACGTGAACGCCCCTGTCCAGGCGTGTGAGTTCTCTGCCTTTCTTATTGGGCTGTTCACGAAGCGCAAGCTTCCCGACGTTAGTGATGCCGTAGCGATTAATCATCTCGCCGTCTGTGATCACAGGCGCTTCTGTAACTGTGGAAGTTTCCTTTTCCGGTTCAGCTGCGGGAGCAGGCTCAGCAGCAGGTCCCGGTTCAGCTGCGGGAACGGGCTCTGCGGCAGGTTCCGGTTCAGCTGCGGGAGCAGGCTCTGCAGCAGGTTCCGGTTCAGCTGCGGGAACGGGCTCTGCGGCAGGTTCCGGTTCAGCTGCGGGAGCAGGCTCTGCAGCAGGTTCCGGTTCAGCTGCGGGAGCAGGCTCTGCAGCAGGTTCCGGTTCAGCAGCAGACACAGGCTCTGCGGCCGGTTCCGGTTCAGCAGCAGGCACAGGCTCTGCGGCCGGTTCCGTTTCAGCAGCAGGCACAGGCTCTGCGGCAGGTTCCGGTTCAGCAGCGGGCACAGGCTCTGCAGCCGGTTCCGGTTCAGCGGCCGGCGTGGGGAATACTTCCTCGTATGTATAGATATGTGCCGGAATCGGCTGGGCATTGTTATATGCGTCACTGTCCTCATTCGTCAGCACAGTGATGAATTCACTCATCAGATAGCCGGTATGACCTTCTGCTTCAACCAGCGTCCATGCTTCTCCGGCGCTGTTGACGTCGGTATAGATCAGGTAAACCATCGTATCCGGAGCAAGTTCTCCGTATTTCCCGGCATTTTTGCTCGGTTCCTGGCGGTAATTGACCTTGGCAGTCGTCTTGCCGTAACGGTTAATGATTTCCCCGATCGGCATAACAGGCGCTTCTGTAGGCACTCCTGTCTGCACTTCGGGTTCCGGTTCGGGCTGCGGCTCGGTGTAGGGTTCCGGTTCAGGCTGTGGCTCGGTATAGGGTTCCGGTTCGGGCTGCGGCTCGGTATAGGGTTCCTGTTCGGGCTGCGGCTCGGTGTAGGGTTCCGGTTCAGGCTGCGGCTCGGTATAGGGTTCCGGTTCGGGCTGCGGCTCGGTGTAGGGTTCCGGTTCAGGCTGCGGCTCGGTATAGGGTTCCGGTTCGGGCTGCGGTTCCGTGTAAGGTTCCTGTTCATCCGGCACAGGCATCGGCTGGTCTGTTACTGTGGAAATATACAGATAAAATGCTTCCGTCATGCCGGTTTCCGGATCCGTTGCGGATACAGGTATGTAGCTGACGCCATCCATATATTCTCCTGCGTCCGTTACACCGGTCAGTATGGTGCCGGGTTCGGGAGAGTACTGATATTCATGCGCAGGATGGATTGCTGAAAAAGCGAGTCCGTCCAGCGGGGCATCCGCGGGAAGCAGCACCCAGAAGCAGCCTTCGCCTGCCTCAGTTTCTGTGGCCGGGAAGGCAGCAGCACTCTGCAAAACACCCATGCTGTCATACCAGCTGAGGCTGATCTGCAGTGCCGCCCAGTCATCACTTGCAGCTGATGCCATGGGCAGTGCGGAAAGTGCCAGCAGCAGAGCTGCCAGCAGTGCTGTCGCTCTTTTCAGGATCCATTGATGCTTGATCGTCATAATCCGGTCCTCCTGAATTGTATGTGATGAATGTAACAGCTCCCGGATATTGTACTGCCGTCAGTCTGCCATGTCAATGAAACCGGGCGCCGTTGGCCGCTTTGCTCTCCGGAAGGAAAAGCTGCGGGAACCGTCGAAAGAAGAAGGACGTAACCAATTATAGAAACGGAACGTCCGTTCGTTTCATTCCCGAAGGGGTTTATTTGCATGAGTTTTTTATGGAGCCGCTTCCTGGCAGCGCCGAAGAATCCTGATGGTTTTATGTCTCCGCCGGCCTTCTTTTACCGTCTGCCTGAGCTGGAAACTGAAGATCTGATCCTCCGCAAGCCTCGTATGAGGGATGCAAAGGATATCTTTCGTTATGCCTCAGATCCGGAAGTGGCGCGTTATGTTCTTTGGGAACCTCACCGCAGTGTTTCCGAAACCGCTTCATTTGTCCGGGATCTGCGCGTCCGGATCCGTGCGGGCTACCCTTCTTCCTGGGTTGTCTCTCTTCGGGAAACCGGCCTTGTCATCGGCACTATCGGTTTCGTCTGGTATTCCACCGATAACAATGCGGCAGAACTGGGCTACAGTTTCTCCCGGGAATACTGGAATCAAGGCTATGCCACCCAGGCCCTGCATGCCGTGATAGATTGTCTCTTTTCTTCCCTGCCCCTGAACCGTCTGGAAGCCCAGCATGATGTCCGCAATCCGGCCAGCGGCCGGGTAATGCAGAAATGCGGCCTCACACAGGAGGGTGTCCTGCGGGGCCGCATTATGAACAAAGGGGAATATATCGATACCGCACTTTACTCCATTCTTCGTTCAGACTGGGAAAAGAGTCAGCGGTAAGCGCTCATCCGGCGCTTGAAGACGTCTTCCCTGGCTACCGACCAGCCGAAGAATCCCATCACTTCACCCAGTTTCTGATACAGGCCGTGGCTGTAGGCAATCAGCCCGGCCTTTTCCAGATGCAGGCTTCCGCCGGCGTCCAGGAGATCCTCCCGTACCATAACGGAAACAACCTCGCCTACAAACATATCGTGGCTGCCCAGTTCCAGTGTATGCCGTACCTTGCAGCACAGGCTCACCGGTGCGCCTTCTACTGCCGGAGCAATATCCAGTCCTTCCGCCGGAATATAATTCAATCCGGTTTCCTTTGCCTTGTCCGTGTCCCTGCCGCTTTTAACGCCGCACAGATCCACGGGACGGGCCATTTTTTCATCCACAAGATTCACAACAAATTCACCAGATGCGCTGATCAGGCCATGTGAATAACGTTCCTTCCGGATGCTGACGGATACCATCGGCGGATCGGAATTGACCGTTCCCGCCCAGGCAACGGTAATCATATTGCGGTTTTCCGGCTTTTTCGGATCTCCACAGCTGACCAGCACCACAGGAGCAGGATTCAGCAGTGTGGAAGGCGGCAGAATCTGATAGCTGTACTTATCCATAATCTCTTTCCACTCCTTGAAGATTCATGGATTTAGTGTATAATATTTTTGTTATGCAGTCAATTTTACTGAAGGAGATGATGAGGGATGAACGCGTACCGTGGAAAACATGTTTCTTCCGCTTCCCGCCGTACCGGTCCCTCCTTGCGCCGCGGCCGTCATCAGGTGCGAAACCGTCATCGCCGGCGCTGGCTGATCCTTCTTTTAATACTGCTTGTTCTGATGATCTGTTATCCCCTGGTGGAAGCACGTCTTCTCCAGACGGAAAACATAACCCTTCAGAGTGATGATTTCCCGATAGAAGCAAACAACCTCCGGGTAGTTTATCTCAGTGATATTCATTACGGTTTCTGGTTCTCTGACGCGGATCTGAGCCGTCTGATCGGTCGGATCAATTCCCTCCGTCCTGACCTGCTGCTCTTTGGCGGAGACTATGCCACCGATAACGAAACTGCCATTAAATTCTTCCGCGCTTTGCAGAAACAGGGTACTATACACTCCCGTTACGGCATCTACGGTGTCATCGGTGAAGCTGACCGCGGAGAATCTGACACCACCTGCAAGCAGCTGACAGAGGCCATGACCAATGCCGGCGTTGTCCCGCTGGTCAATAAAGTCGCCCCTGTGAACATCGCAGGGCGGCAGATCTTCATTGCCGGTCTGGATGATAAGATTACCGGCAAGCCGGATATTAAAGGAATCGCCAAATCTGTCAATGCCGGTGACTACGTGATTCTGCTCTGCCACAACCCTTCCGTTATTCAGGAAGCCCAGGTTGCTGTGGATGCCTCCGGAAACCTCAGCTGGTTTGATCTGGGGCTTTTCGGCCATACGCACGCCGGCCAGATGACTTTCTTCTCTTCCGTGCTGAATATTGCGGAAGATGTTCCGGACAGATACCGCAGCGGCTGGCTGAAGGAAAACCGGGTGGATCTCCTGATTTCCCCCGGTATCGGAACCTCTGTTTTCCCTGGCAGGCTTTTCTGCTTCCCGACAATTCACTGCATTACGCTTACTTACTGATTTCTGATTGATAGAAAGGAACTGACATGCGCTCCGATACCCGCGTTCAACTGAACGATGTATCCTATTCCTACGAAGAGCAGGCTGCGCCTGCTCTTTCCGACGTCTCTGCGGTCATTCAGCCGGGAGAATTCGTCGCAGTGCTGGGCCATAACGGCTCCGGCAAATCCACAATGGCCAAGCTTCTCAATGCGTTGTATATCCCGACAGAAGGCAATGTCCTGGTCTGCGGTTACAACACCCGTGAGGAAAAATACGTCTGGGAAATCCGCCAGCGTGCAGGCATGATCTTCCAGAATCCTGACAACCAGATTGTTGCCACTGTCGTCAAGGAAGATGTTGCCTTCGGCCTGGAGAATCTCGGTGTCTCCACAGAGGATATGCTTCCCCGCATTGAGAGTGCCCTTTCCGCCGTACGCATGAGCAAATATGCGGACAAGGCGCCGCATCTGCTGTCCGGCGGCCAGAAGCAGCGTGTTGCCATCGCCGGCATCCTGGCGATGGAACCTTCTGTGATCATCGCAGATGAAGCAACAGCAATGCTGGATCCTTCCGGCCGTAAGGAAGTGCTCGAAACCATCCGCACCCTGAACCGCCAGAAGGGCATCACTGTTGTCTGGATCACCCACTTCATGGAAGAGGCTGCCCTGGCTGACCGTGTTCTGGTCGTAACCGACGGGAAGATCCGTCTTTCCGGCACTCCTGCAGAGGTTTTCGACCGGGTGGACGAGATGCGGGAAATGCATCTTGACGTTCCCCATATGACAGCGCTCGCGGGTGAACTCCGTGCGGAGGGTATGCCCCTGAAACCCGGTATTCTGACCGTGGATGAGTTTGTTGAGGAGGTGGAAAGACTATGCCCATTGAAGTCAGCCACCTGACCCATTGCTATTCCGAGGGAAGCGCCCTGCGGACTGTAGCCCTGGATGATGTTTCTTTCCGGATCAAAAATGGTGAGTTTGTCGGGATCATCGGCCATACCGGCAGCGGCAAGTCCACCCTCGTACAGCATCTCAACGGCCTGCTCAAGCCCACTTCCGGCCAGGTTCTGATCGACGGTGAGGATCTGAACGGTGAACATGTCAATCGTCGTGCCTTGCGTCAACGGATCGGCCTGGTTTTCCAGTATCCTGAATATCAGCTCTTTGAGGAGACCGTTGCGAAAGATATCGCTTTCGGTCCGAAAAACCAGGGGCTGTCTGCTGCTGAAATTGATGAACGGGTTCGTTATGCCATGGATTGCGTCCATCTGGATTATCAGAAATATGCCGAGCGCAGCCCCTTTGAGCTGTCCGGCGGCCAGATGCGTCGTGTTGCCATTGCCGGAGTTCTGGCCATGAAGCCTTCGGTTTTGATTCTGGATGAGCCGACCGCCGGCCTGGATCCCCGCGGCCGCGACAGGATCCTGGGTATGCTGGAAGAACTCCACGCCCGGGAAAATGTTACCATCCTGATGGTTTCCCACAGCATGGATGATATGGCCCGCCTGGCCAGCCGACTGATCGTCATGAGCGACGGAAAAGTCGTTGCTGACGGAACGCCCCGTGAAATCTTCATGCAGGAAGAAATGATGACCTCCATCGGCCTGGATATTCCGGAAGCCGCGCGTCTTTGTGCACGTCTCCGCGCTAAAGGGTATGATCTGCCCGCTGATCTGTTCCGTCCGGAACAGCTGAAGGAACAGCTGCTCCGTATCTGGAAGGAGGGATCCGCGTGCTGAACAATATCACCATGGGTCAGTACTATCCGGTGGACAGCAAAATCCATCGCCTGGATCCAAGGATCAAGCTGATTCTGACCATTGTGTTCATCGTCATTGTTTTCATGGCCAAAACCTTCCTTGGCTATGCGGTCATTCTGGGTTTTGTCTGGCTTACTGCCCGTCTGGCCAATGTCCCTTTCCGTATGCTTCTGCGCGGGCTGAAGCCCTTGCGCATCATTATCATCCTGACCTTCCTGCTGAATCTGTTTTTCACTACAGGCGAAACCGTCTGGGTGCAGTTCTGGGTAATACGTATTACGAAGGAAGGCTTCCTGCAGGCTGCGTTCTACTCCCTGCGGCTGATCTTCCTGGTTATCGGCACCAGCCTGCTGACCCTCACCACTTCCCCCGTTTCCCTGTCCGACGGAATTGAAATTTTGCTTTCCCCGCTGAAAGTCATTCATTTCCCGGCCCATGAGCTGGCCATGATGATGACCATTGCGCTGCGTTTCATCCCCACTCTGCTGGAGGAAACGGACAAGATCATGAAGGCCCAGATGGCCCGCGGCGCGGATTTTGAAAGCGGCAACCTGCTTTCCCGCGCAAAGGCAATGGTGCCGTTGCTAGTACCGCTGTTTGTCAGTGCTTTCCGCCGTGCAGGTGATCTGGCCATGGCAATGGAAAGCCGCTGCTATCACGGCGGTGAAGGGCGAACCCGTTTACGTGTCCTGAAACTGACCCGGAACGACTGGATTGCCTGCGGCGCGATGGCTGCGCTGCTTGCGCTGATTATACTGGAGGGAATGATCTTTTGAAACGGATCCTGCTGACAGTGGAATATGACGGCACCGCCTATGCCGGCTGGCAGCGTCAGATCAACGGTCTGGCAGTCCAGCAGGTATTGGAGGAAGCGCTTTCTTCTGCCTGCGGTCATCCGGTTACCGTTACCGGTGCTTCCCGTACAGATGCCGGTGTACACGCACTGGATCAGAAGGTCCATTTTGATACAGGCAGTACGATCCCTCCGGATAAATATCCCTTTGTGCTGAATACCATGCTTCCGCCGGATATCCGGGTACTGGAAGGCCGGGAAGTCCCGGCAGATTTCCATGCTCGTTTCCTGACCGCCGGCAAAACCTATACCTACCGTATCTGGAATGCCCGTCACGCCAGCGCCCTTCGCCGTAACACCCACTGGCACGTTCCTGTTCCGCTGAATGAAGCGCCGGTTCGCCAGGCACTTCTGACGCTGACCGGAAAGCATGACTTTGCAGCCTTCCAGGCTGCCGGCGGCACAGCCAAAACCACTATCCGTACCCTGCGTTCCGCCGATCTGGAAGTCAAGGGAAACGAATGGATTCTGACCGTCAGCGGCGATGCGTTCCTGTACAACATGGTTCGCATTATCGCGGGCACTGTTGTGGAAATCGGCCTGGGAAAATTCGGACCGGATGCCTTCACCAAAGCCTTTGAAACATTGGATCGTCTTGCGCTCGGCATGACTGCCCCCGCTCACGGCCTTGAATTGACCCAGGTTCGCTACCCGGAAAAAGCCTTTACCGACCCGTCATCCGTCAGATGGCATGAGGAAGAAACAAATGGTTCGACTGACTAATCTGAAGGTCCCTCTGGATTATACAGAGGAGGCTTTAAAAACCATTCTCCTGAAAAAATTGAAGCTGAATCCGTCTGATCTTGTCTCCTTTTCCATCTCCAGACGCAGTATAGACGCACGGGATAAACAGGACGTGCATTTTGTTCTTTCTCTCGATTTGTCTCTGAAAAACGAAACCGGCGCCCTTCGGAAAAACAAAAATCTCTCCCCCATTTCTGCTTCTCGCAATCATAATAATTCTGAATTCTTAATTCTGAATTCTGAATTAGGCCAGCGCCGACAACCAAAGGCATCGCCTTTGGTTGTCGGTGCCGGCCCTGCTGGTCTGTTTGCCGCGCTGACCCTGGCCCGTGCAGGAGCCCGCCCGGTTCTGATTGAACGCGGGAAACCTGTGGACCGGCGTACCAATGACGTCAACGCCATGCAGGAGCAGGGCGTCCTGGATCCCGATTCAAACGTCCAGTACGGTGAAGGCGGAGCTGGAGCTTTCTCAGACGGCAAACTGACCTGCGGCATCAAAAGTCCCCATGTCAGGAACATCCTGGAAACCTTCGTTTCCCACGGCGCACCGGAAGAGATTCTCATAGACCAGAAGCCTCATATCGGCACCGACCGTCTGAAAGGTGTTGTGGCGTCAATCCGGGAAGAAATCATCCGTCTTGGCGGCACGGTTCATTTTGAAACCCGCCTGGAAAAATTGATTATCCGCGGCAGCCACGTTGAGGGTGCAGTAATTTCCTGCAATGGTGAATCCCGTGAATTCCTCACGGATACCATCCTGCTTTGCATCGGTCACTCTGCCCGTGATACGGTTCAGACGCTTTTCAGCCAGGGCCTTCGTATGGAGCAAAAACCCTTTGCCATGGGTGTCCGGATTGAGCATCCCCGTGCTTTCATAGACCGCTCCCAATATGGTTCCTTTGCCGATCATCCTGCCTTGGGCGCTGCCTCCTATAAACTGATCTGTCATACGCCGGATGGCCGGGGCGTCTATACCTTCTGTATGTGTCCCGGAGGAGAAGTGATCGCTGCGGCGTCCCAGCCCGGCGGAGTCGTCACCAACGGCATGAGTTTTCACGCCCGTGATGGAGTAAACAGCAACTCTGCCCTTCTGGTTGGCGTCAGGCCTCAGGATTTTGGAGATGATCATCCCCTTGCCGGATTCGTTCTTCAGCGCAGTATTGAAAAGGCTGCCTTCCGTGCCGGAGGCGGCGGATTTATTGCGCCGGCCCAGCGCGTCGGGGATTTCCTGGAAAACCGGACTTCAGTCTCTTTTGGAGAGGTAATCCCCTCTTATCGTCCCGGAGTTGTCCCTGCGGACCTGCGGACTGTTCTGCCTGACTGGATCGTTGAAGACCTGAAAAAAGGAATCCGCGCCATGAACGCCCAGCTTTCAGGTTTTGCAAACCCGGACGCCGTCCTGACGGGACCGGAAACACGTTCATCTTCTCCTGTACGGATCAGCCGCAATCCTCTTGGTGAAGCCGAGGATCTGCGCGGACTATATCCGGTTGGTGAAGGAGCCGGTTATGCCGGCGGTATCGTTTCTGCCGCGGCGGACGGAATTACCGCCGCCCTTCATGTTTTGTCCGCCAATGATCTGATCTGACGAAAAAGCAAGACCGCCGGAGCTTTCATCGTTCCGGCGGTCTTGCTTTTTTTCATGCATATACAATATTAGAAACAAAGATTAATGGGCTAGCATCTGTTCTGCTTCTTCCCTTGTAATCAACTCTGCTGACAGTTGATGCGGCAGGCAGATAATCATATTCCACAGGATCCGGTCTTCCCGGTTTTCCAAAGTCACTTCACCTTGGTTGACGCAATCGTGTCCCTCGCAGTTTGCGTCTTCCATCCGGAAGCCGTTGGGTGTCAGGTGCAGCACGTTTACAAATTCAGAACCGTCAGCCAGTTTTGTCCGGATGGTTTTGCTGTACTCACCCTCCAGCGGAAGAGGCAGCAGACCGATGGGATTCGGCATTCTGACCAGAACGTAGGCAATGGAAGGATCATCATCCGTAATCTGCACCAGGAAAGGCTGATCCGTCGCTTCCGCTTCTGCTTTATTATCTTTCTTTTCTGCAACCGGAACCTCTGTTTTTTCTGGTTCAGCATTTAATACAGGAACTTCTTTTATATCTGTGGAAGGAACTGCTGTACTGACGTTCTCAGCATTTAATTCTGAATTCTGAATTCTGAATTCTGAATTATTGTTGCTGTTATTCAACAGCAATAACACTACTGCTGCAATAACAGCAATAACAACCACAGTCCCTGCAATCAAATACTTTTTCTTCATGGTTTCTCTCCGATCACTGTACCATATAATCCCCGGCTCCGGAAGAATAAGTTACCGTCCGGTCCTTTGCGATAAATACTGCTTCGATGCCTTCCAGGCTTTCAATCAGTTCAAGTCCCTTTTCTGTTCCCAGCACGAAAGCTGTCGTGGACAACGCGTCTCCCTCCATGGAGCTTTCAGAAAAAATAGTTACCGACGCCAGTTCGTTCTGTACCGGCCAGCCGGTTTCCGCGGAAAGCAGGTGATGATATCTTACACCGTCCAGATCAAAACCGCGTTCGTAGGTTCCGCTGGTCACCGTTGATCCGCCCTTATTCAGGGAGATGAGCATATATTCGCCGGTCTGTTTATCAATATCCTGAATACCTACTCTCCAGGATGTTCCGTCCGGCTTTGTGTTTCCGATTGCCACAATGTTGCCGCCAAAGGACAGAATCGCGTATTTCACGCCCCGTTCCTTCAGGTATGCTTTCACCCGGTCAGCAATATATCCTTTGGCAATGCCTCCCAGGTCTATCATCATCCCCTCCGGCAGCGTGACCTGATTCCCTTCCAGCTTCATTCTGGTGTAATCCACCAGTTCAGCTGCTTTGGCGATGGCTTCAGCATCCGGCAGTTCATGAGGCTCCTTGGTGAAATTCCACATGGTGGATACCGGCGCGATGGTCACATCAAAAGCCCCGCCGGATTTTCCGCTGATTTCCTGTGCGCAGCGCAGGATATTCATCGTATCATCCGACACTTCCACCGGTTCACCCTTAGCATGATTAATCCGCCATACATCGCTTCCTTCAATGGTACGGGACAGCATCTTTTCATACCGTCCGCATTCCTCCAGTGCGTCCTTCAGCACCTGCTTGTCTTCTGTATAGGCGGTCAGGGTGATTACCGTGTCCAGGTAAAAGCCAACTTCTGAAAGCTTCGGCGGTTTCTTTTCTTCCGCGCATCCGCTGCACAGCATCATCACAGCCAGCAGAATAACGCACAGCTTCGTTTTTCTTCTCAAGTTCCTGCTCCTTATACTATATCCGTCAATAGAAAAACCATAATCATATCATTATGAATTATGAATTCTTAATTCTGAATTGAGTTTCAGCGCTGTCAGCACCCTGTCCGTCACCACACCCGTCAGGCATCCCACAGCTGCTCCGATACCGATCAATGCGGGAAGGTAACTGATCAGAAGTCTGGTGTTGTTCATCACAAGGCAGGCCATCAGCACCTGTCCGATGTTGTGGGTCACTGCCCCTGCCAGCGAAGTACCCATCACCGGTGTAACAATGCCCTGATGGGTCAGAATCAGAACCACAATACCTGCAATAAACGCCAGTCCGATCAGGATGACGGTAACCAGCATTTCTCCCTGGGGATTCCTGTTCTTGCTCAGCAGGTAAATCTCCGCCGCGGCGGTCAGCAGGATCGTGGCAACCGCACCAGCTTCCGGCTTTTTCCGGAGCAGCAGCATAACAAGCAGGCTCAACACACCGCCGGACAGGCTGAACAGAATAGCGGACAGCGATCCGAAGAGGAAACCGGACAGCACTACTTTTGTCAGCATCAGCGCGACACAGCTTTTCCAGTCCATCAGGTAAACAGCATAAAGCAATACCGTATTGGCAAGCCCCAGCTTAATACCGGGAAGCACTCCTCCGAGAAGAGCCGAAACCGGTATCGCCCTGTCCATCAGGCCCAGCACAAGCGCAAGTGCTGTCAGCAGGCCGAACCTGGCGATTTTCTGTGTCTGCGGTCTCAAGGATTTTCCTCCTCTGTGTTTTCAGTAACGATATATTATAACTATTTTGTTCTTTTCAGGCAACAGGTCCTTTATGTATGTTTATTCACAGGTTTTGCCTGCTTCGTAGTGCTGTCCTGCATATACTTTTTCCATATGCTGGCAGGTATATTTTTTTTATACCTGTCGGCCGGAATGCGTAACGATTCTCTTTTTTTGTCCTGTATGTCGTTCAAACCCCTTATTTTCCATCGTTTTTTGTTCATTCTTTGTCAATATGTAACCCTTCGCAAATTTGTTTTTTCAAGTTGACGTAACCGGTTCAAAAAGCGTAAAATAAAATACACAGATTATACATCTGTCAAAATCCATATTTCACTCTATAGGAAAGGATGAGGAATCCCATGAAGAAACTTGTTGCTCTTCTCCTGTCCTTCTGCCTGCTTTTCGGCATGCTGGCCGTGGCTTCTGCTGATGCGGAAACCAAGACCGGAGCTGCCCAGGGTTTCGGCAGCGAGGTGAAAGTGACCGTTACCGTTGAAGACGGTAAGATCACTGCCCTCGATGTGGACGACAAGGGAGAAACCTATCCTGTAGCCCGTGAAGACAGCGTTGAAAAAGTCATCGCTGCCATCATCGAGGCGAATGGAACCGAAGGTGTGGACGTCAACACCGGCGCCACCTTCACCTGCACCGCTGTTGTGAACGCTGTCAACGCGGCCCTGGCGGAAACTGCTGATGCTCCCGCTGCTGAACTGGCTTTCACTGCCGGTACTTATGAAGCGACCGCTTATGGCTACAACGGCAATGTTACTGCCAATGTGACCTTCTCCGAATCCAAGCTCGAAGCGATCGAAATCACCGCTTCCGTTGAAACCGCTCATGTGGGCGATGTCGCTTATGACATCATGATCCCCGAAATGATCGAAGCCAACGGTTCCGGCGTGGACGGCGTTTCCGGCGCCACCTTCACCAGCCGTGCCCTGCGCACGATCGTGAACGATGCTGCCGAGCAGGCTGCCTGCACCAATCTGGATGCCTTCAAGGCTGCCAAGATTGAGCATACCGCCCAGGATGCCATCGACGTGACCGCTGATGTGGTCGTGGTCGGTGCTGGCGGTGCTGGTATCGCTGCTGCTGCTCAGGCTACCCAGAACGGCAACTCCGTGCTGGTCATCGAAAAGAACGCTGAAGTCGGCGGTAACACGCTGGTTTCCGGCGGTCAGTTCCAGTCTGTGATGCCCTACGTCGTTTGGGATCCGGCCGATCCGGATGCAGAAACCGGCGTATATGCCCATAATGGACAGACCTACAACAAGTATAAATCCGTTCAGGGCTGCATCAACGAGCTCAAGATGATCCTGAACTGGAGCGAAGAGCCCTTTGATGAAGAGTTCTACAAAGAGAACGAGTTCGTGGCCGGCGATGCTGCTGAGCTGAGCAAGCACGGTGTGCATCAGGAATACCTGCCCGTTCTGCAGGAACTGAAGAAAGAGATCCAGGCTTATCTGGACTGGGCACAGCCCAAGCTGGATGCCGGCATCCCCGAGAATCAGCTGGCTCTGTTCTCCACCCTGAACCTCCACATCTTCCAGACCTACTACGGCGGTCTGCGCCAGAGCGCTGACAAGTCCCAGTGGATCTACGGCGACATCGACCTGGTCAAGCAGTTCATCAACGACGGCCAGGGCCTGAAGGAGTGGCTGGAAGACCAGGGTGCTCACTTCCTCGAAGATCAGCAGAACACCCTGATCGGTGCTCTCTGGTATCGTGAAAATGAGTATGAACCGCAGGATGGCAACTGGGGCACCTACTTTGTTGGCCCGGTTAAGACCATCGGTGAAGACAACATCATGCTGCGCACCACCGCCACCGATCTGATCATCGAAGACGGCAAGGTTACCGGCGTGAAGGCGACCCGCTATGACGGCACCGAAGTGACTGCTCATGCCACCAAGGGCGTCGTGCTGGCCACCGGCGGCTATGCTGCCAACATCAACCTGGTACTTGAGAACAACATTTACTGGGATACTCAGTACCTGACCACCTCCACCAAGACCACCAACCGTTCTTCTCAGGTTGGCGATGGTATCGTTATGGCTGAGAAAGCCGGCGCCGCTACTACCGGCATGGGCTTCACCCAGCTGATGCCCATCTCCTGGGTTGACAACGGCAACCTGGCCTTCGGCGGCGGTAACTACGCCTGCTGGATCAACCCCACCACCGGACATCGTTTCGTGGATGAAGGTTCTGAACGCGACGTGCTGTCCCTGGCTGAATTCCGTAACGGTATTGTGAAGAACAACACACCTGGTGTGTTTGTTGAAATCTACAACGCCGCTCAGAAAGTTCCCGGACCGCCCACTGCTCAGCTGCAGCCGACCGACTTCACCGGCCGTTACTATCACATCAAGGGCACCGTGGAAGCTCTGACCGCTCTGTTTGCGGATCCTGAGTTCGAAGGTGTCACCGCTGATCCCGCCACCGTGCTGGAGACCGTTAAGGCTTATGACCAGGCTGTCATGGGTCTGGGCGAGTATCCGGACGTTGGCAAGGGCATCGCTTCCCGCACCATCGGTAACGTGGATAAGACCGAAGACGGCAAGTACATTCCGGATACCTACAATCTGGAAGATACTGACCTGATCGTCCGTCTGATGGCTCCTTCCACCCACCACACCATGGGCGGTATCGTGGTTGATACACAGCGTCATGTGCTGAATGCTGACGGCGCCATCATCCCCGGCCTCTACGCTGCGGGTGAAGTCACCGGCGGTATCCACGGCGGTAACCGTCTGGGCGGCAACGCGATCGTTGAGATCTTCGTTTCCGGCCGTACCGCTGCGAACACCATCGCTGCTGAATAATCCGATCCTTTCCTGGTTTCCCTTCCCCGCTGCCTTCGGGCAGCGGGGATTTCTCTTTGCTCTTTACTATTATTCATAAACATAAAAACACATCCGACCCATAGGGTCGGATATTTCACATTTGTCTTCCGATAAAATTGTCATCCTGAGCAAGCGGTATGCAGAGAGCGCAGTCGAAGGATCTCCATTTCAAAGCAACAGCGTTGCTTTGAAATATATCATTGGAATAATCCTATATAACAAAACAGCCCCGGCGTTTCCGCCGGGGACTGTGTTATATATAGGATTATTCTTCGTCGTCATCCTCGATCTTCGCGTTGGCAATGATCTTCTGGGCTTCAACCTGAGGCACTTCTTCATAGCGTTCAAACTTCATGGAGAAGGAGCCTCTCGCCTGCGTCATGGAGCGCAGGTCGGTGGCGTACTTGAACATTTCAGCCAGGGGAGCTTCCGCTTCCAGCTGCTGCATGCCGTTCACCTGGTTCATACCCATGATGCGGCCGCGGCGCTTGTTCATGTCGCCCATGATATCGCCCATGTACTCGTTGGGAACCAGCACTTCAACGTGCATGATCGGCTCCAGCAGCACGGGGCTCGCATCCATACAGCCCTTCTTGTAGGCAATACGGGCAGCGGTCTTGAAAGCCATTTCGGAAGAGTCTACCGGATGGTAGGATCCGTCATACAGCTTCGCGTGCAGGTGCACCATCGGATAACCGGCCAGGACGCCCTTCACGATATTCTCGCGCAGTCCCTTTTCAACGCTGGGGATGAAGTTACGCGGAACCACACCGCCGACGACGGCGTCTTCGAATTCGAAGTCTGCGTCACTGTCCGTGATGGGGCTGAACTCGATCCACACGTCACCGAACTGACCATGACCGCCGGTCTGCTTCTTATGACGGCCCTGGACCTTAACGGTCTTGCGGATGGTTTCACGATACGGGATCTTGGGATCCTGCAGCACGGCGTTGGCGCCGAACTTGGAAGCCAGCTTGTTCTTGATCACGTCCAGATGCATTTCGCCCTGGCCGCTCAGTTCGGTTTCTGTGGTCTCAGCATTCTTTTCAATCTTGATGGAAGGATCTTCTTCCGCCAGACGGTTCAGGCCGCTGAACACCTTATCTTCTTCACCCTGCTTCGCGGCAAATACAGCCTTGGAGATGCAGGGAGCCGGGAACTCGATTTCCGGGTAGATAATCGGATTGTTCGGGTCGCACAGCGTATCACCGGTAGAGGTGAACTGCAGCTTTGCCAGGGCGCCCAGGTCGCCGGCATGAAGCTTATCAACGTTGGTCTGCTTATTGCCCTTCAGGGAGAACACGCCGCCCGCCTTCTCGGTCTTTTCCTTGTTGGCGTTATACAGCTGCGTGCTGGAAGTCAGCATACCGGAGAAAATCCGGAACAGGCTCAGCTTTCCGACGAAGGGGTCAGCGATGGTCTTGAACACCAGGGCGGAGAAGGGTTCCTCGTCCTTGCAGACGCGCTGGATCTCTTCGCCGGTCTTGGGGTTCTTACCGGTCTGGAACAGGCCTTCATGAGCAGGAGAAGGCAGATACTTGGCCATCAGGTCCAGCGTACGGGCAATACCCACGCCGGTCACGGCGGAGCAGGCCACGACGGGAACGATGCTGCCGTCCTTCATGCCCTTGCGGAAACCGGCCATGATCTCGTCATAGGTCAGTTCTTCGCCTTCCAGGTACTTCATCATCAGATCGTCGTCAGCGGCGGCGGCCTGTTCAGTCAGATATTCGAAAGCTTCGTTTACTTCAGCTTCCAGCTCTGCGGGCATCGGAACTTCCAGGCTCTTCTTGTAAGCGCCTTCATAGGCTTTCTTTTCCAGAACGTTCACAACGCCCCGGAAGCTTGCGCCCTGTCCGAGAGGCAGCAGGATCGGCACCACGCTGGAACCGTACTTTTCACGAAGCTGGGTAGTCACTTTTTCAAAGTTGGCATGCTCACGGTCCATCTGATTCACGATGAACATACGACCAAGATTGTGAGCACCCGCGTAATCCCAAGCCTTTTCGGCGCCGACGCTCAGGCCGTTCACGCCGCCGACCACGATAACCGCGGTCTCGATCACGCGCAGGGGCCCCATCAGTTCGCCGATAAAATCAAAATAACCGGGTACGTCAATGACGTTGATAACTTTTCCATTCCAGGGGATAGGAGCGTAGGAAGCGCTGATGGAAAAACCGCGCTTTTTTTCTTCCGGATCAAAGTCAGATACCGTGGTACCGTCCTCCACTTTGCCCTGACGGTCAGTCATGCCGGCAGCGAAGAGCATCGCCTCGGTCAGCGTGGTCTTGCCCTCGCTGCCATGCCCCATGAAGGCAACGTTACGAATGTTACTGGTTGCGAATTCAGCCATTGTTGTCATTCCTCCTTATTTATTTAAACGATGATCATCCCGCTTTCCGAATTCGCGAAAAGCCGGATCAATAGCTAAATGGGAGTATACCATATTCAGGCACAAAAGAAAAGGAAAATATATTTTTCGGTCAGTTCTAAGCCAGAAAACCAATGTTGCTGCCGTCTCCGGCGGCTGATTAATTCATAATTCACAATTGCATAGTGTTCTCCATATTGTTCAACTATAGATCTCATTCTTACAACCTACATGTAAAATAATATTCAATGCGTATAACTGTCATCTCGACCAAGGCCATAGGCCGCGTGGGGAGCGAGCCGAATGTCAGTCCAGTGGACTGTCAGCGAAGCTGAAATGAAGCGAACGAGTCATCTGAAAGGAAGAGCATAGCCCGCTCCAAGGGCTATGAGCGACCATTGAGGATGCGGAGAGATCTCCCTGCCGCTCAGCGGCAACTTTACACTCTTCACTCTTCACTTATCACTCTTCACTCATCACTTTATGTGACAATAGGACTATCCCTGCTGTCACATCGAAACACTTCTCCACAATCTCACAATAAGAACAATAATCCAAAACACTATAATCACTTTTGACGAAGTCAAAAATATCATGTTCGACGCAGTCGAACCTATCATATTCGCATTAAGCGAATATATCATGTTGCGCAGCAACATATCATTCTTTTGCGAAGCAAAAGACAATTCTTAAATATGTAAAAACTCTTCCAGTTTTTTTGGAAGAGTTTTATCCACCATTTTTAAGTTTTCAGTTTTAAGTATTCATTAAATGGAAAAAGCTGCTGAATCATTCATTCAGCAGCTTTTCCATGATCTCTATCGCTTCTTTTTCTCCGCTTGTCTGCAGCTCCACGCTTCCGGGGCCTTCATCGTTCAGCAGGTTTTCCCGGTCCAGCACTCTTCTAAGCTGTCGGGCTGTACCCGCATTGCCGTCGGTAATGGCTATCCGTTCCGGAAGCAGTTCCCGAATCATATCCTTCAGGAACACATAATGGGTACATCCGAGGACAACCGCATCCACCTTTTCTGCCGGATACCGGGAAAACAGTTCTTTCAGGTATTGCAGGGCTCCTTCCCTGTCATCCGCCTCCACCAGTTCCATTAATCCGGGGCAAGGCACCTTTACTGCGCCTTCTCCATACTGCTTCATCAGGTTTTCAAACTTCTCCTGATGCAGTGTCAGCGGCGTAGCCAGTACCAGCACACTGCCGTTCTTTCTCATTCTGGCAGCAGGCTTCAGGGCAGGTTCCATTCCAACCACAGGAATGCTCAGTTCTTCCCGCAGAACAGCTGCCGCGGCTCCTGTTGCGGTATTGCATGCTATAACCAGTGCCTTGATATGCTGCTCTGTCAGTTTGTCAACCACTTTCCTCACGCAGCCAATAACCTCTTCTGTGCTTTTGGTTCCGTAAGGAGCATTTGCCATGTCTCCATAATAGATAAAGCGCTCATCCGGAAGTTCGCGGACCATTTCACGCAGGGTGCTGATTCCTCCCACCCCGCTGTCCAGAACTCCAATCGGATCGCGCTTTTGATTCATGATCAATTCCTCTTTTGCTCCCGTTTTCTTCGCGATATTTTATCAAATTCTCCGTCTTCTGTAAACCTCGGTTGAATTTTCCCCCTTCATGCGATATCATGACGAAGGATTTGATTTCTATTTATATACTTTCTTAATCCGTTCATGTATAAGTATATATAATTATGAATTATGAATTATGAATTGTGAATTAAATGGAGTTATTTATGATAGAAGAGATTTTAGTCGGCGACGTCATCACCACCCGTAAACCGCACCCCTGCGGATCGAATGAATGGACAGTCATCCGCACTGGTGCCGATATCAAAATACGTTGCAGCGGCTGCGGCCGGATTGTTATGCTGGATCGGGAAAGCTTTCTGCGTCGCCGCAAATCCGTGCTGTCACGCGGTACAAAGCAGTCAGAATCTTGCCAATAAACTCTCCCCTATGCTATAATAAATGTTGATATTTTGTCAGTTTCTGTATTAGACTGATTAATCTCAGAGAAAGACGGTGATCCCGTGCGGAAATCGTTATTGCTCGTTCTGGTTCTTTTCCTTTTGGCCTGCTGCACATATGCTCTGGCTGATACTGAAATCGCGCTGGAACCCTGTGCCGGTAAGATGTCCATCGATGAGGAAAAGTATATACTCCTGACTCCTTCCAATCTTTCCGATCATCCGGATCTGGTAAGCAGCCTCGGTATGTCCCAGGAAGATCTGCTGGCTGACTGGGAGGCTCGTGGAGTACAGTTCCAGGCCTGGACCAAAAAGATGGATTCCTGTCTGGAAGTCACCGTCATCCAGGATGAAGAATCCGCCATGTATTTTGACCTGGAACAGAAAACCCGTAAGGAACGCAATGAGTATCTGAAGCTTCACAAAGGATCAGGCCGATTCGCTCAGGACGGTTTCACTATCCTGCAGCCCGAGTGGAAGAAACAGAAATACGGCGGAAACTTCCTCAAATTCGAATATAAGCGCACCGTTGGTGAAAAGACCTGGCGCGGTTTTGTCCGTAAAACTGTCCGTAACGGTTACACCATCATGCTGGATTATCAGGCTTTTGATCGTCTTCCCCGCCGCACGGATGAAGACGCACTGAACAAAATTGCCAATACCGTTTCCTTTGAAGTGAAGGATCCCATGCAGGTAGCCCAGGAAGCTGCCCAGCAGGCTGATAACGGAGAAGACGGAACTGCTCAGTCCCTCGAAGAAATTTCCGCTCTCAAAGCCGGCATGATTAACATCTCAGTTTATCCGCCGGATCAGACCAACTCCAATACCTTCACTGTGGAGGGAACCTCCACCCCCGGCGGTGTTGTCACCGTCGTGGGCATGCGCATTGCAAAAACAGAAGCCCACAGGTTCAATGCGGAAGTGACTTCCAAGGGAAACTTCAAAGTCAATGTTACCCTTCCTGAAGAAGGCGTATGGAATTTCACCATCGGTCTGGAAGCCGACGGCAAGACCTATCCCTATGATAATGTCAAGCAGACTGAATATTACGCATCACTCCTGCCTGTCACACTGGATACCCAGTTCCCTGCCGAACTCACCTCTGATGAGATGACCATTTCCGGCACTACCGATAAAGGGGTTACCGTTCAGTGCATCGTTCAGTGCAATGGATCTGCGATTCTGAACAAACAGGTCAAAACCAACGGTACCGGAGTCTTTAAGTTTAAGGTGTCCACTGCTGTTGAAGGCAGTTATGATTTCGTCCTTTCCTTCCAGAAGAAGGGACTCAATAACGTCCGCAAATCTTTCACGAGTACCCGTACACTGACCGCCGCTGATAATCAGGCTCGCGCCAACACAAAGGCCATTCATCCCGCCTACAAAGCCCTGATGAACAACATGGACAGCTATATTGGCAAAACCATGGTCTATTCGGTTCATATTGTGAATGTGACGAATAATACAGATCAGTGGGTCATCCAGGCCGCCCTGAAAAAGAACAAGGGAACCTATTCCAACTTTGTTTACTACATTGCTGATACGGATCCCGGTCTGGAAGCCGGCACCAAGGTAAAAGTTTACGGCGTCTTCACCGGAGGTTATCCGGTTCAGTCTGAAGAAGACATCGTCACCTTCCCCGGTTTCGACTATGTCTCCTACGAATAACCCTTTCCAAAAACCAATCAACCGGCATCCGGATTCCCCGGCTGCCGGTTTTCATATTTTACATATACTTTACTATTATCACTTGGTATGAAAACTATAATATTTTTAAGTCTTAAGTTTTCAGTTATTGAGGAGCCATTCGCACTTTAGTGCGATATATGGCTCCCATGCTACAGCCGTCCATTTCTGCGAGTCTGTGACGATACAGAAATGGAATACGGCGATCGCAAAGTTTTCATTATACAAATACCGTTCTGAGTTATTGCTCAGAACGATATTTGCACATCTCTTTTAGCTCGCACTCTTCACACAGCGGTCGCTGCGCTTTGCAAAGCTTCCGTCCATGCCAGATCAGCCAGTGATGCGCGCGTCCCCAGTTTTCTTTGGGAATCAGCCTTGTCATCTGTCTTTCCGTTTCTTCCACGGTATCTGCCTTGCACAGTCCCAGGCGGTTGCTTACCCGGAACACATGGGTGTCCACAGCAAATGCGGGAATTCCGAAAGCATTGAACATCACCACGTTGGCTGTCTTCCGGCCTACTCCCGGCAAAGCTGTCAGTGCCTCCATTGTATCCGGAACCTGTCCGCCATGCTGCTCTTTAATGATCCTGCAGGCAGCGATGATATTTCTTGCCTTGCTCTTAAAGCCGCAGCTTTTCACCATGGGAAACAGTTCTTCCACCTTAGCTTCCGCCATGGCATTCGCGTCTGGCCAGCGTTCAAACACGGCGGGAGTCACCTTGTTTACCTGCTTATCGGTGCACTGAGCAGACAGCATAGTTGCCACAAGCATCTCATACGGATTGGAAAACACCAGTTCCGCCTTGGCTTCCGGATACATTTCCTCCAGCTTGTCGAGGATGGCAAACTTCTGTTCTTTCTTCATTTCAGATCGACCTCAGATTGGCAGGAATCCGCATCAGCGCCTTCCATACACCAAACAGGATCAGACCATTCACGGGGAACTGAACCATATTCTTCAGGGTTCTTGTCCACATGATAGGCCAAAATCCTTCATTGCCCGGTGCAACCATAGCGCCGATCTGGATCAGGAAAACTGTGTTAAGCGTAATGTTGCAGATTACAGCAATAATAAATGTGCAGATCAGGCAACGGATAATATTGGGCTTATGATTGTACAGGAACAGACCGTAAATCAGTCCTGCGATAGCTGCAACCAGCGTAAATCCCCAATAAAACGCTCCGGACGGAAACAACAGTGCACCTAGAACATCGCATACAGATGCCATCAGCAGTGTCCATACCGGGCCGGTAAGGATGCCGCATACGGCAATCGGTATAAACCCAAAGCCAATCTTCAGATAACTGCCTACATTGATGGATGCCAGTCGCCCGATCACAATCTGCATCGCAATCAGCACCGCAATCACGCATACCCGCTTTGTCATATTCTTTTGCATAGAAAAAAGCCTCCTTTCGATTCACAGAAGAAAGTTCTTGTGATTCGCAGAGGCTTTTGCTGTAAAAAGCAGCGGGATGCGCATTCTCCACCGCACGGTATCTCCGTTTCGTTTCATGGCAACTCCCCGTCCATGAACACTTTACGCGGAAAACGCTACTCTGCCTTTACGAATCGCTCTATATTCATCTGCCGTTTCCGGCATCTGAACACACAGATTTTACACTAACCATTGCTTCAACGCAAGCTTTCCGGCTTACTTTATCAGTAACGGTAACTGTCACATTCGTCGAAGACGAATATTTCATATGTCCCGCGGTTTCCCGCGGGACATATTTCACGTTGCGAAGCAACATTTCACATCTTAAAACGGAAAACATATTTCCGTTTTAAGATATTTCATTAACTGTGTGATTACTTCTTGGCAACTATATAGCCTTTCCGGCACAGCAGTTCTGCTGTCAGCATTCCGCCGCCGGCGGCACCGCGGATGGTGTTGTGGCTCAGGCACACAAACTTCCAGTCAAAGATCTTGTCTTCACGCAGGCGGCCGATGCTCACGCCAAAGCCGTTCTGGAAATCCCGGTCCAGACGGGTCTGGGGACGGGACGGATCCTCGAAGTACTGCAGGAAGGGCTTGGGGGCACTCGGCAGCTCCAGGCGCTGGGCTTCGGTCTCGAAGTTGGCCCACTTCTCCAGAATCTGCTCCTTGGTCACCTTCTTGCGGAAGTTCACGGACACAGCTGCCATATGGCCGTCGCTGCAGGCAACCCGCAGGCACTGTGCGCCGATCACGGGCTCAGCCGCATTCACGATCACCGGACCGTTGCCCTTGTCTTCCAGATGGCCCCACAGCTTCAGGGGTTCCAGCTCGCTCTTCTCGTCTTCTCCGCCGATATAGGGGATGACGTTATCCACCATTTCCGGCCAGGTCTTGAAGGTCTTGCTGGCGCCGCTGATGGCCTGGTAGGTGCATACGCTCACTTGGGTGGGCTCAAACTCCAGCAGGGGGGTCAGGGCAGGCACATAGCTCTGGATGGAGCAGTTGGGCTTCACAGCGATGAAGCCGTACTTGCTGCCCAGGCGCTTCCGCTGTGTTTCAATCACAGCCAGGTGATCGGCATTGATTTCCGGCACCACCATGGGCACGTCTTCAACACCGCGGCAGGCGCTGTTGTTGCTGATGATCGGGATCTCGTGCTTCGCATAGTTTTCTTCCAGCGCACGGATCTCGTCCTTCTTCATATCCACGGCACAGAAGCAGAAGTCAACCTTCTCGCCCACTGCGTCGATATCGGACGCGTCAACAATCACCATATCCGCGGCATAGTCCGGGATCGGCCAGTCGAAGGCCCAGCGGTCACCCATTGCTTCTTTATAGGTTTTACCGGCACTGCGGGCGGAAGCCGCCAGGCAGGTCACTTTAAACCAGGGATGATCCTTCAGCAGGGTGATAAAACGCTGTCCCACCATACCGGTGGCTCCGATGATTCCAACGCGATACTGATTCATTACGGTACCCTCCATAGTAGTAAAAAACCGGGCTCGGCCCGTGATTACTGTGAATCTTATCACGGGCGTCTCTGTGTGTCAACCGTTTCAGACTGTGGGTACAAGCGAAAAACAAGGCGCGGGCAGGTGCCTTCTTTCCCCTGTTCTTACCGCTCATTCACCCACTTGTCAAACTCCTCGTCTGTGGCCAGGACGGTATGCGTTCCGCCTACAGAATGCTCTGTTCCTTTGGCATAATCAATGCCCGAGGAAGCATAGTCATAGGCGATGGATTTCCGTCGTTTCTCCACTTCCGGATTCGGATGCGGAATGGCGGACAGCAGGGATTTGGTATACGGATGAACCGGGTTGGAGAAGATCTCCTCCTTGGTTCCCGCCTCCACAAGATATCCCAGGTGCAGTACGCCGATCCGGTCGGAGATATACTTCACCATGCTCAGGTCATGGGCGATGAACAGATAGGCACAGGAGGTCTCCTCCTGGATATCCTTCATCAGGTTCACCACCTGGGCCTGGATGGACACGTCCAGTGCGGAAATACATTCGTCAGCGATAATCAGTTTGGGGTTCATGATCAGGGCCCTGGCAATGCCGACGCGCTGCCTCTGTCCGCCGGAAAACTGATGCGGATAGCGGGATGCGTGTTCCGGAGACAGGCCCACCTTCCGCAGCATGGCGCTGATCTGTTCCGCCCTGTCTTCCCGGGATTTGTACCGGTGATGGATATCCAGGCCTTCGCCGATGATATCAGAAACCTTTTTCCTGGGATTCAGGGAGGCCATGGGGTCCTGGAAGATCATCTGCATGTTCTCCCGCAGGGTTTCCCTGGTTTTGCCTTCCAGCTTGCCGGTAATATCCATACCGTCGAAGATAATCTTTCCATCAGTAGGATTGTACAGGCGGATAATGCTGCGGCCGATGGTGGTCTTTCCGGATCCGGATTCTCCCACAAGTCCGTAGGTCTCTCCGGGATAAATCTCAAAGGATACGCCGTTTACAGCCTTAACGGTATAGCTGCGGGAAATCCTGAAGTGCTGCTTCAGGTTCTCCACTCTCAGAAGCGGTTCACTCATAGATATTTTGCCACCTCCTTCTGCGCCCGTTCAATCCGGGTCTTCAGCTCCGTGGGCATCTCAACCTTCGGGGCGTCGGGATGCAGCAGCCATGTCGCTGCAAAATGCGTACGTGACACCTGGAACATCGGCGGCTCTTCCTTCTCGTCGATTGCCATGGCAAACTGGTTCCGGGCTGCGAAAGCGTCTCCCTTCGGCTCATGCAACAGGTTGGGCGGGCTTCCGGGGATGGAATACAGGCGTTCATCGTCCGTATCCAGGTCCGGCATGGAGGAAAGCAGGCCCCAGGTATAGGGATGCTTCGGCTCATAGAAGATCTCGTTGACGTTGCCCACTTCCACGATCTTTCCGGCGTACATCACGTTCACATAATCCGCCACCTTGGCCACGACTCCCAGGTCATGGGTAATATAGATGACGGAAAGCTTCATTTTCTTCTGGATATCCATGATCAGTTCCAGGATGCGCGCCTGGATGGTCACGTCCAGTGCCGTGGTAGGTTCGTCACAGATCAGGATGTCCGGATCCGCGCTCAGGGCGATGGCGATAACCACCCGCTGCCGCATACCGCCGGACAGCTGATGCGGATAGTTTTTGAACCGCTTTTCCGCTTCCGGAATACCGACCAGGTCCAGCAGCTCAATCGCCCGCTTCCGGGCGGCTTCTTTTTCCATATGCTTGTGCAGGAACATGCCTTCCATGATCTGTTTGCCGATGGTCATGGTAGGATCCAGGCTGGTCATGGGATCCTGGAATACCATGGCGATCCGCTGTCCGTTGATGTCCCGGCGCAGTTCCTTCCGGCTCAGTTTCAGCAGGTCTGTGGTGACCTCGTTGCCGTCCTTGTCCGTATAGGTATACAGGATTTCTCCGCTGTTGATGATGGCGTTGCTGTCCAGCAGGCCCATGGCAGCCTTCATGGTCACCGATTTGCCCGAACCGGATTCACCCACAACAGCTACGGTTTCACCCTTGCACAGGTCCAGGCTGACGCCCCGGATGGCATGCACAATACCGGCGTTTGTTTTGAAGGAGATATCCAGATTTTTGATATCGAGGATTTTCTTCGGTGTCTCGCTCATCTGTCTCCCCTCCTCACATATCTTCCAGCTTCGGAGCCAGCGCTTCGCGCAGTCCGTCGCCGATGAAGTTGAATCCAAGCATCAGAAGGGCCAGCACGATAATCGGCGGCAGGATCTGATAAGGCAGCGTTGTGATGTTGTTGAAGCCGTCTTCAATCAGGGTACCGACAGAGCACATGGGCAGTGCAATGCCGACGCCGACAAAGCTCAGGAACGCTTCGGTAAAGATAGCCGTCGGGATGGAGAACATCACCTGGGTAATGATCGGCCCGATGGTGTTGGGCAGGATTTCCCGGAAGATGATGTGTCCGTTCCGGGCACCCAGCGTCCGGCTGGCCAGGACATATTCCTGTTCCTTGGTCTTCAGCATCTCCGCCCGGGCAATCTTGCTCATACCGATCCACTCGGTCAGCAGCAGGGCGATAATCACCAGCCAGATGCCCTTTGGCATAAAGATTGCCAGCACGGAAACAATCACCAGCCGCGGAACGCTGTTGGCCACCTCGACTACCCGTTGCATGATGTTGTCTGTCATACCCCCGAAATAGCCTGATATCAGGCCGTAACTCATGCCGATGATCATATCAATGATAATGGTCACGAAGGCAATCAGCAGGGAAACCCGGGCACCGTACCAGGTGCGGGTCCACAGGTCGCGTCCCAGGTCATCTGTGCCGAACAGGAATGTGTAGCTGCCGAAGTTTCCTTCCGGTTCTTCTCCCGTGAACAGTTTATGCAGTGCCGGAATCTGCGGGGAAATACCCTTGGCCACAACTCGCTTGTTGTTCTCATTCCGGTATTGCACGATGTCCCGGTAGCCGAATTCATTCAGCGACGGTCCGATGGCAGCAAACAGGATGATCAGCAGTACGATCACCAGTCCGATCACCGCCCGGCGGTTTTTGAAGAAATGAATCGCGACGCCTTTCCAGTAACTCTGGGAGGCGAAGTTTTTATCCGTATACAGATCCTGCCGGTCAAGCAGGGTAAAATCCTCTTTGACGGGAGTATAGGTTTTCTCCATCCTGCTCACGCCTCCTTTCCCTTGGCGGACACACGGATCCGGGGATCCAGTACGCCGTAAAGCAGGTCAACCACCAGCATGATGCCGATATACAGGGCGGAGTACAGGATGCCCAGCGCCAGCACATAGTTGTAGTCAATACCTTCTCCGGCAATCGCGTCCACCATGAGTTTGCCGATACCGTTGATGCCGTAGATCTTCTCCACTACCAGTGCGCCTGTCAGCAGGTCCACGATCAGCGGAGCCAGCACCGTCACAATCGGGATCAGGGCATTGCGGAGCACATGTTTCATCACAAGGTTCCGGCCGTACATACCCTTCGATTCGGCCAGCCGCACATAGTCGCTGTCAAACACGTCCACCATTTCGTTCCGGGTGAAACGGGCAATCGTGGACATCGTAAACAGCGAAAGCGAGACCGAAGGGATCACAGAGGAAAACAGGAATCGGTTCGCGTCAAAGAAATAAGGAAAGAACGGGATTTTAAAGGAGAACGTATACTGAAGGAAAATCAGGAATACGTAGCTCGGCACGCATACGCCCAGGATTGAGAATACGGTACAGAATCCGTCCAGGAATTTTCCCCGGTTCAGTGCAGCCGTAATTCCCAGCAGCAGTCCCACCAGCGAACCCAGCAGTATCGCTATGCCGCCGATGCGGAAGGAATTGGAGATAGCCGTGCTCAGCACCGTGCTGATCGGGGCACCGTAATACAGGGAGGTTCCCTTTCCGAAATCTCCGTGCATCACATTTCCCATATACCGGATAAACTGGGTCAGAATCGGATCATCCAGTCCCATCTCAGCCCGCTTGTTCTGGATCTGTTCCGCGCTCATGCGCTCAGAGGGGAAAGGATTTCCCGGCATAATGCGTACCAGCACGAACAGCAGAAAAGTGATTATAAGCAGCGTCAGCAGGGCCATACCGATCCGCTTGAGCGTATACTTGATCATACTTTCCTCACATTGATAAACAACAGAATAATTACGGCTATTGTATTGCCGCGTCATAGCATAGGAAAACGGAGCGGTCAGCGTGCTGACCGCTCCGTCCGGATGCTTTTACTTCGTCGTATCCTTATAAACACGGTTCAGCGCGACGGGATGGAAGTCGATTCCTTCGACGCCGGCAGTGATCAGGTTAGCGTTGGCCTTGGTGTACAGCGGAGCAATCACAGCCTCCTGCATCACGATCCGCTCAGCCTTGAACATGGCTTCCCAGCGTGCGTCATAGTCAGAGATGTAGGCGCCGGTGGTGCAGTCCGCGATCAGCTGATCGAATTCAGCGTTGGACCAGAAGCCATAGTTGTTGGAGTTGTTGGTCACCCACATACCCAGGTAGGTCATGGGATCGGCGTAGTCCGGACCCCAGCGGGTCAGGGCGATGTCGTAGTTATCGTTCTGCATCTTGTCCAGGCGCTCAGCCTTGGTCATGCTCTGCAGGTTGATTTCCACGCCGGGCAGTGCGTCTTCAACGTCTTCCTTGATGGCCTGGGCAACCTTCTGCACTTCGTCGCCTTCGTTGTTGCCGTAGATCATGGTGAAGCTGAAGCTGTCCTTGCCCAGTTCAGCCTTGGCCGCTTCAAGGTATTCAGCAGCCTTCTCGGGGTTGTAGCCCACATAGTCGATGAAGGCGTCCTGGTTGGCGGAGAAGTCTTCGCCGGTGGTGCTGCTGGCCGCGAACTGCGGGGGCACTGCGGTATAGGTGGCCAGGGAACCATCCATCACGTAGTTGTCAACCAGGTTCTCACGGTCGATAGCGTTGCTGATAGCCAGGCGCAGGTTGGCGTTCGCCAGCATGCCGCCTTCAGCGTTCTTTTCGGTCTGGCTGAAGGACAGGTACCACATGTAGCCGGCACCGGTCACCTTCAGGTTCTCAGCCAGGGTGGCGTCCTTCTTGGCAGCGTCAACCTGGTTGCCGGAAACCATAACGACGTCCAGCGTCTTGTTACGGAAAGCGGTCAGGGCGTTGTCGGAGGAGCCGACCACCTGGTAGTTGATGCCGGCCAGCTTTACGCGGTCAGCGTCCCAGTAATCGGGATTCTTCTTCACGCTCAGGTTCGCGGTGCCGGGGGTGTAGCTTTCCAGCACGAAAGCGCCGTTGCTGAGGAAGGTCTCAGGGCTGGTGCCGTAGGTGCCGTCCGCCAGGCTGTTGTAGAACTCTTCGTTAATCGGATAGAAGGTGGGGAAATACATCAGGCTCGGAAAGAAGGAAACAGGAACATTCAGTTCCACGACGAAGGTCTTGTCGTCCGGAGCGCTGACAGCCAGGGTGGTCAGGTCGGCTTCGCTTCCGCTGATGATTTCCGCGGCACCCTTGATATTGCCGATTTCATCCAGCATGTAGGCATACTCGCCTGCTTCCTTCGCAATTCGCCTCCAGGCAAAAACGAAGTCGTTTGCCGTCACAGGCGTGCCGTTGTTCCACTTGGCATCCCGCAGGTGGAAGGTGTAGGTCAGTCCGTCATCGCTTACGTCGTAGCTTTCAGCGAGGGCAGGTACGGCCGCGCCGTCCTTGTCCATCTGCATCAGACCATCGATACAGTCAGCGATCACTTCAAAGGAGTCACCGTCAGTCGCCAGGTTGGTATCCAGGGACATGACGTTCGTACCCAGCATAACGCCCAGATAGCTGGCATCGTCGGCAGAAGCCGTAACAACGCAGGCCAGGAGCATCATGATGGAGAACAGGATTGCCGTCAGTTTCTTCATGATAGTTCACTCTCCTGATTAGATTATGGTTAACCTGTTTTGTATTTTAACCCTCTGCTTTGTTAAAGTAAACTAAAAAACAATTTGTAAACAATATCGTTTCACATTTTTTGTCCAGCTGAAACGTTTGTCTTTCCTTTATAAAAACCTTTATCTTTGCCCGTTTTCTCATCCTGTGTCATAATTTCCTGGCATCTATTTCCATTTTTTCGGAAAGTTCACCATATTTAATCCTGTTATAATTTGCACAATTATGCATTCCCGGCTGCATCCGTATCCCTTTGTAACAAATGCATTCGGGCGGCCGTACAAATCGTCAGGCGCCTTCTCTGGGCTTCCCTGCGGCAGGATTTCCCATGCCATTTGTGGAAATAGTTTATGATATGAAATGAATACAAAAGCGGAGGAATATCTGTGATGAAGAATCTTAAGCTTTTCAGCCGTAGTAAAAAAGATCCCGATACATTGACTGCCCGTTCCATGATCCTGCCGATCCTTTTCTGCCTGGTCTGCGGTTTGCTGCTGATCTTTTTCGGCAATCTCGCCCTGCGGATCACGGCATATGTTCTGGCCGGGGTCATGATTCTTTGCGGCATCTGGTCAGGGATTGTTTATCTCCGTTCTGATCCCGTCCGGCGCATTACCGAATCCCGTCTCGCCACAGGCCTCATTCTGCTGGTTGCCGGCACCCTGCTGGCTTTCAATCCCAATTATCTGGAGGACATTCTCCCCTTCATCTGGGGCCTTGCTCTCCTCTTCGGCGGTTTCCTGAAGATCCAGTACGCCTTTGATGAGAAATCCGTCCAGGTGAAGAAATGGTGGATCATGCTCATCTTCGCCGCCTTCTCCCTGATTGTCGGCATTATTGCCCTGCTGAATCCCGCTTTCCTCGGCGAAAACCGCAACCTGGTCATCGGCATCCTGCTGGTGCTGGAGGCTGTTCTGGATATCACGGTCTTCTTCCTCCTGCGTCACGCCCTGAAGAAGAGCTCCCAGCCCCTGGCTACCGTCTCCCAGACCTTCTCCCCCGATGAGCCTGTCGCCGATGCCGCTGCCAAGGAAGAGCCTGCCGATGCTCCCTCTGACGCGTCGGCTGCTCCTGCTGCCGATGCGCCTGCCGATCCCGCGCCTGCCGAGCCTGAAGCCAGCGATTAATTGCATCGGCAGCGCATCGGCAACTGTACACGCTTCACTCTTCACTCTTCACTAATTATCATTTTTAAGTTTTAAGTTTTCGGTTTTCAGTATTCATTAATCCCAAGGAAGGAGGCTGCCTTATGCCATATGACGCCCTTCAACAGATGGTCTCCGATGCCCATGCTATCGTCTTCTTCGGCGGTGCCGGCGTTTCCACGGAAAGCGGCATCCCGGATTTCCGCAGCGTGGACGGACTCTATAATCAGAAGTATGATTACCCGCCGGAAACCATTCTTTCTCACACCTTCTTTATGAAGAAGCCGGAAGCTTTCTTCCGTTTCTACCGGGATAAGATGCTGCCACTTGACGCCAAGCCCAACAAGGCGCACCTGAAGCTCGCCGAGTGGGAAAAGGAAGGCAAGCTCCTAGCTGTCGTCACCCAGAACATTGACGGCCTGCATCAGGCAGCCGGCAGCAAAAAGGTCTATGAACTCCATGGCAGCGTCCACCGGAACTACTGCATGAAGTGCGGCAAGTTCTTCCCGCCGGAATATATCCGGGACAGCAAGGATGAGATTCCCGTCTGCCCCTGCGGCGGCCGGATCAAACCGGATGTGGTTCTCTATGAGGAAGGTCTGGATAACGACGTGGTCTCCGGTGCGGTTCACGCCATTTCCAAGGCAGATCTCCTCATCGTTGCCGGTACCAGCCTGACCGTCTATCCCGCCGCCGGACTGATCCGCTATTTCCGCGGCAAGCATATGGTACTCATCAACCGGGACGCCACCCCCATGGACTACGAATGTGACCTTGTGATCCATGATAAAGTCGGTGAGGTTCTTTCTTCCCTCACCTGATCAATCCCATCCGATACAAACAACAGCCGCTTCCTGTCGGAAGCGGCTGCTGTATTATCCATTTATTTCGTAATCTTCTTGATAAAGACTTTCCCCTGATTGACACATTGATTCAAAACAGCAAATACAATATTCTGTTCATTGCTTCAGGAATAGTTGTACGGTTTCATGCGTTATAATTCTGGAGCACGGATGATGCTCATAATGGTTGACGTATCAGGATCCGGGTTTAATCCCTTTTTGACACAGCAGGACGACAGACTGACAGGATTGTCCATATGTTAATTAATCGTTTCATTTTTGTGTCATTTATGATATAATCAACTGATGTTGTTTCAAAGGAGGCGAACGTTTTGCCTGATTTATCCAAAGTCACGGCGATTCTTCCGAATCTTGCTGATTATGTAGTCTACGGGGCTATCGCAGTTGTTACGCTGATAGGTCTGTTTAAGTGTCTGATTCCTCTGTGGCGGACCACCGCTTCTCTGCGCCTGGCCATTTCCCGCCTGCAGCAGAATGCCGGCAAACAGCTGGACAAGCCCGTCTGGCAGGAGGCCCGGTTCGTCGGCCGGCGTCTGAAGGGCAGCTGGCTCCGTTTCCTGCAGAATGCGGAACAGCTGGACCGCCGCGGTCTTCCCACCAATGTAGAAGATTATATCAATGATGATACTGTTACCCATGGTCCCGGTAATGCCGGTCTGGCGGAGCTGATTCCGAATCTGCTCACCTCCCTCGGTATTCTCGGTACCTTCATGGGTCTTTCCCGTGGTCTGTCTTCGCTGAACTTCGCGGATTCAGCCCAGCTCATCCAGGGCATCCCTGATCTGCTGAGCGGTATGCGTTTTGCCTTTGGTACTTCTGTTGCCGGTATTAGCTGCAGTCTGGTCTTCAACATGCTCAACCGTATTTCCCAGGGTTCCAGCTACCGTGCTATTGACGATTTTGTTACATCCTTTACACAGCTGGCCATGTCCCGTCCTCTGGATAATGACGTACAGCTGATTTGCCAGAATCAGGACCGCAATTTCATGCTGCAAGGCATCAATGATACCCTGGTGGATCGTCTGGCGGAAAACGTCAGCCGTTCCATCTCCCGTGTGATGACTCCTGTTTCCGAGTCCATGGATCGCTTCATTGTCGGCGCCACCCGGAACCAGATTGACGGCGTCAACCAGATTGTCAGCCGTTTCCTCACAGAAATGGATCGCAGCATGGGCGGCCAGTTCACTTCCCTTTCCCAGTCCATGAATACGCTGGAACAGAATCAGCGCCGTGCTGCTCAGGCCACCGGAGAAAACCTCTCAGCAGCGGAAGGCATCATCCGGAACGCACAGTCTCTTCAGGAGATTACCTCCCGTGCGCTGGATAAGTTTGATACCTATATGAGCCAGCTCAATACCGTCCGTGAACGGGATGAAAACTTTGAACGCCGTACCGCCGACCTGCTCAATAGCATGCGGAAGGAAAGCAAGGACATGGCTTCGCTGATCTCCGGTCTTACGGATAAAGTCAGGACCCTTCCTGAAATGGAAAGCAGCGGTGAAGCTCCGGAAAAGACGCTCGGAGAGATCCAGAATATTCTTTCTTCCCTCAATGACAATGTAAAAACCGTTTCCGAAACCTTGAACAAGCTGTCCAAGGAGGCCTGACCATGGCACGTCAACGCATCCATAACCGACGGGCCGGCCGGGGTTCCTCCGGGACCGGCGCCAGCTGGATCAGCTATTCCGATATGATGGCAGCCCTGCTGCTTATCTTTGTGCTGGTTCTGACCTACAGTCTCTATCAGTATTTCACCATGCTGGAGACCAAGACAAAGGAACTGAATGATCAGCAGATTGTGCTGGACCAGCAGGCTATTGACCTGCAGCTGGCCCGGGATGAGCTGGATTCCAAGGAAGCCCGCCTGGTCATTATCCAGGGGGATCTGGACGCCCTGAAAGTAAAACTGGACGATCAGGAAAAGACCCTGTCCGACCTGCAGATCGTACTTTCCTCCAAGGAAGCGGATCTGGAAGCGGCTACCATACAGTTGCAGGAGCAGAAAGACCTGCTGAATGCACAGGCGCTGCGCATTGATAACCTCATCGGTATCCGTACCACCATGATTCAGGATCTGTCCAGTTCCCTGGCCGCCGCCAACCTCAAGGCTGCCGTGGATCCGAACACCGGTGATATCATGCTGGACAGCGCAGTCTTCTTTGAAACCGGCAGCGCTGAAATCCGTCAGGAAGGTAAAGATCTGCTGGATCGCTTCATTCCTGTTTACCTGGATGTTCTTCTGCGGGATACTTACTCTGATTATCTTGGTGAAATCATCATTGAAGGTCATACCGACTCCAAGGGGTCCTATGAATCCAACCTGAAGTTGAGTCAGAACCGAGCACTTCAGGTAGCCCTGTACTGCCTGAAGATGCCTTCCCTGACGCCCGAACAGAAACACCAGCTGCAGAAAATCCTGACAGCAAAGGGCCGCAGTTATGCTGACCTGATCTATGTAGACGGTGTTGAGGATGCGGAAGCTTCCCGTCGTGTTGAATTCAAATTCAGCCTGAAGGATTCCGAAATGATCGACGAAATGAATCGTATCCTCTCCGGTAATTAATGCTTGCATTAATTGAGTTATAATTCTGAATTCTTAATTCTGAATTCACTGTCCTTATTTCTAAACAGGAGGATTCAAGTGAAAGCCTTCGCTATTTTCTTGATTGTCTTGGTTCTCGCCGTTGTCATCGGTGTAGGCTGGCTGTATCTGAATGCCCGGATAGACATCCGTTTTGATTCATGTGTTGCCAATGATGGCATCACCCAGTCGGAAGTCTTCTATAATGTAAAAAACAAGCTGAAAAACGATACCTTTGTTGGTACACGCTTCACAAATGAAGAGCTTGGAGAAGCGGATCAATATCAGTTCCTGACCTATACGATCCATGTGAACAACCACTCTTTCCTGCAGGCTGAAGTGATTGAGATCCGCATCACTCCTATGCAGGGTGACGTGCTCCAGATTGGAGAAGAGACCCCACATGATCTCCCCTCCGGACGCCAGACAGATTTGTCTGCCACCATTCTCACTGACCGGAGTATGCATTCCGTCCGCGAGGCCACCGTCACCTGGTATTTCTGGGGTCTGCCCTTTACTGAGAAGCTGACCCTGGGCAGATAAAAAGAAAGGATTTATTATGCTGAAAGAACTGCTGTATCAGGCTGTCAACTGGATTGCAACGGTTCATGACAAAATAAGTCAGATGAACAATCAGTTTGAAGGAACACTTTCAGACAAACAAATGCATTTTCTGGTGATTGGCATCCTGGGCATACTGCTGATATTTATCATTCATCCGTTATTCCGGCATTTATCAAAAACTAACCATGTTATGGTCATCTCCTGGATTTATGTATTCACGCTGATCCTTGTGATAACGTTCTCTATTGAAATCGGACAGCGTCTGACCGGTACCGGAGATATGGAATTTGCGGACATTGTATCAGGAATAGGCGGCTTCATTTTCATGTTTGCCATTTTCGCACTGATCCGTGCCGCAGTCATAGGAATCATCCGTCTGATTCGCAAGCGTCAGGCATGAAAAACATGGAGCAAGAATACAAATCGAAGAAAACCTCTTCCGCCAGGAAGAGGTTTTTTCCACCATTTTTCATTGTTCTTTTTTCATTGCCGGTGACTAAGCAGTCATTATCATGACTGCCTGGTTACCGGCCTTAACACCTGATATCCCAAGCCTTCCGGATAATGCCGCTGGTAGTCAGGACATGCTTCTTCGTTCCAAACATAACCCTTGTCTGATGGATCAAAGTTCCAGGCCAGTTTTTCCACCGCACCCATTACTTCTACGTTTTCCGTCATATAATCAAACACAGGATAGGAAAACACCAGGTAGTCGCTTGCGGGAATTTCCCGGAGCTCAAATCCTTCCGGAATTGGTCCGTCATAGTCTTCCGGCACACCGGTACCATAGAAATAGATGCGTTTTCCGTCAATCCATTTCCATCCGGCTGTATGTGCGGTAACGATGGGATGGGCCATCTTTTCCATGCTGGTCACAAATCCGGTCACCGTATCACAGTCATGGTATTTCCAGAAGTCGCAGTAGTTATCCGCCTTTTCTTCCCATATTCCCAGGTATTTATGTGCGGGAATGTGCTCCACCCGGACAGCAAGTCTCGATTCTTCCATAGTCCTTATCCTCTTTTCATCATAGTCAGGAAGCAGAACGTGTTTATGGGTCTGCAGCGGAATAGGGACCGGCTTCCGCCGGTACGCAGCCGGTGTACATCCGAACTGCTCCCGGAACTGCCTGGACAATACTTCCTGTGAGGAATACCCGTATTTCACGGCAATGTCCAGGATCCTGTCCCCTGTATCCCTGATCTCTTCCGCAGCCCGGGCCAGGCGCCTGCCGGACATGTATGATTTCAGGGTCATCCCTGTCGCGTCATGGAACAGAACGGAACAGTACCAGGGAGAATAGCCAATCTCGTCAGACAGGTTCTCCAGTACCTTGTTCTGATCCGGATGCGTCTCGATCCAGTCGATCATCCGCTGAACCGATTCAGTCCATTCTTTCATGCCTTCGCCTCCTGCATGAAAAGAATATCATTTCCATTCACTCCTGTTTTGACCTTTCTTGTGGACTTATTCAGGTCTTCATCACATCCGGCTTTAGCCGGATATTTCACATGTGCCGCAGGCACATATTTCACATTGCGGCTTCAGCCGCAATATTTCATAAATCAGCGAAGCTGATTTATTTCATTGATAAAACTTACGAATAAACGTAAGTTTTATTCCAGCTGTATTAGTCTCATCAGCAAATGTGCAATCTCCGCCGGAGGTTCCCGTTGTTCTTTGTTTACCCACATGGAGATGATTCGGTATGCACCGTAGGTGATAAAGTGAAACAGGTATTCCTGCATCGGTCCGTCTTCCTGTCCGCTGCACCGTGTCAGCACGGTCTCTCTTAATTCCGGAAGGGAAAAAAGTTTCTGGGGAAACAGCGGGTCCACATTGTTATTGATAATCAGCCGTCCGAATTCCAGGTGGTTTTCCATATACTCGCAGGCCGTTTCAATGATCTTTACCGGATCATCCGCATATTCCCGGATGGTATTTGAAAGGAATACCAGCAGGTCATTCTCCATGTCGGTCAGGAGATCAAACTGGCTTCCGTAGTATTTATAAAAGGTAGTGCGGTTAATATCTGCCCGCTGGCAAAGCTCCCGGATGGAAACATGATAGATATCTGTCTCGCGCAGCAACTCCGTCAGCGCCTCTTTCAGCATCCGCCTGGTCATTGTCACCCGGCGGTCTTCTTTCTTCTCCATCAGTTCTACTCCTTTTTTCAGGAAATAAGTCAACACTTTTCTTCCATATGTTGACAATTGGTCCAAGCGAACATGAACTGTCGGTTGTTTTGTCAACACCTGTTGTTTATAATTTTATTTGGAGCAATAAGCTCTGTCAAGCGGGTTAAGATTATGAACTCCCGCAGTCAAGGATAGAAACGGGAGGCTGTATTGATATGAAAAAAGTGGCGTCTTTTCTGGTGGAGAAGCGAAAAATTCTTCTTTGCCTCTTTCTGGTTCTGGCGGCAGTGTCCCTGCCGCTCATGGGACAGGTCCGGATCAATTATGATCTGACAAAATACCTTTCAGCGGAATCCCGGATGAAGCAGGGTATGCAGCTGATGGAGCAGGAATTCGGCCCCTCAGCTTCGTCACAGCTGAGGGTGATGATTCCGGATCTTTCAGCTTCGGAAAAAGAAGAGATCCTGCATGATCTTTCTGCCCTGGCTGCTGATGCCCAGGTAACCTGGGAGCCCGGGAACAGGTATAACCATAACGGATATACGCTGTATGAAATCACAACGGAATATGACAGCCATTCAAAGGAAGCAGCCGCTCTCTTCAGGGCCGTGCATGATCTTTATGACAGCCGTGCGGTTGCCACAGGCGGAACCATTCATGAAGCCAACGTTCCCATGCTGCCGCTGTATGTCATGGTCATTGCAGTCAGCCTGGTGCTTGTACTTCTGCTGCTTATGTGCAATTCCTGGTTTGAACCGGTTGTCTTTATGGTGAACATCGGTATCGCGGTTGCCATCAATCTGGGAACCAATGTGCTTCTTCCGGGTATTTCCGAATACACAAACTCCATCGTCGGCATCCTGCAGCTGGTTCTTTCCATGGATTACTCCATCATCCTGCTGAACCGTTATACCCAGGAAAAAGAGAAATGTGCTGATAATCCTTCTGCCATGAAGGCGGCTATTACTGCCGCCTTCCCGGCTGTCGCCGGCAGTTCCCTGACCACCTTTGCCGGTCTGCTCTGTCTGGGTTTCATGAGCTTTAAGCTTGGTGCGGATATGGGCTTTGCGCTGGCCAAGAGCGTCATCGTCAGCCTGATCTGCATCTTTACTGTCCTTCCCTTCCTGATTCTTATCAGTGACAAATGGATCGTAAAAACCCGTAAAAAAGCCCTGCATATTCCGGCTGCCGGATGCTCACGCTTTGAATTCCGCCGCAGGATTATTCTGCTCCTTGTATTCCTGGTTCTGTTTGCCGGAGCCTTTATCCTGAAAAACAACACCCGGATCCTGTATATGCTGCAGATGAACAACGCTGTGGAAGCAGAGTTTGCCGAACAGCATTCCATTGTGCTGCTCTATGAATCAAAAGACAAAGGCAGGATTGCGGATGTACTGGCTCCCCTGGAGCAGGATGAGCATGTGACAAATATCGCCGCGTACTGCAATACCCTGGGAAAAGCATACCGGGCGGATGAAATCACCGCGCTTTTCAGCGGAGAAAACGCTCCTGATGCGTCCCTGATCAAGCTTGTATATATGGATAAGTTCTCCGATCTGGAGGACAAGTCCGCCATGTCCCTGTTCATGGCCTCCCGGACAGCCTATGATGATACCTGGGCAATGACGCCCGAAGAACTGATCTCCTGGCTGCAGGATCATGTCCTGGATGATTCCCGGTTCGCAGCCATGATCAAAGACGATACCCGCCAGATGATTACGGACGCCGGTGAAACAATCCGTGAAAGCGTGGCAAAGCTGGAAGGTGAACATTACGGCCGCGTCATCCTGACGACAGTCTATCCGGAGGATTCAGACGAGACCCGCGCCTTCCTTGATTCCCTTGCGGAAAGATGTGATAACCTGCTGGAAGGTGAAACCTGGCTGATCGGAACTTCTGTGATGAATCAGGAAATGTCCCATACCTTTGATGCGGAAATGAACCGTATTACCCTGATTTCCGCCCTGGCAATCTTCATCGTTGTCGCCCTGACCTTCCGTTCCCTGGTTGTTCCCCTGATCCTGGTTCTGACCGTCCAGTGCGGCATCTATCTGACCATGACCTTCATCGGCCTCAGCGGCGGCGCCATGTATTACCTGGCTATTCTTATGGTGCAGTGCATCCTTATGGGCGCCACCGTGGATTATGCCATTCTCTATACTTCCTATTACCGTGAACACCGGCTCACGTCAGATCGTCAGGCTTCCATCCTCGGTGCTTATAACGGTTCCCTGCACACGATCCTGACTTCTGCTTCCATCATGATCGTCGCCGCCGGCATCCTGGGATATGTGTTCGCGAATCCTGCCATCGGCGAAATCTGCCTGACCATCTCCCGCGGCGCCATTTCCGCCACCCTGCTGATCCTTTTCGTCCTTCCCGGTGTCCTTTCTGCCCTTGACAGCTTCATCATCTCCAAAAAGCGGTAAACAAACTATCACATCCGGCTTCAGCCGGATATTTCATATGTGCCGCAGGTACATATTTCACAAACCCGCCATCGGCGGGTTTATTTCACATCTGGCAAAGCCAGATATTTCATTTGTTGAAAAAAGCCCTTCCGCATTCGCGGAAGGACTCTTTTTTCAACATTGACCCAGGGAGCCGATGCCCTCGTTTTTTCACCCGCTCTGTAAAGCAGGCTGGTGCCCTGCCGATCGACTCTGCCGTCCCCTGGCGTACAAGACGGGGGCATGACATATCGTTCTTTGGACCCGGGCTCCATTTTGTGAAATGTGGGGAAAACCGAAAGGCTGTCGCGAACCCCAGGATGTCTGTCATTATTATATCCGCACCTGGATTTCCCGTCAAGTCAAACCATTAATTCTGAATTCTGAACTGTCATCATGCTTCCAGTCTTTCCCGGATGGCAGCCAGGAACTCTTTGCTGTTGACTGCCTTTGCCTCTCCTTCATACAGCAGCGCCAGGTCCTTGGTCATAATACCGCTGTTGATGGTATCCAGCGTGGCCTTCTCCAGTTTGTCAGCAAAGGCCTGCAGATCCGGCAGGTTGTCCATCTCGCCGCGCTTGCGCAATGCTCCGCTCCAGGCAAAGATCGTCGCCACAGGGTTAGTGCTGGTTTCTTCTCCCTTCAGGTAGCGGTAGTAATGCCGGGTAACAGTACCATGTGCAGCTTCATACTCAAACTGTCCGTTCGGGCTCACAAGCACGGACGTCATCATGGCCAGGGAACCGAAGGCAGTGGCAATCATATCGCTCATCACGTCGCCGTCGTAGTTTTTGCAAGCCCAGATAAAGCCACCCTCAGAGCGAACCACCCGTGCCACGGCGTCATCGATCAGAGTGTAGAAATAGGTAATCCCGGCCTTTTTAAAGGCTTCTTTATACTGGTTCTCATACAGTTCAGCAAAGATATCCTTGAACCGGTGGTCATAGGTCTTGCTGATTGTGTCTTTGGTGGAGAACCACAGATCCTGCTTAACGCTCAGGGCATATTGGAAGCAGCTGTGGGCAAAAGAGGTAATGGACGCGTCCAGGTTATGCAGTCCCTGCAGTACGCCGGGGCCTTTGAATTCAAAGACAGTCTGGCGGATTTCCTTTCCGTCTTCTCCGGTAAACACCAGTTCTGCCTTACCGGCGCCCGGCACCCGCATTTCCGTATTTTTGTACACGTCGCCGTACGCATGACGGGCAATCGTGATGGGCTTCTTCCAGGTCCGTACCGTGGGATGAACGCCGTTAACCTGGATCGGGGCACGGAACACAGTGCCATCCAGGATGGCACGGATCGTGCCGTTGGGGCTCTTCCACATTTCCTTCAGGTTATACTCCTCCACCCGCTGGGCGTTGGGAGTAATCGTGGCGCACTTCACCGCAACGCCGTATTTCAGCGTCGCTTTCGCGCTGTCGATCGTAACCTGGTCATTTGTTTCATCCCGATGCTTCAGTCCCAGGTCATAATACTCAGTTTTCAGATCCACAAAGGGCTCCAGCAGCTGTTCCTTTATCCCCGCCCAGAGGATCCGTGTCATTTCGTCTCCGTCCATCTCCACCAGCGGTGTTTTCATCTGTATTTTGCTCATCATTTCGTCTCCTTCTATCAGTATAAATTATTTGTCTGTTTTCTGCTTATCTTAGGATGATTAGGGGAAATTTTTCAGTTTTAAGTTTTCAGTATTCATTATTCATTTGTTGCCGTTTAGAAAAAACGGCAACAAAAATCTCCCCGAAGGGGATTTTATCCTTTCCTCCGGGGAGAAACAAGCGAAGTTGTAAAAAACAACACAGAAAAGACAGGATTGGTTACTGTCCGTACCAGCCGTCTGTTCCGGCTGCAGAGTCCGGTTCAGGTGTCGGCGTGGCGTAAAGCTCTATGTGCGCATAGTTGCCGGATTCATCGTCTGCGAAGCTCGAGTCAGGAATAGCCTGTCCGTTCTCGTCGAGATATTTCTGGGTATCGACTGCACCGCTGTCTGTAATGACTCCATTCTCCGCGTCCCAGAACTGCGTGATGGGGAAAACCACCATGAGTTCGATCCAGTCAACCCGTGGTTCTTCTTTATACTGTTTGGGATAATAGGCATAGTACGTCTGGGGCCGCTCGCCGTTCAGGATGCTGGTTTCCCGGTCTTCATATTTATCGTACCGGTAGTCTTCAAAGGGAGTATCCTTATCCTGATAAACCTTCTGCACCCGTGCTGTCGCCGTCTTCATGGATTCTGCCTGGCTCATCGTTTTCGGATTCAGTGCCCGGACAAAGGCTCCGGCGATCTGCGGAAAACGTGCCAGGTTTTCATTGTTTACCCGCACCAGCATATACCAAAGCTGATCGTAATACAGATGAACCGTTACTGTCACGCCTTCCGGCATATACGCGTCTTCCGAAAGGGTAATTCCCATTTCCACGACCGAATTGGTCTGGTCAAAGATCTTGTTGATTGGCATCTCCCCGTTTTCCAGAAGGAAGTTGTTCACATTCTCCATGTAGGTTTTCAGCATCTTCTGGGCCGGGGTTGTGTCCCTCAGTTTCAGTTCTGCCAGGCTGCTTCCTGCCGGAATGATCAGCGTCAGTACCAGGAGCAGCAGGACAATCCGTTTTACCATTCTTTTTCTTTTTCCTCGATCATTTTTTTCTTGATTTCCACACACTTGCAGATCAGGTCAACGCATCCTTCGATGCCCAGTGTTCCGGTATCCACACACAGGTCATAGTTGTTCACATCGCCCCAGGTGCCCGTGGCGTAGTAGTTATAATAGGAGGCGCGCTGTTTGTCCGCCTTGCGCAGGATTTCCTCTGCCTTCACAGGATCCGCGCCGTTATATTTGATCACCCGCTGAATCCGATCTTCTGTCTTTGCCTTTACAAAGACATTCAGTACGTTTTCATGATCCCGCAGCACATAGTCTGCACAGCGTCCCACGATAACGCAGGGGCCTTCATCCGCAAGCCTGCGGATCGTATCAAACTGAGCCAGGAAGATTTTGTGATTCAGCGGCATATCCATATACATGGTTCCCGGTTCACCCCGGGTCTGCGCACCGCTGATCAGGGAGAAGAGCAGGTTCTTTCCCTGCTTCTCGTCATAGCTTTCCAGCAGTTCCTGACAGATTCCGCTGTCCCGGGATGCTTCCGCCAGAAGCTCCTTGTCATAGAAAGGGATGTCCAGCTTTTCGGCCAGCAGTTTGGCCACATAGCGGCCGCCGGATCCGTACTGTCTCCCTACGGTGATGATCGGCTGATACTTCATACAAGCTCCCTTCCTTTCTTCTGTCTTTGTCATCGTGCCGGAACACATATAGACCTGTCTTCTATTATGTATATTCTCTTCCCATCCCGTCTTTTCCTGCTTTCCCCTGCCTCTTCACTTGTCTTTACCCTCATTCCGTGGTATCCTTCAATATGCTTATCAATCAAGTATTAATTCTGAATTCTTAATTCTGAATTCTGAATTATCAGAACGGAGTTTATATGAAAACACCGGTAAATACCCGTACTCTCCGCCAGCATCTCACCTATAACTGGTGGAAATATCTCCTGATTATCGCGGTTGCTTTCGGTCTGGTGGATCTGCTCTATACCGTAACCGCCTACCGCTCCCCGCGGGACAAAACCGTCGGTTTCTATGTCTACGGATATATGAATGAAACAGACCTGAAGCCGTATCTGGATAATATTCGTGAAACCGAAATGTCCGATATGGAAGAGATCAATGCATATGCGCTGACCATGGATGAAACCTATGGTCCCATGCAGATGGTCACATACATTGCTGCCGGTGAAGGTGATATCTACCTCTTCAGCCGGGATGATTTTCTTAACAACGCCCTGAACGGCTCCCTGCTTCCTCTGGAAAACGACAAGGAACTGATGGCTTTGTTCGACGATGCAGGCATCAATCTGCAGAGCGGATGGCGCAGGGAATCAGAAACCGGAGAAACTCATCTCTACGGTATCCCGCTGGATAAGCTCCCCGGTCTCAGCAAATATGTCTATGCTCAGGATGGATATCTGTCTGTGATTGTTACAAGTGGTAATCAGGAGAACGCCTTCAAGCTTCTCCGGATTCTCTGCAGGGATGGCATAACAGCAGTATCCACAGAGGACGCTGCTGCGCAACCTTGATCGTCAGCCCCTGATTCCTGCGGTCAGTTTTTCGGCCAGTTCCTTCTCCTGCTCGCTGAAGCGGCGGGACGGGTCGTACCATACAGGAGCGGCCACCTTGAAAATATGGTTCTTATAATCCACGTGGACAGGATACATCTTCAGTGCTCTGCCGCTGGCCTTGTACCATAGTTGTCCCAGACGCAGCCACCCGGTATTGATCCGCCGGTGGCTGTTTTTTCCGGGTCCTGGAATTTCCGGGAACAGCAGCAGGTAGTGATCCTTCTGCAGCACGCGCACGCTCTGGCGCAGGGTCAGCATGATCCGCTGATCACGGTATACCGGAATATGCGGAATACTGCGGAGCATTGGCGGCATCAGTGCTGAAGCAATATATGGTACAGTCACATTCAGTACAGGCGCAAAGAAGCTGTCCGGCTTCCACCAGTAGTCCTTCCGCACGTAAGCCGGAACTTCCTTGGGATTCAGCATTTCACTGTTGACCCAGGGATGTATTTTATCCCGCAGCGGGAATTTGGCACACATATCCACCGGTCCGCTGGATCCGGCATGATTAACTACAAATACGCAGGGACCATCCTCAAAGGGCTCTTCCCATTCCGTTTTCATTTTGTGACTGAAGAGTCTGACTGTGGCTCCCGCCAGTTTATAAAACCGCTTGCCCATTCTTTCTCCTCCATTTGCTATTATGTCATCCTAAGCGAAGCTGAGGATGACATAACAGGAATGTTTATAACTTATTATGCGAAACGACAGGCTTCTTAGCTTCTTATAAACAATTCGGTATCAACTGCGCAGATACCTTTAATTCCGGGTAAAAATTCTCATCCGGCAAAGCCGAATATTTCACATTTGACGAAGTCAAATATTTCACAAATCAGCGCAGCTGATTTATTTCATTTCCTGTTCAAATGTTAATTTGAACGGGAATAGTTGGGCGCTTCCTTCGTGATGGAGATATCATGCGGATGGCTCTCGGCCAGGCCGGCGCCGGTGATCTTGATGAACTGGCTGTTCTTCCGCAGGTCATCAATGGTCTTGGCTCCGCAGTATCCCATACCGGCACGCAAGCCGCCAACCATCTGGAAGATGGTATCTGCAAGTGTTCCCTTGTAAGGTACGCGTCCTTCCACGCCTTCGGGAACCAGTTTCTTCTGGCCTTCCTGGAAATAACGGTCCTTGGAGCCGACAGACATAGCTGCCAGACTGCCCATGCCGCGGTAAACTTTGAAGGAACGGCCCTGATAGATTTCCATAGCTCCGGGGCTCTCCTCGGTACCGGCCAGCAGGCTGCCCAGCATAACGCAGCTTCCGCCTGCTGCCAGGGCCTTGGCGATATCGCCGGAGTATTTGATGCCGCCGTCCGCGATTACGCGTACGCCGTATTTGTCTGCTTCCTCAGCACAGTCGGAAATGGCTGTGATCTGCGGTACGCCGATACCGGCAACCACGCGGGTGGTACAGATAGAACCGGGGCCGATACCAACCTTCACGCAGTCCACGCCGGCGGAGATCAGGTCGTGGGTAGCGGCAGCCGTTGCCACGTTGCCGGCAAACAGGGTAATATCCGGATACTTGTTGCGGATCTTCTCCACCTGCTTCAGCACACCCAGGCTATGGCCGTGGGCAGTATCGATATTGATAACGTCAACCTTGGCAGCCAGCAGGGCGTCGATCCGTTCGAACACATCGTTCGTCACGCCCACTGCGGCGCCGCACAGCAGCCGGCCGTTCTCGTCCTTGGCGCTGTTGGGATATTTGCTTGTCTTCTCAATGTCTTTGATCGTAATCAGGCCGCGCAGCATGCCGTCCTTGTCCACGATCGGGAGCTTCTCGATCCGGTGGGAGGCCAGGATCTTTTTCGCTTCTTCCAGGGTTGTGCCTTCGGGAGCGGTGATCAGGTTCTCGCTGGTCATCACTTCGCCAATGGGGCGGCTGTAATCTGTTTCAAACCGGAGATCCCGGTTGGTCAGGATGCCGACCAGTTTACCCTCGCGGGTGATCGGAACGCCGCTGATCCGGTAACGGCTCATCAGCTCTTCCGCGTCAGAGATCAGGTTCTCGGGACTCAGATAAAAGGGATCTGTGATAACTCCGTGTTCACTGCGTTTGACCTTGTCAACCTGGGCTGCCTGTTCCTCAATCGTCATGTTCTTATGGATGATTCCCAAACCGCCTTCCCGAGCCATCGCGATTGCCATGCGGCTGTCCGTCACGGTATCCATGGCGGCGCTCAGCATCGGAATATTCAGTTTAATGTTCTTCGCCAGCTGGATGGAAAGGTCCACATCCCGGGGTAGTACTTCGCTCTTCGCCGGTACCAGCAGTACGTCGTCAAAAGTCAATCCTTCCCTGATTTTATCCTGCAGCATCCCTAGTATCCTCCCTCCGTATAATTAAAGTGTATTTTATCAAAAATCAAGCTTCTCTGTCAATTATTGTCCGGCTGTTTTTGGAGAAAATCAGAATGTCTCATCCGGTTCAATTGTGGTATAATCCATACCGTTCATTATCCGGTTTATTTACAGGAGATATTGTCATGAAAAAAGATTCCCGCAAACTCAACGAGCCGCCGAAACGGTCCATTCTGGAAGAAGTCGGCAATGCTGTCACCCACGGTGTGGGTGCATTGTGCGCTATTGCCGGTCTCGTATTGCTGATTCTGAAATCACATACCTCCACGCAGCTCTTCTGCTCAATTGTCTATGGTTTCTGCCTGGTCATGATGTTCCTCATGAGCTGCCTGTATCACTCCTTCCGCTGGGGCTCCACCGTCAAGCGCGTCTGGCGGCGGTTCGATTATATTTCCATCTATCTGCTCATTGGCGGTACCTTCACGCCTATGTGGCTGCTCTTCTGGGGCGGTCAGCTGGGAACAATCCTCTGCTGCGTCCAGTGGGCAATTATTATCACCGGCATTGTCTTTGTTGCCGTCTTCGGTCCGGGGCGTCCCAAAGCGCTCCACATCACGCTGTTCATCGTGCTGGGCTGGTGCGGCCTGATTTTCCTGCCCCGCATGCTGCGGGAAAACCTGCCTCTGTTCCTCTTCACGCTCATCGGCGGCGTCATCTATACCGTGGGTATCATTCCCTTTGCAATGAAGAAAAAGGGAGCCCATTTCCTCTGGCATTTCTTCGTCTTCTTCGGTGCGGTAATCCACTGGTTCGGCATTTATTTCTTCCTGTATTGATATATAAGCACAATAATTTTGTGCTTTTCTGTTGATAATTTTATATTATTGTGCTATCATCCAGATGGATCATTCATAACTCATAATTTTGATTTGCAAACCAGCAAACCAATGATTCTGAATTATGAATTATGAATTATGAATTGAAAGGATGGACACCTGTGTCTGATCGTCTGTACGTCAAGGTCACTTCTGATTTTGATTCCACCGGCTATATGCAGCCCCGTGCCATTCTCTGGCCGGACGGGCGTCTTTTCAATATTGATGAAGTCCGCGCCTTCCGTCCTGCTGGTGACAGCCACTTGCTGGACTGCTATACTGTTATCATCCATGGTCAGGAGCGCCATCTCTTCTTTGAACGCTCTGTTGACCGCCTCGGCGCCCGTCTTGGCCGCTGGTATGTCGAAGCCTAATCCACTCCAACTTCCCTGTAGTACAGCGGTAAGTAACTAATCACGTTTGGCGCAGCCAAACATATCATGTTCGACGAAGTCGAACCTATCATATCGGCATGAAGCCGATATATCATGTTGCGAAGCAACATATCATTCTTTTGCGAAGCAAAAGACAATATAAAATTCATGAAAAAACAGCTTCTGAATGCTGTTTTATCCACCATTTTTCAGTTTTAAGTTTTCAGTATTCATTAAAATACTTCCTCCCTCCTACTTCCTACCTCCTGCTTGATAACTATGTTTATTGCTATCGATCTCAAAAGCTTTTATGCTTCCGTGGAATGTGCCGCACGGAATCTGGACGCATTGTCCACAAACCTCGTTGTGGCAGATGCCACCCGCACGGAGAAGACGATCTGCCTTGCCGTCACCCCCAGTCTCAAGGCCTATGGCATTGCCGGCCGTGCGCGTCTGTTCGAAGTGGTTCAGCGTGTAAAAGAAATCAACGCTGAGCGTCTGCGCAACGCCATCCGTCTGGGTAAAGCGGTGCGCGGTCCGGACGGGAAATATGGTTTCTCCGGCAAGTCTGCTGACGCGCGGGAGCTGGCGGCGGATCCTTCCCTGCAGCTGGACTACATCGTTGCTCCGCCGCGCATGAGGCTCTATGAACAAGTCAGTACCAAAGTCTTTTCCATCTACATGAAATATATCAGTGATGAAGACATCCACGTTTATTCCGTGGATGAATGTTTCATGGATGTCACCGGTTATCTGAAAACTTACGATATGACAGCTCATGAGCTGGCCATGACCATGATCCGGGATGTGCTTTACAACACCGGCATCACTGCCACAGCCGGCATCGGCACCAACATGTACCTGGCCAAGATCGCCATGGATATCGTAGCCAAGCGCGTTCCTGCGGATCAGGACGGTGTCCGTATCGCAGAGCTGGATGAGATGCGCTACCGGGAGTTGCTCTGGTGTCATCAGCCCCTGAGGGATTTCTGGCGCATTGGTTTCGGTCTCGCCCGCCGCCTGGAAAAGCTGGGCTGCTATACCATGGGAGATATCGCCCGTCTGAGCCTGACGCATGAGGATCTGCTCTATAAGGCCTTTGGCATCAATGCGGAGCTGATCATCGATCACGCCTGGGGCTGGGAACCGACCCGGATTTCAGATATCAAATCCTACCGGCCAATCTCCAACAGTCTCAGCAGTGGCCAGGTACTGTCTGAAGCCTGCGATGCGAAGAAGGGTCGTCTGCTCGTCCGGGAAATGACGGATCTGCTGACCCTGGATCTGGTGAAAAAGGGCCTTGTCACCCGGAAGATTGAGCTCACTGTCTGCTATGATCAGGCGAGTATTGTCATAGCGCAGCAGGGGCGTTCCCTGCCGGAATCCATTTTCCGCATTGCTTCTACCGGTGAAATCTATAACGGCCCCATCTCGGCCGATCCATACGGCCGGATCATTCCGAAGTACGCCCATGGTACCGGCAATCTGGATCGCTGGACAAGCAGCACCCGGCGCATCTCAGATGCAATGATGGAACTGTATGACAGGATTATTCACCCTGATCTGCTTGTTCGCCGGATCTATGTGGTTGCTGTCGGCCTGATCCGGGAGGAAGATATCCCGGAGGAAGGTCCCCTGCAGCTGGATCTCTTCACGGATTATGAAGCTCTCACCCGGCAGAAGGAAGAAGAAGCCGCCGCAGACGCAAAGGAAAAGCGCCTGCAGGAAGCCGCCCTGGATATCCAGGAACGCTTCGGCAAAAGCGCTATGATCAAGGGCATGAACTTGGAAGAAGGCGCCATGACCATCAAACGCAACGGCCAGGTCGGCGGTCACCGTGCCTAACCCACCTTATATACGTGTCGTTTCTCCTTCGCCGTAGGTGAAACATTTTTAAGTCTTAAGTCTTAAGTTTTAAGTTTTCATTTTCTCGCCCGCAGGCGATAATTCTGAATTCTGAATTATGAATTATGAATTTATAAGGATTGCGAATTATGAATGATGAGCCTTTCCCCTACATGGACATCCTTTCCCTCCCTCACCATCAGTCTGCCACTCGCCCGCATATGAGTCTCCACGACCGTGCGGCCCAGTTTGCGCCTTTTGCGGCGCTCTCAGGCTATGAGGAAATGGTGGATGAGGAGGCCCGGATCACGGACCGGGAAATCTCCCTCGGAGAATCAGAGCAGGATCTGCTGGATGAGCAGTTCCGCCGTCTGTCTGAGATGCTGTCCGCCGGGCAGCGTCCGCAGGTTTCTGTCATGGTTTTCATTCCAGATCAGCATAAAGCAGGCGGCCGTTATGAGACCGTCACCGGTCATGCCCGCAGAATTGAACCTGTCGAAAAAAGGCTGATCATCCTCAATGATGATTTCCCCGCCAAACAGCTCGCCCTCGACATGACTCGCATTCTTGACCTGCTTATACAATAAGCAGGTCAAGACTCTACACTCTTCACTTTTCACTCTTCACTCATTACTCTTATCTTGCCTTTACACTATCTGTCACATCCGGCCCCTGGCCGGATATTTCACAAATCAGCGTAGCTGATTTATTTCATGTGCGTAGCACATTTCACATTGCGGCTTTGGCCGCAAAATTTCATTTTCAACGGCCCTTTTCCATATTGCTAATTATGTGGTGTATACTGTAAAATACTTCCCAGCACTGCATCTCAGGAGGACAAATATATGATTCTGTTGGTTATTGATATGCAAAACGCCCTGATCGACGATGAACTCTATGCCTTTGACACTTTCATGGAGAGAACAACCAAACTGATTGACGCGGCCCGGAAGAACAACGTGGAAGTCGTATACGTCCAGCATGACGCCGGTGCCGGCAGCGGGTTCTCCGTCGGAGACGAAGCCTTTGAAATTGCTGAAGAAGTCGCTCCCAAAGAAGGTGAAAAAGTCTTCGTCAAGACCATTAACAGCTGTTTCGGGAATAAGGACTTCAAAGCCTATATGGAATCACAGGAAGATAAGCGCCTGATGATCATCGGTCTCCAGACCAATTACTGCATCGACGCCACCGTAAAATCCGCGTTCGAAAGAGGTTTTGAAGTCATCATTCCGGAAGGCACCAATTCCACCTTCGACAATGACTACATGACCGGTGAAACCACCGTCAAATACTACAACGAGGACGTCTGGGAAGAGATTGTTGAGAGCGTAACGATGGAAGAAGCCATCGAAATGATGGGCAAGTAAGTAAAAGAACGTGTCGCCTGACACGTTCTTTTTTTATTTGATCTCAATCCAGTACCGGCCTACCGGCACGTCATGCCTTGGAGTCTTTACGTAGTTTTCCAGCACGCCTCCGTTAGCGAGTATTGCCCTGACGCTGCCTTCATTCTCATCTCCGGCAGTCAGCAGCACCCGGTTCAGGCCAATGCTTTTGCAGTATGGCAGCACGTCATGCAGCATCTGTGTGGCGTATCCCTTTTTCCTTTCCGACGGACAAACACAATAGCCGATATGTCCGCCCCATGTTTCCTCAGGGCCATCCGGACGATGCTGTACACCGATCATACCGACAATCTTGCTGTCCGCTGTGCGCACATATAGGAACTGGGTATAGTTTTCTTCATGCTCAGCAATATACCGGAACCATTCCTCCGGATCTTTGCTGTACCGTAGTCCCCGTGCTCCATGCAGCCAGTCCAGGCAGTCCGTGAATTCTTCCTTGTAAGCCATGATCTGTTCCGCATATGCTTCATTCGGCTTGACCAGAATGAAAGTTGACAAGGGGACGGTTCTGTTGTCAACTTTTTCATCGATTTCCGCGTAGACGGTCTGATATGCTTTGTCCGGTATGGACTGCTTCGGCGTCCAGAACCCGTACAGTTTCTTCAGTTCTTCAGGTTCTCCAAAAATCTTCCGTGTCTGTTCAAATGCGTAGTTATTGGCATCCATTTCATGAGGCTGTCCCAGGTACAACTCTGTAAAACGTTCTTCCCCGCCTTCCAGTTCACAGGCCGCGTAATCACCGTTTACCAGCTTATAGCAGGTTCCATCATATTGAATCATATACTGAAGGCTGCGCCGGATCAGCTCGGGAAACTGTTCCGGCTTCAGGTACTGTGCCGCGTGCCTCAGCTCATGGAAAAGATAGAACGCTTTTTCAAAATCAGGAGCCGCTTCAAGCAGTTTTGCATTGATATAGACAGTTTTTGTTCCATCATCATATGTACCGTTCGCGGTCTCATACCCTTCCGGCATATCAAAGCACAGGCTCAGTTCCAGCCCGGTCTCATTGCAGTATGAATCAAAATGCTTTTTATAATCAAACATATCCCTGTTCCCAATCAATATGCTTCTGTTGACCATTCGTACTTATAATTCTGAATTCTGAATTCTTAATTCTGAATTACTTATAGTACAGGCACAGCATTGTAATATCGTCAAATTGCGGAGCCTCACCGACAAAGCGATCCAGGTCTTCTTTGACTGTCACACAGACTTCCCTGCAGCCTTCCATATCTGTACTGAAAGTTCTCGATAGTGTTTGGAGCAGTCTGTCATTACCGAAAAGCTGGTTGCCCGCGTCCGTTGCCTCGGTCACACCGTCTGTGTACAGGAACAGGATATCCCCGTGTTCCAGCTGCAGTGTCTGCTCCCGGTATTTGATGTTTTCCATGGCAGCCAGCGTCAGGTTAGCCCTCTGTTCAATAAAGGCCGCCTTTCCGTTCCGGATCAATACCGGCGGATTATGTCCGGCGTTCACAAAACGGACCAGGCCGGTATCCGTCTCCAGGAAGCCCATCCAGGATGTGATGAACATCTCGGCATCGTTGCCTTTACAAAGCTTGTTGTTGGCTGTGAAAAACAAATCCGCAGGCATATCTCCCCGTTCAGCATATCCCCGGAGCACCGTCTTGCCGGTCATCATAAACATCGCTGCCGGAATTCCCTTTCCGGAAACGTCCGCAACCAGGAAGGCAAGCTTGTTTTCGTCCAGCAGATAGAAATCATAGAAATCGCCGCCCACTTCCTTGGCCGTGTTCATCGTGGCATACAGACTGAAGTCCGTTCTGTCCGGATAAGGCGGAAAGACAGAGGGCAGTGCGGATTGCTGAATGTTCTTGGCAAAAGCCAGCTCCTCATCAATCCGGGCTGCGGCGGCGGCAATATACTGCTTCAGGGTGCTGACCGTAGCATTAATGTCATCAGACAGGGAGGAAAACTCCGTATTGGAGCGGACGTCTACAGTCTCTTCCAGATCACCCTGGGTAATCTTGGAAAGGGAGTTGTTCACCCGGTTAATATTATTAACAACCAGTTTCCGGACCAGCATGAAAATGACGACAAACAGCGTCACGAAAACAAGTATTTCCAGGATGGCTGTCAACTGGACTGATGTGTTCCTCTGCAGCAGGATCTCATTTTCCGGCATCGTTGCTACAAGATAATATCCTTCTGTAAACACATACATGCAGGAGCAGTGTTCTCCGTATACATCCGTACGGAAAACCGTCTCCTCCGGCATGGTATCCCTGTCAATCCAGATCCCGGTTACAAACAGGTTCTGTCCTTCATTGTGATTCCGGTCACTGACAATATTCCAGTTTTCATCAACGATGATAATGCAGCCTTCCTGCCCCACATGACGGTTACGGGCCACTTTGATTACGAGATGATCTATATCCCGCTGAAAACGTTCAGCGTCGTAGGCCACCTGTACAAAGCCGCCTTGCTTCAGTTTTACCGCAGCGTATTTCCGCAGCAGTGAAGGATCATAGGTTGTTGGCTGATAACTCTGGACATACTCCGTTTCCGTACTGTCCAGCAGGCAGAGAAACTCAGCGGACTGTTCCCCGCTCCGCATATCATAGTTCAGGAATGCGGCATGTGTGGTTCCTGTAATAATCCCGTCCTGATTGATGATGTTAATCTCCGCAACATTATGCCAGTTCATGAGCGAAGAAAGTCCCACTTCATTCACCGGTGCCCCGTTGTCAATTTCATGGGCAATGGCTCTTGTCAGTGCCAGCAGATTCGCGTCAGAAGCGTCAACAACATCCTGCCGCACATCCTTGATATTCAGCCGAAGCAGATTGGCCGCGCTGTGCTGGGACAAGCCTGTCTGCAGTGTCCAGGAAAAGATCATGGACATAGCAAACGCCAGGACAACAATCAGAAGCAGCCAGCGCAGGAAGGTGTTTGAGATGGTTCTTTTTCTCATGTGCTTTTCCTTCTCTTTCCTGATCTTTCCCGTATCAGCTCACTGGGATTTATACCGGGAACAGTTCCTTTTTTCCGGTTTATTATCCCACTCTGATATCCGGATTGTTCTTTTCTCTCTTGCTGTAGATTTGTTCCAGTTCCGCGATCACTTCATCCTTCGGCCGTACAAGACCCTTGAAGTGGCTCACCAGCAGTTTTGATGCTTTCAGTTCCTTCAGTACCTCTATTTCGTCCTTCAGCAGCTGGGCATTATAAGCATAGTGCCCGTCCTTCGCTTTACAATACAGGGCATCCCCTACAAACGCGTATTCATTCCCGATTTCCAGCCCCAGGCATCCTTTCGTATGACTGGAGGGGATCTGAAAAATCCGCAGGTCTCCGATGGTCAGTTCACCGTTCACAACAGTTCCCCAACCTGTGTGCCGGAAGGTTGCCCCGGACACATACAGTTCTCCAACCCGGATCTTGTCCAGGCTTCCGGTATGATCCTGATGGAAGTGGGACAGCACCACATTGTACTGCCCGTCCAGTCCGGCCAGGCTTCTTTCATCATTTCCCACGTCATACAGCCATTCAGTATCACCACACCGGATAATTCCGATATCCGCGGACAGCGGCTCCTCCGTCGCCTCTATGTAGCTGATCCGTTCATTAATGATTTTTCTGTCCATACACCAATCCTTTTTATCAATGGATTCCTTCACTATCGTCTGTCAATCCAGAACTTCAATCGAAGGAACAAACCATATCATACACAAAAATAATTCTGAATTATGAATTCTGAATTATGAATTTGCTTTCGTATTCTTCCCTCGTCATAATGCACGATTCAATCGTTTTTACGCAGCCATCCCAAGTTCTGGTAAGCTCATAGGTATAATCATAACGGAATCCAAAGGATTTTGCCACTTTTTTTGACTTATCATTATCAAGAAAATACCCGTACCGGAAATCTTCCGCACCCAGCTCCTCAAAAGCCAGCTTCAAGAGCAGTGCTACAATCTCTTTGCCGTATCCTTTCCCCTGGAATGCAGTGCCGATGCAGATTCCGCTTTCCTCATAGTGTCCCGGAGCAGTCTCCTTGATCGCGCACAGTCCAACAGCCTCGTCCGTATCCTTCAGTGCCACAAAGTACGCGTAGTGATCCTTCTGGAACTCCATGCTCCTGCGGCATCTTTCGATAGCATCTTCTTCCGTCAGTGTAGGCTGATACAGCATCCACTTGTAAACCGCTTCATCCCCCCACACATGCTTCAGCATGGACTGATAATCTTCTTTTCTGGCCTTCCTCAGCCGTATATTCTTCCCTTCCAACACTTCATACATAACAATCCCATATCCTCTTGAGTTCGGAATTATCCGCCATTTATTAGTGGCAGACAATAATATTTTTAAGTTTTAAGTCTTAAGTTTTCAGTATTCATTACAAATGCAATGTGATCTATGGATCACACTGCATTTGCTTTGAACTGTAACTGGTACAGTTCAAAGTACGTCCCCTTTTTCTCCATCAGTTCTTCATGGGTTCCCTGCTCCGTGATCCGTCCATCGCTTACCACAGCGATCTCGTCCGCGTTTTTGATCGTGCTCAGCCTGTGAGCCACCACCAATGTGGTTCTGCCTTTGCACAGCTCATCCAGTGCCTGCTGGATCAGGATTTCCGTGGTATTGTCCAGCGCGCTGGTCGCCTCGTCCAGGATCAGAATCGGCGGATTTTTCAGAAACACCCGGGCAATGGACAGGCGCTGTTTCTGTCCGCCGGAGAGGCGGACGCCCCGCTCGCCGATGTTCGTATCATAGCCGTTGGGCAGGCTCATGATATAGTCGTGGATATTGGCCCGCTTTGCTGCCAGGATGATTTCCTCGTCCGTTGCGTCCAGCTTGCCGTAGCGGATGTTCTCCTTCATGCTGTCGTTGAACAGGTAGATATCCTGCTGCACGATGCCGATATTCCGCCGCACACTTTCCAGCGTCAGGCTGTTGATCTCCTTGCCGTCCAGCAGGATCTCGCCGCTCATCACGTCATAGAAGTGCGGGATCAGGTGGCAGATTGTGGTCTTGCCGCCGCCGGAGGGGCCAACCAGGGCAAATGTTTTGCCTTTCTCTATGTTCAGGTTCACATGCCGCAGTACGTTCTTGTCCTCATCATAGGCATAGCTGACATCCCTGAACTCGATATGTCCTTCCAGCAGCCCCGCGTCCTGCGCGTCCGGGCTGTCCGTTTCCGGCTTTGCATCCATGATCTCACAGAACCGTTCGAAGCCCGTTACGCCGTTTTCGAACTGCTCCATGAAGTTGATCAGCGTCATCACCGGGCCGATAAACATATTCACGGAAACAATGAAAGCGGAATAGTCACCGAACTGGATCCGGCCGTTATACAGGAACAGGCCGCCGGCAATCAGCACCACCACGTTGAACACGTCCGTCACAAAGGTATTGCCGCTGTGGAAACGTCCCATTGCGCTGTAGGCGCCCTGCCGGGCTTTCTGGAACTTCCCGTTCCCGATCTCGAACTTTTCCTTTTCCTTCTCCGCATTGGTGAAAGCCTTCGTTACCCGGATACCGGAGATAGAGCTTTCCATACTGGCGTTAATTTCAGCAACCGCGGACCGGGTATCCCGGAATGCCTGGCGCATTTTCTTGCGCAGGCTTATAGAGATAACAACCAGGAACGGTACGCAGGCAAAGATAATCAGCGTCAGCCAGATATCAATCGTACTCAGGTAAATGAATGAAATCACGATGCTCAGCACGGAAATGATAATGTTTTCCGGTCCGTGGTGTGCCAGCTCGCTGACTTCAAACAGGTCATTCGTCATCCGGCTCATGATTTTGCCGGTTTCATGGGTATCATAGAAGCTGTAAGGCAGCGTTTCCAGATGGGCAAACATATCCGTACGCATTCGTGCCTGCATATATACGCCCATCATATGCCCTTCATACTGGATAAAGTAATTCAGCAGCATCTTGATAAAGTAAAGTGCAAGCAGCGTAATGCCGAAGATCACGATCATCCGGTAGTTCCTGTCCGGAATCAGCGTGTTCAGCATCGTACGGGTAATAATCGGATAGACAACGCCGATCACTGCTACCAGCAGCGCAGCTGTCATATCCATGGCAAACAGTTTTTTATGAGGTTTGTAATAGGCTATGAACCGTTTCAGCAGTCCCGCGGTTTCCTTCCTGCTCCGCTTCGTGCTTTCTTCCATGGTATATATACCTTTCTCAGATCAATTCTCATTTACAAATTATCAAAACCTGTAAAGATCGGTGTACAAAACGAAGCCTGAAAAGCTGAAAAAACAAACACATTTTTAAGTTTTAAGTCTTCAGTTTTCAGTATTCATTCAGTTATCTGATTTAGTTTTCTGCATAAGCAAAAACTTAATCAGATAACTTCCCCCCGCGTTCCCCGCCGCTGCCAGCGGAATCACCCACCAGGCAATCCCCTGCGCGATGGCCGCGTAACCCGCCAGGGCAATGGAGTGAGCATAGGAAGAAAGGATGAACAGCGCCACGCCGTATACAACAAAGGGCAGCCGGCTGATATCCTTGTTCTTCGGCTGGGTAGTGGCCAGATACATGCACATGCCGCACATCACGGACTGCCAGATCACCTTCAGCGGATCCTGGTAGCCTGTCACGATTTTCTGTGCCGCTTCCCGGATTTCCGGCAGGCACAGCGAAGCCAGAATGCCGCATACGCCTGCGCCGATCACATTCATCACCAGCATGATCAGTTTCTGCAGGGGATCGTAGTCATTCCGTGCTACCCGTCCGGTAAACAGTTCCGCGTCAAAGTTCACCACAAACCAGAGTCCGGCACTGAAGAGCACTGCTCCCGGAATGCCGCCGCCTACCTTAAGGTTAACAATACAGCCCATACAGATCAGGACGCCCGCCGCCGCGGACCGGTTCAGTGTAGTCTTCATCGCTCGCATCCTCCGGTCATATTCAGATTATTGCCCTCATCGTAACCGGAAAACCGGTCAATGTCAAACATCTTCTGCCTTTTATTTTCAATATTCACGTAAGTTTGGTCATTTTCTTGACATGTTTTGTGTTTCTGATATATTTATACATGGTTTGTGTGTGATGTACGTTTTGAGCGACGCCGCAAATAATGCCTGAAAGGGTATTATTTGTGGCGTTTTAGTTTATAATGTACACAAGCCGGAAGGAGAAGAGAAATATGGATTACAGCACAAAGATTTCCGAACGGATGTGGAACCTCCCGGACAAGGGAGAACTGGAATCGAAACGGGAGCAGACCTTCATCGACGATATCGTGCAGAAGGCGCATATCGAGCGGGAGCTGTTCAGCCACCTGGACGGCATTCAGACCGTCTTTGACGGCGGTGCCGGCTGCGGCCGCTTCTCGATCCTGCTGGCCCGTCAGGGACTGCAGGTAACCCACTTCGACATCTCCCAGGCCATGATCGACAAAGCCCGGGAGCTGGCAGAAAAAGCAGGCGTCCTCGACCACATCACCTTTGTCAAAGGTGCCCTGGAAGATCTCTCTGCCTATACAGACCGGAGTTTTGACCTGGTCATGTCCTTTGACGCACCCATTTCCTATACCTGGCCCAATCAGGAGCAGACAATCCGGGAGCTGGTGCGTATCGCGAAAAAGCGGATCATGTTCAGCGTCTCAAGCCGTCTTGGTGCCTTGCCCTATCTGGCCAATCCCCTGCAGAAAAATCAGTTCATCCTGGATAAAAACAGCTCCGACAGCTGGGTTCAGTGGTGCCTGAACAGCCGACAACAGATGATCGACGGCTTCACCTTCCGGGAGGAAAACCTGCTGAAGACGCTGGATACCGGTCTCCTGTGCGATGTGGAAGAAACCAAAGAAGCTTATGACCGGGGTGAGACGCCCTGGTGCATCACCTATCACTTTATGCCGGATGAACTGAAGCAGATTCTGGAAAACTGCGGCGTGAAGGACGTTGCCCTGGCGGGCCCCGGAGCTTTCGCCCGGACGATCCCCAATGAAATCCTGGTGAAAATCATGAACGACCCGGAACAGAAGAAAGATTTCCTGGATTTCTGTCACCATTATGACAGCAATCCTTATGTCTGCGGCATGGGAAAAGATAACCTCTTTGCCCGCGGGGAAATCGGATGACGCCGGTCTCCTTCTGTCCATTCTTCCAATAATATGGTAAAATCCAGATACAGGCTGCCGCTTCCCTGAAGCCGCTATTACCGCCTGTATTCAAAGGAGTTCCTATGGAATATCGTATTCTCATCGTGGAGGACGAGCAGGGCATTGCCGACGCCGTCTGCGCCGCCATGTCCCGCTGGGGTCTTAAGGCCGAGGCAGTCACGGACTTCCGCCGTGTCATGGAGGACTTTGACCGGGTTAAGCCGCACCTGGTGCTGCTGGATATCTCCCTGCCCTTCATGAACGGCTACCACTGGTGCACGGAAATCCGCAAAGCCTCTTCCGTGCCTGTGATCTTCGTTTCCTCCGCTTCTGATAATATGAACATCATCATGGCCATGAACATGGGCGCGGATGATTTCATTGCCAAACCCTTCGATCCGGATGTCCTTGTGGCAAAGGTACAGGCCCTGCTCCGCCGGTCCTACGACTTTGCCGGTTCCGCTCCTGTGCTGGAGCACCAGGGCATCGTCCTGAACACCGGGGACAACAGCCTTACCTGCAACGGGCAGAAGCTGGATCTGTCCCGGAACGAATACCGGATCCTGCTCACCCTCATGCAGAACAAAGGAAAAATCGTAAGCCGTGAAAAGCTCATGGAGGCCCTCTGGCAAACGGATTCCTTCGTGGACGAAAACACCCTCACGGTCAATGTAGGCCGTCTGCGCAAAAAGCTGGAAGCCGCCGGCGTGAGTGATTTTATTACTACCAAATTCGGTGAAGGTTATCTGGTGGGGTAAGAAGATGAAACTGTTCTTACAATATCTGAGGAGCAAAGCCACCATCCTGTTGCTGTTCGCTTGCTTTGCAGGCATCATGGCTTTCTCTTTTACCCTCTATCACCTGCCGACAGAGGCGGTACTCTACCCTGCCGCGCTGTGTGCGGTTCTGGGGCTGATTGCGCTGATCATTGATTATGTCCGGACCCTGCACATGCATAAGCTGATCTCCGCCATCCGGGAGATGGATACGGACCTTCCGGAAGTCCGGAATGTGGAAGCCGCGGACTACCGCGAAATCGTCCGTCTCCTTCGGGAGCGCAACCGGGAAGCCCATACCCGTGCCGCAACGGATATGAACGCCATGATGGACTATTACACCCTCTGGGCACATCAGATTAAGACACCTATTGCTTCCATGCGCCTTCGCCTGCAGCAGGAGGATACTGCCCAGGCCCGCGTCCTGCTGGCCGATCTTGGCCGTATTGAGCGATATGTTTCCATGGTGCTCACCTATCTGCGGCTGGAAGGCAGCAGTACGGATTACGTAATCCGTGAAACGGATCTGGACAGCATCCTGCGCCCGGTCTTCAAGCAGTTTGCCGGGGAATTCATCAGCCGGAAGCTGAAGCTGGATTATACCCCCATAAACATTAAAGTGCTTACGGATGAAAAGTGGCTCTCCTTTGTGGTGGAGCAGCTCCTTTCCAATGCCCTCAAATACACGCCGAAAGGCTCCGTATCTGTATATCTGGAGGATCCTGCCGTTCTGTGCATCCGTGATACCGGCATCGGTATTGCCCCGGAAGATCTGCCCCGCGTTTTTGAGCGCAGCTATACAGGTCTCACCGGCCGGGCAGATAAGCGTGCCAGCGGCCTGGGACTGAGCCTTTGCAAGCGTGTCTGCGACAACCTGGGGCATGGTATAACCATTGAATCTGTACCGGATCAGGGCACAACCGTACGGGTGGATCTGGGCACCCGGAAACTGAATATTGAGTAAATGTGACAGTTTTGTTCGTTTTGCCTCTCTTATTGTAAGCCGATTCGATGGAATGGATCGGCTTTCGCCTTTACAATAAGGGCGTAAACGAAATGTAAGGAGGAACTCGCAAATGAGTCTGCTCGAAGTCAAAGGACTGAAGAAAGTTTATAAAACACGGTTCGGCGGTCAGTCCGTCGAAGCGCTGAAGAATGTTAATTTTTCCGTAGAGGAAGGCGAATACGTTGCCATCATGGGTGAAAGCGGATCCGGTAAAACCACCCTGCTGAACATCCTGGCCGCGCTGGACCAGGCCACTGCCGGCACCGTCCTGCTGGAGGGCAAGGATTTCTCCAGGATTAAGGAGAATGAAGTGGCTTCCTTCCGCCGTGACAACCTGGGCTTTGTATTTCAGGAATTCAACCTGCTGGACACCTTCACCCTGGAAGATAATATCTACCTGCCCCTGGTGCTGGCCGGTAAAGACTATCAGGAAATGAGGGCTACCCTTATGCCCATTGCGGTTTCCCTGGGGATTGAAGACCTGCTGAAAAAGTATCCCTATGAAGTCTCCGGCGGTCAGAAACAGCGTGCGGCCGTTGCCCGCGCCCTGATCACACAGCCTAAAATGATCCTCGCCGATGAGCCCACCGGCGCCCTGGATTCCAAATCCTCTGACGAACTGCTCCGCCTTTTCGCGGATGTCAACCGTATGGGCCAGACCATCCTCATGGTTACTCACTCTGCCCGTGCCGCCAGCCGTGCCGGCCGTGTGCTCTTCATCCGTGACGGTGAAGTGTTCCATCAGCTGTACCGCGGTGAGGAATCCGATGATATGTTCTATCAGAAGATTGTTGACACGCTGACCCTGCTGGCCCAGGGAGGTGAGCGGGCGTGAAGACCTTCTTCTATCCTCGCCTGGCATGGGATGGTCTGCGTAAAAACCGTCAGCTTTCACGACCTTACCTGCTGACCTGCATCTGCATGGTGGCTGTATTCTATATTCTCAGCTACCTGACTTCCCCCATGGCGCTTGCACTTATTGTAAGAGGTGGTTCCCTCGTACACGATATCATGAACCTTGGCCGGTATGTCATCCTGGTCTTTTCCCTGATTTTCCTGTACTACACCTACTCATTCCTGCTTCGCCGCCGTTCCCATGAATTTGGTCTTTACAACGTGCTGGGTATGGGTAAACGGAATCTGGTCCGTATCATCGCCTGGGAAAATGTCATCACCTTTGCTATCGCGATAACCTGCGGCCTGTTCCTGGGCATTCTCCTTTCCAAGCTGGCAGAGCTGGGACTGGTCAACCTGCTGGGCGGTACAATCGACTTTGTTTTCCGTGTCCATGCCGCCTCCATCTGGCAGACCCTCCTGTTCTATGCCCTCATCTTTGGCTTGCTCATGTTCTCCGCGGTCATCCGCACCGCCCGTGCCAATGCTGTTTCCCTGATGAAGTCTGAGAATGCCGGTGAAAAGCCCCCGAAGGGCAACTGGCTGTTCGCCATCCTGGGTGTGCTCATTCTTGGCGGTGCCTACTATATCGCCATTTCCGTCAGCAACCCGGTCACAGCTATCCTGTTGTTCTTCATTGCTGTAGTAATGGTTATCGTGGCAACCTATCTGCTCATGGTCACCGGCAGTGTAAAGATGTGCCGTATCCTGCAGTCAAACAAAGGCTACTATTACAAAGCAAAGCACTTCGTTTCCGTTTCCTCCATGGCCTTCCGTATGAAACGGAACGGTGCCGGTCTGGCTTCCATCTGCATCATCGCCACGATGATTCTGGTCATGCTTTCCACCACCACCTGTATGTGGTTCGGTGCAGAGGATTCCCTGAAAAAAAACTATCCCCGTGAGATTAACTTCTCCGTTAACCTGAACGATCCCGAAAAGCTGATGGACGGCACTCCGGACCAGGCCGCTTCTGCGATCCTGGACGTCCTGCAGAAAAACGGCATTACCCCGAAGAATATCCAGGAAGAGCGGTTCATCAGCCTTAGCGGTGTCCAGGCCGACGGTTTCATCCAGTGTGATTATGAAACAGCCAGCCTGGGAGCAGATTTCAACAGCCTGCGGGAAATCTACCTGGTTTCTCCCGATTCCATTGAAACTTCGGATAATAAGCCTCTGGATCTCGCCGCTGATGAGATCGTGCTGATTACCGACGGCATGGATTATACCGATGATACCCTGACCCTGGCCATGGGCAATAAGACACGCAGCTGGAAAATCCGGCACTATGAACGGAAAGATACCGGCGGCACCACTTCCGGTATGGGTTTCCCGACCATGACCGTCGCCGTTGCTGACCTGACCACTGCCATCGAAGGTCTGGAAAAAGAAAAGGATGCGTCCGGCCGGCAAATTCAGTCCATGTGGAAATACAACTTTGACACTGGTCTGTCCGACGAGGAGAACACCGACCTGAAAATGACCCTGCATTATGACGTCAGGCAAAAACTCCGTGATATCTTCACGGATGATTCCACCAAATGGATCTCCATAGATTCCCGTGCTGAAGGTTCCGCAGATTTCTACGGCACGTATGGCAGTCTCTTCTTCATCGGCATCCTGCTGAGCATCGTCTTCGTCTGCGCTGCTGTGCTGATTATCTACTATAAGCAGATCTCTGAAGGATACGAGGATGCCAAGCGCTTCGATATCATGCAGAAAGTTGGTATGACGAAGAAGGAAATCCGTTCCAGCATCAGCTCTCAGTTGCTGACGGTCTTCGCCCTTCCGCTGGCTTTCGCCGGTCTGCACCTGATCTTTGCTTTCCCGATGATCCGGAAAATGCTTGCTATCCTCAGCCTGACAGACGTCGCGCTCTTCATGCGCACAACGCTCATTAGCTTCGTGGTATTCGGCATCTTCTATGCGATCGTCTACCGCCTGACTTCACGAGTCTACTATCGCATTGTCAGCGGACTCAGTCAGAACGACTAATCCCCTGACAACACACTCTCTTCTCTCGAGCCTGCCATCCCGGCAGGCTCTTTTATTGCCCATCAAAATTCGGAAACTCAATCGGAACACAATGCCCCTAAACTTGTCATCTTGAGCAAGCGAATGAAATGAGCGCGTCGAAAGATCTCCCCGCCCATTCACATTCGGGAACTCAATTGGAACAGCCATACGTCAGGGCGCTAGAGTGTCATTCCGAGCAAGTCCGAAGGACGCATCGAGGAATCCCTTACTACGTCCGAAGGACGCTCATTTTTAAGTTTTCAGTCTTAAGTTTTAAGTATTCATTTTTGATCCATTTCTCCCCTGTGCTATAATATTCCCATACACATCGCTTACCATTGCCTGCTTATAAAGGGGGTTTTGCTTTTGCCACGCAAGCTGTTTTCTCTTCTTCTCTGCGTTATATTCCTCTTCAGCATTGCCTTTGCTGAGGAGCCGTCTGCCATACCTGCCCCCGGCTCCTTCACCGATTTCACAATTCTCTCCACAACAGATATGCACGGCAAGTGCTGGAATACCAATATCCTCACCGGAGCTGCCGAAAACAACAATATGCTCCGGGTTTCCACTGCCGTAAAGCAGATCCGTCAGGAGTACGATCCCGAAAACGTCCTGCTGATCGACAACGGCGACCTTTTCCAGGGTACTCCTGTCTCCCAGGTTCAGCTGCTCATGCGCGCCTCCGGAGAATCCACAGACCAGCCTGCCATGGCCGTATGCCTGAAGGAGATCGGCTATGACGCTTTCGTCCTGGGCAACCATGAATTCAACTATGCCTGGGATATCATGAGCGATACCTATTATTGGCTGGAGGAAAACGGGGTTCCCGTCCTGGCAGCGAATGCCTGTTATGACGGAAGTGACCCGGCCCATGAAGCCGGAGAAAACGTCTTTACGCCCTATGTCATCAAAACCGTCACAGTCAATGGACATGAGCACAAGATCGGCATCCTGGGCTTTGAAAACGTGGATATCACCCGCTGGGATCTGCCCGTCAACTATCCCGGCATTCGTTTTGTCCATCCAGGAAATGATGAATTCTCCAACGCCCGGGAAGCGGAGCTTTACCTTCCCCGCATGAAGGAAGAAGGCTGTGAGTTCATCATCGTCTCCTATCACGGCGGTATCGGGGATACGGATATCAGCCTTTTCTTCGGTGCCAATACTGAAAGTCAGGGAATGCGGATGATTGGGGAAACAGAAGGCATTGATTTCCTGATTGCCGGTCATGACCACTCCACCGGTTATTCCAACACCTTCATCCCCAATGCCGCCGGGAAAGAAATTCCTGTAGTCAACGGCGGCGGCCAGGATCTGACAAAGACCGTTTTCCGCTTTTCCGAGGATGAAAACGGCGCCCTGCAGTGGCAGATGCTCTCTTCCGAAAACCTGCAGCTCCGTGCCTTTGATACAGATTCTGCCCTGGAAGAAAAAATCCGTCCCTACGCTGCTATTGCCGAAGCCGATGTGGAAGCGCCCGTCGGTGTCGCAGGCGGCTACTGGGACAAGAGCAGCGAATTCTATACAAAGCAGACGGATTCCATGGATCTGGTCAGCGCTGCCATGATGGACGGCGGTACCGAAGCCATGCGGCTGAAATACGGCGAATCCGGCCTGGTATCCCTGAAAGCAGCTACCGGTCTGGACCACCTGGACGTGGATATGGCCATAACCTCCGTCAGCAGCACCGGCTTCACCATCTGGCCCGGAAACATCAGCATGAAGGATATCTACCGCCTGTACCGCTATGCCAACAACCTGCTGGTTCTGCCCATGTACGGCCGGGATATCCTATCCATCATGGAAGAAAACGCAAAGAACCGCCTGACAGTACGGGTCATGAACGGAAACGCGTATTTCCATACCATGGGAGATCAGTTTACCAATATCCTTTTCGGCGGTCTGAACTTTGTGATCGATATGTCCAGGTCGGAGGAACACCGCATCGGCATAAAGGATTTTGCCAATGGCCGGGCCTTTGACCGGGATGCTCTTTACCTGGTTGCCGTGAATAACTATCTCCTGGGCAACGAGCGCTGCGGCCTTCGCGCTTTCAGTGCGGATGATGCTCTCTGGTCCCAGCTGGAGGATGGCGGCAGCATGACGATCCAGGACTCCATTGCGGCCTACATCCGCAAGGAAACAGAAGAAAAAGGCGCCCTGACGCCGGACGCCTTTACCTGGTACTGGAAGATTGTCTATTCTGCGGATCCCGCCGCGCTCCCCGCTTACGAAGGAACAAAGGTTGCTTCCCTGGCGCAGAAGCCAAAGGACGGCTATACTTATGTCCTGTATAACGAATCCCAGGGCTGTGCGCTCACTGCCCGTGAATCCAACGGCGGCCTGGATGATACAAAGATCAATGCCTATGGGGAGTTCCTCGTGGATACCCTGCCGGAAAACGCGCTGCTGCTCACAGCCCATGTGGACACGGAAGGCCGCTTCTCATTCTCCGATCCGGAAGGCCGGTATCTTTCCTGCGTCTCCGGCGGCGGACTGAAGCTGACCGAAGGCCCGTCCGAAGATGACCTGAGCCTCTGGCAGCTGGAAGAAGCCTATGGCGGCTGGATCATCGTGAATGTCGGTGCCCGGGACAAGCAGGCACTTGAATTCTACTCCGACCGCTTCACCACCTACGTTCAGGGCACCTCCGGGCAGTATATCTTCAATTTCTATGAGCCCCTCAGCTGAGCAGTTTCTTAGCGATATCGCAAGCCCGGCTGTAATACAGGTTAAATTCTGCCTCACGCGGCACAGTCGGATCAGTTAAATACCTTTTCAGGATAATAACCATTTCGTCCATTAGCGCCATCTGAATATCCCGGCCAAAGGTACTCCTGTCCGGTTTCACAAGCAGGTTTTCATAGATTGTATCCATGAAAATCTGCTTTTGTTTGTCTGTCATGCGGTAAGTATATTCTTTACCTTCTCCGGAATGGGCCATAAACCGGGCAATATCCAGGGCATAGGGCAGAAAGCCGCCAAACTCCCAGTCAATGATATAAACCCGTTCTCCGTTGTATATGCAGTTGATTGGCAGGAAATCACCGTTCTCCATGGTCAGCGGCATATCCTTCAGTCTGTCCAGGTATGCTGCATATGCTTCCCGGAGCAGCGGTTCATTCTGCAGGAACTCCGCCCGTTCTTTCCGGCGGGCAATCAGTTTATCCGCTTCTGTCCTGTCATACTCCCTGTCCATCGGGAATGCGTTCATAATCTCCGCAACGGACCTTCCCGCGGCTGCAGCCGTTTCATCCGTAACTTCCTTCAGGTCATCGCCGGGGATAAACTCTGACAGCATGAATCCGTCAGCAAATCCCAACACCTGCGGAACCGGCGCCCCCGCCGGAAATGACTGATATGTCTTTTTCTCACATTCATAAGCTTCCGGGGCTTCATCATACAGCTTCAGGATGGCTGCCCCGCCGGAATACACAATCTTAAAGACGTCATACCGCTTATGGATATCCGCAAAATCATCGCAGAAACGGTATGCCTCAAACTCGCTGTTCCCCGCCAACTTCTCCAGCACCGGCTTCAGTGCTCCCACATCTTCCGTTTTCTCAAGAAAAATACTCATATATCAAATCCCCATAACCGTTTTTTTCTCAACCAGTTTTGTAACACACTCTCATTATTAAGTTTTAAGTTATTGAGCAGTTGTCCAAATCTTTGATTTGGGCGAAGAGCCGATGACCGCCAGTGGCGGAAATCTCATCGGGCCTGAGGTCAATCGAAAGGGAGCGATCTCCACTGTGTGGAGTTGCGACCATTGAGATTGCGGAATACGACTGCCATGCTACAGCCGTCCATTTCTGCGAGTCTATGACGATGCAGAAATGGAATACGGCGATCGCAAAGTATTAATTATTCATTGATTCTTTTTTCTGCAAGTATTGCAGAGAAAAGAATCATAATTGCCCCCACTACTCCCGCCGCGCTCAGCGGTTCCCTGAGCACCAGCGCAGACAGCAGCAGTGCTGTCACGGGATCAATATAGCTGAGCATGGCAATGGACTGCGCTTTCAGTCCGTCCATGCTGCCGAAATATAGTACATAGGCAAATCCTGTGTGTATAACCCCCACCACAAGCAACAGTATAACAGCGGTGGTGTTGAATCCTGCCCCGTCAATTCCGCCTGTCAGCAGCATATACGGAACCATTACCAGTCCGGCGCACAGCAGCTGAATCGTGGTCTTCCGGTACGCGTCCACGCCGGTGATTTTCTTGTTCATGATAATCACGGAAGCATAGCATACCGCTGCGCCAAGGCCCAGCAGCACACCTTTCAGGTTCCCGGCTCCGTTTCCGCCGCCCTCTGTCACTCCTGATACAAGCACCATACCGATCACAGCTATTACAGCGCAGATCGCTTTTCTTTTGGTCAGTTTTTCCCGGAACAGCAGCGGCGAAACAAGCATCACAATCGTGGGCTGCATATAGTAGCACAGGGTCGCCACTGCGACAGTCGTATGATTGTATGCCTCAAACAACAGCATCCAGTTGATACCGATCACAGCCCCGGAAACTGCCAGCCAGGTCACCGTCTGCCGCGGTAGTTTCTCTCCGGTGCTCATTTTATTTATCCGCGTAAAAGCCAGCAGGAGCAGTCCGCCGAGAATTCCCCGCACAAAAGCCAGGAATGCTGAAGAGCACGGAATATACCGCCTGAAAAGGCCGATTGTCCCGAAAATGAGCATGGACGCAACGATCATGATGACCGATCTGCGATCGTTTGTCTTATCCCCCATGTCATCACCCCGCTGCATTCAGTGTGTTTTTATGCTTTATTTCTGAAGTGATTCAAACCATTTAACGGCGCGTTCTGTCCATCCGGCCATACACATGCCGGAGCCGTCCGCGAAGCCGTGTCCGCCTTCAGGTCCGATTTCCAGCCTGCAGGGAATATTCATACTCTCAAGTACCCTGGCCAGCATCTTCGAATGCTCCGGATTAACCAGATCATCTCCGGCTGTCGCAAAGAGTGCGCAGGGCGGAAAACCTTCCGCGTGTTCCGGAATCTCATAGTCTCCCTTTACTGCTTCCTCACCTGGGCAGCCGAATATCCGGTACTGCCATTCCGTATCGTCCTCATCTTCACCATCATCGTCATCGTCGTACTTCATGCTCACTACGGAATAGACCGGGAAGCTTGCCTCAGGTTTCGGCAGATTGTGGTCCGGATATCCCATCTTCGTATTCCACAGGCAGATCAGGTATCCGCCCGCAGAGAATCCGCAGGTGATATACCGGTCTGCCTGCACATGGAACTGTTCTTTCTTCTCCTGGATCAGCTGCAGCGCCCGGGCAAAGTCATCCATGTTCTTTTTCAGCAGACTGTCTTCTCCGTCCACCTGGTAAGTCAGGATAAACGCATGGTATCCACAGCGGTTGAACTGTTCCGCAATTGGCCAGCCTTCCGTCAGGTTCCACACGTTCACAAATCCGCCGCCGGGCACCACCAGTATAAACGGCCGGTTATCCGCCTCCGGATCGGCTGACGGGAACCACACCAGGCTGACGCCCTTGCGTGCTTCATCCTCTGCACACTCTTCCTCGCTGTACAGCGGATAATACCATTCTCCGGTATCCGCCGCCTCATACAGGCGCTGGATACCGTTATTGATATTTCCGAAGAAGACATGATCTTCTGTCAGCTGGCTCAGCGTCATATTCCATACTTCTTCATTCTTCAGGTTCCTGTTCCGGATCGCGTCCCGCGCAATCGGCCGGATCTTCGGGTTGCTCAGCAAATCACCAAGCGTGTTGAATTCATACGACATAACTTTTTCCCTCCTAACCAGACAAGGGGACGGTTCTTTTGTCCTGTTCCCAACCGTTAATTATTCATTGTTTCCATTGCTTCTTCCAGCGCCTTCAGATCTTCATCCGTCGTTGACCAGCCTGTTGCAAAACGGACTACAGTATGTTCTTCGTCCAGCTTTTCCCAGAAGCTGTAGGCCACCTTCTGTCCGATCTCTTCCATCCATTTGTTCTCCAGGATCACAAACTGCTGGTTGGTCGGAGACTGAATGAAGAACGGTATATCGTGTTTCCGGAAGATCTCCTTCATCTTTTCAGCCATCTCAATAGCATGTCGGCCGATCCTGAAGTAAAGATCATCCGTGAACAGCGCGTCAAACTGTACGCCCAGCAGCCGGCCTTTTGCCATCAGCGCGCCTCTTTTCTTTACGGAAGTCAGGAAGTGCTTCGGCATATTGCCCTTAGTGAACACCACCGCTTCGCCGCACAGGGCGCCTACCTTGGTACCGCCAATATAAAACACATCGCACAGCCTGGCAATGTCAGAAAGGGTCAGATCGGTATCATGGCTCATCAGGCCGTATGCCAGTCTGGCTCCGTCCAGGTACAGCGACATCTTGTATTCCCGGCAGACTGCCGCAATACTCTCCAGTTCCGCCTTCGTATACAGCGTGCCATACTCCGTTGGATGGGAAAGATACACCATCCCCGGGAATGTCATGTGTTCATGGCTTTCGTCGCCGTAATAGACCGTCAGGTACTCCTTCAGCGTCTCTGCCGCGATCTTTCCATCCTTCTGCGGCACCTCCAGCACTTCATGGCCGGTGTACTCAATGGCTCCCGCTTCATGCACGCTCACATGGCCGGTTTTCGCGGCAATCACGCCCTCGTAATCTGCCAGCAGCGTGGAGATAACGACAGCATTGGTCTGTGTACCTCCCGTCAGGAAATACACCTCCGCCTCCGGCATACCGATGGTCTCACGGATCTTTCTCTTGGCGCTTTCGCAATATGGATCCGAACCGTATCCCGGCAGGGATTCCAGGTTCGTCTCAATCAGTCTTTTGAGCACCTCTGGATGTGCCCCGGCAATATAGTCGCTTTCAAAGGAGATCATCTTGGTTACCTCCGCACATGAAATGGTTTTAACGATTAAACAACAGGATTTATCATTCGCTGTATGCTGAATATACTCCTTGCTGCATCATTCGATTTGTCAGAACTGAATCGGCAAAAAGGACGCTGCAACCGCCAGGATCACCGCCGGCAGCAGATTGGCCACCCGGATCTTCTTTCCCCATACCAGGTTAAGTCCGACGCAGAAAATCAGCACAGAACCCACCAGGGACAGGTAGCCCAGGGCGGCTTCTGTCATAATTGGCTTAATGGCTGAAGCCAGCAGCGTCAGGCAGCCTTCCCAGATCAATACCGGAATAGCGGAGAAAGCACAACCTTTCCCAAGGGAGCAGGTCATTACCATCACGATAATCAGGTCCAGAATAGACTTAGTGCCCAGTGTGGACCAGTCTCCGGATATCCCATCCTGGATAGATCCCATAATCGCCATTGCGCCGATGCATACCGTCAGCGATGCCGTCACAAACCCGTTCACAAACTGATTGTCCCTGGCATTGCCCGTCTTTTTCTTCAGCCACTCGCCAAAGCGTTCGAACAGGCTTTCGATATTGATGATCTCACCGATCAGGCCGCCAAGTGCAAGGCATCCCACCACCAGCATGGATCCGCCGCTGGGCAGCAGGTTGTGATGCAGCATATAGTTCATTGCGCCTGCAATGCCCATAAAAAGCGTTCCAATGCCGCAGGCCATCGTCAGTGTCTCCTGATGGCGGTCTTTCAGCAGCTTTCCGAACAGATGTCCGCAGATTCCGCCAACAATGATGGCAGCAGTGTTAATGATTGCCCCGGTCATAGTATTTTCCCCACAATAATTTTACTGTTCCCTGTTAACCTGCTTCATATACCAGTAAGTATATACCTTTTCAAATCCCAGCTTCCGGTACAGGTTCAGTGCCACATTGTTCCCCTGCACCACCTGCAGGTATGCATACCTTGCGCCGTCTTCCTTCGCTTTGGCCAGGATCGCCCGGCAAAGCTTTTCGCCCAGGCCTTGTCCCCGCTGTGCAGGATCCACAACCACGTTATGCAGCAGAACGTATCCCTGTTCAGACGCAGTTGACGCACAGGCGGCAGGTTTTCCGTCCTTCATTACTGTACAGTAGATCGTATCAACCACTACTTTGTCAACAATCTGACGGAACAATTCCTGTTCTTTTCCTTTTCTGTTCTCAAATTCAAAATAGGCCGGCAGCCATTCCTGTGGTTTCTCCGCGAAAACGCATTCGCTCATATCCGCCGCCAGGTCGGTTTTCTCCAGGTCCAGGATCATCACGTCCGTAGGCGTGACCACCTTATAGCCCCGTTTTTCCAGGTAATTGGAAAGTTCTGTATCATACTCTGTCAGTTTGAAAAGTGTGGGCAGTCCCTGCTTCGCGTAGCATTTCTCGCAGTATGCCACTTTCTCCTCAATTCCCTTCCGGGAAGGATAAATCACGCTGATGGAATTTGCCCTGCCTGTAAATCCTTCAGAGAACCGCAGCAGCCATCCGTCATACTGCATCACATTCAGTGCCACATGTCCGTTAGCCGCGATCTCTTCCAGAAAATATGCCTGTTCTTTCATCTTCTTTATCTTATCCTTTATCACTTCAGAATTTCATAAAGCCGGTGCATCCGAGATCTGACAGTTTTCGGAAGCCGGCAGACTCATAAAAGGCGATGGTTTCGGGCTTGCTGTCCGTCACCAGTTCAATCTGGCGCACATGACCGTATTTGGACATGATCTCCTTCAGCAAGGCCGTTCCAATGCCCTTACGTCGGTATTCCGGAAAAACCAGGATATCCTGGACAAACACAATTGTTTCTCCGTCTCCGACAACACGAATAATGCCCATCAGTTGTTCTCCCTCATATGCTCCCAGCACCAGCAGGGAGTTTTCATAGCCTTTCCGCAGAGCTTCCGGATCATCTGTATACGCCTTCCACCCAACCGCGGAATACAGCCCGATGATCTCCCGCTCGTTATAAACCTTATATTCTCTGATCTCCATTTCAGTATTACCTTATTTATCAGTTTTAAGTTTTAAGTTTTCAATATTCATTAGCGATACGATTAAAAATCGTATCGCCTTATTTCTCCATTCTTAATCCCAAATCCTGAATACTCGTCATTCGTCATTTCCCGGAAATAGGATTCCACCACCCTGGCAATGCCGTTATGCGCTACCAGGATAAAGTCCCGGTCATCCTTTTTCAGGTCATCAATCAGGTTATAGATCCGCTGTGCCACATGGAGCATGGACTCCCCGCCCTCATATCGGTTCAGGAACTGTTTCTTTGCCTCGAAGAATTCTTCTCCGTTTCGCGGCGTAGACTCATACTTTCCGTATGCCTGTTCAAACAGTCTCGGTTCTTCCTGCATCGGTATGCCGGTGACCTCGGAGATGTGTCGCGCTGTATCCTTAGCCCTGGAAAGCGGAGAATACAGAATCAGATCCGCGTGAATGCCTTCCGCCAGGATCTTCTTTCCCGTTTCAATCGCCTGCTGGTGACCCTTTTCCGTCAGCGGGCTGTCCGTCGCCCCGCAGATCTTATTTTCCACATTCCACACGGTCTCCCCGTGCCTGACAAAATAAAACATCTATATTCTTTCCTTCCCGAATGCCTTAGTCATCACATTGGCCTCAAGGCCAATATTTCACAAAGCCGCTTTGCGGCTTTATTTCACATCTGCCAAAGGCAGATATTTCACATTCCGAAGCTGCTTTTTGTTGCTTCGGAATATTTCATTTTCAATTTGACTTTTCCATTGCCATATTAATTAGTTCATTAATGTGTATTTCCACGCTGTCCAGGCAGTCTACCGGGCAGTTTCCGGGATTCAGGATCATCGGCAGCTCAGTGCATCCCAGCACAACCGCCTCAATTCCCTTCTCATCCCTCATCTTCCGGATAATCCCCTGGAACTCCTTCAGCGTGGATTCCTTCACAATGCCGTTTTCCAGCTCCTCCAGGATCCGTTTGGCAACGAGCTCCCGGTCTGCCTTTTCAGGAATCACAACCTCAATGCCGGCCTCCCTGAAATCGGTTTTCATATAATCCTGCTCCATCGTAAAGATGGTGCCCAGCAGGCCGATTTTCCGGTATCCCCGGTTCAGTGCTTCCCAGCATACTGCCTTGGGAATGCTGACCAGCGCAGCCTTGGTTTTCTCCTGCACTTCGCCCAGCACAATATGCATCGTTCCCGCCGTCAGGGAAACGACCTCCGCACCGCCATCAACCAGGCTGCTCACCTTTTCTGCCAGGTAGTCTGCCAGCAGGTCATACTGTCCCCGCTCAACATACTCCCACGCCCGGCGGAAATTAACACTCTCGATGGCTATATCCGGCATTGCTTTGCCGTCCGTCATCCTGTCAATTCTTGTATTCAGTTCTTTATAGTACATGAGGGTGGATTCGGGTCCTGTCCCGCCCACCAGTCCAATCTTCTTCATTTTATCAATCTCACAGCATACTCAGATCCGTATACTGCATTTCCTTGTCAAAATGTATAATCCTGAATTCTTAATTCTGATTTCTGAATTTCATTTTTCAGTTTTAAGTTTTAAGTTTTCAGTATTAATTAATTTTTGAGATAGTCGTAATAGTCCTGCCGCAGCGAATTCAGCAGTTCCTCATGGTCTCCGCCCTCAGCGTACAGCTCATTTATTTCCTGAATTTCCTTCAGTCGTCGTGCCGGTGCGCAGTTGGGGCAGGCTTCCAGGTGGCTGTAGGGCTCCTCATCCAGCTGGGAGTAGGAGAATTCCGTGAAGGTGATCCCCTTGCCGTTGGTGCAGTGATCCTCGCTGTGGTAGTAGGATCCGCCGTTCGGATTGTAATACAGCTTCGTATCCGGATCCGGTATTGGCAGCTGTCTTCCCTGCCAGTCTTCCCAAATCACCACTTTGACCTTGCCGCAGAGGTTCTCGGAATTGACCAGGTTATAAATCCAGGCCATGTTGATTCCGTCGGGAGTCTTCAGACGCTGTACCCGGATACAGCCGTGGCTGCACTTGGTACCCAGTTTCGGCTCGGTAGACTTGTAATTGTTGCTCCCATCCCGGTTTTCCTGATGAGGCACTTCATGCACTTCATCTCCGCCGTTGAAGCGGATTGCGTAGGAGCAGATCAGCCGGTCACTGGTCAGCTGACCGGTCATGTTGATCAGCAGGAACTCACCGGATCGGGTCTCGTTGTACGGCTGATACTTGGATCCGTTCCATTGCACCAGGCCGGTGGAGCACAGGAGCGTGGCGATCATCTTGCCTTCCTGGAATACATACAGCCGCTGTGCCAGTTTATCCACCACCAGGGCCAGCCGGCTCGTAGGCTGTACCTGCTTCAGGTACTTTGTGGGAATGTATCCGCTCACAAGAATATTCCATGCCTTGGTTTTCGTTGCTGGCTTAGAGAAGAAAGAGCTGGAATAGCACTCCACCAGGGACCATCCGTTATCCAGGTTCTCAATCACACGAACGCCCTGGGACAGGTTCGATACCTCGCCCAGGATCTTGGACTTTTCATCCGGTTCCTGGTACAGGTATGTCTGCATTTTCGTCAGCTGGGAACGGCTCTTTCCCTTGATCTTTCCAAGATCCACAACGGTAATCGGCTCCATGAGCATATCCCATACAGCCTGCTCATTGCTGATATCCATGGGCGTTGTCCAGTAAGAGGAACCGATATCCTTCGTATATTCGCTGCCGTAGGAAGGCGTGAAAATACCCGTTGTGCCTGCGTCCGCAGGCTCTTCTGCCGGTTCATCTGCAGTTTCAGATGCCGTGCCCTCATCCAGATCCAGCCAGCCCTCTTCTTCCTCGTATTCCATCTCATCTTCCGCGATGGCAGGAATACCTGTGCCCAACAGCACCAGGACGCTTAGTAAACAAAACAGGGATTTTATCTTCATTCCGAGTAAATACTCCTTTGGAAAATCTAAGGCATACTGTTAACAACAGTATGCTTTATTGTACCCTTGCCCACTCACTTTTTCAAGTTTTCACACTCACGCACTTCTATGCCGTCAGCAACTAAAACTTTCGAACGCAGCTCGATTGTTCGAATAAATTCATAGAAATCGCTTCCGTTACCGGAAGCGATTTTTCCACCATTTTTAAGTTTTAAGTCTTAAATTTTCAGTATTCATTAGCTTGATGGCCTTAGCCATCAAGCTCAATAGAGTCCGCCACATAATACGTGTATCCTCTTTCCTCGCAGAAAGCCTTGATCTCTTTCATCAGTTCCTCGTCGATCGTGTACTCCAGCAGGTAGATCTCTGCCCCCTGGGAGCCATAGCGATCAATGTAGGACACAAAGTACTCATGGTCTTCCGGTTCTGCCGTGCCAAAGGTGCCTTCATCCCACAGGATCGTGGAGAACACGGATTCCTGGTTGATGCCGCTGATCACGTCGTCCCATTTTCCGCCCTGCTCGCAGTAGGTATCCAGGAAGGTGTCGCCGCTGTTGATAATCACCTTTTTGCCGGTTGCCTTCAGGCCCTTCATGATCACCGTCAGGCCTTCCAGGATTTCTTGCTTCGGATGCACATAGTAAACGTCGCAGTTGTCGACGAAGAAACCGTCAATGTCCTTCTCCAGCAGGCCGGCTGCGATATCATTCAGCATGAAATCCTGCCAGCGCTTCTGGGAAACGTCCACCCATACTTCCTCTTCCCAGTGCTCGTAGGCACCCAGGGACAGGTCTTTGTACTCGTCATAGTAATCCCGGAAATCTTCCAGGGAACCGATATTGATATAGGAGAAGACTTTGTGTCCTTTACTCCGGAACGCGTCCAGTTCTTCTTTGGGATAGTATTGGGCGTCGATTACCACGATCTCATAGTCCGCAAACTGCTCAATGTTTTCGCAGATGCTCAGGAATACGCCATAGGGGTACTTGAACGTCGGTGCCTGTTCCGCCCCGGCCAGTCCGGTGCAGCAGGTCATTACGATCAGTATGATCGCGCAGAAAACAGAGATGGTCCCTTTGCCTTGGTTTTTCATATTCTTTTTTCCTCCATCCGGCCTTCCGCCGGTTAATTTACTTCATTCTACAACAAACGCAAACAATGTTCAACAAATTTGCAAAATTTGTTTTTGCCCTGCTTATCCTTTGGTTAAAACCAGAAACTTGAAATCCCGCTTCATATAAACAACAGCCTGCTGTTTCAGCAAGCTGTTAACGTCTCAACACTATAACATTTTTAAGTTTTAAGTTTTCAGTCTTCAGTTTTCATTGGTTTTACGCTTTCTGTTCTTCCGGCAGGACGTCGTCCAGCGTTATCTGCTGTCCGTCTCCTTCCTCCTGTTCCTTCAGCTTGTCAAACACCAGCTTGCGAGTCTCCTTCAGCACGGTTCTGTATGTCGCGTCACCGTTCTCATCCAGCGTTTCCAGGAACCTGTGTTCACGGGAGGCCAGTTCCGGATGGATCCGGACCAGCGTGGCCATACCGGTGTTGGAGCAGATACCGGCAATACGTTTGTATTCCGCCATCAGATTGGAGAAATATGCATCTGCCAGCAGTGAGCATTCTCCGGCGCTCATCCGGTTGAGGTGATTCTGTGTCATTTCGTTGATCAGGTCATTCACCACATGCACCTTTGGCTCAATCTGGGAAGCGGCCTCTTCGTCCCTCCCGGAGAAGGCTTCCTCTGAATCCTTCAGGATATCCTGAATCAGCTCCTGCAAGATCTTGAGTTCCCCGACGCACTTTTTGGAAAAGGTCGTATTATTCTCTGACAGCTTTGCTGCGATATCGGCAATCTTGACTGCCTGGTCTCCCAGCCGCTCAAACTCCGTCGACTCCTTGTAATACTGGTTCAGCATCGCGGAGTTCTGTTCATTCTGCAGGTGCGGAAGCAGTTCCACCAGGTAGCGGCTCAGATGGTCTGTCAGTTTGTCCAGTTCCCATTCTTCCGCATTGATGGTGTCATACCGTTCCTTGGAATAACTCTCAATCTGCTGCTGTGCCCTGTTCAGGTTGTCCCGGGCAATGGTAAACATAGTCTGCAGCGCTTCATAGCAGCTGTTCAGGGCCAGCGCCGGCGTATTGAAGAACACCGGCCGCAAGCCTTCGAATATCTCGCTGTATTTGCTCTTTTCCGTCTTTTTCTTTGGCACAATCCTGTCGCTCAGCCGCTCATACAGTCCGATAGTCGGGAGCAGGCAAACCGCGCAGACCAGGTTGAAGATCGTATTGGTGTTGGCGATGATACCGGAGTTCACCCTGGCATCCCACAGGTTGTCCAGCAGGCCAGTCTGATGGATGATTGCCACCGCAATGAGCACCATGGCCGACTTGCTCAGGTTGTACAGGATGTTGACAATACCGACCCGCCTTGATTCCCGGTTCGCGCCGATGTAGCAGACAATGGCCGTGGTCACGCAGTCTCCCAGGTAGACGCCGACGATAATCGGATAGATCGCCTTGAAGGTCAGCAGTCCGCCTGCGGAAAACGCCTGCAGGATACCGATGGTTGCCGAGGAGCTCTGCAGCACAAAGGCTACGCCCGCGCCGGCCAGGTAACCCAGGAATGGATTATCGCCCAGACCTGAAAATATCTCTTCCACCATGCCTGACTGCTGCAGTGCGTTTACCGCACTGGTCATGTTCAGCAGGCCGGAAAACAGGATACCAAAGCCGATGGCGATATTGCCGATGGATCGGGAATTCCGGAAGAAGCCGGTCATAATCAGCAGGATGCCGATAATCAGGGCAATGGGTGCCAGCGTGGACGGCTGGAAGAACCGCAGGAACGAAGTGTCTCCGGAGGTGTTCAGGTCCAGCAGGCGGATAATCTGGCCGGTAACTGTGGTACCGACGTTTGCGCCGATAATAATACCCAGGGACTGGTGCAGCGTCAGGATTCCCGCGCCGACCAGACCGGATGTAATCACGATGGTTGCTGTGGAAGACTGGATCAGTGCTGTTACCGCGATGCCCAGCACAAAGGCCGTAAGAGGATTGTCCGTCACCTTTTCCATGACGTTTTTCAGTGTTCCGGAAGAATTCTCCTTCAGGGAATCACCCATCAGGCGCATTCCGTAAAGGAACATCGCCAGACCGCCAAGGAGGGACAGGATATCAAAAAAGTTCATTTCGTTCGTCTCTTTCGTCTGATCGAAAAGTGGTTTGTCGGATATTAACCGAAATCGCTCATATCATACCAAAATCAAATTCAGTCGTAAAGATAAATACAATTCTTAAGCAACAGAACAGTAAAAAACATAAAAGGCGATGCTGATTCCAGCACCGCCTTTTACAAAATACTTAAGTATAATTCATATGCGGTTATGAACCGCATATTTCATGTCGCGTAAGCGACATTTCACAAAGCCGCTTTGCGGCTTTATTTCACATTGACGAAGTCAATATTTCATTCATGATCATGTTCATGATCTTCATGGTCATGATCGTGATCATGTTCTTCATGCTCGTGTTCTTCTCCGTCATCAATTACGACTTTTCCTTTGCCTTTGCCCTGACTATACTCCATCAGCAGCTTATACTCGCCCTCTCCGATTCCCGGGCCCATTTCCTTCCCTTCCACCATCTGCTCAGTCCAGATATTATTCCCGTCCTTGGCCAGGGTCATCATGCATGGGTTGTCGCTCTCCATGCTTTCCACAATAATCCTGGTTTTCTCGGTAACGATGATATCAATCTCGTGGTCTCCTTCATGGGGCAGTTCATATGTGAACGAACATTCCGTCACATAGCCATGTTCTTCATCGGTAATAGCCTGTTCAATATCAATCCTGCCAGGTTCATGATTGTGATCATGGTCATGATCATGCTCAGTATAAGCAAAAACAACATACAGCAGCGTCGCAATGATAACCGCAATGACCGCGAAAAGGATAATTCTTTTTTCTTTCATACCTATGACTCCTTTATGCGCATATAATTATGAATACCATACGCACCAGAGCCCTTCATTACAACAGAACCTGCACAACTGGTTCATTAAACTGCACAATTGGCAAAAAACAAGACAAAGGGCTGATCCCTTTGTCTTGCTCTGCTTTTTCTTCTTCAGATCAGAAGCACTTTTGCTTGCGTTCCTTCCGGCACTGTTCAATACTGCCGCACCGGTAGCACAGCTCATTGTCGCATACTCCGTCATTCCGGAAGCAGGACAGGATATTGTTCACTGTTGTCTCCGCGATGTTGTTCAGCGCTTCCTCCGTCAGGAATGCCTGGTGCGAAGTCACAATCACGTTCGGCATGGAAATCAGCCGGGACAACAGTTCATCATCCATGATGTGCCCGGACCGGTCCTCAAAGAACACGTCCGCCTCTTCCTCATATACGTCCAGGCACGCCGCGCCGATCTTTCTGGCTTTGATTCCTTCCAGCAATGCTTCCGCGTCGATCAGGCCGCCTCGGGACGTGTTGACCAGTACCACACCTTTCTTCATCTTTCCAATGGCCGCCGCGTTGATCATATGCCGGGTTTCATCTGTCAGCGGACAGTGAAGTGAAATGATGTCGCTCTTCTCCAGCAGTTCATCCAGCGATACATACTCAATCCCGCTGTCTTTGGCCGGGAACAGGTCATAAGCAATCACCTTCATGCCGAATCCCCGGCAGATATCGATAAAGATCCGTCCGATCTTTCCGGTGCCTACCACGCCCACGGTCTTCCCGTGGAAGTCAAACCCGGTCAGCCCGTTCAGGGAGAAGTTGAATTCCCTGGTCCGGTTATAAGCCTTATGGATCCGGCGTACTGAGGTCAGAAGCAGCGCAATGGCGTGTTCCGCCACAGCATAGGGAGAATAAGCCGGCACATGTACCACATGGGTTTTCCCGAAAGCATGCCGGATATCCACATTGTTATATCCTGCCGACCGGAGGGCGACAATCTTCACGCCGTACTCATACAGTTTATCAATCACTTCGGCATTCACCGTGTCGTTCACAAAAACGCAGACCGCGTCACAGCCCCTGGCCAGGTCCACAGTGTCTTCATTCAGCTTTGTCTCCAGGAACCGGAACTGCATCTCCTGCTGTCCGCCGTAATACTCAAACGAAGGCCTGTCATATGCCTTGGCGTCATAAAAAGCGACCTTAATCATCTTTCTCCTCCTTCTCCCGCATCCCGGGTCAGTATGTTCTCTGGATATGATTATACCACAATGTGTTTTTCTTCTGTTGATTATCTTTCCACGGGGCAGCCTTCCCTATTCTTTCTCAAGCGCTTACTATTCAATGCTTGCAGCCGTTTCAGGGCTGTTCTGTTTGTAAAGTATACAAGATAAAATCAGTACGGACGTTTATGATTTTTGTAAAATATGATATACTTGTTGCAGAGACCAGCGGTCTTCGGACGAGGCAAAACATACGGACAGGGGTGTGATTACTCTATGAATATAGCCGTTTGTGATGATCTTCCCGAATACCGGGAGAAACTGAAGGAACTGTTAACCCCCTACATTGTTTCCAACAATCTGGATATTGCGGAATTCAGCCGCGGCGAAGATCTTCTTGTTTCCTGTGAGGAAGGCAAGTCCTGGGATATTGTCTTTCTGGACATTGAGATGGACGGACTCTCTGGCATTGAAACCGGCAAGCGGCTCCGGAAGCTCCAGCGGGATATGATCGTCATCTTTGTTACCAGCCATGTCAGCTATGTCTCGGACGCGTTCCGCCAGGATGCGTTCCAGTTTCTCCTCAAGCCTGTCCAGGAAGAAGATTTCCGGAAGGATTTTGAGCGTGCCCTCCGTGTGTGGAAAAACCGCCGCCGTCGTTACCTGATCAAATGGCGCAACACCAGCAACATGCTGGAATACCGCAGTATTCTCTACCTGGAAGCCTACCACCGTCATGTTTTTGTCCATACCTCAGACGAGGATTACGAGTGTGTGGGCAAGCTCCAGGAAGAATATGCCAAGCTCAGGCCCTTTGGCTTTGCCCAATGTCACCAGGGATTCATCGTCAACATGAGCCGTGTTGTCAGCATCACCAAATCATCAGTGAAACTGGATAATGGAACGGAAGTACCGGTCAGCCGGCGGCATTATACCAACCTGATGAGCGACTTCAATCTGTATATGGCGGGGAAACTGATATGAGCTGGATGTTCTATTTTAATGATTTGATGGGAAACCTCATGGAAGCACTCGTTATCATTTCTTACTTTCGTACTGTTTCCGGCAACAAGCTGAAATCATCCCGAAACATGATATTGGTATGCTCCATTTGTTCAATAGTCAGGACAATTCTTTACTTTCAGCTTAATATCCCCTATATAACACTTTCCGCTACGGTTGTTACAATTACAGCCATTGCGCTTGTGTATAACACTTCCATGATAAAAACTCTTATTTTCGTCCCTATTATGTTTATCATGATTCTGTTCTCGGAAATACTGGTTAGTATAGTACTTTTCTCGCTGACGGGGCTTAATTCCACTGATGGGCGTGATAATATCCTGTTCTTTACCAGCGGTATACTGGTATCCAAAATGGTACTATTTGCCCTGCTCAGGCTTATCCAGTTCATCGTACCTTCCTATGGTGAAAAAGTCCCCAGTTATCTGATGGTCCCTTTGCTCATGCTCCCAATTGCATCCAGCGTATTAATCTATATTTTGGGCATATATAATCTTACAGAAGTCTCCACGTCTAATGCAATGCCTGCAACCTGTGCAGTGATTCTTCTTGCCTTCTCCAATGTTGGACTGTTTTTCCTGCTCGAATACCACCAACGTGAGGAAAATGAAAAGAACCGTATGCGTTTGGTACAGAAGCAGACTGAAGGCCAGATCGCCTTTTATCGTGAACTGGCTGAGCGCCAGCAGATCAGTAACAAAACCATGCATGATTTGAAAAACCAGATGTTTGCCCTCTCCGAAGCCATGAAAACAGACTCAGATAAAACCCGGGAAATCATGGAGAGCATCTCCGGTAAAATCTTTGCCGCCTCCCCCATGACCGTCACCGGCATCGACGCAGTGGACTCCCTGATCTTCAGCAAGAAGCAGCAGATGGAGCTCCACGGCATCCGTTATGAGCAGTCTGTGCATATAGCCCCTGAAACTTCCTTTGATCCACTGGATCTGTGCGTCCTTCTGGGCAATCTGCTGGATAACGCGATTGAGGCCAATGAAAAGGTGGATCCCGACAAACGCTTTGTCTCCCTGACCATAACCCAGCAGGAACTCTGGCTTAGTATTACTATCACTAACGCGGCAGCCCATGCGGTAAAAGTGAATGGAAAGACAATCCGCACCACCAAGATCCAGAAGGAGCTGCATGGTTTCGGCCTGAGCAGTGTGAACGAAATTGCTGCCAAATATCAGGGAAATTGCACCTTCCGTTCCACTGATCATGAATTCACTGCATACCTCATTCTTCAGGACGCATAACTGAACCATAATTGCAGATTAAGCGACCACTTTTGCATAAACAATTGAATTAAAAACTCTAAGATGATATCTCTTTTTGCAGGTGATGAAAAAATGCTGGCGTCTCAGGCAAAAAGGATATCATCCTTTTGTATCTCCAACGGGGTTATTAGTGAGCAGGATCGTGAGAAGTATGACTATTGCTATGAGATCCTGCTTTCTTCTGTACTGAATATCTTTTCTGTTGTGCTGATCGGTCTGGTGACCGGGTTTCTGGCACAAGCGGTTTGTTTTATGCTGGTTTTTGCCTTGCTGAAAAACACAGTCGGCGGCTATCACGCGGACAGCCACCTGGCCTGTTTTGCGGGCACAGTCGGCACTTTTCTTTTATACAGGCTCATAGCTGCATTAATCTCTGCCAGCGTGCTGTCTGCTGTGGCTGCTGTGTTTGCCATATTCTCCGGGATTACGGTTTTCCTGCTGGCACCCGTAGGCACGGAAAATAAGCCCCTTAGCAGGAGGCAGAAAAGCCAGCTGAAGGAAGACAGCCGCCTGCTTATTCTGTTCTTTTGTATGGTTGTCCTGTTCCTGCTGCTGCAGGATATCAGTCCCCAGTGGGCGTTCTCCGTCAGCAGCGCCATCGCGGCCGTTTCTGCTTCCCTGATTGTGGGCCTAATCAAGCTCCCCAAGGCAGAAACGTCCAACTCTTAATCCGTATGTCGCGGAATGCAGGTTCCGTGCAATAAAAAAAGGAGGAGATCACAAATGAAGAAGAAACTGACTGCTATCCTGGTGTACCTGGCCGGTGCAGCCTCCGTGTTTGCGCTGGTGCTTGGCCGTATTTCCGCTGCCCGCGCCTGTGCAATCTGCTTCTATCAGCCGAAGGTTCCGGACTGCATGAAAGAAAAGGATTAAGAGGACAACTACTATGAAAAAAACGATTTCTATAGTTATGGTTGTCGTCCTGCTTTTGACAATCGCTGCCACCTGTCTGGCAGCCGCACATGAGCATAGTTTCACAATCCTGACCAGCACCCAGGTCAGTAACGCCTGGAAAGGTGCGACTCGTGTTGCAGGTTGTCATAATTGTACTTATGCTCATACCCATTACACAGCCCTTGTTACAAAAACATATAAATGTGCCTGTGGTCAGGCAACAATGACTGAATGGTATGAAGACTCAGTCAATAAGTACTGCCCCTATTCCCATTCACTTCGGGACTTATTCAATCAAAATATATAAAAAAAGGAGGAAGAAACAATGAAGAAGTCCATCGCTCTGGTTCTCGTTGCCATCATGATCCTGTCCATCGCAGCAGTCGCTTTCGCGGCCTGCAACCACAGCTGGTACACAGTAAGCGTTAGCAAAAGGCTTATCAGCAAGACCACTGTCGCGTATCAGCATGGATGTATCCACCTGTCCAATCCTCATACTCATACAAGATATAAATATGAGGTTACGCAGCGTTTTGTGTGCAGCAAGGGTTGCGGCAAAACTTATGTGGATACCTATACCGTCACTGAAGAGAAGTGCCCTAAGCACTAATCCGATAGATTATGTTTCCATCACAGCTGTGGCTGCTTGCAGCCACAGCTGTTAGTATAACCAATCAATTCATTCAGGAGGGATATTATCATGAAAAAAGTCACAGCTTTATTTCTTGTTGCCATCCTGCTTGTCTTTATTGCTGTCACAGCTTTTGCCGCTTGTAATCACACTTGGTATAATGTACACACTTACACAAAGCTCATCAAAAAGTTTACAACTACCAGACCAGCTGGATGCGTTCATTCTGCAGCCCCTCATACACACATACAACATGTGTATGAAACCACACAGATCCAAAATTGCAGTAAGGGGTGTGGGCAAACAAGGAGGGTTATTATTCGCAAAACTACCGAACAGTGCCCTCTGGCATGATTTAATCACTGCTTAGGAGGTATTTCTTAATGAAAAGAACAATTGGATTGATCCTTGCGGTTATCCTTCTGATATCAATGATTGGTACTGCTCTCGCCACATGCCAGCATAACTGGTTCACGGTATCTACTCTCAGGAAAACCATGAAATACGAATACTATAGAGTATGTAACGGTGATTGTTATAACGGTATAACTAAACCTCACTTTCATAAAGTCATAACAGCAACAGTAACAGAAACGATTTCTCTGTGTACCAAATGCGGTGAAGTTAAGAAAATCTATTCCAACCCGGTTCCTGTTAAAGAAATATGCACATGGTAAATCTTTGAATCACATTTGAATATAACAAGGGCGAAGAACGTTTAGTTCTTCGCCCTTGTTGGCTGCCAGGGTAACTCTCATGCTCGGCTTCAGCCGGGCATTTCACATTGATCGAAGATCAATATTTCATTGTTGCGAAGCAGCCTTACTCTCCCTTGGCATACGCAGTAGCGTAAGCGCCGGCAAGCCGTCCGCTGGTCAGTGCCCAGCCGGCAGCAGCGCCGCCGTAGGTCACATAAGCCTTTTCAGAAGCAAGCAGCACGCCCAGGGAATCATTACCAACAGCGTAGAGGCCGGACACGGGGTTGCCGTCCACGTCCACAACGTTCAGGTTGGTGTCTACTTCCACGCCGCCGCAGGTGGAGTATACGTAAGAAGCACCCTTGATGGCGTAGTAGGCGCCACCCTGGTCTTCCACGTTCTCGGTCAGTTTCTCCAGGCCCAGCTGGTCAGCCAGGGCCGCCAGGGAGTCAGCCTTGAACACATCGCCGTAAGCTTCGCCCACGCTCAGGATCTGATCCAGGTCAGCCACCGGCACGCCGGCTTCCACAGTACCGCCCTGGGCCAGGAACATGGGAGTGTTCGCAGCGGCCAGGCCGTTCTCCTTGAAGCCGTTCATCTCGTTCTCAGAGTAGATCACGTAGTAGGTGGGGCCGGCTGCCCATACGTCAAACGCGAAGAACATGCCGATCTTATCGTTCACCTTCACGCCGTCCTCGCCCACCACGGGATAGGCCTTATCCAGCGCCAGGGAGGTCAGGATGGCCTTCTGGTCAGCGGTCAGGTCATCGTTGCGGACGATGTTGTAAACCTGCGCAATGTGGGATACCGGCACAACGTCCAGGTTGTACAGGTTCGCGTTCACAGCGTTCTGGGCCATCTTGATACCCGCGCCATCGCACTGGGTCATAGCTTCGGTTCTCCACACACCGTGGATGTATTCGTTGGACAGTTCCTCATCGCCAATGAAACCACCGGTAGCCAGAATCACGCTCTTGCCGTGTACCAGGTATGTGGTGCCGTCAGCAGCAACCGCCTTCACACCAGCCACCTTGCCGTCTTCCACCAGCAGCTCGGTCGCGGTCAGCTCCAGCTTGTAGTCGTTCTTTTCGTTCATGGCCTTGGCGGCTTCCATGGCTTCCACATAAGCTTCATCCTTGGTTTTGCCGTCTTTGCCCGCGTAGGAAGTCCAGACCTTCCATCCGGCGGGATGGAAGAAGGCTTTCATCTCATCGCCGAACTGGAAGGAATACTTTTCCATCCAGTCCAGGGTTTCGCCGGAGTTGTTGATGAACATCTCAACCACGTCCAGCTTGGCATCCTGCTGTCCGTCGATGGTGGTGTACTCAGCCCAGTCAGCCAGTAGTTCTTCCGGAGGAACAATCTGGCCGCCGTTGGCTTCCACGCGGGACGGCGGGTTGATGGCCATGGGGCCGGAAGTATTGGTGGAGTTGCCGCCAACCTTGGCAGCCTTTTCAATACCGAACACGGTCGCGCCGCTCTCCGCAGCGGACAGGTAAGCCGTCATGCCGGCGCCGCCGAGGCCGACCACGATCACGTCATAGTCGTTCAGCTCGACAACAGCGTCAGACTTTGCCACGGGCTTGTGCCAGTCCGCAACGCTTCCGCCTGCCATCTCGATTGCCTTTTCAACTGCCTGCTTCACAGCACCGGAAGCAACGGTCGCGCCGGTGATCACGTCGGTTTCCAGGCTCTGGTTTTCGATCAGCCGGGGATACAGGTTCTCTTCAACCGTGGCAAAGATCACGGGGGTGTTGCCCGCGGTCACGGTCTCAATCTTGGTCAACTTTCCGCCTTCGAAGGTGATGTTCAGCGTCATCTGCTCGGTCACGGAATAAGCGGGCACAGTCACGGTGTAGGTGCCGTCCTGCACAGGAGCCGCTTCCGCTCCGGTAGCTTCTGCCTTGATCATCTCCAGAGCGGTCTTGATCGCTTCAGAGGTCACGGTCGCGCCGGTGATTCCTTCGATTCCGGCAGCGTCCAGTTCAGCCAGTTCTGTGCCAGCCAGTCCAGCCAGCACACCCTCGTTCAGGTCATTGGCCGCTTTGCCGCCTACATCAGGCGTCTGTGTAGATCCGTCCGCAGCGATGGAGACGATCTTGCCTTCGCCATCCACCTCAACGGTCACTGTTACGTCTCCGCCGAAACCTGCCACTGTAGCAGTCAGCGGTTCCTGGGCCACGGCAATGTTCATGACGCTCATGATCATCACCAGACTCAGAAGAAGAGCAATCCATTTCTTCATACTGTCTTCCTCCTTATATTGACAGAAAAGAATATATTTTCATGTATAAATTATACTCTCCTCCTGTTTACTAAACAATGAAACATTCTTTTGTATACAGTATTTCTGACAATATTATTCCGGACAGGGGGGGGGCGGTTCCTTGTCCGAAAGTCTTACGCTTTCCAGGCACTTTAAAGGACCGATCCGCTTCTGCGAACCGGTCCTTTCAGGAACCTCGTCACTGTTGTTTGTATTGTACAGGCTCGATAAACTCTTCCTGCTCCGGGGCAATTTCCTCTGCTTCTTTCTCTTCTTCCGCTGCTTCCATCGCGTCGTTGATGTCTTTCCTTCTTTTGCTGTACACATACCAGACTACGCCGAATACCAGGCCAATCGCCAGCGTTTTCAAAGGGAACGCATACCCAAGAATTCCCATCAGAATCTCAAGAAAGGATTCTTTAATGCCGAACCTTCCACTGATTTCGTGCACTTCAATCGCCGCATGGATTATTTCGATCAACATACATACCACAGTAGCCGAGAGAAGGCCGATAATAATCCTGGACCCTTTTCCAAATACGCTTCCTTTACGATCGCTGTTTTTCTTACTGCGGCACATGGCGGCATTTTCACTCCTGTACAGTATGCATTATTTGACAGCTCAGGCGTTGAGGAAATGTGACAGCAGGTGTTCCGCGTTTCTGTCACATTGGCTGAAAGCCAATATTTCATGCTGACGAAGTCAGTATTTCACATACCGCGCTGCGGTATATTTCACATCGCGAAGCGATATTTCATTGATAGTCGAATCAGTTCATTCGACTATCTATCGCATCAATCATATCATGCAGGATATTGACCCGGTCTTCCCACTCGTAGTATTCTTCCTCTTCCATATCGGGATCCGGTTCCAGGGTCATCATCTGGTCCAAGGTTTCCAGAAGCTGCTCCTTGAAGTCTGCCAGTTCCTCCTGATCCATTTCGTCCAGCAGGATTTCATCCAGATCATCAATCTCTTCCGGTTCAAACGGCATAGACATACAATGTTTCCTCCTTTCGCCAGCCTGTTCAAAGGCTGGCAACTCTACACTGCCGCTTTGCGGCATCTCTACACTATACACTCTTCACTATTCACTTCAGTCTCTTCGTAACGTTCCAAACCAATCATTCTGAATTCTTATTTCTGAATTCTGAATTTATATTTTCGCTCGCTTTCTCTTCTTTATCTTTTTAGACAACTGCTTCAGGATTTCCTTCCTGGCTTTCCGTTCAAAGCATTCCGGCCTGGCGGCGATCATTTCCAGCAGGAACTCCTCATATCGCTCAATGCACTCCGGGAAGCAGCTGAACAGTTCCCGCAGCGTGCCGTAGACATCGATTGCGCTGTACCCGAAGGCATAGTAATAATTCTCCGGTTTCCGCATGTCCGCCCCGCTGTTCCGAATATAGTCCGCCATCAGTTCCGTTCCCTTGCGGATAAACAGCGTATGAGCGTCAATGAACAGGTTCACATCCACCATCTGGTTTTCTTCCGGGGTATCCGTCGCAATCTGCCGCAGGTACACTTTGGACATGTTGATGATGCTTTCCAGGTTCCTGTACAGATAGTTGCAGTCCTGCGTTGCCACCGAGGTGACGGCATACAGGTAGATCGCTTCCCAGTTCTGCGGATCCTCCCGGAGTGCCAGGTCGTAGTATTTCAGGGCGTCCGCATAGTTGGTCCCGGCAAAGAAGCGCCTGGCCAGGATAAAGTAGTTGTTCCGTTCTTCCGTTTTATCAATCTTTACGGTGCCCAGCATCTTCTGCACTTCCGGAAGGCTGTACTGCATTCCGCAGTACCGGCATACAAAGATCCCGTCCTTCTTGATCAGGTCCGAGCTCCCGCACACTTCACATTTTATTGCTTGCATTGCTTGCTCCCTATACTTGCCAACTCGCCCATTTGCAGGCAAGCACACTCTGCACTCTTCCCGTCCACAGGCGATCATTTTTAAGTTTTCAGTCTTAAGTTTTCAGTATTCATTTATTATATTTTGTATGTCCTTCTCAGTGTATTTCTTCGACGTCAGAACGATGTACTTATCCGGGAATACTTCCTCGCACAGTTTCAGTTCCAGTTCCTGCCGGTGAATAAAGTGCCGGATCAGTGCTTCCTCGCCTTCCAGGCCCCTGGCCTTTGCGTGAGGGCACTCGTTGAAATACTGCATCATCATCGGGAACCACAATTCGTTTCCCTGCTCGTCAGACCGCTCCTTCCGGATTACCGCCAGGTTTCCCCGTACGTCTTCCGCCTTCAGGAGCACGATACGGTATTCCTTGCCTTCCAGTGCTTCCCGGACCTTCCTATAGAATGCAACGATTTCATCATCCAAGGCATTCCGGAACAGGATCATATCCTCCACCGTATTCTGGAACAGGGAGCATTCAAAGATCATCCCGTCCTGGTTCCAGTTCCGGTACCGGCTCAGCACAATGTCCTGGAATTCTTCCCAGCTTACTCGGTTATTGTAGATCTCATACTGCTCCAGATCCTGGTAGAACCCGTGGTTGTCGGTCCGGATCTTCGTGTAGCAGACAATCTTCTTTTCTCCTTCGGCGTATGTTTTTTCCTCTATTTCCTTCCGCATTTCCGGATACTTCTTCAGGATTTTCTGATACTGATCCTCGTTCAGATACGCGCACCAGGCCAGTTCCACCGGGGAATAATCCCCTTCCTGTTTTAAAACATACTCCGGTTTCTTTTCTGCAATCATGCGGGCCAGCGAGCTTTTTCCGCTCCCCTGTAAACCTTCCACAAAATAGTTCATGCATATACCTCTCTTCATTTTTTATTTCATTGGGTATTATGCATTGCGCATTGTCTTCAGTCCTCCTGTATCAGCGATTATGGCATCATTGTCTCAGTTCCCGTTTATCAATGATACTATACCCCATTCTTCACACAGCTTCGTGTTTTCCTGCTTCCACTCCGTAAACAGCTCCTCAAAGCTCTTTCCGTATGCTTCCTGAAACCCTTTGCCGTCAACATTCAGATGAGTAAATACCAGGTCTTTCCCGAATCGTTCCACAAGAAAATCCGTAAAGCATCCTGCCTCTTTATAAGTGATGGAGCTTATCATCGGATGCTCCTGCTGGGTCTCTGTCATGGTCATCATGCTGTTGCACACTGCCATGTAGTGTTCGCCTATATTGAAGGGCTGTTCCATCAGCCAAGCCCAGCCGCGATAATATACCCTGAAATCCGGATATCCTTCCTCATCAACCCATCCATTGGCAGCAAATATTTCCCTTATTTCTTCAGCCATCCCGTAATAATTCGACCTTGCCATATTGTTCCGGCAGGCTATCTCGGATATATATTCCGCGATGCATTCTTTCCAGGCTTGTGTTGTGATCTCAAATGTTGCGCAGCTGCATGTCAGGTAATGGGCATACTCATGCAGCAGACCGCGTTCTGCCGCATCCCATCCCTTATACAGCCTTATAATTCGTTTCTCCTTGCCGAAATACTCAGCGTCCCCACCGTCTGTCACGGTTTCGCTTTTACCGGTAAAAGCCGTATAGATCGGAATCGGCGCCACATCACCTTTCAGGAAACCTTTCATGACTTCCCTGGCGTCGGCGAAGTCCTGCTCCATGTTCTCCAGCAGTTTGTACATTCCGTCATAGAAAGCTTCCTCGCCCAGCAGCTCGATGTCTGCCTTACCCAGGTACAGCACTGCGGATTCCGTTACCACCTTATAGGGATAATTCTTCTGATTATCCCCGGTGTTCTCTTCAATCTGGTATTTCTGCCCTTCACTCAGCGCGCTCACTGTGCAGCACAGGGCCAGCACCAGAGCCATCATAAACTCGACTCCACGCAGACCTTTTCTCATCCGGCTGTACCTCGCTTTCCCTGTAAACAGAACGTCTGCCTTTTTATTCCTGTTTCCGGGTATCATTTCCCATTCGCCAATGCTGTTATACCCCATTCTTCACACCGCTTCTCGTTTTCCTGCTTCCACTCCGTAAACAGATCCTCAAAACTCTTTCCGTATGTTTCCCGGATTCCCTTACCGTCAATGTTCAGATGGGTAAACACCAGGTCTTTCCCATAGTGTTCTACCAGGAATTCCATAAAGCAACCGCCCTCCAGATCTGAAATGGAGTTAAGCATCGGGTGCTCCTGCTGCTCTTTGGTCATGGTCATCATATTGTCACATACAGCCAGATAACGCGTATCAATGGCGAATGGCTGTCCAAACATCCAGGCCACACCGTGATAATACACCCTGTAGTCCGGATATCCTTCCTCGTCAACCCATCCATTAGCTGCAAAGACTGTTTTTTCTTCTTCCATCAGTCCGTAATGCCAGGCTCTTGCCGTGTAATTCCGGCAGGCGATCTTCGAAACATACTCGGCTATGCATTCACCCCAAGCACCTGCTGTCACTTCAACCGTCGCGCAGCCATAGGTGAGATAATGCGTATACTCATGTAGCAAGATGCTGGCGCCCTGTTCCCAGTTATGAAACAGCCTGATTCCTTTTTCCGGGCCATAGTAATATCCAGAGTAGAACTGTGCCTCTTCCGCCCGGCCGATAAAGTCCGTATAGATCGAAATCGGTGCGACCTCATCCTTCAGGAAACCCTTCATCACTTCCCGAGCCTCGGCGAAGTCCCGGTCCATATTCTCCAGCAGTTTGTACATTCCGTCATAGAAAGCTTCCTCGCCAAGCAGTTCGATATCTTCCTTGCCCAGGTACAGCACTGCGGATTCCGTTACCACCTTATAGGGATAATTTTTCTGATTATCCCCGGTATTCTCTTCAATCTGGTATTTCTGCCCTTCTCCCAGCGCGCTCACTGTGCAGCACAGGGTCAGTATCAGAGCCATCACGAACGCGATTCCACGCAGACCTTTTCTCATCCGGCCGTACCTCGCTTTCCCTGTAAACAGAACGTCTGATTTTTCTTCCAATTCCTCACTCAAATCCGCATTATACCGTACCCCGCGCCTTTTCTCAACACATCTGCCTATATGACGTTAATCCGTCCCTTCTTATTCCTCGTGATGCAGAAGAAGCTCATACAGCTTGCTGCTGCATGAGCTTCTTCTGGTTTAACCATTCATCACATCGGCCGTAGGCCGATATTTCATATTCGGACATGGTCCGAATATTTCACATCTGACGCAGTCAGATATTTCATGTTGACGCAGTCAACATTTCATCCTGCCTGCGTTACTTCTTGTTGACGTACTCCAGGAACGCCTCATAGTCCACGCCGTTCACGTCAAACGTCACGGTGATGGTTTCCGGAATCTCGATGGGTTCACCGAATTCCTTCCCGATCTTCGTGATAGTGGCCGTTCCGTCATCGTTCAGGCGATAGGAAATATCGCCCTGGGTCAGCACAAATGCGCCGTCCTTCAGTTCGAGCTTGAACGTCTGTTTCTCTTCCGCAGGCGCTGTTTCCTCAAATGGTACATAATACGGTGAATTCTCCAGTTCAACGACTTCATCCGTTACCTGTTCAGTAGCTTCCGGCTCCTTCACTTCGCCGAAGTCCTGCCAGTTCGTTCCCGACTCTTCCGTCTTTTCCTTCGCTTCCGGGAAGATGGTACTCAGCGGGAACCTGACAACCCAGGGTCCGTCTATTCTGTCTCTGGAGATATTCGTACTCAGAATCAGACTCAATCCTTCGATATCCTCCGGCTTATAGCTGTATATATACTCTTCATAATACAGATTGCCAACGGACCAGCTCAGAGGCGTATAAGGAATCTGTCTGTCATATCCGGACGATCCGTTCAGACTGCTGTCAATCCATTCAGAATAACCGTCTAGTCCGTCCGCCATCCTGATCTGTATATGCAGCTGGTTATCAATCCAGCCGATTCCGGTAACAAAGGCTCCGGGGATAATCTCAATGTCCAGCGGTTTTGTATAATCCAGGACCTTGTAGTCCTCCGGATTCAGTTCCTTGTCCGGATGATCCCAGTCTCTGTCCCACAAGGAATGTGTGGGATACACGCCTTCCACAGGATCCATGTGTTCCTTCAGGAGCGGAATCAGGTCAGCCCAGCCGTTGCTGTCGAAGTGAATACTTCTCATCATCAGTTTCACGGTTTGTTCATCGCTGCTGATCGCGGATTCATGAGTCAGATGGAGCAGATAATAGCATTTTTTCTCAGCCTTGTCACAGTACAGCTTGCTGTGCTGGTAAGATTCCATAGCCCCGATATCGTCCTCCAGATCCCAGGTGTCCGGGTTGAAGTCTTCAATTTTTCCATCCAGATCCTGCAGGGAGTACAGATACCAGGTATCTTTGCCGTTTGCATATCCGGAAATCACATCCATCCTGATCCCCTTGCTGTCATGGGTTTCACCGATGGGCTGCAGTTTTTCCCGGACGCCCTCGTAGAAGTAGTCCAGCTGATCCCTGATGATTGCTTCCCCGGACAGGGAGATCATATTATTCATCGACAGGCTTTCCGGGGCTCCCAGGAACTGAATATCATCAAGGTCAATACAATAATACCAATCGCTGTCTTTGACCATGTTGATGACTACCCGTTCATACCGTACAGCAGCGTTGTTTCCATCCGGTTCCATCCCAACCGTACAGTAATATATCTCTTTTCCATCCGCGATTTTCACGTCGTCAATCCTGTAGCTCAGGGGCTTCTGGCTCAGCAGTTCATTAATCTTCTGCCGGGTCTCTTCTCCGCCGACTCTCTGGGCACGCGTGAAAGAGTATGGCAGTTCTTCCGTATCGCCCTGTGCCCATCTGCAGAAGAATTCCCAGACAGTATATTTCTTGTAATCATGCAGGGTTTCCGGATAGGAGCTGACGTATTGGATCTCGTCCACTTCCGCGGTGGCTGTGTTCTCCGTTCCGTTTTCCGGCTTTTCAGTTTTCTCCTCTGCCTTCGCTTTCACATTGGGACAGATCATGCTCAAAAGAATCTGTACCTTCCAGTTACCCTCTTGCATTTCCTTGGCAACTGTTGCCTGAACTGACAGCTTCAGCTGCGCCGTATCTTCCTCCTTGTAATCCAGCACATACTCTGTGTATGACACATTGCCTCTGTACCAGTACAGCGGGCTGTAGGAGGTGTTCTTGTCACTGAAGTAATGGTCCAGTCCGTCTACCAGGAGACCGGTATAGCAATAGCCAGTTGCTTCCGTTTTGATCTGCACATGCAGTTTCCCATCAATCCAGCCGATTCCGTTAACAGTAATGCCAGGCGCAATCTGGAGATTCAGCGGCTCACTGCAGTCCAGGATCTTCTCTTCTTCCTCTGTCAGTGCTCTGCCTTCATGCTCATAATCGCTGTGCCACACATCCGACGGAGCTGTTGTCACATTCTCCGTTTCTCCCGCGCGCTGCACAGCCAGTTCAGAAAGATCCGCCCATCCATATTGGAGGAAATACATGTTATTCAATGACAGGGTAATATCCCGTTCATTGGTATCAATCATATCCTTGTAGTGGATATGCGTCAGATTGTGGAACTTGTGTGCTTTGATGTCATGATACAGTGTTCTGGGCACGTACCAGTCCTGTTCACTGATGTTATCCTCCAGGAATGTTTCAAAACCGCAGCCATCATACTTTCCTTCCGGATCCTCAACAGTGAAGTAAACCCATGCGTCATCACCCTGTAAAAAGCCGGAAATCATTTCAACACGCAGTCCGTTCTGCTCGACGCTCTTGCCGATCGGCATCATGGATCCTTCTGCGCTTTCATCCCACAGTGTATATGCCAGCATATCCTGAATCACTGCTTCCGGTGCCAGGGAGTAAATCTTTTTTGCCGGATCGTATTCCGCAGGTTCTACGGTCTTTATACCCGCAGCATCCACACCCTTTTTTGACCCGGTGCCCACATTGATGTCAATCTGGACAAACCGTGCAGGTTCCCCGTCTTCATGTGCCATTTCCAGTGTACACTGGTATGCCTGGAAATAAGTGTCGTTTCCGGCGTGTGTGTCGTTGATCTGATAACTCACCGGTGTTCCCAGCTCCAGCAGGTCATCCACGATTGCCTTCACATCTTCATTACTGGTTCTCTGTGTGGGAACAAAGCAGTTCGGAAGCTCATTCGCGTCTCTCTGAGACCATTTGCAGAAGAAGTCAAACAGTATGTTCTTCTCAGGCTCATTTCTGATTTCCGGATATGCACTGGAATATTCCGGAACAGTATTCATCTCAGTATTGGCTGCCGCAGCTGCTTTGATTTCAGGCACCTTTGCTTCGGCATATTCGCCGACGCCCGTGTACAGTTTCACATTGCCGTTAATACACAGTGTACCGGAACCCCATTGGTTATCCCCAACAGTCCATACCACTGATCCCGGTTCGCCATACGTAGAATCCTTACAGGCTTCTTTTTCCTCCACCAGGCTGATCAGGTCAGGACAGTTGCTGATATCCAGTGTCTCCAGCCTGTTGTCCTCAACCATCAGCACCCGCACCTTGGGGTTGTGACTCAGATCCAGCTTCGTCAGTGCGTTGCCGATGGCGCTGATGTAGTACAGCTTTGGATTGTAGCTCACGTCCAGTTCCGTGATCCCGCTCCAGGGGCAGAAAAGCTCCTCCAGATCCGGCATGTTGCTCAGATCCAGTTTGCCCACCGGGTTGCCGGACACTGCCAGCTCTTTCAGTTTTGAATTGTTGCTGGTGTCAATCGTCCTGACGTCGTTCCAGACGAAGTTCAGCTCTACCAGTTCAGGGTTATTGCTCACGTCCAGTTCCGTCAGCTTGTTTTCCCCGCAGTAAAGGTTCGTCAGCTTTGTGTTTTTGCTCACGTCCAGTGTCTTCAGTTTATTGCTGCCGCACGAGAGTTCCTTCAGTTCAGTCAGGTACTCAATGCCCTGCAGGCTTTCAATATTCCTGGACATCAGACTCAGTTCTGTAATGCCGTATATTTCGCTCTTGCTGAGCTCCCGGTCATTATTGGTATCAAATTTCAGTAATGCATTCCGGAAGGCAGCGTCCGGGAAATTCTGCTCGTCAATCTTGATCCCCGCTTCTTCCGCTCCTGCGGCAAAGCAAAGTACGCACACCAAAAGCATGCTGATCATGAGAGTAAAAATCTTACACCGGTTCTGACGTATCATTCCGTCACATCCTTTCTCCATTTCCCTTTTTCATATAGTCCCATATATATAGACGAAGACGTATACCGTTTTTGTTCACAGCATAACAATTGTTTACATCGCTGTTACATCTTTTTCATTTAAATGAACTAAAAATCAGGTTTCTGCTGTTCCCCTTCCGCCTTCCCGTCCGGGCAAATCCTGCTCAGCGGGAATTCCATCGTCCAATAACTATCACTGTATGGATCATTTCTGTTGACCGTCACTTCGAGCACCAGTTTCAGCTTTTCCACGTCCTCCGGTTTATAATCAAGCACATATTCGACATATGTCGTATGATCCTTGTACCAGTACAACGGACTGTAGCTTAATGATTTGTCATTGTAATACGTTGGAACTCCATCAGCAAAAATCTGAGAGCTGTCGTAGTTTGTACCCTTTATTTGCACATGAAGCTTCCCGTCAATCCAGCCAATGCCGGAAATCATGATATCGGGTGTCACCTGGATATCCAGCGGTTTGTTATAATCCAGGATCTTCTTTTCTTCCTCTGTCAGTTTTCTGTCCTCATTGTCCTTATCGTAGTACCACACATCCGACGGAACCATAGTCACATTCTCCGCTTCTCCGACGTACTGCGTAAGCAGCTCCGAAAGATCCATCCATTCGTTCTGTTGAACCTCAATATAGCCTGTTGATGCAGTCACTTCTCTTTCATTCATATCAACCTTTTCCTTGAAGTGGTTCTCCACCAGATGATAGCTTTTGTGTGCCTGAACGTCATGATACAGTGTATCGTGTATGCCTAGATCATTGTCACCGATGTAAGTATTCGGGAAAGCAAAAAGATCACAATCGCCATATTTCCTTTCCACGTCCTCCACACTGTAGAAAAACCATGCTTTATCATCCAGCAGCAGTCCGGAGATCAGTTCGATCCTGATTCCCTCTGCTTCACTGCTTTCGCCGATTGGCTGCAATTCTCCGTCTGTCCGATTATCATATAATCCAGCAGCCAGCAAGTCTTGAATCACCGCATCCGGTGCCAGGGAATAAATCTTTTTATTCAGGTTATATTCCGCAGCTTCCACGGTTTTCACACTTATAACCTGGGCGCCAATCATCCATCCGAATTTTATACCAATTTCAATCTGTACATATCGGGCATGCTCTCCGTCGATGTGTGCCATTTCAGCAGTGCACTCATAAACACTGTTATAACCATCCCCTCCGTATACGTCATTGATCTGATAGCTCACCGGCGTGCCCAGTTCCAGCAATTCAGCCACCATCGTCCGGACATCTTCGCTGCCGGTTTTCTGTGCGAAAATAAAGCTTTCTGTCAGTACATTAGCATCATTCTGTGACCAGCTGCAAAAGAAATCAAACAGTGTTTTCTCGCTTGGGTTCAAGACATCCGGATAAGCGCTGGTATATTCCACTGCAAGATTTCTCTCAGTCCAGGCTTCCTCCATCGCAGCTTTGCTGAGCCTGCCGTTCTCATTCATATCATACGGCCCCGTTTCTTTCCGAATTTCAGGTTCCGTGAGACCGCTTTTCACCAATTCTCCGTTTTCCTTATAAATCTTCGTATTCCAGTTCACCGTGAGGGCTGACACGCGTTCCCAGTCTTCATCCCGGACGCTCCACGCAACACTCTCCCTTATCGTCTTAGGCTTATTGTTCTCTGTCATGTCAACAATCACTTTACAGCCGCTGATATCCAGTTCGGCCAGTCCGCAATTCTCACAATCAAGAATCCGGAGATCCGGACAGCCGCTGATGTCCAATTCCCGGAAGGTATTTTCGTAACAAGAAAGTGTCTTTAATTCCGTGTTTTTGCTTATATCCAGTTCTGTCAGTTTATTAGTCCCGCAATACAGTTCCTTCAGGATTGTGTTCTGGCTCACGTCCAGTTTTTTCAGTTGATTCCATTCGCATATCAGTATCTCCAGTTCTGCACACTGGCTCACATCCAATTCCGCTATATATCCCAGTTCACAGTAAAGTTCTGTCAGGTTTGAGCATTGATTTACATTCAGGCTTTCCAACACATTTAACCGACAGTTTACTTCTTCCAGCTCTGTATTCCGGCTCAGATCCAGCTCTTTTATATTGTTTTCCTGACAGTAAAGGGTTACCAGATTCGTGTTCTGGCACAGGTCCAGTTCTGTCAGCTGGTTCAGGCCACACTTCAGCATCTCCAGCGCTGTGTTTCCGGTCAAATCCAGTTTCTTCAGCTGATTGTTTTCACAGTCCAGGTTTTCCAGCTGTGTATTTTCTTTCACATTCAGTGCCGTCAATTTGTTATTGTCGCAGTAAAGACTGGTCAGTTCTTTATTCGTCTTGAGATCCAGTTCGGTCAGTTTGTTCCCTTCACAATTCAGAACCTCCAGGCTGGTCAGGAATTCAATCCCTTTAAGGGTTTCCACATCCATCCCCTGCAGATTGATCACCGTAATGTTTTCAATTTCTTCAGCACTGAGATATCCATTTTCATCTCGATCATATTTCTTTACCGTTTTCAGGAATAGGCTGTCAGGAAAATGTTCTTTATTGATTTTGACTCCCTGATCTTCCTCCGCCATGGTGTAGCAAAACATGCATACCAGCAGCACAACCAGCAGCAGTAAAACGCTCTTTTTCATACTCAATCCCCTGTCCCAGTTAATTATTCACCATATAAAACATAACGCGTCAGGCGTTTCAAAGTCTCCACAGTGATGTAACAATGGTGTAAATTTTAAAGGGCATACGGATTGATGATAATCCGTATGCCTTCAGTATCCGCTGTTTTGGCAACGTCAGTGTTTTTATTTGTCCTCAGTCATTATATCCACCAGGTCCAGCAGGGAAAGATTTGTCTTATTCTCTGCTGTCTGCAGCTTGTCGATAATCCCGGCATTCTGAATTCATTCTTCCACGGTTTCCTGGTATACCTTGTCCTGTTTTGCACTGAGCAGTGTTTCCTTAATCAGGCTTTCCTCCAGTTCATCCCCGCTTCTTCCGCCCCCGCGGCAAAGCAAAGTACGCACACCAAAAGCATGCTGATCACAAGAGTAAAAATCTTACACCGGTTCTGACGTATCATTCCGTCACATCCTTTCTCCATTTTCCTTTTTCATATAGTCCCATATATAGGCGAAGACGTATACCGTTTTTGTTCACAGCACAACAATTGTTTACATCGCTGTTACATCTTTTCATTTAAATGAACTAGGCGTGATCTTTATTCACACCGAAAGCAAGTGCTATTTTAACTTCTTTCCTTCCCATTCAAACTCAACCAATTCCGGATTGTTGCTTACATCCAGCTCTGTCAGACTGTTTCCTGTGCACAGCAGCGTGATCAATTCTCTGTTGTTGCTCAAATCAAGGTCTGTCAGCCTGTTATCACTGCAGTCCAAATACGTCAGTTGCGTCAGATACTCAATTCCCTTCAGAGTACTGATTTCCATACCCGGCAGACTGATGCTTGTAACAGCCTCTGCCTCCGTTTCACTGAGCCATCCGTCCCCGTCCATATCATACAGTCTTATTTCTTCCCGGAAGGTATTATCCGGGAAACTAGCCTCGTCTATCCAGACCATTGCTTCATCTTCCGGAAAACAATCCTGTTCCACCGGTTTCGCTTTCTCCCGAATCGAATCCAGAGTAAATTCAATATGCCAATCGCCTTTTACTTTGACCTGCCCTAAAGCCATATAGGCATACAGGGTCAGGGCATCTGCTTCTTCCCGCTTGTAGTCAAAGATGTATTCCACATACACTTTTCCGTTTGTTTCCCACCGCAGCGGACTAATTGGGTTTACTTCGGCCGACCCGTATGGCGCACCGTTTTTATCATCATCAAAGCGGATCGACTGTAACATATCTTCATCCATACAGACCTGAACATGAAGCTGGTCATCAATCCAGCCGATTCCTTTGATCACAGTGTTTGGCAGCAGCCTGATCTCTTCAGACTGTGAACAGTCCAGGATCTTTATTCCCTCCGGAGCCGGAACGTCTGCATAATACCTTTTCCGCATTCCGTCCGGTCCCTGCGTATACTGCGTGGTTTCTCCATATTCCTTCATCAATGCCATACAATCTGCCCACGCATTCTGATTAAATTGTATATTGCTCGTTCCAAATGTGGAAAAATAGCTGCTGCTTTCAATCTCCTCCATATACATCAGATGTTCCAGGAAATAATACTGATGTTCTTTACGATCATAATACAGCTGACTTTGTGGCGAAAACGAGTAATTTCCTCCCCAGCAATTACCTAATTGCTGATTGTGATAAAAGGAGTAATCTGCGTATTTTCCTTCCAGATCTTTGATTGTGTAATAGAAATAAACCTCTTTCTCTTTTGCCACTGCCGCAAGCAGTTCGATTCTTATTCCGTTATCTTCACAACTTGCGCCGATCGGCTGCAGCTCATCGACAACTTTCCCGTAGAAAGCCAGCTGGTCATGAAGAATTGTTTCCTTATCCAGCAGGATTGTCTTCACCGTGGGATCGTTCTCCGCTTCCTGGTGTTCCGTCAGGGAATCCGAATCAATATAGTAGAACACACCCCTGTTTGAACCGCCTTTCATCAGCTCGATTATCATTTTCTCATATTGTAATGTTCCGTCTTCATGATCCAGTAACACCGTACAGGTATACTTCAGTCTGTCATCTCCGGTTTTTCCTTCCACGCTGTTGATCTGGTAACTCAGCGGTATTCCGCTTTCCATCAGTTCCCTGACAAGCGCCTTTGTTTTTTCCATCCGGACCCTTTGTTCTGGCATAAAACTTTCAGGCATATTATCCGCGTCACCCTGTGCCCATTTGCAGAAGAAATCCCACAGGATTCTTTTGATATCGTCATACAGGATTTCCGGATATGCCCCTTTGTTTTCTTTTTTTTCCGTCTTTGCTGTTGTACCGTTTCCCGTATACACTATCACGTTTTTGTCGGTCTGCAGCACTTTACTGCCCCATCCATACCTGGTAATCCATAGCAGTCCGCCCTCATCCGTTTCTGTAGGATTTCCGTTCTCAAACAGCGTAATCATCACCGGGTTGGAGCTGATATCCAGTTCTGTCAGTTGGTTCCCTGTGCACTCAAGCTCCTCCAGTCTGGTATTATTGCTTATTATCAGTTTTCTCATTCCATTGGATCTGCATAGCAAATTTCTCAATTCTGGATTGGTGCTCACGTCCAGTTCTGCCAGTCTGTTTTGATCGCACCATAACCATTCCAGATCATGGCAGCCGCTGGTATCCAGCTTCGTCAGCTGGTTCCTGGATATGATCATCCTTTTCATTCCGGGATGATTGTTTACGTTCAGTTCCGGAATTTGATTATCATTACACTGCAATTCTTCCAGTTTAGTGTTTTCGCCCACATCCAGCTTTACCAGCTTATTCCGGGCACAATTAATATCTGTCAGTTCAGTGTTCCGGCTCAAGTCCAGTTCTGTCATTTCATTCCCATAACAGTAAAGCTCTGTCAATTGAGTGTTCTGGCTCAAGTCCAGAGTCTTCAGTTTATTATTGTTGCAGGACAGATATGTCAGTTCAGTGTTCCGGCTTACGTCCAGTTCTGTCAGTTCATTATCGTCGCAGTAAAGATATGTCAAAGCCGTCAGGTACTCAATACCCTTCAGGGTTGTTATTTTTTCTTCTCCAATTGTTATTTCCGTAATTCTGGAGTTCTCAAACTCGCCCAGCAGTCCGTCCCCGCTTAGGTCATACCGGCTCACACATTCCCGGAGAGCGCGATCCGGAAAATTCACCTCGTCAATCTTCACATATACAGGCTCCGGAACCCCGCTTTCCACGTATTCTCCGTTACCCTTACGGATCTTCGTACTCCAGTTCAGCACCAGGGCGGTTACATACCTTCTGTCTTCGTCCCGGGTGCTCCATTCCAGGGTTTCCCTGATCATCTCCGGCTCATTGTTTTCTGTCAGATCAGCAATCGCTTTACAGCCGCTGATATCCAGCTCAGCCAGTGCGCAATTCTCACAGTCAAGTACCTGAAGATCCGGACAGCTGCTGATGTCCAGCTCACTGATGTTGTTCGAAAAACAAAACAGTTTCTCCAGTTCCGCGTTTTTGCTTATATCCAGTTCCGTCAATTTGTTGCTTGAGCAATAAAGCTCTTTCAGTTTTAGGTTTCGGCTCAGATCCAGTTCCTTCAGTGCATTATCATAACAATGCAGCACTTTCAGTTCCGGACACCGGCTCACATTCAGCTCCTCAATGTTTCCAATCGAACAGTATAGTTCCGTCAGCTTTAGGCATCCACTCACATCCAGCTTTTTCAGCCTGTTATACTGGAGATACACCTCTGTCAGTTCAGTATTCCGGCTCAGATCTATTTCTTCTATGAAGTTTTCTATACAATACAAACTGACCAGGTTCGTATTCTGGCTCAGATCCAGCTTCGCCAGCCGGTTCTCACTGCACTCCAGTTTCACCAGTGCCGGATTCCCGCTCAGATCCAGTTCTGTCAGTTTATTTTTTTCGCAGGACAGGTTTTCCAGCCGCGCACTCTCTTTTACATTCAGTGCCGTCAGCTGGTTATTACCACAGTTAAGACTTTTCAGCTCTGTATTCAGGCTCAGATCCAGTTCAGTCAGTTTGTTGTTTTCACAGTTCAGCGTCTCCAGTGCGGTCAGGTGTTCAATTCCCTTCAGGCTTTCCACGTTCTTCTCCTGCAGGTCGATCACAACGGCACTTTCAGCTTCTTCCCTGCTGAGGTATCCATTGTCATCCCGGTCATATTTCTTCACAGTCTTCCAGAGCTCCATATCCGGAAAGTGCTCTGAATTAATCCTGACTCCTTTTTGATTTCCGTTCCCGGATGCCGTTCTTTTCTGTCCTTCCCCTATGATCACTTCTACATTTTCGTCAACACGCAGTTCTGCGAGAATGGCTTTCCCGTTTTCCCGCTTTTCCCACATCAGCTTGTTGTCTTCCTCCTCAGGTTCGTTCTCACGAGCCAGTGCCGCAAGGACAGAACTATCGCTTATATTCAGTTCTGTCAGATGGTTTTTATAGCAAAGCAGGTGTTCCAGCTTCCTGAGATGACTGATATCCAGGCTTTCTATCTGGTTATAGTTACAGTTCAGGTCGACAAGTTCGGTATTCCGGCTCACATCCAGCTTTGTCAGCTGATTGCCAAGGCAGTTCAGCCTTTCCAGTCTTGTGTTCCGGCTGAGATCCAGTTCGGTCAGTTCATTCTCATAACAGGATAGTTCTTTCAGCCCGCGCAGGTATTCTATCCCCTGAAGCGTTGTCACGTTCCTGTTATGCACGTTAATATACTCTGCCTTGTTCGCTTCTTTTACGCCGAGTATACCATCCTGGTTCTGGTCGTATTCAGTCACAGCTTCCCGCAGGGCCGCATCCGGAAAGTGCTCCTCATCAATTGCAACCCTTCCGTTTTTTTCAAAGACTGCACAACCAATCACCGCACAGATAAGCAGGCAGACGACGATCCCCGCCAGCACCCAAAGCACCCGAGAATTCTTTTTCATGCTCATTCTCCCGTTCCCGGTTTTTTCACCACATAAAACATAACGCGTCAGGCGTTTCAAAGTCTCCACAGTGATGTAACAAAGGTGTAAATTTTAAAAGGCATACCGGATTGATGATAATCCGTATGCCTTCAGTATCCGCTGTTTCGGCAAAGTCAGTGTTTTTATTTGTTCTCAGTCATTATATTCACCAGGTCCAGCAGGGAAAGATTTGTCTTATTCTCTGCTGTCTGCAGCTTGTCGATAATCCCAGCATTCTGAATCCATTCTTCCACGGTTTCCTGGTATACCTTGTCCTGCTTTGCACTGAGCAGTGTTTCCTTAATCAGGCTTTCCTCCAGTTCATCCCCGGTTCTGCCTGCTTCGGCCCTTTTGTCCCTTTCTGCCCGGATCTCTTCGTCCGTTACCGTAACGTCATTGATAATATAATCCCGGAGCTTCTTGTTTATCAGCTTCCCGGTCTGCTCTTCTGTAACTGACTCAAGGGTATATCCATATTCCAGCATCATATCCCTGGCCGCCTGATCAATGCCTTCCTCATCCAGTCCATCCGTCTTGACATAGACTTTTGCGTAATCCAGGATGGAGTCATAGTAGGCCTGTGCTTCCCGACGGACCGTCTCCATATCTTCTTCTGTCAGCTGGTCCAGATGCAGTTCCTTCACTTTGGCGTCCAGGGTCCATTCTTTCTTTATATCTGCAATGACCTGTTCCTGGATTCCAACAGGATACATATATGCGTTATTCATCATGCCTGCATATGCTTTCGCGTATTCTGTTTCCTTCTGAATTGCCTGATTCAGTTCATACTGTGTCATTTCACGATCGCCCATTTTCAGCACAACCGTAATGTCACCCACCGGACCGACGTCTTCTTCATGCTCCGCAAACTCAACGTCAGAATAGCTGCCATTCCCGACTATGCTCAGTTTTACCGGCAGCACCGGAGTGTTCAGGACTGCGATCATTCCCTTTGCGCGTTCCCAGGTGTTATTGTGCAGCACAACATTTCCATATGGAATGGCGCTGCTAACCGTAGCCTGCACCAGTATTTCATCATCCATTCGGATCGAAATCATCTTCCCGACATCTTTTTCGGTTTCTTCAGCAAAGATCTTTCTCCCCTCATCCGTCAGGGTAAACAGAAGATTGAAGCTGCCCATTCCATTATCGTACTCTACGGAAGCAATTTCTTCCCGGCCCATAAACACTTTTCCCTCCGGGTCCAGGAATTCCATGTTCCCTTGTGCATCCGCCAGAGTAAACGCATCATCATCCTGTTTGCCCTCTACTTCGATACGGATCCTGTCTTCTCCGAGCCGTTCAACATTCGCATCCTCATATCCCTTCTGCTCCATCCGTGTTTTCAGGATGGAAACAGTTGTATCCAGCAGTTCATCCGTGATCTCGTCCGTCCCCTCCAGCGGCTCACAAGAATACTCTGCGAAGGAGCCATACCGGATTCCGGACTTTTCTCCCAGCTTTTTCCCTAAAATGCTTATGTAGTTTCCCCTGTTGAAAAGAACCATGTCCTTATAAGGCAGCAGCCGGTATCTGTACTGTTTTTCATTGATTTCCAACTCGATGGTTATACCGTTTTTCTCCTCCTGCCACTTAATTTCAGCATCCTGGGTATCACCACTCGTATTCTGCCCGGTCACTTTCCCCGTTCCGTCTTCATTGAATGCGAACGTATATCCCGTCCTGCTTGTTTCGGACAGTCTGCCGCCTACGATCTCTTCATTCTCATACCATGTTCCGGCGATCTTCTCTGTCAGTGACTCCCCGCAGCTCACGCCGCAGACCGCAGCAAGCAGCACCAGAATCAGCAGCAACACCAGGCTCTTTTTCATGTTTCTTTTCCTCCGCAGTCATTGAATAAAATCTATTTTCTTCCAGGCAAATGACCGGTTATTTCCCCTGTATACTTGTCGTTTTCAGTCACTCTTTGTAGCTGTATCCCACACTCACAACACCGTCCGCTACATAGCACAGATTGACCGTTGTTTTCCCTTTTAAATCCCAGCACCATCTGTTTCCAAATGACGCCTCATATATGATCACGGGGTCAGCTCCGATTCTGCTGGTCAATTCGTTCAGAATATCATTAAAAACTTTCCCCGGGTTATCTGCTTTATACTCCACACTGCTCTCATCAAAATACAGGAAACGCAAGACGTATTTATTCCCACCGGACTCCTTAACCCCAAGCACACTGCCTTTTGTATCATAACCAAAGGCCTCGCTGCTTTTATAAGCCTGGCTATAGCTTCCTTCTTCATCCCGGGAAACTTCACCCTTGGGAATATACCCAGCTTCCCTTACCTTCCTGTCCGCTTCTTCAAGGCTCATGTTTCCTTTCAGTATCACTTCCCCGGGCAGTGCAGGCACATGCCGTGCTTCCATCCATGCACCGATTCCCCATGAAGCAGCAGCCACGATCACAACAATCGCCAGAATCCTGAGAACTCTTTTGATGTCCATCTCGTATTCGTTTTTATACCATTTTTCATCCGTTCTGCTATCCATTTTGTTGTCCTTCCGTATCTGTCACATCATTGGAGCCATTATATCTTTCACACTTGCCGCACGCAATATTCCTTTACATCACAACCAGCATTCCGTCTATCGCAGCCCCTATGGCCTTTCCGATGACAGCATAAACCACCACGCACGCCAGCACAATTGCCACAGACTTTAGCACACCAGACTTCATAATCATCTTCATTCTCCGTTCAGTATTTACGCAAATCACATTTCCCTCGCCGTAGCTACCACATCATTCATTTTTTTATGAATGATTTCCGATAAAAATGTCATCCTGAGCAAGGGGTACGAAGGGAGCGCAGCCGAAGGATCTAGTTTTGAGTCTTAAGTTTTAAGTTCGTCTATTTATTATAAACGTACATCAGCATCAGGTTCTCGTCTCCCATATACAGCAACACAGCTTCGGTACTGGCCTTCAGCGTCCAGAACAGGTACTTCTCCGTTCCGTAACCGTCTTTCCCTTCCTCCGGTTCTTTGCCGATGATCTTTGTCAGTTCTTCCACAACCGTCTTGCAGATCTCTCCCGGGTTATCCAGGTTGGATTCCTTCGTATCCTTGAACACATGCACAATCTCCAGGCTTCGGTTTTCCGGATTCTGGTTTTCTGACAGATAGCTGTACTCTGTTTTGTAGCCACAGACGTCCACACCCTCGTAATACTGATTCGTAACGTTCTTGTACTGTCGGCTTACTCCCATCGGTTTAAACCCGGCGTCTTTCAGTTTCTCATCCGCCTTTTCAAAGCTCATGCGTCCGTTCAGGATCACTTCCCCGGGCAGCGCCTCATGTCTCTGTGTGCTCCATCTGTACGCCATCCAGGCGAAGCATATGATCAGAACAAACACGGCCGCGAGTATAAGCGCCTTACCTGTTTCCCGGCGCGCAATCTTCTTTACGGCATCGTCATTCTTCTGCATTCTTTCACCTGTCTCTCTGTTATGATACTCCCATGATAATCTGCCTCCTGTTTCAATGTCATCACTGTGATGTAACAGCCATGTAAAATCAAAAAAAGAATCCTTTCTCAGGATTCTTTTTTCCCTTTTCCGGCCGTTATGCTTTTCACTTGCTATACGCGTAAACCAGCATCCAGAGCCCGTCCTGCACATAGCCCATCATCGCAGATGAACTGCCTTTCAGTTCCCAGAACAGGAAGCCTTCTTCCTCTTTCGGTTCCTTTCCCAGGCTCTGCGTCAGTTTCTCCCGGACATCCGTAAAGCTTTTTCCGGGGTGCTCCCTGTTTGCCGACGAATCTTCCAGGAAATAGTGCATAATTGCCAGCATATTGCTCTTTTCGCCGACAGCGGTATACCCCAGGACGCTGAGAGTCGCCTTATGGCCGTATACTTCCCGGCCCTCGTAGTCCTGTATCTGTCCATCCAGCTGGAAGATATTGCCGTCCATGGGCACAAACCCGGCTTCTCTCAGTTTCTTATCCGCTTCCTCAAAACTGATATCCCCGTTCAGCAGCACTTCTCCGTCCAGTGCCACCTTCCGTTCAGTTTCCTGTGTTTCATTCCGGACCAGCGCTCCGCCCAGGATAACAACCGCAAGAACGAATATGATCACCCGCAGGTTGGTTCTCCCTCTTTTTCTGATCTTGTCCCTCTCCATAGAGAAATTGTCGTAGTTCTGCATGTGTTATTCACCTTTCTTCTTAAACCAGATCTCCCAGATACTTCCCACAATGCCGATGCCCATAACCACCATGCAAAGATCACCCAGCCAGGAAAGCCCCGGTATATAGCCTGTCAGCCACAGAATAAACCAGGCAATCAGCACAACCACCGGAAAAGTCAGCTTTGCGTCAGGCCTGATCCAGCGCCATTTCCTGATATACCTTATTCCATCCGGCTGCGGATCAACAAACGTTTCGTCCTTAAACGTCAGCTGTTGCTTCTGCTCCATCTCATCAAGGAGTTCGAAGTTGGACCTTTTTCCATTCTCAGACACGTTAACCCTCCGTAGTCACAGTAACTGTCATATTGGCTTGCTGCCATTGTTTCATTTCACACTCACGAGTGTTACCAGTACTTCCGTCATCTTTTCCATTGCCTGCACCGGCACCAGTTCTTTCCTTCCGTGGAAATTGTATCCGCCGGTGGACAGGTTGGGACACGGCAGTCCCCGGAAGGACAGCTGGGCGCCGTCCGTTCCACCCCGAATGGCCTTCACAATGGGTTCCACGCCGTTGGCCAGGAAAGCCGCTTTTGCCCGTTCCAGGATTTCCGGATGCTGCTCCACAATCTCCTTCATGTTCCGGTAGGAATCCCTCAGTTCAACCAAGACCGTTCCGTCCCCGTACTTCTTATTGAGCACTTCGCAGGCAGTGTTCATCATCTGCTTGCGTGCATCCAGCTTCCGGATATCATGATCCCGCAGGATGTACTTTAGTTCTGCGGCTTCCTCATTTCCGCTCATTTCCATCAGGTGATAGAACCCTTCATACCCTTCGGTATGCTCCGGCCGCTCCCAGGGCGGCAGCATGCCGGCAAACTCCATTGCCACCAGGGACGCGTTGATCATCTGGTTCTTTGCGCTGCCGGGATGGATATTCACGCCCTTCACCGTCACCTTGCAGGAAGCGGCGTTGAAGCACTCATATTCCAGTTCGCCCAGGGCGCCTCCGTCCACCGTATAGGCGAACTCCGCCCCGAAGCCGGGAATGTCAAACAGATCCGCACCCCGGCCGATCTCCTCGTCCGGCGTGAATGCCACGCAGATCTTCCCGTGGTCCGGTGCGTCCGGCGCCAGCATCTTTTCACACAGGGTCATGATTTCCGCAACCCCGGCCTTGTCATCCGCTCCAAGCACGGAATCCCCGGAGGTCACGATCAGGTCCTGGCCTTTCAGGCTTTCCAGGAAGCTGAATCCGCTGATCTCTACCCCGTTCTTCAGACGGATCACACCGCCGTCATAGTGCTCAATCACCTGGGGCACAGTCTTTCCGGGCACCGCGTCTGAGGTATCCATGTGGGCGATCAGCCCGATGGCCGGCGCGTCCGTCTTTCCCTTTGCGGGGATGAATCCGTACACATAGCCGTGCTCATCCATCCGGGCGCCGCTCACACCCATTGCCTGCATTTCCTTCACCAGCATTTCTCCCAGCACCTTCTGTCCCGGTGTGGAAGGGCAGCACTCATTGGCCTCACAACTGGTGGTCTCCACCTGTACATATCTTAAAAAACGTTCTTTCACACTGCTCATGGATTGATTGCCTCTTTTCTTTTGCTTTCTCTGTTGTTGCTGCCGCCGTCAGAAGAGCATGCCTTCCTTCCTCTGCTGCTCCTCGTACAGCATGACCTTTTTCAGGTTTATCGTTCCCGGAAGGGAAAAGACCTTTATATTCCTGATCAGGATATCTTTGCCGGAGTAATACCTGCAGAAAACAGTCTCTTCTCCCAGCTCAGACACCCGCTTATTCCCTGCCGTCAGTTTATACCGGTAAGCTGCTTTTTCCCCGGGGCTGTACAGGTAGCCGATAACCTTGTCGCCGCACCGGATACTCCATACCACATTGCCGAAATACGGCACATATCCGGCCAGCTGCTTCATCAGTTCCGACAGACGCGCCTGCTCGTCCAGAACCAGATCCCTTTCCTCCGGTCCGGCGAAGTCATCCCCCAGGCACACGCTGGAGCGTGTCGCGTGAATCAGCATATCCCTTGTCCCTCTCAGTTCACAAACAGGTTCTTGCGTCTGGCATAATAGGTGCTGTTGATCCCCAGCATTATGATGTTCTTCATGATATCCAGGAGCGTAAGCCTGTCAATTTTCGACTGTGGGAGAATCCTTCCCTGCCAGACCTGCAGAACCATGGGCACAATGATGCAGATGATATACATCACTTTCAGGGAAGAAGGGCCCTCTTTCTTGTATCTCCGCAGCCTGTTATACACCGTGATCGCAAACACCCCGATGGCAATCTGTGCCACGCCGCAGAAAACAGTATAGGTCTGTAGCCCCTTAACCGTTTTGAAGAAAACAATCCATTCCGGATCACGATACCGGTTCATATATCCAATGCCGGTGATAATGCTCCAGATGGCGTTCACGATCAGGAAGAAGAGCAGAACCCTGTGCCAGATCATCCCCTGGTCGCTGTTGATGACCTTCTCTGCCTTCTTCGTCCTTTCCGGATGCCAGCCGTATTCTTCCGCAATACTGGGCTGATATGCCGGTGCCGCCTCTCCGTATTCCGCCCCGCAGTTAGGACAGTACTTGCTGGTGTCGTCAAACTCCGCGCCGCATCCTGCACACTTTTTCATTCCCGCTGCCCTCTTCCGTTAAACTGGATATCAATTTACAAACAGTTCACTGCATTTGGCATAAAATGATCTCATAAATCGTTCTTACCTTTTCAATTATGATTTGAAATACGGTCTCAAATATTCCCTCAGATCCGGATCACATACATAAACCAGTGCGCCATGAATGCCTCTGGTTAAAAGTGTAGCATATATGTTCAGTATATATGAGCGAAGCGCTTCATAATCATTTCCAACAGCCTTGCCCAGATTATCTTTATACTTGTTCTTGTCAACTTCTATTCTCTTCGCTTTTTTGTCATAATAGATTTCCGGTCCAAATATGACGCCTACATAATTCAGGTCATATCCCTGGACTGTATGAATACATCCAATTTCGTAAGGCAGTCTATCTGAATTAATCCAGTCAGTATATGTCCTGTTCCAAAGGTATCCCTTGCCGATGTTAATATCTCGTTTTGTCGTATCTCTGGGTTCACCTCTGGTAATCCATTCCCAGGCGTAACCAGCAACTGCACAGCACAGATCATACTTCTTGTTCAGCTTGTCGATTTCATCCATCATCTGATCAACATCATCATAGAACTTGAGCGTATAATCCTCAAACTCACCATGCGGTGCAAGCCACATGTTCCCGTCTTCTTTAAGAACAAAAGAATCCGTTTCCTGTGGCTTTTGTCCATTCAGGAATCCTTTGTAATTTAGCACTTCATGAACGTACTGGATATAGTCATCTCCACCCAGGCATCGAAGCTGGGATGTCAGATTCAGTATCTGTCTGTTATCCTGGCTGTTCAGCACATGTGTGAAATCATCCTTCGGAATATCTGAAGGCCGTACGGACTGTGCAGAATCGTAGAATAACACCTGCATTTTACTGGATCGAATAATCCAGTCCAGTTCGGTTGCATCCTTTGACAGATTCAACTCCTGATTAACTTTGTCGTAAGCCGGATACTGGCTCAGTGCTGCTCTCCTGCGCAGTCTGTGAGCTTCATCGCAAACAAGCAAATCAAAAGGTTCGTCTTTTGCTGCTATTGCTGCTTCAGTTGGCGTCATGATTAAGCTCTCCGGGATGCCTTGCATATGGTTGAAAACCTTCTTCAGTGTTTTCCGCAAAGACTGCTGGGGAACTATAAAGCCGATCTTCAATTGTCTCTCCGCGAGAATGGACTGAAGTCTGTTTACCTTGATGTCCGACTCTTCTTCCTCTTTATCCTCATAGGTCTTATTCTTCAGATCATTCAGGAGTTTAAGAAGGAATACCGCCAGGATCGTCTTTCCCGTTCCGGCTCCACCCTTCACAACAACAGTCTCTTCCATGTTCTCGCTCAGGCAGAACGTCAGGAAACTAAGGATCTTAGCCAGAACCTTTTCCTGATCCTTGGTCAGTGTCTTATAGGGAGAATATTTGTACAGATCCGAATTTTCAATATCTGTAATTGTGCTCTCTGCCAGGCCAAGTTCCTTCAGGCTTGCCCATATCTTTCCAAACTGATCTTCATACTCATGCCGGTCGTAATAGTCGAAATCAGACAAACCGGTATTACCGTTCTGTAGTTTATATTTCCCATCAGCGGATATGTATTTGATCAGGAAAGATTCCAGATCCAGAATGACGGATTTATTGAAGGTGTCATCCGTCATAATATGAATGGTCTTCAGGCGCTTCCGTTCTTCAACCTGCCAGTGTTGTGCCGCCCGTTTTCCGGCGTTCAGAGTTTCACCAATATAAGCCTCTTTTGTATCATCATTATGAATCAGATATACAACAGGCCAATTGGCGCCATATTCTCTGTCTCCGCTTTTCCACTGTTCGATGCTGGACTGACTGGTTCCGTCAAAAGGAAAATCACGGATTTTGACGTCAAAGTTGATCATACTTCGTGCTTCTCCCCCTGCTCTTTTCTACAGGATACTTCTCAGCATTTTTCTTCATTTTCTTTCGAACGATCTCCGCAGGATCAAGATTCAGCTTCGCAGCCATCTGTAAGCAATAGTTCAGCACATCCGCAAGCTCTTCTTCAACTGCTTCAGGATCAGCAATATCACTCCACTGATAACATTCAAGGAGTTCTCCCGCCTCTATTGCAATAGATTTAGCCAGATTAACCGGAGAATGGAACTGATCCCAGTCCCGTTCTTCTGAAAAAGTCATTACTTCCTGCATCAATTCACGGATTTCGTTCATGGAAATGACTCCTTGATGTATTTCAACAATACTGAATGCGCTAATTATAATAATCTGTTGGTATATTAACATATTTATTCATAGGAAAAAAGTAATCATACAGCCAAAGACCAAAGCATTATCATATAAATCAAGTTATTCCCTTAAGGTACATTTAAGAAACCCGGGTTATATTATTCCCGTCAACTGGGCAAACGGCCGACCCTGGTCTAGCGGATTCCATCACTTCCGGTTTTCTTTCCGCCGGTGTGATGTTTCTTCATACTTTCTCTTCCCCTTTTCCCCTTTAGGCAGCGGATTCGCTGCCTTCTTTTTTACATGAAAAATCCCGGCAGCTGCCGGGATGCTACTTTTGTTGTGTTTGTTATTTTATGTCTGTTGTTTTTCAGAAGATCGGTTTACTTTCTTTTCTTTCCTTGGCGAAGAGCAGAAGGGCGATCAGGGCTCCGGCGATGGCTCCGCCGAAGTGGCCCTGCCAGCTGACGTGGGAGGAGAAGGTGTAAAGGACGTTACCGATGACCGCATGGAGGGCATAGAGCATATAGAGGAACTTCCTGCGGGTGAAGATGCAATAGAGGAGGTTGGCTGCCATGAGGCCCCAGATGGCGCCGCTGGCACCGGCATGGATGGCGTTACCGCCCACGAAGTTGATGAGCAGGGCGGAACCAAGCATGGAGACCAGGTAGATGGCCAGGTACTTCCACCTGCCGATGCGGTTCTCAAAGACGAAGCCGTAGGTCAGCAGGGCGTACATGTTGCCGATAAAGTGCGGGAAGCCCAGGTGCAGGAAGCTGCTCAGGATAATCCTGCCATACTCTCCCTGCTGGAGGGCACCCTGGTACATACCGAAGTTGCGGAGTACGTCATATTCTCCCCCGGCCAGCTTGTAAATGCCCGCAAGGGCATTCAGGAGAACAAGGATCAAAGTGACCCAGGGAAGCCGGATCGTGTGTCCCAGGATCCGGATGCCTGTTTTCTTTTCCTTCGGGGCACGGTTAATCAGATAACCGGTATCCTGCCTGCAGTAGGAGCAGACCTTGGTACCCTTCTTCAGCGGCATGCCGCATTTCTTGCAAGTGATGATTACTGAACCAGCCATACTCGTCTCCTGTTGTGTTTATACTCCGGGTCTGTTTGCAATATATCATGCGGAAAGTTTGAAAACAACAGGTTTGGCGGGATTTTACACCAATGTTACTTCGCCGCAATACTTGTAACACGCCGGAAGCGTTTGGATACTGTTTTTACCAATTCTGCAGTTTTTTCGACCACTTATGCAGGTTCAGTGGTTCCGGGGGTGTTCTGGGCGTATACTGTGTACGCAAGCAGAGAGTTTCTTCATGCTCTCCTTCTTATGTATGGAGGCAGTATTCAGGGATGCTGCCCCCTTTTCAATTGCATCATTCCCGAGTTCAATTTAGTCATTTTGGGGGGAAATGACCAAATTGAACTCATTTTTTAATTTGTATTGTTTTGTTAAGACTCATTTAAGGTTCGCCAATTATATTACAGTTGTTCACAGGGGAAACGGCCGACCCTGATCTAGTGAATACCATCTCCCTGCCGGACCAGGGCCCCAGCAGCAGATGTTTCTTCATACTCTTTTTCTCCTCCTTCAGGCAGCGCAGCAGGCGCTGTCTTTTCTTTATGTCATCACAAAGAATGAGCAGTTTTTCAGTTTGTTTGATTAATTCTCTTCCAATGATGCAGATAAACTGACCAGTTGTGCAGGTTGGGTAGTATTGGGATGCCTTTTTGTGTATGCTCTCTGCGTTGTCGGCAATAACTTAATACTTTATTGGGAGGGTCTGTCAATGAAAAAGTTTATCGCTTTCATCTGTGCCCTGGTATTGGTCTGCTCCATCGCGGCAGTGACTCTGGCTGCATGTGATCACCCTGGCCAAACACTTGTCTATTCAACCATTACCAGAACCTGGACAGAGCCCCGATGGGTTCAGTGTGCGTATAATCCCTACATGCATGCGCATACCATCAAGTACATGGAAAAAGCCAATGTGTATTACTGTCACATCTGTGACCGCTCTTATGTGAAATACATTACGGTTTTTCTTAGTGAAACATGCCCCTGCGTACACTGACATAAAGATAATTGTCTGCTATTAGTTCTCTGTTCGTTATTTCTTCCCCGGTTCCCTAACAAATCTTTTATAAGGAGGAGTACCCCGTGAAAAAGTTCCTGGCTCTCATCTGTGCTCTAGTTCTGGTTTGTTCCGTTGTGGCAACTGCTCTGGCCGCATGCACCCACACGTATATTCTGGTTCACGAAACAGTTGCAGGTACATCTTCCGTTCCCTACTGCATGACAACCTGTGAATATAACCAGTATGTCCATCCACATTTTCTGAACTATGAAGATAAGGTGTATGTGTACTACTGCCCGAAGTGCGGTGATACCTATACCAAGATCGTCAAGACGTTTATCAACCAGAGCTGCCCTTGCCAGCCCTGATTGTCTGATGATGTTTTCTGATCATTGTCTCTTTTCCGGTTTCGTGTAAACCGGGTTAAACTATTATTTTATATTAAGGAGGGTTATTCCATGAAAAAGTCTGTGGCTCTCATCTGTGCATTGGTCCTGATCTGTTCCATTGCAGTAACAGCTTTGGCTGCGTGCGCCAACCATTATTACACGAAAACTTATCAGACAACGTCGTATTATACCAAGCCCAAATGGACAAAGTGCGGGTATAATTCCTATACCCATGCGCACACCATGAGCTACAAGGATATCATCACTGTGTACTCCTGCCCGAACTGCCATGATTACTACACCACAACAAAGACAGTTCTGCTCAGCGAGACCTGCCCCTGCGCTCACTGAGCTGTCGATTGTCAACATTCTGACTGATGTTTGTATATCAGGTTAAGAAACGGTCCGTCTGCCGCGGATCGTTCTAATAAAAAAAGGAGGATAGTATCATGAAAAAGGTTATCGCATTGTGTCTCGCCCTGGTCCTGGTTCTTTCTGTCGCCAGCCTGTGTTTTGCAGGCAACATGCGTTGCGGCCGCTGCGGAAAATACACTGCGGGCGTCGTTGATACGCAGAAAACCATTACGAGCACCGGCAGTACCCAGCACAAAATCGTCACCTCCAAACAGATCTACTGCTCAAGCTGCCATTCGCTCTACTGGGAAACCACAACAACCTATCAGAATCACTGCAACCTGAAGCATCGTACTCAGTGGCTCACCCCGCACCTGCTCTATGAATATGACCTTTGCGGTGTCTGCGGTGAAAAGATCCACGAACAGACAACCTATATGAACTAAACCACCCCATTTGTTTACAAGACGCATCTCAACAGCAAATTCATAATGTTTTTATGGAATGATTCGCCTGGTGCGGATCATTCCAATTCTTCATTGACAGGAGAATAATACCATGAAAAAGCTTCTGGCGTTTATCCTTGCCGCTGCTTTGGTGCTGTCCGCTGTGTCGGTGTGTTTTGCGGCGCTGGCCTGTACCCATAAGAACTGTACCTACAGGGAAAGCTGGCAGAAGAAAGACGCTCCGGTATACTGCGGGTTCTGCCAGTATAATTATGGGCCGCATACCCATATCCGGGAATTCTGGAAAGTAACCGGAACGGATACCTGCGATTACTGTCATAAAAGCTGGGTAGTGTCAGAGTATACCGTGGATATCCGCACCTACTGCACCTGCGGGCCGCATTAAGGTTTGCTGTTTCCCGGGATCCTTTTCAGGATCCCTTTTTTCTTTTTTTCCTTTAAGCTTCACTTAAGGTTCCCGGGATATACTGTCCTAGTCAACAGGGACAACGGCCGGCCCTGATCAAGCTTATCCCGATACTGCCGGCGGAATTCGGCAGGATGTTTCTTCATACATTTCCCTTTTTCCCTATCCCCTTCCCCCACAAAGAGCGGCACCGGTTACCGGTGCCGCTCGATTTCTTTTTCTCTGATTCATTTTTGACATGATTGGATATACCATGTATGCTTTTGCCGTGTTTTCACGGAGATGTAACAATGGTGTAAACAAATTTTCGTTTCGAGAACAAAAAGGAAGTCTTCCGCGTCTATATATATGTAGGCCTCAGTGAGGGGCAAAGGAAACACAGAAAGGATGTGCCGCAATGGAACGTCAGGCTGGATGTAAACTCTTTTCTCTTATCATCAGCATATTGCTTGTGTGTATGCTCTGCTTCACCGTGTCTGCGGCAAGCGCTGACAACAATTTTCAAATCAAAGGAACAACCCTGGTGAAATATACAGGGGGAGGCGGTGAGGTCACCGTTCCAGACGGGGTCACGGAAATCGGTGAATGGGCTTTTCAATATAGCCCCGTGACAAAGGTGATCCTGCCCGAAACCCTGGAGGAAATCCGCAGCTATGCTTTCTATTCCTGTGCGGAGCTGGAGGAAATCACCCTGCCTGCTTCCCTGACGAACCTGGAATATTACATTGACGACACCTATGGCGACCAGATTACCCAGGCACAGGTTTTCTACAACAACCCGAAACTTCAGGCCATCAACGTGGCGGAAGGCAATCAGCACTATAAATCCATAGACGGTGTGCTGTTTTCCGCCGACGGTAAAAAGCTGTTTTACTATCCGGCCGGCAAAAACGCAGGCGGCCGGTACGCCATTCCGGAGGGAACGGAGGAGCTCGGATACACTGCCTTCGACGGTGCTGATCTGACCGCTATCGAATTCCCCTCCACCCTGACCCAGCTGCATTCCGAAGGCGGCGACTTCACCGGTGTCTCCGGACTGCTGAAGATCTCCGTAGCTGAAGGCAACAGTCGGTTCTATACGGTGGACGATGTGCTGTATGACCGATACGGATCGTTGATACTGTATCCTGCCTGGAAAGCAGGGACTGAACTCGATAAAGATTATTTCCCCAAAGGACTGACCAGCATCAGTGCGTTTGCCTTCCAGGATAACCGGAACCTGAAGTCGATCGAGTTTCCGGAGGGGCTCCAGACTGTGGACTGGATGGCCTTTGACGGAGCACACTCCCTGAAAAGCGTAACCCTCCCGTCAACCTTGAGCTATATCTCCGGCTATGTTTTCGGTTACTGCGACAAGCTGGAACGCGTCACCATCCGGAGTAATAGCGTCGGCTTCCCGGATACTGAACTCGATGGCACCGGAGATGACATCTTCTCCGGTGCCAGGAGCGGCGTCGTTCTCTGCGCACCCGCAGACAGCAGTGTGCAGGCTTATGCAGACAGATGGGGTATTGCGTTTGAAGCTCTGGATGCCGATACAGAAGCAGTCAGCACTGAAGCAACTGATCTTACAGTAACCGATGAAATCAGTGTACAGACTGCTGCAGACAGCGAGGACATTGCTTCTGCGGTCCCGACTCCTGATACAATCGTGCTTCACACTGACACAGCTGATATTACCGAGTCCGCCGAGCCGGAAACAAGCGGTGTTTTCGAGGTCCGGGACAAAACCCTGATGCGTTATACCGGCAATGAAGAAGTGGTCACCGTACCTGACGGGATTGAGGTGCTGGGTGAATGGGCGTTCGACGGATGTATTGCCAGGAAAATCATCCTGCCCGAAACCCTGAAGGAGATTCAGTGCTACTGCTTCTTCAACTGCCCGAACCTCTCTGACATCACCCTGCCTGCCTCCCTGAAGACGCTCGGTTCCATGCAGGCCTTCAATATCACCCCCGCCCTCAAGCGGTTCAAAGTGGCACAGGGCAACAAACACTTTGTCTCCGTGGACGGCGTGCTCTTCAATGCTGACAGGACAGTCCTGCTGTATTATCCTGACGGAAAGAACGTGAACGGAACCTATGCCGTTCCGGAAGGAACCACACGGTTCGGAGGCGCCGCTCTCAGTGGTGCTCAGATTTCTGTTATTGAGATTCCAGCCTCGTTTAACGGAGCGTCCTTCTACAACCATTTTTCTTCCATGCCCAACCTGACGGACATCAACGTCTCCCCGGATAACAAAACCTGCAAGTCTGTGGACGGCATCCTGTTTGATAACGCCGGCACCCTGGTTTCATATCCTGCCGGACGGAAAACAGAGCATCTGGGCAAGGATGATTTCCCCGCGGAAACCAAAATCCTCGGCCCCTGGGCATTCCAGAGTGTTCATCACCTGAAGACCGTTGAGCTCCCGGATGGACTGGAATCCATTGGCTGGATGTGCTTCACCTGGGTAGACGCCCTGGAAAGCATCACTGTTCCGGCCAGTGTGCGGAACATTGACGCATTTGCCTTTGCAGACTGTCCCAACCTGAAAGAGGTTACCATCCTGAATCCGGAAGCAAACCTCCGCCTGGACGAATCAAAGATCAACGAAGACTACAATTTCAATATCGTTGACGAATCTCCCCGTGCTCTTCTCTGCGGATATGAAGGCAGCACAGCCCAGACCTACGCAGAGAAGCTGGATCTGCCATTCAGTTCCCTTGGTCCGGCTCCGGAAAAAGACCCCAATGTCAAGCAGCCCGATCCAGAACCCACCCCGGTCTTCTATCCGGCCTGCATGGAGTAAAATCACCAAACAGCAAGAGCAGTGCTATGCGGCACTGCTCTTTTCGTTTTGCTGTCCTGCCTGGTCTGTTTCTGTGTCATTCCAGGTTCAGAATGATATCCTTCCGCATTCCACAGACAATGCAATGCTTATATTTATGATCCCAGAACGGAATAATCATCCTGTAGAAATGATCAATGATAGCTTTTGCGTCATGCTCGCTGTTCTGCATCATCTGCTGAGTGTTTTGGATGGTAAATACGTAGCGGTCATAATCAAACCAGGACAGATCCCTGATCCAGTCCAGATAGCGATCCACCATGCCCTCACAGTCCCGGGGAAACTGCAGTTCCTTCTGCATGACGCTGACGAAATCCTCATAGCTGTGTATTTTCGATCCATCCACCGTAACCAGCATGGTTCGCGGATCCTTTTCGGGAACCTCACCGTATGCATTTCCTGCTTCCGGATGCAGATGCAGGTACACATTCAGCGCGTCCTCCGCATCGGCTAATTCATGCAGAAATGGATCGCTCTCGCCCTCATACAGCTCTGTATGATTATGATACAGATCATAATATATGCCGCGGATATAGTTATGAATGAACTCCGCATGCTCCAGTTCATCAAGCTGCGTCTCATATTTCCGGACATACTCCGCGCATGCCCCGTCTTTATTCTTTTCCCGGAGCACTTTCAGTACTTTCCTGATCTTTTTGATTACGCTCTGCTTGTCTGTCACAAACAGAGTCATCAAATTTTCCGTCTCATTTGCTTCCCAGCCAAGGGCAATCAGACGGTTTTCCCCTGAAGGCCTGGCTTTTTTGTAAAACGTATTTGTAGTGCCTTTCAGGTAGTTATGAACCTTTCCGGCACCTTCCAGATTATTCAGCTGTTTGATGTATTTACGAACAAAATATGACAGTTTGCCATCCTGATTCTTTTCCTTCAGGATGGTCAGTGTTTTCCTGACCTGTTCTGCCACCATCTGCCTGTTCATACGATCTCCGTTTTGTCGGTTTTACTCCACACTGAAGCTTTCTGTCTTCAGGTCCTTGTAGTATCTTCCGCTTTCCGCGGTGAACTTCAGAACACAGTAATCCGGATCGGTCGCGCCTTTCTTGTAGAAGACGCTGTCCCCTTTCCGCCAGATCATGTCCTTGGTCGCCTGGTCTGTGAGCACCTCCATGGTGCCCTTGAGCATCACGCCCTCATAGCGGATCAGTCCTTTGTGATAGAAATAGATGCTGGCTTTGGGGTTGTCCTGGTACTGCCGCACCCGCATGGAAGAGGTGTTGGTGGAGAACCAGAACTCCTTCAGGTCGTTCCGTTTCCGGGGCTTAAGCATGGCCTTAACGTTCGGGAAACCGTCATCGTCCACGGAGCAGACGAAGCTCACATCCTGTTTTCCGACAAAGCGCTCAATCTCTTTCAGATCCATCTGCTCAGATCCTTTCAAAGAAGTATACGTTCTCCGGCAGCTGAAGCCGTTCGTAAATCCTGGTTTTGATCAGTTCCCCGCCGATGTGCTCATAGAAGCTGTTGGATGGATTCCCCGCCAGGCAGCCGATCACCATCTTATCGCAGCCCATGGCCTTCAGTTCGGCGATACCGGCCTCAACCATCTTCCGGCCGAAGCCTTTGCCCTTGAACTCCTTCAGGAGATAGACAGCATGGATTTCCCCGCAGCGCTCATATTCCTTCTCATCTGTCAGGCCCACGTTCATGTAGCCCGCGATGGCGCCGTCCGCTTCCAGCACAAACTGGTGGTTGTCCTCCGGGAAGTTTTTCCGGCTGTTTTCCGCAATGGTCTGCTCATCGGTCCGGTTCAGTTCTTCCTCCGGAATGATTCCCCGGTAGGTTTCCTTCCAGGAGACTGATATGACATGGGCGACTGCACTGCAGTCGTCCCTTGTCATTTTTCTGATCGTATAATTCATTTCCTGTGTCCTTTTTACGAGAAGTCCAGGTCCATGGCGATGCGGAGCTCATAGTCCGGGAAGGCTTCCTGCACATCCGCCACAATCTGCTGCCAGACCGCGGTACGGTCCTGGGCGTCAAAGCTGATCACCACGTCAAAGCGCATATGCTTGTTCTCCTGGTCCAGGTAGAAGCCGTGCATGCCCTTCACATGTTCATGGGCCAGCACGATGCTCTGTACCTTTTTCCGGGTCTCGGTGATGAAGGGATCCTTCGTGTTCATGGAGTAGACGCCCACGGCGGTCAGGATCACGTTATGCTTTTTATAGACGGTTTCCTCAATATCCCGGATCAGGGCGTCCAGCTTGTCCGCGGAATAGGTATCCGGAATCTCGATATGGATGGAGCCGTTCCAGGCTTCCGGGCCGTAGTTGTGCAGCACCAGGTCATAGGCTCCCTGTACGTCCGGGAAGCTCCGGACTGTCTGCTTGATGCCCTTGGCCAGTTCCGGATCGTTGCCTTCGCCCAGGATCCGGGAAATGGTGTCCTTCAGCATCTCCACGCCGGATTTGATGATCACCAGGGAGATCAGGGCACCCAGCCAGGCTTCAAGGGAGATATGGAAAATCAGGAAGATGGCGGCAGCCACCAGCGTGGAGGCGGAGATAACCGCGTCCAGCCGGGCGTCCTCACCGGAGTTAATCAGGGAGTCGCTGTTCACCTTCTCGCCCGTGGCCTTCACATACCGGCCCAGGAAGAACTTCACCAGCACAGCCACCCCGATGATGATCAGGGAAACGGCGGAGTAATCCGGGGCTTCCGGATTGATGATCTTCTTGATGGATTCCACCAGAGAGGTCACGCCGGCGTACAGCACAATCACGGAGATGACCATGGCGCTCAGGTATTCAATGCGGCCGTAGCCGAAGGGATGCTTCTTGTCCGGTTCACGTCCCGCCAGCTTGGCCCCGACGATGGTAATCACAGAGCTGCCCGCGTCGGAGATGTTGTTGACCGCGTCCAGGATGACGGCGATGGAGTGGCTCAGCAGGCCGACCGCCGCCTTGAACGCCGCCAGCAGCACATTGGCGATGATGCCGATGATACTGGTCCTGACAATAATTTTCTCCCGGGATGTTTCCTGGGCATTCTCTTCTGTCTGAATGGAAGTCTTATTCATTGATCTGTCCTCCTGTGTCTGGAGTATTAAAGATATTATACGTCAAAGCGGAGAAATAACAAGGGGAACAAAAGCGGGTGCTTCCCAATTTGTGCCAGCGGTTTATCCGTGGTACAATCGGATAAGCAATTGCAAATCTCGTTGTTTAAAAGGGGTTAGGAAATGAAACGATTTCTCGCATGCAAATTGGTTCTGATCCTTCTGTGCGGGCAGGCCGCACTGGCTGAAATCCCTGTTCAGTATACCCGCGGCATGGCTTTGGATTTTGACGAGCTGATCTTTATCGTCAACAATGAACGCATTGATATGCCTTCCGCGCATTATCGTCTTCTTACCACGGATCAATTTGATCAGGTACAGCTTTCACTCAGTATGGAGCGGAACGGACAGGAGCTGCTGGCACTCTGGGTGGAAGAACTTCCGGACGGAAACGGAAGCCTGACGCTGTCCAATTGCAGTGAAAGGGTCTTTTTCCGCGGTGATGAATGTCCCCCGCGAGTATTCTTGGCAAAACTATTTAAGACCTATATTCCAAGTATTGACCCTGAAAAAGTGCCTGCCTTGCCGGAGCTTTTAAAACCCCTGTTCAATGCCGAAACTACTCCGGCATTAACTCCTGGCACGTACAATTACGGCCAGTTGGTTTGCCGCTTTGAAAAGCTCGAAGACGGGCGGATCAAGGCTCATCTGACAATGCCTTCTGAAGAAATTGAGTGTATCTGCAGCTTAGATTACTGTGATGCAGAAGAACCGCTGTTTGACCTCAGCGACAGGAAAACCATTCCCTATGAATCCGGCATGAATCTTATGGAGAATGCCGCAGTTGCCCAGGCAATAATGGAAATGTACAGCAACATATTGCAGGATGATGGCTTCCAGAAGCTGATTGTTCTCTCTGCAAACAAGTTTTCCGAGGAGCTGCCTGATCAGAAGTAAAAGTGTTCCGGACAGGGGACGGTTCCTTGTCCGGACTTTCAGCTCTTTGGAAAAATAACTGCGGTTATTCGTCCCTTTTCGTTCTGTATTGGGATGGGGATCCATGTTATCCTTGGATCACGGTAAGGGAATGAGCCCTGCCGAATGATGTAAAGGAGGATCCTGAAAATGATCTTGATGAAGAACATGAACATGGGTCCTCGTGGCCGCTTGCATGGACACAGAGGATCAGTTGGCGGCTTTCTGGCCGGCCTGCTTGTACTGATGATGGGCGGTTGGATTATCCTCGCCGCAGCCATCGCACTGATTCTTTCGGTGGTATTCGTAATCATCCCTGTGTTCGGCCTGCTGGTTGACATCGCACCGTCTGTCCTTGGCAGCCTGCTCGGAATGAAGAGCCTTGCCATCGGCATGGTGATCGGCCTGCTCTGGTATTACAGGAGCAGGAAAAATCGGGAAAGCGCCTCCGCGGTTGAAGAGGAAGAAAAGAACGACTTCATCACGGTTCAGGCTCGCAGCTGCAACAGCTGAGCAATCACTGGCAGCTATACCGGGGGAACGATAGAAATGATTATCGTTCCCTTTTTTGTTGCATCAAAAGCCTATATTTTCCTTTTTACCCGGCAGGTAACTTCCCTGTTCCTGTAGAAGTATTGTAGGTGTATTTCAAAAGCTCCCATAAGTTGATACGAAGCAGAAGACGGAAAAGGAGGCATCCCTGTGTCCATCGCTGCTGCATATATGGTTCCCCATCCCCCGATGATCGTTCCCCAGGTGGGCAGAGGAAGTGAAAGCCAGGTCCTGAAAACCATTCAGGCCTATGAAGCTGTTGCCTCGGAGATCGCGGAAATCAAACCGGAAACCATTATCGTGACCAGCCCCCACAGTGTGCTGTATGCCGATTATTTCCATATCTCTCCCGGAGATCACGCCTCCGGAGATTTCGGGAACTTCCGGGCGCCGGAGGTTTCCTTCCGCAAGCAGTATGATACGGAACTGGTGAAGGCCCTCTGTGCCCTTGCCAGGGCGGAGGGTTTCCCAGCCGGCACCCTGGGAGAACGGGACAGGCACCTGGATCACGGCACCATGGTGCCCCTCTACTTTGTGGACCAGCAATACACAGATTACCGCCTGGTGCGAATCGGGCTATCCGGCCTTTCCCTGGCGGATCACTATACCTTCGGAATGATGCTCCGCCAAGCTGCTGAACAAACCGGCCGCAAGGCAGTCCTCATCGCCAGCGGAGACCTGTCCCATAAACTGCAAACCTACGGTCCCTACGGCTTTGCCAAGGAAGGGCCTGAATATGACGCCCGGATCATGGACGTGGCCGGACGGGCTGCCTTCGGCGAGATGCTGGAATTTGACGAAACTTTCTGTGACAAGGCAGCCGAATGCGGCCACCGCTCCTTTGTGATCATGGCCGGCGCCCTGGACGGGCTGGCCGTGGACGCGAAGGTGTACTCCCATGAGGACGTCACCGGTGTCGGCTACGGCATCTGCTCCTTCCATCCCGCAGGGCCGGATGAAAGCCGTCACTTTCTGGAGCAGTACCGGGCAGCGCAGGAGGAAAAGCTCCGCAGGCGTCATGAGGCGGAAGATCCCTTTGTCCGCCTGGCCCGGGAAACCGTGGAATCCTATGTGCTGGAGCGGACAACGCCGGAGGTTCCGGACTGGGCCACGGACGAGATGAAGCAGAAGCAGGCCGGCGTGTTTGTCTCCATCCACAAGGAGGGCAAGCTCCGGGGCTGCATCGGCACCTTCCTGCCGACCCGGGAGAACATCGCGAAGGAGATTATCAGCAACGCCGTCAGCGCCTCCACCCGGGATCCCCGGTTTGATCCCATCGGACCGGAGGAGCTGAAGTGGCTGGAAATCAATGTGGACGTCCTCTCCGCGCCGGAAAAAATCAGCAGTATGGCAGAGCTGGACGTCCGCCGCTACGGCGTCATCGTCAGCTGCGGATCCAGGCGAGGCCTCCTGCTGCCGGACCTGGACGGTGTGGACACCGTGGAGGAGCAGGTGGATATCGCCCGGCGCAAGGGCGGCATCCGGGAGAATGAACCTGTTACACTGGAGCGTTTTGAAGTGGTAAGGCATTATTGACAGGACGGTATTGAGAGATGGCTTTCTGCAACGTATGTTTCAGGCACTGCGAGCTGCACGACGGACAGACCGGCCCCTGCGGCGCGAGAGCCGCAGTCAGCGGCCGGGTTGAACCGCTGTATTACGGCCGGATTTCCTCTCTGGCCCTTGATCCCATCGAGAAAAAACCGCTGAAGCAGTTTCACCCAGGCAAAATGATCCTGTCCGTGGGCAGCCTGGGCTGCAATCTCCGCTGCCCCTTCTGCCAGAATCATGAAATCGCCCAGCGGGACGGTAATCGCGATTTCACCATCAAGACAGAGTGCATGTCCCCGGAGAGGCTGGCCGACCTGGCCACCTACTATCTGCCCAGCAAAAACATCGGCGTAGCCTACACCTACAATGAGCCGCTGGTCTGCTGGGAATACGTCCGGGATACCGCGAAACTGGTGCACAAAAACCGGATGCTCAACGTCATGGTCACCAACGGCACCGCGAACCTGGATATCCTCAGCCAGCTTCTTCCGCATATTGACGCGATGAATATAGACCTGAAAGGGTTTACCGACCGGTATTACAAAGAGGTCCTCGGCGGAGACCGGCAGACCGTCATGAACTTTATCCAGGAAGCCGTGAAGCGCTGCCATGTGGAACTGACCACCCTCATCGTGCCCGGAGAAAATGACAACGTGGACGAGATGCTCGCCCTCAGCGAATGGGTCGCCGGCCTGAAGAACGTCCAGGGCGGCAAGCAGGGCCGGGAAATCCCCCTGCATATTTCCCGCTTCTTCCCCCGTCACCACATGACGGACAGGAACCCCACCGACATCACCACCATTTATTCTCTGGTCCAGGCCGCCCAGAAGCATTTACTTTATGTCTATCCGGGGAATGTGTAAGTGATCTGAATAATGACAAAGGGACAGCAAAGCTGTCCCTTTGTTTTATTGTTCGTACAACTCGTTTTTCTTTGCAATTTATGCATTGTCTGTGGTATATTATCTGCAGAAATAAACCCCATCAGATCTGTATCTTCACAAAGGAGAACACCACAATGAAAAAAGCGCTAATTTTCCTGCTGGCTGTCATGTTCCTTTCCTCTATTCTCCCTGTTGCCTGGGCGGAAGATCCCCTCATTCGTCTCTTCGGCGAAGGCGAGGCCGATGTTCTGGGCAAACCTTTTCCCGACTTCACGGTAAAGGATACCAAAAAGAATGAGTTCACGCTGTCCGAGGCACTGAAGGATCACGAAGCAGTGCTGATTAACTTCTTCGCCTCCTGGTGCGGTCCCTGTATCCGTGAACTGCCGCTTCTGAACGAATTATACAAACAGTATGGAGACCGGGTGGCGTTCATCGGTCTGGATTTTGAACCGGATGACACCCTCCTGGATATTGCGGAAATCCGTATCGAAAACAAAGTTCCCTTTCCCATGAGCAAAACCGCCGGCACAGGGCTGAACGAGTATCTCGGGGTTTTCCGGCTTCCGCAGACCGTGGTGATAGACCGTTTCGGCAATCTGTGTTTCATGCACAGCAATGCGTTTGAAAGTGCGGAGGAATTGGCCCGGGTGCTGGATACCTTTGTGGGTGATGATTACACCGAATCCAGAATACTGAATTGTATCCCCATGAAAGCGTCCACCTGTGCTTTCCCGGTTTCCGGAACCCTCGCATATTATGTAGAGAATGAAAGTGCCCGAAAGGTCGCTATCCGTTATAATGACGATGACGGCAATGTCGAATTCGGCTACATCGTCCCTGACGATATTGCCCATCTTCGTTTTGAAATATCTCCTGAAGTGCAGCCTGCCGATATGTGCTATTGGATTCAGGCCGATACCGATAAATCACTTCATGCGCTGTCTTCTCTGCTGGATCCGGACAGGAATGTCTATGTTTATGAACAACCCATAAACCTGTTGACTTACGGTCATCGTGTCGTGATGAGTGTTTTTGAATCCCGCACAATTGATGATCAATCGGTTTTCATCCTTCTGTTTCCTGATGAAAAAGCCGTTGATGAATTCACGGACTGGTACCGTGAAGACGCTCCGGACATCAGCTGGGAATATGTGAAGGATGAAGAGTCAAAGGCCGCGCAATCAGAAGCCTATCTCCTGCATTTCATTGACCAGTACGGCTCCCCTGTGCCGGATGTAAAGGCAAACTTCTGTACGGACGCTGCCTGCACCCTGCAGATTGCCGATGAAAACGGCCTGGTTTGCTTCAATGCCCCGGTGGAAAACTACCACGTCCAGCTGCTCAAGGTGCCGGAAGGCTACAGCTTCGATCCTGACTTTGAGTTCTATACCGGTGATGCTTTCGGCGAGTGGGATATCCTCGTCCGCAAGGACTGATCCCTGATTTAAGTTCACCACCGTGACAAGGGGACTGACAAGGGGACGGTTCTCTTGTCACGGTTTTATTTACTTTCCTGGTTGTGCTGTGCTATCATTTCCCGGTACTCACTTCATCAATAATTATCAGGAGAACAAACCATGAACCAGAACGATTCCCTGAAATGGTATCAGGATCACACCGAAGAGTTTATCGCCCGCACTGCGGACGTGGATATGACCGCGCATTACAACCGTTTCCTGGAGCAGGTTGCCCCGGGCGGACACATCCTGGATCTCGGCTGCGGCGCCGGCAAAGCCTCTTTGTATTTCACTCGGAATGGTTACCAGGTGCTGGCCGTAGACGGCTGCAAGGAGCTGTGCGATTTCACCCGGAAGCGCGTCGGCTGCCCTGTCCGGCATATGTTCTTTGAAGAGCTGGACTACACCAATACCTTTGACGCGGTCTGGGCCTGCGCTTCCCTTCTGCACGTGTGCAAATCCGACCTGCCCGACATCTTCCGCCGCATTCACCGCGCCCTGAAGCCGGACGGCGTCTTCTACGCCTCCTTCAAATACGGAACGGAAGAGCGGGAGAAGAACGGCAGGCTCTTCTCCGACTTCACGGAGGAATCCCTCCGCGCCCTGACGGATGAAGTCGGCGGTTTCCGGATCACGGACATGTGGCTGACCCATGACGCCCGTCCGGAACGCCAGGATGAGAGCTGGGTCAACATGTTCTGCATTGCTGAGAAAGCCGAATGAGGTCCGTGACATGAAATTCACAACCATTCTCTGGGATGTGGACGGCACCCTCCTGGATTTCAAGGCCGCAGAGAAAGCGGCCGTCCAGGCCCTGTTCCGGGAATTCGGCCTTGGCGAATGTACGGATGAAATGGTGCGGCACTACTCACGAATCAACGAAGTTTTCTGGGAGCGGCTGGAGCGGAACGAACTCACCAAGCCCCAGATCCTGGTAGGCCGGTTTGCGCAGTTCTTCACCGAGATCGGCGTTCCTGCCTCCCTGGCACCGGCGTTCAATGACCGGTACCAGCTTGCCCTGGGTGACACCATCGTCTTCCGGGATGACAGTATCAATATCGTCCGGTCCCTCCGGGGCAAAGTGAAGCAGTATGCCGTCACCAATGGAACCGTGGCCGCCCAGAATAAAAAACTGACTCATTCCGGCTTGAAGGATCTGCTGGACGGTGCCTTCCTTTCTGAAGGCGTGGGCGCTGAAAAGCCCAACATGGGCTTCTTCAACGCTGTGTTTGATGTCCTCCGGCCCACGGATCTGTCAAAGATCCTGATCGTCGGTGATTCCCTCACCAGCGATATCCGCGGCGGCAACAACGCCGGTATCAAAACCTGCTGGTATAACCCGGACCGTCTGCCCGCCAGACCCGGTTATGCCATCGACTACACCATCTCCGACCTCCACGAGGTGCTGGAAATACTCCAAAGCTGAACATCAAAACCGGACCTGCCCAGGGTTCGGTTTTTTCATGCCGGAAACCATATAATCCGGGACAGTCCCGCTGTTTCATGATATACTGTTTACAGAAGAAATGAACGGCCTTTCAGCCTATCCACAGAAGCGGAGGTGAGCAGGAATATGATTTACATTACCGGAGATACGCATGGCGATTTCAGCCGCCTTTTTGCGTTCTGCCAGCGTTTTGAAACCACCCGGGAGGATATCATGATCATCCTGGGCGACGCCGGCTTCAACTTCTTCGGCGGACAGCGGGATCAGAACAGCAAGCACAACGTTTCCGAGCTGCCGATCACGGTCTTCTCCATCCACGGCAATCATGAGATGCGCCCGGCCACCCTGCCCTCCTACCGTGTTACCGACTGGCACGGCGGCAAAGTCTACGTGGAAGCCGCCTACCCGAACCTGCTCTTTGCCATGGACGGCGAGATCTACGACCTGGGCGGCATCCAGACCGTGGTCATCGGCGGCGCCTACAGCGTGGACAAGTTCTACCGCCTGGCCAACGGCTGGAACTGGTGGGCGGATGAGCAGCCGTCCGACGCCATCAAACAGAAGGTGGAAAGCACCCTGGCCGCCCGGAGCTGGCAGGTGGACGTGGTACTGTCCCACACCACGCCGCTCAAATATGTGCCCACGGAGGTATTCCTCACCTTCATTGACCAGCGCGTGGTGGACAAGACCACCGAGATCTGGCTGGACAGCATTGAGGATCGGCTGACCTACAGGCACTGGTACGCCGGGCATTTCCATACGGAAAAGGATATCGACAAGCTGACCCTCCTCTTCGGTTCCATCCGGGAATTCAAAGCGTAGTCAATACAGAAACACAATAAAGCGGCAGGGAGTTTGACTCCCCGCCGCTCGTTTTTACTCTTCGCTGCCGCTTTCATACGGCTGCTCGGGTTTTTCCTTCAGCTTTGCCTGTTCTTTCCAATATTGGATGAAGTGCAGCTTCTCGGTTTCCCCGGCCGCCCACTTCTTTACGGCATTTATGTTTTTCTGGATTCCGATGCCCGACTGGTCCACAAAGATGAAGAATCCTGCCAGTGCGATATATCCGCCTATGAGTTTCAGTACTTTCATATTTCACCTCCAGAGATTCATATGGGATACTGAAAATAGAACGAATCACATGGCCAAAATCATCCCCGGAAAACCGTTACGCCTTCTTCCCCACGTATACCGCGTGGCCGCAGGTCTCAACGATCGCCTTGTTTTCAGCCGTTTCATTGATCATGTCGATCATGACCTTAAACATATCCGGATCCTTCTCCTGCGCCCGGAAGAGCACTTCTTCCCGTTTCCAGCCGAAGCCGCGGATGGATCGGATCTGCTGTTTGCTGAACCCGTGATTCCGGAACAGTTCCTCGATCTCCTCCGAGGTCGGATAGTAACCTTCCTGGAAACCTGCATTGGTCAGGTTGCTGAATTTACCAGACCGGAAAACCTCCCGGATGGTATCCGCGTCCACCTGATTCGGATGGCCGAAGAACCGCTCCACAACGCCGACGCTTCCGGACAGATAAGGCAGGAAAGTTGCAAACACGATGCCGCCCGGCTTTAAGACCCGGTTGACTTCTGCAATACACTGTTCCCGCTCGGACGCCTCCAGCAAATGATACAGAGGACCCATCACGAGCACGGTATCAAACTGGCCGTCATTATACAGGCTCAGGTCGATGGCATTCACCACATTACAGATTACGGGGTGTTCAACCTCCCTGTTCTGCTCCTCTGCCTGCTGAATCAGTTCCTCCGACAGGTCGGCCAGGAACACCTTATACCCTTCCGCCGCCAGCGGGAAGGAATAAGCGCCGGCCCCGCCGCCCAGGTCAAGGATTGACCCTTTCCCAGGCAGCCAGCGTTTCAGCAGTTCCATGCTCATCAAAAACTCCAGCTTGCCACTGCCGCTGTTCACCAGCCGGTTCTTTTCATCAAAGAACCTGTAGTACTCTTTTACCCTGTCGAAGTCTGTCATTTTTCTCTCCTCCTTTGGATAGATAAAATAAAGCCGCTTATCTGATAAGAGATAAGCGGCTTGTTAACTGATAAAATATTACCAGGTGACTCTCCTCTTATCTCTGTACGGGCACAGCAGAATAGCACGGACAAGCTTCAGCGTGTTCGCAAGCAGCAGAGCCAGAGCGATGTATCCGTACTTCATCCTGAGGAGAGCTCCTTTCTGAATATATTGGACAGACTATACTACGGGGCCTTACCCTGTGTCAACACTTTTTTGCAGTTTTTTCACGCAGGCATAATCAGCGTGGACATAGCCTTCTTCTGTTCCTCCGGCGGAGGCGTCAGTTTCCCGCTGTTCACCAGTTTCTTCAGGCAGTGATATACAAACCGCCCATCTGAATTAAACAGGAATTGCAGTTCAAACTCCTTCATCTTCCGCATCTGCGCGGGCAGATCCTTCAGTGCAGCCCGGGTATAGGCTTCCTTCAGCTTCCTGAATTCCGCTGCTTTTTCTTCCCGGATCTTTGTGCCGATGGCCAGCAGTTCCTCCCGGATCTGCTGATTGTCCAGCACCACGATCTGCCATTGCGCCCGGTCCTCACTGTCCAGGACAATCTGTCCCATCTGGGCCAGCCAGGCATACTCATCCACGGAAAGCTTTTCCTGTTGTTCCCTTTCATACAGGGCAAGGATTTTCGCCGCGTCTTCCTGATAGTTCATTGCCCGTTCCTGCAGGTTGTCTGACCATTCGCTGCCCACCTGCCACAGGATGTGTTTCCCGTCCCCGTTCCAGCAGGGGCCGAACCAGCCGTTCATCGCCTCATATTCTTCCGGCACTGCTTCCCGGACCTGCGCGTGAAAGATGTTGGTTCCGCCGTCCTTCCGGACCGTCGCGGCTTCCTCAAAGGAAATCTTCATCTCCCGGACGCTGTCACCGGAGCAGGCCGCAATATAGGGAATCAGCGCCCACAGCAGGAAGTTTTTATCCGTCTTCCATCTACCGGTAATAGCCGGGGAATCCAGGACGCCCCTCTCCGTCAGCCGTGCATAAAGTTCATCGGCAAACAGATCCGCCGCCGCCTTGTAAGTATCATTTTCCAGCCGCAGGAAGTCCAGACTCGGCTCCTCCAGCAGGAAGTCCGCCAGGTACTTATCGCCCTTCTTTTTCAGGAAGCCAAACTCCTCCAGACGGGCAGCCTCGTCCTCCAGGTAAACCGGAGAAACGCCCAGGTCATCCGCAATCTCATTCACGGTTTTCCAGGTATCCCTTACCGCATAGCAGAGATTCTGCACCAGCGGGCTGCCGAACATATCATATACATCTTTCCGTCCAAGGCTCCCGGTAATTCCCCGGGTTACAAACCGGACGGGATTATATTTCAGGCTGCTTGCTTCTCTCATTTTTCCCATTCCTTTCTTCAGCTCTTTCTTCGCCTCGAACAGATGCCATTTCACGGTTCCGACGGGAATGCCGAGCTCCCGGGCAATCTGTTCCTGCTTTTTGTGGTCGATGTAATAGGCGATCACGATCTTCCGCTGCAGTCCGGACAGATAGGCAATCTCCTTCTTCAGGCGCTCCACCGTCTCCGCGTCCTCTTCCGCGTCTTCTGCGGATTCGGCCGGGAGATCCGCCAGGGCTTCCACCGGAATGCCGATCATGTTCTTTGATGCGCTCCGGTAGTAGTTGCACAGGGCGTTGTGCGCCACAGTCCAGATGAATTTACTCACGTCTTCCACGTCGTCACGCAGAAGGAGCGCTCTGTAAACCCGCAGGATGATCTCCTGGGAAAGGTCCTCAGCGTCTTCCGGGGTTTTGCACCGCTTCAGTGCAAATCCGAGCACCGGATTCAGCCAGGATTCCAGGACTTTCTCCGCTTCCTGTTTCCTCATGAGATCCTCCTTTCTGAAAGCTTTCACCTATACAGACACACCAGTCTGAAAAAGGTTGGGAAAAATGAGGAGTTTTTTGGATTCTTTACATAAGAAATTCCGTATATGTTGAGGATTTACATCTCCGGAGGAGACCACGTCATCGTCTGAGGCGATGACAATGCAGAATTATGAATTCAGAACTCAGAATTAATAGTAAGGGATTCCTCCATGCGGCCTTCGGCCTTAGTCGGAATGACAGCCATAAGCTGAGGTATTCATTGGCTATGGAAAAACCGTTGCGCTCTCGTTGTCATTTCGACCGGAGCCGAAGGCGGAGTGGAGAAATCTCCCCGCCCGCAGGCGATAATTATGAATTATGAATTGTGAATTCTGAATTAACCGGACTCCCTTGTGTCCGGTTCACAGCCTCTTCCCGTAGTATTCCACTTCGATCTCCGTCCCGTCTGGATAGCTTTCCCGCGAGCTTTTGATAAACTCGCTGAATCCCCAGTGGTCATAGATCTGCCGGTTGGTTTCCTCTTCCGGCTCCACGCCCACTGTCACCTTTGTATATCCCTTCCGCCGGAGATCCTCCAGCATGAACTTCATGAGTGCTGAGAAGTATCCTTGTCCCCGGTAAGCCTCGTTTGTCCTGAAGGCGCACAGATACGCCGTATGCTCGTCCGCCAGTCCTTCGCCGTTCTGCACATATTCCGGTTTCAGAACCGCTGTAGCCTCGCAGATAATCTCCTGTCCAAGTAATCCGTAATACGGGATGCTGGCGCCGTCCTCCGCGTTTTTGATGGCCATTGCCTTCCAGACGATCCAGTTTTCCCGGTTCTCTGCATTGCGCTCGATTTCCGCGTTCCACTTCCGCTCCATCTCTTCCCGGGTCGCGGTCCGGCACACATATTCGTTTTCAGAAATAAGTTTTTCAAAGCTCTCCGCGAAGCGCCGGTCATCCTCCTCCGTGCGTTTTGCCGGACCCTTCAGGTGATGCTTCCCGCTCTGCCGGGCTTTCCTGGCCAGGTGCCGTTCCATCAGCAGGCGGTCAATGTTGTCATCCGTGTACCGCATGCCGCTCTGGTGGATTGCCTTCGCGCCCTTTCCCAGCGCCAGGGCCGCGACGCCGTAATCCTGGGTGATCACGATATCGCCCCGGCGGCAGAGGTTGATGAGGGCCAGGTCCACGGCGTCCGCCCCGGCCCCGATGGTCCGGACCGTGCTGTAATCCGACGTCAGCAGATGGTTGGTGTCGCACAGCAGTGTTACCGGAATGCCGTGCTCCTTCGCGATGCGCTCGGCAATCCTCGTCACCGGACAGGCATCCGCGTCAATATAGATCGTCATATACTTCTCCTGTGGTTCTTCAACGGTCTCAGAAACGGCATCATTATACCATCTCACACAATAAAACGACAGAATAAAAGAATCCGGACAGGGGACGGTTCCTGGTCCGGAAAACGATTCTCTTTTCTTTATTCAGAACTTCAGCAGGATATGTTCATTGGTCAGGTCATGATACAGCCGGCAGTCCAGGGCGCTGACGTCTGCCAGGCAGACCACGTCCTGCTTTTCCTCCCCGCCGGGTATCTCCCCGATGCGGTTCGGTACCTGCCGCAGCAGTTCCGGCCGGAAGTGGATGGTCCGCTCTCCCGGGAAGACCGCGGTATAGAGAATCTGCGCCTCCACTAAATCCTGGAAAATATGGCTGCCGTAGGACAGTTCCGGGTTGTACCCGGTCCGGCTTTCAGCGATCTCGCACACCGCGTCAAACCCGCTGATATCCGAGAAGGCCGTGGGCACGCCCAGCTCCGGCGAGGAGGTCCCGATCCGTCCGGGCACCAGCAGCATCAAATGCATCCCTGTGTCCCTGTATTTCCAGTTGATCCGGCCGATCAGGGCGGCAATTGCCGTCTTTTCGTTATAGGGCAGTTGGTAATACTTCACCGGATCCACATAGACAATCCGATCCACCTTCACCTGGCGGGACAGGCCCATGGAGGCATGCCGCGTTTCCAGCAGAATATCCTCCGCCGGCACATTCTCCGGCACGGCGACTCCCCCGCCGTCCTTGAACACCTGCAGCGGCCTGCACTGCAGGAGGTTGATCATGTACTCCCGGCTTTCCGATACGTTGATCGTGAACTCGATATCCACCGGCTCGCCGTATTCCTTCTGGATCAGCTGCATCATCCGCTGCATCTTCTCCATCATCTCCCGGTTCCGGACCAGGCCCAGGCAGGAGATAAAACAGATATTCCGCCAGACGCCCCGCTCATGCAGCGAAGCCTCCGCCTCCGTGTCATGCTCCAGCACCTGGTTCTTCACATAGGCCGGCAGCACCGGTTCCAGGTCGTCCAGGGGCACCCGGTTCAGGCTCCGGGTTTTCAGGTCCACAACCTCCGCCTTCCGCTGGGAAAACTGATGCTTCTCCGCCACGGTGGTAAAGTTGGTCACCTCCGGCTTGTCCAGGCTCACCAGCCGCGGATAGGAACCTTCCGTACGGTCCACGGCGGAAGTGCCCAGGCCTGCCACCAGCCGCAGCATGCCTGCGGAGGAATCAATATCGTTCAGGAACTTGTAGGGGCTGAAGGAGTAGCCCACGCCCGCGGCGCAGGGCATATAGTAGGACCCATAGGCCGAGCCGGAAACCCGCATCACCAGCAGGGCCATCTGCTCATCCCGCTTATCCAGTCCCCGGCGTTTCCGGTAGTCCAGGGCGGATAGGCTTGCGGAGCTGGCATATACTGTCCGCACCGCGTTCTCAAACTCTTCCAGCCGCTCCTCCGGCGTGCCCCGGTTGGCGCAGAACACGGATTCATATTTGCCCGCGAAGGCGTTGTCAAAACCGTCCTCCAGGATACTGCTGGATCGGACGATATAGGGATCCTGCCCGTAATACTCCAGGATATGAGTGAACTGCTCCTGGATCTCCCGGGAGAAATGCCCGGTCCGCAACCGCTCCGCCAGCTCCCCGGCCAGGGGGAAGTACCCCTCCTCCGTCCGCTGCCGGACCCGGATATCCCAGAAGTCGTTATCCACAATGTAGGTATAGAACACGTCGGACCCCACATAGAAGGAATCGTGGGGTTCCAGCACACTGTCAATGTCCGGCGCCAGGTTCCGGATGATCGCCCGGGCCAGCAGCATGCCGCAGGTCTTGCCACCCACCATGCCAGTACCCACCATGTGATCCCGTACCCGGAAATAGTCTTCCGGCTTGAAATGCTTCTTGACCAGCACCCGCAGCCGCTCATCCCGGGTCATCATGATGTTGCACATCCGGCCGCACTGTTCCTCCACGGGAATGCGGTTTTCATGCAGCACCTTCGCCTGGGTGAAGAACCGGTCCCAGGAGTCCACATACTGCTCCTCCAGCGTGCGCTGGTAGCTGTTCATCACCTGGTAGAAGCGGCTGGTCTGCACGCCGTCCTGGATGGGTCTGATCGTTCCCTCCGTCGGCTTGTACAGATGCGGCAGGAACATGGTTTCGGAACTCCGGTTCCACACCTTCTGGGGACGGATATACACCGTTTCCCGCCCGGCATCTGAATATACATCCAGGAACAGCTGGGTGGTGTTCATGATCTTGGTGATCGCGTTAAAGGAATGCCTGCCCCGGATGATCGGGAAAAAGGCCACCGTATCCAGGATAAACAGGAAGGGACAGGTGACCCGGAAGAAGTTGCCCATCATCAGGTCTGTGGCCCAGGCAGTCTGCAGCTCAGAAAGGCAGTCAAACACGTAGAAAGCGTCCCGGCCTTCCTGCTCAATCGCCTTGTGGATCTCCACCGTGAAGGTTTCAAACCGGTGGGACAGCGGCACACAGATCCGCTTGACCTCCGGGCACTCCGGCACCAGCTCCGGATGGCTCGCAAACCGGAAATAGATGATGTTCCGCCCGTCCTTCTTCGCCTGTTCCACAAAGGGATCCGCGAAACGGCGGAATTCATCCAGGTCTGACACACGCCAGACCACATTGTCTCCCATCCGGATATTGTCCAGCACCTGATCCAGCGCCGGAATACCCGAAAGCACCCGGTCAAACGCAGCCATGAGGAAGCCTCCTCCCTGTCAGCTCAAAGCTCCTTCGCGAAGCATACCGCGCCCTCCAGCTTGTCATACGGAGGGTAGTTGTCAATCCGTTGATAGCCCAGTTTCGTATAAAGCGCAACGGCGTCCTTCATGATCTCCCGGGTCTGCAGCACCGTCCGCCTGCAGCCCCTCGCTTTTGCCTTATCTTCCAGGATCGCCATCATCAGGGTAGCGATCCGGCGTCCCCTGCAGGCCGGTTCCACCCAGACCCGCTTGATCTCAACATCCGTATCAGAATACCGTTTCAGCCCGGCGCAGCCCACCGGGGTTCCGTTCCTGTATACCAGCAGCACGTCTTCCACCGCGGAAGACAGGTTGTAAGGGATAAACTGCCGCCGGTTCTCCTCTCCGCCGACAATCCGGCTGTAATACGCTTCCGTGATCAGGTAAAAATCCCTGAAAACCTTGTCATTTCCGTCAGTCCATGTGAATCTCAGTGCCATTAAAATTCATTCCTCCGGTAACAAAAAGACAAAGGAATCAAATCTGACTCCCTTGCCGTCAAACAAAGTATATCATATTTTTGCGCGCCAGTACAAGAAAAAACTCGGGGATACCGGGGAATCCGGACAGGGGACGGTTCCTCGTCCGGATTCAGATTCTCAGTCAATCCTCAGGATCAGCCGCAGAACGTTGATTGCGGCTTTTTCCATTTCTTCCCGCGTCAGCACGCCCTTCTCCAGGGCCTCCAGCAGCCTTTCCGGGAAGCCGGTGGCCATCTTCATGTCGTTTCCGGCCGCCACTTCCTTGTAGTGCTCGCCCAGGGTCCACCAGTCGGTGGTCACCATGCCGTCAAAGCCCCACTCCTCCCGGAGGATGCCGGTCAGCATGTCCTTGTATTCGCTGGCCCGGTGGCCGTTCACGATGTTGTAGCTGGACATGAGGGACCAGGGATGGGCTTCCTTCACCACGATCTCAAACTGCCGCAGGTAGATTTCCCGGATGGCCCGCTCGGAAACCCGGGCGTCGCAGTTGCGGCGGTTGGTTTCCTTGTTGTTCAGGGCAAAGTGCTTCGGCGTGGCCGCGATATGCTCGCTCTGTACGCCCCGTACCAGGCCCGCGGCCTGCTTGCCCGCCAGCAGCGGATCCTCGGAATAATACTCAAAGTTCCGGCCGCACAGCGGGTTCCGGTGAATGTTCACCCCGGGCGCCAGCCAGACCATGATGTTGTTTTCCTTGGCTTCCTGCGCCACCGCGGTACCTACCTCGCCACACAGTTCCGGATCCCAGGAAGCTGCCAGCAGCGTGGAGCAGGGGAAGGCGGTGGTGGTCACGCCGATGTTCTTATGGAAGCGGATGCCCGCAGGGCCGTCCGCCGTCATGATGTTGGGAATGCCGTAAACCGGGTTGTTACCATAGCCGAAGGTGTTTGCCAGGCCCACATTGGGCTGTCCGCCCAGCAGGGCCGCCAGGTCTTCCGCCGGCAGCGCGGCCACAAAGGCCTCCAGGGTCATCTTCCCTTCCGCCACGTCCTTCAGCTTCATGCCGTCCTTGGGGGCAAAATGGCTGATCCGCGGAATCGCCCGGGTCTCCGGATTGGCAAAGAGCACTTCCGGCGTCATGGGTGCCAGCGCGGTATAGTTGAAATCATTGCAGGGGGCAGTGGGCAGCTCCTCATAGCTGCCGTCCGCCCGGAGACGCTTCTCCAGGTTAGTGGGCACCATGCGGGCAGTCAGCTGTTCGGTCACCCGGTCTTCCGCCAGAATCCAGGTTTCCTCTGCCCAGGCGCCGTCCCGGACGCTGGTGCCGATGAAGAACCGGTATTCGCCCTTTTCCAGCACGCGGGCGGAACGGACCACCTTGCCCAGGTCGTCATAGCTGGCCATCTGGGAAAGCGGGAAACGGATTGCAATCTCTTCCGTCTCACCGGGCGCCAGGAGCTTTGTCTTCCTGTATCCGGCCAGTTCCTTCGCCGGCTTGCCCAGCAGGCCCTGGGGCGCGCTGAAGTAAACCTGCACAACCTCCCGGCCCGGGCAGCCTCCGTCATTGGTCACCTTCACCCGGACTTCAACCTCGTCCTCCGTGAAGCTCACCTGCTGCTCCGAGAGGGAGAAGCGGGTGTAGCTGAGGCCGAAACCGAAGGGATAAACCACTTTCTCCGCCGCCCCGGCAATGGTCTCAAAGTACCGGTAGCCGACGTAGATATCCTCTGTATAGTTCACATAGGTGTCGCTGTCATAAAAATCCACACATCCGGGATAATCATCCAGATTTTCCGCCAGGGTATCCGGCAGTTTGCCGGAAGGGCAGGTCACGCCGGCCAGCAGCTCCGCCGCGGCGCAGGCTCCCTCCATGCCGCCCTGGAAGGCCAGGAGCAGGCCCTGGATCCGGGGATTGTTCCGGAAGCAGGCAGTTTCCATCATCCCGCCGGTATTCAGCACCACGATGACCTTGTCAAAGGCTTGGCTGACAGTTTCCACCATAGTGCGCTCTGCGTCGGAAAGATAGAAATCCCCCCGTTCAAAGAGCACGTCGCTCATACTGACCGCGTCGCCGGTCACCGGATCCTTCCGGGTGATCTTCGCCCGGTCAGACTTCCGATCCCAGTCCTCGCCGGAGAAACGGCTGATGGAGATAACGGCGGTATCCGTAAACTCCCGGGCTTCCTGCAGCAGGACTTCCGGCACCGGCGGCTCCGCCACCATACCCGGCACCCAGTGATCCTCATACTGGGCGGCCACATAGTTCCGGTAATACTTCATGGTGCCCGGATAAACGGCTTCCTCGCCCATTACTTCAATCATCCCGTCAAACATGTCCCGGACGTAGGCCACGGTCACGTCACCGCTTCCGCCGCCGCCCTTGACATAGTCCGCGGACGCTTTACCGAAGAGCGCCACCCTGCAGCCATGCCGCAGCGGCAGAACGCCCTGGTTTTTGAGCAGCACCATACCTTCCCCCGCAGCCCTGCGGGAAAGGACAATATTTTCCTTGCCTGCGGTTACCCGCTTTCCGTCTTTTCCAAGGGGAATACCGGGCAGATAACGCGCGCGAATCCACTTCTCCATACAGATCCTCCTGAACTATTCCACCGTTTTTTCAGTCACCAAGGTATGATATATCTTAGAGCAAGCTTTAAGTCAAGAGATTATTTATGCTTCCCGGTCGAAAATGGACGTGACTGTAGGGACAGTACGTTCCTGTCACGATTTTTGAAAAAAATGTGACAGAAGGTCTGTCCCTCTGTCACGTCCTATTCCATTCGGTTGAAACATCAACCCAAATCCGCTATAATATCCTCACCTGCAAAACTGCACATTTCCCCCTGCGGACTGAAGGAGGTTCTTATTTATGCTTCAGGATTTTGAGAAATGCAAACCAGAGGATAAAGATACCCTCAACGCGGAAATCAAAGAGCTGCGTGCCCGCCTGATTGCCACACAGCAGCTGTTGCGGGAGAAAAAGCTGCCGGTGCTGGTGCTGATCGAAGGCTGGGCCGCAGCCGGCAAAGGCAGCCTCATCAAGGAGATTATCAGCGAGATCGATCCCCGCTTCTATAATGTGGTTTCCCCGGCCGTGATTCCGGAAAGTGAATCCCGGTATCCTTTCCTGTACCCCTATGCCTCCGCGATCCCGGAAAACGGAAAGCTCATCTTCCTGGATTCCGGCTGGATGGAGAACGTGGTGCGCAAGCAGCTGCGGCTGGAGATTTCCAAGGAGGAATATAAGCGCCGGGTCCGGGCTGTGAACGAGTTTGAGCGCCAGCTGCGGGACGGCGGCTACCTGGTGCTGAAGATCTTCCTGCACATCGATAAAAAGGAGCAGTTTGAGCGCCTGAACGCCCTGACGGAAAGCGCGGATACCGAGTGGCGGGTCACTGCGGACGACCTGTGGCAGCACCGGGAGTACAAGCAGTTCATGAAGGCTTATGACGACTTCATGGAAAAGACTGATGAAACCGTGAAGTGGCATATCCTGGACGGCACAAAGAAAAAGGCCGCTGTCCGGGACGCCATGAAGCTGCTGGTGGAAAAGATCGACAAGGCGCTGGAAAAGGGCCGCTATACCGGCGAACCCTTTGAGGAAGAATTCCCCCTGCTGAAGATGCCCAAGCTTTCCGAGGTGGACCTGTCCCCCGCCATTGAGGAAGAGGAATATAAGAAAGAGCTGAAGAAGCTGCAGAAACGCCTGAGCGAGCTGCACAACGTCATTTACCGTAAGAAGATCCCTGTGATCCTCTGCTATGAGGGCTGGGACGCCGCCGGCAAGGGCGGCAACATCCGCCGGGTTGCCTATCCGCTGGATCCCCGGGGCTTTGACGTGCATCCCATTGCCTCCCCCGAACCCCACGAACTGAACCGCCAGTACCTCTGGCGTTTCTGGACACGGCTGCCTCGCACCGGGCACATCTGCATCTTTGACCGCACCTGGTACGGCCGGGTCATGGTGGAACGGCTGGAAGGTTTCTGCTCTGAGAAGGACTGGAAACGGGCCTATAACGAGATCAACGAGTTTGAGCGCCAGCTGACCGACTGGGGCGCCGTGCTGCTCAAGTTCTGGATCCACATTGACCAGGATACCCAGCTGGCCCGGTTCAACGAGCGGCAGAACACCCCGGAAAAACAGTGGAAGATCACCGAAGAGGACTGGCGGAACCGGGAAAAGTGGCCCCAGTATGAAACCGCGGTGGACGAAATGCTCCAGAAAACCAGCACGGAAAACGCCCCCTGGTTCATCATAGAATCCAACGACAAACACTACGCCCGGATCAAAGCCCTGCGGATTATTGTGGAAGCGCTGGAAAAAGCCTGCGAATCCCACTTTGAAAACACCTATGGCTGAGGCACAAAGAAACAGTCAAAGAAAACAGGATGCTGTCGCAAGGCAGCATCCCATTTCTTTGGAGGTATGTTCATGGTATATCATTCGGGCTGGCATATCCCGATTGATACCGCTTGGCAGTTAGACTAATCTAACCGTTGACATGATATCAAATTATTCTCCCTTCGTCAACAGAAAATATCACTTTTTTATTCAGCTGTTTCCGTTTTTCCCTTCACCAGCACACTGCGTGAATACCGGATAATCAGCAGCGTGGAACACAGGATCCATCCCACGGGATAAGCCAGCGCCACGGCCAGGAACCCTGCGCCCAGCGCCTTCGTCACCGCCAGGTAAATCTGCCGGAATACCACAAAGGAAGCCAGCATGATTACCGTCGGCATGGTGGCGTCTCCCACGCCCCGCAGAGCACCGGCATAGATCTGGTTGAAGCAGATCGCGATATAGAACGGCGTCACAATCCGGATAAAACGGATGCCGTAATCAATCACTTCTTCCTCTGGGGAGAAGAAATTCATCAGCGGCCGGGCCAGCAGGAATACCATCAGGCCCAGCACCGCGGTGGAGACCAGGCTCATCACCGTGGCTGTCCGCACGCCTTCCCGGGCCCGCGGAATCTTCTTCGCGCCCCAGTTTTGACCCACAAAGGTGGTGGAGGACATGCTGATGCTCTGTACCGGGATCAGGGCAAAGGCGTCGATCTTGCCATACACTCCGTAGCCCGCCATGCAGGCGGAGCCGAACTGGTTGATGTAGGACTGGACGAACACATTGGAGAAGGAGGTCACCGCCGCCTGGATGCTGCTGGGCAGGCCGATCTTCAGGATCATCGACAGGGATCGCTTGTCCACACAGAGCTTTCTCCAGCGGATACCGTAGTTCCCTTTCTCCTTTGTCAGGGTGAACATGATCAGCAGGGCGGACAGGATCTGGGACAGCACCGTGGCGTAGGCCACGCCGTCCACGCCCATGCCGAAGGCCAGCACAAACAGCAGATCCAGCACCGTGTTCAGCAGGGCGGAAATAATCAGGAAAACCAGGGGTCTTCGGGAATCCCCCACAGCCCGCAGGATACCGCTGCCCAGATTATAGAACAGCACCCCGGACACCCCGCCGAAGTAGATGGTCAGATAGCAGGAGCTTTCCGGCATCACGTCCTCCGGCGTCTGCATGAAGCGGAGCATGGGGTTGATGATCATCAGGCCGAAAACCGTCGCCAGCAGGCTGACCACAAAGGTCAGGGCCACGGTGGTATGCACGGCCTTGCTGAGGCCTTCGTCATCATGGGCGCCGTACCGCTGGGAAATCACCACCGACGCGCCGGTGGCCAGGCCTGCGCAGAAGCCCACAATCGTATTGATAATCGGTCCCGTGGAGCCGACCGCCGCCTGGGCTTCCTGCCCGACGAACTGGCCCACCACCAGGGTATCCACCGTATTGTACAGTTGTTGGAAGAGCAGTCCGATGGCCATGGGAATCGAGAATTGCAGCATATGCTTCCAGATATTTCCCTCGGTCATATCCAGATCCAGCCGGGCCACAGAATCCCCCCTTCCCTTTCATGTGGACACCCATTATAGCAGAGGAATCCAAAAACGCAAGAAAAAAGGAATGCCGAAGCATTCCGATGAATTCATAATTCACAATTCATAATTCATAATGATTCATTACTGTTTTCCATTTCCGATGCAAAAGCCGCACTCAGGTCTTCTGTTTTCTGTTCAAAAGCACTTTGAACATCCCCGTTTGTCCGGAAGAATTCCTTTATCCCGGATTCCATTCCTTTATCTTAATCAGGAAGCCTATCATCGTTGTTTCTTCATCAAGATAAAACACAATATCCCCGCAATCCACTGCCTTTACGCAGGTGCCGGCATTCTCTTGCCAGAATACCGTTCCTTCATCCACAAAACAGAAGAATTCCTGTGTCTCAGGATTGCTCCGGACCGTAAATTCTTTGATTTCCGCGTCCAGAGGCATCGGCTTCCGGAAAAACCCCGGAGGTTCCGGCTGCAGCTTAGGTATTATAATCTCAATATCTCCAAGTCTGCCTTCTTTGGTAGTCACCATGACACCTGTGTATGAAAAAGCGATTGGTTCTGTGTATATTTCCGCCTCATCCTCTTCGTAAAAATCGCAACCCATCGTATAAGTATCGTGAATCATATCCTGATAAAAAACCTGATAGCGTTCCGCTTTAATCTTCCGGTTCATTTTTCAATCCTCCAAATTGACAAAGGGACGATTCTCCTGTCAACTTTCCCATGTTCAATCAACAGTTTATTCCTGGCTTAACATCTCCGGTTTTCCGATAATCGTCTGCAGCTTCCGCGCGAAATCATCGTTGCCATAGAGCAGGTAAATCATCTGAACCCCGTCATCATAACAGCGAAGCCGGCCTTCAAAGCCTTTCTGTTCCAACACTTCATAATTCACAATTCATAATGAGATTAATTCAAAGCTTTCATCTCTGATTTAAAAGCTGCACTCACGCTATCTGCTTGCTGCTGAAACGCAGCTCCGGCATCTCCGTTTGTTCGGAAGAATTCCTTATAATTCTTCATGCCGTACCTGCCGATCAGCCATTCCGTCAATGCCCCGGCAAGTGGATAGGACACTTCCTCCGGCAGGCTGTAGAATTGGTCGTTATCCAGATAACTGAACACATTCACCCCGGTGTTTTCTTTCACCCATTCCGCAGCATACGCCCGGTTTTCTTTTCCGTGATAGGCCTTGTCAAAGTACATGGCCAACCCTTCCCGAAGAAATACAGACTCCGGCACTGCAATCTGGAAGGACAGCAGGTGGGCATCCTCGTGCGGTCCCAGGCACTGTGTTTCCTGATTATATACGGCAAAGATCAGGTCATAGTCCAGGCACATCCCGTTGCAGGGCGGGCAGCCGGTTTCTTTCTCAATTTCTTCCCGGCTTGTGCATAGATACAACCTGATCTTTTTGTCCATCGTTACCCCGAGGGCTTTCGAGATCCGGGTGTAGCACTTTTCCTGCCAGTCCCCGATCTCTTCCAGGTGCTCCTCTGCGAGGCTTTCAGGGCGGCAGTAAAGCAGATAGTGTTCTGTCTCCCTGCAGTTCCATTCCATTCTTTGCTTTCCTTCCAGCTTGGTTGGCTTTTTCAGCTTTCCCAGTTCCGGATCACCATCGTGTATTGTCCTTTCCGGTCGTCCGGATTGTCCAGCATCACATACGGCTTCCCGGTCATTTCCCCCAGTTTCTCCGGAGTATAGGGATGGTGGACTCTCCCTTTCCATTTGCCTTCCGTATAGAGATAGTCCCCGTCCTCATTCACGGTATGGGGCTCCGTCTCATACTCTTCATCCGGCCCGTCCACCGACGCAATCACGCAGCCGCCCGGCCGGGTAATCCGGCACAGCTCCTGCACGGCCTTCTTTGCTTCCTGCAGCGGCATATGATCCAGCACGTCCATGCATACCACCGCGTCAAAAGCGTGATCCTCATATCCGGTTTCCATCACCCCGGCCGCCCGGAAATCCCCGTAATACCCTTTCTTCTTCAACAGATCCGAGGCGATCTCCGCCGCCTTCGCGGAAATATCAAAACCGGATACGGAGAACCCGTTCGCGGCCAGTTTCAGGGAGAACAGCCCGCAGCCACAGCCGGCATCGCATACCGATACCGCTCCGCGCTTATGCAGGTACCTGATCACCGCATCCGGCGTCAGGTCACACTTTTTCACATAAGCCGTGATCCGCTTCTGGTCTATTGCTTCCCAGATTTCATCCCAATACATCATATCACCCGTCGTTTATTAGTGACAGAAAGAAAGCTTCTGTCACCAATTAATACGTTTTTACTTGACTTCTGTCATTATTCTATACCGACATTGCAAATTATGCAAACACATCTTTACAGGAATGTCGTTTTCTCGTTTTTATGTGGGTTCATCTCTTTCAGCTAAGTGTTATAATTCAACTGCCGGTGGAGACAGGTTGCGAGACGCTGTATTCTGTTTTCCCGGCTCACAGGGTATCCTGCAGGGGAACAACGCGAAGGCAGGCAGCAAACCGCTTGCCGGAAAGGAGCTGACCATGAACTTTGGCAGCAATCTCAGAAAGCTCCGGAAGGAGAAAAACCTGACCCAGGAAGCCCTGGCCGAATGCCTCAATGTATCCGCACAGACCGTGAGCAAGTGGGAGAACGGCGCCTCCATGCCGGATATTTCCCTCCTGCCCCTGCTGGCGGACTATTTCCAGGTGTCAGCGGATTCCCTGCTGATGCATGACGCCGCGCAGCGCCTGCAGGACGTCCGGAATCTCGGCAAGGAAATCCGCGCCCTGGCTGAAGCCGGGAAAAAAGCCGAAGCCTACACCCGGCTGAAAGCCTCCATGAACCAGTGGAAGTTATCCGTTTCCGTAAACCACCTGATGAGCTGGACAGCCCGTCAGTACGCCCTGGAATGCACCGGTGCAGACCGCACCCGCCTGCTGGAGGAAGCCATCTCCTGGGCAGACAGGACAATTTTCCTGGACTGCGGAGAAACCGGAAGAACAGTACAGGCAAAAATGTCCAAGTGCTATTGCCTGATGGAATTGGACCGCCGGCAGGAGGCAAGGGACATTGCAGAATCCCTGCCCTCCCTCTATTCCTCCCGGGAAATCGTCCTGTCCAGGATCACTTCAGGAGATGAGCAGCAACAATTTATTCAATCCGCCCTGCAGGATCTTGATGAACTGAAGGACTCCCTCCAGGCGCTCAAATAAACCCAGCCAGTTGACAAGGGGACGGTTCTCTTGTCAACTTTTTTATTCTTCAACGATCAGATGCTTGTTATCCTTCAGCCGCAGCCCGAACACCGCCCCGCACTTCCGGCAGGCCAGCGCCCGCACCCCGCAGCCCCGGGGAACCACCGTCTCCTGGATGGCAGGAACAAAAGCTACGCCGGCGGTCGCCATAAGATCGCCTTCAATGATTTTGTCACTGCCGCATTCCGGGCACCTGGCTGTTCTGAGCCTTTCCTCGTCCTGCCCGGCATTATAGGTGTCCCAAAGTCCTTTACGCATCCTGTTCCCCTCCTTCCATCTGTCAGGATGTTCCGTTCTTTGCTATTATTGTGCCCGATTTCGGCAGATGAATACAGAACCACATCCGAAAAATAAACAGCGTTATTTTTCCGGTATTGCCTTAATCCAAAAAAATCACAAAACTTGTTTTGAAAATTATTGACAAACGATAATTTTATGATATTATGATTATCGTAAAACAATAATTCATCAAACGGGGTGATCTCTTTGAAACGGAAGACGCTGATCCGGGTGCTGATCGCGGAAGGGATTCTGCTGGCCGCATTGTCCCTGCTGACGCTGATGATTCCGACGCTCTTTTCCTCCCTGCTCTCCTTCCCACTGGAACAGATTGCCCTGGGAATGAGATCCCTCTCCCTTACCGGCACCGTCGGCAACGGGGTTGCAATGCTGCTGATCGCGCTTTCCGCCCTGATCCCGCTTTTCTTTGCCCTGCGTTATCCTGGCGGCCGGGAAACCCTGGCGGAAAGGATCGCCCTGTTCGTGCTGGCCCTTATCCTGCCGGTGGCGCTCTACGGCATCCTGAATCCCGGCATGTTCTACGGCAAGATCCCGGGTGGTATTGAAAGCTACGAGCGTGCGCTCCGGGTTTTCCTCTCCACTTCCGTCTGGACAGTGCTCATCCTGTTCGTTGTGCTCAGGCTGATCCGCCTGTTCCGGAACGGTAACCGGGAGCAGCTCTTCCGCTACCTGCGGAATATCCTGTGCGCGCTGTGCATCTACTTCACCGCACAGCTTGTCATTAACCTGTTTGTCAGTATCCTGACGCCCGCGGGAACCGAAATGAGTACGGCTGGCTTCATCCATGGCCTGCTGAGCCTGATTGCGGTGATTGTCCCCCTGGTGCTGGATATCCTGGTGGCTCTGCGTATGCTGGCCCTGCTGGAAACAGCCGCCACAGAAGAGCAGGAAGGCCTTACTGAGGCTGCCGGAAAGCTCAGCCGCCTGAGCTGCATCACCCTTGCCGTTACCAGCGGGCTTACCGCCCTGCTGTATATCGCGCAGGTTCTCCTGCTGCCGCAGCTGTCCAATGTCAGCACGGAAGTAAACCTGCCCATCACGGATCTGTTCTTTGTCCTTGTGATCCTGCTGCTGTCCCGCCTGCTGATTGAAAACAAACAGTTGCGGGATGACAACAGCCTGTTTATCTGACCGGAGGGAGGCGTCCTATGGCAATCCGGGTATGTCTGGAAGACGTGCTGAAAGCCCGCGGCATGACTTCCAAAGAGTTATGCGGGCTGATCGGAATCACGGAGGCCAATCTGTCCATTCTGCGCAGCGGAAAGGCAAAGGGCATCCGCTTTGGCACAATTAACAAGATCTGTTATTACCTGCAGTGCGACGTGGGTGATATCCTGAAGTTTGACGGAGTTCTGGAGGACGACGATGAAGACTAAGAAATATATCATTATCCTTGCCTGCTGCATCCTGGCGGCAGCCTTTATCCTGGGCATGACCGGCGTGATCAACCTGTCCACCGGCATCCAGGTGAAAAACAGTGACCGGCTCGTCGGCTTCCTGATCACGCAGAGCAGCCTGGATCAGGATGACAGCCAGCTGACCCAGGCCGCGGATTATCACTATCCGGCCACCCGGGTTGAAAAGCAGGGTACCATCGAAGTCGACGACGAGGAAGAGCCGTACACGGAAGTTGAATATGTTTTCGAAGGCATTGACGGCTTCCCGTTCATGATTGCCGATGCCAAGGGGGAAAACGGCGTAAACACCTCAACCACCATATCAGACGGTGCCGTATCAGACGTTCAGCATTATCTTTCGCAGACAAACGATAACGTCACCGAAGAGAGCCTCATCGGCACCCTCTACCTGGCCCGCGGAAAGGACGACTACCTGTTCTTTTTCAATCCAATCTACCAGACCGCGGACGGCGACGTCTATGCCGTCAGGACTGCCTCCGGCATGGCGCCGAGCCTGGGGCTCTGTTCTTCCGTATCCACCCACAAAACGCAGGACCTGAGCTGGACGGAAGGAATAAAAACCTTCACCCGCTCCATGCGCGTGGAAGTCAAAATGCTGCTGGCTGACAAGCCTGTGAAAGTCAGCATTTACCAGTACAACGCTGACCACGAGCTGATCCGCTCTGATGAGTATGATCCCCTCAGCGTTCCGGAAACCTTCTCTCCCCGTCCCGTGGCCGAATACCTCGTCATTGAAACGGAAAATGAAGGCGGCGATTCCGTCCGGGAGATCTGCGGAAAGAAGGATGAATCCTTCACCGTTAAGCTTGCCCGGGAAGACGGGATCTGCGTGGCGGAAGGGCATGAGATAATCTGGCCTGAATGGTAAGCGAACGGACACTGGTTATCCAGTGTCCGTTTAATTCATAATTCATAATTGTACAATGATTCTACATGTCTTCCCTGTCATCCTGACCAAGGCCACATTGTGGCCTCCTCTGGAGATATAAACCTTCAAGTAACAGGAACATCCTTCTGCATAGAATAAAACTAATTATGAATTATGAATTGTGAATTGTGATTAATGGCTCGTTTTGAAACATTTTTCACAGTTGCCTGTAACGAATAAAACAACTATAATAACAGTGTCTGCAGTACCGCAGATACTGTTTTTCTGTTTTTGACTTTATCCTGGAGGAATATCATGCTTAGAAAAACCAAAATCATCTGTACCATCGGCCCGGCGAGTGAGAATGAAGAAACCCTCACCGCCATGTGTCAGGCGGGTATGAACGTTGCCCGGCTGAACTTTTCCCACGGATCCTATGAGGAGCACCTGCGGCGCATTCAGCTGATCCGCTCTGTGCGGGAAAAGCTGAACCTGCCCATCGCCATCATGCTGGACACAAAGGGACCGGAATACAGAATCAAGACCTTCGCAAACGGTCCTGTGACGCTCCATGATGGAGATCTGTTCACCCTGACCACGGAGGATATCCTGGGAGATGAAACGCGGGTTGCCGTAACCTACGCCAACCTGACGAATGAACTGTTCCCCGGAGACACCGTGCTGATCAACAACGGACTGGTCATCATGAAGGTGGAAGAGGTCAAGGGCAACGACGTCATCTGCCGCGTGCAGAACGGCGGCGTCCTGTCTGACCGGAAGAGCATGAATTTCCCTGGCAAGGTGCTGAAGCAGGATTTCCTGTCCGAGCAGGACAAGAAGGACCTGCTCTTCGGCATTGAAAACGGCGTGGACTTCGTCGCCGCCTCCTTCGTGTCCTCCAAGTCCGATGTGCAGGCCATGCGTGACCTGCTGAACGCCAACGGCGGCAAGGACATCGACATCATCGCCAAGATCGAGAACCGCAGCGGCGTGGATAACGTGGAGGAAATCTGCGAGGTCGCGGACGGCATCATGGTGGCCCGCGGCGACCTGGGCGTGGAAATTCCCTTCATGGAAGTCCCTGCCCTGCAGAAGTACCTGATCAGCAAGTGCCGCATGCTGGGCAAGCGGGTAATCACCGCCACGGAAATGCTGGAAAGCATGATCCAGAATCCCCGTCCCACCCGCGCCGAAATCTCCGACGTGGCCAACGCCGTGTATGACGGTTCTTCCGCCATCATGCTCAGCGGCGAAACCGCCGCGGGCAAATTCCCTGTCCAGGCGGTGCAGACCATGGCCGAGACGGCCCAATTCACCGAAGCAGGTATCAACTATGCCAAGCGCTTCCGCACCATGGAATTCTCCATCAACAGCAACCTGGACTCCGTTTCCCACGCGATCTGCTCCATGGCCGTGGACGTGAAGGCCAAGGCCATCGTGGTCAACTCCATCTCCGGCCGTACGGCCCGCATGGTTTCCCGTTTCCGCTGCCCGGTGGATATCATCGGCACCACCACCAATGAGCGGGTCTGGCGGAAGCTGAACCTGTCCTGGGGCGTCACTCCGGTGCTGACGGAGAGCTACTCCTCCATGGACGTCATGTTCTGGCAGGACCTGAAGATTGCCCGGGAAATCTTCACCCTGGAACCCGGCGACAACGTGGTGCTGACCGGCGGCCAGATCAACGGCGATCCCGGAAACACCAATACCATCAAGGTGGAGTGCATCAGCTGAAACTGAATAATGCTCTTTTCGGACCGTTTTCATTCAGAAAACGGTTCTTTTGTTTTGTTCAGCTTTTAATCTGGCCTTATGTTTTTATCTGATTCTGGCACTTTTCATAGTGCCACTTTCCGTCTATACTCCTCACCAACACAAGCAAGGTTGAAGGAGGAACAGACCATGACGACCGCAGCTTATTCCGTCCGCAGGGGCTCCCTGATCTGGCTGACCATGACCGCCCTCTTTATGGGCATGAACATTATTCTTTCCCTGAGCGTTTTCAGTATCCCGGTGCCGGGCGGCCACCTGTATTTCTGCGACGTGGTGATCAACACAGCCGCCGTGCTGCTGGATCCCTTCGCCGCGTTCCTGGTCGGCGGCGTCGGTTCCTTCCTGGGCGATTTCTTCTTCTATCCGGCGCCCATGTTTGTCTCCCTGGTCACCCATGGCCTGCAGGCAGTAGTGGTCTCCCTGATTTCCCGTAAGGTGCTGTTCGGAAAGCAGGCTGCTTCTTCCGTCATCGGCGTCACCGTCGGAGCGATCATCATGACCATTGGCTATACCCTGGGTCGGGCCTATGTCTACTCCACGCCTGAGTATGCCATCCTGAAGCTTCCCTTTGAGATCCTCCAGGCCGGCTTTGGCGCGGTGGTTGCCATCCTGCTGCTGTACCCCATGGGACTGAGAAAACTTTTCGAAAAAACGGTCCGGAGATAAGCTCCGTTCCGGTTGTACAAAAAGGCGATCCGGCATCTGCTGCCGGATCGTTTTATGTTCAGGAGGAAAATCCATTATTTCTTCCTTTTCTCAGACCTGTCAAGGATGATCTTTTCAAATATTCCAAACACGAGGAGCACCCCGCCGAAGCCGAAGGCCGCAAGGAAGACCGGCGGAAGAAACAGGCACGGGATCAGCATGACCAGTCCCATCGCCAGCATCGGCGTCAGCCCTACCTTGCGCAGCAGCTCATATACGCGGCCCTGATATGCCCGGGGCTTTGTCCAACGCTCGATATATCCCGTCCCGCGGCTTTCCAGCATCTCGTTTTCTTCCATCTCGTCCATGAGGGCGAAATTGCTCCTGCCCCTGTTCTCACTCATAGCGGGTCACCTCCCCTTCCTGCAGTTTCCATTGTATCAGGTACCGTGTTTCAGTGTCATCACCATCCTGTAACAATGGTGTAAATAATAGCATTCCACAATACACATGTGACAAAGGGACAGCCCTGCTGTCACATTCACGCCGCCTATTCTACGTTTTGTAGAAAAATCATTTTTCATTTTATACGAACTGGGTGTTCAATCTCCATACCAGGCCGTTTATCATGATATCAGATCAAGCGAACGGAGGAAACGATGATGATGGCCATGACTACGATGAGCAACAACACTGTGAAGATGATGGGACTCGAAGGAAGCCGCCGGAATGCCCGCCGGAGCATTATCTCCAACCTCATGGCAAAAATCGGTGTCTTCCTCCGCAGCCGTCTCCAGGCCGGTTCCGAAACCCGCTGGAACCACACCCGGAACGAGAGCGAAGAATTGCTGCACCAGGCTCGCTGCATGGGCTGGGCGGTCAACAGCGTACTCAACACCCGGCGGATCTGCTGAGCGCAGCAAAAAGCGGCAGGAACTTTCACTCCTGCCGCTGCTTTTTTTATCTGTCGCTGTAATGGAATTGTTTCATCCGGTGACCCCAGACCAGGCAGTGGATCGTTCCCGCCACGCCCAGCACAAACATGACCACCGCCGCGCCGGAGCCTTTTCCCGAGCCAAAGAGGAAGGTCAGGGTCTCCACGGTTTCATACCTGGCCATGAAGGGTTCAAAGACGCTGTCCACCATCCATCCGCCCAGCAGCATCCCGATGGGGATGGTAAAGAACTGCAGCGAGTTCCGGCAGGCATATACCCGCCCCTGCAGCTCCACCGGCACGGTGCTCCGGAAGATCACATCATAGTTCGCGCTCATCACCGGAACAAGGATCCAGCCGACCACCTGGCTCAGGCACCAGATCCACGGAATCCGGCAGAAAGCCAGCAGGAAGTTCTCCACGCTCAGGGAGATCAGCATCGTCACATAGACCACCCGCATGCGGTTTTTCGGTCTGGGAAGAACCGAGACCAGAAGGCTTCCGAGGATCATGGCAATCCCTGAAAAGGCGGTTACAATCCCCAGCATGGACGTGCCGCCCCGTGGATTCGGGATCACGTAGCCGGGCAAAGCCGCGTCAAAGGCAGACGCCACCAGGTTGACGCCGGACATGAACAGGATCATGGTCAGGATCATGGGGGTGCGCTTCAGATACGCGACGCCCTCTTTGACCAGCACAGACATGCGCTCTTTCTGGGTTACCGGCACCTCCGGAATCCGGATCAGGAAAAGAAGCGCCAGGAACGCGATCGCAAAGGTGGCCAGGTCCACCGCAATCACCAGCTTCAGTCCGGCCAGTCCGTACAGGGCCGTCGCGAACAGCGGATTCAGGACGGAGATCATGGACCTGGACATGGAATGCAGCCCGCTCGCCCGCTGATACTGTTCCTTCGGGATCAGCAGGGTGGTTGCCACTTCCGAGGCCGGCTGCTGCACCGTGTTCATCAGGCCCGAGAAGGCATTGATTGCGTAAAGGTGCCACACTGCAAGATTGTCAGTCAGATACAGCACCAGCACCGTGACGGTGCACAGCGCCGCCAGCAGGTCGCAGACGAGCATGGTTTTTTTCTTGTCAAACTTGTCCGTCAAGGCGCCCGCAAAAATGCTCATAATGACGTAAGGTGCATATGAGCAGATGGTCAGCGCCGCCGTCTTCAGGGCCGATCCGGTGGTTTCATAAAGCCACAGGGTCAGCGCAAACGAAGTCATGGCACTGCCAAGCTGAGACAGACTCTGTGTGCTCCACAGAATCAGGAAGTCTTTTAAACCTTTTCCAAAAGATTTGATTTTATCGAATTTCATTTTTCCTTTGCTCCTATTTTTCTTATTTCTTTTTTAGAAGCAAAGTCTGAGGCTTATATTATTCCTCCATACAGTCCCTCAAACCCTGCATGGAGCCGAGACAACGGCCAGGAACATTTCCCCTTCACCTTTCCTTTTCTTTACATTAAAAGCTTTTTCGCTTTCACACACCATTTCAGATACGCTTCGTATGTTTCAATACCGAAGAGCACAGTCAGATAATAGTACAAATGATCCTCTTCCTGCAACACCTGCTCCAGGTTTTTCCGGAAAAACTGCAGGGCAGCCAGGTCCTTCTCTACCTGTTTTTCAAAGATCTCGATATTCCTGATAGTGACTTCCTTCCCGGCAGACCGGCCGAAAAAGAGCTTGACCAGGGTTTCATACTTCAGGTCATTGTCTGCTTTGGAATCCTTCAGCCAGCTTTCCAGCGTCTCCCTGCCCGCGGCGGTAATCCGGTACAGGATCTTTTCCCGGCCGGAGCCGGAAGACGCCCCGGTTTTCTCCACCTGCCCCGCCGCCAGCATGCCGCTCAGGGCAGGATAAATACTCCCGAAGCTGCCCTTCCAGAAGAAGCTGATCTCATGGTCAATCCGCTTTTTGATGTCATATCCCGTCATGTCTTCATGGGCCAGCAAGCCCAGAATCACCATATCAATCTTCCTGTCCTTCGGCATATCGTTTACCGCCTCCAGCTCATCCGGTATTTCAGCGCTTTCTTCGGGCATTCATCCACGCAGGCACCGCACTGTATGCATTCGGTGCACTTTGCGTTGATTCCTTTTTCCGTCATTGCTTTCACGTCCAGGCCCATCGGACAGACCTTGCTGCACTTTCCGCAGGAAACGCACTGCGTCCTGTCCGCCTCAATATGCAGTTGGGGCAGGTGCAGGAAACGGCCGACGGTGCTGCCGATCACCATGAAGGGCGCCATCCAGCACAGGTAATGGCAGGCGCCTCTCCTGCCGTGGATCAGGCCGGGCAGCACAAGGATCAGCAGCACTCCGTAGTATACCACATAGTTATGGATTTCCGTGACGGAGATACCGTGGTCCGTCTGGTAAAAGAAATCAACGGTAACCTTGTTCTTTCCGAGGATGAAGGTTACGATCACCAGGGTGATCCAGACGACCCAGATGACATATTTGATATTATTGCGCCAGCCCTGTTTCGCCGGCTTGTCATTGCAGCGAATCAGGCACTCCTGCATGCCGCCGGCCGGGCAGAGCCAGCCGCACCAGGCGCGGCCCAGGAACAGGGACGCAGCCAGCATGGCCATAAACACAAAGAAGCTGCCGTTCATGATATGTTCAGACGCGGCCTGGATAATCAGCGCCGGGGAAAAATACCAGATCGTGACCGGGAAAAGCAGGAATGCGATAAAGAGAATGGTTCTGCGTACTTTCTGTCTCATGACAATAAAACTCCTTCCACAATATATCATTTTGATATATTGTGGAAGGTATCATAATCCCCTTTTTATTTTCTGTCAAGTAAAAGGAAAAAGCTGACAGGATAATCTGTCAGCTTCGGAAATCAGTATGGATACTGGTAGAGGATCTTGACGTATTTGTCCATCCCGTCAAACAGCATCTTTTTCTGTGTTTCTTTGTCCACAGGATTCGATCCCATGCGGTCGTATGCATAGATGCTCATATCGTCCGGGGTATCCATCGACCATACACGGATATATTTCAGTTTTTCCGGATCATTGTTTTCCTCAACAAACAGCCGGACATATTCCGTTCCGTTTTCGCAGAAAACCACCTTTTCACCCCGCACATGCTCCCAGTTTACTTCCGACTGCTCCGCCCGTGTTTTGAGAAAAACCTGCGTATCTTCCGGCAGCTTAACGGCCTCGATGGCCCTTTCTGCCCGGCGGCACGAGATATAGGGCGCAATGACGCCGACGTAAACCCAGCCGATGATGATCAGTGCACATAATGCGATCACGGCGATTAAGAGCTTCTTCTCTCTCATATACGCTCTCCTTATTCATAAAAATTGTCACACGAAAAAAGCTGACAGGAAGTCCTGTCAACTTAACGATTGAAACCGCCTTTTTCTTCCTGATCCGGAAAACGCCTTACGGGAAGCTCAGGTAACGGCTCATCATATAACCGATTTCGCCCTTATATTTCACGATTGTCCAGATTTCCCCGCGCAGGAGGACCTCCACCTTCGTCTTCGCCTTCACCTGGTACAGCACCTTGGCTTCCGGATCGGGTTCCGTCCGCATACGGACCGCGGAGCTGACCTTGGCAAAGATGCCTGTTTCCGTATTCACAGGCTCCAGCACACCGCTTTTCCAGATCTCGATATAACGGCCGTCCTCCGTCTCGCACAGATAGATTTCGGTCGTGTCCGAATGGCTGCTCATGGGAGGCACAACGCCGAACACATTCAGCAGCGTTCCCGCTGGCAGCCCCGCGTATTCTCCATCTTCATAAAAGCGGACGCCCCTCTCATCCCCGCCCAGGTCCTGCTTCAGACGCACCTGGGTGATGCCGCTCTGCTCTATATTTTTACCGTCAAAGGACAGATACTCTTTCATAACACAACCGGTTAACCTGTATCCGCCGTTCGGACCGGTGAAAAAGATCACCGCCCACTGGTCGCTCTGGGAGATCACATGTACCGGTATGCCGGAACAGAGTTTCGCGTGGGAAACTGCGTCCTTGTCCGCGGAGTACCGGACGTTCAGCCGGTCCAGGACGCCTTCGCATTTCACCCAGGCCGTCGGATAGGAATGTGCTCCTTCCGGATCCAGGAAGCGTTTTTCCACAAACATCCCATACTCCAGCTGTACCCAGTCTCCCAGGTCCCGCAGAACCGTCACTTCCGTATTTTCTGTATATCCATAATAAGTGGACTGTTCATTGTATCCATTCGCCGAGGTCGTAAAGTATACCGGCTCTTTTTCGGAAGCATAAACTGTCTGAACCGGGAGTTTGTCATAGATAAATGGGAAATCGCGCTGTTCCGTCGTCAGGTCAGAAACTTTGCGTACCGCGTTTTTCGCCACAAAGCCCGCAGAATAGGCTTCCACCAGGTAATCGTTTCCAAATTCACCGCATACCCTGACCAGGGTGCCTTTCGCATGGCGGACCAATACATGTTTGTTCTGTGGTGTACTGTAAACAGGCGAATCGTCTTCAATGATCTCCGCCAGAAAGATATCGCAGGGCAGATTTTTTTCCCATTCAGCATAGTCTGCATCCCATTGATCGTTGTCCATTCCGTCGTGCCATTCCGGTTCCGGAATCTGGGAGGATTTTTTCAGATCGATCCACACCGAATAATTGCCGGTCAGATAGCATTCATATCTCCCGTTGGTCTGATCCAGGGACAGCTCGTTGTCATATCCGTTGTACAGGATTCCGGCCTTTGTTGATCCTGAAGAAGCCGTATACACGGAGATCCCGTTCCCTTTCTTCACCGCCACATGCAACGGGTTTGAGCCGGCCGACGCTGTCCCTGCCCACAGAAGCAGTCCAAAGAGCAGCAGCCATACCGGCACAAGCATAAAGAGACGTTTCTGTTTTGTGGTTTTCATCGTCAGCCACCTCCGTTTATTGAAACGGGATACAGCATCCATTTCTTCCCAATAAAAAACAGCAGGAAATACATTCCTGCTGCCGTTTCTCACTTCAAAAACATCAGGCTCAGGGCGATCAGGATCTGCCCGGCATAATACAGGCTGATGTTCGTTACCCGCAGGCTCTGCTTCGTTTCCTTGCCGAAGGTATTCAGGATGAGGACAATATCGCTGAGCAGGAACAGGATGGCTCCGGCTGCGAACACAGCATTGAAGGCGGACGGCGAAACAATCAGGTTCCCGATGGCCACGCAGTTCAGCAGTACAATCGCGCCGATATAGACCACGCCGAAGATCTTGAACGCCTTCTTTGCCGTGATCTGTCTGAAGATCCACGTCATCAGCAAGGCCGTGAGGATTACCGCGGCGATCACGCAGATCCACCAGTGCGCTGCGCCCTGCAGCACCGCAACCAGGTACAGGATGTGCCCGCTGAGGAATACCAGGATGCCGATCAGGAAGATGGGCTGTCCTTTTTCAGGAAAGACCAGACGGAGATTCAGCAGCACGTCCGCAATGGCGCCCAGCAGCAGGCCGGTTGTGATCAGCTGTGCGGTTTTCGACCCGTTGGAAAGCAGGAAACCCAGAATCACAAAACAGGCGGATGCCAGGCCCTTCAGGATTACCGCCGGAACATATTCCTTCTTACTTTCCTTCATCAGGAACAATACCATCAGGCACAGGCATACCGGGATCAGCGCATACATCATCGTCGAATCCTCCTGTATATTCTTTTGATTGTCTTTCTGTCTTTCAGTATCATATCACCCATCCCCTTACAGAGGCAAGGCAAAACATACTTTCACATCCGGGCGTAAGCACGGATATTTCACATTGAGCCGCAGGCTCAATATTTCACATTTGACGAAGTCAAATATTTCACATCGCGAAGCGATATTTCATCCGTTTATGTTTCTTTTTCGACCACTTGTCGCAAAACAGTGGAAAACCTTTCCCCTTTCCCATATAATGCAATCACCCGGGAGAAAGGAGCCAGAAAAGTGCAGGTTGAAGTCAGAATCGATCCATCGGTCACAGAACCAAAGGTGATTGTCATGGCAAATGAGCTCACGGAGGAAGTCAATGCCCTGGTACAGGCATTGTCTGAATCCGAGCCAAAGATGATCGCCGGTTTCCGTGAGGACACTGTCACCGTCCTGGATGAGAAGGATATCCTCAGGATTTATGCCGCGAACGGCAAGGTATATGCAGTGCTGCCCACGGGCGAATACCTGCTCCGGCTTCGCTTATACGAAGCGGAAGAGCGGCTGAAGTCCTCGCGGTTTGTGCGGATTTCCAACTCGGAAATCATCAACCTGAAAAAGGTCAGGAGCTTTGACCTGAGCTTTACCGGCACAATCTGCGTCATACTGGCTGACGGAAGCAAAACCTACGTTTCAAGACGTTATGTATCAAAAATCAAGGAGGTATTGGGCATATGAATAAACAGCTCTGGAATAAAGCGCTGCGGCGCGCCCTGATCGGCATGCCCATCGGACTGCTGATCAGCACCGTGATTACCATTATCATTTCCCTGTGCAAGGGAGACGGACATTACTATGCGGTTGTTCCCGCACTGATTGAGGACTGCGGCTCCGAAATCAACGCCGTGCTGATCCAGTTTATCTGTTCCCTGCTGTACGGCGCGGTCTTCGCCGGTGCAACCGTAATCTGGGAAACAGACTGGAGCCTGACGAAGATGACCGTGGTTCACCTGCTGGTGGTTGCCCTCATCACCCTGCCGATCGCTTACTTCATGCAGTGGATGAAGCACAGCTTCACCGGATTCCTGACCTACATCGGCATCTTCCTGGCGATCTACGCGGCCATCTGGATTATTGAGTACAACCGTATGCGCAAAGGCGTCAACGACCTGAACCGGAAAATGAAAGAGAACGTATGATCTTCACCGTCCGCTTCGCGCGGGCGGTTTTTCTTTTACAGAATCAGGAAACAACTTACTCTCATATCCGGCGTAAGCCCGGATATTTCACATTGAGCCGTTTGCGGCTCAATATTTCATATTTGACGGAAGTCAAATATTTCACAAATCAGCGAAGCTGATTTATTTCATTTACACCCTTACTCTATGCTATAATATTGTCATCTCTTATTTGGGAGGACTTACATGAAATACGATTTCACCACCCTTCCCGACCGCCGCGGAACAAACGCCATTGCCCTGGACGACATCGGCCATGAAGGCGCCCCCGGCGCGCCGAAGGAAGGCTTTGACGCCATCCCCATGTGGGTGGCAGACATGAACTTTGCCACCTGCCCCGCGATTCAGGAAGAGATTATCCGCCGGGTGCAGCACCCGGCCTTCGGATACTTCAATATTTCAGATAAATATTACCAGTCCATCATCCGCTGGCAGGAAAAACGTAACGGCGTTACCGGCCTGGAAAAGAAACATATCGGCTACGAGAACGGCGTGCTGGGCGGCGTCATCTCCACCCTGAATGTGCTTTGTTCCCGCGGAGACCCGGTGCTGATCCAGACGCCCCACTACATCGGTTTCACCCATGCCTTGCAGTATAACGGTTACCGGCTGGTGCACAACCCGCTGGTCAGGGATGCGGACGGCATCTGGCGTATGGACTATGAGGACATGGAAAAGAAAATCGTGGAGAACAAAATCCACGCGGCCATTTTCTGTGCTCCCCACAATCCCTGCGGCCGGATCTGGGAGCCTGAGGAAATCAGGAAGGCCATGGAGATCTTCGAGAAACATGACGTATGGGTGGTCTCGGATGAAATCTGGTCTGACCTGACTCTCAACGGACATAAGCACACTCCTGTTCAGTCAGTCTCCGAATATGCCCGGAACCACACCGCCGCCTTCTACGCCCCCTCCAAGACCTTCAACCTGGCCGGCCTGGTAGGCAGCTACCACATCATCTATAACGACTGGCTCCGGGATCGCCAGGCCAAGGCGTCCACCATGAGCGACTATAACAATATGAACGTCCTTTCCATGCATGCGCTCCTCGGCGCCTACAGTCCTGAGGGTGAGGAATGGGTGGATGAGCTCCGTGAGACCCTGAGCGGTAACATCAACTTCGCCTGTGACTTTATCCGGAATTACTTCCCGGGTGTCACACTCATGAAGCCGGAGGGTACCTATATGCTCTTCCTGGACTGCGAGGAATGGTGCAAAGCCCATAACCTGACCATTGATGAACTGCTGGTTCTGGGAACTGACGTGGGCGTCGCCTGGCAGCCCGGCTGGCTGTTCAACGGTCCCTGGAGCATCCGGATGAACCTGGCCCTCCCCCTGCAAAAAGTACAGGAAGCCTTTAACCGCCTGAAGCAGTACGTATTCCGGACATGATATTCAGGCCAGATCAAAAGCAAACCAAATCTGCGGTGTTCAGTTGTACTCCGCAGGTTTTTACAATTCTGTAAAAAAACGCTGAAACCGTTGAAATGTATGTACATAAGGCTTTTGGATTTACGCCTGATATGGTATAATAGTGACATGTCAGAAAGCATCCCAGTTACGGATGTAATATCCGGCACATGTGATAGACCGATTCTGACAGTTTTGGTGCAATCGTTTTCTCCAGGTCATTTTCGTCCCGGCGATTGACTGAAACTTTTGAATAAATAGTCAGGAAGTTGCTTTAATGTCCTACTCGACGACCGGCCTGCTGGCCTTGCTTGTTCACGTAATTGTTAACTACGACGTAATCCGAAATGCTCACTACCAGAAGGGCACCCCCGCCGCGGATTCCTACCGCGGCATGATCCTGGCAGTGATTCTGTTTTACATAGCTGATATTCTCTGGGGCATCTTCTATGATGCCCGTCTTATCACGCTTACAACCGCGGATACGGTATTTTATTTCCTGGCTATGGCCGCCACCGTATTCATGTGGACCCGGTATGTGTTCCTCTACCTGAAGCTGAACGGCAAGCTGATGCAGCTGCTTTCCATTGCGGGATGGATGTTCCTGGTACTGGTTGCCCTGGTGCTGTTCCTGAACATATTCGCACCACTGATGTTCTGGTTTGATCCCGCGGGCAACTATCACGGAGGCATGATGCGCAGCATCCTGCTGGGGCTTCAGGTGCTGATGTTCCTGTCCACCTCAGTGTATGTATTCGTTGTTGCCCACAAGGCTGAAAAAGTGATCAAACGCCATTACAAGGCCATCGGATCCTTCGGACTCACGATGACCGTGATGGTATCACTCCAGATCCTCTATCCCCTGCTTCCCATGTATTCCATGGGCTGTCTGCTGAGCGTCTGCATCCTGCACACCTTCGTTGTAGGCGACATGAAAGAAGACCGCCGGCGGGAACTGGAGGAAATGCTGGCCCGGGAGCAGCGCCAGAAGCTGGAGCTCGGCTCCGCCAGGCACCTGGCCTATACAGATTCTCTGACCGGTGTGAAAAACACCCACGCCTATGTTGAAACAGAGAAACACCTGGACGAGCGGATTGCTGAAGGCAGCATCCGGGAATTCGGTGTGGTCGTGTTTGACATGAACGGGCTGAAGCAGGTGAACGACACCCAGGGTCATGAAGCTGGTGACCGGTACATCCAGGAAGCGTGCAGGATGATCTGCAGGCAGTTTCAGCACAGCCCCGTATACCGCATCGGCGGAGATGAGTTTGTGGCCCTGCTGGAAGGTGAGGATTACCGGAACCGCAAGATCCTGATCTCCGCTTTTGAAACCCACGTGGAGATGAACATGCACTCCGGAAAGGCTGTGGTGGCCAGCGGGCTTGCCATCTTCCGTCCTGGCCAGGACAACAGCTACCGCCGCGTGTTTGAGCGGGCCGACCAGCGGATGTACGACCGCAAAGGCGCCCTGAAGGCAATGTAATATGAACTGTCCACAAGATTCTTTTCAGACAGGCGACCGGTTCCCCGAAGGGGTTCCGGTCCCCCGGCGTGCGGATATTATCCCGATCCTCAGGGATTACGGCGTTTCCTGTACAGGAGCAATACGACTGATCGATACTACGCGGAGCCCTTCTGATATCCGGTTGAACTATATCATCGGAAACAAGTGGGTGCTCCGTTTCTGTGTCGCACCGGATATGACAGAATCAAGGCTGGATGACCTGTCCCGGCTGGTGCAGAGATATCTGGAATCCGGTATCTGCTGTCCCCGTTTCCTGACTGATCCATTTGGCAAATACCTGCATTCCTGGAACGGAATGAAATGCTACCTGACCGAATATATCGACATGCCGCTTGCCGGCAGCGAGAATATAAAGAATAAACAGGAGCTTGTGCATGAGATACAGGCTTCCGTTGCCTGCTTTGCACAAAGAAACAAAAATGCAGATCTGTCGCCCGTTATGGGTATGTACAGTCTTTTTAACCTGTCCCCTTTTGACCTTCCCGGCGGCATTGATGAAAAGCAGGAGAACTTCAACACGCTGATCAGTCTCCTGAAGGATCTGAAGGAAGATGCTCTCACGGAGAAGCTGCAGGCACGGCATGAGGATATCCGGAGCAAACTGAAATCCGTATACAGAGAGCTGCCGAAGTGCGTCTTCCAGGGTGATGAAAACTTCTCCAACATCCTGATCGACGCGGATCAGCATTTTGCCGGATTTATCGACTTCAACCTGGCCGGAACAGAAGTCATTGTTAATCAGCTGGTCAATCTGGCAGGCTTCGATTACGATGAGGAAAACAAAGAACCGGAGACTGCAAGTCTCCGGCTGAATAAAGCGCTTCTTTCCTATCGGGAGCAAATGAGCGCCATGCTCCGGATCTATCAGGCTGATGATCTGGAAAGGCGGGCCCTCGTATGGTATGCCTGGATTGTTATGATTGCCCAATGGCCGGTATTATGCTATTTCAGGTATGCCCTCGGCACCGATCAGAAAAGTGAAATACTCAGCCTGCTTTCATTGATTGCCGAACTGCCCGAAGAGCAGCTGGCTGTCATCTGATTATTCCAGCACCGTCATCTCCACGGGGCAGATGATGCTCCTCCATTCGTCAATCTTCTTCAGGGCCTCCGCCTCTTCGATCTCCGCGTCATTCAGCGTCCAGGTGACGGTATCCGTATCGATATCGGTGAAGCAGATAATGGTTTCCTGCTCGCTCTTCTCCAGGCCGCGGATCAGGCAGTGCTCAAAAATGCTCTCAAACGCACTGTTGGCGCCTTCGAAATACAGGCCGTAGCATTTTTTGCCGCCCTCCGCCGTCAGGTACATGCGGTTGCGTTCCCAGCCCCGCTCAAACAGCTGGGCTTTGCCTTCCGCCATGGTCCAGATGTCAAAAATCCAGAGGACGTCTGTTTCCGGATCATAAGCGGTACGGCCGATCAGCAGCTCGTCTTCCCCGTCTTCATCCAGGTCCTCAAGCGCCCAGCCGACTTTCTGATTGCTGTAGTGGTTCTCCAGATAAATGACCGAATTGAAATCCTCATTTTCCAGCGTATCCGGATCCCCGGCCATGCCCTTCTTTACCATGTCCAGGACCTGCTCATAGGCCTCGGGCATGGTTTTTTCTTTTTCAGCCCCGGCCATGCAGGCTGTGCAGCACAGTACAGCGGTCATCAGCAAAAGACAAAGCTTCTTCATTCCATTAACTCCTCAACACAATCAGTTCTTATCCGGTTTTTCCGGATGCTTAATCAACGATCCGGTCACCTGTGTGCTTCCTGAAATAGAGCTTACGTTTTCGTAATGGAGCCGTGAGCATCATAATATGTTGTTCTTTTACCCCGCACATCTTCCGCTGCGGTTTCATTCCTCATACCTGCATTCCATGCCGTTTTCCTTGCAATACTGTTCCGCATAGCTTCCCCTGCCCACCGTAACGCTTTTCAGGTCAAGGCAGTTCTGGAACGCATCTTTCCCGATCCGCTCCACCGAATCTGGCAGGTTCAGGTCTTTCAGCGCGGCACAGTTGTGAAAAGCCAGGGTGCCGATCTGGGTCACCGTATCCGGCAGCCGGACGCTGAGCAGCTCCGGATGGCCGGAAAAAGCGCAGTATCCGATGGAGGTGACCCCGTCCTGAACCACAACATGTTTTATATCTTCCAGGTCCCAGGGGCTGTTTGTACCGATGGAAGCGCTGTCCGGCTGGCCGCCGTATTTGGTGCGATGGATCTCGCTGTAATTGTCCATTGATCCGGTTCCGGAAATGGTCAGCGTTCCCTGTTCAAGCTTCCAGGACAGATTTTTGCCGCAGCTTCCCTCGCCGGCAGACGGAGCTCGTCCCTTGTCGTGGAGTACAAAAAACAGGGCCAGCAGTACCGCGCACAGCAGACAGGCAATCAGGGCAAACTTCCGTGTTTTCATCCGTGCTTCCTCCGTCCATCTTATCCTTCCCGGTCCCTGCGCTTCCGCACGGTGGGATTGATCGCGTTGATCCGCTGATAGCAGGGGCAGTTCTGATCATGGTCATTCACGATGCCGCAGGCCTGCAGGTGGGCATAAACCGTTATACTGCCCATATACTTGAAGCCGTATTGCTTCAGTTCCTTCGCGATCTCGTCTGACAGGCCGTTCCTTGCCGGGATGCCCTTGCTTTCATGGCCTATATACAGAACCGTCTTTCCGCCTGTATGCTTCCACAGCCAGTCGCAGAAGCTGCCATGTTCCGCCCGGATCTTCTGAAAACACCGGGCATTGTTGATCACCGCCTCAATCTTCTGGCGGGATCGGATCATGCCCTCCGTATTCAGGATGCGTTCCACGTCCGCCTCGTCATAGGCTGCGATCTTATCATAATCAAATCTGTCAAAACAGGCGCGGAAGATTTCTCTCTTTTTGAGCATGAGGGACCAGGACAGGCCGCACTGCATGGCCTCCATCATCAGGTGTTCAAACATCTTCCGGTCGTCGTGCACCGGCACACCCCATTCCGTATCGTGGTAAACCTTCATTGCCTCAAAGGTGAATCCCCAGTCGCAGTTTCCCATCTGTGATCCTCCGTTTTGATTTCTGCACCCATCATACCACGGATTTCCCGTGTAGGAAAAGACAAAAGGTTCGCTTAAGCTTTCCCGTCTATACTGTATGCATAAAGCATCGAAACGGAGGATATGCCCATGAAAAAACTGCTGCTGATCCTGATGGTTCTCTGCCTGTGCCTGACGTCTGTCATTGCCTTTGGTGATGATTATGAGGATGAACATGATTATGCTGTTTTTCTCGGAGAAGACCAGACTCCCTACGATCTCTTCGTGATCACAAAGCTGAACTACGGCGAGGATCACAAGGTCACCTCTGTCACCGGCCATTATGAGAGGGTCACCACAACCGAGGATCTGGAAGACAGCCCTGAGGAAGCGCCTGATTCTGAGCGTACCTATCCCCTCGCGGCGGACTTCTCCGCCAACATGCTCAGCAACATTTTTGAGGAATTCGATCTGGTACCCGTCACTGACCTGTATGAATGGTACATTGACGCCTACATCGGTCGCGCCGGTTATGACGGCCATGAACTGGTCTTCACCTGCGATATGACAGATGAGCAGCTGGAAGAGGAATGGGCAGACTTCTGGTTTGTCACCACCCAGATCGTCCTGAATGACCAGGAGGAAATCTCCTACATGCAGTATGCCTATGTCCCCTGGGCCTGAAACTCCCGGTTAACAAGCAGCGGCCAGGAGGTGACTGTCTGTCACTCTCTGGCCGCTGTTCTCGTCTGTATGCTGTTTACAGCTCCGGTATTTTAACCAGGAATTCATCCATAGTTTCTTCGTTCACAGCTCCTTCAACCATATCCCGTACACCGACAAATGCCATCGCCCACAGACCGTCTTTCATCGGGAGAGGGTAAAGCGTCAGGAGCTCCGGATTGATATCTTTTTCACCTTTCAGTTTTTCAGTATATTCTGCCAGCCTCTCGAAATCTTCCTGTTTGGGCGTCATTTCAGTGACTCCCAGCTCTTTTCCGTTCTCATCAAACCAGTGAAAATGCCAGGGCTCGTTGATCGTATATCCCTTTCTGTACATCATTACGGTTTTTCCGTTGCACACCGTCATGTTATAGCACCACTGACTGTATTCATCCTCCACTTCGCTGCTCCACAGGAGATTGCCATCACCATCCAGTTTCGCCAGCGCGGTTTTATATAGATCTTCACCGAATGCATCCCGTGCAATACAGCTGGACAGCACGACCAGATAACCGCCGTCTTCCGTTTGCACAGGATAGTATATATCTATGACATCGTTTTCCCGCCAGGGATTCTCCAGTTTTTTCTCCCAGAGTATATTCCCCTGGGGATCCATCTTTGTCACTTCATTCACCAGGGGAGTTTTCGTCAGGCTTTCCCCGAACAGGATCAGACCGTCTTCCACTTCAAGCATGTTTCCTGGAAAAAGTGAGCCGTCATACCGTGCGACCGTTTTCCCGTCCCAGTCAATCAGTTCAGTCCAGTATTCCTTTGTTCCGTCTTCCTGTTCTTTCTCATGGCTTATCAACAGCCTGGACTGTGTAGTGTTGAGGATCGTTGAATCGTGATCCGTCATCAGGTTGATGATCTTTCCGGTAGGTTTTCCGTCCTGCGTAAAGAATCTGAGCGATTGCTCAACAATTGTGTCATCCTTTAACACAAAGTACCAGACGCCGATGGTTCCATCCTCCAGCATCTGAGCTCTGCGAATCGTGCTGTTGTTTACTGCTTCATCCAGATAATCCCAGCACACAGTCCTGTCTTCATTCAGGCACAGGAGCCGGGCACATTTTTCTTCTTCATTGTCAGATACCGCCCGGGTACCGGACAGCAGGATCCGTTCATCCGGCAGCATGCCGGAAAGATACAGCAGATCACAGCCTTCTCCACCCAGGTCAATCATGTTTTCAGCCGCCGCTGAGCCGATCATCAGTACTGCGCACAGGCAGGCTGTCATTATCCTCATCATCAGATTGCGCTTCATACACTTCCTCCTTTCCCGTTGTCGGGCTGTCATTGATTCAACGTTTTACCCTGAGAATCTGTTCCCTGACGCTTTCGCACGGGAAGAATCCGAACTCCCCGTTCGTTCATATAGTATGTTCACTGATTTCACAATCAGTTCACTGCGTTTTCACAAAAGAGAATTATGCTTTATTCAGATGATCAGAGAAAGTCAAACAACGACAGGAGGTATATCAATGTTTGCCGAGAAGATCAGGGAATTAAGACAGTCCCGCAATTTGAGTGAAGCTGCGCTGGATGAAATCTTCGGTCTGATGCGCGGCACCGTGTCCAACTGGGAACACGGGTTTTCTGTTCCGGATGAGGAGCTGATAGACGACATTGCCGACTACTTCAAGGTCAAGCGGTCCGAGCTGATCGGTGCCTGACGCTGCAGTCTCCTTTCCATGTAAGAAGGAGGCCTTCCCTCTTGAACATAAAGGCATTCATGCATCGGTACCTGCATGAATGCCATCTTTGCGTTGAATTGTCGCTGACAGATCGCCGCCAGCAAAATACCCGGCTTCATTCCAAAGCCGGGGTTTTCTTATGCTTCCAGGTAAGCGACGATTGGTTCAATATACCGGATATCCGCCAGGTCATGGTTTTGCGCAATGAATTCTCCCATTTCCTTTTCCTTGGCTGTCGCGTTCTTCCTGTTCTTCAGGGACTTTGCGAACAGTTTCATGGCCATCCTGTACGGAACGCTCATCCGTTCATAATTGATACCGCCCTGGCAGTAGAACGCTTTGATATACTGCCGCTGTTCCTCCGTCAGAAGCTGCTTCAGGGCTTCCGCCACCTCCGGTGTGCCGTCCGGGCTGCAGCCGACAGCGAAAACAGCCAGTTTCTTTCCTTTCCAGCCGGGAGCTTTGCCCAGGTACCAGGAAGACTTCGCCACTTTCCCTGCCATGCACCATCCGCCGTAAACGATGGCGTCATATCCGTCGAAGAAGCTGTTCTCCTTCTTCTTTGCTTCCTTCAGGTCCAGGATGTCCGCGTTCATTCTTTCCGCAATCCATTCTGCATACCGTTTTGTAAAGCCTGTCTGGGAAGTGTAGATCACAATTGTTTTCATAGTTTGCATACATTCCTTTCCATTGCCATGATTGTTTCTATGGTGGTTATCAGTTTGCTTTCTTCAATGCCTTCAAAAATGCGGCCGATGATTGCCTGGCTGGGCGCGTCGTTTTTCTCGCAGAACTCGCGGCACTGATCCGTGAGCACAACCCGCTGCTTCCGCCGGTCCTTCCCGTCCGTTGTCGTGGAGACAAAGCCCTTACGCTCCAGCTTCAGCAGGATCTGCTTCACGTTCTGGTGGGAGCTGCCCATAATGTCCGCAAGATCATTCAGCGTGGGCGGCTCTTTACACAGCTTGATGCAGATGATGGCAAAGAACTGCTTCCAGGTGATCTCCTTCATAAAGCTGTCCGCGGAAGCCTGGTACCGGTTATCAAAGGCGCTCAGCAGGCCCAGCAGGAACGCCTGTGGAGGCATCTGCCCGAACTCTGCCTTGCCCATTTCCATCGCTTCATCATAATTCATCTGATCTGCTCACCTTCTTTCTGCAAACATGTAATATATTACATGTTTAGAGTATATGTAACATATTACTTATTTTCTGTCAACCCTTTTCTGCTTGTTTCCAAAAAGAAGAACCGGCCTTTTCACAGGCCGGCTCCGGTAAAAACGTTATACAGGGGCACATATCAGGTGATCTTTATTCCGCTGCCGCTTTTTCCAGGTATGCGGCAGTATCCAGGATCGTGGTCTGCACATAATCCAGGCCGGCCAGCACACTGACAACCGCCGCTTCCAGGTCATCACTGCAACCGGCGCAGGCGTCTGTGATATAAATCACCGGGCATCCCAGATCGATTGCCTCAAAGGCGGTGGACAGGACACAGCACTCGCTGACCACTCCCGTCAGCACAACAGAGCCGCCGCGTGCGGTGCACTGCTCCGCTGCCTCCCGGATTTCCGGAACCGTCATGGACGAGTATGTGGACTTGGAGAAGACGGAATACTGTGTAAGGTAGGGTGCCAGCTCAGGAACCATCTCGTTCATCCATTCGTCTTCATTGACCTCCCGGTTGATGACGTTATAGTCCTTCCAGGTGCCGACTGGATCCTGCGGCGCGTCAAAGCGGGTAAAAACAACCTCCGAAAACCGGCCGGATTCAATCAGGGCAATAATCTGTTCCGTTGCCCGGGCCATGTTGGGGCAGGTCCAGGGACCCTCCGCCGTATAGGCGTTCTGCATGTCAATCACCAGCAGCAGATCACCGCCGGCCTGTTCCGCACCCTCACCTGCAGAGGCTAAGTAAAAAACAACTGTCAACATTGCGCAAAGGAAAACACTGCATGCTTTCATCATTCTTGTCATGCTTATAATACCTCCTTTTTAAACTGCATACAGAATACCGATTGCTCTGAAAAAATTATATCATGTATCCTTTATAGCAGCCGATGTCAAAATGGAAGGTATTTATACAAGTTTTGCATGTTTCCGGTCTTCCGTGCACACCGAATCCGTTTTTTTGTCTTCAGTCCATGTTTTCAACCGTGAACTTGACCGTTTCACCGCAGTCCGTGCACTGATACGGACCGTTTCTCAGGTTGCCGCCCCGCCGGAACGCGTAAATAAACGGATACAGCGCGTTCATTGCAACCATGCAGATTCTGTCGCTGTGTTCCTTGTCGATCTCGCTTCCTTCGAAGCAGATCACGTCGCCTACCTTGTATTTGGGGCAGTGGCTTTCAACCACCGTAACTTTGACTTTCCGGTCTGTATAACTCATCTTCTTTTCTCCTGTGTATATTATTTACCGTTATTTCAGGCAGGATACCATTTTCACCCTGTCCACGTCTTTGCCGTTGGACAAGGTTTCCGTCAGGGATTCGACGACTTTGAACCCGCATTTCCGGTAACAGGCCTGGGCGGGCGCATTGTCGCTGTCGGTATACAGAAATACCTGCTCAATGCCCTTCCGCTTCAGGTTGTCCAGCACCACCCGGATGGAACAGGTTCCGTACCCCCTTCCCTGGTATTCCGGCAGGAAGGCCGCCATCTTCAGGTATGCGATGCCGTTCCCTCCCCGCAGGCCGTTGACGCCCAGCCAGCCCATCGGCGTGTCTCCGGCCAGCACAATATAGTCTTCCTCATCCTCGTCCTTCAGCCACTCGCTGATAGCGTCTGTCCAGTCCTGCCGGGTGGTCGGGACCTCGTTCAGCCGCTCCAGCAGGGATGGGCAGTTCATCAGCTGATACAGGAATTCCGCGTCGGAATCGCTCACCGGCCTGATCTGAAGTTCTTTCTCCAATTCTTTTTCCTTTCAAAACAGCCCCGTTTTCCATTTCGGAAACGGGGCTGTAATCTGTTTTATAGGTTCTCTGTGATCAGTAGAGCTTGGCGCCGGCCGGGATATGGGGATCCACCATCAGCAGGTGCAGCTTCTCCTCGCCTTCCTCGTTGTGCACGGCGGAGAGCAGCATGCCGCAGCTTTCGATGCCCATCATGGGGCGGGGCGGCAGGTTCGTGATGGCGATGCAGGTCTTGCCGACCAGTTCTTCCGGCTCATAGTAGGCATGGATGCCGGAGAGGATGGTGCGGGGCGTGCCGCTGCCGTCATCCAGGGTGAACTGGAGCAGCTTCTTGGATTTCTTCACCGCTTCGCAGGCCAGCACCTTCACCGCGCGGAAATCGCTCTTGGAGAAGGTATCAAAGTCGACGAAATCAGCAAACAGCGGCTCGATCTCCACCTTGGAGAAGTCGATCTTCTCGGCTTCCCTGGCTTCCTTCGCGGCAGCCTGGGCGGCGTTGTTCGCCTCGTTCTTCGCGGCGCCCTGGCTCTTCATTGTCGGGAAGAGCAGCACATCACGGATTGCGGCAGCGTCCGTCAGCAGCATGCACATCCGGTCGATACCGAAGCCGATACCGCCGGTAGGCGGCATACCGATTTCCAGCGCGTTCAGGAAGTCTTCATCCGTGTGGTTGGCTTCCTCATCGCCGGCGGCAAACTGTTCTTCCTGCTTGGCAAAGCGGCGGCGCTGGTCAATGGGATCGTTCAGCTCGGAATAAGCGTTGGCCATCTCCCAGCCGTTCATGAAGAACTCGAAGCGTTCCACATAGTCCGGATTGCCGGGCTTCATCTTGGTCAGGGGAGAAATCTCGATCGGGTGATCCATGACGAAGGTGGGCTGAACCATATGCTCTTCACAGAACTCTTCGAAGAAGAGGTTCAGAATATCACCTTTGCCGTGGCGTTCTTCATAAGCCACGTTGTGCGCCTTTGCGGCAGCCCGGGCTTCCTCCACCGTGTGGATCTCATTGAAGTCCACACCGGCGTACTGCTTCACTGCATCCACCATGGTGATCCGGGCAAAAGGCTTGCCCAGGTCCATTTCGATGCCGTTATACACAATCTTCGTGGATCCCAGCACTTCCTGGGCCACATAGCGGAACATATTCTCGGTCAGGTCCATCATGCCGTGATAATCGGTATAGGCCTGATACAGTTCCATGAGGGTGAATTCCGGATTGTGGCGGGTATCCAGGCCTTCATTCCGGAAAACACGGCCGATCTCGTAGACCCGCTCCAGGCCGCCGACGATCAGGCGCTTCAGGTACAGCTCCAGGGAGATGCGCAGTTTGAAGTCTTCATCCAGCGCGTTGAAGTGCGTTTCAAAGGGACGGGCAGCGGCGCCGCCGGCATTGGCAACCAGCATGGGCGTTTCTACTTCCATGAAGCCCTGGCCGTCCAGGTAACGGCGGATGGTGCTGATGATCTTGGACCGCTTGATGAAGGTATCCTTCACTTCCGGATTCATGATCAGGTCCACATACCGCTGGCGGTAACGCATATCGGTATTGGTCAGGCCGTGATACTTCTCCGGCAGGATCTGCAGGCTCTTGCTCAGCAGGGTCAGCTCGCTGGCATGGATGGAGATTTCTCCGGTCTTGGTCTTGAAAACCTGACCCTTCAGGCCGACGATATCGCCGATGTCCATCTTCTTGAAGTCCTTGTAGGGATCTTCACCAATGGAATCCCGGGCCACATAGCACTGGATGCCGCCCTTCAGATCCTGAATGTTGCAGAAGGAAGCTTTACCCATGACGCGTTTGGACATCATCCGGCCGGCGATGGCAACTTCTTTGCCTTCCAGCTCGTCATAATTGTCCCGGATATCACTGCTGTGATGCGTCACGTCATACTTGGTGATGACAAAGGGATCCCTGCCCGCTTCCTGCAGTTCCGCCAGCTTGTCCCTGCGGATCTGGAGGAGTTCGTTCAGGTTCTGAACTTCCATATCTGCCATATCAGCTTCATTCCTTTTCTGTATTCGTTAAATTAGTCCTTGCGAATGGACAGGATCTTGTACCGGAGCGTACCGGCGGGGATCACGATGGTGGCGGTCTGGTTCTTCTTCATGCCGATCAGGCCCGCGCCCACGGGGCTCTCATTGGAGATCTTGTTCTCCATGGGATCCGCTTCGTTCGCACCGACGATAGCATATTCATAGGTCTCGCCGTCATCCAGGTCTTTCACCTTTACGACGGTACCGATGGACACCTTCTCGGTGGTGATGTCATCATCCGCAACAACAGTGGCGGTCCGGATGGTAGCCTGCAGGCGGGTAATCTGCTCTTCCACCTTGGCCTGTTCCTTCTTCGCCTCGTCATATTCGGCATTCTCGCTCAGGTCGCCGAATCCGCGGGCAACGGCAATCTGCTCGCTGATCTCATTCCGGCGGACGGAAACAAGATAGTCCAGTTCCTCTTCCAGTTTCTTCAGACCGCTTTCGGTCAGGATCGTTCCTTCAGGCATGATGGAGACTCCTTTCATAGTAAGAGAAACACCCTGCTTCCGCTCCCGGTACAAGGTGTTTCAGGATCTTCTGAGGATGAAGTGCATTATACCTTCTTCCCCTTAAATTGTCAACGCTTTGGGGGATTTCTTACTTCTTCAGCAGATCAAGTGCGGTCTTCAGCAGATCGCCGACTGTAGAGGCTTTTTTCACTGCCAGCTTGATGGCTTCCTTCTCGATGAAGTTCAGCTTGTGATCCTGGTTCTGGTCAAACCAGTCCGTAAGCAGTTTCAGGTCTTGCTGATCCATATCTGTCCGTCCTTTCTGTGTGTTTCTTTTATAGGGATACATCACGCGGGGGTGATGTTCAGGATAATCAGTTCACAGGGGTTGCCGATGCGGGGAATCCGCGGCTTGGCGCCGTTGGTCATGCCCCGGGACAAAAGCATCTTCCCGCTGTCATACAGGCCGTGGGTAAGCTTCGGAAACAAGCCCTGCCCCGGCGCATACAGGCCGTGACCCGCGATCTGGATCTGACCTCCGTGAGCATGACCGCAGAGAGTCAGGTCAATATTCCGGCCGGATACATAGTCCCGGTACATCTCCGGATGATGGCACATCAGGAGGCGATACCCCTCCTCCTTTTCAAACCGGTCCAGGAAGGCTTTGTCCGGTACATCGCCCCGGACGCTGGAAAGGCCGCCGAGCCGAATACCGTGAAAGCCTGTACTTTCGTTGTCCAGCAGGTTCACCCGGCTTTCCCGCACCCGCTGCAGGAATTCTTCCCGGTGTTTGTACTTCCGTTCGTGATTCCCGATGGACAGGAACACTGGGGCATAATCCGGCGCCACCTCCAGGAACCGCAGGGCATTGCGATTGTTCTTCCGGTGGCGGTCCACCAGGTCGCCCGGAACCAGCACCGCGTCGCAGCGTCCGAACTCCTCCAGCACATCGTCAAAAGCCGAGCTGTGGATGTCTGAAGCCACAGCCAGGCGCAGCGGCCGGTCAACCCGGTCCGTGCGGAAGGTATATTCGGTCAGCACTCTTTTCATGCTTTCTTCTCCCGGCATTTCAGCAGGCACACTACGCAGCCTGCCGCAAACACAACCACGATCCCGGCGGTCAGCAGCAGGGAGCCGGTGATCACGCTCTGGTACTGAAGGGTCAGACCCGCAGACGCTTCCTGAATCATCGGAAGGATGCCGGCGCAAAGATACATCACCGCAATCGCCGCCATGACCAGCGCGGCAGCACCCAGGGCAGAACCGATATAGCGGAGCGCCCGCCGGACGGGCCGGCCGTCAAAAAGGGCCGAAAGCCCGGCAAACAGCGCGCACAGTGCCAGCGCCGCCCAGGGCATGCCCAGGAAAAATTCCACAATATTGGCCAGGTCCACCCGCTTTCCGGCCTTCTCCAGTCCAAGGCTGAAAACCAGCTGGCGCATGGGCAGCACCATATTCACAATGCTCTTATGGATCTCCTCCGACACAGAGTAGGCGAAATATTCCGCTTCATCCGGATTCTCCTGCACGGCAGGATCATCCATCAGGATCTGCTCCACCTCTTTTGTATCCCAGCGGAGTTCCTTCCCTGCTTTGCCGTCCCGCAGCATGCTGCTCCACCACAGGGAAGCCTGGCTGTTCAGGTCCTTCAGGACGTCCTCGTTCACAGCGGCAATGACCGGTTCCGGATTAAACCCGTAAAGATCTGCCAGGGCATTGATCCGCTCCCGGGCCAGATCCATTTCCTCCCGGATCAGGGAATCACTGACGGGGGCCCCTTCGTCTCCCATGGCCGGGGCAATCACCCGGTGGCCCACAAGGCAAACGCCGAACAGGATCAGGCTGCCGGTCAGCAGGAGGGCAAAAAACCACGCAATGATCTTTTTCATGATACGACGGCCCCCTTGATCAGCACGCTGATGACCCGCAGGATCATGGGACCGAAACGGAACGCCGCGAAACCAATAACCGCCAGGAATGGCAGGGACAGCAGCAACGGCCCCAGCCACAGCAGCTTATTCCCTGATTTATGTTCAGTGTTCACTCTTTCTTGTTCTCTCCCTTCGTCTGTGCCGCCGGCTCTGGTTATCGTCCTTCATGGGCGCTTCACCCCGGAGTTCAAGCAGCCTGTCACGCAGCTGCGCGGCGCGCTCGAATTCCAGTTCCTTCGCCGCGGTGAGCATCTCATCCTCGATCTTCCGCATCAGTGCGGCACGTTCATCTTCATTCAACGCAGCGGGAGCGGTTTCCTCCACCCGGCGTGTGATTTCCAGCACACTGCGGATTGCGTTGCGCACGCTCTCCGGCGTAATACCGTTGGCCCGGTTGTATTCTTCCTGGATAGCGCGGCGCCGGTTGGTTTCCGACATGGCCTTTGCCATGCTTTCCGTCAGCTGGTCACCGTACAGGATAACCCGGCCGTCCACGTTACGGGCTGCCCGGCCGATGGTCTGCACCAGGGATGTTTCGCTCCGCAGGAAGCCTTCCTTGTCCGCGTCCAGGATCGCAACCAGTGCGACCTCCGGCAGGTCCAGGCCTTCCCGTAGCAGGTTGATGCCCACCAGCACGTCATACTCGCCCAGGCGCAGATCCCGCAGCAGCTCCATCCGCTCCATGGTCTGGATATCACTGTGCAAATAGCGCACCTTGATGTCCAGCTCCTTCAGGTACTCGGTGAGGCTCTCCGCCATCCGCTTGGTCAGCGTGGTGACCAGCACCCGCTCACCCTTTTCCGTCACCTTCCGGATCTCGCCCACCAGGTCGTCCACCTGGCCGGTAGCCGGCCGCAGGATCACCTCCGGATCCAGCAGACCCGTCGGCCGGATGATCTGCTCCACCACCTGCTGTGCCCGCTCCCGCTCATAGGGACCCGGCGTGGCGGATACAAAGATGGTCTGGCCGATGCGCTCCTCAAACTCGTTGAACAGCAGCGGCCGGTTGTCATAGGCGGAAGGCAGGCGGAATCCGTATTCCACCAGCGTGTTTTTCCTGGCCCGGTCTCCGTTGTACATGGCGCGGATCTGGGGCACGGTCACGTGACTTTCATCAATCATCACCAGGAAGTCCCCGGTAAAGTAATCCAGCAGTGTATAGGGAGCGTCCCCGGGCTTCCGGCCGTCAAAATACCGGGAATAGTTTTCAATGCCCTGGCAGTAGCCGATTTCCCGCATCATCTCGATATCGTAGCGGGTGCGCTGGGCAATGCGCTGGGCCTCCAGCAGCTTGCCCTGGGATTCAAACTCATCAATCCGCTGCTTCAGATCCTTTTCAATATCCCCGATGTGCTCCTCCATGTGAGCGGGATCCGTGGCATAGTGCGTCGCGGGGAAAAGCGCCGCGTGCTCCAGGGTAGCCAGTGCATGGCCGCTGACCGCCTCAATGACGGAGATCCGCTCAATCTCATCCCCGAAGAGCTCCACCCGGATGGCCTTCTGGTTTTCACCCGCAGGAATGATCTCGATCGTGTCCCCCCGGACCCGGAAGGTTCCCCGGTCAAACTCCACGTCGTTGCGCTCATACTGGATGTCGATCAGGTCCCGGATCAGCTTTGTCCGGCTGTATTCCATACCTGGCCGCAGTGAGATCATCTGTCCTTCATACTCGCTGGGGTCACCCATGGAATAGATGCAGCTGACGGAAGCAACGATGATCACGTCTTTCCGCTCACGAAGCGCCGCCGTGGCCGAGTGGCGCAGGCGGTCAATCTCATCATTGATGGAGGCGTCTTTTTCGATATAGGTATCCGAGGAAGCGATGTACGCTTCCGGCTGGTAATAATCATAATAGCTGACGAAGTATTCCACCCGGCTGTCCGGGAAGAAAGCCTTCAGCTCACTGCAAAGCTGCGCCGCCAGCGTCTTGTTATGGGCAATGACCAGGGTGGGCTTCTGTACCTTTTCAATCACCGAAGCCATGGTGAAGGTCTTGCCGCTGCCCGTGACGCCCAGAAGGATCTGGTCCTTCAGTCCCGCCCGGATGCCCGCCGCCAGCGCCTCTATGGCCTGGGGCTGGTCTCCGGAGGGCGCATAGGGCGCCTTCAGGACAAACTGATCCATGCTTTTTCCTTGCCTTCCGGGTAGCGCATCACAACGGTCTCGCCGTCCTTTGCGGCCCAGGTCCTTTCAAAAATCGTTCTCGTTTCCGGCAGGTACTCCTCCGGATCCTCCAGGCTGGTGCTGAAGTGGGTCAGGAGCAGTCCCCCGGGCGTCGTTTTCCGCGCGATCTCCGCGGCCTCCCGGAAGAGCATATGGTGGTTCTTCAGGGCCTGGGGCATCTTGTCCTCCGTGCCGTACATGCCTTCCAGGATCAGCAGATCCGCGTCCGCACAGTTCTTTTCCAGCGTCTCGCAGGGCCGGGTGTCCGTGGAGAACACCAGCGTGATTCCCTTGCGGGGTGCGCCGGTCACGTCTCCGGGCAGGATCCGCTTCAACCCCACATGCACCGTTTCTCCCTGCTGCAGCCGCTTCCAGTCCTTCATGGGCACATTCAGTGCCTTTGCTTTTTCCGGGTCAAAGACCGCGCCACGGTCCAGCACCATCCGGTAGCCGAAACAGGGAATGCCGCCGTGATCCACCGGGAAAGCCCGGATCTTCAGGCCGATCATCTCCACGTCCCCTCCTTCGGCCGGCAGCTCGTGCAGCATCACCGGGAAGGAAAGCTGAGGCACAATAACGCACAGTCCTTCCACGACGCGCTTCAGTCCCCGCGGACCCCAAATGTGGAAGGGCTCATCCTTTCCCGCCTTTTCCAGGCTCAGCAGCAGTCCCGCGATACCGGTACAGTGGTCCCCGTGATAGTGGGTCAGCAGCATCCCGTCCAGGCAGCGGAATCCCCAGCCGAGTCGGCGGATGCCGACCTGGGTTCCTTCACCACAGTCGATCAGCAGGCTCCGCCCGTTCACCCGGACATAAAGGGAAGATAACGCCCGCTCGGGAATCGGCAGTGTCCCGCCGGTCCCCAGCGTGCAAAACTCCAACATCGGTTAATCAATCCTCCGGATTAGACTATGAATTCATAATTCACAATTCATAATTCATAATTGTTATGGTCAATCCATGACGTCATATTGTCATTTCGACCAAGGGCGCTCATGCGCCCGCGTGGAGAAATCTCCCCCGCCGCAGCGGCAACTTTACACTCATCACTCTTCACTGAAAACTCAACACTATCTCATTTTTAAGTTTTAAGTTTTCAGTATTCATTTACTTTCACTTTATGACCTCGTCATAAAGTGAAAGATATTTCTCCGCCGACTGTTCCCAGGACACGTCCTTCCGCATGTTCCGCCGGACCATCTCGTCCCAGGCGCCACGATCCGTAAAGAACACGGTCTTGGCCTGGTTCACCGCCTCCAGCAGCAGGTTCGCGTCATAGCGGTCAAAGGTGAAGCCGTTACCTTCTTTCAGGTCGCCGCGGAAGGGCTGCACCGTATCCTTCAGGCCGCCGGTTTCCCGGACGATCGGAGCCGTGCCGTAGCGCATGGCGATCAGCTGGGTCAGGCCGCAGGGCTCAAACAGGCTGGGCACCAGGAAGGCGTCCGCGCCGGCGTAGATCGCGTGGGCCAGAACCTCGTTATAGCTGATATAGGCGCATACGTCGCCCTTATACTGTCCCTCAAACCAGCGGAAGGCGCTCTCATAACGCGGGTCGCCGGTGCCCAGCACCGCCACCTGTGTGTTTCCGTCAATCAGCTGCGGGAAGATGGCGTCCACCAGGTCCAGGCCCTTCTGGTCCGTCAGGCGGGAAATCAGGCCGATGACCATTTTCCTGTCGTCCTGGGTCAGGCCCAGTTTCTCCTGCAGGGCCCGCTTGTTTTCCTTCTTCCGCTCCACGGCGTTTTCCACGTCATAGGGAGTGGCCAGCAGGGCGTCCTTTGCGGGATCCCACTGCTCCACGTCAATGCCGTTCACGATCCCCTTCAGCCGCGGGCTATGATAGCGCAGGTGCGCGTCCAGGCCCTCGCCGAAGGCCGGCGTCTGGATCTCCTGGGCGTAGGTTTCGCTCACGGTGGTAATCCGATCCGCAAAGGCCAGGCCGCCCTTGAACATATTGGCCTCGTCCTCATTGTGCTTCAGCACAGGATAATCAAACAGATCATCCCGCAGGCCGGACCAGTACTTCAGGTGTTCAATACTGCAGATGCCCTGGAACCGGAGGTTGTGGATCGTCAGCACGGTTTTGGCTTTACCCACCGGCGAATTCCAGAACTTCGTCCGCTTATACAGCGGCACCAGGCTTCCCTGCCAGTCGTGGCAGTGAATCACATCCGGTGCCCAGTCCAGGTAATTCAGGATCGCCAGGGAAGCCTTGGCAAAGAAGCAGTACTTGGGAATATCCTCCCACAGTCCTGTATAGGGATTGCCCCAGTCAAAGAACTCCCGGTTGTCGATGAAGTCATAAATAACCCCATCCATTTCCAGTTCCATGATGCCGACGTAGAAGTTTCTTCCGTCCGACGTCTGGTCCATCATGAAGGAGCCCTTATATTCCAGTTTTTCCTTGTATTTCGCAGGGATGCAGGCATACAGGGGAAGGATAACGCGTACCTCGCAGTCCCTGGTTACCAGCGCCCTGGGCAGCGCGTACATCACGTCTCCCAGACCGCCCGTTTTTACAAAAGGATAGCATTCGGATCCGACAAAGGCTATTCTCCGTTTTGTGGCCATGGTCTCTCTCCTCCTGTCATTCTGATCCCGGTTGATTGGACATTCTACGCTTATTATACCAGATAACAGGCGTATTGGAAATTAAGAATTCAGAATTAAGAATTATAAGTACCTAAACAAAGAAAAGATGGCACTCCCACTTTCAGGAATACCATCTGTCATCTTTACCCACTCGCGGTATCAGTATTAATTCTGAATTCTGAATTCATAATTCTGAATTAGTCAGCAACTCTCTCATTCTCCGATGAGATATTTGCTGATGGCTTCAATGATTTCCGGATTCGGATATCCGTTTCCTTCCGCTCCCTTTTCCCCGTAGATTACGGCATAGGAGAAGTTGTCCGCCAGGCATTCTTCCGGATCGATGACGTAGCCCGTGTTGGTTCCGAAAACCTCATCAAAGTTGGAAGCCTGTTCCGCGGTGTACCAGACGTCGGTTCCATCCACCGGCACCAGCGCCGTGACGCCGAAATTCATGAAGCTTTCATCCTCATTCTCACAATGCTTTGTGGTCACAAAGGCGGTGTAGCATTCCGTCTCCTTCCCGTCGATCACAAAGGTGGCATGGGCGTTGTGGTGTTCCACGTCCGGGTTGGCAATGTAGTATTCCATCACAGAGGCAGGCAGTTCATACTCCGCGTCTTCCACTGTGAAATGGATGATGGAATACATATCCCTGCGAAAATCCGGATTGCAGCGGGTCAGGCAGTGGAACAGCTCATGCGCCAGGATCGTGGCGACCGGCACGTCAATCTGCTCGGGTGCCAGGGCCGCGTACTGTTCCAGCGAGCCGGAAAGGTAGATCTGCGTGCCGTGGGTGTATCCGAAGGCGCCGCCCTCTTCCTCCATGGTGGTCCGGATAAACACAACGGTCTCCAGCGGCGGCATTTTCCAGCCGTTATCCGTAAAGGAGGCTTCCACAATGGCCATGCAGCGGTCGATCAGTTCCTTTTCCGCGGCCGTCCAGTCCAGCACCTGCTTCCCGGCAAAGTCCAGGTATTCTTCCATGGACACGTCATTCTTATGCATGATGAATCCGATCTTGTTCTCGGTGAAGGTATCATAATACGCTTTATTGGCCAGCATCAGTTCCCGGCCTTCCTCTGCGGTAGCAAACCGGTAAGGAATCACAGCCGCTGTTTCCATGTTTTCGGCCGCCTCGCCCAAAGCCGGCAGGCAAACGCTGCACAGCAGCATCATAATGATCATCATCAGGGTTGTCAGTTTCTTCATTCCAAATAGTCCTTTCTTTCCATCCGGCCGGGGTCACCCCGCCGGAACACTTCCGGAACAGATTACTCCCCCGCCGTCCTGTTTTCAACCTACCATCCATGTGTTTTTCCTGTACTCCGCCCATACCCGCCGTAGGGGCCGAGCCTTCCCAGGCCAATGTTTTAAACAGTTCCCCGATCCTTCTGTTTGGCTTTTGGAAACGATCACGTCTCAGGGGCATCCGGAATGGTAAAAATCACTACAGAAAAAAATACATTTTTCTTCCTGTATTTTTTGGAAGAATCTGTTGCATGATCCCCGGTTTTGAGTATGATTTAAATTGTATTCTTATGGAAATGCGAAAAAGGAGAGAGCGGCATGCGCAAACTGATCGAATTCAGGAATATCGTCAAGAATTTTGACGGCCAGATCGTACTTAAAGGTGTCAATCTGAACATTTATGAAAATGAATTTGTGACGCTGCTCGGTCCTTCCGGCTGCGGCAAAACCACGCTGCTGCGTATCCTGGGCGGCTTCCTGGAGCAGGACGAGGGCACGGTCATCTTTGACGGCCAGTGCATCGACAACGTCCCTGCCTACAAGCGGGAGATCAATACCGTCTTCCAGCGCTACGCCCTGTTCCCCCATCTGAATGTTTTTGAAAACATTGCCTTCGGCCTGCGCATCAAAAAGCAGCCGAACGATATCATTACCCAGAAAGTCAACCGTATGCTTTCCCTGGTGAACCTGGAAGGCTACGCGAAGCGGAACGTCACCAAGCTTTCCGGCGGCCAGCAGCAGCGTGTGGCTATCGCCCGCGCCCTGGTCAACGAGCCGAACGTGCTGCTCCTGGACGAGCCCCTGGGCGCCCTGGACCTGAAGCTGCGCAAGGAGATGCAGCGGGAACTGAAGCGCATCCAGCAGGAAGTCGGCATCACCTTCATTTTCGTCACCCATGACCAGGAAGAAGCCCTGACCATGAGCGACAAGATCGTGGTCATGAACGCCGGCGCCATCGAGCAGATCGGCACCCCGCTGGAAATCTACAACGAGCCCGTCAACTCCTATGTTGCCCGTTTCATCGGCGAAAGCAACATCATGGAGGGTGTTATGCTGGCGGACTACAAGGTCCGTTTCGACGACAAAACCTTTGAATGCACGGACTTCGGTTTCCGGCAGAACGAGCCGGTGGACGTGCTGATCCGCCCCGAAGACATCGCCATCGTGAAGCCCCGTGAAGGCGTCCTTCGCGGCGAGGTTAAGAGCGTGCTGTTCAAGGGTGTCCACTATGAACTGATGGTGGAAACCAAGACCGGTACCAGCAAGACCGTCAAGATGAACGTTGTTACCCAGCACGACATTTATAACGAGGAAGCCGGCGAAAAGATCAGCGCAAACGACTTCTACGTCGACTCCGATGACCTGGAAAACAAGGAGATGACCGATCAGGACTTCATCTCCATCGCCAACGCCCAGGCCTGGGACGACGAGAACCGCGATATCTCCCTGACCCACGTCAGCCACAACATTGAAAACCGCCCCGGCGTCTATAGCATCACCTTCGGTACGGACAAGCACACCGAGGTGACCGTCAAGGTCTACGTTGTCCATCCGGAATACGTTGAAGACGCACGTCACAACATCGGTATCAGCGCCCTGGACTTCTTCATCACCCCGGACGAAATCAAGGAATCCATGGCTATCTCCACCGACCTGAAAACCTGGGCCAGCGCCGAAGCCTGGAACCTGCAGGATGACTCCTCTATTGACATCACGGACGTCAAGTTCGATTTCGATCCAGCGGAAATCACGGAAGGCTCCTACGATATCACCTTCGCCACCCAGGGCCGGGAATACAAAGTCGAAACCACTTCCCATCATGAGGTGGGAGACAAGGTCGGCCTGCTCTTCGGACCGGATGATATCCATGTTATGCATAAGGCGGTGGTGGAATGAAATCCTTCTTCCGGATGAGCTATCCCTATTGCCTGTGGATCGGCATTTTCATCGTTGCCCCGATGCTGATGATCTTCCTGTACGCGATTACCAACACCGGCAACAGCACGCTCACCTTCCAGTTCACGCTGGACAACTTTGCCCGGTTCATCAGGGACCCCGACTTCATCAGGATCCTGCTCACCAGCCTGCGCATCGCGCTGCTGACCACAGTCGTCTGCCTGCTGATCGGCTATCCGGCCGCCCTGTTCATCGCGAACCTGCCGGACCGGAAGCAGACCTTCATGATCCTGCTGATGACCCTTCCCATGTGGATCAACATGGTTCTGAAGACCTACGCCTGGCGCGGCATCCTGCTGAACTTCGATTTCAGCAGCGAGTTCAAGGTGTTCATCGGTATGGTCTATGACTTCCTGCCCTTTATGATCATCCAGATCCATACCGCCATCGCCAAGCTGGATCCCAACCTGCTGATTGCCGCCCACGACCTGGGCGCCAACAATGTAAAATCCTTCCTGAAGGTGACCCTGCCCCTGAGCGTGCCCGGTATCATCTCCGGCATCACACTGGTTTTCCTGCCCGCTGTATCCAGCTTCTTTATCCCGCGGATGCTGGGCAACGGTGAAGTCATCCTGATCGGCAACCTGATTGAGCTGTGCTTCAAGAAAACCGGTGACTGGAACTTCGGCAGCGCCATCTCCCTGATCATGGCCCTGATTATCATCACCGCCATGTGGGCGACCAGGAAGCTGGACCGCAGCGCAGAGGAGGACTGAGAATATGGGAATGGGTAATTCCAGTAATAAAAGACTGGCCGGTCTTACGCTGGCAAGTCAGTCCGAACTTGAGCTGGCCAAGGCAAAACAACCCGGTGATGTTTCCGGTGAGCCGCTGCAGAAAAAGCCGGCAAAATGTTCCTCACGCATCTTCTCTTCCCTGTACCTGGTGCTGGTTCTGCTTTTCATCTACCTGCCCATAGTCTACCTGGTACTGTTCTCCTTCAATGAGGGGAAATCCCAGACCAACTTTGTCGGCTTCTCACTTCGCTGGTATGAAAGCCTCTTTAAGGACCGTACCATGCTGGAGAGCATATACGTCACCCTGATCGTTGCGGTCATTTCCACCGTCGTTTCCACGGTAGTGGGGACCATCTCCGCCATTGGCCTGTCCAAGGCCAGGCGGCTGATCCGCAGCGTGGTGCTGGAAATCAACAACCTGCCCGTGCTGAACCCGGATATCGTCACAGCCATCGGCCTGATGCTCCTGTTCATGTCCATCAAGCTTCAGCCCGGTATGCTCACCCTGATTCTGAGCCATATTTCCTTCTGTACGCCTTTCGTCATCCTGTCTGTCATGCCGAAGCTGCGGCAGCTGGACGACAACGTGGCGGAAGCCGCCCTGGACCTGGGAGCCACCCCCTGGAAGGCGCTGACCAAGGTCATCATTCCCCAGATTTATCCTGCAATCCTGACCGGTGCGCTGCTCGCCTTCAGCATGTCCCTGGATGACTTCGTGGTTTCCTATTTCAACGCCGGCCCCGGAATCAACACTATTTCCATGTACGTTGAGTCCATGAAGCGGTATAATCTGAGTGTCAACGCCATGGCGACCCTGTTTGTCGTGGTGGTTGCCCTGATTCTGCTCCTCACGAACCTGGTGCCCATTATTAAAGATAAAAAAGCCCAAAAGGAGGAACCCCAAAATGTCTAAGAAACTGATCTCTGCCCTGCTCATCATCTGCCTGGTGTGCCTGCCGCTGTTCGCGCTGGCGGACGGAACGCTGAATGTGTTCAACTACGGCGAATACATCGATGATGAGGTTATCTATAACTTTGAAAAGGAATTCGGCGTCCGCGTCAATTACTCCCTGAACAGCAATCCGGAAGAAATGTATACCAAGCTGCAGACCGGCGTTTCCTACGACGTGGTGGTCACCAGCGATTACATGATCGACCGGCTGATCAAGGAAGAGCGGATCCTGCCCCTGGACAAGGAAATCGTCACCAACCTGGATCAGATTTCTGACACTATGAAGGGTCTCTATTTCGATCCGGATAACACCTACAGTGCTCCCTACCTGTGGCAGAACGTGGTACTCTGCTATGACACCACGAAGATTGATCCCGCCAAGGTAGAGGAAAAGGGCTGGGAAATCCTCCTGGATCCTGAACTGGACGGCCACGCCTTCATCTATGACTCTCCCCGTGATGTCTTCATGATGGCCTTCAAGGCGCTGGGTTATTCCATGAATACCGACAATCCTGACGAACTGCAGGAAGCCTATGACTGGCTGGTCAAAATGAAGCAGGCCATTCATCCCTCCTTCGTCACCGATGAAATGATCGACGGTATGGCCCAGGGCGAAAAGTGGATCGCCATGATGTACAGCGGTGACGCCGCCTATGCCAGCATGGAAAATGAAAAGCTGGCTGTCTGGGCTCCCACCCAGGGCACCAACATCGCAATTGACTGCATGTTCATTCCCTCCAATGCCGCCAATCCCGAGCTGGCCAACGAGTTCATCAACTACGTGCTGGATTATGACAACAGCATGATGATCACCGTTGAAACCTGCTACACCTCCCCCAACGCGAAGGTACTGGAAGATGTTACCGCTCCCGGTGGAGAATTTGACGGCGTGGAAGGCTACCTGCCCCGCATGGGTTACGAGAAGGATGAAATCTATCAGTACGTCAAGCTGCTCCAGAACGAAACCCCTGAGCTGCTGATCAAGGTCCAGATGCAGTAATCATAGATAATTCAGAATTAAGAATTCAGAATTCAGAATTATTACTCTGATCCTGCTGTATGATTAACCTTCAGCGTTAAGGTAATTGTATTTCACCGAAAACGCTTGATTTCCATTCTGTTATTTAAAACCATTATTTGTGAATTGTGAATTATGAATTGTGAATTGAAACGCATCCTTTCCCTTTTGCTTGTCCTGCTGTTTTTCTGTGCTTCCGCCCAGGCAGCCACACCGGCGCAGGAACCGTCAAGGATCTGCCTGTACTGCGGTGCGGAAACCACAGCGGACGTCTGCGATCAGTGCCATGAACTGTCCATTGCCTGGACCTGCTTTGACTGCGGTACCCGGAACCTTTCCGATACCTGCAGCAGCTGCGGCAAGGAAAAGCATGCTTCTCTGGAACAGCAGGCAGCGGATCCCCATCCGCAGGTTGCCTTCCCGGCTGTGCGATATCTGGCTGCCGCCTGTGATCCGGCTTCCCTGCTCCGACTGGGACAGTTCTATGAAAAAGGGATCGGCGTCAGCAAGGATATCGATCAGGCCATCGCCTGCCTCCGGCAGGCCGGCGAAGCCGGATATGCTCCCGCCTGGGTGTATCTGGGCCGGCTCTATGACGCGGGCATCGATATGAAATCGGATCCCGTGGAAGCGCTGAACTGCTACCGGAAAGCTTCCGATCTCGGCAGTGCGGAGGGACACTGGTATGTCGGTTCCTTCTACGAGGACGGATCCGTCCTGGAGCAGAACTACGCCCTTGCCCTGGATTACTATTACAAGGCCGCCGAGGCCGGAGACGCAGATGCCTGGATGAGCGTTGCCTACTTCTATCTCCGCGGAAACGATGTGGAGAAAGACCAGAACAAGGCAATGGAATATTATCTAAAGGCCGCGGAAGCCGGCAGCAATCTTGCCTGCGACTATGTGGGTTATCTGTATATGACCGGCTCTATCGTCTCCCAGGACGTCCAGAAGGGCCTGGAATGGTATCGGAAAGCCGCGGAGCTTGGAAACGCCCGCAGCATGTATGCTCTCGGTTATGCTTATCAGTGCGGGCAGGGTGTGGAAATGAACATGGAGGAAGCCCTTCGCTGGTATGAAAAAGCCGCCCTCGCCGGCCACGAAACCGCGCTGCAGGTCTATAACGCGTTTAAATAATGCACAATGTATAATGCATAATGCATAATGATTGGTTTGTTGACTCAGTCCCAAACCTCCACATGTCATTCTGAGCAAGGCTGGCAAAAGACAGCTGCGTCGAAGAATCTCCCTCGGAACTCGGATCAACACGTAGGGTTCATTCCAATTTACCAACACACATCAATTATGAATTATGAATTATGAATTGTGAATTAATCCGGGATTCTGCTTCTCAGAATCCCGGGTTAATGTAAAGGAATAACAAATGAACAACACTGACAAAGAATTCCTGCTTGAAAAATATGCCATGGAAAACTATCCGGATGCCGGCCCCTGGAATCTGTCCCTTGAAAACAAGTATCTTGAATACATGATCACCCGCTTCTTTGAGGAACATTTCACCGTCGGTGAAGGAACCAATATCTGCAACATCGGCATCGGTGCCGGTAGTTGGGATAAATACCTGTCCTTTAAGCTGAACGGAGGCCGGCTGACCAGTATTGATATCGATGAGGTAGCCTGCCGCAAATTCAGGCTCTGTCTTGAAATTGAAAAGAACCCGGCCGACGTTCGTGTCATCGCTTCCGATGTGCTTCAGGTTGAGGGACTGGAAAACAGCATTGACATCGTCACGATGATCGGCAGCACCAGGATGGAAAGCGGCCTGTATGAATCCATCCTCAACAAAGCCATCAGCTTTGTAAAGCCGGGCGGCTCTTTCTATTACCAGTCTCTGGACCAGAATGAGAATCAGGACGCCTTCCTCCGCATCTGCGAAGCCAACGGCTTAACCATCGAAGCTTCCCTCTCCGACGATGCCTACGGCATCAAATCCCAGTACTTCAAAGTCACCAAACCTCTTCAGGCGAAATAAAGCTTGATACCGGATACCGGATTATTGGTTTATAAGTAACTATCACATTCGTCGTAAGACGAATATATCACATCCGCCGCAGGCGGATATATCATATTGAGCGGCTGTATAAACAGCCGCTCAATATATCATGTTTTTCTTTGAAAAACATATCATTGCGAAAGCCGCTGCAGTTTGCAGCGGCTTTTCGCTCAGGGTTCCGGCGTCGCGATCGGTGCCGGTGTTTCCTGCGGATTCTTCGCGTTCCGTGCAGTCTCCGCAATCAGATCCATCAGTTCCTGGTTGACGCCGCCGTTAGCCCTCAGGCCATGATCCTGCTGGAAGGCCTTGACCGCCTTCACAGTCTTCTTCAGCATCTTACCGGTAACCTTGGTATCGTAGTAACCCAGGTCCTTCAGCGTCTTCTGGAGCCAGTATACGTCTTCGCCCTGGCTGTTTTCCTTCAGCTGGCGATTGCCCAGCTGCGGTACATTATCCAGACTGTATTCCGGCTCCGCCGTCGGTACCGGCGTGGAGATAGGCGTGCAGTATTTCGTGTCCAGCGGCGGCAGCTTCAGCGCGTCGCGGAGTTCCGGATCCGGATCCATGCCTTCGACGATGGAAACCACCGTTCCGGCGCCCACATTATCATAAATCCATTTCGCGTCCCAGACCGCCAACCGGATACATCCGTGGCTGGCCCGCTGGCCCAGCTTTTTGTAGCTGCTGATCTTCATGGCAGAGTTGCTCACTGCCGTATAGATCGGAGAATGGAAAGCAATGCTGCCGTTGATACGTGTCCAGTAACGGGCATAGCTGTTGCCCCACTTGGGGAAGATACACCAGGTGGAGTGACGGCCGTTCAGTACCCAGTCACCCACGTCGCTGGGAGTAGCTTTCATACCGGTGGAACAAAGCATCTGCCGGACCGGTACTGTGTATTCTCCGTTCTCGTCCCGTCCATAGACGGATGTCACCTGGTTTGCCACGTCCACAACAATGTGGAAAGGCACCGGTGTGGGTTCAGGCGTAGGCTTCGGCGTTGCGCCGGGCATTACAATCCGGGCATCGTTAAAGATCACGTTCCATGTTTCTTCATCCACCACACCAGTGGACTCCAGGCCGTTCTGGGTCTGGACCGCCTTCACGGCCCGGGTGGTGTACTTCTGGAAGTTGCCGCTGATGGGGCCTTCGTAATACCCAAGCTCCGTCAGCCGTTCCTGCATGGTCTTGACCAGTTTACCGGAGGATCCGCTCTTCAGTTTCTTCTCAAAGGCAACGTCAGCCACGGCCACGCCGTTTTCATTGTCGTCCACCAGATAGTTGGACAGATTAGGTGCCGGCGTATTGGTATCATCCGGCTTGTCGCTCTTGCTCAGGATTCTTCCGTCCGCAATCATATCCTGGAGATCCGCGTCTGCTACACCGTTCACTTCCAGGTTGTTTTTTTTCTGCAGGTTCTCAACGGCCTTCCGGGTTGCTTCCAGGTAATTGCCGCTGATCTTTCCTTTGTAGTATCCCAGTTCTGTCAACTGCTTCTGCAGTTCCTTCACGTCTTCGCCGGAAGAACCGTACCGCAGGGGCCGGTGAGTCAGGGAAAACAGGATAGACAGTGTACGCAGGTCGGCGATGCCGGTCTGGTCCAGTTCGAAATCCGCCTGGAAGGTTTCCACTGCCTTCCGTGTACCTTCCCGGTAACGGCCGGACAGATTGCCGGTATAGTATTTCAGATCCTTCAGCCGCGTCTGCAGCGCCAGAACGTCATCTCCTTCGTCCCCAAACTGCAGTACCCTGCCCTGGAGGATTTCCTCCTGTACTTCCAGCTCTTCATCCTCCATCATGTCCACCGGCTGCGGATCAGAATCGTCTCCGTCATCCGCCTCGATCGGCACGGGATTGGAATCGTCTTCGCCATTCTCCAGCTCCGCAAAAGCGCAGGCAGAAAACAGCAGGCTCAGAGCCATCAGTAAAACAAGCAATCGTTTCATCCAGACCACCTCGGAAGTCATCGTTGACCGCCGTTTTTGTTTCGGCGTATCATTAATATTTTAATACTTTCGTAACTTTTGTGCAAGTATTTATTCAACAAATATAAAAAGGCGGCTGCTCCGAAGAGCAGCCGTCGGGTTCGGTTGATTTGGCTTAATCGTCGTCGCTGTAGCTGGCAATCCACTTCTGCGTTTTGCCTTCTCCGACGCCGGCGGGATAAACGCCGTTCTTCCGGCAGATAAAGCCGATATCGGCATTATAGTTTGCCTTATCGCTTTCCACCTGAATTTCAACGGATTCACAGATTTCCCTGTCATCCTCTTCCAGTACGGAGGAAATCATCGGGATGTCTGTCCGGTGCTTTGTCGGTTTGACTTCAGCGGGAGCGGTTACCTGCAGCGTGTAGGAAGCAGGATACAGATCGTTGAAGCGGTAGAAACCGTACTGATCTGTTTCCGTTTCCGCAACGGCTGTGCCGTCGCGCATCAGGACGATCTTCACGTTCGGGATACCGGGTTCATTCATTCCCTGCAGTCCGTCTCCGTCCAGATCCAGCCAGCACAGGTCACCCATGCGTCCGGGCAGGACGCAGCCGATATCCATCTTCAGCTGATCCTGGGCCATCTTCAGGTTAATCATGTCGGAAGTGCCTTTCCGGTTCACGGTATCCGTGATCACGGAAATCTGGTCTCCGCTCAGCCGGTGATCATTGGGTTCAATGATAACGCAACCTTCAGGTACCGTCACGTCCAGCTGGTAGCTGCCGGGCATCAGCTTGTCAAAGCGGTATGCGCCGTTTTCACCGGTGGTTACTGTCTTCAGGACTTCTCCGTGCTCATCCAGCAGGGAGACGGCTGTACCGCCCAGTGTATCCATAGTACCGGTTCCGCGGTCAATCCAGGCTGTGCCTCCGATGGCTGTGTAGCGGACGATACCCAACAGCAGGCCGCTGCGTTCCTCGTCTTCCGCCAGGGTGATACCGGAAAGCACCAGCTTGCCGTTCTCCTCGCGGAAATCGCTGCTGCCGTCCTTCGGCGCAATGGTCTGTTCATCCAGTGTGTAGGAAAGGGTGAAGTTGCCGGGTATCATCCCGGAGGTGGCAAAGCGGCCCTTTTCATCCGTACGAAGAATATCAAAGACCTTGCCATTCTTATCGTCGGTTACGGTAATTTCATAGCCGGCGGGTGTCTGTTCATCCGTATCAAACAGTCCGTTGTTGTTTTCATCCAGCCAGAACTGTCCGCTCAGGGACGCAGGCATCACAATGCCCAGCAGCTGGTTGCTCCAGACAGCACCCATGATCACGGGCAGCTGGACAGACTGGGTGTCCTTGCCGGCAGTCAGCGGCAGGTCCAGATTGTCCGTACGGCTCAGCACATACTGTGCCGGAGCGCTCACGGTCAGCGTATAGGTATCCGGGCGCAGATCGTTCAGCTGGAATGCACCGTCTTCACCGGTGGTTGCAGTAATCTCTTCCAGTTCTCCGCGGGAGGGAGTCAGGGTTACGGTGATGCCGCCGGCAGATTCTTCATCGCCTCCGCAGTCACCGTCTCCGTCATGATCCATCCAGGCCCGTCCTTCAATCCGTCCGAGGGTCAGGGCACCGCATACCGGGCCTTCCACCTCATCGCCGGACTTCATGCTGAAGGGAGCGCTGGAGCCGGTTCCTTCACCGGTGATGGTATTGCCGCCGGAAGAGGTCCGTGCGAATACGGCATGCTCAGGCAGTACGTATTCCAGCGTATAGCTGCCGGGCATCACAGCGTCAAACAGATAATTTCCGTCCTCGCCGATCACGGTGCTGAAGGCTTCGCCTTCCTCACCCATCAGGCGGACAGTCACACCGGTCAGGCCGTTTTCATCCGCATCCCGGACGCCGTTGTCGTTCCGGTCCGCAAAGACGCTTCCCTTAACGGTGCCGGGTTTGATCAGGCCGATATCCATCCCGGACCGTTTCTCGCCCAGACCCAGGGTGAAGTTCTCAGAGTAGCCTTCCCCGTTCGTCTTGTTCAGGATCACGTTGCCCTCACCCAGGCGGGTAAAAGCATATTCCTTCAGCTGCGGGAAACTGCTGTTGTTCACGCTCAGGCTGTATGTTCCGGGCGGTACGTCCTTCAGTTCAAACTTGCCCTTCACACTGGTTTTATCCTGGGCCACGACGTTTCCATCCGCATCCAGGAGCTTCACCATGTAGCCGGTTACAATCTTTTCCTTCCCGTTCATGTCGCCGGAGAAGTCGTTGTCCATATAAACGTAACCGGAAACAGTTGCAGGGTAAATAACACCGACGTTCATCTCCCGCTGCTGGGAGTTGGCCAGTTCAAAGTTCTGCCAGAAGTTTTCCCGTCTGCCCGGTCTGGACGCGAAATGGTTGCCCAGCGGATCACTGACGGTCTTTGTAAAGTCGCTTCCGTCATCCGGCAGAAGCGCACGCATCTTATAAGTGTTGGCGCGCAGGCCGCTCAGCACATAAGTGCCGTCTTCACCGGAATAGGTAACGGCCGCTTCCTCGTCCTTGGCCTGCTTGATTGCGGTGACCTTGACGCCTGCCATGGGCAGATCGCCTTCGTCATAGATGCCGTTATAGTTGGCGTCCTGGAAACAGATACCGGAGATGATGCCGGACCAGGTAAAGCCGATATACTGCTTTTCCTTACTTTCCTTATCGTTCAGGTCAAGCCTGTGATAATAGCTGGTCACGCCGTCCTTGGCGATCACCGTCTTCCTGCCGTTACGGGAAGCCGCCCGGGTGAACATCATGCCATCCGGCGTATATGCCCGCAGCTTATAAGCGGCAGGCTGGACCCGGTCAATATAGAAAGCACCGTTCTCATCGGAAACAGTCTCATAATGCAGGCCGTTCTTTTCGCCGTCCAGCTCGATTTTGACGCCCGGCAATACCGCTTCACCGTCCGAGAACAGGCCGTCCACCTGCGTCTCAAACCAGCAGGTGCCGCTGACGTGCAGGCATTTGCTCAGGGAGATCCCCGGGGTGGCAACAGTGCCTGCGCCGACGCTGAAGACATCGCTCATGGCTTCACCGTCAATCGTAAAATCAAACAGGCTGGCATATGCCTCATGTTCACGGCTCTTCTTGTTGAAGGCCCAGCCCCTGGGCAGGATCGCCTTGATGCGGTAATTGCCCTCCGGCACATTGCCGAACTCGGCAAATCCGTCAGTTCCGGTGGTCACGGATGCAACAGCTTCTTCATTCTCCGTAAACAGACAAACAACTACATTGGCAATACCCTTTTCGGCTTCATTGGGCACACCGTTGCTGTTCGAATCGGAATAAGCATAGATACGGATGACGGCGTCGCCCGGAGTGAGCGTCTTCCATTCAGGTTCCGGAGTCGGAGCGATCGCAGACAGATCATAAGGCGGCATGGTCGGCGTGGTTACAGCACCGTTATCGACCGGCGCGGGTTCCTCGTCGAAATCCTCTTCCCCATCTGTTTCATCGTCATATTTTTCCGGTTCTTCTTCATCTGCCTCTTCTTCCGGAAGCGAAGTGACGTCTGTATCCGTTTCTTCCGCGGGCGTATCCTGAGATACCGTGGCAGCGCCGTCCTTCAGCTGCTCCACAATCACCGGTACGGTGTAGGTTGAGCCGCCGTCAGGCGTCACGTCACAGGCGGCGTTGCTCAGATCCCATTCGGGATCAATGGTTTCCGCCAGTGGAACAATCCGGATCCGTTCCGTATCCGGCAGAGTCAGGGTTTCTTTACCCGCCTCGATGGTACCTATTTCCTCACCGTTCTGCATTACGCGGAATGTGCCATCCAGCCGGACGATATTTTCCGTACCGTCTGCGGAAACCTTCCTGCCGCAGAAATAGATACCCAGCGTTACCACATCCGCCTGGGCTGCAGGGATCATCCCGCACATCAGCACCAGTACGAGCAGTAACGCAATACAGCGGTTTGACTTTAACATCTTCAGAATTGCCTCCAGATAGTAGACTACAACGCGCTTTCCGGTAAACGGAGAGCGCGTCGTGACCGGTATTTACATAAAACCAGGATTCAGTTTGTTTTGGTGGCAGCTGCTGCGGTAGTGTCGATGATCTTCACCGTGTGACGGAACTTGTCATACACGTTGTCCACATAAACACTGGTGTATCCCTGCGGATAGCTGACATGCAGGATATACAGTGTCTTGTTGACGCAGGAGATGATCATACGACCCGCGATCTTGGCGCCATCCAGCGTGGTTGCCTTGTAGTTGGCATAGACGCCGTCCACGTTCATGAACTTACGGCCGGCCGTCTGGGAGCGCTCATACTTCAGGCAGGTGCCGCCGATTTCGTCCAGTCTGCTCTTGACTTCCTTGATCAGCTCGTTCTTGTTCCTGGCCTTGTCCACGGGAACCAGCTGGATGGACAGCTGCGCCGCATAGTCCACACCCGCCGTCGGGTTGGTCAGGATATAGGTGTCAGGCATACTGTCATCTTTCACCCAGCCCGCAGGCCCTTCAAAAGTCAGATGGAGAGCCGATGCTTCATACTTCTCATAGTTGAATGTCAGCGGCGGCAGCGGCGTGGGGGTGGGCTTGTCGATCGGGTCGACCAGCACAGGGGTAGCCCCGGCATACTCGCTCTTCATTGTGGGAGCAGGAGTCTGAACATCCACGATATTGCTCAGGGTCTCGAGGAATTCCTCGTCTCCGCCCTCTTCCTGGGAAGGATCGTAATCACCGCTGTCAAAGTCATCAATCGTATTCTGCTGCGGCAGCGCCGTTTCCCCGAAGAGATTCTGCGCGTCAGACGACTGAGAAGCAGTCTGCTGCTGTTGCTGCTGTAGCTGTTGCTGCTGATCCAGGGTCATGAAGGTTTCTTTCTTCTGACAGGATGACAGCACCAGAATGGAGCACAGAACCAGTACCAGGCAGAGAATCCTTTTCTTCCACATGATTTTGTTTCCTCCTTTTACGAAGTAAAACTTTTCACTCATCACTCTTCACTCATCACTTTGTGAAGGAAAACTCTGCTCTACATTCATATAGAACGTATCACAGCTGTATCTTCTTCCATCATCGTCCGGGTAAAGTTATAATTCTGAATTCTTAATTCTGAATTACTCGTCTTCCTCTCCGTACAGCGGATGATAAACTCTCCTGTCGAGACTGAAGATCTTTTCGCTGAAGGCTCCGGGAGGCGTTTTATCCGTAACGCTCTTCATGGTATTCATGCGGGCATCCATGATATCAATCCAGTGCAGCGCTTCCGCTTCCGGAAACATCGGCGGTTTGGGACTGCCGAATTCGCTCTCCCCGTGATGGCTCAGCAGCATATGCTCCAGCAGGATCAGGCTTTCTCCGGTGACCCCAGCTTCTTCCGCCACCTTATTCAGGTTGGTAATGCCGCGGACCAGATGTCCCAGCAGCTGTCCGTCCCGGGTATAGTCCGTGACATTGCCGGTCTGGTCGCTCTTCATTTCCTCAATCTTGCCCAGGTCGTGAATGATCACGCCGGCCATCAGCAGATCCCTGTTCAGCCAGGGATAAATCTTCAGCATCGCGTCTGCCAGCCGGAGCATGTCGGTGGTGTGATGCAGCAGGCCGCTGCGTTCCGCGTGATGCATTCGCTGCGCTGCCGGGAACCATCTCAGCCGGTCTCCTGCCAGCTTCAGCATTCCCCGGGTCAGCTTCTTCAGGTCTTCATTCGAGAAGCTTTCAATCGCTTCTTCGATATCTGTCAGCATATCATCCGGTTTCCGCGGCGCGCAGGGAACCAGCGCGTTCATATCCACCGGGTCATCGTCCGTGCACAGCCGCCATTTTTCCACCCGCAGCTGCAGCCGTCCGTTATACTCCTGGATCGTTCCGCGAACCTTGATCGGCTGTCCGGCTTCCGGAGTTTCCGCTTCCGGATCCCAGTTCCAGATCTTGCAGTTGATCTCGCCTGTCCGGTCCGTCAGATTCATATCCACATAATCGTTGCCTTTGCTGTCCTTCCGCTTCTCCGCGGAACGGATGAGCAGGAATCCTTCATATCGCATATCCCGTTGCAGCTGGCAAACCGAATAATTCTCCATTAACGCTTCTCTCCAAATACAACTCTTAATTCTTCATTCTTCATTCAGAATGGCGCTTCCCCGCCGTTCATCTGCTCCCTCGCCAGATTCGCGAAGGTGGTGAACTCACTCAGCCATGCAAGTTTGACCGTTCCCAGGGGACCGCTGCGCTGTTTGGACACGATCACCTCGCCGATGTTCTTGTCCTCGGTCTCTTTGTTGTAGTATTCCTCCCGATGGAGGAACATAACCACGTCAGCGTCCTGTTCAATAGAACCGGAATCACGCAGGTCACTCAGCAGCGGCCGCTTGTCAATACGGTCCTTGTTGGCACGGCTCAGCTGGGCGCATGCAATGATCGGGATCTTCATTTCCAGGGCGATGGCCTTCAGCCTGCGGCTGATTTCGCTGACTTCCAGCTGACGGCTTTCAGACTTTCCGTCTGATTTCATCAGTCCCAGGTAGTCCACCACAATCAGATCCAGGCCCTTGTCCATCATCAGCCGGCGGCATCTGGACCGCAGCTGTGTGGGAGACAGGGCTGCCGTATCATCAATATACATGGGCGCCGCAGAAAGCGGTCCAAGGGACTTGGCCAGTTTGACCCAGTCATCATCATGCAGCGTTCCTTTACGAACCCGCTGCATATCCACCCGGGCGTCCGAGCACAACATACGCATGGCAATCTGTTCCCGGGGCATTTCCAGCGTGAATACTGCCGTCACCTTGCCCTTGTTCACCGCAGCATATTCCGCAATATTCATGGCAAAGGATGTTTTACCCATGGCCGGGCGTGCACCGATGATGATCAGTTCGCCCCCATGCAGGCCGGTCAGCATGTTATCCAGATCTGTAAATCCGGTGGGTACACCAGCAATCTGACCTTTTTGCCTGGCCAGTTCCTCAATGATCTCATAGGTATTGACCAGCACTTCACTCAGGGGCTTCAGTTCTTCCCCTTCCTGGCGGTTCATGACGATATCGAATATCGCCTTCTCCGCGCCGGTCAACACGTCCTGTAATTCCTTGTCCTGGGTGTAGCACTCCCGGGTAATGTTTTTGCACGCAGCAATCAGCTTCCGTAGGGTGCTCTTTTCCCGGACAATATCAATATAGGACCGGACGTTGGCCGCGGTAGGAACATCCGCGTTGATCTTCATCAGATACCGGATACCGCCGACACCTTCCAGCGAACCCTTGCGGGACAATTCAGCCTGCAGGGTCACCAGGTCGATAGGCATCTGCTGGCGGTTCATATCCGCCATCACGCGGAAAATTTCCGCATGCTCCGGATGATAGAAGTCTTCGGGCACCAGCTGTTCAGCCGCGCGAAGCACAGCAGAGCTGTCCTGCAGCATTGCGCCCAGGACACTGATCTCCGCCTCAACGCTGTTGGGCGGCACCATGCTCCCCGTTTCTTCCCTGATGTCCATTCCTGTATTTCCTTCTTACCTGTCCGGATTTTATACCCCGCTTCAGAATGACAAATCCGGTCCTGTGATGCAAATAACTAATAATCCCGAATTCTTAATTCTGAATTCTGAATTACTTTTTCATGGGCTGCACGTCCAGCTTCATGGGCGTGGTCACTCCGGAATAGAGCCACACAGAAATTTCACGGATACCGGTCTCACGAATAGGATCGCCGATATCGATCTTCCGCTTATCCACTTTGATGCCGTGCTGCTTTTCCAGCGCGTCCGCTACTTCGGCGCTTGTTACGGAACCATACAGACGGCCCTTGTCGCCGCACTTGACTTCAAGCGCAATCACCTTATCCTTCAGGGACGCGGCCTTGTTCTTCGCTTCAGCCAGCATTTCCGCTTCGCGGGCGTCCTGGGCAGCGCGCTTACGCTGGATTTCCTTCATTGCTCCGGGAGTGGCTTCGACCGCCAGCTTCTGGGGAAACAGGAAATTCCGGGCATAACCGTCACTCACCGTTACGATATCGTCCCTTTTCCCAATGTTCTTAACATCCTTCAACAATACAACCTTCATGTTGAATCTACCTCCTGCACATTATGAATATTTTATCCCATTTCCCTTCAAAAAGCAAGAAAAACGCCCGCTTTCGGATGAAAGCGGGCAGGTAAATACAAGCTCAGGGAGGATCTTATTCCTTAACGATCTCCTTGATTTCCAGGCCGATCTTCTTCAGGGGCTCAACCAGCTTCTCAACAACGCCCTTCAGTCCCTTTTCGTCCATCTTGTCAAAGTCCACGGAATCCTTCAGCTCTTCGATCTGCTTGTTCAGGCCATCGATGGTGGTCTTCGCTTCGTCAGCAGCAGTCTTCAGGGCAGCTTCGGCTTCTTCCTTGGCTTTGGTGGCAGCGGCGGTCAGCTCGTCAACCTTCGCGGTCAGGGCATCCTTTTCGCCGGTGAGCGCTTCGATCTGGGTCTTCACGTCATCCGCAGCAGCGGCAACGCTCGTCTCGGCAGCAGCAGTCAGTTCATTCACCTTTGCGGCCAGGGTATCTTTCTCATCTGTCACGCTCTTCAGAGCGGCAGCGGCCTCATCCTTGGCGGCCTGCAGAGCGGCAGCAGCTTCGTCCTTCGCGGTCTGCAGAGCGGTGGCAGCTTCTTCAGCGGCCTTGGCGGCTTCATCCTTCACGGTCTGCAGGGCGCTTTCCGCATCGGTCTTGGCCTTTTCGGCGTCGGCAGTCAGGCTTTCAACCTGTGCAGCAAGGGCATCCTTCTCATCCGTCACAGCCTTCAGCTGGGCGGCAGCTTCTTCAGCAGCCTTGGCAGCGTCGGCAGTCAGGGTTTCAACCTGAGCGGCAAGGGCGTCCTTCTCATCTGTCACGGTCTTCAGGGAAGCAGCAGCGTCTTCCGCGGCCTTAGTTGCGTCATTGGTCAGACTTTCAACCTGAGCGGTCAGGTCATTCTTGGCCTTGGTCAGATCGCCGTTTCCCGTAAAGTACAGGACAGCAAAGACGATGGCCACGATGGCGAGCAGGGCAATAGCAGCAATACCGGTCTTCTTCATGAAAATATTCCTCCTGTTCAGTTGATAAAACGTGATCCGGCCACGCCGGTTTGGATTTGTGTTTATTCTATCACAATCCCACCTTTTTGAACAGGAATTTTTATCTGAATTTAGACTTTTATTCGGTTTTTCCGGAAACCAGTTTGTAGATGCATGCTTCACTGTTTTCAAAGACCTTTTCGCCCAGTGCTTCCAGGCCTTCCTCGTCCACGTTGTAACTGCTCAGTTCATAGCTGGAAACGAACACATATTCCGCCCCGTACTTTGCCGGAACGTGACTGTTCGCTTTGGGATCCTCATAAAACGCTTCCAGGTCCTGGTTCCGTTCCCATGTATCAAAGCCATGATAATACAGCCACAGGTCCGGTCCGCACACAATCGACCTTCCTGCAATGGAAAGTACGGGGTTCAGATGCTGGGTTCCGGTTATGAACACAGCGTCCTGCGGGGTATTGTCCAGGGCATATTCGCCGGCCTCCACAGAATCGGCACTGAAGGCCATATAACTGGATACGCATTCACGCCAGATCGTCAACCCGGCGCTGAAGAAAGTGACCGCCGCCGCAAGCACCGCCAGGAATCTTCTTCCGCCGAAACCCTCCAGCCGTTTCCAGAGGCCGGATATCCAGTCAGCGATAATCATGCAGCACAGCAGCCACGCCAGGTAAAACAGTTTGTTGTTATCATATTCATTGGGCTGGAAGCGGATAAACTCCGCCGCCAGGATAATGGGCAGCGCCATGCAGAAAATCCGGCGATTCCTCGGTTTCTTGTCAAACAGCGCCGCAAGCAGTGCCAGAACCGGCAGGCCGATATTCTTGATATAGAACCAGAGATACAGGTCCCGCATGCCGTTTCCGCCCGGATTGTTCACCCAGTTGAACTGCAGCTTCAGGAAGGAATGGGATCCCTCCTGGAAAGCCTGGGCAAAGGTGAAGCAGAAAAGCTGCGGTGCGGCCAGTACCAGGACAATCAGGGCATAAACAATATACCGGAGCAGGATCATCCACCGGGATCTGCGTTCCATAAGCGCTTTCGGATCTCCGTGGATCAAATCGTAGCACATGGCACCCAGGGATGCCAGTCCCAGAGCCAGGAAGCTGTGGGTATGGATCAGGGGAAGGGCGCCTGCCCAGATTCCCAGCAGGATCAGTCCCCGATTCCGGTTTTCCCGGTCCATCAGCTTGGCTCTGAATTCCGTATTAAGCAGATAAAAGCAGGGAACAACCATGCACCAGCCGCCCAGCGTTGTCCGCTGGGGAATCAACATATCGCAGATCACATTGCTCCATCTCAGGTTATTGGGATCCGGCTGATTGGTAGGTGTTGTGTAATACCCCGTCAGGATATACTTTACACGATCCGCCGCCGTGGAAAACCAGTCGGATATCGTCTGCCCGATTTTTGCCAGGAAGGGTGCGTCCGCATCCATTACCGTCCATGTTCCGCTGCCCGCCTGGTCAAAATCATACAGGAAGCCCAGCCCGCCGTTCAGGAAAAACAGTGCCGCCGTCAGCAGCGCCGTCTTTTTGCCGCCGGTCATATCCCGTGCCAGCACAATCACACCCATATAGCACAGGGCCATCATCAGCGATCCGGGTATAATCACTGCAGCCTGCAGGCTGCATCCCAGCAGATAGAAGGTGGAGCTCAGGCTGTCCGTAAGGAAAGGATAGCTCAGCTGCGCACCCGGGAAGAACGGATAGTCCGCCGGGAACTTTTTCCCGATCAACCCGGTCACAAAACTCAGGTGCATCGGCAGATCCCCATAGGTGCTCTGCCCCACATTCCAGTTTCCGTTCGCATCCACGCGCATCACATGGCTGTACTGCAGCCAGATGCCCAGCATGGTCAGCGGAACCCCAATAATCAGCAGCTGCCGAAGTAACTGGTTTTCCTTTTCATCCCATTCTGCCGGTGTACGCTTATCCCGCAGGAACCAGCACAAAAGGGTCAGTAAAAACAGGATACCCGCAGCAAAAGCATGCGCCTCCACATCAAACCGGAACAGGAAAGCACCCAGGGCCGGCAGCCACATTTCCTCCAGCAGGCCCAGGCTCATGCCCAGCCACAGCCGGTTCAGCGGGCGGTGCCGGGGCAGCAGGAAGCGGACCGTCATCATACCGAAGAACAGATACATCAGGCAGTATGCCAGCGATGCGATCATCATCCTTCTTCTCCCCCTTTCCCGTATTCCTTTTCCACCTGCTGCGCAATCTCCATCAATCGGCGCAGCCGGTGGTTCACGCCGCTCTTGCCGACCGGCGGATCCATCATTTCTCCCAGCTCCTGAAGGCTCATATCCGGGTTTTCAACCCGAAGTCTCGCCACTTCCCTCAGAGCCGGAGGCAGTGTAAACAGGCCGCGGGCAAGCGAGATCCGACGGATGGCTTCCGCCTGTTTCTGGCCCGCGTCCAGCATTTTTTCACTGTTATGCTCATCGCAGTTGGCAGCCCGTGTCGCTGCGGCCCGCAGCTGCTTGTTGATTCGGATGTTTTCCATATCCAGCACGCTGCTGCCGGCGCCCATGATTGCCAGCATGTCGGAGATCTGTTGAGCGTCCTTCAGGTAGATAATCCTCTGCCCTTTCCGCAGATAACTGTGATAAGGCAGCTCGCATTTCTCCAGCAGCTTCTCCAGTGTATCCGCCAGCCGGTCATCCGCTTTCCACTCAAAATGATATCCTTTTTCCGGGTTGGTCATCGTTCCCGCGCCGAGAAATGCTCCGCGCAGGAAAGCCCGGCGGCAGCACTGGCGCGTCATCGGATGCCGCGGAACGGTATGTTTCAGGTGAAGCTGGCCGTTCTCATCTTCCTCTGCCATATGCAGGGCGTTCAGCAGGGCACGCGTATCATCTGTTCCCAGGGTCAGTACGCAGCTCCGGCGTCCGCCCAGCTGGCTTGTCTGGACAAAATGAAGCTTGGGTGCGGCTCCCAGGCGCATTTTCAGAAGCTGAAAAAGCCGTCGGGCCGTACCTGCATTATCCAGCCGGTAACTGACGGAGATCCAGCCGCCGCCCCGGAAGGACAGATGACCGGAAGTCTGGGTCAGGGCAGAAATCTCACTGAGCATACAGCAGGATTTCCCCAGGGGAAGCCGGATCAGTTCCTCCTTTACCCCGGCGGAAAAGCTCCGCGTGTCCGAAGTGCGCATTATTCCTCCTCAACCGGCGTCGTCCAGCGTGCCTGCTCCAGCAGCAGGTCCCTGTGGTTGATTTCTGTCGGCAGTCCCTGCTCCCGCAGGTACTGTCCCAGCGCCTCGGCAATGGCGACAGAGCGGTGGGCTCCGCCGGTGCAGCCGATGGCGATCACCAGCCGGCGCTTTCCCTCTTCCCGGTAATGGGGAATCAGGAAATCCAGCAGTTCCGTATACCGGCGCATAAACTCCTGCGTGGTGGGATGATCCATCACGAAGCTGCGCACATCTTCATCCAGGCCGCAATGCCTGCACAGGTTTTCAATATAGAAGGGATTCGGCAGGAAGCGGACGTCCGCCACCAGGTCTGCCTGCCGCGGCAGGCCTCTTTTGAAACCGAAGCTGAGAATTTCTGCCCGGATCGGTGGTTCCGTATCGGACAGATCGCCCAGGGCCTTGTCCAGCGCCTTCTTCATGGCCCGGGAAGTCATATTCGTGGTATCAATCACGTAGCCGGCGGTTTCCCGCAGCGGCTGCAGGCGGGTGCGTTCCTCCACGATGGCCTCGATCAGGGTCAGGCCTTCCTGGCACAGGGGGTGTTCCCGTCTCGTCTCCTTGTAGCGGTCCAGCAGCGTCTCGTCGCTGGCCTCCATAAAGATCAGCTCAATCTGATGACCCATCTGGCGCAGTTCCCGGATCATTTTCGCCACGGCGTTGGCGTCAAAAAACTCGCCGCTGCGCACGTCCACAGCGATCGTCACCGTCTGGTGCTTCACCGGGGTTGTGTCAAAGGCTTCGATCAGTTTCGGAAGCATCATCGGCGGCATGTTATCCATGCAGAAGCTTCCCTTATCCTCCAGATAGCGGACGCAGGCCGTCTTGCCCGCTCCGCTCTGGCCTGTGACGATGATATATCTCATAAATCTGTACCGATTATCCTGATCTCCGGCTCCAGCCGGACACCAGCCCTTTCTTCCACTATATCCTGCACCTTTTGCATCAGATTCAGGAAATCCTTGCTGCTTTTACCGGTATTCACCAGGAAGCCGGCATGTTTCTCGCTCACCCGCGCCCCGCCGATGCTGTATCCCTTCAGGCCGCACTGATCAATCAGTGCTGAAGCGTAATATCCTTCAGGGCGTTTGAATGTGCTGCCGGCACTGGGCAGGTCCAGCGGTTGTTTTTCAGCGCGTTTCGCGTTCAGCTCAGACATCCTCGCGCGGATCACAGCCGGATCACCGGGTTCCAGTTCAAAAACGGCTTCCGTAACGATAAAGCCTTTTTCCATTACAACAGAATGACGATAGCCGAAGTCCATTTCTTCCCGGCTCAGGCAGATCTTCCTGCCGTCCGGATAAATACCGTGTACTTCCTTTACTACCTGCACAATCTCTCCGCAATATGCGCCGGCGTTCATGGTCACGCCGCCGCCCACGGTACCGGGAATCCCGGAAGCAAATTCCAGCCCCCGCAGTCCGGCTTCCGCTGCTTCCATCGCCACAGTGCCCAGCATTGCACCGGCCTGTGCGCGGATGATGTTGCCCTCCCGGGTAATCTGGCGCATGTTCTTTCCAATACAGATCACCAGGCCGCGGATACCGCCGTCCCGCACCAGCAGATTGCTTCCGTGTCCGATCACTGTCACCGGGACGTTGTTTGCACAAGCCTCGGCAAACAAAGCGGCAATCTCTTCCTCGTCATGGGGGAAAACCATATAATCTGCCGGCCCGCCGAGCTTCAGCGTCGTGTGCGCACTCATCGGCTCATTCACCAGTGCGTTGAACTTCTCGAACATGTATCCCGCTCCTTCATTGCCCTTTCGGCAACAGTAATCTCAGTAAATATGCTTTCTGATCAAAGAATCAGGAAATAAATTTAACGTATTATTATACCGTTTTTATCCCTTTCTCTGCAACTTATTGACAAAATTGTTTTTTTGCTGTAATTTGTATACAAAGTGCAGAAAAAATTCTGTACTTATTGATGAGGAGGAAAGAGCATGTCCCTGTCATTCCAGCCTATGATGGAAAGCCGGCCCATTCGGGAAATCGCTTACGAAGTGCTGAAAAAGGCCATTATTACCGGTGAGATTCCCGCCGGTGAACGGATCGTCGAAACAGATTACGCCGATCGTCTTCACATTTCCCGCACGCCGCTGAGAGAAGCCCTGCGGAAGCTGGAACGGGACGGTCTCGTAGAATACGTCATGCGCCGGGGCGTTATTGTGCACGCCTTTACCGCCGATGACGTGGAGCAGATCTACACCATCCGCAACAGTCTGGAAATGCTGACGCTGCCGGACATTATCGCCAACGCTACGGCGGAAGACATTGCCGAGCTGCGGGAAATGCTTGCCAGGATGGACGAGCTGGATGCGAAGAACGATGTGGAGAACCTCTCCCCCATCGCCCGTGACTTCCATACCCGGCTGACTTCCATTTCCGGAAAGAACCGCATCCTGCGGGTCATTGAAGGTCAGGATGAATACATCCGCCGCTTCTCCGCCATGGCCATCCGTCAGGAGGACCGCCGGTCCGACGCCAATGCGGAGCATCACAAGCTGGTGGACCTGGTGGAGCAGAAGGATCTGCCCGCTTTCGAAACCCTGATGAAGCACCACATTGAGCGCAGCAAGGAATGCTGCCTCACCGCCCTGGCTGCCAGGAAGCAGAATCGGGAACTGTAATAATTCAGAATTAAGAATTCAGAGTTCAGAATTGTATTTGGTTTTTCCATCACATAGGAAAACACACATCATTATGAATTATGAATTATGAATTGTGAATTTGAAAAAACAGAATTCATCAAGAATTCTGTTTTTCATTGACATCGTTAATCCCTTATGTTATGATATGCGGGCTGATTTATCGAGGAGGTTTTGTTCTTATGGCTACTGTTATTTCTATCGTGCTGATCATCGCAGCGCTTTTTATGATCGTTTCCGTTCTTATGCAGTCTTCTGAAGAAGGCGGCATCAGTGCCATCACCGGCCAGTCCAACAGCTATCTCAGCAAGTCCAAGGCCAAGACCTTCGAGGCCAAGCTTGCCCTGTGCACCAAGATCGCTGCCGCGATTTTCGTTGTGCTGAGCTTGCTCATGCTGGTCATCAAGTAATTCAATTGTTATTTAAACGGCTGCTTCTGTGGAAGCAGCCGTTTTCTTTTACTCTTCAATTCCGTTAATCTTGAACCGGAGCCTTCTGGGCTCGATTCCCAGCTTTTCTCCAAGTTCAAACATTTCCTGCATCAGCTTTGCCTTGGCTACCCGCTCGGTCACCTCGCCGGAGGAAACGCTCACCTGCAGGTTCGGATAGTCCGGATGAAGGCAGATCAACATGTACATTGCCGGATCCTGTGTACGGTCCACATGCCAGCGGATCCGGATCAGGTCTTTTTCTTCTGTCATTTGCTGATTCCCTCCGTCATCAGGATCTTCCGTGCCACGGATACACACTCCGGAATTCCTGCGCCGCTGGCCATATCCGGCCTGCCGCCGCCCCGGGCAACCCGCTTGATCAGGTCATTCATATCTATCTTCACATCCGCCGACCGGGCAAAGGTCAGCCGTTCTCCGGCGCACAGGAGCAGGGCCCTGCCCTTGGCGGAAATATACTCAGATACCGCCGCTGTCACGGCCCTTCCGTCAGTCTCCGGCATGGTCAGCACGCACAGCGTTACGCCCGGCAGGTCTTCTGTGTTTCCGGCTTCCATCATGGATGCCAGGATCTCCTTGGTCTCCAGCCGGTTGGCCCGTTTTTCCGCTTCTGACAGTCTGTATTTCAGGTCGCTGGCCGCTGAGGACAGCTTGTCCACCGGACAGCTCAATGCAGCCCCGGCCTTGTCAGCATAGCGCATATAGGTCTGGAATAAACTCACTGCGCGGCCGCCGCATACGAAAGCCACCCGGACTTTTCCTTTGGCCGGAATGGCGGAAAGAATCTTAATCAGTCCGATTCTTCCGGTGGAGGAAGGATGAGTGCCGCCGCAGGCGACCATTTCGAAATCCCCCATGGCCACAATCCGTACATGCTCCGTCACTGTGGGCGCTTTGCGCAGCGGCAGGCGCTTCAGTTCATCCTCATCCGGGAACCAGCAGCGAATCGGCGCGTCCATCCGGATGCGTTCGTTCACCGTGTTTTCCAGCATGAGGATTTCTTCCTCTGTCAGATGAGTCCGTCCTTCCGGCAGGGAAACGTCAATAGTGGATTCCGCCTGGCCCAGGTGCAGGCCGATCGTCGTCCCCTCAAGCTTTTCCCAGATGGCGCCGGCCAGCATATGCTCGCCGCCATGCTGTTCCATATGATCCGTACGCCGTGCGCCGTCAATTTTTCCGCGCACCGCAGTACCCACGGGGATTTCCTTGTCCACCGTATGAACGACTTCCCCGTCTGCGTCCACTTCCACGTCCGTGACTTTCGCGGTCACCTTGCCGAAGGTCAGCGTACCGGTATCATAGGGCTGCCCGCCTGAAGTCGGATAGAAAGCGCTCCGGTCCAGGGTAATTACCCATTCTCCCGGCCGCGTCCCGTTCTTTATCGACGTGACTTTCCCCTCAAATTCCCACAGGTATGCGTCGTCGTAATACAGTCTTTCCGTCATTATCAATCGCTGGCAGGCAGTCTGGAGGATATACATCCCACTTCCTACCTCCTACCTCCTACCTCCTACCTCATTCAAACCATTTCTTCCGGATGATATGCCGCGTCAAACTCTTCTTCCGTCAGGAAGCCGAGTTTAACGCACGCTTCACGCAAGCTCAGCCCTTCCCTGTGCGCTGTCTGCGCGGTCTTCGCCGCGTTCTCATAGCCGATCTTCGGAGACAGGGCTGTCACCAGCATCAGGGACCGCTCCACATTCTCCTGCATCTTTTCCCGGTTGGCCTGGATACCGCTCACACAGCGTTCCCGGAAGGAATCCATACTCTCCGCCAGCAGCCGTGCGCTCTGCAGGAAGTTGTAGGCGCATACCGGCATGAATACGTTCAGTTCAAAGTTGCCCTGGCTGGCCGCAATGCCGACTGTCACGTCATTGCCCATCACCTGTGCCGCCACCATGGTCACCTGCTCACACTGGGTAGGATTCACCTTGCCCGGCATGATGGAAGATCCCGGCTCATTCTCCGGAATTGTAATCTCGCCCAGTCCCAGCCGCGGGCCGCTGGCCAGCCACCGGACATCATTGGCAATCTTCATCAGGTCCGCCGCCAGCGCCTTCAGTGCACCGTGGGCAAACACCATTTCATCCTTGGATGTCAGGGCATGGAACTTGTTTTCCGCTGTCACAAAGGGCAGTCCGGTTTCTTCCGCAATCTTCGCAGCAGAAAGGCTGCCAAAGCCCGCCGGAGCATTCAGTCCGGTACCAACAGCCGTTCCGCCCAGGGCCAGTGAAAGCAGCGGTTTCTCCGCCATCTTCAGCAGTTCCTCATCCTTTTCCAGGCTGGATCGCCAGCCGGAAATCTCCTGGGAGAACAGGATCGGCGTCGCGTCCTGCAGATGTGTGCGGCCGCACTTGAGCACATTGGCGTTTTCCTTCTCCAGCCTGATCAGTTCATCCTTCAGCCGGGTCAGAGCCGCGCCTGTCCGCTCCATGGCTTCTGCCGCGGCAATATGCATCGCCGTGGGGAAAGTATCGTTGGAGGACTGGCTCATATTCACGTCATCGTTGGGGTGCAGCAGCTTCTGCCCTGCGATCTCATTCCCCCGGTTCGCGATGACTTCATTCATGTTCATGTTGCTCTGGGTACCGGAGCCCGTCTGCCAGACCACCAGCGGAAAATGCCCGTCCAGTTTGCCGGCCAGGATTTCCTCAGCCGCCTGCCGGATCGCGTCGCACTTTTCCGCCGTCATTTTTGCCGGCTTCAGTTCCCGGTTTGCCAGTGCCGCTGCCTTTTTCAGCACGGCAAAAGCCCGGATAATTTCCTCCGGCATGTTTTCCCGTCCGGCGCCGATCGGAAAATTGTTCCGGCTCCGCTCTGTCTGTGCTCCCCAGTACCGGTCCGCAGGAACGCGAACCTCACCCATGGAATCGTGTTCTGTTCTGTACGTCATGCTGTTCCTGTCCTTATCGTTTAATCCAGGTCCGTGATTTCGTCGTTCGCCGTGTACTGCGAATGGCCGGATGAGATCCATCCCCATACGCCGTCCACCCAGATGTAATACCAGGTCTTCTCCGTAGAACCAATTTCCTCTGTGTAGCAGGGATAACTATCGCCTCCGTAGACCCGGGCCACCATGCTGGATTCCGGATCCGACCTTCTCCGCACGATCATGGCCTCATCAGAGTTGCCGTTAACAGTAATCATGCCGGTTTTTGTGGTGTTCATCGGAGAAACTGCCGGGAAACCCAGCTCCTCATTACCGGTATAAACCTTGCCGTCAATCTTCAGCGCCGCCCAGTCACGATCAATAAAACCACGGGTCAGCCTGTCGTTCAGCTTGGTTTCCACATACCACCAGTTGCCGGTATAGGTATATTTGCCGAGTATGGTAATTTCCGTTCCCTTCTGCAGCGTCCCGAAAGGTGTGGTGTTGGAACGTGGATTATCCGTGATATCAATACTTTGCGCCAGTTTTACAGGAATGCTGACGAGTGTCAGCCTGGAAATATTCGCCTTCAGGGGTTTGCAGTACTTCGGCGGAATATAACCCACACGGGCTCTCCCATCCTTCAATTCGCAGCGGACCATCAGCCAGCTGTCCACATACCCGCCCACGCTGATTTCGGTTTCCACGTTGCAGGCCGCTTTCCCGTCAGCCAGCCGGATGGAATCCTCCGAAGGGGCAGTATAGATGGGGCAGGAACCCTTGCCGATTCCGTTTTCACGAACAAAGAATTTGAAATCCGGCACCTTCAGCAGCGTTGCCACGGTTTCGGATTCAGCTGCCGGGCAGGAGGAATCCCCTTCTTCTGCCAGCACATTCCCGCAGGAAAACACCAGCATCAGCACCAGCACGATCGCGATCAGCCTGAAACACACTCCGTTATGCTTCATTTCTTTATTCCTCCTTGTATTTTCCCCGTCATATTACCATATTGCCCGGATACCTTGCAATCCGAATTAAAAGTAAATACAACGTTTGCGAAGCAAACATTTCACATTGGCCGAAGGCCGGTATTTCATATAGCGAAGCCATATTTCACAAATTCACGAAGTGAATTTATTTCATTTGCCTGCAGACTTTATCAGATTTCGGTAATAGTCCACTGCTCCCGGTAAGCAATTATACTCAATATTTTCATTGACTCCATGCATACCCTTCATCTGTTCCGGTCCGTAGATTACCGGAGCAAACCGCACCACGTTGTCACAGATCTTCTGATAGAACCGGGAATCCGTGGCGCCTGTCATCACATAGGGGCTTCCGGCACAGCCCGGGAAAGTTTCCGCAATCACGCGCTGTACTGTCCGGAAGGCTTCTCCCTGGATATCCACCGGCTCTGTGTAATCATTGGCTGCCAGCACTTCCATATCCAGCCCGTGCTTTTCCGCCAGCTTCCGGACAATCCCCAGGCTTTCTTCCATGCCCTGGTGCGGAATAAACCGCATGTTTGCGGAAACGCTCGCCTCCTGGGGCAGCACGTTGCAGGCGTCGGATCCGCTCATCTGGGTAAACGCCATGGTGGTGCGGATCATAGCGCCCGCCTGCGCGCTGATCATGGGCAGCACCTTCAGCAGAATCGGCCGGAACAGCCACAGGTTGGAAAGCACAAGCTTCAGCGGAAAGCCCGCATAGGGTGCCAGCGTTTCAAACATTGCCGCCACTTCCTTCGGCATCTTCCGCCGGAAAACGGGATGTGTCTCAATCTCGTTCACAAAGGCAGCCAGCCTTGCCACCGGGGAATGAGCAGGCGGAGCACTGGCATGGCCCCCGCCGGATCTGGCGGTGAAGCGCACGTCCGCCTTGCCTTTTTCAAACACGCCCACCATGGCAAAGTTGCCGTGAATACCGCCGATGGGTTCGGTAATGATGCCGCCGCCTTCATCGCAGACCAGATACGGTTTCACCCCGCGTCTTTCCAGCTCGGCCACCAGCTTCGGGCATCCGTCTCCGCCCCATTCCTCCGTGCAGGAGGAGGACAGGTACACGTCCTGTGCCGGAACATATCCTTCTGCCAGCAGCTCTTCCACCGCCTGGAAGAAGGCCATTACCGAACACTTTGTGTCAGAGGCTCCCCGGCCCCAGACTTTGCCGTCTGCGATATCCCCGGAGAAAGGTTCATGTTCCCAGGTGCCTTCCGCGGGTACCACGTCCTGATGGCTCATCAGCACCAGCGGGCGGTCGCTTTTCTGCCCCTTCCAGTAAAACAGAAGGTTGCCGTCAATCTCCGTCTTTTCAAGTTCCCGGTGCACCAGGGGGAACAGCTCCTCCAGCACCTTATGGAAGCCCAGGAACTTCTCCCGCTGATCTTCTCCGGGCACGGACACCGTCTCATACCGGACCATGTCGGCAAGCTTCCGGGCATAGCTTTCCGCCCGTTCCGGATCCGGATCCGGCCGGTAGGTGGACTGCTTTCCCGGAATCAGCAGGGTGCGGATCACCGCGGCCAGCAGCAGAACCAACAGCAGGCCGATCAGTCCCAGCATAATCCACAGTACGATCATTCGGCTGCTCCCTTCGTCTCCCGGCGGTATTTCATCCAGGCCAGGGCAATCGCCAGCGCGCCGGCGGGAATGATCATGAAGCTGGTGGAAGACGTCAGGCTCGGCACCAGCGTGAACAGGACGATCATCACCGTCAGGGGAATCAGCGCCAGCAGCGGATCCTTCCGGTAATACTTATAGGCCATGGCGCCGAAGAGCGCCGGCACCACATTGGCAAAAGCCGGAGCCAGCACCGGGCTCTGCAGCACGGGCTGCAGCGGAATCAGCAGCACCACGCCCAGTGCCAGCACCACAATCGTCACCAGGGCGGAAGTGGCGATGGACAGGGTCGCGATCACCTCGTTCTCCGCTGTGCCGGATTTGGCGTCCACCAGTTCCTTCGCGTTCATGGCGCAGGGAATCTTCATGTTGATCAGGTTGCCGGTAATGAAGGCCAGATAGCTTCCGCCGGCGCCCAGCATGGGCGTGTAGACCAGGAATTCCACCACGCTGGAAACCGTCCAGACCAGGCCTACGGAAAGGAAGCCCCGGGCTACCGCGCCCAGGTCCGGACCCGCACCCAGCAGCGTGCCGATCATGAACGGTGCGCCGACCAGCAGCACCAGCGTAATCATGGAAACAATCCGACCCAGCCGGTGGGTGGATTTCAGGTAAGCTTCATAGTTCTTCTGTTTGTCCATTTCTCTCACTCCCCTCTCAGTGACCGATCAGCACCGCCGCCAGCATACCGATCAGCATGCTGCCCGCGATGGAGAAGTTGTCCAGCCACGCCATGCCCTTCTTCTCGGAGAAGTAGGTGAACACGGCCATCGCCAGTGCCGCCGCGGCCACAACAGCCAGCGGCGTCCAGCTGCCGGAGAAGGAAAACAGACCGCCGCCGGAAATCCATCCGCCGACATAGCTGCCGATATAGGCGCTCACCATGCCGATAAACATGGCCGTCATCGCCTTGTCACCAAAGCCGCCGCCGGTACGGGTTTCCTTTTTTCCGCCCTGCTGCAGACGGTTCAGGTATTTCTTATTGAAAAGGGTCGAGAGGATCATTCCCCACATGATGCAGATGCTCATCAGCAGGGCGATCGTCGGGAAGGCCTGGGCCGTCATCTGGCCGGATCCCAGGGAGACGCCCAGCTGTTCCGCCGCCGCGTCCGCCACCTGCGTCTCATAGTGCAGGGCGCCGATAACAGACAGCCGCAGCCACGGCCACGGTACGCCCAGGCTTCCGCTCAGGGCCAGGACGCCCAGCAGGATGCCCACGCTGGGCAGCACGGAGAAGGTGGCGCTGGCCGTAACCGCCCGTTTCATCCGGGTCACATCCATGCCCAGGGCTTTACCCGCCCGCCAGGCGCGCACCATAAAAATCACACAGACCACGGCAATAAATGCCACGATTGAACCGCAGATCAGATACACTCCTCCGCCGTTCAGCTGCTCCAGAACGCTCATTTGCATATTCCTCCTGTCCGGATAACCGATATCATCAGAATTATATTACATCAGGAACCCGGCTTCAAGAATATACTATTCTCCTTGCTGCTCATTACGGATCTATCTTTTCAGCTTTATAGAACGTTATTCTATTTTCTCTTGACACCCGAGGTCTTCCTCTGTTATGATTTTGTAGAACGATATTCTATTTTAAGGGGGAACAATCCATGAAAGGAAGAATTTACTACTTTACAGGAACAGGAAACAGTATGCGGGCAGCGCGGGTGATCGCACAGCAGCTGAAGGATACGGAGATCATATCCATGAGAGTCAATCCGGAAGAAGTACCGGCAACAGACTGTGACGTCATTGGCTTTATATTTCCTGTGTATCACTGGTCCATGCCTGCGCCGGCAGCCGCTTTTGTGGAAAAGCTGTCTGTCAATCCGAACGCCTATATATTTGCAGTCGCTATGCCCAGTTTTATTTGCGGAATGGCCTGCGAAAAGCTTGCCGGAATTCTTGCTGCCAGGGGAATTACCCTGGACTACGGTAATAAAGTATTCAATGTGGCAAACTATGCCATTGTGTATCCCCCGTTCCCTTCCGCAAAACTGATGGTTCCTCAGGCTGAACGGAAGCTCCGGAAAATTGCAGAGGATATTGCCCGGCGAAAAAAGCGGGATTATCCCCGTGCAAGCGCGTTCATCCGGCGGAAAAGGGAGCGCATCATGGCTCCGTATCTGGAATTGCTGAAGTATGCGGACAATCCATTTACCATCAGTGCTGACTGTATCTCATGCGGTCTGTGCAGCAGGGTCTGCCCCTGCGGGAATATTATCCTGGAAAACGGAAAACCAGCCTTTCAGCATCACTGTACCAACTGTATGGCGTGCGTTGTCAGTTGTCCGAAACGTGCGATCGGGTATAATATAAAAGAAGGAGACCGGAAGCTCATGGATGCGTCGAATTCGAAAGCGTCGCTTGTCAGGTTCATGGGGCTCCCGGAAAAACGCAAACTGTACCGGAATCCGTATATTTCAGTCAATGATCTTGCAAAGGACAGGGAATTATGGCAAAAAGAGGCGAAACAAGAGACGTAATCATCCAGGCCGCAGCGAAAGTCTTTTTTGAAAATGGTTTTGAAAAGACTTCCGTCAAAATGATCCTGGAGGAAGCCCATGTTGTCACGGGGAGCTTCTATCATTTTTTTGCGTCAAAAGAAGCACTTTTTGAAGCAGTGGCAGAAAGTTTCATGGAAGCATATACCAGGCGGGTCAGCACTATTCTGGATGACGATACGCTGGATATGGAACAGATCATTGACCATTTCCTGAATGAGCTTGGCCGGACTGCTGATTCCTATACCCGCATGTTTCAGGGAAACAAACTCCACTGGACCGTACGCTCCGCCCTGCATGACAGAACCCTGGAAGCAATGATTCCTCCGCTTGCCCGGGCCCTTACCAGGCTGAAGGAAAGCGGCGCGGTCGGAAATACCCTGGATGTGGATGACCTGACGCTCGCAAGGATTCTCATTAAAGGTTCCGAGGCCATCATCTGGAGTAAAATGCCGTCTGATCCTGTATATCTCAAGTCTGAAAAACTCCGTAAAACACTGACAGAATACTGGAAAAAATTAATCAGTTTCTGAAACAGCTTTATGGTTTTTACTGCCATCCTCCTGTGCGGGTACGTATAACCGATTGAAAAAAAGTCCCGCTCCCGAGGAGGAAAAACGCATGAATCTCACCGTGAGAGAAAACCAGACAGAAACGGAAAACAAACCCACTGCGTTCAGAAACAAAGCCAGCCGGATCCGGATCATTGCCATGACGGTGATGGACGTCCTGTTCAGCTGGCTGGCCTGCGGCGTAACCTATGCCGCCATCCAGCCGGGGCTCCCTTTCCGCCATGCACTTATCAGCCCCATTGCCCTGTTCATTATGATTCCTGAATCCGCAGCCTGGTTCTATCTCATCCGTACCATCCGGAACGGTTCCCGATAAGGAGAGAACACTGCTGGATTATCAGAACGGAGGATCGGTTCATTCCGGTCCTCCGTTTCATATACGTGTCTGATCTGAACTTCACGTGGAAATCCGGTTTCTCATCGTTTACTGGTGTGCAGAGATGCAAAAGAATGATATAATCCGATTATCTCAGTCCGAAAATCACATTTCCCCCGAAGGAGGAATATCCATGAACCATCTGATTCAGAACACTCTCAGCCGCTTCGTGGACTCCGGCGAGATTGCCGGCTGTTCCGCGCGGATCCTGCGGAATGATGAAGTCCTGTTTGAAGGAAGCTTCGGATACGCGGATATTGAAAACAAAATCAAAATGTCTGAAAATACCATTTTCCCCATTGCGTCCATGTCCAAGGTCATCACCGTGGCCGGCGTCATGCAGCTCTATGAGCAGGGGCTTTTCAAGCTCTGGGATCCCGTAAGCAAGTACCTGCCCGGATTCAAAAACCCGAAGATCGCAAAGGAAAAGCCGGACGGTTCCTATGAGCTCGTGGACGCCAAAGGCGAAGTGACCCTGAGGCAGCTCTTCACCATGACCAGCGGCGTCCCCTATGGCTGGGGAGACACCGCCGCTGGCCGGATCCGCAGTGAAAAGGAAAATGAATGGATGACCAGCGGTCTTCCCTTCCCTGGCTCTGTAGAATATGTCAACCTCGTCGGCCAGCTTCCCCTCGCCTTTGAGCCTGGCGAACGATGGATGTACGGTTTCTCCATTGATGTTCTTGGTGTTGTCCTGGAGGTGCTGACCGGCAAATCCCTGGGCGAATACCTGAAGGAAAACATCTTCGATCCCCTCGGCATGAGCGACACCGGCTTCTTTGTGCCGGCTGAGAAGCAGGATCGGATTGCCACCCTGTACCATATTACTGAGGGCATGAAGCCGGGCGAACGGAATTATCCGTCCTCAAAGCCGGATTTTGAAAGCGGTGGCGGCGGCCTGTTCTCCACGGTAAAGGATTACTCCCGTTTCGCCCAGATGCTGCTCCACGGCGGCACGCTGGACGGCGTTCGGATTCTCGGCCGGAAGACGATCGACCTGATCTCCACGGATCACCTGACCCCTGAACAGCGGAAAAGCGACAACTGGGAAACCCAGCGGGGCTACGGCTACGGCCTCGGTGTACGCGTCATGACCAATCCCGAGCTGGCGGACATTAACGGTTCCGTCGGAGAGTGGGGCTGGGACGGTGCTTTCGGCAACTGGTTCTGCGTGGATCCGAAGGAAAATCTTACCTGCGTTTACCTGACCACCAACCGCCCGGGTGAACATTATCGCTTCATTCCGAAGCTGATGGCCTCCATGTACGCATCGTTGGACTGATCTGCCGGTAACAATACAGAAATCGGAGGAACAATACTGATGGGAATCCTGATCTGCGGCCTCAACGGCTGCGGCAAAAGCACTCTGGGCAGGCAGCTGGCAGAACGCCTGGGTTACCGTTTCATTGACAATGAAGACTTATATTTCCCAAAGGATGACCCTTCCTATCTCTATTCAGCCCCCAGAAGCACAGAGGAAGTCATCCGGCACCTGGAAGGTCTGATCGAAGAAGACCGCCGCTTCGTGTTTGCTGCGGTCAAAGGAGATTACGGGGACAAGCTGCCTGCCTTCCTGGACCATATTGTGCTGATCGAAGTACCCAGGGAGGTTCTGAGCCGCCGTGTCAGGGATCGTTCATATCAGAAATTCGGAGACCGGGTGCTTCCCGGCGGAGACCTGTACGAAAAAGAGCAGAAGTGGTACGCCCTGACCGACAGCCGGCCGGATGACTATGTGACGCAGTGGCTGGATACTGTCCGTTGCCCCGTAACCCGCATAGACGGCACCCTGCCTGTTGAGGAAAATCTCAGCAGACTATTGTCCATTCTTGCCTGATCACAGGAACCGATCATTGAACGATGCGCCTTCGGACGCATCGTTTATTTATGTAGTATTTGTAACATTTTTCTTCTATGTGTAATTGTTTTGTAATATTATGTTTACATTTTGGAAATAATGTGATATTATCTCATTGTAAAAAACTGCCAATTCTGAAGGAGGGAACGCAGAATGATGAAAAAACAGCTTCTCAGCCTGTTTCTGATTTTTGTGCTTCTGCTTTCTGTCTGTACCGTTTCCTATGCTGTGAAACCCGCCACCCTTTCCCTCAATTCCACAGGCGACAATGTGAAGTCCCTGCAGAAATCCCTGATTTCCCTGGGATACCTGAAAGGAAAGGCGGATGGTGTGTTCGGGTCCAAAACTGAGGAAGCCGTCAAAAAGTTCCAGAAAGCAAACGACCTGACCGTGGACGGCCTGGCCGGTGCGGATACGCAGGGTGCAATCAACGCAGTGCTGAAAAAGAAGAACAACGCTTCCACTTCAAAACAGGTTACCCCGAAAACCACTGAAAAGCTCCCTGCCGTATTGAAATCGATCCTGCCGGAAATTGCAACCGGCGGGCGGGATCCGGTGTTCGGCGGAGATTACTCCACCCTGTGCAACGGCTCTGTGGGCAACCGGGTCAAAACCGTTCAGACCATCCTGATCGCCATGGGCTACCTGGGCGGCTCCGCAGACGGCATTTACGGCACCAACACCGAGAATGCCGTCCGTAAATACCAGGAGGCTTCCGGCATGAGTTCCACGGACGGCATTGCCGGGCCCCTGACGCTGGCCAATCTGTACCTGTACGCCACCAGTCCGGAATCCGGGCTCAGCCAGTATAAGTGATCCACCTTCCTTCCATATTTTTCCCCTTTTCGCACGGGCAGCATACGTCCGTGCAATCTTTTTTGCCCAGGGGTTGACAAGCAGCGAGTCATAGTGTACTATCTACCTCGTACACTAAGTCACTGCTGAAGGAGGATGGCTATGGACTTTGATCCCATGAGCCCCATCTGGCTGCAGGTAGTCAACCGGATCAAGAGTTCGATTGTTACCGGTACGATCGGCCCGGGGGAAAAGCTGCCCGGCGGAAGAGACCTGGCCTTGCAGTTCTCCATCAACCCGAATACAGCGGCAAGAGTTTATCAGGAGCTGGAACGCGAGGGATTGTGTGAAACCCGCCGCGGCATGGGCACCTATGTCACGGAAAACAGGGAAACCATCTCAGCCCTGCGTGCACAGATGGCTTCCGAAGCGGCGGATCGCTTTTTCCGCGATCTGGCCGCGCTGGGGATGGATCATGATGACGCGATCCGGTTCCTGAATGAAAGGAAGGATACAGATCATGCTTGAGAGCAAGGAATTGACCAAGAAATACGGCGTCAAAACCGCCGTTGACTGTGTGTCTTTGTCCATGGAGCCCGGGCATATTTACGCGATGCTGGGGCCGAATGGCAGCGGCAAAACCACCTGGATGAAGATGGCAGCAGGCCTGGTGAAGCCCACTTCCGGCACAGTCTTTTTCAACGGAACACCCGTTGGAATCGAAAGCCGCAAAGACGTAGCCTATATGTCCACAGAACCTTATTTCTACGACTGGATGAACATCGAAGCCGCCGGAAAGTACTATCAGGATTTCTTTGAAGATTTCTCCATGTCCAGTTTCCTGCGCATACTTCATGATATGGGCCTGAATGAAAAGGATAAAATCAGGACCCTCTCCAGCGGTATGGTGGCAAAAATGAAGATTGCCCTGACCCTGGCCAGGGACGCAAAGGTCTATATGCTGGACGAGCCTTTCAACGGCATTGACCTGCTGGCCCGGGATGAAATCCGCTCCGCAATTCTCAACGCGGCTGTCCCGGAAAAACTGCTCCTCCTGTCCAGCCATCTGGTGGAAGAGATGGAAGCAATTGCGGACCGGGCTGTGTTCATTCGCAGCGGCCGCCTGATTGAAGTCAGGGATCTGGAAGAAATGCGGGAAGTGGACGGCGTCTCTATGGCGGACCGCTACCGCGCTATCTTCGGTCACGGGGAGGTGCAGGCATAATGCTTCGGCTTTTGAAATATGAATTCAGGAAAACCCTCTTCCCGAAACTGGTTCTTCTCGCACTGCTCGTCATTTTTGAAGGCATCTTCCTCTATGGCTACTGGACCGGCAACAACTCAACCGTCACCCTGGGTCTGTCCCTGTTCCTGTTCACCTTCCTTTGCGGCTTGCTGGCGATCGGTATCATAAGCCTGGTCACTCTGCATAAGGATATGAACACCCGTCAGGGATACATGCTGTTCATGACGCCCAACAGCACCTACCGGATTCTCGGAGCCAAGGTGGCGGAGAACGGCCTTTCCATGCTGGGCATCGGTGCCGTCGGACTGGGCATCTGCCTCCTGAACTTTTCACTGATCAAGCAGGAACTGGAGTTTATCACCTCATTCCTGAAGAATTTCGGCATCGGTCTCATGCCGACGTTTCCGCACCTGTCAGCGCTGCTTGTCTATATCATCTGCGATATCCTGTGCAGCGTGACCACCGCCTACCTGGCGGATGTGATTTGCTCTTCCCTGCTGAACGGACAAAAGGGCAGCATGGTCATCACTTTCGTGCTGTTCGCCCTGCTCAACTTCGGTATTCAGAAGATTATGGGTCTCGTGCCCGCTTCCCTGGATATTGTTGTGATGTTCCTGCTTCAGGGTGCCATCGCACTGGTCCTCGCCACTGTGATGTATATCATCACGGCCCGGCTGATGGACCTGTACCTGAGTGTTTAATCTCATTCTGCAGAACAGCAGAGGGTGCGCTTCATGCGCACCCTCTTTTTCATACTTTTATGCTTCCGGAATATTCCAGAAGGCTGAAACAGTATTCCGCCCCTCCGTTTTCGTAAAGCCCATGGATTCATACAGCCGGATTGCCGGGACATTGTCCGTATTCACGTCCAGCTCCATACCGCCGGATTCGTTCATTTCAATGGCTTTTGCAAGCAGTTTCCTGCCCCATCCTTTGCCGCGGCATTCTTCCGCTACCAGTATGTCCCACACATAATTGGGGTTCTTTGGCCAGGTCACGTCTATGTATCCGACCACCCGCTGATCCTCCACAGCTATGAACACCCGGTAAAATTCCGATTCTTCCGCGATTCTCTCACCGGTCCAGTACATATCCTTGTTATGAAGGGCAAAGTACTGCTCCTTCCTGGATTCGCTTAGCAGCTCAATTCCTTCGGTATCCACAGCCGGCGGATTTCCGGTCAGTTTCATGAACTGCTGTTCCGGATCAAGTTCCGCTCCTTTCCGTTTCAGAAGGTCTGTCAGCAGGTCATTGGCCGGATTGAATACAAAATCAGCTTCAAATCCCGGAAAACATTCCTGCAGGTATTCTGCCATAACTTCGTATGCTTCTCCGGAGCGGGAAAAGCCGGCCAGCATTTCCATGTACCGGTCATCCTTCAGGACGCTGAAAACAAACAGACCCTGCTGTACCCCGTCTTCCAGGATACCCAGCACCAGCTTTTCAGGATCATCCACCGCCCGTATAATTTTATTTTCATATGCTTCCGGCGTAGCAATTGTAGGATTGGCAAACCGCGGATCACTGTTGACTTCCTTAATAAAGTCCGTCCAGGATTCCAGGTTTTTGATTACTTCTGTCTGCATCATAATTCTCTTCTTCTCTGATTATTTCCTGGCGGGCAGGATCCATGTCACCGTAACATAACGCTGTTCCGGCACTTTTTTAAAGCCAACGGATTCGAACAGGTTCACCTCCGCGGTATCTTCGTTCGCCAGCACCATCATTCCATTGGGCCTGTTCATCTCCAGGGCCTTTGTCAGCATTTTCCGGCTCCATTCCGCTTCCCGGGCAGGATCCTTCACTTGCAGGTTGAACACCTCATTTTCACCCATCTTGCAGGTCACGTCCAGATAGCCTGCCACGGATCCGTTTTCAACGCCAATGAGCACGCGGAACTTGTCCGCCTCGATTACTTTGTCCCCGGTCCAGAACACGTCCCGGGTATGCATAGCAAGGTACTGTTCATGATAGCGTTCAGAAAGCACTTCCACACCCTTGGTATCGATGGTGGGGCAGTTGCCGGAAAACACCATCCTGACCTGTACCGGATCAAACGCTGCGCCCTTCCGGATCAGCAAGTCCGTCAGCAGGCGGTTGGCCGGGTTGAATACGAAATCTGCCTGATAACCGGCGTACTCCTTCTGCATGTATTCAATTACTGCTTCATAAGCTTCCGCACTGCGGCAGACGTCCACCTTCATCTCAACATTCTGGTCATCCGGACTGACAATGAATACGAACAGTCCTGCCGGCTCGTCATCCTGAAACACTCCAATCACGGTCTGTCCCGGGCGGTTCACTGCCATCAGCAGGTTGCGTTCAAAGTAATAAGGTGTGCAGATACACGGGCTGGCCAACTCCGGATCGCTGTTTACTTCCCGGATAAAATCCATCCAGGGCTCCAGGTCTTTTATTTTCTCTACATGCATGGAGATAACTCCGTTTCATCAGATTGTCAGAGCTGATTCTAACATATACCTTCTGCCTTGTCATGTAAAATCCACGTTACCTCTTGTCCTTTGGGGCGCGGTATAGTAAACTGACGCGAACCCTTTTTTGAATGAATATCAAGAACGGAAAGAGCGTAGGATCAGATGCGTAAACCGGATGAAGCCGGAAAAAACCGGCGGGCTGTACTGTTTGTTTTCCTGGCCTCCGTGTGCTTCAGCACGGGCGGCCTGTTCATCAAGCTTGTCCCCTGGTCCGCGCTGGCCATCAACGGAGCCCGGAACCTGATCAGTGCCGCCGTTATCGGCCTTTATTTGTTGATCACCCGCCGCCGGATTATCTTCAACCGCCGGGTACTGATCGGCGCCCTTTCCATGATCGGCGTAACCACGCTTTTCGCCATTGCCAATAAACTGACCACCGCTGCCAACACCATAGTCCTTCAGTTCACCGCGCCGGTATTCGTCATCCTGTTCATGGCCCTGCTCTACCGGCAGAAACCCGGCCGGGTGGATCTGATCACCTGCTTCCTGGTGCTGCTGGGCGTGGTGCTGTTCTTTGTGGACGGCATCCAGGCCGGCAACCTGACCGGCAACATCGTCGCAATCCTGTCCGGCGTCTGCTATGCCGGTGTGTTCATGATGAATACCGGCAAGGACGCGGATGCCATCTCCTCCTGCTTCCTTGGCCAGCTGACCGCCGGTCTTGTGATGACACCCTTGTGCTTTGGAGAAACAGACTTCTCCCTGCCGACCCTGGCAGCCATCGTAGCCCTGGGCGTTGTGCAGGTAGGCGGCGCCTATATTCTCTTCTCCATCGGTATTCAGCGCACTCCGGCTGTCACCGCCAGCCTGATCACCGGCATGGAGCCCATCATGAATCCCCTGCTGGTTGCTGCCTTCTATGGAGAGAAAGTCTCAGCCCTGGCCATTACCGGAGCCGTCATTGTGGTCTGCTCCATCCTGGCCTATAACGTCTGGCTGGCGCGGCAAAAGAGCGGCACGCCGGATATGAAGGAGGCCCGTGAATGATGTACGAAGAAAAGCAATTCTCCTGTTATCTGTATGATCAGATGGAGGATGAACAGGAAGCCCTCCATCCGGATAATCCGCGGAACTTCATGGACTCCCTTTCTCCGCTGATCTCCGCCATTGTCTCCCGGGAAGCCGGAACCATTTTGTACGAAGATCTTGCCGACCAGTTCGGCAGTGATTATATCGACCGCATGATCCGGTGCGGCGTCCTCCGCCGGGAAGGACAGCATGTATACCTGGACACACCCGTATTCCTGGAATCGGACGCCTCCGTGCTGGCGGAGCACTTTGCCTCCGCCGCTGGTAAAATCGCCGATCTCATCGTCTCCTGCAAGCAGCCGCTTTATGAGCTGGCCGGAAAGATTAACAACGGCTTTTCTCCCGAGCGGAACCTGTATCACCTGCTCTGCGGCTGGAGTATGGACGGTGCTATGATCGACAGGCTCATTCAGGAGGATATCATTTCCGAAGGACGTCCCCACCCCACAGGCCTGGATTACCTGCTGATCCTCTATGAAAAGAGCCCTGCCCTGGATGTTTTTTCAGACAGGCTGCTTTGTTCCTTTAACCGGTGTGTGCAGGAAGACTGTGCCCTTGAATCCTTTGGCGACGCAGATGGAAACCGTCTGGACTGCTTCCGTTATTTCCGCCTGAAGGAGCAGGATAAGCTGACCCCTGCTTTCGATTCCATCCATGAGGCAATGAAAGGCCTGTCCGCAGCGGACCTTACACAGGCTGCCAGGCTCCTGGCTTCCGGGCAGGAAGCAGAGGTCCGAGCCGTCCGGGCGCTGGAAGCCTTTGGTTATGTCCGGAACGGAAAGCCCTGCGTCCCCGTCTTCAGGCCGGAGCATGACGTCATCTTCTACGCCATCGAGGAACTGCTGGAAAAGATCCTGTTCAAACCCATCGCTGATGTATTTGAGGGGATACGCGATCTGCGGATCACGCCCTCCCTGCACCGGGTTCCCCTGAAGGAAACAGCCAATGAATGCTGGCACATCCTTTTCGGCAGTATCAATGAAGCCCTGGTGAACAAAGGATTTGTTGCCCCTCCCGAAACCCGTCCTGGCGAAGGCCGCTATCTGCAGTGTATCGCGCTCAGCTGATTGAGCCTTTTTTGATTAATCTCTCAGGAGGCGTCCCGTGACCCTGACTCCCTTATCTTTTCTGATCGTCTGTCCTCTGCTTTTCCTGGCCGGATTTGTTGATTCCATCGGTGGCGGCGGCGGGCTGATCTCGCTCCCGGCTTATCTGCTGGCCGGCCTGCCTGTCCATCAGGCTATTGCGACCAACAAACTGTCCTCCACCTGCGGCACCAGTCTGTCCACGGGCCGTTTCCTGCGTCACGGGCTCATCAACCTGAAGCTGGCCGTTCCTGCCGCACTGGCAGCTTTCGCGGGCTCCACCCTGGGTGCGCAGCTTTCCCTGCTCGTCAGCGAGAACGTGATGAAGTATATCCTTTTTGCCGTCCTGCCCGTTGCGGCTTTCTTTGTGCTGAACCGGCACCTGTTCACGGATAAAGGCGGCGACGCAGTGGCGGATCGCCGGACCATGATCATCTGTGTTGCTGCCGCCCTCCTCATCGGCGCCTACGATGGCTTCTACGGTCCCGGAACCGGCACCTTCCTGATCATTGCCTTTACGGTTTTTGCCCGGATGTCCGTTTCCTCCGCCAACGCCCAGGCCAAGGTCATCAATCTCACCTCCAACATCACCTCCCTCGTAGTTTTCCTGCTGAACGGCCAGGTGGTATTCCTGCTCGGGCTTGCCGGCGCCCTTTGCAACATGGCCGGCAACTGGCTTGGCTCCGGCCTGGCGCTGAACAAGGGTACCAGAATCGTCCGCCCGGTTATCCTGGGCGTTCTGCTGCTCCTGTTCCTGAAGATCATCATCGGTTTCTGATCCGGAGGCGGTAATATGGAGAAGCAATCCGAAGGCATCACTTACAGGAAGGCCAATGACCGGATGGAAATCGTCCGGTACCGGAACTGGACTAAATCCTATGCGCCCCATACCCACACTTCCCATCTGACCCTTGGATACGTGGAGGAAGGAAAAATCCGGCTTATTGTCAATGACCAAAGCCGGATTTGCGAAAAAGGAGACAGCTTTCGGATTCCGCCGGACACCCTCCATGAGATCAATGCCGTGGACGGCAAGCCTTATTCCATGATGGTACTCTGTATCCTCACAGAGCCGGAGAAAACAGATATGGATCTGCAGGAAATCCGCACCGCCCTCCTGGAGCAGCCGGAAAACCTGTATCTGATTCAGGAGATGGCTAAGGACGCCCACATCAGCCCATACTATATGATTCGCCGCTTCCGGAAGGCTTTCGGCCTGACCCCGCATCAGTTTCAGATCCAATGCCGGGTAAGGAAAGCCCAGAAGCTGCTGGAAGAAGAAAAAAGCATCTCCCGGGTGACTTATGACGCAGGTTTTTCCGATCAAAGCCACCTTGACAGATGCTTTCACAAGCTGGTGGGACTGACTCCCGCTCAGTACCAGGACGCGGCCCGGGAAGAATCTCAGCAGAGTGCCGGGAAGAATTTGGCAAACAAATAAAGTCCCTGCGAGCCTGCCTGTACCTCATGGTGCACTTTTGCCGGCAGGATAGCAATCACACCCGGTGCATAGCGCTGGCTGTATCCGTCATTGACGCAGATGCCTTCTCCGGCAATCACTTCATGGGTTTCCAGCTGCGTTTCGTGGATATGATCGCCGATTTGCTTATACGGCGCGATCCGGACCAGGTGATAGCTGAATGCCCCGTCCGTATCTTTGGCAGTAATAATGTGTTTGAGTTCCACACCCTCGAACACGGGATGCGCGGACCAGGGAATCCGGTCAAAAGGAATGATCCGGTCCTCCTGGCACAGATGTCCGGCATTGAAGGCTTCAAAGGTTTCATGGTTCATAGGGTTACCTCCTTCCTGTTTTACAGGAAGAGAATACCCAAATCCAAGGGTCAGATCTTGTATAAAATTGCTCAAACCAGATCAACTGGCAGTATATATAATTATGAATTATGAATTGTGAATTGTGAATTGATATCCGTTGCCGCTTTTAATTATCTTCTAATGCAGAAGATGGAAAACAATGCTATTATCACTTCTATCATTTCACATCATCGGGAGGAAACTGCAAAATGGAAACGCAGGTCAGCAGGAAAACCGGTATCCGGTTCCTGGAATATGCATTGATCGCCTTTGCCGGTCTCGGCCTTGAAGTGCTGCTTTGGATTGTACTGGAACCCATGCTCTACGGCTGTCCGTCAAATGAATGGTCAACCTTCCAGAATATTTCCCACTGGATTCTCACCTGTATCTGCTGGGGAGCAGTCTTTTTCTTCCTTGCAAAACAGGCGAAGAAAGAATGCGGATATGATCTGTTTGCCCCGCAGGAAAAAGTTAAGCCCTGGCAGTGGGCTGTGGTTGCGGTCCTGTTTGTCCTGATGCTTGTTTACTCCTGGTATGACTGGAACGGATCCAAAGTAGTTAAAGAATTCCGCTATAACGGCTGGCTGAAGTTTATCTTCCAGTATATCTATTATGTGTTTGAAACCGGCCTTGTGTATCTGCTCATCGTCTTTGGGCAGAAAGCCTTCGAAGCCTGTTTCCATCAGGGGAACAGGACAATGATTCCCTACGGCGGCCTGCTGGCCGGGCTGACCTGGGGGCTGGCCCATATTCTTACCAAAGGCAGCGTAACCGGCGGTCTGGCTTTGCTGCTCGTCAGCGTCTTCTACGGCCTCACCTGGCTGCTGCTCAACCGGGATATCAGGAAGGCATTTCCGGTACTGTTCCTTATGTTTGTCCTGTAATATCCGGAAGGAGCCTGAAGAAAGGAGCTTCGGATGAGAATCGGTGCTTATCAGTTTCCGGTGACCGGAAACATCACGGAAAACATGTCCCATATACTGGACGCGGTTTCCCGGGCCTCCCGGGAAGGCGTTGAGTTGCTTGTTTTCCCGGAGTGCGCTGTGACCGGCTATCCGCCCCTGGCACTTCCCTCTCCTGCGGAGATCGATGAAGAGCGGAAAAACGAGGCTCATACACAGCTTCAGAAAGCCGCCATACAGAACCGGATGCATCTCATCGCAGGTACAATCATCCGCCGGGGATCCTCCTTTTATAACGCGGCCCTGTGCTTTGCACCCGACGGCACCGTCACGGAATATGACAAACGCGCCCTCTGGGGCTGGGATCAGGAGAACTTTACCCCAGGAACCCGGGACGGTATCCTGCAGGCCGGAACGCTGAAGATCGGGATCCGGATCTGCTTTGAGGTACGTTTTCCGGAATATTTCCGGGAGCTGTACCGGGCAAAGACCGACCTGAACGTGATCCTGTTTTCTGATACTGCCGCCCAGGCGGATCCGGACCGGTATGACCTGATCCGGGCACACATCCGGACCCGGGCGGTAGAGAATGTCTGTCCGGTTCTTGCTGTTAACAATGCAGCGTCTTTCCAGACGGCGCCCACTGTGCTGTTTGACGCATCCGGCAAAGCCCTGTGTGAACTGGAACCTGAAAAGGAAGGGCTGCTGATATACGATTTTGAAAAGAAAGAGCCCAGCTTTGGCGAGCTCGGCCGGAAAACCATATCTGACACTCTTTTATAAGAAAAAAAGGAGACGATCCGTCTCCTTTTTTACAACAGCTTTTGGGCAATTTCCAGTGCCAGGTAAAAATGTTTCAGCGTATGATTGGCTTCCCGCAGGCCCTCCGCTGTATATTCTTCAGCGTCCAGCACGTCGCCGGTAATCAGGTAATTGTACAGCGAGAATCCGTGGAAACTGCATACCGCCTGTACCCCTGCCAGTTCCATATCCACCGCCAGACAGCCTTCCTGCTGCCGCAGGGCTGTCTGGTTTTTCGTCTCCCTGTACAGGGCGTCCGTCGTCCAGACACGTCCCTGCACATAAGGCTGCTTCAGTTCCTCAAACACCTGTGAAACCAGTTCCGCGCCGGGGATACGGATATAATCCGAAGGCGCCGCGTAATGATAGGACATACCCTCGTCCCGGTATGCCTCGGAAGGAACCACATACTTTCCTGCGGTCGCGTCCTTGTTCAGGTTCCCTGCGGAACCGAACATCACAAACTTCGTGGCGCCGGTCATGTGATGGCACTCGATCACGTCCGTTCCGGCTCCTGCCGCGCCTACGTGGGTCAGGTAAAAGCCGATCTTCCGGTCATTGACCGTCAGCAGATAGATCGGGGTAATCCCGTTGCAGGCATGAATTGCCGCCACCTGTTCGTGCGGAAAGGTCTCCAGCACATGGGAAAAGATCACATGGGAAAAGGTGATGATGCAGACGTCGCACAGATGCTGCGCCTCACCGTAAAAATCTCCGGGAGAAATGATTGCCGGGCTGTCCGGATCAAAGGAATGAATAATCATCTTTCCGCTCCTTCGTCATCAGTTCATCTTTCCGGATAATATACCACAGCATGCTTGTTTCAGGAAGACAGAATTGCCGTTTTTTGCTTCCTGTTGTCTGCCTGTATCGGTCAAACCGGAACAAATCCCCCTTTGGAATCGTTTATATATATGGAAGCTGATTCGGCCGGTTCCCCTCTCCCCCGTGAATACAGCCGATGTTTCCGATTGCCCGCGTGTTCATGGAATGCGCAATGGAACCCGGATATACAGAAAGGAATGCATCATGAAAAAGCAAACGAAATTGATCATACTGGCTGTGATTGCGGCACTGTGCCTGCTGCTGGCAGGCTGCCACAACTCAGCAGATGAAACAAATAACAACTATCAGGGTACGCCTGGGCAGTTTGCCACGGTTCCGCCGGCACAGCCCCAGGTCATCTTCCCGGATACGACGGACGTCAGCCAGCAGCCTACGGAAACTCCCGAACCCGAACCCACTGATTATGTGGAGCCCACCTCCGGCACAGACCAGGCCTTTACCGATGACTCCAACGGCTGGATAGACCTGACTGCGGCGTCCACTCCTCAGCCTCTGGGCAGTGAAAGCACCCCTGTTCCGGATTACTTTAACACCTCCGGCCCCATCATCACCACTAACTCCACCTCAACCCCCGTACCGGCCGACGCCCCCTCTCCCACTCCCAAGAGCCTGCAGAAGGGCTTTACTGACAGCGATGCTGTGCGCGAGGTGCAGAAGCGCCTGAAGGAGCTGGGATACTACAAAGGATCCGCGGACGGAGATTTCGGTCCTGCAACAGAGAAAGCCGTTATCGCTTTCCAGAAGGATCACGGTCTGACCGCGGACGGCAAGGTCGGGGAAAAGACCCTGTCCAAGCTGAACAGTTCGAATACTTCCTCCGCCAAGGAATCTTCCTCCTCTTCTTCGAAGGAATCGAAAGCCACTGCAGTCCCGAAGGTGTCTGAAAACACTTACCTGGAGCAGGGCAAATCAGGCAAGCAGGTCAAAACCATGCAGAACCGCCTGATCGAGCTGGGCTGGCTGTCCGGCTCTGCTTCCGGAACCTACGATGACGCGACCGAAGCAGCCGTCATCGCATTCCAGAAGAAAGCCAAGCTTTGGGCGGACGGCAAGGCTGGCCCGAAAACCCTGGAAGCCCTGTACTCCTCCAACGCGCCTACCAGTTCGAAGCCTGCCTCTGGCAGTGGTGAAACCCTGGAGCGCGGCAGCAAGGGCAGCGAAGTGAAAAAGCTGCAGAACCGCCTGAAGGATCTTGGCTATCTGGAGGGCAGCGTCGACGGTGATTTCGGTGAACAAACCGAAGCGGCGGTCATTGCTTTCCAGGAAAACAACGGCCTGACCGCGGACGGCAAAGCCGGCACCGCCACCCAGAATAAGATCTACAATGACGCAGCAAAGAAAAAGAACGCGGTATCTGAAGATTAAAGCAATTGATAACTGAAACACAAATAAACTCAGGCTGCCTTTGCCGGCAGCCTGAGTTCTTTGTATTCATTCCGTTTTTTCCGGATTCTCTTCATCTGTCAGTACCCGGGGAATGAACCTGGGTGCAAACTTTCCTTTCCCCTTTTTCTTCACAAAACAGTATCCGATAATGGAAAACACCACCGCGCCCACCATATTCACCAGCAGGTCCTTCATAGTGTCATGAATACCTAAGTCAAGGTATCCGCCGACTCCCAGCGGTTGGATGCTTCCGTCCGAATGGATCACCGCCACGTCCGCGATGTCTTTCACCTGGATTGCAATGTTGTTCTGGGTTTCATCCAGGGTTACGGAGTTGAATTCCTGGATCACGGTATCCTTCTGCATATCCAGCACAAAGAGCCGGTCACCCGCGTATTCATAAAACTCCCACAGTACGCCGATAGTCATGGAAAAGCAGAATGCCACAATCGCCAGGAAAACCGGAGACAGCCGGAGGGAGACCCGCTCATGCCGGTTCAGCATATCCACCAGCGCAAAGCCGATAGCCGCGAAGCAGAATCCGTTGATCGTATGCAGCACCGTATCCCAGTGGGGCACGCGCACATAGAACTTGTTGATTTCCCCCAGGATCGTCGCCGCGAAGATGAAGATCAGCAGGAATATCTCCAGGGTGCTCGGCAGCTCAATCCGCAGCTTTCTGGACAGGATGCTGGGAAGGAACAGCAGGAAGAAGGTAACCGCCGCGATAAAAACCGATTCATAATCCCCGCGGAGGATGGAAAGCACCGCTGTCAGCGCAACCAGGATACGCAGTACCAGAAACACGATGACCGTTCCCCTGTGGCTGTACCAGACCCTTTTGCCCGATTGTTTCATACGTTCTTCCTCCGTTCTGAACCGGCCTGACGGCAGACTCCGCCAAAACCTCTCTGTTCTATTAAACGACTGACTCCGTCATTTGTGACAGCCATCCCTGTTTTTGTATTGTTTTTATTCCGGTTGACGGCACACGTTTCCGTCTGCTATCATGATCGCTAAATACACGGGAAAAAGAACAGAAGCGGAGGCGGCGCCATGATTATCAAAGAGACAGAATATACCATGAAGAACGGCAGGCAGGTGCTGATCCGCAGTCCGCGGGAGGAAGATATCCAGGGCATTCTTGATTACCTGTATCAGACCGCCTGTGAAACGGAGTTCCTCCTCCGCTATCCCGAGGAATGCAGTCAGTATACTCCGGAGTCTGAAAAAGTTTATCTGGAAAGGATCAATGCTTCTGAAACAGAAGCCTTCCTGACCGCCCTGGCGGACGGGAAAGTGGTTGGTACCGCCCAGATCCGCTGGTCCACAAACCTCAAGCTGAAGCACCGTGCCAGTGTCGGAATCGCGCTGGTGAAGGATTACTGGAACCAGGGAATCGGTACCGTCATGATGCAGGAGATGATCCGTATCGCGGAAGCCAATCCGGACATCCTGCAGGTTGAACTGGACTTTATCGAGGGAAACGCCCGTGCCCGGGCCCTGTATGAGAAGATGGGCTTCCGGATTACCGGCGTCAGGCCCAATGCCATCCGCCTGAAGGACGGTACCCTGCTGTGCAGGACAAGGGGACGGTTCTTTTGTCTTGTTCATGAATCAACAAAAGGAAGGAAATCACCATGCTGAACGTCCGACGCGCTGAATCGCGGGATATCCCCGCCATCCTGGATCTGCTGGTCCAGGTGGATATGGTGCATCACAACGGTCGGCCGGATCTGTTCAAAGGCCCGGCAACCAAATACAATGCCGCTGAGCTGGAAAAGATCCTGGAGGATGAAGAAACGCCGGTTTTCGTCTGCTCAGATGAAGATGACCGGGTATTGGGGCATGGGTTCTGCATCATGCAGCATTCCGGCGGCCAGCTGCTGGTGGAGCATACCACCGTCTATATTGATGACATCTGCGTGAACGAGTCTGCCCGCGGCCGGGGTGTCGGCCGGGCGCTGTATGATCATATTCTTGCCTTTGCCCGGGAAAAGGGTGCCTATAACATAACCCTGAACGTCTGGAGCTGCAATCCCGGTGCCATGGCGTTCTATGAAAAGCTGGGGCTTGTTCCCTATAAAGTCGGGATGGAAAAGATCCTGTAAGGCAATGGACTGCACACATCATTATGAATCCCCCTTGGGCGGCATTACCCTGGCCGGAGACGAAATCGGCCTGACCGGCCTGTGGTTTGACGGACAGGCTCATTTTGCCGCGACCCTTTCTGCGGATCATCAGCCCAAAATGCTGCCCGTTTTTACGGAAGCGGAACAATGGCTGGATCGTTATTTCAGCGGAAAGATTCCGGATTTCACGCCCGCACTGAATCTGCGGGGCACCCCTTTCCGCCGCCTTGTCTGGGAGTTCCTGCTCACCATTCCCTACGGACGGACCGTCACTTACGGAGAAATCGCTTCCAGGCTTGCGGCACGGACAGGACGTCCTGTGTCTGCCCGGGCTGTCGGCGGAGCCGTCGGACACAACCCGGTTTCCCTGATCGTTCCCTGCCACCGGGTAACAGGCGCTGGCGGCAGCCTGACCGGATATGCCGGTGGGCTGGACCGGAAAACCTGGCTGCTGCAGCTGGAGAAACAAAACTCCTGCGGATAATAAAAGACTGGAGATAAAACCATCATGTATACAATTAAAAAGCTTGGCATTGAAAGCATTGATGCCGTTCTTGCCCTGGAAAAGCTGTGTTTTCCCGTGCCTGACCGCTGGAAGGAAGAAGACTGGCGCAGGCTGCTGGAAAGGGATCGGGATACCTATTACGCCATGACAGATGGCGGCAAACTGATCGGCAATGTGTTTATCTGCAACTGGCTGGGCGAGTACGACTACGTCAAAATCATGAATGTTTCCGTTCATCCGGATTACCGGGGCCAGGGCATTGCGTCCCAACTGCTGAACCGGGTCACCGAAGACATGACCAGGCTTGGCATGTACCGTTTCTGCGGTGAAACAAGATCCACCAACATAGCCATGCAGAAGGCTTTTGAGTCCTGCGGCTATAAGCTGGACCGGATTGAGGAGCATTACTTCCAGGATCCTGATGAAAGCGCCTGGAAATATGTGCTGAGCATTCAGCCTCCGGCCGGAAACTGACACAATAACATACAGGAGTTGATCCATCATGTACACAATTAAACGTCTTGGCTTTGAAAGCCTTGATTCCATCCTTTCCCTTGAGGAAAGCTGTTTCCCTGCCCCGGACCGGTGGAAGCTGGCGGACTGGAAGGAACTGCTGGAAGACGAAAGAGCCGTCTATTACGCCATGACCGACGGGGATAAACTGATCGGCAATGTCTTCATCTATAACTGGAAGGGTGAATATGATTACGTCAAAATCATGAACGTCTCTGTTCATCCGGACTACCGTAACCAGGGCGTCGCTTTCCGGTTGCTGAACCGGGTCACTGAGGACATGAAAAACGACGGCATGTACCTCTTCCGCGGAGAAACCCGCTCCACTAACACTGCCATGCAGAAGGCCTTTGAGTCCTGCGGCTATAAGCTGGACCGGGTGGAGGAAGGATATTTCCACGATCCGGAGGAACCCGCCTGGAAATACCTTCTGAGCCTTTGACAAAGGAGTTCTCAATGAATACCATTCTTGATTTTGTCTATAACCATAACGGCCTCATCGTGCTCCTCTGGATGCTGCTGACCGCCGTACTGCTGTTCAGGCGGCTGGACGCCGCGAACCGGATCCTGCAGGGGTTCACCCTGGTTCTTTGGCTGGCGGCAACAGCGTTTCTCACCTTTTTCGAGCGGTCGCCCGTCATGGATGTGCGTTATAATCTCATTCCTTTTCAGGAAGACAGTATCTATAACGTCAAAAGCAACGTCCTTCTCTTTATACCGCTCGTTCCCGCGCTGTGTGCCCTTTTCAGCAGGCTGAAGGTTCGTACCGCCTTGATTGCCGGCATCCTGGCTTCCCTGGCTGTCGAACTGGTTCAGCTCGTCAGCCATCGCGGGATCTGCGATATCGACGATCTTTTGGAGAACAGCCTGGGCGTCCTCATCGGCGCCGTGTTTCTTCTTCTCATCCGGAAACTGCGCAAATAATCTTTGGAGGCAGGACCCCCGCCTCCTTTTTTTGTCCCCTTGAACCCCTTGATTTGTCTGATGATTTTCCCTTTCCCCTGATATATAATAATCAGCAGGAAATGGATACAGGAGGACGTCCAATATGCAGGCTTTCAATCCCTATCTTCCCGGATGGGAATACATTCCCGACGGCGAACCACACGTGTTCAACGGACGGGTTTATGTTTACGGTTCCCATGACCGGTTTAACGGTCACGTTTTCTGTCTGAATGACTACGTCTGCTGGTCCGCCCCGGTGGATAACCTGGCGGACTGGCGGTATGAAGGCGTCATCTATAAAAAGACGGATGACCCGGACAACCGGGAAGGCAAAGCCTGCCTTTACGCCCCGGATGTCACCCAGGGACCTGACGGCCGCTATTACCTCTATTATGTGCTGGATAAACAGAGCCGTGTCGCCGTCGCAGTCTGCGACACACCCGCCGGCAAGTATGAATTCTACGGCCACGTGCATGATCAGGAAGGCGGCCTGCTGGGCAACCGGCCCGGGGATGAACCCCAGTTCGATCCCGGCGTTATTACAGAAGGCAGCACAACCTGGCTGTACACCGGTTTCTGTTCTCCCATGGATGCTTCACGCCACGGCCCCATGTGCACAAAGCTGGCGGCGGACATGCTGACTATTGAGCAGGAGCCCGTCTTCCTTATGCCCAGCCGTCCTTACAGCGCCGGTTCCGGTTATGAAGGCCATGAATTCTTCGAAGCCTCCTCCATCCGGAAGTTCGGAGACCTGTATTACTTTGTCTATTCTTCCATCGTCATGCATGAACTGGCCTATGCCGTCAGCAGGTATCCGGATCATGGTTTTGAGTTCAGGGGCGTCATCGTCAGCAACAACGATATCGGCATCAGCAGTTATAAACCCGCCAATAAGCCCATGTACTACGGCGGCAACAACCACGGCGGCCTGGTGCAGATGAATGGAAAAACCTATATCTTCTATCACCGCCAGACCAACGGCACCACCTACAGCCGCCAGGGTATGGCAGAAGAAGTGACCCTCCTGCCGGACGGCACCATCGCCCAGGTGGAGATGACCTCCTGCGGGCTGAACGGCGGCCCGCTGGAAGGCCGTGGCACCTATCCTGCCTATATTGCCTGCAACCTGTTCACGGATAAGGAAGCTGTCTATACCGGCGGCTACGGCGGCGGAGTCTGGACGGACGGCTGTTTCCCCCGCATCACCCAGGACGGCAAAGACGGCGACGAGGAACAGGCCTATATCATGAATATGCTCAACAGCGCCACCTGCGGCTTCAAATACTTTGACTGCAAGGGCGTAAAGTCCGTCACCATCGAGGTCCGTGGCTACTGCTCCGGTGCCTTCGAAGTGAAAACCTCCTGGGACGGTCCCGCTCTGGCTACGATCCCGGTGGAATTCACCAACGTCTGGACCGAATACACCGCCGATGTCGCCATTCCCGACGGCATCAACGCCCTCTACTTCACCTACACCGGTCCTGGTTCCGCAGCCCTTCATAGTTTCACACTTCAATAATGCAGATGGCTGCGGAAACTCTTCACTCATCACTTCACTGCCGAAAGCCTCGCTTTCGGCAGTTTCTTCACTCTTCACTCATCACTACATATACTTGAGCAATTATGCTTTAGAATGCTATAATAATCTCTGACTCAAATAGCATGTAGGCTTTCACTAATAATTCTGAATTCTGAATTCTGAATTCTGAATTAATAATTGTGAATTATGAATTTTGAATTATGAATTATGAATTGACTCTTCCTGCTCCCGTTTCCACCCTGTTAAGCCGGCTGAAAGAATCCGGCTTCTCTGCGTATGTCGTCGGCGGCTGTGTCCGGGATGCGCTTCTTGGCATAGCTCCCCATGACTGGGATATCTGCACCTCCGCCATTCCGGAACAGATGCAGGAAGTTTTTCATGATCTGCACACCGTGGAAACCGGCCTGAAGCACGGTACCCTGACCGTGGTGGTGGACCATGAGCCTTATGAAGTAACCACCTTCCGGGTGGACGGAGATTATACCGATCACCGTCATCCGGATTCCGTCTGTTTTGTGGACAACCTGACTGAGGACCTTGCCCGGCGGGACTTCACCGTCAACGCCATGGCCTGGTCTCCCGATACCGGACTCGCCGATCCTTTCAACGGACAGCAGGATCTCGCGGACAACCTGATCCGCTGCGTCGGCGAAGCGGAAAAGCGTTTTGACGAGGATGCCCTGCGTATTCTCCGCGCCCTGCGTTTTGCCTCTGTCTATGACTTTGCGATCGAACCTGCCACCTCCGCCGCCCTGCGGAAGATGGCACCTGATCTTTCCCGTGTCGCCGGAGAGCGGATCCGGGAGGAGCTGCTGAAGCTGCTCTGCGGCAAGGCTGCCGGACGGATCCTCCGGGAATACCCGGAAGTGCTGGCAGAGATCGTTCCGGAAATCCGGCCCATGATCGGCTACGACCAGCAGAATCATCATCACAGCTATGATCTTTGGGAGCACACCGTCCGCGGGATTGAAGGCGTTCCGGCCGAACCCATCCTGCGTCTCACCATGCTCCTGCATGATACCGGCAAAATCGCTGCCCGCACCACAGATGAAAAGGGTGAAGGGCATTACAAAGGGCACCAGAAGTATTCAGAACAGATTGCCCGGAAAACCGCCGAAGCCCTGCATCTGGATAACGCATCCCGGGAACGGCTGTGCAACCTGGTACTGCACCATGATATTCCCCTGCGCACAGAAAGCGGGGCCATCAATACGGATCGTTCCTTCCTCCTGCGGCGGCTGAACCGCTTCGGGGAAGAAGATCTCCGCACGCTCTTCCTCATCCATCGTTCCGACCGGGTCGCCACCGGCTATACCACACAGGAGCGGGAGGATGCCCGGCTGAAGGAGCGCATGGCCGCCCTGGACGCCCTCCTGGCAGAGCAGCCCTGCTTCACCCTGAAAGACCTGGCGGTCAATGGCCGGGATCTGATTGCCGCCGGGCTGAAAGGCAAAGCTGTCGGCGAAGCCCTGCAGGCGCTGCTGGAGGCTGTCATGGATGGCAAAGTACCGAATGAGAAAGACGCCCTTCTGTCTGAAATCAGGAAATAACCTGACAAGGGAGGCTGTGACATGTCCGCATCATCAATCCGAAAAACCGCCGGGAGGATTCTCTGCACAGGAATAATCCTCCTGCTCGTATGTGTGTCCTTTGCTTCCGCGGAGGATCTCTTTGCCGCAGGTGAGCAGAATCTCAAAGACCACGGTCTCGTGCTGGAAGATGTCATCAGCGAGTATTCTGAATTCGGCAACTCCGGGAATGGATTTTCCGGTTTCTGGCTCCCCTACCTGCAGGACAACAAACCTGCTTTCCACCTGTTTGACGTCACAGGAGATGGTTGCGTGGATCTGGTCACCGGCCGGATGTTCGGCAGCGGCATGGTCCGTCATGAAGTGGTCGTAATGGATCCCCTCAGCCACGAGATTTATATCCTGGACGGATATGACTATGATTACGGCGTCACCGATGTCACTGCGGACCGTCTCACCGTCGAAAAAAGCGGACCCAACGGCTACAATAAGCCGATCACAAAAACCCAGGGCACCATCAAACTGGAGGACGGCCAGCTGGTCTTTGTGCCGGACGAAAATTAACATTTTTATATAACAAAACCGGCGGTCCTGCTGAGCATTCATTCTCTGGCAGGCCGCCGGTTTTTCATTGCTTACAGAATATCGATATACTCGCCGTTCAGGGCCTTGTTCATACTCCTCACCGCACAGAACTTGCCGCACATGGAGCAGGTGTCGTCATGTTCCGGGGCACGGCTGTCACGGATCGCTTTGGCAGTGGCGGGATCAATGGAGCATTCCCACTGCTTGTCCCACTCAAACGTTCTCCGGGCCTCCGCCATCCGGTCGTCAATATCCCGGGCATGCGGAATCTTCTTTGCGATGTCCGCCGCGTGCGCCGCGATCCGGGAAGCGATGATGCCCTGTTTCACGTCCTCCACATTCGGAAGCGCCAGGTGTTCCGCCGGGGTAACGTAGCACAGGAATGCCGCGCCGGAAGCCGCCGCGATTGCGCCGCCGATCGCGGAAGTAATGTGATCATATCCGGGAGCGATATCCGTCACCAGCGGCCCGAGCACATAGAACGGTGCGCCCATGCAGATGGTCTGCTGCAGCTTCATGTTTGCTTCAATCTGGTCCATCGGCATATGGCCGGGGCCTTCCACCATGACCTGCACGTCCTTCTCCCAGGCCCGCTTGGTCAGCTCGCCCAGGCGCACCAGTTCCTCAATCTGGCATACGTCGCTGGCGTCCGCCAGGCAGCCCGGCCGGCAGGCGTCGCCCAAGGAGATGGTCACGTCATATTCCCGGCAGATGTCCAGGATCTCGTCATAGTATTCATAGAAGGGGTTTTCCTCCCCTGTCATGCTCATCCAGGCAAACACCAGGGAACCGCCGCGGGAAACGATATTCATCTTCCGCTTGTGCTTCCTGATCTGCTCAATGGTCTTCCGGGTAATCCCGCAGTGCAGGGTCACAAAGTCCACGCCGTCCTCCGCGTGCAGGCGGACCACGTCAATGAAGTCCTTCGCGGTCAGGGTAGCCAGATCCCGCTGGTAGTGGATCACGCTGTCATACACCGGCACGGTACCGATCATGGCAGGGCATTCCGCGGTTAGCTTCCGGCGGAAAGGCTGTGTATTGCCGTGGCTGGAAAGGTCCATAATGGCTTCCGCGCCCATATCGACTGCCGCCATCACCTTCTGCATTTCAACGTCATAGTCCTTGCAGTCCCGGGATACGCCCAGGTTGACGTTGATCTTTGTCCGGAGCATGGAACCGACGCCGTTGGGTTCAATACAGGTATGCAGCCTGTTTGCGCAGATGGCAATCTGGCCTTTGGCCACCAGGTCCCGGATTTCCTCCTCCGTCCTGTATTCCTTGGCGGCAACCTTCTTCATTTCCGGGGTGATGATTCCCTTCCTTGCGGCATCCATCTGGGTCGTGTAGTCTCTCATGGTTCTTCTTTCCTTTCAGATTAATTTGCTTCTTCGGCAAAAGGGGATTTCAGGTCAAAATTGTGCATCATCGGTCCGGCGCCTTTCCCCAGGTTCAGCATTGCTGCCAGCGCACCGGAGATGTATTCCTTTGCCCGCCGCACAGATTCCGCCAGGGTGAACCCCTTCGCGAGATTGGAGGCAATGGCGCTGGACAGCGTACACCCGGTGCCGTGGGTGTTGGGATTGTCAATCCGCTTTCCCTCAAACCAGGTGATCTTCCCGTCTGCGCAGAGCAGGTCGTTGGCGTCGTTCACGCTGTGTCCGCCCTTCAGCAGCACGGCACAGTGATATGCGCTGCTGATCTGTTCCGCCGCCTTCACCATGTCCTCCGCGGTTTCAATATGCATACCGGACAGGATCTCCGCCTCGGGAATATTGGGCGTCACCAGCGCGGCCAGTGGCAGCAGCTCTGTCATCAGCGTCTGCACGGCGTCGTTCCGGAGCAGGGCGGAACCCGAGGTCGCCACCATCACGGGATCCAGCACCACATTCCGTGCCCGGTAATACCGCAGTTTGTCCGCGATCACCCGGATCAGTTCGCAGGAAGCTACCATACCAATCTTCACCGCGTCCGGATAAATGTCCTCAAACACAGCGTCAATCTGCTGTCCCAGGAATTCCGGCGAAGCTTCCTCAACCGCCCGCACGCCTGTGGTATTCTGCGCCGTCAGCGCCGTAATGGCACTCATGGCATAGACGCCGTTCATCGTCATCGTCTTCAGGTCCGCCTGGATCCCGGCGCCTCCGCTGCTGTCGCTTCCCGCAATGGTCAGTACTGTCTTCATTTTTCCGTTTCTCCCTTCCGGCGGATCAGGCCGAGTTCTTCTGCCCTGGCCTTCAGCTCTTCCGCCGCCTTCTTCGGATCCTCCGCTTTCATGATGGCGGACACGGCGCAGATCCCGGCAACCGGAATCCCGGCCAGCACATCGATGTTATCCCTGTTCAGACCGCCGATGGCATTCACCGGGATGGACACGGCCCCGCAGATTTTCCGGAGGGTATCCGTGGAAGTCAGCACTGTCTTCACCTTTGTTGTGGTGGGATAGATGGCTCCCACTCCCAGGTAGTCCGCCCCCTGCGCAGCTTCATCCATCGCCCACGGCACAGTCTTGGCTGTGGCGCCGATGATCTTGTCCTCCCCGAGAATCTTCCGTGCCGCGGCCACTGTCATATCTTCCGCGCCCAGGTGCACACCCTCCGCGTCAACGGCCAGGGCAACATCCACCCGGTCGTCAATGATCAGCGGCACGCCGTACCGCCGGGTCAGCGCATGAACCTTCTCCGCCAGGTCAATGTATGCCCGGGTCCCCTTGTTCTTTTCCCGGATCTGCAGGATGGTAACCCCGCCCTGCAGCGATGCTTCCACCCGGCGCAGGAATTCGTCCTCCTCATAGTTTGTGCTGTCTGTAATGAAGTACAGGCTCGTGTCAAAACGCTTCATTTGATTTCCTCCACGTTCATCAGTTCCTCCAGCTGTGTTCCCGAGGCAGTGGACAAGGCGTCCAGCAGGTTGACCATAAAGGTGCCGCTTCCCTTAGGGGTTTCGGCCAGCTGCCCGCAGGCCCCCAGCACAGCGCATGCAGCCGTCGCTGCCTCCGGTCCCGGGCACACGGCCAGGTAAACCCCGCAGAGGGAACCCAGCATGCAGCCCGTACCCGTCACGGCGGCCAGCTGCGGCGTACCGTTCCGGATCAGCGCATATCGCGTGCCGTCTGTAATGATATCTGTCTTTGCGCTGGCCAGAACCGTCGCATGGTATTTCCGTGCCAGCCCGTCGGCAGCTTCCCTCACCTCGTCTTCAGTAAGTGCAGAATCCGCGTCAACTCCGGCGGACCGGTAAGCAGTCCGGTAAAGCGCATATATTTCAGAGTAGTTTCCTTTAATAACTGTCGGAACCGCAATCTCCAGCAGCCGGGCAGCAAATTCCCGCCGCAGTGCGGAGCATGCAGCACCCACCGCGTCCAGTACCACGGGAATTTCTTTCTCCTTTGCCGCCCGCAGGGAAATCTCCATGGACTGCATCCTTGCGTCCGTGATGCTGCCCAGGTTCAGCATCAGTGCGTCCGCCGTTTCCGTGATCTCCTTCACTTCCGCCGGATGCTCCGCCATGATCGGGCGCGCGCCGGCTGCCAGGATTGCGTTGGCGCATTGGTTAATGGAAATCGGATTGGTGATGCAGTGAATCAGGGGACGTTTCTCCCTCACTGCGCCGCAGATCTCATTCAGTTTTCGCATCTGCTTCCTTTCCCTTCTTTATTCTGTAGTAGATCAGTCCGGCCGCCGCCGCGGCTGCCGGTGCAATATATGCCGCTGTATTCCATGCTGGTGATTCCAGGCCGAATGCGGTACAGGCCACCTTGATCACCACCCACAGGATTCCGCCCAGGGCCACGATTGTCAGCGCGTCAGACAGGGTGCTGGGTTGATCCTGATATCCCGCAGAGCCCACAGACCGCTGCATCCGGGCCAGCATACCGTTCGCCGCCAGCTTCCGCAGGAACACATAGGCGATGCTTCCGCCGATCAGCGTGCCGCAGGTAAAGGAAGGAATGTAGAACAGCCAGCTCAGGCCTTCCTTTCCCCACAGCAGGGTCATCACAGGATAAGACGCAAGGGCGCCGATAATGCCTGTTCCGATAATCTCCCCCAGCACAGCCAGGATGATCTTCCCTTTGGACATCCTGTAGAACACACCGGACAGGAACGCGCCGAAAACCGCGCCTGTCAGCGCCAGGGGCGGAATACCCATCGTCAGCATCCGGATGATGCCGATCAGCGTTGCGCACAACAGCGAATACCACGGTCCCAGCAGCACAGAGCAGATAATGTTGATCAGGTGCGCCATGGGGCACATTCCCTCCACCCGGAGGACCGGCGAAATCACCACACCCAGGGCAATCAGCAGGGACAGGACAACCAGTTTCAGGACAACGTCAGACTTTCTCATTTTCGGGAACCTCTCTTCTTATTGAATACGAGACTGAATTGCCTCGCCCGGTCGGGAATCATTTTTCCCCTCTCACCCCGAAACACGGGTTCCCATCGCTGAATACAGAGCCCAGGGCGCTCCCCCTCGGCCCGCCACTTTCCGTGGATGCAAAAAGCAGGAGAAACCTTTTGTGGTTTCTCCTGCGTCAATACGTGTTCAGTATAACTTCCTACGGCGGCATTACCCACATCAGGTTTAAGGGTCGAAGGTGATACCTTCCTCTCAGCCTGTCACTACAAGCTCCCCTGCATTTTTAATTGTCGGTCAGCCGCAGGTTTCCCCGCGTCTGCTCCGGGAATGGATTATATGCCTGATTCCGGAAGAACACAAGATGAGTTCACAGAAAAAACATGCGGTATGGAATCTTGTTTCTTTTCTTATTTTATATCGATCGGTTTGGATAGCAAAAAACATGCAGATTTTTATCTTCATTTTGTAATTTAATTATTTTGTAACAATTTTTATAAAAATTTAAGATTTTATTTGATTTTTTCGTTGCCATTTTTCTTCCCTTGTGCTAAACTGTGGAAGTTAGCCCTGGTTTGCCACCGGGCGGCTGCATCCGTTGAAAAACGGGTGTTCCGGTGGGAAATCAAACCCCGTCTCTTTAGGCGCTGGCAGACTGCACCTTCCATAGCAGTCCGTCAGTGTTGTTGTGCGCCTGCTTTCACCAGGAGCCAACATGGAGTCGAGTTTCGCGGTGCCTGGTTGGGTTGCCTCGCCCCATGCGAAACAAAACTTTTCCCGGTTGACCAATTAGGTCAAACAACATACGGAGGTGTATTACTTAAAATGGCACGCATTGCAGGTGTTGACCTGCCCAGAGAAAAGCGCGTTGAGATCGGCCTGACCTACATCTACGGCATCGGCCTGACCACTTCGCAGAAGATGCTCGCGGAAGTCGGTGTGAATCCCGACACACGGGTAAAGGATCTCTCCGAGACCGAAATCAGCAAGCTGCGTGAATACATTGAGCACAACCTGAAGGTGGAAGGTGATCTTCGCCGTGAAGTTTCGCTCAACATCAAGCGTCTGATTGAGATCGGCTGCTATCGCGGCGTTCGTCATCGTCATGGCCTTCCCGTTCGCGGACAGAATACCAAGCAGAATGCCCGCACCCGAAAGGGCCCCAAGAAGACCATCGCCGGCAAGAAGAAAGCCACCAAGTAAGTCTCTGACTGAATTGATTCCGCTTTTATGCGGATAATACGGAGGGAGTAAAATCAATGGCACCTAAGCAAAAGCTGAAGAAGGCTACGCGTAAACGCCGCGAACGGAAGCTCGTTGAGCGCGGCGCTGCCCATATCCGTTCTTCTTTCAACAATACCATCGTGACCATCACTGACACCCAGGGCAATGCTCTTTCCTGGGCCAGCGCCGGCGGTCTGGGCTTCCGCGGAAGCAAGAAGTCTACGCCCTTCGCTGCTCAGATGGCCGCTGAAACCGCCGCCAAGGCCGCTATGGAATACGGTCTGCGCACGGTTGAAGTGTATGTCAAAGGCCCCGGTTCCGGACGCGAAGCCGCTATCCGTTCTCTTCAGGCCGCCGGTCTGGATGTGAACATGATCAAGGACGTGACGCCCATTCCTCACAACGGTTGCCGTCCGCCCAAACGCCGTCGCGTGTAAGAAGGAGGACAGACAGAAATGGCAGTGAATAAAGATCCGATTGCCAAGAAATGCCGGAAGTTCGACATTTCCCCGGCCGTTATGGGCTATGGCAATAAAAAATCCACCCGCAATCCCGGCGGAAACCGCCGCAAGAAGGTCTCCGAATACGGCGCCCAGCTGCAGGAAAAGCAGAAGGTTAAGTTCGTATACGGCGTCCTGGAAAAGCAGTTCCACAAGTACTACCTGAAGGCCGCCAACATGAAGGGCATCACCGGTGACAACATGCTCCGCCTGCTGGAGCAGCGTCTGGACAACGTTGTGTTCCGTCTTGGTCTGGCCAAGACCCGTCGTATGGCTCGTCAGATCGTATGCCACGGCCACATCCGGGTCAATGATATCAAAGTCGACATTCCTTCCTACCAGGTGAAGGTTGGCGATAAGATCACTCTGCGCAAGCGCAGCGAAGAGATGGAGATGTTCAAGAGTCTGCGTGAAGGAACCAGCACGCTGATCCCGAAGTGGCTCAGCTTCGACGCTCAGAACCTCACCGGCACCGTCAACGCTCTTCCCACCCGCGAAGATATCGACCTGCAGGTTCAGGAGAACATGATCGTCGAGTTCTACTCCCGTTAATGATTACTGGACAACCCGAATGAGGAGGGTACAACGAAATGATCGTCGAAATCGAAAAAGCCCGTATCGACTGCGTCGAAGTTGGACAGAACGGCTGCTATGGCCGCTTTGTGATCGAGCCGCTTGAACGCGGATTCGGCCACACCCTGGGCAACTCCCTGCGTCGCGTGCTTCTTTCCTCCCTCCCCGGCGTGGCAGTCTCTTCCGTGCACATCGAAGGTGTGCAGCACGAGTTCTCCACGATCCCGGGAGTCAAGGAAGATGTAACGGAAATCATCCTGAATCTGAAGACTATGGCCTGCAAGATGTTTGCCGATGGCCCCAAGCAGCTCACCATCGATGTGAAGGGCCCCTGCGAACTGACTGCCGGCGATATCAAAACGGATGATGAGGTTGAAATCGCCAACCCGGAACTCCATATCGCCACGCTGAATGAGGATGCTCATCTGCAGATGCAGCTGACCCTCGATCGCGGCCGCGGATATGTGAGCGCCGACAAGAACAAGACCCCCAGCATGCCTATCGGCGTGATCCCGATCGACTCCATCTTCACTCCTGTGAAGAAAGTCAACTACACGGTCGAAGATACCCGCGTAGGTCAGATCACGGACTATGACAAGCTGACCCTTGAGATCTGGACCAACGGCACGCTGAAGCCTGAAGAGGCTATTTCCAGCGCCGCCAAGATTCTGAATGAGCACCTGAACCTGTTCATCAGCCTGACCGACCAGGTCATGCCCGTGAGCATGGTGCAGCCCGAAGACGACAAGAAGGACAAGGTTCTGGAGATGACTATCGAAGAACTGGATCTTTCCGTCCGTGCTTATAACTGCCTGAAGCGTGCCGGCATCAACAGCGTTGCTGAGCTGGTGCAGAAGAATCAGGAAGACATGATGAAGGTCCGCAATCTGGGCCGTAAGAGCCTGGAAGAAGTTGAGCAGAAGCTCAGCGCTCTGGGTCTGGGCCTTCGCCCCAATGATGACTAATTTAGGAGGGAATTCCCATGGCTAACCAACGCAAGCTGGGTCGCACCGCGGATCAGCGCAAGGCGCTGCTTCGTAACCAGGTGACCAACCTGATCTGGAACGGCCGGATCACGACTACCGAAGCCAAGGCCAAGGAAGTCCGCCGGATCGCCGACAAGATGATTACCCTGGCTGTGCGCGAATGCGAAAATACGGTTTCCACCACCAAGGAAACCCATAACGACAAAGGACAGCTGGTCACCCTGGAAGTGGTGAACGATGCTCCGTCCAAACTGCATGCCCGCCGCATCATGATGGCTTACCTCTACGATCTGAAGGAAGCCAAGAATGCCGACGAGAACAAGGCTGAATACCGTGAGCGTACCAAGGACAACAAGCATCCTGTGGTAGAGAAGCTCTTCCGTGAAATCGGACCCAAGTACAAGGCCCGCAACGCGGAAAAGAACTGCTCCGGTGGCTACACCCGCATCTACAAGCTCGGACCGCGTCGCGGCGATGCCGCCGAGATGGTCATTCTCGAGCTGGTCTGACATTAACCGACACATCAAGCAAGCAAAAACTCCTGCCCCCTGCACAAGGGCAGGAGTTTTCTTATTGCTCAAAACCCATGCATTAATATCAACACATAGGGTTTATATGTCATCCTTCGACACGACCATTTCCGTTTTTTTACTCAATGCCTTGACATTTTTTCCATAAACCATCATGATATTCTCATGTCTGCACAACACATAATTATGAATTATGAATTGTGAATTATGAATTTAAGAAAGCGTGGCTTTTATGAAAGACCTTTACTCGGAAAATGACCTCTTCTCCCTCTCTTCCCAGTTGAAAAAGCGCTACACCCTGCTGGGCGTCATCCTGGCCGTAATCCTGGGCCTGTTCATCTATTCCATGATCATCCGGGTGGAATGGCTGAGCGTCGTCCTGTTTGCCCTTCTCTGTGCCGTTGCGGTTTTCTTCATTGAGCTGTTCTGCCTGCCGCTGCACCGGTATAAAAAACTGGTTCAGTCCGCGCTGAAGGGCCGTACGCACACTGATACGCTGATCTATGACCACGCGGAAGCAGAGCCCTCCCTTGTGGACGGCGTACACTGCACCGGGCTGATTCTCCTCGGCGAGCCGGATAAGCATGGCATCCGTGAACAGCGGTATTACTGGGACAACGAGCTGCCCCTTCCCGCTTTCAACTCCGGCGATCAGATCACCATCAAATATACCGGCAAAAACATCATCGGCTACGAATTATAAATTATTTATTTATCATATCTGAAAATCCAGACACCTGTATTTTTATTCTACAAGTAATGCTTATGGAAACAAAAATATTTTTAAGTTTTAAGTCTTAAGTTTTCAGTATTCATTAAAAACGACCCATGCATTGCATGGGTCGTTTTCTTCTCACGGCAAGTCTGTCATCCCGTTTTTTATGAGATAAAACCTGCTTGCTCCGTCCAGCGTAACCAGGTCGTGCATCTGATCCAGCTCAGACAATTCAAGGATATGCGTCCTGCCGCTTACTGTGCGGAACGTATACTTGGTATGCACGTTCCCCGGCTCATATTCCTGTGAAAGCTTCCCGCTCACCGTCACCGTCAGCAGCCTGTCCCAGGCAGCTTCAAACGTCTCATACGGGATTTCTTCGCCGTTTTTCAGGCAGCGATATGTCTGTTCCGTCACTTCTTCCCCGTTCCCGGCATCCTCCACAGGCTCCAGGACGTAGGAAACCGTCTCCTGGCCCTGCTTCTCCACCACTGCGCTTTCCAGCGAGGTCAGCGGGATAGTAACCACATAACGGGCTACTGTGCTTGTGGGCTCCACGTTCAGGAACGCGCTCATTGTGAAATCGCTGACGGAATAGATACAGCCTTCGTACAGAACGTAAGAAGACATCTCACTCTTGCTCCCACCGACAGTCAGGGTATACAGGTGTTCTTCCCAGTCGCTCACGTCAAACACGCCGCTCATCCCTACCGTACCGGTGGATCCTGCTGCCGTATGGAACTCAAGGATTGCCGAAGGCTCTTCAAAGCCGTAAAGCTTCAGCGTTTCTTCGTTTGCCTCTTCTATAAACACACCCAGCCGCAGATTCCCGGCGTTTTCCTTCAGGTTCACAATTGAGTTGTAATCCGCAGGGTAAGTAAAAGGCGCCGTCAGCTGCCAGTTTTCCGCCGCGTCCCTGTCCTTTACGTCTCCCTGCAGGCTCCATTCCTTCCGGATGCTTCCGTCTGCATTTTTCACGCTGATTCTGTCCAGCAGTGCGCTCTGGATCTCCAGCCGCGGGACCGGATGAAGCAGGGTCTGTTCCGTGCTCAGATCGTCCATAATACCCGCCGAAACAGCGTACAGGTGTTCATCTCCGTCCACAGACATGTAGTAGTACCTGTTGTTTTCAGGATCAGCCGATTTCCCGACATGCACAGTCACATCCGTGCCGTCGTGGAAACTGAACACAGCGGTTACCAGTGGTTCCTTCAGGCCGAAAGCATCCAGAGCGACTTCCCATTCTGACCGTTTTTCCGCGAATATGTCGTCATAGGTCAGGTTTGTGGCCACGCTCATCAGCAGTTCTGCGATGTTTTCATCCACCGTCCAGGAAGAGGGTTCTCCTGTTTCCTCATGCAGCAGATGAAGTTTGCCTTCCGCGTCTGTCTCCACGGTCCAGGGATCTTTCCCCTGCTGGATCAGCGTCAGGCTTTTCAGTTCGCTTTCTTCGTGCAGAAAGATATTGCCTGTTTGTGCTTCATATTTCACGTTCGCTTCAGAGGCCGTTTTCTCTGCCTTATCCCGCAGCAGCAAACCAATCGCAACGCAGATCACCAGCAAAAGAGCGCACAGAATCACCCCGGTCAGCCTTCTCCGCTTCCGGTCCTTATGCTTCTGTCTTTCCACCTTTTGCATGCTTTATATTCCTCTATTATTTCCACTAATCTTATGTATAAACTATCCAGCTTACTTTAGGATAGCATTCAGTAACTATTATTTTTAAGTTTTAAATTTTCAGTATTCATTAGAAAAACAGATGTTATCTGTTTTTCCTCGGTCCCAGCACCAGCAGCGCCGCAAACAGCACCGACAGCGGCAGTGCGATCAGCAGGATCGATCCCAGGCTCAGGCTTTCCGTTTTCAATCCTGGACGAGCCGCATCCTTCGGCGTAATATTCAGGCCTGTTCCGTCATTCTGCAGCAGGAACTCCATCACGTTCACCGTCAGCTCCTGGCAATGTGTGACCGAGTACAGGTATTTACTTATCAGCACCTCACCGCAGCCAATGATAAAAGCCCTGGATACATAACTCTCCGTGGTGATACGACGGGCTTCCAGCGCCAGCGGATATCCGTCTGTTACGCTGGGTGCAATGTTTGTTCTGTCAATTTGGCGGATTGCCGTATCAGCGCTGCGAAGCACAACGCTTACGTTCAGGTTCCGGTCTCCCTCTTCCGGTTCCGCGAAGGCTCTCGTTTCCGGAATAATCAGGTAATCCCTGCCCAGTCCCACCAGGTCCATCGTGATATCCGTAGAGCACATCACAGGTAAAAGAAAATACTGATTGGATTCGTAATAGGAATTTTTGTCCAGCGGATCGGCGCGAACCAGTCCGTCCAGCGGCTCAAATCCGTAGCTCCGCAGCAGCGTCATATAATTGGGCATATTCGCCATGGGAGCACTATAATCACAGACAAACAGGAAGCTGCCGCCCTTCGCGGCGAATTCCGTCAGCTTTGTCATTTCAATATCCGTCAGATCTTTCTGTGCATTAAAGAAAATCAGCAGGTCTTCAGGATCCGGCGTATATTCATTATCCCTCAGGGTCTGATATTCCACTTCATACTGATTGGCTTCCAGCAGGTTCTGGAAGTCTGTCAGGTATTGCAGTTCATACTCATCGTGTCCCTGCAGGATCACAGCCTTTGGCACCCGATCCTTCACCACGTAGGCAATTGCCCCGGTAATGGCGCTTTCAAACGTCAGGCTGTCATATTCCATTGTGCCTGTCTCAAGGTTGTACTCCAAGCCCATAAAGTCCTCGCCGCCAAGGATCCTGAAGCGGTTCGTCTGTTCACACCAGACAATGAAGTTGGACTCTCCCGGCACCAGGTTATCGGTCGAAAACTGCTCCAGTAGCTGCGGATTAACTGCCGGATCCACCTGTTTCCAGGTGATCTTATCACTGGACGCGGCATACTTGTTCAGCAGTTCCTGAAGCTCCAGCCAGTCCCTTTCAGAAGATTTCCGGAACAGTGCATAGATCTCAACCGGTTTATCCAGTTTTTCAATCACAGCCTTTGTTTCCGCGCTCTGGGACAGAATGCCGTTAAAGGAGAGATCAATACGCCATCCCTTATTCTTTTCCAGCGCGTATACGCCCGCGTTCAGCGCAATCAGCGCCAGCAGCACCATTGCCAGCATCAGGGCTGATACGGAACCGTATTTCCACTTCCCGGTTTTAAACTTCCCTTTGCTCATGGGTGGCGTTTTCTCTCCTTTCTGCCCGCGTCCCGTGGGCAACTCTTCGCTCTTCACTGTCCGCATCCGCGGGCAACTCTACACTCTTCACTCATCACTCTGCACTGACAAACTTAAATCATTTTTAAGTCTTAAGTTTTAAGTTTTCAGTTTTCATTACGGTAAAATCCAGGATTTTTACCGCGTATATCTTTTTCGATCGAGCCTGAACACCGCCAGTGCCAGGAACGCCGCGATAAAGGACAGGTCATACAGGATCGCTGCGAAACTCAGCTGCCCCAGCTTGATCATGTTCTCATTCCGACGGTATATGGACAGGAATTTCAGGATCTCCGAGAGCCATTCCACCTGGATCATGCCGTACATTTCATCCAGGATCCACAGCAGCAGGTTGGCGCCGTACGCCAGAACCGCAGCCGTCACCGGTGTGCCCGCGCATCCCGAAAGGAACAGATCCAGTGCGGCCAGGGCGCAGCCCTGCAGGATGAATCCCAGGTAGTTTACCGCCAGTTCCGCCGGATACACCCTGCCGTAGAGGGCTACCACCAGCACAAACAGAAGCGTCATCCCCGCGGTTATCAGCAGTACCGTCACCGCAGCCAGGTATTTGCCAAGCACAATGCCCGGCAGGGATACCGGGCTCGTCAGCAGCAGCTGATCTGTCTTCTTCTGCTTTTCTTCCGCCAGCAGGCGCATCGTCAGGATCGGGCAAAGCAGCATCCACAGATAGCTCATCGTATAGATGAAATTCGGCAGTTCACCGCTCCGCGTCCTTAGTATACTCACGTAAAACAGGATGGAGGAAATAATCAGGAATACCCCGATAAACACATAGCCTACAGAAGTATAAAAGTACCCCTGTATCTCCCGTTTCCGGATCGTATTCATAGTGACTTTCCCTCCTTTCTGCCTGCCATCAGGCAACTTTACGCTTACAACTTAAACACTAAATTATTTTTCAGTTTTAAGTTTTAAGTTTTCAGTTTTCATTGAGATCTTTCTGTGAAACACTTATGTGTTTCTCAGGAAGATCTCCTCAAGGCTATCAACTTCCTCCGTCATCATCCGGATCGGTGCGTTCAGCCCTGCCAGCAGCCGGAAAATCTGGTCCGTTGCCCTTCCCTGCTCATCCGCCGTTTTACAGGTCAGCAGGAACTCTGCTGTGCCCGCCTCCGGACTGTTGACTCCTTCTGCTTGCAGTACGCATTGCAGGCCCTTCAGGGCCCCCAGAAGGGCTTCCTTCCGTCCGGCTGCACGTACCCGCAGCCGTAGGGTGTCGGCCGGTTTCTCCGTCAGGTCAATGCTCTGTACCATCCGACCTTCGTTCAGGATTATCACCCGGGAGCAGAGCTGCTGAACCTCGGTAAGGATATGGCTGGAGAATACAACCGTGTGGTCCTTCCCCAGCTTCCGGATCAGTTCCCGCATTTCCACCGTTTGCCGCGGATCCAGGCCGACCGTCGGTTCATCCAGGATCAGGACGTCCGGTGCGCCACACAGCGCCTGCGCAATACCGACGCGCTGACGGTATCCCTTGCTCAGGTGGCCGATAACCCGTTCCCGGACTTCCTTCAGGGAGCACAGCTCGATAATCTCGTTCACATGCTCCCGGTTTGCTTTCCGGGTCACTTCCCGCAGTTCGCTGACAAAGGCCAGGTACTCCTCCACCGTCATTTCGTCATACAGCGGCGGTTTTTCCGGCAGATAGCCGATCATCCGTTTGCAGGCCCGCGAGTCAGCCAGCATATCCTTTCCGCCCACCCGTACCTTGCCTTCTGTCGGCGGAAAATAGCCGGTCATCAGGTTCAGCGCCGTGGTCTTGCCAGCGCCGTTGCGGCCCAGTAGTCCCACCGTCTGCCCTTTGGGAACATGAAGCGAGACATCCCGGAGCCCCGGGATGCTTCCGTACAGCTTGGTAACATGTTCCAGTTCAATCATTGCTTTGCCTTGCGGTACAATACCGCCCGTTTCGAGAAGTAATTCCAGATCATCACAATCAGCGTCGCCATGCACTTGTTCAGCACATACATGTTGATCGTTCTGGATCCGAAAGTCAGTATCACAGCGTCTTCACCCAGGATCACCCGGAACAGCAGCATCAGCACCTCGTTCAGTCCCAGGCCGATCAGGCTGGTAATCAGGAAGCCTGCCTTTGCGCCAGCTCCCCGGTTCTTTGCTCCACGGAAAACCCAAACGACGCACAGCAGGTAATTCAGGATCACTGAAATCAGGAAAGCGATGGGCGTTGCAATCAGCGTATCCACGCCGAACTTCCCCTTCAGCAAAATCAGTACGGCCAGTTCCACCACAAAACAGACGCCGCCGGTCAGGGCAAACCGAATGATCTCCGCTGCCCGGCTCTTCTTCTGTTCCATGAGTCTCACCCCTTTTGTTTCAGTACCACGTTTTCCGCACCCAGCACATCCCTCAGCCGTTGGATGCAGTTTTCATCCGCGCTGCACCAGTTTTCCTTCGGGCACAGCAGCGTAATCTTTTCTTCCGGAATATGCATATAAACCGGAATCTCTCCCGCGCACAGCGCCAGCACGGCGCCGGCCCGGTCCATATCCTGCCGGCTCAGCCGCAGGAAGACTTTTTTCTCTGCTTCAGCCGCCAGCTGGGCGTCCGTTTTCGGTGCTTCCCGCTTCTTCCGGAATTCCTCCAGCCGCAGCGTGGAGGGCTGCGTTGTCCACTCTTCCAGCCGGGTTACCCGCTCCGCCAGCAGCTTGGGAGCTTCATCCTCCCGCACGCTGATCTTGCCGCTGATCACCACGGCCTCATCCGTGTTCAGCAGCAGCCGGTATTTCTCAAACACCCTGGGGAACACCAGGCATTCAATCTGCCCTGTCATATCTTCCAGGGTGACAAAGGCCATATAGTCGCCCTTCTTGGTCGCCTTTTCCTTGACCTCTGTCAGGATGCCGCCCAGGTCCACAAACATTCCGTCCAGATCCGGAGTCTCGGCTTCCTCTTCGGGTTCGGTGATTTCAGCCGCCGTATAGGTCAGCTTTTTCAGCTTCTCCCGATAATCATCCAACGGATGACCCGTCATATAGACTCCCGCGGCGTCCTTTTCCATTTTCAGTTTGGCTTTTGCCGGGCAGTCCGGAATGTCCGGCAGCCGCAGTTCAGCGTCAAACATGGGCTGTTCTTCCCCGCCGCCGAACATATCAAACAGGCTTACCTGGCCGGATACATTCTTCTTTTTCTGCGCCTGGTTCGCGTCCATGGCCGCCTCATATACAGCCAGCATCTGCGGACGATTGGCGCCGAAGCCGTCAAAGGCTCCTGCCTTGATCAGGCTCTCCGTGACCCGCTTGTTGCACTCCGCCGTATCAATACGCCGGCAGAAGTCAAAGATATCCCGGAAAGGTCCGGCGCTTTCCCGCTCGCGGATAATCGCGTTAACGGCGTTCTCGCCGACGCTCTTGATTGCGCCCAGGCCGAACAGGATTGCGGCTTTTCCTTCCGCGTCCCGGTCCACTGTAAACTTCCAGCGGCTCCGGTTCACGTTAGGCGGCAGGACGGAAATATCCCGGCCCCGGCAGTACTGGATGTATCCGGCGATCTTGCCGGTATTGCCGTACACGCTGTTCAGCATGGCCGCCATGAACTGCACGGGATAATACCGCTTCAGCCAGGCAGTCTGCATAGCCACCACACCGTAGGCCGCGGCGTGGGACTTGTTGAAGGCGTAGCTGGCGAAAGCGATCATTTCATCGTAGATTTCGTTCGCCACATTCTCCGGAACGCCGTTGCGCACGCATCCGGGCACAGTGACGTTCCCATCCTTGTCCGTCAGGCCGTGGACGAAAATCTGCCGTTCCTCTTCCATGACCTTGTGTTTTTTCTTCGCCATGGCGCGGCGCACCAGATCGCTCCGCCCGTAGCTGTATCCAGCCAGGTCACGCACGATCTGCATAACCTGTTCCTGGTACACCATGCACCCGTAGGTCACGTCCAGGATCGGACGCAGTTTTTCAGTTTTATACTTTACGCTGGCAGGGTTCGCCTTGCCTGCGATATAGCGCGGAATGGATTCCATGGGGCCCGGACGGTAAAGGGAGATGGCAGCGATGATGTCTTCAAAGCAGCTGGGCTTCATGTTCGTCAGGAAGCCGGTCATGCCCGCGCCTTCCATCTGGAACACGCCGTCCGTATCGCCCCGGCTGATCATTTCATAAACAGCAGGATCATCCAGCGGAATATCCTCCGGCTTCATGTCCTTGCCGGTTTCCCGCATCATATCCAGCGTATCCCGGATCACCGTCAGGGTCCGCAGGCCGAGAAAGTCCATCTTCAGCAGACCCAGGCGCTCAATGGTGCCCATCGGATACTGGGTGGTAATGACCTCGTCGTTCCGCTGCAGGGGCACAAATTCCACTACCGGCTTGCCGGTAATCAGCACGCCCGCCGCGTGGGTGGAAGCATGCCGGGGCATCCCTTCCAGCGTCAGTGCCGTATCAATCAGTTCCCTGACCTTCGGCTGGTTGTCATACATTTCCCGGAGCACCGGGCTGATCTTCAGCGCCTTATTCAGCGTCATGCCCAGGTCAAAGGGAATCGCCTTGGCCACCGCGTCCGTTTCCTGATAGCTCATACCCAGCACCCGGCCGACGTCGCGTACAACGCCCTTGGCCGCCATGGTACCGAAGGTGATGATCTGGCTCACATGGTCCGATCCATATTTCCGGGCCACGTAGTCAATAACCTCCTGCCGCCGTTCGTAGCAGAAGTCCACGTCAATATCAGGCATGCTGACGCGTTCCGGATTCAGGAAGCGTTCAAACAGCAGCTGGTATTTCAGCGGATCCAGCATGGTAATGCCCAGCGTATAGGCTACGATAGAACCTGCGCCGCTGCCGCGGCCGGGGCCAACCATGATTCCGTGGGATTTGGCATAGTGGATGAAGTCCCAGACGATCAGGAAGTAATCCACATAGCCCATATGTTCAATGGTGGACAGCTCATACTCCAGCCGCTGATAGGGTTCATCTCCCTCTTTGGCGTCCGGATAAAGCTTCTTCATGCCTTCCCCGCACAGGCGGCGCAGCATGCTCTTTGCCGTCTCACCTTCCGGCACCGGATAGTGCGGCAGGCGGGTTACGCCGAATTCAAACTCAACGTTACACCGTTCCACAATCTCCTGCGTCCGGTCAATAGCGTCCGGCACCTGCCGGAACAGGGCGCGCATCTCCTCTTCGCTCTTGACGTAGAGTTCTTCTGTCTCCATCCGCATCCGCTGGTCGTCCGCCAGCGTCTTGCCGGTCTGGATGCACATCAGCACTTCCTGGGCATGTGCGTCTTTCTTCTCCAGGTAGTGACAGTCGTTGGTCGCAACCAGCGGAACATTCATTTCCCGGGCCAGGCTGATCAGCCGCGGCAGCACGGTTTTTTCTTCCCGCAGGTTGTGATCCATGATCTCAATATAGAAATTCTTCTCGCCGAAGATCTCCTGCATTTCCCGTACATAAGCATGGGCGCTTTCATCCTGCCCGTTCAGCAGCATTTTCGGAAGATCGCCGCTCAGGCAGGCGCTCAGGCAGATCAGGCCTTCGTGATGTTCCCGGATCAGGTTATAGTCGATCCGCGGCCGGTAATAGTAACCCGTCAGGAAGCCCTCGCTGATCAGGTACATCAGGTTCTGGTAGCCGGTATTGTTCTCGCACAGCAGGATCAGGTGGCTGTTTTCACGGCCGGTCATGGACTTGTCTGTCCTGTCCCGGCAGACGTATGCTTCGCAGCCGATGATCGGTTTGATCCCGGCGTCCTTCATCGCATTATAGAAATCAATCGCGCCGTACAAAACGCCGTGATCCGTAATAGCGCAGGAGTCCATCCCCAGCGCTTTCAGCCGGTCAGCAAGCGAACTGATCCGGCAGGCGCCGTCCAGCAGGCTGTACTCCGTGTGCAGATGAAGATGCGTAAAGCTCATAATCCCTCCGGCGGCCGTACCGCCATTTTGTGCAAATATGAACACTTGATTATACCACAAATCAAGCTTTAAACACAAAGCCGGATCCTCATGGATCCGGCTGAATTGCAATTATTTGATTGATTATTCCTGTCTGAGGGAAGACATGATCTCCAGGGTTCTGTCCGCCGCTTCCTGGGTGGCATACCAGAAGTCAATCTCGATCATCAGGTCACCGTCTTCAAAGATGTATCCGATACCCGGAGCTCCGTCCGATTCATCCTTCATCCGGAAGCACACCATCGTGATGCCGCTCACCTTACGGAGTTCTGCCTCCCATTCCTTCTCTGTAAGCACCTTCACGGTTTCCTTCAGCGTTTCCGCCATGCCCAGGTTCTCCGCCTCAGATTTCGGATAGCAGATGCAATCCATCTCCAGGTCGTTGGTGAAATAGGTTTCAACACCATTCTCCGAGGCTTCCGGAGATACATATTCCATATCATCCGGCAGATCCACCACATAGCCCAGTCCAGGCAGCAGTTCAATCGTCTGGTCAGCCATTGCAATTCCGCTCACCAGCATCATCAGGCAAATCACCAGACCGATAATCTTCTTCATGTTCAATCCCCTTCCGGTTAGTGCCTTGATTATACTTTCCTTCTCAATTTTCTGTCAATTACTCATCACCATCACAATGATTCACAAGCCCAAAACACTATATCATTTTTAAGTTATTGAGGAGGCATCCGTGCTTTAGCACGGGCGAAGCTCTGATGACTGCCGGTGGCAGAAATCTCGTCAGAGCTGAGGTCATCTGAAACGAGTGATCTTCCCAGTGGGAAGTCACGACGATTGAAGATGCGGTATATGCCTCCCATGCTACAGCCGTCCATTTCTGCGAGTCTATGACGATGCAGAAATGGAATACGGCGATCGCAAAGTTTTAAGTTTTCATTTTTCATTAAAACAAAAAGAGGCTTTCGCCTCTTTTTGTTTAACCAGCGCAGTAATACTTCTCCGCATTATTTTTCATGATCGCATGTGCTGCGATGGCCAGGATCACCAGGGCACCCGCAAGGATTCCGAAGATCGGCAGCAGCTCCAAGTGAAGCTTGTCAATCAGGACGTAGGTCAGGGCCGCCAGGGCAATCAGGATACCCCAGGAAACGAACATGGAGATCATCACACCGAAGTTCTGCTTCACAGCTTCCTGCTCTGTCACCCAGTCCAGCTTGGGCTTTTTGATATCCCGGCTCAGGGCCAGGGCGCAGTTCACATAGCTGAACAGCAGGCACAGCACAAGCGCCATGATAACCTGCAGTTCCACGCCCGGATACATAATCAGCAGGGCGATTGAAGCAGCGATCACACCGGCCGCTCCGAATCCGTAGCCCACGATGAATTTCGCGCGGATAAAGGTCATGGTCGGCACCGGCAGAGCCGTCAGGAAATCATGGCCTTTACCTTCCCGCGTTACCGCGGTGGAAAGCGCGGGATTCATGCCCGCCATATAGGCCATCATCGCCGCCAGTATGCCCATGATCAGGGCGGGATGCATACTCTGGAACAGCCCGCTGAGGCTTTCACCGGCTTTGCCGATAGAAACGCTGAAGATGATGACCATCATCAGCGGCATAAAGCAGATCGGCAGGATATTGGTCGCGTAAGACGGCACCCGCAGGATCGTCTTGAACTCCCGCAGGATGCAGGCCTTCAGCTGGCCGCCGGCCGTGAAGGATTCCCGTCCGGTAAACTTTTTCTTCTTTCCGCCGGGTGTCTCAGACTGCATCATGGACAGCTTGCGGTAGCTGTAGCCCAGCAGCCATACCGTGACGACCGGAGCCGCCAGGGAAACCAGGATCCATACAAGGAACATCTGGTTGTTCTGGCCCAGCATGCCTTCGGCAGCCCATTCAGCAGGCGGGAACATCTTCGTCAGGCCGGCGAACCGGCTGGCACTTCCTGTCACGAAGCTTTCCATCATCGCTCCACCGTCCGTGGTGCTGCTGCCGGTCATGCCGCCAAGGTTCGACATCAGGAACATATAACCAATCAGCAGTACTATACCGCCGACGGTCATAATCGTTTCACGGTGCTTCCACAGAGCGGAAAGACGGATCAGCAGGCTGGACAGGAAAGCAATCAGGCAGATCGGCAGAATAGCAATCAGCAGCCAGACCACAACCATCCGGACGTAGAAGAGCGCTTCAGCGCCGGTCTTCACGCCGTAAAGAATACAGGCAGGCAGGATCAGCAGCGCGTCAATGCAGGTTTCAGAAATCCACACCTGGGTCAGTTTGGCGCTCAGCAGCGTCCGGGGCTTAATGGGCAGCGATGCCAGATAAGTCGCGTCACGGCCAAGGTACAAAACGCTCAGAGTGAAGAAGAACGCCATGATCAGCGTACCCGTGGTGGCAAGGACCACCGCCAGGGTCACCAGCATTTCAGGCATGTGAAGCCTGATCAGGATGTCGATCATCTGAGTTTCAAGATAGAAAAGCATACCGCCGAGATATGCAATCGCGAAAATGACCGCGATGATCATTCCAATGGTGCGGCCTTTCTTTTCCTTCAGCGCCGTCTTCAGGTTACGCGGTTTCATGTCCGCGTATCTGGACAGCAGCTGCAGCCGCAGCAGTGCCATAAAGCTTTTCATTCGTTGTCTCCTCCGTCATCGGTCAGCTGCAGGAACAGGTCTTCCAGGCTGGCGCTCTTTTCACCGGAACGCAGTTCTTCCAGGGTGCCCTGAGCACGCAGGGTGCCGTGATCGATCACGCCGATGCGGGTGCACAGCTTTTCAGCAACTTCCAGCACGTGGGTGGAGAAGAACACAGTATTTCCCTCGTTGCAATGACGGATCATCTCTTCCTTCAGCAGGTGAGCTGCCCGGGGATCCAGGCCGCCCAGGGGCTCGTCCAGGATCCAGATCGGAGGATTGTGGATCAGGGCGCCGATCACGACCAGCTTCTGCTTCATACCCTTGGAATATGTGCGCACCTGGCTGTTGATGGCGTCTTCCAGTTCAAAGATGTGCAGGTATTTTTCAATGTGGGCCTTCCGGCGGGAAGCGCTCACCTGGTAAATATCCGCCATAAAGTTCAGGTATTCCATACCGGACAACCGGTCATACAGATCGTTTCCGTCCGGCACAAAGCCGATCAGGCGCTGGGCCTCCAGGCGCTCGGAATCCATCCGGTGTCCCGCCATGGTGATGGAGCCTTCATCGGGCTTCAGCACGCCGGTCAGCATTTTGATCGTGGTGGTTTTGCCGGCGCCGTTCGGCCCGATAAAGCCGAACAGCTCACCGCCTTTTACACTCAGGGACAGGTTGTCCACGGCCTTTTTATTATTCTTCGAGTACGTTTTGGTTACGTTCTGAATCTCAATCATGTGTCCTCCTCCGGCGGTTTCACCGCCCTTGCTTGTTTTTTACGTATCAGATGATAGCATACTGTGTTTGGAAAAAAAATGCAATCATAAGAGATATATCCGTACCTATTTTTCTGCCCGCGGATAAAAAAAGACGCTATTTTCTCAACAGCGTCTTTGGGCCTGTATTTCCTTATTTTTCGCGGTTCAGGCGGAACGCGACGGAGCGTTCCAGATACTCCATATACTCGTCGTCCCGGCACATGGTTTTTCCGGCCGAATCGGACAGTTTTGCAACCGCCCGTCCGTTCACCGTCTGCAGCTTGATAACAATATTCAGTGCTTCCTCACTGGTATCGTTGGAGCAGAACGTACCGATGCCAAACGACACCTTTGCCCGGTCTTTAAAGTAATCATACAGCGCCTGGGCCCGGTCAAAATCAAGACTGTCGCTGAACAGCAGCAGCTTCGTCTTCGGATCCGCCCCGTACTTCTTGTAGTGGGCAATCATCTTTTCGCCCCACTCATAGGGATCACCGCTGTCATGGCGCACACCGGTGAAGTTGTTCACCATCGCCCGGTTGAAGTCCAGCAGGAACAGGTCCGTGGTCACGGTATCGGTCAGTGCCGTTCCGTTGTCGCCGCGGTACTCGTCATACCAGTCTTCCAGGGCATAATGGTTTGTATACGCCAGCGGAATGGAGTCAATGCCCTGGTACATCTGTACAAACTCATGGGCATAGGTCCCGATGGGCTTCAGACCGTATTTCTTTGCCAGCATGACGTTGGAGGTACCCACGCAGTTCTTTGTCTCCGTGGCCAGGCGACGGACCACTTCGTCTTCCCATTCCCGGGATAGACGGCGGCGGCAGCCGAACTCAGCAAAGCTGAAGGTGTATTTTCCGGTCTGGAAGGCTTTGATCTTCTCATCCAGCCGTTCCTCCGCCGACTTCCTCAGTGCATTGTAATCATACTTCAGGCGGAAATAGACTTCATTGACGATCTCCAGCAGGTAAATCTCAAACTGCATGGCGGAGAACAGCGGCCCGCGCACAGTAATCTTCAATGTTCCGTCCTTGGTCAGCCGCGTCTCCACATAATCCCGGATCGGCCGCCACAGCCGCAGGAATTCCACATAGTCACTCTTCAGGAAGCGGATGGACCGCAGATAGTCCAGTTCCTCCTTCGTGAAAGTCAGCGAACACAGGTGGTCAATCTGGGCGTTGATTTCCTCAAACATCTCAGGAGTAAAAACAATCCCCTCATTCCTGCAGCGGAAATAGTATTCGCCGCTCAGGTCCGTGTGCTTATGGAAGATCACCTGGTCCATGTTGAACTTGTACAGGTCGGTATCCAGCAGGGAGGTGATGATCGGATCCAGCTTCATTGCGTGCTCTTTCCGTTCCGTACCCAGCAGGCCGAGAATTTCACCCGGCACCAGCCCCTCGGGAGTCTCACCGCGGGTAATCAGTTCCCGCACCTGTGTGGAGGAGATATTCTTTGTTTCCTCCGGTGTTTTCAGCACGGTGATATAGGGCATCAGCTCCGTCAGGAACGCGCTGCCACGGATAATCTCTCCGCAGTCATCTCCTGCCCGTTCCATGCAGACAATGCCGAATTCCTCAGCAATCTCCCGCACATACTTCCAATTTGTTTCCAGTTCCGTCAGTTTGTCGGAACCCATCAGCAGGGCGGCGTCATATCCCTCTTCTTTCAGGCGGCAAAGGGTCTCATAGGACCGGGGCTGATGATCCAGCGTCAGCTCATAGTCAGTGACCGCCATCCACGGCCGCTTTTCACGGGCTGCCCGGAGCATCGCCAGGCGGGCACGGTCAGAATAGGCGTAGTCCTTTCCCTGTTCTTCCCTGATATAGGCCGACCGGGACGGTACAAACACAACAGTTTCGCGGCCTGTCTGCTCCAGCGCGTAGCGGGCCAGCTCCAGGTGTGCTGTGGTAGGGGGATTAAATGCTCCGAAAAATGCCAGTGCCTTTTTCATTGTTCTCCGTCCTTTCCGAAGGGGTCCAGGATCAGCGGCATCCGCCGCTTGTGCATGTTGGCCGCTTCCCTTCTGCGGATTTTTTCATCGATTTCCGGATTGCCGCAGGTACCTTCCCGCAGGTAGAGGTGGATATCCGCGTACTTCAGTCCCATGTTTTCCTCGTCGCTCTTGCCGCTCAGGCCGTCGCTGGGCGTCTTTTCCACCAGATCCCGCGGCAGCTCCGCCATGGTCTTGCCGACCTCAACCACCTCAACGCTGGTCAGTTTTCCCAGCACGGCAAAGTCGCAGGAGGTATCGCCGTCCTTGGTGCAGTAACCGGTTGTGGCCTCGCTCAGGTTGCCTGTACCCGCCAGTCTGGCATCCAGGGCCTGGGCGATATAGCGCAGCGTTGTCATCCGCAGGCGCGGTCCCACATTGATATCTGCCGCCCGGCTGTAAGCCACAGAAAATTCTCCTTCCGCCGCCACAGATCCGTTCTGGTCGGTCACTTCCTTCAGGGCTTTATGCATCGCCCCGATATTCACTGTCCGCTGCTGAATACCCAGTGATTCGCAGACTTTCCGGCTATCGCTGATATCCTTCTGTTCCCCGTCTGGCAGCATCACACCATATACGTTTTCCTTGCCCAGTGCCCGGGCGCACAGCGCCGCGGTCACCGTGGAATCCTTGCCGCCGGAAATGCCGATCACCACGCGGCTGAAGCCTTGCCGCTCCGCCGTTTCCCGGATCAGCTCCACCAGCCGGTCCCGTACTTTTTCCGCGTCAAACTCATAAGCTTTCATATATCGGTTCCTCCTTGAGGTTGATTACAGGATATCGATCTGGCAGCTTGCCATGGTTTCCAGCGCCGCTTTGTGCTTTTCCGGCGTCACACCGGCGCAGCAGCCGCTGCTGACCTGGATCGTTGCTTCCGGGAATGCTGCCTTCAGCAGCAATGCGTTGGAAACCACACAGATATCCGTGCAAAGACCAATCAGCTCAATTGTCGCGCCTTTTCCGTCCCCGATCTTTTCCCGGATCAGTTCCGGCAGGCGGATGCTGCCGAAAGTGGGTTTCTCCACCAGGATACAGTCTCCAAGTGCTTCCCGGATGACCGGATTCAGCTGCCAGCCTTCTGTCCCCCGGATGCAGTGTGCCACCGGGAGCCGCTTTCCTTCCTGGGTTTCAGCGTAGTTTTCTTCATGGGTATCCAGGGTGGCAAAGATTTCCGCTCCGTCTTCCCGCCATTCCCTGATCCTTGCTGCCGCGGCGGGTACAATCGCTTCCGCTTCCTTTGTGCCCAGGGCGCCGTCTATAAAGTCATTCTGCAGGTCCACTGCAACCAGTATCTTTCTGTCTTTCATGGTTTTATTCTCCCTTCAGTTGGTAAAGCAGGGACGGCCGTCCTCTGCTCTTCCTGCCTTCCCGGTCTGTCAGTGTCATCTTTCCGGTGTCTTCATACCGGGCTTTGATCGTACGGCGGAAATTGCTTTTGTCCAGCTGCTTTCCGAGTACCGCTTCAAACACGGTCTGCAGTTCTCCCAGGGAAAACGCGTTCCGGTCATTCAGGAACCGGAATCCGACCTCGGTGTAGTCAATCTTGCCCTGCAGGCGCTGTACGCCCGTCCCGATAATCCGTCCGTGGTCGAAAGCCAGGTCTCCGCCGGTCAGGATTGTTCCGTCCGTTCCTTTCAGCCGCAGCCAGTCCGCTTCTCCGGATATTTCAAACCGGCTGAAGGGAATCCGTGCTTCTTCAAACAGCGTTTCCAGCCTGTTCCAGGGGATAATCACCAGGTAGGCGGTGGAGATCACCCGGCCCCGGGGATCCCGGTTAACTTCTGAGAAGGTGTAAAGCTGTTCCAGGAACGCGTCCTTTACCGGCAGCATCTCCTCCAACAGTTTATGAACCGTTGTCTCTGCTGATTCGTCCAGCCCGACAAACCGTCCCGGCAGAGCCCACTGTCCGGCATAGGGTTTATCTTTCCTCTGGGACAGCAGCAGGTTCAGCTTCCCTTCCCGCACCGTGAGGATCATCATATCCACCGTCACATACAGCTGACCTTCTTTCAGTGAATCATGCATCCTCATCTCTCCTTTATGGTCTGTTTGACTATAATTAAAATATACACCTTTGCTGTATTTGTCAAGTATTTTTTGTCATTTTTACTATAATTCTTTGAGAGTGCAAAAAAACAGGCCTTGCGGCCTGTTGGTATATAAGGTTTCCGGCTCACTGGATCGTGGTGTCCGATCTGCAGGAGAAGGATTCAACCCGGAGATCCGGGCTGATCCTCACCACAACGGTCACGACGCTGCTGTTTTCATCCTGCGTTTTCCCGGTGTACTGTGCGTATACATGGTCGTATCGTTTATACAGCCAGTCCGTTTTCAGTTCCTTCAGGCTTTTCGACAGGTCCGGATTCACTCCCTGGATAAAGGAGTTCACGAACTCCAGGGCTTGTTCATCCATTTCTTTGTCCGGTTCCGGATTGTAGGTAAACTGATCCTCAGAACCGTTCTGCCATTCGGAGCTTGCCGGGATCATTTCCGTCAGCTTTTCATCTGCGGAAATCAGGAAGGTCTCTTCCCATCCTTCCGCGCCTCCGAAACTGACTTCATATCCTTCCTCTGCTTTGTTGTAGTATGCCATGTAGACGATCGTGTTCTTGTCAAAGCCTGCGCTGGTCAGGGTATTCAGTGCCTGCAGTTCAGGTCCGTTCAGGTCTGAGTCGTCAAAAAATCTCGGTTCTTCGGCTGCCATTTCATACTCTGAAACAACGCCGTAATCATCCGGTGCAAACCGCTTCACGGTCGTTTTATCCACGTCTTTCACATTCACCTGGAATGAGACGTCCACCTGCCGCATGCCTTCCCCGTCGTTTTCCACGTTCAGGGCAATATCGCCTTCCAGGTATTGCATAACACCGTTCCCGTACCGTTTCAGCGTAACAGACGCTTCCTTCAGTGATACAGTCCGGGCGGTGTAAAGAATGCCGCGGGTGACCGTTTCATAATCATCGATTCTCGCGCTATTCTCCATGGAATAGCAGTCGAAGTCCTCATCAAAGTACCGTCTTCCCGCAAACTGGAAGATATTGTTCACCATGGCATTGAACAGATCCGGTACATTGTCCTTCAGCTCAAAGCGAATGTCGCCTTCCCGTGTTTCCGTCACGGCATCGGCACCCAGGAACAGGTCTGCCTGACCCACCAGGGCCCTGCCCAGGCCGATCAGCTGTTCTGTCTCGAGGGAATTGCGGAGCAGCGAGGTATGCTCTGCCGTTCCGCCTGTTCTGTAAACACCGGGAGTAACGGCCTCCATCAGGTAGAGCGCAGTACCGTCTGTAACAATGGTATAACCGTTCTTCTGGACCGTTCCGTCCCGTTTGGGGCCTCTGAGCGACAGTTCCCTGAAGGTCCGGTTTCCGTCCTGCTTCAGGGTGATCTTTGCGGTTTTGAACCACACCCCGTCCAGGGAGAATTTCGCCGTGCCGGTCAGTGTGATGTTGTCCGTATGGAACAGTGTCTGCACAAGGGAATCATACAGTTGCGTCGCAGGGCTGCTGTTCTCCGCCATTACGGAAATGCAGACAAACAGCACCAGCATCAATGCGGTCAGGCTTATGAGCAGTTTTTTCATTTTTCATACTCCTTCTGTTCGTGAGGAAACAAGAATCCGTATTGTGTTCAGTGCGTCCCTGTGCCGGATCTGCCGGGGTTCAAACTTCAGCAGGTTATACACCAGCTGCATCACAATGCCGGCACCGAAGGTGCTGATCAGCGTTCCGATACCGATCGGTCCGCCAAGCAGCCAGCCGGCCAGCAGCACCGCTGCCCAGAGCATAACTTCCACAATGCCGATCGGCACCTTCGGAAGCCTTTTGCCCAGGCCGACCAGCAGGGAATCCCGCGGTCCGCAGCACTGTTCCCCCTTCATATAGATCCACATACCCAGGGCCATAAACACAAAACCGGTAAGCATGATCAGAATGCCGAGCCAGGTGCTTTTGTTCTCTGCCAGCGGATTCAGGTCGTTGAACATCTGCACAAAATTGCCGGTCAGCAGCGCGTCAATAATAGTTCCGAAACCGATCCGCTCCTTCAGCAGCAGGTCGATTCCCAGGATAATCAGCGCCATAACCGTCATGGAAAGGCCGTAATTCAGCGGTGTATGCTTCGCAATTCCCATTCCGAGACAGTCCCAGGGAGCCAGTCCGATATTGGCAAAGATCGTCAGATGAACGCCAAAGGCAAACACCAGCAGGCCGAGTATGATTCTTCCCCACTGTACAACAATCTTTTTCCGCATATCGTTCTCTCTCCCTGTATCCCGAATACAGCGAGCATTATATCACACCCTCGCCTCCTCTGCCTATCCCGCTTCTGATCACACATATATAAAGCCTGATCCAACGTTTTTCTTCCCTGCCGCAATGCGGCAGGGAAGAAAACGGCAAACTCTTCACTTTTCACTCATCACTATTCATTTATTACCCTTTACCCAATGTACACACCAGCCCAAAACACTATCATCACTTTTGACGAAGTCAAAAATATCATATTCGCCTTTAGGTGAATCTATCATATTTGCATTAAGCAAATATATCATGTTGCGCAGCAACATATCATTCTTTTGCGAAGCAAAAGACTATTCCTTTTCATCGAAGAAACCGCTTCCCTCCGGAAGCGGTTTCCTCTACCATTTTTAAGTTTTAAGTTTTCAGTTTTCAGTATTAATTTTGTTAGACAAACTGCTGTCATAAAATTCCAGCAGTTTGTCTAACAGCTCCCTATTCAGCCTGTTTTCCCAGTATTTCTTCACGTCCACGTTCTCCTGGTAATACTTTTCCCGATCCTTTTCCAGCCGTTCAGCGTTCGCCTTGTCATTATAATCATAGTCAAGCGTTTCCAGCCATTGCTGATAAGCTTCATCCGTTTCTTTCACATAGGGCGTAACCTCATGGAAGTACCGGTGTCCTTTATCTTCATAGCAGATAAAGGAGAAACGCGGATCATCCTTATGGTTCCGGTAATAGATGTCATATCCGATCTCAGCCGGTACCACTTTGTCGTCCGTACTGTGGACAATCATAATCCGGGCGTCGGTATTGTTGAAGCCGTCTTCAGCTGTAATGGTGGAATACTTCCCGAACTTAATATAATCATGCAGTCTCAGGAAAGGCAGCGTCAGGTAAACCGCCGGCCCCGCGATGGCCTTTCCTTCAGAAATGAATATGCCCAGCGAATCGTTGTAGCCGGAACAGGCGACCACGGCTTCCACCTCGGGATGAAGTGTCAGCACAGCGCTCACGCAGTATCCGCCCCAGCTGTGGCCGAACAGTGCGATGGGCAGCTGCGGGAAATTGCCGCTTTCTTCCACAAATGATATCGCGTATGACAGGTCAATCATGCCCTGCGGCAGTCCCCGGGTGGATTCTCCCTCGCTCTCTTCACTTCCCGTAGCGTCAAAAGCAAATACATAATAGCCATGCTTCGCGAAATAATCCGCGCAGTTCATATAATAGCTCTGTCCGCCGCCGTACCCGTGGGCAAAGATGATAATGCCTTTCTGGTCTGTCCCTGAAGAATACAGATACCCTGTCAGTTTCTGTCCTTTATCAGAAGGGAAGATATACTGTGTCCGCTCAAGTCCGTCATAGAACTCTGCGCGTTGCCTTGTCAGCTTATCGGTTTCATAGCGCCTGCCAAAGAAGCGGCCGCATTCCACTTCCGTCAGGATCCAGGCACCCGCAATCACCAGGACCAGCACACAGGCCAGGACAATCAGGATCTTTTTCCTGACAGGCATCTTTTTCTTCACCCCATACAGCTCCTTCCCTGTATTTGGTCCTCTGTCTTGTGTCTTTGTCTTCTGTTTTGCGCTTTGTACTGTTTGAATTATACCATAAAACCCAGTATTCTTATGTGACTTCATCTCACTCGTTGCGTAATAACATGTAAAAGTACTGCATTTCATTGTTTCTTTATGGTATTTTTTGACGGGACACACAGAACTTGGTATGATGTGTCAAATAATCCGTATCGCATGTCGTCAGCGGGGGTGAAAGTGTGGAGATCAGGATTAACCATCTGATTGAGGGCGCAAAGCAGGCGGAAGGCCTGGTTGTCATCATTGACGTGTTCCGCGCCTTCTCCCTGGAATGCTGGCTTTATGCCATGGGTGCGAAAGAGATCCGCCCCGTCGGTGCAATTGGGGATGCGCTTTCCTGGCGTGAAAAAGATCCGGAAGCTGTGCTGATCGGAGAACGTCACGGCAGGAAACTGGACGGTTTTGATTTCGGAAACTCCCCTTCCACGGTTAACCCGGAAGCCATCCGGGGAAAGCGGATCATTCATACCACCAGTGCCGGAACTCAGGGCGTAACCAATGCTGTCCATGCGGAAGAAATCCTGACAGGCAGTTTTGTAAATGCGCAGGCCATCGCCGGCTATATCCGTCAGCGAAACCCGGAAACCGTCACCCTTGTCTGCATGGGTAAGGAGGGCCTGGCCCCCGCGGAGGAAGATGAGCTCTGTGCGCTCTATCTGCGAAGCCTGCTGACCGGGGAAGATATGCCGGATATTGATGAACGGCTGCAGACGCTTCGCGCAGGCGGCGGCAGGCACTTCTTTGATCCTGATCTTCAGGATGTTTTCCCGGAGAAAGATTTCTGGATGTGCATAGACCGGAACAGATTCAGTTTCGTCATCCGGATTGAGAGCACTGATGACGGATTGGTTTCGGTCAAAACCGATTTTTGATTTAATGAAATATACAGAGATGGAGAATATATATGGCTAATCTGATCATTGTTTGCGGACCCCAGGCTGTCGGAAAAATGACGGTGGCGGAAAGCCTGAGGGATAAACTGAAATATAACATGATGATGAATCATGACAGCATTGAGCTGTCAGACAGGATCTTTGGCTTTGCCACGCCTGCACAGAGGGAGCTCAATGAGGATATCCGGGAAAAAGTCTTTTCACTGGCCGTAAAACACAATGTGGACCTGATCTTCACGTATGTCTGCGCGTTTAACGAGCCGGAAGAACGGGAATACCTGACAAGCCTGCAGCGTCAGTTTGAGGAAAGCGGCGGCCGCTTCATTTTTGTCGAACTCAGTGCCAATCTGGAAATCAGGCTGGCCCGGAATGAGACGCCGCACAGGATGGAGCGCAAAGCATCCAAGCGTGATGTTGCCTGGAGCAGGGCCGATATCCTCAGGAGCGATCAACAGTATAAACTGAACTCAGACGAAGGCGAAACCTGGTTTGAAAACCATCTGAAGATTGATAACACGAATCTGGATCCGGACGAAGTTGCGGACCGGGTCATCAGCACATTTGATCTCAAAGCAAACGATAAGGAAGAAAAAGAATATCGCTTCGGCGTCTGAAAATCAGGAAGAGTACGATATGGCAATCATTATAATCACGGGTGCGTCCCACACCGGGAAAACCGTTCTGGCACAGCGAATGCTGGAAAAATACAAGTATCCCTATCTGTCCATTGACCATCTGAAAATGGGCCTCATCCGCAGCGGAAACTCTGCCCTCACCCCGGAGGATGATGACGAGCTCACCGCTTATCTCTGGCCGATTGTCCGGGAGATGATCAAAACTGCCGTTGAAAACGTGCAGAATCTCATTGTGGAAGGCTGCTATATCCCCTTTAACTGGCGTCAGGACTTTAGCGAAGAATATCTGCCGTATATCCGTTATATCTGCCTGGCTATGACGGATTCGTACATTGATGCTCATTTTGAAGCCATCAAAGGCTATGCGTCAGAAGTCGAATGCCGGGGAGAAGACTCCGCCTGTACAATTGACCGGGTGCGTGCGGAAAACCGGGCATACAGGGAAGGCTGCGCGCGTGCAGGCGAGCAGCCGGTTCTCATTGATTCGGATTATGAGCAGATCATCCATTCCCTTCTGGATTAATCAGTTCGTTTTATGGAGTCTATTATGAAAATCATCAAATGCGGCATGGAAGATACTCCCCGCCTGGCAGCCATGAACAAAATGCTCATCGAGGATGAGCAGAGCGATAACCCCATGAGCGTTGAAGAACTGCAGAACCGGATGGCCGGTTTCCTGTCCAGCGATTATTCTGCTTATTTCTTTTCAGAGCAGGACGAAATCATCGGATATGCGCTGATCCGACACACTTCTGATCCGGTTTACCTTCGGCAGTTCTATATCGACAGGCCGTATCGCAGGCAGCACAAAGGAAAGCAGGCTTTCCGGGAGCTCATGGCACACCTCGGGCTCGATACCGTAGATATCGACGTACTACCCTGGAACGAGAGGGGCCTGTCCTTCTGGAAAAGCTGCGGATTTACTGAAACCTGCGTCTCTATGAGATATAAACGTTAATTTGTGAATTACAATGGTTTTCTCACAAACGCCGTCACATCTCTGACGGCGTTTTCGTCTGTCAGCAAGTCGCCGCGGATACTGACCTTCCCGTATTTCTTTGCGGACAGAAACAGGACATCCGGCTCCTTGTATGACTGATAGGCCAGTGCGGTTTTGAAATTATCCTCATTTGTATTGCTTACAACGATTGCGCGTTTGGAAACCTTCTCATAAGCTTCCAGCAGTTCAGGATGGCCCTGGAAATAGCACTGGCTTCTTTCGTTAAAAACGAAATAGTTGGCGCAGGGATAATCGCAGTAATTCGGCAGGATGAAGTAAGTCAGGTCACTATTTGTAACCGCGTCCAGCAGCCGGTATTCCATATCGCTGTAATACGGGCACTTGCTGCGGTCTGCGAAGCATTCATATCCGCATTTCCCGCAGGCATGAATCTCAAAATTCGAAAACTGAAACAACACAGCTTCCTCAGACAAGGACCGGATCAGTTTTCCGATCTGTGCGCAGTTACCGTTTCCCCTTGAGCTGAAAGAGATAATGCAGGTTTTCATTTGCCGGCTCCTTATTGTTTCAGGCTGGAATCATAATCCGTATTATGCAGGATTATACTTTTTTTCGCAATATTAATCATCATTGTTTCTTTCTCTTTGACTGTGCGGTTGTTTTCTGCTATGCTGGCTGACAAGATTTCAGAACGTTAGGAGGCAGTACAATGGCTATGACGCAGGAAGAGATTAACAACACCAACTGGAGCCAATCGGTTGCCGGTGTCTGTATAAAGGACGGCAAAGTGCTGCTCGCACGCCATACTTATGGAAGCGGCAACGGCAGGCTGATCATCCCCGGCGGCTACGTGAAATATGGCGAAGTTCCGGAAGAAGCTCTCATTCGGGAGTATCTGGAGGAAACCGGCGTCCGTGTCAAAGCCGGCCGCCTCATCGGCATGCGGTTCAACGCAAAGGACTGGTACGCCGTCTTTGCCGTGGAATATGTGGAAGGTGAAGCCAGGTCTGATGGAGATGAAAACAGTGAGGTTGTCTGGATGGATACCACCGAAGCCCTGAAGGATGACACGGTCCCCGGCCTGACAAAAACAATGATTGAATGTACGCTGTCCGGAACAGGGTTTGAACTTACTCCCTACCAGACAAGTCATCCCGGTTATCTGTATACGCAGCAGTCATAAACCTATAGCAAAAGGCACCTGAGCGGGTGCCTTTTCTTAATTATCCGTAATTCTGAGCATCCGGTATCCGATACCGACGTGGGTTTGGATCAGCATGGATGCGTCCGGCGATACTTCCAGTTTTTTGCGCAGGGTTGCCATAAACACCCGCAGGGAGGCCACATTGTTCTCCCAGGAGGCGCCCCAGATCTGCTGCGTGATGTATTTATGCGTCAGCACCTTGCCGCAGTTTCTGGCCAGCACGCAAAGGAGCTTGTACTCAATCGGCGTCAGGTGCAGTTCTTCATCCGACACATAAGCGCACCCGGAGGCGAAATCAATCTTCAGGCTGCCGTTCACGAAAACAGGGCTGTCGGCATTGTCAGTCTTTGTCTGGTTCAGCCGCCGGATCGTCACCCGCAGCCTGGCCAACAGCTCATCTACGGAGAACGGCTTGGTCAGGTAGTCATCCGCGCCGGCATCCAGGGCTTCGATCTTGTCCGTATCGTCACTGCGGGCACTGATAACAATGATGGGCATATTGGACCAGCTCCGGATCTTCCGGATCACTTCCACGCCGTCCATATCCGGCAGGCCCAGGTCCAGCAGCATGATATCCGGATTATGAGATGTTGCCTCCATAATGGCCGTTCCGGCGTTTCCTGCTGTAATATGCCTGTATTCATGAGCTTCCAGCGTCACGGAAATCAGGTTGCGGATCGGCGCGTCATCCTCAACAATCAGGATCAGTGGTTTATTCATTCAGGTTCACCTCGTCCCTCGGCAGCGCAAATTCAAACACGGCTCCCTGCGGTTCATGATCCATAACGGTAATGGTTCCGTTATGCGCCTTGATAATGGACTGGCACAGGGCAAGCCCGATACCCAGTCCCCGCCGGCTGTCTCCTGTCGGATTGCCGCTCGAGTAGAAAAGATCAAAAATATGATCCTTTTGGTCGTCCGGTATTCCCGGTCCGTTGTCAGCAATCCGTACAACCACATTCCCGTCCCGTGCCAGGGTATCAATCCAGATCGTTGATCCTTCTGGAGCATATTTGATGGCATTATCCAGCAGGTTGATCACAACCTGCACCAGGAGCCGCGCGTCCGCTTTCACAAACAGCAGCTCATCAGACTGGCTTCTGTTCAGGGTATAAGGTTTCAGCTGCCTGCTCAGGTGTGTGACAGCTTCACTGATCATATCATCCATCAGCTCGGTTGTCATCTTCAGGTTCAGCTTTCCTTCCTTCATCCGGCTGGCGGAAAGCAGGTTCTCCACCATACCGGTCAGCCATTGGGCATCCTGGTAGATGTCGTTATACAGCTGCCCGCGGGTTTTCGCGTCCAGCGTATCTCCGCAGGCCATCAGGCTGTCGGCGTTGCCCATAATGGAGGTCAGCGGCGTGCGCAGGTCATGTGATACCGCGCGCAGCAGATTAGCGCGCAGGCGCTCGTTTTCTGCCAGCACCATGGTTTCTTCTTTTTCCCGTGCGTTCCGGGCATTCTCCAATGCCAGGGAGCATTCTCCCACAACGGAAGCCAGCACACTCTGTTCCGAAGCATCCAGCGGGGTATCATGCACCGCTACGCCGACAACACCGTAAGCATGCTCCAGGACCCGCATGCTGTAATACAGATAATCTGTTTTGGGAAAGACTTCTGTTGTGGCTCCCGCGCGTTTATGATGCGCAAAAGCCCATTCAACCGCTTGTTTTTCTTCATTGGTTCGGTATGGCACTGTATCTCCTGCAGCGGGATAGAAAATCGGATCCCCCAGCGTATCGTTTTCCGCCGGATAGATGATCAGGCTTCTGTCCAGCAGCTTTGTCAGCTGGTTGGCCAGCACGGAAAGGATTTCCTCCATGGATTTTGCCTTTGTCAGCTGCCGGTCTGTTTCCAGTACAACGCTCATCCGCTGGGCCGCCTTGGCGGATTGCCCGGCATTCTGCTTCAGCCTGATCGCCAGGGTGCTGATCGTAAAGGCCGCCGCCAGCATAATCAGGAAGGTTACGGGATATCCTGTTCCATAGGCATAGAATGTGAACTTCGGCGTGGTAAACAGCAGGTCAAACAGCAGCACACTGATCACTGCCCAGACCATGCTGTATGCCCGGTGGGTGGTGGATATGGAAACAACCAGCAATCCCAGCAGGTAGACCATGATGATGTTGGCATCTGTAAATCCCAGATGGGAAAACAGAAAACCGATGGCTGTGCTGACCAGCATGGACGCGACGAAGATCGCGCTGTCTGTCAGCAGGCGCTTCCGGTTCCGTTCCGGCTGTTTCCGTGCCATATAAACCTTTGTGCCGTAATCCGGGATGATGAAATAATCCAGGTCCGGTGCGTAGGTCATCAGCCGGTCTGTCAGGGATTTCTTTCGCCGCAGCAGTCCGCCCACCGTATTGGTCTGGCCGATAACGATGCTGGAAATATCCGAAACCCTGGCAAACTCCGCAATCTGATAAGGAACGTCGTCGCCCGTCACTGTTTCCAGCGTAGCTCCCAGCTTTTCAGCCAGGTTCATATTGCTGCGGAGACGCTTCCTGTCCTCGTCTGACATGAGCGCGTAGGCAGGCGTCTCCACAAACAGGGCGATCAGCGTCCCGTGAAAGGCTGCTGTAATTTTGGATGCAGCATGGATTACTTTTACATTAGAAATGGAGGAAGAGAGACATACCAGAATGCGAGCGTTTTGATTTTCCGTCTTCTGAAGGCTCATCGGTTTTCTTCTCCTGCTCTTCTTCATCATTGTCGGGTATGTGGCGGTCAATGGATTTGTCAATCCGTCCCATCACCACATACCCTATTATACCAAAGACGGCAAGTATCAGGAGTATAATCCAGTCCTTCATCGTTCATTCCTCCCCTTCCTGAAGGAAATACGGTCAGATCCTGAAACACTTCTGAATATCTTTCCATTTGCCGAGCACAAGGATGGTCTGGTTTTCCTGCAGCATCGTGTCGCCGGTAACCACCATGCTCGGCTGTCCGTCTCCTCTGACTGCCAGGATGTTCAGGTTGTATTTCCTGCGGATATCCAGCCCGCCGACTGTCTTGCCGTGCCATTCCGCCGGCACTGAAAGATCATAAATGGCATACTCGCTGTCCAGCGCGATATAATCCAGCACATGCTCTGTGGTATGGCGGATCGCGGTCCAGGCAGCCAGCTGTCCTTCCGGATATACAACGTCGTCTGCTCCGTTCCGCAGGAGGAATTTTTTATGCACTTCCCTTGAGGCACGGGATACCACTTTCCTGGCTCCCAGTTCCTTCAGCAGTGAGGTGGTCTCCAGGGAGCTCTGGAAATCCTCTCCTATGGTCACAATACAGACGTCAAAATTATCAACACCAAGCGAACGAAGGAAGGTTTCACTGGTAGCATCTCCGATCTGCGCATCCGTCACAAGCGGAAGAATCTCGTTGACCCTTTCTTCGCTCTTGTCCACAGCAAGCACCTGGTGATGAAGCTCATACAGTTTCTCCGCGACGCCGCGGCCAAACCGTCCCAGTCCGATCAGCAATACAGATTTCATTTTCTTCTCCTTTTATCCAACCGTAACTTTCTCCATGGGCAGCGAACACCCGGTGGATTTCCGGATCGACTGTGTCGCGTAGATCAGCGTCAGGCCGCCCACCCTGCCCATGAACATCAGCACCACCAGAATCAGCCTTGAAAGGTCACCGATCCGGGTCGTAATGCCCAGGCTCAGACCGACTGTTCCGAGTGCGGATGCCGTTTCAAAAAGACAGCTTCTCAGCGGAAGTGTTTCCAGCTTGCTGATAATCATTCCGCCGGCAAAGAACAGCGAAAAGTACATAATCATCAGTGCCACCGCGTTCCGTACCGCGTCATCACCGATACGCCGTCCGAAGCAGGTAATATGGTCTTTCCTCCGGAAGATCGCAATCGCCGTCAGCAGCAGCACCGCGCCCGTGGTGGTTTTCATACCGCCGGCAGTTGATCCGGGGGATCCGCCGATCAGCATCCACAGGATCATAAGCGCCTGGCTGCCTCCGCCGACGCTGTTCAGCTCCATGGTGTTAAAGCCTGCCGTCCGCAGTGTCACCGACTGGAACAGGGACGGCAGAATTCTTTCTCCGAACGGCATCTGTTTCATTTCAGAGAAGCACAGCCACAGGAACGGGATCAGGATCATCACGCCGGATGCCGTCAGCGCAATCTTGCTCTGCAGGCGGTATTGTTTCAGGCGGAAACGATGTTCCTTCACGTCGTTCCATACCAGGAACCCGATACCGCCAATGGTAATCAGCAGCATCAGCACAACATTGACCAGCACATTCTGAACATAGGTTGTCATGGAAGAATAGGCGCCATGTACGCCCATCAGGTCAAATCCGGCATTACAGAAAGCGGATATTGCATGGAATACCGAAAACCAGATTCCCCGTCTCCATCCGAATTCCGGAATAAAAACCGGCATCAGCAGCAGAGCGCCAATCAGTTCAATACTCAGCGATGTCAGGACAATAAAGCGTGTCAGTTTTACAATGCCGCCAACCTGCGGTGCGGAGATAGCTTCCTGCATCACGCTCCGCTGCATCAGTCCGATTCTGCGGCCGGAAATAAAAGCCAATGTAAGAGCTGCGGTAACCACACCCATTCCGCCGATCTGAATCAGCATCAGGATAACCGCCTGTCCGAACACGGACCAGTGACTGACTGTATCCCGTACGACCAGTCCGGTCACGCAGACGGCCGAAGTTGCCGTAAATACACAGTCTGAAAAGCAAGCTCCGCCCGGTTGCTTGCTGGAAATCGGGAGCATCAGCAGCAGCGTCCCGACCATGATAATCAAAAAAAATCCCAGAGCGATAATCTGGAAAGTTGTGATCCGATGATTTCCCCAGATTCTCACGAAAAGCCTCCCTCCATTACCATATTTATGGTAATGGAGACGTTATAAGCATCGCATTAGAATCTTCTGCGCTTTATAAAGATAGTATTAAGACAGATATTATTCAGTGTTCCAGGATACAAAAAGCCTGTCTTTTCAGACAGGCTTATTAAACTTGATAGGATTACAGCTTGCACTCCAGTTTCGCCAGAGCGTCCTCAACGAAACGGACCACGAAGTCTTCAGCTTCATTCACCGGCACAAGCTCCTTCATGGACTTGTCACGGGTCGCAATTTCGATGGTGCCGTTCTGGAGGCCCTTCGGGCTGACAACCACGCGCAGCGGCACGCCAAACAGGTCAGCGTCGGAGAACATGACGCCGGCGGAAACGCTGCGGTCATCCCACAGTACTTCAACGCCGCGGGCAGTCAGGGCGTCATACAGCTTCTGGCTCATCTCGATCACTTCCGGCTGGTCGGCTCTCAGGGAGCAGATCTGCACGTGCCAGGGAGCGATACTCATGGGCCAGACGGGGCCGTAATCATCGTGATGTGCTTCGCAGACGGAAGCAGCCAGGCGGCCTACGCCGATACCGTAGCAGCCCATGATGGGATGCTTCAGGCTGCCATCCTGGTCCACATAGGTCATATCCATGGACTCGGTGTACTTGGTGCCCAGCTGGAAGATGTTACCCACTTCAATACCGCGGCTGGTGTAGATGGAGGGCTTGCCGCATACCGGGCAGATACCGCCGTCAAAGGCCTTGGCCACGTCCACGTATTCAACTTCGCCGATATCCCGGGCGATGTTGAAGCCGATGTAGTGCTTATCCTCCTCGCAGGCGCCGGTGGCCAGCCACTCGATGCCCTTCAGGGAGCTGTCATATACAACGGTCGTGCCTTCCGGCAGGCCCATCGGTCCGGTGAAGCCGGCATGGATGCCGCTGTCTTCGGTCACGACGGCGGGATGCACTTCAGCCTTCAGGTAGTTGCGCAGCTTGGTCTCGTTCACGTCCAGGTCGCCGCGGACAAACACGATCACGAAGGAATCGTCCACGTTGCGCTGGTACATCACAGCCTTGCAGGTCTGCTGGGGCTTGATCTTCAGGAAGGCACACAGGTCTTCAATGGTCTTGACGTTGGGGGTGTCCACCTTTTCCAGCGGAGCAATCTCACCGGGCTCATTGTTCAGCAGGCAGGGAGCCGCTTCCATGTTGGCACGGTAGTCGCAGTCATGGCACAGCACAATGGTGTCTTCGCCCACATCGGTCAGCAGCATGTATTCATGGCTCACCTTGCCGCCCATCATGCCGCTGTCGCTGGCCACCGCCACAACCTCCGGCACGCCGCAGCGGGCGTAGATGCGGTTGTAGGCTTCGTAGCAGCGCATATAGTACTGCTCCAGGTCTTCCTGGGAGGTGTGGAAGGAGTAGGCGTCCTTCATGGTGAACTCGCGCACGCGGATCAGGCCGCCGCGGCAGCGGGGTTCATCCCGGAACTTCGTCTGGATCTGGTAGATCATGAACGGATACTGGGTATAGGAGTCAGCCACGTCCGTCATCAGCTGGACGGAAGCTTCCTCGTGGGTCATACCAAGCACCATATCTCCGCCGGAACGGTCTTTGAACCGCAGCAGCTCAGAGCCGATGGAATCATACCGGCCGGACTTGCGCCACATATCTGCGGGCATGGTGACCGGGAACAGCACTTCCTGTCCGTCGATGCGGTTCATCTCCTGGCGGATGATGTTTTCGATCTTCGCGGTGATACGCTTGGTGATGGGAAACAGCGTAAAGATGCCGTTGCCCACGGGCTTGATGTAGCCGCCGCGCATCATCAGTGCCTGGCTGGCAATCTGACAGTCCGCAGGAGTTTCCTTGAAACGCTTGGATACGAGATTTCTGACCTTCATAAAATGACCTCCCAGTACTTCACATAAAAACAGCCTGTCCCTGTGCAGGGACGAGGCTGATGCTTCGCGGTACCACCTTGCTTGACGGCAAATGCCGTCATCTCTCTGCTCTGTATCGGGAGCACCCGGCGGAATTTCACCTCATCGGCGCTTACTTCCGCACACTCTGGAGACGGGCGGCCTGTTCGCCGGTGAATACGCACCTTTCAGCCTTGGATGCGCTCTCTGGAAATCCCCCGCGGAGCCTTCTCCTTCATCGTACGGCATTCATTATATAAAGGATTGGGCAAATATGCAAGATGTTTTATAAATCAGGCCTTCCGGCTGTTGTCTGGGCTCCCTTTAACCCTTCAGCAACTTATCTGCCTTCAGTGGTTTCTGACATGAATGTCCGAATTAAGAACAACATAAGTTACATCTTCCGGGTTGCTGTATGCTATAATTTCAGATAATTGTTCAGAATAAAAGAAAAGGAATGAAGAATATGAAGCCGGAACTGGAAAAACTCTGCGCGGACTACATTGCAAACCGGGATACCGTTGGAAAAGTTTTCAAATGGGACAGCAATGACCTTTATACCGTATGTGCCAACGTATTCTGTGCCTGTGGAAAGATAGCGGATGCTGACCGCCTGAAGAAATGCCGTGAAGTCATCAAAAAGCACACGGGTCACTTTTCCAAATTCCGGAGTAAAAAGGTTCGTTCCATCCTGGCCAGCATGCTCTCCCTGGTGGAAAAACCGGAAGAGCGGATGGTTCTCGCCAATGATTATTTCAATCTGCTGAAACGGCATTTCAAGGGCACGGAGTATCTGGTGCTGACCGCGTTCCTGCTTGCCGACCTGGCAGATCAGGCCCTGACGGAAGAAGCAGCCCTCCGCGGCAAACAGATTTACCGCCGGATGAATCAGAAGCACCGTATCCTCACAAATAAAACAGACAGCTTCTTTGCGATGCTCATGGCGTTCTCCGGCAAATCAGAAGATGAACTGATTGCGGAAGTGGAAGCCGGCTACCTGGCCCTTAAAAAGCACTTCTCCAACAGCGGCGCCTCCCAGACCGCCGCCCAGGTTTTTTCCATGACTGGCGGCCTGCCGGAGGAAAAAGCACAGCGGCTGAATGATCTGTATGACGCCCTGACGGAAGCGGAAATCAAGTACGGCCATGCTGACGAACTGGCTCCGCTGGCCGCCCTGTCCATCTCGGATACTCCCATTCCAACCCTGGTGGAAGAAATTAAGGAAGCGGATGAGTTCCTTAAAGACCAGAAAGGCTACGGCACTAAAGAGGACGAACTGAAAAAGCGCGCCTTGCATGCTGTGATGATCGTATCCGATCAGTATCAAGGCACGGATCAGGTGAACGTCACCCTGATGACCAATACCCTGGACATGCTGTTTGCCAAGCAGCAGGCCTCCCGTTTCTCCTTTGCTGTCCATGTTGTGGAAGCGTTGCTTAAGATGGTTGCCGCGTCTCATGAAGGAAAAAACGAGACCAAGGTCGAAACAGACAACAAATCCGATGCGCAAAAGCAGCCGGAAGAATAACAAATTGAACAAAGGAATTTATTATGAAAAAGATCAGTCTGAAGAAGTACACAGATTTCCTGGTTAAGGAAACAGAAACCCTCCTGAACATCGATTCCCCTACAGGCTATACGGAAAATGCGGCCGCGTGGGTATTGGATGAATTTACGAAACTTGGTTTTGACGCAAAGCTTACCAACAAAGGCGGAGTACTTGTTTCTTTCGGCGGCAGCGACAAGGATAACGGTCTGCTTCTGGAAGCGCATGTCGATACCCTTGGCGGTATGGTTGCGGAAATCAAAGGAAACGGACGTCTCCGTCTCACCAACCTGGGCGGTATGAATCCCAACAACGCCGAAACGGAGAATGTGCGTGTTGTGACAAAATTCAACGGGGTCTATGAAGGAACCTTCCAGCTCTGCAACGCTTCGATCCATGTAAACGGCGAGTACAACAACGTCAAACGCGGATGGGACACCTGTGAGGTTGTCCTGGATGAGGATGTAAAGAAAAAGGAAGACACGGAAAAGCTCGGTATCGCGGTTGGCGATATCGTATGCTTTGAGCCGAATGTCCGGATCACCAAAACCGGCTACATCAAATCCCGCTTCCTGGATGACAAACTGAGCGTCGGCATTCTCCTTGGACTTGCGAAATACATCCGGGATGAAAAGATTGTCCCGAAGCGCGCGCTTTATGCCCACATCACCGTTTTTGAAGAAGTCGGCCACGGCGGATCCGGCAATGTCCCGGAAGGATGCACAGAAGCCGTTTCCGTGGATATGGGCTGCGTGGGTGAAGGCCTGCAGTGCACGGAAAAGCAGGTTTCCATCTGTGCCAAGGACAGCGGCGGCCCCTACAGCTATCCGGTTGTCAAGGGTCTCATTGAAGCAGCCAAAGCAAGCGGAGCGGATTATGCGGTGGATATCTATCCGCATTACGGAAGCGATGTGGAAGCCACGCTCGGAGCCGGCAACGATCTCCGTCATGGATTGATCGGCGCCGGAGTATATGCTTCCCATGGTTATGAGAGAAGCCACCGGGATGGCGCGGAAAACGTGCTGCGCCTGTTGGTTGCCTACGCGCTGGCGTAAGAGGATACTAGTAGAGTAAGCCGAATATCAGCCTGGTGGGCTGTTGGCAAAACCAAAGTGGACACTGTGCAGATGATCTCCAGTGTCCACTTTGTCATTTCGACCGAAGGCGCAGCCGTAGTGGAGAAATCCCTTGCTGCGTCCGAAGGACGAATGAACACCCGGGAATACCCGGGTGTTCGATTATTCTACCATTGGTTGATTTTTCTTTTTAATTCTCCAAACAGATTATTGTTTTCGTGGAATTCTCCCCTATAATGGACTCATCAGAAGATGAATTCCGGGGAGGGGTACCATGAGTATCGGTGAAACGATTACCAGGAAACGCAAAGCTCTGGGAATGACACAGAAGGAACTGGCGGAAAAACTGTCCGTCTCCTTCCAGGCTGTTTCAAAGTGGGAAACAGATGCATCCCATCCGGATGTGGAACTGCTGACAGCGCTTGCGGAAGTGCTGGGAACAACCGTGGACGCCCTTGTGGGATACCGGTCTCCGATCCTGGCCGATTATGAGGAAAGATACCAGACTTCAGAATACTATTGGGGTATTGAACCCAACCGTCTTTGCTATGATATCCTGCGGCTGCGGCCGCCGGTAAAGCCATATAAGGTGCTGGATATCGGCTGCGGCGAAGGAAAGGACGCTGTTTTCCTGGCCCGGAACGGCTACCGCGTATCCGCCATTGATATTGCTGAAAACGGTCTGGAGAAAGGCCGTATCCTGGCGGAAAGATGCAGTACCCGCGTGGATTTCTTCAAGGCCGACATCTCAGATTATCGGCTGACAGAAAAATATGACATTATCCTGAGCAGCGGCGTTTTCCACTTTCTCCGCCCGGACATCCGGGAAGAAGTCACGGACAACCTGAAAAAGTATACCAATGACGGCGGGCTGCACGCGCTCAACGTGTTCGTATCCAAGCCCTATCTGAAGCGCTCAGGAGAGAAAAAGGGCAACCGTTATGAGTGGAAGAGCGGAGAACTGTTCACATACTATCATGACTGGCATATGCACAGGATTGATGAGGAACTCTTTGACTGCAACAGCGGCGGCATCCCCCATCAGCACTGTATGGACATCATGGTTGCGGAAAAGAAGGTGAAATGAACATGAATACATATGATTACATCCTGTTTGACCTGGACGGAACACTGACCGATCCCGGCCTTGGCATAACCAACTCCGTCATGTATGCCCTGAAAAAGTTCAATATCGAGGTGCCCGACCGTGCGGATTTATTTAAATTCATAGGGCCGCCCCTGAAAGGTTCTTTCGAAGAATTTTATCATTTTACCCCGGACCAGAGCGAGCTTGCCGTCGGTTATTACCGCGAATATTTCAGGAAGCAGGGAATGCTGGAGAACTCGGTCTACGACGGCATACCGGAAATGCTGGATCACCTGAAGGCAAGCGGCAAAAAGCTCATCGTCGCAACTTCCAAGCCGGAAGCCTTTACACTGGAGATTCTGCGTCACTTCAAGCTGTATGATTATTTCGACTTTGTCGCCGGTGCCACGATGGATGATACCAGGAATAAAAAGGCAGACATCATCCGTTACGCGCTGGAAAGCTGCAATATAACCGACAAATCCTCCGTCATTATGATCGGCGACAGGAAACACGATATCATCGGTGCTCAAGAGAATGGCCTGGACTCCATCGGTGTCCTGTTCGGATACGGCGACCGGCAAGAGTTGACTGATGCAGGGGCGACCTTCATCGCAGCTACTCCTGCTGAAATTGAAAAGCTTCTTCTGTAAATAGCTTTATCCTGAGGCCCCTTGGGGCCTCTTTTTTATCTGCTCTGCTCTGGCAGCCTCGCCTCCGCCTCTTTTTGACTTGATATAGCTGAATTTGGTATGATGGTTTCTGTTCCTGAGCCTGTCATGTCTGGAAACAGGAAACCGGAAGGATCAATATGCACGATATGAAAGTACTTTTGTTTTGCTGTAAAGGCTTTGAAATGATGGAATTCGCCCCCTTCTATGACGTTGTCGGATGGGCAAAAAGCGAATACGGTTATGATATTGAACTGGATACCTGTGGCTTTAATGCTTCTGTTCCCAGTGCTTTCTGGAACACTGAAATTAAGACAGACAAGTTAATCTGGGATATTCATGCTGAAGAATATGACGCCCTGGCCATTCCAGGCGGGGATCACCTCTACGGATATTTTGAAGAAGCCTATAACGAACGCTTCCTGGAACTGATCCGGGAATTCAATAATCATGAAAAGGTCATCGCAAGCGTATGCGTTGCGGCGCTTCCCATAGGCAAAAGCGGCGTCCTGGCAGGAAGGAATGCCACTACCTATCATCTGGCGGATGGCTACAGGCAGAAAGAGCTGACCGGCTTTGGTGTCAATGTGATCAACGAGCCCGTGGTAACCGATGGGAATATTATTACGTCTTACTGTCCCCAGACTGCTCCGGCGGTCGCTTTCGAAATGCTTGAAAGACTTCTGGGCAAAGAGAAAGCAGATACCGTCAGGTTCGGCATGGGGTTCAGATAAGTCCCCGGTAAAAGGGGAAAACTTATGAATCGTTTTTCATTAAAGGAGGTAGAAACAATGAAAAACTGTAAAAAAATAATGGCACTGCTTTGCGCCATGATCTTCTGTCTGTCCTGCACATATTGTCTGGCGGAAGAAGAAGCAGCCGCCACTCCGGACTTCTATGAAACCGGCCTTAAGGTTGTCAGTGTGATGAATGAAATGGTACAGAGCCGGGATTATCTGGAAATATTCATGTCTGCCAGTGCCAATCTGGATACGCTTGAGACAACGTTCAACACAGGCGACTATGACAAGCCTGTTGCCGTATACAGCCTGAAACAGGCAGACCCAATGGGATGGCTGAAAATGATGATGTCCGAAAGCGAGCAGGAAAAGTTTAACGCCCTTTCCCCTGCCCTGCAGGAGCAGCTCCTGGCCCGGGCCAGCGGCATCACCGCCCTTTCCAATATCATCAACGGTCAGAAGGGAGTCGATATTCTTTCCCTCACCTCTGCGCTGCAGGCCATTATGAACATGCCTGAACTGGAAATTGAAGAACCCGTATACTATCTGTTCCTTTTTGAAAAGGGAGTGCCTGTATTGGTCACTTTGAGCTGGCATCATGCCACCGGCATGTTCCTCGTTCTGAGTGAAGCGGAAGCAGAATCCCAGGAAACAATCCAGGCATTGCTCCAGCCTTTGGGCATCGAAATGTCCCCTGTCGATATCCCTGCTCAATAAGCGTTGCAGCCCGATATAAAAACTCTGGCGGTCATCAGGCCGCCAGAGTTTTTTACTTTTTGATAACCCTTCAGGGTTGCAGTCCCTTGTGCATCTGTGTGATCATCGGCCAATCGTTGTCGATGCTGTCGCCGTGCACTTCCCAGATGATCAGGCCGCCCAGTCCGTTGGCCTTGATATAGTCCAGCTTCGCCGCCAGGGACTCGGTGCTTTCATAGGTGATGAAGTCAAGGTATTCGGGAGCTTCCGGATTGTCGTTCCACAGCCAGGCAGCGCCCTTTTCCGCGTCATAGCCCTTATGCCATCCGGGCATTCCTTCCGGCACAGCAGCCTGCTCGATCGCCATAATGTCATGCCAGGTCATATCGTCAATCGCGTCAGCGGGAGCGCCAACGGTTTCTTCCGCCGCTTCACGCATCTTCCAGCCATGGCTGTACAGCGGAGAACCGATCGTGATCTTTTCCGCCGGCACACCCTGCTCCAGCAGGTATTTCACGGCCGTATCCGCGGAAACTTCACCCAGCAGCGCCGTATGATGGCCCGTGTTCTCCTCCCAGGAGCCGGCCATGTCATAGGTCATCAGGTTGATCTTGTCCACATAGGGATGCAGGGAAGCGTAATCCTGCTTGCTCAGGGACCAGCCGACAGAGGCGCCGGCACACACGGTCAGGATCTTCTTTCCTTCGCCGAAATGCTCATCCAGTGCTTCACGGAGCTCTTTCAGCATCAGGGTGTAGTTGGTCCAGTCGTCGCCCACCACCGGGCAGCCTTCGTCGCTTTCATCCTCGGGTTCACGTTCCACACCGGGGTACTCCCAGTCGATGTCCAGGCCGGACAGGAAAGGATAAGCGTCCAGGGTATCCAGGCAGCTCTGGATAAAGGATCCGCGGCTTTCCTTGGTCAGCGCCATCTCGGAGAAGTGACCGGAGTCTGTCCATCCGCCGATGGAGATCAGGATCTGCTTGTCAGGATATTTCTCCGCGCATTCCGCATACTGGGCGAAATGGGCTACGGGGTTGTCCGGATCCGTATCCGCCCAGGGATCGGTGGACACGATAGCGAATCCGCCGTCCTGGGGAATGACTTCCCAGAAAGCGTGGTTCACGCAGTCGATTCGATCCCACGGCAGGCCGTTCACATCCTGCCGGCTGTCGGAATAGATGTTCCAGTTCGGGAAGTAAACAGTCACGCCGGGTTCCTCTTTCTTCGTTTCGGCACAGGCGCCGCCCAGGAAAAGGGCACAGAGCAGGGCAGCAGTCAGTAACACGCAAAGGAGCTTCTTCATTATTCATCCCTCCAAATGTAATTGTTGTCCCCTTGTTGGGCTCATTCTATCACACCTGGAATTGATCGTAATTGTCTCCCTTTGTGCAGTTGTTGTCAAGGATTGTGCTGTTATATCCGTACGCTTTTGGATACACATTTGTGTAACTGTCCATGGTCAGAACGTCCTTTTTTGATAAAAAAATTTTGTTGTAACGAAACCGGAACATCTCCGTCTAACCAGCGTACCACACAGAAAGGAAGGAGAAATTCCATGGTAAACGATAAGACACAAAACTCAATTTACTCAGGCAGGCTGCTGTGGTATTTGCTGCTGGTAGCCGCACTTTCAGCCTTTTGTTATGTCACACTGCATGTCTGGCTGCTGCCGTATTCTGTTGCTTATAGCAAAACAGGTGCTGTATCAGTCGGCTATGTGCTGTATGTAATCATCGGCTTACTGTTTTCCACGCCGACGCCTTTTATTGCTGTATTGATCATCTCCCTGGTCAGGGACAAAATCAGCGTAAAGCAGTTGTTCAGCAATATCATGTACACGGAGGATAAGGGAAAAACCATTCTGATCACCGGCGGGTTTTGCCTGTTTACCCTCATATATGCAATCTTATTTGGTAAGCCCAACGGCACGGCATGGTACATGCTTCCGCTGCTCTTTATCGTCATGATTCCTTTTGTCGGCATCGCCGAGGAAACCGGCTGGCGGGGACTGCTCCAGCCTGAAATGGAGAAAAGGATGCCCTTCCCCTTTTCCGTCCTGACCACTTCCGTCATCTGGTATGCATGGCATTATCCGGTATGGCTTGATCCAACGTCTCACCATTACGGAGACAGCATGATCGGTTTCGGAATCACAATTCTGATCTGGGCCTTTACCCTGGCGGCCATCTATAAGGCGACAAAAAGCATCATTGCCTGCGCGGTATATCACGCATTTATTGACTCAATCGGCGTAATCTTTGACTGGAACGCTCTGTTCGATCCCTTCCCGGGCGATCTTTCCGCCAATGTATTCCGGATTCTCTGGCTGGCCGCTGCTCTTATCCTGTGGTTTGCCGCGGACAGGCAGGATAAACGCAGGCTTCATATTAAAGCCGGCTGCATGGAATCATGACAGGCCGCCGCTCAGGATCATCCTGCTGGTTAGTTCGGCCATTTCTTCAGCGGCTTCCGGGCAGCCGCGGTTCACCCACGAACGGATAATTCCCGCGCAGCCGAAAACGATAAAGCTGTAATGGTAGTCAAACTCATCTACAGAACCTTTCGGTTCCGCGGATTTATACAGATGAAGGCACCTTTCCCGCATGACCTCATTCAGCCGGTGAAGGAAATTCATATCTCCGTTGGGGCTCAGCAGAACCCTGCACATCTCCTGGTTGTCTTCAATAAAGGTAAACAAATCCCGCAGGATCGGCCTGGCCTGCTCGGAAACCTCCGTGTTTTCCGGCAAAGCAATGATCCCGTTCAGGTTTTCAAAGAGTTCATCTTCTATCTTTTCAAGCATATCGAAAATATCTTTATAATACAGGTAAAATGTGCCCCGGTTCATATCGGCAAGATCTGTCAGTTCCTTGACCGTGATCTCATTTACCTGTTTCTGCTGAAGCAGCTGCGTCAATGCCTGCGTCAGCAGTTTTTTTGTGCGGCGGACGCGGCGGTCTTCTTTCTTTGTTTCCATAAATACCCCTGCCTTCTTTCTCAACAGTTTTATCCTGATCTGTCGGATAACGTCTGCCCGTTCCGATCGATGTTGATTAACAAACGATTGATAATCAAATTGATTATTGATTTCAATCACGCAGATTATTATAATTCGCTGCGTTGAGATAGTCAACATTGTGTTCTAAATCTTCGGTTTAGGAGGAAGGAAACGTGAAAAGGTTCACAAAGTGGCTGATCAGTCACCGGATCCTGGTGATCATCCTGTGCCTGGCACTGATGATCCCGTCCGTACTGGGAATGGCCGCAACCAGAACTAAATACGACCTGTTATATTACCTGCCCCAGGATCTTGAAACCGTCCAGGGTCAGGAAATCCTGCTGAAGGATTTCGGCAAGGGCGCATTCTCCCTTCTGGTCACTGATGGGATGACCATCCGGGAGCAGGAGGATATGGAAAACACCGTCAGGGAAATCCCCCATGTGGATTCCGTGGTTGGTTATGCTTCCCTGACAAAGGGAATGATTCCGCTGGATATCATCCCTTCAGATATCCGGGATCGGTTCAGCCGCGGTGATTGCATGCTGACAGCTGTTTTCTTCGATGAAGGTTCCTCTTCAGAAGAGACCATGGAAGCAATCCGGCAGATCCGCGAAACAGCCGGACAAAAGTGCTTTGTTTCCGGCTTGTCCGCCGTCGTGACCGACACAAAGCAGCTTGTGGAGGAGCAGGAAGGCATTTATATTGCGATCGCTGTGGCGCTGTGCGCGGTCGTGCTGATGATCACAATGGATTCTTTCCTGCTGCCGCTGATCTTCCTGGCTTGCATCGGGATATCGGTTCTCTGGAACATGGGAACAAATTACTTCCTGGGAGAGATCAGCTACATAACCAAGGCAGTCGCCGCGGTACTGCAGCTGGGTGTCACGCTGGACTATTCCATCTTCCTGTGGCACAGCTATAAGGAGCAGAAGGAAAAGATTGCCGATAAAGATGAAGCGATGGCTGAAGCTGTCCATATGACCTTTACGTCAATCCTGGGTTCCAGCCTGACGACCATCGCGGGCTTCGTCTCTATCTGCTTCATGAGCTTTACACTGGGCAAGGATCTGGGCATCGTGATGAGCAAGGGCGTTGTGCTGGGCCTGCTGGGAACCGTATTGCTGCTGCCCTGCGTCATCCGCCTGCTGGATGGCGTCATCGAAAAAACGGCGCACAAGCCGCTGCTTCCCGATGTCGGGGGGATCGGAAGGTTTGTCGTCCGGCATTATAAAGCGCTCTGCATTGTACTTGTAATCATGATCGTTCCTGCCTTCTATGGTTATGCGAACAACCATGTCTACTATGACATGAGCAAGGTCATGCCGCAAACTCTTCCGTCAATCATCGCCAACCATAAGCTGGCTGATAATTTCGACATGGCCACAACACACCTGCTCCTGGTGGACTCAGGCGTATCCCAGAAAGATGTCCGGGATATGACAGATGAAATGAAGCAGGTCGACGGTGTAAAGGATGTTATTGGGATCGACAGCCTGCTCGGCGCGGGCATTCCCGAATCCTTTGTTCCGGAAGATATTCTGTCGCTGGTTAAGGGCGGCCGGTACCAGTTGATGCTGATCAATTCAGCCTACGTGATTTCCTCGGATGAGGTAAATGCACAGATTGACAGTCTCAACGCCGTGCTGAAGAAATATGATAAAGGCGGGATGCTGATCGGCGAAGCACCCTGCACAAAAGACCTGATTTCCTGCACAGATCATGATTTCACCGTCGTTAGCCTGATCTCCATCATCGCGATCTTCGTCATCATTCTGCTGGTCCAGAAGTCTTTCTCGCTGCCTGTATTGCTTGTGGCCATCATTGAGCTTGCAATCGCCGCCAACCTGTGCATTCCGTATTATTTCGGCACGGAACTGCCTTTTGTCGGTCCGATTCTGATCTCGACCATCCAGCTGGGTGCGACCGTGGACTACGCCATCCTGATGACGACCCGGTACAAGCAGAACAGGCTTTCCGGTCTGGATAAGAAGGAAGCTGTTGAAAAAGCAGTTGCTTCTGCCGCCCAGAGCATTCTGGTCAGCGGCCTCGGATTCTTCGCGGCAACCTACGGCGTCGGCCTGTATTCCAACGTGGATATTATTTCTTCCATGTGCCGGCTGATCGCCCGCGGCGCACTGCTCTCGGTGGCGGTTGTTCTCTTCCTGCTGCCGGCAATGCTGCTGCTTCTGGATAAGTTCATTGTGCATACCACGCTTGATATGAAATCTGCCCGCTGAACGGGAAAGGAGATTGATCGTTATGTGTAAAAAGACAGTTGCAATGATCCTTGCGATCCTGTTGGTGCTGGGATGTGTATCCGCAACAGCGGAAGTAAACAAACAGGAAAAAGTATATGTGGTTGCCGGTGCTGACGGAACCGTAACCTCCATTACAGATAGTATCCGGCTTGAAAACCCGGACGGCTTGGACACCATTACAGATCAGACCCTCCTGACAGGCATTGAAAACCTGGGAGGAAAAGAAACCTTCTCTCTCGACGGCAGCACGCTGACCTGGCAGGCTGACGGCAGGGATATCATTTATCAGGGATCTTCTGATAAAGCGCCTGCCCTGGTGCCGGTCGTGACGATTACCCTGGATGGCGAAACTGTCTCCCCCGCCGAGCTGAAGAACCGGGAAGGCGAAGCGGTTCTGACAGTCTCTTATCAGGCAAACGAATCTGTACCGGCACTGGCTGTGACTGCGATGCTGCTGCCTGAAAGCGGAGTTTCCGGCCTGAAGGCGGAAAACGCCTCTGTGATCACCGAAATGGGAAGGCAGATCCTTGTAGGCTGTGCCCTGCCCTGTGCAGACGCGTCCCTGGAGCTTCCTGCTTCCTTTTCCGCTTCCTTCCACGCGGATCACACAGATCTGGGCTGGATGATGACCTTCGTATCCTCTGACCCCATCCGGCTTGCCTGCGACACCATTGACGGTAAAGTTGATACAGATCTGCACAACGAACTGGACGAGGCAAAGGCAGTCCTGTCTGCGATGAGCCGGAATGAAGTCCTGCCCGAAACAACCGGGAAGACGAAGGATCTTGCACAGAAACTCAATGAGCTCAACAACGGCCTGGTTCAGCTGGATGATGGTGCAAAGCAGCTGGCGGACGGAACAAAGGCTTTGTATGGCATCGAAGCTTCCACGGATGAAGGCACAGAAGCCAGCGGAGTTGTTGCCCTTTCAGACGGTATGGCCACGCTGGGCAGCGGCCTGACCGCATTAACGCAGAACAACGAAGCACTGAACACAGGAGCAGACACGGTCTTTGCCGCCATTCTGGAAACCGCGAACGCACAGATTGCCGCTTCCGGACTGGACGCCGCAGGCATCACGCTCCCTGCCCTGACGGCTGAAAACTATACAGCGGCACTGGACGCAGTTCTCTCACAGCTGGATCCTGACGCGCTGAAAACAGCTGCATACGGACAGGTGGAGGCCGTCGTCCGTCCGAAAGTTGACGCGCAGGAATCGCAGATCAAGGCCGGTGTGGAGGAAGCGGTAAAAGCAAAAGTATTGGAAACCGTCCTTGAGAAGGTACAGCCGGGTCTCACCGTGGAACAGTATACGTCTGCGGTTAAAGCAGGAAAGATAACTGCCGATCAGGCCGCCCAGGTCAACGGGGCTGTGGATACCCAGATGGCCGCAAAAGAAACAGCTGCAAAAATCGATGCTGCGATTCAGGAGAAAAAAGAAGAGCTTGTCAGAGAGAATGTTGAGAAGTATCTGGCCTCGGATGAAAAAGTCCAGGCAAAGCTGGCGGAAGCCCAGAAAGCTGCGGACAGTCTGACCGCTCTCAAAACAAAGCTGGATCAGGTCAGCACATTCGTAAACGGATTAAAGGCATATACAGATGGAACAGCACAGGCTGCAGAAGGTGCCGGAAAGCTGAACGCCGGACTGGTACAGTTGAAAGACGGCGCTGCGCAGCTGGCCCAGGGTGCGGACAACCTCTATACAAACGGCACGCAGCTGCTGAAGCAGTCCATCCTGGACGCCGAAGCCGATCTGGCCCGTTCCCTGCTTCCGTACGCGGAAGACACCCTGCCGGATGCCCTCAGGATTTTCGAGGAAACCCGTGACGCAGCACAGAGTTCCCATTATGATCTCATTCCGGAAGGAATCCAGGCCACAACGCTGTATCTGATCCGGACTGACTTGAAATAAAAAAGAATAATCGATTGTACAATATGTGCCCGCAGCCTCTCATTCGGCTGCGGGTTTCGCTCTGTTCTCTTTTCCCTTTGACTGGATATGTATGTATTTGATATGATAATTAGCGATATCAAGCTTTTCACCACATCTTTTGATCACAGAATGTCAATGTATATGAAGGAACGGAAATGGAACAAATGTTTGAAACAGAGCATCTGCTTGTCCGCAAGTTCAGGGATGAAGATGCTCAGCAGCTGTATGAAAACCATCTGGATGATCAGGTCCGCAAATGGTTCCCGAATGAGTGCTATGCAGATCTGGAGGAAGCACAGGGTGCCATCCGCTTTTATATTGACTGTGTTAACAACAGCCATCTGCCCTTTGTCCTCGGTGTGGAGCTGAAGGAAACCGGGGAACTGATCGGCGATACCGGCATCAGTGAAGTGGAAGGCAATCCTGACGAGGCTGAAATCGGCTACTGCATCGGGCAGAAATACCGCGGCAGGGGGTATGCCACCGAACTGCTGAACGCCATGTCCGGTTTCATATTCTCACGCTTTGGAATCAGGGAGATCAGCGGGCGTGTGGTGCATGGAAATGAAGCCTCCGCGAAGGTGCTGGAAAAGAGCGGTTATCAGTTCGTGACGGAAGAATTTGGCGCAGAAGATGATCCTTACGGCAATGGAATGCTGGTATATAAAAAGGCGATCTGAACCCTTTCCTGTCCCCGCCCTTTCGCATAAAGGGAACAAAACCACCGGTTTTTTCGTTATATTGTTGTATGAATCATGAAGGAGGACTACTGCTATGAAGAAACATGTTTGGTTAGTGATTCTGACAGTGATGATAATGATTATCGGAAGTATGATGACCGTTCAGGCTGAAATCATTCCGCCCTACGGGGAAGGACAGATCGGCCTTTCAGCTGTGGTACTGTGCGAAAACCTGACCCTGCGCCAGGCTCCCGGTGCCAACGCCGGAGTACTGGATACCCTGCATGACGGAGCCCGGATCATTGTATATGAGCAGAAAGACGGCTGGGCCCATATCTTTACCGGCGATTCTGAAGATAGCGCTGAAGGCTGGGTAAAAGCTGACTACCTTGCCATCGATCCGGCCTGGTACCGTGCGGATGGCACCACCCCGGTCTATGCCTGGAATGATACCTCTGCGCTGAAGGTTGGCCTGCTGGACAAGGATACTGTCCTGCCCATCCTGAAGGATGACGGCGAATGGCTCGTTGTCGGCCTGCGCGGCGCTTCCGGCTGGATTCACAAGTAAATATATCCCGATATAGTTTAATGGCACCTGCGGCTGCAGGTGCCATTGCTTTATTTATTTTGCCGTGACAGATTCCAGGAGCCTGCCTACATGGCGTGTTTCAAAGAACATATCTTTTTTGACGATCACGATGATCACTGTGGCTGCTGTCACAACAAGCGTTTCCACACATTTGGTTTCCGGAGTCAATGCGATCTTTTCCTGCATGAAATTCACAAACAGATGGAAGATCATACAGGCCAGGATTGACCGGTCACTGGCCAGGTAGACCCAGGTGATGATGAATCCAAGCGGAATACCGCTCACAAAGAAGTTGATCACATACAGCGGGTTCACCATCAGTCCTGCCTGGTAGGTACCCTGGATAAAGATCAGTGGGAAATGCCAGAAAGACCAGAGTGCACCGAAAATCATGGATTCCCAGAACCAGTTCATATAGTTTCCGATGGAATCCTCACAGTATCCCTTCCAGCCCACTTCCTCGATAATCGAAGCAACCAGGATTGTCAGCAGCGCGCTGCCGATTCCCACACCGGTAAAGGAAAAATCCTCGGTAAGGGAGAACTGGCTCAGCGGCTGACCGAATGCCATGGACAGCAGGATGGAGCAGGCTGTAATCCCGGCGAATACCAGGATCGCCAGCAGGACGTTCATCCATTTCACCTTGTAAAAACCGACGATCTTCTGCCGCAAATCCTTTTTGAGCGCGTCCGATCCGGAAAAGACAACAAACAGTGTGGAAACCACCGCCGGAGCAATAAGCCCCAGCATCATCAGGAACGTGCCGGTATTTCCCTTGATAAAGATTGCCGGTATCCAGAAAATCCATGTGAACAGATAAGCCAGTGCAAAAAACAACACAGGCCTGTATCGATAGGCTGTATGCTGCATATTCATTTTTCTCCTTAATTCTTATTGTTTATGCTGTTTGTTCCGTTTTGTTTTCCAGTCCCCGGATGCTCCGGATGAAAAGCATGCTGACAGCGATGGCCGCCATCATTCCGCCCGCCGCCTGGATTACCATGGCGGATCCCCTTCCGACTCCCATGCCTGTCCACTGACCCAGTGCGTCAGCGGCAACACCGGATACGGCATAGGCGATCACGTAGCCAAACTGGGACAGGAAGCCGATCAGTCCCCATACCCTGCCCTGGACATCGTCAGGAATATGGGTTCTCGTCAGGTAGTCCAGGCAGTTGTTGGCAAAAGGCAGGGCAGCAAAAAACAGGAACCCGGAAATGCAGATTGTGCAGATGTTTTCAAACAAGCCGAAACCGATCATCATAATCCCTGCCGTAGCAAGCGACATGCTCATGATGCCGGTAAAGTTCCTTTTGATTCCCCGCATGCCCAGGATCAGCCCGGATACCAGCATGCCGCTGGCACAGATGGTTTCAGTGATTCCCAGTGTCTTTTCATCTGAAAAAGAGAGTACCATAGGCTCCGCCAGGATCTGGAACATTCCCATAAACAGGGTGATAGCGGAGGAAACCAGTACCAGGAGCAGCACGCCTCTTTCAGACCGCAGGATCCTCCATCCGTCCCGGATACTGTCCAGAAGGCCCTCCTTCTTTTCCGCAGTTTTCTTTCCAATGCTTTTCCGAACCACCGCGGCACTGATCACCGTCAGGAAAAAGGTGCAGATATCAATCACCAGCAGCAGTTTCACGTCGCTGACCGTCAGCAGAAAACCAGCCAGGATCGGGGAAAACAGATATCGGGCACTGCCCGCCAGGGACACCAGTCCGCTGGCCCGGGAAAACTCTTCCCTTGTCAGCAGGTCTGTGATTGTGGCCCGGAACGCAGGTTCCAGCAGCGCGGAAAACACGGAGCTGATCAGCACGCCGATACAGATTTGTGCCAGCGTCGCTCCGCCGTTCATCATGCACACCAGGATAAAAACAATGCCCAGTGCGGAGCATCCGTCTCCGATCATCATCAGCAGCCGTCGGTCATACCGGTCTGCCAGTGCGCCTGCAGGCACACTGAGCAGCAGTGTGGGAAGAAATCCAAGCAGTGTGATCAGCGCCATGTTGGCTGCGCTTCCTGTCTGCTGGAAAATGTAAACCCCCAGGCCAAAGCTGGTCAGTCCGCCCCCGATGGATGAAATCAGTTCTCCTGCCCAAAGCAGAATGAATTTCCGTAGATTTGATTTGGTTTTCACAATGATCCTTCTTTACTGAATATCCTCCGTGTGCTGAATCAGCCCGCGGATAAAACCCATTGTCCCCGGCTCCGCGCCGAGGATCTTCTCTGTAGTGTCGATAAAAACGTCGATGGTTGCTTGTGTGGCAGGAATATGCCCGTCAAACATGTCGCCGCTGAGGATCATGATCATCCGTACCCGTTCCGGAATATTGTCACAATGGAACAGGCCTTTTTCCACGCCCTCCTCCGCCGCCCGTGACAGGATCGGCACAATCAGGTCATACAAACGTCCCTTGATCTTGTTATGCATCAGGATGTTTTCCGGCTGGTGCAGGGCGTTATCAATGGTCCGCTCTTCCTGGGCGGGCTGGATGGATGCGATGATCCCGACGATCTTTTCAGGCACAGAAAGATCTGTATGGAGAACAGCTTCAGCCTTTTCCGCTTCCGCCTGCAGCATCATCTCGATCACTTCCTCCAGCATCTGTTCTTTGCTCTGGAAGTAATAATAGTATGTGCCCTTGGCGATGCCGGCTTCTTCAATGATCTCATCCACGCTGGTATGCTCGTATCCCCTGGAAACAAACAGCCGGTAGGCAATCTGAATCAGATCCAGCTTACGCTTTTCCCCTTTTTTCATTCTGTGACTCCTCCCAAACATTGTTCTTTGTGCACATTCAGAACAAAACCGACTAACGGTCGATTGTGATTATAGCGCGTCTTTTTCTGCTTGTCAATCATTTTTCGACCGTCGGTCGGTTTTTTATTGTTTTAACGTTCTTCCGCTTTGACTGTTTACGCAGGTTCTGGTATGATCGATGCGATCACAGGACGGTTTTAGTTGGAGGATAGCATATGTTTTGTTCCGCGGAAACACTTACTCTCCGGGACGGCAGGCAGTGTACGATTCGCTCTGTGGAGCCGGAAGATGCGCAGCTCATGCTGCAATATATGAAAATCATGCTGGGCGAAACGCCCTTCCTGCTGCGCACTCCGGAAGAGTTTGACTATACGGCAGAGGAAGAAGCTGCCATCCTGACCCGGAAAAGGGATGATCCCCGCAGCCTGATGCTGGTGGCGGAGATGGATGGACGGATTATCGCCAGTGCGGATGTCAGTTCACGTGGTCCGAAGAGCCGTCTTCTGCACCGTAGCGACCTCGGCATCTCGATCCTGAAGGATTACTGGCATCTGGGCCTTGGTTCCGCCCTGATGGAACGGCTGATTGCCTTTGCCCAAAGGTCCGGTTATGAGCAGATCGAGCTGACCGTTGAGTCAAAAAACCGCAGGGCTGTCAACCTGTATATGAAGTACGGATTCACAGTTTTCGGAACCCGCCCCCACGGTCTGAAATATCCCGATGGCAGCTATGACAATGATTACCTGATGATCCGAATGCTGTAAAACAACCGAAACATAGCATGATGTATCTGTATCACTATTTCGATAAACGGAGTGGACCTTTCAGAAGCCTTACCGCGCTGCCAGCGGAGGAGGCCGAAAAGGTTTTGAATCAGTTGAAGGCAGAGCGGCCCGAATCCCTGTGTGCCCAGCGGGATGAAACCTACATTGAAAAGCGCCGCAGCTGTGAGGCTCTTCTTCGCCGGGAGTTTGCGGCCAAGGGCGGGATCATGGACATCCCCTCCCCTTATTACATGGTTGTGGAGCACAGTCCATGGCTGAGCACCTGGTTTGAGCAGGGCGACTTCCTGAGAATTCCGATTGAGGCGTTTGATACCCGGAAGATCTCTTTTACCTACGGAGATTCCATGCCCACCTTCAGCCCGCGGGTCAATGACGGAAAAGAATACAGGCGGAAGGTTTACACCTACGACGAGATCCTTGAGATCATTAAGAAATACGGTCTGCCTCAGGACTGGAATGATGACGGTTCACACGGACCGGAACGGTACATAGAAGCACACGTCTGGTGTGACGATCCGGTCAGGCAGTACATAACACAAACGGAGCATAAATAAACAGATGAAATATACACAGAAGATCGTACTGAAAAACGGCACAGAGGCACTGATCCGGAACAGCGACGCACCGGACGGAGCCAATGTTTATGAAGCCTTTAACCTCACCCACGCGGAATCAGATTACCTGCTGTCATATCCTGATGAAAACAGTTATGATCCGGAACAGGAAGCTCAGTTCCTGGCTAAAAAAGCAGAAAGCCCGAATGAAATAGAGCTTGTTGCCATCATGGACGGCAAGATTGCCGGCATGGCCGGAATCGAAGCCGTCGGCAGCAAATACAAGGTAAAGCACCGCGCCGAATTCGGCATAAGTGTCCTGAAGGAATACTGGGGGCTCGGCCTGGGAAAAGCACTCATGCAAGCCTGCATTCAGTGTGCCCGGGAAGCCGGATATGTCCAGCTGGAGCTGAACGTGGTTGCCGAAAACGAAAGAGCCATTGCATTATATAAAAGCCTGGGCTTTGTGGAATTCGGCCGGAATCCCCGGGGATTTAACTCCCGCACAAGCGGTTTTCAGGAACTGGTTTACATGCTGCTGAAGTTATAACAGAAGGATGTGTGACTGTGAATATCTATATCGATTTTGATGACTGCCTGTGCGAGTCCGGAAGGGCCTTTGGCAGGCTGGCTGCTGATCTGTTCGGAAAGAACGTTCCCTATGATGAGATACGGTATTTCAATCTTCAGCATGCCTTCGACCTGACAGATGAACAGTATGACGAACTGCTCATCAAAGGTCATGAGCCGGATTTCCTTCTCTCCTTCGAAGAAGCGCCCGGGGCGTCTACAGTCATTAATGAATGGCTCCGCCAGGGGCATAATGTGTCGATTATCACCGGCCGTCCTTACAGTTCCTATGAGCCTTCCCGCGCATGGCTGGACAGCCACGGACTTCAGGATGTCAACGTGTATTTCCTGGATAAATACGGCAGGGAAAACTTCCTGAAAAACTGTAATTTCAGCCTGAAACTCGATGATTACTATAAAATGCAGTTTGATTACGCTATAGAAGATTCACCGCTGGCTTTCAGGTTCTTCGATCATTTGCCGGATCTTAAGGTCATGGTCTTTGACCGGCCATGGAACAGAGCCGCTGCCTTCCCGAACGGAAACTATCGCCGTTGTCCCGACTGGGAAACCATCCGGGCTATTGTGGCAAAGCAGCAGGAAATGAAATAACGCAGCACATAAAGGCACCCGCAATCGCAGGTGCCTTTTTGAATGCTGATTGAACTCCGGCAGGAATTACGGTATAATATTGATGAACGGAATGGAAAAAAATAGAAAAATCAAATTGTACTGCCGTCCCGTTTTTTGCTGCGTACAAATATATGTGTGCCGGACAGGCCGGCCACGCGACAAAGGAGGTTATCACCATGAAAAAACTGCTTGCACTGCTTCTGGTTCTCTGTCTCTCCCTCACCGTCGTATCAGTCCTGGCCGAGGAAGAATACGAGGAAGATGAGATTGGATATTATCCGGATGAATATCCGGAATCCCGGCCTTATATCAACACCTGGGTTGCCGAGGATGGCGACTGGCGCATTGAAGTTTACGGTGAAGACGGCGGCATTAAGCCCATGGTCATTCACCGGCTTGACGGTAAGGAAGACATCTGGGAATATGCCATGGCCCTCAATCAGGAAAAGACCGCCCTCACCGCGGTTCCCTTCGGCCTGCATTACCGGCAGGATATCAGCACCGGTGACTGGGACGAAATCTATTATGAAGACGGAGACGCGGTGTTGACCATCACCGAAGAAGGAACCCTTCTCTGGGAGGACCTGAAGGAAGACGCCGGCAAGGATCTGGAGTTCGAGCCCATCGGCAATTTCTACGGCGGCCGCTGGATGAAGGATGACATTGAAGTCATCTTCTATGACTGGTATGAAGGCGAGTATGATATCCGCTGCTACCAGTACGGAGAAAATGATGAGATCCTGGCAGATGCCATCCTGAAGGGTGATTATGATCCCGAAACAGACACCATCACCGCGGAAGGGTTCTTCGATCCGGATCAGCCTTTCACCGTCACATTCTCCTATGACGACAATTACAATGTAGTCTGGACTGAGGATGGCGAAAGCACCGTCATGGATTACAGTTACCGCACAGACAACGGCTGATCATACCGGCAAACTCACAGGCACTGGTTTCAGGCAAACCGGTGCCTTTTGTTTTACCAGCTTTCCTTCATTGTGCGACAATTCAACATTTTTATCGGTCTTTTATGCTTTCAAAAGCACTTTACTTGCAATTCTTTTTTTGCTATTGTTTGATAACAAATAGCATAAGGAGCAGCGCCATGAAACACTTTATCATCGCCAAGTTCAGGGAAAACATAGACTGGAAAGCTCTCGTTCCGGAAATCACCAGTCACTTTGAGGCTGCCCGGTCCATTGACGGTATTTCCGATGTGATCATCCATACCTCATGCTCAGACCGTTCCAACCGGTTTCATATCATGATCGAGCTTCAGATGACGCCTGCCGGTCTGGAGAATTTTGACAAGTCCGCCGTGCACAGCGAATGGAAAGCAAAGTACGGAGACATGCTGGAAGGCAAAACCATTTTTGATTGTGAATAACAAAATCAAGGCCGAAGGAGCACAAGAAAATGGTATTGTGGATTCTGGCAACGGTGGCTGCTTTTTTCGTAAAAGGGGTATGCGGATTCGCCAACACCCTTGTTTTTACGTCAATCCTTGCCTTTGGCATAACAAACGTCAGTATTTCTCCGGTCGAATTGTTGCTGGGATATCCGTCAAATATCATTCTGACATGGAAGAACAGAGCCAGGCTGCGACCGGGAATCTGGATTCCCCTGTCCCTGCTGGTTCTTGCAGGCAGCTTTGTCGGCACGCTTTTACTGAAAAACGTCAATCCCGGCTATATTAAAATCATCTTCGGCGTTGTGGTCATATTGCTTGGAATTGAAATGCTCCTGCGGGAATCATGCAGCGTCCGTTTTAAAGAATCAAAGGTTCTTCTCTCCGTCATAGGAATTATCTCAGGTGTTCTGTGCGGACTGTTCGGCGTAGGTGCGTTGCTGGCCGCCTATGTAGGAAGAACAACCGAAAGCAGCGATGAATTCAAAGCCAATATCTGCGCCATATTTATCCTCGAAAATACTTTCAGGATAATCCTCTATATCGTCCTGGGCATCATTACGCTGTCAGCCGTAAAACACGCCGTTATTCTGCTCCCGTTCATGGCAGCGGGGTTATATACCGGTATACGCTGCGGTAAAGTACTTCATGAGAAAACGGTAAAGCATCTGGTGCTTGCTTTTCTGATCCTGTCAGGCATTATAATGATCATAACAAATATCTGACGACGTCACACCATGTTTTAAGGCACCTGCAGCCGCAGGTGCCTTTGCTTTTGCTTACCTTTCCACCCATTCTTTGCAACGGTTCATGATCTGCAGTTTAAACCCGCACGGAGCATGCACATAGGTATCAGCGATCTCCAGCAGGCCAAAGAGCAGGCCGCCCATATTCATGTTCATTCCGTATGCCGTTTCCGCCTTGCCTTCGTCATTGACCACGGAAACGGACTGAATCGGATGATTCCCGTGCCCTTCTTCCAGGCTCATCAGGTATTCCAGCGATTTATCAATCTGATCCCCGCTTACACCAAGCGCCTTGATTAAGGTCTCCCGTCTCACATATTCACCGTATTTCAGACAGTACAGGTATCCGAGCAATTCCATATTGGTCTTGTCGGAAAGAAATCTGAAAAAGTTCCGGACGTCGTCTGACTGACGCAGCAGTCCGCCAAAGCCTTCCTTGTTCTCCGGCTCCTTCAGGAACAGATAAAAATCTTTGTTCCTGTTCGGCGACATGTAGGAATAACCGTAGTTGTTGGCATATACGCTGGCCATCCTGGAATTCTCATCTGTGCCTTCCGGCCGTGGATAGTAATCGCTGGTCTCTATCCATGCGCTGATCTGGAACGCCCACATGATATCGTAAATCTTTTCGATATAGGCTTTGTTGGCAGCGTCCATATCCGCACCGGACTGACGATAGGATTCCCATAATGCATTCAGCGCACTGACAACCTGCTGTTCAATGCCGGTCTCTTTTCCGGCGCGTCCATAAAGATAATCAATCGAAACATGGAAATAATCCGCAATCCGGGGAATCAGGTCACCTTCCGGGAAACTGCCGTTTTCCCACTTTGACACAGCCTGGGCACTGACGCCCAGGTTCTGGGCCAGCTCTTCCTGTGTTACCTTCGCTTCTTTCCGTAAGCTCTGTAATGCACTAGAAAATGACATATGCTGTCCTCCCGCTTATTATTTCCGCCGCGCGCCGGTTGGTACAATGACAGCATAGCACTACTAACAGTTGATTGGAATAGCAAATATCAACTGTAATTTAATTATATGTGGAGTTTTGCCTTGTTTTTCAACTTTTAGTTGTTATTTGATGATATTCAGTGAATCTTTTATTTTTCTTTTTTCTGAACCCTGAAGAAAACCGCGGCCAGCGGCGGCAGGACGATCTCGCAGGAGAAGGGATGCTCTTCCTGGGGAATCTCTTCCGCGTGAAGCACGGTACCGTTATACAGGTTGCTGCCGCCAAACTCTTCCCTGTCAGAATTGAGGATTTCTGTCAGTTCACAGTCAAAGGGCAGGCCGATCCGGTAATTCAGATAGGGCTGGGGTGTAAAGTTCACCGCGCAGGCAATATAACCGTCTTCGCCGTCAGAACGTATCACAGCCGCCACGCTGCGCTCCTTGTCATTGACGTTCAGCCACTTGAAGCCGTCCCAGCTGTCGTCAACTTTGTGCATCGCAGGTTCGCTGCTGTACAGATGATTCAGCGCTTTCACATATTTCTGCAGGTCCGGGTGCTTTTCATAATCCAGCAGGAACCAGTCAAGCTGCTGGTTGTCCCGCCATTCCACAAACTGGCCGAACTCCCCGCCCATAAACAACAGCTTCTTGCCGGGGTGCACCATATAGTATCCGTACAGAGCCCGCAGGCCAGCAAATTTCTTCCACAGGTCGCCGGGGTGTTTATCCAGCATGGAACCCTTGCAGTGAACCACTTCATCATGGGAGAAGGGCAGCACATAGTTTTCACTGAAGGCATACATCATCGAGAATGTGATTTTATCGTGATGATACTGCCGGTAAATCGGATCAAGGGCAATATAAGACAGGATGTCGTTCATCCAGCCCATGTTCCATTTGAAGTTAAAGCCCAGGCCGCCGTCTTCCACGGGATGGGTGACCTTGGGATAAGCTGTGGATTCTTCCGCCACGGTGATCGCGCCGGGGCATTCCCTTTCCACGGCTTTATTCAGGTTCTGCAGGAAGCGCACCGCGTCCAGGTTCTCATGCCCGCCGTACTGGTTGGGCACCCACTGGCCCGATTCCTTGCCGAAATCCAGGTACAGCATGCAGCTGACCGCGTCAAAGCGCAGGCCGTCAACATGGTATTCCTTCAGCCAGAAAAGCGCGTTGGACGTCAGGAAACTGACTGCCTCACCCCGCGCATAGTCAAACAGCAGCGTTCCCCACTGCGGCATCTCCGCCCTGCGGGAATCAGCGTGCTCGTAGCAGGGCGTTCCGTCAAACAGGCGCAATCCCGCTTCGTCCTTGGGAAAGTGAGCCGGAACCCAGTCCAGGATCACCGCGATGCCCGCCTGATGCAGTTTATCGATCAGATACCGGAGCTGGTCCGGCGTACCGTAACGGGAAGTTGCTGCGTAATAACCGATGACCTGATAACCCCAGGAACCGTCAAAGGGATGCTCCATCACCGGCATAAACTCCACATGCGTATAACCCATGTCCTGCAGATAAGGAACAAGCTGATCCGCAATCTCGGCATAATTCAGGATGCGTCCGCCTTCGCCCCGGCGCCAGGTGCCCAGGTGCATTTCATAGATGTTCATGGGCTGGCGACAGGGTTCTTTTTCCTTCCGTGCTTCCATCCATGCACTGTCGTTCCACTGATATTCCGCCAGGTTCCGCAGCTTGCTGCCGTTGCTGGGCCGCAGCTCCATCTCAAAGCCGTAAGGATCGGCCCGCATATGCCATTCTCCGTTGGCGCAGAGGATGGCGTATTTGTAGGTACGGAGCAGCTCTGCCGCCTCAGGAGAACTGTATTTCTCCGGATCCCGGTTCGGATTAAACAGCCCGTCCGGCAGCCGCAGTTCCCATATGCCGTCATACTGTTTTTCCATGGGATAGGCTTCCCTGTCCCAGCCGCAGAACTCACCCACAAGGGAGACGCGCTGGGCATTCGGCGCCCAGACGGAGAAATGCCATTTCAGTTCCCCGTTTTCCTCCACAGGATGTGCGCCCAAAAAATCATATGCGTCCACACAGTTCCCCATGTGAAAGCTTTCACGTCGCTGTCCGTCCGGCGGATTGTACCACATATAGCCAAGTCCCCCTCTTTTTCATTTTTCCTGTGAGATGATTATATCACATTCATATTTGTCAGCGGTATACCCGGCTTCGATTTTCCTAGCTTGTTTTCTCAATTATACCATGGGTATCATAAATACATATACCAATAATACCATGGGTGTCTTCAAATAATGGGCGTGCTGTCATATAATAGTATAGATTACTATCTTTGAAATCATATGTCGGAATCCTTTGCGCAAAAGGAGCAAAACAAACATGAATAAATCCGTGAAAGGCAGAAAGAAAAAAATTATGTTGATTGTAATAGCCATCTTACTGATCGTCGCTCTGGCTCTCGGCGGACTGATGATTTATGGGAAAGTCCAGATGGGAAAAGTTCCCGGCCTGACCTTTGAAGACGCGCTGAACTATACAACGCAGGGAAAAACGGACGCCAGAATCACCGTCGGAATCATCCGTGACGACCAGGCTTCTTTTACGGTTTACGGGGAAAACGGCCAGATTCTTCCTCCTGAAAAGCATACATATGAGATTGGTTCCCTGACCAAGACCATGACTGCTGCCCTGGTCAGCAAAGCAATCGGGGAAGGGCTTGTCAACCCGGACACCTCCATCGATGCCTATCTGTCCCTGCCCGCCGGAAAGAACTATCCCACCGTTGCGGAGCTCCTGACCCACACATCCGGTTATAACGGTTTTTATTTCGAAACCCCGATGATCGGCAACTTCTTTTCTGGAAAGAACAGTTTCTTTGGGATCAGCCGGGAAATGGTGCTGGCTAAATGCAAAAGCCTGGATATGAATAAGGACAGCTATGGCTTTACCTATTCCAACTATGGCTACGCTGTGCTGGGTCTGGTGCTGGAAGCGGTTTATGAAAAAGACTACACCTCACTGCTGAATGAGTTCGTCCAGGAAGAACTCGGCATGTCTGCGACTAAGATTTCTGAACATGACGGTGACCTGGGTAATTACTGGGACTGGCAGGAGAACGACGGCTATCTCTCCGCCGGTGCTGTCACGTCCAATATTGAGGATATGCTGCATTACGCACAGCTGCAGCTGGAGGATAATCCTGTCTTCACTAGATGCCATCAGAGCCTGAAAGCCATCAACGCCGCTTCGGAAAGCCATAAGTTGATGGGCATCCATCTGGATGAAATTGGGATGGCCTGGATCCTGGATCAGGAAAATGGTTTCATCTGGCACAACGGCGGTACTGGGCATTACAACAGCTATCTCGGGTTCAATCCCGAAAACAGGACAGCCGTTGTCATCCTGTCAAACCTCGGGCCGAACGACCGCATTCCCGCTACGGTCCTCGGTGTCAAAAAGTTGCTGGAACTGAAAGAGTGCGTTGATTGCGTGACTTACTAAGCTGTCGCCCACAAGAAGGAAAGGAAACTGATATGGACGATATTACGATTTGTGAAGAGCGCGTCTCGGCAGGGGAATACATTGAATTCCTGAAGAGAACCGATCTTGGTTCCCAGTATCCGAAGGAACGGTTTGCCGAACGGATTCTGAAGCTGGTCAAAAATGTTTCGATCAGTCTGGTCGCCCGGAATGCTGACGGGCTTGTTGTGGGTGTCCTTTTCGGGCTTACGGACTTCTGCTACTGGCTGTATATTACGGATCTTGGAGTAGACAGGGCCTATGAGCGCCGGGGCATCGCGACAAAGCTGATGAAACAGGCTCATGAGCTGGCCGGCGGTGAAAAGGATATCGCGGTATACCTGATCGCCAATGAAGATGCGGTCCCGTTCTATGAAAAACTCGGCATGAAGCGTGCCGATGATGTAATGCAATACAATCATATTGAGTGGACTGAATGGACCGTCGAGTAACCGCATATAGTGTTTACAAGCAAAAAAGACAACAAAGGATAAGAATATGGAAAAGTATATTGAAGGAAACAAAGCTGCCTGGGAAGAGGCTTTTGATAACAGGGACGCTTCCTGGGGTGCGGATATCACAGAACGCATACAGAATGAAGACTATCCCTTTTTCAACGAGGAAACAAAAAGCGTCCTGAAACAGATCAACACAGAAGATGCGGTGATCGGCCAGTTCTGTTGCAACAACGGACGTGAGCTGCTGTCCCTGGTCAAATGCGGAAAAGCAAAAGAAGGCATCGGTTTTGACATTGCCGAAAATCAGGTAGCCTTTGCCAATGAAAAAGCGGAAGAGCTGAACCTCCCCTGCGAGTTTGTGGCGGCCAATATTTACGATATCGACGACCGGTATAAGAACACTTTTGACGTGGTGATTATCACCATCGGCGCCCTCTGCTGGTTTGACGATCTGAACCGCTTTTTTGCGGTGATCGCGAACTGCATGAAGCCGGGAGCTATCATCCTGATCAACGAGGAGCACCCCTTCCGGAATATGCTTGCTGCAGAAGGCGACGAACCGTATGATCCTGAGCACAGGGCGGAATGCCACTTCTCCTATTTCGAGCATGAATGGACCGGAAACGGCGGAATGTACTATATGACCCAGAAACACTACCAGTCAAAAACCTTTACCGACTACACCCATTCATTGTCGGAAATCATCTCCGGCATGTGCGGCAACGGGATCGTTGTCACCGGGCTGCAGGAGTTCGATCATGATATCGGCGGCGGATTTGTTGAGCTCGACCATCAGGGATTCCCGCTTTCCATGATCATTCAGGGCCGCAAAATCTGAACTGACAGCACGTCCGCTTCCCTGCTTTGTTTGACCGGGAGCATTTGCTCTGGTATGATCGTTTCAATTACTGAATGTACAAAGCGGCAAACAGGAGCATGAATCATGAAAGTCATTATTCTGAACGGCCCCATGGGCGTTGGAAAAACCACAGTCGGCAAGTATATCGCGGATCATCATCCGGGAACCGCCTTTATTGACGGAGACTGGTGCCTGGATATCCATCCTTTTGTCGGCAATCAGGAAACCAAGGCTATGGCTGTCGATAATATACTTCATATGATCGGCAACTATCAGAAGTGCTCTGTTTGCAATACGGTTGTGCTGGTATGGTTAATGGATGAACCTTGGGTGATTCAAAAAATCACCCAAGGTCTTTCTGCTATGCAGGCGGAAGTGAAGAACGTGACGCTGGTCTGCAGCCGGGAAAACCTGATCAGGCGATGGAAAGACGATCATAACTGTGAATGGCGGACCGATGAATGGCTGAATGTAAGCCTGAAGTCCCTGCCCGGTTTTGCATCCATGGAGAATATCATTGACACAAGTGACCTGTCTGTTGAGCAGGTGGCGGAACTGGTCATGCAATAACCATTGGTGGAAATCAAATCTTAGTCAAAAAAAGAAATAAAAAGGAGATAAAAATGTGCGGTGTATGTGAACGGATTCAGATGACTAAAGATGGTACCAATCCTTATTTTGTCAAAGAGCTGGAAACCGGATATGTGGTCATCGGGGATTTTCAGCATTTTAAGGGATATACGTTATTTATCTATAAAGAACATGTTGTTGAATTATTCGATCTGGAGCCGGCAGTCAGGGCAAAGCATCTTGAGGAAATGACCCTCGTCGCTCAGGCGGTCAGCAATGCCTTCGGCGCCGATAAAATGAATTATGAATGCCTTGGTAATGGGAAAGGCGGCGCCCATATTCATTGGCACCTGTTCCCCCGGAAAGCCGGAGACCTTGGCGAATACGGCAACAAAGGAAAAGGCCCGACCTGGTGGTATCCGCGGGAAAAGATGTACGCAGATGAAGAAAGGCCCAGCGAAGAAGAACTGGAAAAGATGAAACAGCAACTGCTTGAAGAATTGGATAAACTGCTGTGATCATGCCGCTCGTATTTTAATGGCAAATCAAAAATCTGTTTCAGAGAGGATACCCGAATGAAAACAATCGTGATTAAACCACTGGCATCCGAACTAAATGCTGATTATCTGGATTTTTTCGACAATCGTGCGTTTACAGATGCTAATCCAAACGGTCCGTGCTATTGCACCTCTCCCAATCAGGATGAGGAAAACATCAGCCGGATGGTCAGTGAGTTTAAAACAAACGGCGTCAAGAAACGCTGCGCAAATATGCCGTGGAGATGCTGAACCGGAATCAGATTCAGGGATACCTGGCTTATGACGGAGATCTGTCTGTCGGCTGGTGTAATGCGGCGGATATCGAAAGTTACGCCGGATTCGTTCCAGACTTTGCGAGAAAAAACACCTGCGGAAAAACAATCTCCATTGTCTGTTTCGAAATCGCACCCGAATACCGGGGAAAGGGCATAGCGTTAGCATTTATTGACAGGGTTTGCAGCGATGCAAAAACAAAGGGATACGCGGCTGTTGAAGGTTACGCAAAGCTTTCTGACGAACGGAATGACTTTGATTATCAGGGACCCGTCCGGCTATATCAGAAGGCAGGATTCGTTGAAGTCACGAGAGAAAACGGCCAGATTGTCATGCGGAAAACGCTGTGATTTATTCCGACTACAAGCCAGGAAATTAAAGGAGATGCGAAAATGAACATTGGTATTATTGGAACAGGGCACTTGGGAAAAGCGCTCATTGCCGGTCTGGTAAAAAGCGGAATGGAACAAAACCGGATCATATTGAATGCCAGAACCGCAGAAACAATGGATGCGATCAAGCGCATTTATCCATGTATCAATGTGACTTCGAGTAAGCAGGATCTGGTTACTGAATCAGATGTTATTGTCATTGTTGTCAGATCGCAAAACGCCCGGGAAGTATTTGCCGAGATCAGGGAAATGAACATCTCGGATAAAACGATTGTCAGCTTTATGGCTGGCGTCAGCATAAACGACATGAGGGAAATGCTCCAGGATACAAGTAAGGAATATCGTCTGATAAGAATAATGCCCAACTTGGGAATATCACTCTGTAAAGGCGTTATAGGAATTTGTTGTGAAAATGATTCAGAGGAAACAGAAGAAGCATTGAATCTTTTCCGGCCATTGGGATACCTGATCAATCTACCGGAGGAAAAGCTGGAGAGTATTACAATTTGCGCGGCCAGCGGCCTGGCTTTTGCGGCTTATCTGATGAAAGAATATAAGAATTCCAGTGACAGACTAATCAATGATGCTGCTGTCAGTGAAGAAATCACGACCCGTATTTTTGAAAATGTGATTGAGATTATCAGAAACGAAGACAAAACGTTCGAAAGCCTAATTGAACAGATAAGCACCAAAGGCGGAACAACAGAAGCGGGCATCAGTAAGCTTCACAACAGTAATCTGAGTGAAATCATCAATCAATGTATTGATGCAGCTTATGATCGTGTAAACGGATTAAAGGCAAAGTAATCAAAAAAGAAATCACGATTACAGCAGCTGATATCAGCTCGCCTGTTTGTGGGAAAGGTACAGTTCAATGACAGGAATTTATGACTGTTTCGGTTATGGAGCCGGGTATGATGTACCCTTTAGTGAAAGATACAAACTGATCAAAGCTGCCGGGTTCGACTGTGTAATGCTGTGGTGGAGCGACAAATTCGGTCGCGGCGAAGGCTATGAGAAAGACGCCGATCTGGCGCAGGATGCTGGCCTGCTTGTTGAGAATATGCACGCTCCCGTTCATGAGCAGAACGATCTGTCATCAGACAATCTGCAGGGAGAGCATCTGTTCAGCGATTATCTGAAATGTATCGATGACTGCCACAAGCATCATATTCCGACAGTTGTGATCCACCTGCCTGATGATACATCCCCGATCGACAGGCTCGGCAACGACAGGCTGGACAGAATCATTGACCATGCCGGAGAACTGGATGTTCAGATTGCGTTTGAAAATCTTCGCAATGTCCATAACCTGGTCGCCGTGCTTAACCGCGTAAAGTTTCCGCATATTGGTTATTGCTATGACAGTTGTCATCATATCAACTATGCAGCCGGTATAGACTTGCTGGCGTTATATGGAGACCGGCTCAAGGCACTGCATCTTCAGGATAACGGAGGACCCCGTAACCAGCATCGGCTGCCTTTTGACGGTAATATAGACTGGCTTTCAGTTACGGAAAAGCTGAGGAAAACAGGATACGCCAGCGCGATAACCCTGGAGCCGATGAACTGGGACTATACGCATCTGGGGATTTGGGATTTCCTGCAACTGGCCTGCGAAAGAGCCAAATGGCTGGAACAGCTTCTGTTGTGAATTTCATGATTCAAGTTCCCCATGAGCTTTTGTTTGGAGGCAGGGAGTGAAAAGAATAGCTGTTATAGGTGACTATAATCTAAATGAGGAAAGCCATCGCCTTATCATAGAGTCCATAAAGGATGCAGCGGCAGAAATCCAGGGCGAACTTGAAGCTCAATGGATAATGAGCGATACTTTGGATGTGTCTGTTGCTTATTTAAAACACTTTGACGGGTTTTGGTTTTCCCCGGGAAGTCCTTATAAGGATGTAAACAATGTTTTGTCGGCAATTCAATATGCAAGGGAGAATAAGGTGCCCGCATTGGGTACGTGTGCCGGTTTTCAGCATATGGTTATTGAGTTCGCACGTAATGTATTGGGTTTGCATCATGCAGACAGCGAAGAAAATGATCCGGAATGTACAGACACCGTGATTGAAAAACTGTCATGCACCTTAGTGAGGAAAAAGGAACAACTTGAGATACCTGATTCCAGTTCAATCCTCGCTCGAACAATAGACGGACAAAGATTCATCGGTGAATACCGCTGCAATTATGGGTTTAATGAAGCCTATCGCAATGCCTTTCAAAGCAGCAAAATGATTTCGTCTGTAGTTGAAACTGAAAATGGATATCTCAGGGGATTCGAATTAAAAGAACATCCGTTTTTTGTCGGAACGCTTTTTATTCCCCAATTGGATTTCAGGGGAAACGGACCTTACCGGATTATTAACTCATTCGTAAAGGCTGTTTTAGGCAGAAGCGCTTTCGTATGATACAATAGCATTCCCGGAACATGAATATGAATCATTTAAAACCGTCTGAACACACAAGGAAATCAGGTTGTTTGAAAAAGGTCTGTGTTGACAAGTATCACTTCAAAGTGGATAGAATGGGAAGAGATAAAATGACACACTATATGAACTTATGGGACGATTCTTTTCACTCCATCAAAGAGGGCTGGAAAACAATTGAAATGCGCCTTAATGACGAAAAAAGATCAATGATTAAGGTGGATGATATCATTGAGTTCACAAATACATCAAATCAGGAAAAGCTGTCCTGTAAAGTGATAAACATCTATAAGTATTCAGATTTCTCCGAACTATATGAGAACCATGACAAACAATCCATTGGATACAGGGAAAATGAAAAAGCGGATCCAGACGATATGCTCCTCTATTACACAAAAGAGCAGATCGAAAAGTACGGTGTTGTGGGTATCGAATTGACTAAATTGAACAAAAGCACAGATTAATATCTTCGGAGGAAAACCATGTCCGATAATCATGAACAGTATATGAAAAGATGCTGTAGTAATGCAGAAATGTTTAGAATAATAGGAGTTTCTGTATGTTGGAAAAAATAACATTCCCGGAACATGAATATGAGTCAGTTCAAAACTGGCTGAACAAACAGGGATATTGCTATACCACAAGGGTATTCAAAGAAGTTGGAAAATATAAAGTTGGAGAATCGTACCTGGCCCCCTGGGGTGATGTGCTCAGGATTGATGACGTTCAGATCTTCCGCAAAGTATCGGACCGTCCTTTCTACGATGAAATGAGTGACGCCGAAAAAGCTGAAATCCGCAAGTATTCTGAAGATATGGGTTTGCCCTATGAATTTATCAGGTTTTCCAGAAGCAAGATGAATTTACAGGACTGCTTTATGCTGGAGGACCTTTTCCCCAGGAGCTTTACCAATTACGAGGAACGGCCGTATGGAATCCTGTTTTACAACACACAAAATAAAGATTCCTATGATTCGAATCACGCGGTTATCTTCCGGGATAAAATCAGGAATCTGTCAGACACTTTAAAAGATATCCTTGCCTTCTATCAGGAAAAAGGACTGACTCCGATGATCTATCAGTCAGCACGCGATAACGGATATTTTACGGAAATAAAGGATGATCTGACCAAGGAAGGGTTCGATTCTTGGATTGAGGAACAGAAGTTTATGGTTCTGATGGCGGAGAATCGCATAACGCCGAATGAAGGCCTTGTTGTCCGGAATGTCCAAAGCTGGGATCCATCTTTTGAACAGGTTTTTATTGAGGCTGAAGAACCATGGGAAACAGAAGTGTTGAGAAAATCCCTGGATGATCCAAATACAGTCTTGTGGGTGGCTTACCTTGAAGATAAACCGATAGGCGTTCTGTACTGTCTTACTGACAGCAAAGTATGCCGCGGAAACTATGTATTGGTTTCAAAGCAGCATCGCAATGTAGGTGCCGGAAAAACTTTAACTTATCACTATGTGGAGTGGTGTAAAGTAAGCGGTATCCGGAAAGCCTTTCATTGGCCGGACGGAGAACGTCCGGAAAAAATATATCTGGAAGCCGGTTTCCGTCACGTGGAAACGGTATATGCAGGCAGGGCTGTATACAACCCCCAAAGGATGACTCATATTCAGGAACGGATTGTTATCAGGGAGGAATACCATGTCCGATAATCATGAACAGTATATGAAAAGATGCTATGAACTGGCCGTCAGTTCAGGAAAAAAGGGACACGATACCTTTGGTGCCGTGCTTGTTTATGATGGAAAAATCCTGGAGGAGGCGGAAAATACTGCCGACTTTGCCAAACGGATCTTCGGACATGCGGAATTCAATCTGGTACACAAATGCGCCAATAAGTATTCCGATGATATTCTGGAAAAGTCTGTTTTATATACCAGCTGTGCACCGTGCGAGAGATGTCTGGGAGCAATAGCCTCCCTTGGCGTTCATACGGTTGTGTGCGGTGTTTCGTATAAAGAGTTCTGTAAACTGCTGCCGTTTGATTATCAGGCGGTGGATCGTGAAGGACTTCTTAAGCAGCTGGGAATCCAGATGACGCTGAAAGAATCCGTACTCGAAGATGAAGGCATGCATGTGTTTGAATGGTGGGGCGGTGAATACCGTCCACTGGAAGAATTGATTGCTGAAATGGATGAAGTAAAAAAGAACAACCGGTAGATCTGTAGTTTGAGAGGTATATTGATGGACATTAAATTCAGGAAAGCTGAAGTAGCGGACGCAGAATTACTGATAGAGATTTATAATGCTGCGTTTTACAGCGATTATCTGAAATACGGCGAATGCCCCGCCTACGGAAGAACCAGGGAAATGATGGAGCAGTCCATCATTGATTATCCAAAGCATCTGATCATTTTTGACGGCAAGCCGGTCGGCTCTGTTTCATGCAAAAAGATAGATGACGGAACCTATAAAGTCGGATGTTTGTGTGTCATTCCGGAATTCCAGGGCAAAGGTATCGGGACAGCTGCCATGGAATTCGCAAAAGCATATTATAAGGACTGGAAGAGATTCACGCTGGTGACGCCGGTAGACAAAAGCGAAAATGTCCGGTTCTATACGGAAAAATGCGGCTTTGCTATCCAGTCTGTTGAAATGGACGGGAATGTGAAAGTATATCGTTTTATTTTGGAAAGATAGATCCCGGTATGCTTCAAAATAGTAAGGATAACAGGAGACGAATAATCATATGCCTTACGCAAAACTCAACGATCTGAATCTGTACTATGAGGAATTTGGCAGGGGCGAAACAGTATTGTTTCTGCACAGTCATTTCAGCCGGGGATTGCTGGCTTTCTCCGGACAGATCATTCCCTTCTCCGGGAAATATCGGTGCTTATTTCCTGATTTCCGCGGTCACGGACGAACCCTGTGTGATGATCTGACCTGGAACAGTCGAATGGTTGCAGACGATATGGCCATGTTCCTGGATAAGCTGGGAATCGACAAGGCGCATATCATTGGTTATAGCTGTGGTGCCTATGTAGGCTGCCACATGGCAGCAAAGTATCCGCATAAAGTTAAGAGCCTGGTTACCATCGGAGGAGCCGCTCATCCCCGGCCGGAAGGAGCAAACGACTTTTTGCCGGAGAATCTGCTTAAGAACGGTCACACGGATTTCATCGAGGACATGAAAGTCAGGCATTATGAGGCGCACCGGGGCGACTGGCAGACATACTTGCGAAACACCGTGGCTGACTGGCAGCAAAGCCCCCATCTGACGGATGCCGAGTGGAGGAGCATTACCTGCCCGGCGTTTTTCATCAACGGGGAGAACGATCCCTTTGGCACTTGTGAGGAATTGCAGGAAAAAGTTCCTTCAGCAAAGATTTACAAGGTAATCGGTGGCGGACATCGGCCGCACTTTGTTGGGGAGCAGATAGATGACATTAACGGCAGGATTCTGGACTTTTTATCTTCAGTGAATTGAAGCAGATAAAGCAACAAGGAGACAGAGTATTTTTTTCTCTGTCTCCTTGTTTATCTGTAAGTGAAGCGTCCTTCCCTATCCTGTTTTACTTTTAGCAGTCATACTGTTGGTATATTAAATACATATACTATCAATACCATAGGTGTCTTTCAATCGTAACTGTGCTGTTTTATAATACGGTCAATACCTTTGGCACCCTCAAATGATGAACATTCTGCTTCATTATATGATTGGCACAGACGGTAGCAATTATGAAAACGGAAGTGATATGAATGAAATACATTTCAGGCGGACTCTTTATACTCTTTTTCGTGATTCTGCTTTATCTCCTTATCCACATCTGGCTGGAAGGGCGGCGGGAACGAACCAACCCGCATGAAATCACCGGCGAAACGCTCCCCGAAGAACTGCGTGAAGCAGCCCTCCGTCCCCTGAAGTTTCTGAAAGCTTATTACGAAAAACGGGATCCCGAACAGGCAGACGCCTGCATGGATGAGACTATGCTGACAGACAATATGCTCATTCTGGGAACCAACCCGAATGAGATCTTCCATGGCCGGGAAGAAGCCCGGCACCTGCTCCAGGGTGACTGGCGCTATTGGGGGCAACTGACGCTTGATACAGAACAAACCGCACTTTTCCGGGCAGGCAGCGCTCTGTACTTTGTCTTGCGAGGAATAATCAGACTTGATCGTTTCATTTTTCGTCTTCCGATCAGGATTACAGGCACACTGGAAGAACAGGCCGGTATGTGGTATATCAGCAAACTCCAGTTCATCAACAACGTGAATTCAAACTATGTGGTTGGCTGCTGGATCGCTGTCCTGGTGATGATAATCAGTCTGCTGCTGTTCGGTCTTTCATGGTTGTTTTGATATGTCACCATCCCCTCTTTCTGTTATACTCTGAAGCTCTTTGAGCGTATGAAACAGTTCATGATTCAGAACGAATCCATCGAGCCTGAATGTATCAGCAATTACAATATGATCTTCCGGAAGCCGTTCCGTATTTTTCAGACATTCTGATAAGAGAAACACCCCCCCCGCAAACGTTGTAATGCCAAACGAACTCATGGAAGGAAACAAGCATATGCTCCTGGACGACTACAAAGGAAAATCTTGAATTATGTATCGATAGTTTTAAAAGAGGAATAGAATATACAGGAAAGATGAGTAAATAGATATAAAAGAGAGGATTTTATTATCATGCATATTTACATTGGCGCACTGCTGCTTGCAACAGTGATCATACTCAGCATTCTTCTTTTATACGGCCTTCCCCTTGGAGAACTGACAATGGGTGGAAGATATAAAGTCTGGCCTCGGAAGCTTAAGCCCGTTGCCGCAAGTCAGCTCGCGGTGCAGATATTTGCGCTTTATATCCTGCTCGCTGCGTCGGGAACCCTGCCCTGCTTTATCAGTGAAAATGTGACAAAGATCATTTGCTTTGTTTTCGCTGTTTTCTTTCTTGGCAATACGGTGATGAATTTCTTTTCGACCAGCAAAAAGGAAAAGTACATCATGACTCCTATGTCCGCGGTTTCATCAATCTGTTTTCTCCTCGCGGGTCTTGGCGTCTGAAGGTGTATTGTAACAATCGGCAATTGGCGTTTGGCGGTGATCTGAGGCATGAAACTGATAGCAAAAGGAAACACTGCAGAAATATACGAATATGGGAATAATCTGGTATGCAAATTGTTTTATTCCCACTATCCGGCGGAATATATTGAACATGAGTTCCGCAATACGGCGATGGCATGGACATTAGGAATAAGAACGCCCAGGGCTCATAAGCTTGTTATGGAAGGCGATCGGCAAGGGATTGTTTATGACCGGATTTCCGGAGAAATGCTTTCTCAGAAAATGGCCGGGCAAAGCGAACCTGTATGTAATATGTGGATGGATAGATTTGTCGGGTTTCATAAACAGTTATTGCAACACCGTGCAGATGAAGCCATCTCGTATAAAGACTTCCTGAAAGTGTTTGCTACAGATGCGGAAACGCTTGCTGAAATCAATGCTTTGGATGATGGTAATGCCTTTATTCATGGAGATTATCATCTTAACAATGTGATGGTCGATGAGCATGAAAATGTAGTGCTTATTGACATGATGAATGTATGCAGGGGTCCGGCATTGTATGACGTTGCAAGAACATACTTTTTATTGCATGATAATAGCAGAATCCAAAGTCAGTATCTGGCAAAATTGGGGTACTCTATAAAAGATATCAGGCCATATCTGGATGTGATTCAAATAATCCGGGATTAATCGGGTGCAGGAGGAAGGCTCATGGATAAAACCAATAGCGTGAGCAGGCAGCAATTGAAGGATGCGCTGATCAATCTGGGAGTGAACGCCGGCATGGTGCTGGAAGTTCACAGTTCACTCAGCAGCTTCGGCCATCTGGAAGGCGGAGCAATGACCCTGATCGATACGCTGAAAGAGATCGTAACGCCCGATGGGAGTATCTTTATGCCAGCCCTCCGGCTGAGTCCGAAATATGAGTTGACAGAAGAAGACCGCAAAATGGGCATGACTGTCAAAATCAAACTGCTTGATTCGGATACTCCCAGAACAGCGATGGGCATCATAGCAGATACATTTCGCCAGCTGCCTGATACATATGCAGGCAGGGATACGCTCAGTACCGCCGGTTGGGGAAAACATGGTGAGGAAGCCGCTCGGAGCGGCCTGAGCTATCCCATTCATAACGGCGGGAAAGCGCTTCTCTTTGGCGTGGATATCTACAAGCTCACAGCCATGCACTACATGGAGGACGCCACTCCCAAAGAAATTAACGATATGTTTGCTCCTACTGAAGAAATCCTGTCCGTCTACCCGCCAGACAAATGGATGACTGAAGCCGGGCATCCGCCGGTGAAAGCCTGGTATACAATACAGCAAATGGCCTATGACAGGGGGCTCATTCAGGAGACCCATATCGGACCATGCAAAGTCATGTTCTTCGATATCCTGGATGTTGTATCAATATACAGGGATGAGCTGCTTCGCGATCCATTTGGTTTATGGGGCCTGAAATGAATCAATACAGGCTGCTTCCCTTTTCAAATCCTTCATCCGGCAGAAATGCCGGTTTTTTTCATCGTCCCGACTGTTTTTCATCCGTTACACATACCAGTGGTAGAGTAATTGATCGTAAAATTATAATGCCCGTATCTTTAAAGCGCCGCGGTATCACTGTATAATATTTAGATAATACTTGAAGGGAGCCGGGAAATGGAAACCAGGATTGCAGAAAACATCCGGGCATATCGGAAGCAGCGCGGGCTGACCCAGGAGCAGCTGGCTGAAGTGCTGGGAGTGTCGGCGGGGGCGGTTTATAAATGGGAATCAAAATCGTCTCTGCCGGAACTGAAGCTCATCATGGAAATGGCGGATTTCTTTGACGTTTCCGTGGACATGCTGCTGGGATATCAGATGAAGGACAATCGGCTTGGTGCCACTGTCGACCGGCTGTGGGAGGCAAGCAACAACCGGGATTATGATATGCTTTCGGAGGCGGAAAAAGCGATCCGGAAATACCCACATTCCTTTGATGTAGTCTTTGCAGGCGCGCACCTTTACTACACCTTCGGTGCAGAGACAAAAAAGGAACCCTGGCTTCATCGGGCCATTGAACTGCTGCAGAAATCGAAGCTGCTGGTGTCTCAATGTACGGATCCCCGGGTGAACGAATCCACGATCGGCGGTATGATGGCTGAGATGCATGAGATGCTGGGCGAGACGGACAAAGCGCTGGAACTGCTGAAAGCGAACAACGCCGGTGCCATCTTTAATGATTTGATCGGAATCGAGTTGCTTTCCCATGGAGGAGATCGGGAGGAAGCGAATGATTATCTGGAAGATGGATTCCTGCGGACGATCAGCTCGCTTATCCAGGTTGTGGTCGGCTATGCAATGCTCTTTAACGCTCAGTGTGACAATGAATCTGGCATGGAAATGATGCAATGGATCATTCCCTTTTTGGAAGGTCTGAAAAAAACAAAGGAACCTGGATTCCTTGATAAAATGATCGTTGTTTTCTATTCCTTCCTGGCGATCTTTCAGTATAATTCCGGGAAGCGGAAGGAAGCGGTAGAGTCCATTAAGAGAGCAACGTCCCTTGCCCGTGACTTTGACGCCGCACCGAACTATGCAGCGAACATGGTAAAATACGTGCGCGATTCAGAAAGGACCAATGCGCATGATCTTTTCGGGATAACAGCCATGGACGAGGTGAAAAAGTTCCTGCAGAACGCCGATCCGGAATTACGGGATCTCTTGTAACAATAGGTTTAGTGTGATTTTTTGAGTTGTATGGCGATCAACAAATTGCAATTTGCAGAGCTGATGCTTTAGCCCGGAAACTTGTTGTTTGGCTGTTTAGGAGAAAAGTATGTTTTTATATCATTTTTATGATGCCAGGTCAGGTCCGTTTAAAAGTCTGACTTCTATATCTCAGGATGAAGCCAGAGAAGTTATTGAGAGGATAAAAGCAGAACGCCCTAAGTCTCAATGCGCATCCAGACATGATAAATACGTGCAATATCGACATAATTGCGAGCGAATGTTTCGGGATGCATTTGCAAAAAAAGGCGGAATAATGGAGATAGATTCGCCTCACTATATGGTTCTGGAATTCAGTCCATGGTTATCAACATGGTTTGAAGAGTGTAGATATATAAAAATTCCGGTAGAGGAATTTGACCTGCGGACAGTGTCATTTACTTATGGTGACTCAATGCCTACATTTAGTGATAGTGTATATGACGGCAAAGAGTACAGGAAAAAAGTCTATATGTATGATGAAATTCTGGAAATAATAAAGAAATATGGCATGCCGCAGGACTGGAATGATGATGGAAAGTATGGACCGGAAAGGTATATAGAAGCTCATATATGGAGCGATAAGGTAATACAGAAATACATATGATCTTCCTCTCGGGCAAAAAACAGGACAAATTATTACTACTGAGGAGTTGTACGAAGTGAATAGGAATGTGTTCTTCATACTGGGCTGCCCTTGTGCGGGAAAGACGACAGTTGCAAAACTATTGGCTGAAAGAAATAATATGTATTATTTTAGTGGAGATGACAGAAGATTTGAATATTATAAGCATGCTGACAAAGCAAAGCATCAATATATGACAATGGATGCATCTTCCTTTTGGGACTGGTCATTAAGTGAAATGGTAGCTTGGGAAAAAGGTGTTGTATCGGAGCAGACGCCGTTGATCATTGAAGATCTGAACAGACTTTCGCAAGAACATGATCTTGTGCTGTTTGAAGGAATGATAGATATAAGCTATCTGTTATTAGTGGCAGATCGTGATCATATAGTTTATCTTACCGTAGATCGGGATATGTGTGAGAAGGATTTCTTTGGGCGAGGCGATCATAATGGAATGCTGACGGCCATAATGAATACAGAAGGCATTTCTGATGAAGAAAAAAAGCGAAGGGTCGAAATAAGAAGAGCCGCAGCTATAACCGCATTTTATGAAGATGCTCAGGAGTTTGATCTTCAGAGTTTTTCAAGAAAAGATATAGGTTCCCCTGTAGAAATGGCAATCAAAATTGAGCGATTTTTCAATATATGAGGAAGTGATAAGATGATCATCAGTAAAACAAAGTATGAAGCTTCGGAAGCAGAGATTAAAGCATTGTTCTCCTTTCACAAAATGGGAAATATACTTGATATAGCCGTCCTGGGAAATGGAGAATTCAATGCGGCATACAAGGTAACCTGTGATAGCGGTGTTACCTCTGTGTTAAAGATTGCTCCCCCAGCGGACGCAAAAGTCCTCAGTTATGAAAAAAACATGATGGAATCAGAAGTCTTCTGGTATTCCCGGATGCATGAAAAGACAGACATCCTCTGCCCTGAAATCTATGCGTCTGATTTTTCAAAAAGAATCATAAAAAGTAACTGTTTTATCATGGAGATGATGCCTGGAAAGCCGTCGTGGGAGATGGGCTTCTCCGATCAGGAATATGAAGCGGTTCAAAAGCAGAAAATCTGCATGCTTACTAAAATACACAGGATTGAAAATGACGGATACGGCTATATCCAGACCGGACTTATGCCTTCATGGTATGAAGCCCTGAAAAACATGGCACTCATGCTGGTCGCTGACTGCAAAAGTCTTGGTCACGACACCCCCGATGGAGAGCAGTTTGTAAGATTCATCGATAAATATGAAAAGCTGCTCCGCGCAGCGCCTTGCAGGATGGTAAACTTTGACCTGTGGGACAGCAATATCCTCTGCAATGAGGAGACAGGTAAAATATGCTGGATCGATCCGGAGCGTGGATTCTGGGGGGATCCGGTTGCTGATTTTGTAGCACTTGGTCCCGGGCCCAAAGCGCCCCTTTCGGCCAAGCAGAAAGAACTGGATATTTATAACGAGATGGCTCAGGATAAAATCCTTCTGACGGAGGAAACAGAGATCAGGTACGCTCTTGCGGTTTGCTATCTTGCGCTGATTGAAGAAGTGGAAAAATACGTCCGGTACGAACCGGATAATCCCACTTACATCAGAAACGCAATTGACTCAAAAGAAATGTTTGAAATGGCATTTAAGCTTCTTTGACGGATCTTGTATCACGAAATAACGAATAAAAGACAGTCTGTGGAAGGAGACTCAGATGAGAATTGATCATGCAGCAATATTTGTTGCCGACCTGGAAAAGGCCCGGGATTTCTTTCTGAAGTATTTCAGCGGAACTTCCAATAACGGATACCATAATGAAAAAACCGGATTCCGCTCATATTTTATCTCTTTCGATGATGGTTCCAGGCTTGAAATCATGAATAAGCCCGGCATGGCGGATCCCAAAAAGGAACCGGACCGGTCGGGATATTCCCATATTGCTTTTTCTGTGGGAAGTAAAGAAAAGGTTAATGAACTGACTGCTCAGATGAAAGCCGATGGCTATGAGATTGTCAGTGGGCCCAGGACAACAGGCGATGGCTATTATGAGTCCTGTATTGTGGCTGTCGAGGACAATCTGATTGAACTGACTGTTTAAGTTTGGGAATTGATTAGCTGTAAGCAAATCAGGACTGGTTCCCCAATTGTGGAAGTCAGAATGATAAAACAATAACACTTATGCAGAACTTGTTGTGACAAGACAAACCTTTAAAGTGAATCGATTGTTGATAAATCGAGTATTTATGAAAGGAATCGAAGCAATGTGTATGGTTTTCAGCGTGCAGGACAGGCAGAACGCCTTTGATTATATCCTTTCAGTTGCCAGTCAGTGCGACAAAATAGTCTCGCTGGTCCAGGTAGGATCCGGTGCAAACGGGTTTCATGACGAACGTTCGGACCTGGATTTTGTGATTGCGCTGGATTCTGGCGAATCCATGTCTGAAGTCATGGAATATATGCGCCGTGAGATCTCCACGAAATATGAACTGGCATTTTTCAAGCAGGATGAATCCAGGCATCTCCAGAATTACCTCTTATCCGATCTTCTGGAAATTGACATCGGATACGGCACGTATGAACACGCAGCGGCATGGAAACCGGCCTTCAAGGTCCTGTTTGACCATTCCGGCACTGTGGAGGAAAAAATGGTGCAGTCGCTGGAGTGGATGGATGACAGGATTTACGGTGATAAGCAGAAGAAGGATATGGAACAAGCACGTAATGTCGTCTGGTTTTTCCTGATGCATGCCGCTGTTGCGATTCGCCGCGGGAACTGTTTCCGGGCTATTGGGGAAATGGATGCAGCCAGGGCGCTGTATATTGATCTGCTGGGCGACCGTTACAGGTTGGAGAGCGGACGGAACCGCGAAATCGACAGATTGCCGGAAACTGAAAAAGCAGCGATTCGGAGTACTTATGTCACCAGGGAAAGCCCGTCGGAATTATGGAAAAGGCTTATCAACCTGACGGCATTGGTATATAAAGAACTCGAAGGATATGAAGTCCCTGTCACGCAGGAAATGCTGTATGAATATTATAAAGATCTTAAATAAATGCTGCGAAATGATGGTTGTGGCAGCACATCGACTTTGATTTTTCTGACAAAGCAGGCAACTGCAGATGAATCTGAACAAAACAGTACCGAAGATCGGGGCGGCCATTGTTGCCGTTACCGTTTTCCTTTTTGCTGTGTGCCTGATCATAAACTTTACCTTTGGCTCATACCTTGTCTGCATGTTCTTGCCGATAGGCTATATCATGATGGCTGCGGGCTTTCATCACGAAAGTGCCGATGACCGGAAAGCCGTCTCCATGATCGGTATGTTGTTTTCTGCCGTCTATGCCGTGCTGATCTTCCTGGTATACTTTGCCCAGACAACCAGTGTGCAGCTTGGCGTGTTAAGCGAGGACGCGCTGCGCATCCTGGACTTCAGGCGGGGCGGTCTGCTTTTCAATTATGATCTTCTGGGGTATGGCATGATGGCCCTCTCCACTTTCTTTATCGGATTGTCATTACAGGCAGGCAGCAAGGAAGAAAAATGGCTCAAATACCTGATGATGATCCATGGGGTCTTCTTTATCGGTTGCTTTATCATGCCGATGACAGGAATAATCACCGGCATGGCGAACGGAGAAACCAGCAATGGCAGAGTGATTGCCCTGGTATGCTGGTGCGCTTATTTTCTCCCCATCGGGGTTCTGGCATACAGGCACTTCGGCAAATAATTCCGGAAATTCTGACTGGAGACAGGGAGCACTTCCCTGTCTCTTTCTATATCTGCATCTTTCCGGCTGTTATGATGTCATAATCAAAAAACACATAACAATCATCAGCGTCGGAAGCATTGTGTGATTTACGATCGTTTCTTTAGTGATCCGTAAAGGTATCTGGTGGACATAATTGGATTTCTTTCACACATACGATATTTTTCTTCTCTCATTTGTCTGAATGTATGTAGGAGGTGATTATCACGTGAGCAATGTTGTGGGCCCAGACACTGCTCCGGATCGAAATCTGAAGTTTGAAAAGCTTGTGGACCAGTATCAGAAACCGGTGCTTCATATGTGTTATCTCTATCTTTGTGACAAGACACTGGCGGAAGATGCCGTACAGGATACCTTCCTGAAGGTATATCAGAACCTGGACACGTATCGGCATGAGAGCAGCGAGAAAACATGGATTATGAGGATTGCCATTAATACTTGCTACAACATCAACCACTCAGGTTGGTTTCGCTTCTTTAACCACGGGGTTACTCCGGAAATGATGCCGGATGAAGCAGTTCAAACAGATGAAGACGATGAAGAGTTAACGATAGCCATTACGAAACTTCCGATCAAACTGCGTGAAGTGATCCTTCTGCATTATTATCAGGGATTGAAAGTCAATGAGGTAGCTGATGCCTTAGGCATAGCCCAGTCTTCTGTATCAGGTCGATTGAAACGGGGACGCGAGAGGCTTAAGTGCCTGCTGGAAGGGAGGGAGCTGGATGAATAAGAAGATATCGGCTGATGAATTCTATAACTCCGTCGAACGTCAGCTTTCCGGCCTGAAACCCGACCCTTGGCTTGCCCAGCGCATCATGGCTTCCGGCGAGGAGGAAAAGCCTGTGAAAAAAATATCTGCAACATTCATTATTGTTATCGCTGTTCTGTGTCTCAGCATTACAGCTTTTGCCGCAAGCATTCTGCTTGGCTGGACGGATTTCTACAGCTTTGAAATTCCAAAAACAGCCCAGGAAATCCTGAAGGCAACCGAACACAAAGATTATCAGGTCGGCCCTGTCACATTCACTGTGAATGAACTTATGACTGACGGACACATCGCTCTTTGTTCAGCCACCTCTCACATGACCGACGGCAGCACCGCTGTCATCAGCGAGGAAATATTTGATGCTGTAGGCGCCAACGGTGAAAACGGCAAAGCTCTGGCTGATAAATGGGGATTGCCCTCTGATACCCGCTGGCTGGATGCGGCGCATATCCTGAACCTTCCCTTCTATCGGATCAGTATATCCATGTATGTGCCGGAAGAATACCAGGATGGCGAAGATATGGGAGACGCTCTTTGGGATGAAAACGGCTACTGTGTATCCTATTACATGGCATCGCTGAACAGTCTGAAAGTTGGGGATACCCTGCCTGTAAAGCTCCATTTCATCGTGACACAGTATGATCCACAAAGTGTCGAACCCAGGAGTGTAATGGAGGAAGTTGTGGATCATCCGAAGGAATTAAACTGCTGGGAAGACACCTTCGAAATCACCTTACCCGTACATGCCCCGATTGCTGAAAAGACTTATCTGCCTGAAACGCCTTTTGATTTTGAAAACGGTCTAACGCTGAATTCGGTAACTGCCCAACTGACCGTGGCAGGAGCATATGTTACAGGACATTTCACACTGCGGGATGGTTATCGATTCGAAGATGCCTATTTCTCCAATGAGATTGAATTCCAGGATCGGGACGGAAACGAGATCGAATGGGGCATGGCGGAAAGCGGTATCCTTAATTATGATCAGCTGCCGCAAGTGGAATGGGGCGCCATGCTGAACCTGGAAACACTGCCGGACGATCTGGGTGTCCGCATTGGAGAGTCCGCGGTGCATGTTTATTCAGATACCTATACAGAACCTGCTGATAATGGATAAGTTTTCTGTCCCAAGTCTGCTGACTCAATGAGTCAGCAGACTTCTTCATTTCATGGCATTATTAACCGCACGACATTTATAAAGCTTTCTTTAATCCGTCTGCACCAGCCCGAGACTGGCCGGTGCTTTTATGATACATGGCAGATGAAACCATGCCGGATTCCGTTGTGCTGAATTAAAACAGGACCGGGTAAAATCCCGGTCCTGTTAATGAATGGTGGCAAACGCCGTCATGCATCCTGCTTGTTGCTGCGGGTACGGAAGAAGGCGCCGACAGCCAGGATTAGTCCCAATACGCAGACAGTGGCGATATGGCCGGGCCTGTTGAAGATCTGCGTAAAAGCAGCAAAGCTGAAGCGGGCAGCAAGCAGATCGAGCAGACCAATCAGCGCAGCGATACCGAAGAAATTTATAACAGCAATTTCAAGATTCTTTTTCATATTTATTTCCTCCTCATTTATGTGAATCTCTCAGGAAGAGCAGCGATACATTTGGGATGACCGCAGGGCCGGCGGATCCCGCGAACCTGTCGCTCTCTTCGTATGGCATTATAACGAAGAGTGATATATCTGTAAAATATTGTTTTTGGTTCTTATCCATAGTATATTTATATGGATGAATTCAGGAGGTACAATAAAATGGAGATCCGGCAGCTGCGCATGTTCCGGGAAGTGGTTGATGCAGGAAGTATCAGTGAAGCGGCAAGGCGAATGAATCTGTCCCAGCCGCCATTGAGCTACCATATGAAAATGCTGGAACAGGAGCTTGGTGTGACGCTCTTTCTTCGGGGAAAGAAGAATATCGAACTGACATCCGCCGGAAAACTGTTATATGAGCGGGCCCAAACTATGCTGTCACTGGAAAGAGCTGTCTCCAGGGAGGTATCAAAAGAGGGAAAGAAAAAAACGCTGCGTATCGGCGTGACGCCTTCAACATCCATTCTTTTGAATCCCGTTCTGACGAGGCTTCATGAAGAAGATGAGAATCTGGTTTTTGAAATATCCGATGCCACTTCATTCAGGCTGCGGGAAAGACTGGAGAAGGGAATGTTGGATTGTGCGTTATTGCGAAGTCCCCTCCGGCTGGACGGATTGGATGTTCACCCGCTCCGGAAGGAATCATTTATTGCGGTCGGCAACATCGATGATTTCTGTGTTAAAGGAGATATCACGCTCGGTGAATTGGCAGATTACCCGCTGATCATCTATCGAAGGTATGAACCCTTTCTGCACAACACTTTCAACAATCAGGGCATATTGCCTTCCATCCAGGCCGTTTGTGACGATGCCAGGACAGCGTTGTCTATGGCGCAGTCCGGAATCGGTCTTGCGCTTCTTCCCCATTCCATGGTCCAGGTTATCCGGGATATATGGTATCGAACCGTTGCTGAAAACAGTTTGGAAACAGAAATCTTGTTTGTCTGCCGGAAGCAGTCTCAATCCAATCCTTTGATAGGTCAGCTGCTTAATCTGCTGGTGGAAACCATACAGGATTCATAACTCTGCCCGCATAGTCTTCCCTCTCTGAAACAGATGCTTTAGTATGATTGCTTCATACGTATAAAGGCAAACTCACTATTGTTTTATCAGTTGAGGCAAATCAGGATTTGTCGAAAGGAATAATATGCAGAGCCGAATCATAACGGATATTTCCAAATACATCTTTGTTGATGATGAATTACAAAAAGTTGACGCCATCTTTCTTCCCGGAGGCTCACACCCTGAGCAGCCGGAATATGCTGCGTTGCTTTATCGGGAAGGCTATGCTAAATGGATAATCCCTTCCAGTGGAGTCAGTGTTAAACGGGACAAATGGCCCGGCGTTCGTTCAAAAGCAGAGATCTACGACGGCGACTATCATTCTGATTGCGAGTTCTTCACAGATGTTTTACTCAAAAATGGAGTGCCGGCTTCTGCTGTCATCGGTGAGAACAAATCCGGACACACACGCGATAATGCCTTCCTCTCCCGGGTAGTCATTGATGAGAAAGGCCTGGAAGTCAAAACCGCCATGATTGTTTGCAAGGCATTTCACGCACGACGTTGCTTAATGCTCTATCAAATGGCTTTCCCTGACGTATCCTTTATCGTGCGGCCGGTTCACTGCTATAATATTACTAAGGACAATTGGTATACCACCGAGGAAGGAATAGATCGTGTTCTTGGAGAACTTACCCGCTGTGGAAATCAGTTCGTTGTGGATATAAAGAATTATCTGAAATGACAAATCCCATTTGCCGGAGAAGCGGTCATGTTCACACAGCTGCAGGCAGAAAAAACAAGATCGGTGGAGGAGTACATGGACGGCGTCAAATGGCTGTTTTTTGATATTGGCTCCACTTTGGTAGACGAAACCAAAGTATATGATGACATCTTTCAAAAAATAGCTGTAGCAGGTGGTGTGTCTGTAGAAGAAGTCAAAACCCGGGCGATCGGGTTTTACAAGCAGAACAAAAGAGGCCACAGGGAGGTGATCCGTCTTCTCGGCGTAGATTATCCCGAATGGTCTCCCCTGTATGAGGAATTGTATCCTGACACCATGGAGTGCCTCCGTATTCTAAAGAAAAAGTATAAGCTAGGAATCATCGCAAATCAGATCCCCGGAGCGGAAAAAAGGCTGGAAGAAATGGGGATTCGCCGGTATTTTGATGTGATTGTCTCATCGGCTGAGGAAGGTGTCGCAAAACCGGATCCCCGGATCTTCAACATCGCCTTGATCAGGGCCGGCTGCACGCCGGAACAGGCCGTCATGATCGGAGACCGTATTGACAATGATATTGTCCCGGCAAAGCAGATGGGAATGAAAACGGTCTGGATCAGGCAAGGAGTCGGAAGGTACTGGAATATTCAGGGAGATTGTGAGACCCCCGGATATGAAGTGAATAACTTGTCAGAGTTGCTGTCCATATTCTGAAGAGTTTTGGGCAAATGCCGGCTTGTCTGGACATTTATTGGAGGGAAATCTCGGAAGATTATTGATCATGTTAACTCTATTGGAGAATCAATAATGAAAAGCATCCTTAGTCTGATCACAGGCAGAAAGAATGATACAGAAGTTATGACATACACAAAAAAGATTGTTTGTAACAGCTGCAAATCAGAATATGTAATCCCGATCAGCGCCAATTTCATGTACTTTTGTCCCAAATGCAGGGACTTCATCGGATTTGAGTGTGAATATGGTTTTGCGGCCATTACCCCATGTGAGATTTACCTGGGAGAAAAACATATCGGACGGCTTCTTGGTGGAGGCGGTTATCCTTATCGTCTCGAAAGCCACTCATTCCATATAAAAACAACGCTTACCAAAGGATACGAGAAATGCGCTGTGTATGAGGAAGCAAAAGAGATCATCAAAGGGAAACTACAGAAATAATAGTGATATTTCTATGATTATCCCAGCCTTATCATAGCGCTGTAGTCTTTGATAGTCCTGACCATGAAGAACGATTTACCTGGAATACTGGATCTCTATCAGTTTGAGTATCTGCCGTATAACAGAATCATTATGAAACGGAGAGGTATCAGATGAATAAGGACTGGGCTGAAAAGAACAAAAGAATGCAGTCTTTGATCGGAAAAGAAGCAAGTTTCCGGGAAGGACTGGACGTCCTGTTTGAATTAAGAGATGAACTGTTCGGGCAGATCTCATCCATTGTGAAGACATTTCCGGCGGAAGCGTTTTACCAGATGCCGTTTGCCGGGGCTGAAGGATATCACAGCAAGACTCTGGCTTATTCCATGTGGCACATCTTCCGGATCGAGGATATTGTCGCCCATACATTGATCGCTCAGGATGACCAGGTCCTGTTTACAGACGGCTGGCTGAAAAAAACAAAGAGTCCGCTCATTACTACCGGCAATGAACTGAAAGGCGCGGAAATTGCGCACTTTTCAGAGCAGCTTGATGTGAAAGCGGTATTTGAATACTGCAGGGCTGTTATGGAATCGACAAATGGATTGCTGGGAAAACTGGAATACAAGGATCTGAAGCGGAAGTTCTCCGATGCGGATCGGGAAAGGCTGATCGGCAGCCGTTGTGTCAGCAATGACGAGGATGCCTTCTGGCTGATCGATTACTGGTGCGGCAAAGATATTCGCGGGTTGATTCAGATGCCCTTCAGCCGACACTGGATCATGCATATTGAGGCAATGTGCCGCATCAAAAACAAGCTGTGCCAGAAGGCCAGAAAGGGTGTGGATCCCATTGCGTACTGCGGCCTGTCCTGCAATCACTGTTTTCTGAAGGACTGGTGCGGAGGATGCAGGACGGCATATAATACCTGCTCCTACGCGACCTGTTCTCCTGACGGCGTATGCCCAAACACTGCCTGCTGCAGGGAGAAAGGCCTGGACGGATGCTGGGGATGTGAGGAACTGTCCGGCTGCCGGAAGGGATTCTATGCGGAGAAAGATATAAACGCCATAAAAGCCATGGCTTTGTTTATCCGGAAGCATGGCAAAACAGAACTGGCTGCGGTTCTTGACAGGCTGCACCAGCAAAACGATTTCCAAAAGATTCAGGAGGTCCTTGGAGAAAACCTGGAACAGGGTTTGGAAATACTGGAACAAAACAGGAAATGACGCAGGACACAGGGAACGGTTCTCTGTCTCCTTTTGATGAGATTTCTGAGGAACCATTTTGACTTTATTGATTATGGAGAGACTATATGGGAAAAGTATATTTGATATGCGGAAAAATATGCAGTGGTAAATCATACTATGCAAAATCACTTAAAGAGAAATACAATGCGGTCATTCTATCTACAGATGAGGTTACTTATGATTTGATTAATAATGAGCAAGGAGAATTTTATAATATATTTGCTCAGCGTGTGAATAATTATCTGAAAAAGAAAGCTGTGGAAATTTGTAAAGCAGGTGCTAATGTAATATTGGATTGGGGATTCTGGACAAAAGAAAACAGGGCAGATATTTCAGCATACTTAAAATCATATGATATAAGCTTTGAATGGCATTATATTGATATCGATGATGATACCTGGAATCGAAATATAGAAGAGCGCAATAAAAGAATCGAAGAAGGAAATGGCGGTTCAGACTTTTATATGGATGAAGGTTTGCTGAATAAGCTGCTTTCAATGTTTGAAACACCTGATAAAGCCGAGATAGATGTATGGTATGAATTGAATCGCTGAATTCCTGTTTTATGGATTAAATAACCAAATCGGTATTTGGGGAGTAAAACGCATAATGAATCCATATATAAAGAACCTGGAAAAAATCGAATTTGTTGTGACAATGGCGTGCACAGGAAAATGCAGGCACTGCTCGGAAGGCAATCATGACGGCTTTACGGAACATATCGACAAAACGGTCGCTGCAGAAGCCGTACGAAAGATCTGTTCGTCTTACGAGATTTCGACGGTGATGACGTTTGGCGGAGAACCGTTGCTTTATCCCGATACAGTCTGCGCAATCCACAAAACCGCAGCAAGTCTGGGAGTCGCTAAAAGGCAGGTAATCACAAACGGTTTTTTCTCAAAGAATAAAGACAAGATCAAAACTGTCGCGTTGAGTTTGGCCGACAGCGGAGTCAATGCTCTGCTGTTGTCCGTTGACGCGTTTCATCAGGAAACCATTCCTCTCGATACGGTTATGTTTTTTGCCGAATGCGCCGTTGATTCCGGTATTCCGATCAAGCTCCAGCCCGCGTGGTTGGTAAGCCCCGGAGATCAAAATCCCTACAATGAAAAAACAAAGGAGATCATCCGGGCATTCGACCCTCTGCATATCCCGCTGAATTAGGGGAATGTGATCTTTCCGTCAGGGAACGCGCTCAAATATCTTCGGGAATACTTTGATGATAACGCCGCGCCTGTTTCTCCCTATGAGGAAGATCCGAAGAATATCAAAACAATATCCTTCGACGCAAACGGTGATGTCCTGAACGGAAACGTTTATGAAACAGATATTCTTGAAATCATCAGAACATACCGTCCATAAACCATTGCCAGGAACCCTGCAAATTCCTGTTTGCACGAATATATGTTGGAGAGATAACTTAAAAGATTACTGCAAAAGAACCGTTTTCCTATTGAACGGTTCAAACAGAAGATATGATGAACGTAGAATTTATCCCGGCAAAAGCCAGTGATGCGGCAGCCATCAGTACGCTTCGGCAGAGGATTTGGGATACGACGTATCGGGGCATTTATCCGGATGCGGTCATTGATGATTTCGACTATGACTGGCATCAACAGCGCGATCTGAAAAAGATTTCAAATCCATCCTTCACGGTATATCTGATTAAATACGGTGACGCTGATATCGGATATTTCATTTTTCAGCATGCTGGCTCCGGGATATGGCTGCGTTCCCTGTATGTGCTGCGAGAGTATCAACACAAAGGGATTGGAAAACAGGCCTTCGCCATTTTGAAGGATTACTGTCAGGAAAAAGGGATCAACCGTTTTGCCTGCGACTGTAGTCCTCACAATGAGAATGCCATGCAGTTCTATCAGCGAATGGGCGGCGTGGTAACAAAAACCGACACCGGGCACGAAAACAAGCAGGAAGACGGTGTCATATTTGAGTTTAATTTATAGGAGACAGGGGACGTTATTTTTCTTCTTCCCGCCAATAAAACCGGGCCCGCTGCTGTGCGCAGCGGGCCCGAAAGTATTCCAGGCTATTGTCCATTATAACAGAAGTAATCGATCCGGAGGGTTGGTGCAACCCGGACGCGGATCATGAATGCCTCACTGAATGTGTAATAAATATCCTCGTTATCGTTCGAAACGGAGATCTGGCTCACTTTCAGCTTGCTGACCTTCTTAACCAAAGATGAATAGCCGTACCGTTTCAGGAAACGCTTGATTTCTTCTTTCGCCTTGTTCATGAGATCATTGTTCACATCCCCGGCAACAGGATCGTCTATATGCGTCAGCTTCTTTCCGCCGAAATCCTCGGTGTCCATCAGGACAAGCTTTCCATTAGGATCCAGATGAACGGCATACGTACAGTCGTATACACTGGTTTCCTTGGATTTGTAGAAACTCAGCGAGTAATAATCGAACGGGAGCGCACTGCCTCCCTTCGGAGCAAAGGAATGTTCAATATAGTTCAGTCCGTCAGTGCTGTGACCTTCCGCATTCAGAATCTGCCGGGCTTTATTCTCCTTGGGAGTCCAGTCGATTCCCTCCCTCTCATCGTATACCTGGATCTGGGCAGCCGTCATTTCCTTAGGGGAATTTTTTCTTTTATACACCAAATCCAGTACCGACCGGGTTTTCTTTCCGGCCAGGCCGTCTTCGGTCAGGCCGTTTTTGCGCTGGAAGTCCTTAACAGCTTTTTCGGTTTTATTGCCAAATTTACCGTCAGCCTTTCCTTCGAGATAGCCTAGATCAATCAGCTCCTGCTGCATTGCACGAACCTCTTCTCCGCTGCATCCGTTATAGAGGGTCCCCTCGTTGTATGCCGAAGGTTTGGCAGCATTCCCTGTTGCAGCTTTACTGCTGCCGTTCCGTGCCGATTCCAGCAGTGAACGGGTGTCTTTTCCAGCCAGGCCATCGGGTGTCAAACCATTTTTGCGTTGGAATGCTCGAACAGCTTCTTCGGTTTTATCGCCATATTTGCCGTCAGCCTTTCCTTCGAGATAGCCCAGATCAATCAGCGCCTGCTGCATTACCCGGACTTCTTCCCCGCTGCATCCATTATAGAGGGTTGTCCCTTCATAAGCCAGGGCCGGCACAGTCATGGATATACATAAAGAAAGGATCAAAAGGAAACGAAGCATCTTGTTTCTGAACATAAAACTATTGGTCATACTGTCTTCCTCCCGTCAGCCTGTCAGCTGCTGCACCCCCATTGATTTATCCGGATAATGTCTCAAGCATATATATGTGGCTTCCAGCTTGTGAAAATGCCGTGTGTTTTATAGAACAATCCCGTTATTTGCCGTTCTGATTATAACATTATGTTGCAAATTTGTATAGTATTTGTTGCAAAATTTAACATTTCACAATTGATCTATCCCTTTCAGTGTATAGCAGAAGCAAAGGAGGCAGGGAAAATCCATTCTGGCTTTGACATATTCGGCCTTGTATTTCCATGGAAAAAACTTCCCTCGCCTGCTTCAGTTTGACTGGAAACACATGCTTTGGTATGATCGTTTTCAGCGTATACATTACCTTTCGATATTATCGTCTGTGGCAAATCTGAATCTGGCGGAGGAAAATAAAATGAATGATTATAATGAGGATTTCTGGAATGCACTGGATGAGCTGGTGAACACTTCCGAAATTGTCATCGACAGACCAAAAGGATCTGCCCATCCAAGATTCCCGGATTTCATATATCGGGTTGACTATGGTTATCTGAAAAACACTTCCTCTATGGACGGAGCAGGAATTGACGTATGGGTCGGCAGCGGCAAGAAAACAGTCGATGCCGTCATGTGCATTGTCGATTTGATGAAGCGGGACTCTGAGATCAAGATACTGATTGGCTGTACAGAAGAGGAAAAGATGGAAGTATATAAAACGCATAATGAAACGCAGTATATGAAAGGCGTTTTGATACGTCGATAAATTCCTGTTTGTCGGATCATATGTTGGAGGAACAACTTAAAAGAGTATGATGATTGAAACTAAGCATCTGATATTACGAAACTGGCAGGAAAGTGATGCCCCGGCGCTATATCAATTATGCCGGGATGAAACACTTCGCAAAAGCGGTGTGGCATTTCTCGAATCCATTCAGGATGCCGAGGAAGCTATACAATTCTGGGCTAAGGGCGATCAATTCAAGGCGATTATTCACCGCGAAAGCACTGAATTGATCGGTTTCATCAGTCTGGGAGACATGAACCGGTACGAGGGCTATGTGGAGTTGGAATACGCAATCGCGGCAGATTATCGTAACAGAGGATTTGCCACAGAAGCAGTAAAGCGCATGGTCGATTATGGATTTTCTGAACTGGGCCTGGCGGTGATTGCGGCCTGGGTCCGTTCCCATAATGCTGAAAGTACCCGGGTATTGGAGAAATGTGCCTTCACATTAGAGGGCAGGCTTCGAAAGCACGCAAGAGATCAGAGCGATACGTTGTGTTATTCTATATTGAGGGAAGAATGGGAGAGTATGACCATTTCTGGCGTGTAATGGAACATTAACTTTTGATTTTCTTAACTATGAGAGGCATAATGATTTGGAAATAAAGCTTATTGACAGTAATAACTTCACCCGGGACTCGCTGAAAGACTTTCGGCGGTATCAGGAAGTAAAAAATGTGTATCGCCTGCAGAACGGGAAGCTGACACTGGTTTACAATCCCTTCACTGAGGATTGGGATGCCGCGCGTCTTATCGAAAAAGCTGAAGAGATTCTCAGCGGGCGGTACGTGACATATTGCGCTTATGAAGGAAATCACGTAATTGGCGAAATCATGCTGATTCCCAGGCTGAACAAAGGCCGGCTTATTATTGACAGCTTCCATGTTTCCAGGGATTACCGCCATCGTGGAATCGGCAGAGCCTTGTTTGAAGCCGCCAGACAGGAAGCCCTGAAGATGGGAGCTCATGCTTTGTATGCATCCTGCTGCTCTTCTGAAGAAACAATAAACTTCTACACCGCCATGGGGTTCCGCCTCAGTTCTGACCCTATTCCTTCCCTTGCTGAGGCAGAGCCTTATGATCTGCAGATGGAATGTATGATTGTCCGGGAAATGCAATAAACTGACGTGATTCCAGCCTGCCGGGAAGATGATAAGGCGGAAAAACAAAAAATATCTTTGAATATTACGTGTTATGGAGGAAAACATGACGGTTGACGAATACATCGATTATTATAAAAAGAATGGTTATATCAAGGAGATGCGCAAATTTGTGGGGCATGCGCCGATCATGAGCTGTGCATGTGGCGTAATCATCGAGAATAACGATGGGGAGATATTGCTGCAAAAACGCCGGGACAATGGTCGCTGGGCAATCATAGGCGGATCCATGGAAATGGGAGAGACTTTTGAAGAAGCGGTTAAACGTGAGGCTAAAGAAGAATCTGGACTGTCATTGGGAAAGCTGGAAGTGTTTAAGCTTCTCTCAGGTCGAAAGCGTATTATCGAATATCCCAATGGAGATGTTACTTTTGGACCGGGCATCGTATTTATCACAAAGGAGTTCGAAGGCAAAATTGTGAATGACCCCGAAGAGGTCATGGAACACAGATTCTTTAAACACACAGAACTGCCCGGTGAGCTTAATGGCTACGATTCTGATATCATACTCGAATGGGCTGCGGGAAAAGCTTAATCATTTAACTCGGAAGATAATCTTCCTATAGGTGGAAAGGAAAATATGGAAGACTGTGTATTTTGCAAAATAGGTTCCGGTGAGATACAAGGGCTCAGAATCTGTGAAGATGACGAGGCTCTCGCGTTCATGGACATCTCGAAGGATTATGACGGACATATTCTTGTTATACCCAAGAAGCACTATCGATACGTGACAGATTGTCCCGAAGATGTGGCTTGCAAGGTTTGGTCCATGGTACAGAAGATCAGTAAACATCTGATTGAAGACTGCGGTTACGACGGAGCCGACATCATGTCGGCCAACAGTCCCGTGAGCCAGTCACTCCCTCATTTTCATGTGCACATAATCCCGAGAAAAATCGGGGATCGACTGGGAAACCCTGGAGAATGGCCTAAGCCGGAAGGGGCTGAGGAAGATTTGCGCGTTATGCACGAAAGGCTGAAAATGATCTGATATATTCAAGGATGACGGGAAAGAAAAGCGCTTTCTTCCCTGTTCATTTCCCTGGAGGATACAGGGGACGGTTCTCGGTCTCCTTGTTATATGTGAAACATAGTCAAAATGCCTGTCCATTGGGACAGGCATTCTTTGGCGGAGCGGGCAAACGAAGGAAGCGTCTCCCCAGCGAGGGCGAAGAACCGATGACCGCCAGTGGCGGAAATCTCATCGATTCTGAGGTCATCTGAAAAGGAACAATCTCCCCAGTGGGGAGTTGCGACTATTGAAGATGCGGATAATCGCTGTAGGCGAAAGCGACCTAAGTTTGTTAGCGCGAAACAAGTACAGACGCCGCTCCAAGGCGGCTGTATGTAGATTGAGCGAACGGGTGGATCCCACCCAGCTCCGCGCGTAATTGGAAAAGCACCTGCATCCATGCAGGTGCCCAATTCGTGCGGAGCGTATCATTTCGTATCCGAACCCAGATTCATATTTGTAAGCGGTATATTCGGATGTATCTTTCATCGGAATATGTTATAATGCTGGCTGATTAGCCAAATGGTAAGGAGCACTATATGAATTATAGAAAAATGTTTAATAATATGCATCCCGGATTCTTTGATGACTCAGGAATAAAAGGAATGCCAAAGGATTGGACGTTTTCGGAACTGATAATGGATTTGCGCAATGATTCACCGCGTGAAGTAGTGCCTCATTGCCCTGAGAGTATTACCTTTGGCGAATATAAAGGCGATATCAGCCAGCTTAAGAAAGCTGTATATGAAGTGGACGAGGACTGGGTACAGTATTTCGGAGAATGGAGCAGGGTTTTTTGTGCCTTTGACCAGGATAAGGTAGTTGCATTCTGCATATTAAGTGATTTGGGAATGCAGGATAATCTTAAGGTAGGCGGACCAGGTTGTGTCGGAACCATTCCAACGTATCGGGAGAAGGGCATTGGACTTGAGTTGGTCAGGAGAGCGACTGATTTACTGAAAAAGGATAAATACGACGTTTCATGGATACATTATACCCATCTTGAAAACTGGTACAAAAAGCTGGGATACAAAACAGTTCTGAAATGGAACTCTGACGGAATTGTTATGGAGAAACAATATGAAGAATAACATTATTATCGCAGGTGTTCCAAGAGCCGGAAAAAGTACTGTCTCACATCTGCTTTCAAAAAAATACGGGTACCAGCATATCAGTATGGATTCCATCATAGCAGGCTTTGAGAAATGTTTCCCTGAAACCGGGGTAAATACATATCAGGGCCTGTCTTCGCTGGAAACATTGCGTGTAATCAGCGGCAAAATGGCGCCTTTTGTCCGCGCCATGCTGGACAGCAGTGAATATGATGAGTTTGAACCCGGTATGGTTCTGGATATGTATCAACTTCTGCCGGAAGACTATGACAGACACATTCGCGGAGCGAACTGTGAGATTGCTTATTTTATTACATCAGATGTTTCGCCGGAAGAACGCTTCCTGATTCAGAAAAAATATGACACAGAAAAAGATTACTCTTTCTATAAATCCGACGAGGAACTTCGCGAGGGTGCTGAATGCATTGTGGAGCAGAGCATTATTATGAGGAAACAGTGTGAGCAGTTAGGGCTGAAGTATTATGAAACAGCAACCGAACGTGAAAAAAACATACAGCGATTTCTTGATGAATATGGTTTCACGAAATGAATGAAATATGTTGACTGTAATATATGATAAGCCGAACCCTTTGAGGTTCGGCCTTTAAATTACAAAGCGGAGCGGGCAAACAAAGGGAGCGTCTCCCCGGTGGGGAGTGCCAAAGGCAAGCGACCTGAGTTTGTTAGCGCGAAACAAGTACAGACGCCGCTCCAAGGCGGCTGTACGTAGATTGAGCGAACGGGTGGATCCCACCCAGCTCCGCACGCAATTGGAAAAGCACCTGCAATAATGCAGGTGCCCAATTCGTGCGGAGCGGGTGGGATTCGAACCCACGTGCCGGTAAACCGACAAACTGATTTCGAGTCAGCCCCGTTATGACCACTTCGATACCGCTCCACGGCAACGGGCGAATTATAGCACACCGCCCGTTATTTGACAAGATTTGCCGGTCAGTCGTCAAAGGTGAACCGGTCCATCTCCGCCTTGCCTTCCGGCAGATTAAACACAAAGTAAACTGCGTGTTTTCCGGTCACACCGCTCTTGAGCGGAACAGTCACTTCCCCGCCTTCAGCTTCCAGCCAGGCAATCTCCCGGCCTCCGGGAGTGTCCAGGCGGACGCTTACCGCGGCCTTTGCCTCTGTGTTCATCACAACGGTGATGTTCTTCGGTGTATTCAAGCCGAACTGCAGATAACGGAAGCCCAGTGTCAGGCCGTCCGTGATGTTCATTACCTTGGCGGAGACATCCTCGTGCTGCTCATATACAGGTTCAATCCAGGCGGTCTCCTGCCCGCCATGCATATGACAGGTGTATCCGGCAGATATCCATTCCCGGGCATTGATGCCGTTGACCTGCGGCCCCTGGGAAGTCATTTCCACAGGGCGGGAAGCAACAGGTTCGCCGTCCAGGTAATCCACCTTGCCGATCCAGACCTTTCCGTTCTTGCCCAGTACCGCGTCCACAGGTTCCAGCATCGCCTGGCGGGAATACTCATTCAGGCCGGTCTGCCGATGATAGAACACATACCACTGCCCGTTCACTTCCATAACAGAGCCATGGTTGTTGCCCCAGCGGAAAGTCATGATTCCCTTCCCTTCCGCATCCGTCAGGATCTCCCCGCCGTTGAAACTGATATCTCCGCCCCACTGCCAGCCGCCCAGCGGCCAGTCGCTCCACATATAGGACAGGAAGCCGTTGCAGTCATCGTATACGCCCAGTTCCGGCACAGGCTCGTTCACCCGGCGGGAGAAGATATATACATACTTGCCGAACATTTTCCGCGGGCTGGAGGCTTCAAAGAAGGATTCCCAGCCGAAAGCGTCATCTTCCGGAGACCAGGCCGCCCGGCAGTGCGGAATCGGATTCTCCCGCAGCGTACCCGGGATAATTGTCGCCATATCCTCGTTCAGTTCCGCACAGTAGGACTTGCAGAAGCCCCAGTAGGCATAGACCCTTCCGTCGTCGTCCACCAGGACGCCGGGATCAAAACCCAGTTCTGTCAGCACAGGGTTCGTAAAAGGTCCCCAGGGCTTGTCAGAACTGGCTACCATGATCCGGGAGCCCTTCTGCTCCGCGGCATACATGTAATAGGTATCGCCCTTCTTCACCACGTCCGGAGCATAGAGAATGCTGTCATCCTCCGCCTTGTAGCAGGTTCCATGGCACTTCCAGTCTGTCAGGTCAGTTACCGGTGCAGACCAGACCACATAGTCCCGGCCACAATATTCCGCCCTTTCAGTATCATGGGAACCGTATACATATACCCGTTCTTCTCCGTTATGGGTAAACACACGGGGTTCTCCGTCCGGCACATGCTCCCACAGGGGCATATAGGGATTGGCACCTTTTACAAACGACTTCCGGTTCATAGCTGTCGTCTCCTTTTTCCTGTCTGTTTTAAAGCATATCGGATCCACCGGATGAAGTCAATTCAAAAGGATTCGGTTTTTCCGTCGTTTTCTTCTTCTTGTATTTATGATATAATACTTATATTGAAAGAAAACTGTTTATGTCCTCGTTTTATAATATGAGAAGATTCTTTTTTGTGCTACATCTGAAGGGAGGCTTTTATTCATGAAGAAACGTTTACTGGTCATGATAACCATCGTTATTATGCTTATGCTTCTCCTTCCCGCTGCGCATGCAGACGGCTACACCACCTGGGATCCTGTAAACCAGGCGTATATGTATAACGATGCCCACTACGGCATTGTCATTTGTACCAAAATGAATGTCCGGAATCAGCCTTCCACCAGCGGCTCCACCTATGGATCCATCCGCAACGGGCAGCCCGTTAAAATTCTGGGAGTCACGCAGGACGGAAACTTCTATCTGCTGGATCTTGCCTCCTGCGGAATTTCCAGTGATCAGTATTACGGATATGCAAAAGCAAGCCTCATCAAGATTGATCCGGAATATCTTATTGCTTCAAGGCTGCTGAATCTGTATGCCACCCCTTGGGGAGACGGCATGAAAAACGGAGAGCAGACCAACCGTGCATTCCTGGTCATTTCTGAAGAAAACGGATGGTATGCTGTACAGGCCACTGAAACAACACCGGGAACAGCCTTTATCAGGACAAAAGATGCTCCGGCAAACTATACCGGCAGATATATCGTCACATGGGACACAGATTTGTACGATGACAATACCATGGCGAAATACCAGTCCGTTAAGCGTTTCACTGTCGGCAGCCTGATCGGTGTCAGCGGAGATTATTCCCGGATGCTGTTTAATGAAGGAACCGCTAATGAGTTCTATGCATGGGTATACAACCAATATCTCGCTCCTGTGATCAACTGATCTTTCCCTTCCTTTTTACACGGCCGCATAAGCGGCCGTGATTTTTTTACAGTTTTGTTACTTTCATCCGTACCGTTTTCACCCTGCTTTGCTTGTTTTCAACCATTCTCTTTGCTATAATAGGCGTGTTGTGAGCCCGGCGGGATGCCGGACAGGATATTCAGACACTGAAACGGTATTGGGATGAAGATGAACAGATTTGCGAAAATATATCTCTGCCTTGCGGTACTGCTGTTGCTGCTGCTCGGCGCGTCAGCCTCGGCAGAGACCACAGTGACTTTCTCTCCTGAAAACCCGAGGATGGGTGATTACGTGGATGTGACGGTCACTCCCGGACGGCAGGGTGCTATCGGCGTGCGTTATGAGCTAAGTACGTCAAAGGGTGTGGTTTTCAAAGATAAGGACAAGGAGCTTTCCAAGCACTACACCGCCTCCTTCCGTCCCCGTGAACAGGGCACCTACACACTGACCGCCATCGTATCCTACGGCAAAAAGGATGAGGAATCCGTCAGCATTACCATCCCGGTTTCCGGCACTGCCGAAATCCAGGAAGGTTCGGATGTGCTGTACAGCCAGAAGGACGGCTGGTGGCACGACAAAACTTACTCAAAGAAGCACCACCGTTCTCTGGAGAAAGCCGGCTGCGCCATCTTCACTCTCAGCCACGTCCTGCAGCGAATGGGCGTCACCGGTGAGGAAGTAATGCCGGACAAGCTGGCAACCAAATACTCCGGCATGTATATCGAAGGCCGCGGGACAGACAACGAGCGTCTGCTGATGACCGCCGGAGAAAATTACGGTTTCCAGACACATCACGATCTGATCGAATCGGAACCCGAACTGAAGATCTGGCTCAACCAGGGCTGCCGGTTCAGCTTTATGATTGTTATCGGTCATATCGCCCTGGCGGATGGTCTGAGTGAAGACGGAACGAAAGTACATGTGGTTGACTCCGCCCCCGGTGCTACAACAGAGCGGATCAAGAAAGCCTCCATGTACATTCAGAAAGACGACGGCACTTTCGCCGCGGTTGCCTCTCCCGAGGAAATCCCAGGCTGCCGCTGGTTCTTTGAAACCGGTGAATACGGCGGCCTGGAATACTGGCTGGACCTGTCCTACTGTGCAAAGCAGGGCATGCGGCCGGTCCGGACTTCCTGGCTGAAGCTGAATGGTGAATCCGTTGCGGATATGGAATACGCCGGTGCGCTGGTTTCCAAGGTGACCCTCGCAGGTTCGGAAGAAGCCCAGCGGGTGAACACCCGTGATCTGCAGTGGACCACAACCGGTTCCGAAACTCCACAGCTTATCCAGGTTACCGGCAAGAAGGGCGCTTCCTTCACTGACGGCAACGGTAAGAAGAAGGATGGCATCTCCAAAGCGATTCCCTATGGCTCCATGGCGTTTGTCATTGGGATTACTGATAAGCAGTATTACATTGCCTGGAAGGACAGCTTCGGGTTTATCAGCAAGGAATCAGCTGAGCTGCTCCCGGTTTCTGAAGACAGCTTCCGCACCGGGCTGATTGCCCTGAACGGCAAAACAGCAGGAACTTCTCCCGTTACTGTTCGGAAAGAGCCTTCCACCAAGGCAAAAAGTATCGGCGAATGGAAGCCGGGGACTCCCATCGCCGTTATATCCGAAAAAGGGGACTTCTATTACGTGGAGGGTAAGGGGCTCCGCGGATGGGTCAATCAGAAATTCATAAAACTGGAAGGGGAAGAGAACGATGGGCAGAAAGTCGACAAAGGAGAATAAATCCATCTGGCAGACAACGCGTGAAGAGCTGGGACTGACCCGTGAAAAGGCCGGTGAACTGGTTCCCGGTTTCTCTCCGGAGCGCATTGAGAAGATTGAGAACGGTCGTACACAGATTCAGCCTGAGGACGTGATCCTGCTGGCTGAGCATTATCGTGCTCCCGCCCTGCTCAATTACTACTGCTGCAATGAATGCCCCATCGGTGAAACCCAGGTGGTCCGGGCGGAATCCAAGGAACTGACCCAGATTGCCGTGGAAACCCTGAACGCCGTTAACCAGATGGACCGCATCAAGAACCGCCTGCTGGAGATTGCTGAAGACGGTCAGGTACGTTCAGATGAATACGAAGACTTTATGAAGATCAAGGGTGTCCTGGACCGGATCGCCCAGAGCGTTTCCAACCTCCGGCTGTGGATGGATGAGCAGATCGCCGAAAACAAATTCGGCACTGCCGAACCGCCTATGAACTGATCTTCTGACTGAAGTAAAAAAGGAGCTCTGCCGTTTGGCAGAGCTCCTTTGCTGTATCAGGATTATTCCTTGATCTCTTCAACCGCTTCTTCAACAGCCTTCTTGGCTTTCTTGGCGGTCTTCTTGACTTCTTCCACGACTTCCTCAGCCGCTTCCTTGACTTCTTCAGCCTTCTCTTCGACGGCTTCCTTTACTTCCTCGGCAGCCTCGGCGAACTTCTCGGAAACAGAGCTTTCGGTGGCAACCACTTCATACTCGGTATCAGCAGCGGGAGTCTCGGCAGCTTCTTCAGCCACGGGTTCGGGCTCGATGGCCTGACGGATGCTCAGGCTGATCCGCTTCTTCTCGGGATCCACGCCCAGCACCTTAACCTTCACTTCGTCGCCGACCTTCACAGCGTCTTCCACCTTGGCCACGCGGGCAGTGGAGCACTGGCTGATGTGAACCAGACCGTCGAGGCCGGGCTCCAGTTCAACGAAGGCACCGAAGTCGGTGATGCGGACCACTTTACCGTCCACCACTTCGCCAACGGGGAACTTCTCAACAGCGCCGTCCCACGGATGGGGCTGCAGCTGCTTGTAACCCAGCTGGATACGTTCGCGTTCGGGATCCAGGGACAGGATCTTCACATCCACTTCCTGGTTGGGCTTCACAACTTCACTGGGATGCTTGATGCGGCCCCAGCTCAGGTCTGTGATGTGGATCAGACCATCCACACCGCCGACGTCCACGAAAGCACCGAAGTCGGTCAGGCGGCGGACGATGCCATGGATGACCATGCCCTCTTCCAGACGCTCCCAGGCTTCCTTCTTCTTCGTGGCGGCTTCTTCAGCCACAACAGCCTTACGGCTGGCAACAACGCGTTTCTTCTGAGGATCCACTTCCAGGATCTTCAGCTTCATTTCCTTGCCGACGAAGTCAGCGATCTTCTCAACATAGCGCTGGCTCAGCTGGCTGGCGGGAACGAAAGCGCGTACGCCGGAAATGTCAGCAATCAGGCCACCCTTGACGGCTTCCTTACCGACAGCGTCCACATACTCGCCCGCGTCGTACTTCTCCATCATGGCGTCCCACGCCTTCCGGTTGACGATGTTGCGCTGGCTCAGCAGCACATTGCCTTCTCCGTCGTTGACCTTTACGACTTCGACTTCAATTTCGTCATCCAGTTTGACATCCTGATCAACCAGATCAGTGCGCTTGATCAGTCCGTCGGCCTTGTAGCCTATGCTGACGCATACTTCGTCCTCGGTGATCTGCACGACCTTGCCGGTCAGAGTCTGTCCGGGCCGGATCCTCACCAGAGTAGATTCGACTTCCGCCATGAAGTCATTGTTTGCTTCCACCTCCGTGGTAGGGGTCAGGTCCTTGTTCTCCATGTCGCTCATGCGTGTGACAACCTCCTTAAGTGAATCCGTCGGCGTAGATGCACCGGCGGTGATTCCAATCTTTTCGGAATCCTTATTTGCAAAGGCGGGCGGAATCTCCGCCGCACTCTCTACCAGAATGGTCCTGGGACAGGCGCTTCTGCAGATGTCGTACAATTTCCGGGTGTTGGCGCTGTTCCGGCCGCCCACAACAATCATTGCGTCCATGCGGGCTGCCAGTTCACCGGCTTCCTTCTGCCGGATCTCTGTGGCATTGCAGATGGTACAGCGGCAGTCCGGGTTTTTGACCTTTGTCTCCAGCACAGTCAGGATATCCTGCCATTTGCTGTGAGGAAAAGTCGTCTGACAGACTACCACAGCCTGTTCCATCTCAGGCAGCTGTTCTGCTTCATCGGGACTAGCGACGATCATTACTTCGCCATGTGCCCATCCGGCAGTCCCCCTAACTTCCGGATGGTCCCGCTCTCCCACCAGTATGACGGGAGTCCCGTCACGGGAGCCTTCCTCCACAATCCGGTGAAGCTTATCCACAAAGGGGCAGGTCAGATCCAGCACTTCATTGCCGGCTGCCTTCAGCTCCTCCAGCACCTGCGGAGAAACTCCGTGGCTGCGAATCAGAACTCTGCGGCCGTGAGCTTCTGAGGGATCGCCGATCGGTTCCAGTCCGCGTTCCGCCAGACGGCGGATCACCTCAGGATTATGAATCAGCTCTCCCAGCGTACAGGAGGGAATCCCGTCTGTGGCCATCGCTTCTGCCTTTTCAACTGCACGGCTGACGCCCATACAGAAACCGGCGTGCGCTGCTACCTCAACAGGCATATTCCCTTTCCCTTTCGAAAAATAACGTTCAACTGAATTATTTCTTCTTTATTATACGTATTTCCTGCCAATATTACAAATATTTTTGAGAAATTTTCAGTTTTTTTCCTGCTCAGCGTCCTTGATCATGGTCCGGAAAGTCTCCCGGAGCCTTTCATTCATGCGTTCGCAGGTGTCTGTATTGATTCCCTCAGCCAGCAGGTCGTCATAGGAAATCGGTTCTCCCACGTACAGATTGGTCACCTTGAACAGGCTCAGTTTTCGGTCAAAGTAGATCGGGATTACCGGAGCCTTGGACCTCATCGCGATCAGGGACGTACCGGATTCAATATGTTCCATCTGTCCCTCATGGTGGCGGGTGCCTTCCGGGAAGATCAGCAGGATCTTCTTCATCTTCACGGCCTTCATGCAGGCACGCATGGCTTCCATGTCAGATTCATGACGCCCGACCAGAATGCAGTGGAGCCTTATCAGCATGTTCCGGAGGAATTTGCTGTTTCCTGCCAGTTCTTTCTTTGCCAGGAACACAATCTGATGGTGCGGAATTCCCATGGCCATTACCACAGGATCCAACGCGTGCCGATGATTTCCGATCACCACATAGGGCGGATCCTGCAGCAGCCGTTCCTTGTGATGGAAGCGGACCGGCATCAGGGTGTGGAACAGGATCTTGGCCAGCACCCGGGCAACCTCATAAAGGATGCCGCGTTTCTCCGTTACCGCTTCCAGTTTCTTCTCAGCCATGGCGCTTTTCCTCCACAATTCTGAGAATTGTATCCACCACCTCATCAAAAGTCAGGTTTGTGGAATCCACCAGTACGGCGTCCTCCGCCTGGCGAAGCGGTTCCACCGGACGGTTCATGTCCTGCTCGTCCCGCTTGATCACTTCTTCCAGCACCTGCTCAAAGGTTTCAGGGCTGTTCTTCTTCTGCAGTTCCAGGAAGCGCCTGCGGGCACGTTCCTCCGCCGACGCGGTCAGGTAAATTTTTGCCGTCGCGTCAGGAAGTACCGTAGTACAAATATCTCTGCCGTCCAGCAGCATGTCCGTTTCAGAAGCCAGCTTCTGCTGCAGGCGTACCATGGCCTTGCGCACCTCGGCATACCGGCTTACGGTGGAGGCCGCCATGCCCACTTCCTGGGTGCGGATCAGGCCGGTCACGTCCTCCCCTTCCACAAACGTATGCTGTCCGTCTGCTTCATGGGTGACGGCAAAATTCAGGCTGTTGCACAGGGCCACAATTGCCTGCTCATTCTGAACGTCCATATTCCTTCTAAGGGCAGTCAGTCCCAGCGCGCGGTACATTGCTCCCGTGTCCAGATGCAGAATGCCAAGCTTTGCCGCAACCGCATCCGCAACCGTGCTTTTTCCTGCGCCGACCGGACCATCAATGCCAACATTAAGCCTCATGCTTATATCCTCCTGTAAGCGGGAATTCATCCCTGTTCCGGGCATTTTCCCTTATCTATATAACCTTTTATATTATACTCTTCAGCTTCTTTTTATTCAATCCGTATACTGTTTTCCCGGGGTTCTTCCATGTTCTGGGAATAAATAGATTTTTACAATCAATTGTCCGTTTGTTTTGTGATTTTCTGGTTGACACATTTAAACCGTACTTTTATAATGAGCTTGATATCAGACATCTCCGGACGAGGAGGTTTTTACCATGAAATCAACAGGAGTCACCCGTCAGCTGGATTCACTGGGACGAATTGTCCTGCCTGTAGAACTCCGCCGCACTCTGGAGATCGGCCCCAAAGACACGCTTGAAATTATGGTGGAGGGCAACTCCATCGTCCTGCGCAAGTATGAAGCCGACTGCCATTTCTGCGGAGGCAAGACCGGGCTGACCGCCTACAAGGATAAGCTGATCTGCCGTCGCTGCCTCAAGGAAATCAAAGCCATCTGACATTCTCTGCTCGTGATTTATCAATCCCGGACCCTTCCGGGATTTTTTGTTTTCTTGAAGTTTCCCTTCCCTCAGCGTATAATAAATGCTGTTATCCGGATCACTGATCTGTCTTTTTCAGAGGTGTGAAGGATCATTATTCATAATCTCTGGAGGGTTTCCATGTCCTTTCCGTTTTTCGCGTATCTTTCCCGGCTCAGGCTGATCCACCGCTGGAGCCTCATGCGCAACACCGTGCCCGAGAATGACGCTGAGCATTCCCTGCAGGTGGCCATGATTGCCCATGCCATTGCGATCATCGCCCAGGACCGTTACGGAAAGGATGTAGACCCGGAGCATGTACTTTCCCTGGCGGTTTATCATGACGCGACAGAGGTGATGACCGGCGATCTGCCGACGCCTGTCAAATATCACAGTGATGAACTGCGGGGCGCCTATCACCGGCTGGAGGAGCTCTCCGCCGACAGGCTTCTGGCGCTTCTGCCCGAAGATCTGCAGCCTGCCTTTACTCCGTATATGAAGCAGGCCTCCGGATATGAGCACACCCTGGTCAAAGCCGCCGACCGTATCTCCGCCTGCATCAAGTGCATGGAAGAACAGCGCGCCGGCAACCGCGAGTTCGATTATGCCGCGGAAAACATCCGCGACAGCATCTCCGCCATCGACCTGCCGGAGGTCAAGGATTTCCTTACTGATTTCCTGCCCGCCTTCGACATGACCCTGGATGAGCTGAACCACCCCTCTGACGAAAACCGTTAAGCGTCATCCCGGTCAGACTTGAAATATGAATTTGGAGGTTAACTCATGAAACGACTTTTAGCCCTTCTTCTCATCTTTGCCCTGCTCCTTCCCGCCTGTTCTTTCGCAGAGCTGGAGGAAGAAGACTTTGACCTGGAAGAAGAAGTCGAGGATATGGATCTGGACGAGGATGATGGGATTTCAGATGAAGTCATCAACGCCGAACCGGTTTCCGAAGAACTTCAGGAAGAAATCCGCAATGCCCTGGAAAACGCGGACTTTATTCCCACCAGCGAACTGGATGAAAACAACCTGTTCATCAACCGCAACCTGCCGGACAACGTGATCAACATTCTGCTGCTGGGCGTGGATACCCGCAATGCGGAACTCATCGAGGAAGACGTAAAGCTGGCGGATGTCCAGATCATCCTTTCCCTGAACACGGAAACAGGCGAAGTAAAGCTTTCTTCCATTCTCCGTGATACGGTCGTCATGAATCCTTTCACCGGTGTTCGTTCCCCCATCAACTACTCCCTTCGTTCCTTTGATGACAAAGGCAAGTTCCATGACGATCCCCAGCGCGCCATCGCGACGGTGAACTATAACTTCGAAATGAACATCCAGTATTACGTCATGATCAACTTCCGTGGCGTAGCCGCCATTGTGGACAAACTCGGCGGTATCGATATGGAACTGACTGAGGGCGAAGCAGCAAACATCAACTACTACCTGAAGAAGAACGCCAAATCCATCTCCAAGCACTACGACACCAAGGAAGCCAAAGCCGCCCGTGTTGAACTGAAAGTCGAAGACGGCGTACAGCACCTGGATGGCCTGCAGGCCCTGATGTATGCCCGGCTGCGTCAGAACAAAACCAAGAAAAAGTATAATCTGGGCGACGACTGGCAGAGAACAGCCCGTACCCGTAACCTGCTGGACAAGCTCCTGCAGAAAGTGCTGAAGGGGAACGCCGATATCATCGACCTGGTCAGCTACTCTGTGGAATACATCAATTCCAACATGAATCCCGCCACCATGTTCGATCTGATCCGGACCGTTCTGGGTGGTAATATCATCAGCAAGCTGGGATCCGGCGATTCCATCATGGAACAATTCCGTATCCCCATGGGCAACGCGGATGATGGCACCAAGACCTGGTCCTACGTCCAGGAAAAGGGCGATCTGTACGGCAAAATCTGGCTGAGCAAGACCAACGGCAATCTGCAGAAGAATATTGAGGGACTGCACGAATTTATCTATGGTCAATACTATCCCGCCGGAGAATAATCATTCATACAGGCACCAGACGGGCAGCTTTCGGGCTGCCCGTTTGATATATATGCAGATCGACCGGAAAAGTTTTTCTGCAATGTTTCACCTGTCTGTGCCGTTATATGATATGATTATGAATCATGTTCAACGGAGGTTTGTATGAAACGACTTTTCGCTCTGATCCTTGCACTTGCACTGTTTCTTCCCCTTTTTGTATATGCGGAGCAGGAGGATACGGAGCTTACGGAAGATATTGACCTTGATGAGGATTATTCCTTTGATGAGGAGGGCAACCTGCTCCTGCGGGATGACGAAACCGGTGAAACATACAGTCTCTCCGCCATCAGCGAAGAGGATATTGAAAAGCTCGCCGCGCAGTATGAGCTGGATGAGTCCATTGATCCGAATGAACTGGAGATCAACGAGAACCTGCCGGATGATGTCATCAACATCCTGTTGATCGGTCTGGATGTCCGGGGAACGAAAAAGGAAAAGCTGCTGACGGAACAGGGCAAGTATTCCAAGCGTTCTGACGTACTGATCGTTCTTTCCATAAACATGAATGATGGTTCCATCAAGCTCTCTTCCATTGCCCGCAACACCTATGTGGAAGTACCCGGCCGGAAGAACAAGACCATCATCGCCAACAGCTATGGTCATGCGAACTATAAAAATGGTGAATTTGTATCCTGGACTGACACGCCGGAAACTTGTATCCGTACGGTCAATCACAATTTTGAACTGAACATCCAGTATTATGTCGCCATCAACTTCTACGGTGTCGCACAGATCATCGAAGGCCTGGGCGGTGTGGATCTCGACCTGACCAAGACTGAAGCCACAGCCATCAATACATACCTGTCCACCGGCACCATCAAGAACTCCAAGGGAGAAAAGATTTCCCACGGCAAAGCCATCGCCAATTCCTATGACGATAAGAACGGCAAACGGGACAAGCTGAAAAAGACGAGCGGCGTGCAGCACCTGGACGGCATCCAGGCCCTGATGTATGCCCGTCTGCGGAGCATCGACAGCGATTTCGTCCGCACGGCCCGCACCCGTCACCTGCTGGACTGCCTGCTGAAACAAACCCTGGAGAAAATCAAGGCAAACAAGCTGAACGTGCTGGACCTTGTATCAGACTTTATCTCCTACCCGATTACCAACGTCAACCCCAGCACAATCATGCAGCTGGCCGGAAAAGTCATGTCCTCCGGTGTCATGGATAACCTGGAATCCACCGATTCCCTGATCTCTGAATTCCGGATTCCGATCGACGGCCATTGGAAGTATGATACTGTCGATGGCGCCAGCGTCACGATTATGAAGGATAAGCAGTTTACAGTTGAATCCCTTCATGAATTCATCTACGGCAAATACTATCCCGCCAAAGCAGATTAATCGCACCTCAACCGCATATCAAAACGGACGACCGTCAGGTCGTCCGTTTTCATTTTATAACCTTCAACCAATCAGAACACCTTAACCCCAACCCATGCACACACAGCTGTCATTCCGACGGAGCGAAAGCGATTGGAGGAATCCCTTACTACGGCCAATGGCCGCATTCTTTCATCAATCCGCGTTCATCACTTTTTCATAGCCTCCACCCTGTCATCTTGAGCAAGGCCGTAGGCCGCGTCGAAAGATCTCCTCCGGAGACCTAAACCTTCAACTAATCGGAACACCTATGCCTCCACCCTGTCATCTTGAGCAAGGCCGAAGGCCGCATTCTTTTCGTTTTACCCTCTTCTCAACGGTATTCCTTTTCCGCTTGCCTTCCACCACGCCAGGCACATCACGCCGTACACGATCACCCCTGCGACCGTCATAATCCCCAGGTTCAGCCAGCTTTCCGTTGGGAATACACTGCCAATCAGCCGGACGCATATCAGCATGATTCCGCCCATCACAGCATAAATCCCGACGTATCCAATAAACCGCTTATACGGAACCTCTTTCCGCAGGAAAATGAACTGCACCACCGGCACAGTCATTTCCGCCGCCAGCGTACCGATTACCGCACCCATGCTCCCCATGAAGGGAATCAGGCAGCTATTCACAATCAGGTTCACCACAGCACCGGTGCATACGCTTCTCACCAGGATATGATCCCGTTTCTGGGGCAGTACCACCTGTGTCCGGATCACATTCGCGAAGCCGATCATAATCAGCGTGAAACCCAGCGGAATCATCAGCGTTCCGGAATACGCGGATTCTTCGCCGTAGAACAGCGGAGCGAACCGATCCGCCACGGCGGCCAGGCCAAAAGCCATGGAGGTCACCATGGCAATGACCAGGTTCATGCTCTTATCCATATTCCGGGCAATTTTCTCGGTTTCGCCCTTCTTCTGCAGATTCGTTACCTTGGTCAGCATCACTGTCCCGATGGCGGAAATAAAGCCGCTCAGGCAGTAAACAATCTTTTCAGCATGCTCGTACAGGCCTGTTTGATTATCCCCCGCAATGTAGAACACCATTTCCTTATCCATCTTGCGATAGATAGTCACGGCAGCCACGGAAATAAACAGAACCGCACAGGGGCGCAGGTGTTTCAGGGTCTCCTTCAGGGAAACCCGGTGATAACTTACCCTGCCTTTCAGGGAAGTCACGCAGCTCAGGTTTCCCAGCAGCGTCGACAGGCTCCACGCGAAACCGTAGATCCAGAGATCGTCAATGCTTTTGACAAAGATGAACACGCACACCGCAGCAACAACTTTCACAAACGTGTTCCGCAGTGCAATCGGCTTAAACTGGTCCAGGCCCATCAGGCACCAGTCAAAGCTGCACAGGCAGCTGACGCTCATCATGGTCAGGTGCAGGGCAATGGTTTTCTCTTTTCCGGCAACCAGGAAAACATAACCAAGCCAGAACAGCAGCGTTATACTAGCCACAATCAGCTGCATCTGCCAGATCCCGGAGAACGTTTTGTCCAGTTCTTTCCGATCCTCCCGGACCTGGGCAATCGTCCTGACGCCGTAATCCGCCAGGCCAAGCATAGCAATCAGGCAGAATATCTCACTGGTTGTCCACGCGCCGGTATACAGGCCGACGCCTTCCGTCCCGACCGTTCGGGACAGATACGGTGCCGTCACAAGTGGCAGAAGCAGCGAGAAAATTCTGTAGGCGACATTGTATGCCGCGTTCTTCTTTGTACTACTCATAATTTCAGGAGCGCCGTCGCGATTCCGAAGTAAACCAGCAGGCTCAGGGCGTCCACGATTGTGGTAATAAACGGACTGGCCATGACCGCCGGGTCAAATCCCAGTTTCTTTGCCAGCATCGGCAGTGTACAGCCAACCAGCTTTGCGCACAGCACTGTCACAGCCAGCGTCAGACCCACAACCACAGCGACCATGATGCTCACTTCATCATTGCCCATGATCAGCCGGTCTACCAGCATAACCTTTGCGAAGCAAAGCACACTCAGACACGCACCGCAGATCAGTGCTGTCCGGATTTCCTTCCAGATCACCTTCCCCAGATCGCTGAATTCCAGTTCACCCAGGGACAGGGCACGGATGACCGTAACAGAGCTCTGGGAGCCGCTGTTACCGCCGGTATCCATCAGCATCGGGATAAAGGCAGCCAGGCAGGTCATAGCTGCCAGTGCTTTTTCAAAGTTGGAAATGATCATTCCCGTAAAGGTAGCGGAAATCATCAGCAGGGACAGCCAGGGAATCCGGTGCAGGAACAGGTCAAACGGCGAAGACCGCAGGTAGGTCTTGTCGCTCGGCGTCATACCAGCCATGATTTCCATGTCCTCGGTGGTCTCTTCTTCAACAACGTCCATAGCGTCGTCGAATGTGACGATACCGACCATTCGGTTGTCGCCGTCCACAACCGGGATTGCCAGCAGGTTGTATTTGCTCATCATCCGGGCCACTTCTTCCTGGTCGGTGTGGGTGGTTACGGTGATGAGGTTGCTTTCCATGATGCTGTCAATTGTCTGCAGGTCGCTGGGGGCCAGCAGCAGGCTCTTAACGCTCACTGTACCAACCAGCAGCCGGTTCTGCAGCACATAACAGGTATAGATTGTTTCCTTGTCCACGCCGGTACGGCGGATCCGCAGGATCGCGTCTCCCACTGTCATATCCGGAGTCAGTTTCACGTACTCCGTGGTCATCACGGATCCGGCGGAGTCTTCCGGATACTGCAGGATCTCGTTGATCTCCTTGCGCATCTCCGGATCGGCCTGGGCCAGGATACGCTGTACCACGTTCGCAGGCATCTCTTCGACAATGTCCACCGCGTCGTCAACGTACAGTTCGTCCATAACCTGACGCAGTTCCTTATCGCTGATGCCCTTGATCAGAGACTCCTGCTCCTCGCTCTCCATTTCAACGAAGCTTTCCGCGGCCAGCTCCTTCGGCAGAAGCCGGAACAAAAGCGGCAGTTTGTCCGACTCGACGCCGGCAAAAACCGCAGCAATATCCGCGGGATTCATCGTTACGAGGATATCCCGGATTGTAGAGTATTTTTTGTCTGTAAGCAGAGTCTGTAAAGTGTTTTCAACTGTGACAGAATGTTCCGCCATGCTTGCTCCCTCCCATTTGGTTAGAATGGTCAGTTGCCAGAAGCATATAATACCGGGCACATACCTTTTTCCGAACCATAGGCATCCTGGTTCGGTTCAAAAGGTTATCCCGGTATCAGACATAGCGGCAGATTGAATTTATGACACGCGGAACCGGAACGTCACGCCGCCCGGAACCCGCTGTCTTCGCCCAACCGCTATGCCGCTGCTACTCCCAGCGTCCATGACATTCCCTCCTTGTTTTTTTCATTTTTTCAGCCGGAAACAGATCTCTCCGCCCGGCCTTTCATGCTATTATAGTATCAACTTTTTTTGCTTGTCAATCCTTGAAATGTTTCGTTTTTCTTAATTGTTTTCTGTCTTTTTTCCCCTTACATAAAAACAAGGGATTTCCTCTTTTTCGCTTTGCTGCGGTCTGGTGGAAATCCCTCGTTTTTATACATTTTCAAGTCTTAAGCTTTCAGTTTTCATTCTTAATTGACTGTAAATACTTTTCAAGTTCAGCAATGTACATTTCCGCCATCTGGCTCAGGATCATGTTTTGCTTCACAATGTATCCGATTTCCATCCGGCCGGCAGCCACCTCTTCCTCCTTGTCCTCAAAGGCTACTGCCACATAGTCCGATCCGTTCAGTTCCTCGCAGATGATACCGCTGCACAGCGTGTATCCGTTCAGGCCAACCATCAGGTTCAGCATTGTTGCCCGGTCTGTGGCTTTGATGGTCCGGATATAGTCATATGTGCTCAGGATTTCTTCCGCAAAATAGAATGCTCCGCTCGGTCCCTGTTCAAAACTCAGACAGGGATAATCCCGCAGTTCCTCCAGCTGGATCGACTTCTGCTTTGCCAGCGGATGTCCCTTCCACAGGTACACATAGGGTTCGCACTTGATCAGCGGATGGAACTCCAGCTGGCTGCTCTTCAGGAACTTGCCGATTGCCTTCCGGTTGAAGTCGCTCAGGTAAAGGATACCCACCTCGCTCTTGCCGGTGGTCACGTCCTCAATCACATCCCGGGTCTTGCTTTCCCGGATCGCGAATTCATATTCGTCAGTATCGAAATGCTTGACCATTTCAACAAAGCTCTTGACCGCGAAAGAATAATGCTGGCAGGAAATACCGAACTTCTTTCTCAGGTTTCCGCCTTTTCCATATTTTTCCAGCAATCTGTCGTACTGGTTTACCACCTGCCGGGCATACTGGATAAACTCCGCCCCATCATTGGTCAGGGTAACGCCTTTTCCGCCGCGGTTGAACAGCGTGATCCCCAGTTCTTTTTCCAGTTCCCGGACCGCGCTGGTCAGTGAAGGCTGCGTCACATACAGCACCTCAGCCGCCTTGTTCAGCGATCCTTTTTCAGAGATGGTGATCACATAGTTCAGCTGTTGAATCGTCATAGCCTGCACGCTTCTCTCATTACGTTTTCCCAGGATAAGTCATACCCTACCACACATGCCCTGGATTGTCAAAAAGGACCGGCCGTTTCCGGCCGGTCCCCTGTCTCAAACCAGAATCTGTTCATCAATCGAAGCAGTCACCCACGTGATTGATAATCACATCCACTCCAAGGGGCGTCTCATACTCTTCAATGATGATGTCCTCGCCCGGCAGCCGTGGTGTCTTGCCCTCTGTCGGCTTATCCGGACGGTTCCAGGGTTTATTGGTGAATGTTGTCACCGATCCCTCTGTAACCACGCTTTCCAGTTCATACCCGATCACTTCCTGCTCTGTCCAGGTGTATACCGCCGGTTGTCCGTTCACCATGGTGGGCAAGCCCGTAATCGAAGCCATCCAGCCGTTCTGTTCGTTCAGGACTACACTCATGCCGTTACTCAGAGTCATATGGACGCTTGTGGGTCTGTACATATGCTCGTTATTATTATCGTCCCAGACCTTCCTGACGGAGACGCTGGTCATTTCCGGCTGATACTTGTTCCGGATGGTGTATCCGTGGATTTCAGCCACATACCAGCGAACCGGATCTTCCTTCACGGTGTAAGTAATCGGATGACCGTTCACAAACTTGGGCAGCTCGCCGAACTTATGTTTCCATCCGTTCGCCGCGGTCAGCTTTGCGCTCCGGACTTCCTCGCCGCCCGCATACAGATGAACCGTGATGCTCTTCGGCCGGTTTCCGTCCTTGTTGTCGTTGTCATCCCAGATCTTCACGACCTCAATGTCAGTGGTCATTTCTTCCTCTTCCGGTTCTTCTTCAGGAATCCGGATATCAAACTCCTTCTCAATCACCAGCTTACCCGTTTCCTTGGTGTTGGTGATCACAAATCCGGTGGAAGCATTACCCGTGATCTTTGCCACATAGCCTTCCGGAATCTTTGTTTCGGCCACTGTGTACTTGATCTCACGGACCACTCCGTCATCACGTACGTTCCGGCACAGGTTGCTCCAGCTGTACTTCCAGCCGTTATCGGCATTCAGTTTCACTGTGTCTCCCAAAGCCTTGCCGTCCGCATAGAGCTGAACCTCAACATCCGCAGGATGTTCGCCGTTGTCCACCCAGACCTTTTTCACTTCAACCGTGGTCTTTTCCGCTTCATGTGTGTTGGTCAAGGTAGTCAGCGATCCGCTGGTAGTTGTACCCGTCAGGGTATATCCAACCACATTCGGTTCCTTCCAGCTGTATACGATGTCTCTACCGTCCTTGCACTTCGGCAGGTTGTCAATCCGGTCTATCCAGTTGTTCTCTGCATTCAGGTTTGCAAAGAGTCCGGTCGGCTCCCCGTCTGCCAGAAGCTCAATTGCCAGTCCGGTCGGCCGTATTCCATCGCTGTTGTTTTCGTCCTTCCAGATCTTCTTCACGGTTGCGGAAGCCCATGCGTTCATTCCATTTTCGACGTCTGCTGTCAGGCTGCCTGTTCCGCTGTCCACTGTAAATACAAGTTCACCGGAAGGTACGTCGCCGGTCAGCTTCGTCAGTACGTCGTCACGCTTATCGGCATCTGTCCAGTTGACCTCATGCTCTGCAGTCACCGTGAAGGTAACGGGATCAATACCCTTATATCCTTCAGGTACCTTGGTCTCCGTCAGGATGTAATCACCGTCGTCCAGACCGGCAAAGCTGAATGCTGTTCCTTCAGAAGCGGTCACACACTCGATCAGTTTCAGCATGCCGTCCTTCAGTTTCTTCTCCAGCTTGAACGCAGCGCCTGCCAGGGCCTTTCCGTCCGGATCCACCTTATTCACGTCTACCTTGTATGTGAAGCAGATGACGCTGTCTTCTTCGGTCTCTTCGGTTTCATCACTGGGCTTGCCGTTCTCATCCACGCTCGGGTTGCAGCTGTATTCCAGCTTGCCCGTATTCACGTTACCGTGTCCGCCAATTACCGCGTTCCCGTTCAGGATCGCAGTGAAGTAAACCTCCACGGTTCCGTTATTCAGTGCCGTATTCGTGATCTTGCTCTTGCCGTCGTTGAAGGTCACCGTCAGATCGAATTCCTGGTCGCTGATCTTCTTCAGCGTGTATCCGTTCTCCGGCAGGGCTTCACCGTTCACTTCCACCTTCTGGATCTTCTCGAAGGTCAGTCCCTTTTCCATCTTGTCATGGAAGGTCACATGATACTGCAGGTAATCCGTCACATTGTTTGCCAGCACCGCTGTCAGTTTGTACGGCACACTGTCACCGATGTCATAGTCGGCGCTGTCCTGCCATCCGGAGGTCTCTCCGGTCGTATCATTGGTATCCTGAATCTTCTTTTCGAAGGAAGGCTTGTCAGGCTTCTTGTAGGTGTTCGTCAGGCTCTTGATGCCGTCCTTGTACGCAACCGCTGTGGTCAGCTCTGTTGCATCCTCGGTCACCGTCACGGTCACTGTCACCTTACCGTCCGCGTACTTCATACCGGGCGTATTGCCGGGTACTTCTGTAATCTCATAGGTATAAGTTCCGACCGTATCATATGTGATCTCGCCGAATGCAGCAGTACCTTCAATCTCGCCCTTCTTCAGGCTGACAGATGCTTCGTCCTTCTCAGGCATCGGAGCATTGTCCACAGGCGTAAGCTTGAACACATATACACCGTCAGGCGCTTCCTTGGCATCGTCACCTTCCATCTTCTTGGTGATTTCAGGTGCAGCTGTACCGGTCTTCCGTTCGTATGTGTTCGTGAATTCAGCTGTTACGGTTTTGTCAGCAATAACAGCATCGCAGGTTATGCTTGTTGCGCTTGCTGTCAGGTTGAATCCTTCAACATCTGCACTGCTCTCGGTGAAGGTAATCACCGTGTTAACCGGCACGTTTTTGATCTCCCATTTGAAGGGTGTGTTAATACCATCGCCGATTTTTGCGTTCAGGGCAGTGAATTCTTCCTTGTTATAGTCGTTGGTGATCTTGAAGCCCGCCGGCAGTTCGGTAATGCCGTCAAAGATCTTGGTAACCTTGACAGAGCCGACTCTCATTTCGTAGGCGTTGATCAGGGTGACCGTCTTGCTCTGGGTCTCTGTGCCTCTGGTCAGTGTCGCCTTCCCGCTCGTCGTGCTGCCGTTCTCTCCGTCAGCCTTCAGCGTGAAGTTTCCGATGATGTTCTCGTCATCGTCCAGAACTTCCGCCACTGTGTACTCAATGTCCAGCGGCAGGTCGTCAATTACCACAGGCGTGCTCACGCTCACCGTCAGTCCGGGATCGGTGTCCACAAACTCGCCGTCGGCGTTTACAAACTTCGTGGCTCCGTCAACTGTTGCCTTGATCGTGATCGGGTAAGCCTTGCTATCCTGGCCGCTAATGCCAGTGATCTGCTTCTTGACTGTCAGGCTGCCCTTCTCTTCGACATAATCGTTGATCAGCGTCACCGTCTTGCTCTGGGTTGTTTCGCCTCTCGTCAGCGTCGCAGATCCACTGGTTTCACTGTCTTCGCTCAGCGTGAAGTTTCCGATGATGTTCTCGTCATCGTCCAGAACTTCCGCCACTGTGTACTCAATGTCCAGCGGCAGGTCGTCAATTACCACAGGCGTGCTCACGCTCACCGTCAGTCCGGGATCGGTGTCCACAAACTCGCCGTCGGCGTTTATAAACTTCGTGGCTCCGTCAACTGTTGCCTTGATTGTGATCGGGTAAGCCTTGCTATCCTGGCCGCTAATGCCAGTGATCTGCTTCTTGACTGTCAGGCTGCCCTTCTCTTCGACATAATCGTTGATCAGCGTCACCGTCTTGCTCTGGGTTGTTTCGCCTCTCGTCAGCGTCGCAGATCCACTGGTTTCACTGTCTTCGCTCAGCGTGAAGTTTCCGATGATGTTCTCGTCATCGTCCAGAACTTCCGCCACTGTGTACTCAATGTCCAGCGGCAGGTCGTCAATTACCACAGGCGTGCTCACGCTCACCGTCAATCCGGGATCGGTGTCCACAAACTCGCCGTCGGCGTTTACAAACTTCGTGGCTCCGTCAACTGTTGCCTTGATTGTGATCGGGTAAGCCTTGCTATCCTGGCCGCTAATGCCAGTGATCTGCTTCTTGACTGTCAGGCTGCCCTTCTCTTCGACATAATCGTTGATCAGCGTCACCGTCTTGCTCTGGGTTGTTTCGCCTCTCGTCAGCGTCGCAGATCCACTGGTTTCACTGTCTTCGCTCAGCGTGAAGTTTCCGATGATGTTCTCGTCATCGTCCAGAACTTCCGCCACTGTGTACTCAATGTCCAGCGGCAGGTCGTCAATTACCACAGGCGTGCTCACGCTCACCGTCAGTCCGGGATCGGTGTCCACAAACTCGCCGTCGGCGTTTACAAACTTCGTGGCTCCGTCAACTGTTGCCTTGATTGTGATCGGGTAAGCCTTGCTATCCTGGCCGGTAATGCCAGTGATCTGCTTCTTGACTGTCAGGCTGCCCTTCTCTTCGACATAATCGTTGATCAGCGTCACCGTCTTGCTCTGGGTTGTTTCGCCTCTCGTCAGCGTCGCAGATCCACTGGTTTCACTGTCTTCGCTCAGCGTGAAGTTTCCGATGATGTTCTCGTCATCGTCCAGAACTTCCGCCACTGTGTACTCAATGTCCAGCGGCAGGTCGTCAATTACCACAGGCGTGCTCACGCTCACCGTCAGTCCGGGATCGGTGTCCACAAACTCGCCGTCGGCGTTTACAAACTTCGTGGCTCCGTCAACTGTTGCCTTGATCGTGATCGGGTAAGCCTTGCTATCCTGGCCGCTAATGCCAGTGATCTGCTTCTTGACTGTCAGGCTGCCCTTCTCTTCGACATAATCGTTGATCAGCGTCACCGTCTTGCTCTGGGTTGTTTCGCCTCTCGTCAGCGTCGCAGATCCACTGGTTTCACTGTCTTCGCTCAGCGTGAAGTTTCCGATGATGTTCTCGTCATCGTCCAGAACTTCCGCCACTGTGTACTCAATGTCCAGCGGCAGGTCGTCAATTACCACAGGCGTGCTCACGCTCACCGTCAGTCCGGGATCGGTGTCCACAAACTCGCCGTCGGCGTTTATAAACTTCGTGGCTCCGTCAACTGTTGCCTTGATTGTGATCGGGTAAGCCTTGCTATCCTGGCCGCTAATGCCAGTGATCTGCTTCTTGACTGTCAGGCTGCCCTTCTCTTCGACATAATCGTTGATCAGCGTCACCGTCTTGCTCTGGGTTGTTTCGCCTCTCGTCAGCGTCGCAGATCCACTGGTTTCACTGTCTTCGCTCAGCGTGAAGTTTCCGATGATGTTCTCGTCATCGTCCAGAACTTCCGCCACTGTGTACTCAATGTCCAGCGGCAGGTCGTCAATTACCACAGGCGTGCTCACGCTCACCGTCAATCCGGGATCGGTGTCCACAAACTCGCCGTCGGCGTTTACAAACTTCGTGGCTCCGTCAACTGTTGCCTTGATTGTGATCGGGTAAGCCTTGCTATCCTGGCCGCTAATGCCAGTGATCTGCTTCTTGACTGTCAGGCTGCCCTTCTCTTCGACATAATCGTTGATCAGCGTCACCGTCTTGCTCTGGGTTGTTTCGCCTCTCGTCAGCGTCGCAGATCCACTGGTTTCACTGTCTTCGCTCAGCGTGAAGTTTCCGATGATGTTCTCGTCATCGTCCAGAACTTCCGCCACTGTGTACTCAATGTCCAGCGGCAGGTCGTCAATTACCACAGGCGTGCTCACGCTCACCGTCAGTCCGGGATCGGTGTCCACAAACTCGCCGTCGGCGTTTACAAACTTCGTGGCTCCGTCAACTGTTGCCTTGATTGTGATCGGGTAAGCCTTGCTATCCTGGCCGGTAATGCCAGTGATCTGCTTCTTGACTGTCAGGCTGCCCTTCTCTTCGACATAATCGTTGATCAGCGTCACCGTCTTGCTCTGGGTTGTTTCGCCTCTCGTCAGCGTCGCAGATCCACTGGTTTCACTGTCTTCGCTCAGCGTGAAGTTTCCGATGATGTTCTCGTCATCGTCCAGAACTTCCGCCACTGTGTACTCAATGTCCAGCGGCAGGTCGTCAATTACCACAGGCGTGCTCACGCTCACTGTCAATCCGGGATCGGTGTCCACAAACTCGCCGTCGGCGTTTACAAACTTCGTGGCTCCGTCAACTGTTGCCTTGATCGTGATCGGGTAAGCCTTGCTATCCTGGCCGCTAATGCCAGTGATCTGCTTCTTGACTGTCAGGCTGCCCTTCTCTTCGACATAATCGTTGATCAGCGTCACCGTCTTGCTCTGGGTTGTTTCGCCTCTCGTCAGCGTCGCAGATCCACTGGTTTCACTGTCTTCGCTCAGCGTGAAGTTTCCGATGATGTTCTCGTCATCGTCCAGAACTTCCGCCACTGTGTACTCAATGTCCAGCGGCAGGTCGTCAATTACCACAGGCGTGCTCACGCTCACCGTCAGTCCGGGATCGGTGTCCACAAACTCGCCGTCGGCGTTTACAAACTTCGTGGCTCCGTCAACTGTTGCCTTGATTGTGATCGGGTAAGCCTTGCTATCCTGGCCGCTAATGCCAGTGATCTGCTTCTTGACTGTCAGGCTGCCCTTCTCTTCGACATAGTCGTTGATCAGCGTCACCGTCTTGCTCTGGGTTGTTTCGCCTCTCGTCAGCGTTGCAGATCCACTGGTTTCACTGTCTTCGCTCAGCGTGAAGTTTCCGATGATGTTCTCGTCATCGTCCAGAACTTCCGCCACTGTGTACTCAATGTCCAGCGGCAGGTCGTCAATTACCACAGGCGTGCTCACGCTCACCGTCAGTCCGGGATCGGTGTCCACAAACTCGCCGTCGGCGTTTACAAACTTCGTGGCTCCGTCAACTGTTGCCTTGATTGTGATCGGGTAAGCCTTGCTATCCTGGCCGCTAATGCCAGTGATCTGCTTCTTGACTGTCAGGCTGCCCTTCTCTTCGACATAATCGTTGATCAGCGTCACCGTCTTGCTCTGGGTTGTTTCGCCTCTCGTCAGCGTCGCAGATCCACTGGTTTCACTGTCTTCGCTCAGCGTGAAGTTTCCGATGATGTTCTCGTCATCGTCCAGAACTTCCGCCACTGTGTACTCAATGTCCAGCGGCAGGTCGTCAATTACCACAGGCGTGCTCACGCTCACCGTCAGTCCGGGATCGGTGTCCACAAACTCGCCGTCGGCGTTTATAAACTTCGTGGCTCCGTCAACTGTTGCCTTGATTGTGATCGGGTAAGCCTTGCTATCCTGGCCGGTAATGCCAGTGATCTGCTTCTTGACTGTCAGTATTCCTTTTTCACCAATATACTTGTTTATTAAGGTGATTGTTTTATTTTGTGTTGTTTCGCCTCTCGTCAGCGTCGCAGATCCACTGGTTTCACTGTCTTCGCTCAGCGTGAAGTTTCCGATGATGTTCTCGTCATCGTCCAGAACTTCCGCCACTGTGTACTCAATGTCCAGCGGCAGGTCGTCAATTACCACAGGCGTGCTCACGCTCACTGTCAATCCGGGATCGGTGTCCACAAACTCGCCGTCGGCGTTTACAAACTTCGTGGCTCCGTCAACTGTTACCTTGATCGTGATCGGGTAAGCCTTGCTATCCTGGCCGCTAATGCCAGTGATCTGCTTCTTGACTGTCAGGCTGCCCTTCTCTTCGACATAGTCGTTGATCAGCGTCACCGTCTTGCTCTGGGTTGTTTCGCCTCTCGTCAGCGTCGCAGATCCACTGGTTTCACTGTCTTCGCTCAGCGTGAAGTTTCCGATGATGTTCTCGTCATCGTCCAGAACTTCCGCCACTGTGTACTCAATGTCCAGCGGCAGGTCGTCAATTACCACAGGCGTGCTCACGCTCACCGTCAATCCGGGATCGGTGTCCACAAACTCGCCGTCGGCGTTTACAAACTTCGTGGCTCCGTCAACTGTTGCCTTGATTGTGATCGGGTAAGCCTTGCTATCCTGGCCGCTAATGCCAGTGATCTGCTTCTTGACTGTCAGGCTGCCCTTCTCTTCGACATAATCGTTGATCAGCGTCACCGTCTTGCTCTGGGTTGTTTCGCCTCTCGTCAGCGTCGCAGATCCACTGGTTTCACTGTCTTCGCTCAGCGTGAAGTTTCCGATGATGTTCTCGTCATCGTCCAGAACTTCCGCCACTGTGTACTCAATGTCCAGCGGCAGGTCGTCAATTACCACAGGCGTGCTCACGCTCACCGTCAGTCCGGGATCGGTGTCCACAAACTCGCCGTCGGCGTTTATAAACTTCGTGGCTCCGTCAACTGTTGCCTTGATTGTGATCGGGTAAGCCTTGCTATCCTGGCCGGTAATGCCAGTGATCTGCTTCTTGACTGTCAGGCTGCCCTTCTCTTCGACATAATCGTTGATCAGCGTCACCGTCTTGCTCTGGGTTGTTTCGCCTCTCGTCAGCGTCGCAGATCCACTGGTTTCACTGTCTTCGCTCAGCGTGAAGTTTCCGATGATGTTCTCGTCATCGTCCAGAACTTCCGCCACTGTGTACTCAATATCCAGCGGCAGGTCGTTAATTACCACAGGCGTGCTCACGCTCACCGTCAGTCCGGGATCGGTGTCCACAAACTCGCCGTCGGCGTTTACAAACTTCGTGGTTCCGTCAACTGTTGCCTTGATTGTGATCGGGTAAGCCTTGCTATCCTGGCCGCTAATGCCAGTGATCTGCTTCTTGACTGTCAGTATTCCTTTTTCACCAATATACTTGTTTATTAAGGTGATTGTTTTATTTTGTGTTGTTTCGCCTCTCGTCAGCGTCGCAGATCCACTGGTTTCACTGTCTTCGCTCAGCGTGAAGTTTCCGATGATGTTCTCGTCATCGTCCAGAACTTCCGCCACTGTGTACTCAATGTCCAGCGGCAGGTCGTCAATTACCACAGGCGTGCTCACGCTCACTGTCAATCCGGGATCGGTGTCCACAAACTCGCCGTCGGCGTTTACAAACTTCGTGGCTCCGTCAACTGTTACCTTGATCGTGATCGGGTAAGCCTTGCTATCCTGGCCGCTAATGCCAGTGATCTGCTTCTTGACTGTCAGGCTGCCCTTCTCTTCGACATAGTCGTTGATCAGCGTCACCGTCTTGCTCTGGGTTGTTTCGCCTCTCGTCAGCGTCGCAGATCCACTGGTTTCACTGTCTTCGCTCAGCGTGAAGTTTCCGATGATGTTCTCGTCATCGTCCAGAACTTCCGCCACTGTGTACTCAATGTCCAGCGGCAGGTCGTCAATTACCACAGGCGTGCTCACGCTCACCGTCAATCCGGGATCGGTGTCCACAAACTCGCCGTCGGCGTTTATAAACTTCGTGGCTCCGTCAACTGTTGCCTTGATCGTGATCGGGTAAGCCTTGCTATCCTGGCCGCTAATGCCAGTGATCTGCTTCTTGACTGTCAGGCTGCCCTTCTCTTCGACATAGTCGTTGATCAGCGTCACCGTCTTGCTCTGGGTTGTTTCGCCTCTCGTCAGCGTCGCAGATCCACTGGTTTCACTGTCTTCGCTCAGCGTGAAGTTTCCGATGATGTTCTCGTCATCGTCCAGAACTTCCGCCACTGTGTACTCAATGTCCAGCGGCAGGTCGTCAATTACCACAGGCGTGCTCACGCTCACCGTCAATCCGGGATCGGTGTCCACAAACTCGCCGTCGGCGTTTACAAACTTCGTGGCTCCGTCAACTGTTGCCTTGATTGTGATCGGGTAAGCCTTGCTATCCTGGCCGCTAATGCCAGTGATCTGCTTCTTGACTGTCAGGCTGCCCTTCTCTTCGACATAGTCGTTGATCAGCGTCACCGTCTTGCTCTGGGTTGTTTCGCCTCTCGTCAGCGTCGCAGATCCACTGGTTTCACTGTCTTCGCTCAGCGTGAAGTTTCCGATGATGTTCTCGTCATCGTCCAGAACTTCCGCCACTGTGTACTCAATGTCCAGCGGCAGGTCGTCAATTACCACAGGCGTGCTCACGCTCACCGTCAGTCCGGGATCGGTGTCCACAAACTCGCCGTCGGCGTTTACAAACTTCGTGGCTCCGTCAACTGTTGCCTTGATTGTGATCGGGTAAGCCTTGCTATCCTGGCCGGTAATGCCAGTGATCTGCTTCTTGACTGTCAGGCTGCCCTTCTCTTCGACATAATCGTTGATCAGCGTCACCGTCTTGCTCTGGGTTGTTTCGCCTCTCGTCAGCGTCGCAGATCCACTGGTTTCACTGTCTTCGCTCAGCGTGAAGTTTCCGATGATGTTCTCGTCATCGTCCAGAACTTCCGCCACTGTGTACTCAATGTCCAGCGGCAGGTCGTCAATTACCACAGGCGTGCTCACGCTCACCGTCAGTCCGGGATCGGTGTCCACAAACTCGCCGTCGGCGTTTATAAACTTCGTGGCTCCGTCAACTGTTGCCTTGATCGTGATCGGGTAAGCCTTGCTATCCTGGCCGGTAATGCCAGTGATCTGCTTCTTGACTGTCAGGCTGCCCTTCTCTTCGACATAGTCGTTGATCAGCGTCACCGTCTTGCTCTGGGTTGTTTCGCCTCTCGTCAGCGTCGCAGATCCACTGGTTTCACTGTCTTCGCTCAGCGTGAAGTTTCCGATGATGTTCTCGTCATCGTCCAGAACTTCCGCCACTGTGTACTCAATGTCCAGCGGCAGGTCGTCAATTACCACAGGCGTGCTCACGCTCACCGTCAATCCGGGATCGGTGTCCACAAACTCGCCGTCGGCGTTTACAAACTTCGTGGCTCCGTCAACTGTTGCCTTGATTGTGATCGGGTAAGCCTTGCTATCCTGGCCGCTAATGCCAGTGATCTGCTTCTTGACTGTCAGGCTGCCCTTCTCTTCGACATAATCGTTGATCAGCGTCACCGTCTTGCTCTGGGTTGTTTCGCCTCTCGTCAGCGTCGCAGATCCACTGGTTTCACTGTCTTCGCTCAGCGTGAAGTTTCCGATGATGTTCTCGTCATCGTCCAGAACTTCCGCCACTGTGTACTCAATGTCCAGCGGCAGGTCGTCAATTACCACAGGCGTGCTCACGCTCACCGTCAGTCCGGGATCGGTGTCCACAAACTCGCCGTCGGCGTTTACAAACTTCGTGGCTCCGTCAACTGTTGCCTTGATTGTGATCGGGTAAGCCTTGCTATCCTGGCCGGTAATGCCAGTGATCTGCTTCTTGACTGTCAGGCTGCCCTTCTCTTCGACATAATCGTTGATCAGCGTCACCGTCTTGCTCTGGGTTGTTTTGCCTCTCGTCAGCGTCGCAGATCCACTGGTTTCACTGTCTTCGCTCAGCGTGAAGTTTCCGATGATGTTCTCGTCATCGTCCAGAACTTCCGCCACTGTGTACTCAATGTCCAGCGGCAGGTCGTCAATTACCACAGGCGTGCTCACGCTCACCGTCAGTCCGGGATCGGTGTCCACAAACTCGCCGTCGGCGTTTATAAACTTCGTGGCTCCGTCAACTGTTGCCTTGATCGTGATCGGGTAAGCCTTGCTATCCTGGCCGGTAATGCCAGTGATCTGCTTCTTGACTGTCAGGCTGCCCTTCTCTTCGACATAGTCGTTGATCAGCGTCACCGTCTTGCTCTGGGTTGTTTCGCCTCTCGTCAGCGTCGCAGATCCACTGGTTTCACTGTCTTCGCTCAGCGTGAAGTTTCCGATGATGTTCTCGTCATCGTCCAGAACTTCCGCCACTGTGTACTCAATGTCCAGCGGCAGGTCGTCAATTACCACAGGCGTGCTCACGCTCACTGTCAATCCGGGATCGGTGTCCACAAACTCGCCGTCGGCGTTTACAAACTTCGTGGCTCCGTCAACTGTTGCCTTGATTGTGATCGGGTAAGCCTTGCTATCCTGGCCGCTAATGCCAGTGATCTGCTTCTTGACTGTCAGTATTCCTTTTTCACCAATATACTTGTTTATTAAGGTGATTGTTTTATTTTGTGTTGTTTCGCCTCTCGTCAGCGTCGCAGATCCACTGGTTTCACTGTCTTCGCTCAGCGTGAAGTTTCCGATGATGTTCTCGTCATCGTCCAGAACTTCCGCCACTGTGTACTCAATGTCCAGCGGCAGGTCGTCAATTACCACAGGCGTGCTCACGCTCACTGTCAATCCGGGATCGGTGTCCACAAACTCGCCGTCGGCGTTTACAAACTTCGTGGCTCCGTCAACTGTTGCCTTGATCGTGATCGGGTAAGCCTTGCTATCCTGGCCGCTAATGCCAGTGATCTGCTTCTTGACTGTCAGGCTGCCCTTCTCTTCGACATAATCGTTGATCAGCGTCACCGTCTTGCTCTGGGTTGTTTCGCCTCTCGTCAGCGTCGCAGATCCACTGGTTTCACTGTCTTCGCTCAGCGTGAAGTTTCCGATGATGTTCTCGTCATCGTCCAGAACTTCCGCCACTGTGTACTCAATGTCCAGCGGCAGGTCGTCAATTACCACAGGCGTGCTCACGCTCACCGTCAGTCCGGGATCGGTGTCCACAAACTCGCCGTCGGCGTTTACAAACTTCGTGGCTCCGTCAACTGTTGCCTTGATTGTGATCGGGTAAGCCTTGCTATCCTGGCCGCTAATGCCAGTGATCTGCTTCTTGACTGTCAGGCTGCCCTTCTCTTCGACATAGTCGTTGATCAGCGTCACCGTCTTGCTCTGGGTTGTTTCGCCTCTCGTCAGCGTTGCAGATCCACTGGTTTCACTGTCTTCGCTCAGCGTGAAGTTTCCGATGATGTTCTCGTCATCGTCCAGAACTTCCGCCACTGTGTACTCAATGTCCAGCGGCAGGTCGTCAATTACCACAGGCGTGCTCACGCTCACCGTCAGTCCGGGATCGGTGTCCACAAACTCGCCGTCGGCGTTTACAAACTTCGTGGCTCCGTCAACTGTTGCCTTGATTGTGATCGGGTAAGCCTTGCTATCCTGGCCGCTAATGCCAGTGATCTGCTTCTTGACTGTCAGGCTGCCCTTCTCTTCGACATAGTCGTTGATCAGCGTCACCGTCTTGCTCTGGGTTGTTTCGCCTCTCGTCAGCGTTGCAGATCCACTGGTTTCACTGTCTTCGCTCAGCGTGAAGTTTCCGATGATGTTCTCGTCATCGTCCAGAACTTCCGCCACTGTGTACTCAATGTCCAGCGGCAGGTCGTCAATTACCACAGGCGTGCTCACGCTCACCGTCAGTCCGGGATCGGTGTCCACAAACTCGCCGTCGGCGTTTACAAACTTCGTGGCTCCGTCAACTGTTGCCTTGATTGTGATCGGGTAAGCCTTGCTATCCTGGCCGCTAATGCCAGTGATCTGCTTCTTGACTGTCAGGCTGCCCTTCTCTTCCGTATATTCATTGGTAAACTGAATGATAACAGATGCATTCGCATCGTTCGAGATAACACCCTGAACGCCATCCTCGGGAGTATTGGTATTGTCTCCCACGGAAATCAGAGTGTAGTTTTCAATTACTTCATTATTACCATTAAGAGGAGTATTGCTGCCATTTACTTTTTCAAGTACAGCATAGTGCGTGTCCACGATGATTCCGTTGATGTTCAGGGATTCGTTCCTCTTCAGCGTTAATGTGGCAATGTTCGCGATATGTTCGCCGTTACCATCACTGTAGGTTCCCTGGGCGGAGAAATCTGTATCGAGGGTAGTCTCTGTCCCGTTGCTGTACTTCTTAATTACGATATTGTTTTCATCCGGGTCAATGTAGGAATAGGTGACAGTTCCGTCTTCCTCTATTTCCTCCCACAGGTATACAATGAATGTAAATTCGGGATCCGTGGTAGGATTGCCGGTTACTTCCTTCCTGATATTCAGTCCGCTCTTCAGTTTCTGGTTGAGGAACTCAATACCAGTTTCAATCTCTCCGTTCTGGTCTTCAGTCGACGTCCAGGAAAGTGAACCGATCGGCGCGACCTTATCAGTGTCGGTAAGATCGATGGAAGTGAAGTGTTTTCCGTTTCCTGCCGGATTCTCTGTGACGGTGACCAGTTCGCTGATATCATCTGTAAGAACTTCATAATACTTTATGGAGTCTTCGATCATCTTCAAAAGTTTACCGTCTTTTTCCGCTTCGCATTCAATCAAGTAAACCCGCGTATCTGGTATGTCTTTGTCACTCAAGTCAGAGGTGTCTTCATAGACCATGAAGTAGTATTTTCCCGCGGCATAGAAGCTGACGTCCTTAAACGTTACTTCGCTTCCTTCATTATTTACAGTAGGAAGAGCCTCCCAGTAATCTGCGTTGTTATATTGTGTTTGCGTCAGCACACTGCGCAGACTGAAAATCTTGAAATCATAGATCTGTTTGTTGGACGGTTCGTGGCCATCGACCAGCTTTGTCGCCTTGAGATCTGCGTGGAAGCCGACAAGCGTATCTCCGCGGTAGGGATACATATGGCCTTCGTTATAGATTTTTGCGTTGTTACAGACCATACAACCGCTGTAGTTGCTGCTGACGATGTCGATCTCAGCCTTCGGTGCGACCGCATGTCCGAACTGCGTTGTGCCGCAATCTCTGATGACCTTATCAGATCCGCAGTTTGGATAGTTAAAGACTATCGAGATGCCTTCGCCGTTCTCAGTCGTTGTCGGAACACTCTGCCCGTTATTGATCCTGATTTCAGGAATCCTGAAATTCTGGTCTTCAAGGAAATTGATTACGGTACCTGGCGCCGTTGGAGATGCCGGATCCGGGCACTCGTCAGTCCCTTTCACACGGACGACGATGACCTCATCCGGTCCGATACCGGAAATAATCACGTTGTCCCCGACGGTGACCTCGAATTCGAGCTTACCTTCTTTGGGCGTCGCGTCCTCCCTGGTGAGAAGGTATGGATTCGTTGTCGCATCCGGATGCTGCATTGCGTATTGTGCGGCATTATACTCCGCATCCGTTGCAAGTGCGTCAGATGCCTTCAGAATATTGTTCTGTAGGCTCTCCCACTGGATGTAGTCACTGCTGGTCAGTGTCGAACCGGCTTTATTCAGCCCGAAACGGAACTGTTCGGTAGGATTGGGATAGACACCCTCCGTGGCTTTCGGCGGGTCACCTGGATCCGAAAGGTTTCCGTTATTTAGCTGTCCATCTGCTCCCTTAAACGATCCGTTAATGATACGGCCAATGACTGTATTACCTGCGCTTCCAAGATAGAAAGGTACGATGTCGTAATTGTCTCCGCGGGCACTGACAAACGGTCCGTTCGTGGTCAGGCCTATGATCTGTCCGCCGACAACAGACGGCTTGTCTGCCAGTCTGCTGTCAGCAATACCACTAGGAATATTTCCTTCTGAGCCGCCCACTCCAAGAAGCAGATCACCGCGTACCAATACACCGCCCATCTGGTGAACCCGCAGATTCACATCACCCTGTCCGGGATTTCCATCCGTTCCTTCTGTATTATCACACAGTGCAACGACATTATAGGAGTTAAGGATATATTCCAGTGTATAAGACGGGAATTTGCTGGTATCCTTGGTCAGTTCGACTACGTCATACCAATAGTCCACACCATCTTCTTTATTCAGTTCCTTGATTCTGTCCGGTTCTTCCCCGGATTCCGGATAGTGTGTCAGCGCAAACTTGTTAACATAATACGGACGCAGCGGATCGACATACAGTTTGTCCCCCGGATTTCCCGGGGTCGGATTCGTTACTGACGCCGGTACGCCGAACAGTTCGACGGTAGTGGATTTTTCATATCCTGTATATGTCTGGCTGCTCGCAGGCGTTCCGTCCGCTTTCAGCCACTTGATACTTTCGCCATCGATAGGAATATCGATATAGGTACATCCATGTTCGGTATCCGGCGTCCTGATCATATCATTTGTAACTTTGACATAAGCGTAAGTAGGATCGCCGCTTTTATGCTCAACAGTCACACGGACATACAGCCCGCCGTCTACGGAGATATCGCTGTCCTTCAATGTGTCAAACTTTAATCTGACATGGTACTTTACCTGATTTTCCTCTTTCAGCTTAATAACAGCGCTACCGTCTTCCTCCTCACTCACATCATCAAAATATTTGTATCCATCCGGAGCTGCATCGTCAATCTTACTATTGGGATCATCATCAGGATTCAATGCCTGATTATAGTTCTCAGGCTTCTGATCTGTATTCTTCAGTGTACAAAGACGAATTGAATCCAAATCAACATAATATTCATCAAAGTTTAAAGCTGTTTCTGTTGCATTTTGATCAAATGCCTTTGGTTTGTTGTTTAGTCCGACAAAACCTTGAATTTTAACTTCAGTAACAGGTTCGCCGCTCCAGGTCACAGGCACCATAGTCCACCCGACAGGCTTATCTTTATATTCGCCCTCTGTTGCATTAATCGTGGCACGAATATAGTATCCATTATCGAAATCCGGTGTTACCTCTGTTTCTTCATCTTGTTCATAGGTTCGTATTTTTACAAGATAAACAGGACGCTTTGTAGCTGTAATATGGAAATTATTATCTTCTGCTCTTATTTTATCAAAAGAATAATCGTACCCATCAACTGTAGTATTTTCGTTTACTTGTATTGTACTTAATAATCCGGCCGGGTCATAATAGTATCTTTTCGTGCCATTAACTACTTCATTCATATATGAAGCTGTTAATTCTCCATCACCTGTGTATTTCAATATATTGCTATATTGTATTTCATTCTTGTTTGCTGGAATTGTATAGGAAGAATCATCTGATACTTTTTTATATTCAGACAATACTGCTTCTGAACCAATAATCGTAATAGGTGCATAATAGGACGTACCATCCACAGTTATCTCCAGATAGTACTTTGCTGTCATATTATTTGCAGCACTTGTATCCGGTTGTCCGTTATTGTAATAATCAATAACAACTGCATTTTCTGCTGTTATCTCATCAACCGTAATATTATATTCATTAGTATTGGAACGACTGTGAGGGGCTTCAAAAGATGATATGTGATACTTTCTTCCTTCGTTGTCAGTAATAACCTGCGCATCATCAATATTGTTAAAAGCACTCAGAGAAGATGCCGCTGATGCAATCTGTTTCAAAGAAAGAGAAACGTTTGGAAGAGTCTCTATGGTATTCGTTCCATCAGTAAACTGAATCGGATCTGTTCCTGAAGTTGTCGGTAATGCAGTATAAAACACAGGAGTTCCATCCATTGTTGCCAGCAAATAATAATAACTACCCTCTGCTAACGTAATACCTCCTGCAGCATTATTATACTGCATGTAGTACTTGTTCTCTTGTTTTTCAGCAGTTATTGCATACACACCGTTTACTGCTTCTGTGGGTAAATCCACAGTATAGTATTCGCCTATTGTGCCGCCATCAACAATCTTATCCAGTTCTTTCAGATCATCAATGCCAGTTACCGTTCCTTCCGCCTTAACAAATTCAAAAGACGCAGCATCAACAAGATAGTTAGCCTGTGGTGTTCCTTTGGTTTTAGTGAAATCTCCCAGTCCAGAGTCGCTAACGGGAGCATAATACTTATAATTTCCGTTACTATCCTTTACCAGAAGATAATAGTCGCCATTCAGTGTGACCCCAGTGTTTGGATCGAAGGTCAAAGTTGCTGTGGTGGATTCAGGTAGTGTTGCAATGATGTTATAGCGATCAGGTGGATTATCGGGAGTAGGCGGTTCCGACGGAGTTGTAGGTTCTGAATTCCATTCGAAATGGATATCATCTACTATGCCATTATTTATAGTAAGCTTTTCGTTCGAAGCATTCAGATTGGCCAGATTAAGATTATTTCCATCATAATAAACTATTTCAAAGGTGGTATTGTTGTACAATTTTATCTGTTGCGTCCCATCCGTAAAACTCAGCATTGTTTTTTCAGATCTGGTTAAATTGGACAGATCTGCGTATGCAACAGGTGTATCTCCAACCTTTGCCAGAGCGTACAAATTTAGCAAGTCTATACCTGTAGTATTCGTAAGTGTTGCCTTACATTCTTTCTTTTCAGCAAGAGTAAAGCAATATTCGTTCGCTGTTTCATCCAGTTCAGGACCAGTAACAGTATAGTACTCTGGGCCCCCCGGACCTGCAGGTCCTCCCCTTTCAATTTCGGCCAGTGGTGTTTTTGCCGCTAATGCTTCTGCGGTTTTCCCGTTTACATATTCAACAATTTTAACAGAGCCATCATCTGCAATATCAGGAATTATGCCATCTTCAGTCTGATCACCGGCGTCAGAGTAGAATTTCCCCACAGTTCCGTCTTCAGAGATAAGTCCATAATATGCCACATTATTGACCGTAGCAACCACGCAGTAAGCATTATTCTTAATATTTATTTGAGGTATAGGTCCGCCATTATTATGCATTTCAATAGAAACGGTATGCGGAACAGGTACTGTTGTTATTTCGCCAATAGTAATGGTTGTTGTATTATTATCATCATCTGTAGAAATACGGATAGGTGCATTATTTATGCTGTCAATGTATTTAACATCACCAGAACTGTTTATCGGTGATTCAGAATTAATTGTATTGTTAACATTCCAATTATTTACCGCAGCTTTTGCCTCTACATGTTTTGTATTGTCATAAAGATTATCACTAGCTCCCCAGTAAGCAGCCTTAAATGTTGTCGCCTGAACCGTCCCACCTGGCTTTTGGATCTCTCCAACGAAATACTGATCAGCATTTCCTTGTGGTGTGCTGACCTGTTCCTGCTTCAGGACAAAGTACAGGTGTCCATTCCAAGACACATCATCCGCCACAGTGATAATCACTGTATGATAATTATCATTAACACCCCGTGATTTCTGTACGTTCAGCGGTCCCCTTCTACCCTCGTCAGGCTGCTCTGCAAGGACAGACACAGGAAGGATATTCACCAGCATCACAAGAGTGAGCAGGAAAGCGAGTGTTTTCTTCATCGTGTACTTCATGTAGTTCCCTCTCTTCAACAAACTTATCATTCGTTAAGAAACAGCTGAAGCCGTACCCTTCCGGGCACGGCAAATGAATATCAGTCTTCCTGATTGTCTTCTACGTATACCAGTATTCTCCAGTAAACTATGTTGTTTTCAGGAGTGACAACCACGTCCATTGTGGTATTTGTTTCATTAGGTATGTCATGCCAGGTTGTTTCATCCGGACTGTACTGCCACTGCATGGTGTATTGCAGTTCGTCATAACCATCAAGAATTGCCTCAAAATGAGCTGTATCTCCAATCACCGGATCAGGCACATCCCATGTAACATCAACAGTTATATGCCTTTCCGGTTTGTATTCAGACTCCGGTATGTTTTCTTCTATTGACTCATCTGTAGTCTCTTCTGTTGTGTTTATTTCTTCTTCTATTTGTTCCTCATTCTCTTCTGCCGGTTCTTCCGTTTCATCTGGCTGTTTCTCAGTTTCTTCAGCCAGCTCTTCTGTCTGTTCCTCCTGCTCTGTTAACCAGTTTTCATAGCTGGCAGCATCCATAAACGTGATGTTGACCTTTGCCATGAGATTGGGTTCCACAGGGCCTATGGTAATCAGATAAGATCCCGCTTCGGCATACCAACTGATGACAGTCTGACTGGTTTCATCATCTGTCAGAGTCCTGACAGGATTCTCCGACAACTGATCGGATTTCTCAACCGTGATCCAGGCATGCCGGCCCAGCACAACCAGGTTCACCTCTTGTGCATGATCTATGTCCAGCTTCAGGACTGCGGGCTTTGTCTTCTTCATCGCCCCACTCCAAGAGTCGCCGATACGAACAGCCTTGGTGATGATAATCTCCACGCAGTCGGCGACTTCTTCATCGCTCATTTCTGTCTCTGATACGGACCCTGCCGGTTCGACTGGCATCAGATCCGTAGGTGTGGCAGTTACATCTTCAGCCGCTGCCCACACGGAAGCAGTGCAGATTATCAGCATCACTGCACAGATCACGAGAAACATCTGAATGAAACGATTTTTCATAGTCCCGACTCCTTTGTGAGAATGTAATAGCCAGTGTCCACAGTTTTCTCTGTGTAACTATTGTTATATTCTTATGTCCTTTATGTGTAACAGTGCAAACGATTAATCTTTGCACTCAATCATATTATCCTACCATAACAATCTTTTGTTTTCAAGCGTTTGAGAGGTTTCTGACCAGTGTTTTTCAGATAGTTAATTACATGGTCAAAACACGTATTTGGCCATGTAATCTTTGTGACTCCCTCACTTTTATGGCGGTTTTTTGATTGTATAAACCTATCTGATTTTTTGTGTTTTTTATTTGATTTATGCTCTTTTTAGTACTGATATATAGGTACTTCTTTCCTTTACTTAGTTACATCAATAAAGGATTAAGTTATATTGCACACAAAAAAGCCCCCCTTTATCGGGAGCGCATTATACTCTACAGGTTTTATGCTGTTCCGGGTTCAGCTCTTCCCCAAACAAAACCATCGGCATTCCGGGATTCAATATGATTCTTGAATGTTTGGGTTGTTTTCGCGCAAACATTCCATTCGCCGAAAAACAACAGCCGTGGCCTTTTCGGTCACGGCTGTTCGGTGTTATTTGATCTGGGCTTCCTCTATGTATACGAGTACCCGCCAATAATCAGTGCTGTTTTCTTCTGTTATTTTAACATCCATGCCTTCCGTCGTTTCTTCCGGAATATCGCACCAGGTTTCCCGGTCTGAACTGTACTGCCACTGCATGGTGTATTCCAGATCATCATATCCGGTCAGCACTGCTTTGAAATGAGCTGTATCTCCAACCGTAGGATCAGGCACATCCCATGTCACACCGATAATTATTTCTCTTTCTGCCTGAATAGTGAAATCAGGTGTGTCTATTACCATCGGTGCGTCAAACGGTCCTTCCGGAGAAACGTAGTATTCTGGATCAGATCCGGGAAATGCCGGTGATATATCATCAGCAGCAGTTTTTTCTTTTGCTTCAAACTTTTCTATCGGGTTTGCCGCAGGTTCTTCCATGTTTTCTTCAACGATCTTGTCAGGTTCTTTCTGTTCTGTTTTCCATTTCTTGTAGTCAGCTTCATTCATCACTGCAATATCCGCTTTAGTCATGATACTGGGTTCCGCAGGACCAAGCGTAATCAGATAAGAGCCGGCCTTGGCGCACCAGGTGAAAACAGCCACATCAGTATCTTCATTTGTCAGGATTCTGGCATTGGATTCTGGCATTCCATCTGATTTTTCCACAGAAACCCAGACATAATGGCCTTGAACAGGCACATATACCTGCTGCTCACTTTCCACATCCAGTTTCAGGATGGCAGGCTTTGTTTTTTTCATTACCCCATTCCAGCTGTCCCCAATATGCAGTGCTTTGGTAATGATCACTTCCATGCCCTCAGCGTTTTCAGCCCGGTTGACATTCGGTCCCAGATCCGTAGCTGTAGCAAACGACATTTCCGCTGCCGCCCACGCAGAGACACAGCATATCATCATTACCAGAGTGCAAATCAATATCAGTTTCCGGATTGGTCTTTTTTTCATGTCTTTACTCCTTCGCGTGTGTATAAAACAATCAATGTTTTTGATCATATGATCTGATAGAACACGCATGTATTAACAGTGCGGATGCACGGACGTCCATGCAATGTATTTAATAATTTTATCATATGTGACTGTTTTATACAATTTTGCCCCTGCATGCAGGATCTTTACAGGGCGTCTGCCGGTTCAGCTCATTTTGATCAAAAACATGATTGAAAACAAAAAAAGCGTTCCTATTAAGGAACGCTGATCGGACGGGTTTTATTCCAGTCTCGGTTCAATCTCCGGATGATCCGGTGCCATGTTCTGGGAATTCAGGGGGCCGACACGGTAATTGAAGACGATGTTGCTGTTGGGATAGCTGCGGTAGAATACCCGCTTAATGCGCTCCAGTACCATGCCGCCGGTATTGTAGTTCACAGTGGGCAGGAGCAGGGCGAAAACCGTCGGAGCGAAACGGGTGATCGTATCACCTTTGCGCAGGTTCTTCGTCAGGATCTCCAGCAGGCCGTTCATGATATTGTTCTGCCGCATGGTGTCGATTTCCTTATCATTATAGGGAGACACCATGATGATTGCCAGGAACATGGTTGCACCCAGACGTTCCAGGTTGCGCATCTGGAGATTGAAGATTTCTTTAAATACGGTATATTCGCAAACAAAGGCGCCGCGACGCTCGCCGCTCTCACGCAATTCGTTGCGGATGGATTCAAGGTTGAAGTCCAGGGTCTTGCCGGCAGATACGATCTGCTTGTAGAACTCCTGCAGATCTTCGCTGGGCTGTACGCCGAGGTAGTGATAGTTCAGCTGGACAACGTGCTTGTACTGCACCAGGGCTTCACCGGTCCGGTTGATCTTGATCAGGGCGGACATCAGCTCCATGTGCAGGCGGTCGTCGAAGGAGTCCACATCCAGTGCGCGGCGGCAGATGCTCACGATATCCGCATACTGTCCGCTGGTCTTCAGCATTTCAATATAGGCATAGACAGCAGCCATGTACTTGTTGTGCATGGTTGTGGCCTTCGCCAGCGCCCACTCGTTCTGCTCGGAGTGCTGCAGCAGGTCGCCCTGGTACTTCTCCAGCAGCTGGTTATACAGACGGCGCAGTTCTGCCTGGGGTACATTGTTCTCCGCCAGGCGGTTAAAGATTGAATCGATCTCGTACATGTCGATGGTCATGTTTTCCGGGCACTGCCAGTGATAGGCACCGCGGTCGGAAACCACGCACGCACCCAGCGCGGGATCAATCTGGTTAAGCAGCACACGCAGACGGCTGACGAGCGTCTTCAGGGCGTTCTCAGGGTTGGTGCTCTTCTCTTCGTCCCACAGGGCAGCCAGCAGTTTCTGGTTCGGAACCCGCTCTCCTTCGTTCAGGATAAGATACTGAACAAGGGCCGCGCCCTTTTTGGACTTGACCGCAAGCTGATCTGTCTTCTTCTCGTCTATATAGATCAGGAAGTGATCCATCATTTGAATCCGAATGGTTTCTGCCATGTTTTCTCTCCCTCGCACCCTTTTACTCTGCCGTGTTAAAGCGTTTAGTCTTTGCAAATGTTGCGCAATTGTTTCCTGTAAATCAACAGACGTTCATATTTTACAATACGGTTACATTGTAGCAGTCTGTATCCCATTTTGCAAGTATTTTGTTACATGAGTCAGAAAACCTTTTCAAAAATAATTTCATGTATCAGTTACAAGTTGAACCTTCATTTTCCTATACCTTTCCGTAAAATCGAAAAGTCATGCTGTCAAAAACTTACTTCACAGTTACATAACCTTGCCTATATTGGTTTCACAACCGGCTTCACAAAACATGTTTTATGTCCCTCATGTGTAACCGAAATTGCTCAGAATTGTCCTTTCCCTCAAATGTTGACATTTTCCTTTGTCTCTATAATAATGAAGGCAAACAAGGGATATCCGGAAAGGAGGAGAACGCCATGAATGCACAGGATCGGGCCGGAATGCTGGAAGCCATGAAGGAAGCCGAAAAAGCTTTTGCCGAAGGCGAAATACCTGTCGGTGCCGCGCTGTATCACGGCAATACCCTCCTCTGGGCAGACCATAACCGGCGGGAAGCGCAGAAGGATCCCACCGCCCATGCGGAAATGCTGTGTCTGCGCAACGGTGCGGCAAAGCTGGGAGACTGGCGCCTGAAGGATTGTACGCTGTATGTAACCCTGGAGCCCTGTCCCATGTGCTCCGGCGCGCTTCTCATGAGCCGGCTGGGCCGGTGCGTATTCGGCGCTGCCGATCCGGAAGCCGGTTGCTGCGGCAGCATTTACGACTTGCCGGCGGATCCGCTGCTTCACGGACATACAGTCTGGGAGCAGTCTGATTCCGGAGAGGAATGCAGGGAACTGCTGAATCGTTTCTTTAGTGAGAGACGTCCGGAAGGAGGAAACGAATGAAGAAGATTCTGCTGACATCTCTTCTGGTTCTTTCCCTGCTGTGCTCCGCAGGATGCGGTGAACAGACGGAAGAGCCGGAAATGTCCTTACTGGCGATCAACGTACGTAAAGCGGACGCGCTGCTGCTTCGCTGCGGCCAGAGCGCCTACCTGATCGATACAGGCATCAAAAAGAACTCGGACATCCTTCTCGATGTGCTGAGGAAGGAAGGCATCACGAAGCTGACAGGCGTGATCCTGACCCACACCCATGCGGATCACACCGGCGGACTGAAGGCGCTGCTGGAATCCGAAATTGTTGTGGAGAACATTTATACCTCAAAGTACTATGTGCTGAAGAAGGAAGACGGAAAGCACCCCGTTGAGAAAGCCACCAAGAAAACGGATCATGAAATCAATTACCTGGCGTCCGGGGATACGCTCCCGCTTGACGGCGGAAAGCTGACAGTCCTGGGTCCGCTGGAGTTGAACGAAGAAGCGGAAAACAACAATTCCCTGGTCATTCTGGCGGAAGGTGGCGGCGGAAGCATCCTTCTGACGGGAGATATGGAATTCCCGGAAGAGGATTCCCTGCTGAAAGCCGGACTCATCCCCCACGCGGATGTACTGAAGGTCGGCAACCACGGTGAAGGAGACGCTACCAGCAATGCCTTTGTAAATGCTGTACAGCCTTCCCTGGCGGTGATCTCCACCAATACGGAAGATGAACCGGATACGCCGGATCCCCGGGTACTCAAGCTGCTGGATGATAACAAGATTCCGGTGCTGATCACCCAGGATGCCAACGAGGGCGTGCTGATTACTCTTCGGAACGGGGAAATCACAACAGAAATGAAATAAGGTTTATTGGCAAAGAAAAAGCTCTCCTCTGCGGAGAGCTTTTTCACGTCGTGCGAGCGTGACCATAAGCCGGGTTCTGTATTGGACGGTCATCTATCCAGGCCGTACGTTACCGCACGGCTCAAGCGATCGCGAGGGGCGCGGCGGGCCGCCGACATGCCCTCATTGCATCTTGCACCGGGTGGGGTTTACAGCACAGACCTGTTACCAGGTTTGTGGGTGAGCTCTTACCTCGCCTTTCCATCCTTACCGTCCCGAAGGGCGGCGGTTTATTTCTGTTGCACTCTCCCTGGAGTCGCCTCCGCCGGCCGTTAGCCGGCACCCTTGCCCTGTGGTGCCCGGACTTTCCTCATGCCCGAAGGCCTGCGACCGTCTGTTCACCTCGCACGCGGATAGCATAATATTCCCGTAATGATTTGTCAATGAGTTATGGTGAAAAAACGTTGACACCGGTATTTCACAGTGATATAATACATATCTGTCAGCGGAAACGGAAGGTTTCCACTGAAAGCGCCGAAAAGATCGGAAAGCCGTCCTGTGGCATGCGCCTGTAGCTCAGTTGGATAGAGCAACGGCCTTCTAAGCCGTGGGCCGGGGGTTCGAGTCCCTCCAGGCGCGCCAAGTACATGGTGGGTATAGCGTAGTTGGTTAACGCGTCAGATTGTGGCTCTGAAGACCGTGGGTTCGAGTCCCACTACTCACCCCATTTTCCTTCTATCGGCGTCAAGCTGGCAGAATTACCTACGTTGGGGTGTAGCCAAGTGGTAAGGCACGGGACTTTGACTCCCGCATTCGTAGGTTCGAGCCCTGCCACCCCAGCATATGACCCATTAGCTCAGTTGGCAGAGCACTTGACTTTTAATCAAGGTGTCTGGAGTTCGAATCTCCAATGGGTCACTTTCCTCTGCTTTCGCCGGGTCTGTCCTGCGGGCGTGGCGGAATGGCAGACGCGCCAGACTTAGGATCTGGTGTCGAAAGGCGTAAGAGTTCGAGTCTCTTCGTCCGCACAGTCTCCCGGTTCCCTTATATGCGGTAGTAGCTCAGTTGGTAGAGTGCCACCTTGCCAAGGTGGATGTCGCGGGTCCGAGTCCCGTCTACCGCTCCATTTGCGGGTGTAGCTCAATGGTAGAGCTCCAGCCTTCCAAGCTGGTCACGTGGGTTCGATTCCCATCACCCGCTCTTTTTTATGCAATAAAACAGATTTTGATATATAATATATTGAACAGCTGATCATTTGGCTGGTTGAGAAATCCTTTCATAAATATATATTTATCCTGTGAAACAAAAATGACTTTTATTTCGTCATATATGTAGCATCCCCAAGTTTATGGGGTTTTCCGGCAGGAATCAAACTTATTGGGAGGGATTAAGATTGAAACGGATTAATACACTGCTGGGCCTTTTGCTTCTCATACTGTTGCTGGCTGTATTCGGTCAGGCGGCAGCTTCGCCTGTTCTGGCTGATCAGAACACAATTGCGTGGATCGGTGAAGACAACTGCTTATATGTCATGGATAACAGCGGCAATGTGCTTCACCTTCCCATGCTGGTAAAAGATATCCTGTCCTTTTCCGAAGATTCAGTATATTGTCGGATGGGCAACCAGCAGGTTTATGCGATCAAGCGCAACTGCAACGGAAGCCAGCTCGTCCAAAGCCAGACAGAAGGACTGCTGGACAACCGTTATACGCTGCTGAACAATCAGCTTACCTTCGGAACAGTCACAGTTCCTCAGGTTGAGGCTGCTGCTACAGACGGTCTCCGCATGTGTGCTGTCACCAAATCTGCCGGCAAGTATGCGCTTGTTATTTACACGACAGACGGAACCACATGGACTGAAAGAAGCAGTACTGCTTTCAGCCTTCAGGATGTCGCAATTCCCGAACCGCAAAGCATGATCCTCGCACAGGATAATCTGGTAATCACCGGTAAAGACCGCAGTGTATGGATCGGCAGTTTCAAAACGGGAAAAGTTCAGAAACTGGCCGCCTCCGGAAACCTTACGGATGCTGCCGCAGTAATCAACGACACTTTGTATCTTTATAAAGCGGATGCCAATCAGCTGTGGCAGATAGAATCATCCGCTGCCCTGTCTGCGGATCAGACAACCGTCAACCGCGCAGCGTCTTTACCCACCGCGGCTCCTACTGCTGTTCCGACAGCCACGCCGAAGCAGCAGGCAAATCCCTCGCCCACCGCGACTCCTGAAGATGATGTTATCCGTCTGTGGAGCAGCGGAAGCCGGGTCCGGAAAATGCAGCAGCGTCTTTCCGCCCTGGGTTATCCCGTCGGCAGCATCGACGGTGTATACGGAGATGACACAAGAATCGCGGTAAACCTGTTCTATGACGCCATCGGCTACAAAGAACACGATTACCTGTCTTCCGCCGCGAGAAGCAAGCTGTACGCAAACAACGCCCCTGTATACGATCCTTTCCTTCCGCTGAAAAAAGGAACCCAAAGCACTTCTGTCCTGAAGATGCAGCAGCGCCTGGCTCAGCTTGGGTATGACCCCGGCAAGCTGGACGGAATTTATGGAAAACAGACCATCAGCGCCCTGGCCAGCTTCCAGGAAGTCAGCGGCCTGTACTACCCGGAGGATAATAAAGAACCCGGTGAATATGCCTCTTCCGATCTGCTGATGCACCTTTTTGCTGAAAACGCTCCCACCCGTGCGCCGTCTTTTCCCCTTGTACAATGGCAGGAAACATCCAACGGATGGATTTGTTACCTCAACGGCACCAAGCTTACCTCCGGCTGGAGAAAGATCGACAAAACCTGGTATTATTTCTCTGATACCGGAATCATGCAGACCGGATGGATTAAAAACGACAATGACTGGTACTACGCCAACAGCAAGGGCGCTATGCTGACCGGATGGCAGAAAATTGACGGATACTGGTATTATTTCGCTTCCAATGGCAAAATGCACCGTGGCTGGTTTGAAGACAAGCAGGCCGAAAAGAAGAATAAAGATAAAGGCCAGATGTGGTACTGGATGGACAACGACGGAAAGATGGTTACCGGAGAGCATACGATCAACGGAAAACAGGAAGTATTTGATCAGTATGGCCTCTGGTTGTATACCCGCTGATCTGTTTGCCCTGAATCAGAAGAGCCGTGAAGATCATTCTTCACGGCTCTCTTTTTATTCATTTTGCATTATCATTCTTCGGCAGTTCAAACCAGAAGGTTGTTCCCTTCCCCGGTTCGCTTCTGACGCCGTAATCCGCGCCATGCTTTTCCAGGATGCCCCGGCAGATGTTCAGACCCAGGCCGCTGCCGATCACGGACCGCCTGTGATTTTCCCGGCTCCGGTAATACCGGTCCCAGATAAACGGCAGTTCATCTGCGGGAATGCCTTCCCCGCTGTCGGAAATCTGTACGCGGATGCCGGCCGCGGTATCCCGCTGGGTAATCCGGACGGTTTTATCCTCTCCGGTATAAGTCAGCGCGTTTCCCAGCAGGTTGTACAGCACCTGGCCGATCCTGCCCCGGTCACCGACAACCTCCCGGTCTTCCGCCGGTTCAAAGATCACCGTATAGCCATCCACGGAAGTCATCCGTCCCACCCGGTTGCAGATCTCCCGGATTTCCTCCGTCAGGTTAAAGGGCTTCTTGTCCAGTTCCATATTGCCGGTACGGAGCCGACTGAAATCCAGTACTTCATTGACCATGGAACTCAGACGGTTCGTCTCGTCAATGATGATCTGCATGTTCTCCGGCGTCACCTCTTCGGGAATATCCCGCATGGCTTCCGCATAGCCCTCGATCATGGTCAGGGGCGTGCGCAGGTCATGGCTGATATTGGCGATCAGCTCCCGCTGGAGATCTTCAACCTTTCCCAGATCCTCCGCTGCCCGTACCAGGGTATCGTTCAGCTCCGCAATCTCCCGGTAGCCGCCGCTGTGCGGCGGGCGGGTGTAACGGGAACGGCTCAGTTCCCTGGCCGCCTCACTGGTCTCAATGATGGGCTCCGAGATGATCCTGGCCATGGTAAAGCCCACAAGGACCGTTGCCAGCACAATCGCGCCGACAGTCAGCAGGAACTGGGTCCGTACGGCGTCCTCAATCTGGATCACGGACGCGCCCCGGTACAGGTTCCGGAACAGCACTCCCTGCAGCATCCATACCGTGGAAATGATAAATCCCGCGAAGATCGCGAGATATATCAGTATCTTGGCCCGGATACCGACCCGGCCGGCGAGGAATTCCTCCCGGTAAGCCAGATTATTCCTTCTCAAAACGATAGCCTACCCCTCTGAGCGTTGTGATCTTGTCCGCATAGGGTCCCAGCTGCTTACGCAGCAGCTTGATGTGGGTATCCAGCGTCCGGTCGTCTCCGAAGAAGTCATAGCCCCATACGTCGCTGATCAGCTTTTCCCGCGTCAGGGCAATGCCCCGGTTACGGATCATGTAGAACAGCAGGTCGTATTCCTTCGGGCTCAGCTCTGCTTCCACGCCGTCCACCAGCACCCGGCGGGCTGTAAAGTCCACGGTCAGGCCGCCGATGGAAACCGTCTCCTCCGCCTTCTTCTCCGCCTCGCCGCTGCGCTTAAGCACCGCGCCGACGCGCATCATCAGTTCCTTCGGGGAGAAAGGCTTCACGACGTAGTCGTCAATGCCCAGCTCAAAACCGTGGATCCGGTCATACTCCTCCCCGCGGGCGGAGAGCATAATCACCGGAATGGGATCCGTTTTCCGGATCTCACGCACGGCGGAGAAGCCGTCCAGCTCCGGCATCATTACATCCATGATAACCAGGTCATAATGGTTCTGGCGACACTTTTCAACGGCCTGCATACCGTTTTCCGCCTCGTCGGTCTCATAGCCCTCAAAGGCGGCATATTTGGCGATCAGGGCGCGGATGCGCGCCTCGTCGTCCACAATCAACAGCTTCATTTATTCCTCCGTTGGGGTCTGAATAAACTTTTCCACCTTCGCCCGGTCTCCGCCGGCTGCCAGGTAATCCTGAATAGCCTGCTGGAGCTGTTCGGTGAACTCCTCCAGGCACAGGCCGTTCTCCATGATATAGGTGGCAACCGGAATACCCACATAGCGCAGGTGCCAGGGTTCCGTGTTAATCTCGGTTATTTCCTGCTTATCCGCCGGATAACGGATGATGAAGCCGAATTCCTGGCAGTGATCTGCCATCCACTGGCATTCCGGCTCCTTCATCATTTTATCATTCATGGCCTTGTCTTTCCAGTTGGCAGGCACCACGTCGCAGCCAAGGCCTGTCTGATGATCGCTGGCGCCGGGTTTGGACACCCAGCCGTCATCCTTGCCATGATTCTTCTTCAGGCGGTTGTTGTACATCGTCTTCTGGGTGGAATAGGATCGGTAGGCGCTCTTCAGGTACAGCTTCCTGTATCCGTTCTCCTCCGCTGCGGCACGGATGGCGGCGTTCATTTCGCATAGCGCGTCAGAGCAGACCTTGCGCAGCTTCTGGCCATCCTTGGGTTTCACAGCCCAGGAAATGCCGCCCTTGTCGGGCTTGGAGGGCACCTTCACCAGGTCCTTCGGCGCATACTTCTTGTCCAGCAGGTAATGCTTGTTGGCCAGGATGATGTACTCGGGGTCCATGTCCTCCAGCGCCACCGGGAAATCCCATACGGGTTCAGAAGGACCTGTGACTTCCTTTACAGGTTCTTCTCCCTCAACGACTTCCTCGATCAGCAGTTCTTCCTCATCCGATTCCGCGGCGGCAAGCACCGGCAGAAGCAGCATCAGGGAAAGCAATAAACAGCATACTTTCTTCATAAAGCAATCTTCACCTAATCGTATCATTCTTCTTTCACGGTAAAGCTGTCAGCTGCAGCAGGGAGCTTCACGTCTTTCTGCAGCAGGTTCTGCAGCACCTCCACCCGGTGGCTGATCAGCCAGGTCTCCAGCGGAACATTGGCGTCATGGATCTCCTTGGCGTATTCCTTGCCGACATAGCGGAAATGCCAGGGCTCATACTTATAGCCGGTGATTCCCTCCCAGGGCTCGTCATACCGCAGGATATAACCGAACCGCCAGCAGTTTTCCCGGCACCACTTTCCGCCTTCTGTATCCGCGAAGGATACTTCCAGGTGGATCTTGTGCTTCTGTCCGATGTCCATGGCCACGCCCAGCTGGTGTTCGCTGGATCCGGGCGGTGCGACATATTCCTGCGCCTTTTCCACGTTCCCTTTCACAGTGCGCAGCTTCCGTTTATAGATACCCTCCTGTCTCTCATAGGAGCGGTAACCACTAATAGAAAGGAGCTGAACGCCTATTTCTTCCTTGCAGGCCTGGAACATTTCACGCAGGGCTTCCGCGGCTTCCTGCCGCATCCGGCGCACCTGTCCGGGCACGTCGCTCATTTCCAGGTCATCCGGCTCATAGGCTTCGGAAACCGTATACTGACGGTTTGCCAGGAACAGCAGTCCGTTCACGTCGTTCTGGGGTGCTGCGGTATTCAGTGCCCCCGATACCGTCATGGAGGCGGCGGCAACCAGGGAGATCAGCTTGGTTAATGACGTCATTTCTTTTTCTCCATGGAAAAATGTCATTCAGAACGATGCTCTGAATGACATGATTATATCACAAAACTTTGTTTAAGAAATCCTTCGTTCTTTGTTCTTTCGGATTAGTGAAAATCTCGCCGGGAGTGCCCTCCTCCAGGATCTTTCCTTCATCCATGAACAGCACCCGGTCCGCGACTTCCCGGGCGAAGCCCATTTCATGCGTCACGCAGACCATGGTCATGCCGCTCTTCGCCAGTTCCTTCATAACGTCCAGCACTTCGCCGACCATTTCCGGATCCAGGGCGCTGGTGGGCTCGTCAAACAGCATTACTTCCGGTTTCATGCACAGGGCCCGCACGATGGCGATACGCTGCTTCTGTCCGCCGGAAAGCTGGGCGGGATAGCTGTCTGCCTTGTCTTCCAGGCCGACGCGCTTCAGCAGTTCCCTTGCTTCCTTTTCCGCCTGTTCCCTGTTCATCAGTCCGGTCCTTACAGGAGCCAGCGTGATGTTCTTCAGGATCGTCATATTCGGGAACAGGTTGAAATGCTGGAACACCATGCCCATCTTCTGGCGGATTTTGTTGATGTCGCATTTATCGTCCGTAATGGACTGGCCTTCAAAGATGATTTCTCCGCTGGTAGGTGTCTCCAACAGGTTCAGGCAGCGCAGGAAAGTGGATTTTCCGCTGCCGCTGGGTCCAATCAGCACAACACGTTCGCCTTTGTTGATGTGCTCGCTGACGCCCTTGAGCACTTGCAGATCGCCAAAGCTCTTGGTCAGGTTTTTAACGTCTATCACTTGCGCGCAGCCTCCTCTCAAAGATTCCCAGCAGCCAGGTAAACAGCATCACCAGCAGCAGGTAAATAATCGCCGCTCCGAGGTACGGATACATCGGTTCGTAGTTCCGTGAAGCTACGCTCCGCGCCGCGTACAGCAGCTCCTTGCCGCCGATTACGCTGATGAGGGAGGTATCCTTCAGCAGCACGATAAACTCATTGCCCAGTGCAGGCAGGATCGCCTTGATGGCCTGAGGCACCACCACGAACCGCATCGTGTCCGTGTAGTTCATGCCCAGGCTGCGTCCGGCCTCCATCTGTCCATGGTCCACGCTCATCAGGCCGCCGCGGATGATCTCAGCCGTATAGGCGCCGGAGTTGATACCCAGCGTCAGCGCGCCGACCATCACAAAGTTCCGGCTGGAGGCGAAGATGACCAGGCCCATGATCATCAGCTGCACCATCATAGGCGTACCGCGGATCACGGTCACATAGATCTTCAGCAGGCCGTTGATGAACCCGAGAACGGGGTTTTTGTGTCCGGGACGCTGCTGGTCATGTGCCGTACGGATCACCGCGACAATGATACCGAGGATCACGCCCAGCATCAGTGCCAGCACCGTCACGTACAGCGTGGTCACCACGCCGTTCAGGTACTGCAGCCAGCGGTCATTTTCGATGAATGCCTGATAAAAAAGGACATAGAATTGCTGCCACAATGTGGTAGGTTCATTCGCAGCCATCATTGCCTTCCAGGCCACAAACTGTTCCATGGAAACGGATCCTCTCCTTCACTGGTTGATCGTACTGTTCTCCGATAATAACGCAGAAAGGAAAAGGCTTTTTTGCCTTTTCCTTCCGGCGTGAAAATGACTTTCTGCCTTCTGTATTATTCCTGCCACTTCAGGATGATCTCTTCGATGGTGCCGTTGTCGATCAGCTTCTGCAGTTCAGCGTTGAAAGCGTCCAGCAGTTCGGTGTTGCCCTTGGCGAAACCGAAAGCGAAGTTTTCAGGCGTATAGTCGGTCTTGAACATCTCCAGTCCGGGGATCTGCTTCACATAAGCTTCGCCGACCATGTCGTCCACGATGATGCAGTCCACCTGGCCGTTCTGCAGGGCCTGGAACGCAAGGGAGTATTTATCGTAGGAGGTCACGTGATCTTCGCCGAAATTGTCAACGGCCAGGTCCTTGCCTGTGGTACCGCTCTGGGCGCCGATCATCTTTTCACCCAGGTTCTCCATGGTGATGTCCGCGCCGGTCTTGAACACGATGCCCTGCACGATCGTCACATAGGGGATGGTGAAGTCCATGCTGGCCTTCCGCTCTTCCTTGATGGTCACACCGGAAACCACGGCGTCAGCCTTGCCGGCGCTGGGAGCAACCAGAGCGCTGTCAAAGTCGATGGCGTAGGGTTCAGCAGTCAGACCCAGGTTCTCGCAGATGATCGCCAGGATGTCGGGCTCAATGCCGATGACGTTGTCATTGTCATCCGTGCTTTCAAAGGGCGGGAAATCGGGGCTGGTGGCATAGATGAACTTGCCGGCTTCGATTGTCTTATACTCAGCGGCAGCCGCGGCTACGCTCAATACCAGGGCCAGTGCCAGAACCAGTGCCAGAATCTTTTTCATTGTGAGTGCCTCCTCATTTCTGTTCTTTCCGTTAGGATTGGCGTCAGTATAGCACCCGGCCACACCCTTGTCAACACATTTTATGCATTTTTATACAATTATTTTTGTTTTTCATGAATATTATGCATAATTATAACAATTATTCATGCATTTCCGCTGTATTTATGCATTTGCAGCTTATAAGCCGGCAGCAAGTACCTGCTGACCTTACTGAAAAAAGAAAAACCGCCCGGCATACACAGCCGGGCAGCTTCTTACTTTTCTTCCTGATCAGAGGGCATGACAGCACGGTTCATCCGTTCAATCGCTTCTTTTTTGATCCCGGGAGTCAGGCGGAAACGGGTCGGATCAAAATCCGGGGTTTCCGGTTTCATACGGAACACTCCGTACTTGATCGGCACGCCGAGTGCCGTGTACTTTTCCTCGTGTTCGCTGATGTAATTGGGCCGGAAACCGTCCGCATGCAGGTCATAGCCGAGTTTCACCGGTTCAAAGCCGCACAGGTCAAAATAGGCCAGCGAATCCTCAAACAGCGTATCGTCATCCGTCTTGAACCAGATCTCCCCGCCTTCCTTCAGGAAGGTACGGTACTGCATCAGCTGCCGCGGATGGGTCAGACGGCGCTTCTCATGTTTCGGATGCTCGGTCCAGGGATTGCAGAAGTGGATATAGATGCGCTCTGCCTGTTCCTGCGGGCCGAACACCTGGTCCACAAAGCAGATATCCGCCATAACCAGCTGGACATTGCCGGGGTTCTCCCCGCAGGCGTCCACAATGTTCCGCCGGGCAACGCCCAGGATGTCTGCGCTCAGGTCCGCAGCCACAAAGTTGATCTCCGGATTGTCCGCGATCATTTTGGCCGTGCTGAGAGCCTTGCCGCAGCCCATTTCAATGTGCAGCGGCAGGTCAGGGTTGGCAAAGCGGGGACGCCAGGTTCCCCTCAGCGCGCCGGTCTTTGCGTCCGGTCCCTTGATCGCATCAATAAAGAACGGGCAGGCCTGAAGTTCAGGTCTTGCCCATTTCTTGGTTCGCATGTGCATCGGTCTAAATCCTCACAGATCGATGGAGTCTTTGGTTTCGGTGGCTTCCGTGAACAGCGGACGCAGTTTTTCCGCCAGCGCGGTCACCTGTGCGCCACAGCGGCCGGTATACTTTGCCGGATCCAGCACCGCCTGCATCTCCGCTTCGGTCAGGCCGAAATCCTTTTCCGCGGCCAGCCGCGCCAGCAGGTCACAGGGCTCGCCCTGCTTCATCTTCTCGGTTGCGGCCATGGAGCAGCGGCGGATGATTTCATGCAGTTGCTGCCTGTTTCCGCCCCGCTTCACCGCTTCCATCATCAGGTTTTCGGTAGCCAGGAAGGGCATATACTCCCGCAGGGTCTTGTCGATCACCTTTTCGTTCACCCGCAGGCCTCCGGCAATGTTCCGGACCAGGCGCAGGATCGCGTCCGCGCACAGGAAGGCTTCCGGCAGGGAGATCCGGCGGTTGGCGGAGTCGTCCAGCGTCCGTTCCATCCACTGCACAGAGGCGGTCAGCGGCGCGTTCATTGCGTCCGCCATCAAGTAACGGGCCAGGGAGCATACGCGTTCGCAGCGCATGGGATTCCGCTTGTAAGCCATGGCGGAAGAGCCGATCTGGTTTTCTTCGAAGGGCTCGTCGATCTGGCGGTCATGCTGCAGCAGGCGGATATCGTTCGCCATGCGGTAGCAGCTCTGGGCCAGGGCGCTCAGTGCGTTCAGGATGCGGCTGTCCGTTTTGCGGGGATAGGTCTGTCCGGACACGGTGAAGCACTCGGAGAAACCGAAGGTGCCCGCAATCCGGCGGTTCATTTCATCAATCTTTGCTTCATCTCCCTCGAACAGATCCATGAAGCTGGCCTCGGTACCGGTGGTGCCGCGGCATCCCAGGAAGCGCAGGTGATCGATCACAAAGTCGATCTCTTCCAGGTCAGAGGCCAGGTCCTGCAGCCAGAGGGAAGCGCGCTTGCCCACGGTCACAGGCTGTGCCGGCTGGTAGTGGGTATAGCCCAGCGTGGGCATATCCTTGTACTTCTCCGCGAAGTCGCATAGGCTCTTCATGGCGCCCAGCAGTTCTCCGCGCAGGTACTTCAGGCCGTCCCGGTAGATCACCAGGTCGGCGTTATCGGTCACATAGCAGCTGGTGGCGCCCAGGTGAATAATGCCTGCCGCGGAAGGAGCAACTTTGCCGTAGGCATAGACGTGAGCCATAACGTCATGGCGGACTTCCTTTTCCCGCTCCCGCACGCAGTCATAGTCGATATCCTCGATATGGGTGGCCAGTTCGTCCACCTGTTCCTGCGTTACCGGCAGGCCCAGTTCCATTTCAGCCTTGGCCAGGGCAACCCAGAGGCGTCTCCAGGTCCGGTAGCGCGTATCGGCGGAGAACAGCTCCAGCATATATTTGGAAGCATACCGGGAGGACAGTGGGGTTTCATACTGCTGTGTCATCGTTTTTCTCCATTCTGTATCGTGTGTCTTCCGTAAACCTCAGTTGGCTTATTACCGCATAATGATGCTGTCTCTTTCCGGTCCGACAGAAACCCACTTGATGGGGCAGCGGATCGCCTTTTCGATCATCTGCACATAGGCCTTGGCTTCCTCAGGCAGGTCTTCCCAGGTGCGTACGCCGCTGATGTCCTTCTTCCAGCCCTTGACGGTTTCAATCACGGGCTTGCAGTCATCCAGCGCCGCCGGGAAGGGGAACTTGTCCGTCAGCTCGCCGTTCAGCTCATAGTGGGCGCAGACAGGAATCTCATCCAGGTAGCTCAGCACGTCCAGCTTGGTCAGGGCAATCTCCGTAGCGCCCTGCACCTGCACGCCGTAACGGGTGGCCACCAGGTCCACCGGACCGACCCGGCGGGGTCTGCCGGTCTTGGCGCCGTATTCATGTCCGGCTTCACGCAGCTTCTCCGCTTCCTCACCGAACATTTCGCAGGTGAAGGGGCCTTCGCCCACGCAGGTGGAATAAGCTTTCACAACGCCGATAATCCGGTCCAGCTGCGCGCTCGGCAGGCCGGAGCCCACGGGTGCGTATGCCGCGATGGTGTTGGAGGAGGTGGTCATCGGATAAATGCCGTGATCCAGGTCACGCAGGGAGCCCAGCTGGGCCTCGAACATAATCCGTTTGCCGTTCTCTTCCGCTTCCCGCAGCAGGTCGCCGGTATCGCAGATATAAGGCTTAATGGCTTCGCAGCTGGTGTTCAGCCAGTTTTCAATCTCATCCCAGGTATAGGGTTCAGCACCGTATACGCCCTTGATGATCAGGTTCTTCCACTCCATCAGGTCCTTCAGGTGGGCACGGAGCCGTTCCGGATAGAACAGTTCGCCTGCCATGACGGTCTTCTTCTGATACTTGTCAGAATAGAAGGGGGCAATACCCTGTTTGGTGGAGCCGTACTTCTTGTCAGCCAGGCGCTGTTCTTCCAGCTCGTCAAGCCGGCGGTGCCAGGGCATCAGCAGGGAGGCACGGTCACTGATTTTCAGGTTTTCGGGAGTCACGGCAACACCCTTGTCTGCAACGTCCTTAATCTCATTCATCAGGCTTTCCGGATCCATGGCAACACCGTTGCCGAGAATGTTGATCACATTCTTCCGGAAAATGCCGGAGGGCAGCAGATGCAGGGCAAACTTTCCGTGCTCATTGATAACGGTGTGGCCGGCGTTTCCGCCGCCCTGATAGCGAACCACAATGTCAATCTGCTCCGTCAGCAGGTCCACCATGCGGCCTTTGCCTTCGTCGCCCCAGTTGATTCCAACGATCGCTGTACAAGCCATTTTGTCTTCCTCCGGTCGTCATACTTGTGCCAAAAACACAACAAGTTATTTTACCGCCGAACCCATAGCGTGTCAATCATTCAGGCAATTCAAAAGCCGCCAAAAAACATAATCTTCGGCGGCTTTGAAAATCACATTCTTCCCTGTACCATCGTCAGTGCGATGCGTTTCTTCTGCTCATCCACACTGACCACCCAGACCTTCACGATATCCCCCACTTTCACAACCTCGGAGGGATGCCGGATAAACTTCTCCGCCATGCGGCTGATATGCACCAGTCCGTCCTGATGCACTCCGATATCCACAAAGGCGCCGAAGTCAATCACGTTCCGTACGGTACCGGTCAGTTCCATGCCGGGTTTCAGGTCCTTCATCTCCAGCACGTCCGTCCGCAGCACCGGCTTGGGCAGCTCGTCACGGGGATCCCGTCCGGGCTTGGCCAGTTCACCCAGCATATCGTTCAGCGTCGGAAGGCCGACGCCGATCTCCGCCGCCAGCTTTTCGTGGCCGTAGCGGCTGGCCCGGTGCACCACGTCCGCCGCGCCGCCCCGGATTTCCTTCATATCATAGCCCAGCTTTTCCAGCAGCAGCTTGGCCGCGTCATAGCTTTCCGGGTGCACCGCGGTGGCGTCCAGGGGATTCTTGCTGTCCATCACCCGCAGGAAGCCTGCGCACTGCTCATAGGCTTTCGGTCCCAGCTTCGGCACCTTCTTCAGGGCCGCGCGGCTGGCAATGCCGTTTTCTTCGCGATATGCCACAATGTTCTTTGCCAGGGCCGGTCCGATGCCTGCCACATGGCTCAGCAGCTCCGCCGAAGCCGTGCTGACCTCAACGCCCACCTGGTTCACGCACTGTTCCACCACGCCGTCCAGGGCCGCGGTCAGTTCATTCTGCTTCAGGTCGTGCTGATACTGACCCACGCCGATGGCCTTCGGATCAATCTTCACCAGTTCCGCCAGCGGATCCTGCATCCGGCGGGCAATAGAAACCGCGCTGCGCTGGGTCACGTCAAAGTCCGGGAACTCTTCCGCCGCCAGCTTGCTGGCGCTGTATACCGAGGCACCCGCCTCGCTGACGATCATATAGGCCACGCCCGGCAGTTCCGGCAGCAGGGATACGATAAACTGTTCGCTTTCCCGGCTGGCCGTGCCGTTGCCGATGGCCACCGCCGTAATGCCGTACTTATTCACAAAGCCCTTGATCAGCTTTGCCGCGGCTGCCTTGCCACCTTCATTGCCCGGCAGGGTGAAATAACCCACGCCGGTATCCAGCACTTTGCCGTTCTCGTCCACCACAGCCAGCTTGCAGCCCGTCCGGAAGCCCGGGTCCACGCCCAGGGTCACCTTGCCCTTGATGGGCGGCTGCATCAGCAGCTGGTGCAGGTTGTCGCTGAACACCTTGATTGCGCTGACGTTGGCCCGGTCGGTCAGGTCGTTCCGGATTTCCCGTTCCAGGGACGGGAATACCAGCCGTTCCCAGGCGTCCGCGCAGGCTTCCGCCACCTGCTGTGCGGCCGGGGTACTGTTCCGCACAAAGGCCTTGCGGATCGCGTCCTGGGCCTTTTCTTCCGGTGCCTCCAGGGTCACCTTCAGGAACTCTTCCCGCTCGCCCCGGTTCACCGCCAGGATGCGGTGCGCCGCAATGCTCCTTACCGGCTCCCGGAAGTCGTAATACATGCTGTATACGCTGTCTTCCTCTTTGGCCGCCTTGCTGTGCAGGACGCCTTCCCGGTTCAGCAACGCCCGCAGTTCCTTCCGGATCTCCGCGCTGTCGCTCACCGTTTCCGCCAGGATATCCCGTGCCCCGGCCAGTGCCATCTCCGCGTCGGGCACTTCTTTTTCCTCATTAATATACTTGGCCGCTTCCGCCGCGGGATCTCCCGCCTGCTGCAGCATCAGCCACAGGGCCAGGGGTTCCAGTCCCCGTTCCTTTGCCACGGTTGCCCGGGTCCGGCGTTTCGGCCGGAAAGGACGGTAAATATCCTCCAGTTCGCTGAGGGTCACAGCCTTTGCCAGCTGGGCCTTCAGTTCATCGGTCATGACGCCCTGTTCTTCCAGGGAAGAAGCAATTTCCTCCCGGCGCTTTTCCAGGTTCCGCAGGTATTCCAGCCGTTCTGCCATCTCCCGCAGCACCTGGTCATCCAGCGAGCCTGTCGCTTCCTTCCGGTACCGTGCAATAAAGGGAATCGTGTTCCCCGCGTCCAGCAGTTCCACCGCCGCCTGTACCTGCTGCGGCCGCAGCTTAAACTCCCCCGCCAGTCTGTTCACAAAATCCATTCTGTACTTCTCCTTGTCAGATATCTGTCCGAAATCGGACACCTTATTTCCTCATCCACAAACTAATTATGAATTATGAATTGAATATTGGCATCCGCAGTAGTCCTGCCGGTACAGCTCGTACTCCCTGGACAGTTCCAGGGACCGGAGGTATCCGTTCTTTTTCTTGAAGTCAGCAAACAGGTATTTCACCCCGTACCGTTTTCCAGCTTCCTCCCCGATCCGGTTCACGTTGTCCGCGTTCTTGTGCGGGCTGACCGAAAGCGTGGTCGTAAAATATTCAAAGCCGTGGGCTTTCGCCTGCTCCGCGGTATAGTTCAGCCGCATGGCAAAGCAGGCCAGGCAGCGTTCCCCGCCCTCCGGAGCGTCCGCCAGTGCCGGTGCGAAGGCATCAAACGCCTCGTGGTCATAATCACAGGGCAGCATCGGTATCTCTCCCGGCAGCAGCGTCAGCAGGCGTTTCTGCTCTGAAAGCCGGTGCAGGTATTCCTCTTCCGGTTCAATATTCGGATTGTAATACAGCAGTGTCACCTGGAAATGCTCGGTCAGCCGCTCAAGCACCGCGCTGGAGCATGGACCGCAGCAGCTGTGCAGAAGCAGTGTCGGTTTTCGGCCTTCCAGCCGTGCGATTTCCGCTTCCATCTCCCGCTGATAGTTTCTTTTCTCCATAGGCTCCACTCCTCTTTCTACTGCATGGCCAACTTTACACTTCTCTCCTTATAAAGTCAACTGAACACGTCCCCCGTCAATCGCTGTCCGGCTTTGTAAAATAGGCTTTGAAGCAAATATCACATTCGCCCGTTACGGGCGGATATTTCACATCGTGCGCAGCACGATATTTCATATGGAGGGCTCGCCCTCCATATTTCATGTTTGCCTTTGGCAAACATTTCATTTACCTGCTCACGATATTCCTATAAACTTGTACTATAAGACCTGATAGGAACAATCTATCTTTTACCTATTGACTTAGTAGGTTTACTATGATATATTGTCCGCAACACATCGAGGAGGTAAGGATTATGTCTAAGATTTACAAAGGCTCTCTGGAGCTGATCGGGAATACCCCCCTGGTCGAAGTCGTGAATATCGAAAAGGAACTGGGACTGGAAGCCACCGTCCTGGTGAAACTGGAATACTTCAATCCCGCCGGCAGCGTCAAGGACCGCATTGCCAAGGCTATGATCGAGGACGCTGAGCAGAAAGGTCTGCTGAAGGAAGGCTCCGTCATCATCGAGCCCACCAGCGGCAACACCGGTATCGGCCTGGCTTCCATCGCCGCCGCCAAAGGATACCGCATCATCCTGACCATGCCCGAAACCATGAGCGTGGAACGCCGGAACATCCTCAAGGCCTACGGTGCCGAGCTCGTGCTGACCGAAGGTGCCAAGGGCATGAAGGGCGCCATTGCCAAGGCTGAAGAACTGGCAAAGGAAACGCCCAACAGCTTCATCCCCGGCCAGTTCGTGAACCCCGCAAACCCCGCCATTCACCGGGCAACCACCGGTCCCGAAATCTGGAACGATACAAACGGCAAGGTTGACCTGTTCATTGCCGGTGTCGGCACCGGCGGCACCCTGACCGGTGTCGGTGAATACCTGAAATCCAAAAACCCCAGCGTGAAGGTTGTCGCCCTGGAGCCGGAAGATTCCCCTGTGCTGTCTGAAGGCCATGCGGGCGCTCATAAGATCCAGGGCATCGGTGCCGGTTTCGTTCCGGACGTGCTGAACACCAAGATCTATGATGAAATCTTCAAGGCCGCCAATGCGGATGCCTTTGCCACTGCCAAGCTGCTGGCAAAGAAGGAAGGCATCTCCGTAGGCATCTCCTCCGGTGCTGCCCTCTTCGGTGCCATCCAGCTGGCCAAGCGGCCCGAGAATAAGGGTAAGACCATCGTAGCCCTGCTGCCCGACAGCGGCGACCGCTACTACTCTACCGCCCTCTTTACTGACTGATTACAATGTATTCTGCATTGTAAGCATACAAACCACCTCCATACAAACTACCTCCAAAGAGCAACCCCCGCGGAAGGCCTCCCGCGGGGGTTCGCATATAATCGCAAAAACCGCACCCACCGGGTGCGGTTTTCTCCGCCATTCTTCATTTTTCATTCTTCATTCTTCTTTTTAGAAGATTTGAATCTCTGATTCAGATCTTCAGATCAACCCACTTCCCCTGTTTGAAACGCAGGGAAACCATGATAAACCGGGACAGCTGATCCGCAAGGATTCCCAGCCAGACGCCGGTCAGTCCCCAGCCGAGCACGTTCACCATCAGCAGGGTGGAGACAGTCCGGATTCCCGCAATGGAAATCATGGCTGCATACAGTACATAGCGTACGTCGCCCGCCGCCCGCAGGCAGCCGGTAAAGATAATCTGGCTGATCTGCAGCAGTACAATCACAATCAGGTACCGGCAGATCAGTTCGCCCATTTCCAGGATGTGAGGCTCGCTGAAATACAGTCCGTAGAACCATCGTCCGCCAAAGAACAGCAGCAATGCCAGGATAAAGGAAATCAGCAGGCCGATCCGCTGGCAGATACTGCCGTAGCGTTTAGCCCTTTCCTTCTGTCCGGCGCCCAGCGACTCACCCGCCAGCGCCACTGCCGCTACCTGCATGCCGTCCGCAAAGGAGAAACCAAGTCCCAGGATGCTCATGCCGATATTGTGCGCTGCGAACTCATCCGTTCCCAGCCGGGCCGCAATCATGGCCGTCGCCAGGAAGCCGACCCGCGCCGCGATATTCTCCAGGGACGTATTCAGCGCCAGATGCCAGATGGACTTCGCGCAGTCCCGTGAATAACGGAGTTTCAGCTGTTTCATCAGGGGGATCCGCACATAGCTGTTCCGGCGGAACAGGGAGGATACCGCCATACCGGCGGCCACCACTGTGCCCAGCACCGTGGCAATCGCCGCGCCCCGGATTCCCCAGGCCGGGAAGCCGAAGTGACCCTCAATCAGCAGATAGTTGAACAGGATGTTCACCACGCTGCTGGTCAGGTTCGTGGTCATGGACAGCTTGGTATTGCCGCTCCCCCGCTGGGCGGAATTGATCACCATGGTAATCACATTGAAGAATGTGCCGCCCATGATGATCTGGAAGTAGGTCACCGCCGCCTCATGCGTATCCGCGTTGCTGCCGGCCAGTTCCATCATCCAGGGAGCAAAAACCACAAACAGCACCGATACCACGACGCAGGCAATACAGGCCAGGATAATCGCCGTCAGCAGGATCTGGTTGGCTGTATCCTGGCGTTTTTCCCCCTTGCGGCGTGCCACCAGGGCAGAAACCGCCACATTGATCCCGAAGAAGATCGTTAGTCCGATAAACTTGGGCTGGTTGGTCAGGCCGACCGCCGCGATGGCATAGCTTCCCAGGGCTGAAACCATCATGGTATCGATCATGCCGGCCAGCGCCACGAAAAAGCTTTCCATCATCGCCGGCCAGGCAACAGACAGTGCCTTCCGGGTCATGGCTCCTGTGGAGGTTAACTCATAATTCATCGTTATTCACTCTATCAAAGGACTCTTTGTCAGGGTAATCCACTGAACAGCGATCAATGACTCAGAATCCGATCAGCAATAATTCTGAATTCATAATTCTGAATTAGTTAAAATCCGTGGCTGCTGCCGCCGCCGCTGAAACCGCCTCCGCCGCCACCGCTGAAGCCGCCGCCAAAGCCGCCATGGGATCCGCCGCCGGAAGAGCTGCTGTGATGCACCTTCCGGCTCAGTTTCTTGGCACCAATCACCGCGCCCATGCCCGCCGTGGCTGTGATAATCTCCGGCAGACTGACCTTAACTTCCTGTTCATGCCGTGTGGAAATGAGCAGATAGGCCAGCAGCAGGGCAACAACAATCGCCAGCAGTGCATTGCTGATATACTTCATCGGTCCGCTGACCGTTTCGCCCTTAAGCACCCTCAGCGTCTGGTTGAACGCGGTCATGGCACAGCGGGCATACTCTTTGTCAGAGGCATAGGTATAGACGTTGTCCACAATGATATTACCCTTGGCCTGGGTAATGGTCTTCCTCATATCACTGCTGGACCAGAGCATAATCTGCCTCGTCGTCATATCGATCATAAACAACGTGCAGTGCCCGGTGAACGTCTTGTTTGCCCATTCTTCCGCCTTGTCGCCCACGTATGCCCGTGATTCGCCATGATAGGTATAAAGGCCCACATTGCAGTAATCCGTGATTCCCATCATCGTGTTCATCACGTCATTGTATTCCGCGGCATCCAGCAGGAGTGCGCCATCGTCGATCACGGCAATATAGCCGGTTTCTTCATTGGTCTTTGTCAGTTTCTCAGCTCCCGCAAGACAGGGCATCAGCACCAGAAGCAGAAGGAAAGCAGCGATTCTTTTCACAGCAGCTCACCTCCCTGATGGCTTTCAAACTGAGGCAGCGTGTTCGAACAGGATTTGTTGTACAGTTTCAGCAGTTCCAGGCATTCCCAGATCACGCCGGCCATAATTGCCAGTGTCACGATATAAATCGGCATATCCGCGCTGTGGAAGGGATCCAGCAGCAGGATAGCCGTACCCGCGGCCATCGCGGCAAAGGTTACAAAGCAGCCGAACGGCAGTTTGGAACGGTCGCCCAGCGGCAGGATCATCAGCCCCATCACCACCAGCAGGGCCAGGGACCCGTATTTGTAAATGCGGATATTATCCAGGCCCGACAGGAGATCCATACTCAGATAGGAAGCCGCGCCCAGCGCAAAGATCCCCAGGTACCGGAAGATCCCGTGATTATTCTGGCGGGCTACCCGTTTTTCCAGCCGTTTCATCTTGTTGACCCGGTCCTGCACGTCCACCGTTTCACCCTGGATTACGGCTTCCATCATTTCCTTTTCTTTCATCCGGGTTCTTCTGGAATTAACGGCCCACTGGGCAAAGAGCGCCAGCAGCATGGCCGTAATCATGACCATTTCCGGACGCAGGGCCAGGTAGTTCTGGAAAAGGGCATACAGGGCCGCCGCCAGTGCCAGCGCCACCAGTGCGAACCGCGGAATATCCATCGGGATGTCCGCCCACATTTCACCGGTCACCGCGTTCTGTACCGCGTAAAGCACCCGTTTTCCGCTCTTCATGGACATAAACCATACCGGCAGGAGCGCGTCTCCGGTATAGGTTGCATGCGCCTTGGATGTCAGGGCCTTTTCCGCCTCCGACATGGAATAGGAAAGCGAGTCGTCCTTCAGCCTCGGCAGGGTATCCTCCAGTCCCTTACGGATAGCTTCGGACTTGGCATAGGGCACGTAAACATCCGGATCCGTATCCGCCACGTCCGCGTAAAAACCGCTCAGGTAGGCAGGCGAAAACGGAACCATCCGTTCCTGTGCGCCATGGGCAATCGAGATGGATTCAGAAATGTTATCCGGCATTTCCCGGGAGGCGTCATGCATAATCCCTTCATACCGGTGATCCAGTTTGACCTGTGTCTTGTAGTAGTATGTGGTATTGCCCTTGTCCTCATGTCCTTCAAGGGTCATGGTGCCATCCACGCTCGCGTTGTAAGTGTGGTAAGGCACATAAATACCACGGAAGCTGTCCGCTGAAATATGCTCCTTCAGCCGGTGATCGGCACAGAAGCTGCCCTTCAGCATGCTCTGGTATTTTTCAAAGCACTGCTCCCGGGTAATCTGGAAAGGAATCACCTTCTCCGGCGGATCATACTGTGCTTCCTGCTTTTCCAGCATCACAGAAGAACCGCAGTAGCTGCAGAAAGCAGCCGCGGCGGTATTCAGCGCATGGATTCCCGCGCCGCATGTCGGGCAGGTCAGCAGTTCCATATCGAAGCTGCTTCCCGCCTGCCGGGCTTCCTTCTCGTCCGCCTCAGCAATGCTCATGGTTCGATCGCAGCGATTGCATTTCAGCATCTGGCTGGGGATATCAAACAACATCTGGGACCCGCACCCGGGACAACTGTACATGAGTGTTCCTCCTGAAAACTTATTTCAATCTGTTCTTCATCCAGACGGAGATCAGATGGAAGTCTCTTGCTGTGGAAGCAAATAATCCGCCCTTGAAAGCGCCCACCAGCACCGACATCAGCACCGGTCCGCCAATCAGGCCGATGATGCCGCCGAAGCGCATACCCACAAACATGCCGATCAGGCTCTCCAGCGGGGTAATACCGATGGAATCAGACATCAGTTTCGGTTCCAGCACCCGGCGCAGCAGCTGCAGGCCCAGGGTCAGGAACAGGATCTGGAATCCCGCCGCCGTATTCCCCAGCAGGAACTGGATAACGCTCATAATAATATAGGGCACGCCGCTGCCGATCATCGGCACCAGTTCCATCACGCCGCAGAAGAGGGCCGTGATGCCCGCGTAGGAAAAACCGAAACAAGTCAGGTAAATCCATGACACAATCCCGACAATCAGGGCAAATGTGCCCTGGACCCGCAGGTAGCCGAACAGGCTTTTCACCGTGGAATTGGTCAGCTGGGTGGTCCGGCTGTCCTGCTTGCGGCGTTTTCCGCCCGGCAGGTAGCTGCGGATTTCCTCATATTCCTTGGCAATAAAGTACAACCCGATGGTCAGGAAGCTGATATAGATGATACTGTAAGGCATGGCTGTTGCCAGGTTGACAACAAAGGTGCCCACAGTCTGCGCAATACTGGTTCCCCATATGCTCAGGCGTTCCAGCAGTGTGGTCAGGGCATTCCGGATCCAGTCTGCCACTCCGGGATCTGTGGATTCCCCGATTTTTGTCAGCAGATTGCTCATCGCCAGCCGCATCGTGCTGATGCTCTCAGTCATCAGGTCTCCGGATTGACTGACGATTCCCGGTACATGACCAATTGCAAAGATCAGCAGCCAGATAATCAGTCCCAGGAAAAGGGCCAGCAGCAGGAGCACCGGAATCAGCGAAGCAGGGCTTCGTTTCAGTTTGATCCGTTTCTGCAGGAACCGGATCACCGGCTGCAGCGCGGCCGCTATCGGAACAGCGATAATAAAGGGAGACATCTTGTCCCACACTTCCGGCAGCACCCAGCGTATTACGGCAAACGCCGCGGCAACGCCCAGCAGACGCAGCAGCATCCGCTCAGCCGCTTTTCTTTCTTCGCTCATCCGATCACCGCCTTTCAGGCAAAAACTAAAGTATATTTTACCCCTGAAGGGCTGTATTTGTAAAGATAAAGGCCCTTATCTCAGTTCTTCCACAACGCCTGCGATATCCGCGTCTTCCGTCAGCGGCCGGACGTAGCCTTCCAGCAGTTTCGCCTTCTCGCTCAGTCCCCGGGAACGGGGATTCAGGAAAATCCGGCACTTTCCCCGGCCGTTCCGCGCCTCCTGGATCAGGTTCATGGCCGGCGCGTTGCCGTCAAAGGCCAGGAGCACGGAATTCATGCGTTTGAAGATCTCATAGGCAAAACTCTTGTACAAGCCCATTCCGGAGCTTTCAATGGAGATCCGTACTGATACGCCGGCCTCCTGCAGCCGTTTCTTCTCAGCCCGGCTGATCCGTGTAGGCACAATGGCAAAAATCCGGAACCGTCCCCGGTTCCTCGCGGCCAGGCGGCCCTCCAGCCCCGTCAGGCTGTGACCGATCACAAAGAAAGTCTTAGCCGGATCCAGGGTGTCCAGCAGCCGGTCAATCATCTGCTGATCCTCTTCCCGGATCACCGTCCGGTGCCCGCTGTGGTTAAAGCTGCCGCCCGCCACCACTACCGGGAACAGGCCTTCCGGCAGCGGCGCAATCAGTTCCTTCAGTTCTTCCGCCGCGTCAATCCGTCCGGATTCCTTCCACAGGTCCTGGGTGATCCGCGGCGTCTCCTCCAGCCTGCGCTGGTACCACTTTTCCGCGTCTCCGGCGCCGCAGTCCTCCCGGAACGCCGCCATCCGCTGTTCAAAGACCTGCCGGCTCCGCTGCAGGATCCGTTCATCCGCCCGGCGCATCTTCTTCAATTCTTCAAAGCTCAGCCCCAGCAGTTTTTCCAGGGAGAGCTCTTCATCAATGGAATCCGTTCCGTACAGGGCGCCGCCGTCGGTCCCCTGTACGCAGGCAATGCCCGCCCGCAGATACCGGCGGAGCGGATGGTTGTCCAGCCTGGAAAGGTTATTCAGCCGCACATTGGAAGTAATCTGGAATTCCAGCGTAACCCCCAGTTCCTTGATATCTTCCAGCAGTTTCCTTCCCCGGGCTGTCTTTAGGTCGCAGGTGTACAGACCGTGGCCGATCCGCAGGGCCGGCATCGGCTGTCCGGGCGCCAGCGCTTCCTTCACACAGTCAATACTGTTGGCCACGTTGTCCCGCAGGGAGTCGTTCTCGCCCGCGTGAATCCGGATCACAAAGCCTTCATGCTCTCCCGCAATCCGGACCAGTTCCCGGATCACCGCCCGCAGTTCCAGGATGCTGTTGATTTCTTCACCGATGATATCGCTTCCGGCCACGTAGGGATCCCCGGCAATCGCCCGGAGAATCTGCAGGTTGTCCGCCAGGTAGTCGTTCGGGGTAATCCGGTCCCGGATAATCGTCAGCGGGATTCGGCGGATACCGGCCAGGAACCGGAGCATCACCCCGGTTTCCCGGGTCACTGCCGGCATCACTTCATGGATTTCCCGCAGCCTTGCGGCGAACAGATCCCGGTTCAGCAGAGCCGTATCCGAAATTTCCGCGTACTCAATCCCCCTGCGGCGGTATTCGCGGGCGATCCAGAGCAGCAGGTCCTGGTACAGGGTGTTGCTTCCGAAACGTTCCGTTTCCCGGTCCCGGCGCATCTGTTCCGCGTATGCCAGCACTTCCCGGTCCGGGATCAGGGCCAGGTTGATCCCGCTGAAGGGATCCTCCGCGGGCAGTCCCTTGGTAAACACATAGCGGTACAGGTACACCTTTTCCAGGTCCGCGAACACCGCCTGTCCGTCCTTGGGGATGGTCAGGGAGTTCCGGATCCGGTCGATGTTGTACTGGGCGTCTGCCGGGTTGCCCAGGATCAGCTCCGCAAAATTGATAAAGGTATGGTCGTCAATCCGCCGGTCCCGGTACTTGCCGGTCAGGCCGGTTTCTCCCAGCTTTTTCTCCGTTTCAGCCCGGCGCTGTTCCAGCTTCGCCTTCTGAGTCGGATCACACTTGAGTCCCAGTTTTTTGATGTAGTAATAAGGATAGCGCAGCTGCCGCACGATGCCCAGGGCAATCAGCGCGTCCGGCGGCAGGTTGCCGTTCATATGCGTATGCAGATCCGTATGGAACTTGCACTCGCTGCGGATATAGGTTTTCACGATCGTCTTGGCCACCCCGAGCCGGTAGTCCCGGGTCTGGCTCATCAGGGTTTTTGAAATAGCAGGAATTGATGCCTTCATTTCCACCCTGCCGTCCGGGAAAATATTGGCGATCTTCGTGTTCCCCAGCCGCAGGATATACATCTTCCGGTTATCCCCGTCATAGTAACAGGGGATCTCATCCCGGATCACCTTCAGCCCCCGGTCATCCTCCTCCGTCTGCAGGCTGCACAGCCTGGCCAGGTTGGTGATCAGGTTGCCGGTATGGTGATTCGGCGTCCGGATGGTATAAAACAGGCGGTCTCCCTCCATGCAGAGGTCGACCGCAATATCCTTTTCTTTATCGAGATAGAACTGCTGAAAAAAGATCATGACCTTTCCTTTCCCGCTCTGCGCTCCTTCAGTTCCCTTTTGCCCACTATATCACGTTCCGGAAATGCGTTCAACCCCGTTGCGCTGCTGGACGCTCATCCCCGGATGTGGTACTATGACGTTGTTCCAGAGTGTTTCCCGCCGTTTCAGGCGGTTTGTATGATCCGGAGGTTTTCCATGAATTACGAAAGTCTTGACGAGGCGCTTCGCCCCCTTACATCCGACGCACTGCAGTCGGTCATTTTCAGCAATCCGCTTCCCTCCAGAACAAAATACCGGAAGATCCGGGCAGAGAGAAACGGAGAGGAATTCTTTGTCTCCTCCTTTACGGTCACCCAGGTTTTCCACGAGACCGTTCCCGCTGCTGATATCCTTTCCTTCTGCCTGAAAACGGCCGCGGAAACCTACCGCCAGCTGAACCTCTGGCTGAATGACGGCCGGGTCATGGAGATTCTCCTGTCCAAAAAGGGAAAGGCGCACGTCACTACCACCGCCTCTGTCCAGGCCACGCCCCTGGTCCGCTCCAAGGCACTTCCCAACCGGCAGAAAAACCACATCCTGCAGGAAGGCATGATCGTGCCTCCGCTGGTGGATATGGGCGTCCTGACCCCGGAAGGCAAGATCATCCGCTCACGGTATGACAAGTTCCGCCAGATCAACCGGTTCCTGGAAATCATCGACGATGAGTATAAGGACTACACCGCTGACAAGCCCCTCCGCGTCATCGACTTCGGCTGTGGCAAGGCTTACCTCACCTTTGTCCTCTACTACTATTTCACAGAGATCAGGCACCTGGCCGTGGACATCATCGGCCTGGACCTGAAAACGGACGTCATTGAGAAGTGCAACCAGGCTGCTCAGAAGTACGGCTACTCCTCCCTCCGGTTTGAGGTCGGCGACATCGCCGATTACTCCCCGGATGACGACGTAGATATGGTCATTACCCTTCATGCCTGTGATACCGCCACAGACTACGCCCTGTACAACGCGGTCAAATGGAACGCGAAGAAGATCTTCTCCGTTCCCTGCTGCCAGCATGAAATCAACAACACCATCACCTCTCAGAACCTGAACGTCCTCACACGCTACGGCATCATCAAGGAGCGCTTCTCCGCCCTGCTGACCGATGCTCTCCGGGCTGATATCCTGGAGTGCTGCGGCTACGAGACCCAGGTGCTGGAATTCATTGACCTGGAGCATACCCCCAAGAACATCATGCTCCGGGCAGTCCTCCGGCCCGGCGGTGCCAAGGCCTCCGCCAAGCGGAAGCAGGCCATGCTCCCGGAGATCGAATCCGCTCTGAAGGAATTCCAGGTCACCCCGACGCTCTGGTCTCTCATGAAAGAGGAAATCACTGGAGAAAAGCTCGTCTGACACATCCATCTGACATATACAAAAACAGAAGCGATCATCGATCGCTTCTGTTTTATTGTGAAATTCAGTCTAAACGATTTTTCTGTTTCGAATGAAAATGCCTGCTGTTTTCGTTCTATAGTTGGCAAACCTCAATATCGGGGAAGGAGATGAAACAATGAAATCAACAAAGATCAATGGTTTGTCCATCCTGAAACAGATGCTGATCATGAGCCTGTGCCTGATCATGCTGATTGGTTCAGCACTTGCTCAAAATGTAAATGTAAAAGAGTTTTACGAGGGAGACAATGATTATCTTTTCTTTGTCAATACACTTTCTGACGGGCGGCTGCTTTTCGGTGGATCAAAATGCCTGGACGAAAGCAAGGATATCACCAGGAAATGGCTGCTGTGCCTGAACCCGGACCGGACAGTAAACTGGGAATACATTACCCCGGAGGAAGAAGCCAGTACAGTATTCGCTGTGTCAGAGCGTCCGGATGGAACCATTGCAGTACTGTTTGATATAGGAGATGAAGACCACGAGGCACCGGAAGGCGCAAGAACCAAAATCAGGTATTTTACACAATCTGGTCAGGCAACCGGAAAAGAAACTGATCTTCCAGGAATCATACAGTCAAAAACCAATGATACCTCCTGTCTTGTGCAGATGTTCCTGCCGACAGAAGAGGATAATAAAACACGTTATATCATTACAGACTGGGACGGCAATCCGCTTGATGAAAACAATGAGATCCTGTCCGGAAAAAAGCTTTTTTGTGAAGAGATAAAAGGCGGCATCTTGCTCTATGATTCTGTTTCCGCCAAGGATGGCCGCGCACGAATAATCAAAAAAGAGAGGCTTGAAGGGAAACCGCTCTGGAATGTGACGCTTGATCCCATCTGGACAGACACTTCCGCCGTCAGGATCAATGAGATTGTCAATACAAAGGACGGCGGATGCGCTGCGCTTGTGTGTGAAGGCAAAGCCGGCGATTCAGACAGCATCGTATGGAAATATGCACTGTTAAAACTGGATACGGAAGGCAATGTTCAATGGACATATAAGGATGAAACTGAAAAGAAAAGTACCAATAGCAGGATAATGATTATCAACCGGAAAATTGTCCTGTATTCTGCGCCGGATCAGAAGGATGAGAAAAATATAAACACTCCGCGGGTTTTCCAGTGGTTTGACCTGGAGGGAAACCATCTGGGAAACAACAGGCTTTACCTGCAAAATATGCAATTCCCGGCCATGGTTCCCTATCTTACTCCGGAGAACGGCAATGATACGGTTCATGCTGTGATTACTGACTTTGAACTGCTTTCCAGCACTGAAGAACTCTGGGTTTTCGCAAACGCCTGTGCATGCAGCACCAGGGAAGACGGGACTGATGAAATCATAGCCGGTAGTGAAGATTATGTCTCAATCCAGATCAAGGAACCGCGATAAAACAGGCAGAAAGGGGATTTCCATGTCTGTCTGACAAAAAACAGAAGCGCTCATCGATCGCTTCTGTTTTTTATATTCATGCTTTATAAATCCGGATCATATCAATCGTTATCAGCAAAAACCGGAATCCCGTCCTCTGTATATTCCACCCTGCGCAGGAAGCAGTGCCTGTTCGGATCGCTGAGGGCGTCCCCGTGAAAGCCGGGATAAGGCCTGGCATGGAACACAATCAGGTCCCGGCCTTCCTCGTCCACGGTAAAGGAATTATGTCCCGGTCCGTATAAGCCGTTCTTTTCCTCGGTCACCATCACCGGAACCGGCGATTTGATCCACGCTTCCGGATCCAGCGGGTCTCCGCCCTCCTTCAGCGTCAGCAGGCCTACCGCATACCGCTCATCCGTAGCGCTTCCGGAATAGGTCAGGAACAACCGTCCGTTATGGATGAGGCAGGCAGGCCCTTCATTCACCAGGTATCCCTGGCACTCCCAGTCATACTCAGGTATGCTCAGTCTCACCGCCGGCAGCTTCAGTTCCAGCGCGTTTTTCATTTCCGCGATATACAGGTTGCTGTTGCCGGGAATCTCATAATCCCGCTGTGCCCAGATAAAATACCGTTTCCCGCCGTAGGATACCATAGTGGAATCCAGGGAAAAGCTCTCCCATCCGGTATCAATCCTTCCCTTCTCGGTAAAACCGCCGGAAAACGGATCTGCCTGATCATTTTCCAACGCATAGATCCTGTGATCATAAACGCCGGATTCATCCGCTCCCCGCCGGGCCGCGGCAAAGTACACATACCATTTTCCGTCCACAAAGTGCAGTTCCGGCGCCCAGATGTTGCAGCTCATCGGGCCTTTCTCATGCCGGGACCAGATAATCTTTTCCACGGCGTCGGGCAGTTCCTCCAGGGTTCTTGCCTTCCGCAGGATAATCCGGTCAAACTCCGGGGCAGAAGCCGTAAAGTAATACCAGCCGTCCTTGCGGATGATATAGGGATCCGCCCGTTGTTCAATAAACGGTTTCATCGGGAAGTTTCCTCCTCATGTATCGTTTCCTCGCCGAGCCAGATGCATTCGCCCTCCCCGCTGATGGCGGAAATGCTCATGACCCTGCCTCCCCGTTCATCGTCCGTCTGCCAGAGGGCCACCCCGTCATAACAGACGCCGTCCAGCGTCAGGTTTACCCGGCCGTCCTCCAGTGCGCAGCTTCCCCGGTCATCCAGCCTGCCGTCCTTCAGGGTGATTCTTTCGGAAACCTTCGGAGCCTTGTTGCTGTCGGTTTCATGCCGGATCAGGTTATAGGCTCCCTCCGGCAGTTCCGTCACCGGCTCAAAGGTCTCCCCCTGGTAACTCATCGGCATCACCAGCGGCCATCCGTCCGCGGACAGCATCATCGGCCGGATCTGCATGGCAAACCACCAGTCAGCCAGCTTCTGGGTCCGGGTATGATGGCACAGCCAGAGCCTTTCCCCGTCCACTGCAACGGAACAGTGACCGGGAGCTTTGATTCCGAGAGAAGTGCCGTTGTCATGCTGCAGCTGATAGCCGCCCATCAGTTTAACGCCGATCCGGCTTTCATTCGCCGCCACAAGATCCGTCATCTGCCGCCCGTTGGCGTCCAGATACGGACCTTCGATGGTCCGCGAGCGGCCTACCCGGATGTTGTAGTCCTCCAGCAGCGAGCCGTAGGAAACGAAAAGATAATAGTATTCTGTCTGCGGCAGCCAGATCAGATAGCTGCCCTCTGCCCTGCAGCCACGGAAACCGGCGATCCGCACCGGTTCGCCTTCCGCGAACCCATTCTCATCAAGCGCGGTCAGCCAGATGCCGCCGAAGAAGCTGCCCCAGGTCATGTACTGTTTTCCTGATGGATCTGTAAAAATGCAGGGATCAATCGCGTTCGGTTTTGCCGAAGCGCCGGCGTCGCTGCGGATCACAATCCCTTTATCCTCCCAGGGACCCGTCAGGCTGCCGGATACCGCCATGCCGATCACAGAGCGGCTGGAGCCAAAGGTGGACGCGCTGTAATACATCCGCCACTGATCTCCGACCTTCACCACGTCGGGAGCCCAGAGACCGTCATGTTTCGACGGATTCAGCCTGGCGGCCGCAATCTCTTCGGCGCAGGTTGTTTCATAGTCGTCGAAAGCGGCCCCAAGGTATTCCCAGTGAGTCAGGTCATCCGAAACCCGCACCTGGACGCCGCAGCGGTGAATATCTCCTGCGCTGGCGTCAGTGGAGAAGACATACCATCTTCCGTCATCCCCGCGAACCAGGGAGGGATCATGTGTGTTGACAGCGCCCCAGTCTTCCGGCCGGTTAATCAGTCCGGTGTTTCCCAGGTCACTGAAAGACGCCGCCCGGCCAGGCGCAGGAACGGCCAGGATCAACGCCGCAAGCAGCATAAGAAAGATTTTCAATGCTGACGCTCCTTTGGAAAAGATTATTCCTTGACTGCGGCAAACATCATGGATTCGATAATCCACCGCTGGAAGAAACCGTAGATAATCAGCACAGGCACAATCAGCATAACGCTGCCGGCCATAATCCGCGGCACATGGTTGTTGATGGCATACTGCTCGTTGAATTTGGCGATCATCACGGTAACAGGCTGCCAGGAAGGATTCTTGATAAACAGCGTCGGCGCAAGGTAGTCATTCCAGGCTGCGATGAACCAGAGAACGCCATGCGCGCTCAGCGCCGGAATTGTCAAAGGCAGGATGATCTTCCAGTAAATCCGCAGATGGGAGCAGCCGTCAATCTTCGCGGCTTCCACCAGGGAGTCAGAGATTCCGTAAAGGAATTGACGCAGGAAGAAAATCATCATTACATTGCCGGTCAACTTTGGCAGAATCAGGGGCCAGGGGGACTGAAGCAGATTGACCCTGAAAATCCAGAACTGACCGCTGAACAGCACATACTGGGGAACCATGATCGACGGGAACGGGATCATGATGGAGCCCAGCAGGAAAAGGAACAAAGCGTTCCGGCCCTTATACCGGATCTTGGCGAAGGAATAGGCCGCGGCTACGGATACCAGTGATCCGATAATCACCGGCGGAATCGAATACAGGGCTGTATTCAGGAAGCCGCGGAGCAGATCGATTTCGCCCCAGATCTGGGTATAGCTTTCCGTTGTCCATACCTGCGGCAGCAGGCCGCCGATATAAACATGCAGTTTCGGTTTGAATGAGGTGAAAACCATCCATACAAAGGGATAAAGCATCAGTACGGATCCTGCCAGCAGCAGGGCAAAAATGACAATGTCAACAATCCGTTTTCTTGTTTTCATCTCACTTATCCCCCTTTCCGTTCAGTTTGAACTGGATCAGGGTCAGGATGAACACGATGACCGCCAGGAAGACAGCCACAGCACTGCCGTAGCCCGCCTTGGAATTGACAAACGTCCGGTCATACAGATGGATCACCGTGGTAAAGGTGGAATTGTTCGGTCCGTTGCCGGAGAACATCAGCCGCGGTTCCACATACATCTGGGATCCGCCGATAACCCCGGTCACAATCAGGTAGAAGGTTACAGGCATCAGCAGCGGCAGCGTAATCTTCCGAAAGGTCTGCCACCAGTTGGCGCCGTCCACCTGCGCCGCTTCGTAATAGGAACGGGAAATACCCTGCATCCCCGCAATATACAGGATGATGGAACTTCCCAGGCCTTTCCAGATCGCCATGATCATGATCACCCACTTGGTATAGCCGGCATGGCTCATCCAGTTGGGCGGATCGGAAACGCCCAGCGCCCGGAGTCCTTCGTTGATGATTCCTACGTCTGAGTTAAAGATCTGCTGGAAGACGAAGGTAATGGCCACCACGCTGGAAATCACAGGCACATAGTAAACCACGCGGAAGACCTTCTCATAGTGCGTTCCCCGGTTCATGGCGTAAGCCAGCAGGAGGGAAATCGCCAGGCCGATCGGAATGCCGATCATGTAGTAAAAGGTGTTCCCCAGGCTCTGCCAGAAGAGCTTGTTATTGAACATGTCAACATAGTTCTTCAGGCCCACGTTCTTTGCTTTTTCAATTGCCTGTCCCATGGGCCAGGAAGTAAAACTGGCATACACGGACATACCGAAGGGGATCAGGACAAAAATCAGCATACCGATCAGCGGGATCGTGATCATGCCATATCCCCAGAGGGCATCTTTCTGCCGGTAGTTCAGACCTCGCCGGCGCAGATCCGGTGCCGCCACAGTTGTTCCTGCAGTCCGCTGCATGTTTCCGCTTCCTTTCATGAATGGTCTTCAGCCTTCCGCCGCTGTTGTCAGAACAAGAAGGGAAGGAGGAGGGGAATCCCTCCTCCTTCGAATTAAAAAGGAGTTACTCCGTCAGTGGTCAGGGTTTCATGGCTTCCATATCGTCGATGGCGTCATTCAACAGCTGCTGCGCGTTGTCCTGGATGGATTCGCAGTAGGTGCGCACGTCCATGGGAGTCACGCCCAGGTCGCTCTTCTCATAGAAGCTCCAGACGCTCGTCAGGCCGGTGTTGAAGCCTTCGGTCAGCCACAGGTCGTTCCAGGTCATGGAAGACACTTCGCGGTGGCCGTTCTGGCCTTCCAGCATCTTCACAAACACCACACGGGTTTCCGGGAAGTAGCTGTCATCGGTCAGGTATTCGCCTTCAGCCATTTCCATCAGGTTCGGCAGCTGGCCGCCCTTCTTGGCCAGGAAGCGCTGCACTTCGGGATCCGCGCTCATGGCATAGGCGAACTTCGCGGCCAGTTCCGGATACTTGGACTGGGCGCTGATGCAGAAGCCGACGGAATCCAGACGGCCAACCCACTTGTCCTGCCGTTCTTCGATGGACAGGGAAGCGTATTCGTCGCTGATGGGCCAGGGAGCCACGTCAAAGTCGAACCAGCTCTTGCCGGGGTTCACGGCTTCATCTTCCTCGATCGCCTGGAAGGCGCCCACGTCCCACGTTCCGCAGGGGAAGAAGGCGCAGCGGCCTGCCAGGAACTTCAGGTAACCGGAGGTTTCGTCGGTGGAGGAGCCGGAGCCGCCCACTTCAACGATCTTCATGAAGCCTTCATAGCCTTCGATGAACTTATCCGTGTTGAACAGCACTTCCGTGCAGTCCTCGTTCAGGTAATCTCCGCCGGCGCCCCAGATAAAGGGCTTCAGGCAGAAGTCTTCCCACAGGTGGGTGCCGTAAACCTGCTTGGAACCGGCGGTCTCGGGCAGGGTTTCGTCTTCAAAGGTGCAGATCTTGCACAGGTTGGCAAACTCGGTGAAGGTATAAACCGGCAGGTTGCCGTTTTCATCGATTTCAGGATAGAAAGGCAGGATACCGTCTGCAATCGCCTGCTTGATCTCAGCGTCGCGCTTGCGGATGATCGCCTTGTTCACGGTCATGGAAACAGCGGAGAAGTCCTTGGGGAGGCCGTAGATCTTGCCTTCGCCCAGCTTGTTGGACTCTTCGTCATACTTGTACAGGTTCAGCGCTTCGGGCCAGATATTGCCCAGCGTGCTCACGTCCAGGTAATCGTCCAGGGCGGCCACAGCGCCGGTCCAGACGCGCTTGCGAACGTCGCCAACGCCCAGGTAGAAGACGTCAGGGGCATTGCCCGCGGTCAGGGATGCTTCGAGTTCGGGCCAGTACTGGTCGCCGGAAACCCGGAAGTCCACGATGCAGTTGTTTTCTTCTTCAAACTGCTTGATCACTTCTTCATACATGGCCTTCTCGTGTTCCTGGGCAAAGGTGTTCACGACGATGGTGGGTTTGTCTTCCGCAACCGCAAATACGGTCCACAGGGTGGACAGCAGGCATACGGTCAGCAGCACAGCCAACAGTTTCTTCATGGGTTCTTCCTCCTTTTATTTCTGAAGAGCATTTCGCGCTCATCATTCCTCTGTTTTACATTAACGTTAATGTTGTGCGACGTTTTGATACCAACTTGTTCCCTCATGTAGTTTATGGGAAATATTAACGTTAACATTATCGTTAATGTTGTTCGGTGATGACAATATAACACTGGTTTTATTCCTCTGTCAAGCCCTCAATTTTTGATTTTTTAAAAAATGTATGGTAGGATGTGTTCATCATCTTGGAAATGGAAGTGCAGCATACATGGCCAGGGACAACAGCCGGGTAACCCTGCAGGATATCGCGAAAGCTACGGGCTTTACTGTCAACACCGTATCCCGTGCCCTGAAGAATAAGGAAGATATCAGCCGGGACACCTGCCTGCATATCCAGAACGTCGCCCGGGAAATGGGATACGTCCGCAATTATATTGCCAGTTCCCTCCGTTCCGGCCGGACAAAAACCATTGCCATGATTGCCGGTTCCATGATGAACCCCTTCTACGCTGTCCTGGGTGACCTGATCCAGCAGGAAGCCGTTCGTCTCGGATACAGCCTGATGATCCTGGGCTCCCGTGACGACCCGGAAACCGAGAGCCGCATGGTGGAAATGGCTTTGTCCCGTCAGGTGGATGGCGTACTGATCACCCCCTGTGCCATTGACTCCCCCGCCCTGGAACTGCTTCGTTCCTCCGGGATTCCCTTTGTCCTGCTCAGCCGTTTCCTGACAGGCGCTCAGGATGACTGCGTCATCTGTGACGATGCCCAGGGCGGCCGCCTGGCCGCAAGCCATCTGATTGAGCACGGGCACAAAAACCTGGCCATGATCTCCTTCCGCCACGTGATTTTTTCCTCCCAGAAGCGCTTTGAAGGCTTCCAGCAGGCCTGCCTGGATGCCGGTATCCCGGAAGGAAACATTCACTACGCGGAGCCTGAAAACAGGGAAGAAGTGCTTCGTCAGCTGCAGACCTGGCAGGAGGAAGGTGTCACCGGTCTCTTCTCCTTCTGCGATGTGGAAGCCTGGAGTATCATTACCATGATGGAAAACGCGGGGCTGAACCGCAGCTTCGGCATTATCGGCTTTGACAACATCATGCGGTATATCAACTTCCCCAAACCAATCTGCACTATCGATCCTAATCTGCGGGAAGAGGCGGAGACCGCTATTGATCTGCTCCGGAAAAGGATCCATGATCCTTCCCTTCCGCCCCAGCAGGTTGTCCTCCCCGTCTCCCTGGTCTGCCGCGGCAGCTGCTGAGAATTTCCCCTTGCATATCAAAAGGACCGTCCGAATGATCGGACGGTCCTTTTCACATCTATGAATTATTCCGCAACGCCCAGAAGCATCCGGTCGTTGTCCAGCGCCCGGCCGCTCAGCTGGCGGAACTTGTCCGTCAGGTCGCTGATCGTCAGGCTGGCCCGTTCTTCGCCGGTCACGTCGTAGATCACCCGGCCCCGGTCCATCATCAGGGTTCGGTTGCCCAGGTCCAGGGCGGACTGCATGTTATGCGTGATCATCAGGCAGGTGATATGGTTTTCTTCCACAATGCTCTGTGTCAGCGCCAGCACTTTTTCCGCCGTGCCGGGATCCAGGGCCGCCGTATGCTCGTCCAGCAGTAGTACTTTCGGCACATGATAGGTCGCCATCAGCAGCGTCAGCGCCTGGCGCTGTCCGCCGGAGAGCAGGCCCACCGGCTGCCGCATCCGGTCTTCCAGACCCATACCCAGCAGGCTCAGCCGGTCCCGGAAGGATTTCTTGTCCGCCGCGGAAACCCGGGAAAGCCAGCCGCCGTTGCCGGCTGCCAGCGCCAGGTTCTCCTCAATGCTCATATCCGGTGCGCTGCCCCGCATGGGATCCTGGAACAGCCGGCCGATCTGCCTGGCCCGCTGGTGTTCCGGCACCATGGTCACGTTCTTTCCGCCCAGGTAGATTGATCCGGAATCCAGCACAAAACTGCCGCAGATTGCGTTGAACAGGGTGGATTTCCCGGCGCCGTTCGCGCCGATGATGCTGACAAAGTCGCCGTCCTCAATCTTCAGGGAGACGTCGATCAGCGCCTTCTTCTCATCCGGTGTCCCGGCATGGAAGGTTTTGCAGACATTCTTCAGTTCCAGCATCAGGCACTCCTCCCTTCCCGGGAAGCCTTCCACCGGCGGATCATCAGCGGAAGCTGCTTCCGCAGATAGGGGCCGGAGATGGCCAGCACCACGATAATGGAGGATACCGCCTTGAGCATAAAGGCCGGCATATTGAACCGCAGGGCCAGTGCGTATACGATCCGGAAGATCACCGCGCCCAGCACCGTGCCCACAGCCCGCAGCGGAATCGGCTTGTGCTTCGCGACAAATACGCCGCCGATCAGCAGGCTGGCCAGGGCCACCGTCACCATGCCGGAGCCCATGTTGATATCAAAGCTCTTCGCCTGCTGCGCCATGAGGCAGCCGCTCAGCCCGGTAAACGCGTTGGAGATGCACAGGCCGACGGTGGTTGTGAACGTGGGGTTGATGGACGAGGAGCGTACCATGTCCGCATTGCTTCCCGTGGCACGGATCGCCAGGCCCAGCTTCGTCTTCAGGAAGAAGCACAGGAAAACGATCACCAGCGCCACCACGATGAGCATCACAATCAGCGTGCTCTGACCCGCCAGGGGCGTATCCTTCAGCAGGTTCTTCGCCATGGAGAAGATCGTGGTGGTCTTGTTCATGCTCAGGGTCGCCTTGTTGCCGGTCAGCGCCATGTTCACGGAATACAGGGCCGTATTGACCACAATACCCGCCAGCAGGCTCTGCACGCCCATCCGGGTCTGCAGGGTCGCCGTCACAAAGCCGGAAATCATACCGGCCAGCATGGCCGCCGGCAGGGACAGCCAGGGATAGCCGGCAATCGCCACCAGTGCGCCAACAGCGGCGCCCAGGGTATAACACCCATCCGTGGACAGGTCGCAAACGTTCAGCATGGAATAGCTCAGGAACAGGCTCAGCACCGTCAGGGAGTTGATCAGTCCCAGTTCCATTGCCGTCTGGCCCAGTGCCAGGATTTTATCAATCGTCATAATTCACAGTCTCTGATCAAAATACTTGTGCGGAGGGAAGAATCCTTCCCTCCGCTGTGTTTCTAATTGCAATAACAGGAGAGTCTTATTCGAAAGCTTCCGCGGTGGCGATTTCCTGAACCTTTGTGCAGTAAGGAGCGAAAGCATCCTTGATCGCTTCAAAGTCGAAGCCGATTGCCGCGCAGGTTTCGGTGTTCACGGTGGCAGTACCGTTGTCGAAGGTCGCCACAGGAGTCTCGGCAGGATTTGCGCCGTCTACCAGGATCGCGGCGATCATGTCGCCGGTCACGCGGCCCAGGTTGGCATAGTCCACGCCGTAGCCCAGGAAAGCGCCGTTCAGGGCGAAGGAGTCAGCACCGGTGTAGTGCGGGATCTTCGCTTCGGCCAGGATTTCATAGATGGACAGTTCCGCAGCCATGATCGTGTTGTCCGTGGGGGTGAAGACAGCGTCCATTCCATCGCTCACGATGGCTTCCGCAGCCTGCATGACTTCGGTCACATTGGCGCCGGTGTATTCCTTCACTTCCACACCCTTTTCGGTCAGGATCTCTTTTGCTGCCGCAACGGGAGCGGCGGAAGCGTCTTCAGAGGGGTTGTACAGCAGCGCGACCTTCTTAGCGTCCGGATTGGCCGCAAAGATCAGGTTCAGCACAGCGGCGGTGTCCAGGTAGTCGGAGGTGCCGGTGATGTTGGCGCCGGGCTTTTCCAGGCTGTCAACCAGTCCTACTCCCAGCGGATCGGACACGGCGGCAAACACCACCGGAATCTGGTTGTCCGCGGTCATGCCCTGCATGCCGATTGCCACGGGCGTCGCGACGCCCACCATCAGGTCCACTTCATCAGCGATGAAGTTTGCAACGATCTGCTGCATAACGCTGGTGTCCAGGTTGCAGTTGTCTTCAGCGATTTCAAAGGTCACGCCCTTTTCCTGTTCGATCTCGGCCAGCCGTTCACGGATGTTGGCGATGATCTGGTTCAGGCTCGCGTCGTCCACGAAGTTGCAGATGCCAACCTTGAAGCTTGTCTTTTCTTCAGCGGAAACCAGGGAAACCATGGAGAATACCATCATCAGGGAGAGTACCAGTGCCAGTGCCTTTTTCATTGTTTTGTCCTTCCTTTCATCTGTGGATGTATGAAATTCAGGGGGGGGATTGAGCCGGAAACAAAAAACCTCAGCACACAGGATCTCTGTGTACTGAGGCGATTACTTCGCGGTGCCACTCAGTTTGACTCTCCCCGGAGGGAATGCCATCTCATTCATCACGTACCCCTGATACGTGCCGCCCTGATAACGGGTGCGTCCCCCGTCGTTTCCTACTCATTGCTTTTCGGAACGCCCTCAGGAGCCCATTCACATCCTCCGCACGCGCCGCCGTTCCACTATCGGCAGCTCCCTGTACCGTGCCGCGGGGTTGCTACTATTCTCCTTCAATGGTTTATGTGAAGGTTACTCTTTCTCCGGTCATCTGTCAAGAGTGCAGATTGTTTTTACCCTGTATTATGAATACCGTACTTATTCAGCCCGGTGATCGAACACGCGCTGGGTCTTCTTTTCGGAACGCGGGAGCGTATTCAGGGCAATCACGGCCACCTTCGGCGTCACATTCAGTCTGGACTTGAACAGCTGTTTGATCTTCTCCCCTGTCGCTGTGAAGTCCACCCGGCCTTCCGCTTCCACGGTCACCATGATGATATCCCGGTTGAAATTGTCGTCATGGGCGATGTCGATCTTATACTCGCTGGAGACGCCGTCCACCATGCCGAGCACTTCCTCTACCTGGCTCGGGAACATGTTGACGCCGTGCACCTTGAACATGTCATCGCTTCTGCCCTTGATGATATCAAGCCGCGGATAGGTCCGGCCGCAGCGGCATTCGCCGGGCAGGATCCTGGACAGGTCGTGTGTACGGAAACGGATCAGCGGAGCGCCTTCCTTGACCAGGGTTGTGATGACGATCTCGCCCTCTTCTCCGTCCGGAAGCACTTTGCCCGTCGCCGGGTCAATGATCTCCGTGTACAGGTAATCGTCAAAGATATGCATGCCGGTTTCACCCGGACAGTTGATGCCGATACCGGGGCCGTAGATCTCCGTCAGGCCGTAGATATCATACAGTTCGATGCCCAGTGCTTCGGCAATATACTTCCGCTTGGCTTCGCTCCAGCGCTCAGAGCCGATAACGCCTTTCTTCAGCTTGATCTTGTCCTTCAGGCCGCGCTTGTTGATTTCTTCCGCCAGCAGCAGCGCATAGGAAGAAGTGGCGCAGATCACGGTGCTCTCCAGGTCGATCATCATCTGCAGCTGCTTGTCGGTGTTGCCGGGGCCCATCGGGATCGCCATAGCGCCCAGCTTTTCACAGCCGGCCTGGAATCCGATACCGGCCGTCCACAGGCCGTACCCGGGGGTAATCTGGATCCGGTCCTTGGGGGTAATCCCGGCAATCTCGTAGCACCGGGCAAACATGGTGGCCCAGTCATCCACGTCCTTCGCGGTATAGGGAATAATCACCGGCTTGCCGGTCGTACCCGAGGAGGAGTGAATCCGCACGACCTGTTCATCCGGAACAGCCTGGATTCCCAGCGGATACGCGTTGCGCAGGTCCGCCTTATCGGTAAATGGGATCTTTTCAAACTCTTCAGCGGTGCTCACGCCGGTGATACCGGCTTTTTTATACACTTCGCTGTAATAGTTTCCGCTGGCAAGAATACGCTTGATCTGCTTGTCCGCAAGGGCCAGCTGGGTCTCGTTGATTCTCATGGGTTTATTCTCCTTTCCGTTCACCGGATGCCTGTCCGGCAATCTCGACGCCGGCAAGGAAGGCCCTGGTGTTTATCTCCAGATATTTGGGCGGTACCCGCTTCTCCAGCTGCTTCAGCAGGGTTTCCCGGCTCAGGCCAAGATGGCCGGAACCCGCGGCCACGCCCAGCAGAATAACGTTGAAAAACCGGGTGGATCCGAAGGGTTTGCAGACTTCCTCCGCGTTGATCAGGATGCAGTCGCATTTCTGCTGCAGGTATTCAATCATTTCCCTGCCGTCATATCCCGTATCCCGCAGGGATTCCGTGACAGGTTTCGTCGGGGCGGTATTCACCACCGCAATCCCGCCCTGCCGGAGATACTTCAGGTTCCGGACTGCCTCCCCGGGTTCAAAGGCCAGGAGCATATCCGCGCTGCCAAAGGGAATCAGGGGGGAACAGGCGTTTCCTCCGATCCGCACGTGGCTCGTAACGGAGCCGCCCCGCTGGGCCATTCCGATGGTTTCGGCGGAATGAACGGGACTGCCTTCTTCCATCGCTGCCGCGGCAATGATTTTAGAGGCGAGGACGGTTCCCTGGCCGCCCACACCGCAGATCAGGATATCCTTGTTCATCACTGCTCACCTCCGATCGCGCCGGTGGGACAGATATGGCTGCACAGGCCGCAGCCCGCGCACAGGTTCCGGTCAATGGCCACCCGGCCGTCCACCGTAATCAGCGCGGGGCATCCGATCTCCCGGATACACTTTTTACAGTTAACACACTTTGCAGTGTCAATCGCACATTTCTTGTCCGGCTTTGTGATGGCTACGCAGGGCGATTTGAAAATGATTGCGCGGACGCCGGTTTCCTCGGCACACTCCTGCACTGCCCTGATGCTGTCTTCCAGTGTCAGGGGATCGACCGTCACGATCTTCTTAACCCCGATTCCTTCCAGCACTTTTTCAACATTGACTTTCTCCACCGCATTCCCCATCATGTTCCGGCCGGTACCGGGATGGGGCTGGTGGCCTGTCATGGCAGTAGTGGAATTGTCCAGCACACACAGGATCATATCCGCTTCGTTATAGACCGCGTTCACCACACCGGTCATTCCGGAAGCAAAGAAAGTGGAATCTCCCACAAAGGCAAAGCTGACCGTGTCCCGGTTCATGTGGCTCAGGCCCTGGGCCATGGTAATGCCCGCGCCCATGCACAGGCAGGTGTCCACCATATCCAGCGGCATGGCATTCCCCAGCGTGTAGCAGCCGATATCGCCGCAGAATACTGCCTTCCGGCCTTTCATTGCTTTCTTCACCGCGTAGAAAGATGCCCTGTGCGGGCAGCCGGCGCACAGCACCGGCGGACGCACCGGCAGTGCCGGAGCATCCGAAAGATCCCTCTGTTCATAGCCGGTCCGGACTCTCAGGAAGGTATTCAGGATGCCTGTACAAAGCTCCACGCTGTTTTCTCCGTTATGGGGAACGCTGCCGTCCAGTTTTCCGGAAACCCGCAGCGCCAGGTGATGCTTTCCGGCTGCTCTCAGGATCTGCTCCTCAATAAACGGGCTGAGTTCCTCAATGCACAGCACTTCCTTCACGCCATCCAGGGCCTTCAGGATGAAATCCTCCGGGAACGGAAATGCCGTGGCAATCCGGATCAGCCGGACTCCGTCATGGCCTTTCAGGCACTCTTTGACGTAGGTATAGCTCACACCGGAGGTGACAACCGCTTTCTCCGCTGCTTCGCCTTCGACAGTGTTGAACCGTAAGGAAGAGAAATCCCTGCCGATTTCCACATTGCGCGCTTCCATTTTGCCGTGGTTGATGTAGGACAGCCGCGGGAAAATCACCCACCGGCCGGGATCCCGTTCAAAGCCTTCATACGCCTTCGGTGCGAAGCTGTCCGGTGTTTCCACGGAGGCATAGGCATGGCAGACCCTGGTGGTCGGCCGGAAAAGCACAGGCGTGCTGTATTTCTCGGAATACGCAAAGGCCTCCTGGATCATCTCATATGCTTCTTCCGGAGAAGAAGGATCAAATACCGGGATACGGCAGAAATCCGCATACCTGCGGGTATCCTGCTCCGTCTGGGAGGAAATGGGGCCCGGATCGTCCGCACTCACGATCACCAGTCCGCCCTTCACGCCGATATAGGCCACAGACATCAGCGGGTCGGAAGCGACGTTCAGGCCCATCTGTTTCATAGTGACCATCGCCCGGGCGCCGCTGTAGGCGGCCGCAGCGGCTACTTCCAGCGCGGCTTTCTCATTGACGGACCATTCCAGATGCAGGCCCTCATGCGGATAGTGGGAGATCGTCTCTATGATCTCGGAAGACGGCGTACCGGGATACCCCGCCACAAGATTCACCCCTGCGGCCAGCGCTCCCAGCGCAATTGCACCGTTTCCCATAACGTACTGTTTCATTTGCTCACCTCTGAAATGATAAACGGATCTCTGTTTTTGCCGTTTTCTTATCTTACCATCCGGCACAGGACAGGACAATAACGAAACGGGGAAAGAACAGAGAAAAACCGCCGGAGCATGCGCTCCGGCGGTCAGGTTCAGTTGTCCGTAAAGCTTTATTTGGCCAGGTAAGCCATGGCACTTTCCGCCGCGATCCGGCCGAAGATGACGATATCCGCCACCGCGTTGCCGCCCAGGCGGTTGCCGCCGTGGACGCCGCCGCATACCTCACCGGCTGCGAACAGTCCGGGAATGGCAGCGCCGTCGGTATTGATGACTTCAGCCGCGGTATTGATCTTCACGCCGCCCATGGTGTGGTGGATACCGGGAGCGATCTTGATGGCGTAATACGGCGGGGTGGTCAGGTCCTCATTCATACCGGTGGTCCGGCCGAACTGGGTATCCCGCTTGTTCTTCACGATCTCGTTCCAGTCAGCCAGCGTCGTTGCCAGCGTGGCTGAATCGATGTTCAGCTGTTCCGCCAGGCCTTCGATCGTATCCGCCTGAACGGTAATGCCGCTCTTCACATACTTTTCGATAGCTTTCAGGTTATCCCGCAGCTTCTGGTCAAAGATGATGTAGGCATAGCTGCCTTCCTGAGCCAGTTCCGCCGCGGATACCGCGTCACGGGTCAGCAGTTCGTTGGTGAAACGTACGCCGCTCTGGTTCACCAGGATAGCGCCGTCGCCGCGGACCGATTCAGTAATCAGAATGGAGGTCGTCTGTTCCACGGTGGGATGGAGCTGGATCTGCTCAATATCCACCAGGTCGGCGCCCAGGGCCTGCGCCATCACGATACCGTCGCCGGTTGCGCCGGGCGCGTTGGTGGTCACCGTACCCTTCAGGTCAGGACGGTAGGTTGTGTACATCTCCTCGTTGGCGCCGAATCCGCCGCTGGCTAGGATCACGGCCTTGGCGTTGATGGTGTAGACTGCGTCCGGACCTTCCGCCTTGACGCCGGTGATCTTCCCGTCCGCATCCGCCAGTAATTCGGTCGCCGCGGTTTCCAGAATCACTTCCACGCCCAGCTCATTCAGCTTGGCGGAGAAGCGGTCCACCAGGTACGCACCGACGCCGGAGCCGTCCTCCGGAGCGTGGATACGGTTCACGGAAGCGCCGCCGGAGAAGGAGATCTTCGGCAGTTCCGCGCCGATGGTATCCAGCCAGTCAATGGCTCCCGCGGAGCTGTTAGCCATCACAGCCACCAGGGAGGAATCATTCAGTGCGTGGCCGCCCTTCATGGTATCCGCCGCAAACAGCGCGTTGGAGTCTTCAATTCCCTGTTCCTTCTGGTAATGGGTCTCGGAAGCGTTCATGCCGCCGGTGGCCTTGGTGGTGTTGCCGCCCACGTAAGGCATCTTCTCCAGGATCACAAAATCCTTTCCGGCCTGCTGCAGCATGATGGCCGCGGTCATACCCGCGCCGCCGGCGCCGATGATCACGATTTCCGTATCAATCGTCTTCTCTGCCTTGGGACCGGCGTCCTTGGTGTCCTTGCGGTTCGCATCCAGCACCGCAATGTCCGCGCCCGCCTGTTCCAGGGCGGAGGTGGCGGCGGCGATAATCGCATTACTGGTCACGGTAGCGCCGCTCACGGTATCCACGTTCGGGGTCTGCGCGTTCATAATGGCCATGGCCATCTTTTCCGCAGCAATACCGCCCAGCTCGGGCGTTTCACCGGTAGCGTCCACCAGCACGGTTTCAATCTCGTTCTCACTCACCTGCACCGTAACCTTGACCGGCACAAAGATACCCTGGGCCTCCCCGGTATAAGCGCCGGGCGTAAACAGGGACTCTTCCGGCTGCGCCTCTGCGAATGCCGCGGCGGATGTCAGCAGCAGGGCGAACGACAGAATCAGGCAAAACAGCTTTTTCATCGGTTTTCCTCCATTCGGTCATGTTCAGTTGTCAGTCAGTAATCATCCGTCTCCATCTTACTATATCCGCCGAATCACTGTCAATAAAAGCCAGCAGGTAAAAAAGAGGGGAACGGATCCGCAGACCCGTTCCCCAAAGTCAGGAGATTACCGATTATTTCATGTAGCGGTCATAGGCAGCCTGATAGACAGCCAGCACGTCCGCCAGGCCCATACGTTCAACCTGGGCCACATACTCGTCAAACTTATCCAGCGGTTCAACGCCCATGATGAACTTATCAATGGTCTCGTTCATATAGGTTTCGATTTCGGTGTACTTTTCATTGATGATACCCTGTTCATCATTGGTGAACGCCAGCGTCGGGAACGCGTCGCCGATATGGCCTTCCTGCTCGTAGATGTCACGGATCCGGTTGACCTCGTCGCTGACGAAGGCACGCTCATAGCGGGCGTCCTGCAGCAGCGTCAGCATGCTCTGGATACCGAAGGAACGGAGGGCGTCCTGGGGAGACAGGCCGTCGGGGTTGTTCATGATCAGGTCGGAATACTTGTAGTCGCCGTCCACGATGTTGAAGTGGGTGCCTTCTTCGCCGAAGTTCATCAGGATCATGCCTTCTTCGCTGTAGACGTAGTCCAGCAGCTTGAGGGCAGCCTTCTTCTGTTCTTCAGTCGCGCCGACAAAGATACCGGCGTTCCAGTCCTCATCCACGGTGATGGGCTGCAGCTGGTCACGGGTCTCGCTGATGCCGGTGGGGCCTTCCGGAGGAACGGCGCCGACAATGTTGATATCGGTTTCCACATCCTTGAACAGGTTGGCTACGTTGTCAATGTAGGCGCTCCAGTCATAGCTCATGAACACCTGGTTGTTGGTCCAGGCGCTGTACCACGCCGTCTTGTCGCGGGTCAGGTATTCCTGGTCGATCAGACCTTCCGCATAGCAGCGGTTCAGCCATTCAAGCGCGTCCTTCATCCGGGGATCGGTGGCGCCGAACTTCACCTGGCCGTCTTCCGCGAAGAAGGTCTCGGCGATGCCCCAGTTGTTGATGAAGGGGATCACGTTGCCGCGGTTGTTGCTGCCGTTCTTGCGCACCGCAAAGGGGATCTCATCCGCTTCGCCGTTGCCGTTGGGATCGCCTTCCTTGATGGCTTTGAACACGTTGTACAGGTCTTCCGTGGTCTTCGGGGTTTCCAGTCCCAGCTTGTCCAGCCAGTCCTGGCGCCAGAAGTAGAGCTTGCCGGCGGTGATGGCCGTCCGCTGTCCGATGAACCGCATGATGCCGTCCGCGTCGGAAACCTTGCGGCGGATCTCCGCGTCGCTGTAGACCTTCCACAGGTTCGGGGTATCGGTCTCGTTGATCAGCTCATTCAGGGGCGTCCAGGCGTCCTTGTACAGCAGCAGGTCCTTCGCCTTGTACTGCACGATGGTGGGCAGGTCGCCGCCGGCCATCAGCAGGCCGTATTTCTCCGCCAGGTTCTCGGTGGGCGCGGAGATAATCTCAATCTTGATTCCCAGCTTTTCCTGCAGGACGTCAATGGTCCACAGGCCGTTGCGGAAAGGCATATTCTCACGGTCGGAACCCCAGATGGTGATCGTCACGGGTTCTTCCGCGGACGCGGCTGCCATAAAGGACAGCGGCAGCAGGGCAACTGCCAGGAGCAGCGCCAGGAGACGGGAAAAGTGTTTCATGATTCTTCCTCCTTCTGTGATTTGGTAATGCTATCAAAACCCCATCCTCCGGGGGTCAGACCAAAGTCATTACTCCTTTACGGAGCCTACCATAACGCCCTTGACAAAATACCGCTGCACAAAGGGATAGATGCACAGCATCGGCAGCATGGCCACCACGATCGTGGCATACTTGATTCCCTCCGCCATCACGTTTTCCGTACTGCTGGCATTCTCCACAATCTCGTTCAGCAGCACCACCTGGCGGAGAATAATCTGTAGCGGATTCAGTTCCTTGTTTGTTGTCAGGTACATCACCGCCGGGAAATAGCTGTTCCAGTGTCCTACGGCATAGAACATTCCGATGGTCATCAGGCTGGCCAGGCTCAGGGGCAGCACAATCCGGAACAGCACGCCGAAATCCCGGCACCCGTCCAGCTCCGCCGCCTCCACCAGGCTCTCCGGAATCTGGCGGAAGAAGGTACGCATCAGGATCATGTTATAGGTACTCACGGCGCTCGGCAGCAGGATCGCCCAGATTGTATTCAGCAGTCCCAGGCCTTTGACCACCAGGAATGTGGGAATCATGCCTCCGCCGAAGAACATGGTGAAGGTGCACATCAGGGTCAGGAAGCGGCGTCCTACCATCTTCTTCTGGCTCAGCGCCCAGGCGCCGAATACCGTCAGCACCAGGTTGATGGCTGTACCCAGGAAGGTATAGATCAGGGTATTTCTGTAGCTCTGCCACAGCATCGGATATACAAAGACTTTCTGATAGGCCTTCACATGCGCCCGCACAGGGATGAGGAAAACATCTCCCCGGAGGATTGCCGTCTCCTCGGAAAAAGATGCCGCAATCACATAGATGGCAGGATACAGCATAATGGCACTGACCAGCAGCAGGACAATGGTGTTGATGATGACAAAGGCCCTGCGGCCGGGGGATACCCGGATTCCGGTATGTCTGCGCGTAAGTTCCATACTCGTTCCTCCCCTCACCACAGACTCGTATCACTGTAACGACGGCTGAGCCAGTTCGCGAAGATGACCATTCCAAAGCCAATCACGCTCTGGAACATACCCACAGCCGTTGCATAACTGTACTCGCCGCCCTTGAGACCGCGGCGGTACACATAGGTGCCTATAACGTCGCTGGTTTCCTGGTTTGCGCTGTTCTGCAGAAGCAGGATGGTCTCATAGCCGGCGTCCAGCACATGTCCAAGCCGCATGATCAGCAGCACCACAATCGTCCCCGCGATTCCCGGCAGCGTGATGTGCCAGGTCTGGCGGAGATGTCCGCCTCCGTCCACTCGGCAGGCTTCATACAGGTCACCGTTGATTCCGCTGATGGCCGCCAGGAAGATGATGGAGTTCCAGCCGATGTTCTTCCACAGGTTCATGATTGTATAGATCGTGCGGAAGGATTCCGGCTGGGTCATAAAATATTTCCGTTCCCCGCCCAGTGCGGCAATCAGGTTGTTGACGATGCCGCTGGAGGGAGACAGGAACTGCACCACCATACTGGCCAGCACAACGCTGGAAATGAAGTACGGCATATAGGTGATGGTCTGTACCGTCTTCTTGAACCGGCGCTGCTGAACCTCATTCAGCAGCAGTGCCAGGATGATTGCCGCCGGGAAATTGAAGACCAGGTCGTACAGATTGATCAGCAGCGTGTTGCGCAGCAGTCTCCATAAATAGATGGAATTGAAAAACTGTTTGAAGTATTTGATGCCCACCCACGGACTTCTGTCAAATCCAAGGAACGCGTTGTAATCCTTAAATGCAATGGACAGGCCCAGCATAGGCCCGTAGCGGAATATGACGTAATATAAAAAGACAGGCAAAAACATCAGATACAGGTATCTGGATGCCCAGATCCTGCGCCAGAGCCGCGCGCCGCGGGATGTATGCATGAGGTCCACCTCCGTTGGTTTGAAGGTAGCATGAAAACACGCCCGCAGGCTATCTGCCATTCTGTGAAACTGGCTTCAGATTTGCTGAAAAGCGATCATCCATTCTGCGAATGCATCGCCTGATTTGACACTCTGTACTGTCCCGGCGTAACGCCCGTGGCCTTTTTAAACGTGCGGATCAGCGTATTCTGGTTTTCAATACCGACCTGCTGGCCGATTTCCCGAAGCGTCAGTTCCGTGGTGGTCAGCAGCCGTTTTGTTTCTTCCATCCGGATATCCGTCAGGTACTTCAGGAAGCTGGTTCCGCCCACCTTCCGGAACACCAGGCCGATATAGCTGGGCGACATGTCCAGTGCTTCGCTGGCGCTGTCCAGGGAAATATCGTTCATATATTCCTTCCGGATATAATCCGTCAGCCGCGTATAATGCTTTTCCTCCCGGCTTTCCTCGCCGCTGCGGAGATCAATCATCGCGTCCACCAGGGCTTCCGCTGCCTTCTCCTTTTCACACACCCGTCCCAGGCCGATGGTGCAGGGGCATTCCCCGAAAACCTGCTCCCGGATGCTCTGCAGCAGTTCTTCTGCCGTTTCAGCCGCAGGCTGCTCATTCAGGTTGAACAGGATCAGGATCAGGCCGTCCGTACGCCGGGCACACCAGACCTTCCTGTCTCCCGGTTCTTTCGCCGCCAGTGTTTCAATCCGGTCCGCCGTATTTTCCCCATTCCGTGCTTCCAGGCGTTCCAGGTCCCGCGGTGCCGTTTCCGCCACCGCAATCTGTATCAGGTCATAGGGCAGTGTCACTCCAGCCTTGGCCAGCGTTTCATCCGCGTCCCCCTTCAGTTTGCCTTCCATCCAGTCGTTCAGCAGCCGGTTCTTCAGCAGCCGGTTCACTTCCCGGTTGGAAAGCGTCAGCTCATGGTTCTCCGCCGAAATCAGGTGAATGGCGTCCTCCAGCATCTTGTATTCATTGCCCCGGTTATCATCCGGCAGGCTGCGGCACAGCTGCCGTACGTTGCCCAGCAGCCGTTCCAGCGGAGCATACAGCCTTTTGGATGCCAGCACGGCAGCCAGCAGGCCGGCCACCATGCAGATACCCATCACCAGCATCACCACATCCCGCAGCCGAAGGCTGGGTTTCAGCAGTTCGCTGTAGGGAATGACCGCGGTACAGTGCAGCCCCTCCGCGGCCGTTTCCATGCTCAGCACGCCGTATTCGCTGCCGTTGTAGCGGATCCGGTTCTGTTTTTCCTGTACATACTGCCGGCTGATTGCGCCGCTGTCTTCCGTATCCGCCTGGATTACCGGAGTTCCTTCCCCGTCCGTCAGCAGCAGCGTCCCGGCGTCGCTTTCCGGCAGGCATGCATACAGCCTGTCCGCGTTCAGTTGGAAGAAAGCGTAGCTTTTCCCGGCCTGTGCGTTCAGCGGCAGGCTGCTGACAAAGACCAGCACCGGCTCCTTGCTCAGGATCCGGCTGACCGTCCCGTTCCCCGCATAGCGGCCCAGCGCCACCGTGCCCGGTACGGAACGCTCTCCGATCATCTTCTCCAGCGTAATGCCGTCGATCCGGCTGTAATAGTCTGCCGCCCGATAGCTGCTTTCCCCGGTAATAATGATGTCCATGCCTTCCGCGTAAATACCGATATCCGCCATGGTGTTGCTGAAGGCCTTCATCTGCTGCAGTTTTTCAATAATCCCGCGCTTGGTCAGGATATCCTTCGGTGTTTCCTCTGTCAGGTGCAGATACTTCTGCACGCTGCTGTCATTGCTGATCTGCCAGGAAAAAGACTTGACCTGCTCAATTTCCCTGTTCACCGCTGCCACGGTACTGCGGAGCAGCGCCTCCTGCTGCTGCCAGGTATCCCGGATCACCTGGTCGGAAGTCCGGTCATAGATAATCCATCCCGTCAGCGAGGTCGTCAGCAGTGTAAAGAGCAGAAGCAAAACAACCATCTGCAGCTGAACCCTGCGATGGCGCGTTTTGTTTTCCGCTCTGTGTATCATGGGCCGAACCTTCTGTCTTTTTTTGTGATGAGAAGAGTATAACACAATCCCTTACGGGATCTCAATGACTGTTTCTGTATTCACCCTGACCTGTCCGGTGATCTGTACGGAAAGGATCTGTCCGTCCTCCGCCTCGGCGCTGACGCTGATCATCCCGCCCGGCTGTTTCACCTGCGTAACCCTTGTTCCGTTTCCGGCCCGCAGGGCTTCCGCCGCGCCGACAGCCGCGCTGCCGCTGCCGCAGCCGTTTTCCCAGACCAGGCTTCCGCTGCCCCGCACGTATACCAGCGGACGCATGTACTGTGTATCCCGGTTCCATTGCAGAAGACCGACAGCCTCGTCCGGCAGTGTATCAGCCGCTTCCTTGAGCAGCTTCTCCGCGGCTTCCATTTCCAGGGGATTGCCCTCCCGGATCAGGTGAACGATGCCGTCCATCCGGACCAGTGTAAAGGACATGCCTGCGATATTTACCTCCCGGATTTCCTTCACCGGAGGCATTTCCACAGTGCCCTCAAAAGCCTCCCCTGTCCTGCGGATACGGCAGTTCACCGGTTCGGGTGCTCCGGACACCTGCATCAGGAAAGACATTTCGCTGCCCGCTGCCAGTTCATCCCGGACCAGCCAGGCTCCGGCCGCCATGGCCGCGTTGCCGCAGAATTCACCGCCCATCAGGCGGATGGCCGCCACGGCACCCGGCAGCGAAGGCTTCTCCAGGTAGGCTACCTGCTCGCATTCCTTCAGCAGTTTCCGGGTCAGGGTTTTTTCGTCCCCGTGATCCGCCGGATCCAGCACCAGACAGGTGAAATTGCCTGTCGGGTCCAGTCTTACATACCGGTATGTTTTCATTTCTCCTGCAGTCTCCTCAGGAACTGAATCGTACGCTCATGGGTCGGATTGTCAATCACGTCCCGCGGATCTCCCTGTTCCACGATCACGCCGCCGTTCATGAACACCACCCAGTCCGAAACGTCCCGGGCAAAGCTCATTTCATGGGTCACGATGACCATGGTCATCTTCTTCTCCGCCAGTTTCCGGATCACCTTCAGGATTTCACCCGTCAGTTCCGGATCCAGCGCGGAAGTCGGCTCGTCAAAGAACAGGATCTTAGGATTCATCGCCAGGGCCCGGGCAATGGAAACCCGCTGCTGCTGTCCGCCGGACAGCTGATAGGGATAGGCGTCCGCCTTGTCTGAAAGGCCCATCTGCTCCAGCAGGGCCATGGCCTCTTCCCGGACTTCCTTTTCCTGCCGCTTCTGCACCAGCATCGGCGCTTCCATCACGTTTTTCAGCACGGAATAGTGCGGGAAAAGATTGAAGTTCTGGAACACCAGGCCGAACATGCCCCGGATTTTCTGCAGCTCAGCGGGTGTCGCGTAAACCGCTTTTCCGTTCACATCCCGCGCGGCATAGTTGCCCAGGTAGATCAGGTCGCCGCCGTCCATGGTTTCCAGGAGCGTGGCACAGCGCAGCAGCGTGGATTTTCCGCTGCCGCTGGGGCCGATGATGGACAGCACCTGTCCCTCTTCCACTGATATGCTCAGGTCCGTCAGCACCTCCGTGCTGCCGAACTGTTTCCTGCAATGATTAATCTCAAGAAGCTTGCTCATCGTCATCACCTGTAATAACTCAGTTTCTTCTCAAACCGTCCCATGACCCAGCCCACGATTGCGTTGAACAGGAAATAGAACACACCTGCGATCACAAAGGGCATGAAACTGGTCTGGGAATTCGCGATCTGCTTGCCGATGGTGAACATCTCCTGATAGGCCACGGTAAAAGCCATGGAGGTGTCCTTCACCAGGGTTACAATCTCGTTGGTCACCGAGGGCAGGATCCGCTTGATCACCTGTGGCAGGATAATCCTGATGAAGCACTGGAATTTCGTGTATCCCAGCACCTCCGCCGCTTCATACTGGCCCAGGCTCATGGACTCAATGCCGCCGCGGTAGATCTCCGCGAAGTATGCCGCATAGTTCAGGGAAAAGGCAATCACCACCGGGATCAGCTTTTCCCGGGAAACGTTGATCCCGAAAAGGTAGTAAGGGCCATAGGTCACTGCCAGCAGCTGCAGCATCAGCGGTGTTCCGCGAAGCACGGAAATGTATACCTTCATGATGGAGGAAACCACCTTGTTCCTGCTCATGCGCAGCAGGGACACAATCAGTCCCAGCGGCAGCGAAAAAAGGAGCGTCAGGAAGAAGATTGCACAGGTTCTTCCCAGGCCCTCGCTCATCTTGGTGATCATCGTCAGGATCGTCATGATTCGGAAGCTCCTTCAATGTGAAATCGCAGGGGCCTGTTACCGGGCCCCTGCGTGATCAGACTTCTGTCATCTCCCGCGCCGCGGGAAAAAACTCACTTGTTCAGCAGGCACAGCACGTTCTCATCCAGGCCGTACTTCTGGGCCAGGCTCAGGTAAGTGCCGTCTTCCACCAGCTTCATGATGGCGTCTTCGAACTTCTTGCACAGCTCATCGTCTCCGTTGCGGAAGCAGATGCCGTACTGTTCGCTGCCCAGGTTGGTGTCCAGGATCACGAAGCCGTTGAAGCGGCTGGCCAGGTTCTGGGCCACGGGCAGGTCGATCACAACCGCGTCCACGCCGCCGGCGTCCAGCTCGGTGCCGCAGATGTTGAAGTTCTCCATGGTCACGGGAGCGCCGCCTTCAAAGGTCTGAGCCAGCTCCAGCTGTCCTTCCGGATCGGCCAGCAGGGCTTCACCGGAGGTGCCCAGCTGCACAGCCACGCGCTTTCCGGCCAGGTCTTCCACGGTGCTGATTCCGTTACCTTCCTTGGTCAGAACAACCTGGGTGTTGTCATAGTAGGGGAAGGACAGCACATATCCGGCTTCCTTCATGGTGTCCAGAATCGTCATGCCGGACCAGACGCAGTCGTGTTCCTTGTTGTCCAGGGAGATCAGCTTGGTATCCCAGTTGATCGGAACAATCACCTGTTCCAGTCCGAGAATATCGCAGGCTGCCTTGCACATTTCAACGTCGAAGCCGGCGTAGCTGCCGTCATCGTCCAGATAGCTGAAAGGCGGGTATTCCGCGTCGATGCCCATTTTGAATTCGTCCGCCAGGGCAGCGGAAGCGCCGAGAACCAGACACAGGGCCAGGGCAAGAGCAAGCAGTTTCTTCATTGGTGTTTTCCTCCTCAGAATCATTGGATAAGGATCCGTTTTCCGGATCACATCAGTACATTATCACTTTATCGAGCTAAAGTCAAGCTCTTTTTCCTGCTTTTCTTGCATATTTTCCGCTTTTCCCGTATACTTTCACAGGAGCTGCGGAAAGCTTTTCCGCCGTTTCCGCCGTACTGATTCGGAGGGAGAATTTCCATGGCTGAAATACTGGTCATCGGTGGCGGCGCAGCCGGCATGATGGCTGCTGTGTTTGCCGCCAAAGCAGGGGCAAATGTGACCCTGCTCGAAAAGAACGAAAAACTCGGAAAGAAAGTCTATATCACCGGCAAAGGCCGCTGCAACCTGACCAACGACTGCGACCTGGACGAGTTCCTGTCCCAGGTTTCCCGCAATCCGCGGTTTCTTTACAGCGCGCTGAGTTTTTTTTCGTCCCGGGATATGATATCCCTGATGGAGGAAAACGGCTGCCCTGTCACCGTGCAGCGCGGAAAGCGGGTCTTCCCTGCTTCTGAAAAAGCCAGTGATGTCACAAAAGCCCTGGCCGACCTGCTCCGGAAGCTGAATGTCCGGATCCGCCTGAATGCCGATGTCCGCAGTCTCAGAACGGAAAACGGCAGGATCTCAGGCGCGGTGCTGGCGGACGAAACCTTTCTTCCCGCTGATGCGGTCATTCTGGCCTGCGGCGGCCTGAGCTATCCCTCCACCGGTTCCACCGGCGACGGATTCCGCTTTGCCGAAGCGCTGGGACACACCGTAGTCCCCGCCTCCCCTGTCCTTGTCGGTCTGGAGACAGAAGAAACCTGGCCGAAGGAACTCCAGGGGCTCAGCCTCCGGAATGTCACGCTGAATCTGACTTCCGGCAAAAAAACGCTTTATTCCGAACTGGGAGAAATGCTTTTCACCCACTTCGGGATCTCCGGCCCCCTGGCGCTGGAAGCCAGCTGCCACCTGCCGGATCCTGCCAAAGGCGCCCGCCTGTCCATTGACCTGAAGCCAGGTCTCACCCGGGAACAGCTGGATGCCCGTCTTCGCCGGGACTTTTCAGAAGCCGGTAAAAAGCAGCTGAAGAGCGCCCTGCCGGGCCTGCTGCCCGCCAGCCTTGCGGAAATCTTCCCCAAGCTCTGCGGAATCTCCCCGGCCTTGCCCTGCAACCAGATCACTGCTGCCCAGCGGGAAACCCTGCTCACCACGCTCAAAGCCCTGCCGCTGACTGTAAAGGCTCCCCGGCCCATTGCCGAAGCCATCGTCACCCGCGGCGGCGTGAGCGTGAAGGAAATCGAGCCTGGCACCATGCGCAGCAAGCTGATCCCCAACCTGTACTTCGCCGGCGAAATGATCGACGTCGACGCCCATACAGGAGGATTTAACTTACAGATTGCCTGGAGTACAGGCGCTCTCGCAGGAGCGTCTGCAGGACAGGCAATCAGCTTGGGGAGCGAAGGAAGCGGTGCCTGTGGGCGAACCTCTGAGGGCAGCCAGTGGCTGAAATTCCGTCAGAGGTGAGGTCATCTGAAAAGGAGCAATCTCCCCAGTGGGGAGTTGCGACTATTGAAGATGCGGTATCATTTGACGCAGTCAAAAGCGACCTGAACGAGTCAATCGAAACGAGCAGAGAACCGAAGCGCCCTCGCAAGGTTCACTGCGACGATTGAGATTGCGGACTACAGGCGCCCTGGCAGGGGCTTCATCCATTAATTCTGAATTCTGAATTCTTAATTCTGAATTTAATTCTTGCATTCTTCATTTTTAATTTGGGGTTGTGAAACCATATGACCTACATCATCCTTGACCTTGAATGGAACCAGCCCATCTCCTATCAGAGCCGCACCTACCGTGAGGTCGGTGACAAGCTGATTTTCGAGATGATCCAGATCGGCGCCGTGAAACTGGACGCCGACCTGAACCCCGCTGACTCCATTTCCATCCCGATCGCGCCGACCCACTATCTCCGGATCCATCCCCGCATCCGCCGGATGACCGGCCTGGATTCGGAAACCCTGGCCGGAGCGCCTGCGTTCCGGGAAGCGCTGGAGCAGTTCACCTCCTGGTGCGGTGAGGACTATACCCTGCTCACCTGGGGAATTGACGACGTCAGCGTCCTGTATCAGAACATTCATTTCTTCCACTGCGAGGATATTCCGCTGCCGCCCCTGTGCGACATCCAGCAGCTCTTCAGCCAGGAGCATAAGCTGAAGGACCGTGCCGGCCTGAAAGCCGCCATGGAGCTGATGAATATTGAGCCGGATGAGAACATGGCTTTCCATAACGCGCTGAACGACGCCTGGTATACGGCGCTGGTATTCCGTACCCTGCCCGATCCCTCCGCCGTGCTGAATTATGCCCGCCAGCCGAAGGAACTGATCCACGGTCGGCGTTCCGTCCGTGAAAAGACTCCCGGCGAAATCTTCGATTCTGTCCGGGAAGCATTGGCAAGCGAGTCTGCGATTCATCCCACCTGCCCGCGCTGCGGAAGGGTTCTGGCCCTCGATGGCGAATATATTAAACAGAGCGCTGATAAGTACATTGCCATTGCCAAGTGTAAAAACCATGGCCGGATCCTGATCCGCCTGCATTTCCGTATTGATGACGATGGCAAAAAGATCATGACCCGCGCCACCGCCCCGGCCACCCATGCCAATGTGGCCTATGTGCATACCAAGCAGCTTCAGATGCAGCAGCGCCTGGAAAAATACCTGGCGGAGCACGGCTCCCTGCCCGATCCGGATGAGGAACTGCTGAACGCGGACGTGTCCAGCATGCCCTTCGATTAATCCGATATAAAAGCATACAACCCGTCAACGATAATAAGGATGATACAGATCATAATGTAAACAAACCCGACAAATTGTTGATAGGAGGGTTACTATATGATTATCCGTTCCATGAACAACGAAAAAGAATTCCCGGAAGGCACTACAGTCGCTGCGTGCCTGAAAGCGCTGGACGCTTTTCCCGTGGGTACGCTTGCCGCCCAGTCCGGCGGCGTGGTCTGTGAGCTGAATGACGAGCTCCGCCAGGACTGTACGCTGATCCCCCTGACCCTGGAAAATGAGGAAGGACGCCGGATCTATGAGCGCTCCCTGCGTTTTGTGATGCTCCTGGCGCTCCGTCACCTCTATCCCTACCAGCGGGTCAGGATTGAGTACTCCGTCGGCTACGGCGTGTTTGTCCGCCTCCCCGGCGTGGAGCTGCATCGCCAGGATATCGTCCGGATTGAAAATGAAATGCACCGGCTGACAGACCTGGACCTCGTTTTTGAAAAGAAACGGTGGACGAAGGATGACGCCATCCGCTACTTCGAAGAGGAGCAGCAGGAGGACAAGGTTTCCCTGCTAAAGCATCGTCCCGCTCCCTATTTCAATATGTACTGCATTGACGGCATGTGGGAGTATTTCTACGGTGCCATGACCGTCTCCACCGGTTACGTAAAGGTCTTCACCATGTTCGAACTCCGCGGCGGCTTTGTGCTGCAGCTGCCGGCCGGTTCCGACTTTGAGCACGCGGCGCCCTATGTCTACCGTCCGAAGCACCTGGAAGTTTTCAGCCAGAGTGCGGAATGGTGTGAGATTCTGGGGGTCACCAACGTCTCGGACCTGTCCCGGATGATTGAGGAAAAGAAGCTGCGGAATTTCATCCGCGTCAATGAAGCGCTGCATGAATCCGCCATCAACGATATCGCCCGGAAGATCCACGAGCAGAACAAACACATCGTTCTGGTCGCCGGTCCTTCCTCCAGCGGCAAGACCACCTTCTCCGGCCGACTCGGCGTACACCTGCAGATGTACGGCCATGCCTGCCGCCGCATCTCCATGGATGACTTCTTTGTCAACCGGGATGATATGCCCCTGCAGCTTGATGGCACCAAGGATTATGACTCCATCGACGCGCTGGACCTGAAGCTCCTCTCTGATACCCTGACCGGCCTGCTGAACGGCGAGGAAGTCTTCATGCCCAACTTCGACTTTGCTTCCGGCGTCAAGGACTACCTGACGCCGCCCACCGCCCTGGCTCCCGGCGAAATCATCATCATGGAAGGCATTCACGGCCTGAATCCGCTGGTATGCGATATGCTCCCCGCGGATGAGATCTACCGGGTCTTCGCCAGCGCCCTGACCTGCCTGAACCTGGACGACCACAACCGGATCCGTACCACAGACGTCCGTCTGCTGCGCCGCATCGTCCGGGACAACCAGTTCCGCGGCTATCCGCCGGAAACCACGCTGGAGATCTGGCCCCGGGTCCGCCGCGCGGAGGAAAAATACATCTTCACCTATCAGGAGAATGCGGACAGCATGTTCAACACCGCGCTCCATTATGAGCTGCCGATCCTGAAGCTGTATGCCTTCAAGCTGCTCATGGAGGTGCCTTCCGATTCCCCGAACTACCTGCTCTCCCGCCGGCTGATCAAGGCCCTGAACTACCTGCCGGATGTGGATGAAGAAGTCCTGAACGAGATTCCGCCGCTTTCCCTGCTGCGTGAATTCATCGGCGGCTGCACCATGGAGGATGTCTGATGACGGCCGTAGCTGTCATCAACTCTACACTCTTCACTCATCACTCATCACTAAAGGAGACTCTTTCTCATGAAACGCTTTCTGTCCCTCCTTCTTGTCCTCCTGGTTTGCCTTCTTCCCCTGTCCGTCTTCGCTGAGGAAGCCGGAACTGTTTCGGAAGATTATGATCCCATGTGGGAACTGGCTGAACCTTATGGGTTCAAGTTCGGCGGTGCTTTCAGCTATGATGATATGAGGAACCAGGTATTTATGGATTTCCTGGCCCGCCATTTCAACTCCCTGACCTGCTGCAATGAGACCAAGGCCTATTCCCTGCTGGATGAATGGGCGTCTAAATCCGCCAAGGACGGCATGCCCTGCATGAGCTACTCCCGGGCGGATGCCATGATCTCCTGGGCCCAGAAAAACAACATCCGCATCCGGGGCCATGTGCTTGTCTGGGACGCTTATATGACCCAGTGGTTTTTCCATGAAGACTATGACATGAGCAAGCCTATCGCTGATAAGGAAACGATGCGTGCCCGCCTTGCCTGTTATATTGAACGGGTCATCAATCATTTTGAAAAGAAGTTCCCCGGCGTCATCTACTGCTGGGACGTCGTCAATGAAGCCATCGGCGACAACGGCGGCGAATACAGCGTCACCGACCTGCGGCGTCTGCGTACCAAGCGGAACGGCGATAAAAACTGTTTCCTGGAATATGTCGGGGACGACTATGTTGAGTATGCCTTCCTTTGCGCCCGAAACGCCGTGGATAATCTCGGCGCGGATATCAAACTGTTCTACAACGACTATAACCTGTTCTTTTCTGCGAAGCGCAAAGCGGCCTGCGCGCTGGTAAAAAGCATTCAGTCCTATGCGAAGGATGAGGACGGCAATCCCCGTTCCCTGATCGACGGCATCGGCATGCAGGGTTATATGGGCGGCTATGGGGAACAGAAAGGCTGTCTGGAGCCCTCCATTATCACCGATGTGAAGGAATCCATCGAAACCTATGCCGCTCTGGGCATGGATGTTCAGCTGACAGAAATGGCCGTTCGCAACTTCGACAAGACCAAGGTCGCGGAGCACGACGCGTTCTATTCCAGGCTGTTCAGTGATGTTTTCATGAAAGCCAACACAGCGGAAAGCAGTCCCCTGACCGCCATCTGTATCTGGGGTCTGGTGGACGTGCCCGCAGCCATGAAAGGCAATTACGTCTATAATCTGAACAGCCCCTACGGCTGCCTGCTCACCACCAGGTATAAAATCAAGACCTGCTTCGACGCCGTCTACCACACCCTGAAAGGCGACGCTCCCTCAGCTCCATCGGATTTATAATTTCCCCAAACAATAGAAAACAATGCTGAACGTCCCGCCGGAACAATCCAGCGGGACGTTTTACACTATAAATTATTTTTCAGTTTTAAGTATTGAGCAGTTGTCCAAATCTTTGATTTGGGGCGAAGAGCCGATGACCGCCAGTGGCGGAAATCTCATCGGATCTGAGGTCAATTGAAAGGGAGCAAGCTCCACTGTGTGGAGTTGCGACCATTGAAATTGCGGAATACAACTGCCATGCTACAGCTGTCAAAGTTCCGGAGGTTTCACCGATCGGAACTTTGGTAACAGCGATCGCAAAAGTTTTCATTATTCATTGGAAGATCAGGCTTCCACAAGCCTGATCTTCCTCACTTCTTCCTCTTCCGGCGTCATATACGCGGTTTTCTGGTGCGTATAGATCACCTTGCCAGGCGCTGCTCCGGAAGGCTTTTTGACGTACTTCCGCAGGGTATAGTCCACCGGCACCAGCGAGCTGCGCTGTCCTTTGCTGTACCAGGCAGCCAGCATTGCCGCCTGCTTCATCGTCGTCAGGGGAACCTCGCCCTCATGGCAGATCACCACATGGCTTCCCGGCATATCCTTGGCGTGCAGCCAGATGTTCTCCCCCTTTGCGCCGAGGGTAATCCGGTCGTTCTGGGCCGCGTTCTTGCCCACCAGGATCTCAATCCCGTCCGTGGAAACATAGCGGTAGGGTTTGCTGCCCGGCAGCTGCCGCTGCTGGCGGCGATTGGTATTCTTTTTCATGTAGCCGGTTCGTACCAGCTCCTGGCGGATTTCCTCCAGTTCGCTTTCACCGACGCACTTGTCCACGTCCAGCAGCATGCCTTCCAGGTAGTCCGTCTCCTCCAGGGTTTTGTCCCGCTGCTGTGCGGCGATTTCCATGGCGGAACGGGCTTTCTGGTATTTCTTGAAGTATTTCTGGGCGTTCTGGCTGGGCGTCAGCCGGATATCCAGCGGCACAGTCAGGGTTCCGCCCTCCGGATCATTCCAGTCAGGCAGTTCCGCCTCCGTCATGCCTTTCTTCAGCTGATAGAGGTTGGCGTTGATTGCCTCACCCATCCGGCGGTATTCATCCATTCGCTCTGCGGAAGAAAGCTCTTCCATCTGGATTGCCAGTTTCCGCTGGCAGCGCTCCAGCTGGCTCTTCAGCATCCGGATCATGGTGGCACTCTTCTGGTTCAGTCGTTCCCTGGCGTCCCGTGTCCCGAAGTAAACCTCCAGTGCCTCGCTCAGCGTTTTGCAGGACCGCTGCAGGTCCGTCGGCCTGGACAGATAGGCAAAGGGGAAAACGTCTTCCGCCTCTCCGTTGTCCTTCATCAGCACCCGGGCGTCTGACATGAACGGCAGTTTTTTCAGGAACGCTGCCAGGCGTTCGCAGGCATTCTTCAGGTCTGCCGGCTGTTCCTCCCCGGGCTGCAGCACACGGCAGGCCAGTTCCTCCGCCGATGCGCGGCTGAGGCCTGTGATGGTATCCGCCAGTGCACGGCTCAGCCGGGCGTCCGGCATCGCGCTCAGGCGTTCATACAGTGCTTCTTCTGTCAGTGTTTCCGGATTCAGCTTGTCCTGTGAGGGTGGCGGAAGATATGTCATCCCGGGCTGGATCTGCCGCACCCGGCTCATTTCCGGGTTCACATGGCGGGTTGCTTCCAGGATCCGGTCGTTCTCGTCCAGCAGGAGCAGATTGGAATGCCGGCCCATGATTTCCAGCACAAGGCGCCGGAGCACATGATCCCCCAGTTCGTTGACCGCGTCCATATCCACATAGACGATCCGGTCCCCCTCAACCTGCCGGATTTCCGTGATCCGCGCTCCGGAGATCTGCTTGCGCATCAGCATGCACATCGCCGGCGGCTCCAGCGGATTGGAATAATTGTTCATTGTCAGATGGCAGCGGGCATTGTTCGGCGAGGCGCACAGAAGAAGCCGGTGATTCGTGCCTCCCGCACGTATCACCAGCACAACTGTATCGCGCTCCGGCTGGGTGATCTTGTCAATCCGCCCGTCCCGGAGGATCTCATTCAGTTCCCTGGCGGCAAATCCCACCGTCAGTCCGTCCATCGGCATATGCTTGTCTTTCCCCTCTCCGGTCTCATATACCATCCGGCATCGACCGTGAATTGGTGCTCCCGTAAACCGGGTTATTCGGATTATACCATGTATGTCCGGAAAAAGCATGAAAAAAATAGGGCCGGGAGGGATTTCTCCCTGCCCGGTCCTGAAGGATGAGGATAAGGATAAAGCTTGATTAACGAACCTTCGCGTGAAGGATCGGGGACAGCGGCTTGTAGATCAGGCCGGCCACGACGCTCAGCACCACGCCCTTCAGCAGGTTGAAGGGTCCGGTGATCATAAGCAGCAGCTTCCACTCGCTGTCAACGCCCGCCACATTGGCGAACCGCAGGATACCGTCCATATCCATGTGGAAAGCGCCCATGTAGAAAGGCAGCATGATATACTTGTTTGCCAGCACGCCGGCAACGACCATGCACAGTGTGCCGATGGCCATACCGATGATTGCGCTCTTCCGGGTTTTATTCTGCTGGTAAATCAGCGCAGCGGGAAGCACCAGGGCGGTACCCATGATAAAGTCCGCCAGCTCGCCGATACCGGCGCTGGAAGAAGACAACAGGCCGATCAGGCTCTTGAGCGCCAGGATCATCATGCCCGGAACAGGGCCCATGGAAAAGGCGCCCAGCAGAACCGGGATATTGGACAGATCCAGTTTGTAGAAGGCAACGATCGGGATCTGGATCAGGAACAGGATGGATGCGGCCGCTGCCAGAATGGCAACGCGGGTCATCACGCCGACGGAGAAACGGGTCTTTGTTGTGCTAACCATGGCTGAAAGCCCTCCTTCAAATGAGCGCGCCCCCTCAAAGCAACTTCTCGGTTTGCTTCAAGGGGGCGGAGAGCTTAAAAGCGCACGCAGGCGCATATTTGACTCTTTTTCCGTTCTTCTCTCATCCAGACTTTACTGTCGGCTCCGGAATTGGACCGGATCGGCTGAGCAGGAGCTCAGTTCGCGGGCTTTACCGCCGGTAGGGAATTTCACCCATCCCCGAAGAAGCTTTAAGTGGTACGCAATGTACGGGTACATTATAGGGATTATTGCCTCATTCGTCAATCCCTATCTGCATCTTCTCTTGCATAAATCAGTTCGATGAACGCCTTGATCTGTTCATCCCAGAATCCCCATTCATGGACGGCGTCCGGTTCCTCATGGCTCATCACACTCCAGCCGTTCTTCCGCAGGGCCGGAACGAAGGCCTTGTGCTGATCAAAGAGGAAGTCCTTCGTGCCGCAGCTGACATACAGCCAGGGCTTATGAGCAGCCTTTGCGTTCTTCTCCGTCAGGTAAAAGAGATCGTATTCCGAGCCTTTGATCTGCTTCTGGCTACCGAACACCCGGTCGATTTCAGTGCCCAGGTGCCGCTGGTAGAAGATCGTCTCCAGGTCCACCGCGCCGCTGAATGAAGCCGCGCCGGCGAAGTGTTCCGGATAGGTCAAGGCAAGCCTCATGGCGCCGTAACCGCCCATACTCAGGCCGGCCACATAGGTATCCTCCGGTTTGTTGCTCAGCCGGAAGAAACGGTGCATCGTTCTCGGCAGCTCGTCGCTCACATAGTCCCAGTACTTTTCCCCGTAGACTTCATTGCAGTAGAAGCTGTGATTGACTGCCGGCATAATCACCGCCAGGTTGTGGCTCGCAGCATACCGTTCCACAGAAGTCCGCCGCATCCAGATCGAATGGTCGTCGCTGTATCCGTGCAGCAGGTACAGCACCTTCGGCGGCCGTTCATCCTTGGACGATCCCATCCCGATGCCCTGGTTGACCTCAGGCAGGATCACATTCACAGTGGATGCCACATTCAGTGCTGCGGAGAAAAACTGAACCTGTAAAAATGCCATGGAACCTCTCCCCTTTCGGTTCTTTTGCCGGGTTGTCTCCTGTTATTCGCACAGGGCCTTTGCGATCTTCGCACCCAGCCTTGCGTTGTTGAAAACCAGCTGGATGTTTGCCTTCAGGGAATCGCCGCCGGTCAGCTTCTGGATCTTGTCCAGCAGGTAAGGCGTGGTCTGTTTCCCGTGAATACCCAGCTTTTCGCATTCAGCAATGGCTTCATCGATGTTTTTGTTGATGTAGTCCGGATCCATGGAGTATTCTTCCGGAATCGGATTGGTCACCAGCATGCCGCCCTGCAGGCCGCAGTCCAGCTTCACTTTGAAAGCATCCGCCACTTCCTTGGGGGTGTCCAGCCGGTAGTCTACCTTGAAGCCGGAGGAACGGGTATAGAAGGCGGGCAGCTCTTCAGTGCCGTAGCCAATCACCGGTACGCCGTGTGTCTCCAGGTATTCCAGGGTCAGTCCCAGGTCCAGGATGCTCTTGGCGCCTGCGCAGATCACCATCACAGGAGTCTGTGCCAGCTCTTCCAGGTCAGCGGAAATATCCATGGTGGTTTCGGCTCCGCGGTGCACGCCGCCGATACCGCCGGTGGCAAACACCCGGATGCCCGCCAGGGCAGCGCCGATCATGGTGGTGGTCACGGTGGTTGCGCCGTCCTCGCCGCGCATCAGCAGCACCGGCAGGTCACGGCGGCTGGCCTTGGTGACAGCCAAGCCCTTCTTACCCAGGTATTCAATCTGTTCCGGGGTGCAGCCCACGGTAATTTTCCCCTGGATAATGGCAATAGTCGCAGGCACGGCGCCGTTTTCCCGGATGATCTTCTCTACGTTCAGCGCCGTCTCCACGTTCTGGGGATAAGGCATACCGTGGGAGATAATCGTGGACTCCAGGGCAACAACAGGCTTGTTGGCCGCCAGTGCTTCCTGCACTTCAGGGGATACGGACAGATATTTGCTCAGATTCATAACGAATGCTCCTTTTCACATTGAAAGACCCAGTTTCAGATCAATTGCTTTATTACTTAATTTCGGGCTGACTGCCGCGGAATCCTCCGCGCAGATGGCGGATGCCGCCAGCGCCCGGTCTGCTGCCTGCATGGTATTCAGGCCGCTCAGGTAGGCGTCAGCCGCTGCCGCCACAAAGGCGTCCCCGCAGCCGGAGGAATTCACCACCGGACCCGGAATACAGGGCAGCAGCACACCGCCCTCCCGGGCGTCATCCGCCCATACGCCTTTACCTCCCAGGGAAATATAGACCCGCTGAACGCCCAGCCGGTGCAGCGCGTCTGCTGCCTTCGGCAGGTCCGCGTCTCCGCCGATGATCATGCCCGTCAGCAGTTCCGCTTCCGGCACATTGGGTTTCAGCAGCGTCAGGCGGGAAAGCAGCGGTTTCAGGCGTGCTGCCTTGGATACGGACACCGGATCCGCCGCCATCGGTACAGTAATATGTTTCGCGAGCCACGCCAGCGTTTCCTCCGGCAGGTTCGCGTCAGCGATCACCATACTTCCGTGGTTCAGCACCGGCAGCAGGGGCTCCAGCTTGTCCGGCGTCAGCTTGTCACAGATGGACATGTCCGATACGGCCACGTTCAGGTCGCCGTCCTGGCCGTTGATGCACAGGTAGGCTGAGGTGTTTTCCCGGGGCTCCGTAAAGCTGTACTGCAGGTCAATGCCGGCCTTCAGGCAGTGTTCCCGGATCATTCCCGCATAGGGATCCTCCCCCATGATGGTAATCAGGGAAACCTTTCTTCCCAGCAGGCACAGGTTTTCTGCGATGTTCCTGCCCACGCCGCCGGGAGTCAGGGTAATCCGCCCGGGATTGGAATCTCCCTCGCGCAGCGGATTCGTTGGTGTCCCGGCCAGGTCCATGTTAACCGCGCCGATTACAAATACCGGAGCTTCGGTCCGCAGCCGGGCCTGGCGGTCAAATACCGGTCCTTCCCTGCGAGGCACAGGGGATGTATACAGGTTCACCGGATTCACTCCCAATCATTTCTTTTCTGACAGAATGACAGCCGGGCAATCGGCCCGGCTGTCCGTGTTTTTATTTCAGCATGGACTTTTCCCAGCAGTCGTAAGGCTTCAGTCCCAGAAGCTCTACCACCGTGGGAGCAACGTTCGCCAGACCGAAGGGGCTCTCCATGTCCATCTCGTGCCGTTCATCCGCGTCATGGATGATGAAGGGGACGGGCCGCAGGCTGTGGGCCGTACGGACGGAAACAACGCCTTTCTTGTTCTTCTCCAGCATCTGGTCGCTGTTGCCGTGGTCGGCAGTCACCACCAGGATGCAGCCGTGCTCATCGCAGGCTTTCTGGATCCGGGTCAGGCAGAGATCAACGGTCTCCACCGCGATTTCCGTGGCATACAGGTTGCCGGTGTGGCCGACCATGTCGCCGTTGGGGAAGTTGCAGCGGATAAAGCCGTACTTGCCGCTCTCGATGGCTTCGATCACCAGGTCGGTGATCTCGGTGCCCTTCATCCAGGGGCACTCATCAAAGGAGCGCACGTCGGAGGGCACTTCCTGCCAGGTCTCCAGCTCTTCGCTGAACTTCTCACTGCGGTTGCCGTTCCAGAAGTAGGTCACATGGCCGTATTTCTGGGTTTCGGAGCAGGCATATTCGTTGATGCCGTTCTCCACCAGCAGCTCGGTCAGCGTGTGGCGGATCTGCGGCGGGTTCACCAGGTACTTGTGGGGGATGTGCAGGTCGCCGTCATACTCCAGCATGCCGGCATACAGCACCTTGGGCATCACGCCCCGGTCGAACTTGTCGAAGGAAGCGTCGCCGTCAAAAGCCATGGAAAGTTCCAGGGCACGGTCGCCGCGGAAGTTGAACAGGATCACGCTGTCGCCGTCCTTCATGGCGCCGACGGGCGTTCCGTTCTCAGCAATCACAAATCCGGGCAGATCCTGGTCGATCACGCCGGGCTGTTCCGCACGGTAGGTTTCAATGGCTTCCTTGGCGGAGGCAAAAGCGCGGCCTTCACCGTGTACATGGATGTTCCATCCCTTTTCCACCATGCTCCAGTTGGCCTGGTAGCGGTCCATGGTGATCTGCATGCGGCCGCCGCCGGAAGCGATGCATACGTCAAAGGAAGCATCCTTCAGCTCCGCAATGGTATTCTCCAGCTGGTCCACATATTCCAGGGCGGAGGTGGCGGGAACGTCACGGCCGTCCAGCAGGATATGCACCCGGGCCTTGCTCACGCCTTCAGCCTTGGCTTCCTTCAGCATGGCCAGCAGGTGGCCGATGTTGCTGTGCACGTTGCCGTCACTCAGCAGGCCGATGAAGTGCAGTGCGCCGCCGGAAGTCTTGACGCCGGCAACCAGCTCTTTCCAGGTATCGGAAGCATAGATGCTGCCGCCTTCAATGGATTCGTTGACCAGTTTGGCACCCTGGGAGTAGACCTGGCCGCAGCCCAGTGCGTTGTGGCCGACTTCGCTGTTGCCCATGTCGTCGTCTGAGGGAAGACCAACGGCGGTGCCGTGGGCCTTGATGGTCCGGAAAGGATCATTGGCTTTCAGCGCGTCCAGGGTAGGAGTCGTGGCCTGCATGACCATGTTTCCCAGCGCTTCGGAAGATTCACCCACACCGTCCATAACAACCAGTACAACGGGCTTTTTCATATCGGAATTTCCTCCTGTAACAGATATTAGGAATCCCTTTCCGGACAAGCCGGAGCGGGAATAGTCTAACCCTATAAACGATACAGGAAACCGGCCAAAAAGTCAATGTTGAAGCATGGCCAATATACGTTTTGTACCATGGACGGAAGTCCATTTCCAAAGCGTTCCTGCATTATCCGGATCAGGCAGTAAACCGCCTTTATTTCTTGGTCGGCAGCGGTTCATCAAACGGGATCCACTGATGGTTCTTAAAACACCAGATATAATGCTTGTAGCGGGGATGATCCCGCCATCCGTCCACCGTCGCGGCGTGAGAAGGATAAAAATACGACTCGGTATTGGGATGTTTCTCCCGGAAGCGGCCGATCTGCTCCTCAGGCAGTTTGCGCATCATATTCGCCCAGAAGCGTTCCAGCGTCTGGATGTCATCCAGCGGGGAAAGATCGGTCACAGGACACCAGGTGATGTTCAGGTCCAGCAGTTCCGTGCAGTTGGCCAGCGCGGACAAATCGCTGAAGGAATTCTTGAACAGTTCCGCGTATTTCAGGTGCTTCAGCTGTCCGATGGGCGTAATATCGGTCACCTCGTTGTCCGCAATAATCAGCAGTTCCAGGTCAGGTACATACTGCAGGAAGTCCAGGGCGGTCACGTTATTGTGTCCGATATCGAGCGCCTTCAGGCTGGGGCAGTATTTCAGCAGTTCCAGGTTGCTGGAATTCAGTTCTTTCCCGGAACCGATCCGGTTCATTGTTGAATAAACGGTAGCTTTGGAGGAGACATAATGTCCCTTGCCCAGGTTGATTTTCCAGTCAAAATGGATATCCGGATACTCCTCGATCAGCGGAATCATATCCTTGTTGGACGGATTCGTCTTATTGGAGTTATCGACGCTTTTCAGGTTGGGGCAGAGCTGGACGATCGCCCGCAGCTCATCAATGGTCACCCCTGCGTCCTTGGGCTTCAGGTCAAGATCCTCCACGTCATCGGAGAATGTGACTTTTCCCCAGGCTGTCGTGAAATGGAAAACGGAGTTTTCCGGCATCGCGTTCTTGATTTTCAGCAGGTCCGTGGGCTTGAACTTATTCTTTTCCAGCGTCAGCTCAGTCGGCTGGTTGGCGGTAACATATTCAATCGCGGATTTCACTGAAGAAAAGGACTTTGTTTCGGCAAAACACTGCGTTGAAATCAGGCACAGTGCCGCAAGAACCGTGCACAGGATAAAGCGCTTGATCATATGCATACTGTTTTCTTCCCCTCTGACAGTTTTCTTCTTCGGAGCCGGCAGAACCTTGCTGTTTACGGATTGCGAAGTTCCCGGACAAAAAGAAATTTTCTCATACTTCCCACCCGTTGTCAATGCGGGCAGAAACGCAAAGCAGCCCGCTGCATATTGCTGCGGGCTGCTTTCATTACAAGGGTTATTTAACGGCTTCGGCGCCCTTTTCCATGGCCTGCCGGTTGATGGGCAGCAGGTGCTCCTTTTTCGGGCCGAAGGTGGCCTTCAGTGCTTCCATGGCGGAGTCGATGCTGACTACGCCGGTCTTCTCCAGGATCGCGCCAAGCATGACCATGTTGGCGGTCCGGCTGTTGCCCAGCTGTTCCGCAATGCCGTTGCAATCCACGGGAATCGCGGTGATATCATCCCGGTCGGGGGTGATATCGATCAGGGAGGAGTTGTACAGCATGATGCCGCCCTTCTCCATGGCAGGAGTGAACTTGATCATGCTGGGCTTGTTCATAATCACGGCGATCGGGATTTCCGTCACCAGCGGAGAACCGATGGGTTCATCGGAGATTACCACGGCGCAGTTGGCTTCGCCGCCGCGCATTTCCGGGCCGTAGGAAGGCATCCAGGAAACGTTCATCCCCTCGTGCATGGCAGCCTTGGCCAGCAGCTGGCCGATCAGCAGCACGCCCTGTCCGCCGAAACCTGCAATCAGAAATTGAGCTTCCATGAATCACTCAACCTCCTTTTTCACACCCAGCGGGTACTGGGGAATCATGTTGGCTTCCACCCATTTCAGCGCCTCCTGGGGCGTCATTCCCCAGTTGGTGGGGCAGGCAGACAGCACTTCCACCAGGGAGAAGCCCTTGCCGGCAATCTGCATTTCGAATGCCTTTTTGATGGACTTCTTGGCTTCCATGATGTGCTTCACGTCATGCACGGATACGCGGGAGATGTAGGCGGGGCCGTCCAGGGTTGCCAGCATTTCGCTGACCCGGATGGGATAGCCGCACAGCTTGGGATCCCGGCCGTAGGGAGAGGTGGTGGTCACCTGGCCCGGCAGGGTGGTGGGCGCCATCTGGCCGCCGGTCATGCCATAAATGGCATTGTTGACGAAGATTACGGTGATATTCTCGCCGCGGGTCGCAGCGTGGGTGATTTCCGCCGCGCCGATGGAGGCAAGGTCGCCGTCTCCCTGATAGGTAAACACGATGTTGTTCGGGTTGACCCGCTTGCAGCCGGTGGCCACAGCCGGAGCGCGGCCGTGAGCGGCTTCCATCATGTCACAGTTGAAATAGTCATAGGCAAACACGGCGCAGCCAACCGGTGCAATACCGATGGTCTTTCCCTGGATACCCAGTTCGTCAATGGCTTCCGCCACCAGGCGATGGATGATACCGTGGGTGCAGCCGGGGCAATAATGCAGCGGCTTGTCGGTCAGCAGCTTTGTTTTTTCATACACAACAGCCATGCTTATTTCCCCTCCTTGGCAAGATTTTCAACCTGGGTGATGATCTCCCGGACCGTCGGCACAATACCGCCGGTGCGGCCGAAGAAGTGCACGGGCTTTTTACCGTCCACCGCCAGCTTCACGTCGTCCACCATCTGACCCATGCTCATTTCCACGGTCAGGAAGGCCTTGGCATGCTCAGCAGCCTTGGCAATCGGGGCCGCCGGGAAGGGCCACAGGGTGATGGGACGGATCAGGCCGGCCTTGATGCCTTCGTCGCGCAGCTTGCGCATAGCGCTGCGGGCAATACGGGCGGTGGTGCCGTAGGCGACGATGACGTAATCCGCGTCATCGGTCATTTCTTCCTGCCAGCGGCATTCAGTCTGTTCCATAACAGCGTACTTGGCGTACAGCTTGTTTACATGCTTTTCCAGCACGGCGGGATCAATGTACAGGGAGTTGATGATCGCCCGTTCCCGGCCGCAGTCCGGCGTCCAGCCGGTCGCCGCCCAGGTCTTTTCGGGCAGGTCCGTCTTTTCCTTGCGTTCCGGCATCTCCACGGGCTCCATCATCTGGCCGATGAGGCCGTCGCCCATGATCAGCACGGGATTGCGGTACTTATCCGCCAGGTCAAATGCTTCCTGCGTCAGTTCCACCGCTTCCTGGACGGAAGAGGGAGCCAGCACCAGCATCCGGTAGTCGCCGTGTCCGCCGCCGCGGGTGGACTGATAGTAGTCGCTCTGGGCGGGCTGGATGGAACCCAGTCCGGGGCCGCCGCGCACCATGTTTACGATAACGCAGGGCAGTTCCGCGCCTACAATATAGCTGATGCCTTCCTGCTTCAGGGAGATTCCCGGGCTGGAGGAAGAGGTCATAACCCTCGCTCCGGCGCCGGCCGCGCCGTAGACCATATTGATGGCGGCCACTTCACTCTCCGCCTGCAGGAAACAGCCGCCTTCAATCTTTGGCAGCCGCTTGGACATGTATTCCGGGATCTGGTTCTGAGGGGTAATGGGATAGCCGAAGAAGAAGCGGCATCCTGCCTGGATCGCGGCTTCGGCGATGGCTTCATTTCCCTTCATGAGCATTTTTTCACCCATGGATTCGCTTCCTCCTTTATTTCTCCACTTTGATTACGGCGTCGGGGCACATGCGTGCGCAGAACGCGCAGCCGATGCAGGCTTCCTGATCCGTAATTCCGATGGGATGATATCCTTTGGTGTTGATCTCCTTGCTCAGCGCAAGCAGATGCTTGGGACAGACATCGGCACAGAGGCCGCAGCCCTTGCAGGTCTCACGGTCGATGGTCAGCTTGGCCATGACTTCCGCCTCCTTAGAAAATGATTAAGCCTATTATAGGTTTCCCTTCCCTGTGAGTCAACGAAGGTACAGGAAAAATACCGAACAGAAAAAACTGTTGCTCAGACAAAAACATCCGTCATCACACGGATGTTTTGTCCGGAACTATTAATTCTGAATTCTGAATTCGTAATTCTGAATTTCTTTCAGGAATTCTCCCAGCATTGTCCCGACTTTCCGGTTATACTCCGCGTTGGGGTGCCATCTTGCGCCTGTTTCTTCCTCGCCGTAATCCGGCATCACAAAGGAATACACTTCCTTCATACCTTCCGCCTGCACCCGGCGGACAGCCTCTGCTGCCAGTTCCGGGTGACATTCGGTTCCGGGCAGGATCCAGACAATTTGAGCTTCCGGGTTATATTTCCTCACCTTCCGGATCAGGTTCACAGCACCCTGGATCGCCGTTTCCCTGTCCGCCTCAAAGGACTGCCGTTCGTTCATACCGTTGTTGTCGTTGGTCAGCAGGCGGATACAGACAATATCAGGCTGCCAGGAACTGAAATCCCAGGCTTTCCGGCATCCCCTTGCTTCCGCTTCCGGTCCCTGCAGCACGCCGGCGGTATATTCATAGGCGTCGGTCATGTTGTTCTTTTCCGTATGCTGGTAATCCCAGCATACGCCCCAGCCGCTCTGGGACAGGATGCTCCGCTCCGCGTTCAGGGCTTCGCAGGCATACCAGGAGTAGTTCCCCCGGGCTGTAAACCAGGGTGTCACCCATTCCATGTTGTCCCGGGCCGCCAGCGCGCCTTCGCCGCTGGTCAGGCTGTCGCCGATGAACTCGATCCTGTGTTTCTTCGCCGGCAGTTCCAGCAACTCCCCGTCGATACGCAGGCTGTGAAGCAGCACGGTTGCCGCCGGCTGATCCGGCATGCACTGGGTTTCTTTCATCAGGGTAACCGTCCGTTCCTGTTCCGCCTCCAGGCCCAGCAGCAGCGGATACATCCGGATCCCCGGTTCCACCGGGAAGCGGGTAATCGGCTGCCCGTCCGCCAGCACAATCATCCACATGATCGGGGACGCAACCGGCGCCTCCAGCTTTGCCCAGGCGTCCGTTCCGCGGAAGCGGAATTCTATCCCGCTCCCGGTCCAGTCCAGTGCCAGCGGCTTGTGTGTTTTGTCCATCCGCCCCATCAGGCGGATCTCCGGCATCTCCGCCGTGATCTCAATAGTCTGGAAACTCACAGGTTTTCCTCCTTATTATGCATAACTATGAATACCCGGCAGGAACGTATTCACACCGATATAGGTAAATATCACACAGATAAAGCCGATCACGGCAAACCAGGCTGCGGCCTTCCCTCTCCAGCCTCTGCGTATCCGCAGGTGAAGGTAAATCGCGTAAATAATCCAGGTCACCAGTGACCAGGTTTCCTTCGGATCCCAGGACCAGTAACTGCCCCAGGCCTGTTCAGCCCAGATTGCTCCGGTCAGAATCGTAAGTGTCAGAAACAGCATTCCCAGGCATACGCTCCGGTAGCTGATCATATCCAGCTTTTCCGGCTGCGGAATGTGCTGTCCCCAGAACCCTTCTCCCTTGATTCTTCCCCGGAAGAGGAAGATCAGGGAAAGGACAAAGGCAACCCCGAAAGATCCATATGCGATGATCGCCGTGGAAACATGAAAAGCCAGCCAGCTGGAACGCAGTGAAGGCATCAGTTCCTTCACTTCCCTGCTTTGCATGGCTGCATAGCCAATCATCAGCAGGATCAGCGGCGAAGAAAAAGCCCCCAGCACCGGAAAGCGATACTTCCGGATAAAAACCAGGCTGACCAGGCAAAGCGCCCAGGCAAAGCTGGTGGCAAACTCATACTGGTTCGTCATCGGCCAGTGCCCCGCGCCGATTCCCCGCAGCACAAGCGCAGCAGTATGCAGCAGGAAAATCCCCGTCTGAATCCCGAATGCAACTTTGGCCAGCGCGTCCTTCTTCAGGATCACAAAAGCGAAGTTCAGGGCCGTAAGGATAAAATAACCAATCACAACAATTGTGAACAGCGTGTTTTCCGCCTGAAGCATCATGCATCATCTCCTTCAATATCTGAGGATTTGCAAGGGGTAAATCCGGTCTCCGCGGCCGCCTTCAGGAATTCCTCCCGGAAAAGGACTCCTCCCTTTTGACATCGGCCAAACACATGCCAGTTTTCCCCTTCTTTCACCGCGCAGACAGCCCTCGGCTGCAGCCAGAAAGCCATCACCAGGCCGGCCAGTGTAACCAGGCCCCCCAGCAGCACCAGCCAGGTAAAAACATCGCGTTTAACTGCCAGCAGCGTATAGTTCCTTGGATTTTCAAACAGCACCGTATACTCGTCAATTGTCAGTTCTTCCCCGGCTTTCAGTACATTCATGCCGAGAATCTGACCCTGGTAATAGACCTGGTACAGGTACGCCGGATCCTTCACCGGCAAAGACGGATCACTCTGTTTCGGTTCTCCTGAATAATCAGGATAAAATGCTGGAAAATAGATCACCAGCTCCGGCTTGTCTGAGATTGCGAAGAACTCGCCGACGCAAAGTCCCTCCTTCTGCAGTTCCTGTCCGTTTTTCAGCACCCGTACGTCAGCGCCCCAGCCCACAGAATTCTGGAAGAATTTATAACCGTATAGATTCGCCGGCGCATTTACACCGGTTGTTCCTTTTTCCTCCGTATGATTCACAGGATCCAATACAGTCAGCTCAGCTGTGTACTGCTGCACTGCGCCGCTCTCCGCGCGCAGGATCTGAAGATCATCCACCGTCACCTGCAATCCGGAATCGTCCATCCCTTTTGTTTGTCCGGGCAGGGCATAGACTGTATATTGTTTCATGGTAATCTGTCCCAGTGCAAACCCAAGGATCAGCAAAAGAATGCCCAGATGGCAAACCCATGCACCCCAGAATCCGGCCCGGTTCCCGGTCGCATAAAGCTGACCGTTCTCACTTTCACGAACCGACGGCATATGCAATGCCGCAAACAGGCGACGCGGATCCCCTGTGCCTTCCGCTTCAGCCGTGGCATTTGATGCAGTGGTGCCGTCCGGTTTTGCAAAGGTGCGAACCCGTTTCAGCAGTCCGGGCAGCCGGATCAGGTTGCAGCAGAGCAGATTCAGGCACAAAAACACGCTCAATCCGATAAACCACCAGCTGTGAAACGCGTCGTCCAGATGCAGTGCCAGGATCAGTCCGGCAGTTCTCTCTCCATACTGCGCTGCGTAGTATTCATATGCTTGTCCCTGTGAAACAGTGGAACTGAACGCGCAGGCCGCGGCCAGCAGCACCAGCAGCGTAATCGCAAATGGCATGGAAGAAAGGAATTTTCCGATCTTTTTCATGATCTCTTTTCCTTATACAAGGGAGACCGCGGATGCATTACGTCCGCGGTCTCCGTAATGATTCAGCCGGTTCTTTTTATCTGCCGGACGCCTTGTCCAGTATTTCTGTTACCGCTTCCTGTACAGAAGCTGCAGAAAATGCAAGCGTTGCGCCGGTAATGGCATCCGGTGCCGCGCTTTGGCTCTCCAGAACAGCCTTCGCCCATTCCTCTTTGATTTCATCCGTCAGCAGATCTTTTCCCTCTTCACCTTCCGAAAGGATCTTCATGCTGGTCAGCATCCCGTTCCTGGCGGATGCGATAACAGTAATCTTACTGAACGCGTTTTCCTTTTCCACACGATAGCCTGCATACATCGGAGGCGTTTTCGGAGCCGCCTCTTCTTCTGCAGGTGCTTCCTCGGAAGGCATCTGTGCGCTTACGTCTGTCATTCCCGCAGAAGCAATCAGATTCATAGCTTCGCCGATCTTCGTTTCAGCAGTGTCCAGACAGCGGTAGGCCAGTGCGGAGTTATGTGCACCCTCTGAGTTTTCCACATAGCAGAAATCAAAGAACCACTGCGCTTCACGATGCAGTTTCCGAACCGCATTCAGATCTTCTTCGCCCATCTGTCCGGCGGAAACCGTCTCCGTCAGTTTATCCTTCAGACCGGACAGCAGGTTGCCCACTTCTGTCTCACGCGCTGTAACTTTCGCCTGAATATCCTGCACCAGGGCAATGGTGTTATCAGCGTTCCCATGACAGGAAGCGCATTTTTCCAGCAGAACTTCGTTCTGCAGCGGGCTCACCAGGTGATGATCGTGATACTGCATGCCGTTCTCCATTGTGACTGTCGGCATATGGCAGTCGGCGCAGCTGAGCATGGCGGCATGTTTGCCATACGCCCAGGTTTCCAGTTCCGGATGCTGCGCCTTGAGCATCTTTGTTCCGGTTCCCGGCTGTTCCCAGTCGAAGAAGCCCATTGCGTCATAATAGGCCAGGATCGCCTCAGGCGTCATTTCCGCCTTGCTGTGGTACGGCATCATGGTTTCGCTGTCTTCCGGCGTGAAATAGTATTCAATATGGCACTGTCCGCAGGACAGCGATGCCGCCTTGATTTCACTGATGTTCGCGCCCAGCGCCTCGTTCACATACTGGTGGGTGACAACCATCTTGCCGCCGTTGCCGTCATCCGCTCCATGACAGGTATAACAGGAGATCGGCTGTGTCATCTGAGCCATGACCTCGTCAAAAGCCATGGAATAAACGCCGACGCCCAGTTCCTCAATCATCTTGTGCATATCCGGCGTCTTGCAGGTCAGGCAGTTGGCCTTTGGATGCGGCCGCTGTGTCTTTGCCACATCCGTCAGGGTGTAGGAATGTCCGCGTGCGCTGCCATAATCCTTTGCAAACCCATATCCTTCATAAATGTTCACCAGATACGGATCCTGTTCCAGATAATCTGTCACATAACTGTTTTCCTGTTCTTTACCCATAGAAACAGCGATAAGCGACAGCATATCGCTGCCGCTTATCGCGGATGTATTATTCTCTTCCTTGGGTTCTTCCGCAGGCGTCTCTGCCGCAGGTTTATCCGCAGCTGTCCCGCCGCCCGCCATCTTTGCCAGGATCTCCTCCATGGCTTTCTGCACGGAACCGGCAGAGAACTGCAGGGTTGCGCCGGTGATGGCATCCGGAGCCGCGCTGCCGCTCTCCAGGATCGCCTTGGCCCACTCCTCTCGGATGGTATCCGTCAGCAGGTCGTTGTTTCCTTCTCCCTCGGAGAGGATTTTTACAGCCGTCAGCTGTCCGTTCTTCGCTGAAGCAATGACTGTTACCTTACTGAAGTTGTTCTCAGCTTCCGCACGGTAGGCAGCATAAAGCGGTACCACCTTTTCAGGGGCGGCTGCAGCAGGCTCTTCCTTTGTTTCGGAAACGGCTTCTTCTGCGGCAGGTTCCTCAGCCTTGGGTTCTTCAGCCGCAGGCTCTTCAGCAGGAGCCACAGCAGTTTCCCCGTTCATCCGGGCCAGGATTTCTTCCATGGCTTCCTGCACGGAACCGGCGGAGAATTTCAGGGTCGCGCCTGTGATGGCATCCGGCGCCGCACTGCCGCTTTCTAGGATGGCCTTGGCCCACTCGCTGCGGATTTCATCCGTCAGCAGGTCCTTGCCCTCTTCGCCTTCGGAAGTGATCTTCACGTCTGTCAGGGCGCCGTTCTTGGCGGAAGCGGTAACCGTTACCTTGCTGAAGGCATTCTCCTTCGTTGCACGGTAAACAGCGTAAGCCTGTCCGTCAGAAGCAGCTTCCTGCTTTGTCTCAGCCTTTTCCGCGGGTGCTTCGGTTGCTTCCGGTGCAGGTTCCGCTGTCGCTTCAGCAACAGGTTCAGCCGTTGCTTCCGCAGCCGGTTCTTCCGTCGCGGCGGCTTCTTCCTTCTGTTCAGCCGCGGGCACCACACTGTTGATCGCCTTCAGGGCGGCATTGGAGGTGATCGTCGCGCCGGTCAGCGCTTCGATTCCGTCTTCGCCGTAGGTGAAGGGGCCGCTCTTGCCGATAAACTGATCGGTAAAGGCCGCTTCGGAAGCCCGCTGGCCCAGCCCGGCGGTTTCATTGGGTGTATCGATGGTCAGTGCCTGGATCTTGTCTCCGTCCAGGGTGACGTGCACTGTCACGTCGCCGCCGAAGCCCTGCTCCAATGCGGTCACAGCGGCAGCATCTGTTGCAGCAGTTCCGATCGCTTCTGCAGATTCTTCTGCCGGTGCAGCTTCTTCCTTCTGTTCAGCCGCCGGCACAACGCTGTTGATCGCCTTCAGCGCAGCTTCGGAGGTGATCGTCGCACCGGTCAGCGCTTCGATTCCGTCTTCGCCGTAGGTGAAGGGGCCGCTCTTGCCAACGAACTGATCGGTGAACGCCGCTTCGGAAGCCCGCTGGCCCAGGCCGGCGGTTTCATTGGGCGTATCAATGGTCAGTGTCTGGATCTTGTCGCCGTCCAGGGTGACGTGTACTGTCACGTCGCCGCCGAAGCCCTGCTCCGTTGCGGTGATGGCATTCTCATCCGCCGCAGCCGCTTCAGGTTCCTTGGCCGGTTCTTCCGCGGCGGGTTCTTCGGCCGCTTCCTCACCGGTGATGGCCTTGTTGATCGCCTTCAGGGCAGCCGTGGAAGTCACGGTAGCACCGGACAGGGCTTCAACGCCGTTTTCACCGAAGGTGAAGGGACCGTCCTTGCCGATGAACTGGTCAGTGAATTCCGCGTCAGACGCGCGCTTGCCCAGGCCTTCGGTCTCGTTCGGCGTATCGATGGTCAGTTCCTTGACCGTGTTGCCCTCCAGGACAAGATGCGCCGTAACGTCGCCGCCAAAGCCCTTCATGGCTGCTTCCGCTTCAGACTCACCGGCAGCCAGTTTCTTGGCGGACGGGTCATACTTCAGGGATTCGGTTCCGCTGAACACACCGGTCATCGCCAGGACGATCGCCGCCACCAGCACCGCGCAGATTGCGATCCGGATCCATTGTTTCTTAGCAAAATAGTCCATTTTCTTCCCTCCATTAATTCGGAGTGGTCATGATGACCTTGGCGGGGCACTTCTCCGCGCACTTGCCGCAGAGGGTGCACTTTTCCGGATCAATCCGGGCCAGTGTGCCGTCAAACACGATGGCTTCGGATTCACACTGCTTTACGCACAGGCCGCAGCCGATGCAGCCGGCGGAGCACATTTTCCGGACAACCGGACCCTTGTCCCGGTTGGAGCACTGAACACGGATGATCCGGCTTTCCGGAATCAGGGAGATCAGGCCCCTCGGGCAGGTCTTGGCACACAGACCGCAGCTGACGCAGCGGTTCCGGTTCACAACGGCAACACCGTTCTGAATGGAGATGGCCTGTTCCGGACAAACCTCGGCGCAGGAGCCGAAGCCCAGGCAGCCGTAGATACAGTCCGTGATATTCATGCCGGAAAGCACAGCGGTCCGGCAGTCCTTGATGCCGATATAGTTGCCCTGGTTCTTTGTCACTTCGCAGGTGCCCTTGCAGGCCACGAACGCAACCTTGCGTTCCATTGCACCGGCAGTGGTGCCCATGATGTCGCCGATTGCCTGGGCCACAGGCGCGCCGCCTACCGGGCAGGCGTTTACCGGAGCTTCGCCCCGGGCAATGGCGCCGGCCAGCGCGTCACAGCCTGCATAGCCACAGGCGCCGCAGTTGTTGCCGGGGAGCTTTTCCCGAACGGCCACTTCCCGCTCGTCCACTTCCACGGCAAACTTCTTGCCGGTGAAAACCAGGCCCGCGCCGACGCAGATACCGATTACCGCGATAACCAGGGTCGTGATCAGAATAATGTTCATCTGTCCGCCCCTCCTCTCACAGTACCAGGCCGCCGAAGCCCATAAACGCGATGGACATCAGCGCGGCAGCGATCATGACAATGGGCGCGCCCCGCAGCGGAGCGGGCAGGTCCTTTTCATTGATCCGGGACCGGATGCCCGCCAGCAGCACGATGGCGATGGTATAGCCCACAGCCGTGCCGAAGCCGCTGGTCACGCACTGGATGAAGTTGTAGCCGTCCTGCACGTTGGTCAGGGCAACGCCCAGCACCGCGCAGTTGGTGGTAATCAGGGGAAGATAGATGCCCAGGGCCTTGTAAACCGCCGGAGACTTCTTCTTCAGGAACATTTCCACAATCTGCACCAGGGCAGCAATGACCAGGATGAAGATGATGGTCTTCATGAAGTCCATGCCCAGGGGCTTGAGGACGTAGTCGTACAGCAGGCTTGCCACAGCGGAGGCGATGGTGATAACGAAGATGACCGCGCCGCCCAGGCTGATGGAGGCCTTCATCTGTTTGCTCACGCCCAGGAAGGAACAGATGCCCAGGAACTGGTTCAGCACCACATTGTGCACCAGCGCGCTGGTCACGATGATCATAATCAGACTCGTGTTATTCATGCGTCCGCGCCTCCCTTCTGTTCTTCTTCAGCTTTCGGATCGGCATCCCGGGATTCGCATACGGAGCTGCACAGTGCGCAGTTGCCGTCACAGCCGCTCTCAACCAGCTTGCGCTGACGGGTCTTGATGCCGATGGCATTCATCACCGCAATGATCAGCGCGAAGACCAGGAAGGCTCCCGGAGGCTGGATGAAGATCGTCATACCGAAGCTTTCCGGCAGCAGGCGGAATCCGAAGACCGTTCCCGCACCGAGAAGTTCACGGATCATGCCCGCCAGGGTCAGGGCAATGGTAAAACCAAGGCCCATGCCGATACCGTCCATCACGGACAGCAGCGGGGTATGTTTGTTCGCATAGGCTTCCGCACGGCCGAGGATGATGCAGTTCACCACGATCAGCGGAATGTAGATGCCCAGTGCCTCATAGAGGCTGGGCAGATATGCTTCAATCAGCAGTTCGGTCACCGTCACCAGGCTGGCGACGATTACGATGTAGGCAGGAAGCCGGACCTGATCCGGAATCACCTTCCGCAGGCAGCTGATCACGAAGTTGCTCAGTACCAGCACGGCCAGCGTGCTCAGGCCCATGCCGATGCCGTTGGACGCCTGGGTGGAAACCGCCAGCGCCGGGCACATGCCCAGCATCAGTACAAGGACCGGGTTTTCTTTAATCAGGCCGTTCCAGAGGCGTTCGATATACTTTTTCATCTCAGTTGCCTCCTTTCAGCACAGTATCATAGAAGTCCAGGCCGGCATTCAGGGCGTTGGTCACAGCCGTGGAGGTGATGGTCGCGCCGGTCAGGGCACTGATCTCGTTCTCTCCGGCGTCACCCTTCACCAGGCTCACGCTGCCGCTCTTGCCCGGGAACTGATCCTTGAAGGAGTCCTCATTGGCCCGCATGCCCAGGCCCGCGGTTTCATTCAGCTCCGTGAAGGAAATCTTCTTCACTTCGCCGTCCGGGGTCAGGCCCAGCGCCATGGTTACGTCGCCGCCGAAGCCCTTGGAAGAGACACTCAGGGCATAGCCGACCACATTACCGGCGGCATCCTTGCCCACAATCGCCTCGTTGATCCGGGTGGAACCGAAGTTCGTTCCCCAGTTTCCGCCGGCCAGCTCTTCCAGCTTTGCCTTCGCGGCTTCGGAGTCTTCAAAGGTCTCTGCCTCGGGGCACACTTCCCTGTAGGAAGCCCGCTCCGCCTGCAGCTTCTGTTCTTCAATGGTATCCTTGGTCATGGAATACACACCGCTCAGCGCCACACCGGCGATCGCCGCAATCAGCGTCAGGGCGATCACAGGCTTCGGAATCCGGAAGGGCTCTTTGCTGGTCTTCCGGGTCTTGCCGATCTTCCTGTAGGCGAAGGGTTTCTGAACGATATAAGTATCAATCAGGGGAGAGCATACGTTGCCGATAATGATCGCGTAGCTGAAGGAGTCTGCCGTGTTGCCCTTCAGGCGGAACAGTCCGCCCAGCACGCCGATCAGGCAGCCGTAAATGAACTGACCCAGGCGGCTGACAGGACTGGTCACATAGTCCGTGGCCATGAAGAAGGCACCCATCACCACACCGCCGCCGCACAGGTGCGCCAGCAGGTAGGCGGGATCAAAGCCTTTTCCACCGAAGAGGCCCAGGAACACGGTGAAGCCGATCAGCACGGAGAAGCAGATCTGGCCATGGATGATATCCAGGCTCCAGAGCAGCAGGCCGCCCACCAGCAGCGCCAGGATGGAGCTGCCGATTACGCCGTCCGCCGTGCCCAGGAACATCTTGGTGATATCCACCACCTCGCCGGCTTTCATAGCGCCGACGGGAGTCGCGGACGCGACTGTGTCCACAATCGGCTTGATTGCCATCGCGTTTGCGAAGGAAATCAGCAGGAAGCAGCGGGCCGCCAGTGCGGGGTTGATGAAGTTCTTGCCCAGACCGCCGAAGCAGCACTTGCATACCACAATAGCGAACACGGAACCGATCACCGGGATATACAGGGGCGTCTGCGGTCCCAGGGACAGGGCCAGCAGAAGACCGGTAACCACCGCGCTGCCGTCCCAGATAGTGCTGGGCTTTTTGCAGGCTTTGCAGAAAAGCCATTCAGACGCCACAGCGGAAACAATTGCCAGTGCCACAACGCCGAAGGCGTTCCAGCCGTATACCAGGATACCCACAATCGTGGCAGGCAGCAGGCTCAGGGTGACCATCCGCATGATGAACGGAGTAGTCCATTTATCTCTTGCGTGAGGAGCCGCGGAAAGATTCAGCATATTCACTTCTGAGCGCCTCCTTCCCGTTTTCTCTTTTCAAGGATTTCTGCCTTCGCCTGCTTGAACGTAGGCGTCAGGGGCCGTTTGGCCGGGCAGGCAAAGCTGCAGCTGCCGCACTGGATGCAGTCCATGCCGTACAGCTTCTTCTCATACCGTTCCAGGTCGCCGGCCACCGCCGCGTCGCACATCAGCTGGGGTGTCAGGCCCATCGGGCACACCGTTGTGCAGCGTCCGCAGCGCAGGCAGCTGGTCATCACGGCTTCCGCCGCTTCCACCGGGTCTTCCGCCAGCAGCGTCAGGCCGTTGTTCTGCTTCTGGATCGGGATGTCCAGTGAACCGATGGCAATACCCATCATGGGTCCGCCGGAGAGAGCCTTGCGGATCTCCATGCCTTCCTTCACACCGCCGGCTGCTTCCAGCAGTTCGGCATAGCTGGTGCCCACCCGGACCATATAGTTTCCGGGTTCTGCAACCGCCTCACCGGTAATGGTGAAGCACTGGCTAAACAGCGGTTCTCCGTAGAGTACAGCGCGCTGGATCGCGTACAGCGTTCCGACGTTCTGCACCACGCAGCCCACGTCAGCGGGCAGCTTGCTGGTGGGGAAATCCACACCGGCCACAGCCTGGATCAGGCTGCGCTCACCGCCCTGGGGGTACTTGGTAATCATGGTCCGTACGCTGATCTTCGGCTTATCCGATACAGCGCGGCTCATCGCCTCAATGGCTTCGGGTTTGTTATCCTCGATGCAGATTACACCTTCGGCGTTCGGGAAAAGCCGAAGCACCAGCTCCAGGCCTTCCGCGATCTCATTGGAATGGATCCGCATCAGCTGATCATTGCAGGTCAGGTACGGCTCGCACTCAGCGCCGTTGGCGATCACGTATTCGATCGCGTCAGCATTCTTCGGCTGGAGTTTTACAGCCGTCGGGAAACCTGCGCCGCCCAGGCCGACGATGCCGGCCTTCTGTACCCGCTGGATGATGTCGCTGTTGGACAGTTTGGAAGCGTCCGTCCGCTGGGTATAATCTTCCGCGGGCGTGAACATTCCGTCATTGTCGATGACAATGCATTCTGCCATGCCGCCGCCCAGCACCCGGCGCTTTTCAATTGCCTTCACCTTACCCGAACAGCTGGAATGAATCGGTGCGGAAACAAAGCCGTCCGCTTCCGCGAGCAACTGCCCCACCTTCACCTCATCATTCTTTTTCACCACCGGTTTCGCGGGTTTTCCAATGTGCATGGAAAGCGGGAAAACCATCTCTCCCTTCGGATCGAAGAGACGCAGACGGCTTTCCCGGCTCAGGTCCTTATGACCTGCGGGATGTACGCCGCCGCGAAATGTGTTTTTCACTGCAATGCCGACTCCTTTCATAATGTGTTTTTGTATTAACCGCAAACGAGCGGGCAGGGTTGTAAGTTACCGTGCCGGCGTCGTAGTGGGCACCATGGAATGTAGTTTTTTTCGGATACCTTATTTTACCAGATCCGACGGGGCTTGTAAAGCGTAGACCCGTTGCCACACATGCCCTGCAGCCAATCCCATCCAGAGGCACGCCAGCCCTGCGAGCAGGTGGCAGACGTCTGCGGGCCAGGATTGAATCAGGGTGATTTTTTTCTCGAAAGCAGCGAATTCCATCGCCACCACGATCAGGACAGCCGGGATCACCTGGACAAAGCAGACCAGCGCAGCTTTGCCGCGTTCCGTCTTGTCCAGCTTCTTCAGGCAGATGCAGATCACCGCAACCAGGGCGACCGCGCAAATGACCTGATTGGCCCGCACGAAACCCAGCCACGGCAGATGCAGCACCTCGCCCCGCAGCATGGCCTCCAGCACGATCTGTCCGCAGGAATACAGGATGATGAACAGGATTGTTTTCCCGCCGTCCTTCGCCCGGCACCGGGAGATAATCCACGCTGTCACACACGCCCAGATGGCTTCCGGCACAAAAATCGCCCAGCACCATTCGTCATAGAAGTTCTGGATAGCGAAAGGAAGCCGTTCAAAGAAGCTGTAATCTTCCAGCGCGAACAGGCTGAAGCGGTTGGCATATTCCGCCTCTTCCGGATCCAGCCAGTCCGTGTTGAACCAGTCTGAAAGCGGGAAACCGATTCCCTGGTCCTTGAAAATCAGGCCGCAGATGATCCGCCCCGCCGCAATCAGCAGGCAGGCCCCCACAACGGCAGAGTCAGCGATTTTCGCGGAGGGCTGTTTCGTGATTTTTCCGGTGATCCAGGCCGCCAGCAGGCCGCCGCAGAGCGCGCCCCACAGCAGGAAGCCGCCTTCGTTCACCCGGAAGATCATGCCAAAGTCTTCGCTCCCCAGCATCTGGTCAATCACGAACAGGCAGAAGCCCAGCCGTGCCAGCGCAAAGCAAAGCGGAACCGCCAGCAGGGCAAACCAGCCGGCGGTTTCTTTTTTCAGTCCTGCCTTCCCCATGCTCCGGGCTGCCAGCAGCAGCGCGCCCAAAGCCGGGAGAATCATCAGCAGACCGAAGGGGTAGATGGTCAGAAAACCCAGTTTGATCGGTTCCATCTGTTATTCCTCAACGTAGCCTTCAGCAGATGCAAAGTAAATGATATCGGTAATCTCCCGCAGGCCGGGGGTCTTGCAGATCTTTTTGTTGTTCAGGATCAGGTTTGTGGATCCGCCGCCGTCAAAGTTGTAGGCGATCTTGGCATCCGGTACCTTTTCCGCGATGAGGTTCGCAAACTCTTCCAGTGTCAGGCCGGCAGTGGAGTCCGTCTGGCCGAACACTTCCACAATGGCGTATTCCAGATGCCCGGTCTGTGCCAGGGCAATGCGCTGCTGGGGATAGTTCCACTGATAATCCCCCTGCTGTGCCGCCTGGGAGGAAGCGATATCCTGTACCTCTCCGTCAATCACGAGCGCAGGTCCCAGGTTGAACGTATCCATCACTGTTCTTCCTTCAGGGGTCAGCCTGGTCTCGATGAACTCCTCAATTTCCTTCGTCCGGGCCTGGGGAACAATATAGAAGTCTCCTTCATTGTCCACCACCAGCATATCGAAGCAGATCGGCTGGCCCTTCTTTTTCCGGCTGGTATCCGTCGCGTCCCGGATAAACTCAGCCTGGCGCACAACGTATCCTACGTCGTTTTCATATTTGAAGAAGTCCCCGTTCATCGCAACAACGGCATTCTTGCTCTTTGCGATGTCTTCGCCCTTCGCCTGTCCGCGGCCGTTATAGGTATCCTTGCTCACCGCGGTACGCAGCTGGGAAGCGTCCTGGATCTTGATCCGGATCACCCAGACTTCATGCTTGACGTTCTTGCCTTTTACCTTGGCGGTCACGGAGCTTTTTTCAGATGTGACCTCAATCGTGGAATCGCTGTAGGCAACAGGCGTTTTTCCGTCATAGGTCCACTTGTCTTTGTCAGTCTTGACGCCGCCCTTGGTGAAATCCATCGGCAGCTTCGTTGCTTCCTCAGCCTCCACAATGGACGGACAGGAAAGCCCGGCTGCCAGCGCGAGCAGCAGCAGTATTGCGGCAATCCATCGGACAGTATTACGCTTCATCTCGTTTTCTCCTTATTCTTGAGTAACGGCAGGAACGATCTCGTAGGGATCTTCCATCGTGCCGGATCCGGATATAATGCTGTAGCTTCCCTCTGCGAGATACAGAGCAGGACGAACACCCTCATTGTCCCGGCCAACCTCAATCCGGCCGACCTGACCGCCGTCCTTGGTGCATACAGCTTGTTTCTTGTCAGTAGTGGAGGCAGAACGTCCCCAGTAGGGACTGCAGGAGCCGTATTTGGCCTGGAACACATACAGCCGTTTTTCACCCAGCGTGATATTCGCGGTATCCGTAGCGTTCCGCACCTTTGCCTTCGGATCCGGGTATTCAGCCGGATCATATCCGTTGTTTTTGATCGCCCATTCGGTTCCCCAGGCCCGGACAGCAGGGTTTTCCTGAATCTGTTTCAGGGTCGGATCCTTTTTGGACGTCCAGGCGCCCAGCCCGATATCCTTGTTCTTCATATCTTCCCGGGTAATCAGGAACACCTTGCCGAAGTTCTCGCAGGGCAGGAGCATGGACAGCTCTTCCTCTGTGAAGGCCGCCTCCGTAAAGGTTGTGTTCAGGTACTGGCACAGCTCGGTCTGGGCGAAATCGCCCTTGAATTTTGCGTATTCATTCCGGTTGTTATGCAGTGCCCTTGCAAAGAGAATATATTCACTGAGCAGGTAGGCTTTCTCATCATCCTTTGTCAGAACCCGCCACAGGATCGGTTCAACGCCGCCCTCGGCAGTTTGCGGATAACGTCCAAGCCGCAGATAAGTATATCCTTTTTCTTTTGAATAGCCTTCCAGTCCGTCTTCAGCCAGCGCGCACGAAGCCAGCAGAAGAACCGCCGCCAGGAGTGCTGCCAGCCATTTTCTCCCACGCATACTGGTATTCTTCCGTTTCTTCATTACCGTTTCACCTTTCCGAACAAAAAGCAATCCATGAATCATGGACATCTTATGTATTATAGCATTTTCTGTCTGTTTTGCATAGTGGATTTCTGACGTCTGACGCCTGTAAAGTCAAATCGTTTCGCCCTGTAAAAGATTGACATTTTGGCAAGTTTTAGTGTATATTTTTATAGCTGTACTGATGTATCGTAAATATGAAACAAGTTGCAGGGATTCTTTATGGCTGCGGATCAGAAGAAAAATTTCCGGATCGCTTTCCTTACAGTCGACTGGAACTACGAACTGGTGGAAAGCACGCTCCACGGGCTGACGCAATATACCGTGGATCATCCAAACGTGCAAATCCGTGTATTCGACTGCTTCGGTAAAGATCAGGGAAATGATAAGGACCGGAGTGAATACACGATTTTTCAGCTGCCTAATTTATCCTGCTTTGACGGCCTCCTGGTTCAGAGCAACCAGATCGTACTGCGGGCCGCATGGGAAAGCCTTGAAAAGCAGATCGTTGAAAGCGGCATCCCCGCAGTCTCCATCGGTCAGGAACTGAAAGGATGTTCTCTCGTCTTTTTTGATAACAGCCAGGCACAGTATGATATTGCCGAGCATATTATCCGTGAACACGGTGCCCGCCGCCTTGCCTACCTGACCGGCAACCTGCACAGCGGTTTTGAAGGCCCGGAGCGCATGAGCGGTTTCCTGGCCGCCTGCCGGGACAACGGGATCCCGAAGGAAAATATCGAGATTATCGAGTGCACCTGGCGCACCAGCGACGGCGTGGATGTCGCAAAGAAGTGGATCAGCGAAGGGCGTCCCCTGCCCGACGCCTTTATTTCCGCCAATGATGAGATGGCCCTGGGCCTGATGGAAACCCTGCAGGAAAACGGGATCCGGATTCCGCGGGATGTGATGGTCTGCGGCTTTGACAACCTCTCCTCCGCGGAGCTGTCCAGTCCCCGTCTTTCCACCGTCCATACCGATCACAGCAAGCTGGATTATTTTGCGGCGGATGTGCTGGTCGGCATGATCCGGGGAGAAGAAACCCGCACGCGCATTCCCTTCGGATATGAGCTGATCTGCTCCGAATCCTGCGGCTGCCACAACGCGCCGCGCCGCGGCGTGATCCGCGACCTCTACTTCCAGCAGACCCGGTTCCTCCGTTCCTTCTATATTCAGCAGGACCTCATGGCTGAAGAGCTGTTCGAAGCCCAGGACCTGCCGGACCTGATGCGGATTTTCAACAAGAGTCACTCCATCTTCGGCTGTGACAACGTCTATCTGTGCATAAACGAATATTATTTCGATAACTATGACAAGAACATGTGGCCGCATTACGCGGAGCACTTTGATTCCACCATGGTTCTGTTTGACAGCGGCGCGAAAGACAGTGAATCAGGTGAAGAAGTCGTTCGCTTCCCCACCAGCAGCCTCCTGCCGGATCACCTGATGGAAAAAGAACCCTTCCTGATCTTTTACCCCCTGCATTACAACACCTATTCCATCGGCTATATTGTGCTGAACGGCATCTGCGCCGCGGCTAAACATAACCTGCACGAAAGCATCCTCAACTTCCTGGAAATCGCTATTGAAAACGTGCGCAAAAAGAGCCTGCTCCATAACCTGAACGATACCCTGGACGAACTCTATGTCCATGACGCGCTGACCGGCCTTTACAACCGTTTCGGCCTGACCCGTTTTGGCCAGCAGCGTTATGATGACCTGATCGCCTCTGAAGGTTCCGTTCAGGTGCTCTTCATCGATATGAACGACATGAAGGCGATCAACGACCGCTTCGGCCATGAATCCGGCGATGCCGCACTGAAGGCCTCCGCCCGGATTCTCCAGCGGATCTGTTCTGAAAACGCCTTCATCATGCGTTACGGCGGTGATGAATTCATCATCATCGACAGCGGCAGGAATCCCACCCTGTGTGAGGAGATCGATGCCGCAGCGGATGAGTACAACCGCACCTCCGGTATTCCTTTTGTCCTGAGTCTTTCCATCGGTGTCGTCCGCACCACCAATGAGGAGCGCAAGCCCCTGGATGAATGTATCCGGATTGCAGATTCCCTGATGTACCGGAACAAACAAAAGAAAAAAGCTGCCCGCAAAGCGGAGCAGCCATATCCGGATCATCCGGAATAAAACCTTCTTTTCGCGTCAGTCCTTCCGGATGGACGTGTCCCCCTGGTCGCACCGGTAATATACCTTATACTTTTCCAGTGTCACGCCGTCCTTTGCAAAAAGCTCATCGATGGTGAGCGGCATATAACCTTCCTCCTCCAGGTATCGCACGATCTGCCGTGTCGATTCCGGAGTATGGTCTTTGATATCATGGCAGAGGATAATATCCCCGTCATGCAGTTTTTTCTTTACCTTGTTCAGGACAGCGGAGGTGCTCAGCCCGCGCCAGTCATAGGTATCCAGGCTCCACTGGATATAAGCCCAGCCCACTTTCACCTCAACCATCCGCGGATAACGTCCGCCCGGCACCCGGTCATACCGCACCGGAATACCGATGGACTTGATCATTGCGGTATTGACTTTTTGTGGCATCGCACGCAGGGCGGATCCCGAGGATTTGGTTACATTCCCGTGATGCCAGTTGTGCGCGCCGATGGCGTTGCCGTTGTCATGCTCCCGCTGAACCAGCCAGCGGTTCTCCTTGATCCGGTTTCCGATCACAAAGAAAGTTCCCCGGGCGCCGGTTTCCATCAGTGCGTCCAGTACGCCGGGCGTATTCTTGGCGCTGGGACCGTCGTCAAAGGTCAGCGCACAGGTTTTGTAATAGGCTTCATTGTTGGTTTCAGTCCTGCCCGCCTCGGTCATCATATCCCGGATCTCCGGGTAGAACAGGGTCACATCCATCAGCGTGAAATGGTTCGGATACAGGATCTCCGCCGGATAATGCAGCACCAGGGACATCCCGTGAAGCGTAAAGTCCGCTTCCTCCAGGGCTTCCTGTGTGCAAAGGCTGTTCAGTTTTTCCTCATCCGGCTCCTCGTCCGGCCAGTAATCACTCAGTGCCTGCCGTACCTTATCACCCAGCATGGCCCAGACTTCGTCCGTATCGTCAAAAACGTCCGTCAGCCGGATCTGTTCCCCGGTTTCCATATTATAGGTTCGGGTAGTAAACTTCTGGGCTTTCAGCTGCTGATGATAGGTGGTTCGCGCCTGTACCAGGAAGCTCATCCAGTGGAGGCCTGTCCGGCTGTACCGGATCTCCACATCCAACCGGCTGTTCTTCTTGCCGTTGTTGCCCGCCTTCGGCAGATCGGGACCCAGCTCATCCGCCCAGGCCGAAGCAATACCGTTGATCTCTTCGGTCACCGCGGGATACGCCGTTTCCACGTGCCACAGTTTGACCTGCGACTTGTTTTTCTGTGTGGTGATCTCTGCCTTATTGGTTACTTTGTGGCATTCCTGCAAAGTTTCCGACAGGGCGGAGCCGGCCGTTCCCGTAAGCAGGCAGATTACTGCCAGCAAAGCAAGCGCAGCTCTGATTGTTTTTCTCATCATATTCCTTCCCATATTCCTGTATGCTTATTCCGCGGGTTCGATAGCTTCTGTTTCAGCCGTTTCTCCGTTTTTCTCCAGGTATTCCGTACGCCACGGTTCAGGCATGTTTTCCGGATCGGAATCTGCAAACGGTTCATATACCTTGGAGTGGAAAATCCGCTGAATAACCTCCTGATGCGGATGCCGTACCCAGCCCTTGGACCGGGATGTGCCCCTCGCCTCAATCTGGCAGTCCGGCAGCGCCTCCTGCAGCATCCGGACAGTTTCCATATCCGGAGATTCCAGATCATTCTTGATATTCCGGTAAATCCACAGGCGCTTCAGGCTCTTCATTTCCGTCAGCGGCGTCAGATCCTCCACATAATTCTGCACCAGATCCAGATCCATCAGGTATTTCAGGTCTTTCAGGCAGGAAATGTCTGTAATCTTGTTGTGGAAAATCTCCAGGTATTCCAGGTGTTTCAGGCTTGCGATGGGCGTAATGTCTGTCAGGTCGCACAGTGCCACAATCAGCACCCTGAGTTCCGGCAATTCATACAGGAAATCCAGCTTTTTTACCGGGTGATGTCCGATATCAAGCGCGTACAGGTTTTTGCACCAGACCATCATTGCGATTTCATCGTAGGTATGCTTTCTGGCACCTTCAGCCCACAGTGTGGAAAAAGCGGTGTCGTCTGTCCTTACTCTGTGAGCGCCGTATCTGAACTGAACGCCAAACTCTACATTCGGGAAAAGCTCATTCAGTTTGTTATACACCTGCAGGTTCACAATCACATTGTACATGTCTACCTTTTTCAGGTTAGGCAGTTGCAGCAGGAAATCATAGAGCACATCCCACTGGAGCACCTTTCGGTCTCCAAGGTCCACATACTCTGTATTCTTGTCTACAGTGATATCCCTGTAAGTAACTTTTTCTGTCTCCTCAGCCAGAGTCTGGGGAACCAGCATAAGGAGCACAAGAAGAAGTAACACTATTCTTTTTAATACCATCCTGCCGTTCCAACCTTTCCCGTATGATTTCCTATTATAGTAAAATCATCATATGTGTGCAAGATTCCCATGTAATCGTATACATGGCCAAAATAGCATCAGAAAAAACCAGATTCTCACTTCTCATAACAAAAAAATGATAGTATAATAATTCTGTTCGAGTTTTCCTGATCGCATGAGGGAGGATCGTCATGACAGATTTTGTCAGTACCTGGAACAAAGACTCATTTCTGACTTATCCCGTTGGTCCTCTGGGGCTGATCGCCATGCCCGGTACCGAAGAGATGGGCATTAAGGTGAACAGCTGGCTGAAAAAGTGGCAGGATCATACCGAAGAATCGATGCCCGGCGACATGAGCACCACCCCCGGTGCGGAACGGCAGGACTTCCTGATCGATGTCACCTGTCCCCGCTTCGGCAACGGTGAAGCCAAGGGCATGATCAAAGAGAGCATCCGCGGTTACGATATGTACATTCTCTGTGACCCCGGTGCCTACAATGTCGAATATGAGATGTTCGGCCGCCGCGTTCCGATGAGTCCGGACGAGCATTTCGCCAACCTGAAGCGGATCATCGCCGCCATGGGCGGTAAGGCCAAGCGTGTCACGGTCATCATGCCTATGCTGTATGAAGGCCGGCAGCACCGCCGTTCAGCCCGTGAGAGTCTGGACTGCGCCATGGCCCTTCAGGAGCTGGAGAACATGGGCGTCAGCAACATCATCACCTTTGACGCGCATGATCCCCGGGTTCAGAACGCCATCCCCACCACCGGTTTTGAGAGCATCATGCCCAGCTATCAGATCTTCAAGGCCCTGCTCAAGAAGGACAAGACCCTGCGGATCGATAAGGAACACATGATGATCGTCTCTCCGGATGAAGGCGCCATCGATCGCAACATCTTCTATGCCTCCGTTCTGGGGCTGGATATGGGTCTGTTCTACAAGCGTCGTGATTACACCCGCATCGTGAACGGCCGCAACCCCATCGTCGCTCACGAATATCTGGGCGACAGCGTGGAGGGCAAAGACGTCTTCGTCGCGGATGATATGCTGTCCAGCGGTGAAAGCATCATCGACCTGGCGAAAGAGCTGAAAAAGCGCAAGGCCAACCGCATCTTCGCAGGCTGCACCTTCGCCCTCTTCACCAACGGCATTGATGCCTTTGAAGAAGCCTACCGCAACGGTTTCATCGATCGGGTCATTTCCACCAACCTCACCTACCGCAAACCTGAGTTGGCGGAAACCGAGTGGTTCATTGAAGCGGATATGAGCAAATATATCTCCTTCATCATCGCCACCCTGAACCACGACCGCAGCCTCAGCAAGCTCCTGAATCCCTATGACCGGATTCACGCCCTGCTTAAGCGTTACAATAATGAGCAGATGGCTGCGGGTATGCGCCTGATCTGATGATTGATTAAACAACATAAAGAACCGGCTCCGGAATCTTCCGGAGCCGGTTCTGTTTTTGATGGTTACTGGGCGATTTCGTCCACAACTGCCAGTTTGACTGTCAGGTCGATATAGTCGCCTTCGGTGGAAATCCGTCCGTCCTCCGACACGTTTTCAGGCCGCCACACTCTTACTGCAACCTCGTCGCCTTCCTTCAGCTGGGAGATGATCTCAATTTCTTCGGTTACGGTAGTAATCACCTGGCCGTTCACTTCGACCATGATATCGCCCTTCTTCAGGCCTGCGGCTTCCGCCGGGCTGCCTTCATCCACGCTGACTACATAAGCGCCTCTCGGCAGCTGGCCGTTGGTATCCTTCACCGTGCTGACGGTCACACCCATCCGGGGCTTACCTGTCAGGCCGCCGGTAGTGCCTTCACCGTCCGCAGCAGCCTGCTGGCCTTCCTCCACATTGCCCTTGCCGCTCAATGCCGCTTCAATCACATCCTTGGCCTCGTTGATCGGGATGCACATGCCGATACTTTCAACAGCGGCATTGGAGCTGTAGCGGGTGCCGGTGTACTTCAGTGTCGGGATACCAACCAGCTGGCCGGCAGTGTTGAACATACCGCCGCCGCTGTTACCGCTGTTGATGGCAGCGTCCGTCTGGATCATGCTGTTTACAACAGGCGTGTTCTTTCCGTATTTGTCAGGCTTGCTGTTGTCGGATTCAATTTCCCGGTTCAGGCCGGAGACAATACCCGCTGTGGCGGTACCGGTAAATCCGATTGGGTTGCCGATATTGACCACCCAGTCGCCAATCACCAGTTCATCGCTGTCGCCCAGCTCAACCGGTTCCAGCGGCAGTCCGGGCACCTTCAGCACGGCCACGTCCTTGTCAGAATCGCTGGCCACCACGGTCGCGTCATACAGGTTCTTCTCATCATCGCCGATGGAAATCTTCAGGCTGTGTGCACCTTCCACCACATGGTAGTTGGTCAGCACATATTCCTTTTCGATGACTACGCCGGAGCCGCTGCCGTACTTGACTTCCTCGGAAGAATCCGGCTGGTTGTATCCGTAGCCGTTGCCATAGCCGTTTCCGTATCCTCCGCCGAAATAGCTCCAGGGGAAGTATCCGCCGAAGTTGTCATATCCGCCGTAATTGTTGTTGACAATCTGGTAGTTATTAACGCCGACCACGCTGTCCCGTACCTTGGCAATTGCCTCAGTAAAGGGAGAAGTCAGCACAACCTTTTCTTCCGCACTGGCGGAAGGCTGCGAAGCACCGATCACAGTACCCGCAAATACACAAACAAGCGCCAGGGCAATCACGCCCAGGACCTTCTTATTCATAATCTTTCTCATCTCAAAAACCTCCTTTCCGGTTTTCGGCTATATTCTATCCCCTCTTTTTGTCCGGAATATGAACGCAATATGAACTTATTCATTTTTTTCTTCAACCATAAAAAGCCAGCTAATCGTCAGACCCGATTCTCTGGTTAAATCACTATATTATTATTCATTTTAAGTTATTGAGGAGTCATCCGTGCTTTAGCACGGCGAATGACTCCCATGCTACAGCCGTCCATTTCTGCGAGTCTCTGACGATGCAGAAATGGAATACGGCGATCGCAAAGTTTTCAGTTTTAAGTATTCATTAAAACGGACTGGGATCATATCCCAGTCCGTTTATATTATCCAAGACCCTTTTCAGCCAAACCAATATTATACATAAACTCTCCTGCCCAGTAGATCGTTCCGGCTATATATTCCACCTGCACCCCTTCAAAGAAGAAGCGCACCCGTTTTGTTCCTGTATTCTTGCACAGCGTATTTACCATGCTGTAACAGGCCAGGGTTTCTTTTTCCTCTCCCTGTTCCAGGATTGCCATCCGGAAGTTTTCACTCAGGTTGACCAGCAGTGTGTCGCCTTCTGCTGAAATCCCCAGGATATCGTCTTCACGAACTGTTCCGGGCAGGGTCTCTTTGATCCCCTCTTCCCGCTCCGATGTGTCAGGACCTTCCATCAGGGCACACAGCTGAGTCCGGAGGCTGTCAACAGACCGGGGAGCCACAGGCCGTTCACATTCACATAGAATCCCGTTTCGGGCAAAATACACCGTCACGCTGCTTGTCAGGAACTGCTCCACCGCGCTGCGTTTCACCATACCGCTCAATGCGATTACCGGATCAAACCGTTTTGTTTTCAGCTCTGTTTTCGCCTTGTCGCCAATCCGGATACAGACGGCGGAAATATCAGGAACAAAAGTCGTCAGGGTATAAGTCAGTGCCGCCGCGCAGCAGGCAAGATCTGTTTTGGCGGCTTCCAGTACAGACTCTGCATCTTCCCGCAGGCTCAGTGTCAGGAGCCGTCCGCCATCAGGCAGGTCGCTTGTCACAGGATCATGCAGCAGCAGTTCCGTCAGTTTCGGGAAGTTCTGTCCGCCTGACAGAGCCTGTCGTTCGGAACTGATTTCATCCATCAGTTTGGTTGTCAGCTGTGCGGGCGTCTGGCCTGCGAAATTGACCATCCGAATCGTGCAGGCAATGCCCCGGCCGTCCGGCAGCGGATAATACAGCGTTGCCAGCGCGTTCAGGGGATTTTTGCCGGGGTCCTTATCCGTAGGCGTCATCGGAGTCTTTTTCGCTTCCATCTGTTCCCACAATACCGGAAGCGATTCTCCCGCATGCCCCATCAGGGTTCCCATCGGCAGGTAGCCGGGAGTATCCAGCGGAAGGCTTTCATCCTCTACCAGGATATTCACTCCGTTAATATCGTTCAGTTCACACAGGGTCGTGGAAATCGCCAGGCAGTGTTTGTAATATTCGCTCAGTTTCAGTTGCTTCGCCGTGCGGGTCAGGTTCACCGTGCATATGCCGCCGCTGATTTCAATGGGATGCGTGCCGTACAATTCCAGCGGCTTGCTTCCGCCCAGGGGCTTCGCATCCGTGTCTCCCTCGTAGCTGAGCAGCTGCTGCATCAGCTTCTCCACAGCGTCATTCAGATTCTCCGCGTCTATTGTCACTTCACGGGCAACAAGGCGAAGCCCGTCCCGGGCCGGAAGATAAATCTGGTATTTCAGATTCTCCATGACAATCCCGTCGCCGTCCGGCGCTGTATAACGTGCCGCTGCCGGAGAAAGGGTTGACGCCGGGATCTGGTAATCCTCGATTTTCCTTCCTGCGCATCCGTCCAGAAGGAGCAGGAGGCAGAGTGCCAGCAAAAGGCATAATCCTTTTTTCATCATGACTCCGCTCCTTCCTGCGGGAATGTCACTGTAAATTCAGAGCCCTTTCCCAGACTGCTCTCAACGGTAATGGTGCCGCCATGCATCCTGACCATCTGTTTTACGATACTCAGTCCCAGGCCCGTTCCGCCGGTCTCCCGGCCCCTGGCCTTGTCCACCCGGTAGAAGCGTTCAAAGATGTGATCCAGGTCTTCTTCCGGAATACCGATACCGTTATCCTTCACCCGCCAGACGATATTGCCGTCTTCCTCCCGCAGGGATACGGATATTTTCCCCTCTTCCGGGGTATATTTGATTGCATTGTCCATCAGGTTATAAAGGATCTGGCTCAGTTTACTCTTGTCTCCATAGAAGAAGAGATCCTCCTGCACGTCACCGGTCAGCGTCTGGTTGTTCTTTTCCGCAGCCGGAGTCAGCTGATGGATTGTTTCGTGGGTCAGCTCGGTCATATTCACAATGCCGCGCTTCATTTCCTCACCGTTATCCATCCGGGTCAGCACCAGCAGATCCGTAACAATGCCGGTCAGTCGGTCAATCTCATGGTTCATATCCTTCATGAAATCCGCCCGGACCTCTGCAGGCATATCCGGCTCGTAAATCATGGATTCCAGCAGGATCTTCATGGTTGCCAATGGCGTTTTTAGTTCGTGGCTGGCATTTGACACAAACTGGTTTCTGGTCTTGTCCAGGCTTTCCAGCTGTGATGCCATGGTGTTATAGTTTTCAGCCAGTTCCCTCAGCTCGCCGCTGCCCCGTACCGGCACACGGACGCTCAGGTCGCCTTTCCCCATTTTTCTCATGGTCCGGCTCACTGCAGTAATCGGGTTTGTCAGCAGACGGCTCAGCAGCAGTGCAAATGCCAGCGCAGCCACCGCAATCACCGCAAACACGCGCAACAGCTGCATCTCAACCCGCTCTATGGAATCCACCAGGCTCTGGATTTTGCTCACGAACATCGCGGCACCGATCCTGCCCTTATAACCGTTCATCTCATAGGTGCTGTAAGCCACATACTCGGCAGATTCCCCGCTCATGGCTTCCACCACCGATTTCCCCGGGGTATGGATTCCGTAATCCTTGACCGTTTCCCCTCTCAGTACGCGGATCACCTCATCCACCTGTGTCCGTTGTCCGCAAAGGTTCTGGAAAGTGTCGTACTGGATTTTCCCGTCATTATCGATCAGGATCAGGCGGCCGTCCATTGTCTCCGCCTCTTCCTCCAGCAGGTCATTCAGTTCGTTTGAAGAGACAGACTGAAAAAGAGGAGCCGCCTTCTGGGCAAGCTTCCCGGTCTTTGCAATATCATCGCGTTTGCGCTGTTCAAACAGATAGTCCTTGACCATGCCGTTCAGGCTTGTTGCGGCCACAAAAAAAGAAAGACCCACAATGAGAAAAAAGGCCAGCAGGATTTTCCACCTGATGCTGGCCAAGAATGCAAGTTTAGTCCTGATCCGTGAAATAGTAACCAACTCCCCATTTGGTAAAGATGAATTCAGGCTTTGATGTGTCCCGTTCAATCTTTTCCCTCAGACGGCGGATATGAACATCCACCGTACGGGCGTCGCCGGCATAATCATATTTCCATACAGTTTCAAGCATCTGTTCTCTGCTGAAAACAGTGCCCCGGTTCGTTACGAACATCTGCAGCAGATCAAATTCCTTTGCGGTCAGCTTTATGTCTTTGCCGCCGAGGGTCACGCTGCGCTTGATCAGGTTCACTTCCATATCGTGAACACGGATCACCCGGTGTTCCTGCTGTTGAACGCTGCCGGAAACGCGACGAAGAATCGTCTTGATGCGCGCCTTCACCTCAAGGATATTGAAAGGCTTGGTCATATAATCATCTGCGCCGTATTCAAGACCGAGGATCTTATCCATATCCTCGCCCTTTGCAGTCAGCATGATGATCGGGATATCGCTCCGTTCACGAATCCTCTGGCAGACAGCAATACCGTCCAGCTTCGGAAGCATCACGTCCAGAAGGATCAGATCAAAAGAACCCGTCTCAAACTTGGACAAGGCCTCTTCTCCGTCCATGGCACTGTCTGTCTCGTAACCTTCCTGTTCCAGCGTATATTTCAGGCCCTTCAGGATCAGAGGTTCGTCGTCCACCAGGAGGATCCTTTTACCCACTGAAAACACCCTTTCGTAACCAATACTGTACGAATTGTATAATACTTATTAGAAAAAATCAAGGGTTTGTTACATACTGGTGCAAAAACTGTAACGAAAAATTACTCTTCATGTTTCAGACGGTCACATATCTGCCCGGACAGTCTTCATTTCCGTCTGTTCAATGCTTATTCATAACTGACGTCGGTACCCGAATTATTGTACCCCATCAGGATAATCAGCGTACGCCCCCGTTGCAGTTCAATTTCGTTGCCGTCTTCTCCGTAGAACACCGTACGGCTGTCATAGTCCGGACGTTCCCATACACCTGCAATGTGTTTCCCGCCCATAAAGTAATCAGCGTTCCCTGTGCCGGTCAGTACGGGATCAGGCCTTGCGCCGCCTCTCCATTTCATCGTAATTCCCTGCACGATTACATTGTTGAAGATAAGTGTATTCCCCGGGATATGGTCTTTAGCGCGGACCTTCCTTGCGATTAATCCTGTGCTCGTTTTTTCATCCACATTTTCAGCTCCGATAAGGGCAGACTCACGGTAAGGCATATCCATGTGGTTTTTTACTGCCACATACCGGATATATCCATTTTCATCCTCATCATATTCCAGTCTGCTGTCAGTATCGTACTTGCTGCCGAAAGTCACATAGATTATTTCGCCTCTGTCGCCGTTAACAGGTATCTCATCTGTAAATTTCCATGTATGATTAGCCGGAACATGATCTTCGGGAACCACATTTTCCAGAAGGTCCTTTAACAGGAACAATTCATTGTTGGCGTCTTTGATCCCCTTCAGCCGCCTGACATACTTTTTCCACGGCTTATTCTCCCCGGCATCACCCACATAAACAATCCCGGGATCCTTTTCGTTCCTGTTCTTGGAAGCCGGATTCTTAACGCCAAGTGCCCGCCATTCATCCGGAACATCCGCATCGGTATAACCGGAAGTACAGAACAGTGCGTTCCATTCCTGCCGGATCCGCGGATGTGTGGCACGTGTGCTTCTGACAAAGCCGACATAATCCGGAATCGTATCAGAAAAGATCATGCTCATTCGGCTCTGACCGCCGTCTCTCAATTGACAGGCTTCATAGACCACATCCGCATAAGAACCGTTTACCGGTGCGGTTGCGTACAGTTCTCCATTCTCCGGATTGCCGACGCCGTTATTGGCATTGGAAATCTGAACCATGAACGGCTGGTACTGACCGGTAACTGCCGTACCGGTGAAAGTATCGGGACACTTAATCCTGCTCAGTTTTCTTCCTGTAGTCGGGCTGATTCCCTGAGCAATCATCTCCTCCGCGGACGGATTCAGACCTGCATGGTTTATCTGGATATTTCTGGGAGATAACCCATCAATCTTTTTGATTTCTGCAAACACTGATGCTGTATGCAGGATCAATACCAGGACCAGAACCGCAATCGTCAGTTTCTTCATAAATCTTTCCTTCCTGCAAATCCATATTTCAGCTTGTCCGTTTTTTTTGATGAAATTCCAGAGATGATCGCCTGTTTGTAAGAAAAGGGAACCACTTTCACAGTGGTTCCCAGGCATCCGGTTTTCCGGATTTATTCGTATTGTACGCTTCTTCCCTTGTTGTTGTAATCCATCAGAATGATCAGGGTCTTGCCGCGCAGCAGTTCAATCTCATTGCCATCTTCTCCGTAGAATACGGTACGGCTGTTATAATCTTTACGCTGCCATACGCCGGTATAATGCTTGCCGCCCATAAAATAGTCAGCGTTGCCTGTGCCTGTCAGTTCAGGATCGGGACGTTCGCTGCCCAGCCAGTTCATTTTGATTCCCTGAACAATGACATTGGTAAAGGTAATCAGATCACCGTAGGTACGGTCATCAGGATCCACCATGGTCAGCTTTGAACCGTTTACATTCTTGGCAGACAGTTTCGGGTTAATCAGGGTCTGTGAACGATAAGCAAAATCTTCCTGTCCGGAGATCGGTACATAGCGGATGTATTCTTTGGTGTTTTCATCATATTCAAGACGGCTGTCGGTCTTGGTGCCGCCGCCGAATGTAACGTAGACAATCTCACCGGAATCTCCGCCTTCAGGTGTTTCATCCGTGAATTTGAAGGTATGATTGGCCGGAACATGATCCTTGGGAATAATGTTCTGTACAATGTTTGCCAGCTGATACACATGGTCATTGGCATCGAAAATGTTGGTGCAGTGGAACATGTACTTTGCCCAGACCTTGGGGAAGTTCTGCACATACACAAGGCCGGGGTTATCAGCAGTGGCACTCTCGGGATTCATCACGCCGAGATTCTTCCATTCTTTCGGAACATCCGCGGCAGAATAACCGGACGTCACGTAAGCGCAGTCCCATTCCTGCCGGAGTCTGGGATGTGTGGCACGGGTGCTGCGCACAAAACCTACATAATCCGGAACTGTATCGGAAAAAACCATACTGAAACGAGTCAGGGTGCCGCCATTGGATGAGTTCGCCTGACAAGCTTCGTAAACAACGTCTGCATACTGTGCGTTAATCGGCGCGGTAGTCGGTCTGCCCTTGGAATCAGAAGTCACACCGCCGCCGGCATTGGAGATCTGAACCATAATCGGCTGATAAACACCGGTCACAGCAGTCCCGACGAAGCCATCAGGATACTCGATACTATCCAGCTGTCTGCCTGTAGTAGGACTGATCATCTGGCTGATCATTTCATCCGCTGAAGGATTCAGTCCGGCCTCATTGATCTTGATCTGCCGTTTGGCAAGACCGTCAATGGCAGACGGATCTGCCATCGCTGCAGACATACTAAAGAGCAACACAAGAGCCACTATCAGACTCATCAGTTTCTTCATCATTGATATACCTCCAAAAGTGTTCTTAAAAACAATGGTGATTTTATCACGTTGTTTAGCTTTTGTCAAACATTTGTAACAAATTCGACTCGTATTGTATAATGTCATAGCAAGCAAATCAAAGCATGGTCCGTAATAGAAAACGTCTTTTCCGATTATAAAATAAGAGAAGACATCCGCAAATGTCTCCTCTTTATGCAAATATGTCCTTTATCTTTTGTCGTTTCTTCAGCCTTCCGCTTCGGTTTCAATAGAATCCTTGGCGGTAACAATAACCTTCCGCTCATAGCAGGAGAAGATACGATCCACCGTATCCTTGTCCGGTGCTTTTGAGATCAGGCTGATCAGCGGAACGATGATCAGGCCGGCGATCATGCAGAAAGCACCCGCGTTGATCGGGGACTGCAGGAAACCGAGGCTGATATTCAGCACCTTCAGGTTGGCCAGCATGTCAATGATCATGAATACAGAGGAGAAGAGCATGGCAGCCCAGCAGCCGGTCTTCGTGGTCCGCTTCCAGTACAGGCCGTAGAGGAAGGGAGCAAGGAATGCACCGGCCATGGCGCCCCAGCTGACACCCATTGCCTGGGCAATAAAGGCAACGCTGGAGTTTGCCTGTACGATAGCCAGTGCGGCGGAAATAATGATGAAGACCACGATCAGCACCCGCATGATCAGCAGCTGCTTTTTCTCGTCCATATCCTTGATCACACGGCCCTTGAGCAGGTCCAGGGTTACCGTGGAGGAGGAAGTCAGCACCAGGGAAGACAGCGTGGACATGGATGCAGAAAGTACCAGGATGATCACAATCGCGATCAGGAAGGGAGACAGGGTCTGCAGCATCGTCGGGATCACGTTGTCAAAGCCGCCCGCCGGGTTGCCGCCTTCCGCGGCGCCGAGTTCAGCGGCAAACAGACGGCCGAAGCCGCCCAGGAAGTAGCAGCCGCCCGCAACCACCATAGCGAAGAGAGTGGAGATAATGGTTCCCTTATGAATGGAGCCTTCACTCTTGATGGCATAGAACTTGCCAACCATCTGGGGAAGTCCCCAGGTGCCCAGGGAAGTCAGCAGCACAACGCCCAGCAGGCTCAGCGGATCCGGTCCGAAGAAGGAGTTGAAGATGCCGGGAACCGTACCGTTCGCAAAACCCGCGCTGGTATCCTTTGCCGCGGACAGGCCTTCCAGGGAAGCCATGAAGCCGCCCTTGCTGCCCAGCACAGCCCCGATGACCGCCACAATACCCACCAGCATGATGATGCCCTGGATAAAGTCATTCACTGCCGTTGCCATATAGCCACCGACAATCACGTAGATGGCAGTCAGCACCGCCATAACGATCACGCAGACGGAATAGTCAATATTGAAGGCCATCCGGAACAGACGGCTCAGTCCGTTGTACAGGGACGCGGTATAGGGAATCATGAAGATAAAGATAATGATGGAAGCAGCAATCTTCAGGGAAGTCGCGTCGAACCGCTTCTCGAAGAAGTCAGGCATCGTGGCACTGGACAGGTGCTGCGTCATAATCCGGGTACGCCGTCCGAGGATCACCCAGGCCATCAGCGAACCGATCAGGGCGTTGCCGATACCCACCCAGGTGGCGGCAATACCAAACTTCCAGCCGAACTGTCCGGCATAGCCGACAAAAATAACAGCGGAGAAATAGGAAGTGCCGTAAGCGAATGCGGTCAGCCAGGGGCCTACGCTCCGTCCGCCGAGCACAAAGCCGTTCACGTCGGTGGAATGCTTCCTGCAGTAGAAACCGACATAGACCATGACGCCGAAGAAAACCAACAGCATACCGAGTTTGAGTGCCAGATCACCTAATACCATACTACTCCTTCTTTCTGCGGCGCCGCTTCATGAAAAAAGCCCCTGTGTCCCTTCGGACACAGAGGGCGAATTAACTCCGCGGTACCACCTCGTATTTGCCGCCCCGTTCAGGGCCGGCCTCCGGATACTTTCATATCCTTTGCGCTGTATCGGGCGCCCCCGGCTTTCCTACTACCCTTGCAGGATTCAGATCACAGCTCCGGAGAGTATTTCGGATAAACAGCTCCGGCTGCCTCGCACCTCCCGGCAGCTCTCTGTGCGGATTATCTGTTCCCTACTGGATCTCCATCATTGCACCGCAATCGTATTACGAAACCTGACCTCCGTCAAGGGGAGAATCCTGAAAGAACAAGAAACAAACAATCACTTCTGTCCGAAAACCTTCACCAGCAGAAGGCGGCCTTCCCGTACGGATACATGGGCTGTTTTGCCCGGGAGAACCTCATTGCTGATGCCGTACTGATACTCGCTGGTGATTTCTCCGTCCGTCAGCGGATACTTTGCACCCCGGATCGTGATTCCTTTCGCGGTTCCGCTGATATTCAGCAGTGAGAACCAGGAACAGTCTTCTTTCACTTCCGCCGTTTCCCGGGAGACGATCCTCATTTCGGAATAATCATCCAGGATGCAAGCCGGAATGCCCTGGGAATCCAGGTAAAGCAGCAGCGAGATGTTGCCGAAGGTGTGGTCGAATCTTTCACCGGTCACGCCAATCAACAGGAAATCCCGGAAGCCTCGCCTGACGGCTTCCTTCACCGCGTAGACTGTATCCGTATCATCCTTCTCACAGGGCAGGACAATGGTTTCCGTATCCGTTTCCGGCTGCTCATGGGAATCAAAATCCCCTACGATCAGGTTCGGTTCCTGGCCGAGCTCCTGCACATGTTTCAGTCCGCCGTCACAGTATACAAACCAGTCATCCCCGCGCAGGCTTTCCCGGATACGCTGATATTCACGAATCCCGGCCCCGCCCACAATCACACATCGCTGCACTGTTCAGGTCTCCCTTTCCTTTATTCCGGAATACCGGCATTTCCCATTCATTCCACAGACTCCGGCACCTGATCCTTCCGGAGCATATACCTGTTATTCCCCGGTTCCCCGGGAATCTCCTTCCCCAGCGAGAATCTCTTCCGGAATCTCTTCTGTCAGTTTCTGACTTTCAGGCAGCAAAAACGGCTTCAATCTGTTGACAAACAAGGCCCCGGTGATATAATGTCGCTGTTCCGATGCGAACATGCACGCTGGGGGGGCCGGTTTCCGGCTGAGAGGGCATCGCCCGACCCTTGGAACCTGTGTAGGTAATCCTACCGTAGGGAAGCGGTCATGCTGTACAAAACCGTTTCCCGCATGTCTTCAGGCATGTGGGTTTTCTTATGTCCGCCGGATCAGAAAAGGAGGAAGACCATGAATAAAAACCTGACCCGCAAACTGACCGAAAGCGCCATTATGATCGCGCTGGGAACCGTACTGAGCCTTCTGAAGATTGACCTGCCCTTCGGCGGCGGCGTTACCATCGCCAGCATGCTGCCCGTTGTACTGATCAGCCATCGCTGGGGCTGGAAGTGGGGCGTTCCCACCGCTTTTGTTTACAGTGCAATCCAGCTCCTGCTCGGCCTGGACAACGTCGGATATGCTGCCAACTTTATTATGGCCGTCGGCGTTATCCTGCTGGACTATATCATTGCCTACACCGCCATCGGCTTTTCCGGCCTCTTCGACACCGTTCTTGGCAAGACCCGCAAGAGCCTGGCTGTCGGCATCGTTGTTACCTTCGTGCTTCGGTTCATCTGCCACCTGATCAGCGGTGCCTGGATCTGGGGTGTGTGGATGCCGGAATCCTTCATGAACATGACCATGACCAATCCTTGGATTTATTCCTTCCTGTATAACGGCTGGTATATGCTGGCAGAGCTTGTGGTAACCATGGTCATCGCCATGCTGATCTATCAGCCCCTGGCCAGGTTTATCCGTCGGGAAGACATCCGCTGAAAATATCTGATATTTCCTTATAAAGACAGCAGTTACATTGCTGTCTTTTCCTTTGTCTATTTTTTAGTTACGCAATTATTGTAAATTTAGTTGACGTCAGTTACATTTTGCTGTAAAATGATGAAAAAACAGCAAACGATTACCGATTTGCGGAAGGAGGATTCATTCGATCATGGTCAGACTGAAGGATATAGCTGAGGTGTGCGGTGTGTCGGTAGCAACGGTCTCCCGTGCTCTGAACGGCTTAACCAGTGACAGCAGAGAGAGGACCGCGTTTATCTGCCAGACGGCCAAGGATATGGGGTATTATCCGAATGCCGCCGCCAGAACGCTGAAAACCAGCAAATCCAACAACATCGGCATCATCTACGAAGACCGGATGAATCATGAATATTTCAGTTCGCTTTTCGATGAGCTCCGTCTGGAAGCAGAACGCAACGGTTATGATCTTACCTTCATCGGCCGGGGCGGTTTTGCCGAAAGCAACTATTACGAGCACGCCCGTCAGCGGAGCCTGGACGGTGTCATCGTGGTTCAGGCTGATTTTGAATCCGCCGGTATCATCCGTCTGGCTACCAGCAGTATTCCCACCGTCATCGTGGACCATACCTACGAAGGTGTGGACTGCGTCACCAGCGATAACCGCAGGAGTATGGAGCAGATTGTTCGTCATATCTACGCCCGCGGCCATCGCAAAATCGCCTTCATCCAGGGTGAAAAAGGTGCGGTCAGCCGTGAACGCCTTGCAGGATTCTACAAGATCTGTGCAGAATTGGGTATTCGTGTTCCCGTGGAATATGTCCGTGAGGGACACTTCCATAATTCCGCAGACTGCGCCGCTTATATTCAGGAGCTGCTTCAGCAGAAAGATAAACCCACCTGCGTTCTCTGTCCCGATGACTACAGCTGTCTCGGTGCCCTGTGGCTGCTGGAAGCCCAGGGAATCAAGGTGCCCCAGGATATCAGCCTGGTCGGCTATGACGGCATTCTCATGAGCCAGATGATTACGCCGCGGCTGACCACCTACTGCCAGGACACCCCGCGGATTGCCAAGGAAGTTTTCAGCCTGCTGATCGACGCGATTGAATTCCCGGACAGTCATATGCCGAAACAGGTTACTGTTTCCGGTAAGTTGATTGAAGGAGAAACTGTCTGATGCCTTTTACCTCGCGCAGGAAGCTTTCATTCCTGCTGGCTGCCCTTCTCTTGATGCTGTGTCTCTTCTCCTTCCCGGTATACGGGGAAGAAGAGACCGAAGATATTTCTTTGGACGAGGATATCCTCTCCGATGAGACTGCCTCTTCTCCGGACGGGGAAGAGGCATCATCTGTTGCCCGGGATGCCTTTATCGAGGATATCATCTCCCTGGGCAGGGAACTGTACGAAAAAGCTGACGGGAAGCTTCAGCGCGCCCATTACAAGGGCGATATCTATGTCTGTAAGAATTTCACCGTCCACCTCTTCCGTCAGACCCGGGATCGCTACCGGATGGCGGAGTATCCGGACAAGGAGCTGAAAATCCCCAACAACCTGCCGGAGAAAAAGTGCAGGCCCTATGCCTATGGCTACTGCTGGGAAGATATCCCCGCCTCCGACGGCAATCCCTTTGAAATCGCCGCTCAGTTCCTGTATGATAAATCCCTTTCCAAGGACGAGAACATCGCATTGGCCCGGGAATTCATGAAGCAGACCCGGAAGGGCGATTATTTCCAGATGACCGGCGATTACTCCGGCGGCAAGGGCGCCCACAGCGCGATCTTCATGTCAGATTACGATCCCGAAACCGACACGGTCCGTTCCCTGGAAAGCAACCGGAGCGGCAAGCGGATCAACGGCCTCCGTTACGGAAAGGTCATGTACGACTGCGAACTGTCCATTGATGAGTGGGTCGGTTTCTTCTGCCGGAAGAAATGCGGTGCCACCCTCTACCGGCTCCGGGATGATATCATCTTTGCCGGTGAATAAATGATTACAGCATCAGAAAAGCCGTATCCGGTCTGAATCCGGATACGGCTTTTGATTATGTTTCGGTTTACTGTTTCCGTTCACGCAGCTTGGCAAATACCGCCTGCAGCATGATGAACACGAAAAGCAGGAAAGCGGACACTACGTTGGGCACTGTGCCGCCCAGTTTGGTCAGTTCTCCGTTGAAGCTGACCAGGCTGTTGATCGTACCGTTGATCAGCACGCCAATAAAGGAACCGAACACATTGCCCACACCGCCGGTCAACAGCGTACCGCCGATAACCGCGGAAGAAATGGCCTTCATTTCCAGGCCCAGCGCCTGGGTCGTTGTACCGCACATGGTGTTCATGCAGTAAAGCACACCGCCGATGGAGCACAGGAAAGAGGACAGAATGTAGGTGATCATCTTGGTCCGTTTGGTGTTCAGGCCCATCAGTGCGGCACTCTGCTGGTTGCCGCCTACCGCATACATGCTGCGGCCCGTACGGGTATAGCGCAGCATCAGGAACACCAGCACCACAACCACCAGCGCAATAATCACCGGAATGTTCACATAGGGCACCATCTTAACGCCGCGCTTGTTGACCACAGCGCCCAGTTCAAAGGGCATATACACCTTGACAGCCGCCACCTGCTTGAACCAGTTGTCCACGGTAATATTGACCTGGTCTGTACAGATCATAGCTGTCATACCGCGGGCAAAGAACATGCCTGCCATCGTCACGATGAAGGGCTGGATCCCCAGATAACCGATCAGATAACCCTGTACCGCGCCGAACACTATACCGATCAGCAGCACAAAGGGTACCAGCAGCGAGGGAGAAATCCCGCTGTTTTCCATACCAACGGACAGGATCATACAGTCCATTGCCACCAGGGAGCCAACAGAGATATCAATACCGCCGGTCAGCATAACGCAGGTCATGCCGCAGGCTATGCAGATCAAAGCTGCGTTGGTCCGGAAAATATCCAGGAAATTCTGGAGCTTTTCAAAACCTTTTGCGTTGGCGCCGAAGCCATACATGAAGTATCCGGCTGCATACAGCAGGATAAACAGGCCCACGGTGATAAGCAGCAGTATGGAGTGGCTGTTGATGTTCTTCTTTGTGTTCATGTTGTTCTTTTCCATTTTGCTCAACTCCTCCCCGCGACTGCAAGGCCGCCTTCTTTCTGTGCCTTGCGATGCGCAAAGTACGCTTTCACCGCCGGGGACTGTACAACAACGATCAGGATAACGATGATCGCCTTATACACGGGAGCCTGAGCCTTGGCCACACCCAGTGCGTACATGGTGGTGGTAATGGCCTGGATGGTATAGGCACCGATTATGGAACCAGCCAGGTTAAACCGGCCGCCGCCCAGGCTGTTGCCTCCCAGGGCCACTGCCAGGATTGCGTCCAGCTCCAGGTTCAGGCCGATATTATTGGAGTCAGCCGAATAGATACGGGAGGTGGCCACAATACCGGCCACGCCGGAGAACAGGCCGCAGATCACGTAGCACAGCAGGATAATCGCCACAGAGTTGATACCGGCGATCCTGGATGCCTTGGGGTTGATACCCACGGACTGCACATACATGCCCAGGGAAGTTGTTTTCAGGACCAGCGTCATGATCAGGATACATACCGCGGCGATCACTGTAGGCGTGGGGAAAATCCACAGTTTTCCGCCGAACACTTTGAACTGCTCCAGATGGATGTACACCATCTTGTTGTTGGTAAGCAGCAGGCCGATGGCGCGGCCCGCGGTAAAGAAAATCAGCGTGGCCACCATTGGCTGTATCTTCATCTTTGCCACCAGGAAACCGTTGAACAGACCGCACAGGCCCGCCACGGCAATACCCGCGATCACACCGACGAAAATCGGCATCTGCAGTTCGCCAATCTCACGTACATGCGTCACGCCGAAGCCGGCAAGCAGCATACAGCAAAGGCTGCCGGCCAGGCTCATCACAGAGCCCACGGAAATATCCGTACCGGCGGAAGAGGAAACTACCAGCGTCATACCGATGGCCAGGATCGCCGCCTCGCTGCCGCGGTTGAGAATATCGATGATACGGCCGTACAGTGCGCCTTCCTTCAGTTCAAACTTCAGGAATTCAAAAACATAGTTGCCCTGAATCGCGTCATACACCACATTGATGATCAGCACCAGGAAAACGCTGACCAGTGGCAGGAACAACGGTTTCTTGGATACCTTTTTCAGCCAATCAATCACACTTTTCAACTCCGCTCACCTCCGGCAATGACCTTCATCACTGACTCCTGGGTCAGGTCTTCGGTCAGTTCTCCGACCTTTTCTCCGTCACGCAGTACCGCAAGGCGGTTGCAGGTACGGAGCATTTCTTCGATTTCGGAGGAAATGAAGATCACGCTCTTTCCCTGGCGTGCCAGATCCACCACCAGCTTCTGGATCTCCGTCTTCGTACCGACGTCGATACCGCGGGTAGGCTCGTCCAGGATCAGGAAGTCCGGGTTGGTCGCAAGCCAGCGGGCAATGATAACCTTCTGCTGATTGCCGCCGGACAGCTGTTTGACCAGCGTCTCTGTGCTGGGGGTCTTGATATCCAGCAGATCGATGAACTTCTTCGTGATCTCCATCTGCTTTTCCATCGGGATCCGCTTCACAACACCGGCCAGGGACTGCATGGCCAGCATAATGTTCTCACGGACAGACAGATCTTCCACAATACCTTCCGCCTTCCGGTCGTCTGGCAGCAGGCCCATGCCAAGCCGCATGGCGTCGATCGGCGCGTTTATTTTTGTTTCTTTGCCCTTTACCTTCAGGGTGCCGGTCTGTGCCTTGTCCGCGCCGTAAATGCAGCGGGCCAGCTCACTGCGGCCGCTGCCCAGCAGGCCGGTCAGGCCAATGACCTCGCCCTTGTGGATATCCAGGTCAAAGGGCTTGATCTTACGCACGTGGCTCAGGCCTTTTGCGTCAATCAGCACTTCCTCGGACACAGCCTCGTCCTCCTTGGACTTGATGGACTGCAGATCGTCAAAATCCTTACCCATCATGGCTGCCACCAGCTTGAGACGGGGCAGGTCAGAGATCTCATACTCGCCTACCAGCTGGCCGTTACGGAGTACCGTAATCCGGTCGCAGACTGCGTAAACCTGCTCCAGGAAGTGGGTAACGAAGATGATGCCGATGCCTTCATCCCGGAGTGATCTCATCATCTTGAACAGCTTTTCCACTTCGTTATCGTCCAGTGAGGAAGTGGGCTCATCCAGGATCAGCACCTTGCTGTCCATATCCACGGCGCGGGCAATGGCGATCATCTGCTGCAGGGCGATGGAGTAGTTCTCCAGTGCCTGGGTAACGTCCACCTGGATGTCCAGCTTTTTCATCAGTTCACGTGCCCGGTTCGTCATGGCTTTATGGTTGATGGTGCCAAGCTTCGTCAGCGGCTCGCGGCCGATAAAAAGGTTCTCCGCCACGCTCAGGTTGGGACAGAGGTTCACTTCCTGGTACACGGTGGAAATACCGTTTTTCTGTGCCTCCAGTGTGGAGTGGTTCCTGATGGGACACATTTCCGGTCCCATGAAAATTTCACCCTTCTCAAAATCATTGACGCCCGTAAGGCACTTGATCAGGGTGGATTTCCCCGCGCCGTTTTCCCCCATCAGTGCGTGTATCTCTCCGCTCCTGAGCGTAAAATCAACGTCGCTCAACGCCTTTACGCCCGGGAACGTCATGCAGATGCCGCGCATGCTGAGGATCACTTCATTGCTCATGACTGCTTTCCCTCTCTTATTATTCATCCGGATAAATCGCTTTTATATTCTGTATTCTCCGCCGGAGAAGATTCTCCTCGGTCGGGAGAAACAACTTTCAGTTTTTTGAAATGGCGGTTTTAGAATAGGAAAGGCGGAAGAAACCTTCCGGTTCCTTCCGCTGTAAGTTTCCTTGTTCCTTGTGCAGAACCGGCTGCTTAATTGATGGAATTAATACTTGCGGGCAGCCAGAACTTCGTCGGTCATGACGGTCACGAGGGAGCTTTCGATTCCGGGAGCGCAGAAGCCTTCGTCGGGCACGAGGGTGAACTTCGGAATTTCTTTGCCATCCTGGATGTCCTTGATAACGTTCATGACGATAACGGCCTGGATGGGGTTGCATTCAACGTTGCACAGGATCTGGCCGGCCAGCGTGCGGGTCAGGCCTTCCTTGGTAGCGTCGAAGGAGATGATGATCTTTCCGTCAACACCGTACTTGATGCCGGCAGCGTCCATAGCGTCCATGGCGCCGTAAGCTTCATTATCATTGTGGCACACAACCACGTCGAACTCGGGGAAGCGCTTGATGAAGTCTTCCATAACAGCCTGTCCGCCGTTCTGGGTGAAGTCGCCGTCCTGGCTGGCCAGGATTTCCCACTCAGGATGGTTGGCAGCGATGTTGTTGAAGCCTTCGGAACGGCCGATGGCAGCGGAGGAACCGGTGGAGCCTTCGATCACCAGGATCTTGGCAGCCTTGCCGGCCAGGTACTCTTCCAGCCACTTGCCGGCGGTTTCGCCTTCAGCGGTCATGTTGGTACCAACAGCAGTGGTATACAGGTCAGAGGAAGCGTCCACGGAACGGTCAGCGATGATGCAGGGGATTCCGGCTTCCTGAACTTCTTTCAGAACGTCGTCCCAGCCAGCGGTCTGGATCGGGTCGATGACGATGTAGTCGAAGTCCTTCTGGACGAACTCACGAACCTTGGCCAGCTGCAGAGCGTGGTCGTTGTCGCAGTCGATCAGTTCCAGTTCGAATCCGGCATCTTCAGTGAACACGTCGTAGTAGTTCTGGGTGTTCGCCATACGCCAGTCAGATTCATGTCCAACCTGGACGTAACCGATCTTCAGCAGTCCATCCGCGAAAGCGGAAGTAGCGGCCAGCACCATCACCAGTGCGAGAACCAGAGCCAACAGTTTCTTCATGGTAAAAAACCTCCATTTCATTTTTGGCATCCCTGCCATGTTGGTTACAGTATAAAAATAATCCCCTGTGATTGAAATACAGAGGATTATTGTTTTGGTTTGTTTTTTTCCGTTTCTGCCATGTCGGTTTACGGATCCGGTTTGAAATCGTTTCCCTGAAGTTGATTTTTTTATTCCCCGGTCCGGTTATTCCGGCGGAATTCACTGGGGGTCATTCCAGTGGTTTTCTTGAACAGATAGCTGAAATAATGGGAATCATTGTATCCCACTTCCTGTGCGATCTGGGAGGATCTCATCTCCGTTGCTTCCAGCAGTTCCTTGGCTTTGCCGATCCGCAGCGCCGTCAGGTACTGGGTAAAGGTCAGGCCGGTTTCCTGGGCAAAAACCGTGGAAAAATGGCTCTGGGACAGATGCACTTCTCCGGCCACGTCCTGCAGCATCAGGTTCGGATCCGCATAATGCTCGGAGAGATAGGCCCTGGCCCGGCTGATAGTCGGATCCCCGTATCCGGCCCGGTTCCGGTTGCGGAAAGCAATTGCCTTCCGAAGCAGTTCAGCCAGCAGGCGGAAACCTTCTTCGCCTTCAGTGCGCAGAGCTTCCTCCACCGTGTCATCCGACAGCACTTCCTTAGGTACGCCCTCCCCTTCCTGGATAATCCTGCGTGCCGCCAGCAGTCCTGCAACCCGCAGGTAACCCAGCGCCAGGGAAGGATCCAGGGATCGGGTATATTCCGTCAGGATGGGTTCCACTTCTTCCTCGGATGCATACTGCAGCCGCTCATACAGCGGGCTCAGCTCCGTTTCGGACAGGGGCTGCAGCTGGCTGTTGTTTTCGTTGACGCCGATGATTCTCCGTTCTTCATTCGCTTCGGGACCCTGCAGGTGCCGGGCATGCCTTGCGCCTTTCATGGACTGCCGGATATCCCGGAAATCTGTCACAGTTTCCCCCACAGAGATCAGCAGCCGCTTCTCCTGGGCCAGTTCTGGCAGGTGCATGGCGGAATTGGCGAATGAATAGGCCCGTTCCTCCGTATCCTCCGGATTATCTCCCAGCACCAGCGCCCGGGCACCCTTCGGCGCACCGCAGACGTAAACCCCGCCGCCGCTCATCTCCGCCAGGGAGGTCAGGGCATTCCTGCAGCTGATCCGTTTCTCACCTTCCGCCGGGAAGGCGATATCGATCACGGCATAGCAGCCTGCTTTCAGGTTCACACCCAGCTCCCGCATCTGCCGGAGCATGGCCGCGTCGTCCTCGCTGTCCCCCTCGTCTGTAAACAGGGAAGCCAGAAGCTTGTCCCGCAGGAACTGGTTTCCGGAAGACAGGCGTTCCCGCAGTGCAGTCAGGTTTTCCCGGTCACGGCGTTTTTCCTCAATCTGCCGGCTGACCCGGTTCAGTGCCGCCTCAAGTTCCGCAGCGGTCACCGGTTTCAGCAGGTATTCCTTTACTCCCAGGGAAATTGCCTTCCGGGCGTAGGTAAAATCGTCATAGCCGGAGAGGATAATCCGTTCCACCCACGGCATTGTCCGCTGCACTTCCTCGCACAGCTTGATTCCATCCATAAAGGGCATCCGGATATCAGTCAGGAGGATGTCTGCGTTCAGGTCCCGCAGCATGGGCAGCGCCATTTCGCCGTCCGGTGCTTCGCCAACCAGCTGATAGCCTTTCTCTTCCCATGGAAAGGAATTCCGGAGATTCTCCCGGATAGCAATTTCATCATCCACGAGAAAGACTTTCATCATGGTCGATTTCCTCCCTTGTACGAATCGGAATACTGAATGATACCTCTGTTCCCTCCGGTCCTGAGCTGATCAGCAGGCCGGTCTTTTTGCCATAATACAGGCGGATGCGCATATCCACGTTCCGCATGCCGAAGCCGGAATGTCCCGGTTCAGGTGCAGGCTGGGCAGTCGGCACGTTCTCTTTCAGGAGCGTTTCCACTTCCTCCAGCTGTTCCGGCGACATTCCCTTGCCTGTATCGGCCACCGTGAATGTCATAATCCGGTTCTGGATCTGAACCTTTACCCGGATCATACCGCCGCCCCGCTTGTTCTTGATCCCGTGGTACAGGGCATTCTCAACCAGCGGCTGCAGCAGCAGTTTCAGCATGTAGATTTCTTCCAGGCCTTCCGGCTGATCCACTTCATAGTCCAGGATATCCCGGTACCGGGTTTTCTGGATACTCAGGTAAGCGGACACATGCTTCAGTTCCTGGCTCACCGGAATCCAGTCTGCGCCGGCGGACAGGGAAATCCGGAAGAAGTCGCTCAGGTTCCGGGTCAGGTGAACCACTTCTTCCCCTTTTCCCGATTCAGCCTGCCAGACAATGGCGTCCAGCGTATTGTACAGGAAGTGAGGATTAATCTGTGCCTGCAGCGTACGCAGTTCCGCCCGTGCCAGGTGGTCCTGGTTCTGGCGGATCTGTGCGATCAGGGTTTCCAGGCGGTCTGCCATCTGGTTAACCTTTTCGCCAAGGTCACGCAGTTCCTCCACGTTCATGCCCTGCACCCGGTCACCGAAGTTCCCTTCTGCGATTCGCCGGACCGTTCCTTCCAATGAATAGATGGAGGAATGAATCGATTCCGTCAGCTTGTTTGTTTCATACCGTGTGCGCAGGAAGGCGATCAGGAGCAGCAGCACCTCTGTCACCGCTGCAACAACCACAATGATTCTCAGCCGTCCGCTGGCAACCGAAGCATTGGCAATTTCATCCGTAGTAAAGGCGTCCAGCATGTCTGATACCAGACGCCCGACGTCACGGACTTCATCCACGATCTTTTCAATTGTACTGATGGGCGTTCCGGCTTCCATGCCGTCCCGTACCCTGAGCACATACTGTTCCAGCGTGTCCATTGTCCGCCGGGCAATGGTCAGCTGCATCTGCCCGCTGCCTTCAGTCTCCGCGAGGAGCATATCCAGCGTATTGTCCGTTTCGGTGATCAGTCCCTGTACGCCGCTGTCCTCGAAGGTGCTCCGGCCCGCGGCTACAGAGAACAGGTTCTCGGCAATGGTGCTCTCCAGTGCGGGCTTCATCCCGGCTATGGCATCCATTCTCCGGATCATGGCCTGTGTCCGGGAGGAATAAAGCATCATAACCACCAGGCCGATCACTGCCGGCACTGCCAGCAGAAAGGCAATGGAGAAAACTGATCGGCGGACTTGCGCGGTAATGCTGGTCATTCCGCTGCGTTTCATATCAGAAACCCTCCACCGCCGGATCAGTCAGGTCGTCAAAGTCACTGAACGCTCCCTCATCCGGATGATATACTTTGGGTATTTCCTTTCCGGCCGTCACATCCCTGACCAGCTTCATCACGGAAGGCCCCAGGTGCGGCGTACACTGTACCACACAGTTGATTTTTCCGGCCTTCAGGGCATCCACTGCGTCCTTTTCCCCGTCCACAGTGATGATGATCATGTCTTTGGATCCGGCGGTTTCTTCTTTCTCCAGCACATTCAGCGCGCCAAGCGTCATAGCGTCATTGTGGGAGTATATCACGTCGATGCCGTCTGTCCCGTATTTCTGCAGGAGTTCCCGCATGCATTCCTCACCCTTGGACTGAAGGAAATCCCCGTCCACGCTTTCGATAACGGTGAACCGTTCATCCTTCCCGATCACGTCCATAAAGCCCCGCTGCCGGTCCTGCATGGGAGTGGACCCCGTCGTACCGCAGATTTCCACGATCCGCAGATGATCAGCGCCCAGCGTGTCAGCCTTCCGGATCAGGTATTCCCCGGCCCGGACGCCTTCAGCGTAGAAATCTGCACCCACATAGGCTCTGTACAATGAGTCATCCTGGGTATCAATCATCCGGTCCATGATAATCACCGGAATGTCTGCCTGTTTTGCTTCCGCCAGCACATTGTCCCAGCCGGTCTGCACAATCGGCGAGAAAACAATCACATCCACGCGGTATGCAATAAAGGAACGGATCGCGTCGATCTGCTTTTCCTGTTTCTGGTTCGCGTTTTCCATCATCAGCCCGTAACCGGCAGCCTTCGCGGCCTGTTCCATGCTGACAGTGTTTGCAATACGCCAGGAGCTTTCCGCTCCCAGCTGGGAAAAGCCAACCACAACAGACGCGCTGTCTCCGCCTGTTTCCTGTTTCCCGGCACAGCCGGTCAGGAGGAACAGCACAAGCAGCACAAGGATCGGCACGATTCTTCTACGCATACGTTTCACCTGCTTCTATCTTTCTTATGCTGCGGGTTCCTCTGTCTCTTCCGAAGGTTCATCCGAGGATTCTCCCGGATCCGAATCAATCGTTTCATTATTATTTCCGGAATCCGCGTCATCCGCTGTCCGGGCTGCCGGATTCTGGATGCTTCCGTCCTCCAGTCCCTGGATGTATTCCTCCAGGCACAGATCATGATCCCTCATATACAGGGCATGTTCTATACCCACATAACGGATATGCCAGGGTTCCGCCTCAAAGCCGGTGATCTTTTCCTTTTCTTTCTGGTAGCGAATAATGAAGCCGTACTCCCAGCAGTGCTCGTTCAGCCAGTCGCTCTGCTTTGTGCCTGCGAATTTGGAAGAACCTTTCTTATTGATATCAAAAGCCAGTCCCAGGTGATGCTCGCTGCTTCCCGGTTCCGCCACAGTCCGCAGGGCTGCGCGGCGTGCTTTGGAGCTGCTCCAGTCCTTATGGCTCTTCTGGATGCTCTTGACCTTGGAATTCAGCATGCTGACCTGATCGTCCCATGTGCGGTAGCCCGCGCTGATCTGCCATTTGCCGATACCGTCTTCCTTCGCCGCCTCCAGCATCTCTTTCAGGGCGTCCACGGCTGCTTTGACGCCGCGGGTCTTTTTATACTTGATCGTAACCAGTTTGCTGCTCAGTTCCTTGTTCAGCTGTACCAGGTCAGCCGGAGTAAAAAACTCTCCGTCTGCCAGTGGGTGTTCCTTGTTGACCAGCATGGGAACGTCTCCGGCCAGTGTATCCACCGGACTGCCATTCGGCGCGGCCAGGGCGTCTTCCGCATATAACTTGTTCTGTGTATCCGTGCCGGCCACGCCGTCTGTGGTCAGTCCGTTCCGGCGTTGGAAGGCGATTACGGCACGTTTGGTTCCGCCGCCGTACTGGCCGTCTACTTTGCCTTCCAGATATCCCAGGTCCTTCAGCCGCTGCTGAAGTTTGGTCACTTCCTCACCTTTTGCGCCCACTGTGAGAATTCCCTGGGCCTGGAGCTCTGAGGCGGACATTTTTGTCTTGTTGGTTTGCTCCGCTGCCTGGGTCTCCGTCTCCGCCGCGCTCTCCGCGAAAGCAGCCTGTTCAGGACACAGGCACATCAGCATAAGCACTGCCATCAGCAGCGCTGTAAGGTTCCGTAAACCATGTTTCATATATAACTCCTCCTTCGATTGAAGGCTTTTCACCGGCGCTTTGCCCGGATGTCATCAGTTTGATTATATATCACAAATGCGTTCCGGGCAATTGTCCTTGTCGGTTTGTGCAAAAATTGTTATACTGAATGGGTAATTTGCACCCAGAAAGAACAGGTGAGAACGATGCCTGATGTTGCGGTTCATGCGGCCTTCGGCCGGGAAGTTCTGGCCTCCCTGCCGGAGGAAGTTCGGGAATATCTGCTTCCCGAACCTTATACTTTTGCGCTGTTTGGCCCCGATATCTGGTTCATGTATAAACCCTGGCTTCGCCGGGAAGGCCGCGGTCGTCGGATGCACACCGGGAAACCCGGTCTCTTCCTGACCACCCTGCTCCGCCGGGCGGAAGTCTCTGCTTCCCGGGCGGAAATGTTCTCCTATCTGTCCGGTTTCCTTTGTCATTACGCACTGGACAGCATTACCCATCCCTACATTATTTATGTCACAGCGGAAGAACGTGTTTTCCCGCGCAGCCATATGAGCCTGGAACATGCCCTGGATGTCGTGCAGTTCCGCCGTGACGGATATGAAAATGAAAAGCACCCGGTTACCGGGCATTATTATCCCCTGCTTCGCCTGCCGGAAACCCTGCGTCAGGATCTGAACGCCGTCTTTGAGGAAGTCTACGGCTGGAAAAATTGCTGGGCGGCGCTAAACCGCTCCTGCCGCCGTTACCGGCTGTGCTATCGTGCGCTGGAAAACCATCGCGGACTGGTGGCGCGTCTGGCCCGGCGGACAAAGCGTGACGTGCTTTGTTCCCTCGCTTATTCCGAATCCCAGTTTCATTCCCTGGATCCGGAAAACACAGAGCACCGCGTTTGGAAGCATCCCTTTGATCCGGACCAGTCCTTCACGGAAAGTTTCCCGGAGCTGCGGGAAAAAGCCCGGCAGTTCGCCCTGCAGCTGATTGAGGCGTCCTACCGTCTGGTCCGATATGGCGAGGGGTCTATTGAAAGCGTCTCTGAACTGATAGGAAACAATTCTTACCTGAGCGGCCTGCCTGCGGATGATCCCCGGAATTACCGGGTCAAATCCCTGCTGCCCCCTGAAAAGGAGACACGGTAATGGATTTCAACAGTTTAAAGATGAATGTCGTCATCACCGTCCTCGTGCTTTTCCTGGTTTTTCTGCTTCCCTGGGCGGACCGGCGGATCTGCCGGAGCCTGCGGCTGAACCTGGAAGGCGGACTGAGTGACAATCCGAATGCTGACCGGCTGCTCCGGCTGCGGCAGAGGCTCCTGACCCTCGGGCTGTTTCTGTATTTTCTGCTCTTTGCCTGGCTTGTTTTCTTTTCCCGGGCGTCAACCGCATACTATACAGTCCATATCGCGCCCCTGGAGGATCTGAAGAACGCGTTCTCCACTCCCACCGGTTTTTCCGGATGGTTCCATACCCTGTTCACGGAGGGCATTTCCTCCGCCTTTTCCCAGATCTCCATTGTCCGCCCGGAAGATATCTCCCAGTTCTACCTGAATGTGATGATCTTCCTGCCCGTTGGCTATCTGCTGCCCTATGTCTTCCGCTGGTTCCGGGCCCGGGTCCGGATCCGTCCCGTGGCTTTCTGCCTGCTGCTCAGTTTTATGGTGGAAAACCTGCAGCTGATTTCCCGGCGCGGCATGTATGATTTTGATGACATCATCTCCAACACCATCGGCGGGCTGATCGGTCAGCTGCTGTATATTGCTGTCGGCTATGTAGTCACCCATCCCGGCTGGCGGCGTGAGCTCCGGGCCTATCGTTCCTGGAAACGCCATGCCCGTCGCAGCACGCTCTTCCCCTATACCAAAAAGACGCATATGTTCCGCACCACGCTCAGGGGTTCAGATGAAGAGGCTATCCGGAGCTTTTTCGTGGAACGCCTGGGTTTCCGTCTCCGCCAGCAGATCGACCGCCGGGAGTCCGGAGATGTGGTCTATCTCTTTGAAATGGGCAAAACACAGATCCAGGTTATCTGTTCGCCGGATGAACCTGTTCCGGAAACCCAGTACCTGACGCTCTTCGCAACCCGTCTGGCCGCGGTGCGGTCACGACTGGAAGCAAACGGAATCCAGCCGGGAGATTACCGCCGGGATCCCGCCACCGGCCGTCGGCTGCTCCGTTTCACCGGTCCGGATAACCTGCAGATTGAAATCATCGGTGCCGAATAAAATATGAAAAACCGGGCGGTTCATGGATATGCTCCTTGAACCGCCCGGTTTCACTATATTGCTTTCTCACAGCACTCTTTTCCGTTTATCCTTCAGTTTGCCTTCCTTGCCCAGGGCAATCAGCCGCTCATAGCGTTCAACCGCGGTTTCCAGCACTTTTTCCCAGGGTACCGGAATCGTCTCCCGGGCTGTTTCACCGATCAGACTCAGCTTTTCGGGCTCCTTCAGGGCTTCCGTCATCACCCGTGCCAGATCCTTCGGATCATTGTCGCACAGCAGGCCGTTCTCCCCGTGGCGGATAATCTCCGCGGCTGTACTGTTCCGCACCATCACAGAGGGCGTACCCATGACAGCCGCCTCCCGCACAACCATGGGGGCAGCGTCATACAGCGACGGGAACGCAAACAGGTCAGCCCTGGCGTAAAGGGCATCCAGCAGGCTGGCGTCCGTAATATGGCCGATCTGCTCCGCCCGGTCCTGGATATTCAGCTCATGAATCTTCTGGCCGATGGCGTTCATGTCCATACCCTGTCCTGCCAGCAGCAACCGGCATTTGGTTCCTGCCTTTTTCATTTCCGCGCAGGCTTCCAGCACCGTCAGGATGTTCTTCTTCCAGTCCATCTGACCCACAAAAAGGATCAGGGGATCTGTCCCCAGGTTCCACCGGAGGTTCACCTGCTCCACGTCGCCGGGTGAAACCGTACGCAGGGTGGCGCCGTTGGGCATAACCTGAATCTCGCCTTCATAGCCGTATTCCCGTAGCACGTCCGCCGTGTTTTTGCCTACAGCCCAGACTTCATCGCAGCGGTTATAAAAACTCACAACCAGCTTGACGCCCATCTTGGCGATGGATTCCGATCTGGTTGCCTTCAGGAAATCATCATAATACTTGGAATGGAAGGTAGCTACCAGCGGCAGCTTCCTGACCGATGCCAGGCGAAGCGCCTCCGAACCGGCGGTAAACGGGCTGTGCGCGTGAATCAGATCCAGGTCAATCATCCGGATCCGGTGACGGTAATGAGCGTCCAGCACGGCCTCTCCGACCTTGTACTGTTTCATTCCCGGCACGCTGCTGCCCACATACTCCACCAGCTGGAAAGGAAAGCCGCCCTGGAAACCCGTATCATACATCGGTGCCACCACGGTTACCTGGTGGCCCATTTTACACAGCGTCTCTGAATAAGCCTGGACCACCCGGCCCACGCCATCGACAATCGGCAGAAATGTATCTGTAAACTGCCCGATTTTCAGCATCGCAATTCACCTTCAACACAGACGTTTGTCTGTTTTTCGCCTGAATATTATCTCATGTTCCGCTGAAAAAAGCAAATCAGTCCGCACTCGCTGAAAAACAGAAGGAAAACGGTGGGAATGCCGATGAAACATTGACATCCCTGACTCCCGGGTATATTGTTTCCCTCAGGGAGGGATACCGATGAACCGTGAAACAATCACCCTGTCGCTCGGTGCAGACAGTTATGATATTGTGCTGGAATCCGGCTGCCTGCAGCAGGCCGGAGATCTGCTGAACCTGAACCGGAAGGTCCTGGTTGTCACGGATTCAGGCGTGCCCGAATCCTATGCGGATACCGTTGACGCAGCAAGCCTGGCGGCAGAGGTTGTCCGGATCCCTCAGGGTGAAGCAAGCAAAAACTTTGATCATTTCCGCATGCTGCTCAGCCGTATGCTGGCCTTCGGCATGGGCCGCGGGGACTGCGTTGTGGCCGTCGGCGGCGGTGTGGTTGGTGATATGTCCGGTTTTGCCGCAGCCTGCTATATGCGCGGCATTGATTTCTATAACATTCCCACTACCGTCCTGTCCCAGGTGGACTCCTCCATCGGTGGGAAGACCGCCATTGACCTGGATGGCATCAAAAACGTCGTCGGCGCTTTTTATCAGCCGTGCCGCGTCCTGATTGATCCCATTACCCTGTCCACCCTTTCCCGCCGCCAGATCGCAAACGGTCTGGCAGAGGCAGTCAAGATGGCTCTTTGTTTCGATCCGGAAGCCTTTGTCCGTTTTGAGTCCCTTGATTTTGAAGCGGAGTTAGCCCTGCTCGCTTCCGGTCAGCCTTCTCCGGCCTTGATCCGGATCATTTCTGACGCGCTTCATACGAAAAGGGATGTGGTTGAAAAGGATGAAAAAGAGCAGGGGCTGCGCCGCGTCCTGAATTTCGGTCACACCCTCGGCCACGGCATTGAAAGCGTGAACGTCAGAAACGGGATGCTGCACGGTGAATGTGTAGCCCTCGGCATGCTGCCGATGTGTTCCGATTCTGTCCGGAAACGCCTGCTTCCGGTGCTGGAAAAGCTTGGTCTTCCCACAGCTTGCTCCTCTGATCCGGATCAGGTCATGCAGGCGGTCGTCCATGACAAAAAGCAGTTTGCGGGTAAAATCCGTTCCATCCTCGTGGATACGGTCGGTACCTTTACTGAACAGGAACTCTCCCCGGAGGAACTCCGTCAGCGTTATACGAAATACTTTTCCTCCTGATTATTCCAGGCATCGATAATTGTTCTGTTAATATAATTATGTATTATGAATTAAAAGCATTGGAGTTGTTATGAAGAACACCTTTGGCACTTCCCTCACCGTCACACTTTTCGGTGAAAGCCATGGAGCCGAAATCGGCGCTGTCATTGACGGGCTGGCTCCCGGTATCCCTGTGGATGAGGAGTTTATCGCTTCCCAGCTGACCCTGCGCCGTCCTGCCGGCCGTATTTCCACTGCCCGTCAGGAAGCAGATCCCTTCCGGATTGTCAGCGGCGTTTTTGAGGGTCGCACCACCGGTACCCCGATGGCAATCCTGATTCCCAATGCTGACACCCGCAGCGGGGATTATCAGCGCGGTCCTGCCCGCCCAGGGCATGCGGATCTTACGGCTTATGCCAAATATCATGGCTATGAAGATTATCGCGGCGGTGGCCACTTCAGCGGCCGGATCACAGCCGCGCTGGTAGCAGCCGGTGCCGTTGCGATTGCCGCCCTGCGGCGGAAAGGCATTGTAATCGGTACCCATGTCGCCCGCTGCGCCGGTATTGATGACGCTCCCTTCACGGATCTGTCCGTGGATTTGCCCCGGCTGAACAGCCTGTCCTTTGCCGTTTTGGACGAAGCAAAAGGCCAGGCCATGCGTGAAGCGGTTGAAAACGCCGCTGCCCGTTGTGACAGTGTGGGCGGCATCCTGGAAACCGCCATTACCGGGCTGCCCGCCGGCGTCGGTGAGCCCTGGTTCGACACGGTTGAAAGCGTCCTTTCCCATGCGCTCTTCTCCGTTCCCGCCGTCAAAGGTGTTGAATTCGGATCCGGTTTTGCCTTTGCCGATATGACCGGCAGCCAGGCAAACGATCCCATTCGGATGAAGGACGGGAAGCCGGTAACCACCACCAACAATAACGGCGGTATAAACGGCGGCATCACCAACGGCATGCCGGTGATTTTCCGCTGTGCCGTCAAGCCCACCCCCTCCATCGCTCAGGAGCAGCAGACCGTCAATCCCGGCACCGGCACGGAAACCACCCTGGTGATCAACGGCCGTCATGATCCGGCCATTGTACACCGTGCCCGGGTGGTTGTGGACAGCGTCACTGCCCTCGCCCTCTGCGACCTTCTTGCCCTCCGTTTCGGCACCGACTGGCTTGCTCCCCATAATGACTGAATACTTCAGAAAGGTTCCAGCATAAATGATGGAACATCTGTCAAAAGCCTGACAGCATTCTCATCATTATGCATTATGCATTATGCATTCTGAATTGATTTACGGCTGCATCGGCGAACACCTGCCCCACAGTTTTTCCCGGGAAATCCACGGGGAAATCGGCAGCTATGCCTATGATCTGAAGGAACTGACCCCGGAAGAGCTTCCCGGCTTCATGACCGCCCGGAGCTTCAGGGGAATCAACGTCACCATCCCCTATAAGCAGGCTGTCATCCCCTTCCTGGATGAAATTGATGAAACCGCCCGTGCCATTGGAGCAGTCAACACCGTTGTCAACCGGGATGGAAAACTGTATGGCTATAACACAGATCTGTACGGGTTGACGCGGCTGATCCGCCGCATCGGTCTGGATCTGTCCGGAAAAAAGGTGCTGGTACTAGGCACCGGCGGCACTTCCCGCACCGCTTCCTATGCTGCGGAAAAACTTGGTGCCCGGGTGGTTTACCGGGTCAGCCGGACTTCCCGGGAAGGCAGTCTTTCCTATGAGGACGTCCTGCTGAATCATACAGACGCGGAAATCATTCTGAACACCACCCCCTGCGGCATGTTCCCCAAGCCTGCAGAACAGCCTCTTTCCCTTGAGCCCTTTACCCGTCTCGAGGGTGTGGCAGACGCAATCTACAATCCCCTTCGCAGCCGGCTGGTGCTGGACGCCCGTTCCCGTGGCATTCCTGCGGAAGGCGGCCTGTATATGCTGGTTGCCCAGGCAGTTCGGGCTTCCGAACTGTTCCTGGATACCTCCTATCCCGAAGACCTGACAGACCGTATTTATAATGCAATCCTCCGCCGGAAAGAAAACCTGGTTCTCATCGGCATGCCGGGAAGCGGCAAATCTGCCGTCGGCAAAATCCTCACAGAAACCACCGGCAAACCGCTGGCCGATACGGACCTGCTCATCGTGGAAAAAGCCGGAAAACCGATTCCTGAGATCTTCCGGGAAGACGGAGAGCCCGCCTTCCGGGATCTGGAAAGTGAGATTATCCGTGAGCTCTCCCTGCAGGGTGGACAGGTTATTTCCACCGGCGGCGGAGCAGTGCTCCGTCCGGAAAACGTCACCCTGCTTCGTCAGAACGGCCGCCTTTTCTGGCTGGACAGGGATCCTGACTGCCTGGTGCCGACGGATGACCGTCCGCTGGCGGACACTTCCGAAAAAATGAAAAAGCTTTACCAGGAGCGTGAACCCGTCTATCGCGCCTCCGCCGACGTCATCATCCCCGTCTTCGGCACCCCCGAAAATACTGCTTCTCTGATCCTTCAGCAGTAATCTGGAACATATAATTGTTCATTGTTCATTATTCATTGTTAATTGTTTAGGCAGGTGCTTTCATGAACATTCTTGTCATTAACGGACCAAACCTCAACATGCTGGGCATCCGCGAACCGGAGATTTACGGCAAAGCCACCTATGCGGATCTCTGCCGTCTCATTGAGGAACATGCCTCTCAGCTGGGAATTGACGTCACCCTGTATCAGTCCAATCACGAAGGGGATCTGGTGGATGCGATCCAGCAGGCTCACGGCAAAGCCAATGGCATCGTGATCAATCCCGGTGCCTATACCCACACCAGCATCGCCATTCTGGACGCGCTGAAGGCGGTGGGGCTTCCCGCGGTGGAAGTCCACATCTCCGATCCGGATACCCGGGATGAATTCCGGAAAATCAGCTATGTCCGTGCCGCCTGCGTGAAAACCATCAAAGGCCATGGTTTCAACGGCTATCTGGAAGCCATGGATTATCTCACAGGAGTTGACCAATGAGAGCACTCATTCAGCCCGGCACAGCCCGGGGTACTGTAGCGGCGCCGCCTTCCAAATCCATGGCTCACCGCCTGCTGATCTGTGCCGCCCTTGCGGAAGAAGAGAGCATCGTGCGGGGCGTGGATCCCAGCCAGGATATTCTCGCCACAGCAGACTGCCTGACGGCACTGGGCGCCTCCCTCATCTGGGATGGGAACACCGTCCGTGTCCGGGGCTGCGATCCCCGGAAAGCGGTCTCCGCAAGCCTGTGCTGCCGGGAATCCGGCAGCACCCTGCGTTTCATGATTCCCCTGTGTCTCCTTTCCGGCCAGCTCATGCGGCTGGAAGGCAGTGAAACGCTTCTGTCCAGGCCTCTTTCTGTTTATGAGGACCTGTGCAGGGAACAGGGGCTCCGCCTGGAGCACAGCAACGGCGGACTCCTGGTACAGGGCCGCCTGACGGCCGGAGAGTATACCGTCTCCGGGAGTATCTCCAGTCAGTTCATTTCCGGCCTGCTCTTTGCCCTTCCCCTGCTCCCCGGTAACAGCCGGATCCGGCTCCTGCCCCCTGTGGAAAGCCGCTCCTATCTGTCACTCACCCTGCAGGCCCTGCAGGATGCGGGTGTTCAGGTGTCCTGGGCGGATGAGTTCACCCTGGATATCGCCGGCAGCGCAGCCTTCCGCGCCCAGGATACAGCCGTGGAAGGCGATTACTCCAACGCCGCCTTCTTTGAAGCCTTCAACTGTGCCGGCGGAGATGTAAAAATTACCGGTCTCCGTCCCGACAGCCTGCAGGGCGACCGGGTTTATCAGGATTATTTCAATGTTCTGGCAAAAGGCTATGCGGAGCTGGACCTGACTGACTGTCCCGATCTGGCGCCCGTGCTCTTCGTCACTGCTGCCCTCTGCCATGGTGCTGTTTTCACCGGCACACGCCGTCTCCGCTTCAAGGAAAGCGACCGCGGTGCTGTCATGGCGCAGGAAATGGCCAAATTCGGGATCATGCTGGATATGGAGGAAAACCGGATCACCGTACCCGCTGGTTCCTTCCACGCTCCGGCCGAGCCCCTCGACAGCCATAATGATCACCGGATTGCCATGGCCTTGTCCCTGCTCTGCAGCCGTACCGGCGGCGAAATCCATTGCGCTGAAGCCGTCCGCAAAAGCTTCCCCGATTACTGGACCCGTCTCCGCTCCCTTGGCCTCAACATCACCCTTACAGATTAACCATTAATTCTTCATTTTTCATTCTTCATTTTTCATTGTTCTGGAGGATTCTATGTCAGTTTTTCGCTCCCTGCAGGAGGCCCGCGACTACTTCAGCAAAGATCTTTTTGCCATGTCCAACAGCATGACCTTGGACGCCCTCACGGAAGACGGTGCTGTCTGCGGTATGGAGATCACAGAGCGTCACATGAACGCCGAAGGCGGCCTCATGGGCGGCGCGATTCTCGCCCTGGCGGACTTCACCTTTGCGGCCGCCTCCAACAATGCCCACCGGCCCACGGTTGCCCAGCAGGTCAGCCTGAATTTCCTCAACGCCAGCAAGGGAAAGCACCTGACTGCCACAGCGTCCTGCCTGAAGAGCGGCCGCACTTCCTGCGTCTATGTCATCACCATAAAAGATGACCTGGGCAAGGATATTGCCCAGGCCACATTCACAGGCTTTAAGCTCTGAGATTATTTGATCGTTTCCAGCTGCTTCAGGATGCCGCCGGCCTTCAGTGCAGGACGAACCGCATGGAAGAAAATCGGTGCTGTCACAATCGCGAAAACCGCGTTGATCAGCGAGGGTCCCAGTTTGGCCACCATGATGCCGGGAATCGTATCCACAGGCACCGGCTCCACATACAGTTTGAAAAGCCACGTCTTCAGCATATACAGCGCCACATAGGTCAGTGCGCCCAGCACACAGGAGATAATGAGCGGAAGGAGATTTTCCTTCCAGCTTTTTTCTTCCTTCTTCAGCACCCATTTCTGATAAAGGATGCCGGTCACCCAGGCCATGGCAAACTTGCTCACGAAGGTGATCAGCGCGTCAAAAAAGCTGTATCCGCCCAGCAGTACGTCATAGATCGCGGAACCCAGTCCGGCCGCCGTACCGCCCCAGATCGGTCCAAGCAGCAGGCCGCTCAGCAGGCACATGGAGTTTGCAAAATGGACCTTGCTCTGGCCCAGGGGAATCCGGAATGTGGTAATCACGCAGATAATGGCGGCCATCACACCGGTAAAAACAATCCGGGTAATCAGCGCATTGCTGTTCTTTCCGCCTGCTGTATTGCTCATAACAATGACCCCTTTCAGAACCCTTGACTTTGGATGCAAAGGAGTATATGCTTTGCTTGGCCATATGAAAAGTGCCAGAAATGGAGAATTTTATAAGACCAGATGAGTACGAAAAAACCGGCTTACCTGACCCTGTATGAGTCTCTCCGGGAAGAGATCATCTCAGGCATCCGCCCCTTTGGCAGCCGTCTGCCCTCCCGCCGCATTCTTGCCCGGGACCGGGGTGTCAGCGCCATCACCGCGGAACACAGCATTGAACTCCTGTGTGAGGAAGGGTATGCGGAATCCCGTCCCCGCAGCGGTTGCTATGTCATTTACCGGGAATCAGACGGGTTCACCCTGCCCTCCGTCCGGACAGAGCACAGGCTTCCCTCCGTACCTCCCACGCCGGACCGGGACACTTTCCCCTTCCCCGCCCTGGCCCGTGTCATGCGCCGGGTTCTGACCGAGTACGGTGAAGAAATCATGATACGTTCTCCCAATACCGGCTGTACCTTCCTGCGGGAAACGCTGTGCAGTTATCTTGCCCGTAACCGAGGCATCCGTGTTCAGCCGGACCAGATTATCATCGGTGCCGGAGCGGAATACCTTTACGGACTTGTGGTGGAACTGCTGGGTAGCAGCCGGATATTCGGCATTGAAGCCCCCTCCTATCAGAAGATCGAACAGGTCTACCGTTCCCGGAATGTACAGGTGGACTTCTGTCCCTTGGGAAAGGACGGTATTCTTTCTGAAGCGCTCCGTTCCACAAAAGCTTCCGTGCTTCATATCACTCCCTTCCGGAGTTTCCCCAGCGGCGTCACCGCCACGGCTTCCAAGCGCCGGGAATACCTGCGCTGGGCGTCAGAACCGGACCGGTATATCGTGGAGGACGACTATGAATCAGAGTTCTCTCTCCTGCGCAAACCGGAAGAAACGCTCTTTGCCGGAACCGCCCGCCAGAATGTGATCTACCTGAACACCTTCTCCCGCACAGTATCCCCTTCTTTCCGTGTGGGATATATGGTGCTTCCCCGCGCCTTGCTCCCTGTTTTCGAACTCCGTGTGGGATTTTACAGCTGTACAGTTCCCACCTTTGAGCAATATGTGCTGGCGGAGCTGATCAGCGGCGGGGATTTCGAACGGCATATCAACCGGATCCGCCGCGTCGAGCGAAAAACTTCCGGAAACTGAAAAAGCGGGAACGGATTTCATTCCGTTCCCGCTTTCTTTTCCGCGGCGTTTATTCTTCCGCACCGTAAGTGCACAGGGCGCCCACGTCCAGCTCCGCGATGTTCAGGATCGTCACATTTCCCTGCAGGTCTTCATACAGGTACACGATTGTATAGTAAGGCTGCGCTCCGGGATAGACAACTGTAGCCTGGCACAGGAACGCGTGGTTGGTTCCCGCCACCACCTGTGAACCCAGGTAAGCTACCGGCGTATATCCGACGCCCACCAGACCCTCGAGTCCTTTATCAAACAGCGCCTGCAATTCTTCCGTCACGGCAGGATCAGCAGAGGGCGTCCAGCCGCCGGACAGGGGGCCGTCTTCAGCGGCAGCAGCGCTCACCAGCATCAGCAGGGCAGACAGTACAGCAATCAGCTTTTTCATGATCTTGTTTCCTTCCTTTCGGCCGTTTTTCCGTTCTCATCTGTTTATACGCAAAAAAGAATGCCTTGGGTTCTGTCCGGTTTCTTTTTTCTCTTGTTTTATTGTATTTTTCTCCCGCAAAGAACACAAGGAATTAATTGACGATGGGTTTTCGGAACTATATAATGGATGCGACAAATGAATAGCCGGTGTATCTGCGCAGCGATGCGCGGCGCTGCTTCTCAGGAAGCGCGTCATAGGAACACGGATGAGAGTTCCGGGCTATCCCAGTAACCGTGAAGCTGACGAAAGCACGTAAAGAAGCCACTGCAATTGTGCGGGAAGGTGTGCAAGTAGAATGAAGCCAAGCCGGGAGACTTGTTTACACCGTGAAAATATCATTCCCCTGGGGGTGGGATATGCTATAAAACTTACAGACAGTCCGTCTGTGGGTTTTGTTGGCGTGCCTCGGGGAGGGACGCTTTTCTTTTGCTTCCTCCCGCTGATTCATTTGATCATTTTCATGAGGAGGGACATATATAATGTCCAGGAAACTTGTATCCCTTTTCCTTGCGGCGCTGATGATTTTCAGCATGACATCAGTACTGGCCGAGGATACCGCGGTCACTGTCACGGATATGTACGGCCGTGAGATCATCCTGACAGAGCCCGCCACCCGGATTGTCGCCCTGCAGCCTTCTGACTGCGAAATTCTGTGCGCCATCGGCTGCGAAGACGCCCTGGTGGGTATCGGACAGTATTGCGATTACCCCGCTTCCATCACGAACCTGCCCAAGGTTCAGTCCGGCAAGGAGACCAACATTGAAGAGATCCTGGCCCTGGAGCCCCAGATCGTTCTGATGAATGATATGAGCCAGTCCGAGGATCAGGTGAAACAACTGGAAGAAAACGGCGTGAAGGTTGTCATCAGCACCACCTCCGATATTGCCAGCATCTACACCGCCATTCGCATGATCGGCGCCCTGATGGGCAAGGATGATAATGCCGAAGCGCTGATTGCTGACATCCAGGCTACCTGCGATGAAATCAGGGCAAAAACCGAAGGCAATGAAAAGACCGTCTATTTTGAGATTTCTCCGCCTCCGTATCTGTACTCCTGCGGCAGCAGCAGCTTTACCCATGAACTGGCTGAAATCTGCGGTCTCAAAAACATCTTCGGCGACCAGGCTGATCCCTGGCTGATGATCAGCGATGAGCAGGTCATCGAGCGCAACCCTGACTATATCATTCTGATGAACGGTATGGGTGCCGAAGGCATCGATGAAATCGCAGCCCGCGATGGCTGGGGAGATATTACCGCCATCAAGGAAAAGAATATCTATTACGATGGAACCAGCATGATGACCCGTCCCGGCCCGCGCCTGAAGGACGCTGTCATCGAACTGTATAACTTTGTCTATGGTGATGAAGCCGAGGAAGTCCCGGCTGCTTAATTCCACTTATTCAGGGGGAACCGGATTGGTTTCGGTTCCCCTTTCCTGTTGTTGAGGTTGCTATGCAGAAATCGCGGCTGCTCCTGCGGGAGCGATTCTCACCCCTTACCTATCTGTTCCTGTCTGCAGCGCTGTTCCTGACTATGGTCCTGTGTATCTGCGTCGGCAGCGTCAGGATCACTTTTTCCGATACCGTCACAGCGGTATGGAACGCTGTCTGGGGGCTGCCGATTCCCCAGAATATCGCCAAAAACATCATTCTGAATGTCCGACTGCCCCGCGTGCTGTGCGTCACGCTGGCCGGGGCGTCTTTATCCATATGCGGTGCCGCCATGCAGGGGCTCCTGCGCAATCCCCTTGCCGATGGCTCCACCATGGGCGTTTCCTCCGGTGCCGCCTTGGGCGCAATCATTGCGATTGTCATCGGATTCACCATTCCCGGCTCCGCCTACGGCGGCACTATGATCATGGCCATGGCTTTTGCCTTTGGCTCACTGATCCTGATTCTTTCCCTTGCTTACGCCCTGGACCGGTCGCTGAGCACCAGCAGCATCATCCTGATCGGCGTCATCTTTACCATGTTCATTTCCAGCATTATTTCGCTGCTGATTACCTTCTGCAGTGATCACACCCGTTCTCTGAGCTACTGGACGCTCGGTTCCTTTTCCGGAGTAAACTATGACCAGGTCAAACTGCTGCTTCTGGCACTTCTCCTGTGCGGCGGAATCCTGTTTCGCTTCAGTCCGGAACTGAACGCCTTTGCCATCGGCGAAGACAACGCAAGGCACATCGGCGTGAATGTGAAACGGGTGAAACTGATCATCCTGATTACCGTTTCCGTCCTCATCGGCGTCTGTGTGTCCATTTCGGGCACAGTCAGCTTTGTCGGCCTTGTCATGCCCCATATTGCCCGGATGTTGGTCGGACCGAACCACAAGCGTTTGTTGCCGGCTTCCCTGTTCTCCGGTGCCATTTTCCTGCTTCTGGCGGATCTGGTTGCCCGTACCCTGCTCAGTCCTATTGAACTGTCCATCGGTGTGGTCACGTCCATGGTCGGGGCTGTCGCGTTCGTGATCATTTTCAACAAGACAAGAAAGGCCAGGTGACCGGAATGCTGCAGGGAGAACACATTACTGTCCGCTACGGCAGCTTTACGGTTGTCGATGATCTTTCCTTCCGCCTGGAGGAAGGCCAGTGGCTCATGCTGGCCGGACCGAACGGAGCCGGCAAATCCACCCTGATCGAAACCATCGCCCAGGGTACACCCTATACCGGTTCAATCCGGTGGCAGGATGAGGATATCCGTGCGCTGAAGGCGGCCAGCCTGGCACAGAAAATCGGTGTGCTGGCACAAAAAAACAATGTAGGATATGCCTACACTGTGGAGGAAGTTGTCGGTCTTGGGCGTTATGCCTACAAAGCAGGTCTGTTTTCCGGCCGGGATGACGACGGAAAAGCCGCCGTGGAAAAAGCGCTGGAAATCACAGGGCTCACAGAGCTCCGCCACGCCAGCATGCTGACGCTTTCCGGCGGAGAAATGCAGCGCGTTTTCCTGGCCCAGGTTTTCGCCCAGAACCCGCAGGTCCTGATCCTGGATGAACCTGCCAATCACCTGGACCTGAAGTACCAGCAGCACATCTTCTCGCTCATTCAGGAATGGCTGGCGCAGCCCGGCCGGGCCGTCCTGTCCGTGGTTCATGACCTGAGCCTTGCACGGCGTTACGGTACGCATGCGATCCTCCTGGATCACGGAAAAACCGTGTCACAGGGAACAATCAGCGATGTCATGACGCCGGATAACCTGAAGCAGGTTTACGGCATGGACGTCTATGCATGGATGCGGGACATGCTGTCCCAGTGGCAGGAGCCGTCACAGCCCGATACCGGTATATGATCCGTCCTCTTTCAGGATATAACCGCAGCCGTTTTTCACCTGGAAATCATAGTAACTGCCCTGGGGTCGTGCCATCGCTTCCATGATCGACATAATGGTACCCCCGTGGATGATCAGGGCGCAGTCTTCACTCCCTGCCTCCTGTCGGATGGACTGAAAGGCTGCCAGGCTGCGTGCCGCGAAATCCGCCCGGCTTTCGCCGTCCGGAAAGGGCAGTTCTCCACCGGAGTCGATCCAGGCCTGGTAATCTTCCCGCCCGTTCAGTTCCTCGTAGTTTTTATATTCAAATTCGCCGAAATCACATTCCCGGAAATCCGGAATGATTTCGGCTTTTATATTGGGATAAAGGATTGCTGCCGTTTCCAGGCACCGGCGCATGGGGCTGGAATATACCTTCTTTACGGCAGGATATTCTCCCTGCTGCAGCTTTGCAATGCCTTCCGGGCAAAGCGGCTCATCCGTCCGGCAGCCCACGTAGCGCCTTTCTGTATTTCCCTGTGTCATACCGTGCCTGATCAGGATCCAGCTCACTTGATCCGCACCCCGATTCCGCACACGCATCTGGTTACCTGCTCCGCGTTCCGGGCAATCACACACAGGACACGGCCCACAGTTTCCCTGAAGGCTCTGTCTTCTGCCGCCATGGGTACCACGCCGGAACCAACCTCATCGGAAACAATCACTGCCTCCGGGTGTTCTCTGCAGAACATCTCCGCGAAAGCCAGCGCTTCCTGTCCTTCTTTTTGCACTTTTCCCCGGATGGTTTCATGAAACCGCTCAAAAATCTCCCCATCCGGATTCTCCTGCCGGGCCAGTTCTTCCTGTCCCTGGTATGCTCCGCCTATATACAGTTTCAAAGCAGTCTTCCTCCGATCACAATCACGGCAATCAGTGCCAGCTCCGTCACCTGCAGGAACCATCCTGCCAGGTCCCCCGTCACGCCGCCGAACTGCCGGTATGCCATGCGCCTGTAACCCAGAACGCACACCGCGGCTGCAGCCGCGCAAAGCAGAGCAAGCCAGCCGCCCGTCAGTATCCAGACACACAGGCAGATCAAAGCATATATCCCGCCGCTGACCGACACCATCCTGATTCGGGTAACCCTGGAAAAATCGTCCAGCATTCCCTGCTCCCTGGCACCCTTCATCACAGCCAGCGCCCATGCGCTGAGCGCCCTGGACAGGATAAAGACACAGATCAGGCTGGGACCGGCCGATGCGAACAGCTCACTGTACAGGGCAGCAGAAAGCAGCAGATACCCTGCGCAGGCCATCACCGCGAAAGCACCTGTATGGCTGTCTTTCAGGATCTCCAGGCGCTTTTCCGCCGGCTGCCAGGACGCCAGCGCATCCACAGTATCCATAAAACCGTCCATATGGATACCTCCGGTAATCACCAGCGGCAGAAGCGCTGCCACTGCGCCCCGGAGAAACAGGTCAATTTCGAAATGATCACACAATGCCAGCCATCCCCACAGCAGCAGGCCGGTCACCAGCCCGACCAGGGGAAAGAAACACATGCTGTACCGCCGGTTTTCTTCTGTCCATTCCACCTGCGGAACCGGAATCCGGGAATAGGTGGAGAAAGCAATCAACAGGGATCGGATCAAACGCATGGCAATTCTCCTTTCACCGGAACAGGAATCGAATAAACCACTTCCACAACACAGTCAGCCATTTCAGCCGCCTGCCGGTTCACTTCCGCCAGGCAATGCAGGTATTCTTTTACAGAGGGTGAATAATCCACGCCATCCGAGAACAGGTCGTTGGTAACCATCACCAGATTGCGGCACCGCGCAGCCAGTTCCCGGAGTGACGGCACAATCTGCTCCGGATCGCCGCCATCAAACATCTCGTTTGCTGTCATGTTTACCAGGTCTTCCAGCAGGACTGTGCTGCCGTCTTCAATCGGGGCTGCTGCCAGGTCCTTTTCACACTCAACGGTCCGGAATCCCTTGTCCGCGCGCTGCTTCCTGTGCCGTTCCACCCGCAGTTCCGATTCCCTGTCGTATACCTGCATGGTTGCAATATATACGCGTTGCTCTTCCGGCAGGGTTTGAATCAGTTTTTCCGCCCAGGTGGATTTTCCGCAGCCGCTTCCGCCTGTTACCAGAACAATCATATTTTTCCCTCCTGCGGCGTATAGGCGTCCATTCCCAGGTTGCTGAAGGTATGAGGGCCGTTATATACCCGCAGTACCATATCCAGCAGCGGCAGCAGCAGGACTCCCCCGGTTCCTTCTCCCAGGGCTGTCTGCGCATGGATCACCGGTTCCATATCCAGAGCCTGCATAATCAGCCTGTCTGCCGGTTCCTTGCTGACTGTTCCCGGAAGGATGGACTGCGTCACGTCTGGATTGATCCGTGCGGCTGTCAGGGCGGATACCATCGGGATCATCCCGTCCGGAATCGTCGGAATATGATATTTCAGTCCGCCCAGGTAGGCGCCGGCCATACCCGCCAGCTCAAATCCGCCTACTTTGGCCAGCACGTCTACCGCGTCGCCCGCGTCAGGCTTATTTACCTGAATAGCTTTCCGGATAGCGCTGATTTTTCTCTTCAGTCCCGCATCGGAAAGTCCTGCCCCGCGGCCTGTCACCTTTTCGGGATCCAGTCCCAGCAGCACGGCGGAAACCGCGCTGGCTGCGGTTGTATTGCCGATGCCCATTTCACCGATCACGGCAATCCGGTATCCCTGTTCATGAAGCTCTTTCATCTGCTCCATACCGGCCCGGATTGCTTTCTCTGCCTGTTCCCGGGTCATGGCAGGGCCTTCCGTCATATCGGCGGTTCCCCGCCCGGCATGCCGGTCCACAGTGCCCGGCACAGGTTCCAGCATGCCCATGTCCACAGCCACCACATCCGTATGAGCCTCAGCCGCCATCAGGTTGATGTTCCCGGTTCCTTCTCCGATCGCTTTAGCCACCAGTGCCGTTACGCTGCTGTCCGTCTGGGTGACGCCCTGCCGGACCACACCGTGATCCCCGCAGAAAACCAGCGCGCACCGACGGTCGATACACACATTTTCCGTTCCCTGGACACCTGCAATCCGGACCACCAGATCCTCCAGGAGCCCCAGGGAATGCAGCGGTTTTGCCACACTGTCCCAGCGCCTGCGCGCTTCATCCTGTACTTTCATTCATTCTCTCCGTCCATCATCCGGACTACCTCTTTGATTTCATTAAACCGGGCTGTCACCTTCCCGTAATTGTCCCTGATATGCGGAAAGACGCAGTTGATACAGCTTTTGATGTTCTTGTCCGTGTAAACATAGTTCCCCCCGCACTTCCGGCCAAGCGTATACAGGGGGCAGTAGCAGAACAGGCAGTTGAATTCCTCTTCCGGCACCCCCGTGTGGCAGGGAAAATAACGGCATTCCCTGTTCTGGAAAAAGCTGTTGCTGTTTGGGGTCTTTTCCATTTTCAGTCTCCTATGCAAGTAATCCGGTCACTGCGGCAATCAGCATCATCAGGCCGCTTGTCACATAAAGAAGACGGTTAACCTTCCGGATATCCTCTTCCTCCGCCGACCGGTCATCATCCCCGATCGTCGGTTTCTCCACCGGTTTGCCAAAGTACAGATGCGTACCGCCCAGTTGGATATGCAGGGCACCTGCCGCCGCGGCTTCACTCCAGGCACTGTTGGGACTCTTGTGATTGGCGTGATCCCTGCGGACAATGCGCAGGGCATTCTTCCCGTCCAGGCCGGTCAGCCGGGCGGCAAGAGCCATCAGCAGGGCTGTCAGCCGCGCCGGAATAAAATTCAGGACGTCATCCAGCTTTGCGCTGCTCCAGCCGATATCCCGGTATTTTTCATCCATATAGCCCACCATGGAATCCAGCGTATTCACCGCTTTGTATCCCCACAGCAGCACCGGGCCGCCGATCAGGGCATACAGGATCGGTGAAATCACTCCGTCTGTGGTATTCTCTGCCACCGTTTCCACTGTAGCCTTGATAATCTCTTCCTCGTTCAGGTTTTCCGTGTCTCTCCCGACAATGCGGGCCACCTGTTTTCGTGCCGGTCCAACTCCCAGTTTCAGGGCTCGCCCGACTCCTCTGGCTTCCTTCGCCATGCAGGTAACCGCAATCCCCATCCAGTCCATCAGTGCCATACCTATGAACAGCGGAACGTCCCCTGCCAGCCTGAGCAGCCATAGGATCAGTGTGACCGCCGCCATGGTTGCCAGCGTAGTGGAAATCGTCAGGATCAGGGCACAGATCCGCAGGTTTCCGCCCCTTTTCCGGAGCCGTTTTTCCGCAAAAGATATGTATTTCCCGATCAGCCGGACCGGATGATAAAGCCATTCCGGATCGCCCAGAAGCAGGTCCAGCAGATAACCGGCAATCAGCGCGGCAATGCCCAGCTTCATTTCCTGTCCTCCCCGCGCATGATTTCATAGACCTTTTCCATATCCACACTGCTCCGTACGATGGCAGCAATCCGGTCAAACTCCTTTTCCCGGAATGCTTCAAAGCTGACCGGAACGCTTTCTTTGCCTGTTTCGCCCCGTTCTTCACGGATCCGTGCGGCCATGGCGGCGAAGAGCTTTCCATCGTCAAACACTCCGTGCAGGTAGCTTCCCAGCACGTTACCACCCGCATTCATGATGCCGTCCGTTCCTTCCGCTGTCCGCAGCCAGGGCTGTGCACTCTTCCCTAAAATGTTCTGCCCGGCGTGGATTTCATAGCCGTCCATGAACGTTCCGTTGTATTTCTCCAGCCAGCCGGAGGCACACTCCACCGTGCCAACCGCCTGCGTTGTCTGTTTTTCCTTTTCAAAAATGACGTCCATATCCAGCAGTCCGAGTCCGGATGCCTCCGGCACTCCTGATTCTGTATGTTCCGGATCTTTCAGCCGGTTTCCGAGCATCTGGTATCCGCCGCAGATACCGAATACCATTCCCCCGCGGCGGGCATGCCGGATGATGGCCTGGTCCATTCCGCGGTTGCGCATGTCAATCAGGTCCTCAATGGTATTCTTCGTTCCCGGGAGCACTATCAGATCTGCCTTTTCCAGGTCTCCGGCACTTTCCGCGTAGCGCAGCCTGCAGCCCGGCTGCAGCGCCAGGGACTGGAAATCCGTGAAGTTGGAGATATGCCGCAGCTTAACTACTGCCACGTCAATATCGCCTTCGCCGCTCTGCCTGCGGAAGCGTTCCGTAACGCTGTCCTCATCTTCCAGCTCCACATTCATCCACGGCACTACGCCGATCACGGGAATATGGATTCTGTCCTCCAGCATACGGAGACCGGGCTCCAGGATTTTGACGTCACCCCGGAACTTGTTGATGATGATTCCCCGGACCCGTTTCCTTTCCTCTTCTGTCAGCAGCATCACCGTCCCCAGCAGGGACGCAAATACGCCGCCCAGGTCAATATCACCCACAAGGATCACAGGCGCGTCTGCAGCTTCCGCCATGCTCATATTGACGATATCGCCCTCCCGCAAGTTAATCTCTGCCGGGCTTCCAGCGCCTTCAATGATCACATAATCGTTTTCCGACTCCAGCGAATCATAGATTTCTTTAATCCGCCTGCGGAGCGCTGGTTTGTATTCATGGTATTCCATCGCCGTCATAGTACCGATGGCTTTTCCCTCAACAATCACCTGGCTGCGCCGGTCGCTTGTAGGTTTCAGCAGCACAGGATTCATCCGTGCGTCCGGTTCCATGCCTGCCGCCTGTGCCTGGGTCACCTGCGCCCGGCCCATTTCCAGGCCTTTCTTCGTCACGAAGGAATTCAGGGACATATTCTGCGCCTTGAAGGGAGCTGCTTTCCATCCGTCCTGCTTCAGGATCCGGAGAAATGCGCTGCAAAGAACGCTTTTACCAACCGAGGAAGCTGTTCCCTGGATCATCAGACATTTACCGTACATGCAGTATTTCCTCCAATGCAGCAATCAGCCTGGTATTCTCTTCTTCGGTTTTCACCGCCAGCCGCCAGAAACTGGCCGGCAGGCCGAAGGATGTACAGGTGCGGACCAGGATTTTCCGGGCCTTCAGCGTTTCTGCTGCGGCAGTCATATCCCAGTGAAAATCAACCAGCAGGAAATTGCCCTCCGAAGGATGAACCTCCGCGCCCAGCTTCTGCAGCTGCGTTCTGAACAGGTTTCTTCTTTCCCTGTTCAGTTCACACTCTGCCGCAATCTGTTCTTTATGTTCAGGAAGCGCTGCAGCTATTTCCGTTGCGGCCGTGTCCGGTGTCCAGGAAAGCGTCTTCTGCCGGAGCCTTTCAATGATTTCCGGTTCTGCGCATATATAACCGAGCCGTACGCCGGGAGTGCCGAGGATTTTTGAAAAGGATCCCAGGAGGATCAGTCCGGGTTGCAGATCCCTGCGCAGGCTGTATTCCGGACAGTATTCGATGAAGGCTTCATCCACTGCCAGACGGCCGCCGCACGCCTTCGTTTCCGTCAGTATTGCCAGCAGTGTCTCCTTTGTCCGGACCTCGCCTGTGGGGTTATTGGGATTGCACACAATCAGTGTGTCTCCCGGTTCACAGGAACCCTCCCACACGGCTGTCTTTCGTCCATGGATCGCTGCCCGTGCGGTGTATTCCCCGAAGGTTGGCGGCAGAGTAAATATGCATCCGCCGTCCAGCTGTGTCACCAGATCAATGGCAGCTGCTCCGCCCGCCGTTGGCAGGATATATTCCTCCGGAATCTTCAGGAAACGGGCAATCCCTTTACGGGCTTGCTTCATCTCAGGATCCGGGTAGTACCGTATATTGTCCAGCGATTGACGTATCACTTCCGTAACCCATTGTGCCGGTCCTTCCGGCCTCAGGTTTGCGGAAAAGTCAAGCCATTCGGACGGGTTCTCAGTGACCCACACATTACCGCCGTGATTCACTGCCCATCCCCCTTTTTATATGATCGGTTTATGTCAGTATTTTACAATGGATAGACAGGCACGTCAATTTACAGGCCGGGCTTGCCTGGCCGAAATCTGCGTTGCGATTCACCACGGACTCTGGTATACTGACTATACACAGTTCAGAATGAATCTATATTCGAAAATGCCGGAAGGAGAGCGCGTACATGAGACGCTCCGCTTTCATCTCTTTTTTGTCATTGCTTCTTGTCTTTGCCTGTGTTTCTCCTGGGCAGGCGGAGACCCGGAAGCTCAACCTGATCTTTATTGGCGGGGATTCTGATACTGAAGAAAGCAAAAACAACCTGTTCAGGACCATTCTGCTCAACAACGAAGCTTTTCAGGAAGACGCCCAATCCTTCTTTATCAGATCTGCCGGCCGGGATTATTCAAACGACGCTGCCATTCAGCGCACGGAAGCAGCTGTCGGCTATCTGTCAGATCATTGTATGAATGTTGTAGGAGGCTACTCTCACGGAGGGCAGTCCATCTTTTTCATTGAGATGGATAAAATCAGTGAGATCTATCTGATCGATGCCTGTGTCAGCATCCGCGGAATATGTTCTGATCCCGAAATGAACGGCATTGTCTGGGCAAATTGGATCGTCTCCACGGTCCGGCAGGGTGTCAATGTTCACCTGCTTGTCTCTGTCGGCATGCGCGATGAACCTTCCGGTTCCAGGTTCGCACTCAACAATCTGAAAAAGCTGGCGGCAAAGGATTCCTCGCTCATTCCGTTGAATGACGGATGGTACTGTGCAGTGGATGAAAACGGCAAGGAACTGGGACGAATCGAAACCGCACTCCTGGCCTGCAATCACAACTCCATCATCTCCCTTGTCGAGGATCAGGTGGCACGATACATTTATGAAAAATGGCAGGAGCCCGTCAACTGATCCCGTTTTCCTGTCCTGTCGGCCGGAAGCAGCTGTTTCCGACCGATGTTTGTTTTCTGGCATAAAGTCCTTGACTTAAAGTTTACTCTAAGTTTTATCATGGTTTCAGTAAGATCCTGAACCACATTTATGATATATACAGTCTGGAGGGAATACGATGTTTGGATTCAAATACTTTACACCCACCAAAGTGGTCTTTGGCAGGGAAACAGAATCTCAGGTTGCATCCCTGATTAAGGAATTCGGCGGAAAAAAAGTCCTGATTCATTACGGCGGCGGCAGCGTGATCCGCTCCGGCCTGATGAAGAAAGTTACGGATTCGCTTGACGCAGCAGGAATCCCTTATGTGATGCTCGGCGGTGCCGTACCGAATCCCCGCCTCTCTCTGGTATATGAAGGCATTGATCTGTGCAAAAAGGAAGGGGTTGATTTCCTGCTGGCCGTTGGCGGCGGAAGCGCTATCGACTCTGCCAAAGCCATCGGCTACGGTGTCACCAATGACGGCGACGTCTGGGATTTCTATGATTACAAGCGAAAAGCCACAGCCTGTCTGCCCCTGGGCGTCATCCTGACTCTCGCCGCCACCGGAAGCGAAATGAGCGACTCTTCCGTCATTACCAAGGAAGAAGGCCTGGTCAAGCGCGGCTATAGCAGTGATTACTGCCGTCCGAAATTTGCTATCATGAATCCGGAACTGACCATGACCCTTCCGGACTATCAGACTGCCTGCGGCTGCACCGATATCATGATGCACACCATGGAACGCTATTTCACCAACGGCGGAAACATGGAAATCACCGATGCCCTGGCGGAAGGCCTGATCCGCACCGTGATGAAAAACGCTGAAATCCTTGTGAAGGATCCGAAAAACTACGAAGCCCGCGCTGAAGTTATGTGGGCCGGAAGTCTCTCCCATAATGGACTCACCGGCTGCGGCAACGACGGCGGTGACTGGATGACGCATAAGCTGGAGCATGAGCTGGGCGGCCTGTATGATGTTGCCCACGGTGCCGGGCTGGCTGCCATCTGGGGAAGCTGGGCCCGGTACGTCTGTGGAAACTGTCTGCCCCGGTTTAAGCAGTTTGCTGTCAATGTCATGGGTGTTGAACCCGTCGGTTCAGATGAGGAAATCGCTCTGAAGGGCATTGAAGCCATGGAAGACTTCTACCGCCGGATTCATATGCCCACCAACCTGAGGGAACTCGGCGTCAATGCCACCGACGAAGACCTGGCCGAAATGGCTCATAAGTGCGCTGTCGGCGTAGGCGGCTCCATGGGTTCCGCTCGGCTGCTGTATGAAAAGGACATGCTGGAAATCTTCAAGGCCAGCCGGTAAACATCAGTTCCCAACCTGTTCATCTGAAAGGAAGAAACGGATATGGAAAAGAATCTGAAAGTCCTGATGCTAAACGGGAGCCCGCATGAAAATGGCAATACTGCCCTTGCCTTCCGGGAAATGGAGCAGGTCTTCCGGGAAAACGGCGTGGAAGTTGAAAACATCCTCCTGGGGAAAAAGGCGATCCGCGGATGCATTGCCTGCGGAACCTGCCGGAAAAACGGAAAATGCGTTTTTGATGACGTTGTCAATGAACTGGCTGAAAAATTCAGTGATGCGGACGGCCTGGTCGTCGGTTCGCCGGTTTATTTCGGTTCTGCCAATGGCACGCTGGTATCTGCGCTGCAGCGGCTGTTCTACAGCACTTCCTTTGACAAGAGCCTGAAGGTCGGGGCCAGCGTGGTCTGTGCCCGGCGTTCCGGATGCACCGCCACCTTTGATGAGCTGAACAAGTTCTTTACCCTGGCCAATATGCCGGTAGCCTCCAGCCAGTACTGGAACAATATTTACGGTGGTATTCCCGGCGAGGCAGAGACGGACATGGAAGGCCGCCAGGTCATGCGCGTGCTGGCAAGGAATATGGTTTTCCTCATGAAGAGCATTGCCCTGGGCAAAGCGGAAATCGGAATTCCCCAGGCGGAAGAACCCCGGGTATGGACAAACTTCATCCGCTGATTCATTGACAGAGCGGAGCAGAAAGGAAGCGTGCTGAATGAGTATCAATCTGAATGCCATGCCAAAGCTGGGGTTCGGCCTCATGCGCCTGCCCGAGAAAGACGGAGTCATCGATATCGGCCATGTAAACCGCATGGTGGATGCCTATATGCAGGCCGGGATGAATTACTTTGATACAGCCTATGTTTATCACGGCGGCAATTCCGAGAAAGCCATCAAGGAAGCCCTGGTAAAACGCTATCCGCGTGATCAGTTCATGCTTGCCACAAAGCTTCCAGCCTGGTGCCTCAAAGGGCCGGAAGACAGGGATCGTGTATTCAATGAACAGCTGGAACGGTGCGGTGTGGATTACTTTGATTTCTACCTGCTCCATTCCATTGAGGACGGCAGCAACGGCGATACCTATGAACGCCTGGACTGCTTCAATTGGGGACTGCAGAAAAAAGCGGAAGGCAAAATCCGGCACTTCGGTTTTTCCTTCCACGGAAGTCCCTTCTATCTGATCAAGGTTCTGGACGCCCATCCGGAAATTGAGTTCGTGCAGATCCAGCTGAACTACGCAGACTGGAAAAACCCTGTCGTCCGTTCCGGGGAACTGTATGAAATCCTGCACAACAGGGATATCCCCATGATCATTATGGAGCCGGTCAAGGGCGGTACGCTTGCCGCACTGAAGCCGGAACTGGAAGCCATGTACAAGGCAGCCCGTCCTGAAGCTTCCATCGCCTCCTGGGCGCTGCGCTTTGTCGGTTCCCTGCCGGGAGTCATGACCATTCTGTCAGGTATGAGCACCGAAGAGCAGATGAAAGATAACATTGGAACATTCATCAACTTTGAACCGCTGACCGAAGATGAAAAGAAACTGGTGGACAAAGTCCGGACCATCATGCTCAATGTGCCGCAGATCGGCTGTACGTCCTGCCGGTACTGCACGCCCGGATGCCCGATGAATATATCAATCCCGGACGTGTTCCGCGCAGTGAACACCATGAACCTGTACGGTGATGAGTTCCGTCCCAAAGCATTCTACGGCGGACTGATCGGCCAGGGATACGGCCGCGCTTTCGACTGCATCGCCTGCGGCCAGTGCGAAGGCGTATGCCCGCAGCACCTGCCGATCATTGACCTGTTGAAAGAGGCTTCCGGCAAACTGGATGCCTGACCGGGGAGAGATAAGATGATGGATAAGCATCAGGCCGCAGCGGGGCTGTGTCATGTCGCGATCCGGACCCGGGACATTCTCGAAAGTGTCCGGTTTTATACGGAAATCCTCGGTCTTCCGGAGGCCTTCCGTATGCACGGGGAAGACGGTTCCCTGGCAACCGTATATATCTTCCTGGCACCCGGACAGTATCTGGAATTATTTGCCAACGGGCGGAAAGAAACAGCGGCTGATTCGGAAACAATCGGCTTCTGCCATCTCTGCCTGATGACCCATGATATCCAGCGTTCCTATGAAACCGTCCGTGCAAAAGGCGGTCCGCTGGACTCAGAAATCCGCCGCGGCTTATCCCGGTGCCTCATGTTCTGGATCCATGACCCGGACGGCACGCAGATTGAAATCATGGAAATGCCGCCTGAATCCCTCCAGGCTCAGGCTGACAAACGCCTGGCCGGTTCAAACGGATAACACGGAAAACGCATAAAAAAAGCTCAGATCGTAATCACCACGATTCTGAGCTTTCCTTTTACGGGAATAAATCTTCCTGCTGTCCACGGTTTTCGTGACCGGGCTGAATTCCCAGGTAACACGCCGCTGACGGTTGAGTTCCTTCTGAGCTTTTTTGCTCATTTTGTCCTTTGGAACAAATCTGGCCATAGTAATCATCTCCCTTCGTATGGCGCAGGAGAATTCTATCATTTTTTCACAGCCTTTACAAGGATTGCACAGCACAGCGGCCCCCGCCTTCACGGGGGCCGCCATTCTGATTGTCTGTCTGTTTTTTACACAAGCTGTCTGCGGGCACGTTCCTTTTCCGCGGCTTCGTCATCCGCCGGATACCACATAGGCTCCACCAGATGGACGCTGCATGCCTCGCCCTGGGCAAAGGTAACGCGATGGGGTGTCTGTACCTTCAGCAGCTGGTCGCCCACAGGCACAAGGTATTCCGTGCGGTCTGTCAGGAAAATACGTTTTTCAACATGGGTCGCAAAACCGTCATCATCCGGACCTGTCAGGGCAATCTCATTGGGACGGGTGGCCACCACCATTTCCTCGGCCGCATCAGCAGGCACGGTAAGATTCAGGGGCTGATCCATATGGCCTTTGGGATAAGCCTTGCCGTCCTGGATAACCACATTGATAAAGGTACTCTCACCCAGGAAGTTATGAACGAATCGGTTGCAGGGTTTATTGTACAGGTTTTCCGGAGTATCAATCTGCATGATTTTACCCATATCACACACCATCATCCGGTCCGAGATCGCCATGGCTTCAGACTGGTCGTGAGTTACGAAGATAATGGTGAAGTTGAACTTCCGCTGCAGGGCTTTGATTTCAAAGCGCATGGTTTCCCGCAGTTTGGGGTCCAGGTTCGACAGGGGCTCATCCAGCAACATAACCTTGGGATTTGTGACAATCGCCCGGGCCAGGGCGATACGTTGCTGCTGGCCGCCGGACAGGTCGCCCGGCCAGGCTTTTTCCAGCCCCGTCAGGCTGGTATGATGCAGCGCTTCATTCACCCGGCGGACGATATCCGTCTTGTTCAGTTTCTGGATGCGCAGGGGGAAGGCTACGTTCTCAAAAACATTCATATGCGGCCAGACCGCAAAGGCCTGGAATACCATACCCAGTCCCCGTTCTTCCGGCGGAACATACAGATTCTTTTTGCTGGAGGATACCAGCCTGCCGCACAGTTCGATCTCACCTTCTGTCAGATCCTCAAATCCGGCAATCATGCGCAGGGTGGTTGATTTGCCGCAGCCGGAGGGGCCCAGGAAGGAGAAGCATTCACCTTCGTGCACCCGCAGGTTGAAATCATCCACAGCCACGATATTGCCCAGCGTTTTTGTCGTGAATACTTTGGTAACATGATCCAGGATAATCTGATCTCCCACGGATTACACCCCCTTCCTGTCCTTGGTAATCTTGGTTACAATGGTATTCAGGATAATGATAATACCGATCGCCACGGTTGCCAGTGCAGCTGCCTGGGGAATCATGCCCGCGTCGCGCAGGGAGTAGATCTGTACGCCCAGCGTGCGGGTATAGGGGCCGTACAGCAGGATGGATGTCGTAACCTCGCGCATGGCCGGCAGGAAAATCAGGAAGAAGCCGCTCACCATGGCCGGGCGGATCAGGGGCAGGGTAATATCCGCCAGTCCCTCGGTATGGCTGGCGCCGCAGACGCGGGCTGCTTCCTCCAGGGAAGAGTGCACCTGCAGCAGGGCTGCTGAGGAGGTCTTCATACTGAAGCTCAGGTACCGCGCCAGATATGCCACCAGGATGATCCAGATGGTATTGTACAGGTTGATGCCCGCAATGCGTCCACTCCAGGCCAGGATCACACCGATGGACAGCACCGTGCCGGGAATAGCATAGGGTAGCATGGAGGTAACTTCCAGGATGCCTTTGCCCTTGGGCCGGATCTTCTGCACCACGTATGCCACCAGCGTACCAAGAAACATACAGATGATACCGGCCGTAATGGATACGAACAGGGAGTTTCGGATTGCGGCGATGGTGCCGTTTGCCGTGAACACCTTGACGTACTGCGCCAGCGTGAAGTTCTCAAAGGCAATCGGCAGGCCGTAGGCTTTCAGGAAGGAAACCAGCACGATCATCACCAGCGGCACGATCACGATCAGGATCAGTGTCAGGATCGCCAGCAGGAACAGGGGAATCTTCGCGCCGCGCAGCTTGATCAGCGTCGGACGCATGGATTTACCCTTTATGATATCGTAGTTGCCCGAGGACAGGATTTTGTTCTGCAGGATCAGGGCAATGGCTACAACCACCACCAGCATGACAGAGAGCGCCGCGCCCTGGCGGATACCGTCAAAGGATCCGCCGGAGTTGTAGATCACGGCGTAAATCCGGGTCGGCAGGGTATATATGCCCTTGGCATAGCCCAGGATGGAGGGCACGCCGAAATGGGCCAGGGAGGTGGTCAGGATCAGCAATGCGCCGGCGGAAATAGCGGGTTTCACCAGCGGCAGGGTGATCTTCCAGATCACCTGGCGCTGCTTCGCGCCGGCAATGCGCGCGGATTCCTCCAGCGTGGGATCCATGCGTTCCAGTGCGGATACCACCTGCATGAACACAAAGGGGAAATAGTAACTGACTTCAACAAACACGATACCCCAGACGGAGTTGATGTTGATGGGCATACCGCTCAGATGGAACAGGTCCCTGAGCCATTTGTTGATGTAGCCGGAGCGGCCGTTGAACATCATGTCCCAGGCCATGGCTCCCAAAAACGGCGGGAACATGTACGGAATGTTGAACAGCGCCCGCATCAGGCCCTTGGCCGGAATATCGCTTCGGCCAAGGAGCCAGGCATAGAACACACCCATAATGGTTCCCAGGATGGTCGCGAACACGGCGATCTTCAGGGTGTTCCACATAGCCTCCAGGTTCTTGCCGTCCGTCACCTGTTCCACGAACATGTCGATTTCCGGCTTTCCCTCGTTGAAAAAGGCGTTGTAGATAATCATCACAATGGGAATCACCACGATGATGAGCAGCAGGATAAAGCAGACCACCGTCATGACCTTATCCATGTTCAGCCGTTTCCGTCCGTCCACGGCTGCCAGCTCTGCGCTGACATGACTGCCGTAGCGTCTCATGCGGATGCGCCTCCTTTCTTTGCGGGATAGCAGCGGGTGTTCAGGAACCGGATTCCCACGGTTTCCCCTTCATTGGCCACGCCCGTTGTCCTGGCGTCCAGCATGGACTGCTGCACACGGATCTGTTTCTGTCCCAGGGAAAGGAAGTAGTTATATTCACTGCCCAGGAACACCCTGGAATCCACTTTGGCCTTCAGCGGTGACTGAGAATCAAAGACGATATCGTTAGGCCGTACGCCGATTTCGTATCCGCCGTTTGCTGCCTCTTCAGGTACCTCCAGGGGATAGGGAATCTTTTCGCCACAGTTCAGGAACAGGCTGTCTCCCTCCTTCTCCAGGGGCAGGAAATTGGAAACACCGATGAACTCAAAGGTGAAACGGTTGGCCGGACGCAGGATGATCTCCTCGTCTGTTCCGTACTGACAGAGGGTGCCGTCCTGCTCCATAATCGCCATCTTGTCGCACAGCTGCAGTGCGGACTGTTGATCGTGGGTGATATACAGGATCGTAGCATTCAGCCTCTTCTGGATCATCCGGATTTCCAGCAGCATTTCTTCCCGCAGCTTAGCGTCCAGGTTGGTAATGGGTTCATCCATAACCAGCAAGTCACTGTCAATGACAAGGGCACGGGCGATTGCCACGCGTTGCTGCTGTCCGCCTGAAAGCTGGTTCGGCAGGTGATTGGCGTATTCCGTCATATGCACCTGTTCCAATGCTTTCATGGCCCTCTGGCGGATTTCATCCTTGGGCCTGCGCTGCTTTTTCAGGGGATAGCTTACGTTTTCCAGTACCGTCATGTGGGGCCACACGGCGTAGTCCTGGAACACAATGCCGATATTTCGTTTTTCCGCCGGCACATTCACGCGTTTCTTCGCGTCAAACAGCACCCGGTCGCCCACGGTGATCGAGCCCGTTTCCGGTTTGTTCAATCCCAGCAGGGCACGCACCAGTGTTGTTTTACCGCAGCCGGACGGTCCTACCAGGCACACGATTGTTCCGCTTTCCACTTCCAGTGAGAAGTTTTCAAGTACCGTGTTCGTGCCGTAGCGGAAAGTGATATTGTCAAATTTGACGTTTGCCATCTATCATTCTCCTTGTGTTCTTCCCTTCCCCTTTGCTGCTTTTCCCCATAGAAAAAAGCGGGCATGCTCCCCCGTGTACGGACGCGCATGCCCAGAGGAAACAGAAGGATTACTTATCGAAGATCTTATTGAAATTGTCCAGGTAGGTCTGCAGGTTCGCGCCCAGGTCATTGTAATCAACTTCCATGTTGATCGCGGCGATGGCGGAAGTATCCACCTGCATCTCCACATCGTCACGGACGGAAACCAGGTTGTTGGCTACCAGTACTTCCTGTCCTTCCTTGGAAAGAATGAAGTCCATCAGCAGTTTGGCATTGTCTTCATTGGCGCAGCCCTTGATCATGGCAATGGGGCTGGTCATGGTGATTACGTCCTCGGTGGTGTAGTGGAACGCCATGGGAGAACCTTCAGCGATCAGGTTCGCGGACACGTAGTCAAGGCAGATACCTACTTCATAGGAAGCGTCAGCCACGCGGTTATGGGTGGCGGTGGTGCCGCTCTCCAGTTCCACACCGTTGGCCTTCAGGGCTTTAAAGTAATCTTCACCGTACTTGGGATTCTGCATCATGGCAGCCATCCAGTACTTGGTGGTGGAAGCCTGGGACGGGTCGGTCATGATAATCTGGCCCTGCCACTTGGGATCCAGGAAATCATTCCAGGTCTGGGGAGCATCCGCTTCATCCACCAGGCCGATATTCCAGGCCACGCCCATGGTCACCAGACGGCCGGCGGTGTAGTATCCGTCGGGATCCATATATTCCTTGGCAATGTGATCTGTTTCAGGAGATACGTAGGGCTGCAGCCAGCCATTGGCCTTGAAGGCTTCATAGTCGGACGGGTCGCCCAGCCACACGAGGTCGCTGGCAATCTGGCCGTTATCCTGGGCTTCAGTGGTCATCTTGGTAACCAGCTTACCGCCGCCGGCATAGTAGTATTCCATATCCACATCGGGATATTTGGCTTCAAATGCCTGTTCAATGGCCTGCAGCTGCGCTTCCTGCATGGAAGAGTAGAGCATAACCTTTCCTTCTGCCATCGCCATGGAAGCCATAGCAAGCACGGTCAGGGCAAGCAGTAGAGCGACGAGTTTCTTCATGTGAGAGTCCTCCCTTTCAATTTTGGCAATTTTATAACCATATTATGCAAATATGGCTTCTTTTTGTCAATGGACAATCTAATCACATTCAGCTGAATGATTTACATTTTTTGCCATCTCCTTTCATGCAGCAACCCCGCCCTTTCTTTCAGGATTCAGTGATCTGTGTTAAAATCATAGAGAATGGATAATTATATGGACAAGGCGGCATGATTATGCGAATTGAAACAGAAAGACTGATTATCACCGAGTTTACCCCGGATATGGCACAGGCTGTCCATGAAAACTCCCTTGATGAAGATAACCGGAGATTCGTTCCGGACGAAGTGTTTGAAACAGTAGACGAAGCCCGGGAAACCATTGAGTTTCTTATGGGCCAGTATAGCCGGCCTGACGGCCCCCTGGTATACCCTGTCCTGACAAAAGCCGGCGGCGAGAACATCGGATATGTTCAGATGGCTCCCATCGGAAACGGAATCTGGGAAATCGGCTATCATATTGCGAAGCAGTATACCGGAAACGGCTATGCCACGGAAGCTGTCAACGCCTTCCTGCCTGTCATCACCGGATCCATGGGAATAGATCAAGTGCAGGGGATCTGCCTCAGCGACAATATTGCCTCAAAGCACGTCCTGAAAAAGTGCGGATTCGAACCGGTGTTTGAGGGTGTCAGCGATTACCAGGGAGAACAGCGGGAAGTGTTCCGGAGCATCTGGAAAAGGGCCTGAATCTCTGCAGAAAACGACCTGACAAATCTTCGCAAACCGGGAAATGTCAGCTTATCGGATTGTCTGTATAGTATGTCTCGACAGGAGGGAAACGTATGGAGTGGATCGCGGCAATGCAGCGGGCAATCACCTACATGGAAGAGCATCTGCTGGAAGAAATCAACTATGAAGACGTAGCGAAGCATGTGCACACTTCGTGTTATGAGTTTCATAGGGCTTTCAGCTTCCTGACGGGAATCACTGCCAACGCCTATATCCGTAACCGCAGGCTGTCTCTCGCCGGACGGGAAATCGTGGAAACCGATGCTTCCATTACAGACATTGCGCTGAAATACGGATATGAAACACCGGAAAGCTTCACCAAAGCTTTTGCGAGGTTTCATGGAATCGCGCCCAGTTTTGCCAGGCAGAAATCCGCGAAGCTCGTACTTTTCAACCCTCTCACAATCAAATTGACAGTGGAAGGCGGTAAAAGTATGGACTACAGAATCGTACAGACAGAGCAGCAGAAGTTTATTGCCATGGTTCGGAGCTTCCCGATTGAGATCATCAATGATGACGACAACCACGATGTTGCTGATTTCTGGGAAGAATGCAATCAGAAGAACCTGATCGGCCCGATGTGCGGCCTGCGTCCGGATGGCAAACGGGACCTGTACGGCCTTTGCTCCCCGACAAAGGAAGGCAAGGACACCTTTGAATACGGAATCGGCGTCCTGCTCGACGGGGACACTGCCGCGTTTGACCTTGCGGAAATGGAAAAGGCCGGCTACAGCGTCTGGGATGTGAAACCGGGAACCTATGTGGTCTTTGACTGTGTCGGTGAAGACGGAGACTGCATCACCGAGACCTGGTCCAAATTCTACAAGGAATTCCTGCCCCAGATGGGCTATGAAGCCTCCGAAGAAACAGATTATGAAATCTATTTTGAAAAAGGCAGACCCGGCATCTTCTGCGAGCTGTGGATCCCGGTAAAAAAGAAGTAATATTGTTTGTCCTTGTACAGGACGCTTCGGCGTCCTGTTTTTTCTTTCTTCAGGTCATCTTCTGCATTTTCCTTGTACATGATAAAAGAATCTGATTTCCGGTGTTGACAGGGAAATAAAAGCGTGCTATAACATTTCCTATAAAACAGATAGGTTATCTGTAATTTGGAGATGAAGTATTATGCGGTTCCCCCTCCTCAGCAAACGATGTTGACCTGCTAAGCAGATCGTATGAAGCACTGACAATATACAGACCGAGAGGAGTATGACAGATCATGAAGACTTATGACAGAATCACTGACCTGATCGGGGGAACCCCGCTTTTAAAGCTCACAAACTATAACCGGCTGAACTCACTTGGAGCGACAATCTACGGCAAGCTGGAATATTTCAATCCCGCCGGAAGCGTGAAAGACCGGATTGCGAAGGCAATGATCGACGACGCGGAAGACAAGGGCATTCTGAAGCCCGACTCCGTGATCATTGAGCCCACCAGTGGCAACACCGGCATCGGCCTGGCGGCTGTTGCGGCTGCCCGTGGCTACCGGATTATCCTGACCATGCCTGAAACCATGAGTATTGAACGCCGCAACCTGCTGAAGGCGTATGGTGCCGAGCTCGTACTGACCGAAGGTGCGAAAGGCATGAAAGGCGCAATTGAAAAGGCTCATGAGCTCGCCGCCGAAACACCCCACAGCTTCATTCCCAGCCAGTTTACCAACATCGCCAACCCGAAAGCCCACCGTGCCACTACCGGTCCGGAAATCTGGGAAGATACAGACGGTAAGGTAGATATCTTCGTTGCAGGCGTAGGTACGGGCGGTACGGTTTCCGGCGTCGGACAGTACCTGAAGGAACAGAACCCCAATGTGAAAGTCGTCGCTGTTGAACCGGCCGGTTCTCCGGTGCTTTCCCAGGGAACATCCGGACCGCACAAGATTCAGGGCATCGGTGCAGGCTTTGTACCGGATACCCTGGATACCGGAATCTATGACGAAATCATCGCGGTCGATAATGAGGACGCGTTTGATACCGGCAGAACCCTGGCACGGAAAGAAGGCCTCCTGGTTGGTATTTCTTCCGGCGCCGCAGTCTGGGCTGCAACTGAGTTGGCAAAACGACCCGAGAACAAAGGCAAAATCATCGTCGCCCTGCTCCCGGATACCGGTGAACGTTATCTGTCCACCCCCATGTTCTCCGATTAATCAGAAGAGGAATGAAATCATGAAGTTTACTGCACGCCCCCTGAACAGGCTGAATTCTCTTTCCGGAACGGTTATTCACCGTCCCGTCAGTTCTGCTGCCTCCGCGGGCATGCGTTGCTGTCTGTGTTGTCACGAAGGCACAGGCGGCAGATAGACACCGGCTTTGAACATCCGAATCCCGCCTGTTCCCGATCCGCTCTCCGGCGGAGGCAGAACACGGCGGGATTTCTTTATGCTCAGACTGAAAGAAGAGGTGATTTTATGATCGATGACATGGAAAGCGTAACGGCAAAGCTTTGTTCCTTTGCCCGCGCTTACCATTCCAATCACGAGAAGAACAAAATCTTTGATGATTATCTTGCCTACGACCTTATGGGCAAGGAAGAATACGATGAGATCGGACAGCTGATCGAACATGAATATGACAAAAGCCTGTTTGACCTGGCTTATAACTTCAGCGGAAAAAGAATCCGCGACAAGCTGAACCGGTACATTTCTCCTATTCCGCTCTCCCGGGCTGCCTTTGCGGAACGGGAACTGACCCGGTTCACCTGGCAGCGTGGAGAATGCCAGTACGTAATCTGCGGAGCCGGTATGGATACCTTCGCGTTCCGGAATGATAATCCCAACATCCAGGTCTTTGAAATCGACCATCCCGATACCCAGCGTTACAAGCTGGAAAAGATCCGGGCGCTGGAGTGGAATATCCCGGCCAATGTACACTATGTCGCCGTGGATTTTGCAAAGGATGATATGGCAGTGGAGCTGAAGAAAGCAGGATACAACCCGGCCGCACCGTCTTTCTTTGCGATATTAGGAGTCACCTATTATCTGACATTGCCGGTCTTTGAGGAAACCCTGGAGCGCATCGGTGCCATCTCTTCCTTTGGGAGCAAGCTGGTTTTTGATTTTCCGGATGACACCACCTTCACGCCGGATACGGCGGAACGCGTACACCGCCTGTCGGAAATCACCAGTTCCCTCGGTGAGGAAATGCAGCACGGATACGCGCTGTCGGAGGTTTCGGAAGCACTGGAGCGGCACGGTTTCCTGCTGGATGAGCACAACTCGCCAGAAAAGATCCAGAAGCGGTTCTTCGACGGCCGGACCGACGGCCAGCAGGCTTACGAAAATATCCACTTTATCCTGGCAAAAAAGGGAGACCGCTTCAACGACAGCTACTATCTGTATATCTGACACTCCCTCATCGGTGAAAAAGAACGATTACACAAAGGAGAGACAATCATGGACAGGATCGCCAGTTTCTCGGTCGATCATGACCGGCTGGAAAAAGGAATGTATATATCCCGTGTGGACGGCGACGTGGTCACCTACGACATCCGGATGAAAAAACCCAATGGCGGCGATTATCTCGGTTATGCAGAACTGCACACCTTTGAACATTTGTTTGCCACTTACGCGCGGAACAGCATATACCGGGACAGCGTGGTTTATGTCGGTCCCATGGGCTGCCGCACAGGTTTTTACCTGTTGCTTCGGGATACGGTCAGCGGCGGAGAAGCCATCGATCTCGTCAGGCAGTCATTCAGCTTTATCTCAGCATTTGAGGGTGAAATCCCCGGCGCCAAACGCCAGGAATGCGGAAACTGGCAGGAACACGATCTCGCCGGAGCCCGACGGACAGCGTCAGATATGCTTACGGTCCTGGAAAACTGGAATACAGAAAAACTCGCGTACTGAATCATACGATGCAAGGAGGAACAGATTATGGCTAATTACAAAAAAACAGGCACCGCGCTGATCCACGGCGGTATTTATGGAGACAAAGTAACGGGTGCAGTCAACACTCCTATTTATCAGACGTCCACCTATGAACAGCATGGTCTGGGTGAAAACACCGGCTGGGAATATTCCCGCACAGGCAATCCTACCCGTGCAGCGCTGGAAGCGCTGATCGCGGAACTGGAAGGCGGTACAGCAGGTTTCGCCTTCGGCTCCGGCATGGCGGCAATCACCGCCGTCCTGACGCTGTTCAAAACCGGCGATAAAGTCATTATTTCATCCAACGTTTACGGCGGAACCTTCCGTGTGCTGGACAAAGTATTTAAAAACTTTGATCTCAGTTATGAGATTGTCGATACCTCAGACCTGGCGCTGCTGGAAAGAAGCATCACACCGGATGTAAAAGCGATTCTTGTGGAAAGCCCGGCGAATCCGCTCCTGACCATCACCGACCTGGCTGCCGTTGCAAAGATCGCCAAAAATAACGGTATCCTGTCTATCGTGGACAACACCTTCATGACGCCCTATCTCCAGCGTCCTATTGAGCTGGGTGTGGATATTGTGATTCACAGCGCTACAAAGTACCTCGGCGGACACAGTGATCTCGTAGCCGGTCTGGTGGTGGTAAATGATACTGTCCTTGCCGAGCGGCTGGCGTTTATCCAGAATGCCACAGGTGGTGTACTCGGGCCCTTCGATTCCTTCCTGCTCATCCGCGGCATCAAGACGCTGGGCGTCCGGCTGGACCGCCACGTGGAGAATGCGGAAAAGGCAGCTGCCTTCCTGAAAAATCACAAAGCAGTCAAAAAAGTATATTACCCGGGACTGCCCGACGCGCAGGGTTACGAGATCAACAAACGGCAGGCTAAAAACGGCGGTGCAATGATCTCCTTTGAACTGGACGAACGTCACAACATCCGCAGGTTCTTCAAGGCCCTGAAGCTGATTGCTCTGGCTGAAAGCCTTGGTGGTGTGGAAAGCCTTGTCTGCCATCCCGCCAGCATGACCCACGCTTCCATTCCGAAGGACGTACGGGATAAAGTCGGCATCACAGACGGACTGATCCGCCTGTCAATCGGTATTGAAGACATTGAGGATCTGCTCGCAGATCTTGAACAGGCCATTGCGGAAAGCGAGGAATAATAAAATGAGCTATTATGAGTCAACCCAGGATCTCATCGGAAATACGCCGATCGTAAAGCTTTCCCACCTGAATCTGCCGGAAGGCGTCAATCTGTTTGCAAAGCTGGAGCTGTATAATCCGGGCGGCAGTGTAAAGGACCGGATCGGCAGGTCCATGATCGAGGATGCGGAACAAAAAGGCCTGCTGAAGCCTGGCGGAACCATTGTGGAAGGCACCGCAGGCAACACCGGTCTCGGAATCGCTTTTGCCGCACTGAACCGGGGATACCGGGTCATCTTTGTAGTACCGACAAAATTCTCCGTGGAAAAACAAACGCTCATGCGTGCGCTGGGAGCGGATATCATCAACACGCCCCGGGAAGAAGGTATGCTCGGTGCAGAAGCTAAAGCAGAGGAGCTGCGTGCATCCATTCCCGGCGCCGTAACCCTGCGGCAGTTCAAAAACATGGCCAATCCGAAAGCGCATTATGAAACAACCGGCCCGGAAATCTGGCGTGACCTGGATGGAAAGATTGATTACCTGGTTGCCGGTGCCGGCAGCGGCGGCACATATTCCGGCGTCGTACGGTATCTGAAAGAGCAGAATCCCGCAATCAAAGGTGTCCTGGCCGATCCGGTAGGTTCCACCATGGGCGGCGGTGAGCATGCCGATTACAACATCGAAGGGATCGGCAATGACTTCGTCGCCGATACAATGGACATGTCACTGGTGGATAAGGTCATCAAAGTTGATGATAACGATGCCTTTACCGGAGCCCGGGAGCTGGCGAAAAAAGAAGGGATCTTCGGCGGATCCTCTTCCGGTGCGGCGCTGAGCGCGGCAAAGAAGCTCATTGATTCAGGTGCACGCGGCAATATCGTGGTTATCCTGCCTGACCGGGGTGACCGTTATTTCAGCAAAAACCTGTACGAATGAAATCAGGCGCGCCTGATAATTCAGACGCGCCGTTTTTCTCTTCAATCTACAGATCAGATAACATAGTCGTTCGCATACCGTTCACGCTGCTGATCCAGAATGTCCTGCAGCGTGATGCTGTCCAGATACTCATTAATCACCCTGGAAAGGCCCTGCCAGACCGGAAGCATCACACACTCTGCACTGCGTTCGCATTCAACGGGATCCTGTTCCGCACAGTCCACAGGAGCCAGGGAGCCTTCGGTGCAGCGCAGGATATCTCCGACAGTATATTTATCGGGAGACTTCGCCAGCATATAGCCGCCCTGAGAGCCTCGGTTGGCCCTGAGAACATCGGTCTTGTTAAAGATCGGAATAATCTGCTCCAGGTACTTCTTGGAGATATCCTGGCGCTTGGCAATCTCATTCAGCGAAATATAACCTGCCTGTTGATGCTCTGCAAGGTCAAGCAGAAACCGAAGCGCATAACGGCCTTTTGTTGAAATCTTCATCGTCATTACCTCACAATCTTATAACCCCATATTACCATGGATTTTGTAGGAATTCAATAGAAGAAGTAAAAGCAAGGAGAAACAGATGACAATACAGCAATTGAAATATGTGATCGCCATCACAGAAGCCGGTTCTTACAACAAAGCCGCGGATATGCTGTACCTTTCCCAACCCACGCTGACCAATTCAGTCCGTGAGCTGGAAAAAGAGCTGGGCATCACCATCTTCAACCGCGGTGGACGAGGCGTTTCGCTGACCAATGACGGCGTGGAGTTTGTCCATTACGCGAAACAGGTGGCGCTTCAGTATGAACGGTTGCTGGAAAAATACGGCAAGGACGGAAAGCTGAAAAAGAAGTTCGGCATCTCCTCACAGCACTATTCCTTTGCGGTTAAAAGTTTTGTGGAAATGGTGAAGGAATATGACACAGAGGAATATGAGTTCGCAATCCGGGAAACCAAAACTGGCGAGGTCATCGATAACGTCGCTTCCGGAAGAAGTGAAATCGGCATTCTCTATCTGAGCGATTTCAATCGCAAGGCTATAGGCAAAATCCTTCGGGCCAACAGTCTGGAGTTTCATCATTTGATCGACTGCAGCGCTTATGTCTACCTGTGGAAAGGGCATCCTCTTGCGGGCCGGAAATCCATCCGTTTTGAAGATCTTGCGGATTATCCGTGCCTGTCCTTTGAACAGGGTACCAATGGTTCTTTCTACTATGCCGAGGAAATCCTGAGTACAAATGAATACCCCAGGACCATCAAGGCAAATGATCGGGCTACAATGCTGAATCTCATGGTGGGATTAAACGGCTATACGCTCTGTTCAGGAATCATCTGCGAAGAATTGAACGGTTCAGATCATATTGCCATCCCCTTTGAAGCCGGGGGAGACCCGGCTGGCAGCAAAATGGAGATCGGTTATATTGTTAAGGAAAACATGATCCAGAGCCGGATGGGGAAACTGTATATTGATAAGCTTCGCAGCTATCTGGAGCAAAGAACGGTTTTCGAATAGGGGCTGATAAAAGATATAGCCAAAACTTATTACCTATTATTCCGATATGATATTAGACAAACGCAAAAACACCATGTACAATACGGTCATACTTTTGAAGGGAGGTTACGGGACATGACGACGAAGCAGACTTTTACGCGAATGGAGATGTGTATCTGTACGATGCGGCTCAGCGGTTCCCGGATCGGCCGATGTTGTATGTCCCGAATGTGACGGGTCATCTGCGGTATCAGAGAAGCGGAACGCTGGAAGTATGAATAAGACTTCCATTTTTTATACTCATTTTACAGTCGGGAGGACAAGCGTTTGATCCAGTATCTTAGTTTAATTCTCAGTTTCATCTTCCTCTTTCTTGCAGGAAACGGCAAACCTGTGGAAAGCAGCCTCGGACATGACGGCCAGGAAGTAAAAGAATGCTGTCAGCAGGAGACCGCGGAGGAATCCACTCCTGACTGCTGCAGGCAGGAATCCCAGGAAGAGAAAGACTGCTGCAAACAGGAAAAGCAGGAAGAAAAAGACTGCTGCAAGCAGGAAACAGGAGAGGAAAACACTCCAGATTGCTGCAAGCAGGAATCCACTGAAGTAACGCTTCCGGATAATATTCCCGATTGTTGCGGAAACTGAAAAACGATCGTAAATCGGTCAGACTGATAACAGATTGAAAGGATGATTAACATGAAAAAGATTATTGCAATCGCAGCGCTTCTTGCGCTGGTGCTTTCACTGGCTGTTCCTGCCGGTGCGGAAACCCCCGCTGTTGAAAAAGCCGACTTCGGACTTGGCTATCTGAATTCCACAGCTCATCTGCTCGGATTCATCGCCAGGGAAGAAGGTTACTTCGAGGAAGAAGGCCTGAACGTAACCCTGACCCAGTTCTCCAGCGCGTCTGAACTTGCGACCGGCCTGATCTCCGGCAAACTGGATGTGGCGTTTATCGGTTCCGTTCCGATCCTCTCTTTCCAGAGTCAGGGTCAGGATCTCACCATCTTCGGTGGGGCAATGACCAACGGTCACGGATATGTGATCAAGCCGGAATACACCGAAGGCCTGACTGAATGGGATGTTTCCATCCTGAAGGACAGGAATGTGGCCTCTGTCAAGAACAGTGTACAGGACGCTGAACTGCAGATCCTCCTGAGAAACGCGGGTATTGAAATCGGCGAAGCCGAAGGCCAGGTTCACATCATCTACTTCGACAGCCAGAAGGACGCATTCAATGCCCTGCAGAACGGTTCCATCGACGCGGCGTCCGTCTATTCCCCCTATGCCTCACTGGCAAAGGGACTGGGATACGAAATTGTCTACCGCTGCTCTGAGGAGGAGGCGCTGAAGAATCAGCCCTGCTGCCGTCAGGTCGCGCCGAGCGCCGCGCTTACGGAATATCCCAATGCGTACAATGCGTTTGAGCGTGCCCTGATCAAAGCCTACAAGTTCTCCCAGGAGCATCAGGACGAATCCATCCGGGACATCAAACAGTACATTGATATTGACGAAGACTATATCAGGACCGAGGTTTACGGCGGATACGGTACTTCCGTTCCCGATCCGGACAAGCAGGGAACGGTCGCTTTAAAGGCTTCCATCGTCGAACTGGGTTACATTCAGGATTACGATATAGACCCCCTCTACAACACTGCGGTCTATGACAAGGCGCTCGCCAGCCTCCTGGCTGAGTCCCCTGATGATCCTGTTTACCAGTCTCTGAAGGAGCACTTTGACCAGTACGAGTAATCCGTTCATCAAACAGGACGGAAGAAACGCTCTTCCGTCCCGTTTTTCTGAAACACACGTCCGCGGACGAGGAACTGTGAGGTGAAACATATGAGTAAGATCGAGATCAACCATTTGTCGGTGGACTACACAGAAAAGAATCATCATTTCACGGCACTGAATGACGTGACCTTTTCTGTGGAAAACGGCGAATTCGTCAGTGTGATCGGATCCAGCGGCTGCGGAAAGAGTACGCTGCTCAGCATTCTGGAAGGAATCAAGCATCCTTCAGAAGGTTCCATCCTGATCGACGGGGAGCCGATCAAAGGCACAGGAAACGACCGCGGTGTGGTTTTCCAGAACTATTCCCTTTTTCCCTGGATGACAGCGAGAAAGAATGTGGCCTTCGGCGTTAAGCAAGCCAGGCCGAAGCTGTCAAAGGCGGAGCGGTTCAGGGTGGCGGATGAGTTTCTGGACCGGGTCGGTCTGGATGCATTCAAAGGCAAGTACCCATCCCAGTTATCAGGCGGTATGCAGCAGCGCGTGGCCATTGCCCGTGCCCTGGCCATGGATACCGATATCCTGCTGATGGACGAACCCTTCGGTGCAATTGATGCGAAGAACCGTACGATCCTGCAGGAGCTTCTGCTGAAACTGTGGGAAGGCGATGGAAAAACCGCGAAAAAAACTGTTTTGTTTGTCACCCATGACATTGATGAGGCCATTCTGCTGTCAGACCGGATTGTAATGATGTCCGCAAGCCCGGGTCGTGTATATAAGGAGATCATCGTCCCCTTCTCCCGTCCCCGGAACCGTGCCGAACTGGTACAGACGCCGGAATACAGTGCCTTCCGTAACAGGCTGCTTTCCCTCTTCTACGGTGATATCGGGGACAAGATCGGCGGAGATGAGGTGGTTCTGTAATGACCTTCAGAAATCGATTCCTCAGGGCCACAAATCTTCTGTTTCTGATCCTGGCTGCCGTGCAGTTCCTGCCGGACAGAACCGTCAAACCGGCTGAATGCCTCAATGTATTGTGGTTTGCAATAGGGCTTGAAATCCTGGCGCTCGTTGTCTCCGCACTGATCAAAAAGCCGGAAGGCCTGGCACTGTTTCTGGATATCGTCGGGTTTGTGTATGTATTCCTGATTTTATGGACGCTGGCTTCCGCAAAGCTGATGTGGCTGAAAGAAACGCTTTTCCCGCCGCCCGGTCGGGTCTTCGCCCAGTTTATCACTGACTTCCCGAAGATCATGGTGAACATACAGAGTTCGCTTTCCATCATCCTGCAGGGATATCTGCTCGCTGCGCTTTTCTCCATTCCGCTGGGATTGCTCCTCGGCTGGAAAGCGCGTGTGGGAAACGCCGCAACTTATATTTCCAAGTTCCTCAGCGCGATTCCCCCGATTGTGTATATCCCCTACGGCATTGCTCTCCTGCCGACATTCCGTTCCGTATCGGTCATGGTTATCTTCCTTGCCACCTTCTGGCCGGTGCTGGCCAGTACTATGAGTGGTGTACTGAATGTGGAGCAGAAGATCATCGATTCAGCCCGGGTGCTGAATGTGAATCCGTTCACAATGCTGTTCTCCGTAATTCTTCCTGCCTCTCTCCCGCAGATTTTTATCGGCTGCAATCAGGGACTCACAGTATCCTTCATCCTGCTCACTTCGGCTGAGATGATCGGTGCGCGGGACGGTCTTGGCTACTACGTGAAGAATTACTCGGACTTCGGTGATTACACAAGAACCATCCTCGGTATCATCGTTATCGGTGTGGTGGTTGTCGCAATTTCATTCCTTTTCAATAAGCTGCAGCAGTACCTGCTTCGGTGGAAGAAATAAGTGGAGGACATATGACAGAGATATTATGGCACGGAAGAGGAGGCCAGGGTGCTTTCACTGCTGCCAGGCTGCTGGGCGCGGCCTACGTAGCGGAAAGCGACGGCTTTTACGCGCTGGCGTTTCCCTCCTTCGGTCCTGAACGGCGGGGTGCTCCGATCCGGGCCTTCACCAAACTCAGTGATACCCCTGTCGGGGACCGGAGTCAGGTTGTGAAGGCGGATTACAGCATCTACCTGGATGATACGCTGTTCACGGATGCGGCGTTTGAAGAATTGAAGGATCAGGGAAAAATCATCCTGAACACCCGGAGAAAAGTGGATGATGCGCGGGTGATTACCTTGGACGGAACCGCGATCGCACAGGATATCCTCCATATGCCGATTACCAATACCATTATGCTCGGCGCTTTCGCCGCGGTTTCGGGAATCGTCGGTTCCGGTGCGGTAGAGCAGGCCATCCGGGAGAATATGCCGGAAAAACTGCAGGCCCGGAATATTGCCGCGGTCAAGGCAGCAATAAAGGAGGTGGCCGGATGAAGCCGTATCTGAGGGATCACGTCCCGCAGACGTTTTCAGAAATACCCGATACGACGTCTTACGAAGCCGGTTACCTGGTGTCAAAAAATGCCGGATGGAGAAGCGTGCGTCCGGTCATCGACACCGCCAAATGTGTAGGCTGCCTGCAGTGCTATCTTCACTGTCCTGACGGCGTAATCTTCAGGAAAAACGGCAAGGTAGCCATCGACTATGATTTCTGCAAAGGCTGCGGCATCTGCCTGAAAGAGTGCCGGCCGGGTGCAATCAGGATGGAGGCGGAAAAATAATGGCAAAAAAGTTTCTGTCCGGTAACGAAGCCTTTGCGGAAGGTGTCCGGCTTGCCAGACCCCAGGTCATTTCCGCCTACCCCATCACACCGCAGACAATTGTCGTGGAGAAGCTTTCGGAAATGGTGGAGGACGGAAGCCTGAAGTCGGAATTCATTCATGTGGAATCCGAGCATTCAGCTCTTTCCTGTGCAATGGGCGCCTCCGCCGTGGGAGCAAGGGCGTTTACAGCCACTTCCTCACAGGGACTGCTGTACATGGCGGAATGCCTGACATATGCGTCCGGCGGTCGTTTCCCGATTCTGATGATGAATGCCAACCGGTCCACAGCCCTTCCGTGGAATATCTACGGAGACCAGCGGGATTCAATCTCACTCCTGGACAGCGGATGGATTCAGGCATATGCGGAAAATGCGCAGGAAGCACTGGACCTGGCTCTGCTTGGCTATTACATAGCAGAGAAAAAGGAAATCTCCACACCGTATATGGCCAATCTTGATGGCTTTGTCCTGACACACACCTATGAAGTTGTGGATGTCCCCGCAAAGGAACAGGCGGATGAATTCCTGCCGCCCTTTGAGACAGAGAACCGTCTGGATCTGGAGCATCCCCGTAATCTGGGATTCTCGGCAGGCCCTGACTATAACACCCAGTTCAAGATGAAGGAGCATGCCGGGCTGCTGAAGGTGCGGGATGCTGTTACCGAGGCAGAAGACCGTTTCGCGAAAATCTTCGGCAGGCAGTATACAGGCCTGACGGAAAACTATCGGACAGAGGATGCGGATTATGTACTGGTGACTCTCGGCAGCATTTCAGGCCTGGTAAAGGAAACTGTTGATGCACTGAGAAATGCCGGTCAGAAAGTTGGCTTGCTGCGGCTCCGGTATCTCCGTCCCTTCCCGAATCAGGAAATAGCCGCTGCCGTGAAAAATGCAAAAGCACTGGCAGTGCTTGAAAAAGATATTTCTTTCGGAAATGAAGGTACGGTTTATACCAACGTCGTTTCTGCGCTGCACAAAGCAGGAATCGCCATTCCCACAGCCAATTACGTGGGCGGCCTTGGCGGAAAGAATATTTCCGCAGCGGATATCCGGCAGATCTTTGAGGATCTGTCAAATGGACAGCAGGGGCTGTATTTTGTCGGAACCGGAGGTGAAACAGGTTGAGTCTGAACGTAAGAACATTGAATGAAGAGGAATTCTTCTATGGACACAAAGCCTGTGCCGGCTGCGGCGGAAGTTTAGCGGTTCGTATAGCGCTTAAGGTTCTGGGTGAACGATCCATCGCTGTTTTACCTGCCGGATGTATGTCGGCTGTAGGGTTCAACTTCCCGCAGCTGTGTTTCGGAAATAACGCTATCATTTCCACCTTCGCCGGTACAGCGTCCATGCTGACCGGTATTGAAGCGGGTCTCCGGGCAAAAGGAGAAACCGGATATCACGCGGTCGGATTCGCAGGCGACGGTGGAACGGCCGATATCGGTATCCAGGCACTGTCCGGAGCAATCGACAGGAATGACGATATCCTGTACATCTGCTACGACAACGAAGCCTACATGAACACCGGCATCCAGAAAAGTTCGCTTACTCCTTTCGGAGCCCGGACAACCACTACGCCGGCTGGAAAGAACATCCGCGGCAATCTCCGTCCGAAAAAAAATATGTTTGAAATCGTTGCGGCACACGGAATACCATACGCGGCAACAGCAAGCATCGGATACCTGAACGACTTTATCGCGAAGGTGGAGAAAGCCTCAAAGATCCACGGAACAAAATATATCCACATTATTGCTCCGTGTCCTACCGGATGGGGAATTGCGACGGATGAAACCGTGGAAGTTGCCCGTCAGGTTGTGGACTGCGGCCTGTGGTACCTGGCCGAGTATGAGAACGGCGAATTTACCCTGACACATCAGCCGAAACAGTTGTCCGATCCCGCGGATTATCTGAAAAGGCAGGCACGATTCAGGCACCTGACGGAAGAGGATATTGAACTGATCCGTCAGTCAAGGGACCTGAAGTGGGAATCAATCAGAAAAACCTATAAAAACATACAGGAGGAAAAAAGACCATGAGCAGAGATGTAAATAACAAGTATTGGGATAAGGAACTGGAAACCATGCCCCGTGAGGAGCTTGAAAAGAAGCAGCTGGAGGATCTGAAGGAGATCGTGCAGTTCGCCTATGATCATGCTCCCTATTACAAAAGATCCTTTGATGCAGCAGGAGTGAAGCCCTCCGACATCAAAACCTTAAAGGACATTCAGAAGTTCCCCTTCATCGACAAACGGACCCAGCGCGATACGCAGGGCGTCGGCTCTTTCCTCGGTGAACTGTGTGCCGTGCCAGAAGAGGATGTCGTCTTTATCTCCACTTCTTCCGGTTCTACCGGTGTTCCGACCATGAGTCCCTTCACGAAAAAGGACTTCGATGAATTCCAGGAAACGGAAAGCCGCTGGTTCTGGCAGGTGGGTATGCGTCCGAGCGACCGTTATGTCCACGCGCTGAATTTCTCCCTGTATGTCGGCGGCCCGGACGTCATCGGTGCCCAGAACCTCGGCGCACTGTGCATCTGGGGCGGTACGCTGCCCAGCGAACGCCTGCTCTACGTGCTGAAAACTTATCAGCCAACCGTCATCTGGACCAGCCCTTCCTATGCCTGGCAGCTGGGTGAAAAAGCACTTAAGAGCGGCATTGATCCCAAGAAGGATCTGAACATCAAGAAGATCATTGTTGCTGGCGAACTGGGCGGTTCCATTGAGGCAACACGTCACGCCATTGAGGAACTCTGGGGCGCTGAGGTTTATGACTTCTATGGCCTTTCTGACATCTTCGGTGCCTGCGCGGCAATGTGCGAAGCCAAGAACGGCCTACACATTGCCGAGAACCACATCCTTGTGGAGACGGTTGATATCCATACCGGTGAAGTACTGGAACCCGGTCAGGTTGGCGAACTTGTTTTCACCACGCTGCGCAAGCACGCCCGTCCCCTGATTCGTTTCCGCACCGGCGATATCGGCTGGATCGATACCACTCCCTGCTCCTGCGGCAGAACCCATGGGCGGATCCATATCAATGGCCGCAAGGATGACATGTTCATCGTTTCTGCTGTGAACGTATTCCCGAGCGATATTGAAGCAGTGATCCGCGACCTGCACGGTATCACCGGTGAATACCTGATCCGTGTGTTTGAGAAAGATTTCACCTGCAAATATTCCGTGGAAATTGAAAAGAACTCCGACAACCCCGCGTCTGACGACGCTGTCGCGGCTGAAGTATCCGCCGCACTGAAGGCTCGTATCGGTGTGAAGCCTGCCCAGGTTGTTGTCCATCCGGACGGCGGCCTGAACACACGCAGCGAGCACAAATCCAAGCGTATCATTGACGAACGCAATCTGAGCTATGATATCTGATCAGGAGGAATAACCATTATGCCGCAGCTGTCAAAAAGAACGGAAACCTTTACAGATTCAGTCATCCGCCGTATGACGCGGGTATCCCTGAAATACGGTGCTGTGAACCTGTCCCAGGGTTTTCCGGATTTTGAACCGCCCAAAGAAATCCTGGATCGTCTGGCGGAAGTTTCCCGTGAGGATTTCCATCAGTATTCCATCACGTGGGGAGCCCAGAATTTCCGGGAAGCGCTGGCGGAAAAGCAGTCAAGGCTGATGGGCAGGAAGATCGATCCGAATAGTGAAATTGTTGTCACCTGCGGCAGCACAGAGGCTATGATGGCAGCTATGATGACCGTAGCCAATCCGGGAGATAAAGTAATCGTCTTCTCTCCGTTTTATGAAAATTACGGTGCAGACGCAATCCTCTCCGGTGCCGAGCCGATCTATGTGCCATTATACCCTCCGGAATTTGGCTTCAAAGCAGATGAATTGGAAGCTGCCTTCCGCCAGAAGCCGAAGGCCCTGATCCTCTGCAATCCATCCAATCCCTGCGGCAAGGTATTTACCTATGAGGAACTGAAACTGATAGCGGACCTGGCGGCAAAATACGATACCTTTGTCATTACGGACGAAGTGTATGAGCATATCGTTTATGCTCCCAACAGGCATATCTATTTTGCCTCCCTGCCGGGCATGTGGGAACGGACAATATCCTGTTCCTCCCTTTCCAAGACCTATTCGATTACCGGATGGCGTCTGGGATATATCATTGCCCCGACGGAAATCATCGACGTAGCCAGGAAAGTCCATGACTTCCTGACTGTCGGTGCGGCGGCACCGCTGCAGGAAGCGGCTGTGACCGGCCTGCGTTTCGGGGACGAATACTATGCCGATCTGGCCGCAAAGTATACAGCTAAACGAAATCTGTTCCTCAAGGGACTGGATGATCTGCGGATAGCGCATACCGTTCCGCAGGGTGCCTATTACATCCTGCTGGACATCTCCGAATTCGGCTTTGAAAGTGATCTGGAATTCTGTGAAGTGCTGGCAAGAGATGTTGGTGTCGGCGCCGTTCCCGGATCCAGTTTCTTCCGTGAACCAGTAAATCACCTGATCCGCCTGCATTTTGCAAAGCGCGATGAAACGCTGTATGATGCGTTGAACCGGCTGGAAGATCTGCGAAAGAAGATTCCCGTAAGGGGATAACACAAAAGCACGCTGCCTGCAGCGTGCTTTTTCTGTCATGTCTTTAGGGATACTGGCAGTATAGATGATGAAAACCTTTTCACCTAAAGAAAACAATGCGTATTATTGAGAAGCGGGGCTTCACATGGTAAAATTCGTGTTATCAATGCTGGTAAAATATTGAATGCATGAATCCCGCCTTTGGGAGCATGCACAATTGATTGGGAGGTATCATTTATGTTTGGACGCAGACCGGATGGAAGACGCCTGAAGAAACAGGACCCTATTGTGCAGATGACCCCTTACCTGATGCCGATGCGCTGTGACGCGCAGGTGTTTCTGGAGCACAAGGCCGACTTTGAAAAACTGAGCCGGTACATTGTGGAAAAAGCCCGTGAGGGGCAGAAGATCACCTTCATGCAGATCCTGGTGGCTGCCTATGTCCGGGCAATCAGCAAGAATCCGGAAGTCAACCGTTTTATTTTCAATAAACAGTATTATATCCGGAATAACTGTTCCGTGTCCTACACCGTGCTGTTAAATCCCCAGGATCATAACAGCAACGAGACCACTGTGCGCATCCTCTTTGACCTGACAGACACCATCTTTGACGTCCGTGACCGGATGAATGCCGCTGTGGAACAGAGCCGCACCACGGAAGAAGGCGATTTCGTCATCAGGCTGGCCAGTGCGCTCCTGTCCATTCCCGGCCTGGCCACAACGGTTGTCGGCCTTGTGAAACTGCTGGACAAATACGGAATCGCTCCGCCCGTGCTGATTCGGGAACTGCCCTTCTACAGCGGTATGTTTATCACCAATAATGGTTCTATCGGCTTGCATCACCCCCTGCATCACATTTATAATTTCGGTGACGTGAGCCTGTTCATCGGCATGGGCAGCGTCCAGAAGGAAGCCTTTGTCGAACCGGATGGAAAGACCAGGATGCGCCGCTGGCTGCCGCTGGGTATCACCGCGGATGAGCGGGTCTGCTCCGGTGCACATTACGCTGCCTTCTTCTCCGAAGTGATCCGCCTGCTGGACAATCCGGAAGAACTGGAAACTCCGCCGGAGGAAGTCCGTTTCGAACAGGGTGTGGAATATCACGTGCCGAAGATTTCAGAACAGAAATGAGACATTGATTGTGAATGAAAACCGACAGGACAGGAAAAAGAAGCATATCTGGACAGCCCTGTTTGTCCTGATCAATATAGCGGTCATCGCCGCAACAGCCGTCAACGAATTTTCCGGAACCACTCCCGGCACATTTCAGTTTGGCTTTACTAAGCGCGCCCTTTTCTTCCTGGGCTGCACGGGGCTTTGCCTGGTTGTGCTGCTGTTTGCGGAAACCCTGAAGTACCTCCTGATGATGAAATCCCTCGGGGAACCTGTTTCTTTCAGGACCGCATTTGAAACAGCCGCCCTCGGGAAATACTATGACTGCATCACCCCTTCCGGTGCCGGTGGCCAGCCCTTCCAGATCCTCTGGCTCCACAGGCACGGATACTCGGACGGCGCTTCCTCCGCGATGACAATCAGCGCGTATATCACCATGCAGGCTGGTTTCATCCTGCTGGCACTGGGTGTCTTCATCACTCACCGTTCGGTGGAGCTGGATGCCATCCGCTATACGGCCTATTTCGGCCTGCTGCTCTTTTCGCTCATTCCCTGCCTGCTTGCTTCCTTTTCCTTCATGCCGAAGACGGTAAAGAAGATCATCACCGCGGCCATCCGCCTGTGCGGCCGGCTGCGTCTGGTCAAAAAACCTGAAGAATCCACGGAACAGGTGCTGGGCATGCTGGACAGCTATCACTCCAGCTTCTCGGTTATTGCGAAGAACAAAGCCATGCTGTGCCTCCTGCTGTTCCTGTCCCTGGTCTACCGGATTGCCCTCTGCAGCATGCCCTACTTTGTGCTGAAGATGTTCGGCGCCCCGGTCAGCTTCCTGCATATCTTCGCCAGCACCATCTATATTTATGCTACAATCTGCCTGGTTCCGACTCCTGGCAACGCCGGTGCGGCCGAAGGCGCGTTTTACCTCGTCTTTTCCGCCATGCGGTCTGACGGTGTGTTCTGGGCCATGCTGATCTGGCGGATCTTCTGCTATTATTCCTTTATTGTCATCGGTGCCGGCATTTACGGTATCAACGCGATCCGCGGAAGGCGTAACCGGGGAGGGAAACAGGATGAATGATCTTCAGGCGCTGCGCCCGGTGGAGTTTATTGATAACTATTTCCCGGTGATCGACGGTGTGACGGAAACCGTCCATGAATATGCCCGGCACATGGAGAATGCCACCGTGGTCTGCCCGGCAATGGAAAGCCATTACCTGGAAAAGCACACTTTCCCTTATCCGCTGCTCACGTCCATGACCTTCCGGGTTCCCTTTTCCCGCTATGCCAGTGCGGTTCCGAAGATGGACCGGGAGCTGGAGGCGGGAATTGCGAAGGCAAATCCGGATATCTTCCATATCCATAGTCCTTCCCTGCTTGGCAAGTATGCGGTTTCCCTGGGAAAGAAAATGAAGATTCCCGTTGTGGCAACCTTCCATTCCAAGTATTATGACGCGATCCTTGAATTCACAAAGAGCCGGGCCATCGCGAAAATGGTCACGAACCAGATCGTGAAGGTTTTTGAAAGCTGTGACGAGGTCTGGGCCTGTTCGGAAGAGACCGGTGAAACGCTCCGCTCCTATGGCTACAGCAAACCGTATCATGTTATGCCCAACGGAACGGACGTTTCTGTTCCGGAAAACGCGCAGGAGCTGAAAGAAAAAGCCGCTTCCCTCTTTCAGCTTCCGCAGGACAAACACGTCCTGCTGTTTGTCGGCCAGCAGATCTGGTATAAAAACCAGCGTCTGATTCTGGATACTTTCCGGCTCCTCTGTGATCAGAGCAACGACTGGTTCCTGGTCATGGTCGGTACCGGAAAGGATGAACAGGATATTGAACGCTACGCGACGTCCCTGAACCTGACGGATCATATCCGTTTCACCGGCCAGGTGAAGGACCGGGATCTGCTCAGGGGCATCTACCTGAACGCGGATCTGCTGTTCTTCCCCTCCGTGTTCGACAACGCGCCCCTCGTTCTGCGGGAAGCTGCGGTCCTGGCTATTCCAACGCTGGCGACCGAAGGTTCCAATGCTGCCGGGGCGATCCGGAAGAATTTCAGCGGCTTCACTGCCGCCGCCGATCCGCAGGCCATGCACGACGAGCTGGTCCGGATCTTTACCGAAGAGGACGTTAAAAAGATCGGTCAGAATGCCCGGGAAACCATTCCACTTTCCTGGGAAAAGCTCATCCCGATGGTGCTCGACCGGTATCAGACGGTCATCGACCGGTATGAAAGGACAAGGTGAGGATCATGACAGAAGAAACCAGGGCCCCGGAACAGGAAAAGCAGCCAAAGGACCGGAGTGAACTGATCCGCACAATCAAATTTGTGTTGTTTTCCATCTCTGCCGGTGTCATTGAGATCGGCGTATTCACCGTTCTTTATGAGCTGCTGCACTGGGAATACTGGGTAGCCTATCTCATCGCGCTTGTTCTCTCCGTGGTCTGGAACTTTACCCTGAACCGGGAGTTCACTTTCCGTTCCGCCAACAACGTTCCCATCGCCATGCTGAAGGTCGCGGCCTATTACGCGGTCTTTACCCCCGTGACCACGATCCTGGGCAACTACCTCGAAGGCACCTGCGGCTGGAACGGTATGCTCGTCACGATCATGAACATGCTGCTCAACTTCGTCACGGAATACCTGTATGACCGGTTTGTTGTCTTCGGAAAGTCCATCGATACAAACAGCCGTGCGCAGGCGCAGGTTCAAACAAAGCCGGAAGGAAATGAATGATCATGCCCTCACAGTCCCCCCTGCTGTATCGCCTGATTCACCGGGTGATATGGCTGTTATCCCCCAAATACAAGCTTTACGGCACGGAAAACCTTCCGCCTGAGCCCTGTATAATCGTCGGCAACCACTGCCAGATGTACGGTCCCATCGCTGCCGAGCTTCATCTGACCCGGCCGCATTATATTTGGTGCATCGGGGAAATGATGAACCGGAAGGAAGTTCCGGCATACGCTTTCCAGGATTTCTGGTCCATGAAGCCCCGCCGGTGGCATTGGTTCTACCGCCTGCTCAGCCACCTGATTGCGCCGCTTGCGGATTATATTTTCAACCATGCCCATACGATTCCGGTATATCATGACACCCGGGTTATGACCACCTTCCGTCAGTCGGTGGACCGCCTCAAGGAAGGCGCGGATGTTGTCATTTTCCCGGAGAAGAGTGACCCCTATAACGGAATCCTCTGGCAGTTCCAGGAACACTTCGCGGATCTGGCTAAGCTGTATAACCGCCGGACCGGAACAGCCGTCTGTTTTGTGCCGATGTATACCGCGCCCAGGCTCAGCAGTATCCACTTTGGCAAACCGGTCCGGTATAATCCGGAGGCTGATGCTGCGGAAGAAAGAGCAAGAATATGCCATGCTATGCTGACGGCCATTTCTGATCTGGCGTCCGCGCTACCGCAGCATACGATCGTTCCCTATCCCAACATTCCGAAAAAGCAGTATCCCCTGAATACTGACCGAACCTGCTGAAACAAAAACCAGCCGGATCCGTGCAATCGGACCCGGCTGGTTTTTTATTCACTTCTGGGGAAAGACCGGCTGACCGTTGACCGCAATGTCACCGTCAATCGGAATCAGCAGATAGCTGCGGCCGTCAATCACCCGCGTCTCAAGCAGATCCGCCTGTTTGGGATCCACCTTGATGGATACACTGGGCAGGTCCACCTTAAACTGTTTGGGCGTTATAACGTTCACCGCGGGAAGCGCAGCGCCGGTTCCGAAAGTCTTGTCAAAGCCGTCCTGGAACGCTTCAACCCGTTCCGGGGAGACGCCTCCGTCGGTAAGCACCTTGGCCACATCCTGCTTGGAGAGCATCAGCGGCTCGGCGTCCTTGTCCTGCTCTTCAATCAGGGTGGAAACCACTTCATGCATCTCCTGGACCACGTCCAGGGAGCACTCCGTCCCCAGCGTCTGCGCCAGGAGAGACTGGAAGTTCTCCGTCTGCTCTGCGGCAGGCATCACTGCATCTGCATTGAAGGAAGCTTTCAGGAATGCCTCATGGGCCTCGTTGCAGTCCTTGCTGAAGAAAAGCATGGTATTCACGTCCGCGGATCCCCCTTCGTACAGCGGGAAGAGGAATCCCATCACCGGCGTGCTGGCCAGCCACTCCGGTGCCCGCTCATGGAACATTCCGTCCGAGGGAACATACCGCAGCGCCGGTTTATCCCGCTTTACAGGACAGACCGCGCAGAGGCAGTAGCTGAAAGAACGGTCGGAGTTCTCATAATCAATCTCATCGTTCACGTCCCGTTTCCGGACGTCAAGGTCGTCGTGAAGCATCAGGATCAGCCAGTTTTCTGCATTCTGCGCGTCTTCCACAGACTGCATGTCAGGATGTTCCGCCCGGATGCCCGCGATCATTTTGGTGAAGAGCTCCTGCATCACGGCCTCATCCTTCATGCCGGTGTCCCGGACCTTCATCAGGAGGCTGATGCTTTCAGACGGCATGGCAATCGGATTCAGTGCCTGTCCAAGCTGACCGGAAAGCACCTTCTTGAAGATGGACATGAATTTGATATTTTCATTCTCATACAGGGTTGCCACAGGCACCGCAAAACTCGTGATCGGGTTTCCGATATAGTCAACATAGCAGCCACAGATCAGGGAAGGGTGGCGTTTGTCGGGATTCAGCCTTCTTTTGATTTCAGCCAGGTCTCTTTGGTTCATATTTCAGGTCGATCCTTTCGCTCAACGTAAAGTGGTTTGTCTGCGCGCCTGACACCTCCTGTTTTTACCGGGAGTCACCGCAGGCACTTATCCGCAAAACGTATCAATTATAAAACCGGTTGCCCGGAAAGGGCAACCGGTTTCCTGAAATATCAGTTCATCAGTATTGCTTAAACGCAGCTGCCAATGTTTCAGAGTACTTTGTTCAGGAAATCCCTGGTACGGGGATTTTGCGGATCACGGAAGATCTGATCCGGAGTTCCTTCCTCCAGGATCTGTCCGTCTGCCATAAACAGCACACGATGGGCCACTTCCCGGGCAAATCCCATCTCATGAGTCACCACTACCATTGTCATCCCGTCCCGGGCCAGTTCCTTCATGACGTCCAGCACCTCGCCCACCATTTCGGGATCCAGTGCGGAAGTCGGCTCATCAAAGAGCATAATATCCGGCTTCATGCAAAGAGACCGGGCAATTGCAACCCGCTGCTTCTGGCCGCCGGAAAGTTCTCGTGGATAAGCATTGGCTTTCTCTTCCAGACCGACTCTTTTCAGCATAGCCATTGCTCTTTCTTTGGCTTCTGTTTTACTGCATTTCTTCAGGTCGACAGGAGCCAGTATCAGATTGCGAAGAACCGGCATGTTATTGAACAGGTTGAAATGTTGAAAGACCATACCGACCCGCTCACGCAGACGATTGATGTCTGTCTTCGGATCGGTCAGTTCCTGCCCGTCGATTATGATCCGGCCGGATGTAGTTTCCTCCAGTCTGTTCAGGCACCGGAGAAAGGTGGATTTCCCGCTGCCGGATGGGCCGATGACAACCACGACTTCCCCTTCATGAATGTCTGTAGTGACTCCCTGGAGAACATGCAGGCTGCCGAAGTCCTTTATCAGGTTTTTCACCTGAATCTTTATCTTATCTGGATTCATACTTCAGTCTCCTCTCCAGTACTTTGGCCAGCCATTGCAGCAACAGGATTACAATCAGATACATGATGGCAACGATCCCCCATGTCTGGAAAGACAGGAAAGTTTCAGCCACCACATTTTTCGCTGTATTCACCAGTTCAGGGAAACCGATGACTGAAAGGATGGATGTATCCTTCAGCGTAATGATAAACTGATTGATAATACTGGGAATCATAGTTCGGATTGCCTGAGGCAGCACCACCCGCTGCATGGCACGCCAGTAAGGCAGGCCCACAGAACGTGCCGCTTCCATCTGGCCAACATCCACAGACTGAATACCGGCCCGGATGATCTCTGCCATATAGGCGCCGCAGTTCAGCGCCAGGCAGATGGAGCCTGCCTGCAGGGCGGTCAGGGTCACCCTGTTCTCCACATGCAGAACGTTGTTGAAGAGGAATGGAACGCCAAAAAAGATAAAGTAGGCCAGTACAATCATCGGAACGCCACGGATCAGGTTAACAAACACCAGGGCAAACCCGCGGCAGACCTTATTCTTCACCACACTCATAATACCAACAATCAGGCCTATGATGCAGGCAAAGAAAAGGCCGTACAGTGCAAGCAGCAGTGTCTGTCCCATGGCAGTGACAAGCACCCGGCCATATCGGCTGAAAAGATCAATCAAGGAGAAACAGGCTCCTTTCGTAAGAGGTTGCATAAGGATGAACCGAAAAGGAGGAAGACCCTCCCTGAGGGTTCTTCCTCTTTACCGGTTTTGAAGCAGGATAACATCAGTTGCCCAGGTACTTGGCCAGAATCTCATCATACTTTCCGTTTGCCTTGATGTTGGCCAGACCGGCATTGAACTTGTCGACCAGTTCCGCTTTTTCCGGATCAAAGACGGCCATACCATAGTCCGCGCCTTCGCTTTCCGTTCCGGGAACCAGTTGCAGCGGTACGCCGTTGGACTTGATGTAATCAGCCATGATGGGCGTATCATCAAAGCAGGCAGCGCACTGACCGCTGATGACAGCCTGATAAATATCCGGGGAGCTTTCAAAGGTCATTACGGTAAAGCCGTAGGTTTCAGCCAGGCTGTCTGCATAGCTCTTGCTTTCAGTACCGGTTTTCACAGCAACGCTCTGGCCTTTCAGGCCGTCAAATCCTGTAATATCCGATCCCGAGGCCACAGCCATGCTCTGGTTTGCGTTATAGTATCCGTCAGAGAAAATCCAGCCTTCCGCCTTCCGCTTCTCAGTGATGGATGCACCGGCAATAAGGGCATCCTTCTGGCCGGCCTGGCAGGCAGCAATGGAGGCATCCCATCCCAGGGGCTCAATGGTATATGTGAAGCCCTGGTCTTCCGCGATAGCAGCCAGGATCTCAACATCTATACCGACCAGGGTACCTGTCTCATCAGTGTACTCGAAAGGCCTGAAAGCGGTGTCTGTTCCGAAGGAATAATCCTCTGCGAGTGCGGCCGCAGCGCCGGAGAGCATCATAATGGTTAACAATACAGCAAGCATTTTTTTCATGGTTCAGATCTCCTTTTCCATATATTTGTCATCATGAACTTCTGGTGAAGCATGATCAGACAACGAAAAAAATATCAGCTGACCAGGGACTTTCAGTGATTCCTGATCAGTTCCTGCAGACGTTCTGTCAGCTTCGTGTTTTCACGATAGTCAACAGGACAGTCAATGACAGCTGGAACATCCTGCCGGAATGCATCTTCCAGAATCGTACGAAGGTCATCTGTATGTTCAACACGATATCCCTTGCATCCCATACTCTCTGCCAGCATGACAAAATCGGGATTTGTGAAAGATGTCATATTCGCATGGCCATAACGGTCGTTCTGCTTCCACTGGATCAGGCCATAAGCACTGTCATTGAAAATCAGGGTGACAAACGGCAGATGCTCGCGTTTTGCTGTCTCCAGTTCCTGGCAATTCATCATGAAACCGCCGTCACCGGTAACCGCCAGAATACGGTTCTGCGGATGAAGGAGTTTTGCAGCCAGCGCACCGGGAACAGCGATCCCCATCGTGGCAAACCCGTTGGATATCAGGCAGGAATTGGGCTCATCGCAAAGGTAATGGCGGGCAATCCACATCTTATGGGCACCGACATCGCTCAGCAGGATATCTCCCGTCCGCATTGCCCGGCGGATATCGCTGAGAATCCGCTGCGGCTTAAGCGGATAGGCTTCATCCGTCTCATAGGGCAGATATTCCTTCAGCATTTCTTCCCGGAGCGAAAAAGCATATTCCGGTTCCTGGATCCGGACAGTCAGCTGGGCCAGATGGCATAATGTTTCCGCCATATCCCCGACCACTTCGATTGTCGGCGGATAACAGCGATTTACATGAGCCGCGGTCGTACTGACATGGATAATTTTCTTAGTCAACTCGGGATCCAGACGGGAGGGCGCAAGTTCCACGATATCATACCCTACGCACAGCAGCAGATCAGCCCGAGCCAGCAGCAAGTCCTGATAGTCCTTTTGCGGGATACCGATTGTGCCCATGGCATAGGGGTCGTCACTGCGGATAACGCCTTTTGCCATCATGGTATTAACAACCGGTAAATGCGCACTGTGCGCAAGTCCTGTGATTCCGGCGGTGATATCCGCTCTCGCGGCATCAGCGCCGACAAGCATAACCGGAAACTTTGCCTGGGCCAGCAATTTGGCTGCCTGGGCTATGGTCTCCAGATCGGCGTATTCCGGCCTGATCTTCTGCGGCATCATCGGATCAATTCCATCCGGAACATCCATTCGGGCAACATCCACCGGAAGATCGATATGCGTTGCGCCCATCTTACCTTCCTGCTGGGCATATTTAAACGCAAGGCGGACGATCTCCGTGATGCTTTCCGGGCGCATAACCAGTTTGGTTCGCTTCGTGATAGGCTCGAACAGCTTTGCCAGATCCAGATACTGATGACCGGTAATATGCATCCGTTCCGATGATACCTGCCCGGTGATTGCAACCAGAGGAGCTCCGTCCGAATTGGCATCTGCCACACCCGTGATCAGATTTGTTGCCCCCGGACCGAGGGTCGCCAGGCAGACACCGGCTTTGCCGGTCAGCCGTCCGTACACGTCAGCCATAAAAGCTGCGCCCTGCTCATGACGTGTCGTAATAAATCGGATCGGTGACGCCGCAAGCGCTTCTATAACCTCCAGGTTTTCCTCCCCGGGGATACCGAACACATACTCCACACCCTCCGCGACAAGGCTGTCGACCAGTTTTCCGGCAACATTCGTGGGAAAGACCTCCTTTCCTCCGGAAATAAAAAAGGCGAATGGCTTTCAGGCCATTCACCTTTGAATGAAGAACAGTATACTGTTTTTCCCGGAAATGTCAAAGCGAAATTTTCCGCAGCGATGCAGCATTTGGGTTTGAATTCACCCGTATTGTTTATCGCCTGATTGCAGAACAACAGAAAGACAAATCAACAACAGTTCTCAAGATCATCCAGCCACATTCTGCAGGACGCGTCGCTCGGCATACGCCAGTCACCCCTTGGCGACAAAGAAACCGATCCGACCTTCGGGCCATCCGGTAAACAGCTTCTTTTGAACTGCTGTGAGAAAAACCTGCTGAAAAAGCGCTTTGTGGCGGATATGATTTCCTGCCTGCCAATCTCCGGGTATGCCCTCATGGCATAAGCTGCCGTTCTGGATGGTTCAAAGCCATACCTCAGGGTATAAAACAGGAAGAAGTCATTCAGGTCATATTTCCCGATTTTTTCCTCTGTTTTCTGCGTAATGGTTCCGTCCTCATTCGGTATCAGTTCAGGAGTTATGGGCGTGTTGCAGATAGAAAGAATAACTCGCCTGAGTTCTTCGTTTTCGCAGGTTTCAGCATAAGCATGACAGATAAATTTCACCAGTGTTTTCGGCACGGAAGCATTGACTGCATACATTGACATATGATCCCCGTTGTATGTACACCATCCCAGTGCCAGTTCGGAAAGGTCGCCCGTCCCGACAACCAGCCCGTTTTTCATGTTTGCCGTATCCATCAGGATATATGTACGCATTCTTGCCTGCGCGTTCTCATAAGCGGAGTCTCCTTCTCCCAAATACCCGGGGCTGTGCCCGATTTCATCCAGATGGTTCCGGACTCCCTCAGCGATCGGTATTTCGTTCATCTCATCCGCAAGCAAGGCCATCAACTTGTGGGCATTGCCGTAAGTCAGCTCAGAAGTGTTGCCCCTGTTGGGCATCGTGTATGCCAGGATTCTGATATCAGGTACAAGCTTTTTCGCTTCTGCGCACACAAGAAGCGCCAGCGTTGAATCCAGTCCGCCGGAAATACCAATGACGAGATTGCTTATTTTTGTTGCCTTGACACGTGTGGCAAGTCCCTGGGCCTGAATCCGGAGAATTTTCCTGCATCTTTCCCTGAGTTCGAGGTTTTCTGAAGGGACAAAGGGATTACGGCCAATCGGATAAGATATATCGTTTAACAGATCTGCCAGTTCATCAATGGACACGTCCGGTTTGCGGACAGGCTGAATATGCACCCTGACTTTTCGGTATCCTTCTCCCTCTGCGCTCTCAAAGGTATTCTGATGCCTGCGGTCATGCATAATTCGTGACAGGTCGACAGCGGCAGTGCTGACAAAAGGCTGGTCCGGAAAAAAGCTCTCGGCTAAAACTGTACCGCTTTGCGCGATAATCGTATGGCCCGAAAAGACCAGATCCGTGCTGCTTTCATCCGGTCCGGCGGAAGAGTAAAGATAAGCACAGTAGCAGGAACCGCTCTGCTGCGTGACAAGCGCCTTTCGATACTCCTGTTTCCCGATCAGCTCATTTGACGCGGACAGATTGGCAATGATATTCGCACCGGAAAGGCTCAGATGGGTACTGGGTTTATCTGGCACCCACAGATCTTCACAGATTTCAACTCCCAGTACTGCTCCGCATTCCGGATCTTCCATAAGAATATCCACACCAAATGGAATACTCTCTCCATGAAGCCTGATCGTACGTCCGGTCATACCTTTTCCGGAAGCAAACCATCTTCCCTCATAAAACTCAGAGTAAGTGGGAATAAACTGCTTCGGGATCAGTGCGCATACTCTGCCTTCACAGAGGATCGCGGCACAGTTGTAAAGATTGTTTTCGAAACGAACCGGAACGCCGACAACCGATGTGACTCCGCGGCATGCAGCAGTCTCCCGTGCAATAGCAAAGAGCGCGTCCTCCGCTTTATCCAGCAGGAGATCACTTCCAAACAGATCTGCACAAGTATAACCTGTAATACATAATTCCGGAAAAACAATAGCACCGCATTCGCTGTTATTCTTGATCAGGTTAATAATCTGCTCTGTGTTGTAATCAATATCTGCTACCTTCAAAGACGGTACTGCCGTCCCCGCCAGAATCAGCCTGTTTTTCATAGTCCTATCCTCCCCGACAAAAAACAGACAAAGCAGCCATCAGGCTCCTTTGTCTGTATACGGATATTATATCCGGAAACAATACCGGGTCAATACACGAGAAATACAGTATACATAACGCTCTGCATTCAAATCTCTCTTGCAATTTCCGGGAATCCATGTTACTTTTCCATCAGTTCGAAAGAACTGGAATGATGGCAAAGGCGCCGATGCTCCTCACAAGGGGTATCGGCTTTTATTTTATCAAAACCGGATTGAATAAAGGCACCTTTGCGGCTCAGGATCGTCGTAATGATGGGGATAGACGATGGAGGATAAACATGAACAGAAGACCACTGATTGGTGTCGTTCCACTTTGGGATGATGATAAAGAGAGTCTATGGATGTTACCCGGGTATTTTGATGGAATCAATCAGGCCGGAGGCCTTCCTTTAATGCTTCCGCTGACCGATGACCAGGATGAAATAACGCAGTTGGTTTTGATGTGTGATGGCTTCCTGTTTACCGGCGGGCATGATGTTTCACCTTCAGTATATGGTGAAAAGCCCCTTAATGATTCTGTGATCTGCTGTCCGAAACGTGATCGTATGGAATCCCTGCTGCTGCAGGAAGCTCTCCGGCTGGATAAACCGGTGCTTGGTATTTGCCGCGGAATACAGTTTATCAATGCTGCTTTGGGAGGTGCTTTATATCAGGATCTGCCTGCCCAGCATCCCTCCAAAGTGGAACATCACCAGACCCCGCCCTATGATCACGCAGCGCATACCGTTACTTTGAGTAAAGGAACGCCGCTATACAACCTGATCCGCCAGCCCCGGATTGCTGTAAACAGCTATCATCACCAGGCAGTCTGTTCACTTGCTCCGGCACTCGAAAAGATGGCAGAATCACCTGATGGAATTGTGGAAGCACTGTATCATCCAGGAATGAAGTTCCTGTGGGCTGTGCAGTGGCATCCTGAATTCTCATTCCGGACAGACGAAAACAGCTGTCTGATTTTCGGTGCGTTTGTCAAGGCAGCTCTTTGATTTGCTTCAGGAAGCAGGTGTTAGCATGATGATCTGTAAATACGACAAAAAACTGATACTGGAAGACGGCTCTGTTTATTGCGGCACGGGCTTTGGCTGTGAGAAGGAGCAGGCCTTTGAGATTGTGTTCAACACCTCACCGGTCGGCTATCAGGAAATCCTGTCCGATCCGTCCTACACTGATCAGGGTGTGGTGATGGCGTACCCGCTGATCGGCAACTACGGTATTGCGGCGGATGATTTTGAGAGCAGAACGCCAACCATGAGCGCAATGATTGTGCGGGAGTACTGTCCGGAACCCTCCAACTGGCGCAGCGTCATGCAGCTTGAAGAAGTCATGAAGCAGTATGGCATCGTCGGCTTAAGCGGAATCGACACCCGCAAGCTGGTGCGGCATATACGCGACTACGGTTCATGCCGTGCAATGATCACTGACATCTCTTCAGACACCGCCGAGGCAGCGATGCGGCTGAAAGCATATCAAATGCCGACCGATGCTGTCAGCCGTGTCAGCCGCAAAAAAGCGGAATGTTACAAAAGCGAAGCAGGGAATTTTCACGTTGCGGCAATCGACTGCGGGATGAAGGAAAATATCATCCGCTCGCTGGTCAGGCGCGGCTGTGATGTGACCGTCCTGCCGTGGAACACACCTGCCCGTGATATCCTTGCGCTGAACCCTGACGGGGTATTCCTCAGCAACGGTCCGGGAGATCCGGAAGACGTACCCGAGGTAATCAATACTGTCAAAGAACTGCACGGCAGGCTGCCGATCTTCGGCATCTGCCTGGGGCATCAGATACTCTCCCTGTCGTATGGCGCAAAGACCTACAAACTGAAATTCGGTCACCGCGGCGGCAACCATCCCATAAAAAACCTTTCTACGGACAAAATAGAAATCACTGCGCAAAATCACTCCTACGCAGTGAATCTGAACAGCCTGCAAAACACACCGCTCACTGCAACGCATATCAACCTGCTGGACAACACTGTCGAGGGGGTGGAGTGCCTGAAAGATCGTGCGTTCGGCGTACAATATCACCCGGAAAGCGCTCCCGGACCACAGGACAGCGGATACCTGTTTGAACGATTTATCACGCTGATGGAGGAGGCGAAACACCATGCCTAAGAGAACGGACATCCGCCGTATCATGGTAATCGGCTCCGGTCCCATCGTCATCGGCCAGGCAGCGGAGTTTGATTATGCGGGCACTCAGGCTTGTCTGGCGCTCAAGGAAGAAGGCTATGAGGTCATCCTGTGCAACAGCAATCCTGCTACCATCATGACCGATCCGTCCATCGCCGACAAGGTGTATATGGAACCGCTGACGCTGGAATATATCGCCAAGATCATCCGCAAGGAACGTCCGGACGCTATCCTGCCCGGAATCGGCGGCCAGACCGGACTGAACCTTGCGATGGCGTTGGAACGCAAGGGTGTACTGAAAGAATGCCGTGTGGAACTGCTTGGCACCTCATCGGAAAGCATTGAACGTGCCGAGGACAGGGAACTGTTCAAGGAACTGTGCGAAAGCATCGGCGAACCGGTTATTCCTTCAAAGATCACCTATGACCTGGAAGAAGCAAAAGCTGCGGCTGAACAAATTGGTTATCCGGTTGTACTGCGTCCTGCCTTCACACTCGGCGGCACGGGCGGCGGTTTTGCGAATAACGAAGAAGAGCTTATCGAAATCGGCAGGAATGGTTTCGCCCTCAGCCCCGTCCATCAGGTGCTGATCGAAAAATCTGTCAAGGGTTACAAAGAAATCGAATACGAGGTCATCCGCGATCATAACGATACTGCGATTACCGTCTGTAACATGGAAAACTTCGATCCTGTCGGCATTCACACCGGCGACAGCATCGTTTTCTGTCCGTCCCAGACGCTGACGAATAAAGAGTACCAAATGCTCCGGGACAGTGCTTTAAAGCTGATCCGCGCGCTGAAGGTCGAAGGCGGATGCAATGTACAGTTTGCGCTCGATCCGCGGTCATCACAGTATTACATCATCGAAGTGAACCCACGGGTTTCCAGGTCGTCGGCATTGGCCAGCAAAGCCTCCGGCTATCCGATTGCCCGCGTCAGCGCGAAGATCGGTGTTGGGTTGCGGCTGGACGAAATACCGCTTGCCAATACCCTTGCTTCATTCGAGCCAGCACTCGACTATGTAGTCACCAAAATGCCGCGTTTCCCGTTCGACAAATTCGTGGAGGCCAAGAATACTTTAGGCACCCAGATGAAAGCAACCGGTGAGGTCATGAGTGTCGGCAGGACGATAGAAGAAAGCCTCCTGAAGGCAATCCGTTCCCTGGAAATCGGCGTATTTCACCTGCACAACCGGCGTTTTGACAGCATGGGTACAGAAGAGCTCAATGATTACATCACCAAAGACACAGACGACAGGATATTCGCCCTTGCTGAACTGTTGAGAAAAGGCGGCTCTGTCGAAGGAATAAATCAGAATACTGCCATTGATCCCCTGTTCCTCCGTAAGCTCCGTAATATTATCGAAATGGAACGGGAGCTTTGGGAGCATATCGGCGATATGGATACTCTGTATCGGGCCAAACGTATTGGATTTGCCGACAGAGAGATTGCCAGACTGTGGGGCGTAAGCGAAATTGAAATATATAAGCTGAGAAAAGACGCAGGCATCATCCCTGTGTTCAAAATGATCGATACCTGTGCCTCTGAGTTCGAAAGCTATGTGCCGTATTTCTACACCACCTACGAAGAAGAGAATGAATCCATCCGCACGGATAAGAAAAAGATCATCGTGCTGGGCGCAGGGCCCATCAGAATAGGTCAGGGTGTGGAATTCGACTACAGTACCGTCCATGCGGTGCAGACCATCCGCCGCGCAGGCTATGAAGCAATCATCATCAATAACAATCCCGAAACAGTTTCCACTGACTACACAACATCTGACAAGCTCTATTTCGAACCGCTGACTCCTGAGGATGTCATGGCTATCGTGGACTTTGAGCAGCCTGAAGGGGTTGTTGCATCTCTCGGTGGACAGACTGCGATCAACCTGGCCCAGCCCCTCATGGAGCGCGGCGTGAAAATCATCGGCACCGACTGTGCCGCCATTGAACGGGCCGAAAACCGTGACAGCTTCAATGCGATTATCCGGGAGCTCAGCATTCCGCAGCCTGCAGGCCGGGCTGTCACTTCCATTGAGGAGGGCGTCAGGGCTGCCGAAGAAATCGGCTATCCCGTGCTCGTTCGTCCATCCTTTGTCCTCGGAGGCAGGGCAATGCAGATTGTCAGCAAAGAAGCAGACCTGCGGCATTACCTCAGGACCGCTGTCGAGATCGATGCCGATAAACCTGTTTTGGTCGATAAATACATCGTCGGTAAAGAGGTCGAAGTCGACGCCATTTGTGACGGGACTGACGTTTTTGTTCCCGGTATCATGGAACTTGTTGAACGTACAGGTGTCCACTCAGGCGACAGTATCAGCGTCTATCCATCTTTCAGCATCAGCAACAAGGTCAAAGGAATCATTCTGCAATATGCCCGGAAGCTCGGCAAAGCCATCGGCATTGTCGGCCTGTACAACATCCAGTTCATCGTTGCACCTGATGATATGGTCTATATCATCGAGGTCAATCCGCGATCAAGCAGGACCGTACCTTTCCTCAGCAAGGCCACCGGTTACAGCCTCGCGGATATTGCGACAGAGGTTATCCTGGGCAAGAACCTGAAGGAGCAGGGCATTTTCCAGCTCTATCCTGAGGAGAAGAAGAGATACTACGTCAAGGTGCCGGTTTTCTCATTCCAGAAGATCAAAGGCCTCGACGCATATCTCAGTCCCGAAATGAAGTCCACCGGTGAAGCCATAGGCTATGACAGGAGCCTGTCGAGGGCTATGTATAAAGCGCTCGTTGCCGCAGGCATCAAAGTCCAGAATTACGGCACCGTTATCGTTACCCTCGCCGACGAGGATAAAGAAGAAGCCGTTCCGCTGATCCGCCGCTTCTACAACCTGGGTTTCAACATCGAAGGAACTGATCTGACCGCAAAAACCATGCGTGATCATGGCATCAAAACCAGAACCCTCAGAAAACTCAGCGAAGGCAGCAATCAGCTTCTCGATGCCCTTCGCGCAGGCTATGTCAGCTACCTCATCAATACCCGTGCAATCCTGTCTGGCGTTCATTACGAGGATGGTGCTGCAATTCGCAGAACCGCGATCGAGAACGGAGTAACAACTTTCACCTCTCTGGATACAGTCAGGGTATTGCTCGATGTGCTCGAAGAAACCACACTGACGATCTCGACGATCGATGCATGATAAAGCTTTCTTTCGATAACACAAAAAATGAATTTCCGGCCCGGAGGTTCTGATCTGCCTCGCAGATCAATCAAAAGCCGGTCCCCTTTATGGGAACCGGCTTTTGATAGCACCCACGGGAGGGGAGCGATCCGAGTGCCAGCCCTGTGGGCTGTCTGTCGAAGACAGAAACGAGGTGAACGAGTCAACCGAAAAGGAGGGCAAAGCTCGCTCCAAGAGCTTTGAACGACTATTGAGGTTGCGGAACTCGGGCCTCTGGCCCAGAGGTTCTGATCTGCCTCGCAGATCAATCAGAAGCCGGTCCCCTTTATGGGAACCGGCTTTTGATAGCACCCACGGGAGGGGAGCGATCCGAGTGTCAGGCCTGTGGGCTGTCTGTCGAAGACAGAAACGAGGTGAACGAGTCAACCGAAAAGGAGAGCAAAGCTCGCTCCAAGAGCTTTGAACGACTATTGAGGTTGCGGAACTCGGGCCTCTGGCCCAGAGGTTCTGATCTGCCTCGCAGATCAATCAGAAGCCGGTCCCCTTTATGGGAACCGGCTTTTGGTGGCACCCACGGGAGGATTCGAACCTCTGGCCTGCCGCTTAGGAGGCGGCCGCTCTATCCGACTGAGCTACGTGGGCAAGACCTTGAAAAGTATAAGCGCCAAAGGCCTTTTTGTCAATTGATAATCAGTCTTCGATCCTTTCAAATCTTCTGAAAGTCTTCCCTTCCCGCTCAATTTCCTCATTCCACATGGATGCAGGGCGAACCCAGAGTCCACGATCCGTATAAAGAGGACGATAGACCACCATGGCCTCTTCGGTTTCCGAGTGCCTGGCAATCCCGATGACCTCATATTCCTTCCCTTTGAAGTGGCGGTATCGTCCCGGCCGGATGCTTTCCACCGCTTCTTCATAGGTGGGAAGGCATTCTATCTGCTTAATCTGGGATTGGAAAAGCACATACTCTCCCACCTGGAGGCCTTCTTCCTCCCGGTTGTATTCGTGCAAGCCGTATCCGGACGGAAAGCTCACCGCAATACCGGTAATCTTCCGTCCCTCCTGATCCGTTACCCGCACCAGCTTATCCTCATAGCTGAAAAGATCTGTCATATTGGTTATCTCCCGGATGTTTTTGTTCATTCTGTCTGCATTGGAATGCGGCCCACAGAGCCGAACAGTTCCATCTTGTTCCGTACGACCTTCTTCATGGCTTCAATCTCGTAAGGAATCAGTCCCATCATGGAGGAAGCGCCTGCAGCCAGGCCTTCCTCAATACCGGCCTTTCCGGCTTTGTCGATATCCGTGAAGATATTGACCTTGCATATGCCCCTCTGCACTGCTGTCCGGAAATCGGAATCCGACAGTCCGCTTCCGCCATGCAGCACCAGGGGCAGTCCGGTCCTGCCGGCAATCGTTTCAATACGGTCAAAATCCAGTTTCGGCGGGAACTTGTAATCCCCGTGGGCATTGCCGACCGCCACTGCCAGGGAATCAATTCCAGTTCGATTAACAAAATCCGCCGCTGTGTCCGGATTGGTGAAATAATCCTCAGGGTTCTCCAGCTTTCCGGCTCCTTCGTTATCCCCCACATGACCGAGTTCACCTTCCACGGTAACGCCTTTGGCATGGCAGATCCCGACCATTTCCGCGACCTTTTCAACGTTGGCTTCATACGTCTCTGTTGAGCAGTCATACATTACGGAAGTAAAGCCCAGATCCAGCGCCTCCATGCATTTTTCGAACGTCAGGCCATGGTCATAATGAACGCATACCGGTACAGACGCTTTCTTTGCCATGGGTATCAGGTATTCCGCCACACGTTCCAGGGGCATTGCCGGCAGCAGGACTTCCGCCGTACCAACCATAACCGGTGCCCGCAGTTCCTCCGCCGTTTCAATGATTGCCCGGGCCATCTCCACATTCACCGCGTTAAAGAAACCGACAGCGTATTTCCCTTCTTTTGCCGGCAGCAGCACGTCGTTCATATTGACAAGCATCCGGATCCCCTCCTTACCAGCCTTTTCGGATTCTTTCTTCCAGTTCATCGAGCGGTTTCAGTCCGCTGAGCGTATCGTATGTGGTCACGCAGCAGGCACCTTCAGCGCATGCCAGCGCCACACATTCCGCCGGTTTTCTTCCGCTGAGCACCGCCGCCAGGAATGCGGCAATGCTGGTATCTCCGGCACCTGCTCCGCTTCGCACAATATCAGCTTTGAAGCAGGATTGCAACACTGTCTGATTGCTCCATGTTCCTGTGTCCAGTTCCAGCCGTGATCCAACCCGTTCCATGCATGCCCTGCCGGCAGTTCGGAGCAGCATTCCGCTTGTCCCGCACTTGATCATAGCCGCCCGGCATCCCATGGAAAGCACCCTTTCTGCCAGTGGCAGGACTTCTGTTTCCAGGTCCAGTCCGTCTGTCATATCCCTGCCGCCGGCAACCAGCCGGTCATACCGTTCCCTGTCCAGCATCCAGCAAAGCTCCTCAAAGCTCGGCACAAAAAAGTCAACATACGGCAGCACGCCGGAAAGGATCTTTTCCCAGTCTGCCTGCCCTGCCGGAGTATTTGGATCCACCGCTGCCAGATCCAGGCTGGTGGCAATCCCTTTCTCTTTCATACGCCGGTACAGGGCAGTCAGCTCCGCCCCGTCGTTTTCCCAGGTTCGGCGCATCAGCGGCGGATAGCCGAAGTGAAACAGCGCTGCGTCCTCCAGGGCTTCCTCCGGAATATCCGCGCCGGTAAATGTATCATTTGCTCCCGGGCTGTGCAGGAAAACCCGGTCCTGGCCAGGCACAGCCAGCACAACGGAATAGGAGGTGGAACTTTCCGGGTCAACCAGCAGTCCCCCTGCTCCGTATTGGGCCAGGATACTCCGGATCATCGTCCCGAAGGAATCATCTCCAACCTTGCCCATCAGCGTCACGTCACATCCCAGCAATTTCAGCGCCAGGCCTGTATTGGCCACGCTTCCGCCGGTATGTACGTCTGCCGCCTCCGTCTGGATCAGTTTGCCGGGAACCAGCAGGGACGACAGGCTGTCGTACCGTTTCCCTGCCGGAAAGACCGGCGTAATATCCAGGCAAATATGACCTGCGGCAATCACCTTTCTCATTTTTTACCTCCGCTTCCCGTCAGCGTGCGGGCGGATACTCATTGCACAACAGGCGATAGGGCGGTTCATCCTCCTCAATGGCAGGAAATCGTCCTACCGGTGTTTCAAAACGGTTATCCGTTTCATCGTCATTGCACATGGAAACCTCGCCGATCAGGGCATAGTTATCTGCTTTCCCGACGGTGAATTCATGATAGCAGCCGGGATGCAGCGTCAGGCTCTCCCCCGGTGCAATCACAATTTTCTCCCCTGCCGGAACTGTATATATTCTCCCGTCCCGGTGCACGGTCACAGGAGTCATGCGATCCGGCAGTCCGTCTGCTCCGGCGTTCCATAGCCGGAATATCACATTTCCGCCGCCCCGGTTGATAATATCCTCCATTTTATGCCAGTGGAAATGACAGGGGCAGGTCTGCCCGCCCCGCAGCATCATGATCTTCTCCGCATAGGGCTTCGGATATCTGTCCTCATGTGCGTTCCCGTTACGGAGTGTGATCAGGTAAAGCCCGCGGGAAAAGAAATCACCGCTGCCGAAATCCGTCAGGTCCCATCCAAGAGCGTTGTCCCGGATTTCGTCATACTCACTGCCTTTTGCCAGCCACTCCTCCGGGGTAAATGACAAAAACGGCGGCAGCATAAAACAGTGTTCCTGCAGAACAGTTTCAAACTCCCTGATATGGGCATTGATCTCGGAGCGTTTCATCCGGTTCACATCCTTTCACTCGGATGCTCCTGTCTTCCTGAGACGGCAAAAGCCGCCTGCAGGACAGGACGGCTTTTGTCAGATGTACGGTATACTCAGGATGCCTTCTTGCGGTTGCGCAGGAAGTCCATATACACAGCCGACAGGATAACGGCGCCCTTGATGATGTACTGCCAGTCGGAGTTGACGCCCATCAGGTTCAGGCCGTTGTTCAGGATACCGATGATCAGCACACCGATCAGGGTTCCGCCCAGCTTGCCGGATCCGCCGGACATGGAGGTACCGCCCACGACCACAGCCGCGATGGCGTCCATTTCCGCGCCGTCACCGGAAGTACAGGTTCCGGAGTACAGGCGGGATGCGATGGTGATGCCGGCCAGGCCGGCCATCAGGCCGCTGAAGGAGTAAACAATCAGTTTAACCTTGGCGGTGTTGATCGCGGAGAATTTTGCTGCTGTATCGTTGCCGCCCACCGCGTAAATGTGCCTTCCGATCCGGGACCGGTTCAGGAACAGCACCGCGACGACAAACACAATGAACATCGTGATCACCGGCGTCGGGATGCCCGCCACGTTGCCAGCGCCCAGGAACTTCCAGGCGTCTGTCATGCAGCGGATCGGCTTGCCGCCCGAATACACGTAGGCAATACCCTTCGCGATGTTCATGGATGCCAGGGTCACGATAAAGGGCGGGATCTTTGTCCGGGCGATGATCGTGCCGTTCAGCAGGCCGAACAGCAGACCGGACAGGATAGCAATCAGGATGCCCACAATTTCCGGCAGTCCGTGCCATACAACCGCCGCCGCGCCCAGCACGCCGGACATGGCGATGATGGAACCCACGGAAAGGTCAATGCCTCCCAGGATGATGACCATCGTCATGCCGCAGGCCAGCATCAGGTTGGTGGCACTCTGCCGCAGCACATTGAAGATATTGTTGGTGGTCAGGAACGTATTATGGGTTTTCGGATAAACATACAGGAACAGGATCATGGCGACCAGGGCCAGGATAATTCCCAGGTTGTCCTTCAGATACTTTTTAATGCCTTTCATTCGTTGGCCCCTCCTGCTGTCTCCAGGGTTGCGAGATGCATGATCGCTTCCTGGCTGACGTTTTCATAATCGATGCAGCCGGTAATCCGGCCGTCGTACATCACATAGACCCGGTCTGCCATATTGATGATCTCCGGCAGTTCCGAAGAAACCATGATAATGGCCACACCCTGTTTGGTCAGTTCATTCATAATCTCATAGATTTCCGCCTTGGCACCGACGTCCACGCCGCGGGTCGGCTCATCCAGGATCAGCACCTTCGGCTTCGTGGCAAGCCAGCGTCCGATCATAACCTTCTGCTGGTTTCCGCCGGACAGGTTGGAGACCCGCTGCTCATGGGAAGGGGTCTTCGTCTGCATCTTATCAATGAACTCCTGGGTAATTTCATGTTCCCGTTTCTCGTTCACGCGCAGGTGATTGATGATTTCATGGAGCACCTCTATGGTGGTGTTGAAACTCACGGACTGGATATGATAAAGTCCTTCCAGTTTCCGGTTTTCCGGTACCATGGCAATACCGTATTTCATGGCGTCCACAGCACTGGAGATATTCAGCTTTTTCCCTTCCAGCGTGATCGTTCCGGTGGCGGTGCTCGTCAGGCCGAAGATACACTGCATTGTCTCGCTGCGTCCGGCGCCGACCAGGCCTGCGAAACCGACGATTTCACCTTCCCGCACCTCAAAGGAAACGTCGTTCACCCGTTTGTGGTGTTTCTTGCCGTCATCAATATGTTCACACTTGAAGAAGACCGGCGTGTCCTTGACGTGGTCACGGGTATAATACTGGTCCAGCTCCCGGCCGACCATCATGGTAATCAGCTCGTCCCGGGGAGTATCCGCAACCACGCGTGTGCCCACGTACATGCCGTCACGCAGCACCGTCACCCGGTCACAGACCTCGTTCAGTTCACTCATCTTGTGACTGATGTAGATGATGCCCACACCCTGGGCCGCCAGGTTGCGCATAATTTCAAACAGCTGCGTAACCTCACGGTCGGAAATGGAGGATGTCGGCTCATCCATGACCAGGATGCGGCAGTTGAAGGAAATGGCTTTGACAATCTCCACCATCTGCTGCTGCGCGATGGAAAGATCAAAGATCTCATCTGTTGCGCTGATTCCAAGGTCAAACTTATCCAGCATTTCCTGCGCGGACGCTGCCATCCGCTTATAGTCCACGCCGAATTTTCCCATGGGTTCCCGGCCGAGGAAGATATTCTCCGCCACGGTCATATGCGGCACCAGCACCAGTTCCTGGTGGATAATGGAAATACCGTTGTCACGGGCAGCATTTACGCCGTCAATAACAACCTTTTTTCCGTCGATGCGGATCTCGCCTTCCTCCGCGATATAGATGCCGCCCAGCACCTTGATCAGCGTGGATTTGCCCGCACCGTTCTCACCCAGCAGCGCGTGGATCTCTCCGGCTTTCAGCTGAAACTCCACATTCTGCAGTGCCTTGACGCCCGGAAAGGATTTATAGATTCCTTTCATCTCGAGCAGGTATTCGCTCACAAAGTCTCACCACCGTTATGCTTAGGATGTTCTGAGGGAAAGACCCGGATACATCCGGAAAAGGGCTTTGCTCAGTTGGAACAAAGCCCTTCGTTTATCGCCGGGTCTTCCCCTTCAGAAAAGAGGCTGACTCAAAGGATCGGCTTTACTGGCTTACTGCCATCCGCCGTTGTTGTAATCAGCGATATTGTCAGAGTTGATCATGAAGGTAGCGATCGGATAACGGGCTTCCACAGTTTCGCCGGCCTTCCACTTGTAGTACAGTTCAGCGATGGTCTTGCCGATGGAGATCGGGGACTGAGCGCCGGTACCGGTAACTTTGCCTTCAGCGATCAGGGCCTTGATGTCGGGAGAACCGTCAACGCCGTAGATCAGAGCCTTGGACTGAGCAGCTTCCGCGGCAGCGGCAGCACCCAGAGCAGTGGGGTCATTTCCGCCGAAGATGGCGACAGCGTCCGGATGGGCGATCAGGGCGTCAGTACCGTTCAGATTGCCCTGTTCCTGGTTGCCCATGCAGTCCTTCTGGAAGACCACTTCAAAGCCCTTGCCGTCGATGGCTTCGAGGAAGCCGTTGGTGCGGTCCACAACGGACTGCATTGTGGGAGAATCCAGCACGATGATGGGGCCGCCGTCGGGCAGCTTGGCTACCAGGTCTTCACCGCAGACCTTACCGGCGTTGTAGTTATCGGAGCCGGCGTAGGTTACCAGGTAGGACATGTCAGCCACTTCGGTGTCGAAACCGAACATGGGGATGTTGGCTTCCTTCAGTTTGTCCAGGCCGGCGATGATGCCGTCCTTGTCAACGGGGTTGACGAACATAGCCACAACACCGTTGGAGATCATGTCTTCGATCTGGGCAATCTGTTTTTCATTGCTGTTCTGGGGATCCAGGGAAATCAGTTCATCGCCGTTGGCTTCCACTACTTCACGGATAGCGGCTTCCAGTGCAACGAAGAAGGGGTTGGTACCATCCATACAGGTGTAGCCGATCTTGTCGGCCATAGCAGCAGCGCAGCCCAGCGTCAGGGCGAGGGCCAAAATCAGGGCAACCAGTTTCTTCATAAAGAAACCTCCTTCTATGGCAGATGCTTTCTGCCTGATATAAATTTGTCTGCGGATATACTGGTCCGCTTCTGATTATCATTGTAAGCATCCTGGAAAACAATGTCAACGAAATCACAACTCTGACAGAAGGTATAAAAAACGTATACCCTTCTCCCGGCTGAATTTGCCGGATCCCTTGAGCGGATTGACCTCAACCGTCCTCGTCTCCCGTCATCGGCACTGTTCGGGCACGCCGCAGTTGGATTATCGTTCACAAAGAATACTGTATCCAGAGTTATGCCCTCACCTGCATCTGTTCTCTGAAGGCTGTCCGCAATTGAAAACCGTCCGGAATAGTCATATAATACATCAACCGGGCTACACCCGTGTTTTATTTACAGACAGGGAGCGTTTTTATGCTGAAGATCGCATTACCCACACTGATGACTGACTGCATCATCAATAACTATATGGATGCCTTGGTCCGTTCAGGTGCACAGCCTGAAGTCGGCACAGATATACATCCGGAAGAATGCGATGGCCTGCTGCTGCCCGGCGGTATTGATCTGAATCCCGCTCTCTATGGGCAGGCTGCTGCGCCGGAAACAGAATATAATGATAAGCTTGATGATCTGCAGCTGAACGTACTCCGCCGGTTTCTGGATCTTGGTAAGCCGGTTTTCGGCATTTGCCGTGGTCATCAGTTGATTAACGTCGCACTCGGCGGATCGCTGATTCAGGATCTGCCCACGTCGGAAAACCATAAGCATATCCGCGTTGGTGAAGACCGGGTTCATACCTGTACTGCGGAACCTGATTCATTCATTGCTAAAATATATGGAACCGGCTTCTCCGTAAACAGTTCCCATCATCAGGGAGTGGACAGGCCGGGGGACGGACTCCGTGTTGTGCTGCATGCTCAGGATGGTGTTGTCGAAGCGGCAGAACACAAAACGCTCCCGATCTGGAGCGTTCAGTTTCATCCCGAGCGGATGTGTTATACCCACAAAAGAGAAGACACCGTTGACGGCAGTCTCCTTTTCAGTTTCTTTCTTGAGAAATGCAGAAAACAGAATCAATGATTCCTGATTGTGCTCAGGAAATTCTGTGCCCGTTCTGATACCGGATGCTCGAAAAACTCTTCAGGCGTATTCTCCTCAACAATCTTTCCGTCATCCATAAAAATGACACGGTCTGCCACCTGGCGTGCAAAGTTCATTTCATGTGTCACAATCAGCATAGTCATACCTTCTGACGCGAGCTCTGTCATCACGTTCAGCACTTCGCCGATCATTTCCGGATCCAGTGCGCTGGTCGGTTCATCGAACAGCATGGCTTTCGGATGCATCGCCAGCGCCCTTGCTATGGCAGCACGCTGCTGCTGACCGCCGGACAGCTGGGCAGGCACCTTGTTCGCCTGGTCGGCCACTCCGACCCGTTCCAGCAGTTTCATTGCCTCCGCCTGTGCTTTCTTACGGGGAACTTTCAGTACATCTGTCGGTGCAAGCGTAACATTGTCCAGTATACTCATATGTGCGAAAAGATTGAAGGATTGAAAAACCATCCCGATTCTGGATCGAAGCCCAGCCAGTTTCTTTCCTTCCTGAGGAAGTGGTTCTCCCTCAATGAGGATTTCTCCGCTGTCAATGGTTTCCAGGCGGTTAATCGTACGGCACAGTGTTGATTTTCCGGAACCGGATGGTCCGATAATCACCACAACTTCTCCCTGTCTGACACTCAGCGATACGTCTTTCAGAACGTGCAGTTCTCCATAATGCTTATTCACATTTTTCAGTTCAATCACAGGCATTTCTGACTGACTCATGCTTTGCTCCCTTCTGCCGGTGTCCGTCTGAGCTTCAGCGCCAGGCGGTCGGAAACCTTATTCAGCATATAATTGATCAGGATATAAATCACAGCAACAACCAGATATACAGAAAGCATCGCGTCATAATTGGAGATCAGGACTTTTGCGTTCTGCATCAGGTCGGCGCAGGTAACAATGTAGGCAAATGTTGTATCCTTCAGCACGATTACCAGTTCTGCAATCAAAGACGGGATCACAAACCGGAAGGCCTGGGGAAAAACCACTCTATAGAAAAGCCGTGTCTCAGTCAGTCCCAAGGAAAGCGCTGCTTCCGTCTGTCCCTTCGGTACAGCATTGACGCCGGAGCGCAGGGCTTCCGCTACAACACCGCAGGCAGAAATAGCACAGGGAAGTGTAATCTTCCAGAAAGCACTCGGTTTCCATCCGGTTTTGGGCACCACAAGGAAGAAGAAATAGATAAAAAGCAGGGTTGGTACTCCACGGGTAAATTCAATCAGAGCGGTACTCACAGTCCGAATAACAGGATTCCTGCGCAGCTTCCCCCTCATCAGCAGAAATCCAAGAGCAAAAGCAATCAGCGAGCCTGTCAGTGCTGCCTCCAGGGTGGTCAGCAGACCTTCTCCCAGAAAGCGCCAGGTTGTCAGTTTGGTAAAAAAGGCCCAGTATTTTTCAGCAAACTGCCCGGTCACTGTAAACTGTCGGATAATCACAGCAAGAAACGCTGCCAGCAGAAGCAGTGCCAGCACAGTGAATAAACGGATTCGTCTTTGCGCCTTCGGGCCAGGCGCTTCATACAGCATATCCCGGATCGAAGTACGCGTCATCTGAGGATCCTCACTTTTCTGTCAATCAGGCTGCCCACCCGTCCGATCACCAGTGCCGTAGCACAATAAAGCACTGCCGAAATGACAAACGCAGTCACACCTCCGGCAGCACGGGTATTGATATACGACACAATCCCTGTCAGATCATGAGGACGCATCGGTACCTGGGACGCCAGGGAAGTGGTCAGCATGGTGGCAACAAGCAGGTTGGTCATTGGAAGCACTGTGGAACGGAGTGCCTGCGGGATAATGATTCTGCGGATCATCTGAAAAAAGGTCAGACCGAGAGCCCTTGCGGCTTCGATCTGCCCCGGTGCGATCGTATTCATTCCGCTCATCAGGTGTTCGGAACAGAAAGCGGATGGAATCAGGATTGTTGCTGTAATGACGCATACATCATACGGAAGTACGACCTGAAGATATGGAAGCGCGTATACCAGCAGTATAAGCAGTGCTGCACCGGGAATATTCCTGAATATCTGAACATAAAAATCCCCGAAGAGGCGCAAAGGCCTGATGGGGCACACCCGCAGCACGGTAACCACAACACCGATCAGAAATGCCGCGGCAAAGGAGATCGCAGTCAGGCGCCATGTGGTCAGAAGCGCCTGAAGATATTTGTCTCCGTATTCAGTCAGCAGTGCCTGTATGCTCATAAATGTCTCCCGGAAAAGAGGGCCTCAGGGCAGTTGTCCTGAGGCCGGATTGATTATCTGTCAGACAGAGGATTTAGTCGATCGCCGGAGCTTCCGGAGCGGTTTCAATACCGGTGCGGTCACCCAGGGTGATCTTCCAGATCTTTGCCCAGGTTCCGTCTTCAACAATCGTCTTCAGGAAATCATTGACAAACGCCACGCCGTCAGAATCCTTGGGAAGTCCGATGCCGTAGGGATCAATCGGGCCAAACACGTCTCCGGCCACTGCGTATACACCGGGATTCTTCACGATGGAATTCAGGATCAGGGTATAGTCTGTCACATAAGCGTCTGCACGGCCCTGCTCAACGGCAGTGCGGGCAGAGATGTCATCTTCAAACTCCTGGACGTCTGCTTCAGGCGCGTATTCGGCAAGAATGCTCGGTCCCGTGGATCCTGCCTGTGTGGCAACGATCTTTCCTGCCAGTCCGTCCACTCCGGTAATCTCCGCGTTTCCGGCTTTCACCAGGATTGCCTGCTGGGAAGTGTAGTATGGACCGGCAAAAGAAATCACTTCCTGGCGGGAAGGAGTAATGGAGTAGGTTGCGAAAACCGCATCCACCTGATCTTCAGTCAGCACAGATTCCCGCGTGGAAGAGGTGACCTGGGTCAGTTCAAACTTTCCGGCATCGCCCAGAATGTACCTGGCCAGCAGCTGATACAGTGCCGCGTCAAATCCGCGGATACCGTTATCTGTTTCGTCCAGCTGGCTGAAAAGGAAGGAGGTCCGGGTTCCGCCTACACGAAGAATTCCGGCTTCCTTCACCTTTGTGGCCCAGGTGCTGGCGGCAATGGCTTCATCGGAAGCGACGGGACCTGCTGCCAGCAGGGCGTCAAAAGCTTCCTTGTCGATAGGAGTTGCAGCAGTTTCTTCAGCCAGGGCAGCGGAAACCGCAGCCAGGGTCAGTATAAGCACCAGAATCAGGGAAATCAACTTTTTCATAACAATTGTCCTTCTTTCTTTTTTGTATCTTTTTCCTGTTGATGGTTTCATGAAAGAAAAAAGCCCGGTAGTTTTCTGAAGCTCCCGGGCAGAACAGTCTCCGCATAAAACCAGTTGGCGGTTATCGACAGCGCGAACACATACATGCCAACGCCCTGACTGCTTTTTTGCCTGCCCGGGAGATCAGCATTCGACACATTGTATCCTGCACCTGGTTCTTCTTCTCTGTGAACATGTCCGCGCCTCCTTTCCTTTTCTTACAGCTCTCTTTCAGAAGCTTGTCGGTATATTATCATCCAAAACCTATCATGTCAATAGGCGAAATGTATTATCCTTGTTTTTGTCTGTAAACCTGTCCCTGGACAACCTGTTATGCCCTTTACGCTTGTGTTTTACATTTTTCGTGATAAGATTGTATCCTGAATACTGTTAAGTCTGAAGAATCAGGCTGGATTGAAAAAGACTGAGGATAACACCATGGCAGAGAAGGCACTGTATATACTCGCAGGGTATGATGACCGGACCGAAGAAATTCTTTCCGGCCTCCAGAACAAACTGTATGATCAGGGCTTTTCCGGCCTGCAGACCAAGGATATTCCCATGCATTTCACCATGGGTTCCTATGCGGTCGAACAGGAAGACGAACTGAAAAACCGTCTGGAAAAGATTGCGGAAACGCACAGGGCTTTTGATACAGCGTTTAATCACGTCGGACTCTTCCGTCTGCCGGAAAACGACGTCCTGTTTGTCGCCCCGGAAGTCAGCAGGGAGATGCTGGCATTGAAGGCTGAATTCAGCGATAACAGGGATCAGTTCAGCTGGTCTCCCCATACCACCATGCTGATCGATAAACCGGCTGTCATTCAGGAAGCAACCCAGTCTGTGCTGACAGAATTCAGATCTTTCAGTGGAAAAGTTGCGGTTCTGCATTTATACGAATTCTGGCCGACGAGACATATCCTTTCTGTGCGGCTTGCAGACTGATATAAAACAAACAGGGATTGATGAATCATGGCATTTGAGAAAGCGAAAGCATACCTTGAAGGCTTCGGCCTGGGAGACAAAATCATTGTAACGGAGCACAGCAGCGCCACCGTCGCGGAAGCGGCACAAGCCATTGGCTGTGAGGAAGCAATGATCGCGAAAACCCTTTCCTTCCTGCAGGAAGATCAGCCCGTGCTGATCCTGGCGGACGGCACAGCCCGCATTGACAACCGGAAGTATAAAGATCGCTTTGGCTGCAAGGCAAAAATGATCCCTGCGGATCTGGTGGAGTCCCTCATCGGACATGCCATCGGCGGTGTATGCCCCTTTGGTGCAAATGAGGGTATCAGCGTCTATCTGGATGAAAGTCTCCGCCGGCATGAGATCGTCTATCCTGCTGTGGGTAATGATCACAGCGGCGTAAAGCTTACCATTCCGGAATTGGAGAAATGCAGCGGGTTCCTGGAATGGGTGGACGTCTGCAAGCAGCCGGAATAATAAACAATGCAGGATAAAACACGAGGAAGGCATCATTCCTTCCCCGTTTCCATTTACCTGAAGTAATCTTCGGCGCATTCTGCCGTCAGTTTTCTTTTGACCAGCGTTTTTTCAAACAGCTGATCAGCGGTTCCCGGGAACTGTTCATAGATTACCCTGGTTCCCTCCTCGGTAATTCCTCCCTTTGTAGCCACCCTGGCCACAACCTTGTCAAAGGACATTCCCTTTTTCAGCATCAGTTCTCCCGTGGCGCACATGGTATTCAGCACCATCCGGACCACCTGATCATATGGGATCTCTGTATGTTCGCCGGCCGCCTTACAGATTACATCGAAAACTGACGCGATAAAGCCGGGCATGCAGCTGACCAGTTCGGACCCCATGCCCATTTCCCTCTCCGGCAATTCAATCACATTGCCGATATATCCGAGCAGAAGCTCCAGGGTTTTCCTGTCCGTCGCATTCGCCAGCTCATTATAGCAAACCAGCGTCTGTGATTTGTTAATTTCAGCGGTGACGCTCGGAATCACTTTCGCCATTTTATGCTTTGCAATTCTCTCCATCTGCTCAAAAGTCACACTGCCGTTCAGTGAAACAAGCAGGCAGTCTTCCTTTACTTCCGACCGGATGTCTTCCAGCACAGCTTTGATGGCGGAAGGCAGAACACAGAGAAAAACGATATCACAGCCTGCCGCCAGTTCTTTGGTGCTGTGACACACAGTGGCCGTTTTTCCGATGCCCGCAAGCTTTTCCTCCGTTCGGTTGAAAACATACAGATTCTCCGGGGCAATTCCTGCATCAGAGAACTTCTCCAGCAGCATCTTTCCCATGCTTCCGTAACCGATAATCCCTGTGTTCATTTCTCATCTGTCCTTTGCTTATGATATGGAAAGGGCCAGGAAACCCGTAAGTTTCCTGGCATACCGTTTATCCGATCGGGAAACAGACCTCTGTCACATATTCTTCCGGGTTCTGTGTCTGCGCCGGACTCACATGATAGATATTGAACATGGGTCCGTTCACTTCATACCCGTTTCCATTGATCCAGGACGCGACCGTAGCCGTCGCGTCTCCCATCTGGTCATAGCTTCCCTTGATGATGCAGCTGGCTACCTTGACCGCCGGAAGGGTTTTAAACTTCACGTGCTCCGTATCCTCATACGTGCCCTTCACGGTCATCCAGACCTTGATTTCCACGTTTTCTTCCTTGTATTCCTTGTCCAGGAACTCAGCTGCCGCCAGGCAGGGTTCCGCGGGTATCAGCGGCGTTTTGCACTCCGCCATCATACCCCAGAGTTTCCCCTCATCCTCATAATGGGGAACCACCATCTGCACCGTGGCCGCGTATCTTTCAGGTATGGTTTTTACTGTAACGTCATATTTCATAATCTGCTCCTCTCTCAGCCGTTTCCTGGCTGTTTCCAGAAGCATCAGCTTATACTCCGTCTCCTTTGACAGTTCAGACAGTTCCTTTTCCCTTGCGGACAGGAACGCGTCCATCTTTTCCGGATCGTCATGAACCTCCAGCATCCGGATAATATCTGCCAGTGCGAAGCCCATATCTTTCAGGGCGTTGATCCTGCCGATGGTGAACAGCTGTTCCTCACGGTAATACCGGTATCCGGTAAAGTGATCAATCTCTGCGGGTTTCAGCAGTCCGATGTCGTCATAGTGGCGAAGCATTCTGATACTTACTCTGGATAATTTTGAAAAATCTCCGATTTTAAGCATTGGGTTTACCCTCCATGCATGGTATTTCTGAGCTCGTCACTACTCTAATCCCTCACATAGTGTGAGAGTCAATACTGCGATTTCAGTTTTTTATTTCTGAAATCAGGAAGGGGTTTCACTCCCTGTTCCGGTCGTCAATCAGCTGAATTTACTGATACAGTTTATATAAATATTGATAAACAGAACGATCAGGGAAACGGAATATGCAATTCCGTTATACAGTTGTTGCTTCCATTCCCTGTCAACATTGATCATCTTCGCAGCAAAGCCGGAAGCTGCCAGCATCAGTACCGGAAATACAAACGGAAGGAAATACCTGCACTGAACACCGTTTATATAGGACGCCCCAACTTCTGTAAAGGTAATATACAGGCAGAAGCAAATAATACACGTGCTGATATAGAACAGGAAAAGACCCAGAATACGGATAAACGGTTTTCTCTCCAGCAGACGGTCCGAGGGTTTCTTATCCGTCAAAGCAACCAATGCCAGCAGAACGCAAAGAACCTGCCATCCCGGGCCAATCCCTTCATATGCAAAGAACGTCAGAATTCCCGCACTGTTGGCAGGGTTAAAACACTCTTTTTGGCAATTGAACATAATCTGGAGGTACCGTAACGGATCTTCCAGAATAAAACGGATCTGTTCCATCGGAGTTGTTGAAGTACCGCCTCTCATATCCGTCACAACGTTACCCTGGAGCAGCGGCAGAATATATGGTATCAGGCTGATCAACAGAACAAGGCCTGAGAAAAGAAAATATCTTTTCCTTGAAATGTATTGAAGTTTCTCTTCCCTGCTCTCCGCCCATTTACCTCGGGGCATAATCGCTGTAAAAAGCAGGACCGGAGCATAGAATGCTTTTGTGAGCAGAGCAATGGTCAGGCTTCCAAGAATGACAAAGGCATTCCGGTAAGTTAGCTTCTTCTCTGCTTCCTGCCATTCGGCAAAATAATAACTCAGTCCGAGAGCCATAAAGGATGTAACGCCGTGGTCATAAGAGAAAACAGAGGCCAGGAATATATTTGTCGGGATCAGCATTACACAGGCCAGAATCATTTTGCCGTTTTTCAGACGGCGGATAGCAAAGAAACCACATGCGGCAACGGTCAGCAGATTGAACAGCTTGGCAAAATACATGGTCCAGGGCCAGGACAAGTGCAGCAGACGCCCCATATACATACCGGCTGCAGGGAATATTTCATAGATGCTGTTCAGCATCAGTCCCTTCCGTTCTGTATAAAAAACGCCTAGTTCATACTGTTCCTGTTGTGATTCCTGGGATTTGATTCGCTCTTCCCATTCAAAGGAATCATGGCTTCCCTCCATAAATATGATTGACATATCCGGATTTGTGAGCCGTTCCTCTCCGAGATAGGAATATAAATGTGTTTGTTCAAAATGATATTCCATGTCCCAGTTGACAGTCAGATCGTTAGGAAATAAATATAGGATCATCCAGCCGGAAAGCAGGCAGAACAGCACAAACAGCCTTTCCGGTTTCCTTCCGAGTGTTTTGGGAAAAGAAAGGAGCAGTCCGGCGGTCAACCCTGCCAGGATGCAGAAAAGCTGCTGTGGAACATTCACCTTTCCGAAAAAGGCACCGGATATCAGCCATCTGATCAAAACATACGCCAGGAAACTCAGCGTCAGAAAAATGATGAAACGGAGCGGCGTTCTCCAGCCTGATTCTTTCAGGAAAGAAATCATTTGCTGTACGGCAGCTGTCAGACGCTTTCCGGTTCGGAACCAGCACAGCAGAGACAGGATCAGGAAAAGCCCCGGAATCATTATGCCAATCCGCCAGAGGCGCATCTGTTCCCGGACAGGAACTTTTTCCTTTACTTCTGCCCGACATTTCAGGAAGCGGATGGTCATCTTGTTATCCATCTCGATCTTCAGCGCGGCATATTCATCTTCGGGAATGGTTCCGGACCAGGCAACAGATTCAGGAATCGCCTGGATTTCGATCATGTTTGTTTCAGAGAAGGTTTCACCGTCTTTGGACCAGTATACCCTGATCGGAAAGGGAGAACGAACATGCTTCTTAGCCTCAATCTGCAGGTAAGAGAGTTCTTTGGCAGGCTGAAAACGTAACAGGATCGTGCTTCCTTCCCCGCCGGTTTTCAGGCTTCCCCCGTCCAGATAAGCGTTTGTCAGCTCTGCCTGTGAAAAATCCAGCAGGTCAGCCTCCTGGACAACCTGTAAATTATTTTCATAGGCCGGCGGCTGGTTGTGGATCTGAAGGAACTCCAGCAGTACTGCCAGCAGCACGCTGGCCAGCAGCAGCGTTCCAATTCGACCAATATGCTTTTTGATTAGCTTTGATATCATGACGATATAGGTTCCTTCCTGTTTACTTCCGTATACCCAGCACCTTCTGAACAGCACGGTCATCTGTTTTCGGATAGTACTTCCGTATCTGTCCCATGATTCGGCTCCAGGATTCCTCCGGAGATTCTTTGCAGCCGTTCACCGCGTCATAGCCCCATTTTGTTTCCGGGGTCATCAGTTCCGCCACATGCCATCCGTACTCTTCCCCGCGTTTGTTCCGTCTCTGCCGGAAGTCGCTCATGATCAGGAAGGTCTTCATCTGCAGTTCTGTCATGGCTCCCTCAAAGCCTTTTTCCAGCGCTGCCCGTCTTTTGATCTCGCAGGTCAGCAGTCCCAGACCTGCCGCATCCTCATTCAGCTCAAGGATATCCATGATTCTCTTGCAGCGGCTGGTCATCTTGCCGTCTTCATACATACCCTCATAATCATACCCGTCACGGCGGTAGTTCGCGAAACGGGCAAACCATTCTTTGGAAACAAAACCCGCTTTCCTGTCGAAAAACTTTCCGTAGGCCACAAAAGCATTGGAGGCCAGTACCTGCCTCCAGGCCCAGGGATCCTTTGCAGGATCCCCCATCCACCAATCTTCCGCCGGAGTATGTTCTTCCACGGAAAAACCGGGTATATCATTGGAGAACAAAGGAAGAAAGCCGATCTTCATGACCTGCTCCAGCAGATCCTCCGGAGAATGCAGGCAGTCCTTGTCTGTACGCCTGCAACCCTTCATAATCCATTCACCGGCTATGGTATCCATGTGCTCTCCTTTGTTTTCTCTGTCAGTATTCAGTCGGTTCTTACCACCGGCGTCCCCGTCCGTAGCAGCTGTCGCAGATACGGTATGGCCAGTTCCACGGCAGATGCCGCTTGCAGGAAGGACAGGTCCGCTGCTGCAGCTTCTGGGTGGACAGGATGTGTACGATTCCCTGGGAAATCAGATCCTTGCGGCGCTGGATCTCCGACAGGAGATTGTCCGGTTCCGGCAGGAACAGGCGGGTATAGTTATAGTAAAGGTCGCAACGGCGGTAATCCGCCTCCAGTCCGTCCAGCATGCGGATCGTACAGCTTTCGGGTTCCACAATTTCCGGCATCTCCGGCATCACGTCAACATGCTCCCCGCGGCACTCCGCATGGTACATTGCCTTCCAGCGGAACAGCAGGTCCGGATCCTTTTCATCAAAGGGAATGCAGATGAACCTGTACAGCAGCCGCCGGTCCGTCTTGGGTGTTTCCATCATCGCAGCCAGTTCCGCCATCCGGACCGTGGATGCTTTGGAAAAGCATCCCTTGTCCTGCATCCGGATCCACTGGTCCAGGATGCCGGTCAGCGGCAGCGGAATGCCCAGCAGGGATTCCGGGAAGCCGATTACGCCTTCCGTCAGCGGCAGCAGCGGCCGGGCCATTGCCCGGGCCACTTCCTGACGGAAGCCGAAGGCATTCACATAGCCGATCTCATATTTCCCGTACCGGCCGGCACGACCGGCAATCTGTTTGATTTCTGAATCCGTCAGCAGCCGGGTAATATCGCCGTCATACTTTTCCGATTCCAGGAAAACCACCCGCTGAATCGGCAGGTTCATACCCATGGCAATAGCGTCCGTGGACACCACAACCTCTGTATCGCCCCGATGGAACCGGTCTGCCTGGTTGCGCCGCACGTCCGGCGGCAGGGCACCGTAAATCAGGGATACCTTGTATCCCCGCGTCTTCAGTTCTGCAGCCACTGCATGTACCCGGGCCTTGGAGAAAACGATCAGTGCGTCTCCCGGCCGGACGGATGCCGGGAACTGGAAGCCTTCCTTTTCCACTTCCAGCGGAGTCATCCGCTCATGACGGATGATGGTCAGTTCATCCCCGCAGTCATTAATAATACGGGTCAGAAGCCCTTCTGCATCCGGTGAAGCACAGGCATGGATTTCATCCGCGCACAGTCCCAGGATCGCCGCTGTCCAGGCGCCGCCCCGGTCCCTGTCGGCAATCATCTGGCATTCGTCAATGACCGCCACGTCATAATGCGTCTGGAGGTCCGCCATTTCCACCGTTGAGGATTGCACCCGGCTGAAGGGTACACGGATCTGCTCCTCGCCTGTTACCAGTGAGCAGGGCACGTCCGCCAGGTTCAGGGCTTCAAACTGTTCTGCCGCCAGCAGTCTCAGCGGGCCGAGATACAGGCCGCAGCTGGCTGCCTGTAGCCGCTGGATGCCTTCATAGGTTTTACCGGAATTGGTTGGTCCCAGATGAAGGAAGAAGTGCCTTCGCATCTGCCTGGCCAGCGGATACAGATCCCGGTAGTGTTCCGGAATAGCGTCCAGCAGTGCCGCCCGGATCCGTTTTTCCCGTTCATAGACGGCGTCCGCTTTCTTCTGCAGGCGGATCAATGCGGCATTCTTCTCCAGCAGCCGCCGGAGACGATCCTTGGTAAATTTTTTGTCCAGTGCGTTGATCAGCAGCCTCGCGCCCCGATCCGCTTCCCGCCGTACCGCTGATGCCACCGTTTCCCCGGAAGGCAGCCGGACGTTCCGGCAGGCATTCAGTTCCGGAAACGCTTTCCCGGCTTCCGCCCGCAGGTATCCCGCAAGCGAGCCCGGCTGGAAAGCCCGGTCCACCGCCTTGGGGGTCAGTCCACCGGGAAAATACTTATCCATCACCCGTCGGACAACGGAACGTTCCTCATCGTCTTCCTTCAGCCGTGCACCGTGATCCCCGGTTCGCAGCCACAATACCACCCGGTTTTCCGCCCGGATAGTCATCTGTCCCATGCCATCGTCAAACCAGCGCCGCAGATCCCCTTCCCGGACAATCCGCAGCGCCTCATATGCTTTTTCCAGGGATACTTTGCTCTTTTCAACCGTACGCAGAAAAGCCAGGTCTATTTTATGTCCGTCATGCAGCTCTGTAGCGATCAGCCCGGCCAGCCGCTCATATTCCGCCTGGTCACCGACCAGCACAAGTTCACCCCGGAGCAGGCCCTGCCAGATCCTGTCCCGGCGCTGGAGTTGTCTTAATGTGTTCAGAAATGCTTCGCTCTGCAGATAAGCTTCCTTTTCTGCAGGTTTCATGCTTCGGGTAATGACCCGCACCTTATTCAACGCGTGCTGATACAGATACCGCTCCCGTTCAGGGCGCAGCGCCTGCACATACGCATTCAGCAGTTCGTAATTCATACTATCACAACGCATTTCAGATTGATCCTTGCGGATCGATTTGATCTGTTCCATGTTTATCATAATCTATTTTGCTCATAAAATCCACACCATACAGACATCCATATATCCCTGGCGGATAAAGAAGAAGCCCGTCCTTCCGCGTTCCGGCAAAGGACGGGCCTTGTTTCTGTCTGTGTTTTTTTGTTGTCTGATACGGATCAGAAGAAGAAGGTTTTCCGCAGGTGCGCGTGGAGCGGCGGAATCAGGGTTGCAATGAACAGGAACAACCCCAGCAGCCCGAATCCGCATACGCAGTAGAGGGACCATACCCACATGGGAGTCTGGAAAGTGATGCTCTGGAAAAACTCAACCAGCATGAAGCTGCAGCCGATCAGCACCAGATACAGGCCCAGCAGCCGCAGCCGTCCCTTCCGGATATACCGGAAAATCGTCACGCCCAGCAGCGTCAGGATACAGGCAATACCCGTCACCGGGAATGCGAAGGACAGGAACCAGTTTTCACCGTTCTTCAGGCACACATACAGCAGGAACCCCGCCAGACACACAAAGTCAATCGGCAGGAAAATCATCGGTCGAAACCGGGGAAACAGCAGCGGGAACAGCACCACAATCCAGGCCAGCGCCCCGCCCATGAGCACATAGCCGGACCAGGAGGCCTCCCCGGCCGTGTTCAGGCAGACAATCAGGCTGCTCAGGCCCGCGGCGATCATCACCGCCGTGAGCATCCAGACCAGCAGCCCCCTGCCGGTTTTTTCCTTCTCCGGCAGGCGGTCGGAATAGGATGACCGGTCCCCGGCCGCCGTCTCCTGCGCAATCATCACCGGCGTACGGCACAGTGGGCATTCCTTCGCCCCGTCCTGCAGCTTTACCCCGCAATATACACAATACATGTTATTTCTCCTCTGTCACTTAGCTCATCTGTGGTTACAGTAACCATCATTCTTCATTTTTCATTCTTCATTATTGAAAGCAATTCATGGCGTGAAACGCCTTATGAATTGCTTTCAATCTCTACCGGTACCCCCAGCTCCACCAGCCGTGAGAACACCAGCCGCTCCAGCTCCGATTCCCGGATGCCCCGGATCATGCTGATATACGTTTTGCCGTTGTAGGTCGCCACGGAGCAGTTGTTGGGATAGGTGTACTGGACGCCGATGACGAACTCAAACCGATCCACCAGCGGCTGCATGGCCTCCGGCACCGTCACAACACCCATGTTGGACAGGTTCAGGCAGCCTTTGTTTTCCCCGCTGAGCATATACACGCTGCGCATGCAGAGTGTCTTGATCGGCAGCGGAATCAGCCGCAGCAGCAGGTTCCGCTGCTGGTCCACGTTCTTGGCCACCCGTCCTGCCATCCGCTGGGGAATGGTTTCCGCCGCCAGCTGGTGTCCCATGAGGGAACAAATCTGTTCGTGGGTATATTCTCCCAGCCGTGGGTCAAACCCGATGTTCACCGCCAGGGTAAAATTCCGGAAAGTATTCATCCCGAAGGTTTTGCGCAGATTCACGGGAATAGTGATCTTCACCGGTTTGGTTCTCTTTCCCGTGCGGCCCTCTGCCAGTTGACGCTTCTCGATGGCCTCTGCCAGCACCGCGGCCAGGAACGCCGTGACGGTCACGCCCTGTTCATGCGCCTTTTCCTTCAGCTTATCCGCCGGCACAATGCCGGTGATAATATGCCGGAAGCGGTCTGCCTCCGGCGTTCCGCTCAGGCGGTAGGCTGTATCCTCCGCCCGGGACAGGCCCCGGGACGCGCCGCAGGACTGGAAGCAGTCCCGGGTCTCCTCCGCCTTCGGCTTGTCGTTGATATCCACAATATGCCCTTCCGGCGGAATCTCCGTGCCGTACTTCAGCGCCAGGTAGCGGGCTGTGAGGTTTTTGAGCAGGATCAGTCCGCCCGTTCCGTCGGTCACGGAATGGAACACTTCCACAGCGATGCGGTTGTTGTAATACAGAAAGCGCACACAGCAGGTTTTCAGTTCCCTGCGCGTCATATGCGTGAGGGGATAGGCAAAATCCTTCTGGGACTTCGGCGTCTTCAGGATGGTCTCCAGGTAATACCAGAAAAAGCCTTTCCTCAGGCGGACAAAATAGGTGGGAAACCGGGGCTTCAGTTCCTCAATTGCCCGGTCCAGCACCTCGGGATCCACAGGCTCCTTCAGCGTGGCGGAAACCCGGAAAACATTGTTCCAGTTTTTCCGGATAATCGCCGGAAATATCAACGCGGCATTGTCCAGCCGGTACCATTGCTTTTTCATTACTTCCTCCGGTATACAGGTCGTGAAAAAGCTGTCTTTTCACATATTGCATACACTTGGGGATAATATCACGATGCACTTTTCCCGTCAAACCAGGGAAAAGAAACACTATAGCATTGTTAATTGTTCATTATTCATTGTTCATTGATGGCTTTATAAACGGTTCAAAACCGTTTATAAAGCCATCTGAATCCGCCTGCCGGAACCTTGACAGATCCCGCCTTGCAGCGGCGTCCGGTTTCCAGGTCGGTATACATGGTCTCGTCATGAATCCAGGCAACCTGCGCCTCTTTGGAGAAGTTGAACACTGCCAGCAGCTTTTCGCCCAGGTAATACCGGCCGATGCCCAGTACCTGATCGTTTCCCGTGTCCTGGATCCATACGTCCGCTCCGTCATCAAAAACACCGTATTTCCTCCGGAGCTGTTCCTGGCGTGTAATTTCCGCAAAAACCTGTCCTTCTGTTGCCTCCGGATCCTTGCGTTTCTCCGCCTTCTGCCAGTCCATATCTCCCCGGTGCAGGTACCGGCTGTCTTCAGCCTTCAGCAGATCATCATGATAGGCATTGTCGTTCTCCTGGGCAATCTCGTCCCCGCTGTACAGCACCGGCACCCCGCTCAGGGTGAACATGAGCGCGTGCAGCATTCCATCCAGCCGGATGGCTTCCGCCAGTTCTTTTTCGTTGTTGTCTTTCCGTGCGCTTTCAATCCCGCACAGGGAGGCCGTTGTTCCGCACAGCCGGGCATCTCCCAGCCGCGGATCATCGTTGTACAGTTCGCCCCGTGCCCGGCTTCCCGGATACTTTCCGGTGAAGTAGTCGTTCAGGTACCGCTTATGGGGCACCTGCTCCCAGGCAAAGTTCCAGCGCAGATAATCAAAATCCAGACCCCAGCCGATATCGTCATGGCAGCGCAGGTAATTCAGGAATGTGTACTGCCTCGGCAACGCAAACACCTGTCCCAGCTGATGCTCCAGCAGTTTCACGTTCCGTGTGGCCACCGTATGCCACAGGGAAGCCATCGTGGTCACGTTGTACAGCAGGTGGCATTCCGGTTTCTGCACCGTACCGAAATAAGGCACCACCCGGCTGGGCTCCATCACCACCTCGCCCAGCAGCAGCGTGCCCGGACAGACGATCTCGCAGACCATCCGCATCATCCGCACCAGGGTATGCACCTGGGGCAGGTTCCGGCAGGTGGTTCCCGGCGCCTTCCAGATATAGGGCACCGCGTCCAGCCGGATGATATCCACGCCGTAGTTGCACAGATACAGCATGTTCTCCGTCATATCGTTGAAAACCGCAGGATTGGCGTAGTTCAGGTCCCACTGATATGGATAGAACGTGGTCATGACGATCTTCTTTGCTTCCTCACACCAGGTGAAATTGCCCGGCGCCGTGGTCGGGAACACCTGCGGCACGGTCTGCTCATACCAGTTGGGGATATCCCAGGTGTCATAGAAGAAATACCGGTTCTGGTAATCCGCTTCTCCCGCCCTGGCCCGCCGGGCCCATTCGTGGTCCTCGCTCGTATGGTTCATGACAAAATCCAGGCACAGGGAGATGCCCTTCCGGTGGCAATCCTCCGCCAGTTCCGCCAGGTCTTCCATGGTGCCCAGTTCCGGCTGGACCTTCCGGAAATCGCTCACCGCGTATCCGCCGTCGCTCCGTCCTTCCGGGCTTTCCAGCAGCGGCATCAGGTGCAGGTAGTTCACACCGCAGTCCTGGATATAGTCCAGCCGTTTCCGGACGCCCTGGAGCGTTCCGGCAAAAGCCTTTACGTACATCAGCATGCCCACCATGCTGTGTCCCCTGTACCATGCCGGACAGGCTTCCCTTTCCCGGTCGATCTTCCGGAGATTCTCCGGCCTGCTTTCCCACATGCGGTACAGCATTCCGGTAAAGTATTCCCATGCTTTTTTGTCCCCGTGATACAGTTCCATATACAGCCACTTCAGTTCATCCGCGTGACGCTCAAACCGTGCGGCAAATTCTTTATTCCAGTCCTGATTGCTCATCTGTTACCCTCTCGTTTTTCTGTTTTCACTGTATATATTCTGTATTCTTCTTTTACTATTCTGCTTTATTTATAGCACACTTTACATTCCCGTACAAGACAACGTGCATTCACGTAAACACTATATAATTCTTCATTTCTCTTTCGGTTGCTTTACTTCGTAAAACAGCCGAAAGAAATTGTATGCACAACAGTGTTTTCATGATATAATGAGATGATGCGGATTTTGGCATCGGGGAGATTTGATTTTTCTTATACGTTATTATTTTTTCCTTCCCTGCCGCCGTGTCAGAATATCGCTCTTGAACCGGAATGGAAGGAGGCTTTCATGAGCAATCTTGACGCGCAGTCTGTTTGCAGCAGACTGGAAGCTGACCAAACGCTGGCCACCCTGTTCGACATCCTCCGGGACTATGGTGAGGCCCCCGCTGCCTACTGGCTGGAAGGTGAACAGGAAAGAACCCGCTCCTATGCGGAAATGACCCTCCGGGCGGACGACTATGCCGCCTGCCTTAACTCCCTCGATCTTGAAGAAGGCTGGATCGGCGTTGCCGTGGACACCTGCCACGACTGGCCGTCTCTGTACTGGGGCATCATGCGCTCCGGACATAACGCCCTGCTGCTGGACGCGTCCGCGCCCGACAACGTCATTCAGGGCCTGCTGGATGAAGCGCACTGCCGCCAGGTTATTTCCCTGAAACCCAGGGTCCTGTCCGGCAACGTCCGCCAGATCGACTTTAAAACCATCCGGGAAGCTCCGCGCACCATCGGTTTCACCCCTGTCTGGGGCGAATATACCGCTATGTGCACCAGCGGCACCACCGGCACCAGCCGCATCTTTGCCTACAACAGCAAGGCAATTTGCGCTCAGGCGCTGAACGCTTATGATCTTTTTAAGGTCAACCCCCGGATTATCCACCCTGTGAACACCGGGCGTAAAACCCTGGCCTTCCTGCCCTTCCATCATGTGCTGGGATTCATGGGCAACATGATCCTTTCCATGTTCATGGGCACCGCCAACGTGTTCCTGCAGGATCGGACGCCCAACTCCATCCTGAACACCTGCCACCATTTCCCGCCGAACCTGCTGATCATGGTTCCCCTGGTAGGCAACAGCCTGGTTCGTTCCGTGGAAAAAGGATTGAAGAAAGAAAACAAGGCCAAGCAGAGTGCCTTTAAGACCCTGAAGGCCCTCTCCCTCGCCCGCCAAGCCATTTCTCCTGAAGCCGGCCTTAACTGGGCGGAAAAGTCCGCCTTTGCCGCGCTGAATGAGAAGCTCATCGGCACAGAGGTGGACGTGGTCATCTTCGGCGGCAGCCATACGCCGACTGAAACCCTGCGCACCCTGAATGCCCTGGGTTACTATACCGTCACCGGCTACGGCATGACGGAAACCGCCATCAACGGTTTCGAAAGGGAAATGTCCCTCAAGTACCGGCTGAACGGCTCCGTCGGTAAGCCCCTGCCTTCCGCTGAATACCGGATTGTCCCGGACAAGGAAGGCAGCAAAACCGGCGAACTGCAGGTCCGCGGTTCCGGAATCCACTCCGGCCGGGTCATCAACGGCCAGATTCTCCCGCCCGATACCGTCGACGACGGCTGGCTGCCCACCGGTGATATTGCCCAGCTGGATGCCACCGGCCGGCTGTATATCCGCGGCCGCCTGAAGGACGTCATCATTAACGAATCCGGCGAGAACGTCTATCCTGATGACATGGAAGACGCCTTCGCCTCCATCAACGGCGTGGACCAGTCCTGCGTGGTCGGCTTCCGCCGCAACCGCCGGGACAACAACGAAGACATCGTCCTGGTCATGAACGTCGGTGAAAACTACACCGATGATCAGTACCTGGACAAGCTGGCTGCGAAGGTGGCGGACGCCAACCGCCGTCTGCCCATCTACACCCAGCTGAACCGCGCCCTCGTTACGCCCAACAAGCTGCCCCTGGTCAGCGGCATCAAGGTCAAGCGGATCGAGCTCAAGCGCATGTATGAGGAAGGCGAACTCACCTACCGTGAGCTGGATCTTCACGGCCAGAACGTCGGCACCGAAGTGGCTGCCGCCGCCCGCCTGGAGACCAAGAGTGCCAAGCATGATGAGATCCTGAAGAAGGTTCGCACCATGTACGCGGAAGCGCTGGAAATCTCCGAGAGCGAGATCACCGATAACGCCAACTTCATCGAAGACCTCCAGGGCGACAGCCTGCAGGTGCTGTCCATCGCGCTGAAGGCTGAAGAGGAATGGGGCATCACCATTCCCGCGGAAGAATACGGTTCCTGCGCCACCGTCGCCGGTATGGCCCAGGTGGTGGAAGCCCTGCTGGAAGGCCCCGCCGAAAGCGATAAGCCCAAGGAACGCGTTCCCGTCCGGCCCATCACCCGCTTTGAGGACACGCCTGAATACAAGCACTTCCTGGAGCGCCAGGAAGCCCTGGTCGGCAAGGGAGACAATCCCTACTTTGTTGCTCATGAATCTCCCCTGCTGGATACCGGCATCATCGACGGCAAGGAAGTTCTGGAGTTCGGCAGCTACAACTACGTTGGTATGAGTGGCCGCAAAGAAGTCAAGGACGCCGCCAAGGCCGCCATTGACAAGTACGGCACCAGTGCCAGCGGCAGCCGCCTGCTGGCCGGTGAAAAGCAGATCCATAAGGACCTGGAAAAGGAAATTGCTGACTGGAAACATACCGAGGACGCCATCGTCTGCGTCGGTGGTCACTCCACCAACGTGACCTTCGTCGGCAACTTCTGTGGCAAGAATGACCTGATCCTCTACGATGCCCTGGCCCATAACTCCATCGAGCAGGGCTGCAAACTGTCCGATGCAACTTCCCGTCCCTTCCCCCACAGTGACACCGCTGCGCTGGAAACCATCCTGAAGAGCCAGCGTGCCTACTACGAGAAGGTTCTGATCGTCATTGAAGGCGCATACAGCATGGACGGCGACATCGCCCCCGTGCCGGAGTTTGTGCGGATCAAGAAGGAATACGGCTGCTTCCTCATGGTGGACGAAGCCCACAGCGCCTGCGTCATCGGCAAGACCGGCGGCGGCGTGGATGAGTACTTCAACCTCAACGGCGATGATATCGACATCAAGTACGGTACCCTGTCCAAGGGCCTGGGCACCTGCGGCGGCTACCTGGCCGGCAAGAAGTGCCTGATTGACTTCCTGCGGTACAACATGCCCGGTTTCGTCTTCAGCGTCGGTATTTCTCCCGCGCTGGCGGCCGGCTCCCTGGAAGCCATCCGCACCCTGCGGTCCCATCCGGAAATCATGGAGCACCTGCGGACCGCCATCAAGGCCTTCGCGGACAGCGCGCGGCGCCGTCACCTGGACATCTGCCTGGCCGGTGAAACCGCGGTTCTGCCGGTTCTGGTCGGCAAGGACGAGGACGCCTGGTTCCTCTCCAACGAGCTGAAAAAGCGGGGCGTCAGTGTTCCCCCTGCCATGTATCCCGCCGTTCCCAAGGGCAAGGCAAGGCTGCGTTTCTGCGTCATCAGTGAGCACAAGCCCGAGCAGATTGAAAAGGCGTTGGATATTCTGGAAGCCACTGCTCGCGAATACGGTATCGAGCTTCCCCGCCGCAACTATGACAAGGCGGAAGATCCGACTCCGGTGCTGTAATCCCAAAAATCAAAAATCAAACGAGGCTGCCGGATGGCAGCCTCGTTCTTTAATTACCAGTGATGAGTGTAGAGTGAAGACTTGCCGCAATGGCGGCGGCAGTCCCGTTTGACTATCCTCATTCCCATCATCACATAATCCACGGTATCCGCGTATAGCACACATACCGTATTTCGCCTGCTTCATTCAGTTCCGGTTTTACCGCGATGCAGTCAAAGAGGGCGTCAGGATTCGCGTTTTTGCGTTCTTCCTCACTCATGTGCGACACAAAATACAGCTCTCCGTCCTCCGGTACCCTTTCCTCCAGGCAAACCCGGATATACCACTCATGGAGATCTGTAACGGTTTCCATGGTATCATCATACAAACTGGCCAGCAGATCCGCGCTGAAATCCTCCGCCAGGTGATAGGTATAGAGCTTTCCATCCTCCGCAAGCTCCCAGTCAGAGGATTCACCGTTATCCGTCATGTGTGCAAACTGTCCTGTGACGTCCGTCACCTGATGGTTTTCGTTATAGAGCAGTTTGGTAATCACAAACACTTCATATTGTTTCCCGTCACCCGGCTCATAGCGGTAAAAGTCATGGATCCACTCATCCTGCGGCTCCTCCTGCCGGATAAAACGCCTGGTTTCTTTCCCGCTCAGGTCATTCCAGACCAGCCTTCCTTCGCCGTCAATAGTGAATGTGGCTTCTCCTTCTTCCTTCTGGCCGTCATTCTGCCCATAACCGTAAAAGTGTTCATACGGCCTGTCGCTTTCTTCATCATAAGCACACCAGTAAGTCCATTTTGTTTCAGTGTTTTCCTTTATTTCACACCATAATTCAGTATCCCCGAAGTGGAAATCAATCGTTGTATCTCCATCCTTCCAGGTGCCTTCAAACGGACCATAATACAAAAGCTGAACCGGATCTCCTTCCCAATCCGGATATTCCATGATTCCGTCTTCCCCGATGGTCAGGGGCAGCCAGCTTTCTCTCTTTTCCATTATGTATTGTCTTTCAGATTCTTCTTTATCCTCCGTTTCCGGATCCAGCTCACAGGTTTCCTTAATACCGGTACACAGCAGCCGGTTTCCTTCCTCATCGTATACACAGTCGTTATAGACTGCCCTGGACCATCCGTATTCCCCGTCTCCAAAGTTCGCCAGGACCTTGTATTCATCCCCGGACCGGAGAACCCGCAGCGTCACGCCGTCCGTGCCCCATGTGCCCACAAGTTCATGCGGCAAAAATTCTGATGCACTCAACATGTGCAAGCTTCCATCTTTACCGCTCATAGTTAAATAATATGTTCTATCTTTTGTCCAGGGATCAGACCATCTGATGCGCAGCTTTGGCAGTCCATCCGGAAAGAAACAACTGATATCCAGTTGATCCCCATCGGACATAAGATCAGCCTTGAACAAAGTTTTTACATTTACAATTCTAAAAGTTGCATCATCCCATTCAACTTCTTCCATGGCAAACTGACTTGTCTTTCCTGAAAATGCCAGCACATAACATGCTGCCCCTTCATCAACTATTATTTTTTCAGAAGACGCGTTTTTTTCTACATTCTCATAAAAATCGAAACGAATACCAGCGAATTCTTCGCCCAATGGCGGAAACTTCAAAGTAGACAGCATGGTCTCAAAAACATTCCGCCATCCATCCGGATCATCTGCGGGCAGGAAAATGTCAAATACAATTTCCGGCTCGAGGTTTATCGGATATGTCATCTTCAATTCCTCAACTATTTCAGTTCCTTCAGGATTCATATACATATTGAGCGTTTTGTACATGGAGCTTTCAATCTGATCCAGCAAGGAATCATCCATCTCCAGCTTTGTATATCCATAATCTTCCCAGAATGGGAACTGAGGATCGTCATGAAGTGCGCAGGTCATTCTCGCGCTTGTCTGTTCAGCACGGGGAATAAACAGATCAATCCTGTCATATTCATTAACATATCCATCTTCACTGGAATGGCGGCTGGCTTCAATGATAGCTTTGGGATATTTGATCGTCATGCTAAGCGGACCTTCATATGTTTCCCATTCTTCCTCCGCAATGGCAATGGCACAAAGTATCACAGTCGCAATCAGGACCAGCAGCAGAATGGCCTTTTTCATATGGTACCCCTTTTCTCCGAAATGCCGGATGATGGATGACTTGTTACACTGTATTTGATTTCAACTATATAAAGAGTTACCTGCCTGATTTCTTCCAGTCTTTGGAATTCTGTATACATATTATCACATAAACAGCTTTTGTTGTGTAAAAACTGTAAATCCGTATGAACAAAAAACACAGCAACAAAAACGGGGCTGCCATCCGGCAGTCCCGTTTGATTATCATTCTTTAGTCTTCACTTTTCATATTCTGCTTATGCAGCCATACTGCCAGCACAGCCACATCCGCCGGGTTCACGCCGGGGATCCGGCCCGCCGCACCCAGGGATACCGGTTTCTGCTTGTCCAGCTTCTGCCTGGCTTCCAGCCGCAGGTGTTCGATCTCCGCATAGCAGATGTCCTTCGGCAGCAGGGTTTCCTCAATCTGCCGGGCTTGCTTGATCATATGGGCTTCCTTTTCCAGGTAGCCAGCATACTTCACGGATATTTCCGCCTGTTCCGCCACGGCGGGTGAAATCTCTGCCCACTCAGGCTGGAGTGTTGTCAGATCCTGCAGCCTGATCTCCGGCCGCTTCAGCAGTTCCTCCGCCTTCAGGGATCCGGTCACTTCCGGCTGACCCTTTTCCTTCAGCAGGCTGTTCAGCTTTTCGCCCGGAGCAAAGCGGGTGGTTGAAAGCTGCCGGAGCAGTTCCTCTGTTCCCTCTTTCTTTTTCTTCGTCCGCTCCAGCCGTTCTTCAGACGCCAGGCCGGCCTTGTAGCCGATTTCCGTCAGCCGCAGATCCGCGTTGTCCTGCCGCAGGTACAGCCGGTGTTCCGCCCGGGAAGTCATCATCCGGTAAGGTTCGTCCGTTCCCTTGGTGGTCAGGTCGTCCGTCAGCACGCCGATATATGCCATATCCCGGGTCAGGATGATCTGTTCCCTGCCCTGCAGTTCCAGGGCGGCGTTCATGCCCGCCAGCAGGCCCTGGCAGGCCGCTTCCTCATATCCGCTGGTGCCGTTGATCTGTCCGGCAAAGAACAGCCCGCTGATGCGCAGGCTTTCCAGCGTCGGGCGCAGCTCCAGCGAGTCAATGCAGTCATATTCAATTGCGTAGCCCAGCCGGGTAAAATCACAGTGCCGCAGTCCCGGAATCGTCCGGTACATCTGCCACTGCACGTCCTCCGGCATGGAGGTACTCATACCCTGCACATACCATTCCCGGCTTTCCTTGCCTTCCGGCTCCAGGAAGATCTGGTGCCGGTCCTTATCTGCAAACCGGACCACCTTATCCTCAATACTCGGGCAGTACCGAGGGCCGATTCCGTGGATCTTTCCGCTGTACAGCGGCGCCCTGTGCAGGTTGTCCAGGATAATCCTGTGGGTTTCCGGTGTGGTCCAGGTCAGATAGCAGCTGTAGGTGTTCTCCAGTTTCCGGTCTGTCAGGAAGGAAAACGGCACCACCGGATCGTCACCTTTCTGCTCCTGCATCTCATCGAAGTCGATGGTCCGCACGTCCACCCGGGCCGGAGTGCCGGTCTTGTATCTCCGGAGCACAAAGCCCAGCTCTGTCAGGCTGGAGGAAAGTTCCGAGGCGTTCATCAGTCCCTGGGGGCCGCCGTCATGCCGGTGCTCGCCGATGATGATGCTGCCCTTCAGGTAAACGCCGGTGGCAACCACCACCGCCCGGCAGGGAATCCGGGCGCCGGTGACCGTGGTTACCGCCGTCACCTGTCCGTTTTCCGTTTCGATGGAAGCAGCTTCCCCCTGCCGTACCGTCAGCCGGTCCGTGGTCATTAAAGCCCTGCGCATCCGGTTCTGGTAAGCCTGCTTGTCCGCCTGTGCGCGCAGGGAATGAACAGCCGGTCCCTTGCCGGTGTTCAGCATACGGCTCTGCAGGAAGGTGTCGTCAATCGCAAGACCCATTTCCCCGCCAAGGGCATCCAGTTCACGAACCAGATGCCCTTTGGCTGAGCCGCCGATGACCGGGTTACAGGCCATCAGTGCTACGCCGTCCATATTCAGTGTTAAAAGAAGTGTATCAATTCCCATCCGTGCGGCGGCAAGCGCTGCTTCACAGCCCGCGTGCCCCGCGCCTATCACTACCAGATCTGCCATTATTACCCCACGCCCTGTTCGGCATTATTGTAATTGTAATTGTTATTGTAGTTGTACCTTGTCCACATAGTCCTTATTTGGTCATCTTCCGGAATATACCATGTATATCCGTCAGAATCCTTCCAGTTCAGGATCGTCAGTACTACCGAACCAAGGCTCTGATCAATCACATAATTCCTGAAACGGAATGCACCATGAGTTGTTCTCTCATACGGATTCAGGACAAACGGATAATCTCCTTCGAAGAACGTACTTTCTCCGTCCTGATTGCATATCATGGGATTGCCGTCGTAATCGAAGCATTCAATTTTGTAATGTACATTTTCCAGGGTCAGTTCCTGGCTCATGTTCCGCAATACAATCCGGATCTCATTGTTGGCATTCACTTCTAGTGATTCAACCATTACCGCTTCATTGAAATCCCCGACGCGGATCTGCGTCGATGCTGTGAAGCCGCCATCATCCGTATAGGCGTACACTGTTGTCATACCACTGGTGATACCGCTGACCAGGCCTGTAATGGTTCCGTTGGAACGTACCGAGGCGATACGGTCATCCGCAGAAGACCAGATAACTTTCTGATTGTTGGCATTCTTCGGCTGGACGACAGCCCGCACATTCGACGCGCCGCCCCGCTGTACATAATACAGATCCCGCTGCATTGACACGCCGGTTACAGGCTGGATCACAGTCACCTTGATGTTCCCCTGTCTCTTGGAGGCATCCTGGGCCGTTGCAGTAATGGTTGCCACACCGCGGCCAACAGCAGTCACCACGCCGTTGGCGTCCACCGTGGCTACTTTGGGTGCCTGGCTCTTGAAGGTCAGTCCCTTATTGGTGGCGTCATCCGGCTGGACGCTCCACTTCAGCTGGCCGCTTTCTCCGGTCTTCAGGGTTAGTTCAGAAGGATCGTTCACGTTCACAATCTTCGTCACCAGCTGGCTCACCGTCACGGTTGCAGTCGCTGACACCTCCGGATTGGAGTTGCTTGTGCAGGTCACAGTGCATATGCCTGCTTTCACACCTGTAATCTGTCCGTTGCGGACTGTGGCGATAGAGGTATCAGAGGTAGACCAGGTTACAGTCTTGTCATTGGCCTCTGCAGGCAGCACCTGAATCTTCGCTTGTGCAGTCCGGCCGACTACCACCGGAATATCCGCCTGGGTGATGTTAATGGAAGTCACAGGCTGTGTCACGGTAATCATAACCGTACCGGTTACCTTTGATCCGTCCGCAGCAGTTGCGACAATGCTTGCTGTTCCCTTCTTCACGCCCGTTACCATACCGCTCTCATCCACTGTCGCAATGTTTGGATTCTTGGAGCTCCAGGTCACCTCTGTGATCGACGCATTATCCGGAGCGCAGATTGCGTCCAGTTCCATTCTGGAACCCGCGGCAACCTTCTTGTCACCTGCGTCAATCGTTATCTTCTTGACCGGCTGAATCACAAGCACCCGGAAGGTTTCTGTCACTTCAGGATTCTGGGCACTCTGCACAGTCAGGTCGCACTCGCCCCGCTGCACAGCTTTCAGGCTGGTTCCTGAAATCCGGGCAACGCCGGCATCTGAGGTGGTATATGTTATTTTTTTGCTTGAGGCGTCTTCAGGGGTACAGGTCGCTGCCAGCGGCACCGCTGTGCCGGCCGGAATTACCAGCACCTGGTTTTCCGTAGGCGCTTTCAGCAGGGAGGCCACTGACGGGTGATCCGGATCATAAACAGACAGCTTCACAGTGTTCAGCGTTACCTTCTGTACAGCACGCAGCACCTGTACTGTCACTTTGGTCTGGCCGACGCGTTTTCCGTTCCGCATCAGGGAAGCAGTTACTTCCGTCGTACCCTTGCCCACAGCGGTGATGATTCCGTCTTCGGAAACCGTCGCCACATTTGTCTTCGTGGCAGCGTAAACAACCTCGCCGTCTCCGTCATAGTTGCCTTCCCGGCGCACTTCCGTCTGATAGGTTTGTCCCTCAAAAAGCTGCACGGATTTTGTCGTAAAAAGAAAAACATTGGCCGCCATTGCAGGGATCACGATTCCTGCGCACAGCAGCATCACGAGCAGACAGGTCAATGCCTTTTTCATTCTGAATCCCCTCTCATTTAAGCGTTCCGGTTTCCTGTTACTGTACAGACCGGCTGACAATAAAACGAAAGGCCGTTGCTCAACCTTCCGGTTTCGGTTTCCATTTGAAAACGGTGCCGTTATACGACACCGTGCAGCACCGGATTAATGCGTGTCCAGATAGGACCGGACCAGTTCCTCCAGTATTTCATCTCTCTCCAGGCGGCAGATCAGACTTCTGGCAGAATTGTAACTGGTGATGTATGTCGGCTCACCGGTCACCAGATAACCCACCAACTGGGTGATCGGATCATACCCCTTTGTCTGCAGGGCCTTATATACATACATGAGGATGTCATGCGCTTCATTTCCGGTTCCCACAATCGGATCCATTTTATGGGTGTTGAACAGTTCTTCCATCCTGAATCCTCCTTCATCTGGGCTGTTTTAAGTATTATACAACATACAGTATGGTAAAGACAATACTTTCCTTTATTATGTAACTAACTTTTTCTTGCTTCTCCTGTGTCATTAATTGTATAATGTAACGTACATCTTCAGGTTCGGCGAACGTCAGTCTGAAGATGTTTCAGACCTATAATTCTTAATTCTGAATTCTGAATTCTGAATTGTTTAGAAGGAGTCTTCACGATGGAAGAGACAAACGCTCGCGGCAATTTTATCTGGGACGCAATCGATAAGGATCTGGAGGACAAACGGTATACGGAAGTCCATACCCGTTTTCCTCCCGAACCCAACGGTTATATGCACATTGGTCACTGCAAGGCGCTGATCATGGATTTCCTTACTGCCGAAAAATACGGCGGCAAGTGCAATCTGCGCTTTGACGACACCAATCCTGCCAAGGAAGACACCGAGTATGTCGAAGCCATCAAGCGGGATATTCACTGGCTGGGCTTCCACTGGACCGGCGGTGAATTCTATGCTTCGGACTATTACGATAAATGTTATGAGATCGCTGAGGAGTGGATCCGCCGCGGCCTCGCCTACGTGGATGAGCTGAGCAAGGACGAAATGCGGGAATACCGCGGCACCCTGACCGAGCCCGGCAAAAACAGCCCCTGGCGTGACCGTCCTGCTGAGGAAAGCCTGGATCTCTTCCGCCGCATGAAGGCCGGTGAATTCCCGGAAGGCAGCAAAACTCTCCGTATGAAGATTGACATGTCCTCACCGAACATCGTCATGCGTGATCCTGCCATGTACCGCATCCTGTACAAGGAGCACTGGCGCACCGGCAACAAGTGGTGCATCTATCCCATGTACGACTTCTCCCACCCCATCGGTGACGCGCTGGAAGGCATCAGTCACTCCATGTGCTCCCTGGAGTATGAGATTCACCGTCCCCTCTACGACTGGGTGGTGGAAAAGAGCGCGGACATGCTGCCTGCCCGTCCCCGTCAGATCGAGTTCTCCCGCCTGAATATGACCGGCACGGTCATGTCCAAGCGTTATCTCCGCCAGCTGGTGGAGGGCGGCTATGTGGCCGGCTGGGACGATCCCCGGATGCCCACCCTGTCCGCCATGCGCCGCCGCGGCTACCCCGCCATGGCCATCCGCAACTTTGTGGACACCATCGGCATGAGCAAGGCGGACTCCACCGTGGACTACGCCGTGCTGGAGCACTGCGTCCGTGACGTTCTGGGAGAATCCTCCCTCCGGGCGATGGCCGTCCTCAATCCCCTGAAGGTGGTTCTGACCAACTGGCCGGAAGGCGAAACCAAGACTGTCACCCTGGAAAACCATCCGGATCATCCGGAAATGGGTGAACGCACCCTCTCCTTCGGCCGGGAACTGTATATCGAACAGGAAGACTTCATGGAAGTCCCGGTCAAGAAGTATCAGCGGATGTTCCCCGGCAATGAAGTCCGCCTGAAGGGCGCCTACATTGTCCGCTGCGACGACTGCGTCAAGGATGCGGAAGGCAATGTGATCGAGGTGCACTGCACCGTGGATATGGATTCCTTCTCCGGCAGTGCCGGTGCCGACCGGAAGATTAAGGGCAAGACCCTCCACTGGGTCCCCGTGGATGACTGCATCCCCTTCGAAGCCCGGCTGTATGAGCCGCTGCTCAACGATGACGTGGCCGAAGAAGAGGACGAGGAAGTCGATAAGAAGGACTTCATCTCCCGCCTGAACCCCGAAAGCCTGAAGATCTGCCGCGGCTTTGCTGAAAAAGTGATCGCCGAAGCGGAAACCGGCACTTCCTTTCAGTTCCTGCGCACCGGCTACTTCTGCAAGGATCCGGATTCCACCGCTGAACTGCCGGTTTACAACCGCACCGTCGGCCTGCGTGATTCCTTTGCAAAACAGGCCAAATAAACATTATGAATTACGATAACCGGAGGTTATTATGACTGTTCGCACTCGTTTTGCCCCGTCTCCCACGGGCTTTATGCATCTCGGCGGCGTCCGTACCGCCCTTTATGAGTACCTGATCGCAAAGCAGAACAACGGTACCTTCATTCTCCGTATTGAGGATACCGACCAGGAACGCTTTGTGGAAGGCGCCACCGAAGTCATCTATGACACCCTGCGTGCCTGCGGCCTGAACTGGGACGAAGGTCCGGACATCGGCGGTGACTACGGTCCCTATATCCAGTCAGAGCGGAAGGCCACCTACCTGCCTTACGCGAAGCAGCTGGTGGAATCCGGCCATGCCTATTACTGCTTCTGCTCCAAGGAAGAGATCGATGAGCGCCGCGCCGCGGTGGAAGCCGCCGGCGGCACCTGGAAATATGACAAGCACTGCATGCACCTTTCCAAAGAGGAAGTGCAGCAGAAACTGGATGCCGGCATCCCGTGGACCATCCGCATGAACGCCCCCACCGAAGGTGAGACCAGCTACCATGACATGGTCTTCGGCGATATGACCTTCCAGAACTCTGAAGCCATGGATGACATGGTCCTCATCAAGCAGGACGGCATGCCCACCTACAACTTCGCCAACGTCATCGATGACCACCTGATGAACATCACCCACGTGGTCCGCGGCATGGAATACCTGTCCTCGACCCCGCGGTACAACTATCTGTACAACGCGTTCGGCTGGGACATCCCCACCTATGTGCATCTACCCACCGTCATGCGGGACGCCACCCATAAGCTGTCCAAGCGGGATGGCGACGCCTACTATTCCGACTATATCGAGAAGGGCTTCCTGACTGAGGCGCTGATCAACTATCTGGCCCTGGTCGGCTGGAATCCCGGCACGGATCAGGAGTTCTTCACCCTGCCGGAGCTGGTCAAAGCCTTCGATATCAAGCGGATCAACAACTCTCCCGGAATCTTTGACGTCAACAAGCTGGAGTGGATGAACAGCCAGTATGTGGCAAAGATGGATCCGGAGAAGTACCTCCAGATGGCAACCCCGTGGTTTGACAAGGTCCTTGCCGGAAAGAACATCGATTACCGCCGTCTGGCCGAGCTGATGCAGAGCCGCACGGATATCTTCTCCCGCATTCCCGAGAAGATCGCCTTCCTGGCGGAAATGCCTGACTATGACACCGCCATCTTCTTCAACAAGAAGCAGAAGAGCGATGAGGCCGTTGCGAAAGAGGTCCTTCCCCTGCTGATTCCCGTTCTGGAGGGAATCACCGACTGGAGCGAAGCAAACATCCACGATGTCGTCATGGAAAAGATCCAGGCCTGGGAGCGTAAAACCGGTTCTGTCCTCTGGCCCATGCGTATTTCCATCTCCGGTCAGGAGTCCACACCCGGCGGCGCCTTCGAGATTGCGTATCTCCTCGGTAAGGATGAAACCCTCCGCCGCATGAAGGCTTCCCTGGCTAAACTCGGCTGACGTTAATCACACAAAACCAAGGCCCCTGCCGGTACCCAAAGGCCGGCAGGGGCTTATTTTTCAAAGCACAGAAGCTTGTTCCGGATTATCTGTTATTTATTCTGAATTTTCTTGTTGACACGCCCTGTTCTCTCTGCTATAATACCGCTTGCGGCTAAAGCCGATGGGGAATGGTGTAACGGCAGCACCTACGACTCTGACTCGTATTGTCTAGGTTCGAATCCTAGTTCCCCAGCTTTTCTTTTTCTGGCTCCGTTGTCTAGAGGCCTAGGACGCGGCCCTCTCAAGGCTGAAACACGGGTTCGAATCCCGTCGGAGCTGCTTTTTTTATGGTCTTGCACATAAGGGGTGCAAGGTTATTTTTTTACCTTTTTTGGGGCTTTTGTACCGCAATAAGGTTCTCTTTACATCATTTTTTCTGATATTTACAAACGGCTAATAGACAGCTCTTATATTATAATGATATAATTCGTGCATAACAACCCATGTTTTGGATAACAGAAACATAGCCGATTATATAATCATATTGTATGGAGGTATATTGATTATGAAGAAAAGAATTATTATCTTTTCTATTCTCGGTATAATTCTATTTCTGTTGCCACTGGCAGTAAATGCAGAAGCATATTTGAAATATAATTATGAAGTTGGTTGGGCAATTGAAGATGGTCAGTTGTACTATAGAGATTCGAATAAGACAAAAGTTACAGGTGATATCAGAATCGACCAGATTGTTTATTCGTTTGCTGATGATGGACATCTAAAGCATATGGATGGTTTTATTCATGTTATACTTGGCAATGAATATATAATGCAAACCTACTATATAGATTTAAATGACAATTTGGCTACAGGCTTAACAACCATTAATGGTGATACTTATTTTTTTGATGAGAATAACTATTATATGTTGACGGGATGCATTGAAATTAATGGGAAAAACTATCTTTTTGCTCCAAATCTGGTTAAAAACGCATGGAGATATGATTATTATGCAGATAAAGATGGCATAGTGGACAAAACGCCCGGTTATCGTAAAATTGATGATGATATGTACTATTTCGATGAAAATGGAAAATGTGTTAGCGGATTTGTCGAAATAGATGGCGAAATGCATTTATTTACTCATACAGGGGGGCCCTCCGCAGACTATCGCCCTTATGAGCAGCGTGGTTGGGTAAATGACAGTGGGTTTTTATACTATTTTGATCTAAACACAGGCGTCATGGCTACTGGAAATAAAGAAATCGATGGGATATCTTATACATTCTATAATGATGGTGTATTAAAAGTCCAGAATGATATAGAGTATGTTGATGGCATGTTTCAAGCTTTTGATAATAATTCCAGATTGAAGTATAGTGGAGTTATATATAGCAGTGATGGTAATACTTATTATGTGGATAGCGGCGTTCATAGCAGCTATATTCAGTTGAATAGTGGATGGAGCAATATCAGAGGCAGATGGTTCTATAGGTATGAAGAAGGCGGTTGGCCGTGTGGAGTATATGATATATATGATAGTGCAAATGATACATCTACTCCATATGTCTTCAGCAAATCTGGAGAACTAATGACAGGATGGACTAAAATCGGCTCGAATTATTATCTGGCAGATTCGAATGGCCATGCTGTTTTGGGATGGGTTTACTCCGGTGGAAAATGGTATTATCTGCGGGAATCCTGGGAAACCGAATTTGATCAATACGGTAGCATGGCAACCGGCTGGGAATATATCTATCCTTATTGGTATTTCTTTGATAATAATGGTGCTATGTGCACTGGCTGGCAGTTAATCAATGATAAATGGTATTATTTCTCTAATTCAGGGTTCATGGTAACTGGGTGGGTGAATCTCGGTTCTTCTTGGTATTACATGGATCAAAGCGGAGAAATGTGCACAGGCTGGATATGTGTTGACAATAATTGGTACTATCTCAACTCAGATGGTTCCATGGTAACTGGCTGGAAAAAAATAAATAATCGATGGTATTACATGAATGCAGATGGAACCATGCTGACCGGATGGCTCAGTTCAGGTAATCATTGGTACTACTTCAATTCTTCAGGAGCTATGGTTACAGGCTGGTATGAAGAGAAAAAGGGAAACACATCTGCCTGGTATTGGTTTGATGACAATGGTGCGATGGTAACCGGTTGGAAAGAAATCAACGGTCAATGGGAAATGTTTGATACAAATGGTGTATGGCTTTATACTTGGAATGGAAACTAACATCTTTATATAATGTAATTAAACAGGAGCCGTTCTGGGACGGCTCCTTTCTCTTGTTTTAAATACAAGGATTTTTATACAGAGATTGAATCTATGTACTTGTACATCTGGTCAGCAACAGGATTGATTATTGAGTTTAAAGCAATAAGCATAGAGGCTGCTTTGGGCTCTAATGTTTTTTCTGGTTTATATATTGGAACAAAACGTACATGTGCATCGTTCTATATGTACAGGATCTCCTGAAGATCCTGCGTAAAGGAGGGATAACCAATGAAAAGAATGACCGCTATTTTGTCAATCGTAATGATTCTGCTGACCTCGGTGGCGCTGGCTCAAAGTCCCGCGACCCCGACTGATATAGGCGCAGCGCGGACCACTCCGAGAGCGTCTGAACAGGATACTGTACAAAGGCCTGCTTTTGACAACTTTGGGGAAGCCCTGAGGGCAGAACCCACGGATGAAGCAATATACGATGATAAATCCTGTGTCACGCTGGTGGAATCCTCCGGCGTATACTACCGCTTTGTAGCAAAGTATGACAATAAGGCAAAGAAGCTTTGGAAGGAAGGCCAGGAAGAAGAATCTGCAGATCAGATCTGGCCGGACCAGGACTTCATTGATTACGTCTGCAAACTGCCCGTGAAGTATGACGGCGAATTTACTGATCAGCCGCTTGAACAGGCAGAGCTGGATCAGCTGGTTGGAAAAACCATCGCAGAGGCGAAAAAAGCCGGATACCAGTTTGTTCCCACCAGATACGACGAGGCGCCTGCAGAAATAACCTGTGCCCTGACCAATGGATATTATGATTACCAGATTATCATCAGTGAATCCTATGACGAGTATCAGGAATGCAGGCAGAAAAACAGCTATGACAACCTGACCATTAAGGGCATCTTCCTGTCCGAGATGATGTTTTCTCCCAAAGCATGGGGAATCTGATTCTCAGATTGAAACCTTATGATTGACAAAAAAGCCCGCTGCCGGTTGGCAGCGGGTTTCCTCATTCTTTTGATCAGTGCCTGCCTTTTTCCACAAGGAAAGCCTGCTCCCGATTCAGTTTCCGTTCTCATCAACGAGAGTGTTTTTTGCGGTGTACCCATCAGCTTCATTGTTTACATCATGTTCACATAACCGCATTGATCCTCTTTTTTCTTTTGTGTATAATATCATAGTCGGGTTATGCCCTTCACTCTTTATCACGGAGGAATAACAATCATGATGAAACGTCTTTTCTGTATCCTGCTGTCGCTGGTTATGCTGATGAGCGTATCTTTCGCGCTGGCAGAAGATACTGCTGATGCCGCCGCAGAAGCCGAGACCGCGGAAGTTATTTCCGATGAACCGGTTCTGCTGGTCACCGTTAACGGCCAGGAAATCCAGTCTGACAATGATTATCTGCTCTATATGCAGTCCAATTATCTGAACTGGGCCAATTCCAACGGCTACGACACCAGCGATGCTTCCCTGATTACCGCTGTCAACCAGCAGTCCCTGTATGACACCATCGGTTATTTCCTGGTCCTGCAGAAGGGCAAGGAACTGGGACTGGATCAGTTCACAGACGAAGAAAAAGATGCTTTTGCTGTTACCGCAAAGGCGCAGTGGGAAGAAATCGTCAACAGCTTTGTTTCCGCCAATGAAGCGATCACCGAGGACTCTTCAGATGAGGACAAGGCCGCTGCCCGTGCCGATGCGGAAGCTCAGCTGCAGTCCGACTATGGCTACGACGAAGCCCGTTACATCAAGGAATACGGCGATCAGGCCGTCAACAACACAATCTATCAGCGTGTGACCGATCATCTTTCCACAGATCTGAAGGTGACCGATGAGGATATCCAGACCTACTTCGATGATCTCGTGAAAGATGATCAGGAGATCTATGAAAACGACGCCGGTTCCTACGAGTTCTATACCCGCTATTACGGTCAGCCTTCCTACTACATGCCCGCGGGCTACCGGGGTATCACTCACATCCTGCTGAAGGTGGATGATGAGCTGCTGAATACCTGGAAGGATCTGAGTGCGCGCCTGGAAGAACAGAAGTCAGCGGCTGAAGAAGCTGCTGAAACTACTCCCGCTGCGGATGCGGAACCCACCGCCGAACCCGAACCCACCGAGGAGCCTGTCACCGAAGAAATGGTGAACGCCGCCAAGGATGCAATTCTTGAAAGTGTTAAGGCCACAGTCGACGAAATCAAGGCCAAGCTGGACGGCGGTGCCACCTTCGAAGACCTGATCAAGGAATACGGCACGGATCCGGGTATGGAAGACGCTGCTACTCTCGCGGAAGGTTATCCCGTACATAATGACAGCATCCTGTACGATCCTGCTTTCAGGGATGCCGCTATGGCGCTTGAAAAGGTTGGCGATATCAGCGACCCCGTGGTCGGCCAGTATGGTGTGCATATCCTGCAGTACCTCCGTGATGTTCCCAGCGGTGCTGTGGAGCTGACCGATGAAATGAAAAATGAATTCCGTGAAACCATCCTGCAGGAGATGATTACGGAAACCATGCACAGTGCTGTGGATCAGTGGATAGAGGAAGCTGAAATTGTCTACACTGAAGCCGGTGAGCCCTGGAAGGTGCCCGAGGATGAAGAAGGCGATGCTGAAGAAGCTGCTGAAGCACCCGCCGAGGAAGCTGCCGAAACCCCGGCCGAATAATCACACTGCATATCAAAGAAGAGCTGTGAGTTCAATCTCACAGCTCTTCTTTTTATGATAACAATCAATTATGCATTATGCACTGAATCAGTTTCCTTCGCCCCGGCTGCGTGCTTTGGCCCGCAGGGCGTGATCCAGCTGGCGTTTCCGCATACGCAGGCTCTTGGGAGTGATCTCCAGCAGTTCATCATCGTCAATGAACTCCAGGCACTCTTCCAGGGTCAGCGGATGCACGGAGATCAGGCGCATGGCGTCTTCGGAAGCGGAAGCATTACGCATGTTGGTCACGTGCTTTGCCTTGCAGACATTGCACACCAGGTCGCCCGGACGGGCATTCTGGCCGCAGATCATACCCGCATAGACGTTCTCTCCGGCGCCGATGAACAGCGTGCCGCGTTCCTGCGTGTAGAACAGGCCGTAGCTGGTGGAAACGCCCGTTTCGAAGCAGATCAGGGCACCTGCGTTACGGTGCGGAATATCACCCTTCACGGGCTCGTAGCGTTCAAATACAGAGGACATGATGCCTTCGCCGCGGGTGTCGGTCATGAACTCGCTGCGGTAGCCGAACAGGCCGCGGGAGGGTACCAGGAACTCCAGGCGTACCCGGTCCAGGCCGCTCATATGCTCCAGGGTACCGCGGCGGCGGCCGATCTTTTCAATAACCGCACCGGCGGACGCTTGGGGCGTATCCACGATCAGGCGCTCAATGGGCTCGCACTTGACTCCGTCAATCTCCTTGTAGATAACTTTGGGCTTGCTCACGGCGAATTCATAGCCCTGGCGGCGCATATTCTCAATCAGGATGGACAAGTGAAGTTCACCGCGGCCGCACACCTCAAAGGAGTCAGTGGTCTCCGTATCGTTCACCCGCAGGGAAACATCTGTCTGCAGTTCCTTCATCAGGCGGGCACGCAGGTGGCGGCTGGTCACGTACTGGCCTTCCCTGCCGGCAAAGGGGCTGTCGTTGACAGAGAAGGTCATGGTCACGGTAGGCTCGGAAATCTTCACGAAGGGCAGGCCTTCCACACAGGAGGGATCACAGACCGTGTCACCGATAGAGATGTCCTCCGCGCCATACAGGGCGACAATGTCACCCATGCTGGCTTCAGCAGCGTTCACCCGCTTCAGGCCGTCATACAGGAACAGGCCGCCCAGGCGCCACATAGGGCTGGTCACGCCGGTTTCCAGGTTCGTATGCACAACGTTCATACCTTCGGTAAACGTACCGCGGACAATGCGGCCTACACCGATACGACCCACATACTCGCTGTAGTCAACGGTAGAGATCAGCACCTGCGCGGGGCCTTCCGCATCGCCTTCCGGAGCGGGAATATACTTCAGGATCGCGTCAAACAGGGGCTGCAGATCGGTGCCGGGCTGTTCCAGGTCCAGTGTCGCCGTACCCTTACGGGCGGAAACATACAGGATCGGATTCTCAATGGTGCTTTCATCCGCTTCCAGGTCAATCAGCAGATCCAGGATCTCGTTGACCACTTCGTCGCATCTCGCGTCCGGACGGTCAATCTTGTTGATCACGATCAGGACCTTCAGCTTCAGTTCCAGCGCCTTCTTCAGCACAAAACGGGTCTGGGGCATCGGGCCTTCAAAACTGTCGATCAGCAGCAGCACGCCGTCCACCATCTTCAGCACGCGCTCCACTTCACCGCCGAAGTCAGCGTGACCGGGAGTGTCGACGATATTGATCTTATGCCCGCGGTAGTGCACCGCAGTGTTCTTGCTCAGGATGGTAATGCCGCGTTCACGTTCCAGATCGTTGGAGTCCATAACGCGGTCCACGGTCTGCTGGTTCTCGCGATATACGCCGCCCTGCTTGAGCATCTGGTCAACCAGGGTTGTCTTGCCGTGGTCAACGTGCGCGATAATTGCTATATTTCTGATATCTTCCCGAATCATATTATTCCTTTACCTCTTTTTCCAAGCACCGTTTGGGCCCTGCCCAAACCCTTCACATACCAACCGAATGAAGCACTTTATCATTCTTCATTCTTCATTGCGCGTCAGCGCTCTGCTGTCTCCTTCAGTTCCAGGCCTTCATTGTTTTCCACGGCCAGGCGGATGCTCCACTCGTTTTCAAACAGCAGCACATCCCGTCCATGGCTGTCCTTGGCCCGGCCGGAGGTGGAGGTCAGCTTCAGATCCTCCACAGGCTTCGGGGTCTTGATAACCCACCGGACGTGGCGGAAGGGCATGCCTTCCATCACAATCTCCGTCTGGTATTCGGTCCGCAGGCGGTGCTCCAGTACTTCAAACTGCAGCACGCCGACTACGCCGACCATAAACTCTTCCAGGCCCGTTTCCGTCCGGATGAAGGTCTGGATGGCGCCTTCCTCGGCCAGCTGGCTGATGCCTTTCTGGAACTGTTTGCGCTTCATGCTGTCCATCGGGCGCACCCGGTTGAAGAACTCAGGCGCGAACACCGGAATGTTGGCATAGTGCATTTTCGGTCCGGTGGAAAGCGTGTCGCCCAGCCGGTATATCCCGGGGTCGAACAGACCGATAATGTCGCCTGCCCATGCTTCCTCCACCGCTTCACGCTCATCCGCCATGAACTGCTGCGGCTGCTTGAGCGCCACGATCTTGTTGGTTCCGGAGTGCCATACTTCCATGCCCTTTTCAAAGGCGCCGGAGACAATCCGCATAAAGGCGAGCCGATCCCGGTGAGCCGGGTTCATATTCGCCTGGATCTTGAAGATGAAACCGGAGAAATACGGTTCCTCCGGACCGATAATCCCGGTATCGCTTTCCCGGGGCAGCGGCGGGGGCGTGAAGGACAGGAATCTGTCCAGGAACGGCTCCACACCAAAGTTCGTAACAGCGGAACCGAAGAACATGGGCGTCAGCTCGCCCGCCCGCACTTTTTCCAGGTCGAAGGAATCTCCTGCTTCATCCAGCAGTTCAACTTCCTCCGCCAGCCGGTCACGGTAATGCTTCTCCAGCACCTTTTCCAGTTCCGTATCATCAATACTGATGTCCGTCTTCTCAACCATCTTTTTACCGTGATCACCGCCGGTGTACAGTTCCACCATCCGGGTATCCCGGTGATAAACGCCCTGGAAGTCTCCGTCCACACCGATGGGCCAGTTGATCGGACAGGAACGGATGCCCAGCACCTGCTCCAGCTCCTCCATCAGGGAGAAGGGATCCTTCGCAGCCCGGTCCATCTTGTTCACAAAGGTGAAAATCGGGATGTTCCGCATCCGGCAGACCTTGAACAGCTTGATGGTCTGGGCTTCGACGCCCTTCGCGGCGTCCAGCAGCATGACTGCCGCGTCCGCGGCAACCAGCACCCGGTAGGTATCTTCCGAGAAGTCCTGGTGGCCGGGGGTATCCAGGATGTTGATCCTGTATCCGTCATACACGAACTGCATGGCGGAGCTTGTCACGGAAATGCCGCGCTGCTTCTCGATCTCCATCCAGTCCGAGGTGGCATGCTTGTCCGTCTTCCGGGCTTTCACGCTGCCCGCACTGCGGATTGCTCCACCGTAAAGCAGCAGTTTCTCAGTCAGCGTGGTTTTACCCGCGTCAGGATGGGAAATAATGGCAAAGGTACGCCGCTTCTCCACCTCTTCATGCAGAAGCGTCCGGAACTCCCGGGAATCTCTCTCTGGCAGCATAACTTCCTCCCCCTGAACAGACTGAAAAAAGGTAACCGGCACGGGCCTTCCGGCCCGCGTGGCACAAAACACTGTATTTTATACCTTGTAGACTTGAATTGTCAAGGGTTATAGCTTGCACAGGACAATCCCTGCCAAACGAAGCTGTCCAGTGAAAAACCATATATAATTATGAATTATGAATTGTGAATTATGAATTGACTTACTCTTCAACGCTCCAGTTTTCCGCGTTGAAGATATCCTGGTTACGGAAGGTAATCTTCAGCGGATCTGAGAACGTGTTACCGCAGTTGGTCACAATATGCCAGTCAGATTCCACAATATGATGTTCCGGAATCGTCTGGACTTCACTCTTCACCGCCTTGCCGGTAAAGGGATTCACAGGGTCTGTAACAGTGTTTTCAAAGGCCAGGGCAGGAGTTTCCGCGTTCGTCATAAAGGTCGTATCCGTGGTGAAACCCTGTGCGCCGAAGTCCTTTACCATCAGCAGCGGGTTATAGCAGGTAGTATCTGCCCATTCGTCCACCAGATACCGTCCTGCTGTTCCTTCGTTCGTCAGGCGTTCCCGCAGATCCACGCCGGTCAGTCCCAGATAGCAGCCGTGATCGGATACCACAATGATCCGGGTATTGTCATACACACCCTGTTCCCGCAGCTCATCAAACCATTTTCCAAGCTGGATAAACGCAGCCATGTCTGACTGATAGTGGATCCGCACGCTCTCATCCGCCTGGGTCAGGTCCAGTTCTTTTCCGTCCTCTGTACGGCGGATGCCGTGCTCTGCCTCATAGGCCGTATTATCAACATTATTGGTCGGTATATAATCCGGCTCCTGCAGTTCAATAACGTCGTGGGTCATCTCGTTGGTCAGCATCAGGAAGGTGTTGATTCCCTCATCTGTCACCCGGGTCATGGTATTGAGGTTCTTCATCACCATATAGTTGTTCAGGAAGTCAGGGGAAACACCGATCAGTTCGGATCCTTCTCCTTCATCCGCCTTCACGTCCATCTCCAGGTACCGGCCCTGGTCATACATGGTTTCCTGGAACAGCAGCGGGGCAGAGCGAAACAGGCTGTAGAAGAAGATGTTCCTGTTGCGGTTCCGGTCCAGGTTGTCCAGCATCTGCACCTTGTATTCGTCAAACATGCCGATGGTGTTATAGGTGTGGATATCCGGATACTCATCATAGATGCTCATATCTGAAATCCACTGGTAATTGGCATAGGGTGCGTCACATACCGTCACTTCATAACCCGCGTTCATGAAGTTGACCGGCATGATCTTCAGTGCTTCATTCTGCTTGTCCTTCAGAGAAAGCTCATCCCGTTCCTCCAGGCCGTCCGGGGTATACTCATAACCCCCGTAAAGTGCCGGAGAGGCGATATTGGTATGATAACCGTAGGAAAGCGTATTCGGATAATAGGTAAAACCGTCAAACTGTTGCTTCAGTTCAGGCTTTTCGTTCATAAGATAGGGAACAAATCCGCTGATAGCCCGGTCAATCATAATCACAACCACATTACGGCCTTCCCTGTCCAGCCGGAAGGAAGCCTTTTCTGCTTTGATCCGGTTTGTGATATCATGAACTTCTCCGGCTTTTTTCTCCATGCCGTTGATATTGATTACTGCCATCACCGCCAGAGCGATACAGCCGTACAGACACATGATCCGCAGGATCACGGAATGCTTTTTCCGCAGCAGGCACACAACCGCTATCGCAGCAAACACACAGCCTGTATTCAGCAGTACCTTCCAGAGCTGGTTGGAAATATTCGTCTCATATTGCAGGGCAGATGAGATAAACCCGTAATCCTTGCCGAAGAACATATAGTTCACCGCCGCGGAAACTGCACAGATCGCCATGAACAGCACAAACCGCTTGCGTGCTTTCGGTGCAAGCAGCATGCCGTACAGGATTCCCCAGAACACAAATGTTCCCGCAGCCAGCAGGCCGGAGGAAACCAGATACTGCGCCGGATTCTGGTAGTAATGGGCGTCCACAAATTCTGCCGGGGACGCCCCGATCAGGGCGGAAGGAATAAACACGCCCGTCAGGATCGCCATATACAGGCAGCATAAAATCAGCAGGATCTTGTTGTTCCTGTCCGTTTTCTGCTGCCGTTTGTTCAGTTCCATGGGCTGATAACCCAGCTTTGTCAGCTGACGCAGCAGCGCGAATACAGCATATCCGATCCAGAACAGGAGCAATCCGCCGTACTGTCCCAGATCCCTGATGGGGCCAAAAGAAGTGCCGCGAAAAGCTCCCAGCCCGGTAAACCAGCAAAATGTGGCATACAGACACAGAAGCTGAGCTCCCCAGAGCACGATCATTCTTCCGGCTTCCTTCCGGAAGTCCGGCTTATGCTTTGGTTTCAGCGGGGAGGCAATCAGGCAGAACACCAGGCTCAGGCAGATGATTGCCATGCCCGGGCTCAGGGACATCCGGGTAAAAAGGGAGCAAAGTACCTCAAGAAGCAGCTGAACGGGTCTCACTGTCAGTGTCCCCAGTATTGTCCGTATATTCACGTACTGCTCCCCCTTTCAATCGTACAATCAATTATGTTACCACAGGTCTTCACTGCTGGCAACTGACCGGAACCGGCTGTTTCAACGCAAAAAAAGGCACGCCGCTGCGTACCCTTGACGGGCAGATTGTCTGTATTTTCCTCGTTCTGATTCATTCTTTCTGTCATATCAGAACGTACCGTCCGCATGACAGGAAAGATCAAACGCCGCGCGGGAAAAGCCGGACACCTCTCCCTTGATCACTTTTGCCAGTTCCATATCTCCCTGGTCTTCGACTTCAAAGCTGTATTTATACATGCCATAGTCCAGTGAAATAACCGTCTTGTCATTTCCGGAGCTCGAGGTAACAAATCCCCTGCATTGCCATTCCCGCATGATGTCCCGAATCGCTCTTCCTGCAAGAGCATCCAGTTCCGCCTGTTCCAGCGGCATCGCGGTGATTTCCTCGGTATAGCTCACCGGCAGGTTCCAGGCATATGCGTCGACCATTTCAAAAGCAGAAGAATCCTCTTCAGCCATTGCAGTCTGATACAGTTCCTTCGCGGACTCGTCCATCATCGTAACCACACGCAGAGTTTTGCCGTCCTTCTCCAGGATGAGGATTACATAATCGTCTGTTTCATTGATCGCGGCATATCCTTCAGAGATATCCAGTGCCTCTCTGATCGTATGGAAATATGGATCCTCTGATGCCATCACACCATATACCGAACAGAACATCAGTATAGCCAGGACTAACGCAGCAAGCTTCTTCATATACGGGTTGCATACTCCTTCCCTGTGATACTGATAGAACGATCATCTGTCCTTCTTTCTTCCCTGTTCAGTTCTGGTCAATCTCTTTACTCAGCAGGTAACGGTCCCCGTCATCCCTGAAGATTGTATAGCCCAGCCCTTCATAGAAACGGAACGCGGATTCATTGTTCTTTTCAACGTGCAGGACAATGGCCGGAATACCGATCTCTCTTGCATAAGCCTCGGCGGACTGCATCAGCTTTGTCCCGATTCCACTGCCTCTGTAAGCCGCCGTCACCGAGAAATCATCAAGATAAAGATATGCCTGTGGTTCACGATACGCCTGAACGGACAGGAATGCCCTGACTTCATCATCTTCCGCGACATAGATCCTGTTTTCACCGCCGTTCCAGAATGAATCCAGATAACCGGCTTCATATCCCTTCACATCATCTGTATGATAGATGGTCTGCAGCATTTCCCGAAACAGCGCGTCAATCCTGTCCGCATCTTCCGGAACAGCTGTCCTGATCCGGCAAACCGCCTTCTCTGTTTTTGCTTTCCCCTTGTTCAGGTATGAAGTCGCAAAAGCGTCAATATCGGCATAGCGTTCTGCTTTCATCCCGGCTTTTTCATATTCGCTCAGATACCGTTCCAGTACATTGTCAAAACCTTCTGCCGTCTTCTTCAGGTCGTTCGGATCGTATGCCCGAAGCACGTCATACGTTCCGATCTCAACCGCATTGCCGATATCGGCCAGCATTTCGTTCAGGCTTTCAAGGCTCATAAAAGCCAGATGGCGGTCACCGTTCTCGGCAGCCTGCACCATCTTTCCGTGCCAGTTGGAGAACATCTCCTCATAGGTTCCGGACAGTGTATCCGCGCAGGCGGGTTTTTTCTCCGGCTGAAGAGACTGCCTCGCCGTCCGGAAACAGGCTGTCAGCTCTTTCATCAGCCATGTCAGCCGTTCTTTCACACTGCCCGCGGTTTCCGCTTCCAGGATAGCCTCGATCATGCCACACAGGTTTTCCGGCTTTTTTTTCATGGCATTCAGTTCTTCATAGCGCCGTTTGACGCCCAGCCGGAAATATGTTTTGTTCAGCAGGGCAACTGCGTTTTCCGCGTAGTAGATCGCGCCGCCTGCCCGCCTGCGAACCTCGGCCAGGCCTTCCTCTGTCATGGCTTCCGCATAGCAGCACTGCGCCTCTTTCAGTTCCTTTTCAGCCTTTTCGCAGTCTGTCTCTCCAAAGGGCTCCGCCAACGTCTTCCGCACTTCGTCCCGCAGTTTCTCCAGTTCCGCCCGGTACTTCTCATCAGTACAGTACACAATCCGGGAATCCATCAGCTTGCCGATATGGGGATGCTCATAGCGGGCGTCCTGCCGCAGTCCCTCCCAATTCGTGCAGTAAATGTCATGCCCTACGCCCAGGTCATCCTGGATAAAGGCTTTTCCAAGCTGCCAGCCCCGGTCATCATTGATCAGGATCAGCAGGTCCAGATCCGACAGCGGATGGATATCACCCGACTGAAAGGATCCGTAAATCCCGATCAATGCCACCGAGCCGGGACACAATGTTTTTTCTTTTTCAATGACAGCGTCAATAATCTTCTGGTTTCTGATTTCCAGGTCTTTCATTTTATAACTTCCTTTCAGTTCAGAAACCGGCGGCTGAAATGATCAGCCACGCAGCTTCTTGGACAGGAACAGGACGAGATCGTCGTCAACGGTGCAGACCGTTTCATACTGTTCACATTGTTTACCCTGATACCATACGCCGGTTCCGTCCGGAATATATCCGCGCTTGATATACATCCGCTGGGCAGCGCCATATCCGTCATGCAGTCCCACAGCCAGACATACGGTGTCTGCATACAATCCCGCGATCTGTTCCGCCGCGTCCATCAGTTTGCCGCCGATTCCTTTTCTCTGGTATTTCTGCAGCACGCTGAAATCATGGATTTCCGGCCAGCCTTTTTCTTTGAAAGGACCGTTATGCGGGATAAGGTAAACATACACTGAGCCGGCAGGTTGTCCCTGATACTCAGCTGTCAGCGCAACGCATTTACCTTCTGCCTGATCCTGTATCCTCTTCTGGTATACGGCAATATCCGGATGCCAGCCCTGGGCAGTAAATTCTTCTACAAAAGCCTGTCCGTCTGCCTCTTCCATATTGCGGATAACCAGTTCGTCATCTTTATAATAAATCATACTTTTCTCCTTGATTCATATTGATCATTCCGTTCGTTGGCTCGCTCAGCCATTATCCCGCAAACAATAAACAGCATATTCAGTCAGGGACCGGAAGCCATGGCCTTTTGCCAGCTCTGCCGATATCCTGTTCTGTGCGTCCCAGTGGATGGTCAGTCCCTTCCTGCTGCACTGGCTCATTATTTCCGTCGTGCAATGATCCGCAAGCCCCCGCTTCCGGTGTTCGGGATCAGTACAGATATCCAGCTCCGCCTGGTCTTCAAACGTCAGAAAACTTGACGCGGCTGCGACGACCTGTCCGTTGTACAGCACGGCTGCTCCTGCGCCCCGTTCCGAAAAGTCTTCAAAACCGGCATAGTTTCCCCCCTGGCCAAAGGGATGCGCTTCAAAAATGGCCGGGGTAAACGGAGTTAAGATGTATCCTTCCGGCAGCGGCTTCAAAGGCTTTACAGATTCCGCGCAAAGCGGCTCCATCACTTCCCGCCGGAATACGGCCTGCATCGGCAGCTTCCGGAGATAGTTTTCCCATTCAGCGCTCAAGCACACCAGCCAGCTTCCATAAAACAGCTCCGGATGTACTGAGAAAAAACCTTCGTCCGGTTTCCCGGTCAGGTAGGTAAACAGGGCTTGATACACGCATCCGCCCGAATAGGAAAAGGCAGTGCCGAATTTTCCTTCCCTGCAGGCTGTCAGCAGAAGCGGTGTTTCCGTCAGCACGCCGCTGCCGGTTTTGTTCCAGATCTCTGTCTTCGGTTCAGTTGCCATCTCTACTCTCTTCCCATCACTTTACGGCACCAGGATTTTTCCCCGCAGTGCGGGCACTTCAGGTGTCTTTTTGAAATCAGATTGAATCCGAACGTATGTGCCCAGAACTTCGGCACGAAGGTCTGCCCGCACTTTGCGCACTGATAATACCCGATCTTCTGCTGCCCTGCCATAACAGCAATGCAGCCGACTGCAAAAATCACGCATGCAATGGTAATCAGGACGATTTTCACGTTCTGCGGGATCACATTTGTATACACACACACCACAATCAGCAGCGTAAGGAAGGAAACCAGCGATACGCCGCCCAGGATAAGCGTTAACACAAACTGCTTTTTGTTTGCTTCTCTTTCTTTGATCATTTCCACCATATTGTCCTCCGCCTTTTTCTGATAATCTTCTCCCGAAACAAGTTCTCCGGACAGCAGATCATTGACGGTAATACCCAGCTCCCCGCACAGCGGAAGCAGCAGGGATACTTCCGGGAATCCGTTGCCGCACTCCCATTTGGAGATTGTCTTGTCGCTGATATTCAGTTTCTCTGCCAGCTGCTTCTGGGTATAGCCTTTCTTCTTCCGTTCTTCGGCAATGAAGCGCCCGATTATGACCTGGTCCATCGTGTTCCTCCTTCCGGGATTGATTATCCTGCTGTCTGTTTTTCATTCACACCCACGAACCGTAGAATATGGTGGAAAGGCGGAATCCACGATCCGTAGAGTCGATTTATGCGGTTTCTTTTTGCTCTCCTCCCCTGGGTTCACTTCTTCTTTTGCTTCGGTGCCGGAAGCTCATCGTACATCGCTTCCAGCAGTTCTTCCAGGAACACCCGGTTGTCCACGTCTGCCAGCAGCATTTCCTTTGCCCCCTCATAGGGAAGCTCCCGTTCAGCGTCCGGCATCATCGCAACGGCGGATTTTGTGGGTTTGATCAGGAACCGGTCATCATAGATCCCCCCGACGATCTTTCCGCGCCAGTAAATGATGTACTCCCCCATCATTGCCTTCCAGGTCACATTCTCCAAACCCGAAAGCTGCTCCAGGATAAAATCCAGGTATTCCCTGCTCGACGCCATATCATGTCTCCCCTGTTCACTTTCATGCGCTGAATCAGTTATATTTCATCATATCATAAACTCAGGAGAACAGGAACCTACCGAAAGTATGAAAAAAGCCGGATACGACTGATATATACAGTATGTGATCCGCCAATCTTCTGCCGGATTCTTGTCCTGTCCCGGGTAACATGCTAATATGAATGGAGTGTTCATCAAAACATCTGCAAAGGGTGCGTGAAAGCGAATGAATCAGAAGCAAAGACGGGTCTGGCTGATCCGTGCGCTGCTGGAGGAAATGCCGCAGTATCAGTACCCTGTGTTTCCTTATACGCCGGATCGCCAGTGGCGGCTTTTACGCAGCCTGATGAACGTCCGCCCACCCATGCCGGTCACAGAGAAGTTTCTGCAGGTTCAGGACGCCTTTCTGCGGGAGATGGCGGAAGAAAAAGGGATTGTGGAGGCGGAAAGCCTGCCGCCCTGTGCGAAAGACAGCCGGCTTGTCCTCTGGCAGGGAGATATCACAGCTCTCAGATGTGACGCCATCGTCAATGCGGCCAGCAGCCGGCTTCTGGGATGCTTTCAGCCCTGCCACGACTGCATTGACAATATCATCCATACCATGAGCGGTGTGCAGCTGCGCCTGGCCTGTCATGAGCTGATGCAGGACCGGGAAGAGCCTGCAGGACGGGCAGAAATCACTCCCGGCTTCAATCTTCCCGCCAGATATGTGCTGCATACAGTTGCACCGGTTATTGAGGGCGATATTACTGCAGAAGCAGAAGCCTTGCTGGCCTCCTGCTGTCGCTCCTGCCTGGAGCTTGCTGAAAACAATGATCTGCACTCCATTGCCTTCTGCAGTCTCTCCGACGGTTCCCGTTTTCCGCAGGATCGCGCAGCTGAAATTACCTTCCGGACGGCGGCTGCATTCCTGCAGAAGGAAACCTGTATCCGGCGGGTCATCTTTACTGTGCCGAAAGGCAGCAGCCTGGCTGTATGGCAGGATCTCCTCGCGTAAGGGAGAAGAAGTACGCATGACAAAAATCGACTGGGTCGCGGAAGCTGTACCGGCGGAAATGGCAGTCCGGCAGGTATACTGCATCATGCTGGACCGGGAAGGCCGCGTCATGCTGCGTGTTGAAAAGAAACCGGACAGAATCAAATACTCGCTGGCCGGCGGCCGTCCCGAGGTCTATGATAACGGAATAGAAGGCACCTGCCGCCGCGAGCTTCTGGAAGAAGTGAATACAGAGATCGAAACGCCCGTATATATCGGTTACCAGCTGGTGAACGAAGGAAACGGCACACCCGCATATGCCCAGGTCAGGATGGCGGCATTGATCCGGAAGATCGGCAAAAAGCAGCCGGATCCTGATAACGGCAAAACCTACGACCGCCTGCTGGTTGCCCCGGAAAAAGCCGCAGCCCTCCTGAACTGGGGCGATGTGGGATACAGCCAGGTCATGAAGGCAAAAGAAGTGATATACCGCCGGTATGGCATCACAGAAGCAAGCAATACGGAAGAATGGGTCTGACCCCCTGGATGATCCGTGGCATTCGCCTCTTTTCCCGGGGCCGAAATCATGTTATACTGTTAAAAATACATTTGGGAGGCATTATATGGCTGTATATCACCGGATCCTGCTGAAGCTCAGCGGTGAAGCGCTCAAATCCGGCTCCGATCTCTTTGATTTTGAAAAAGTTAACGAAGTCGCATCCATCGTTCGCAGGATGCATGATATGGGTGTGGAAGTCGGCATCGTCATCGGCGCCGGCAACATCTGGCGCGGCCGTCAGGGCCCCGCGGCAAATATGGACGCGGTAACCGCCGATCAGATGGGTATGCTGGGCACGGTCATCAACTGCCTGTGCGTAGCGGATGCCCTGCGCAAGGCCGGCCTGGATGCCATCGTGCAGTCCGCCGTGGATATGAACCGCTTTGCTGAGCCATTCAACGCCATGGCCGCCCGCCGTCACCTGTCCGAGGGCCGGGTTGTGCTCTTCGCCTGCGGCACCGGCAACCCCTTCTTCTCCACCGACTCCGGCGTGGCGCTCCGTGCCATTGAGATGGAAGTGGACGCGGTCCTGATGGCCAAGAACATCGACGGCGTCTATACCGCCGATCCGATGAAAGATCCCACCGCCACCCTGATCAAGGACATCACTTATACCGACGCCCTGGCCAGGGGGCTCAAGGTCATGGATGCTTCCGCCTTCGCCCTCTGCGCGGAGAACAAAGTTCCCATGGTCCGCGTCTTCGGCCTGGATGATCCGGAAAACCTGCTCAGGGTACTGGAAGGCAGCGATATCGGTACCTTCGTTCATCCCTGATTCAACCGCATACGAAAAACCGGGATGCAATCGCATCCCGGTTTTATTATGTCTTTCTTATGCAGCCTTGCCGCGCAGCTGTACCTGCTGACGCTCCTGCACTGTTTTCGCCTCGATGGCGTGCTCGGTCTTCACCCAGTGCTGCTGATCACCGCAGCGGATCAGACCGACAATCTCATTGAAGATACCTACGATCAGATTGGCAAAGAAACCGCCGATCATTACCGGAATGGTCCGGAAGCTGAAACGGATCCGGTTGTCCATCCAGTCAGCCACATAGAACAGGAACAGGTAAGTGTAGCCAAACAGGAGACCGCCGATGAGCAGACCGCTCAGGGAAACATCGAAGAATTGTCTGCCAGGCACCACCAGGCAAAGTGCGGTAGTCACCACCAGCTGTACAGCAGCCACCACATAAGCCGCGATGCTGTACATATAGGTCAGCAGGCTCAGGAACTCCCAGAAGCTGATTCTTCCGTCTGAAAGCGCACGGAACGTCTTTCCGGTGTTATGCAATGCCACGTACCAGTGGCCCTGTCCCCAGCGGATCTTCTGCCGGATGGAAGCCAGCAGAGAGGTGGGCTTTTCGTCATACACCCGGGTATAATGGTTCCACAGGATCCGGCGGCCTTCCAGCGTCGCTTCCACCTGGATTTCGAAGTCTTCGGTCAGGGACATGGTAGTCCAGCCACCCCGCTTGTACAGGTAGGATGTGGTCATCGCAAATCCCGTACCGCCGATAGCGCAGTTCAGGCCCAGCCTGTATTTAGCCAGGTCGAAGAAACGGTTCGTCAGCGTATATCCGGTGTAGTAGAACCAGGCCACAACGCCCTTCTTGTTCTTGGCGCCCAGGTAGCACTGGATGAAATCCGGTTTCCCCTTGTCCAGATACTGGCTGTTCACTTCGCGGAACATATTGGTATCCATCAGGTTATCCGCGTCAAAGATCATCATCAGATCATAGCGGTCCTGATAATCACCGATAGCCTGCAGCGCCTTCTTCAGGGCAATAGGCTTGCCGGTCGGAGCGTCCGGGGATTCCTTGCAGGTCTCGATCACGTTCGCGCCGAGATTCCGGGCCACTTCGGCTGTATTATCCGTGCAGTTATCGGCAATGATATAAAAATCGTACAGTTCTTTGGGATAATCCATATCGTTCAGGTTCTGGATGATATCCCCGATGACTTTCTCCTCATTATGAGCGGGAACCAGCACCAAAAACCGGGATTCCGGATCATGATCAGCGTAATCTTTCTTTGCTTTTTTGAAACCGAAAAAACCAATCACGATCTGGTAGACCATGATGAATGTCAGAAAGAAGCTGCATACCCCCGCCAGTGTTTCAAGGAGTATCCTGATGAACTCCACTTTCCTTCTCCTCCTACAAACCCACAGGGCACCGGCCCTGTCACACACAAAAACACGTAACGGGCTAATTTAACATCATAATCCGTTATTTGTCAAGCCTTGCAATCTTTTATCAGCTTAGATAGGCCTATGTCATTTGTACAGATTTTGTTTCCCGTTCAGCACAGCGGACACCAGTTTTTCTCCGCTGTATACAAGTTTCAGGGAGAAAAACGGGATCTCTTCATCCAGCAGCCGGTGGAAAACCCGGTCTCCTTCCCATTGGGGCAGCGCATCCAGATCTTTCTTTTTCATCCATACCAGCTCGCCCTCGTCACAGTCCGTCAGTTCGCCCGTGTACGCATCGGAAGTAAACAGATGCATCCGTTCCGTTTCATACTGGTCGCTGACGAAAGTCACGATCCCCCGGTAACGCCAGGAGGTCATGGTCAGCCCGGTTTCCTCCCACACCTCGCGGAGCGCGCAGTCCTCCGGGCTTTCCTTGTCCTCAAAGCGGCCGCCGATGGCAACCCACTTGTCGTGGTTCATATCATTCTTTTTCCGCGTCCGGTGCATCATCAGCACCTCATCCCCGCGGTAAAGATAGCACAGTGTGGAATCAATCACAGCAGTGCCCTCTGGATCTTTCCGGAAACCGTCTTGGGCAGTTCATCCCGGAACACAACGATACGGGGATACTTGTAGGGAGCGGTATGCTGCTTGACGTAGTTCTGGATTTCCTTTTTCAGTTCTTCCGTGGGCTCAGTACCCTTGGTCAGCACGATGCTGGCCTTGACTACCTGGCCGCGGACTTCGTCAGGCGCAGCGCTGACGCCGCATTCCAGCACGTAGGGCAGTTCCATGATTACGCTCTCGATTTCGAACGGTCCGATCCGGTAGCCGCTGGACTTGATCACGTCGTCCGCGCGGCCCACATACCAGTAGAAGCCGTCTTCATCGCACCAGGCCACGTCACCGGTATGATACCAGCCGTCGTGCATAACTTCCTTGGTCTTTTCCTCGTCCCGGTAATACTCCCGGAACAGACCGATCGGGATACCGTTGGAGATATCCACACAGATCTCGCCGGAGGTACCGACGGGAACCTCTTTTCCTTCCGGATCCAGCAGCGCCACCTTGTAGATCGGCGCCACCTTGCCCATGGAACCCAGCTTGTGATCCGCGCCTGCCAGGTTGCCGATGATCATTGTGCTTTCTGTCTGGCCGAAGCCTTCCATAACCTGCAGGCCGGTCTGCTTCTCGATCTGCCGGAACACTTCCGGGTTCAGCGCTTCGCCGGCGCTGGACGCATGTGTCACAGAAGACAGATCGTACTTGCTCAGGTCCTGCTTGATCAGCATCCGCCACATGGTGGGCGGTGCACAGAAGGTGGTGATATGGTACTTCGCGAACAGCGGCAGGATGTCCGCCGCATCAAAGCGGTCGAAGTCATATACAAAGATGGCAGCCTCACACAGCCATTGGCCGTAGATCTTGCCCCAGCCGGCCTTTGCCCAGCCTGTATCGGAGATCGTCAGGTGCAGGCCGTTCGGGTTCACGCAGTGCCAGTACTTGGCGGTATGCAGGTGTCCCAGGGGATGCTTGTAGCTGTGGGCGGCAATCTTCGGATATCCGGTGGTGCCGGAGGTGAAATACATCAGCATCAGGTCGTCGCCGCAGGGGGTATCATCCGTACGGTGGAAATGGGTGGAATACATCTGGTATTCCTCATCAAAGGTATGCCAGCCTTCCCGTGTTCCGTTCACGATCAGCTTCAGCTCCAGGCTCGGCGCGTTCTTGGCGGCCAGGTCTGCCTGGTGGGCGGTATCTCCGTCCGCGGTGCAGATAATAGCCTTGATTCCGGCTGCGTTGAACCGGTATTCAAAGTCGTGCTCCTGCAGCTGAGCCACCGCCGGAATGCCGATGGCACCGATCTTTTCCAGGGCCAGAATCGAGAACCAGAACTGGTAGTGCCGCTTCAGCACCAGCAGCACCCGGTCCCCCTTTTTGATGCCCAGGGATTTGAAATAGTTCGCGCAGCGGTTGGATGCGCGTTTCAGATCGTTGAAGGTGAAGCGGTGCTCATTCTTATCCTTGTCCAGGTGGAGCATCGCCAGCTTGTTCGGCACTTCATCCGCGATGGCGTCGATCACGTCAAAGGCAAAGTTGAACTTCTCGGTGTTCTTGAAGGCAATCTTCACGGGCGTACCGTTTTCGTCCTTTTCCACGTCCGCATAGCGGTGCCAGACACGGGTACGGCCGTTCTCTGCCGGGAACTCCTGCAGGGCAGTGCCGGGCACGGCCTTTTCCGGGGTCAGTTCCGGGATCGGGGCGCCGGTGGGATTCAGGACGATGGCATAGAACAGGCAGTCCTGGCCGCCCACGGCAATCATACCGTGAGGCGTACCGGAATCGTAGTAGATGGAATCGCCGGGATTCAGCACGCTGATATGCTCGCCCACCTGCACCTTCAGCTGGCCTTCGATGACGATATCGCACTCCTGGCCTTCATGGGTGGTCAGCTTGATGTCTTCCTTTTCGGCTTCCGCGCTGTAGGCGGCCTGCACGTACAGCGGCTCAGCAATCCTGTTCCGGAAGGAAGCCGCCATGTTGTAGTAAATCATGTCATGGGCTTCCTCAATCCGCTGGCCTTCGCCCCGCCGGGTCACGGTAAAGGAGTTCAGGTTCGGGCTGGAACCTTCGATAATGTCTCCGACGTCGACGCCGAAGGCAAGCGCGCAGCGATACAGAAACGCAAAGTTCAGGTCGGAGCGGCCCAGTTCGCAGTCGATATACTCCTGCTCGGTCACGCCGGTCTTCATTGCCATTTCAGCAATCGTGAAGTTTTCAATTTCCCGCAGCTCCCGGATCCGGTGAGCCATCTCCTGAATCTTGTAATTCAGTCCCGTCATCTGTGCCATGATCTTACCTCCCGTGTCATCCTGAACGAAGTGAAGATAATGAAAAAGCCCGTCCCAAAGTTTAGACTTTGAGACGAGCTTGAATAGCCCGCGGTACCACTCAAATTGCGGCTCATCACCGCCACTCTTGAACCCCAACAGGTTCTATGCCCTTACGCGGCAGTCACGGGAAGGTTCTACTTGCGCCTTCGCTTTCTTCCTTCCGGCTCTGGAGCTACAGCTCGCGGGCTCTTCCCACGGCTTGCACCAACCGCCGTGTCTCTGAAAGCCGATACCCGTTGCCCTCTCCTTCAAGGCCTTTATCGGAAGTTTACGCTCTTCCCCCTGTCTTGTCAACAAAAAATAATGTACGTCTTCTGTTTCCCCGTCAAAAAAGTTCGTCTTTCAGTCAAAAAAAGCATGTCTTCAGGACCTTTTTGCCTTCTGTCAATGGCATTCCCCGAAAAAAATCATTCTTTTATAAGAATTGCTTCATGCTTTTGTCATGTTTTCCGATTGACACTTCTCCTCTCTTTTCCTATGCTTGTGCATGTATTCCCCTATGGAATAAACGGATCGATTGGAGGATAAGAAATGGATAGCAACAAACGGCCCGAAAGCATGGAACGGATTACAACTCCCGCCCTCGCACAGGCATTCATTGCCGAGCAGGTGGAAGCAGTCCGCAAACAGGTTGGTGACAAAAAGGTTCTGCTGGCTCTTTCCGGCGGTGTGGACAGCTCCGTTGTCGCTGCCCTGCTGATCAAGGCCATCGGCCAGCAGCTGGTATGCGTGCATGTCAATCATGGCCTGCTCCGCAAAGGTGAACCCGAACAGGTTATCGAAGTTTTCCGCAACCAGATGAAAGCCAACCTGGTGTACGTGGATGCAGTCGACCGCTTCCTGGACAAGCTGGCTGGTGTCAGCGATCCCGAACAGAAGCGCAAGATCATCGGTGCCGAGTTTATCCGTGTCTTTGAGGAAGAAGCCCGCAAACAGGATGGCATCGCTTTCCTGGCACAGGGTACCATCTATCCTGATATTACAGAGAGCGTCGGCGTCAAGGCTCACCACAATGTCGGCGGCCTGCCGGACGACCTCCAGTTTGAACTGGTCGAGCCCGTCAAACTGCTCTACAAGGACGAAGTCCGCGTTGTCGGTAAAGAACTGGGACTGCCGGACGGCATGGTTTACCGTCAGCCCTTCCCCGGCCCCGGCCTGGGTGTGCGCTGCGTCGGTGCCATCACCCGTGACCGCCTGGAAGCGCTCCGTGAAGCCGATGCCATCGTCCGTGAGGAGATCGGCAAGCTGCCCGAGGTTCCGTGGCAGTACTTCTGCACCATTCCCGATTTCCAGTCCACCGGTATCAAGTATGTGGACGGCAAGGGCCAGCGCTACATGGGCTGGGCAGTGATCATCCGTGCTGTCAATACTGTGGATGCCGTCACCGCCACCGTGCCGGAAATCCCCTTCAGCGTGCTCTGCACCATGCGGGATCGCATTATTTCCACTGTTGACGGTGTCAACCGCGTCCTGTGGGATATCTCCGAAAAGCCCGTCGCGACCATCGAGTTCGAATAAGCGCATAATCTTCCCGGGTATCCTTGTTCTTCAAGGTGCCCGGGTATTTTTTTGTATTCCGGACAACTTTGCTGCGTCCTTTTTCCCGGGCAAAGTGCTCATTCCGGAAACAATGAACCGTCCTTCTTTTATCGGCACTCTATACGGAAAGGCAACCGCCCTTCTCGAATTAAAAAATCCCGGGATGAATTCCCGGGAAAGCATATATCATTCATTTCAGTACTTTTTCCTTACTGTGAGAGACATCCATTGTCATCCCGCACCTCAGAAGCGGTCACTCTTCCATTTTCCGGGTAACATCCGAATACTCCGGAACGCTTGCGATTCCACCGTGCGTCTGCGTTGAAAGGCTTGCAGCGGTACAGGCAAAACTGACAATCCGGCGGAGTTCTGTTTCTGTCAGATCTGCCGGCGTTTTTTTGCACCTGATAAACTGACTCGTTGCGCTGCCGCCGAATATATCGCCGGCGCCGGTTGTGTCGACAACATGAATACCGGACGGACTTTGCACTGTCACGCGGTTCGTGCCATTTGCAGCATAGCAGCCCTTGGGTCCCAGCGTGGCATACACCAGTGAGGCGCCGTATTCCCGCAGCAGCTTTTCAGCGCCTTCTTCCGGGGAAAAGCCCCACAGCCAGTCAATCTCCTCATCACTGATCTTGACAATATCCGCCTGATGCAGGCTCCACTCAATCGCTTCCCTGGCATCCTCCTCCCGCTTCCACAGTGGCTTGCGCAGATTGGGATCCAGGCTGATCAGCGCACCGTGGCGCTTTGCCAGTTCAATGGCATGTCGGGTAGCCCCGGCGGCAGGCTCATCCGTCAGAGAGAGCGTGCCGAAGTGGAAAACTTTCGCGTCCGCGATGAGCTCTTCATCCACTTCTTCCGGGGTCAGACAGGTATCGGCGCCCGGTTTACGAGCGAAGCTGAAATCCCGGTTCCCGGACGCGTCCAGGGAAACAAAGGCCAGCGTTGTAAAAACGTTCGGGTCAATCCGGATCCCCCGGGCATCTATCCCGGCATCCTCCAGTGTTTTCACCAGCGCTTTCCCGAAGGCGTCATCGCCGACTTTTCCGATCATGGCAGTCCTGCAGCCGTACTTTGTCAGCGCTGCCAGGAAATTGCCCGGCGCTCCGCCCGGGTTGGCGGACAGGACCGGGTAGCCTGCCTCATTGACGGAATGTGGGGCAAAATCGATCAGCAGTTCACCGAGCGCAACCACGTCATAATGTTTCATCCGTGTCATTCCTTTTCAATCAGCGAGTATTTTGTGACATCCATCATCACTTGGCCATCGGCTTCAAACGAGATCTTCCGTGCATCGGACCCTGTGAGGATTGTGGCGGTCATCACCTGTTCCCCGTCATTGATAAAAACCTCCATACTGAAGCGGTCCAGAATCACATGCAGCCGGATTTCACCCCGCTGATCGGATACCAGGCATCGGCGCTGATGGATATATGCTCGCCTGGATCCTGAGAATTTGCGGTCAATCTGCAGCCATGACTCATAAGGCCGGTAGCTGAGAACTGAATGGTATTTCTCATTCTGGGCAAACTTCATGATGAACTTCTGGTAGGGGGTATCCGGATCAGCGCATCGCAGATGGATATCCAGTTCAACAACCCGCCCTTCGATTCCTTCCAGGCTCTTTTCTCCGTCCAAAAGGACATCCCGATACTCCACTTTCCCGCTTCTGTACTGCGCCAATTCCCGGACCGGCTGCTGGTAAAGACGGCCATTCCTGAAGAACAGTTCCCGCGGCAGGCTCATCTGGCCAAACCAGGGCCGTTCTTCATAACCGGTTGTTTTGCAGGTGTCCCAGTTTTGCATCCAGCCGATCATCACACGCCTTCCGTCAGGAGTCAGAATGGTCTGCGGAGCGTAAAAGTCAATCCCGTAATCGATCGCCTGGTTATTCTCCTCGACGAACCGGTCTCCGTCCATTCGCCCTGTGAGGCAGACGGTACCGTTACCGTTATGGTATTCAAAGTCTTCAGGAAGCATATCCTGCGGACTGACAAACAGTACATGTTTTCCGTCCAGCGGGAAGAAATCAGGGCATTCCCACATGAGGCCGAACCGTCCGTCATTCTCTGCCAGTACTCCGACATACCGCCATTCAAATCCGTCCCGGCTTTCATACTGGAGCAGAACACCCCGTTTGTCCTCCCGGCGGGCTCCCACCACACAGCGGTATGCTCCGTTCTCTGTCCGCCAGATCTTCGGATCCCTGAAATCGTAGGGACTCAGGCCTTCCGGAAGTGCATTGCTGTCGAGAACCGGGTTCTTTTCATACTTTTGGTAATCTGTCCCGTCGCCGACTGCAATGCACTGGGTCTGGAACTCCCTGGACTTATCCCCGCCCTCCTGCCTCACGCCGGTATACATCAGCAGGTGCCTGCCGTCCGGCAGTTCCGCCGCGCTGCCTGAAAAGCATCCGAAGGAATCATACGGAGCGTCCGGAGCCAATGCGGCAGGCAGATAAGTCCAGTGAAGCAGGTCATGGCTGACTGCATGTCCCCAGTGCATGGCATCCCATTCCGTATCATACGGATTGTACTGGTAGAACAGGTGATACTGGCCGTGGTAATAGCAGAAACCGTTGGGATCGTTCATCCATCCGGTCAAAGGCGTCAGGTGGAAAACCGGACGGCTTTCCCGCGGGATTTTTCCGCCTTCAGCCTGCTCATACGCCCTGGCAAACAGCAGGCTGTGGTTTACCGTTTTCTTCATCGTTTTACCTCGTATACTCTCTCAGGTCAGTCCATGTAACCGTATTGCTCTCCGTGAACAGGCGGATAGGCTTCCCGCTGACGCCGTACAGCCGCACGGTCAGGGATGCCTCGTCTCCCAGCCAGAAGATTCCGGCGGAACCTTCCTGGATATAGGTAAAGCTGTATTCCTTTCCGGCTTCCAACGCCGCGGCTGTTTCAGTAATCAGGGTACCGCCCTCATTGAATGTCAGCTGCAGCTTCTGTTCTTTCGGATTCAGGCAGATAATCTTTGTTTTTTCATCCTGTCCGTTATAGTCAAAAGCCAGCCCGAAGCTTCCTTTCCCCGTATACGTCACTTTTCCCTTCAGCATGAAACTCTCATAGGCGGTAAAAGCATCCGTGTAACTGTAACGGGATCCTGCGCGGATTTCAATCTGATCCTGTTCAATCAGCAGCTCCCGCCGTTTGTCAAACTGGGCCTCAACCGCTTTTACCGGAATCAGCGCCAGCTCGCCGTTTTCTTTCTGCGCCAGCTGCTGTACTGCCAGATTGCCGGCCCAGCCGGAAACCTCCGAGGTGGAGGAGGGGGATTCGCTCCGGCGCGCCCAGCCGACCATATAGGAACCGTCCTGGTTTTCCACATGCTTTGCGGCGTAGAAAAGCTTGCCGTCCAGCCGTTTTGCTTCCCCGTAGGGGCCATACGGAGTATCTGACATTGCGTACCAGAGGGTATCGTCCTGGGCGGAATACGTCAGGTAATACCTGTCCCCGATCCGGAAAGTGTCGCTGCACTCCAGGTTCCAGAAGTTTTCCTTCGCTGTGTTTGTAAAAATGATCCCGTCGTAATCAGCCTTCTGCAGGTCTCCGCTCAGGGTATATTTGAGGATCCTGGCCTTACCGTCCTGTGCAGCGGTCACAGTCATATGGATCACGTCGTTTTCCGCGTCGTAATACGCCTGCGGATCCCGGAAATCCCGTTTCTGTCCCAGTTCGGCCGGCGGTGTGATTTCCCAGCCTTCCACCTTCTCAAACTGATCCGGAGCAGTTCCCTTCGCTACCATGATTTTTTCCATATACTCATAGATATCGGAAGAAGCATGGCCGGTGTAGAAGAAATAATAGGTATCCTTTACTTTTACAACAGAACCCGTGCCTGCCCATCCGTCCTGTCCGCCGCTGCGGCTGCTCTCCAGGATGGGATTGTCGTATTCGGTATAGGTTACGAAGTCCTTTGTTGTCGCCAGGTAAATAGAGTGGTTGTAGGAATCGCCGCCCTCTTTCAGGTAATAGATATACCAGGTGCCGTCCTCATAATAAGGCATCGTGTCGCCCACATAGGGCTGGTTGATGCCGTCAATGGCCGGCCTGAAAAAGGTTCTGTACTCATAGGCTTCCTCCTGGCTTCCCGGTGTCCGCAGTGCGGAAAAATCCTTGTCATTCTCAACAGCGGCAAACGGTTCCCCGCTTTCCGGAGCTATCGGGGCAGCTGCTGCAGGAGCCTCTGTCACAGTGTTCTGTGTGTTCCCGTTGTTCTGGCATCCGGCCAGCAGCATCGCGCAGGCCAGGAGAAGGGCCAGGAGAAGGGCCAGTCTTTTCTTGTTCATCATTAACCTCCTGACAGAAGGACAGGGAGGATGAACTGATCCATCCTCCCTGCGGTTCGTCTGCTGTTTACTGGACGGTCATCTGGTAAATTGTCATATTCTGGAACTCTATCGTGACCTCACCCATCTTGGACAGGGCTTCCGAGCCGAACTGGAACAGCAGTTCGAAATCCATGTCCACCACAAACGTATCCTTTGTGGAGAAACGGAAGGTCTGGAATTCCGTCGTCAGGTCCATGCCTTCAGAGAAGCGGGGATCCCAGCCTCCCATCGGGTTCAGGAACACGCCGCAGGATACCGGCTGCGTCGCTCTCGCGGTGATTTCCACGGTATAGTAGCTGTCGGAAGCCAGCGTCAGGGGATTGCCGCCGATACCGCAGATCAGCTTGTTGTGCCAGTCGACGGTGCCGCCGTTGTCAATCCGGTAGAAGAAGCTGCCGTCCTGCGCCCAGATGGTGCCGACGCCGCGCTCGTTGTCTTCATCCGTTCCGTTGAAGGTTGCCCACGGGCAGGCTGTGTTTTCCGCATTGGCCGTATTCGATCCGAAGGGCATGAACGCGTCAATCGTCTTGTGGGTTTCCTTGTCTCCTTCCACATTGCCGAAGACGACGTCGCTGATCACAATGCTGTTGGACGTCACGCCTTCCGGAGGATTGCCAATCTGCAGGCGGATCACGGGATCATCCACATCCGCTTCCGCGGTGAAGACGCTGGAGACGACAGTTTCTTCCCCGGCACCGGCACTGATGCCGTTGAAGTTTGCCCGGTTTTCCCATCCTTTTTCCGCGCTTTCCACCAGTGCTTCACCGCCCTGGCCGTTGGCCGCCGTCATCTTGAAGCTGTAGAAGTACTTCTTGCCCTTCTCGACCTTCGTGTCGCCCAGCAGGATGTCTGCCTTGACGCTCCATACGCCGCCGTCCGCGTTGGGATAGGTGTCGATGGTCACCGTCGCTTTGCCGTCCGCGAAGCCGACGCTTCCCGTTGCTTCTTCACTGGTTGTAACTGCCACGCCTTCGCCGGCAGCGAATTCGGATGTGTAGACCGGAACCTGGGTCTCTTCACCGGAAATCTCATACAGTTCGATCTTATCAATCGTCACTTTGAAATCTTCCGGTGTGGTATCTTCCGCGTTGTCCGGATTCGGGGTAATCTTGCCCAGGTTGAACAGCAGTTCTGCGCTGCCTTCGCCGGGAGAAGTGAAGTTCAGCTCCAGCGGAGCGATCTCCGGACCGATCTCCACATTGAACGCGCCGCCGAAGGTTTCCCAGCCCTCCGCCTGTTCGTTCCGGGCAAGGATATGCGCATAGGTCTTCTTGGTGGATTTCGCCCAGATCTTAATCCTGTAGTCCGCTGCCTTAAGCGGATATCCCGCCTTGGCCAGCTGCACGGCGCCGTCTCCGTCACCCGGATTCTTGATTTCAATAACGTAAGCGCCTTCTTTCAGCTCTGCTGTGGCTTCGGCAACCTCGGTATTGATCTTTGCTTCCCAGCCGCGGTTGTCCGTCACAGCGGCAGTGCTGAAATCAAAGGTTTTGTAAACCGTCTCTTCGCTGGTTTTCTTGGTAACCGTCAGGGTCGCGTAATCCTCAGCTGTCTCGCCGTTCGCGTCTGTTACGGTATAAGTCAGTTCATAGTCACCCGGATTTTCAGGGGTTGCTTTTCCGTTTCTGAAATCCAGAGCCGGCATGGCGTCTATCTCGATCATATCCGTCAGATCGCCGCCCGCGCCGTCGGTTGCGGTAACGCCTGCCAGGGCATCAAACTCAGTTCCGGCCATCACGCTCTGGTCATGCACCCCGTCCAGCGTCGGCGCGCCGTCCGCGAAAGCAGGTCCGGCCGCGGCCAGCATGCACACAGCCAGCAGCAGGGAAAGAATGATATGCAGCCTGTTCCTCATCATAATATCCTCCTTCATTATTTCGCGGCAAAGCGGTCATAGGCGTCCTGGTATACTTTCTGGATGCCGGCCAGGTTGACCTTACCGTTCAGGTCGTTCTGGAATGCTGTCCAGGCATCGTCGCTCACGCCGCCCTTCATCAGCCAGCTGATCAGGTTGGTCCGGATATAGTCATTCAGGTTCGTCTCATAGTTGCTCAGCGTGTTCAGTTCTTCCAGGGTAAACTGGAGGTTCGGGAACGGAATCACATTTTCCGGTACGAAGGGCTTGGCGCACTGCTGCAGGCGTTCCAGGCGCAGCTGGGCGCGGGGTTCCATATGAACCACATTGTTCCAGGCGTATTCGCCCAGATAAATGATACCCAGCGGTGCATTCTGCAGCCGCAGCTCGTCCGTGGTCACGCCTTCCGGCAGCGGCTTCTGCATCAGCATGCCCTTCTCATCCCGCTCTTCCTCATAGACGATGCCGATGGGGCCGTAGTTGATCTGGGCGGAAATCACGGGATCGTAATACCGGTCAAAATAGGCAAGCAGGATCTCAGGATACTTGCAGTCGGAGAACAGGATCACTTCGCCGGTGCTGACCTCCGGATTGTTGGAAACGCAGATGGTCTGATCCCCGTTCGGTCCGATCAGCGGACTGCACACAATATAGTTTTCGGGATTGGAAACCACCGTTTCGCTTTCCCACCAGTAGAAGGCGCCGTAGGTCTCCAGGCCCTTGCCGTTGGCCAGGAAGTTGTCCTGGCTCTGTTCAAAGCTGACCTTGTCGATCAGGCCCGCGTCCACCCACTTGGCAATGAAGTTCGTCGCTTCCTTGAAGCGGTCGTCCTGAATCGTGTAAGTGGCTTTGCCGTCCACAATCACCCGGTGCTCCAGGTTGTCGTTCAGGCCGAACATGCCGTACAGATCGCACTGGTTGCCCTGCCAGTTGTTGTAAACGAAGCTCAGGGGCCGCTCATCGTCAGTCTTGCCGTTTCCGTTCATGTCATGATCCCGGAAATAGGTCAGGATTTCTTCCATCTGGCTGCTCTTCAGCGCCAGGCCGTCCTTCAGCTGGTCTGCCGTCAGGTCGCTGACTGCGCCGGCTTCGATGGCTTCCTTCGTCCAGGCAATATTCAGGAACAGCAGGTTCGGGCTCTGCAGCAGGCCCATTTCTTCAATGCGGGGGAGAGAATAAATCTTTCCGTTTTCCACGTTCAGCAGCTGGTTCCTGATGTCAGGCCGTTCTTCCAGCAGCTTGGAGAAATTCGGCATATACTCCAGGTAATCGCTGATCGGCACCAGCACCTTGCGCTTGGCGTATTTGATGATTTCTCCGGCGCCCATACCAGCGTGGTAAATCGCATCCGGACGGTTGTCCTTGTTGCCGAAGATCAGGTTTTTCTGCTGGGAATATACAGATTCGGATACATTTTCCCAGTTGACCTGCACGTTCGTCTGGGCGAACAGGTCAGTCATGATCTTCATGTCGTTGTAATCCTTCGCGCTGGCATTTTTGGAGGAATACACCTTGAAGGAAATCTCCTTTGCGCCCTGCTCATTCAGGATCGGGGCGGAAGGATCCTTCCACTGGAATCCGTAGGTATCGGTCAGTGCGTTGCCGGTCGCGGGTGCCGCAGCGGTATCATCCTTCTTCTCTTCAGCCGGCGCTGCTGCGGTTTCTTCCTTCTTTTCTGCCGGTGCTGCGGCGTCCTTCTTGTCTCCGCCGCTGCAGGCAGTCAGTGTAACCGCCAGAACGATCATCATCAGGACAAGCAGCCATTTTTTCAGGTTTTTCATGTTGTTTTCCTCCTTCTTTATCCCTTCAGGGAGCCAATCATGACACCTTGTGCAAAGTATTTCTGGACAAACGGATACAGGCACAGCACCGGCAGGCTGGAGACGATCACGGATACATACTTCAGCTGGTTTGCCAGGCGGTACTGCTGCAGAATCGTTTCGCCGCTTCCGCCCACGGTGCTCTCACTTGCAATCAGGATTTCCTTCAGCACCAGCTGCAGCGGATACTTGTTTTCATCCTGCAGGAAAATCATGGCGTTGAAGTAGCTGTTCCACTGTCCGACTGCGTAATACAGTGCCATAACGGCAATGATTGCCTTGGACAGCGGCAGCACAATGGAGAAGAAGGTCCGGAATTTTCCGGCGCCGTCAATCCGTGCTGCTTCCAGCATGCCCTCCGGAATGGACGATTCAAAGAACGTCTTGCTCATGAACAGGTTCCAGACGCTCAGGATTGCCGGAAGGATCACCGACCAGGCGGAGTTGATCAGCTTCAGGCTGCTCATCACGTTATAGAACGGGATCAGGCCGCCGCCGAAGAACATCGGGATAATGAAGTAAATCATCCAGAATTTTTTACCGGGGGTTGTTTTACGGCTCAGTCCCCAGCCGGCGGGAATCGTCACCACCAGCGAAAGAACTACCGTCACCACGGTATAGATAATGGTGTTGAGGTATCCCCTCCAGATATCACCCCGCTGGAATACTTTCTCATAGCCTTCAAAGGTGATATTCACGGGAGCCAGCACCACCTGTCCGCCCAGCACCGCGTCCGGGTCGGAGATGGAGGCAATCACGATAAAGTAAAGGGGATACAGAATGATCAGTGCAAGCAGGCCGAGGATACAGGCGTTGATCACAAAGAATATCTTGTCGCCCTTTGTATCCTTCAGTGCGTTGTTCCTGATATTGATTGCGGGTGCTTTCTGAGTCATCTTCGTTCCCCTCCTTACCACAGCGAGTTCTCGGAGAACCGTTTGGATGTCGTGTTGGCAATGATCAGCAGCACAACGTTGATCACGGAGTTGAACAGACCGATGGCCGTTGCGTAAGCCTGATCCGGAACGCCTGTCAGACCGCGTTTGTACACGTATGTGGCGATCAGTTCACTGACAGCCAGGTTTCCGTCGGTCTGCATCAGCAGGGCCTTTTCATAACCCACGCCCATCAGGCCGCCGATGGACATGATCAGCATCACGCTGATCATCGGCATGATTGCGGGAATGTCCACATGGAGCACCCGCTGGAACCGGCTTGCGCCGTCGATCATGGCCGCTTCATGCTGTACAGGATCCACGTTGCTCAGGGCGGCGATGTAGATAACCGCGCTCCAGCCGAAGTCCTGCCAGTTGCTGGACAGGATATACAGCGGGCGGAAGGCGGAGCTTTCCAGGAAATAGGATACCCGCTCCGCGCCCAGGCTTGCGGCAATGTTGTTCACCAGGCCGTAACGCCCGAAGAACAGCTGCAGCATACCGACCAGAACAACCAGCGAGATAAAATGGGGAGCGGTATAGATCGTCTGGAAAACCTTCCCCGTCTTCTTCCGTTTCAGCGCGTTGAGTGCGAGGGATACGATGATCGGAAGCGGGAAACCGATGACAAATCCGACAATACACAGGATGAATGTGTTCTTCATCAGCGGCCAGAACTGTACATCGTTGAAGAATCTCGCAAAGTTTTCAAAGCCGACCCAGATCGTGGTGTCAGAGAGAATTTTATCTCCCGGCATAAAATCCTGGAACGCAATCAGGACGCCATAGATCGGAAGATAGTTAAACAGGAATACCACCAGAACGGCCGGCAGAATCATCGTGAGATACGGAAAGTTCTCCCTGAAATTCCGCAGCCGGTATCCGGGGGTCACGTTTTTCTGCCGCTTTGAAGCGGCAGGCAGTTGCTTCACGCCTTGCATTTTTCCCCTCCTCGCCAGTTTGCAATGTCGCGTCGTTTATGCAGTTGTAACATCCGTTATCCGGCTTCCCGGATTTCAATTGTATTTTACACATTGATTTACATATTGTCAATTGATTTTGTGCAGTTTGTATATATTTATTTTATTATGTTCGTTTTATTGCCATTATTAACAATCTATTTCGATGTCAGGACGTGATGTGTTTACATTATGTAAACTTGTTTTGATCATTCCGTTGTGTTACAATATGTAAACAAAACAGGCATAATGTCACAAAAAAACAGAAAGGTCGGAAACGATGCCTTCCAAAAGAATCACTATGCAGGACATCGCGGATGCCTGCGGTCTTTCCCGAAATACAGTTTCCAAAGTTTACAATGGCCGCGGTTCTGTTCCCCAGAGCACCCGGAATCTTGTTTTACAAAAAGCAAAGGAACTGGGATACGGGTCCCCCGCGGAAAAAGTCTTCGCTTCTCCCCCGTCTGTCGGGAATATCGCCCTGCTGACCTGCCACCTCCCCAGCCAGCTCCATTTTGGCACCCTGTTCCTTTCTTCTTTTACAGATATGATCAGCCGGGAAGGCTATGCGCTGAAAATTTATGAAATTTCACAGGAGGAGCTGGAAAAAAGGCAACTTCCCCCTCATTTTGTTCCGGAACAGATTGCCGGGATCGTCGGAATTGAGCTTTTTGATCCGGATTATGTAAGCATGCTCTGTCATCTGGACATTCCGATGGTTCTGACGGACAGTTCGGCTGAAACAATCACCTCGCTGATTGAGTGCGACTATGTGACTATGGAAAACATTGCCGGAATTATGGCAGTCATCCGGCGTCTTGTGAGGGCAGGTGCCCGGCAGATCGGATTCGTCGGGGATTATAACCACTGCGGCTCTTTCCGGGAACGGTGGTACGGCTATCAGCAGGGGCTGATGGTAAACGGACTTCAGTACGATAAGCGATTCTGTATCTGTGAACCCGACTCCTCACCCTATGATGATTCCGCCTGGCTGCTGTCCAGGATCAATCAGATGCCTGCTCTGCCGGACGCTTTTGTCTGTGCCAACGATTACCTGGCGATTTCACTGATACAGGCTCTGAAAAAAAAGGACCTGTCAATCCCGGAGGATATCATGATTACCGGTTTTGACGGAACAATGCAGTCTGCCTTCACCGATCCCCCGTTGACCACGGTCAAGATCTGCGGTACGGAAATCGGACATCTTGCGGCTGAATTGCTGCTCAACCGGATCCGTATTCCCTCCTTCCCGTACAGCTGGACCCATGTAAAATCAACCCCGATCTGGCGGGAAAGCATCCGTAAAACCTGACGCTTTGCGTATCGTTTTCTTCAGCGGGAAGTTCCGGGCATCCCGGAGAAACCCGTGGCGACCATCGAGTTCGAATAATATCAATATCCCGGGGACCTTATTTACAAAGGTCCCCGGGATATTTTTTATCTTGCGGCAGGTCAGTAAGACGAATGGTATTGAAATACAGCGTAAGCCGGGCATGATGCCCGGCTTCCGTTGTTAAAAAAGCGCGCCCTCAGAAGGAGGAAACGCCGTGGCTGTTGACCAGTCCTGTCAGCTTTTCCCCTGCCTTGCACATCGGGCAGTTGTGGGAGGAGCAGCTGACATAATCGGGGAGGTTCTCCTTTACGGTGAAAACGCTCTTGACCGGGAAGCCTTCACATTCATCAATCGCGGAGAAGATGGCTGAGACACCTGCGGGCACACCGCTGTAATACCGGATAGCTTCGATGGCGGAGCGGGCGGTAAAGCCGGTGGTCAGGGAGGCTGCCAGCACCAGTACATGCTTGCCCACAATCATCGGAGCGATATTGTCCCGGAAGATCAGCTGGCTTCCGGAGGTATGTTCCGGAGTCACCACGTAAATCGTCTGGTGTGCATTCATGCTCCGGAACCCGGCCTCGGACAGTGCTGAAGCCATGCAGGCGCCCAGCACCTCCGTTCCGTCCAGGCAGAGGATGGAGTCCACGATCGTGGAATTCTTGTACATGCCGCACAATTCTTCTGCGGCAATCCGGGCTTCTGACAGCCGGTGCTTGGTCATAGTCAGGTCAATGTAGTAATTGATATGGCTGTGGCTTGTGGCGAAATGCCCATGGGCGACGCGCAGACGTACCTTGTTCTGGTGATTCGGAATCTCAACAATCTGGATAGACATGATTCGTTCCTCCTCCTGTATGAAATTCTGTAAAACGGTATTTCTGTGAATCTACTATAAACCATTTCCCTCTTGAGAGCAAGTGGGCCGGCGGACATACGGTAAAACAGTTTGGATAAAAACCGCCCGTCGCAACCATCGGGTTCGAATAATCACATTTTGGCAAAAAAAGGAAGCCCGGCTGCAAAAAACAGCCGGGTTTTTATTGCCTGAAATCAGCCCGGTGTGGTAATATGTTGTATCAAGAGCAGACAATTAAATCCGTCTGTTAATCTTACACAGAAGCAACCGGAGGTATAGTATGGTTTTTGACTGGGTAACTTTTGGAGAACCGCTTTCTTTCTGGCAGATGGTTCTCAGAATCGTGGCCGCGGTCATCTTCGGAGCCATTATCGGTGTCGAACGGGAAATGAAAAACAGGCCGGCAGGCATGCGGACGCATGTGCTGGTCTGCCTGGGTGCCGCGCTGATCGGTCTGGTGGAACAGCAGACCATTGCCCATGTGGTAGCGCTTGGTGCATCTCAAATCAATGTCAGCGTAGGGCGTCTGACAGCACAGATTGTATCAGGCGTCGGTTTCCTGGGTGCCGGAACAATCATCATTGCCGACCGTCGGATCTCCGGCCTCACCACCGCGGCCTCCCTGTGGTGCGCCGCCTGCCTGGGCCTGGCTGTCGGTGCCGGATTCACCACCATGGCGCTGGTAGCCTGTCTGGTGGTCATGGCCGTGCTGAAGATGATGCAGCAGATCGTACATGTGAATACCTACAAGCGGCTTGAAATCCAGTTTATTCATCGGAATGAAACGCTGAAATACATCCGGGACACGTTTGACAAGATGGAAGTCAAAATCCTTGATCAGGATTTTCACGCGGAAAATACACAGGATGGACAGAATATTTATACAAACGTATATACGCTGTCCATGCCCGGCAAAACGGAATACCAGGATTTGATTACGATCCTGTCCGAGCATCCGAACATCAGAACCGTCAGAACCCGAAACGTGTAAACAGAATCAAGTTCATACAGCAGTGTCCAAAAAGGCCCGATTCCCTTTTCAATGGGAACCGGACTTTTTTATAATATGCTGGTCAATCCCATAACGGTGAAAAGTGTTCATATACGAAGTCACGATATGCAGGAAAACAAAGAGGATCGTTCAGCCCATCACGCATATGGTTTGCAACTTCCTTCTGTTCATCAGGATCAATATCGGCATAGCGGCGGATAATCACATTCCCGGCCTCTTCCTCCTTCAGGATCTCTGTATAGACGTTGGGGATATGTTCCAGAAGGACGACCGGAACGTCCACGGAGCTCTCCCAGCTATGACCTCTGGTGTTTTTCAATGTCTCTGCAGACACAGGCCTGTAAATAAAGCCTTCTTTTCCGTCATACAGAACCTTCAGCTGATCGGGAAACCGCTCAAAATATGTCTGGATTCCATCCCTCAGTCCCATGGTGACAAAGTTCTCCTGCCTGCTTCTGCAGCAGACAAGCGCGTAGACCCTGTCCGTCGTAAAGTACGCGACTTTGCTCCCGTCAACATGGGATTTCGCGTTGGCGAGGATCGTGTCCAGTCCGCCAATTACCGTACCGTGGAAAAAAGCGTTTTCCGGTATCAAACTGAATCCTCCTTTTTACCCATAAAAATATACACGATCTTCAGATGCTTTTTGTGGAACTTTTCCCGCTCCCGTGCGTCATACAGAGTGAAAGTACATAGAACCGTCCCAACCGACCGCAAGGAGGAATATCCATGAAACGCAATCAGATCCTGACCGCCGTTCTGCTGGTCCTGCTGCTCACCCTCTGCTGCACCGTCTTCGCCTGTGCCGCGGAAATCCGTCCCATCCCGGTTGATCATGACAGTCTCGACCAGGGCAATGGCGAATTCCGGCTCTCCTTCCGGAACACAGGCCGGATCGGCAGCGGTGGATACTTCATCGCTGTCCTGTATCTGCAGGATCATTACAGGGCGGATGAGATCCTTTCCCTCACCCCGGGAGACACGATCCTGGTCAACGACCATTTCTGGACCGTAAAGGAAATCATTCCGCATACAGATCCTGAATCCCAGGGTACCGTCACTGCCTGGGAAATCTGTCCGGAGGAAGCATTCGACGGTTATATGGTTTTTGAATCCGGAAAAGACGACACCTTTACCGTTGTTGTCAACGACTGGGTTCCTGTCACGTCTGTGGGGTTTAACAAGGTCCTGCTCCCCCTGTCGGATAGTTTCAGGTACACCCCCATCGTTTCCGGTGAAGAAGAGATGCCATTAAGCGCTGAAGAATTCCTTAATTCGCTGCAGGCGGATGAAAACCCTTTCAATGCTTATAACACTTCCGGTATTTTTGAGGATGGACAACTGATCTCCGTTACCCACGCCTCCTATCCCAATGGTCCGGATGATGCTGAAGAACAGCCTCCGGTCTGGAAGTTCTGCCACGGTCTGCGCGACGGTCTCGATACCGCTGTCATCACAGCGTATTTCACAGACTGCGAGACAGGTGCTGAGCCGGCAGAGGTCTCCCCTGAAGAAGCAGAGTGGGTCCGTTGTATCGTCATGAACAGCAGGGTCATGGAAAAAGCCGATGACACTTCTGTCACCGGCGGTACCTGGATATATTCTTTTGAAACACCCGGCGGGAAACATCTCCTGTCCATTGAGATGTACCGCGGCCTGATTGTCGGAAGCGACGGTATGTACGCTTACCGGTGAGCCTGCATGCTTACTTCCGCTTCCTCCGGCGGACAGTTTTGCAATACGGTGCCTGCTTTCAGCGAAATTCCGCGCAGCGCACACAAATCGTTTACGGTCACAATCAGCATGTTCTCCTGCTCAAAGAGCCTCATGGACCGTTCTGCCAGATCTCCGGCATAGATTTTGACGTCGTGGAAAAGCACGATACTCCCGTCACAGGCGATGCTGGCACGGCCGCAGCAGCCCAGCATATCCTGCTTTCCTTCACCGGCGGACGAATCCGTGGAATTGGTATCCCACAGGATCTGAGCCAGCTCAGTGCCTGAATTGACGTATCCCCTCCAGTTTCCTCCCGGAGGACGCATCATGATCGGGAGCTTGCCGATGATGCTGCCCATGGCCTTGTTATACTGCGTTTCCCAGTCGGTTACTTTCTCTGTTGTCACGCCCTTGGTAGCATGCGCCCAGGTATGGCTTTGCACGCTGTGGCCGGCGTCGAACTCCAAATGAAGCATCTCAGCATTTTCTTCCAGGCGGTGTCCGGTCGCAAAGAAGGTCACCTGTCCCGGATGACGGACGGAGGAACTCAGCACACCCCTGGTTGTTCCCTTTCCGGGACCGTCGTCATAGGTCAGTGCAACCAGCTTGTAGCCGGTGCAGTCCGTTTCCTTCCGGCCCTCTTCCGTCAGGATCTCCCATAATTCCGGCACATATATTTCCACCCGCAAAAGTGCTTCAGCATGGGCGGGATACACGTCTGCCGCGGGAAAAAACAGTGCCAGGTGTCCGGGCGTCATGATAAACCCGGCTTCCGTCAGGCTTTCACGGCTGCAGATCGCATCCAGTGCCTGCTCATCCGGTTTGTCTTCAGGAAAGCTTTCCTCGACCTGTATCCGGATTTCATGCAGCAGCTTTTCCCAGCCCTCTTCACAGATAATATCCCCCAGCCGGATCAGCCGGCCGGATTCCATGTCGTAAGTATAATCTTCACATTTCACCCAATTCTGGCTGCTCTTTGCAGATGTCTGTGCACACACATGAAAGCTCAGCCAGCGGTCACCCGTTCGGGTAATTTGTGTATAAATATCTGCATGGGCACATCTTTTGTTATAATCCCTTCCTTCCGGCACCACTGCTTCCGCTTCTTCTTTCAGGGCTGCCACCCTGCCATTGATCAAGTCATTTACGTCTTCCCTGGTGGAATGCAGTTCTGAATAGGTAATAATCCGATAGCCTTTTGCCCTGTAGCATTTGACTTCCTGTGTCACCTTCAGCACCTCCGGAATAGCACGTTCTGCTATTCCCGCAGGAATGAATAAACATAAAGCCAGAATACACAGCACAAGCCATCTGATCTTTTTCATTTGCATATCACGATACTTCCTCAACAAGCGTATAAAACGGAGCGCACTGCCTTTTGACATGGATTATACCAGAAATTTGCAAATTTGTATCTGTTTTTCAAAAAAATACTGACAAATCATGTTGAAGTATACCGAAGCTGATTGCCTGAAAACAGCGGTATATGGAATTACCGGCAAAATATGACATTCAAAAAGCGTCAATATTGGATAAATATCCTTGCTGAAGCAACCGGTCCGGGGGGGTATGATAAGAGTAGTAAAAATTCGAGGTAAATGACCATGAGAACCGTTGATCTGTCGGGTATCTGGGAATGCTCCATCCCGGGGCAGTCCGGAGAAATCCGTCTGCCCGGAACACTGGATGAGGGCGGCTTCGGCCTGCCGGATGATCCCCATAAACAATGGCAGGCAGAGGAAGTCAAAAAGCTTGGCTTCTGGCAGGAAGGCGATCCTATTGTCACGCGCCTGACCCGCAGGTATTCCTTCGAAGGCCAGGCAAAGTTCAGCCGGAAAGTCTCCTGGGGCTGCTCTGCTGACTGCCGCGTCTTTCTGGAATGTGAACGAGCCCGCTGAAGTATTATGCCCTCGCATATGCGGAAGGCCGTATGAACCACACAGAAACCGCTGCCGCGCAGGCCCTGAAGGCGGAAAGCCTGCCGACGGATTTCTGTTTCCCCAACAAGCCGGAGGAACTTCCGGTTCTGGAATACGCCGTTTCCATCCTGCCCTCCGCCCCGAAGGCCCACTATTACCTGGGTGAGTTCTTCTATGACAGGAAGCAGTATGACGCAGCTGTTTCCCACTGGCAGGCCGCGGCGAAGGAACAGCCTGATCTGGCTCCGGCCCACCGGAACCTGTCCATTGCGTATTACAACCCCGGCGGCCGTTCCCTGGCCGCCGGGGAAATCGTGGAAGCCGTCCGCCTTGAGCCCGGAAACAGCCGTTTCCTGCTGGAGCAGGATCAGCTGCTGAAGCGCCTGGACTGCCCCGTCAAAGAGCGGCTGGCCATCCTGGAGGCAAACCGGGATCTGCTTCCGGACCGGTATGCCCTGATGCTCGCCTATGTCAGCATGCTGAATGCGGACGGGCAGCATGAAAAAGCCCTGGACCTGCTGATGAACTATACCTTCCATGTATGGGAAGGCGGAGAAGGCAAGGTGGCAGATGAATATAAAGCCGCCCTCTTCGCCCTGGCCGGCAAAGCCCTGGCGGAAGGCCGGGCGGAAGCCGCCATTGAATATGCGTCCCGGACCCTCTCCTATCCTGCCAATCTCGGAGAAGGCAAGCTGGAAAACGTCCCGGACAACCAGGCCTATTACCTCATGGGCTGCGCTTACAGGCTGCTGGGCAATGAATCCAGGGCAGCGCAATGCTTTACGGAAGCTTCCGCGGGTTCCCAGATTCCCGAGCCCGTCCGCTATTACAATGATCAGCCCTCTGACTATATCTATTATCAGGGGCTGGCTTTCCACGCATTAGGAAAGGTGGAAAGCGCCAAACGGTCTTTCCACCAGCTGATCATTTTCGGCGAACGCCATATGTTTGATAAGACGGGTTATGATTTCTTTGCTGTCTCCATGCCGGAGCTGGAAGTTTTCCAGGATGATATCCAGAAGCGCAGCGACGATTACTGCCGCCGTATGATAGCCCTGGGCCTCAAAGGCCTGCAGGAAACAGGACTCTGATCCTCCCCGTTTAGTCCAGGTAGCCTTCCCTTGCTTTGATGTTGAAACGCTTCTCCAGCAAATGCATCTGCTCATCCGTAATCGTGTTGATTCTCGGAAGATGGGCGATCTTCATATAGATTTCCGCGGCTTTTTCCGCGGTTTCGATCAGGCCGAAGGTCTCATCCAGGTCTTTGCCCGCGCCGTAAATACCGTGCTGGCTCCAGACCACCAGCCTTGCGGTCTTCATTTTTTCTGCCGTTGCTTCGCCGATTTCATTCGTGCCGCAAAGCATCCAGGGCAGCACGTTCACACCGTCCGGGAAAACCACCACGCACTCGGTGCACATCTGCCACAGGGTCCGGGTAAACTGCTTCTCGTCCAGGTCATGGACATAGGTCATCGCCAGCAGGTTCGCCGGATGGCAGTGCATCACCACCCGGTTTTCCGGGTTAACCTTCAGCCGTGCCACATGGCTCATCATATGGGCCGGAAACTCGCTGGTAAACTGCCCGCCGTCCGCATAGCCCCACAGCAGGTCAGCCTGCTGTCCCTGCTCCTTCAGCCGGACAATGCCGAGATTGACTTCCGGGGCATACTGCACATTCTTGAAGTACTTGCCGGTTCCCGTCACCAGGAAACACTTCCCGTCCAGTTCCGGAGCGGTGAAGCCAGTCGGGATTGTGCGCAGCGCCTTTCCCGTATCCAGGTATCCGGCGATTTCCGCCGCATCCAGCATCAGGCTGATATTCCCGCCGTTGCGTTCGTCCCAGCCCTGGTTATACATGTTGGTCGTCGTGCGGATCATTTCCACCATAAAGGGCGCTTCCAGGATATTTTTCATTTCCGCCTCACCAGTACTTTCTTCTCATATTCCTCAATCTGCGGGAACCATTCACCGTCAGCCGGCCTGCCGCAGCTCCGGCAGTACTCGTCCCAGATCTCGCCGAAGGGCATGGTTTTCAGTTCTTCCTGCATCACCATCAGCTTGCTGAACTCTCCCGCATCCTGCAGGGACTTCATTTCATCATTGGGCTGCAGCAGGGCATACAGGAGCGCCTTCTGCAGGTTCCGGTATCCCGTCACCCAGGCGGAAATCCGGTTGATGCTTGCGTCAAAGTAGTCGAGGGCAATATTCACCCGGCCGTCCAGCCCGCCGCAGCGGACGATCTCCCGGGCGATTTCCTTTGTTTCATCGTCAAACAGCACCACATGGTCGCTGTCCCAGCGGATCGGCCGGGTTACATGCAGCGCAATTTCCGGGAAGAAGGCCAGCAGGGCAGGAATCTTGTCGCTGACCACTTCCGTGGGGTGATAGTGACCGTTGTCCATCAGCGGAATGCACTTGTCCATATTCATTGCCGCGTAGGAAAGGGCGAATTCCGCGCTGCCTGCCGTATAAGCTTCCACGCCGATGCCGAAAACCTTGCTTTCAATGCAGGGCTTTACTTTTTTGAAGTCATAGGGCTCCTTCAGGATTTCATCAATGGATTCACGGTAGCGTACCCGCGGTCCCATCCGGTCGGCGGGAATATCCTTGAACCCGTCGCCGGTCCAGATATTCATCACGCAAGGCTTGCCCAGTTCTTCCGCCAGGTAACTGCTGATACGGATGCAGGCTTTGCCGTGCTCAATCCAGAACTTCCTGGTTTCTTCATTCGGGCTGGACAGTGTCAGTGGATCACACATCGGATGGGAGAAGAAGGTGGGATTAAAGTCACAGCCCAGGCCGCGTTCCTTGCAGAACTCCACCCATTTTCTGAAATGTTTCGGCTCCAGCTTATCCCGGTCCGCCCATTCGCCGTTTTCAAAGATCGCGTAGCTGGCATGCAGGTTCATCTTCGGCGTGCCGGGAATCAGGCTCAGCACCTTGTCCAGGTCCGCCATCAGCTCCTCCGGTGTACCGGCCCGTCCCGGATAGTTCCCTGTGGTCTGGATGCCGCCCGTCAGCGGCTTGCTCGGATCAGTATCAAAGCCCCGTACGTCGTCTCCCTGCCAGCAATGCAGCGACACGGGCACTTTTTTCAGTTTTTCAATGGCTGCGCCGGCATCAACGCCGATAGCCGCATAGCGCTTTTTTGCTTCTTCGTAGCTCATGCTTTTTCTCCTCCGTTTTTGATCTGGATCATGATGTTCCCCAGCGCCGTCGCCTCGATAGGCAGTGCGGTCACTTGCTTGCCGGTGGCTTCTTCCGTCAGCCGGTTCAGGTATTTGTTCCTGGCCCCGCCGCCCACAATGTACAGCCTCCGGTACCGGTTGCCTGTATTCTGTTCTATTTCCTCGATCGCCCTGCGGTATCCGTCCGCCAGGGACCGGTATGCGCACCGGAAATATCCTGCCGTACATTTCGGGGGATGGGGCAGTTTGGAATCAAACGCTGCTTTCATGCTCTCCGGGGCAAGGAAAACCGGATCGTTCACATCCACCAGGTGATCGAAGTGTTTCTCTTCTGCTTCCGCCGTGATTTCATCCCACGGTTTTTCCGGGCACAGTTCGCTGCGCAGCCTGTTCGCCAGCCACATACCCATGATGTTTTTCTGGTACCGGTTATAGCCTACGCCGCCTTCATTGGAGTAGTTGGCAGCTTCGCTTCCTGCGTCCGTCAGCGGCTTCGGCGTTTTGACTCCCAGCAGGGACCAGGTGCCGGAAGAAATATAGAGTTCATTCCCCTCCATGGGGATTCCCTCCACCGCGCTGCCTGTATCATGGGTGGCACACAGCATCACCTTGATTCCCCTGTATTCACCGATCACGCTGCCCGGCCGCTGCAGGGGCCTGAAAAACCGCCCGGGCAGGCCCAGGGTCCGGATAATCTCCGGATCGTATTCACCGGTTTCCGCGCTGACCATGCCGCCGGTGGTCGCATTGGTATACTCATGGCTCTCCGCGCCGCTGAGCCTGTACATCAGGTACTCCGGAATCATCAGGAAGCTGTCGGCTTCATCCAGCCGTCCTGCCAGCTTGTCTGCGTAAAGCTGGTAAATGGTATTGAAAGGCTGGAACTGGATCCCCGTACGCCGGTAAAGGTCCGAAAAGCTCATCTGCTCATGGACTTTGGGAATAGCCGTTTCCGTCCGGCTGTCCCGGTAGGCGTAACAGGGCAAAACAGGTTCGCCGCCCTTCATCAGCACATAATCCACACCCCAGGTATCAACTGAAAGGCTCCCGATTTCCGGATAAATCTTCATCGCTTCGTCGATGCCGGTCCGGACGTGTTTCTCCAGGGCGTCAATATCCCAGGTCAGATGTCCGTCCTGTTCCACGACACCGTTCGGAAAGCGGTAAACCTCCTCGGTTTTCAGCTCTCCGTCTTCCTTCCAGCCGACAATATGCCGTCCGGAAGACGCGCCGATGTCGATGGCCAGATATTTTTTCATAGGGCTGTGTTCCTTCCGTCTGTCTGTCTGTTCCGCAGGCTGTCATTTCCCGCCCGCGGTTCACCCATAGTGAAAACGCCCGGAAGGCCTCCGGGCGGTTTTCAGATTGTCTTCTCAGGGCTGTTTTCCGATGTACGCCAGGATTCCGCCATCCACATACAGGATATGGCCGTTCACGAAATTGCTCGCGTCGGAAGCCAGGAATACCGCGGGACCCTGCAGGTCCTCGGGCGTTCCCCAGCGGGCCGCCGGCGTCTTGGCGATGATAAACTGATCAAAGGGATGGCGGCTGCCGTCCGGCTGCTTTTCCCGCAGCGGAGCTGTCTGGGGCGTGGCGATATAGCCAGGTCCGATGCCGTTGCACTGGATGTTATGCTCGCCGTATTCAGAGCAGATATTCCGGGTCAGCATCTTCAGGCCGCCCTTGGCTGCAGCGTAGGCGGAAACGGTTTCCCGTCCCAGTTCGCTCATCATGCTGCAGATGTTGATGATTTTACCGTGTCCCTTGGAGATCATGGACGGAATCACCGCCTTGGCGCAGATGAACGGAGCGTTCAGGTCCACGTCGATGACTTTCCGGAATTCTTCCGCGCTCATCTCAATCATGGGGATCCGGCGGATGATGCCGGCGTTGTTCACCAGGATATCGATCACGCCGATTTCCGTCTCAATCTGCTTCACCAGGGCCCGGACCGCTTCCTCATTGGTCACGTCGCAGACGTAGCCCTTGGCGTCAATGCCCTTCTCGGCATAGGACTTCAGGCCCTTGTCCACCAGTTCCTGGTTGATATCATTGAACACAATGGTTGCCCCCGCCGCGGCATAAGCCTCCGCGATGGCAAATCCGATGCCGTAGCTGGCGCCCGTAATCCAGGCAATTTTGCCTTTCAGGCTGAAACTGTTCGTATCCATCTGACTGTTCTCCTCTTTATTTCAGTTCCGTGGTCGGAATATTGTCCATGTCGTCAAAGGCCTGGTTCTCACCGCCCATAGCCCAGATAAACGTATAGTTGCTGGTTCCCGCGCCCGCGTGAATGGACCAGGAGGGAGAAATGACCGCCTGTTCATTCTGCATCACGATATGCCGGGTTTCCTGTCCTTCGCCCATCATGTGGAAGACCACGTTGTCCTTCGGCACTTCAAAGTAGAAATACACTTCCATCCGGCGTTCATGGGTATGGGCCGGCATTGTGTTCCAGACGCTGCCGGTTTCCAGCACGGTCATGCCCATGCTCAGCTGGCAGGTTTTCAGCACGGAGGGATGGATGAACTGATTAATCACCCGTTTGTTGCTGGTCGCCGCGTCGCCGCAGGGTTTCTTTGCGGCGTCAGCGATCTTGATCAGCTTGTTTTCATAACTGCAGTGAGCCGGAGCGGAAACGATATAGAACTTGGCGGGCTGCGCCGGATCCGCGCTCTCAAAGTACACTTCCTTCGCTCCCCGGGTCAGGTACAGGCAGTCCTTGTAACCCAGCACGTACAGTTTTCCGTCCGCGATCACCCGTCCGGCGCCGCCCACGTTGAACATGCCGCACTCCCGGCGTTCCAGGAAGTATTCCGTGCCGAAGTTGTGCCAGATATCAATGCCCTTGTCGATGGAAACCTTCTCATTCACCGGCATCACGCCCAGCGTCACCATCCGGTCCACGTGGCTGTAAACCGCCGTAACCTGATCCGCTTCAAACAGCTTCTCGATCAGGAACTCCTTCCGGACTTCCTCTGTGGTATAACGCTTAAAGTCTTTCTGGTTGCAGCTGTACCGAATATCCATTTTCTTTTCCTCCATACTATTCCTGTGGAATAATCATTCTGTTTGATTCTGATCCCGTCGGCCTGTCAGAGATTTTTCCATCTTTCCCTGAACCAGTGAGCCGCCATCTTGGGCCTGCGGTCCCGGGTAAACAGCCCCTTCCGGTTTCCGCCCACGCGCATGGGGCCCTGGCAGGTGGCAAAGTCCGCGAAGTTCCAGGGCATCTCGCCGATCACGAAATCCCGTTCATCCAGGCACTCGCTCATTGCCTCATAGAACGCCACCTGGTACTCTTCCGTGAACATCTCCGCCACCGCGCCGTGCAGGCCGGCGATTGTATCCGCTCCGTACTCGGAGAGAATGACCGGTTTATGCTGTGTTTCCCACCATTCCAGCTCCGTCCGGAACGCGTATTTTGCTGCCTCAAGATCACCGGACAAATTATACCACCCGTAATACCGGTTGATCAACACAACGTCCATGGAACAAATGACTTTATCCCGGTCATACCGGTTCTGGCATCCAACCACCGTAACCGGTCTGTCCTGCGGGTCCAGCCGGTGGGCAGCTTCATACAGGGGATGCCAGTATTCATATGCTTTTTCAGGCTGGCTGTCCGTGTCCGGTTCATTGCCCAGGCTCCACATCACCACGCAGGGATGGTTCTTGTCCCGCGCGATCATGTCCTTCAGTACCTGCAGATGGTAGTCCGCCAGGTTCCATCCATACTGTTCACTGGCCCACATGCCTACCGCTGGCGTTTCATCCACGATGACAATACCTTCCCGGTCGCACAGCTGGTACATTTCCTCCGCGTAGGGATAGTGGCTGGTACGGAAGCAGTTGGCATTCAGCCAGTGGTAAAGGTTGATATCCGTCACGTTCAGGCATGGATCCGTTCCCCGGCCGTGGAAAGGGCTGTCCTCATGCTTGCACGGTCCGTGGAAGCGGAAAGGTTTCCCGTTGATCAGGAAGCGCGTGCCTTCCACCTTGACCTCCCGGATGCCGAAGGGCTGCTCATACAGGTCGTCCCCATAGGTAACCCTGGCGGTATACAGGTAGGGTGTGCCCGGCCAGGGTTCCCACAGGCGGGGTTCCGGAATCTGCAGGATTCCCTCCCATCCGTCGCACCTTGCAACGGATATGCCTTCCGCGTCCAGGATTTCCACATGGGCAGGCGCATCTGTGCCCGCCGTTTCCACGCTGAAACGCACCGCCCCGTTCAGGGAGGGCACCAGGGTAATATCCCGGATATACTTCCGGGGTGTCGCAACAAGCCGTACCGGCCGCTGGATACCCGTATAGTTGAAGAAGTCAAAAGCCGGACGGTTGATCCCGCGTTCCTGCTGCATCCTCTTGCCGGCTTCCACCGCCGGTATTCCGGGGTTGTCTGAACCAAAGAAGGCGGTTTCTCCCTCCGTACCGATCGGCAGGGTATCATGATTGATCCGGTTGTCCGTCTCCACCGTCAGTTCTGCCGTTTCACCGGGTCTCATCAGGCCGTTCAGTTCCACCTCAAAGGGCAGGAATCCGCCCCTGTGAAAACCGATTTCCTTCCCGTTCAGCAAAATCCGGGCATTATGTGCCGCCGCGTCAAAACGCAGGCAGACCCGCATTCCCTTCCAGGCCGCCGGCAGGGTAATCTTCCGGCGGTATTCCGTGATCCCCGCCCGGTTCCGGAACCGGGGATCCGTGCTCTGGTCATTGTAGGAAGCAGGCACCGCGATCGGCTGCCAGCTTTCATCGCCCTGAAAGCGGAAATCCCATACGCCGCCCAGGTCTATCGTCATTCTGGACGCGTTATTCTGCGGATATAGTGTACTCATCTTTTTCTCCGTCCTTCCTGTCTCAGCTCCACAGTTCCGGATCCTTGCCGCAGAACTTCATCAGTGCTTCCACCAGGAAATAATCTCCGTAGGTTATATTGGTATGCCGTCCGGCTCCGTCGTCATGGTAGCTTGCCGTGCAGCGGGTGAGAATGCCGCAGTGTTCATTTCCCCAGTCCGCACAGTGTTCCAGCATTCCGTCAATCAGCCGTTCCGCATGCTGGTTCCAGGTGTCTTCACCGGTCAGCGACGCCAGTTCCTGCAGGCCGCAGGCCGCGATCGCCCCGGCAATATTGTCAATCCGTTCCTCCTCCGCCGGCTGGCAGAAGTCGCAGTCTGTCAGGCCGTCCTCCCGGATATGTGCTGTGAAGTTTCCGGCGATTTTCCTCGCCGCCTCTGTGTACTTCACATCCTTCAGATGCCGCCCGGCCAGCGCAAATCCGTACAGGCCCCAGGCCTGTCCCCGGCTCCACTGGCTTCCCAGTGCGCAGCCCTGCCCCGCGTGTTCCCGGATCCGCTTTCCGCTTTCCGGATCAAACTCAATAATATGGCTTACCGATCCGTCCTCCCGCAGGAATTCCCGCAGGGTTGTGTCGGCGTGGATTTTTGCCGTCAGCCTGAACCGCGGATCATCCGTATCCCGGCTGGCACGATACAGCAGGTTCAGGTTCATCATACAGTCAATAATGGCATATCCCGTCCGTTCCGGCTCGTTCCATGCCCGGATGAATCCCGCAGGATTAAACCGTCCCATCAGCAAGGAGGCTGCATGCAGTGTATCTGTCTCCGCCTGTGCGTCCCCTGTCAGCTTGGCGTCCGCTCCGCAGGACAGCAGGTACATAAAACCAACGTCATGGTTCAGCAGCCGGAAGGAACGGAACTCCTCCGTCAGCAGTTTTTCAGCCCGGCGTGCCTCTTGCCGGAAGAAACTGTCTCCTGTCAGCACCCACAGCTGCCACATCAGGCCCGGCCAGAATCCTCCGGTCCACCAGCTGTTCCCGTCATAGGGACTGGTGATCCATTTCCCGCCCGCGCTCTGGTAAGGAATAATCCCGGCCTCTGCTGCCGCTTCCGCGGTTTTCCTGTATTTTCCGGCGATCCGGCTCAGTGCTTCTTCATAGCGTTCCAGCAAGTTTTTTTACCTCCTCGGGTATTCCGTCCGGCAGATTGTTCCCGGCATCAGCGTACACCGCGCACAGAAGTTTATGTTCACCCGGTTCCAGCCGGCTGTGCAGCGTCGGCAGCACACACCGCGGTTCCATCAGGTTTGTATTGGGTTCGGTCACGATGACTTCCCCCTTCGCATAGCCTTCCAGGCCATAGATCACGCTTGTTCCCCGTTCACCCGCAGCCGAGGCATATCCTTCGCCTGCATTTGTAGTTGTTCTGATCCGGTCACAGGGCCTTGCCCCCGCCCAGTCCCGGGGCACGGAAAATGCTCCTTCCGCCGCTTCCAGGGTAACGTCTGTACGGATGACATGTCTCCTCACATGCCACATGCCGGCCGGGACAATCACCGTGTCAATCGTCACCCCGTTCATCGGGCTCCAGGTGAATGAAATCCGGTCTTCCGCCAGCCGGTATTTTTCGCAGCCGCTGCGCACATGCCATAAGTCCCGGCCTTCGGCGCGCACCGCCAGCATGCTGTCATAGGCGCCCCGGTTCAGCGCGGATTCCTCTTTTGCCACGGAGAAAGCGAACTGGGACGAATACGCAAACTTTTCGTATTTCTCGTCCTCGTGCATATGCTCCCAGGCATGATTGCCCACTGTATACGCCACCACCTGCCGGTTTTCCGGATCGCGTGTCAGCAGCAGCCGTACCTGTTCATCCAGGAAGCGCTCCGGCGGCAGGTACTCTTTCTCTTCTGCCTGCCAGAAGGCATGTTCCTCCGGCAGTGCCAGGATCCAGAAGGTTTTCAGCGCCCAGTAGGGAGATCCCTGCGCGTTGTATCCTTCCGCCGCACACAGGTTGGGGTAACCGTATCCCACAGTCAGGGCGCCGCCCCGGTCAAAGATCGGCCGGTTCAGCCAGAACCGCAGGTTGTTCAGCAGCAGATGCTTCATCTGTCCGATGTCCGGCGTACGGCATTCCACCCCGGCAAAAGCCGCCGCTGCCCAGAAGGAGCTCTGGCAGAAGCGGTAGGTCAGGCTTCTTCCGTAAGGCAGGCCCCTTCCCTCCCGGTCAAACCAGCAGGCGAATCTCGGTGCAATCAGCGCCGCCCTTTCCCGGATCCGGACACATCTTTCCGGGTCTTCCCTGTCCATCACCGCTGCATACAGCAGGCTGTAGAAATGAAAACCCCACAGCGTGTAATAATCCCGTTTGGTCGGATAGTCAAAATACCAGCCGTCGGCGGTATAGTGACTTTCCATGAGATCCATATCTTCCCGCATCCGGTCTTCATCCACCGGCATTCCGTTTTTCAGGAAGCCGATGTTCACCAGGATCCGGAAGAACCGCCAGTTGTTTTTCGGCATGTCATACAGGTTGATCTGATTCAGCCAGTCATACAGATGCTGCCGCTGGCTTTCATTCAGCGGATTCCAGAAATATTCAGGCACAAAGCATAAGCCGCATCCGATGACAGCCATTTCCACCATCCGCTGGTCATAGTCACGGATAGTCCCCCAGTACTCCTCATGTCCCGGATCCGTTCCGTGGATCATGCCTTCCTGCCACAGCGGCCAGAGGGCCTCCGCTTCAGGGCACTTCCCCATCAGCATCGGAACCAGTGCCCACAGTGCCCTGCTCCAACATTCCATTCCGGCCACGTCTTCGGCATAATGGGCGGATCCGTTGCCGACGTAAATCCGGGCCTTTCCCGGCGTCATGCAGGATGTCAGGGGCTGCAGGATTGCCGTTGCCGCCTGCACCAGGTCCCGCCGTGTACGTAGGGAATCGTTTGTTCCGTTCATTTCGACGCCTCCCGGTCCGCTGCTGCAAACTCAAATGTCATCCGGAATCGTTCCAGCTTTTCGCTCTTCAGTCTGATCCGCCAGAGGCTTCCCGGCCAGCTGCGGGCCATCCGCGGATCTGTCACCGGTTTTTCTTCTGCTGTATATTCCAGTCCCTCCGGGCAGCGGATGATCAGGTTTCCCGCCCTGACCTGTCCGTTTTCCCATACCGGCTTCCTGCGCAGCAGGAAGATCCAGGTAATCTCCTGTCCCTTTCGAAGGCTTCCTGCATCTGTCAGCTTCAGGCCGCCCTTTGTCAGCGTGAAGCTGCGTTTCAGTTCCCGGATACCTGCTTTTTCGTCATAAGCGGCTTCCAGGTTCATTTCCATGCCGTCCGGCGTCATGCTCACATTCCGGGCCGTATGCTCTGCGCCCTCCCGCTGTTCATGCCCGCCGATCACCGGCAGGTTATGCCATTCCGCCCGGACGTTCCACAGCGTATAGCGTTCTTCCGAGAACGTCTTTGCGGTATAGACCATATTGCCTGCGTCCACTACCTCCGGTTCTCCGTCCAGGAAAAGGATAAAGGAGCCGATATCATTATGGTTGTGGCTTTCTCCGTTGTGTCCGCCCTTGCAGGCAAGCGTCCATCTGTCCCGGCGGACCAGTCGCACCTGCAGATCCGGCAGATACGCATCCTCCGGTTTATCGGCACTCAGGTCTGTTTTATCGGCTGGTACATGGAAAATCAGGTCAAGTGCCCGGGTCAGGTGCGGTACGTCGTTCAGCTGATCCGCAATGGTCCCCCGCATCCGCGTTCCCAGTACGGTGAGCGCCGGATCCTTCAGCATCCGTCCTGCTGTTTCCATCCGTTCCCCGCTGATAAAGGGACGGGCGTCGCAGTCCGCAAAATTGGCAAACCAGCCGTTCCCCATCTCCATCGTCAACGGGAACCGCAGGATATTCCGGATCTTTTCATTCTCCCGGAAGGTCATCCGGCCTCCCGTAACAGTTTCCAGCAGCGTCAGGCAGTCCAGCAACGCGCCGCCGGCCATGTTCCAGTAACCTGCTCCCTCATCGCATCCGCCGTCCTCCGGCAGGATCGCGATATAGCGGTCCAGCATCCCGCACGCACGGGTCAGTAATGTCGACAGGTTTCCTGCTGGCATAGGATCCAGCACAGCGCACACCATAATGTTGGACAGAATCCACGGCGTCCAGTTGTTCAGATCCTTCCGCCGGACTCCCATCCACCAGAAATCATCCGTCTTCATAAACGGACGCAGGATCCGCCTCCGGATCTCCTCTGTGATCCGTTTCCGAATCATCGGTGAAACAGCGTCCAGCCGTTTTCCCAGCAGCGACGTTGTCAGTGCCAGGATCATACCGGTCTGGGCGCTGAACAGATCAATATAGGGTTTCCGGACGTCCGGCAGCGGATATTCCGCTGCCTTTGGTGCTCCCGGAATCGGGTTAACGTTATGCGCGCTGATCACCCAGCTGCTTTCCTCGCACAGAAGCCAGATTCCGTTCAGAACGTCATCCATTTCCGCATCCGGAAAGGCGCAGCAGTTCATCACGGCGGCACAGAGTTTCCGACGGCGGGTAAAATACGGCTTTTCATCCGCCTGCCGGTCACCGATCCGGACAAAAGCCAGGAACCCTGACACAGTGCGGAGCGGATAATCCGTCTTCGCGTAATCCTCCGCCATTTTCCGGATTTCCCTCCTGTATCCCGCCGGGATTCCGTCCCAGGCCTTACGGTCTTCAGCCGGCGGATACAGCCTGCGCGTTCCGCCCTTCAGCAGTTCGCGCATCGGATGCTCCCGTAAGAAAGCTGTCAGCATTTTAGCCTCCCGGATCAGCCCTTCAGTCCTGAGGTGGCGATCCCTTCAATGAAATACCGCTGCAGGCACAGGAATACCACCGATACCGGCAGCAGCGAACAGAGTGACGCCGCCATGATCAGGTGATAATCGCTGGAGTTTTCCTGGATAAAGCGCCGCAGGCCCACCTGCACCGTCTTGTTGATATCCCGGGTCAGGTAAATCATCGGGCCCATATAATCGTTCCAGGTGTTTACAAACGTGAAGATCACCAGTGTCGCGATGGCCGCCTTGGAAAGCGGCAGCATAATGCGCGCCCAGATACCGTATTCGCTCAGTCCGTCCAGCCTCGCCGCCTCGCAAAGCTCAGTGGGAATTGAACGGTAGAACTGCCGCATCAGGAACACGCCGAACGCCGAGAACGCCTGCAGCACAACCATGGCCCACAGCGTATCATACAATCCGATGGACCGCATCATGATGAACTGGGGCAGCATGTAGGCCTGCCAAGGCACCGCGATCGTGCCGATATAGCAAAGGAAAAGCACGTCTCTCCCGCGGAAATTCAGTTTCGCGAATGCATAAGCCGCGAAGGAGGAGGTCAGCGTCTGGAGCAGCGTGACCACAATCGCGATAAACGCGGTATTTTTAAAATAAGTTACCAGCGGCACCTTCTGCCAGATCAGGGAGTAGTTCTCCCAGTGAAAGGTCTCCGGAATCCAGCGCATCGGGAAAGCAAATACTTCCCTGTCCAGCTTCAGCGAGGAGGAGATCATCCACACAAAGGGAATCAGCGTGAAGGCAGTCAGCAGGATCAGCAGAATCCAGATGATGCTTCTCAGAATCTTATGCAGTGTCGGGTTATCCTTCCGGATTTCCCTGCTGTGAACAGCCGTTTCCATGATTCATCTCCTCCTTTCTCAGTCATTCGAGAACTTCTTCTCGGAGCCGAACTGGATAATCGTCACAAGCAGCACGATCACAAGCAGCACCATGGAAATGGCGCTGGCCTGGCCGTACCGTACCTTGATGAAGGCCTCGTCATAGATGTAGGTCACCAGCATCTTGGTTGCCCGGCCGGGACCTCCGTCCGTCATGATAGCCACCACGTCGTAGATTTTGAAGCAGGAAATCACCATCATCACGGAAACAAAGAAGGTGGTGGGTTTCAGCTGCGGCAGTGTCACATGCCAGAACTGCTGCCACTTATTTGCGCCATCCACTGTAGCCGCTTCCATCAGTTCACGGGGAATCCCCTGCAAGGCGGCCAGGTAAAGAACCATGTAGTATCCCATGTTCCGCCATACGCTTACCAGGATGATGGACCAGATGGCCATCGTGCTGTCCGCCGTCCAGCCTTTGTTGAAGTTGATTCCCAGTGCCATGATGATCTGGTTCACCGGGCCGTCCTTCATCAGCATGAAGGACCAGCAGACGCAGATCGCCACCATCGAGGAAACATAGGGAAAGAAGAAAACGGTCCGGAAGAACACCGCGCCCCTGATTTTGTTCAGCAGCAGCGCCAGCGCCAGTGCGCATATAATCGTCAGCGGTACGGTAACCACCGTATAATACACCGTGTTTTTCAATGCGATGCCCAGGTCCGCCCGGTTAAAAAAGTAAGCAAGGCCTTTCTCCGCCACCTTTTTCGTGGCAAAGATCGTCGCGTAGTTGTCCAGTCCGACAAACTTCAGCTTGGAGATGTCTCCGCCGTTCCACTCAAACAGTGACAGGGCAATGGCGCAGATCACCGGCACCAGTGTAAAGACCGCAAACCCGATAAAGTTAGGCGCCAGGAAAGAATATGCCACCAGCGTATTCTTTCTTTCCAGCTTGCCCATCCTGTACCGGACTTTTCTTACTTCCGACTGGCTCATGTGTCATCGTTTCCTTTCCCGTGTTCTGAAAAAAGCAGGGAAGGCAAGCAGCCTTCCCTGCCTGGGGGTTATATCCTGATCAGGGATTATTCGAACAGTTCAGCCACCCGCTCGTTCATCTCTTCGATACCCTCTTCGGGGGTGATTTCACGAGCCATGATCATGCTGTGTTCTTCATTCACGATCGTCTTGATGTCAGCGACCTTTTCAGCCACCGGCCATTCCATTGCCACAGCGGCGGGCAGCAGGGCGCCCTTGCTGGTCTCGTCAGCCGGGAAGCCTTCCACAGAAGACATGCTGGCGGCCACTTCTTCGGAAACCCACGCGGGACGGGCACCGACGGAAGCCGTAGCCTTGGCGCCTTCCACGCCGCCCAGCCAGGAGATGTACTCCCAGGCCAGATCCTTCTTCTCGGACTTGGCGTTGATCATCGCACCGGTCAGGTTGCCGAAGGAAGAACCTGCGGCCACGCCCTCAGCGTGCGGAACAGCGGTGATGCCCCAGTTGAAGTTGCAGGTGCCGTCCTTGTTGTAGCCAATCAGCGTGGACACGTACCAGTAGCCCATGGGCAGCATGGCGATGTTGCCGTTGGCAAAAGCAGCGGAGTAGTGCAGGCCGGCGGCCTTCAGATCCGCATAGCTCATGCAGGCGCCGGAATCTTCCAGATCCTGATACAGCTTGTAGAAGTAAAGCAGGTCGTCATAGTTTTTGTCAGCCAGTGTATTCACGCCGTCGCACACAGCCCAGTTCACCACGGCGGACAGCCAGGTGTGATAATGGGTTCCGTAGATGCCCTTATCCTTGTCGGTCATCTTCTTGGCCAGCTCAGCGTACTGATCCCAGGTCATGTCATTGGTGGGCAGTTCCACACCGGCAGCGTCGAACAGATCCTTGTTGTAGAACAGCACCCAGAAGTCGCTGCGGAACGGAATGGCATACTGCACACCGTCCACGGCATAGTTTACTTCAGTACCTACGAATCCGGACATATCATATCCGTTCGTATCCAGCGGAGCTGCGAAGCCCTGAGCCTGCCAGTTGATCAGGTTGTCAATTTCCTTGATCATGAAAATGTCGCTCGTGTCTCCGCCTTCGAGCATGGTGGTCGCCTTCACAGCGTAATCCTGGGAAGCGACGTCCACATACTCGATGGTGACGCCGGGATGGGAGGCTTCAAAAGCATCCTTCTGGGCAATCAGGTAAGGGGTTGTGGTGGCATCCCATGTCACCACGGTCAGCACCTGGTCCTCGGCCAGGGCGGGTACGGCCAGCAGCGACATCATCAGCATCACGGCAAGCAGTACTGACAGCATTTTCTTCATGATAGGTTCCTCCTCAATCATTGTTAGGGAATGTTATCGGTTTCACGACCTGGAGCATATGAAATCCTGTTCTCTATGCCGTTTACCTTTCCGTTTCCCTGTCTTTGTCTAAATATTATGGTTTTTATCCCTTATTGTCAAGTGTTATTTCCCATAATTGATCGTTTTTTCTGATACAAAATATATGTTATCGGTAACATTTTTCTTGCTTTTCAGATTCCGTCATGGTATCATGCTGACAAAGATCAGAAACAGGTGAGAATGATGAGCAAAAAAGTGACCATTTACGATATTGCCCGGGAGGCCGGAGTCTCCACCGCCACGGTCACGCGTGTCTTCCGGCATGACCCTCACGTCAGCGAGGCCACCCGGGTAAAGGTCCAGCAGATCATTGACGCTCATGACTATACCCCCAGCCTTTCCGCACAGAACCTGGAAGGCGGGCGCACCCGCACCCTGGCCCTGGTCCTCCCCGTCGTGTCCAACCTGTATTTCAACCGGATTTTCGATGCCGCCTATTGGGAAGCGGAAAAGAACGGATGCAGCGTCCGTCTCTTCCAGACCATGGAAAACCAGGCCATCTCACCCGAGATTGTTAACGAACTGATCCGCTGCCGTATGGACGGCGTGCTGTTCGCGGGAAGCATCTGGTCGGCTGACCGGGATGACCTGAACGTCGCGCTGGAGCGGCTCGGCAAGTATATGCCGGTTGCCACCATCTGCCCGGATGACGTTTCGCTGGAATGCATCTGCATCCAGAGCGACCTGGTCAATTGTTCCCGGCTTCCCATCCGTCATCTCCACACCCTGGGGCACCGGCGCATCGCCTTCCTCGGCGGCTCCATGCACAGCCGGGATACCTCCCGCCGGGGCGTCGGCTTCCTGGAGCAGCTTCGGCTGATGGATCTGCCGGATGATCCCGCCTACCACGTGGACGCCGGTTATGATATGGAAAGTGGTGAACGTGCCGTTCTCCGGATGCTTTCCGGCCTGGATCGCAGCCGCTGGCCCAGCGCCATCGTGACCTTCAATGATCTGGTAGCCCTCGGTGTTATGAAACAGCTGAAGAAAATGGGGCTGAAGCTCCCCGATGACATGGCAATCATCGGCTGCGACAATCAGTTCTTCTGTGCCTATACAGATCCTTCCCTGACCTCGGTGGATCTTCACCCGGAGGAAATGGCCCGCAGTGCCATACGGGAGCTGCTGCTGGCCCGGGAATCCTCTTCCCGTTCCTTTGCCATGGTCCGGGAAGCCACCCTCGTCGTCCGCGAAAGCTGCGGCGCGCAGCTGGGTTTCCGCAAACTGTAATCCCGGAGGAATAAACAGTAATGATTACGATTCTTGTTCAGGCCGCTGACGGCACAGTCCTTGCTTCCTCGGAGCATCCGGAGGAAGCTTTCCTTTCCGTGGATCGGGTCTACCAGCCCGGGGATGTCATCCGCATATCCGGCGGCCGGCATCTCAGGATTCAGATGGATCAGGCGCTGCCCTCCGGGGAGGTTTATCTGCCGGATGAAAAGATGACCTGGCCCGTTCCCTGCGGAGAGCACCGTCTGGCCTATGCGCCGGGGCTCTTTGAGTCTCCCCGCCACATCATCACTGCGTCAGCAGTCTCTGCCAACACGCTCTGCCGGATCCGGAACGTCGCCTGCAACCCTGCCGACCTGCGCGGCGATACAGATTTCTTTCCCCACTGCACCGCCAACGTGGAGACCCGAAATGAAGCCTGCTTCTGTGCCCGCAATGTGATTGACGGTCTTCGCCTGAATACATTCCACGGCGAATGGCCTTTCCAGAGCTGGGGCATCGGTGCCCGGGAGGATGCCTGGTGCCTGCTGGATCTGGGCCGTCCGGTCATCGCTGAAAAGATGGCACTGACCCTCCGGGCAGATTTCCCCCATGACGCATACTGGACTGCCGGCCATGTCGTCCTGTCAGATGGAAGTGACATTTCCTTCCCCCTGGAAAAAACCGGTGACCGCCAGTGGATCGGCCTGGGCGGACGCACCGTTCGCTGGCTCCGCCTTGAGCGCCTCATCAAAAGCAACGACCCGTCTGCTTTTCCTGCTTTGCGACAGTTCGAAGTTTACGGTCACGACCTGTAAACTTCGGACTGTCGCAACACTCTTCACTCTTCACTCATCACTTTTCACTTCATTCAAAAAAACTGCTTCCTTATGGAAGCAGTTTTCTCCAACATTCTACATTTTTCATTCTTCATTCTTCATTGTGGAAGAGGTTTGGAAATCTTATTCCCATACCTCTTCCATCAAATCGTCTAACGTTATCGTCGTATGATCAAACCGCTTCCACCCGGTCCACAGCACCCGGATTTCCCCGTGATACGGAATCTCGCACTTCACCCACCAGATATTATTCCGGCTGTCCCAGGCCTTGGCCAGCACCTTAATCCACTGATTCTTCACGCTGTAGGTACCGCCGCCGTCATACTGCGTCCCGGGGCCTTTACGGGTCGCCAGCTTATCAATGGTCAGCCCCATCACGCCGTCTGCTTTGGGGCCGCTCTGCGGCGCTGCCGTGACCGTGCTGCCGCTCAGGATGGAAGCTGCTCCCTCCCAGTCCAGGGAAAAACCATAGCGGCTGACGTCATCCATTGTATAGGTGGACAGGGTCATTGTCCTGCCGTTGCGCAGCGTCTGAAGCATGTTTTCGTAATCATTGTAGCTGATCAGTCCGCCGTTTTGCCAGAACCTGTCATTATCCTCGTTGGAATTATCGTATTCCGCCCGCAGGTAATTCAGCAGTGTATACTGTCCGAAGGCGTTCCGCGTCAGCTGCAGGGTCCAGGGCCATTCAAACTCATCATATTCAAGCACCAGTGTTCCGCCGTTTGCTGAGGACAGGTAGACATCAAAGTTCATTCCCGCGTCGTCATATCCGATACGGGTAATACCCGGCACGTAAAGCACGCACCTGACGACTGCACCGTTTGTGGAATAGATGTACAGATCGCCCCGTTCCTCGTTCGCCTTTTCCATGAAAATCAGTTCAGGAATGCCGTCCCCGGTGATATCCGCCAGGGAAACCGGCTTACAGGGCACCTGTATCACAGCATCGCTGAGGTAGTATTCAATCGTCCGGTTCTGGTAAGCATGTATTGCCGCGGAATGATTGTTCAGGATCTGCAGATAGGCCTGCTGCCACGTACCGGAATACGTCTGCTGGTCAATAATCCATCCGCCTGTCGCCACATAGCCGTCCGGCTCGCTCGCCAGGGCTGTTATCCCGCACAGCATAACCGCTGCCAGCAATACCGCAAGGATTCGTTTCATGTTCGTTTCCCCCTCGGTTCATAGATTGTCACGTCCTGCAATTGAGCTGTCTTACAGCATAATTATATGATACTGTCTGCGGAAAAAGCAAATTTCGGGCTTCCCGGAGCAAAGAAGAAACCCCCGGAATCGCCATAATTCCGGGGGCTTCATTCTCTTCCGAAGGGAATGATTATTTCTTGCTTTCAAAGCCGAAGTACTGCTTTGCGTTGCGGTAGCTGATATCCGCCACAATCTCCTTCAGGGTGTCATAATCTTCCGGATAGAAGCCTGCCTCCACCCATTCTCCGAAGACCCGGCAAAGAATCCGGCGGAAATATTCATGCCGGGGATAACTCAGGAAGCTCCGGCTGTCCGTCAGCATACCCACAAATCCGGCCAGGTATCCCAGGGAAGCCAGGCTCTTCAGCTGTTCGACCATCCCGTCAAAGTGATCGTTGAACCACCAGGCGGAACCGTGCTGGATCTTGCCTACGGCCTCATCGTTCTGGAAGCAGCCCAGGATGGTATCGATCGCCGCGTTGTCATTGGTGTTCAGGCTGTAAAGGATCGTTTTCGGCAGCTTGCCCTTATCCTCCAGTGCGCCGAGGAAAGCAGCCGTCTGGGTACTGGGGGCGGTATTATCCACACAGTCAAAACCGGTATCCGGTCCCATTGTGCGGAAGGTCACCGGGTTGTTATCCCGGCGGCAGCCGTAGTGCAGCTGCATCACCCATCCCCGTTCACGGTATTCAGCCGCCATGGCCATCATAAAGGCGCACTTGAATTTGGCTTCCGCCTCAGCGTCCGGCAGTTTTCCTTCCACCCGCTCCCGGAAGATCTTTTCAACCTCCGCCTCGTCCGCAGGTGCATACATGACGTAATTCAGTCCATGGTCGCTCAGTTTGCACCCGTGGGCAGCAAAGAAATCCAGCCGTTTGTGCAGGGCATTCTTCAGGTCGGCAAAGGATGCGATCTTCATACCGGCTGCCTTTTCCAGCTGCGCAATGTATTCCGGCCAGGTTGTCTTTTCCAGGTTCATGGCCTTGTCCGGACGCCAGGCCGGCAGTACCGTCACCGGGAAGGTTTTGTCCGCCGCCAGCTTCTCATGCCACTCCAGCGTATCTGCCGGATCATCCGTCGTGCAGATTGTATCCACATTGCTCATCATGATCAGGCCCCGGGCGGAATAGCCTTCGCTCTGCAGTTTCGCGTTGGCCAGTTCCCAGACTTCCCCCGCAGTGTCCTTGTTCAGGATACCCTCATAGCCGAAGAAACGGCGCAGCTCCAGGTGGCTCCAGTGATACAGGGGATTGCCGATCGACTTTCCCAGTACTTCCGCGTACTTGTCAAACTTTTCCCGGTCAGAGGCGTCACCGGTGACGTACTTCTCCGGCACACCCGCGGAGCGCATCAGGCGCCACTTGTAGTGGTCTCCGCCCAGCCATACCTGGGTAATGTTTTCATAACGGACGTCCTCCCAGATCTCCCTGGGGTTCAGATGGCAGTGATAGTCAATAATCGGCTGTTTCTCCGCCGCTTCATGATACAGCTTCTTCGCCGCTTCCGTATTCAGCAAAAACTCCTTGTCCAGAAACGCTTTCATTCACATTTCCTTTCCTGCACATACGCACACCATTCATAATTGTTCATTGTTCATTATTCATTGTTAATTGTTCGTTATCTTTTAACCCTTGCGCTGCCGTTTTTGATAATGGATTCAACCTCTTCCTTGCTGGCCATGCTGGTGTCGCCGGGGGTGGTCATCGCCAGCGCGCCGTGAGCCGCGCCGTAATTGACAGCCAGTTCAGGATCACCGGTGGTCATCAGGCCGTAGATCAGGCCGGAGGCGAAGGAATCACCGCCGCCCACGCGATCCAGGATTTCCAGGTTGTCAAAAGCCTTTGACATATAGACGTTTCCATCCGCCCAGCAGATCGCCTTCCAGTCGTTTACCGTAGCGGTTTTGACAGTGCGCAGCGTGGTGGCGATGGCTTTGAAGTTGGGGTACTGCTTCGCCGCTTCCGCGATCATCTTGTAATACCCGTCCAGGTTCAGTTCCTTCAGGTTTGCGTCGTTCCCCTCGATTTCGAATCCCAGGCAGGCGGTAAAGTCTTCTTCATTGCCGATCATCACGTCCACATATTTGGCAACTTCCCGGTTAACCTCCCGGGCTTTTTCCAGGCCACCGATAGCGGACCACATGGAAGGCCGGTAATTCAGGTCATAGGAGATCAGGGTGCCGTATTTCTTCGCAGTCTTGCACGCGGCGATAACGGTCTCACAGCTCTGTTCGGACAGTGCCGCGTAGATGCCGCCCGTATGCAGCCACCGGACGCCCAGCTTGCCGAAGATATAGTCGAAGTCAAAGTCTTCGGGAGTAGCTTTGGAAATGGCTGTGTTGGCACGGTCAGAACACCCCACCGCGCCCCGGATACCGAATCCGCGCTCTGTGAAGTTCAGGCCGTTCCGGCAGACGCGGCCGATACCGTCCGTCTTTTTCCAGCAGATCAGGTCTGTATCCACGCCGCCCTGTTCAATCAGGTCCCTGAGCAGTTTGCCGACTTCATTGTCCGCAAATGCAGTAATCACACCGGTCTTCAGGCCAAAGCACTTGTGCAGGCCACGGACCACATTGTATTCACCGCCGCCTTCCCAGGCTTTAAACTCCCGGGCAGTCCGGATCCGGCCCTCACCGGGATCCAGGCGCAGCATGATTTCACCCAGGGATACCGCGTCATAGCGGCACTCTTCAGCAGGTTTCAGATTAAGGTTCATATTCATTACCCCCTGATTTCTTTCACAATGCCGGCCGCTTCACGAACCAGCCGTTCAATCTCATCGAACTGTCCGGCTTTCACCAGCTTGCCGCTGACCATCCAGCTGCCGCCGCAGGCCACAATCCGGTCATAAGCCAGGTAATCCCGCACATTCTCCGCGTTGATGCCGCCGGTGGGCATAAAGTTCAGGCCTACATACGGTGCCGCCAGGGCCTTGATCATCTTCAGGCCGCCGGCCGGTTCCGCCGGGAAGAACTTCAGCACGTCCAGGTCAAACTGCAGCGCTGCTTCAATCTCCGTAGGAGTGCATACGCCGGGAGTCATCGGAACACCCTTTTTCAGCACATGCTCCGTAACCTTCGGATTAAATCCGGGGCTGACAATAAACGTAGCGCCTGCGTCAATCGCCCGGTCCGCCTGTTCCGTGGTCAGCACGGTGCCCGCGCCGATAATCATTTCCGGGAAGGCTTTGGCCATTCTCCGGATGGATTCCTCCGCCGCTGCGGTCCGGAAGGTCACTTCCGCGCAGGGCAGTCCGCCGGCCATCAGCCGTTCCGCCAGCGGCAGCGCATCTTCAGCGCTGTCCAGCACCACAACCGGCACAATACCGATTCCCTTCAGTTTCTTCATCATTTCTGTCATCGAATTTCTCCCCCTCAACATATCCGTCAGTATAATGAATGATTAATCTGGAATTACTTTCTCAATTCTTCATTCTTCATTTTTCATTCTTCATTGCTTTGATTTGAAAATCTGAGGATTTTCAAATCAAAGCGTTATTCCCTGTTTGAAGATCGCCAGGTCATGGAACCCGTTGATTTCTCCCCTGGTCTTTTCACCGGAAGCAATCCGCATCACGGTGTCCAGCAGTTCTCCGCCCAGTTCTTCCAGCGTCATGCCTGTCAGCAGCCTTCCCGCGTCAAAGTCGATCCAGTTCCGTTTCTTCTGTGCCAACGGAGTATTGGATGCAATCTTCAGCGTCGGCACAGGGCAGCCGAAAGGCGTTCCCCTGCCGGTGGAAAAGAGCACCATCTGTGCCCCTGAAACCGCCAGGGCGGTGGAAGCCACCAGGTCGTTTCCCGGTGCAGAAAGCAGGTTCAGGCCCGCCGTTACCGCCTGTTCTCCGTAAGCCAGCACGCCTTTCACCGGCGAGCTTCCGCTCTTCTGGGTGCAGCCCAGCGCCTTGTCCTCCAGGGTAGTGATACCGCCAGCCTTGTTGCCCGGAGAAGGATTCTCATATACCGGCATATGATAGCTCTCAAAGTACGCCTTGAAATCATTGATCAGACCCACGGTTTTCCGGAACAGTTCCTCGCTCTCGCACCGGTCCATCAGGATAGTCTCAGCGCCAAACATTTCCGGCACTTCAGTCAGGATCGTGGCTCCGCCCATAGCGGTCAGCCTGTCGCTGAATACGCCGATTGCCGGGTTGGCTGTGATACCGGACAGCCCGTCCGATCCGCCGCACTTGAGGCCGATCGTCAGCTGATCTGCCGGACAGGGAACCCGCTCATCCCGGCGCATCCGTTCCGCCAGTTCTTCCAGCAGCTTCATGCCCGCTTCCTGCTCATCCTCACAGTCCTGGCTCACCAGGAAGCGGATCCGGCTTTCATCATAATCCTTCATGAAAGGTTTGATCTGTTCAATCCCGCTGTTTTCGCAGCCCAGTCCCAACAGCAGCACGCCGCCGGCATTGGGATGTGTTGCCAGCGCCGCCAGCACTTTCCGTGTATTGTCCTGGTCATCTCCCAGCTGGCTGCATCCGTATGGATGGGAGAAGGCATACACGCCCTCCACCGCGCCGCCGGCCAGTTTCTGCGCCTCCCGGGCAAGCGCCTTCGCCACGTCATTTACGCAGCCCACTGTCGGCAGGATCCACAGTTCATTCCGGATGCCCGGTTTCCCGTTCTTCCGGGGATACCCCATGAAGGAAACCGGCTCTTCTTTTTCTTGCCGGGGATACACGGGATGCCACTCATATTCTTTTTCCCCGGACAGCAGCGTATGCAGGTTATGGACATGTACGTGCCCACCTGCCGGAATATCCTCTGTGGCTTCTCCGATAGGATAACCGTACTTGATGACCGCCTCCCCTTTCCGGATATCCCGCAGGGCCGCTTTATGGCCCATCGGCAGGTCATCCTTCAGGGTGAGCTTACCGGTTCCCCAGGAAACGGTTTCGCCGGCTTTCAGCGGTTTCAGTGCCACCGCCACCATATCCCGGGGCGTAATCCGCACCATTTCGTTCATGTCTTTCTCCATGCAAAGCATCGTCATAAATCAGGGAGTAACAGCCCTGAATTCTGAATTTCATTATGCATTATGCATTGTACATTGTGCATTATTCCAGGCATTCCCCGAATGCTTTCAGTGCGCCTTCTTCCCGGATCGTTTTCAGGATCCTGCCCGCGGCTTCTTCGAAGCCTGCCACCGTGGTCAGGTCCATTCCCCACATCTCCGTGTTGGTCATGACCGCATGGATCAGTTCCTCCGGAGAATCGTTCCGATGGCTGTAGAAAAACTCCAGCACATACCGGTCGTCGCTCACTGTGTACTCGTTGCCCTTCGGCCGGCGGCAAATCAGGCCCTGCTCCGTCAGCGCCTGTACGTCGTTGGAGTAGAACGCGGCATATGCTGCGAAACTGGTCGTCAGGCAGATCGGCAGGCTTCCCTTTTCCTTTACATAGTCCAGGAATGTCGGCATATTCCGTGCCCGCCATTTGCTGGTGGAATTCAGGCTGATGCTCATCAGCTCATGATTGACAAAAGGATTGTTGAACCGGTCCTGCACAGCCTGTGCAAACTCTTCCAGGTCCTTTTTGTCCAGGGGCAGGGTCGGAATCACTTCCTCATACAGCATCCGGTTCATATATCCACGCACGGTATCATCATGCATGCAGTCTCGTACAATGTCAAACCCGGCCAGATAGGCTCCGGGTACGAAACCGGTATGGGCGCCGTTCAGGATTCGTACCTTGCGTTTCTTATAGGGAGTCACGTCCGGTACCACGATTACCGGCACACCGGCCTTCCTGAACGGGAGTCGGTCCTCGAGTTCCTGCGGTCCTTCAATCACCCAGATTCCGAAAACCTCACCCACGTCCGTCAGCGGATCCTCGTATCCGTTCTTTGCGTTCAGGCTTTCCACCTCTTTGGGATCGCGGATCCGCCCGGGAACGATCCGGTCCACCAGCGTGGAACAGAAGATATTCTCCTCATTCACCCAGCGTCGGAAATCCTCGCTCAGCTTCCAGTCGTCAATATACTGGTTCACGCAGCGGAGCAGCTCTTTTCCGTTGTTGTCGATCAGTTCACAGCTGAGCATGATGATACCCTTCCGCCCGGCGGTAAACCGTTCATACAACACCCTGGTCAGCTTGGCCGGGAATGAAACCGGCGGCACCTGATCAAAGGTACTCTCCGTATCGTGGACAATACCCGCTTCCGTGGTGTTTGAAACGATGATCTCAAGTTCCCCGCTCCGGGCCGTTTCCAGCACCTTCTCCCAGTTCTCATAGGGATTGATGCACCGGCTCACGGCAGAGATGACCCGTTTCTGGTCCACCTTCTCGCCCTTTTCGCTGCCCCGGAGATACAGGGTATACAGGCCTTCCTGCTGATTGATCAGCTCTGTCAGGCCCTGGGCGATGGGCTGAACCAGCACCACTTTTCCGTTAAACCCGGCTTTCTCATTTGCGATATCGATGAAGTTGTCCACAAAGGCGCGAAGGAAATTCCCCTCGCCGAACTGCATCACCTTTTCCGGTGCCTGTTCCAGCACAAATCCGTCGTATCCGGACTCTTTCAGCACCTGATAATTCAACTGTGCCATCTTCTTTTCCTCCAGGATAAAATCAGATTGTCAGTCGGTCAGTGTTTTCTTCAGGGTTTCACGTACAGCGCCGGGACCCTGGATTTCTTCCAGGAAGTATCCGGTAATCCGTTCTCCCAGTTCGCACCGGGTCAGGTCGCTGCCGAAAATCATGGGATTGGACAGAATCGGTTTCAGCTTGTCGCCGCAGGTTTCAGGCTTTCCGAGCTCGATTCCGGACAGCATGGCCCGCAGCTCCTCCAGCAGCGGATCTCCGGACAATGGCATGGCATTGCCTGCGTCATCCACACCCAGCAGATACCGGAGCCAGCCCGCAATCGCCAGCGGCAGGGCTACCAGCTGATCCATGGAACGGTTCTCCGCCAGGTAGCTCTTGATGGTTTCACCGAAGCGGATTCCCACCTTCTGGGAGGTGTCTGTCGCAATCCGCTGCGGGGCGTCAGGCATGAAGGGATTGGGCAGCCGTTCCTCCACCACTTCGTCAATGAAAGCTTTGGGGCTGAGGATTCCCGGATCCGTCACAACCGGCAGTCCTTCCTGGTATCCCAGCCGGCGGATCAGCTTCACCAGGTCCTCGTCCTTCATCTCTTCCCGGATCAGGGTATAGCCCAGCAGGCAGCCATAAACCGCAAGGGCGGTATGCAGCGGGTTCAGGCAGGTGGTCACCTTCATCCGTTCCGTCTTGTTCACTGTCTCCCGGTCTGTAAAATACACACCGGCTTTTTCCAGAGGCGGACGGCCGTTGGGGAACTTGTCTTCCACCACCAGGTACTGGGCTTTCTCCGCGTTCACAAACGGCGCCACAAAAGTCCCCCGGGACGTTTCCAGCGGAGCCACAGCTTCAATGCCTGCTTCCTCAAGCATCCGCTGAACCTCAGGAGCGGGCCTGGGCGTAATCTTGTCGATCATGCTCCAAGGGAAGGATACCTGGCTTTCGTCCGAAAGCCACTTCACAAAGTCCTTCGGTACAAAGCCGTTCACCTGCCAGGCCTTGGCCACCTCCAGGATACTGCTCTGCAGTTTTTCCCCGTTGTGGCTGCAGTTGTCCATGCTCACCACTGCCAGCGGAAGCTTCCCGTTCTGGTACCGGTGATACAGCAGCGCTGTTACAATCGTCATGGCATGGCGGGCCTTTTCCGGTCCGTTCTTCAGGTCTTCTTCCACCACCTTCTGGTAGTTTCCGTCAATCTGTCGCAGGGCATAGCCCTTTTCAGTAATCGTAAAGCTGATCATCTGGAGAGAAGGGGCGGCAAAGGCCCGCAGCAGCCGGGCATAATCCGCCTGTTCCCCGGGCTGGGCAACCACCGCTTCCGAAACGGATGCCACGATTTCCTTGTCGATGGTCGCGTCCGCGTTCAGGGTCACGCTCAGTGTCAGGTTATCATATCCGCCGTAAATCATCCGGATGTTGTCCACGTCAAAGGTATCCGCGGCGATAATACCCCGGTCTGAAAGACCGGCATCCAGCAGCCGCTGCTGCAGCACGGCAATGAACGCACGGAAAATGTTTCCCGCGCCGAAGTGCACCCACATAGGTGCTTCTTCCGTCTTCTGCTTCATAGCGCTGATATCAAACGCCGGCAGGCGCACCCCGGCCTTCTCCCAGCCGGCCCGATCCTTCAGATTCTCCAGACTTACCCTCATATCAATTCTCCATTCCTTCTGCTTTCAATTATCATTCTTCACTTTTCATTGTTCATTTTTCATTCTTTTCTATTGCTTCCCACAGGCCGTTCAGGTAGGCCACACCGAGGGCACGGTCATACAGGCCGTAGCCGGGGCGGCCCTGCTCATCCCAGATCATACGTCCGTGGTCCGGCCGGATGTAGGTATCCGGGCAGGTCTCATGGATGGCTTTCATGATTTCATACACATCCAGGTCGCCGGTAGAGGACAGATGGGAAGCTTCCCGGAAGTGATGGTAGCCCAGGTATTTGACGTTGCGCACATGCATGGCGCCGATACGGTCCATCTTTCCGAAGTGACGGATCGCTGCCGGAATATCGTTGTCAGGATTGGATCCGAGAGAACCGGTGCACAGGCACAGGGTATTGGCGGGGCTGTCATGCAGCTTCACCATCTTGTCGAAATCCTCCTGGCTGTGGGTAATCCGCGGCAGTCCGAAGATCGGCCAGGCCGGATCATCCGGATGGCAGGCCATCCGCACACCCACTTCCTCGCACACCGGAATCACAGCATCCAGGAAATACTTGAAGTTCTTCCTCAGTCCGTCCGGAGTCATCCCTTCATACTGCTTCAGGGTTGTCTCCAGCAGGGCCAGCCGTTCCGGTTCCCAGCCGGGCAGGGAGAATCCTTTGCTTCCGGAAGCGGTTCTGCGGACGATTTCCAGCGGGCCCATCTCACCCAGGTCCTTCTCGTCAAAATACAGGCTGTTGCTTCCATCTTCCGGAATCACCCGGGCCAGGTCCGTACGCAGCCAGTCGAAAACAGGCATGAAGTTGTAGATGATCACTTTCACACCATGTTTTGCCAGCATCCGGATCGTGGAAATGTAGTTGGCGATATACTCATCCCGCCGTCCCAGGCCGGTCTTGATGTCCTCATGAACATTCACTGATTCAATGACTTCGATCTCGAGTCCCGCTTCGTTTACTTCCTTTTTCAGAGCAATAAACTCTTCTTCCGGCCAGTCCACACCGGCGGGTTTCTCCAGCAGACCCATCAGACCAGTCATGCCGGGAATCTGTTTGATGTACTTCAGCGGAATCGGATCAGACTGGCTTCCATACCAGCGAAATGTCATTTTCATGTTTCGGATACTCCCTTTCTTGTTTTCATTCGGGTATTGACGGCGGAAAACACCGTCAGAAGAACAATCGACACCAGGATAGCGGTCATGCTCATCTCAAATCCGCCGCTTTGCGCAAGGAATCCAACCAGGGCAGGCATCAGGATACCGCCTGTCGCTCCAAAGGCCAGCAGGGTTCCCGTCGCCAGCGGATAGGTGTTGGTATAGTGCACGGCGTCGGAATAGATCATGGGGCAGATCCCGGCCATGCAGAATCCCATGCCCGCAATACACCCCGTCACCACCGGAACAGCTGACGCCAACAGCATTCCGGCGAAACAGGCGGCCATTCCGATCGACGCGACAAACATCAGGATCTTCTGGGATACTTTCCGGGAAAGCCAGGCACATGTCAACCGTCCCGCCAGGATCACCGCCCACAGAAGGGTCGCCATGGACTGGCTGTAAGCGGCAATGCCTCCCTCACCCATGGCAGTGAAGAGCGACTGCTTATGCTGCAGGTAGGTAACCAGCCATCCGTTAATAGCATATTCGCTGCAGATATAGCAGAACATCATTCCGGCGAAAACCAGAAAAGCCGGCTCTTTCAGGAACGCCATTGTCCGTGCCTCTTTCTGCTTCCTGTCCGGACGGTCATCCGGCACCTGCGAACGGAAAAACAGGAATACTGCCGCCACGCCGCACAGCACCACAAAAAAGAGTCCGGCCTGCCAGGCTGCAATGCGGCTCAGCAGAAGAAAGGCCATCGGTGCGGTAATGGCACCGACGGCAAAGCACGCATGCAGAATATTGGCTGCCGCGGGGCTGCCGTCAGTCAGGACGTTCACCGTGTGGTTGTTGAAATTCGTAACGGAGCCACGTCCAACACCCGTAAGCACAAAAGCTGCGAAAAGAAGGCCCGGAGCACCGGTAACGGCCATCAGGGTCATCCCCAGGAAAGCCAGGGAGGCCAGAAGAGCAATGGACCGGCGGCGTCCCAGCCAGAAGGGCACAATACCCGAAACAAATCCGGCAACCATGTTGCCGATCGAATGAGCGGACAGCAGCACCCCGCTGAAGGAATCTGACAGTCCCCAGCTGCGTTTGAGATCCGGCATGGCGGATCCGAGCATCAGGGAAACCATACCGCTGCAGAAAAACGCGTAAAAGCACGTCAGCAGCAACCGGCGGCGGGAAGGATCCATTCGGCGGAGGAAAGAAAACATCGGCATACTCCCTGAATACATCCCGGGCCTTTTCAGGCCCGGGATCATTCATCATTCAGTTTCCGGATCACACACTGTATCCGAACAGTTGCGGCAGCCAGAGGCTGATCTGCGGAATGAAGGTAATCAGGATCAACGCGGCAACCATGCAGAGATAGAACGGCATGGTCGCCCGGACCACCTTTTCCATAGGACGTTTTGCCACGGCGGAACCGATAAACAGCACAGCTCCGACCGGCGGAGTCAGCAAGCCGATACCGCAGTTAAGCACAACCATGATACCAAACTGGATCGGGCTGAGGCCGATAGACGTAGCCACAGGCAGCAGGATTGGTGTTGCAATCAGGATGATCGGCGCCATATCCATGATCATGCCCAGTACCAGCAGGATCACGTTCAGCAGCAGTGCAGTGATAATGGGGCTGTTGGAAATGCCGGTAATCAGCGCAGCAGCTTTTGCGGGAACATGCAGGTTGGTCAGGCAGTATCCGAAAGCGCCGGACATGGCAATCAGGATCAGCACAATGGCCAGCGTATCGATACAGCTCTCAAAGCTCTTCCAGACGCCTTTCCAGGTCAGTCCCTTGTAAATGAACACAGATACAAACAATGAGTAGATGACCGCGATAGCAGCGGATTCAGTAGCGGTAAACACGCCGCCCACAACGCCGACAACCACGATCAGCACCGCCAGCAGGGCCCAGATGCTCTTGCCCAGCTGTTTGACGAAGTTTTTGATGGAGAATTTCTCCCCCTTGGGATAATTCCGCTTCACAGAAATAATATAGGATCCCACCATCAGGGCTATAGCCAGCAGGGCGCCGGGCAGATAGCCTGCCATAAACAGCGCGCCGACCGAGATACCGCCGGCTGTAGTGGCGTAAATAACCATATTGTGGCTGGGCGGAACCAGCAGTCCCTCGCAGGAGGAAGTGATGGTCACAGCAGTTGAAAAGTCCACGTCATAGCCTTCATCCACCATCATGGGGATCAGGATGGAGCCCAGGGATGCCGTATCTGCGGAAGCAGATCCGGAAATGCCGCCGAAAAAGTAGGACGCAACGATGTTCACCATTGCCAGGCCGCCGCGCATCCATCCGACAATGGAGTTGGCCAGTGCAATCAGCTTCTCCGAAATGCCTCCGGAGCCCATCAGCACGCCCATTGTGATAAAGAACGGCACAGCCATCAGGCTGAAGGACCATACGCCGCGCACCATCTGCATGGGCAGGACGCTCAGTTTCTGGCCCATGGAAATCAGGCACAGTACCGTGGAAATACCAACAGAGTACGCAATGGGGAAGCGCAGGAAAACCATCAGCAGGAAACTGCCGAGCAGAATAATCGTGGATAAGGTTTCAGCATCCATTATGCCTGCACCTCCTTCTTCTCAGTCTGGGGTACAAAGAATTCTTCTATATGCAGGAATACCTGTTCAAGTTCAAAAATAACCATACTCACACCGGCTACAGCCACGGGCAGGTACATCCAGATCTGGCTCAGGTTCGGCAGGGAGGAGTACTTGGCAAATCTTGCAATATTGCCGGTGGGTTTGATCACATCCAGCCCTTCGATCAGCAGTACCACGCCAAGCGCCATCACCGCAATGTCTGCCAGCAGGTCCAGCGTGAGCAGCACTTTCTTTGGCAGGTACTTATCAAAAGCCGTCATGCGGATGTGGCTGCGCTTGCGGATTGCCAGCGTAGCGGAAAGGACCGCCATGTAGACCATCAGAGTCAGGACCATTTCTTCACCCCAGTGCGGGGCTGTAAAGAAGGGGAAATAGCGGCCGGCTACAGTAACAGAGGTAATGATGATATCTCCGATCAGGAGAAGCTTGCAGATAAACAGCATGATCTTGTAAGTCCAGTCATAGACGGGCTTGATCTTTTCCAGCTTCTTAAAAATGGTTGGCATTCAGAAGCCTCCTTGGTATCATGTGTGAACGGACAGTGTCTCTCAGCAAAAATACGAATCGGGGGCGCAGGAGTTGGGCCCTGCACCCCCAACGGGTTCATTGTTTAATCGTCTTTTTCAGATCATTACTGCAGCGCCATGATCGCTTCATAGATTTCTTCCATGCCAGCGATATTCGCTTCCAGAACAGCCTTGGTAGCTTCCTGCCAGACGCTCTTGTCTTCCACTTCGTTGACAGTGCAGCCCATTTCGATCAGCTTGTTGTAAGCATCTTCCTGACGGGCCATAACGGACTTCTCGCATTCAGCCATCGCGTAATCGGCAGCTTCCTGAACCATAGCCTTCTGCTCATCGCTCAGCTTGTCGAAGCAGGAATCGGTAGCGATCAGTTCGATGGTGCCCAGGGTGTGGCCGTCACGGAGCATGTAGGGAGCAACTTCCTGGAAGGAGTTGGACAGGTAGTTGGTGATGGGCTGTTCAGCGCAGTCCACAACACCGGTCTGAAGCGCGCTGTACAGTTCACCGAAGGAAACGGGAGTGAAAGCGGCGCCCAGGCCCTGCAGCAGGCCGGTCATGATCGGGTCGTCAGACACGCGGATCTTCAGGCCCTTCAGGTCTTCAATGGTCTTGATGTCAACCTTGGAGAAGAAGTGACGATAGCCTTCTTCACCATAGGCCAGGCCGGTCCAGGGCTGACCAACTTCTTTGGCTTCAGCCAGCATTTCCTTGGCCAGGTCGCTCTTAACGAACTTCCAGTAGTGCTCTTCGCTGCCGAAGACGTAGGGCAGGGTCAGGAACACGCTCTTCTTTGCGCCATACTGATTCAGTGCGAAAGCGGAGATACGGACGATGTCAGCGGAAGTGTCGCCGCCCAGGATGTTGGCCAGGACGTCTTTTTCGCTGCCCAGAACGCCGCCGCCCTGGAGATCAACAACGATTTCACCGGCGGAAAGCTCTTCCAGCTTCGTCTTGAAAGCCCAGGCCACGTCGCTGACGACAGAGCCCTTCTCAGCGTTCTCTTCCAGAGTAGCGGGAACGGGGTTCACTTCAGCATAGGTCAGGGTAATCGGATCCGCAAAAGCGGCGGTGCAGCCCAGCAGCAGAGCCAGGGCCAGCAGGATACCAAGCAGTTTCTTCATGGGAATGCCTCCTTATTCAATTTCGGATGATCTCATCCTTCTGATGGCAATATTTAATCATATTATTTCCATATTGTACATGGTGGAAAATACACATTATATTGCAAAAAACATCATTTTATGTATAATGCTGGTAGAAACATTGTTGAAAGAAGTGGAAATCATGGATGGTGCCTATATCTCCGCCTTCAATATATTGCAAGATATGAGCAGAAACGACATCGAGGTTTATCATTACTGCGATGCCGCCACCTTTGGTGTGCCGCCGCACCGGCATGATTTTTACGAGCTTTACTGTCTGCTGTCAGACAGCTATACTTACCATGTGGAAGACAATCAGTATGAACTCCATCCCGGAACCCTGATCCTTGTTCCTCCGGGAGAAACGCACTGGCCGGAGCTGCAGGGGCCTCCCCGGGATATTGAACGGATCGTTCTCTGGCTCAATCCGGAGTTCATCTCTTCCCTGTCCATCTTCCTGCCCAAGACCCTGGGCGCCATGGGTTCCAACCTCCAGGACGAGCATCTCATCGTACCGGAGGAAAAGACCTATCACGTCATTCTGAACCTGTTGTATTCCCTGCTGTATGAAAAAAACCGGGCGGACGCGGACAGCCAGTATCTGTGCCACCTGATCCTCTCCCAGCTGCTGATCCATATCAGCCGCGTGCTGAATCAGCGGACAAAACCGCAGGAGGATCCGGGAACGCGGTACGGGGAAATCATGAAGGTGCATGAATACATCAACGCCCACTACCGGGAATCCCTGAGCGTCAGTGATCTGGCGCAGCGTTTCTTCCTGGATAAAAACACCATGACCCGTCAGTTCAAGCGGATCATCGGCATGACGCCTGGAGACTACATCCGCCGGAAGCGCCTGGAAAATGCCCGGGAACTAATCCGCCAGGGCTACAGCATTCAGCATGCGGGATACTCAAGCGGTTTTTCGGATTACAGCGCCTTTTTCCGTGCGTTTCGTCAGTATTACGGTATGTCTCCCGGTGATCTGGTCGGTCGTTCCAAAGCCAGCCGCAGGCAGCAGTCAGAACAGGAAAGCGAGGAATAAAGAATGGAACTGAAATTTACGGATATTACGGTCGCGGTAAAGCTGGATGAAAAAACCTTCAAGCGCTTTGCGCGTTTTGATATGTTTGCCCTGCGGAAAAAATGGATCCGGCCCGCTGTATTCTCCCTGATCCTGATTGCATTTGCTGTCATCGCCCTCCTTACCCGGAAGGAACAGTCCGGGCTGATCGCTGCCGTACTGCTGGTTGTCGGCATCGGACTTCCCCTTGTCTATATCGGCACCTTCCTCAGCCAGGTCAATATGCAGGCCGCCAGGGCAAAGCTGAAACCCGCCCGGCCCGTCTACACCGTAACCATGCGGGATGAAGGTATCCGGATCGTGAACGACCAGAAAGCGGAGGAGCCGCAGGAAGTCTCCTGGGATTCCATATACAAAGCTTTCCGGAAAAAAGGCTGCATCTACCTGTATGTGACGCCCGCCAAAGCTTTCCTCCTGCCGTCAAAGCAGGCGGATGCTCCGGATTATGACGTCTGGGAGTTCATCCGTGATCACCTGGGCAGGGAAAAATGCAAAGGATAAATCAAAAAAGGAGTGAAAAGGAAATGAAAGGCATCGTCCGGCATCGCAGTGATATCACAATGAATCCCCTGGGAGGCGGAGTGGAACGAAGCGTCCTGGCATATGATGATCCGCTGATGGCCGTGGAGGTCAGTTTCGAAACCGGCTCGGAGGGAGCTCCGCATACCCATCCCCATACGCAGCTGAGCTACGTCCTTTCCGGCTCCTTCCGCTACAGCGTGGAGGATGAATCCGTGGTCCTGAATCCCGGAGATTCCATTGTGGTTCCTTCCGGACTGATCCATGGAACCGTCTGTCTGGAAAAAGGTGTGCTGCTGGATGTATTCACGCCCAAGCGGGATGATTTTCTGAAAGCCTGATTCGTTTTTTATCGTGTTGCGATAATTTATTGTTGACTTTCGATCATTTTCGATATATGATACTCCCGAGCAAAGAAACCGGAGGCATCGGAAATGAATCAGCAAAAGCTTTCTTCCTGGCTGAAAGCCATCATTATCATCATCGGGCTCTGCGGGTTGATCGTTTATTTCGGTATCCTGCCCGACTGCGGATCCTGGATGCAGGACAGCTATCCTGAATTTGCGTCCTGGCACTGGCCGTGGATGATCTTCCTCTGGATCACGGCCATTCCCTGTTATGCCATCCTTGTGCTGGCCTGGAAAATCGCGGTCAACATCGGAGAGAACCGGTCTTTCTCCTCATCGAATGCCGCCCTCCTGCAGGGAATTGCCTGGCTGGTGGCCGGGGATATCCTGTTCTTCTTCCTGGGGAATGTCGTTTTCTTTTTCATGAGCATGAACCATCCGGGAATCTTTCTGATTTCCCTGCTGATCTGCTTTGTGGGCTTTTCGGTCACAGTCGCGGCTGCCTGCCTCTCCCATCTGGTCCGGAAGGCTGCTGATCTTCAGGAGCAGAGCGACCTGACGGTATAAGGAGGATACAGCATGGAAGGCGAAATCATCTTCAATATCGACGTGATGCTGGCCAAGCGCAAAATGAGCGTATCGGAGCTTGCCGACCGCGTGGGCATCACGCTGGCCAACATGTCCATCCTGAAAACCGGCAAGGCAAAAGCCGTCAAGGTATCAACCATGGCCAAGCTCTGTGAAGTCCTGGACTGCCAGCCGGGTGATCTGTTTGAGTACCGGAAGCCCTCCGATGACAAATAAATAACCTGTCGATATTCACTGCCGGGAGCTCAGCTTCCCCGGCAGTTTTTTTGTCCGGTTTTCTCCATAAAATATTTTTGTTCGCCTTACAATTCGGGAGTGCTCATGATAAAATTTTATCTGAACGAAGCGCGTCGTTAATACTGTCTGTCAAGGAGAATAATCATGAGCGAAATCATCAGGAAAGACATCAGTGAAGAATGGGCCCATTCCGGGATTATCAAGGCAGGAGATTACTGCTTTTTAAGCTATTGCGTAGGCAATATCGGCGGCACAATTGAAGAACAAATCAACGGTGCCTTTGACCAGATGGAAGAGCGTCTCGCCCTTTTCGGCCTTACGCTGGAAAATGTGGTCCACATGGACTGCCTGTTCCGGGATGTATATAACATCCCCGTCATGGAAAAAGTGATTAAAGAGCGGTTCAAGGGCAAGTATCCCTCCCGCAAGTCCATCCAGACCGAGTTTGCCCACGTCGGCGGAAGCAGCGGTCTTCATTTCCAGGCGGATGCCGTCGCATACTGCGGCTGACGCATCCGCGGAAGGAGTACCAGATGCTGACCGTTACGCTGCCCCAGGCCCGGCAGTTCATCCTGCTGAAGCAGGGTTTGTTGGGAGACTACCGTTTCATCCGCAAGGACGGAGCTTATCAGTATGTCCGCCAGGCCGGCTGTATTCAGTTTGATCCCGTGGACGTCTGCGGCAGGAACGCGGAGCTGACCCTTCAGTCTCGCGTCAAAGGCTTCCGGAAGAAGATGCTGCACGACCTTCTTTACCGGGACCGCCTGCTGGTGGATTATTCAGATAAAGAGCTTTCCATCTGGCCCTGCGAGGACTGGCCCTTCTTCTCCGGCTACAGGGAAAGGAGCACCGCCCACGGCCGGCAGTTCCCCGGCATTCCCGAGCTGGAAAAAGAAGCCGTCAACTATATCCGGAAGCATGGTCCTGTCAGCAGCGATACGCTGCCTATTGAGGGAACCATCTTCTGGCATTCCTCCATGCACTGGAGCGGGCATTGGGAAAAAGAATCCCTGGCTGCCCGTTCTGTGCTGGAGCAGCTTTATACGGACGGAACCCTGCTCATCCATCATAAATCCGGTTCACGGAAGTATTATGACCTGGCGGAAAAGTATCTTCCCGCCGCCTTGCTGAACGCTCCGAATCCCTTCCCGGATGAAGCCTCCCTGACGGACTGGCGTATCCGGCGCAGGATCGGTGCTGTCGGTCTGCTCTGGAACCGGAATTCCACCGCCTGGCTGGGAATCAACATGACCACGGAACAGCGGAACGCCGCCTTTGCCCGTCTGGAAAAAAGCGGCAGCATCGTTCCCCTTCAGGTGGAAGGCATCCGTTTCCCGCTGTACCTGCTTTCTGAAGACCTTCCCTTGCTGGAGTCTGTAATCGATGGTCAGGCGGACACCAAAGCCAGGCTGGAGTTTCTTGCTCCCCTGGATCCCATGCTCTGGGACCGGAAGCTGATCGAAGCCGTCTGGGACTATCAGTATTCCTGGGAAATCTACACCCCGGCTGTCAAACGCAAATACGGCTATTATGTACTTCCCATTGTATACGGGGATCGTTTCGTCGGGCGTATTGAACCCAAAGCTGACCGGAAAACAAACACCCTTACAGTGCAGAACGTCTGGCTGGAGCCAGGTGTCCGGAAAACCAAACCGCTTTCCGGCAAAATTGATAAGGCTGCGCAACGCCTGGCCAGGCTGAATGACTGCAGTTATGCTCAACCATAACAAGGAGACCAATCATGACCGATTTTACCCTGATCACAGCCTGCGGCGAATGCTGCACCGGCTGTGTGAAAAAAGCAGACGGCAGATGTCCCGGCTGCATCGAATCAGACGGCCGGGTACCCGAATGGGCCGAATCCGGCCGCTGCAAAGTTCATGCCTGTGCCCGGGATCATGGAGTTCAGTTCTGCGGTTTATGCGCTGAGTTTCCTTGCGGGAAACTCCCGTCGCTGATACACTGGAATCCGGATATCGTTAAACATTTGTCCGCCCTGCGTGACGAATACCTGAAGGAGCATCATGGATAAAACCCTTTATGTTACCGACCTGGACGGCACCCTGTTGAACCGGCAGGATCGCGTCAGTCCCTTCAGCATCAGCACAATCAACAACCTGGTGGAAAACGGTATGCTCTTTACCTACGCAACCGCCAGGTCCCTGATCTCTGCGTCGAAGGTCACAGAAGGCCTCTCCACCAACATCCCTGTCATCGCCTATAACGGCGCTTTCATCATCCAGCCTTCCACCGGTGAAATCCTCTCCAGTGAAGGATTCACCGAGGAGGAGAGAGCCCTGGTCAGGGACGTATTGAACACCCACGGCATCAGCCCACTGGTCTATTCCTTTGTCAACGGTATGGAAAAGGTTTCCTGGATTCCACAAAATGAGAATGACGGAATCCGGCGATACCTGAGTCTGCGCCAGAGAGACCCGCGGTTCCGCCCCGTCGCCGGAAAAGATGCGTTGTATGAGGGGGAAATGTTCTATTTTACCTGTATCGGTAAAAAGGAAGAGCTGCAGCCGGTTTATGATGTTTTTTTCAATGACAGCCGGTATCGCTGCACCATCCAGCAGGAGCTATACCGTCCGGAATACTGGTGTGAAATTATGCCTGCCAAAGCCTCCAAAGCCAACGCGATCCGCAGGTTGAAGGAAATGTGGGGATGCACCCGGGTGGTTTCCTTTGGGGATGCTGTAAACGATCTTCCCATGTTCGAAATTTCAGATGAGTGCTACGCCGTTTCCAACGCGGTGGATGAGCTGAAAGCTGTTGCGACAGGTATCATTGAAAGCAACGAGGAAAACGGTGTTGCCAGATGGCTTCTCCATAGGCTGTCCCCGGCAGGCTCTGGCATGTAATATCCATACTTTCACAAGGAACATGACACAGCGTTGTCATGTTCTTTTTGTTATCCTGCTGACTGTATGATACAATAAACACGTCACATTATTGTCATGTTTGAGGTGCCACATATGAAGCTTGACCGTCTGATCGCTATTCTCTCTGTTCTCCTGAATCAGGAACAGTCCACCGCACCGGAACTGGCTAAACGTTTTGAAGTATCCCGCCGCACCATCAACCGGGACATTGAGGCGCTGAACCAGGCCGGCATCCCCATCGTCACGCAGCAGGGTGTGGGTGGCGGCATCCGGATCATGGACGGTTTCCGGATGGATCGCACTGCCCTGACTTCCCGGGAAATGCAGGCCATTCTCTCTGGTCTGAGGAGCCTGGACAGCGTCAGTGGTACCGGTCAGTACCGGCAGCTGATGGAGAAGATCAGTCCCGGTTCTTCCGGGCTTCTTCCCGGAGACCAGCACATCCTGATCGACCTCGCTTCCTGGCATAAAGCGTCCCTTTCTGAGAAGATTGAATTGCTGCACGGAGCAATCGAGCAGCATCGCCTGGTCTCATTCCACTATTTGTCCCGGAACGGCGAGAGTGATCGGATTGTGGAACCGTCACTGCTGGTTTTCCAGTGGTCCAGCTGGTATTTATGGTGCTGGTGCAGGGAAAAAGCATCTCCTCGTCTGTTTAAACTGGACCGAATGGACGCTCTGCAGATCGGTGAACCATTTATACCACGGCAGATGGAACCTCCGGATCTTCTCAGCGAACAGGCATTCCCTGACCGGTATCACGTTACTGTCCGAATCAGTCCCGCATATAAATGGCGGCTGGTGGAAGAATACGGGCCTGGCTGTTATAAGCTTACTCCGGAAGGAGACTGCCTGTTTTCTGCCGGCTTTACAGACAGGAATCATCTGATCAGCTGGATTCTGTCCTTTCAGGGAGAAGCAGAACTGCTGGAGCCCCCGGAATTACGGGAAGAACTTCGGCTAATCGGCAAAAACATTTATGATACGTACAATACATGACATATTGATGTCATGTTTAATGTGATACCCTGCCTTTGAAAAGTAAAGGAGGTATGCCCTGTGAAATATCCCTGGATTGACGAATACCTGATGGCCAAACGCGGTGTGACAAAAGACCTGCAGGCGGAATGGAACTGGATCCGGTATCATATCGGAAGCAAAATGTTTGCCGCCGTCCTGCTTGATCACGACGATCGGCCATACTATATCAACCTGAAGCTGAATCCGGCTGAAGGAGAACTGATGCGAAAACAGTATCCGGATGTGATTCCCGGATATTACAGCAATAAACTGCACTGGAATTCCGTCAAACCCGACGGGGATATTCCGGACGATCTGTTGAAAACCTGGCTGGATCGTTCCTATCTGCTCGTTTTACAGGATTTACCCAAAGCAAAGCAGCGGGAAATCCTGGGACTTTCCGTCTGTGGAACGGACTGCTCCGCCTGTCCCCTGCACGGCAATCTCTGCACCGGATGCAATGAAGCCTGCGGGAAAGTGTTTCACGCACCGGAAGGAAAGCCTTGCCCCATCTATGGCTGCTGTGTCAACAAGCATCATTACGCGACCTGCGCCTCCTGCAGCCGGGTTCCCTGTGCTGTATGGCAGGCAACCCGTGATCCTTCCATGACGGATGAACAGTTTGAGCAAAGCGTGAACGATCGTGTTTCCGCCCTCAGAAAGATCTGAATCCGTTTATGCATAAAGGGACACTGAAAAGCTGCTGCAATATAATACCCACCGGATCGTATCCATTCAAATCCAAACCCGGATTCATTTTTGCAGGCGCGATATATGGCACTCGTCCGCATGGAATGAAGTATCCGGAGGGCAGCTATGATAATGATTGCCTGATGGTCAAAATGATAAAATGATCATCAGTAAAATCGAAAAACGTATTTTTAAGATAGTCGACCATCGATAAATCGAAGGTTGTCGGGATATTTGAAGTTGAGTCTTATGTTGGTTTTAGTACGGAGGGAAGAAAAAGATGAAATACCAATACAAAGAAATGCCTGAATCTATGAGGGGAACATACGGAGAATTTGCAAAAAACTTCGGGTTTGATTGGAAAGAATTTATTATGGGAATACCGACACCGATGTTTCTTGTCACAACATATAAATCTAATGGACAGCCAAATGCTACGATGCAGTCATGGGCAGGGTTTACGAGTGCGAATCATGGTGGCGGGTATTACGTGATTCTATGCAGCGTGAATAAGTGTGGACATCTTTACCAAAGCCTGAATGAAAAGAAGGTTGCAGTGCTGAATTTCATTTCTTCTGATTTATACAAAACCTGCATGCAGACGATACAGAACAATCAGTTCGAGACGAATGAGATAACTTCATCAGGGCTTACTGTGGAGAAAGCTTCATGGATAGAAGCGCCGATGGTCGCTGAATGTTTCATGAACCTTGAGTGCCAATATATGTGGGAGAAAGAAATTGTACCGGGTGATGATCATGTTATGATTTGCCTTGAAGTCGTAGGCGGGCATATAGAGAAGGATTATATGGAAGATATGTTCGGAGATAAAGGGGTTCTTTACAATGTCCATTATCCGATAAATCCGGAAGATGTGAAAGAAAAAGGGTGCGATTATGTAGCTGCACTTAGGAAAGCAAATCAATCCTACGAATATTGATCATATACAAGGCAGCGCAATGCTAAAAACAGTGACAAATTCCGTTTTGTCGGGACAGCTGTTGGAAAGACATCCCGGATGATAATCTTCCTATGATTTCATCAAGTTCAGAAATTAAACTTAAGTTTTTAAAAAAGATCCGAACCCTGTAATAGGGTTCGGATCTAAATTAACAAACGGGATCTCCGGCGGATATCTTTTTACCTTTGTATGATCCTGCAGTCTTTGACATAGTCACCGTATTTGTCCATGAAGTCGTCCAGTTCTTCTTTTTCCGTGATCCAGATGATTACCCAGGCGTCTTTGATTCCCAGGTTTTCATAGGCCTTATGGCGGTGATTTCCATCGTTCAGTTCAAATTCGCCGTCCACATAATGGACAATGAGCGGAGGCATGTCGTCATCCTTCTGAATGTTTTTTTCCAGTTCGGCAATCTGATGTGCCCACCATTCCGGATGGATCTGGTATTTCATTTCCGGTTCAGGTCCCGTGCACCTTTTGAACAGGCTGATCGGGAACAGTGCCGGGCTGATATAGTACCGGTCAAACAATTTCAGTCCGTCGGAAAAAGGAATATTGCGTCCTTCTTCATTCAGATACAGATGAATCCACACGTCCAGTTTTCCCGCTTCAGCATAAGCTTTGGCGGAGGACAGCGTTGCGCTGTATTTCAGCATAGCGGTCTCCTTCCTGTTGTACACAATTCGTTTAATGGAATCGTAGGAGAGCGCGTACTTGTCCATCAGGTTCTCAATGGATTCCCCTTCAGCAAAATCCCTGCGGATGCTTTCGTTCCTTTCCCGGATATAGCGCTGGTATCCGGAGGTTTCACCCCAGGCCTTTCTTTCGTTTCCGGACGGGATATAAATGGTCTCACCGGAAACATAACGCTGAATCTGCCTCAGGAGACCTTCCGGAAAAATCTCCCTTGCGTTTCGGTATCCCATAGTTTCTCCTTTCATTCAGCACGCTTCCTGCAGGATGCCGGAAGCATACTGTGCTGACGCTCTCTCCATGTTCAGGAAGAATTGTACGACAGCACAGCAGGCAGGGATATACCGTCTTTTTCTGTAAGTGTTTCTGACACAAATCTTGTCAGTTCAGTTCATCCAGCAGGATATAATACCGCAATTTCTCCTCATCCTTCGGAACTCCCGCCGCCCGGAACAGGTCATCCGGATTGACCTTCGGATAGGTTTTCCCGTAGTGGCCGTCGCTGTTATGCTTCAGGCTCCGCCATCCCAGGGCCAGGTCCATCCATCGGTCGCATATTCCCGCGCTTCCCAGGTCAATAAAGCCGGTAAAACGTTTTTCGTCCGTAAACAGGTTCGGCAGGCAGAAATCGCCGTGGGTCAGCACGTCATCCTTTTTCGGCCGATGGCTTTTCAGCCAGTCCAGCAGCGATTTGGGATTCTCAAACCCGCCCGGTCCGAAGGTTTCCGGTTCACAGTCAGAAGGATCAAAGCGCCCCGCCAGGATCGTCTTTTCAGCGCGGGCTAAATTATCTTCCACTGACCGTTCAAAAGGACAATCCTGTATGGGTACGCTCCACAGCATATGCAGTGCCTCCGCCATGCAGTCCAGCAGCAGGGTGGGCTTTGTCATTACGGAGGGATCACACAGCATTTTTCCGTTCATCCGGGTCATCAGCAGCCAGTCCCGTCCGTCCCGCACTTCCTGTGCGGCCACTTCCGGAACCGGCAGTTTCCCCTTCAGCCAGCGGAGGATCTGCGTGTCCACTGTATCCCAGCCGTCTGCCGGCCGGACCTTCAGCACATATTCATCAAACAGGTACACTTCCGCGGCGGATTTTCCAAGTCCGTCCGCCTGTCCGGCAGCATTGCCCAGGATTGCCGCAATCGACTCCGGCATCCGGTTAAATCTTTCTGACATATGCGACAAGTCGGTTCGCCTCCTCAAACCCAACAGCTCTGTGAAAGTTCTGGCTCACAATATTGGTCAGCTCACAGTCGCTTGCAAACTCCGTGCATCCCTTTAATCTGTCCGCGCGTGATCTGTCTCAGCATATAGGCTGCGTAATCCCGGGCCAGTTCAGCGTCATACCTGACCTCTGCCCCGTTCTCATATTCATCCAGGGCCGCCAGGATCAGCGGATGATATTTCCCCGGCAGGTTCTTCAGTCCCCAGGTTCCGCCTTCCTGCTTGGACAGTACTTCTTTTTCCTTCAGATACCCAAGGACCCGGGTCAGGTTCAGGATCAGGTACATGGGATTGTCTGTGATTTCTTCCCCTGCTCCGGACACGTCGTCCCAGATGGAATCCAGGTAATCCTTTTCCGGCACCTCGCCGAAAACTTCATCCACCGGCAGGCCGCACAGGCAGATTCCCCTGCCCCGGATCACGGTAAAGTGCGCGGCCAGGTCCTTGTCCGTGCCGTTCATTTTCCGGATATAATCTTCCGGATTCGTCCGGTACCATTCCGTATGCCTCCTGGAATAATGCAGGATGAAAGGTGTTGGATAAACAAAGGGATCGCAGACGTCTTTTGTAACGACGCTCATTTCAATTCCCTTGGCCGGGACCTCCGCGTCCAGCTCAATCACCATATCCATGTATTCCCGCTTCTCGGCGTCTGTCAGGTTTTCATTGACAACCACCATAAAGTCCAGGTCGCTCTTCTTCGGCTGATAGCAGCCCATAGCAGCGGACCCATGCAGGTAGACGCCCGCCAGCTTTTCCTTCAGGGTTTCCGCGGAACGGCTTACAAACTTTTCAATGATTTCATCCTTGGGATCACCGCGCTGCAGCTTCAGAACGGCAATCGCTTCATCACCGTCAAACTCTCCCGTTTCCCGGAAGCCGAAGGCCGCGTACAGCGCTTTTGCTCTTTCGTTTTCCGGCTCATAGGACAGCCAGCAGTATTCTGCCGGGCCGCAGGGTTCGCTGTCGATATAATCCATAATCAGTTTCATGGCCGCCTTGCCGTAGCCCTTTCCCTGATACCGTTCATCAATCATGAACCGCCACAGGTTGTAATTATCTTTGGCCACAGCCGGCGCATCCTCCCAGTCGTCATCCGCTCCGAAACCAATCATGCAGAAACCCACAGGGATGTCTTCGTCATAGATCCCGAAGGGGAAAGCCTTCCCGTGATGCGTCATCGCTATATAGGCTTCAATAATGCTGACGTCGTTCGCTGCCACAAAGTTCTTCTGGCTTTCGCCGACCTTCAGCTTCAGAATGTCCCAGACATTCTTTCCGTTGATTTCTTCCAGTCTGATCATTTTTACTTTCTCCTGATTTTCAATGATTTCAGGTACTCCTTCTGTTCCGGTGTAATCCGGTAGCTTTCAATGGATTTCTGGATTGCCTTGTTGTGTGTCCAGTCATCCAGCCTGTGCTCCGTGATAAACGGAAGCACTGCCCCATACTGCTTGGCCAGCGCAGTGGCAAAGTACCAGGCAATCATCATGTTGACGTAGTATTCTTCCGACCTGACAGCAGCCACCATCTTCGGATACTCCGGCTTAAAGTCCTCTTCCAGGTAGTGTTCCATCAGCATTCCGATCCCGAACCGGATCGTATATGGGTCTGCCGAGCAAATCCACTCCCGGATACTTTCCGTCAGTTCCTGCCGGTGTTTTTTGAACACACGCGGCGACATCTGGTCGCAGGTTGCCCAGTTATCCACATAGGGCAGAAACCGGTTCAGCACACTGAGGCACTCCGCATAATCCTTCATGCCGGAAATGATGAACGCGTGCAGCTGGTTCTCCTCAAAATACATGTGCGGCAGATCTTCCAGGAATACGCTGACCTCCTGCGACTGTGCAAGTTCCTTCGCCATCTTCCGCAGTTCCGGCGTCCGTACACCGATAATGGATTCCGGTTTGACCGATGGGATAATCTGAACCTGCATCTCCCGGTATTTGAGATCCTGCAGGCGAACCAGTTCTTCCCGGATGTCCTGGATAATCATTTTGATTCCTTTCTGCCCTTACTCCTGTTTACAGGCTGATCTTCATATATCCGCAGGTAAAGGGAAAGAAATCATATTTCTCCGTGCCCGTATGAACCGCGCCGTTGCGTTCATACCATTGCCGCAGCACGGTGTTCTCTTCCACAATACCTAGATTGATGACCTTGCGCTGGTGTTCTCTGGCCGTATCCATTGCATGTTTCAGCATCCTGCCGCCGATTCCCTGATGCCTGTATTCCGGAAGGACCGACAGGTTATTCAGTTCACACTCACCGGAATCAAGCAGCTGCAGGGAGTAATAGCCGCGGATAACGCCGTCTTCCTCGTCAGCGAACATCAGCCGGTGCTCCCCTTCCATTTGCCACAGCAGCCATTCCTCTGTCATGGCAAAAGCCGTAAACCGGGGAGCATTCTCCTTTGTAAAACCGAATTCATCCGCAACCGTCCGGAAACTGTCCCGGATCACCCGGACACATTCGGGAATATCTGCTCGTTCAACCTTCCGAATCATTTGAATCATCCTTTCCTTGATATCATCATTATACTTGTGAAGTCCCGCCTTGAAAAGGAACCGGTTAGTAATGAGCCCATAATACATCAGGGCAATCACCATTTGAAGCCACCAGCAGTAATGATAGTATGCGTTTTTATCATACTGCAGGTCTGGAAAGCCTGATGGATTTCCTGGATAATTCCACGCCTTCGGAACACTTTTGCGGATTTTCATCTCTCTGTCATCTGCGGATTTGCTCGTACTTATGAATTCTTTCATGCCGGATTCTGAATGTAATGGCAGTAGGATTGATCTTTCCATATTCAAACTTCCCGATCAGGGTATTTAATTGCTCTGGATTGGCTGGTAGATTGTATGGTATACTCTCCGGTAATAGCACCGTTCTCCTGACGGCGCCATCACTTCACGGAGGATCAAAACATTGAATCAGCTCGTTAATTCCAGTGTCCTGGCCAAACAGTACGGTACCTCGGAAAAGCTGAATACCAGGATTTCGATACACAGCAAATATTCCACCAACAAGCAGGGGTTCGGCAGCTGGATTTCTTCCCACTATCAGTTTCCGGAAAACGCTTCCGTGCTGGAACTCGGCTGCGGAACAGGTGATATGTGGAAAGGACAGGGAGAGCTGATCAGCCGCTGTTCCCGGCTGATCCTTTCGGATTTCTCGGAAGGAATGCTGGAGCAGGCAAAGGAAACCCTGCGGGATGAAACCGCAATTGAATACCGGGTCATCGATATCCAGGATATTCCGTACCCGGATCACACCTTCGATGCAGTCATCGCCAACATGATGCTCTATCATGTGCCGGATCTTCCCAAAGGGCTCCGGGAAGTCAGCCGGGTGCTGAAAGAGGGCGGTACTTTCTTCTGCGCCACCTTCGGTGAACATGGCATGATGGAATACATCGGCAGCCTGTTCAGTAACCGGCCTGTTGAAACCGGCGTCAATGCCGCTTTCACCCTGCAAAACGGGCAGGAAAAGCTGAGTCCCTTCTTTGCGGACATCCGGCAGGATCTGTATGAAGACTCCCTTGCCGTCACCAATGTGGAGGATATGGTGGACTACATCTATTCCCTCTCCGGCATGTCAGACCTGCGGAGCCTCCCGCGGGAAACGGTTCGTTCCGTCCTGACAGCCCATATGACAGACGGTGTACTGCGTGTTCCCAAGGAATACGGCATGTTCATCGCACAATCACCCAAAGAATAAACCAGGGAGCAGCATATGATTTACCTGAAAAAAGCCTGCACGGAAGATCTTGAAAAAGAATGGCTGTTCGTGAAAGATATGCCCGAGGATGAAAACGGCTTAACCAATGCCTGGCACGATGTCTCCCGGGAGGATTTTGAAAAAAAGGCTCTGCCGGAAATGCTTGCCTTTTCTGAAGGCAAAGGACTTCCGGAAGGCTACGTGCCGGAAACCTTCTTCTTTCTCTGGGATGACGATACCATCGTCGGCCAGTTCCGGATCCGCCATTACCTGTGCGAATCCCTGCGGACAGGCGCCGGTCATATCGGCCAGTTCATCGCAAAGCCTTTCCGCGGCAAAGGATACGGAACAGAAGGCCTGCGCCTGACGCTGGAGGAGGCCCGCCGCATCGTTCCGGAAGAAGAAATTTACCTGCGCGTTCTCCTGAACAATCCCGCGTCCCTGCGGATTATGCTTAAAAACGGCGGACGCGTTGTAGCTGAAGACAAAGAGCATTATTATGTCCGGATCGCCAATCCCGGCAAGGGCAGGTATCCGGATCGGATGGAGGCGGAAAAGCTTCTGGCGGAAGCAGAACAGTGCAACCCTGGGCCTTGGGGCAATCACAGCCGGACCGCTGCCCACTGTGCGGAAAAGATCGCCCTTTATGCCGGTCTTTGTCCGGATAAGGCGTATGTACTGGGCCTGCTCCATGATATCGGCCGGAAGTTCGGTGTCCGGCACCTGGGGCATGTTTCCGACGGCTATACCTACATGATGAGCCTGGACTACCCGGATGCCGCCAGGATCTGTCTGACCCATTCCTTCAATGAAATGAAGTTTGAAGGCTACATCGGAAAAATCGACACCTCGGAGGGAGAAACTGCCCTGATCCGCTCAAAGCTGGCGGAAATCATCCCTGACGATTATGACCGCCTGATCCAGCTGTGCGACGCCATTTCCGGTGCGGAAGGCGTCATGGATGTGGTGGATCGGATGTCCGATGTCAAGCGGCGTTACGGAATGTATGATCAGGGAAAATGGGACCGGAATCTGGAGCTGAAGGCCTACTTCGAAGGCAAAATGCAGCGTGACCTGTATGATGCCGTGGAGAAAGACAGTTTCAGGCCGGCCTGAAAAAGGAGTGTGACTATCATGCTGGAACTCAGGAAACTGTCCGTCAATGACGGAATGGATGTATATCAGATGCTGCAGGATATTCCCCTGGATGAGAACGGCTTCCAGAACAACGTTAACGGGCTGTCCTATGAAGAATATAAAAGCTGGCTTGTCAAAAAAGCACAGGAGCCTGAACTGGACGGCATCGTTGACGGCTGGAAAGTTCCCTCTACCACCTACTGGCTGTATGCGGACGGGGTTCCTGTCGGCTTTGGCAAACTGCGGCATTGCCTGACCGATGCCCTGCGGAAGGCCGGCGGCCATATCGGCTACGGCATCGCGCCGCAGTATCGCGGCAAAGGCTACGGCAAAGAGCTTCTGCGTCTGCTGATCGGCGAAGCTTATAACAGGGGAATCGATAAAGTCCTGGTTACCATCCGCCTGGACAACAAGCCTTCCCAGGCTGTCGCGCTGGCCAACGGCGGTGTGATTACAGAGCAGACAGATGAGCGGTTGCTGATCTGGATCGATACAAAGCAGGTATGATCGGAGAGAAAAACATGGATTACAAAGCTTTCTGGCTGGATGTTCTTTCTCAGAACCGGGAACGTCTGCCTTCCTGGTTTAGGGAGGATGCCGTTATCCGCTGGCATTGTTCCAACGAGCAGTTCACAGTAGCGGAATACGTCCGGGTCAATTGTGATTATCCGAATGACTGGACCGGGGAAATCGAACGCGTTGAGGAATCCGGAAACACCGTCATCCTGGCCGGCCGGGTTTATCCCCTTGACAGGAGTATGTCCTTTCACGTTGTGAGCTTCCTCCGGATTGAAAATGGGAAAATCGTTGAAATGGATGAATATTGGGCGGATGATGGTGAAGCGCCCGACTGGCGCAGGAAGATGAAGATCGGCAAACCAATCCGGAATGCTGATCCGGGAGAACCGGAAAAATGAAAATTGCTGTCATATCGGATATTCACGGAAACCTGCCCGCACTCAAGGCTGTGCTTGCGGATGCGGAAAAGCAGGGGGTCTCGGAATATATTTTTGCCGGCGATTACTGTCTGAGCGGTCCATTCCCGGATGACTGCATCACCACAATCCGGCGGATTAAAAACAAACATATCATCCGTGGAAATGAAGAAAGCTACCTGGAAAACCTGATTGGAAAAGACCAGTGCAGCTGGACTGACGGCCAGATGCAGATTTCTTACTGGTGTTTCCGGAATATCAGTCCCGATAACCTCCGGTATCTGATGGATCTGCCGTACACGCTGGAATTCATCCGCAATGGTGTCCGCATCCATGTTTCACATGCTTCTTCCGGCTGGATCGGCAGCTGTGAATCCGGGACATGCGGACCTGTCGTCCTGGCGGAAAAATATGCCTGCTCCGCTGTCACACCGGAATCCCTTTCGTGCGATATCCGTAGTTTCTGGGATCAGGATACCGGATTCCGGGACCGGCTGTCCGAACTGGAAGAAGGTATTTATCTTTTCGGTCATACCCATGTGCAGTGGAGTTACAAAGCCCATAACAGGAACACATGGCTCATCAATCCCGGTTCCTGCGGCCTGCCCCTGGACGGAATCCTGAACAACGTCCCCTACACCGTAATCGACATCGCGGAAAACGGAACCGTGAAGATTGAAGAGATCCGGATTCCTTTCGACAAACAGCAGTATGAGGAGCTTCTGAAAACCACAACCCAGTTCACGGAAGCCAATATATGGAGCCGTGTCATCCTCAGGGAACTTCTCACAGCCCGGGAAAACATGACCTTCTTCCTTCAGCACGCCGAACAGTATGCCCGGGCAATCGGGGATTCCAGAAGGCCGTATGCCCTGGATACCTGGGAAAAAGCGTATGCAGACTGGATTGCTGAAGTCGGCAGGATCATTATCCCTGTTGATCAGTCAAACCTTTACCAGGCCGCGGAAATCCATTCTGTCTCCTGGCAGGATTCACACCGTTCCTTCTGTACCGCGGACTTTATCGCCCTGCACACGCCGGAGCATCAGCTGGAATATCTTGCAGAGAAGATCCGGCAGGGAAGCAAAGTATATATGCTGCTGGACGATGAGCCTGTCGGAATCGTCAGCCTCACCGGCAGCCTGATTGAAGACCTGTATATCATTCCGGATCGGCAGAACAAAGGCTATGGAACAGCCCTTCTGGAATATGCCGTCAGCCTGTGTCCGGACACGCCCACACTCTGGATTCTCGAAAACAATGTGAACGCGAAACGGCTGTACTGCCGGAAAGGCTTCCGGGAAACGGGAAACAGGAACAATATCACAGAGGGACTGGATGAAATCGAATTCGCCCTGATAAACAGGCAAGAGGAAAAATAAATGAAAACAATCGGATTAATCGGCGGGATGAGCTGGGAAAGCACCATTCCCTACTACAGAATCATTAATGAAAAGGTCAAGGAAACACTCGGCGGCCTGCACTCTGCCAGGATCATTCTCTACAGCGTTGAATTTGCCGAGATTGAGGAATGCCAGGCCACCGGCCAGTGGGACAAAAGCGCCGGTATTCTGGGAGACGCGGCGAAAAAGCTGGAAGCTGCCGGAGCGGACTTTATTGTTATCTGCACCAACACCATGCATAAGGTAGCTGATCAGATCCAGGCCGGAATCTCTGTTCCCGTTATCCATATTGCGGATGCGACAGCCGATAAGCTGGAGGCGGCAAACATCCGCAGGGTTGCCCTGCTCGGAACAAAGTATACGATGACCCAGGACTTCTATAAGTCCAGGCTGATTGCCAGGGGCTTTGACGTACTGATTCCGGACGAAAAAGACGTGGAAATCGTCAACAACGTAATCTATAAAGAACTGTGCCTGGGCAAGATCAGGGAAGATTCCCGGGCCGAATTCAGCCGTATCATTGCCGCCCTGAAGGAGAAAGGAGCGGAAGCCGTCATTCTCGGCTGTACGGAAATCGGCCTGCTGGTTCAGCAGGAATCCTCCGCGCTCAGGATTTTTGACACAACCGAAATTCATGCGGTCAGGGCCGCTGAACTTGCCTTGAAGGATTAATCTCACAATACGCAAATGAGCACCGCACTGCGGTGCTCATTTGCTTTGTACACACTTTCATGCGTTATTCTTCCCCGAAACCCGCATAAGGAATATCGTGGATCAGGCATTCCGCTGTCTCCCCGATGTCTTCCTCCTCCGGTTCTTCCCCTTCCCGTTCGCAGCATTCAAACTCATCAACAATGAATTCGATCAGCGTCATGTCAATGAACAGGGGAAGCTTCTCCAGCATCTCCTCGGATACGTCCGTTTCGCTTCTGTAGCCCTCAAGCACTGTATCAAAGTACCATTTCATATATGCCATGCGTTTCTTCGGATCCGGCTCATTCCGGAACCAGCCGACGCCGTGAGTCCAGACGTGAGCCAGGTCGAACATATACCAGCAGTAAATACAGTTGTCAAAATCGAACACAGTAATATCGCCGGTATTCATGTCCACATGGTAATTCCCGTCGCAGAAATCGAAATGAATCAGCCCGTAGTTCCCCGCGTCCATGGGCAGTTTCCCGTATTCATCCAGCCGTCTGTTAATGGCATCCTTCAGTTCCGCATAGGAATCCGGAATCAGGCGGTCAATATAATCCCGGTTGTATTTATCAAAGAATTCCGGGCGCCGGTGCACCGGTTTGAACTCCCTGGACAACCTGTGGATCACACCGAGCGCCTTGCCGGTGTTATAGAAGTATTCTTCAAGAGGTGCTCCCTCCCGGTAACGGTAGCCATTGTCACACAGCAGCATTCCTTTTGCGTAGGCAAACAGGCTGAGATAGATCTTCTGTCCATCCTTCTCAACGCATTCAACCATCCTGCCGTGAACAGATGGTATCACATCCGCCACCGGTGCCCCGTTCCGGGCCAGGTAGTGGACGAATTCCGTTTCTGCCAGGTAATCCTCTCCGGTCCGGTCGCCCAATTCCGATATGCGGAGTATATATTTCTTTTCCCCGTTCCGGCAGCAGATCAGGATACGGTTCCGTCCACCCGGATGTCCGGGGAATGGTTTGATTTCACAGTTCTCCAGTGCGTATAAAATGACCGCTTGTTCTTCAATGCTCTTCAATAATCATCTCTCCTTCCATTCGCTGTGTTTCCGTTGTTTTCGCTTATCCATGGCAATATTCATCATCTTTTCATTCTTTTTGATCTTGCTCCAGCTGTTTTCCTGTTCAAGGCGATTGTACAGTTCCCAGCGTTCGGGAGAAAGCGTGCCGTCCGCCAACGCATTACGAACAGCGCATCCTGGTTCGCTGCGGTGGGTACAGTCTGAGAAAGCACACTGGCTGATCAGTTCGGCTATATCAGTGAATGTACCGCTGATGCCTTCCTCTGCCGCAACCATCCCCAGTTCCCGCAGTCCGGGGGTGTCTATAAAGCTCACTCCGTTGATTTCGATGATTTCCCGGTGTGTGGTCGTATGCCTTCCCTTGGAGTCAGCCTCCCGGATCTCCCCGGTGCGCATAACCTCCTCCCCGGCCAGCGTATTGATCAGGGTGGATTTCCCCGCGCCGGAAGAACCCAGCAGGGCAATCGTCGTTCCTGGGATAAAATACTTCTGCAGCCGTTCCAGTCCAAAGCCTGTATAGGAACTTACCGCCACCGCCTCCATCTGCCCGCTCAGCGCGGCGGTTTCCCGTTCCTTTTCTTCAACGTCCGCACACTGGTCTGCCTTGGTCAGCACGGCCACCGGCACAGCGCCTCCGGCCGTTATCATGGAAGCATATCGTGCGATCCGGTTCAGGCTGAAATCCTGGTTCAGGGATGTGATAATAAACACATAATCCATATTGGCGATCAGCGGCTGCACCTGAATGGTTTTTGCGAATCCGTCAGCGTGCCCGCCCCGGTCCGGACGGTAAAACACCGTCCGCCGGGGCAGGATCGCCCGGATCAGGCTGTCGCCGAACGGATTCTCCGTAATTTCCACATAATCGCCCGCAACCGGATATTCATCACGGTATCGCAGGCTCCCGGTCAGCACGCAGTAAAGCTCTTTTGCCCCGTTCCTGACCAGGTATCGGTCCCTGTGGACCAGGATTACGCGATACTTTTCTTCCAAACGCTTATCCTCTCCTTTTGTTTGGTTTCCCGCCGGAAAATCCGGCTGAAAAAGCCCCTGCGGATCTTCTTTTCCACGGGTTCTCCCTCATTTCCGGTGTAGAAAGTCTCACCGGAAACGGTCATATAGTAAGGCTCATCACGCCGGAGTATTGTGTTTTCCACCATTTCCTTCTGCCAGAGATTGCCGGCGTACAGATTCCCGGGCAGCATTTCATGTATCTGTATATTCTTTTCCATAAATATTCCTTCCTTTTGCGGCGCGGCTTCCTTCGGGTATTCAGATACCCCCTCCCGCGAGTCTCTTCTGCTTTTTCTGTAACGTTGGCAGTATACCGGCTCATCTGCTCCGGTTCCTGTCCTTTTTTGCTTTTTTCTGTCAGTGCAAAAACTGTATTCCTGTCAAAAACCATTGTCTTTTATCTCCTTTCTTCGTTTGTTCTGTCCTGTTCACAGCACCTGAAGCCCATCTCTCCAAAGGTACCGGTACATGCAGTTTCATTGCTTGTTTCCTGATTGTCTTCCGGGATATCTCCGTACGTTATATAGATCATCCCGACCACCCCCTGTATTCTTTTTTACGCAGCAAAAAACCGCTTATCCGTTATGGACAAGCGGCCGATCATATGAAAACAGGCGCCGGAAGTTATTCCGGTTGGTTCTTCGTATGGTCAGATGTATTGCCATTACGGATGTGTTTTACAGTTTTAACGGTGGCTGTAAACCGTTTTACATTCATGAAGTTAACCATGCGAAGAACCTCCTTTCTTTTTTAATTGTGATCACTATAACTTACCAAAAGACACATGTCAAGCATTTTTTATTCAAACTGCGCACGGTACAGACGATAGTAGAACCCCCGCGCCTGCATCAGTTCGTCGTGCGTCCCTTGCTCCACAACGTCTCCCTGGTTTACTACCAGGATATTGTCAGCGTTCCGGATTGTGGATAGCCGGTGGGCGATTACAAAGCACGTCCGCCCTGTCATCAGCTTTCGCATAGCCCGCTGGATCTCCCGTTCTGTGGAAGTATCCACGTTGGAGGTTGCCTCATCCAGGATCAGCATATTGGAGGTATACAGCATTGCCCGGGCGATCGTCAGCAGCTGCTTCTGTCCCTTCGAAATGTTGCCGCCGTCCTCGCTGATTACTGTCTGGTATCCTTCCGGCAGCCGCATGATAAACGGATGGATATGGGCGGCCTTCGCCGCGGCCACCACCTCATCCATCGTGGCGTTTTCCTTGCCGTAGGCTATATTGTCAAAGATCGTGCCCCGGAACACCCAGGTGTCCTGCAGCACCATGGCATAAGCAGACCGCAGGCTTCTCCGGGTCAGCTCCCTTACGTCCTGTCCGTCCACGGTCACGCTGCCGCTGTCCACGTCGTAAAAACGCATCAACAGGTTGATGATCGTTGTTTTGCCGGCGCCGGTAGGGCCTACGATAGCCGTCAGCTTTCCTGCATCCGCCCGCATGGAAAGATCGTGGATAATGGTCCGGTCCGGGTCATAACCAAAGGACACCTTATTCAGCGCCACGTTGCCTTCCACGTCCGTCAGCGTCCGGGCACCCTCTGCATCCTTCAGTTCTTCCGGCTGATCCAGCAGGCCGAATACCCGTTCCGCCGCCGCCAGTGCGGAGAAGAGTTCGTTGATGATGTTCGCTACTTCGTTGATCGGACCGGAAAATTTCCGGGAATACAGCACAAAAGAAGAGATGTTTCCCAACCCGATGGCCCCGTTCATATACAGCACCGATCCCAGCAGGGTGATCAGGCTCAGGCCGATATTGTTGATAAAGCCGATCGTCGGACCGATGGTTGCCGCCAGGGAATCCGCGTCATAATACGCTTCCGCGGCCTGGTGGTTGATATCCTCATATTTATCGTCAATCTGGTCCTCATAGGCATAGGCCTGGATGGTCTTCTGCCCGGACAGCTGCTCTTCCACAAATCCGTTCATCGCTCCGTAGGACCTGGACCGTTTCACAAACCGGGGCTGGGTCTTCTTTCGCATGTGGGCGGTGAACACGATGGAAGCAGGCACCGTTACCAGCGTCACCAGGCTCAGTACCGGGGATATCCGGACCATCATGATCAGCGCGCCGGCTACCGTCACCACACTGGTCAGGATTGCCACCACATCCGTGGCCATACAGGTGCTGATTACGTCCACGTCATAGGATACCCGGCTGATGATATCTCCCGCCTGGTTCCGGTCAAAAAAGCCCACCGGCAGCCGCATCAGCTTGTCAAACACATCCTGCCGCATCTTCCGGCCCACACGTTTGGAAACATTCACCATAATCATATGAATCAGGATGGTGATCAGGGAAGAGCTCACGTATACTGCCAGCATCCGGACCGCATAGTAGGCGACCTTTTCGAAGTTCACCTTGTTTATTCCTGCCGCCGCCTCATTAATCGCGGATCCGGCCAGCGTCGGTCCCCACAGGCTCAGTACATTGCTGATCAGACACAGCACCGCCACCAGCAGGATCAGTGCTTTGAACGCGCCCAGGTAGGACAGCAGGCGCATAAAGGCTCCCTTTGAGTCCTTGGGTTTGGTCATAATGGAATCTCTGTTGGCCATTATTCCACCTCCCCCATCTGGGTTTGCTGGATCTCCCGGTAAACCGGGCATTCACGCATCAGTTCCTCATGCGTTCCCTTGCCGATCATTTCTCCTTCATCCAGCACAATGATTTCATCCAGGTTCATGATGGAAGAAACCCGCTGCGCAATGACGATCAGTGTCGTTCCGGTGTACCGGCTGCTGATGGCTTTTCGCAATTCGGCATCCGTCCGGTAATCCAGTGCGGAGGAGGAATCGTCCAGGATCAGGATATCCGGTTTCGCCGCCACGGCCCGGGCAATCAGCAGCCGCTGCTTCTGTCCGCCGGAGAAATTGCCGCCGTGAATTGCTGCCATGTGGTCAGCCCCGTCCTCATACCGGTTGACAAAATCAGCTGCCATGGCATCTCCCAGGGCTTCCTGCAGCCGCTCCTCATCCACGTTCCGGCCGAATACCACATTCTCCCGGATGCTGGAGGCAAAGATCGTATCATTCTGGAACACCGTGCCGAACCGGCGGCGCAGGGCATCCCGGTCCATCGTACGAACGTCCTGTCCGTCAATGAACACATGCCCTTCCCCGGGATCGTAAAAACGCATCAGCAGGTTGATGATCGTGGTTTTTCCGCTTCCCGTGGCGCCGATAATGCCCAGGGATCCACCCTTCCGGATCGTGAAATCCACGTCCTTCAGGCACTGCTGCCTGGAAGATCCCGCAAAAGCCGCAGAGTTCTGCGCTGCGTTCTCCCCGTTCCCCGCATAACTGAAGGTTACATGATCAAAAACAATGTGACCCTCCCGCTCCGTTGCGGCGCCTTTCTCTGCCGGCAGTACAGCCAGGTCTTCCTGCTGCTCTGTTGCCTCAGCGATACGGGCCGCGGAAGCATTAGCCTTGGAGAGCATCAGGAACACGCGGTTCAGGCCCATTACGCCCATCAGGATCATATTGAAGTATGTCAGGAAGGCCAGGATCACACCGGGCTGGGTCACGCCCGCGTTCACCCGTTTTGCGCCGATAAAAACAATCAGTGTCAGGCCGATATTCAGGAACAGCGTTACCACCGGGCCCGGCAGTGCCATAATGATACTTGCCTTGATATCCCGCCGGGAAGTCGTATCATTTGCCTCTCCAAAGCGCCGCATCTCAAAGGGTTCCTTGGAAAGCGCCTTCACCACCCGGATTCCGGAGATGTTTTCCCGCATGATGCGCACAATATCGTCCATCCCCCGCTGCACCATATCATACAGCGGAATGCCCTTGAAAGAGATAAACACCACCAGGCCGATCATAATCGGCGCCATGATGCACAGAATCAGCGCCAGGCCTGTATCCATAGTCAGCGTAATGACGATACCTCCGATCAGCATGATCGGCGCCCGGATACCCAGCGTCTGGGCAGCCCGGATAAAATTCTGCACATTGTACGTGTCAGAGGTCATCCTGGAAATCAGGGAAGGCAGGCCAATCTCATCTGTTTGCCCTCCGGACAGGTTCAGTGCTGAATGGAACAAGTCCCGCCGGATGGTAAAAATACTTTCCTTGGCAATCCACACCGCTTTCTTGTTTGCCGTCACATTCAGGAACCGAACCACACAGGCCAGCAGGATCATCGCCCCGCCCCACAGCAAAACCGGCGCCGTCTCCTTTTGCGGCACCACATGGTCCAGCAGATGTTCCATCACATAGGGAATCAGAAGCTCGGTCAGCGTTCCGGCCAGCTTCAGTCCCATACCGATCAGGATCATCCATTGATACTTTTTCAGATACTTCCAAAGAAACTTCATCTGTCCCCCCGGAGTTCCATTGATGCAGAGCCTTCCACACCGTTTTTGTTATGAAGCAGCCAGGCGGACAGTACCGCAATCAGAATAAGCAGGACAATCAGCGCCGTCAGGAAGATATCCGCACTTGGCAGGAAAGAGGTTGTTCCATCGCTGTTGGAAATGGTCGGCGCGTCCCGGAGTACCCATGCGCCGATCTGCGGACCGATGATGCCGGGAATCAGCACCTGCGAAAGGATCCGAAGTCCCTGGAAACGGCCTGCCATGTGTTCAGGGGTATAGTTGCGCAGCTGTGTGCCGTATGCGGCCATGCCGCTCAGGTAGCCGGACATCATCAGGAAGGAGCCGATAAACACCGGTATTTTCATCGCCATACCCTCGGCCTGAATCACAGAAGGCACCAGCCACAGCAGGACAAAACCCAGCGCCAGCAGGAACAGAGCCGGAAGGACTGTCTTTCGGAATCCAAAACGGTCAATCAGCCTGCCGAAGAAGAAGGTCACAGCCGCGGCCAGGATAATAGCCGGCGCCATAATCAGCACGTAGTCCGCCATACCCAGCGTCTGCTCATAGTAGATAATCAGGTAGGGCATGTAAATCTGAATGGAGATGTTGAAAATAATGAAGGCCGCCATGGAAAAATACAGCACGGCATTTTTCCGGATCACCGCCGGGCGAAACCCGTACAGGATTGTGGCAAAGTAGCCCAGGCTGTCCGGATTCCTGACCGGGGCTTCATCCACCAGGAAGAAACCCAGGATTCCGATCAGCAGGACCAGCCCGCCGATAATGCAGTATATGGCAGTCCAGCTGGAAGCCTGATCCAGGTCAAAGCCCATGAATCCGCCAAACACCACAAGAATGGAGATCAGGGGCATCATGGAGTTGATGCCTTCGGCCGCCCCGCGGTTGGTGGCGTCTGTGGAGTCTGTCAGCCAGGCATTGTAGGCGGCGTCATTCGCCGTGGATCCGAAGAAGGTCATCACGCAGTCCATGATAATGGTCAGCGTGATTCCGACGGTTGCCGCACCGGTCACCATGCCGAACAGGGAGGAAATTACGTCTGTCCGGATCAGGGCAAACGAGATAATGGAGATACCCCAGGCAATGTATCCGGCACACATAAAGATTTTTCGTTTCCCGATCCGGTCGGACAGGGCGCCCATCAGGATGGTGGTCAGCGTCGCCGCGATCGCGCTGGCAGTAACCATCAGGGCAATATCCGACGCGGAAGCCCGGAACATCTTATAGATGAACACGTTGAAATACATATTCTCCACGACCCAGGCAATCTGGCCGGTAAGGGAGAATATAATCAGGGCAATCTGGAATTTACGGTTCTTCATCATAAGAAACACCTCTGCTGCCTGTCTGTTTTCATGCCTGTTCTTTGATTGCCTTACAGAGCCTGTCGGAAACATCCCGGAACTCCTCCGGGGTCACTTTGGCTTCCTTCCGGTCAAAGGTCAGAAGCCCGTTGGTTTCATCCTCAACGTCCGAAACCTGGGTATATACCCCGGCGCACAGTCCCCGGGAAATCATGGGAAGCACCTCTTCCAGGTACAGTGCCTTCAGGTCGCGTACGAACGTCTCCCGATTCTCGTACTTCTTGTATCCGTAGGTCTTTTCCAGGTTAAAGCTGTGCTCCGGAATCTTGAGGGACCATCCGCCGAATTCTGACAGAAACTGCGGCCGGTCCTGTTTTCCGGTCCGAAGCTTTTTGAAATAGATATGGAGGCTTTCCACGTCGCTCAGTTTCCGGGCAAACCAGCCTGAAGTGCTGTCAACAAACCGTGTGCCGTCCAGCGCTTTCAGCCGGCGGAAAGCGTCATCTGCCCGGAACTGACCCCATCCTTCGTTGAAGATGGTCCACAGGCAGATGCATGGATGATTGCCCAGCAGCCGGACCGTCTCATCCATGGTCTTCAGGAAGTTTTCCCTTGCAGCCTGGTCCCGGTTCAGGCGGGCGTCATTCAGGGGCTTCCATCCAGCCGTCGGCAGGATGGTATCGCGAAGGAAATGATACTCTCCGCAGTTCACCATATCCTGGAAAACAATCATGCCCAGCCGGTCACAGTCATAGTAGAACTGCTCCGGTTCAATTTTGATGTGTTTACGCAGCATGTTGAACCCCAGCGCCTTCATGGCCAGGATATCCGATTCATAACAGGAGGAAGCCGCCGGCGTATACAGGCCGTCGCTCCAGTATCCCTGGTCCAGCAGGCCGTGGAAAAAATACGGTTCCCCGTTCAGGCAAAGCCGCGGGATTCCGCTGATGCGTTCCACTGTCAGTGTCCTCAGGGCAAAATATGATTCCGCCCGATCCTCGCCAGCGGTCACGGTAAACCGGTACAGGTACGGGTTTTCCGGGCACCAGCAGTTTGGATCTTTCACATCGATCCGGACCATACCACGGACCAGGGGATAGCAGACGCCGTTCATCTCAACAGCTCCGTCATCGGCGCCGTTCACAGTGATTTCCGCGTAATCCCTGCCCGTATGAATCGTCAGGGTGTGGATATACCGTTCCGGAACCGGTTCAATCCAGACTGTCTGCCAGATACCGGACACCGGGGTATACCACATGCCGCCCCGCTTTTCTTTCTGTTTTCCCCAGGGATGCTGATGGGACAGATCGTTGACGGCAGTGACAGATATTTCGTTTTCTCCTTCGCAGATCAGGTCTGTGATATCCGCGGAGAAAGGAAGATAGCTCTCTTCATGGGAAACCGCTTCCTTCCCGTTAATCCTGACCGTTGCTTTCCGGCTGACAGCCCCGAAGTGAAGCAGGATCCGTTTCCCTTCCCATTCCTCCGGCACGGTGAAGCATCTGGAATATACCATCTCCCGGCCGTATTCCATTTTTATGTTGACGCCCGAGAGCAAACTTTCAGGGCAGAAGGGAACATTGATTTCTGTTTCCGTCCCGCCGCAGGTGAAATGCCATTTTCCGTTCAGGCACAGCCAGTCTTTCCGTACCAGCTGCGGACGTGGGTACGTATTCCAGGGAGTACCGGACAGCGTTTCTCCGGCTGATGTAAATAGCCTCTGCATTGGAATCCTCCGGCTTTTTATGTATTCCACAGCTGATGTTCCTTCAGCCAGGCCACAGATTTCTTCAGTGCTTCAATCGTCTTCGTTTCCAGGACGCACCGTGCGTTCCGCTGAGCGGCCAGCTGAAGTCTTGCCATCAGGTCCAGTTCCCCGTCTCCCAGCGCCAGATGGTTCTTCGCCGGTGTCTCCGTTGCGTCATGGATATGGAAATGGATCAGCCTGTCCTGATGTTCCGTGATAAACGGAACGTCTGTCTCATGAATGGCTTTGGAATGGCCGATATCCCAGGTCAGTCCGAAAACCGGGCTTTCCAGCAGATACCGGATGGCTTCCTTCTCATAGCTGCGGAATCCGTCCGTATTTTCAACAGCAATACGGATATCAGCCTCGCCGATCCATTCCTCACACAGTGAACGGAACGCAGCAAAGGATTTCATGTATGTTTCAAAATCCCGCTCATACATCTGCACCTTCCTGTCCGGAAGGGTGATGTAGATTCCGGGATTCATATGCATATTCAGTGTCAGCGGCCTTCTTTCCGGATCATAACGATCCCGTAATGCCATCAGCTTTTGGGACACCGCAACAGACTGCCGGACGGTTTCCAGATACGCGTCAGAAACCAGCCGGTTGAAATCCGCAATATTCAGGTTTTCATCCAGGTGAATGGTAAAGTAGATCCCGGCCTTTTCCGCGGCCCGGATCAGTTCATCCGTCTTCTGCAGTTCATCCGTCTGATACTCCGGGAAATTCATGTTCAGTTCAATAAAACGCAGGCCGAGGCTTTCGCACAGGTCAATATTGTCCTGCAGCGTGTGGTTCTCGATCAGGGTCAGCATACCGAAATGAATCATGTGAATTTCCCCTCCGGATATACGTTTTTTAATTCACCCCGCGGAAGCCCTTGCCAATAATCTCCGTGCTGGAAGTGATAATCATAAAGGCCGCCGGATCCTGCTTGTGAATATAGTTCCGCAGCAGCACCGCCTCATGCCTGGACACTACGGTCAGCAGCACGGTCTTTCCCTCATGGGTATAGGAGCCCTCCCCGTGCAGCCGGGTTGCGCCGCGGTGAAGCTCTGCGGTAATAAACTGTTCAATGGGTTCAGGATGGGAAGTGATGATCTGGAAGCACTTCTTGGTTTTCAGGTTGTCTGTCACCAGGTCCATGAACAGTGATTTGATAATCAGTCCCAGGATGGAGAACAGTCCCGTCTCCATGCCGAAGGCAAAGCAGGCAGACACTGTGATGATGATGTCGCTGCACAGCAGGGCAATACCGATGTTCAGCGCCGTATGCTTCTTCAGGATCATCGCGATGATATCCGTTCCGCCGGAGGAAGCATCCAGGTTAAACAGGATTGCCGAACCCACCGCCGGAAGTCCCACGGCAAAAAGCAGTTCCACCAGGGGCTGGGACGTCATCGGAGCGCTCATCGGGCAGACAATTTCCAGCAGCTGTAATGTGCCGGACATCAGCAGGGAGGCATATACTGTCCTGACTCCGAAGGACTTTCCGAAAACCGCAAATCCCAGGGCCAGCAGGGCAATATTGATGATCGTCACCAGTGTACCGGGAGTAATGGACGGAACGTAGTGTCCCAGAACAATGGCAATACCCGTCACACCGCCGGTGGAGAAATGATTCGGGAATTTGAAGAAATAGATACCGACCGTCATGATCAGGATACCGACTGTGATATAGATCCATTCCTTCAGGGTTACCTTCTGTTCCTTGGACATTTTGCTTCTCCTCGTCTCCGGGAAAAAGATCTTCTTTTTCCTCATTAACGATTATTATACCATGTTCCTGCCCCAATCATAAAGCACGAAAATGCGGCAGATTTCTCTGCCGCACAAACAGTCATTAAGATCGATAGCATATTTTTCCCACTGAGTCACTGTGTTGTATAAGGGAAAAGTCTATTTTATCCTTCAACACTTACGGCCCCCCTTACGTTCAGCCAAGGCAGAAGAGTAACTACAACGTTCGTCGTCAGACGAACATATCATGTTCGACGCAGTCGAACCTATCATATCGGCATGAAGCCGATATATCATGTTGCGCAGCAACATATCATTCTTTTGCGCAGCAAAAGACAATTCTTCATCGAAGAAACCGCTTCCCTTCGGAAGCGGGTTCCTCCACCATTCTTAAGTTTTAAGTCTTAAGTTTTCAGTATTCATTAGGAAAAAAAGCTCCTACCTCCTACCTCCTACTTCCTACCTCTCTTAGAGCTTCAGGTCCACTTCTTCAAACTTCTTCGTGCTCATCTGCACGCTCTTCGCCGTTCCTGCCACGAACAGGGCCAGACCTGCCAGCGCAAACAGCGCCTTGTCGCTCATATTGCGCGGATCAGGCTGATCCAGCACATCCCGGAAGAACGGTACCGCATAGGTCGAAACAGTCTCAATGATAATCCAAAGGAATACTGCCACGGCCGCAAAGCCGAATGCCTTCCCCGGCTTATTGATATCCTTGTAGTATACCGGGAAAAAGATCATATTGAAGATCGCAAAGATGATCATTCCACTGCCGATCAGTGCCAGTCCCGCATCCATTCCGGCCGGGTTCGGTGTATTCCCGATGGCGTATTTGATCAGGATAAACAGGCCCATAACCGCCAGATCGATCACTTCCAGAAGGGTGCAGAAAAGAATTCTTCCCTTTACTGCATCCCCGCGGGAGACCGGCAGCATAAGCGTATAAGTCGCGTCATGGTTTTCCCTGGCCGTCAGGCAGACAAAGAAAATCGCCAGTCCCATATAGAAACAGCTCACGCCGTAGGGATAGCCCGGAACCAGGATCAGCGCGGCGCACATCAGCATGATGTAGGCTGTGGGATGTATGCACAGTTTCCATTCCTTCATCAGCAGTTTCATGCCTCTTCCGCCTCCTTTTCCAGATGAATCATGATTTCTTCCAGGGTTGCCTCCCGGGTTTCAAAAGCAGCCGCGTTGTCTTTCCGGATGAGCACCGTATACCCGTCCCGGATCCGGCAGCGTCCGCAGGCCGCTTCCTGCATTGCCGGGGGAATATCCGTCCCGCACTCCGCGATCCGCCAGGCGTCCCGGAAGCCTTCCAGCGTGTCATCCGCTTTCAGTTCTCCCTGCTGAAGGAACAAAATCCTGTCCGCGCATTTCTCCAGGTCGGACGTAATATGGGTGGAAAAGAAAACCGTCTTTCCCTCATCCTTCAGTTTCAGGAAAACCTCCACCAGTTCCTCCCGGCTCACAGGATCCAGGCCGCTGGTCGGTTCGTCCAGGATCAGCAGCTCCGCCCCGTGGCTGAGGGCCAGGGCCAGCGCATATTTAATCTTCATGCCGTTGGACAGTTCCGCCGGAGTTTTCTCCTCATCCAGTCCGAAAACACTCATCCACTTCCGGTATGCAGTATCATCCCATCCGGGATAGAATGTCCTGGTCACCGCGGTAATCGCCTTCAGCTTTTTCCGGGTATAGTAGGTCATGCCGGCAGAAACGAAGCCGATCCTTTCCTTGATCTCCCGGTCGTGTTCCGGATAATCCAGTCCGAAAAAGGAGATCTCTCCGGCATCCGGGCGTACAAACGACAGCATGGAATTGATTGTGGTCGTTTTGCCGGCGCCGTTCCGGCCGATAAAGCCGGTGATGGTTCCCGGCACCAGGCTGAAGGACACATCTCTCAGCTGAAAAGCCGGGTAGTTTTTGCACAGTCCCTGAACCGCCAGGGGCGTTTTCATTTCATAATCCATTCTTAATTTCCTCCGCAACAGCCATAAAGAACTCTGCGTTCACCAGTGCGATGCCGCTGTTCTCATCCCCCAGTACCATCAGCTGGTCTCCGGGGTTGATATTGAATACGCGCCTTGCCCGGACCGGGATCACAATCTGTCCCTTGTCACCCACTGTCACCACACCGAACATGTGTTTCCCGCGCATGCCGGGACGACTGTCCAGTTCATCCTCCGGAGCGTTGACCAGATCGTCCAGGGAAACCTCCAGCACGGACGCCAGCCTTCCGGACATTTCCAGATCCGGCGTACTCTCCTCTGTTTCCCATTTGGCAATGGTCTGGCGGGCGACGCCGACTTTTTCCGCCAGCGTTTCCTGGGTCAGGTTCATCATTTTCCGCAGTTTCTGAAGATTCTTCCCGATCATACATTTCCCACCTTTCGAACAAAATGATACGCCCGGATATAATGCTGGTCAACCATCCAGCGCTGACATTCCGATTCCGGAATGTTAATTCTCGTTGACAAAAACACAGCAATTTTTATCTATTGTCTTCCAGGTGCAGGTGACATATCATAAAACCGACCTGATCATTGTGTATAAGGAGGGTTCTTATGCTAAAACTGTTCATCATCCTGATGCTGATCGTCTGCCTGGTTTGCTGTTCTGTATCAGCCCTTGCTGAATCCGCTTCCAGTCTTCCGGATCTCCCGGACAGGCTTCCCCTTGAATACAAGAAAATCCTGAAGGAAGGCGGCACAGTCCGGAAGATTGAGTATCCCTCGAAGGATTATTATGGAGATCAGAAAGACATTATGAAGCCCGCGCTGGTCTATCTGCCTGCCGGTTATTCAGAGGATCAGCAGTATGACCTGCTTGTCCTCTGCCACGGCGTCGGAGGAACCGAAAAGGAATGGGGATTCCTGAGCCTCAACTGCCCCGGCAAATGTGCCGTGGACAACCTGATTGCCAACGGGGAAATCAAACCGCTGATCATCGTCATGCCCAATGGTCGTTCCACCGAAGACTGCGGCAATACAGACTGGAGCAACATGCAGGCCTTCTATTCCTTCGGTCAGGAAATCCGCAACGACCTGCTGCCCTGGATGGATGCCCACTATGCCACCTATGGCGCCGGACTGGATGACCTGAGCGCATCCCGTGATCACAGGTACATGGCCGGCCTTTCAATGGGCGGTATGCAGACAATCAATATCGGCATGTGCGAATGCATGGATCTGTTCTCCGCTTTCGGCGCTTTCTCTGCCGCGCCCACCAGCTATCCGGCATCCAAAGTTGCCGCAGAGATCAAAAAGTTTGACAGCTATCCCATCCGTTATTTCTATAACATCTGCGGAACCGGGGACAGCATCGCCTATGCTTCTGCCTCCTCTGCCGCCAAAGAGCTGCCGAAATATACCGATCAGCTGACAGAAGCCAACTGGCACTGGCAGGAATGCCCCGGAGATCACAACTTTGACATCTGGTATCTGGGTCTTTTCAACTTCCTCCGGATCCTGGGGAACTGACGCCCTGAACCCTTTGCAGAGAAGCCATCAGAAAAACATCCCGGCGCTTGAAAACGCCGGGTGTTTGTGATAACGTATCTTTTGATCTTTTTCCGAAGGAAGGATGCTCGTCATGAAGCCTTATCTGGAGATGACTACGGAGGAACTGACCCAGGAACTGGACACTCTGAGAAAAGAGTATAAAAAGGTCCAGGCCATGGACATGCAGCTGAACATGAGCCGGGGTATTCCCTGCATTGATCAGCTGGATCTTTCCATGCACATGATGGATGTTCTGGATTCCTCCTCTGATCTGACCTGTGAAGACGGCACAGACTGCCGGAACTACGGTCAGCTGACCGGTATTGAGGAAGCCCGTGAGCTTCTGGGCGACATGATGGAGAACAATCCCAAAGATATCATCATCTACGGGAACTCCTCCCTGAACGTGATGTTTGATACCATTTCCCGTGTCTGGACCCACGGTGTCATGGGCAACACCCCCTGGTGCAAGCTGCCGGAGGTGAAGTTCCTCTGCCCCGTGCCCGGCTATGACCGTCATTTTGCAATCACGCAGTATTTCGGCATCAAGATGATTCCCGTTCCCATGACTCCCACCGGTCCGGATATGGACATTGTGGAAAAGCTGGTCAGCGAGGATGAAACCATCAAAGGCATCTGGTGCGTACCGAAGTACTCCAATCCTTCCGGTATCTCCTATTCGGATGAAACGGTCCGCCGCTTCGCCCGGCTGAAGCCTGCCGCTCCGGACTTCCGGATCTTCTGGGATAACGCCTATGGCATGCATCATCTCTATGATGACCGGCAGGACTACCTGATCGAGATCCTGGCGGAGTGCAAGCGTGCCGGCAATCCGGACCTGGTTTATAAGTTTGCCTCCACTTCCAAGATCACCTTCCCCGGCAGCGGTATTGCCGCCGTCGCCACCAGCCCGAACAATATGGTCGATTTCGTGAACACACTGAAGTTCCAGACCATCGGTCATGACAAGGTGAACCAGCTGCGCCACGTTCGTTTCTTCGGTGATATCCACGGCATGGTGGAACACATGCGCAAGCATGCCGCCATCATCCGGCCGAAGTTCGAGATGGTTGAAAACACCCTCGAGGAAAACCTGGAGGGTCTGGGAATCGGCACCTGGACCAAGCCCCGCGGCGGATACTTTATCCTGTTTGATTCCCTGCCCGGCTGTGCCAAGGAAATCGTCGCCCTCATGAAGAAAGCGGGCGTCATCATGACCCCCGCCGGCGCCACCTGGCCCTACGGAAAGGACCCCAACGATTCCAACATCCGTATCGCACCCACTTACCCGACCCTGAACGAGCTGAAGTCCGCCATGGAAACCTTCACCCTGTGCGTCCGCATCGCCAGCGCCAAGAAGATCCTGGCCGATCGCACCGCACAGTAACAATCCGCAATCTATAAAGCAACGAGTCATCCATCGTGGATGACTCGTTTTAGTATTAATTCTGAATTCTTAATTCTGAATTCTGAATTGCAAAGCTTCATCCTTTTCGGATGATCCGTTTGATTGCCTCCGGCACCGCGCTTACCAGCACCGCCAGTAAAATCATAATCAGTGCGTAAGCATAAATCTCAGCGTACTCATTGAAGTACGCGCTGCTGTACACAGCCTTGCCAAGGGAATCCCTGGCCTGGACCAGGTACTCCGTTGTCACCGCCAGCTTGATGCCCATCCCTACCGCGTTGATATAGGCCTGCTTCAGGTAGCCTGCCATCAGCGGCAGATAAACCGAAAACAGTACCCGGAGGGTAAACCCGCTGTTCATCCGGTAAACGTCCATCAGTTCCGGCTCAATCCGGCGCAGTCCTTCCGCCGTAGCCTCGCTGATCAGGGGAATCAGCATCAGGGCTGACGCAATCAGCGGCACCCGGTCATACTTCGTCAGCACCATGATGATCACCGTCATCACGATCATCGGAATGGACCGCAGCAGGGTCATCAACGGTTTCAGCAAAGCCCGGACAAAAGAACTCTTTCCCTGGGCCAGGCCCAGCGCTGTACCGATCACCGCGGCAGCGGCCAGAGCTTCCGCCAGATGGATCAGCGTGGTGCCGATCTGTTTCCAGGTTCGTTCCTCTCCGAGCATCCGGACAAACGCCTGCAGGATTTCTCCCACGCCCGGAAAAACCAGCTTATCACCCTTCAGCCAGCCCGCGGCCTGGATCATTCCTCCGACCAGCAGAATGCCCAGGCCGAATGCCAGGGTATTCAGGCCTTTCTTATTCCGCTCCATAATAGAAGTCATCAGCGGGAACCTCTCCGCCGAACTGGCTCAGGTCAATCTGCGCAGTCTTTTCAACCTGTTCTTTGGCTTCCGCAGCCTTCACAAAACGGATGGCACATCCGGGAATGGCGGCCGCCGCCACCTTGGCGTTCGGCAGGATCTCAAGTGCAACAGCAGCTTCCGCTACTGCGGCTACGTCCGTCGTGCACTTTCCGCAGGCTTCTTCAGCCTGTGCCAGGAATGCAGCCACTGCCTCCGGATTGCTTTCAGCAGTTTCCGCTTTCACAAACAGCGCAGCCTGCGTATAACCTTCCATGCCGGAAGCCTGCTGCAGCAGTTCGTTCACGCTGATCGCGCTGATCTTGTCATTCTTCATTTTCGCCGCAGTCAGAGCGGGTTCCGCCGTCACCACAATCGCCTCCGCATCGCTCAGCAGCAGGCTCTGGGTGTCGGATGCACCGGCCAGGTAGGTCACTTCTGCCGGTTCAATGCCGTTTTCTTTCAGGGCATACAGTACCACGGAAGCGTTGATCGTATTTTCACCGAACAGCGTCAGGTTCGCGCCGTTCAGGTCCTCCGCTTTCAGTTCTTCCTTCTGGGCGGCGATAAACAGGTTACCCCAGCTTACCACTGCCGCCAGTTTATAGGTGGATTTACCTGCCTTGTACAGCTTTGCGCCGGCGTTCAGCGGAGCGATAATAAAATCTGCCTCCTTGCCGGCGAAAGCCGCGGCAATCGTGTCCGCTGCCACCGTTGTGTACTGTCCGGGATTCTCTGCTGCCATCGCCGCCAGGGCCAGCGCCGGAGCACCGCCGGGAGTCGTCACCGTCAGGCCGGAAATATCCGCGCCTTCCGCGGCGGAAAACGCGCACAGACTCATTGTGAGCACCAGTGCCATCATCATTGCAAGGATCTTTTTCATATTTCAATCACCCTTTCTTTTACAGTGCAAACCTCTTCCGCGTTATTGTACAGAAAACCCGCGGCCCTTTCAATGGAGAAGCCGCAGGAAATCAGTTTCAGTCATGTTTTTTCGCAGGATTCACGTGTACCATAATATGTTTGACTTCCGGAAAAGTCTTTTCAATGGCATCATGCACGTCCTCCGCGATTTCATGAGCTGCCGCCAGCGTCAGGTTCGGATCGGCTGCGATTTCCAGATCCACATAAACCCGGTTCCCGAACATCCGCGTCCGCAGCAGTTCCACTCCCATCACCCCGGGCTGTTCCAGTGCTGTGGTTCGGAAAGCCTCCTCCGCCTCTTCATTGCAGGAGTGATCCACCATCTGGTCAATGGCTTCTTTAAAAATCCGGATGGCTACCCGCAGGATAAACAGCGCGATAATCAGGCTGGCAATGGGTTCCATCACCGGCACACCCATCCGTGCGCCCGCGATACCGATCAAGGCGCCGATAGAGCTCAGTGCGTCACTTCGCTGATGCCACGCTTCCGCGTGCAGCGCTGTGGAACGGTATTTTTTTGCATAGCCCCGGGTATACCAGAACAGGCTCTCCTTGACCGCAATGGAAACCACCGCCGCAATCAGAGCCAGCAGTCCGGGAATCTCCGCGGTTTTTCCGCTGATGATATCCTTTACCGCACCGATGCCGATAGCCCCGCCCACAACAGCCAGGATTCCGGACAGAAGCAGGGCGGCCACGCACTCATAACGTTCATGCCCGTATGGATGCTGCTCATCCGGTTCTTTGGTGGAAATCTTCACGCCAAGCAGCACAATCAGTCCGCTGAAAATATCGGAGGCGGAGTGTACCGCGTCGCTGATCATTGCGCCTGAATGCGCAAGCAGACCGGCGGCCAGCTTCAGCAGCGTCAGGATCACGTTTGTGATCATGCTCACCAGTGAAACCCGGGTAGCCGCGGTCTGGAACTCCTCAGCTTTTTTCTCAGCCATATCTATCATCTTCCCGATTTCATGTATTCATTATGTGTTTCCTTAATTGAAGCATATTATACCACCTTTCCCGGTAAAATGTTAATCGTAATATAATCCAGAAAAAATGTTCGCCGCACAGCGGCGAACGCGTATCATTATAATTGTTCATTGTTCATTATTCATTGTTCATTGTAGTTTAATTCGGATTCCCGAATTAAACTACGACCCTGTTCCGTCCTGCGTTTTTCCCCATATACAGCTTCTCGTCGGCCGCATTCAGCAGCGTGTCCAGCGGAGAGGCAAAATCATATTCTTCCACGCCGATCGTCAGCGTAATCGAAAACTCGTTCCCGTTATACTGCAGTTTCATCTTTTCCACCTGGAAACACAGGTCATTCATCACCGCGCCTGCTTCATCCAGGTTCATTCCCGGCAGGAAAAAGCAGAATTCCTCTCCGCCCCACCGGCATGCACTGTACCGTTCCATCGCATGTTCCGTAAACAGCTTGGTCAGCCGCATCAGCACATAGTCTCCGCATTTATGACCATAGGTGTCATTCACTTGTTTGAAGTAGTCAAGGTCAGCGATTGCCACGCAGAAGGTCTGGTTCCTGTTTTCCACGCAGTACTGCTCGATCTGCTCAATCATCAGTCGCCGGTTCGGCAGTCCTGTCAGGGAATCGGTGCCGGCTTCCTTATACAGGATCTGGTTCCTCAGCCGCAGCTGGCGTTCAGTCTCCTGGATGCTGGTGCTGAAAATAATACAGGCACATGCCAGCATCAGGAAGAATGCGATTGTATTCAGCGTCTGGTAAATCGTATTGGCTTTTGTGCCCATGTTATACAATGCCGGAAACAGCTGGGTCACATAGAATAAACCCACGCGGATCAGCAGGATGGACAGAAACCACAGGAGCTTATTGATTGGTTTGTCATAAACATTGAAAAAGACGAAAACCAGTATCAGGGTCATCATATGCTGTACACCGCTGTTCCAGCCGAAATATCTCACATTCCAGCAGACCCAGCCGATACTTACAACAGTGTATTTAATCAGGTTGATGCGTGCGCCGCCATGTTTCAGCATCCACAGGCAGCATACAGACAGGATGGCAAAGATCAGCGGGATCCATTCCCACCGTCCGTCATTGATGATCGGGAACAGAAAAAAGCATATGACAAAATACACCACCAGCAAAACTTCACTGGTTGTCAGGGCCCGGCGGTAGTATAGCGGAATATCCTTGCTGTCCTGGGGTACCTTCTGGTGCAGAAAATTCAGAAAAAACTCCATGTCGGCCTGCCTTATTTCCTTATTCCCCTGTTTTTGTTTTCTTATTATGCACTCTTTTTATATTATGCGCAACTCTTATTTGCAAAACTATGTGCAACTTGCAAATGTTTGCTTTTTATTCGGCATATCCTGCATAAAGCCTTACCAGCATAAAAAAGGATCTTCCCTTCCGGAGAGATTTTCTGTATTTATCACATTGGGCAGCTGTGCTGTGCACAGCTGCCCAATATTTCATGTTCGGCGTCAGCCGAACATTTCACATTCGACAAAGTCGAATATTTCATAAATTCGCAACGTGAATATATTTCATTTCCGTTCAGCGTTTGCTTGCGGCCCCGATGAATCCCATGAACAGCGGGTGCGGCTTGTTCGGCCGGCTCTTGAATTCCGGATGGAACTGAACACCCACGAAGAAGTCCTCATCGGAAATCTCCACGGTCTCCACCAGCCGTCCGTCCGGAGAAAGGCCGGAGAGGCAAAGGCCGGCGTTCTGCAGCGCTTCACGGTACTCATTCGCGAATTCATAACGGTGGCGGTGGCGTTCACCGATCCGGGTTTCTCCATAGCACTTTGCGATTACAGTGCCTTCTTCCAGCATGCAGGGATACCTGCCCAGACGCAGGGTGCCGCCCTTGTCAATTTCGTCATTCTGTCCCGGCATGAAGTCAATCACCCGGTACGGAGCGTTCTCGTCAAACTCACGGGAGTTTGCGCCTTCCATTCCGGCTGCGTTCCGTGCGAATTCGATGACCGCCACCTGCATACCCAGGCAGATGCCGAAATACGGCACATGGTGTTCCCGGGCCCAGCGGGCTGCCAGGATCATCCCTTCAATACCGCGTCCTCCAAAGCCGCCGGGCACAATGATGCCCTGCAGCGGGCTCAGGATTTCCTCGGCAGTTTCTTCTGTCAGCCGTTCAGAGTCAATCCAGTCAATTTCAACCTTCACGTCCTGGGCATATCCGGCATGGCGCAGGGCTTCTGCCACAGACAGATAAGCGTCGTGCAGCTGCACGTATTTGCCCACCAGGCCGATTTTCACCTTCCGGGTCTGATGGCCGATCCGTTCCACCAGGTCTTCCCAGTCCTTCAGGTCCGGTGCCGGGCTCTTCAGACCCAGCTCACGGCAGACCACGGCAGCCAGGCCGGCCTTTTCAAGCATCAACGGAGCCGCATACAGCGTCGGCAGCGTGGTGTTTTCAATCACGCAGTCATCTTTCACGTTGCAGAAGTGGGCAATCTTGGTGAAGATCGTTTCGTCCGTGATCTTCTCATCCGCCCGCAGCACGATGACGTTGGGGCTGATACCCATGCCCTGCAGTTCCTTCACGCTGTGCTGGGTGGGCTTGGACTTATGCTCTCCGCTGGCCTTCAGGTAGGGCACCAGCGTCACATGGATATAACATGCGTTGTCCCGGCCCACTTCCAGGCCAACCTCTCGGATCGCCTCAAGGAAGGGCTGGCTTTCAATATCGCCGATTGTACCGCCGATCTCAGTAATAACGACGTCTGCGTCGGTCTTTTCACCGACCCGGTAAATAAACCGTTTGATTTCATCAGTAATATGGGGAATCGTCTGCACTGTGGAGCCAAGGTATCCTCCCTGCCGCTCCTTCTGGATGACGTTTGCGTATACTTTGCCGGTGGTCAGGTTGGAGTACTTGTTCAGATCCTCATCAATGAACCGCTCATAATGGCCCAGGTCCAGATCGGTTTCCGCACCGTCTTCGGTCACGTACACTTCACCATGCTGATAAGGACTCATGGTTCCGGGGTCCGTATTGATATACGGATCCAGCTTCTGGGCCGCAACTTTTATCCCTCTTGCCTTCAGCAGCCGTCCCAGGGAAGCTGCCGTAATGCCTTTGCCCAGACCAGAAACCACACCGCCGGTAACAAAAATATACTTCGTCATACTTTCCACCTCTGCACTATTCTGTCCCTGTCCATAATCCCATTCGGGAATATATCTGTTTTATAACCAACTAAAACATTCGCCATAAGGCGAATATTTCATGTTGCGAAGCAGCATTTCACATTGTGCCGCACTGCGGCTCAATATTTCACAAATCCGCAAAGCGGATTGATTTCATTCTTTATCATTCAACCGTGACGCTCTTTGCCAGGTTCCTCGGCTTATCCACGTCCAGGCCCCTGTTCACGCTGGTGTAGTAACCCAGCAGCTGCAGGGGAACAATGGCCAGCGACGCGATAAAGTGTTCGTCCGTCTTCGGTACATAAACCGTAAAGTTCACGGAGTCCTCCACGGAGAAATTGCCATTCGTGGTCACACCCATCAGGTATGCGCCGCGGCTCTTGCACTCCAGCATATTCGACAGTGTCTTTTCAAACAGGCTGCCCTGTGTCAGCACGCCGATCACCAGGGTGTTCTGTTCAATCAGGCTGATCGTTCCATGTTTCAGCTCGCCTGCCGCATAAGCCTCGGAATGAATATAGCTGATCTCTTTCATCTTCAGGCTGCCTTCCAGGCTGATCGCGTAGTCCAGCCCGCGGCCGATGAAGAAAATATCATGCGTATTTGCGATCTTGGAGGAGAACCACTGCAGCCGCTGCTTTTCTTCCAGCACCCGGCCGATCTGCTCCGGAATCGCATTCAGCGCTTCCAGGAACCCGGCTACCTGCTCTTCCGTAATCTGCTCTTTAACCGCCGCCATCTTCACCGCCAGCACGTCCATGGCAATCAGCTGGGCGCTGTAAGCCTTGGTGGTTGCCACGGCGATTTCCGGCCCGGCCAGCGTATACAGCGTATGATCTGCCTCCCGCGCAATGGTGGATCCGATCACATTGACCACTGCCAGCGTCATGGCTCCCCGTTCCTTGGCCACACGCAAAGCCGCCAGGCTGTCCGCGGTTTCACCGCTCTGGGAAATGACAATCACCAGCGTATCCGGTGCCACGGGAATGCTGCGGTACCGGTATTCGGAGGCCAGCTCCACCCGCACAGGAACTTTCACCAGATCCTCGATGACGTACTGTGAAGCCATACCCACATGCCATGCGGAGCCACAGGCCACGATATCCACCCGGCTGACCTGCCGGAGCATATCGTCAGTCAGGCCGGTCTCTTCCAGGGTAATCTTTCCGTCCTTCACCAGGCTGTTCAGCGTATCCCTGACCGCCTTGGGCTGCTCATGGATTTCCTTGAGCATGAAATGCTCATATCCATCCTTTTCCGCCGCTGCGGCATCCCAGGTGATCTCGGTCAGCGGCAGCTGAATCTCGTCTCCGTTCAGGTCATAGAATTTCACACTGCCGGCACTGATCCGTCCGACCTGCAAATTATCAATGTAATATACGTTCCGTGTGTATTTCAGGATCGCTGGTACGTCCGATGCAAGATAGGAAGCGCCGTCTGCCGTGCCGATTACCAGCGGGGAATCCTTCCGGGCCACAAAGATCTCATCCGGATAATCCTTGAACATGAGCGCCAGGGCATAACTGCCCCGGATCCGGACCATAGCCCGGGTAATGGCGTCCACCGGACCGATCTTATATTTTTTATAGTAGTAATCCACCAGTTTTACTGCCACTTCAGTGTCGGTGTCACTGTAGAAAGCATAATCATGACGCAGCAGTTTTTCCTTCAGTTCCGTGAAGTTTTCAATGATGCCGTTATGTACGCCCACCACGTCGCTCTCCACCGGTCCGCATCCGGAACCTGTGCAGTTGCCGCTCACATGCGGATGCGCGTTCACCATGCTGGGGTCTCCGTGGGTTGCCCACCGCGTATGGCCGATACCGCAGTTGCCGGGCAGTGCGCGCCCCTGGTCTGTTTTATCGGCCAGGTGATACAGCTTGCCGGTGGCTTTTACAACTTCCGCCGGCGCCGTTCCGTCACGTACAGCCAGTCCGGCCGAGTCATAGCCCCGGTATTCCAGTCTTGCCAGTCCATCCAGCAGGATCGGTGCCGCCTGAACATGTCCCGTATAACCCACTATTCCGCACATGCCGCTTTTCTCTCCTTTTCACTGCCCATCACCGCCATAAAAGCGGCAACTCTACACTCTTCACTCTTCACTGGTCTCTCTGCACTGCCGCTTTAGCGGCATCTTTTCACTCTACACTCTTCACCGTAACCCCAGAGCTCCGAAACAAACAAAAAAAGAGCGCAGGGCACAACGTCTGCCTGACGCCCTTGCCCTGCTGTCCGTATGCTATCACTGAAAGGCTCTCCTGTCAAGGTGGCAAATGGTCTCTTTCCGCCCATCTGTACCGTTCCGTACAGTCAATTTCCCGCCCGGGTTCTATCATTGGGAGAGTATCCTGCAGATTGCTCTACGATACAAAGAAGGAACCGTCCGAGCCCTTGACATTATTCCCCTGTGCAGTATAATGCTCCCGTAAAAAATCACGCAGGAGGGCGCAGGCATGATCAAGGGTGAACAGCTTTATGAAGGAAAGGCCAAGAAGGTATTCAGCACGGATGATCCCGAACTGCTGATCGTCGATTACAAGGACGATGCGACTGCTTTCAACGGTCTGAAAAAGGGCACCATTCAGGGCAAGGGTGTCATCAACAACCACATGAGCAATCTGCTGATGCAGCGGCTCGAGAAGAAAGGCATTCCTACCCATTTCGTAAAGGAACTCAGTGAGCGGGAAACCCTCGTTAAGAAAGTTTCCATCGTTCCGCTGGAAGTGATCATCCGTAACATCTCCGCCGGCTCCTTCTCCAAGCGCTACGGCGTAGAGGAAGGCATCGTCTTCGACGCGCCGACCATCGAATTCTCCTATAAGAATGATGATTTGGGCGATCCCCTGATCAATGAATATCATGCGCTGGCTCTCAAGCTCGCCACCAAGGAAGAGATTGAGACCATCAAAAAGTACGCTTTCGCGGTCAATGAAGAGCTGAAAGCCATCTGGAAGCACGTTGGCGTGACCCTGGTGGACTTCAAACTGGAGTTCGGCCGCCTGTCCGACGGCACCATCGTCCTGGCCGATGAAATCAGTCCCGACACCTGCCGTCTCTGGGACAGCAAGACCAACGAAAAGCTGGACAAAGACCGCTTCCGCCGCGACATGGGCGGTGTCGAGGAAGCCTATCAGGAGATTATGCGTCGTTTAACAGAAGCCTGATTCTGTTAAACGAACTCTACACTCTACACTCTTCACTGGTATCTGAATACTCAAAAACGCTTCCGGTTCCGGAAGCGTTTTTTCTGCCATTTTTCATTATTCAGTCTTAAGTATTCATTAGGAAAAGACAGCTTCACCAGAAGCTGTCTTTTCCATTACTTTATAAGGTCCGTCAGCTTCTTCTGATACAGGAAATCATGTACCAGCTGATCCAGTTCCTGCCACAGGGGCAGTGTCGCACAGCTTGCCACCTTCGGACATACCTCCGCATCCTTCTGCAGGCAAGCCACCGGCGCAAGGGTTCCCTCCATCCGTTCCACAATCTCTCCGACAGAGTATTCGTCCGGCTTCCGCAGCAGCACATAGCCGCCGCCTTTGCCGCTGGCGCCCTTTACGAGCTTTCCGTCCACCAGGTCCTTCACGATGATCTCCAGATATTTCTTGGAGATCCCCTGCCTCTCCGCAATATCCTTCAGCGGTACAGGCTGACCTTTATCGTGCTCTGCCAGGTCAAGCATCACCCTGAGTGCATAACGGCCCTTTGTGGAAATCATAGATAATCCCCCCGAAAAGTTTTATTGCCTATTTTACCGTAGGGTAAGTGGGTTGTCAAGATTCGCCCCAAGGGCGAATCTTCACCCTTCACTCATCACTTTTCACTGCCGCCGCAGCGGCATCTCTTCACTCTTCACTCATCACTGGCATCTGAATATTAAAACTCCCCTTCTCTGTGATATAATTCAACAAGCTGTTCAATAGATGGACTCTGACGGAGGTTACAATGTTCATTCCTGAAGTGAAAGTCTCAATGATTGATCCGGAGACAAATGCCCGATTCATTCAGAATTATCTGAGTAAAGAAAAAGCGGGAAACACGACCCGTCCGTTCTATGACAAAACCATTCTCCTTTATCCCGAGCTCAAAGACATCCGTAGTGTCGAAGACGAAAAGGTGCGGGATGAGATCGTCCGACGGGCAGTTCGGGAACGCCTTTGGAACCACAGACCGGAAATTGAAATCCGGATACAGCATTTTCAGGATGTCTTTGACAGTTTTATCCGTGATTTTATAGAGGCCGAATGCAAACTGTTCCATTATGAGTGGAAAGCTTCCCATCCGCAGATTCACTGTTTCGTAGGATATCTGCCGTTTTACCCCAGAAGTACGGAAGAAATGTGCTTTTATGTTTCATATCAGGATGAAGAACGTGTTTTTTCCGGAGCAGTTCATGAAATAAACCATATGATTTTCTTTCAAAAATGGAAGGAAATGCATGGCAGCCAATGTGCGGAACCTGTTTGGCCGGATCCGCTCTGGTATCTTGAAGAAATCATTGTGGATCCCACACTGAACGATGAACGGGTAAAGCATCATACCCTGTATGAAAACAAAGCCTATCCGCTGTTTTATGAAAAAGATAAGCTCACCGGTGTAAGCATTATGGATCGTATAATGGAGTGTTATAACAAACACAGCCGGATAGAAGACTTCCTGGACACATCATACAAAATCGTCAGGGAATACTTTAGCACAGCCGATTAATCGCTGCTCCGCGTATTGTCCGATGTCAAAAGAAGAATTATCTTTTTCCTTCTATTCTCCTATTGACATAGTAGGTTAAAGGAAATATAATCTCCTGTGGATTCACCCACTATGATGACTAAAGGAGTTGCCTGAATGAGCATTTACGCGGATCACGCCGCGACCACCGCCATGAGTGAGGCGGCCATTGAAGCTATGACCCGTTGTATGCGGGAGTATTACGGAAATCCCTCCAGCCTGTACCGTATCGGTCAGCAAGCTAAAGAAGTACTGGAACAGGCCCGGGAGGATATTGCATCCGTGATCCACGCGGAGTCCCGGGAAATCTATTTCACCTCCGGCGGCAGCGAAGCCGATAATCAGGCGATCCGTTCCGCCGCCCTTGCGGGAAAGAAAAAAGGAAAGAACCACATCATTTCCACCGCCTTTGAACATCACGCCGTGCTCCATACCCTGGAGCAGCTGAAAACGGAAGGGTTTGAAGTCACCCTGCTGGATGTGCATGAAAACGGTGTGATCCGTCCGGAGGAAGTCGAGGCCGCCCTCCGTCCGGAAACCTGCCTTGTTACCGTCATGTACGCCAACAACGAGATCGGCACCATTCAGCCAATCCGGGAAATCGGCGCCGTCTGCCGGGCACACCAGGTGCTCTTCCATACGGATGCCGTTCAGGCCGTCGGCCCGCTTTCCATTGACGTGCAGGCGGAAAATATCGACTATCTTTCCGCCTCCTCTCATAAATTCCACGGGCCGAAGGGCGTTGGTTTCCTCTATGCACGCAAGGGCGTCCCGCTTCTCCCGCTGATCAACGGCGGCGCCCAGGAAAAAGGCAAGCGCGCCGGCACGGAAAACCTGCCCGGCATTGTAGGTATGGCTGCCGCCCTCAAGGAAACGGTTGCCGAACGGGATGCGGAAGCGATCCGCCTTACAGGACTCCGGGACCGGCTGATCGCCGGCCTGAAAGAGATCCCTCATTCTGCCCTGAACGGGGACGCAGAAAAGCGGCTTCCCGGAAACGTCAGCTTCTGCTTTGAGGGCATCGAAGGCGAATCTCTCCTGCTCCTGCTGGATGAAAAGGGCATCAGCGCTTCTTCCGGCAGTGCCTGCACTTCCGGTTCCCTGGATCCCAGCCATGTGCTTCTCGCCATCGGCCGGGTCCATGATGTGGCCCACGGGTCCCTGCGTCTGACGCTTGGTCGGGAAAACACACCGGAGGACGTGGAATACATCATTTCCGCCGTCAAAGATGTCGTCTCCTACCTTCGTGGTTTCTCACCTGTCTGGCGGGACCTGCAGAGCGGCAAAACACCCTTTATTCTGTAATTCAGGAGGATAAGCATATGGCACTGTACAGTGAAAAAGTTATGGATCATTTCCTTCATCCCCGGAATGTCGGCGTCATTGAGGATGCCAACGCTATCGGTGAAGTCGGTAACGCAAAATGCGGGGACATCATGAAGATGTACCTGAAAATCAAGGATGATATCGTTGAAGATGTAAAGTTCGAAACCTTCGGCTGCGGCAGCGCCATTGCCTCCAGCTCCATGGCTACGGAGATGATCAAGGGTAAGCCCCTGTCCGAAGTCAGAACCCTCACCAACAAAGCGGTCACGGAAGCGCTGGACGGCCTTCCCGCCCACAAGATCCACTGTTCCGTCCTGGCCGAGGAAGCCATCAAGTCCGCTCTGGAAGATTACGAAAACCGCAAAAACGCCGGCAATCAGTAATTCATCAACATAATCCAAATAATGAAAATCGCTTCAGTCATCACTGAAGCGATTTTTTCCACCATTTTTAAGTCTTAAGTTTTAAATTTTCAGTATTCATTAAACATTTGGTTGATTATGATATAATCAACCAAATGTTAATGGAGGTACATATCATGACTCTGATTCTCAACGGCGGCGGAGACGGACAGGCTGTCGCCTCGGCAAGACAGCTGCTGAACAGCATCATTGATCACAGCAGGAAAATCCTGTACCTCCCCTTTGCCTGGCCCGATCCGACCTACCGCGGCTGCCTGGAATTTATGACAGGTGAATTGTCCGACGTGGATAAGGCCGGCATTGAGATGGTTACTACGCTCGAAGAATTGATGAGCAGAAACTTCAAAGATTATGCCTGTTTATATATCGGCGGCGGAAACACCTATAAGCTTCTGAACGACCTGAAAACAAGCGGTGCCTTTGAAAAGATCCGGAAATATCTGATGGAAGAAAACGGCATCGTATATGGCGGATCCGCAGGTGCCATTATCTTTGGCAAAGACCTGGATTCCTGCAACACCGATGACGACAATGAAGTCGGCCTGGTGGACCATACCGGATTCAATATGCTGGGCGGCTATTCCCTGCTGTGCCATTACACCAGCCGGGAACCGGTCCGGACGGAGCTGAGCCGGAGGTACCTGCTGGAGCTTTCTAAAGCCAAGCCGGCATATGCCATCCCGGAGGAAGACACGATCTGCGTAACAGACGGGGGAATCCGGTTCATCGGCCCCCGTCCCTACTATGAATTCATCAACGGAAAAGAATATGAAAGGTTCTGCTGAGGTTTACCTCAACTCTTCACTATTCACTCTTCACTTTTCACTTCAAACCCAAGCACCTGCAGGCATCCATTGCCTGCAGGTGTTCTTTATGAAGAATAGCCCTCCGGAAATCAGATTGTGATTTCCGCAGAGAAAGCGACAACTGCGTCCCCGGTAATCTGAACCAGAACTGGTTTGCCGTTTTCCTTCTCAACATGAACCCGCATTGTTCCGTCCCTTTGGATTGCCTCTCCCTGCATGATACTGAAGTCAAAATACTTTTCCTGCGGATTTTGCAGGATATTATAATATACAAGGTACGCTCCCAAAGGCCCGTTTGCGTTTCCGGTTACGGGATCTTCTGCAATCCCTATCGCCGGGGCAAACATTCTTCCGTGAACAAGTACGTCTTCTCCGGGGTTCAATGTGAAAACATAATAACCATTACATCCGATCACCGAACTGATTTCCGTCAGTTTCTGCAGGTCAGGTTTCAGGCTGTGAAGCAGCTGATTTGAACAGATGGGAACCATGACTTTGGAATGTCCCGTTGAGGAAATGGCCACCGGATACTCTCTGCAGGTATCATCAGTGGAAATCCCCAGGGCATCTGCGATCCGGTTTCTTACCTCCCCGCCCAGATCCTCAGATACAACCGGAGTCCCCTGTGTCATAACGATTGAATAGTCATCGTCCTTTTTGACAATATCGACCGGCAGGATGCCGGCTTTTGTTTTTTGCCGGACGCGCCTGTTTCCAAAGTTCTTTTCCAGTGCGTAAACATAATGCGCTGCGACGGTTGCGTGCCCGCAGATGGGAACTTCTGTTGTCGGCGTAAAAAAGCGGACTTCGACGTCATAATCAGGAGAATTTGACGGAAAAATAAACGCCGTTTCCGAGTTATTCATTTCCCGTGCGATTCTCTGCATCTGTTCTTCTGAAAGGCCGTCAGCGTCCGGAACAACTCCGGCAGGATTTCCATGAAAACAGGTCCTGGTGAACGAATCGACCTGGTATATCTTATATTTTTTCAAAAATATTATCCTCCGTATATCAGCAATAAGCTCCTTCTGAAATCATATTCACCAGTTCAGCAAGCGCCTTGCTGATATGCTTGTCCTTATGGATGTATATTTGCGCATAAATCGGGAAGTCATTTCCCTGCCAGTTCAGCTTCACCAGTCGTTTTTTCTTTATTTCTTCCTCAGCGGCCATTTCCGGCATAAAAGCCACTCCCATTTCATTGATCGCAAACTGTTTCAGGATCTCCTTACTGCTTGTTTCCAGTGCGATCCGAGGTGTCACGGACGCCTGTGCCAGATCATCCAGCAGCATCCGGCGGAAGCTGCAGTGGTGGGAGGTCAGCAGCAACGGAATCCCTGCCAGATCCTTCTCTGTGATCTTCTTTCCGGTCTGCAGATATCCCGGTGCTGCGTAAAACCCCAGCTGTTCCCGCTTTTTGTGCAGGATTGTCAGTTCCGGCTGTTCCATCAGGGGATTCAGCGTATAGACCAGATCCAGGGCTCCTTTTTTCAGCTGCTCCGGAAACGTCTCATGATCAATAAACTGAATCCGGATATCAACTCCCGGATATTTCTGCCGGTACGCCATCAGGGATTGCGGAAGCCGGTTATAACACAGGCTTTCGGACACTCCCAGCTTGATCACGCCGACAGGTTCCCGGACCGCCGGTACCTCCAGCAGGATCTCCCGTTCCATCTGGAGCATTTTTTCTGCATACTCCTGAAGCCGTTCCCCTTCCGGCGTCAGCGCAATCGACTTTCCCAGCCGTTCAAACAGCAGGCAGTTCAGTTCCGCTTCCAGCTGTTTGATCTGCGTGGTCACCGTCGACTGGGCGTATCCAAGCAAATTCGCCGCTGTCGTGAAGTTCCCCGTCTCCGCGATCTTCAGGAAGGTTCCCAGTTGCGTAATGGTCATGGATATTCTCCAATCGATTTTTATAATCATTTCATTTGATTATTTCAATTTTTCAAATGATTGATTCGATGTTATGATAGCAGACGAAGACAGGAAAATCAATCCTGGGATTGGAGGAAAAACCATGAACAACACCTTATGTATGATTATCAAAGATACTGTAAAGCCGAATTTCCTGAACATCCGGACGTCCATCAAAGCCTATGACCGGAATGCGCTCTGCTGCGGTGCACCCTGCTGGCGCTGGGTTTATCATGCCCTTCATTCTGCGGACAAGTGGTTCTTCAATCCGTCCGTATATGATGAACCGGCCTTCCATGAGGAAGGAATGGACAACCCGGATAATCCCACCAGTGTGATCCTGACCGATGAACAGCTGCTCGCCTACCTGGATCAGATTGAGGAAAAAACCTACTGCTACCTGGACTCCCTGACGGATGAAATGCTGTATGAAAAGCCGGAAAACTGCCGCTTCACCCGCATGGAGCTGGTGCTGCGGCAGTACAGGCATTTATCTTTTCACACCGGCATGCTGAACGGCCAGACAGCCGTTGCCACCGGCAAATTCCCCATGTGGGTTTCGGAAGCAGACAAGTATGTGGATGACGGCATCTTCTTCGGCCGCTACAGGAAAGGACAGGTCAAGCCCTGATCTATCCTCTGACAAAAGGAGCGCTGTATTCCGCGTTGATCTCCCGAATTTCTTTGATCCCGTCTATGTAGGGCTGATAAATGCTCTCGATCCTGCCTCCGCCGCGGTTATCGCATCCGGAACAGAATTCACAGTCAATGCCGCAGGCACCCCATAATGCTTCATGGACAATCCGGATACGTTCTTCACGGGTTGTATCCTTAATAAGCAATGACTTCATTGTTCCCCTCCGTCTGTTTCTGCAGCAGTCACAGCTTACAGCAGCAGGAAATCAGTTTTCCGAGCCCGGCAGTCTGCAGGTTCGTTTCATTGCAACCGCGCTGGCGATGTCACCCAGCACATTGCAGCAGGTTGCGCCGGCGTCCACAAGAATATTGACGCTCACATACATCCCCATGATACCGGCCGGCAGCCCTGCAATGGCCGCCAGTGCGGCAAAGGAAGCAATGGCGCTGTTCGGCACGCCCGGCGCACCGATGCTCAGCAGTGTATTGCTCAGCAGCACCACTGCAAGCAGTCCGTATGGAAGATCTGTTCCGGTTGCGTTGGCAAAAAACACGATCATGAAAGACATCACAATGGACACAGCGTCCATATTAATCGTTGCGCCCAGCGGCAAAGCCAGGGAGGAGATCTCGTTCGGCACGTCCATTTCATCTGCGCAGCGTTTGCTGATCGGCAGCGTTGCGGAAGAAGACGCTGTCCCGAAAGCATTCAGCGCTGCCGGAAGCGCCGTAACGAAGAAACGGCGAAGACTGAATTTTCCGATTCCCTTCACCAGAACCAGGCCGTACACAATCACAATATACAGAAGCATCACAAGATACAGTGCGCCAAGCACTGCGGCCAGCGACAGAATTGTCTGCAGTCCGTTCACATGAACAGTACCCGCCAGTGAGCAGAACACACCCAGGGGCGTCGTATACATCACAGCAGAAATAATCTTCACGGAAATCTGGTCCACAGCTTCACACAGTTTTACAAAAGGCTCTGCTTTCGGGCCAAGTACCAGGCAGGTAATGCCGATGATAATCGCAAAAGCCAGCACCTGAAGCATGTTTCCGTTGGCAAAAGACGCAAAAGGATTGGCAGGAATCAGGTTTTTGAGTGTGTCCAGAACGCTGGTAAACTCCGCGGCCTGTACCTCCGCCTCCGCCATTTCCACCGCCACTCCTGCGCCGATATTCAGCGCCTTAGGCAGAAAAAGACCCAGAAGGCTGGCGAACAGCGTAGTACCGATAAAATACAGTAACGCCTGTCCGCCCACTTTGCCGGTTGCTGATACGCTGCCGATTCCCTTGATACCCACGATGAGGGAGCAGAAAACCAGCGGATAAATCATCATAGTCAGTCCATGAAGGTAAACTGTGCTGATGAAACTTGTTACCGGTTCTGCCCAATCCGGCATCACCAGTCCAAAGAGTGCGCCTAGAATCAGTCCGGCGAGGATGGCAAGGCTGAGCCGGATTGCTTTTTTGTTAGTCTGGAACGTTTTCGCCATATGCTCTGTCTCCTTACACATAAACGACGAAGGGATGCGGGTATTTTCCGCACCCCTCAGTCATTATTCATTTGGTTATTTGACTGCTTCAAACGCGGCATCCAGGGCTGCAATCAGATCCTTCACATTCTCTGTACCGATGGACAGACGGATCGTATTCGGCTTGATGCCCTGATCCAGCAGTTCCTCTTCTGTCAGCTGGCTGTGGGTGGTGGTGAAGGGATGGATAACCAGGCTCTTCACATCAGCCACATTGGCCAGCAGGGAGAAGATCGCCAGATTGTCGATAAACTTCTTCGCGGTTTCGCTGTCGCCCTTCAGTTCGAAGGTGAAAATGCTGCCGCCGCCGTTCGGGAAGTACTTCTTATACAGTGCGTGGCTGGGTTCGCTTTCCAGGGACGGATGATGAACCGCTTCCACCTGCGGATGCTTGCTGAGGTAATCAACAATCTTCAGGGTATTCTCCACATGACGTTCCACGCGCAGGGACAGGGTCTCCAGGCCCTGCAGGAACAGGAAGGCATGGAAGGGAGACAGCGTGGAGCCGGTATCCCGGAGCAGGATGGCACGGATGTAGGTCACGAAGGCAGCGGGGCCGACCACGTCATAGAAGCTGACGCCGTGATAGCTCGGATTGGCGTCGCTGATCCACGGATACTTGCCGCTTTCCTTCCAGTTGAACTTGCCGCCTTCAACGATCACACCGCCGATGGCTGTGCCGTGACCGCCGATGAACTTCGTCGCGCTGTGCACCACGATATCCGCGCCCCAGTCCAGCGGACGGACCAGGTAGGGTGTTGCGAAGGTGGAGTCCACCACCAGCGGAAGTCCATGGGCATGGGCAATCTTCGCCAGCTTTTCAATATCGGCGATATTGCTGTTGGGGTTGCCCAGGGTCTCCACGTAGAGCGCCTTGGTGTTCGGCTGAATCGCCGCTTCAAAGGCGCCTTCCTCATCCGGATCCACAAACGTGGTGGTAATGCCGGAAGTCAGGGGCAGGGTGTGCTCCAGCAGGTTGAAGGTTCCGCCATAGATGGTCTTGGAGGCCACAATGTGCTCCCCGGCCTTGGCCAGTGCCTGGAGGGTATAGGTAATGGCCGCGGCGCCGGAAGCAACCGCCAGGGCGGCGGAGCCGTTCTCCAGGGCGGCGATGCGCTCCTCAAACACACTCTGGGTGGGGTTTGTCAGCCGGCCGTAGATATTGCCGGCGTCCCGCAGGCCGAAGCGATCGGCCGCGTGCTGGGCATTATGGAAAACATAGGCGGCAGTGGCATAGATCGGAACCGCACGGGCGTCGGTTGCCGGATCAGCCTGTTCCTGACCGATGTGAAGCTGCTTTGTTTCGAAAGACCAGTTGGCGGAATTCTTAATATCAGACATTGTTTTTTTCTCCTTTAATTTCTTTTATGATCATGAACCCTGTTGTGGAAACATACACCTTTTTGTAACCAATCATTCTGAATTCTTAATTCTGAATTGATTATCACATTCGATTCCGGCTCAGCAGCACGGCATTCAGATTACATCGACATCGCATGGCCGGAACCTCCTTTCGTTTGCGTTGGCATTAATCTACTGTATGAATAGGTTTTTGTCCAATACCGGAGATCAATAGGCAGTTATAGATTCGATCTATAACCACGTTATGGTCATTCATCCGGATTTATAAAAAAACCGGCATGGCCGTTTCCAGGCCATGCCGGTTCATCTGCTGTCTGTGATTCAGGCTCCCTGCACAAATTGGATAAACTCCTGCGCTTCCTCAAAGGTTTCCAGCCGGGCAGTATACATATACCGTCCCATCTGGGGCCAGTTCATCGGGGGCATTTCCTCCTGCATCATCATCCGGGCGCCGTATTTTTCCATAATTTCCTCATGGGTGCGGGCATAAGTGTGTCCGTCCTTGCGGCTGGCATATACACAGTAGAAATGCTTTCCGGATTCCGGAATTCTCCGCTCATCATAGGCTACCATATCCGCATAGATCTGATATACGTCCGTGGAATGGGCAAAGTCCATCATGTCCGGTGTGTATCCGCCGGCCGGCCGCATATTAACCTCCAGTGCTGCGAAGTCCCCGACCCTGCCCAATCCCTTACGGGCTTTTGTCAGGCGGAAGAATTCCAGATGCACAAACCGCCGGTCCACTCCAAAGGCTTTCACTGTTTTCCTTCCCAGTTTCCGCAGTTTCTCCGGTACTTCCGGGCAGGTGTAGTACATCAGGTCCAGGTCTTTGTTCACGATATCCATCACCGGCGGCCATACGGTCATACTCTCAAAAAGCGGCTCGCACCGGGAATCCAGGATCGCATCATAGGAACAGATTTCTCCCTGAATGAACTCCTCCATCACATAAGGTGCAGCAGGCAAGTTATTATAAAACGCTTCCAGATCCGTGTCGTTCTCCAGCTTCCAGGTGTGAGTCGCACCCACGCCCACGTCCGGCTTGACAATGACCGGATAGCCAACTTCCGCGATAAAAGCCTTGCCGGCTTCCCGGTCTGTCACCACGTGCTGCCGGGCCGTGGGAATCCCGGCTTCCAGGTACAGTTTCTTCATCAGGCTCTTTTCCTTGATGAAGCCGATCCGGTCCTCCCGGATTCCGGTAGTCACATTGAAATCTGTCCGGAGCCGGGCGTCCTGCTCCAGCCAGTATTCATTCATGGACTCGATCCAGTCAATCTTTCCGTACTTGAAGGCAAAAAAAGCCGTTGCCCGGTAAACCTGGTCGTAATCTTCCAGGCTGTTTACCCGGTAATACTCTGTCAGGGAAGCTTTCAGCGGCGCTTCCAGGCTGTCATAGGACGCGTCCCCGATGCCCAGCACATTGATTCCGTTCCGGCGGAGCCGGTCGCAGAACTGCCAGTAGGTATGGGGAAAATGCGGAGAAATAAACACGAAATTCAT